>JAPDNP010000009.1 GCA_025989215.1 Neisseriaceae bacterium JH1-16 | reverse complement strand
TCCATTCGGACCAGGGTTCGCAGTACGGTAGTGACGATTGGCGCCGCTTCTGTCTGACCAATCGACTGGGGCCGAGCATGAGTCGGTGTGGGAACTGCTGGGAGAATGCGGTGGCCGAATCGTTCTTCAGCCGCCTGAAGAAAGAGCGCATCCGCAAACGCCTCTACAAAACCCGCGACCTGGCCCGTTCCGATGTGTTCGACTACATCGAAGCCTTTGACAACCGCACCCGCCGCCATAGCCATCTTGGCGGCATCAGTCCCGAGGACTTTGAGCGGGCCTCGGCGTGAGGGTCGGGAGTGTCTACGGTTCTAGGGACAGTCCACTTTATTCATCATTTCGCAGACAGCAAGCATTGGCCAAGAGTACAAGGGGAACTAAGTTCCTCAGCATGAATGACAAGCTAGGCCAGCGGACGTTTTCAGCGCGCATTCTGCCAACATCCTGAGGTCCTGCAGTACACCGCGCACATAAGTGATCTGGTTGATCGCCCAGCACTCTTCTTCAGCCATCATCTGCTCAACGGTATAGCCCGGAGGCAACGGGGTTTCGCTCATCGCGCGATAGGGAATATACGGGTCGCTCTCCTCATCGGTCATTCGAAATGCGGGGGCGACGTAGTGGTTTTCCTGCTCCAGGATAAAAGCGATAACTTGTGGGACCTGCTCGCCGAGCATCAGCAGTTCGTACAGCATGCGGGCACTGGGCAGGTCGTCGTCCGCACTACCCTGCAGTACACCGTAATGGCCAAAACCATGTTCTTCACGAACGATCCGCACACCCTTCATGTGCGCCTGCCGAATATGGGGCGCCAGATTCTGTAACGCCTGCAACGGCTGCTCGCAGGCATTGATCATGTTGCCGAAGTCGAACAAGGCGTGAAGGCGCGGGTGATTGAGGCGCAGGAGCAACTCGGCAATTTCCCCGCTCTTGAGCTCCTCATGTTGCTCGAAATCGAAATAAAGGTCGTGGCGGTCCGCCAGTTGCGCCAGGTAGTGTAGGTCGGTCTCGATCAGCCCCATCACTTGGGAAAGGCGCCCCTCGTAGCGAGAGTAGACGCGTATATTCTGCCCCCCCATAACCCGCGCGATCTCCACCGCACGATCCACGTCTGCCTTTTGGGTGCTGCTGATCTCCAGATGGATCGTCAGCCCCAACTCATCGGCCCGACGGGCGACCGTACGCAGTTCATCGTCACTCATCCGGCTGAGGCTGCGTTCTTCCCCATCCAGTAAATGAATACAAACGCCGTCCAGTCCATGGCGCCAAGCGAAATCGAGCAGTTCGATCGGCCGGTACTGACCATAGGTCAGATTGGTCAAAAAGGGATAGGCGTGGCCGAACAGGCGTAGGCTGTCGAGCCGTTCCAACAGCTTTGCGGCGATGGCAGGCGTGAGTTTGGGAACAGGCCATTGTTCCTGGCCGCCTACGTTGTGGCTCAACAGAGAGTTGAATCGATCCTGGATGTCTTGCATGAGCGGCATACTTTCAAGTTAGGGCAGTGACCGGGCACTAGCCGAATTTCAACCCAAGACCGCAGACGACGAGGCCAAGTAGACAGGTGGCTTGCAGCAGGCTCATGGGTTGCTGACCCGACAGGGCGCCAAACACGAACACCAGTAGAGTGCCGATGGTAGTCCAAACGGCATAGGCTACCCCAATCGGGATGTCACGCATTGCCACCCCCAGCAGCCAGATGCTCATCCCCATCGCACCAATGGTGCAAAGTGATGGAATGAGTACGCTAAAGCCGTTACTGCGCTTGAGGCCGATAGCCCACACTGCCTCAAAGACCCCTGCGATCAGCAGGCTAATCCAGGCCATGTCGTTTCCCCGGCTTATCCGTTTTGGCGTTCATGCTTCGCCTTCCTCACCCCATGGTTGTTCCATCTGGCTATCCACCGAGATACGCACCGCATCGTGGCGCCAGTATTCGTGGTCGCAGTCGATCAGTGCGCCATGCTGGTCATAGTTCACTCGGGTAATTACCAAGATCGGGCTGCCCGCAGTCACGCTCAGGCGCTGGGCGACCTCGCCGCGAGCTGCCGAAGGGTAGATGTCGAAACGCGAACGGGAAAAATGGATGTCGTAGTGTTTCTCGTACATCAGGGTGAGTGACTGCGACAGGTCCCGTTCCAGGATGTTGGGGAAGCGCTCCGGCTTGAGGAAATGCTCAACATACGAAACTGCACGGCCATCCAAGTAACGCAACCGGCAGATCTGGTATAGCCGGCTTAAGGCGGAGAGCTCCATTTCCTTGCACAGCGCCGGGCTGGCCATGATTTGGCTGGTCGCCACCACCTTGGTTTCTACCTGGCGCTTTTGTCGCGTCACCATCTTTTGGAAATACGTTCGATAGAGCGGGTTGTAGACAAGGCGCGGATAGGCCACAAACCAGCCGCGGCGTTCTTCACGGTAGATGCGCCCCTCGGCTTCCAGCGCCAGCAACGCATCCTTGAGGGTGATGCGGGTGGTGGAAAAAAGCTCGCTCAGCTCGCGTTCGGAGGGCAGTTTCATTCCCGGGGAGAGCAAACCGCTTTCTATCTGGCTTTCCAGCGATTGGCGGATATGGGTGATCTGAGTGGGAGAGCGGTCGTTCATTGTTCCAGGACTAGTCCAGCTTTGTTTTTGTATGACTGGCTTTTTAACAAATGCGGATTACAGCCGTATGAACCTGCTCAAACCGAGTGTTGGGGACCTTTATTGGCAAGAATAATCACGTGCCAATCAGAAATACACGTGAATGAAACATAACTGCCACGATATTGCCACAAACCATCCCTATGATCGGCCCTGCTTTTTTTGACTAGTCCAGATGGTGGGAAGCATGAACAAACTGATGGCTGGCATCGTTGCCGGAACCCTGAGCTTTACCGTCACCCAGGTCGTAGCCCAAGACCTGAACAGCTTGATCAGCGCAGCCAAGAAAGAAGGCGCCGTTAACAGCCTGGGCATGCCCGACGACTGGGCCAACTGGAAAGACACTTGGAGCCAGCTGACGCAGAAGTATGGTTTGAAGCACCTGGATACCGACCTGAGCTCGGCTGAGGAAATCGCCAAGTTCGACGCCGAGAAGAATAACGCCACCGGCGATATCGGTGACGTAGGCTACGCGTTTGCCCCGGTGGCAGTGCAAAAGGGGGTGACCCAACCATACAAGCCGTCGACTTGGAACCAGATTCCGGCCTGGGCCAAAGACAAGGATGGGCATTGGGCGGTGGCATATACCGGCACCATCGCCTTCATCGTCAACAACAAGCTGGTGAAGGATACGCCCAAGACCTGGAACGACCTGCTCAAGGGTAAGTACAAGGTGGCGCTGGGCGACGTAGGCACGTCGGCACGCGCCAACAGCGCCGTGCTGGCGGCGGCTCTGGCCATGGGTGGTAACGAAAAGAACCTGAAGCCGGGCCTGGAATTCTTTGGCAAGCTCGCCAAGCAAGGCCGCCTATCGCTGAACGAACCCAGCATCGCCAACCTGGAAAAAGGTGAAGTGGAAGTAGGTATTCAGTGGGACTTTAATGCCCTTGCTTATCGCGACAAGATCGACCGCACCCGCTTCAACGTAGTGATCCCGCAGGATGGTTCGGTGATCGCCGGTTACTCCACCGTTATCAATAAGTACGCCAAGCATCCGAACGCGGCCAAGCTGGCACGCGAGTACATCTTCAGCGATGAAGGCCAGATCAACCTGGCGCGTGGTTATGCCCGCCCGATTCGCACTTCGGTAAAACTCCCGAACGACGTAGCGGCTAAGTTGCTACCGGCAGCGCAGTACCGTGCCGCCAAGCCGATCCAAGATTTTGCCGCATGGGAAGCGTCCACCAAGCAATTGCCGCGTCAGTGGCAAGAGCAAGTTATGGTCAACATGCAGTGAGGTTGAAATGCACAGCAAGGTCATTTTGGTAGTGATCGATGGCCTGGCGTGGCAGGTAGCCCATGATGGCATGGGCTACCTGCAAGGGTTGCGTGAAGCTGGCTTGGCCAGCCTCTACCGCCTGGAGTGCGCCCTGCCTTCGCTGTCACGCCCACTTTATGAATGCATCCTGACCGGCGTTCCGCCCGTGGAAAGCGGCATCGTGCACAACGACGTGGTTCGCTTGACCAGCCAGGAGAGTATTTTCAGTCTGGCGCGCACTGGCGGCCGCAAGACCGCCGCCGCGGCTTACCACTGGGTCAGCGAACTTTATAACCGCGCCCCATATGACGCGGTGCGTGACCGCTTTACCGACGATGCCACGTTGCCGATCCAGCACGGCGTGTTCTATCACTGCGACGATTACCCAGACGATCACCTGCTGGTAGACGCCGAATCGCTACGCCGCCGGCACGACCCGGACTTCCTGTTGATCCACCCGATGAACGTGGATGATGCCGGCCATCGCTACGGCCTGGATAGCTCGCAGTACCGCAATGCCGGGCGCCGCTTCGACAAGTTGTTGTCCGCCTATCTGCCGCATTGGCTGGCCGAAGGCTATCAGGTGCTAGTGACCAGCGATCATGGCATGAACAATGATCGCACCCACGGCGGGCTGTTGCCCGAAGAGCGCCAGGTGCCGCTATTTCTGCTGGGCAACCGTTTCAGCCATTGCCACGAGGCGCCCGTGCGGCAAACCGAACTATGCGGCATCGTGGCCGACCTGCTTGGACTGTCCCACAACAAGCAGCGCAATCCGGAGTTGCTTGCTTAATGAAAACCACTCTTTCTTCGTCACTGCCCGTGCCGGCAGGGGCAGTGACGGCTCGTCCGTCACGCCTGCGGCACTGGCGAGCGGCACTGCTGCTGGCGCCTTTGTTTGTGATGCTACTGTTGTTTTGCCTCGCCCCAATGGGCTGGGTGGTGGCGCACAGCATCCAGGGCGATGAAGGCCTGACTCTGGAGCACTTCAGGGAAGTCCTAGGGTCGCCGTTTTATCTGCAGGCGTTCGACAACAGCCTGCGCATCTCGCTCTACTCCAGCGTGGTCGGGTTACTGATTACCCTTGTCGGCGCCGCCTCGCTGCGCCGGGTGGAAAACCGTCTGAAGAACCTGGTGGTCGCGTTCATCAACATGACCAGCAATCTGTCCGGGGTGCCGCTGGCCTTTGCCTTCATCATCATCGTCGGCACCAACGGCGCGCTCACCCTGCTGTTCCGGCAATGGGGCTGGCTGGATGACTTCCACCTGTATTCACGTAGCGGGCTGATCCTGCTCTACACCTACTTTCAACTACCGCTCGGGCTGTTGCTGCTGTATCCGGCGCTCGATGCGCTGGACGACCACTGGCAAGAGGCCGCCGCACTGCTGGGGGCGAACCACTGGGCTTACTGGCGACACGTGGGTCTGCCTGTGCTGGCGCCGGCCCTGCTGGGTACGTTCATTCTGCTGTTGGCCAATGCGATAGGCGCCTACGCCACGGCTTTTGCCTTGACCTCCGGCAATTTCAACTTAGTCACTGTGCGCATCGCCAGCCTGGTGTCCGGCAACGTCTACCTGGAACCTAACTTGGCCGCGGCGTTATCGGTATTGTTGGTGGCGTTGCTCGCGCTAGTTGCCGTGGTGAACCAGTGGCTGCTCAAGAGGAGCTACCATGCGCGCTGACCGCTACCACCATTTGGTGGTCACCCTGTTGATCCTGCTGCTGGCGCTGCCGATAGTGGCCACGCTGCTCTATTCACTGACTCAGCGCTGGGAGGCCTCCATCTTGCCCGAGGGCTTCACTCTGGCGTGGTATTGGCAACTGTGGCAGGACGCAAGATTTTTGACCGCGTTTGGGCATTCCTTGCTGGTATGTGTAGGTACGCTACTGTTGAGTACCGTCATCATCATCCCGGCTGCGTTCGTAGTGTTTTATCGCTTCCCGTGGCTGGACCGCTGGATGAACATCATCATCCTGCTGCCATTCGCCATGCCGCCAGTAGTGGCGTCAGTAGGGCTGCTGCAAGTGTTCGCCGGCGGACCGCTGCCGCTGGTGGGCACGCCATGGATTCTGGTCGGCTGTTACTTCACCATCGCTTTGCCCTTTATGTACCGCGCGCTGGCCAACAGCCTGCTCGCGCTCAACGTGCGTGATCTGATGGATGCCGCCTATCTGCTGGGCGCTAGTACGCCGCGTGCTTTCCTTAGCGTGATTCTGCCGAATTTGCGCAAGGGCTTGATGGCGTCGCTGTTTCTGTCGTTTTCCTTTTTGTTGGGCGAGTTCGTATTCGCCAACCTCTTGGTGGGCTCGCGCTACGAAACCCTGCAGGTGTATCTCTACAACATGCATAACGCCAGTGGCCATTTCACCAGTGCCGTGGTCATGAGCTATTTCCTGTTTACCCTCGTACTGACCTGGTTTGCCACCCGGCTTGGCCGGCAGGACTAATTAGGATGCCATATGTATTACGTTGAAATTTCCGGCCTTAGCAAACGATACGGCACCACGACCGTCTTTGAAGACATCCAGCTCGGCCTCAAGAAGGGCGAGTTCGTGACCCTGCTCGGCCCAAGCGGCTGCGGCAAATCTACCCTGCTGCGCTGTCTGGCCGGCTTGACCGAGGCGGACCAAGGCCAGATTCGGGTCGATGGCCAAGACATCACCCACCTTGCCCCGCAAAAGCGCGGTATCGGCATGGTGTTCCAGCACTACGCACTGTTCCCCAACATGACCGTGGCCGAGAACATTGCCTTCGGCTTGAAGATGCTGAAGTGCCCGGCTGAGGAAATGGCTCGGCGCGTGGCGGAGGTGATCCGGCAGGTCGAACTATCCAACAAGGAACACCATTATCCGCATGAGCTGTCGGGCGGCCAGCGCCAGCGCGTGGCCCTCGCGCGGGCGCTGGTGGTGGAGCCGCGGATTCTACTGCTGGATGAGCCGCTGTCGGCGCTCGATGCTCGCATCCGCCGCAGCCTGCGCGAGGAGATCCGCGATATCCAGAGCCGGCTTGGCCTGACCACGGTGTTTGTCACCCACGATCAGGAAGAGGCGCTCACGCTGTCGGACCGTATCTTTGTGATGAACCAGGGACGCATCGTGCAAGAAGGTTCTGCCGAGACCATCTATACCCAACCGGCCACCGAGTTTGTGGCGCGCTTCATGGGCAGTTACAACCTGCTAGCTCCGACCGAGGCCAAGCAGCTATTGGGCCTTGATTTGAAGGGGCACTTGGCGATTCGTCCGGAATCCATTCAGTTGAGCGAGCCCGGCCGTAGCTACCCAGCCCATTTCGCGCCAGTGGCCGCGATCATCCGCCAGCACCAATTGCTCGGCAACATCATTCGCTATCACGTAGAAGCCCAGGGGACCACCTTGCTGATCGACCATCTCAATCGCAGCGCCGATGATCTACTGCCTACCGGCACCCAAATAGCGGTGTTGATCGACCGCCAGCAAATGCGCGAGGTGCACTAAATGGCCCTGGCGATTTTTGACATGGACGACACGCTGGTCGACGGCGACAGCTCCAGCCTGTGGTTGAACTACCAGGTTGCGCATGAGCTGGCTCCGGCCGCCATGCTGCCTCGTGAGGCCGAAATGTTGCGCGCTTACTATGCCGGGGAGCTGGCCATGGAAGACTACATGGCCTACACCCTCACGCCCTTGTTCGGTCTGACGCACACCGAGGTGGAAGACTGGGTTAACCAGTTTATCGAGGAGGTGATCCTGCCTCGCATCTTCCCGCAGGCTCTGCGCCAGATTGAACTGCATCGTCAGCGGGAGGACCGCCTGCTGATCATCTCGGCCACCGGTGAGCATCTAGTCAGGCCGATTGCGCAGCGGCTGGGAGTGAGAGACTCCATCGGAATTCTGCTGGAAATGGAGGAAGGCGCCTACACCGGTAAAACCCATGGCGTACTGAGTTACCGGGAAGGCAAGATCACCCGATTGCAAGCATGGCTGGAGCAACAGGGAGAGACGTTGGTTGGCAGTCATGGCTACAGCGACTCTCTCAACGACATCCCGTTGCTGGAGGCAGTAGAGTACCCGCACGCGGTGAACCCGGATGCTACCCTGCGCGCTGAAACCCACCGCCGAGGATGGACCGAACTCGCTTGGCGGCGTGAGCCGTTATCGGCTTAAGGCGAAGCGCATTAAAAATTGTTCAGCCCGCATTCCAGAAGGTTTGAACTTGGTGGAATGCATGTTTGGCTTAAGGATATGGATATCGCCAGGCCTTCAAATCGGCCGGAAGAAACAGTGCACTATCACTACCGATGACCGCTTCTGCCCGAAAGTAGCCGTTGGCACCATTGGAGACCAACGACTGCTTTGGCCGAACAGTAGTCATTTGAGGCAACGTCACTGGGCGACTGCTCCTCGGCCAAAGCAGTCCGTCACTGCTGCCATCGATCACGTCCGTTCACCGGCACTAAGCGGACGGAGTTCTTCGACCGAGGGTCTCAATTCGTTTAGAAACCCAGGTCTATTCAGGATGGCCTAACGCAAAGAAGCCCGCTGTTATGCGGGCTTCTCCATCTTGCTAGACCCTTACAGGGTGTATCGACGCATCGGCATATCAATGCTTATGACGATGATGCGAGTCCGGGAAATGCGGATGCGTATGCGTCAACACGTCGTGCAGATGGCGATGACGGTGCTTGGTTCCAGGCACGACTGGGTAGCCATGCTCGTGCTGGTGATCTCGTCATGGACATGCTCGTGGT
This sequence comes from Neisseriaceae bacterium JH1-16, assembly GCA_025989215.1. Lineage (GTDB taxonomy): Bacteria > Pseudomonadota > Gammaproteobacteria > Burkholderiales > Chromobacteriaceae > Crenobacter_A. Next base: position 184,944 of record JAPDNP010000009.1, on the reverse strand, counting down.
GGTGCACCATCGCTTCGTGGGTGTGCTCGTGTTCGTGGCGTTCGGTCAGGTGCAGCCAGATGCCAATCGCCATCAGTCCGCCGGCGATCAGCAGTGGCAAGGTGAGCGGTTCGCCCATCGCCAGGGCCAGCACTGCGCCAAAGAACGGAGCGACCGAGAAATAGGCGCCGGTACGGGCGGTACCGAGGTGACGCAATGCCACTACGAACAAGGCCAGGCTCACCCCGTAGGCCAGGAAGCCGACGACCATTGCTCCTGCAAGGTTCGGCAGGGCTGGCAACGAAGCACCCAATCCGATGGCCAGAATCAGGTTGACCGAACCGGCGACCAGCCCTTTGGCCGACGCAATCCAGGTGGCGTCGGTCAGCGAGACTTTCCGGGTCAGGTTGTTGTCGATGCCCCAGGCAAAACAGGCTCCCAGGACCGCCAGTGCCGGCCACAACCCGGCGAACCGTGCTTCCCCAGGCCAGCTCAAGACCAAGACCCCCGCGACAATGGCGAGCATGCCCAGGGCAATGCGGCGGTCGAAATTCTCCTTAGAAGGCGAACCAGGCCAGCAACGCGGTGAACACCCCTTCGGCATTGAGCAGCAGCGAGGCACCGGAGGCCGGCCTTCCGGTTAGGCCCAGCATCAGCAAGACCGGGCCGACGATGCCGCCCGACACGATGGCGCCGGCGAACCATGGTGCTTCCTGGCGCGTGCTTCGGCCCGGCTCAGACGGCGGTACAGCGTAAGACCCACGCCCGAGCCAAGATAGAGTAGCCCCGCCAGCAGCCAGGGGCTGACACTGTTCAGCAGAAATTTAGCCAGCGGCGTGCCCGCGCCAAAGAGTAGCGCGGCGCCCAGTGCCGCCGGGACGCCCGTCTGGCGGAGTCCTTCTTTCCAGTTCATTGCCTTGTTCCCGTGAGTACTGCGGATACCGTTTCCCCGTCGCGGCTCACTTCAAGTAAGAGCGCAGAATGCCCACGATCTGTTCTAGATCCTCGCTGCGCTGCTTCGGGTCAGTCACGTCCGGTCCCAGGTGTTCGCGCAGGTGACCTTCCAGTACCTCGGCCATCAGTCCATTAACCGCGCCGCGGATCGCGGCGATCTGTTGCAGGATGGCCGCGCAGTCGGTCTCCGCGTCCAGTGCCTTCTCCAACCCCTCCGCCTGCCCTTTGATGCGACGGATCCGGGTGAGTAGCTGTTTCTTGCCTTTGATGGTATGCGCCATGTGCATTCCCTAAGTGACCACCTAACTAGTATAGTGGGGTATAGTATATTTAGTCGCGGCAACGGAGCGTTGCGCGAGCGTTTTAATACTCATTCTATCGAAGGTCTTTCATGCCGCCCATCGCCGACTTGATCCAGCAGGGATCGACCAATCTGTGGCTGTTCATTCCGACCGCCATCCTGCTCGGGGCGCTGCATGGCCTCGAGCCGGGCCATTCCAAGACCATGATGGCTTCGTTCATCGTCGCCATTCGCGGCAGTATCGGGCAAGCGATTCTGTTGGGCCTGTGTGCCGCCTTGTCCCATTCATTGATCGTCTGGGCTCTGGCCGCCGTCGCCTTGAAGTTTGGCAACCAGCTAATCGCCGAACAGGCCGAGCCCTATTTCATGATCCTGTCCGGGGTGATCGTGATCGGCGTCGCCGTCTGGATGTTCATGCGCACCCGCTGGGATGATCTGGCGGCACGGGCGCAAACGCACGCTCCACACGGCGGTCGGATCATCAATACCGGCCATGGGGTGATCGAACTGCAGGTCTTTGAAGACGGGGTGCCGCCGCGCTTCCGCCTCTATGGCTACGACCACCACATGCATCCTGCGCCGTTCAAGCCGCACGACACGATCACTATTGAAACGGTGCGTGCCGATGGAAGCCAGCAGGCATTCGCGTTGGAAACACGGGGGGAGTATCTGGAGTCGCGAGACGAGATCCCCGAGCCGCACGAGTTCGAGGTGCTGCTCAGCATCGGCCATGGCGATCACGCTCACCGCTTCGAGGTGACCTTTAGCGAAGACGACCATGACCATATGGGCCAAGCGCACGGCCACCATCATCACGACCATGAGCACGATCATGACCATGGCCATTCACATGCGTTCGAGGCTGGCGGTGAGTATCAAGACGCCCACGAGCGCGCCCATGCCGAGGATATCAAGCGTCGCTTCGCCGGGCGGGAGGTGACGACAACGCAGATCGCCATGTTTGGCCTGACCGGTGGGCTGATGCCCTGTCCCGCCTCGGTGACGATCCTGATGATCTGCCTGCACCTGAAGCGCTTCACCCTGGGCGCCGCCATGGTAGCCTCATTCAGTATCGGGCTGGCGATTTCGCTGGTCAGTGTCGGCGTGATCGCCGCCTGGGGCGCGCGCCAAGTGGGCAAGCGCTTCGGCAACATGGGGGCCATCGCCCGCAAGATGCCGTATCTGTCGAGCCTGCTGATGATCCTGGTTGGCACAGTGATGGCAGTACAGGGAGTGGTACACATCGCAGGATAAGGGGGTATCGGCTGCCGGTGCGTTTGAGAAATATCTCGAATTTCCAAGCCGGCGCCGACGACACTGCACAGTACAGGGCCCTACAGGCGTCCTGTCTCTCGACATCGGGCCCGTCATGCCAAGCCGCATTGAACAATCTTTACCCCCTCGGGAGCCTCGCCTGGCAACGTCTTCCGATGGCTGGAGTGCTCGCCGCATGGCTGTTAAATCTCCGTGTATCGACCTGTGCAAGTTCGACGGGAAAACTAGTCTTTGTGTTGGCTGTTTCCGGACGCGTGACGAGTGCCGAGAGTGGAAGAAGATGACGGACCATCGGCGGCACCAGGTCCTGCAGGATCGCACTCGGCGGGAAAGAAAACTCCAAAAGCCCAGCTAAGTCATGAGGGCGGACCTATCTCCTTGTCAGTCCTACAGTGTGAGGTGCCACGTAGGCGTGGCGCCAGATTGCCAAGCCCCCTCATCGATGCCACAATTCGACCCGTTGTCATTGGGGAGTAGCCATCTCCGGCGGAGTTTGCCGGGGAGATCACGTCAACAAACTTGAAGCCCTGCGCTTCATGGCGTGATCAGCATCCGGATTACCGGATCCGCCCGGCGAGACCTTTGGCCACGATGCGTTTGCCTGCCGGGCAAGCCGTATCGTTGCGCCATTGGTTATCTGCTTGCCTGGCCCTGTTTGCGCTATGCTCCTGACACTCTTCTTGTTTTTCCTATCTGCCTTGGCCATTTACCTGGCCTGTGAATTCTTCGTCAACGGCATCGAGTGGTGCGGGCGCCATATGAAATTGGGTGCCACGGCCGTCGGCACGGTATTGGCTGCTTTTGGCACCGCCTTGCCGGAAAGCGCCGTCACGTTTACCGCCGTGGCGTTCGGCAGTACCCCGCAGCAAAGAGATATTGGTGTCGGTGCCGCGATGGGCGGCCCCCTGGTGCTGGCAACCTTAGCCTATGCCGTAGTCGGTTTGGCACTATGGCGTAACCGACAACGACTGCAACGCTCCAATCACCGGGTGATAGTGGATCACCAGCGGCTCAGCCATGATCAGCTGGCATTCCTGGCGATCTTCGTTCTCAAGGTGGCGCTCGGACTCGTGGCATTCGCCATTAAACCCTGGCTCGGAGTGCTGTTCCTCGTCGCTTATGCGGTGTATGTCTGGCGCGAAATCGTCACGGCAGACACTGCGCCAGAAGAGGAGGAACTGGAGGCACTCAAGTTCCGCCCCCACAACGCCACCTTGGGCTGGGCTGCATTGCAAGTGCTGGCAGCATTGGCAGTCATCGCTGTTGCTTCCCATACGTTTGTCGGCCAACTCGAATCGATCGGTGTGGCATTCGGGCTATCGCCGCATCTGGTTGCCTTGCTGTTAAGCCCGGTTGCAACCGAATTGCCCGAGATCATGAATGCCTTGATCTGGGTACGCCAAGGGAAGGAACGCTTGGCGCTGGCGAACATCTCCGGTGCCATGATGATTCAGGCGACCATTCCTAGCGCACTGGGCATCTTCTTCACGCCGTGGCTCTTTGATGGTCCATTACTGGCTTCGGGGCTGATCACGGCTGCAGCCATCATCCTGTTGTGGAGAATGTTCCGGCGAGGCAGTGTAGATAGTCGTGTCTTGGCCCCCGTAGGGCTGCTATATGGCGTCTTCGCCCTGTATCTGGCGATTACCTTCCATGCCTAGCGAATCCGCAGTCGTTGTCGCTTGGTAAGAAAGCAGTGCACGGGCTTCAAGCGGCTCGGTAAACGGGCAAGTTCTGACAAACCAGGAGGGTGGCTCACGGTACCGTGGGTCACGCGGAGCCGTCAGCGAAGCAGTAGTAACGCCACGCCGACCGTGCACGCAATCCAGACGGTCACAAAGACGAGCGCGGCAGCACGACTCACCGGACGGTTGGTCGCTGCAGCGGCGGCTTCGCGATACTCCTGCATCAATTCAGCGGGGATCAGACGCACAACGAGCAACACCCCAAGCGGAACAATCACGATGTCATCGAGGTAACCGATGATTGGGATGAAGTCCGGAATCAGATCGATTGGGGAGAGCGCGTAAGCGGCCACCGCGAGCGCAAGCAGCTTTGCATACCAGGGGGGGCGCGAGTCACGGGCCGCCAACCACAGCGCATGTACATCCCGTTTGATCGTGCGAGCCCATTGGCGAGCACGGGCTAATAGGGAAACCGTCTCAACTGTCATCATGCTCCTCTACTGCTGGCTGTTTTTATTGTTGCCCCCCATCCAAGTCAGCCCTAATGGCCATAGGGAAGCTGGGCTTTAAGTCGTTACGTCACGGTAACCGCGGCTCACTCTCGCTGATTGCCCGGTAGGCCGCGGCCGCATAGGGGAAGCGCACCTGTACCTTTAACCCCTTGCCTCCTGGCCCGGCATCTAGCGTCACGACCGCACCGTGCTGCTCGGCAATACGTTTGACGATAGACAATCCCAGTCCACTGCCGGACTCGTTGGTTGGGAGGCTGCCACGATAGAAGCGCTCCAGTACCCGTGAGCGCTCGGTCTCGGCAATGCCGGGGCCGTTATCACATACTTCGAGCACAGCGCCGTACGAGTTCAGGCGCACCGCGAGATCGATCTTGCCCTTTGGCGGGGTGTAACGGATCGCGTTGTCGACCAGATTGTTGAGCAAGATGCGTAGCGTCTCCAGATCGCCGGTGACTTCGGCGGGGTCATGCTCGGCGAGGCCCAGGTCAATCTGCTTGGCGTCGGCCAGCCGCACCTTTTCCAGGATGACGGATTTGCAAAGCGCCGTTAGCTCAACAGCCTGTGGTGCTGGCGACTGCGCATCGGGCTCCAACCGGGCCAACGTCAGTAATTGCTGAGCCAGGTGGCCAAGCCGGACGACACCCTGTTGGAGTTGTGCCAGTGCCGTCTGGCGCTCGGCCTCGTCAGTAGCGCGTTGCGCTAACTGGGCCTGAATGCTGAGCCCCATGATGGGGGTACGCAATTCGTGTGCGGCGTCGGCAATGAAATCCCGTTGCATGGAGAAGGCCTGATCCAGGCGCTGCAACAGATCGTTGAGGGCTAGTACCAGCGGTTTGACCTCGCTAGGTAAGGATGTCGTAGAGATCGGATCCATGCTCTTGACGTTGCGTTCGGCCAGTTCTGACGTGATTTGCCGCAAAGGCTTCAGCCCGTAACCGATACCGAACCACAGGAATAGTGCCAGCAGCGGAATCAGCGACAACACCGGCCAGAACAGATGCACTGCGACACCGGCCAGCGCCTCCCAGCGTGCATCCTTGGCTTGGGCTACACGGATCCGCCGATCGCCACGCTGGCTGACGAAGGTGTGCCAGGTCTGATTGCCCACTGTGACATCGCGCAGCCCGGCCTGTTGCGGCGGCGGTAACGAAAGTGACGGATTCGTCGTGTAACGCAGCCGGCCTTGGTTGTCCCATACCTGCAGCAACACCTCGTCGGCCTGGTCGTCTTCGGTATGTTTCTTGTACTTGGCAGAGTCGATCAAGGCAACGTGATCGCCGCCACTGCCCACGCTGACGTTCTCGGCGATGTAGCGCATCTGATCATTCAGCAGGTCGCTCAGTACCAACGACGCGCCCCAATAGGTACCTACGCTCGCCAATACCCCGGCCAAGAAGGTGGCCGGCAGCAGCCATAACAGCAAGCGGCGGCGCAGCGAATTCATGCATCACTCCCTATGTGATAACCGACTCCACGCACCGTGCGGATTACCTCGGTTCCCAGTTTTTTACGCAGGTTGTGGATGTGCACTTCCACCGCGTTGCTGCTGACTTCTTCCCCCCAGCCATACAAGCTCTCCTCCAACTGCTCGCGCGACAGGACGGCACCGGGGGCGCGCATCAACTCATGCAGCAATGAGAACTCCTTGGCGGACATCGAGACCGGTTCGTCGTGCAGCCAGACCAGATGCTGCACCGGGTCAAGCCGTAGCGGCCCACAACGCAATTCGGGTTGTGCTCGCCCCGCCTGCCGACGGCTGACCGCCCGAATCCGCGCGATCAGTTCCTCCAGGGCGAACGGCTTGACCAGGTAGTCATCGGCGCCACTATTGAGTCCGGCCAACCGATCCGGCAGCGCGTCGCGCGCCGTGATGATGATGACCGGCAGCGACTCATCGCGTCGCCGAAGGTCCTTGAGCACTTGCATGCCATCACGACGTGGCAAACCAAGGTCAAGTACCAGCAGCGCGTAAGGGGTGGTTTCCAGAGCCAGTGCCGCGGCCTTGCCGTCTTGTACCCAGTCCACCGTGAACCCTTCCTGGCGCAGGCCTTGTTGTAGGCCGTCACCAATCATCGGATCGTCCTCTACCAGAAGTAGCCTCATCGCTCGTTCCAATTTGTTCGTTGCATGTATAACCGTTGTGTCTGTACTGCATAGCTCACTAGTCAGCGGTGCCTTCTTTCTTCAGCGCAAGCGGGGCGCTACTTTGCGCGTTATCAGGTCCTACGCTCCGATACACCCCATTTCGCAACCTCACCTTGTGCACGACCATCTCGTCATTGAGTGCCAGTTTTGCTATGTCCGGACCGCCGACGGCCTCGGTAATCGTTTCCTCGATTTCCTGAGCCAAGCCGAATAGGCTAAGGAAAGACAGGGTCTGGTGCTCCCACTGCCCAAGGCGAGTGCCATACAACGCGACTCCTGCGCCTAGGGTCGCAACTAAAGAGACGACTAACAGTCTCCGCATGAGTGACTTTCCTTTATGGAGAGATGCTCCACGTGAGGCGACGGCTGATGAGGGGCCGCGGCGGCCCCTCGTGAGCCTCTGGCCTAGGCCTTACCTCCCCCTCACGTGCCTACTCATCGCTATCCTCCTTCTTCACTCCGAGCGATGCTCCACTTTGAGCATCGATCCGTACTTCGCTGCGCTGGGCGCCGTTTAACAGCACCACCTTGTAGACCAATGCCCCATCCTTTGACTTCAGCTTTGCTGAAATCGCCTGACCGCCGGCAGTGGCTGTCGCCTTGTCGATCGCTTGGGCCAAACTGAGCTTGGCCGAAGACAGCACTTGGTGCTCTTGCTCACTCTCTCGCGCCTCGCTATACCATGCGATCCCACTGCCTACAGCGGCAACGACAAGGATCGCTGCCAGTCCCTGTCCGATTTGTTTCCCACTAAAGCGCATAGCCTGCTCCTTACCTGTTGAATTGCATGAGCCACCCGGAGTGGCGGCATGGAGCAATGCTATTCGGTGCTCGCTTAAGCGCAGCTTAGGTGTCGAATGGCCAGGGCTTTTAAGTCCGGCTTAAGCAGGTTCTCGATAAGGTGCCTGAATAGCGATATGGTGAACTTCTGCTGTCCTTGGCTACACAACGATGAGGGGATTAATCGTGACTGATATGCCACGCTGAGTGCCGATGCGACACCTGGCCATACGCCTACGCCACTTCACCCCTTGGTTATTCGTTCAGGAACTGCTCACCAAGCCGGCTGCCGTCGGCGCCATCTGGCCAAGCTCTGATCGGCTCGCCCGTTGTATGGCCGCCCACGTGCCAACAGGCTATGGACTGGTAGTGGAGCTGGGCGGAGGCACCGGCGCGGTTACTCAAGCTCTGTTGGAGCGGGGTCTCGCACCGGAACGGTTGCTGGTCATCGAGTGCTCACCAACATTCGTACGGCACCTGCGCCAGCGGTTTCCTGGGGTGACCGTGTTGCATGGCGACGCGACCGAACTGGCCAATTTGTTGCCGAACAGTGTACCGATCGATGCGATCGTCTCCAGCCTGCCATTGCGCTCGCTGCCGGCAGATGACACGGCCACCATCCTCGCGCAGTGGTGTCGAGTGCTGCCCGTAGGGGGAATCGCGATCCAATTTACCTACGACTTGCGCGGCATGCACCGGCGCCCCTTGCATGGCTTCGTCGAACGAGCCAGCGACATCGTCTGGGCCAACCTGCCACCCGCACGCGTGCAGGCCTTCGAGTTTCGCCGTCTCGAGCACCCCATCGATGCAGCCTGAGTCGGGAAAGAGTCAGCGGTTTATCCCGTCCGTCAGCACCGTTTTAAGCCCGACTTAAGTCGGGGGTCGATAGGATGGGCTTCTCACGCGGCTTCAGGCTGCGCACGAGTCAATCGAATTACGTACTTTACCCTCAGGAAGATGCATGGACTTTGTCATAGGACTCATCCACTTCATTTTGCACCTCGACGTGCATCTACAGGCGTTGTGCCTGCAATATGGACCGTGGATTTATGGCGTGCTGTTTCTGGTGGTCTTTTGCGAAACAGGGCTAGTGGTGGCTCCGTTCCTCCCCGGTGACTCGTTGTTGTTTGCCGGTGGGGCGCTTGCGGCCGGTGGCGCACTCAATCCGCATCTGTTGGTTCTGACCCTGGTTGCCGCAGCATTCCTCGGCGATAACGTCAACTACTGGGTAGGGAGACGGATCGGGTTGAAGCTGTTCTCCAACCCTCAGTCGCGCGTTTTCCGGCGCAGTCACTTGGAGCGCACGCAGGCATTCTTCGCCGACCACGGTGGCAAGACCATCGTGATCGGCCGCTTTCTGCCGATTCTTCGCACCTATGTACCGTTTGCGGCGGGCAGCGTTGGTACGCCGTATCGATACTTCCTGGGTCTGTCACTCGTCGGGTCATGCTGCTGGGTGCCACTATTCATCTATGGCGGCCTGCTGTTCGGCAACCTGCCGCTGATCGCACATAACTTCTCGCTGCTGACCTTGGGGATTATTGGGGTGTCGCTGCTGCCGCTGTTGGTAGGCGCGGTGCGGGCGCGGCGGGCAATTTCTTGAGACTTCGGCTCCAGAGATGCCAAGAGTGCGAAGGGCTACCGATTGCCAAGGGATGGCTCCGGGACTAGCCCATGCAGGCACCAATTGCCCTGGGGGGGAGGCCTGGTTGAGCTGTCATCCCCCTCGTTCAGGGCTTCTCTGCTCGACATTTGTGAGGATGACCCATGACGCTGACACAACTCGTTGCCGAGTACGGCTACTTGGCGGTATTCGTTGGCGCCATTCTCGAGGGCGAAACCATCTTGATCCTGGCTGGCTTCGCCGCCCACCAGGGCTATTTGTCATTTCCCTTGGTCGTTGCGATTGCTATGTGCGGCGGCACGCTGGGAGATCAGACTTTCTTCTTCCTTGGCCGACGCTTTGGCACTGCACTGTTGAGACGCTTCCCGCAGTGGCAGCCAGGGGCTCAGCGAGTTAATCGCTGGCTGTTGAACTATCACGCAGGAGTTATCGTCGGTGTGCGCTTCATGTATGGACTTCGCGTGGTTGGCCCAATCACGATCGGAATGAGCGAAGTACCCGCTTGGCGGTTCGTGTTGTTCAACCTGATCGGTGCGGCGATCTGGGCGCCACTGATCGCCGGAGCGGGCTTCATCTTCGGCCAAACCCTGCAGTGGCTGTTTGCCGACATCAAGCGTTACGAGGAGGCCGCGCTATTACTGATTGTCGGCGTGGCACTCGTGCTTGGTCTGCTACGCCGCCTGCGTCGGCATCCTTGATCATTAGGCACGCAACCGAAAGAGGTTCTAGCCGGTATCTACTTCAGAATTTGTTCGCCCCCATCACATTGCCACGCGGCCCTTATTCCAACTAAAGATGTTGAACAACAATTGCTAACAGTTCTTCACTGACGGTAAGGGAATTCAGGAGTACGCTAAATCAACAATAAAACACTCTGGAGAGTCTAATGAATGCTCGAATTTTGCTTCCTGTTACGCTATTGCTCGCCTTAGCAGGCACAGCCCATGCCAGTGGTTCAACGATCCTTGGCGGTGCGCTGGGTGGTGCAGCCGGTGCTGCAGTTGGGGAGTCCGTCGGTGGGCGCGATGGTGCTGTCATCGGTGGCGCCCTTGGCGGGAGCGTCGGAGCCGCCATTGGTTACGACAACCGCAATGAGCCGACCCGTTATGTAGAGCCACGTCGCCGAGACTACCCACGTTACGAGGAATGGGACGACGATGATGATCAAGGCCGCGGCCGTGGTTACTTCTGCCCTCCAGGACAGGCTAAGAAAGGCCGCTGCTAGTAGCTCCCCGAATACATAGGACCGCAGAAGTCGCTCAGCCAGGGTTGATCCCTCTGCGAGAAAATAAAGCGGCAAGCCTTCTTGCGGCTTGCCGCTTTGCATTTCGGTCAAAGAGTGTCCCCTGCGACTTCTCCGTGACGTTGAACACCGATAATGCCATAGGTATATTCAGGATGATGTACAACCGCATGAATATCACCTGCCAATGAAGCTCGTCACCGCGTTATTGCTCGCTGCTCTGGCCATCCAGCCTGCCTTTGCCTAAGCCCCACCCAAAAACGACAGCTACACCCAGACAGCGAAGCAGACTTAGTTGAACACGGTTCCTATACCAACAAAGATGGTCGGACGGTGCACAGCCCGGCTCACTCGCGTAGCGGAAAAGCGCCGAAAGGGGCTACAGCCAAGTGCCGCAATGGTTCATACAGCTTTAGCCAGAACCACCGTGGCACCTGTTCGCGCCATGGTGGCGTTGCCAACCGGCTGAACTAGTGGCTACCGGTGATCCTCCGCCTGAAGAGCATCAGCATGAACAGCATCAGCATGAACAGCGTGAGAGCTGCCAACACAGAACCAATCGTGAAGGTCGCCATGGAGCCGTGGTATTGCCAAAGCCAACCGGCAATCACACTAGCCAACAGCATCGCTACGCCACTGACTAGGTTGAAGACTCCGAAAGCGGTCCCTTTGAATTCGACCGGCGACGTATCGGCCACGAGCGTCGCCAGCAACCCTTGGCTGAACCCCATGTGCAGGCCCCATAGCGCCACACCTACCATCAAGGCCGCCTCTGTGGTCGCCCGGGCCAGCACCAAGTCCGCACCAATCAGCAAGACCAGGCTGAAACCGAGCAAGCCGAACCGGCTCAGACGGTCAGACAGCCATCCAGCCGGATAGGCGGACAGTGAGTAGAACAACGCCATCACCACCAGCACCAAGGGAATCCATACGGTGGGCAGCCCCAGTTCTTGGGCACGCAGCACTAGGAACGCTTCGCTGAATCGGGTCAGGGTAAAAACCGCCCCCAACAGCACGACGCACCAGTAGGACGGGGACAGGCGACGCAGCAGATCCCGTCGAATCGGGGACCGGCGCGCACCGGGTGCTGCGGGAGCTATCGAGTTCTCCCGAATGCCAAACCAGAGCAGCAACACGGCCAGAAAGCCGGGAATCACGGCAAACCACAGTACCTGCTGGATATTGCTGCTGAGCAGGTACATCAGCAGGATGGCCAGCAGCGGTCCCAGGAAGGCCCCGACCGTATCCATCGACTGCCGCAGGCCGAAGCAGGCTCCGCGGATGGACGGCGGTGCTACATCCGCCACCAAAGCATCACGTGGAGCCCCCCGAATCCCCTTGCCGATCCGGTCGAGGAAGCGCGCGGAGAACACTGCCTCTGCTGAATGCGCCAGTGGGAAAATCGGTTTGGTCACCGCGGCCAGTCCGTAGCCCATTAACAGTAATGCCTTCCGGCGCCGGATGAAGTCACTGACCGCACCGGAGAACACCTTGACGATCATCGCGGTCGCTTCCGCAATCCCCTCGATCACCCCCAGCATCAAGGCACTGACCCCCAAGGTACTGACCATGTAGATGGGCAGCAGGCTATGGATTAGTTCAGAAGACAGATCCATGCACAGGCTGACGTAGCCGAGGATCCACACCGTACGGGGAATCTTCACGGAGGACGTAATGGTGGCCAATCTGACATCTCCTAAGTCGCAATAGGGTAACGCCCCCAGCCGACACACCTTGAAGCCAAGCCTCACGACAGCAGCGGTGAACTGAAGCGGCTAACAGCCAACCGATTGGTCCTTATACATAGCGCTCAGTATTATTTGCAGCATACGTTTCTAATATGTAGCATATATATCATGAAAATGAATCGCGACTGGATAATACTCATTCTCAGCTTGCCGACACAACCGGCCAATGCACGGCTGCGCGCATGGCGCGCCCTCAAGGGGATGGGCGGAAGTGTGCTGAGAGATGGCGTCTATCTCCTCCCCAATATCCGCGACCTCGCCCAGCGCCTGGAAGAAGTGGGTGTGGGGATCACGGAATCTGGCGGGGTAGCTCATCTACTCGCGCTGGATGCCCGGGATGCCGAGCAGCAACGCTTTTTTGAAGATCAGTTCGATCGAAGTGCCGAGTACGGGCAGTTCATTGAGGCGGTAAAAGCGACGGGCATCGTCTTGGCCACCACTGAAGCGTCGGTGCTGAACCGAACCCTGAACCGCTTCCAGAAGGGTCTGAACGTGCTCGCCGAAACGGACTTCTTCCCGGGTGATGCGTATGAGCAAGCGGTGACGGCGCTGGAGGATTTGAAGGCGACTGTCTCCGAGATTTTATCCCCTGGGGAGCCGCATATGGCTCCTGGCCGGGTCAAGCGGTTGGTGCTCGATGAGTTCCAGCAACAGACCTGGGCAACCCGGCGGCGGCCTTGGGTCGACCGCTTGGCATCGGCCTGGCTAATCCAGCGTTTCATCGATCGCCAGGCCACCATCCTGTGGCTGACTCAGCCAAGCGATTGTCCTGCCGCGGCCTTGGGATTTGACTTCGATGGCGCGAGCTTCACACACATCGGGGCCAAGGTGACCTTCGAAGTGCTGGCAGCCAGCTTCGGACTGGACAGCGACCCCGCCATCGCCAGCATCGCAGGCATGGTGCATTTCCTGGACGTGGGCGGTGTGCCGGTGCCGGAGGCCAGCGGCTTGAAGCTGGTACTGAGCGGTTTGCACCGCCAGCACGAGGATGATGATGAATTACTTCGAGCGGCCGCACGGGTCTTTGATGCCCTGTACGCCGCTCATGTCCCAGAACCTGTCGCAACGTGAGTCGCCGAGCTGCTTTCTCCGCGCCTGACAATGCCTTTGACGGCCCGCGGGCCCTTTCCCAAGTAGGAACACGATGAACAGTCCCGTACCGATCAAGGCAATCGATGTGTTGGTGCCCCCACCCGCCGTCAGTTTCTGGGAAGCGTTCCGCTTCTGGCTCAAGCTCGGCTTCATCAGCTTCGGTGGTCCCGCCGGCCAGATCGCGATCATGCACAGCGAACTGGTCGAGCGGCGGCGCTGGATCAGCGAGAAGCGTTTCCTGCACGCGCTCAACTACTGCATGGTGTTGCCGGGGCCCGAGGCGCAGCAGCTGGCGACCTATATCGGCTGGCTGATGCACCGGACCTGGGGTGGCATCGTCGCCGGTGCACTGTTCGTTTTGCCGTCGCTGTTCGTGCTGATCGGCCTGTCGTGGCTGTACATCGCCTTCGGTGACGTGCCGCTAGTGGCGGGGCTGTTCTACGGTATCAAACCGGCCGTGACGGCGATCGTGGTGCAAGCAGCACACCGCATCGGCTCGCGAGCACTGAAGCACAATGTGCTGTGGGCGATCGCCGCCGCGTCGTTCGTGGCGATCTTTGCGCTGAATGCACCGTTCCCGCTGATCGTCGCGGCCGCGGCCCTAATCGGCTTTATTGGTGGTCGTATTGCACCGGAGCAGTTCAAGACGGGTGGGGGACATGGCAAAGCCAAGGACAGTTACGGCCCGGCGCTGATCGATGACGACACCCCAACGCCGGCGCACGCGCGCTTCAGCTGGGGGCACCTGATTCGCATCGCCGTAGTCGGCACCGCTCTGTGGCTGGCGCCGATGGGGCTGCTGACCGCATTGTTCGGCTGGCAGGGCATGCTGACGCAAATGGGCTGGTTCTTCACCAAGGCCGCATTGTTGACCTTCGGCGGGGCCTACGCGGTGTTGCCCTACGTCTACCAGGGCGCGGTCGGCCACTACGGTTGGCTGACACCGACACAGATGATCGACGGGCTGGCGCTCGGTGAAACCACGCCCGGCCCACTGATCATGGTGGTGACCTTCGTCGGCTTCGTCGGCGGTTACGTCAAAGGCGTGTTTGGACCGGACATGCTATTCCTGGCCGGGGCACTGGCGGCCACCCTGGTGACTTGGTTCACCTTCCTGCCTTCGTTCGTGTTCATCCTCGCCGGTGGCCCGCTGGTCGAGGCGACCCACAACGACCTGAAGTTCACCGGCCCGCTGACCGCGATCACCGCGGCGGTGGTCGGCGTGATCCTGAACCTGGCATTGTTCTTCGGCTATCACGTGCTGTGGCCGAAAGGTTTTGCCGGCGCGTTCGACTGGCCATCGGCACTGATCGCTCTGGCGGCGGCCGTCGCACTGTTCCGTTTCAAGCGCAACGTTATCCAGGTCATCGCGGCATGCGCCGTTGTCGGTCTACTCATCAAAACCCTGTTGCTGTGAGGTACACCATGGCCTTCGACATCCAGGCACTGCCGTTCGATCCGGTCACCCTGATCGGCCTGTCCGAGTCGCTGATCCTCAGTCACCACGAGAACAACTACAGCGGGGCTGTGAAACGCTTGAACGCGATCACCGACCAGCTGCAGGGCCTCGACTTCGCCACCGTGCCGGGCTTCGAACTCAATGGCCTGAAGCGCGAGGAACTGATCGCGGCCAATTCGATGATCCTGCACGAGCTGTACTTCGCCAGCCTCGGTGGTACGGGTGGCCAACCCAATGGCGAATTGCTGGCTGCCATCGAACGCGATTTCGGTTCGCTGGATCGCTGGCAGGCCGAGTTCATCGCGATGGGCAAGGCGCTCGGTGGCGGTTCGGGCTGGGTGCTGCTGACCTGGTCGGCGCGGGATCGCAAGCTGGTGAATCAGTGGGCCTCCGACCATTGCCACACGCTGGCTGGCGCTACACCGATCCTGGTGCTCGATATGTACGAGCACGCCTATCACATGGACTATGGTGCGAAGGCCGGGGCCTATGTCGACGCCTTCATGCGCAACGTGAACTGGACGGCTGTCCAGCAGCGGTTCAGCGAGGTGAGCCAGCGTGGCTAAGTGGGCATTGGCGCTGATCGGCCTCGTGCTGGTCTCCGGCTCAGTGCTGGCCACCCACGCGCCACACAGCAAAGTGCTCTCGGGTGCCGAGATCCATAAAACCCTCGTCGGCAAGGTCGTCACCGATGGCCACCACTGGAGCTATTACCTCAAGCCGAACGGGAACATCGACGCGGAAGAAATGGGCCGCGCCAAGCAGGGGCACTGGGCGATCCACGGCAATCAGATGTGCCTGAGCGTGCCGACCGGTGCACCGGACGACTGTGCGGAAGTCGTGCGGGGAGGCAAGGGACTGGTCTTCCAGATGAACGGCATGGCGCTGATCGACGTGATCGTGGAGTCGCCCGACCCCAAACGCTCGTCTAAGTAAGCGTAAGGAGAAAGCGATGCGCACTCCGGAGGGCGCCGACCGGATTTCCCCTGGCGGTCGCTTGTCGCGCTTGCTCCTGCCGACCGGGGTCGACCCCAGTGCCGGATTCCTGCTCGTCGGCCGCGGCTTACGCGGTTTCTGTGACGGCTTTATCGCCGTGCTGCTGCCGGCTTACCTGCTCGCGCTCGGTTTCGGTGGGCTGGAAGTGGGGGTGGTCAGCAGTACGACGCTGATCGGCTCGGCGCTGGCGACCATCGCGGTCGGCCTGCTCGGCAATCGCTATCCCCAACGACGTCTGCTGGTCTTTGCGGCCGGGCTGATGGCCGCCACTGGCCTGGGGTTTGCCGGACTCTCATCACTGTGGCCGCTGCTGATCGTGGCGTTCGTCGGCACGCTCAACCCGAGCTCGGGCGATGTCAGCCTGTTCCTGCCGCTCGAGCAGGCACGGTTGGCCGAGTCGGCTGCAGCCGATGCGCGCACCGCTGTGTTCGCGCGCTACAGCTTGATCGGGGCACTCTCCGCGGCCGTCGGCGCGTTGACCGCGGCGTTGCCCCACTGGCTGACGTCGCATACCGGCATGTCGCCACTCGCCGCCATGCGCGTCATGTTCGTCGTCCACGCACTGACCGGCGTCATCCTCTGGCTGCTCTACCAACGGCTGCCCGAGCCGTCCGTGCACAGCAGCGCCCCCAGCATGCCGCTTGGCCCGTCGCGCCGGATCGTGACCCGCCTTGCGTTGCTCTTCAGCGTGGATGCGTTTGCCGGCGGCTTGGTGGTGAACTCCTTGCTGTCCCTGTGGCTGATGCAACGCTTCGGTCTTTCCCTTGGCAGCGCCGGTCAGTTCTTTTTCTGTGCCGGACTGTTGAGTGCGGGCTCCCAGCTTGCTGCGGTCCCGTTGGCGCGCAAGATCGGCTTGCTGAACACGATGGTGTTCACCCACATCCCGTCGAGCCTCTGCCTGATCGCGGCAGCGTTCACCCACTCTTTGCCATTGACGTTGACGCTACTGCTGATCCGCAGCGCGCTGTCGCAAATGGACGTACCGACCCGCACCGCCTACGTGATGGCCGTCGTCACGCCATCGGAGCGTCCAGCGGCGGCAAGCTTTACGGCGGTCCCGCGCAGCCTGGCGGCGGCCCTCGGCCCCACGTTGGCTGGCGCGCTCCTAACCCTTGGCTGGGCAGGGGCCCCGCTGGTCATCTGTGGTCTGCTCAAGATTAGCTACGACCTCACGCTGCTTGGGGTGTGTCACCACATCAAACCAGACGACTGACGAGCCAGCGCAGCGAGAGAAAAAATGAGCGGCGAAGCGCTCTCGACGTGGGTAAATCAGCGAAACATTCAGGCGAAGGTAGCGATGCCCCCCCTGAGGCCCGGCTGTGAATCGCCACGGCTTCTGTAGACTCCAAACGGCTCTTTATGGACTGCCCCGACAACGGTAGACAATTCCGAATTATGATTTTAGCATAATTGGAAGTCTATGAGTGCCCAGCGTTTTTCACCCGAATTCAAGGACGAAGCCGTCAAACAGGTCACTGAGCGCGGTTATTCCGTCGCCGAAGTGGCTGCCCGGCTCGGCGTCTCCAGCCACAGCCTGTACAAGTGGGTAAAAGCAGTTACCCCTGACAATACCGAGAAACAAGCCACCGAGCTGATTGAGGCCAAAAGCGAAATCCTGCGGCTGCGCGCCCAACTCCGTCGCACCGAGGAAGAGCGCGACATCCTAAAAGAAGAAAGAGCGCATCCGCTTACAACCGCACCCGCCGCCATAATCATCTTGGCGGCATCAGTCCCGAGGCCTTTGAGCGGGCCTCGGCGTGAGGGGCGGGAGTGTCTACGGTTCTAGGGACAGTCCACCCACGGAGAGTTTTGTCCATTTTAGTAAAACTTGCTAGACAGTAATTTACTTGCATGTAAGAAGCCTAGATCACACAGCCCGGAGGCTAGGGGGCGGCGACGGGTGGGGTAGCTTCTAGCACGGTCTTCAGCCGGCGTACCGCTTCGGTCGACTCCGCTTCGATGCGCTGCCGCAGTATCAGCTGATTGAGTAGCGCATAGAACGGCGTCGGCGCCATGCCGTAGACGAACACCCGCTCGAAGTGGGTGCCGCCAGCGGTCGGCGTCAGCGTATAGCTGACGGTGCCGGCCTGCCGCCCCTTGATCTTGCCGGCGATGACCCAGTGCCGCGGTCGCTCGCGCTGGGTGACGGTCCAGACCACCTGGCCGCGCCGGCCGGCGACCTGGTAGTCCTCGGTGACGCTCTCGCCGAGTTGTAGCGGGTGGTCGGTGGCGCCGTGCACCGCCAGCGAGGATGGGTGCCAGTGCGGCCAGTTGGCCGGCGTGGTCACGTAGTCGTATACCGCTACGTCGGGGCGGGCGATCTCAACCGTGTTGTCGATGCGGGTGCCGGTGAGCCAGGGCAGCGGCAGCCAGAACAGTGCCGCCAGCACGACGGCGAGTAGTATCAGCCAGCGCCAGCGTTTGTGTTTCATGTGGCCGCCTCCAGGTGGACATGTCGTTTCAGTCTAGTCACCCGACGACAAAAAAAGCCCGGGACAGGCCCGGGCATAACGAGAAGAGAGGGTGCAAGCGGTGGATAACGGTCAGTCCAATGGCCGGCCGGCGGTCTCCTTCACCATCGTCAGCCCGACCAGCGTGGCGACGAGGCATAGCATCACGTACAGCGCCGGCGCGTTGTTGTTGCCGGTCAGGCTGATCAGCCCGGTGGCGAAGAACTGCGCGAAGCCGCCGAACACCGACACCCCCAGGCAGTAGACTACCGACAGCCCGGTGGCGCGGATCGCGCGCGGGAACAGCTCGGACAGCATCACCACCGACGGCACGGTGATCAGCACCAACAGCAGGGTGGCGACCAGCGATACCGCCAGCAAGGTGCCCTGCGTCGGGTAGTGGTTCATCAGCACGAAGGCCGGGTAGATCAGCGCCAGCATCGGGACAGCGCCCAGCGCGATGGTGCGGCGCCGGCCGATGCGGTCGCTGAGCCGGCCGGCCCAGATCGACAGGCCGATCTGCACCAGCGCGCCCAGACAGGAGGCGCCGATGCCCACCGTCATCGGCAGGTGCAGCACGGTGACGGTGTAGTTAGTCATGTAATCGAGCACGATGTAGCTGGACGCGGTGGCGCCGATGGTCAGCAGCAGGCCGGCCAGCACTTGGCGGCGGTGGCGGGTGACGATCTGTCGCAGCCCGGACGGCGCGTCGCCGTCAGCGGGTGTCTCGGCGGCGGTCTCGTCGAGGTGGCGGCGGATGTAGACGCCGACCGGGATCACCAGGATGCCGAGCACGAACGGGATGCGCCAGCCCCAGCTCTCCAGCGCGGCGGGCGCCAGGCTGCTGCTCAGCGCCAGGCTGACCAGCGAGCCGAGCAGGAAGCTCAGCCCCTGGCTGAACAGCTGCCAGCTGCCGTAGAAACCGCGGCTATGGTCGTCGGCGTACTCCATCAGCATCGCGGTGGACGCGCCGACTTCGCCGCCGATGGCAAAGCCCTGCACCAGCCGCGCCAGCACGATCAGGGCCGGGGCGGCGATGCCGATCTGCGCATAGGTCGGCGCGATGGCGAACAGCGCCGAGCCCAGCGCCATCAGCAGTAGCGTCAGCGTCATCGCCGGCTTTCGGCCAACCCGGTCGGCGTAGGCGCCCAGCACCAGGCCGCCGAGCGGGCGCATGCCGAAGCCGACGCCGAAGGTGGCCAGCGACAGCAGCAACTGGCCGAGCGCGCTGTGCACCGGGAAGAACTGCCGGCCGATCAGCGTGGCGAAGAAGCTATAGACGGAAAAATCGTAGAACTCCAGCCCGGCGCCGATGGTGATCGCGGCGATGGTGCGCGCGCTGATCGGAGGCCGGACCGGCGTGGCGGCCGTGGCCGCCTGCGGGTAAACGGTAGTGGACATGCGGATTCCTCGGGCCCCGCGCACCGGTAGCGGCGGGGCCGACAGACGGTGGACGATCAGGCCAGGAACGATTCGACCAGGCGTACCCAGTAGCTGGCGCCCAGCGCCAGGCAGTCATCGTTGAAGTCGTAGCCGGGGTTGTGCACCGAGCAGCCCCCCTTGCCCTCGCCGTTGCCGATGATCAGGTAGCAGCCGGGCACCCGCTCCAGCATCACGGCGAAGTCCTCGCTGCCGGTCAACGGCGCCATGTCGGCGATCAGCCCGTCCTCGCCCACCCAGTCGAGCGCCACCTGGCGCGCCAGCGCGGTCGAGGCGGCCTCGTTGACCAGTGGCGGGAAGCGCTGCTGCTGGTCGACTACGACGCGGGCGCAGGCGCCGAAGCTGGTGGCCTGGGCCTCGGCGATGGCGGTGATACGTTCGATCAGCTGGTCGCGCACCACCGGTTTGAGCGCACGTACGCTCAGGCTCAGCTCGGCATGGTCCGGGATCACGTTGGGCGCCAGGCCAGCGTGGAAGGCGCCGACGGTGACCACGCCGGTGTCGAGCGGGGCGACATTGCGCGACACGATGCTCTGCAGCGCCATCACGATGGCCGAACCGACTAGCACCGGGTCGACGGTGAGGTGGGGCATGGCGCCGTGGCCACCGCAGCCGTCGATATGGATGGTCACCGTGTCGGTCGAGGCCATGAACGGGCCGGAGAGGAAGCCGAACTTGCCGGCTGGGTGGCCCGGCATATTGTGCATCGCGAATATCGCGTCGCAGGGGAAGCGCTCGAACAGGCCGTCGTCCATCATGCGCTGCGCGCCGCCGTCGCCTTCCTCGGCCGGCTGGAAGATCAGCACCAGCGTGCCGTCGAAGGCGCGACTCGCCGCCAGGTGCTTGGCCGCCGCCAACAGCATCGCGGTGTGGCCGTCGTGGCCGCAGGCGTGCATCACGCCTTCATGGCGGCTGGCGTAGGGCAGGCCGGTGGCCTCGACGATGGGCAGCGCGTCCATGTCGGCGCGCAGGCCGATCGTCTTGCCGCCGTTACCGGCGCGCAGCACGCCGACCACGCCGGTACCACCCAGGCCCTGGTGCACCTCGTAACCCCATTCGGTCAGCTTGGCCGCGACCAGCTCGGCGGTGGCGAACTCTTCGAAGCTCAGTTCCGGGTGGGCGTGGATATGCTGGCGCAGCGCGATCATCTCGTCCTCGATCGCGCGGATGCCGGGCAGTACATGCTGGCTGTTCATCATCGGTTCTCCTTGTTGTGCTTCCCCGCTTGGGCGGGTGTCTGGTTCAGTCCGGCGGCCGGATTCGGCCGACTTATGCCTGGTGATCGTAAGGAGTCGCTGCGTGCGTCGGCAGTCGCAAAATGGTTGGGGTGAAAACTTTTGGTTTACGGGTGAAATCTGAGGGGGTGCTGTGAGCTTGATCTCTACCGTGTGGTGACTGGTTCGGGCGATGGCGGCAGTGGTGGACCTTGCGGCAGCGCCGGTCCCGCCCGGCGGGGCGGGATACTTTCTTTTGCGTCGCCAAAAGAAAGTACCCAAAGAAAAGACGACCCCGATGCGCTGGCCTTCGGCTTCCCTCGCGCCTGCCAAGCGGCCAGGCGCCGCCGAACTCGCTCCGCGCTAACGTCGCGGTGCTCGAACAAGCGTCGGCTTAAGACCTGGCCGCTTGGCGATCACTCGGCAGCGCAAAGGGGGAGGGGCAGGATGATTGCGACGGTTCTGGACTCAGCGGCGTGCAAACACAAATACAGAGTGATGACTCGGCTGGCCGGGGAATAAGGTTGGCCGAAGCGAGGTCAGTTTAAGAGGGGAGAGTTTCCCAGTGTTCGGCCAACCTAGAGGACTGCCTGCGGGCTATCGTTAATGGTGGATTATCCGACGGGACTGGCAGAGATCAGCTCTGTCCTTATTCACGATGGTTGCCAATGAGCTCCCATCCCCCTTCGACGCCGCCGAGGACGGCGCGGCCAACGGGGGTAGTCGGCGAGCACTGTCCGAGTGCCGGTGTAGCCGGCGCGAGTTGCGTAGCCGCCCGTTGGCCGTGGCGCCCGCAGAGTAGCCCGCAAAGCGGGCCGGCGTCGTGGGGTCGCCTTCTTTGGTTCCTTTTCTTGGCGAGGCAAGAAAGGGAACTCGCCAGTCGGGCGAGACCGACAAAGCCCCGGTCCGCAAAGACCTGCCCTACAGCCTCTGCTCAAGGGCGCCCCCCAGTCGCACAGAACAAAAAAAGCCACTGACAATGCAGCGGCTCAAGGACTGAAAGACGGGCAACAAACGGAACCGTCGCCTCAGAAGTTGTACTTCAAATAGGTGCCCAGCATCGACGACTTGTCCCCTACGCTGTGGGTGACCTGCTTGTAACCCTGATCGAACTGCATCTGGGCATACTGCACCCCCAGCACCGCGCGCTTGGACAAGGCATAGTCGAGCCCGACCGCCACCTGCTTGATGCCCCAGTCCTGGCGAACGCCATCGACCAGCGGATCGCGGTACTGCGAATAGGTCAGCTTCGGCTTGAAGGCGCCCAGCTGATACGCCGCGGTCACCGCCCAGCTCTGCGACTTGATCTCGGCGAACGGATTCAGCCCCAGCCTGGCGGCATCGCCCTCCGGCACGCCGTTGGCGTCCAGCGTGGTGTTGCCGTCGCCGTAGCTCTTGAGCCAGTTGTAGGTGGCCGCCAGGTATAGGTTGTTGGCGTCGTAGCCGGCCTCGATCCGGTTGATCGACGCGGTCTTGTCGCTGTCGGCGCCCTGGTGCTGTATCGCCTGGTAGGCATAGGCGCCGAAGAAGCCGGCGTGGGTGTAGCCCAGCCGCGCGCCCAGCTGGGTACGCTTCGGCCTGCCCGCGGTGGCGGTCTCGTCGGCGCCGTATTGCAGGATGCCGTTGAAGCCGGCCAGGTTCGGTGTGTCGTAGCGCACCGAGTTCTTCAGCGAGGCATCGCCGAAGCCGCCGAACAGATCGACGAAGTTGTCATAGACCGGAAACGCCAGGTTGACCCGGCGCGAGTCGTACCAGACGTCGGAGGCCTCGGTCTCGGTGGTCACGTCGTCCAGGTAGCCGAGGCGCAGCTTGCCGAAGTCACCTTGCAGGCCGACGAAACTGCTGCGGTTGGCGAAGGTGCCGGACGAGGTGCCGGTGCTCTTGCCGGTGCCGTCGAGGGCGAGGCCGTTTTCGACCTGCCAGATGGCCTTCATGCCGTTGCCCAGGTCCTCGTCGCCCTTGAAGCCGATGCGGCTGGAGTAGTCGTCGACACCGGTAGTGGTCTGGTCGGTCTGCGCGTTCTTGTAGACGTTCACGCCACCGCGGATCGAGCCGTAGATGGTGACATCGGCGTGCGCCAGCACCGGGCTGAGCGCGAGCATGGTGCTAATCAGTTTCAGATTTCTCATTGTTTTAATCTATGTCTCGGCGTGCGCCCCCGCTTGCCCGGGCCCGGCGGGGCTGGGCGACGGCAGCGCCCAGTCGAGCGGGCAGACGTCGCCCGCCGCGCACGCAAGGTGGCCGGGGCAGGCAGGGGCGGGTTCAGAACAGTGGGGCGTTACTGGTCGTGGTAGATGTCGAAGCCGAAGTACTTGCTGGCCATCTTCTGGTAGGAGCCGTCCTTCAGCATCGCGGCGATCGCGCCGTTGATCGCCTGGCGCAGCGCGGTGTCCTCCTGGCGCAGGCCGATGGCGACCCCGCCGGCGAACAGCTTGGCATCGACCAGATGCTGGCCGATGAAGGCGAAGCCCTGTCCGCGTGCGGTCTTCAGGAAACCGAGGTCGGCCTGCGGGCCGGGCTGGATCGTGCCGTCGAGGCGGCCGACCACCAGGTCCTGATAGATCTGGTCGGCGTTCTGGTAGGGCACCACGTTGACGCCCACGCTCTCCCAGTGGGCCTTGACATAGGTCTCCTGCACCGAGCCCTGCTGCACGCCGATGCGCTTGCCCTTGAGCGACTCGCCGGTCGGCTGCAGGGCGCTGCCCTTCTTGGCCACCAGGAAGCTCGGGCCGCCGTACAGCTTGTCGGAGAAGGCGATCTGCTTCTGGCGCTGCTCGGTCACCCGCATCGAGGACAGGATCGCGTCGAACTTGCGCGCCTTCAGCGCCGGCACCATGCCGTCGAAGCTGTTCTCCACCCAGGCACAGCGGGCCTTGAGCCGGGCGCAGATCGCATTGCCCAGGTCGATGTCGAAGCCGGTCAGCTTCCCGTCCGGGGTCTTCGCCTCGAACGGCGGATAGGTGGGGTCGACGCCGAACCGCAGGGTCTTCCCCTCGTTGGCAAGGGCGCTGCCGGCCGCCAGGGCCAGGGCGATCGCTAGGGCGACTTTGGTCATCTGAACTCTCCTTTGTCGGTGTTATGGGTGCTGCTTCGGCTTGTGGGATCGCACCGGCGATGCCGGCCCGACCCAGGCCAATCCTGCTTGTGACACGCCCGTCTCTGCGGACGGTGCGAGCTGGCCGCGCCGCATGCGCCTTGCTGTCGCGTCTCTCCCTGCCAAGCTAAGAGCGGAGGGCGGCGTGCAGGCGGTTTCGGCCAACCATGTGTTGTGCATCGTAAGGAGCCGGGGTGGGCATCGGCAGTCGCAAAAAGGTTGGGCTGAAAACCGTTGGTTGACGGCCGCTCACCGATCCCTTATTACTGACGCGCCCGCCGGCGTGATGGCCCGTAGGGGAGAGGACATTGCGGGCCGAGCGGTAAAGCAGTGGCCTGCCGGGGAATGGTGGGTTGGTCGGGCGAGGGGACGGCAACGGAAGCGGAGTCGTAGAGCGGCTTCAAGAACAGGGGACGGGATGAAACTGCATCAGTTGCAGGCCTTGGTGGCGATCGCCGATTGCGGCAGCATCCGCGCGGCGGCACGCCGCCTGGCCGTGTCGCAGACCGCGGTGGCTAAGGCGCTACGCGAGCTGGAGGCCCACCTGCAGCTGCCGCTGGTGGTGCGCAACGCCAGCGGCGTGGTGCTGACCGCCTACGGCCAGTCGCTGTTGATGCACGCGCGGCAGATGCTCGGTCAGCTGGAGCGCGCGCAGCTGGAGCTGGCGCATCTGAGCGGCCAGGCCGAGGGACAGCTGCGCCTGGGCATCTCGCCGTGGATGGGCATGACCCTGCTGCCCGAGGTGGTGACGCTGTTCCGCGAGCGTATGCCGCGGGTGCGGCTGGAGATCTTCGAGGGGCTGATGGCGGTGGCGCTGCCGCGGCTGCGCGACGGCTCGATGGAGTTCGCGGTCGGGCTAGTGTCGGCGCTGCTGCCGCGCCCGGAGTTCACCAGCGAACTGCTGTTCTCCTACCAGATGGCGGTGATCGCCCGGCACGGCCACTCGAAACGCGACGTTCACTCCATCCACGAGCTGCTCGACCAGGACTGGATCGTCAACTACCCGGACGCCGCTCACGACGACTTCATGACCGAGCTGTTCGGCCAGCATGGCGCGCGCATCGACGAGCAGCGCGTGCACCGCGCCCATTCGCTGCAGCTGATGCTGTCGCTGCTGGAGCAGACCGACATGCTCAGCTACTGCCCGGAGCCGATGTTGATCGTACCGATGTACGCGGAGCGGGTGGCTCCGCTTAAGTTGGCCGAACGCTTCGCCACCGACACCATCGGCATCGTCACCCCGCGCAACGCCCAGCTAGGCACGGCCGCACAGTGCTTCGTCGACTGCCTGCTGCAGGTGATCCGCCGCCGCGCCCGCTCGGCCAAGGTGGAGGATACCCGGTTGTTCGATACGCTGGATTTGCTGATCTAGTTCGCCCTTATCCCATCGCCTCGTGGGCAATAGCTGTCGTGGACTCGACCGGGGGAAAATGCTGTGGTCGCGCAATAGGTGACGGCTTCATCGCGCTGCTATTGCGGCAACGATCCCCGACAAGCATCGGGAGAAGCGGCAGAGGACGATTGATTACTGCTGCAATCAGAGAACCAAAAGAAAAACCCCGAGAATATCTCGGGGTGGTGATTACTTGGCGGCTAGGGCGGTGTTACCACTTATCCTTGTCACTGGCGAATATGTCGTTTGTCGGCTTGGCCTTTTTCGCGTGGGCATGTTTCGAGGCCGTGCTCGAAGCCGCAGAAGCTTCGCTGGCTTTAGCCGTATTGCGTAGTTCGCGCAGTTGCAGTCCGCCAGGTTGAATCTGCTCCAGCGGCATGCGGATGTTTTCGAGATGGCCTTGCGACATCGTTGGGCCGACGCGGTCGATCACCACCTCGCAGCAATCGTACTCGGTCCGTCCCAGCGATTGGCCGGTCTGCGGGTCTTTGATTTCCTGGCCCATCGATACCAGCAGATAGCGACTGCCTTCACGGACGGACTGACCGCCTTGGCTCAGCACGACATTATTGCCATCGCGAGAGGCAACGGTGATGGGGAAGGTACGAACCAGAATGGCGCTGACGACACTGCGAACCAGCTGACTCTCCAGTCCTTGCCTTGCCACATCGGCATTTGCCGGCTTGTCGGACTGCACTTGCCCGACACTGGCCGTGTCGTTCTTGAGGATATTCGACAGTTGAACCTGTCGAGTCGCCACATTGATCACCCTCTGCGAAATCGACCAGCTGCCCTTGGACTTCTGGTAATCGAAGGTGTTGAGCTGACCGGTCCAGATCAGGTCCGCGCTGATCGCCTGGCTCATTTTCGAGCGTTCTGCCGCTGGAGCCTGACCCGAACTGATCATGTCCAGCTCCTGCTGCACATCGTCGCCGAGGTCGCGGTCGAGTACCGAGAAGCGCCCCGTGTTCGTCAGTGCATCGAGAATTTGCTGGCGAACCTCTTCGGCGATTTTTTCCGAGGGGACGGCTACGCCGGCAACTTGAAACGTTGGATTATTGAAGCGGATCGGACCAACGACGATCTTCAGTTTACGGCTGTCTGCCACCGGTGCATTGAACTTGGCAATATTGGCTTCAATGCTGGCCTTGTAAACATTGCCTTCCGGACCGTCCAGCTTCAGCACCTTGAAGCTGGTCACGACGCCACCCGACTGCTTGGCCACGTATTCGGAAAACTCTTGCGCCTGCAGCTGTGCCGCATCGCGGCCGACGGCAACGCTGAGTACCATTTTGAACTGCTCGGAACTCATGTCGACCGCCACGCCATTCACTTGCTTGATCGCCAGCTTGATGGCGTCGTCGACGGCTTCGGCGGCGCTGCCGCCGACTCCGGTTGCGGTGGTGCTGACTGTGGTCAGCTTTCCCGCATCCGGCAGTGCCGCCGTCGGAGCGCTGGCTTGCGAAACCGAGGGAGCCGCATCCTTATTCGTCACATCATCTTTTTTCGTGCAGGCAACGACTGCCAGTACAGCGATGGCAGTCCCAACAATACGACTGAACTTCATACAGCATTCCCTCTGGCTCGCATCAATCAATTACAGCGCTTGTGTCGCATCCTTGGGTACAGGAATGTCGTTGCTCTTGGCGAAGCTGACGGCCAGAGCAGTGGTGTCGTAGAGGTTCTTGCTGTTGCTCGGGAAGTTGCTAACGATGTACGAACCAGCGCTCAGCTTGGTCAGGGCCATCGGCGAAGCGCTCGCCAGAGCCGTTCTGAAACCATTCAGTTGCGTCTTCATCCCGACATACTTGAGCAAGCCCTTGCCCAGCGATGCCAGGCCGGAGACGTACTCTTTCTTGGCCGCATCATCCAGCTTGCCGCCTGCCTCTTTCTG
This sequence comes from Neisseriaceae bacterium JH1-16, assembly GCA_025989215.1. Taxonomy (GTDB): domain Bacteria; phylum Pseudomonadota; class Gammaproteobacteria; order Burkholderiales; family Chromobacteriaceae; genus Crenobacter_A. Next base: position 157,666 of record JAPDNP010000009.1, on the reverse strand, counting down.
GCGATCGACGATGAGCTTGGACAGCTCGCTCTGCACTGCATCGGCCTTGCTCAGGTTGTCCTTGGTCGCGCCAGAGCTCAAAGCCTCGGCAACGGCCTTGGCTTGAGCGGCGGCATCTTTTGCCCCGAGTGCGTTGGCCATCTTGTACTGCGCCATCAACACTTCCTTGTTGGCCGCGACATAGGCATTCACCAGTTGATCCTGCTGGGCCACCACATCGCCACCCGAGCTGCCGGAGTCACCGCCGACGGCACTCGTTACCGCATCAAGAAAGCCTGCGTGGGCGGAGAGGGGCAGCGCCGCGGCGCATACGATGGACAGAGCAATGATGTTTTTACGCATGGTTAGATTCCTGTTGGGGGATGGACTTATTTGATACCGGCGTTTGTCATTTGACTGAGCAGCTCACGAGCTACCTTATCTGCCGCGCTTTTCAGTGCATTGGTTTGTGCTTCTTCTTCCGTCGGGCCCAGGCCAGCAACCTGAACCGGGCCGACTTCTGCCTTGGTTTCGGGAATGCTATTGCTCGCGTCCAGAATCTTGCCGGTTGCCGCTACCGAAACGCGGAACATACCGGTAGCCGGATCGGTATCGGACAGTCGTACATCGAGCGTGCCATACGCGATATAAGGCACTTGCGCATTCTGCAAACCAGCAGCGACGTCGCGCTCGGTCTGCGGCTGCAAATCGTCACCCGACTTGAAGTCTTTCTCGACGCTCTTGATTTTCAGCATGCCTTTGGAGTACGGCTCCAGGTACGCTGCATCAACAACCTTGAAGCCCGCGCCGGCAAATACACCGTTGAATACACTCTTCAGGTAGTTGCTGGGGAAAATGGCGTAGGTTCGTTTGGTCGCTTTACGCGTGGTGCTGCCACCCGATTCAACCGAAGCACGATAGGTGCCCGAGTTTTTCCCTGCCGTAGCCTTAACCTTCGCTTCAACTGTCTGATAGTTGCGATCGTCAAAGCTCTGGGCGCTATCAACTTGTCGGGAGACAAAGATGAAGGTCAGTTTCGATTTTTGCCCACCAGACGTCTGGGCAACAGCCGAGTTTGATTTGACCGCATTGCGCAGTTGCGACACGTTCAGCGTTGCACGCACGGTTACCGAGTATTGCCCCATGTCCGGGCGGTCTTCCTCGCTCAGGATGGCGGTTTCCAGCACGTAGCGATCCGGGTCGGCCTTGATCTTGTCGCGAATGACGTCGAGGTTTTCCGTTTGCGCATCACCCGCTTCGGCATAGTACTTTTCTACGGCTTTCAACTGTGCCTGCTGCACTGCCTTGGCCTTCACTTCAGGGCTGACTTTGGAGCCAAAGAGCGACTTCTCGTATTTGACCGTGGCTTGACCTTTGGCGGTCGCTGTTTCCGCCATTGCCCGGGTGCCAACCAGCAGCAATAGCGATATGAAGATGAGGCGGATCATTTGCATGATTTCAATAGTTCCCGAGTGGAAGTAACCTGTTGGCCGATATCGGATGAAGCGCTGGACGTTTTCAACCAGTCAGACTGGTTTCCGGCCAAGTTATCGGACAGCTTGACGAACAAACCCTTGATCGCATCGTAATAAGCCGGAAAGTCATCCACACTGTCTTGCGATGCCGGAATCAATTTCACTTCGCCATTCTTGAGATCGGTGTCCAGATAGGCGCGTGCAGAAACAGGCTCCTGAATTTTTACGTGCGTATAAACGCCATAAATCAAGCTGGTTCCTGCGGCGGACTCGCCGCTTTTGATCTTCTTGAAGCGGGGAATGTCCAAGGAAATGGTGTAGTCGGCTTCAGGTAGCTTCAGCATGAATACATCGCCGTCGGCCACGCGCATCGACATGACATTGCCAATGGCGTAGCCCTTGGAATAGGGCAGCAGCGGAACGCCAGTCTTGCTGGATAGACTTTCCGCGAACAGGTCGGCAGCCCAGGTTTCAGCCACGCCAGGAGCGCTTTTCAGTTGCGGAGTCAGTACTTGACGCGCCTCATCGCCGATCTGAACCTGATTGACCTGGATAAATCGCGGTACATGCTCTGGCACGGTGGCTTTAGCGACGATGTCGGTAAAGCGCTCGATGATGCCTGCCTTGCCTTGATCACCCAAATACACCGCTTTAAAGCGCTCATGCATTTCTGCTGGGCTGGGGTAATGGTCGATGACGTCGAGGTGAGTAAAGCTGAATGGGTAGGCACGCAATACCGTCATCGTCTTGAAGTCGAAGAACATGGCTTGGGCACGAACCTGGGTAAGCAGTTTGGCAACGTTGCCAAAGCGCTCGGCAGACACCGTTTCACCAGTGACCACCAAGGCAACGACGATGGCTTGGTCTCTGCCTTTCAGCTCGGTCAGCGAGCTTTGATTCAATTCGAAGTTGGCCGGCTTTTTCCCTTGCAGCGCTTGTGCAATCTGCTTGTTCAAGGGGCGACCAGCAGCGGCCTGGGCTTTTTCAAATTTCTGGCTGTACGGAAAACGTGCAGCCATGGATTTGCTATCGCCTGAATAAGCGAATCCGGCAAGCGTCACCGTTGCAGCTTGGGCGAGGGATCCCAGCAACAAGAACAGCAAAGCCAGTAAAGAGCGCGGTAGAAAGCGATGGGGCATGGTGGAACAACCTTCTGTCGTCTCTTCTCAAGCCAGAAGCCCGCAAAGGGATGGCTTCTGGTACTGAGAAAATCTGAAAAGGTTGCCAGTATACCCATGACATTATTATCGTCAAATTATTGATGACATTGAAGTTTGCAAATGATCACGATCCGGGACTGTCTGGGCTCTTGCGAAGGCCTCAAGTTGGAGGCTTGCCACAATGATTTCCTGCTTGCTTTGGCGCTCTGTATTGGAAGACGCTGCTACCGCCCCTGGTACGTCCATATTGGTGGCTGCCACGATGGGAAGCTCACTATTCTTTTGCGACCCGGATTGGCTTCAGCTTTGGTGAGGTCAATTCTGTGGTTCGTCGACTAAGCCTGCCATCGCCACAAACCCCCTCAACGCCGCCGACCCGCCATCCAGCCGGTACGCCAACCCGATCGGCGCGCGCGGCGCGATACCGGCAATAGGCAGGTAGCGCACCCCCGGCGTGTCGATCTGGCTGACCGCGCGCGGCACCAGCGATACGCCGAAGCCGGCGGCGACCATCGGCACGATCGAGACGATCTGTGGCGCTTCCAGGCCTAGCCTGGGAGTGAAGCCGGCCTGCTGGAACGCGGCGATCAGCCGGTCGTACAGCCCCGGGCTGATCGCGCGCGGCAACAGGATGAAGGTGTCGTCGGCCAGCGCCGCCAGCGGCACTGCTGGCTCGCCGCTCAGCGGGTGACTGGCCGGTAGCGCCAGCAGCATCGCCTCATCGACCAATGGCAGGCAAGCTAGGGTCGGGTCGGCGCCGATCGGCGTGTGCACGAAGGCGGCGTCGATCTCGCCGTCGATCAGTCTCTGCACCAATTCGGCGGTGTTGCTCTGCTCGGGCTGCAGCTGCACGTCCGGGTAGCGCGACCGGTAGTCGCGGATCAGCGCCGGCACCGCTGGCTCGAAATAGGTGGCGCCGGCAAAGCCGATGCGGATGCGCCCGGCCTCGCCGCGCGATAGGCGCTGGATGTGGGTTTTGGCCTGGTCCACCCGCGCCAGGATCGCGCGCGCCTCCTCGACGAAGGCAGCGCCGGCCTCGGTCAGGTCCACCCCACGGCTTTGCCGCAGAAACAGCGGCGTGCCCAGTTCCTCCTCCAGTTGCTTGATCTGCAGGCTCAGCGGCGGCTGCTGGATGCCGACGCGTTCGGCGGCGCGGGTGAAGTGGCGCTCCTCGGCGACGGCGAGAAAGTAGCGCAGGTGGCGCAGTTCCATGGCAAGGGCTCGATCATGGCTGGGGGACAAGCGTCAAAACCATACATAAAAAATATCAAATGTTCAATTTCAATATATTGGAAGTGTAGTCGGCAGGTGAATACACTTTGGTTTGGGTGGTGCCGTTACCCGCCTTGCCAGATTCCGGCCCACGGCTTGCCCGTCGGCCCATTCGATCCGGCAGGGCGGAGTGAACGGTGCCAGGTTGGCCGAACGACGGCATGGGTCAGAGATGACGACGTGAGGGACAAGGCGATGATTAAACGCATATCGGGGCTGAAGCCGCGAACCGGCGGCATCCACTATGTCTGCTATGGCCGGCCCGCCGCACTGAGCCCACTGATTGGCGATATGGCCTGGGTCGAGACCGAGGCGGGTTGCCATTTCGGCATCCGCATCGAAGTCATCGAGGCCGATGGCGAGCTGGTCGGCTCCGTCGCGGCGATCCGCCCGGTCGAACGGCTGGAAGTGGACGGCATCCGCCGCCACGACCGCGTCAGCATCCCGCGGGATGCGGTCTGGCAGGTGGTACGCACCCTGCAGCCCAGCACGAACTAGCCACTGGATCACACAACAAGAAGCGTCACCACGCTCGCAAGCACTGCGGCGACCATAACAACAAGCCGCGTACCGCACTGGAGAAGCCCGCCGCCGGCCGTTCGGCCAACGCCGGTAATGAGAGTCGTTAACAAAGCCCAGCGAAGCGATCGCGATGCCGCAGACAGTACCAGTAGTGCGGCAAGGCAGCGCAACAACGCCGGGAGGGCTTTGTTAGCGACTCTTACAACAATGGAGGAGAGACCAATGTACGAAGACCGTATCCGCCTGGCCGCCTTGCGTGACCGGGTGATGAGCGCCGACGAGGCCGCCTGTCTGGTGAACGATGGCATGGTGGTCGGCATGAGCGGCTTCACCCGCGCTGGCGACGCCAAGGACATGCCGATGGCGCTGGCGCGCCGCGCCCAAGCCCGCCCGATGAAGTTCACCCTGATCACCGGCGCCTCGCTCGGCCACGACTCGGACAAGACGCTGACCGAGGCCGGCGTGCTCGCGAAGCGCCTGCCGTTCCAGGTCGACACCACGCTGCGCAATGCGATCAACCGCGGCGAGGTGTTGTTCGTCGACCAGCATCTGTCCGAGACGGTGGAATTCCTGCGCGCCGGCCAGTTCGGCAAGCTCGACGTGGCGGTGATCGAGGCGGTGGCGATCACCGAGGACGGCGGCATCGTGCCGAGCTCGTCGGTGGGCAACTCGGCCAGCTTCGCCATCCTGGCCGACAAAGTGATCGTCGAGATCAACCTGGCGCAGCCGGTCGGCTTCGAAGGCATGCACGACATCTGGATTCCCGGCCGCCGCCCGCACCGCGAGCCGCTGCCGCTGGTCAACGTCAGCGACCGCATCGGCACCGCCACGGTGAAGATCGACCCGGCCAAGATCGCCGCCATCATCATCACCGACACGCCGGACAGCGCGTCCAACGCGCTGCCGCCCGACGCCGAGACCCGGCAGATCGCCGGCCACCTGATCGAATTCTTCCAGCACGAGGTGAAGCGCGGCCGCCTGAGCACCACGCTGCCGGCGATCCAGTCCGGCATCGGCACCATCGCCAACGCGGTGCTGTCCGGCTTCCTCGATTCGCCGTTCGAGCACCTGACCATGTATTCAGAGGTGCTGCAGGACTCCACCTTCGAGCTGATCGACGCCGGCAAGATGGACTTCGCCTCCGGCTCGTCGATCACCGTGTCGCAGCGCATGCAGGACCAGGTGTTCGGCAACCTCGAACGCTACCGCGACAAGCTGGTGCTGCGCCCGCAGGAGGTCAGCAACCACCCCGAGGTGATCCGTCGCCTCGGCCTGATCGCGCTCAACACCGCGCTGGAGGCCGACATCTACGGCAACGTCAACTCCACCCACGTCGGCGGCACCCACATGATGAACGGCATCGGCGGCTCGGGCGACTTCGCGCGCAACGCCAGCATGGCGATCTTCGCCACCAAGTCGATCGCCAAGGGCGGCAAGATCTCCAGCATCGTGCCGATGGTCGCGCACGTCGACCACAACGAGCACGACGTCGACATCCTGGTCACCGAGCAGGGCCTGGCCGACCTGCGCACGCTGGCGCCGCGCGAGCGGGTGAAGCTGGTGATCGAGCACTGCGCGCACCCGAGCTACCGCGAACTACTGCGCGACTATTACCGCGACGCGCAGCGCTACGGCGGCCACACCCCGCACGCGCTGGAGCGGGCGTTCGAGCTGCACATCAACCTGCGCGATCGCGGGTCGATGCTGGCGGGGCAGGAGGGCTGACCCCACACAGTTTTTTGTCTCCGTTGTTGGAACCTAGCCGTTCTTCCAACGCTCATCCTTGGGCCGCACTGTGTGCGGCCGTTTTTTTCCATTCAACGACACTCAACCCTAGTCATCTCGCACCATGATCACTATGCCAACCTGGCGTGATTGGCTGTTCTCGGCCAAGGCCTTCACTGCCGCCATGCTGGCACTCTATATCGCGCTGATGCTCGACTTGCCGCGTCCTTACTGGGCGATGGCGACCGTCTACATCGTGTCGCACCCCCTGACCGGAGCAACCCGGTCCAAGGCACTGTACCGAGTCTGCGGCACCCTGCTCGGGGCCGCGGCAGCGGTCGTATTCGTGCCGCTGTTCATTAACGCCCCGGTGCTGCTCAGCTTGGTGGTATCGCTATGGATGGGCACGCTGCTCTCCATATCGCTGCTGGATCGCACCCCGCGTAACTATGTCTTCATGTTGGCGGCCTATACGCTGCTGATCGTCGGCCTGCCTTCGGTGTTTTAGCCCGAGACGGTGTTCGACACCGCGGTGGCGCGCAGCGAAGAGATCCTGGTGGGGATCGTCTGCGCCAGCGTGGTCGCCACGCTGATCTTCCCGAGCAAGGTGACGCCGGTGCTCAGCGCCCGCTTGGATGCCTGGCTGAAAGACGCGGCGTTGTGGGCGGCCGAGTCGCTGTCGCCGGCCTTGGCCGCCGCCGCCAGTGCTCGACCGGCCAGCCGCCATCGCCTGGCGGCCGACATCCTGGCGCTCGACCAGCTCATCACCCAGCTTTCCTACGATTCGGGCAGTGCCAGTACCGTGCGGCACGCCCGCGAACTGCGCGGCCGCATGAGCATGCTGTTGCCCATCCTGTCGTCGCTGACCGAGACGACCGGCGCATTGCGTAGGCTGCCGCAGGGCATACCGGCCGAACTGAGCCGGCTGATGGACGACATCGCACACTGGATGACCCATGGCGCCGATGCCGCGCATCTGCTGCGCGAGCTGGAGACACCGGACGAGGCCGGCGAACTCGGCTGGAACGGGCTGCTCGTGTCGCACGCCAGGACCAGGCTGTGCTCGCTGATCCACCTATGGCAGGACTGCCTGTCGCTGCAGCGGATGATCGCCGTGGGCGAGGCGGGCGAGGATTGGCAGCCGGCGTACCGGCGCTGGGAGGTCGGCGGCAACACCCGTCACTACGACTATGGCATGTTGCTGTTCACCGCTGCCATGGCCTCGCTGGGCATCTTCTGCATGTGCCTGGTCTGGATCGGCCTGGGCTGGGACGACGGCGTCAGCGGCGTGATCCTCGGCGCGATCGTCTGCTGCGTCTTCGCGTCGCTGGACGAGCCGGCGCCGTTGATCAAGGCCTTCTTCGGCTTGACCTGCGTCAGCATCGCGCTCTCGGCGGTGCTGCTGTTCGCGGTGATTCCGGCCGCGCCCCAATTCGAAATGCTAGTGGCGATGCTGGCGCTGCCGTTCCTCGGCATCGGCGTGCTGATCGTCCAGCCCCAGTTCGGCGTCCTGGCCATGTTGCTGGCGATGAACACCGCGAACTTCCTTGGCCTACAGGACACCTACAGCGCCAACTTCACCGTCTTCATCAACAGCAATCTCGCCGGGGGAGCGGGGGTGCTGTTTGCCCTGGTCTGGACGCTGGTGACCCGGCCGTTCGGCACCGAGCTGGCAATCCGCCGCCTGGTGCATTCGAGCTGGAAGGCGCTGGCGCAGATGGCGGCCGGGGCGCGTCGCGACAATTACGCCAACCTGATCGCCCGGATGCTCGATTGCCTATCCTTGCTGATGCCCCGCTTGGCCGCTAGCGGCCACGACACGCTGACCGACGGTTTCAGCGAGTTGCGCGTGGGCTTCAGCGCGCTCGACCTGCAGCGCGACGAGCATAGCCTGGCCGAACCGGCCCGGGGTCTGATCCATCAGGTACTACAGTCGGTGGCCGCGCATTACCAGCGCTGCGCCGACGAGCGCCGGCCGCTGGAGATCCCGGCCCAGCTGGCCGCCAGCATCGATGCGGCGCTGCGGGCCATCTGCTGCGAAACCGGTCCGGTTGCGATCGAGGCGTGCCATGCGCTGGTGGAGCTGCGCATCACGCTATTGCGTGGCGCCGCGCCGCTTGCTGCGGATCATTCCGGGCCGCAATGCGTAGGGCTGCCGTCCATCACCGGGCAAGGTGTGGTGAATCACGCTCCCGGTTAATTCCGAGCAAGTAGGCTGGGGGTAGGCGTGTATGCCGTAAGCCATCAAATCACGGCGGTGTGATGGCTTCTCGATGGGTTGCGCTGCGCTTCTCCCGTCCTGTTTGCTTGCCAAAGCCGTGCATGGCAGCAGGGCTGGCCTTGTGCTTACCGTTGTCTACGATCAATAAAGCGTCCCTGCCGCCGGGCCGATGCGTTGGTTCGGATGTTTGCGCAGGCCTGGCACGGCTTGTCGTGCGACACGCTCTGCGGCATTCAGGAGAAACAGCGATATGAGCACGTCCGAGATCAAGATTGGCCAGCTAGTCATCCGCTATATCCTCGATGGTTCCAAGACCAACAGCTTAGGCATGTTTGAAATGACTGTGCCTGCCAATTCGATCGTGCCGCCGCCGCATAGTCATTCGAACAACGAGGAGTGTGTCTACGTGCTGGACGGCATCCTCCGATACACCGTTGGAACGACCTCGCGTGACTTGGGGCCCGGTGACAGCATGCACACCCCGAAGGGCGTCGTGCACGCTTTTTCGAATCCCTTCGAGGCAAGCGCCCGAGCGCTGATCGTCCTGTCGCCGGACATCGGTGAGCAATACTTTCGGGACATCGCCGCGCTGTTTAAAAGGGAAGGGCCGCCGGACAAGGCAGCGGTGATGTCGGTCATGTCCCGCTACGGCCTGGTTCCCGCAGCGCCAGGTGGCGCCTAAGCGCTCGCTCAACCCGGGCGCCTCGACGCGACACTTGCGTGCCCTTCGCTCGGCAACGGCGGCTTTGCCCTTTGGTCAACGTTTCCGGGCTTATCCGTTGAGTCAGTCACGTCGGAAAGGAGGATGGTGAGGTGAGTGTGCAGCTAAACCACACGATAGTCTGGTGCCGCGACAAGCAGAAATCGGCGACGTTTCTGATCGAGATTATGGGGCTACCGAGCCCCACCCCATTCGGGCCGATGCTTGTCGTCCGACTCAGCAACGGCGTGTCGCTCGACTTCAATGTGCACGACGGCGACATTGCTTCGCAGCATTACGCGTTCCTGGTCGGTGAAGACGAGTTCGACCAAATCTTCGCCCGCATCCGCGAAAGGGGGCTCCAATACTGGGCCACCCCCGGCAAACAGCGCCCCAGCGAGATCTACCGGCACAACGGTGGTCGAGGATTCTATTTCGACGATCCCGACGGTCATCGCCTCGAGGTCATGACCCGGCCTTATGAAGCTGGGTACTAGGCTGCATCTACGCCCCGCATGCGTTGGAGTTGCACATCAATCTGCAGTAAGTAGGACGTGGCGTGGCGGTTGCGCCATAAGCCATCAAGTCGCGGTCGTGTGATGATTTAATGGGCTGGGCTGCCCCCCACCCTACTTGCAGGACAGCCGTGCCCGGTACACCGCCCAGATGTCCGCCTCCTGGCGGAGGTCGGGCCGCTCCTGAATCAGTTTCCTATCTTCCTGTTCCCGAGCCACATCCCATAGTGACCACAGCATCGGCCGGTGCCCAGTGGCGAATAATCTTGCCTTGGTTGGACGACAAGGGGAGGTGATCTTGACCGTCTCGTCGCCGGTCTGGCCGGCGAGTTCTTCCAGGCTTTTCGTATGTCTTGTTGTTCCAAGCACTTACCCAAGCAGTGTCTTAATGAGCCGATGCGGGCTGAGGTATGAGCTGGTTGATCTATCACGCAACAGGCTCGGACCCCCTTGGTGCCGTCTGCCTTCACTGTCGGTCAACGCATTTATGCTGATTGCGTTATCTAATATGTCTGCTCATCGTGTTTTAGTTAAGCGTTGGGCATGGTGTGCTGGCGATGCTCTTAAGTTGGGAAGGTGGTAGGAGTAGGAGAGCTAGTTGAGGTGCGGGGCTCGACGAGGCCTCCGAAAGGGCGAGAGATTATGGAAAACATAAGCGGCGCCTAGAACAGAACGCTCATAGCCCTGCGCAAAACCTGCTCATGATTCGATGGGTCTCAAGGCATCTTATCTATGGGGCAGCAATTTAAGTCTTTTTTCTAAAAGACAGAAAGAATTGATCGATGAGAAGAATTGTCTATCCAGCTCTAATTGCTGCGATGTGCGGAGTGGTGGTGTCAAGTCTGTCTTTGGCTGAGACAGTCAGTATAGGTTCGGAGCTGAAAAACAATAAGAGAACCGCTGACTATATTTCCTCGCGACCGATGATGGAATCACTGTATCGGATTGGGTTGATGCAGGACAAAAAATTTGGCCTTCAAACGGCCTGCAAGGAGCAGTTCATGGTACAGCCAGTGAGTACGATTATTCTGTCGGAAATTGATTATCCGGACGACAAACCGTACCAAGAAAAAGGGACATGGATTTCCCGTTATCAGTTCGAGCGCTGCGGTGAAACGAAGGTCTACAATGCCCTATTCATGGCAAATGGGGATGGCAAGGCGCCCACAGCGCATATCTACTATCCAGGTTATACCAATGCAGAACCAAGGCTAATAAAAGATGCATTTCCATTGACTGCCAGTCACATGTTGATCCTAGCAGGGCTGAAGGGCTGCAATGATGTCAATATCTTCGATATGCGGATCACCGAGCAACCCCACGATGTTGAGGAGGGTGGAAAGACATTCAAGAGTGTTTGGAATGAGGTCTGGACATTCCGAGCATGCGGCAAGACTGCTGATGTTGCCATGACCTTTATTCCGGATGCAGATGGTGGGGGCGCGACATTTAATGCGGGTGCAGTGAAACTATTGGACGATACGGCAAAGCCTTAATTGTCAGCCGGGCTTTATGAGTTCTTATATTGTCTTAAAACTAATCAAAAGAAAGGATGTTCTGTGAATAAGGTATTCTCTATGGCCATGCTGGCAAGCTTAGGGCTGTCCGCTCCCACCTTTGCTCAGTCAAGCAACCTGCCGTTTAAGCTCGTGCTGGGCGATGATGCCGCCACAGTCAAGGCAAAGCTAAAAGCGGATATGGACCCGGAGCCGATGGCCAGAAACCCCGCGCTGCCTGCTGGGGCTTTCGACGTGAATAAGGGGAAGACGTTCATTCACCTCCGAACCAAGGGTGTCTGGGTGTTCTTTGACAGGGATGGAAAATCCGAAACAATTCGTCTCGATGCCCCGTTCAGTGGTGATGTTAAGGGGGTCAAGTTGGGTGATGATGATAAAAAGCTGGTGGCTGCCTTGGGTAAGCCTATTACAAAGCCCGGCTCGGCATTTTTAACCATGACGGCCTATAAGTATGTATGGGATGACTCGGCTTATGTTGATTTTGATCTTAATGAGGACGGAGTCCAATACATATTCATTCATAAATAATGCCGACAGGAAGTAGGGGGTATTGATGCCGGAGCCCATCAAATCGATGTGGTGTGATGATTTGATGGACTACGTTGCGCTTCCCCCATCCTACAGTGCCCCTCAAAACCGCCCCTCCCCAAAGTACTGCTCAAAGAACTCCACATACATGCAGCTTGGCCGAGCTGGACAGCCGCGCCGAGTACACCGCCCAGATGTCCGCTTCCTGGCGGTAATCGGGCAGTACTTGCACGAGTTTCCCATCCCTCAGTTCCCGCCCTACATCCCATAAGGAACGCAGCATGATGCCATGGCCGGCCAGTGCCCAGTGGTGGACGATCTCGCCGTGGTTGGACGACAAGGGGCCGGTGACCTTGACCGTTTCGTCGCCGTTGGGACCTGCCAGGCGCTACAGGCCGAAGGGGTGGTCACGTTCGTTGATCACCAGGCAATCGGGGCTGGCGAGTTCTTCTTGGCTTTTCGGCACGCCGCGTTTCTCCAGGTAGCAGGGCACCGCGCACAGGATGCGGCGGTTGGAGTCAGTTTCTGCATAATCAGCTGTAGTGCGATTTCGCTACTAGGGTTGAGATTTTGCACAGAGTTTTTCGTGGTAAATTGCCGTTAATTAAATCCATTGTTAAAAATGGAGTAATAATATTCAACAAGTGTTGGCAATGAATGCAAGCAAAATATCTAAAAAGAGTAGAGGATTTTCTATGGCTTCTCTTTGGTAATGTCATGGCTAAATATAGGGTAGGGATAGAGCAAAAACTAAATTGCAGAAAGTAGGCGCGAGTGCTATGAAGAAAGATATTTCTGACTGGCGATTTGTTTTTTTAAACACCATCGCTGGGGAGAAATGGTGGCTCTAATGATATCTTTATCCGCATCAGTACCTCGTGTATCCAATCGCAGCTTGAGGTTGCACTCAGTAAGGTTAATCTCGCCGCGATCCGCATCATCATATTTGATGCGGGTAACCCCGGTGGTAAGGATTTGCTATCTAGGTGACGGCTGAAAATTGGTCTCACGAGGTCCTTCGTGATGACTGGAGGTGTTCCGTGAAGAGCTGGAGTGACGGTACAGTAAAGCTTTTATCTGTAAGCTTGATTGTCGGCTTGATGCTTGTGGGGGTGTCTCAAGGGTGGGCTCAGGGAAAGGAAGGGAGTTTGAGGCAAAAACTCATCGGGACCTGGGGCCGCGTTTCAGAGGTCGCCAAGAAAGCGGACGGCAGCACCTATGAGCCCTTTGGGGGGAATACGAGGGGCGTCCTCATGCTCGATAAAGATGGGTATTTTTCCGAGGTGCTTGTTGGGGATGCAAGGAAGAAGTTTGCGTCCAATAATCGTTTAGAGGGATCGTCGGAGGAAAATAAGGGTGTGGCTCAGGGGACTCTCGCCTTCTATGGGAGGTACTCGGTGAATGAGAAAGACCATACCCTTATTCTTCACGTGGAAGGTAGCTCATATGCGAACTGGGATGCCACTGATCAGAGGAGAGTCATCACTGTAACCTCAAACGAACTCAAGTGGACCAGCTCCGCCGCATCGGGTGGGGGGACCGCAGAAGTCATATGGAAACGCACAAAGTAGGCTGCCGCGCACTGGCCAATTGGTCAGATTTACATGACTTTCATTAGAACTCCGCTTTGGCGTGGTGTCCTTGCAAAGGGAGCTCGGGATTCTGATTAGCCGCGTATCCCGATAATTCCGAGTCGCGTCCCCTGGGGCGTTCCGCCGCCCATTTGCAAATATAGTGAGCATGGCGGAACGCCTCGCATTCCTTCGCGACGCTTCGCTTGCCTCGCCCAGTCAGAGGCTTACGTCCTACGTGCCTCAAAACCGCCCCTCTCCAAAATACTGCTCGAAGAATTCGACACACACCCGCAGCTTGGCCGAACTGGACAGCCGCGCCGGGTACACCGCCCAGATGTCCGCTTCCTGGCGGTAGTCGGGCAGCACCTGTACCAGTTGTCCGCTCTCCAATTCCCTGCCCACATCCCATAACGAACGCAGCATGATGCCGTGGCCGGCTAGCGCCCAGTGGTGGACGATCTCGCCGTGGTTGGACGACAAGGGGCCGGTGACTTTCACCGTTTCGTCGCCATCCGGGCCGGCGAGGCGCCACAGGCCGAAGGGGTGGTCGCGTTCCTTGATCGCCAGGCAGTCATGGCTGGCGAGTTCTTCCAGGCTCTTCGGCACGCCGCGCTTCTCTAGATAGCCGGGCGCCGCGCACAGAATGCGGCGGTTGGCGGCGAGCTTGCGCGCGATCAGCTGCGGGGCGATCTCGTTGCCGATGCGGATGTCGAGATCGATGCCCTCGACGGCCAGGTCGACCAGCTTGTCGAACACGTCGAAGCGGATCTCCAGCTGCGGGTAGCGTTCGGCCAACGTCGACAGCGCCGGGGCGACGTGGTGGCGGCCGAAGCCGAAACTGCTGCTGATGCGGATCAGCCCACGCGGGTTTTGGCTGATTTCCGACACTTCGTCGACCAGGTGGTCGACGTCGGCGAGGATGCGCTGCGCCCAGCGGTACACCCGCTCGCCGTCCTCGGTGATGGCGACACGCCGGGTGCTGCGGTGCAGCAGTTTCACCCCCAGCGTCTCTTCCAGAATGCGTAGCCGCTTGCTAACAAAGGCGGGCGAGGCGCCCAGCTCTTCGGCGGCGGCGGCGAAGCCGGAGCGGCGTGTGACCAAGCAGAACACGCGCAGGTCGTCCAGTTGCGGATCATTCTTCACGATTCGTGTCTTATGTGTGCACAGATGCAGGGATTATTGCCGGAATGTTTTGCGGCATGCTAGCGCTCAATCGAATTCAAATCATGACCAGCCACGCTGGTTTGCACTGGAGAACACTATGAGCAAGGTTTACAAGATCGCCGCCATCGCCGGTGACGGCATCGGCAACGAGGTACTGCCGGAGGGTCTGCGCGTGCTGCACGCGGCGGCCGAGAAGTTCGACATCCAGATCGAGGTGAGCACCTTCGACTGGGCCAGCTGCGACTACTACCTGGAACACGGCAAGATGATGCCGGACGACTGGTTCGCGACCCTGAAGGAATTCGATGCGATCTTCTTCGGCGCGGTGGGTTGGCCGGACAAGGTGCCCGATCACATCTCGCTGTGGGGTTCGCTGCTGAAGTTCCGCCGCGAGTTCGACCAGTACGTGAACCTGCGTCCGGTGCGCCTACTGCCGGGCGTGCCGTGCCCGCTGGCCGGCCGCAAGCCGGGCGACATCGATTTCTACGTAGTGCGCGAGAACACCGAGGGCGAGTACACCTCGGTGGGCGGCAAGATGTTCGAGGGCACCGACCGTGAGTTCGTGCTGCAGGAGGCGGTGTTCACCCGCCACGGCGTCGACCGCATCCTGAAGTACGCGTTCGAGCTGGCCAACAGCCGCCCGCGCAAGAAGCTGACTGCGGCGACCAAGTCGAACGGTATCGCGGTGAGCATGCCGTACTGGGACGAGCGCGTGGCCGAGATGGCCGGCCAGTACCCGGACGTGGCGTGGGACAAGCAGCACATCGACATCCTGTCGGCGCGCTTCGTGCTGCAGCCGGACCGCTTCGACGTGGTGGTCGCGTCCAACCTGTTCGGCGACATCCTGTCGGACCTGGGCCCGGCCTGCACCGGCACGATCGGTCTCGCCGCTTCGGCCAACCTGAACCCGGACCGCACCTTCCCGTCGCTGTTCGAGCCGGTGCACGGCTCGGCGCCGGACATCTACGGCAAGAACATCGCCAACCCGATCGCGATGATCTGGTCGGGCGCGATGCTGCTGGACTTCCTGGGCGACGGCGAGGGCCGCTTCCGTGACGCGCACGACGCGATCCTGAAGGCGATCGAGCAGGTCTTGCAGGAAGGCCCGCGCACCCCGGACATGGGCGGTTCGGCCAACACGACCGAAGTGGGCGCGGCGATCGCAGCAGCCTTGTAACACGCATCATCTACAAAACCCTGCCGGCGCGCCGAGTACGACGTGCCGCGCAGGGAAGCAAGCCCGGCCGCATGGCCGGGCAGGGCAGGCACCGGCGGGGATTGCGCCGCCGGTTGTCGATCAGGTTGGATTGTCTGGCAGTTTATGTGGTATTCGGCTGGCTGGCCGTGCGTTGCTGAACCAGCCTGCCTGCAGAACCGGCGGTCGCGAGTCGAGCAGTAGCCGACCGTGCCGCGGTAGTCGGTGGAGTAACAACCAGCAACAACACAAAAGCGTGAACAACAACAAACACACGCTGCACAGCCCTACAAAAGGAGAAACCGTGGACAACATCAAAAAAGGCAGGCGCGATACGCCCCTTGCCGTGGTCAGCCTGCTGATCATCTTTTCCCTGGTCGGTGGCATGACCGCCTTCCCGAAAGCGTCGATCGACGGGGCCGAGAAGGTTCTGTACTGGTGTACGACGATCTTTGCGTCGCCGATCCTGTTATTCGCATTCTTTGCCGTGCTGTTCGTCGGCTGGCTGGGTTTCAGCAAGTACGGCAAGATCCGCCTGGGCGAAGGCAAGCCCGATTACTCCACCCCGTCGTGGATCTTCATGTTCATCCTGTCGGGCCTCGGTTCGTCGACGCTGTACTGGGGCTTCCTCGACTGGGCCTACTACTACCAGACCCCGGGGCTGAACCTGACGCCTCAGTCGCAGGAAGCGCTGAAATTCAGCGTGGCCTATTCCTTCTTTCACTCGGGCCTGAGCGCCTGGGCGATCTACGCGATCGGCGCGGTGGCGATGTGCTACCACTTCCACGTGCGCAAGAACAAGGGCCTGAGCCTGGCGTCGATGATAGAGGCGATCACCGGCTTCAAGGCCCGTGGCCCGGTCGGCCGGCTGGTCGACCTGCTGTTCATGCTGTGCATGTTCGGCGCGCTGACCATCTCGCTGGTGCTGACCGCGATCACCTTCGCCAAGCTGCTGTCGATCCTGACCGGCATCCCGGACACCTTCACCACCCAGGTGATCATCATCCTGGCGGTATCGGTGGTGTTCACGCTGTCCTCCTACGTGGGCATGGACGGCGGCATGAAGCGGCTCAGCCACATGGTGTGCTGGGGCGTCGTGATCCTGGCGCTGTACATCTACCTGGCCGGCCCGACTCAGTTCATCACCAGCAACTCGCTGTCGAGCATGGGCCTGATGCTGACCCACTTCGTCGACATGAGCCTGTTCACCGACCCGATGGGCGACGGCAAATTCACCCGCGAGTGGACGGTGTTCTACTGGCTGTGGTGGATCTCGTACGCACCGGGCGTGGCGCTGTTCGTTACCCGCGTATCGCGCGGCCGTACCATCCGCGAAGTGCTGATGGCGATGGTGCTGGGCGGCTGCATCGGCATCTGGTTCGTGTTCGGCGTGCTGGAAAACTACAGCGTGCATAGCTTCATCACCGGCCTGGTCAACGTGCCGGACGTGCTGAGCAAGCAGGGCGGCGAAGTGGCGATCGGCCTGCTGCTCGACCAGCTGCCGGCCGGCCGCGCGGTGATGGTGTTCTTCTTGGCGGTGATGGTGGTGTTCCTGGCCGCGCACATGGACGCGGTGGGCTATGCGGTATCGGCGACCTGCACCCGCGATCTGGAAGAGGGCGAAGACCCGGCCCCGGCCGACCGCCTGTTCTGGTGCGTGATGCTGACCCTGGTGCCGCTGGCGATGATCTTCGCCAAGGCCCCGCTCAACACCATGAAGACCGCGGTGATCGTGACCGCCATCCCGTTCGCGCTGATCATCCTGGTCAAGGTGTACGGCCTGCTCAAATGGCTGCGCGAGGACTACGGCGACGTGCCTAGCCACCTGATCGACGAGCACAACCGTTCGGCGCACGCGGTGTCGGCCCCCCAGGAAGCACCTGTGACCTCGGTGACTCCGGCGGTCGTGACCAGCAAGCAGCCGGTGTAAGGGGCGATGATGGCCGGACATTACCCGCTTTCTGACGCGATGCAGGAGTTCGTGCATACCAGCGGCACCTTCACCGCTGCGGACGACAGCATCGACTCCGGCCGCGCCGCCTACAACGCGCTGTGCCGCTACTTCACCCCGGTGCGTACCGGCAACCCGCTGGTCGAGGACCTGGTCCTCGCCGCGCCGGGACGGGACATCCCGCTGCGCCTGTTCCGGCCGGCAGGCGAGGCGCCGCAGGGCGGCTGGCCCTGCGTGCTGTACCTGCACGGCGGCGGCTGGGTGGTGGGCGGGCTGGACTCGCACGAGTTCGTCGCGGCGCCCTTGGCCTGCGACACGCAGTCGGTGGTGGTGGTGGTCGACTACCGGCTGGCGCCCGAGCATGTGTTCCCGGCGGCGTTCGACGACTGCCTGGCTGCCTGGCAGCACCTGCAGGCGCACGCTGGGGCGCTGGGCATCGATTCGGCCAACGTGGTGGTGGCCGGCGACAGCGCCGGCGGCAACCTGGCGGCGGCGCTGTGCCTGGCCATCGCCGGGCAGGGCGGTCCGGCTCCGGTCGGCCAAGCCTTGATCTATCCGGGCCTGGGCACCGACCACAGCCTGCCGTCGTACCGCGACAACGCCGACGCGCCGCTGCTGACCACGGCCGACGTCGAGTTCTATCTGAAGCTGTACGCGCCGGACCCGGCGACGCACCGCGACCCGCGGCTGTCGCCGCTGTCGGCCGAGAGCCTGGCGGGCCTGCCGCCGGCCTTCGTGGCGGTGGCCGAGTTCGACCCGCTGCGCGACGACGGGCAGTTGTACGTCGAGCGGCTGCGTGCCGATGGCGTGGTGGCGCAGTACCACCTGGGCCGCGGCCTGCTGCACGGCTGTCTGCGTGCGCTGCACCGCTGCCCGGAGACCGCGCGGATGTATCTGGCCTTCGCCGAGGCGATTGCCTCGATGCAGGCGGCAAGGTTGGCCGAAGCCGGCTGAGCGTCGCCGGCAGGGCTCTCGCGGTCTTGTTGCGTGGCCTTGTCGTGTTTGCGGCGGCGCGCTTGGCGGGACCGCTGCACGGGGCCTTGCCGACGTCTTGCTGTGTAGTTGTTGTTGCTGTTGCCACGGCCGTTTTAGCCGTGGCCGGCCCGCCCGGTCGTACCGACCGGGCAGGGGGCCTGAACCGTTTTCGACCGTCCGTTCCTCAGCGAGGACTTGACAGCCGGGAGCCGTTAGGCCAAATTTTTTCGCATGTATGTTAACCAATAGTATTTTGTTAACTGTTAGATAACAAAGCGGGCGGGCAGGATCCGTCCAACCACTCAGCCAGAGGAGAAACCGATGAATGCCTTCACCAAACTGAATCCCGAGTTCTGCGCCGATCCGGACAACGCCTGGACCATGCCCGCCGAGTACTACACCAGCGACGCGGTGTACCAGTACGAGAAGGAAAAGATCTTCGCCAACAGCTGGATCTGCGTCGCGCATCGCAGCGAGCTGGCCGAGGCTAACGACTACATCACCCGCAAGGTGATCGGCGAGAACATCATCGTGGTGCGCGGCCGCGACGAAGTGCTGCGCGCCTTCTACAACGTCTGCCCGCACCGCGGCCACGAGCTCTTGGAAGGCAGCGGCAAGGCCAAGAACGTGATCACCTGTCCGTACCACGCTTGGACCTTCAAGCTGGACGGCGACCTGGCCCATGCCCGCAACTGCGACAACGTCGCCAACTTCGACAAGGAAAAATCCACCCTCATGCCGGTGAAGGTGGAGGAATACGCCGGCTTCGTGTTCATCAACATGAACCAGGACGCGGGCAGCGTGGAAGAGCAGCTGCCGGGCCTGGAGGCCAAGCTGCGCGCCGCCTGTCCGGTGATCGACGATCTGCAGCTGGGCGCCCGTTTCGTCACCGACACCCCGGCCAACTGGAAGACCATCGTCGACAACTACATGGAGTGCTACCACTGCGGTCCGGCCCACCCGGGCTTCGCCGACTCGGTGCAGGTCGACAAGTACACCCACACCATGCACGGCAACTGGACGCTGCAGTTCGGCCTCGCCAAGTCGTCGGAGAAGTCGTTCAAGATCGACGAGTCGATCAAAGACCCGAGCTTCAGCGGCTTCTGGGCGTGGCCGTGCACCATGTTCAACGTGCCGCCGGGCGCCAACTTCATGACCGTGATCTACGAGTTCCCGGTCGACGCCGAAACCACGCTGCAGCACTACGAGATCTACTTCCTCAACAAGGAGCTGACCGAAGAGCAGCAGGCGCTGGTCGAGTGGTACCGCACCGTGTTCCGCCCGGAAGACCTGCGCCTGGTGGAGAGCGTGCAACGCGGCCTGAAGTCGCGCGGCTACCGCGGCCAGGGCCGCATCATGGTTGACCAGCAGCGCAGCGGCATCAGCGAACACGGCATCGTGCATTTCCATCAATTGGTCGGCAAGCAGCACGCCCAGTAAGGGAAGCCCCTGCAAACCTGCTGCGCGGCGCGGAGGCTTCGTTGGGCAGTGCTCGGAATCCTCATGGACATCGAGTCCATTCCGGTTCCTGCGCGCTGTCCGCCTCGCCTGCGTGCCGCTCGCGACGGTTTGCAGCGGTTCCCTGATGCCTGAGTTTCCATTGCGGCGGTGCCCTGGCTCCGCCCTGCCTGAGAGTCACACGATGAAACTGAATGATCCCTTGTTGTTCCGCCAGCGTGCCTATGTCGACGGCGCCTGGTGCGATGCCGACAGCGGCGCCACCGTGGCGGTGCTGGACCCGGCCAACGGCGAGCAAATCGCCACCGTGCCGCTGATGGGCGAAGCCGAGGCCGAGCAGGCCATCGAGGCGGCCTACGCCGCGCTGCCGGGCTGGAAGGCCAAGACCGGCAAGGAGCGCGCCAAGATCCTGCGCCGCTGGTTCGACCTGATCGAGCAGCACGAAGACGACCTGGCGCGGTTGATGACCTGGGAACAGGGCAAGCCGGTGGCCGAGGCGCTGGGCGAGGTCCGCTATGCCGCGTCGTTCATCGAATGGTTCGGCGAAGAAGCCAAGCGCCTCTACGGCGACGTGATCCCGTCGCCGGCCGCCGACAAGCGCCTGGTGGTGGTGCGCGAGCCGATCGGCGTGTGCGCGGCGATCACCCCGTGGAACTTCCCGGCGGCGATGATCACCCGCAAGGCCGCCCCGGCGCTGGCCGCCGGCTGCACCATCGTGATCAAGCCGGCCAACGAGACGCCGCTGTCGGCACTGGCGCTGGCCGAGTTGGCCGAACGCGCCGGCATCCCGGCCGGGGTGTTCAACATCGTCACCGGCGACTCGGCCGCGATTGGCCGCCAGCTCACCGGCCACCCGCTGGTGCGCAAGCTGTCATTCACCGGCTCGACCCCGATCGGTCGCCTGCTGATGAGCCAGTGCGCGTCGACGATCAAGAAGGTATCGCTGGAGCTGGGCGGCAATGCGCCGTTCATCGTGTTCGACGATGCCGACGTCGACGCGGCGGTCGAGGGCGCGCTGATCGCCAAGTACCGCAACGCCGGCCAGACCTGCGTATGCGTGAACCGTTTCTACGTGCACGACGCGGTGTACGAGGAATTCGCCGTCAAGTTCGCCAAGAAGGCCGCCGAGCTGCGCGTCGGCAACGGCTTCGAGGCCGCCAGCCAGATCGGCCCGCTGATCACCGCCAAGGCGGTCGACAAGGTGCAGGAGCTGCTCGACGACGCGGTCGAAAAGGGCGCGCGCGTGCTGACCGGCGGCGTTGCTCTGTCGGAGGGGCCGCAGTACTTCGCACCGACCGTGATCGCCGACGTCGGCCCGGGCATGCGCCTGCTCGACGAGGAAATTTTCGGGCCGGTGGCGCCGATCGTGCGCTTCAGTTCGGAAGACGAAGTGGTGCGCCTGGCCAACGACACGATCTACGGCCTGGCCTCGTACTTCTACAGCCGCGACGTGGCACGCGCCTGGCGCGTGGCCGAGCGCCTGGAGTACGGCATGGTCGGCATCAACACCGGGCTGATCTCGAACGAAGTCGCGCCGTTCGGCGGCGTGAAGCAGTCGGGCCTGGGTCGCGAGGGCTCCAAGTACGGCATCGAGGATTATCTGGAAATGAAGTACCTGTGCATGGCGGTGTAAGTCACGCATGACAAGGGTTCGGCCAACCTCGACGTTGGCCGAACCGTCAGGGTTAGAGGAGAGACCGGTTCACACCGCGCCGCTGACCAAACCTAGCGACGTGTTCCCGGCGAAGTCCGGGTGGGTTTGGCGAGTGGCTCGCAAGGCCGGCAGGAATGATGGAGGCAGCAATGGCAAACAACTACCAGATGATGACCGTGCGGGTGACCGCAATCGAACAGGCCACCCCGCAGATCAAGCGCTTCACGCTGGCCGCGAGGGACGGCGGCCTGCTGCCGGCATTCACCGGCGGTAGCCACGTGATCGTACAGATGCAGGACGGTGACAAACGCTACAGCAATGCGTACTCGCTGATGAGCTCGCCGCGCCAGCTCGGCCACTACCAGATCGGCGTGCGCCGCGAGGAGCAGTCGAAAGGCGGCTCGGCCTTCATGCACGACAAGGTGCAAGTCGGCGACGAGTTGACCATTTCCACCCCGAACAATCTGTTCGGCCTCGCCGACGCGCCGGCCAAGCAGGTGCTGATCGCCGGCGGCATCGGCATCACGCCGTTTATGTCGCAGATGGTCGAGCTGGCCGAAAACGGCGCCGACTACGAGCTGCACTACAGTTTCCGCAGCCCAGAGCACGGCGCCTTCGCCACCGAGCTGGCCGCCGGGCCGCACGGCGCGTGCACCCAGTTCTACATCAACAGCGACAACCGCCCGCTCGACGTCGACGCGCTGGTCGACCGGCTGCCGCGCGACGCGCACGTCTATGTGTGCGGCCCGCGCCCCTTGATCGACGCGGTGATCGCCGCCTGTCGCAGCAAGGGCCTGAGCGATGCGCAGATCCATTGGGAGCAGTTCGCCGCCGCGCCGCAGAGCGGCGACGGCTTCACCGTGGTGCTGGCCAAATCCGGCCGTGAGATCGCGGTGGACGAGGGCGAGAGCATTCTGAAGGCGATCGAGAAGGAAGGCAGTGTGCCGGTGGAGTGCCTGTGTCGTGAGGGCGTGTGCGGCACCTGCGAGACCAAGATTCTCGAGGGCGAAGCCGAGCACCGCGACCAGTATTTGAGCGACGGCGAGAGGGCGGCGCAGAAGACCATGATGATCTGCGTGTCGCGCGCCAGAGGCGCGCGGCTCGTGCTGGATCTCTAAGAACCGGTTCACGATCTGCTGCACTCGGGTGATCCTGCGTTGAAATGCCGCTCAAAATGCTCATGTACTCCATGTACATTCCGCTTTTTCGCGTCATTTCGCCTTGGCTGACCCTTCGTTCGCGAGATCGTGGACAGGTTCTTAAGACATCAAGACATCCGTCCGTCCTCCTGACGACCTTGTTCGGCCCGCCTATGCGGGCCGTTTTTTTGGGCGATTGAGGGAAACGTTGGCGGTCAGTAGTTTTAGCGTCGCTCACAAAACGAGGCTTGCCGAGTTTCTGCGAAGCTAAAACCCAGCGCAGCGCTCCCGGCTAGGCGCGCCGACGCAGACAGTACAAGTAGTACGGCAAGGAGGCGCAACAACGCAGGGAGGGTTTTAGCTTCGCAGAAACTTCGTTTTGTGAGTGGCGCTTACAAGGCCTTGCGGAACGTCAGGTTGACCCGGCAATGCCCGAACACCGGGTCCACCCCGTCCGCCACCGGCTTGACGCCGTGGTATGCCATGCGCGACGGCCCGCCCCATACCACCATGTCGCCGCTGTACAGCCAGACGGTGCGGGCCCGATCGCTGCGCTCGTTGCCGCCGAACAGGAACTCGGCCGGCAGCCCGAGCGACAGCGACACGATAGGCGCGTTCGGGTCGCGCTCGTCCTTGTCCTGATGCAGGCCGAGCTTGGCGCCGGGGCGGTAGTAGTTGATCAGGCAGAAGTCCGGCACGAAATCGGGGTAGTCGGCTGCCTGGGCGGCGGCCAGCGCCATCTGCATCAGCGGCGCCGGGATCGGCGGCCACTCGCTGGCCCCGTGGGCGCGCACGCGGGCGTAGCGGTAGCCGTGCTCGTCGCTGACCCAGCCGGCGTTGCCGCAGCTGCTGGTCTTCACCGACATCGGCAGGCCGCCCGGTGTGTGCATCTCCTTGAGCGGCGCCCGGCGCAGCACACCGCGGATCGCTTCGGCCATCTCTTCGCCCCGGTCGCGCGCGAAGTTGCGCAGGATCACCGCGCCGGGCGCGAGCGCCTCCCGGTACGGCTCGGTGTCGGGCACCGGGTCGAACAGGTCGTTGACGAACGGGGCGGGGCTGGTGTGGCGGCTCATGCTTGTATTTTATCGCGTCCGATCAGCCTCGACGCCGACTGCGTCCCCCGTGCCTGCGGCGCCGACCGCTGCGGCACATCGCGTTGTCGTTCGTCCTTGGCCGTGGATGACACTGCGGCGGGACGTTCTCCTGATGCGGCATCCGGCAGATGACGGCCGGCGCCGCAAAAGACTTCGAACAGGCTTCAAGACATCCGTCCGTCTTCCGACGGCTCAGTCCGGTCCGCCCTGGCGGGCCGTCTGCTCGGGCGATCAGGCGCAGAAACGGCGCAGCCCCCGCCGGGGCGGGGGCTGCGGGTCAGGGGCAGGCTAGCGGCTTACTTCACCCACTGCGCCGGTTTCAGCGTCGCGTAGGTGACCCCGATCTGGTCGAGGTATTTGCCGCTGCGACCGTAGAAGCCTAGCACCACGCTGCCGGACGGCACACTCCAGTCAAAGGCGCCGCCACCATCGCCGCCACCGCCGACGCTGCGCCCGTCGCTGATGGTGATGCGCAGCTGGTCGACATACTTGCCGGCACGGCCGTTGACGCGGGTGACGAACTGGCCCGGTTGCAGCGTCAGGGTCTGGCTCTGACCGCCGCCGCCGCCGCCGTGGTAGTCGTTCCAGCTATCGCCGGTGCTGTTGGAGCGGTAGGTGACGCTGATCGCGTCCACATAGCCGCCGCTACGCAACTGGATGCTCGACACGTAGTCCTGGCGCTGGATGAAGGTGTTGATGTCCACGTCGTCGAACGGGCCGCCACCGCCACCGCCCTGGCTCGGCGACTGGCCGATCTGGTACTGCAGCTTCGGCGAGCCCTGCTGCAGCGACGGGGTCGACGGGCGGCTCAGCTTGGCGGTCGGATCGTTCACATAGCGGTTGAACTGTTCGTTCAGTGCCTGCTGGTCGGTCAGCGCCTGACTGTCGATTTCGTTGAGTTTGGAGTCGTTGAAGCCCTGGTAGAAGGCGTAGATCGATTTGAGCCAGTCGATCTGGTTGATCAGCTGCGATTCCTTCACCAGGTCCTGCGCCAGGCCGCCGTCGCTCTGGTTGCCGATCAGGAAGGCGCGGTTGCTGGCGATCGGCTCGAAGCTGCCGACTTCCGGCACGTGCTCGTAGCCGGTCAGGCCGAACGACAGAATGGCCGGCGAGTCGATCGGGATGCTCGGGAAGTCCAGCGCGTACTGCACCAGATTTTCCGGGGTCGGCAGTTTCGGGTTGGCGATGCCGGCGACGTTCTGGTTGAACGAGATGCGCACCTGGGTCTTGGTGGTGACCTGGTTGAGCTTGGTCTGCAGGTCGGCGCCGACGCTGCCGAAGTCGAAGATGCCGTTGGCCTTCAGCTCGGCGCTGACCGAATCCTGCTCTTCCTGGCTTTGCGCGTAGAAGGTGTAGACCGCGTAGTACTCGGATCCGGTGGTGATCGACGACACGAATGAGTCGCCGTAGCTGCGGAAGAAGCTGCGCAGCGCCGCGTCGTCCTGCGGCGGGGTGATGCCGCTCTTCAGCTTGAACGCGGTGGCGGTGTCGGTGCCTTTGACGTGGCGCGAATGCACCACGATGTTGAGGCTGTAGCTGGTCAGGCTGAGTTGCTGCACGAATTCGCTCTTCTCGCTGACGCTGCCGAACGGCCCGAAGCCCACCGACACCGATTGCGAGATGTCCAGCGACTGGTACAGGGTCTCGATGTCCAGCGCGACCTGGTAGAACACATTGCTGGAACCGCCGTGGGTGACGTAGCTGCCTTCGACCGAGGTGGAAATGCCGTAGCCGTTCACGCTGTCGCTGCCCTGGAACAGGCTGGCCGGCGGTGGCGGCACAAATACATTGGCCGATTGCAGCTCGGCGCTGGTCGGCACTTTGGCAGTGGAGACGATTTCACGAGCACTGGTCATGGGGTAACTCCTCTTCTAGTGAGTGGCGGTGGCCATATTCGATCGAGAAAATTACTGGTTTAGGCATTTGCTACTGCGGTCGGCGTTATCTGCCCACAAACCATGCTAGATGTGCGGTTGTTTATTGCAAGGAAATTTACATGTTATTTTCATATTCAAAATGGATTCATAACTTGTTATAAATGACGGCTGCGCTCGGCCGCTCCTCGGCGGCTGACGTGGCGACCCTCCCGCGTATCGATCGCCGCCGTGTGCGAGGCGGTGGTCGTTGCCAGGGATGCAACGCGTTCGGCAAAGTGGGCCAAGCATGCTTGGCGTTTTCTTCGTGCCAGGTGTACCTTACGCCGCAACTTTCCATGCATGACCAACGCATTCCCGAACCGTATCCATGACTGAAAACAGCTTCGCTTTTCGCCTGAAAGAACTGCTCGAACACAAGAAACTGACGCTGCAGGCAGTGGCGACCGTGCTGGGCGTGTCGCGTCCGGCTGTGCACAAGTGGACCCGCGGCGGCGAGATCGACTACGACAATCTGCGCCGGCTGGCGGCCTTTCTGGGGGTGAACTGGATCTGGCTGCGCTACGGCGAGGAGGCGCAACGCGACTTGGCCGCCGCCGCGCCGGTGGAGCTGCCGATGACCGAGGTGCGCCGCCGCTACACCGCCGAGATCATGGAGAGCGAGGCGCGCATGAAGCTCGCGCAGGAGAACGCGCGCATCGTCACCTGGGAGTGGAACCTGATCACCGACGCGGTCACCTATTCGGCCAACGTCGAGGCGGTGTACGGCTGGCCGATCGGTCGCAACGAGGACTTCTGGCCGCATGTGCCGGCCGACGATGCGGCGATGATGCGCGAGGTGTACGAGCATTCGATCGCCACCGGCGACGCGCACGAGATCGACTTTCGCCTGGTCGACCCCGACGGCGCGACGCGCTGGATCGCCTCGCGCGCCACACCGCTGCGCGACGCCGACGGGCGCATCGTCAAGATGGTCGGCATCAGCATGGACAACACCGCGCGCAAGACCGCCGAGGAGGCACTGCGTCGCAGCGAGGCGCGCTTTCGGGCGATCTTCGAAAATGCCTCGGGCGGGATCGCCTACATCGGGCTGGACGGACGCTGGCTGAAGGTCAACCAGACGCTGTGCGAACTGCTCGGTTATTCGGCCAACGAGCTGACCGCGTTGACCTTCCAGTCGCTGACGCTGGAGGACGATCTGGTCGAGAACCTGGCGCAGCTCGACCGGCTGCTGGCCGGCGACATCGCTATGTACTCGCTGCAGAAGCGTTTCCGCCGCAAGGACGGCAGTGTGATCTGGGTCAACGTGAAGACGTCGTTGCAACGCAACCCGGACAGCGGCGAGCCAGAGTACCTGGTCACGGTGATCGACGACGTCACCGCCCAGCACACCCGCGCGGCGGCGTTGGAAGAGGCGGCCGGCGAGGCTGAGCTGCTGTTCGACGCGGCCGGTATCGGCCGCTGGCGCTGCGATGCGGCGAGCGGCCGCGTGATGCTGGACGTGGCGGCGATGCGGCTGCTGACCGGCGAGGGGCGGGCCGGCGAGCTGTCCGCCGAAGAGTGGCGGGCGCTGTGGTCGGCGGATAGCGTGGAGCGCTTCGAGATGGCGCTGGACCGGGAGCGGTTCTGCTTCGCTGGAAAACGCCAGGACGGCACGACTGTGCAGCTGTTCGGCACGCGAGTGCCCGGCGCGGCGCAATGGCTGGGTGGGGTGATGCGGCAGGACGGTTAGCCGGGGCGTTCGGCCAACGTTGGCCGAAACTGGCCGGCGGGATGGCGGTGGCGATGCCGCAAGCCTTCGCATGCTGGTGTGTGGAGCGCCGATGGAATCGGCAAGGCGGCTTTCATCCAACGGTATCCGAAACGGGACGATGGCTGACGGCGATTCCGCCTCCATCCTACGTCTCTGTGATGTCTCCCGCGTGAGCCGGAATGAGAGACGATTTCCCGTGTCGCACAAGAAAACGCCGCCGCCCTGGCAAGGAACGGCGGCGTTTTGCATGTAGCGCTCGCTGGCTTACAGATGCTGCGACAGGAACTCCAGCGTGCGGCCCAAGGCCAGCGCGGCGGCGCGCTGGTTGTACACCGCGGTGCGGCCCCAGCAGTTGAAGCCGTGGTCGACGCCCGGGTAGTCGAAGAAGGTGGCGTTCGGTTTGCCGGCGAAGCGCGCCTTCACCTCGGCGACCGCGCTTTGCGGGATATGGCTGTCCTGCTGGGCGTAGTGGAACAGGATCGGCTGGGCGATCTTGTCAGCCACGTCCAGGTGCTGGTTGATGCCGCCGCCGTAGTAGGCGACCGCCGCATCGGCCCGACCGATCGCCGCGGCGCGGTAGGCAAGCTGGCCGCCCAGGCAGAAGCCTAGGGTCGCGACCTTGCCGGTCACCTCCGGCAGACCGCGCAGCGTATCGAGCGCGCTGGCCACATCGGCGGCGGCCTGGGCGGTGTCGACCTTCTGGTACAGCTCGAACGCGCGGGCGCTGCCGGCCTGGTCGTAGTTCAGCTCGACGCGCGGCTCGATGCGCCAGAACACGTCCGGCGCCAGCACCACGTAGCCGGCTAGCGCGTACTGGTCGGCCACGGCGCGGATGTGTTCGTTGACGCCCCAGATTTCCTGCACCAGCACGATGCCCGGGCCGCTATCGGTCGGCGGCAGCGACAGATAGCCGGAGAAGGTTTCGCCCTGGGCGGTGGTGATATCGATCCAGCGAGAATTCAAGGTGGACTCCTTAAGGTTGGCCGAACGAGGGGCTGGCTTGTGGCCAGCCTGTCAAAGGCTGCTCACGATCTGTGGTGGTTGGGTGATCCTGCTCGGGCGAGATGATGGCGGACGGGCCGCTCGGCAAGCGGGCAGTCGCCATGCAGATATATAGGCGCCACGGCGGGGCGTGCCAAGCCCCGCGGAGGGGGGGCTTGGCCAGGAGGGGACGGCACCGGGGCGAGTGAGCCTCGGCGCTGTTTTGAAAACGGATGCGCTCAGCCGCGCGGGCGGCTGGAACCGCGCGTCACCAGTCGCCCGGTCAGCACCACCTTGCGCGGCAGCTGGGCCGGGTTGTCCAGCCGCTCCATCAGCATCGCCATCGCGGTGCGGCCGATTTCGTACACCGGCTGCTCGATCACCGTCAGGCCCGGGCCGGCCAGGTCGGTCCAGTCGTCGTTGTCGAAACCGGCGATGGCGAGCTCGCCCGGCACCGCCAGCTCGGCGTGCTTCACCGCGCGCAGCACGCCGAGCAGGAACAGGCCGTTGCTGACCACCAGCGCGTCCGGCCGGTCCGCGTCACGCAACCATAGTCCCAGCGCCTGCTCGGCCGCGGCGGCGCTCGGTGCGACGAAGCGCGCCGGTGCCTCGAGGCCGTGGCGCTGCAGCGCGGCGACGAAGCCGGCATGGCGCTCGGCGCCGGTGGTGCTGGTGTTGCCGAACAGCCCGCCGATGCGCCGATAGCCCTGCGCCACCAGGTGGTCGACCAATAGGGCGGCCGCCTCGGCGTTGTCGAGCACCACCGCGTCGTGGCGCCCTGGGGGGCCGGCGCGGTCGATCAGCACCACCGGGAAGCCCAGCGCGTCGACGTCGAGCGTGGCGGCGGTCTCGCGGGTCGGGGCGAAGATCACCCCAGTGACGCGCTCCTCCTGCATCAGCCGCAGGTAGAGCGCCTCCTTGTCGAGGTTCTCGTCGGTGTTGCACAGGATCACCCGCATGCCCAGCTGGTAGGCTGCGTCCTCCACCGCGCGGCTGACCGCGGTGAAGAAGGGGTTGCGGATGTCCGACACGATCAGGCCGATGGTCTGCGAGTGCTGCGAGCGCAGCCGCCGCGCCGACAGATTGGGGCGATAGCCGGTGGCGGCCACCGCCGCCTCGACCTTCTTGCGCAGGCTGTCGCTGACCGGGCCCTCGCCCAGCGCGCGCGACACGGTGGCGACCGACACCCCGGCGGCCTGGGCCACGTCCTTGATGCGTACTGTCATGATTGCAATCGTTTTCAGTCAAGATTTTACGATGCTGCAACAGCGCTAGGTGCTTGGCAAGCCTTATTTTCTCGGATAGATACTCATGGGCCTCTTGTTCGCTTGACAAGCGGCGAGAAAGTTTATTGACAGTGTTTGTGTAATCGATTTCAATGCAACGGAAGAGGGGTGCGACAAGCGTCGCGTCCTGTCCTAGAACGAAGCACCCGGGCGCAGAGACCGGGGCAGGACACTGATCCGTATCGGTGTCGCGGCGAGCAGGCCACAGGCCCCCGCCACAACAAAGGAGACCGCTGCACCATGAGCCAAGACCTGATCCGTCCCGAGCTGATTCGGCTGCAAAGCCGCGCCGTCGACAAGGACAGCGCGATCCGCGAAGCGGGCGAATTGCTGGTCGCCGCCGGCTGCATCGACCCCGGTTACGTCGACAGCCTGCTGCGCCGCGAGTCGCTGGCCAATACCTTTCTCGGCCACGGCGTGGCGATCCCGCACGGCATGGCGGCCGACCGCCACCTGATCCGCCAGACCGGCATCGCGGTGGTGCAGATTCCAGACGGCCTGGAGTGGAACCCGGGGCAGCAGACCCGGCTGGTGTTCGCGATCGCGGCCCAGTCCGACGAACACATCGTGCTGCTGCGTCGCCTGACCCGGCTACTGCAGGACGAGGCGCGGCTCGTCAGCCTGTTCGACACCGCACACGCCGCCGAGCTGATCGCCGCGCTGACCGACAGCGCCGCGGCCCCGGTGGTCGAGTCGGCGCCGCAGGCCGACTACGCCGAAGCGTTTGAGTGGACACTCGACTACCCGAACGGCCTGCACGCCCGCCCGGCCACCCAGTGGGTCGAGACCGCCCGGCAGTTCGCCGCCCACATCCAGGTGCGCCATGGCGCGGAAACCGCCGACGCGAAGAATCTGATCTCGCTGCTGCAACTGGGCCTGGCGCACGGCGATGTGCTCTCCGTGTCGGCCGAAGGCGGCGATGCGGCGGCGGCACTGGCCCGGCTGCAGCAGGTGATGAGCCGGCTGTCGGCGCAGGAGCAGACCGAGGCGGCCTTGGCCGCGCAGAAGGCGCAGGCGCACGCCGCCCAGCAGGGCTGGGTGCCGCCGGGCCACCCGCTGGCGCTGGCCGGCATCGCCGCCAGCCCGGGCCTGACCATCGGCCGCGTGCACGTGCTGAGCCAGGGCGAGGTCAGCGTGCCCGATCATCCGCAGACGCTCAGCGAGGGCGGCGACCGGCTCGACGCCGCGCTGGCGGCGACCCGCAGCGAGCTGAAGGCGCTGGCCGACGACACCGCGCGCCGGCTCGGCAAGGCCGAGGCGGCGATCTTCAAGGCGCACGCCGAGCTCTTGAACGATACCGATCTGCTGACGCTGACCTGCCAGCTGATGGTCGAGGGCCACGGCGTCGCCTGGTCCTGGCAGCAGGCGGTGGACCGCCTCGCCGACCGGCTGGCGGCGCTGGGCAACCCGCTGCTCGCCGCGCGCGCCGCCGACCTGCGCGACGTGGGCCGGCGCGTGCTCGGCCAGATCGAGCCGACGCTGCGCTTCACCTCGCTGCAGTCGCTGCCGGGCGACGACTGCATCCTGGTCGCGGCCGACCTGTCGCCGTCCGATACCGCCGCGCTCGACACCGATAAAGTGATCGGCCTCGCCACCGCGCAGGGCGGGCCGACCTCGCACACCGCGATCCTGGCGCGCACGCTGGGCCTGCCGGCGCTGGTGGCCGGCGGCGCGGCGCTGCTCGACATCGCCGACGGCACGCCGGCGATCCTCGACGGCCAGACCGGCCGGCTGTACCTGAATCCGTCCGAGTCCGACATCGGCGCGGCGCGCGATTGGGTGGCGACGCAGAACTACCGCAAGGAGCGCGAAGCGGCCGAGCGCGCGCTGCCGGCGCAGACCCGCGACGGCCACGTGATCGAGATCGCCGCCAACGTCAACCGTCCCGATCAGGTGGCGGCGGCGCTGGCCGACGGCGCCGAGGGTGTCGGGCTGATGCGGACCGAGTTCCTGTTCCTGGAGCGCGACCATGCGCCGGACGAGGAAGAGCAGTTCGAGGTCTACCAGGCGATGCTGGAGGCGCTGGGCGGTCGGCCGCTGATCGTGCGCGCGCTCGACATCGGCGGCGACAAGCAGGTGCCGCACCTGAACCTGCCGCACGAGGAGAACCCCTTCCTCGGCGTGCGCGGCGCGCGGTTGCTGCTGCGCCGTCCGGACCTGCTGGAGCCGCAGCTGCGCGCGCTGTACCGCGCCGCCAAATCGGGACACCCGCTGTCCATCATGTTCCCGATGATCACCTCGCTGAAGGAAGTGATCACGCTGCGCGCGATCTGCGAGCGCATCCGCGTCGAGCTCGACGCGCCGGCGGTGGCGCTGGGCATCATGGTCGAGGTGCCGGCGGTGGCCGCGCTGGCCGACAAGTTGGCCGAGCACGTCGACTTCTTCTCGATCGGCACCAACGACCTGACCCAGTACGTGCTGGCGATCGACCGCCAGCACCCGGATCTGGCCGCCGAAGCCGACAGCCTGCACCCGGCGGTGCTGAGGCTGATCCAGCAGACCGTCAACGGCGCGGCGCTGCACCAGCGCTGGGTCGGGGTGTGCGGCGGCATCGCCGGCGACCCGTTCGGCGCGGCGCTGCTGGTGGGGCTCGGCGTGGCCGAGCTGTCGATGAGCCCGCGCGACGTGGCGGCGGTGAAGGCCCGGCTGCGTAGCAGCGAACAGAGCATGCTCGCCGAGCTCGCCGCCCGCGCGCTCGACTGCGACAGCGCCGAAGCGGTGCGCGCCTTGGAAGGGGAGTTGGCATGAGCGGCCCGGTCATCACCGTCACGCTGAACCCGGCGATCGACCAGACCGTCACGCTCGACGGCCTGTACCCGGGCAGCGTCAACCTGGCCAAAACAGTCGCCAGCAACGCCGGCGGCAAGGGCGTGAACGTCGCGAGCTGCCTCGCCGACTGGGGCACGCCGGTGCTCGCGACCGGCTTGCTCGGCAAGAGCAATAGCGAGCCGTTCGAGGCGCTGTTCGAAGCCAAGGGAATACTCGACCGCTTCCTGCGCGTACCGGGCAACACCCGGGTCAACATCAAGCTCGCCGACACCCGCCGCGGCGAGACCACCGACATCAACCTGCCGGGTCTGGACGTCGGCGAGGAGGATTTGGACCGGTTGCTGGAGCGGCTCGACGACCTGACCGAGCTCGGCCGCGACGTGGTGCTGGCCGGCAGCCTGCCGGCCGGCCTGCCGGCCGACAGCCACGCTCGGGTGATCGCGCGTCTGAACAAGCTCGGCGCGCGGGTGCTGCTCGATACCAGCGGCGCGCCGCTGGCCGCCGCGCTCGCCGCGCCGCGCGAGTCGCTGCCAGCCTGCATCAAGCCCAACCGTCACGAGCTGGAACAGTGGGCCGGCCGGCCGCTGCCGACGCTGGATGACGTGGTGTCGGCGGCGTTCGGCCTGCAGCAGCGCGGCATCGAGAAGGTGGTGGTGTCGCTGGGCGAGGAGGGCGCGTTGTTCGTCGATGCCCGCAGCGTGCTGCTGGCCCGCCTGCCGGTGATTCATGCGCTCAGTACCGTCGGCGCCGGCGATGCGCTGGTGGCCGGGCTGATCAGCGCCTGGCGTGGTGGCGCCAGCGAGGAAGACATTGCACGACGTGCGGTGGCGTTCGCCGCGGCCAAGCTCGGCCGCATCGGGCCACACCTGCCGGCGCCGGGCGTGGTGTGCAAGCTGATGGACGACGTGACGGTGCGAATCATCTAAACGACAAGGCCGCCTTCCATCCGGAACGGCGCCGACATGGCATAGAAGGAGAAGACCCATGGCAAACCTGTTGGCCGTGATCGCCGCGGGCGATCGCAGCACCCAATCGATGCTGGCCGGCGAGGCGCTGCGCCAGAGCGCGGCGCGACTCAGCCATCGGCTGGAGCTGGAAATCCACACCGCCGACGGTGTGCAGAAGCCGCTGTTGGAAGCGAGCATCGCCGGCGCCGACGCGGTGCTGCTGGTTGGCAGCCCGCCGCCATCGGACGCGCGCTTCGCCGGCCGTACCCGCTTCAATGTCACGCTGGACGCGGTGCTGCTTGATGCCGAGCTGGTGATTCGCAACGCGCTCGACGCGCTGGCCGGCACGGCGGCTCCGGTCGCCGCGGCGGGCGACAAGGCGCTGAGCATCGTCGCGATCACCTCCTGCCCGACCGGCATTGCCCACACCTTCATGGCGGCCGAGGGCCTGGCGCAGGCGGCCAAGGCGCTGGGTCATTCGATCCGCGTCGAGACCCAGGGTTCGGTCGGCGCGCAGGACACGCTCTCCGCCGACGAGATCGCCGCCGCCGACCTGGTGGTGATCGCCGCCGACACCCAGGTGGACCTGGCGCGCTTCGCCGGCAAGCGGCTCTACAAGAGCGGCACCAAGGTGGCGATCAACGACGGCCAGGCCCTGTTGCGCCGCGCCGCAGCCGAGGCGCAGCCGCACGAGGGGGCTTCGGCCAACGTCAAGGCGGCTGCCGAGTCGACCGAATCGACCAGCAAGCGCACCGGCCCCTACCAGCACCTGATGACCGGCGTGTCGTTCATGCTGCCGTTCGTCACCGCCGGCGGCATCCTTATCGCGCTGGCGTTCGCGTTCGGCGGCATCTACGCCTTCGACGACGCGCACAAGGGCACGCTGGCCTGGTCGCTGTTCCAGATCGGCGCCAAGTCGGCGTTCGCGCTGATGGTGCCTATCCTGGCCGGCTATATCTCGTACTCGATCGCCAACCGCCCCGGCATCGCGCCGGGCATGGTGGGCGGCATGCTGGCAGCGAGCCTGGGCTCGGGCTTCTTGGGCGGCATCGCCGCCGGCTTCATCGCCGGCTACGGCACCGACTGGCTGAACCGCCACATCAAGCTCGGTCGCAACCTCGACGGCCTGAAACCGGTGCTGATCCTGCCGGTGCTGGGCTCGCTGCTGGTCGGCCTGCTGATGATCTACGTGGTCGGCACGCCGGTGGCGGCGGTGCTGGCGGCGCTGACCGAGTGGTTGAAGAGCATGCAGGGCAGCAGTGCACTGCTGCTCGGTGCCTTGCTCGGCGCGATGATGGCCTTCGACATGGGCGGCCCGGTCAACAAAGCGGCGTACGCGTTCAGTACCGGCTTGATCGCCAGCCAGGTCTACACCCCGATGGCGGCGGCGATGGCCGGCGGCATGGTGCCGCCGCTGGGCATCGCGCTGGCGACCAAGCTGTTCGCCGACCGTTTTACCCATGACGAGCGCGAAGCCGGCAATGCCGCCGCGGTGCTGGGCCTGTCGTTCATCAGCGAGGGCGCGATTCCGTTCGCCGCCCGCGATCCGCTGCGGGTGATCCCGGCGCTGGTGGCAGGCGCCGCTTTGACCGGAGCGATCTCGATGGTGATCGGCGCCGAACTGAAGGTGCCGCACGGCGGGGTGTTCGTGCTGCCGATTCCGAATGCGGTGACGCACTTGGCGGGCTACGTCGGGGCGCTGCTGGCCGGCACGGTGCTGACCGCGCTGCTGCTGCGGGTGTTGAAGAAACCGGTGGCGGCGGGCGTCTAGCCGCTCAAGCTTGGCCGAACGAACACAGCCCTGGCATGCCAGGGCTGTGTCGTTTCCGGGGGGCCGATCAGTCGTGCCTAGCGCTTGGCGAGTTTCGCTACCCCCAGACGCAAAAAAGCCCCCGTCCGGCTGGCGCCGTAAGGGGGAGGAAGGGAACAAGCCGTAGTTAGTGTGGTGCGCGTGCGACGCCGGCGTTGACCACCTGGCGGCAGGGGTTCAGTCCCAGCGTGTAGGACAGGTCGGCCGGACGGTCGATGTCCCACAGCGCGAAGTCGGCGATCTTGCCGACTTCCAGCGTGCCGAGGTCGGTGGCGAGCCCCAGTGCGGCGGCGGCGTGGCGGGTGAAGCCAGCCAGCGCCTCCTGCGGCGTGAGCCTAAACAGCGTGCAGCCCATGTTCATCGTCAGCAGCGGCGAGGTTAGCGGCGAGGTGCCCGGGTTGCTGTCGGTGGACAGCGCGATCGGCACGCCGGCATCGCGCAGCGCGGCGATTGGCGGCAGCTTGGTCTCGCGCAGGAAGTAGTACGCGCCGGGCAACAGTACCGCTACCGTGCCGGCTTCGCGCATCGCGGCAATGCCGGCGTCGGACAGGTATTCCAGATGGTCGGCCGACAGGCCACGGTAGTCGGCGACCAGCGCCGCGCCGCCCTGGTCGGACAGCTGCTCGGCATGCAGCTTCACCGGTAGCTTAAGCTTTCGCGCGGCGTCGAACAGCCGGGCGGTCTGCGCCGGGCTGAAGGCGATCTTCTCGCAGAACGCGTCGACCGCGTCGACCAGGCCCTCGGCCGCCAGCGTCGGCAGCCACTGTTCGGCCAAGGTCGTCACATAGTCGTCGGCGCGGCCGGCGAACTCGGGCGGCAGCGCGTGCGCGCCGAGGAAGCTGGTGCGCACCCGCAGCGGCAGACGCTCACCGAAGCGGCGCGCCACCGTCAGCATGCGCCGCTCGCTGGCGAGGTCCAGGCCGTAGCCGGACTTGATCTCCAGCGTGGTCACGCCTTCGGCCAACATCGCGTCAACCCGGGCGCGGCTGGCGGCGAACAGCTGGTCTTCGTCGGCGGCGCGGGTGGCGCGCACGGTGGACAGGATGCCGCCGCCGCGCTGGGCGATCGCCTCGTAGGGCACGCCGTTGAGGCGGTCTTCGAATTCGTCGCTGCGGTTGCCGGCGTAGACGATGTGGCTGTGGCAGTCGATCAGGCCCGGCGTCAGCCAGGCGCCGCCGCCGTCGTGCTCGACGTTGGCCGAAGCGCCGGCAGGCAGATCGGCTTCTGCGCCGAGCCAGGCGATGCGGCCGTCCTGCACGGCGATGGCGCCGTGGCGAAGCTCGCCATAACCATCAACGAGCGTCGCCAGGTGCACATTGCGCCACAGCGCATCCCAGCGTGGGGCGGAGCGGTGTTCGCTCATGCGGGGTCTCCTTGCGGAATCAGGGTGACGATGAACAGCCGGCAGTCACCGTCGGGCAACAGCGTGACCGGGCCGTCGGCCGGGGTCAGCAGCAGGCTCTCATCCGCGGCGAGCATTTCATCGCCGGAACGCAGCCGGCCTGCGACGCAGTACACGAAGCGGATCGCGTCGCCTTCGGCAGGAAGCGATAACGTGTCAGCGGCAGCCAGCGCGTGATGGGCGACGCGGTGCGCGAAACGTCCGCGCCGCGTCATCACGTTGAAGTCCTCGACCGCTGCTCCGTCGATCAGCTCGGCTGCGACCGGCGTCTCGCCGGCGAAGCGCCAGACGGTGCCGTCGGCCTTGAGCGTGAGCGGGGTAAAGCCGTCGCCGGAGAGCCGCAGCCCCCCGGCGCCAGACAGCAGCGCCAGGCTGCGGTCGATGCCGGGAAACGCCGAAAACGGGCCGGCGCTGCCGACCCGTGCCCGGCTGATGCGCCAGTCGAAACCGTCGATGCCGGCGTCGACCGGGAACACCGCGAGCTCGACGGTGACGCCCGCGCCGTTCTTCCACGGCTGTGACCGGTAATCGGCGGGGGTGAGGTGCCGCATTCAGCCCCCCCGCCGTGCCGTCACCGCCTCGGCCAGACGCGCCACCAGACGGGCTGCGACCCGGGCGGTGTGCGCGTCGATGTCCAGGCGCGGGTTGAGCTCGGCGATGTCGGCCAGACGCAGCTTGCCGCTGGCGAGCACCGTGTCGATCAGCGTCTCGACCACCTCCAGCGCCACGCCGTGGGCGGCCGGGGCGCTGACCCCGGGTGCGACCGCGGCGGGCAGCACGTCGAGGCAGATGGTCAGATACACATGGTCGACGCCGTCGAGGAAGCGTTGCAGCTGCGCACGCGCTTCGGCCAACTGGTCGACGCCCATCTCCTCGTCGCGCCGCCAGCAAACACCCAGTTGTTCGGCGCGCTCGAACAGCGCGCGGGTGTTGGCATAGTCGCTGACGCCGAGACAGGCGTAGTGGAACGGCCAGCCGCGCGCGGCGCAGTCCTCGGCGATCTGTCTAAACGGCGTGCCGGAGCTGGCGCGTTCGGCCAACCTCAGGTCGAAGTGCGCATCGAAGTTGATCACGCCGATGCGCGGCACGTCGTCGCTCTGCGCCGCCAGGTGGCGGGCAAGCCCGCCGTAGGAGCCGTAGGCAATCTCGTGGCCGCCGCCGAGCGTGATCGGGAAGGTGCCGCGGCCGAGCAGGCCGGCGAGACGCTCCGACAGCTCGGCCTGCGCCGGCTCCAGCGCGTCGCCGACGCAACGTACGTCGCCGGCGTCCCACAGCGTGCTGACGTGACGCACCGGCATATTGCCCAGCAGCGCGCGCAGCGCCGCCGGGCCCTCGGCCGCACCGATGCGGCCGTGGTTGCGCGCCACGCCGGCGTCGCAGGCGAAGCCGACCAAGGTCACGCCGTCGAGCTTGCCGTCAGCCGGCGCGGCGGCGACGAGCTGGTGCCAGCGACGGCCCAGCTCGCCCTCCTCGGCGTCGATCCGGCCTTGCCAGCCGGGCAGGGTAGCTTGACCCATCCGTGCCTCCGCTCAGTCGAACAGCGCGTCGAGCAGGTCGCCCTGCGAGCCGGAGAGCTCGCCTTGGCGCACCAGCATGGTGGCCGCGTCGATTTCCGGCGCGAACAGGCGGTCGCGGTCGTAGAACGGTACCTTGGCGCGGATCTGCTGGTGCAGCTTCGCCAGGC
This sequence comes from Neisseriaceae bacterium JH1-16, assembly GCA_025989215.1. Taxonomy (GTDB): domain Bacteria; phylum Pseudomonadota; class Gammaproteobacteria; order Burkholderiales; family Chromobacteriaceae; genus Crenobacter_A. Next base: position 119,342 of record JAPDNP010000009.1, on the reverse strand, counting down.
GCGGCGAGGTGGCCAGCGGCTGGTGGAAGTCGACGCCCTGGGCGGCGGCCAACAGCTCGATGCCGACGATGGTGGCGGTGTTCTCGGCCATCTCGGCCAGACGGCGGCCGGCATGGGTGGCCATGCTGACGTGGTCTTCCTGGTTGGCCGAAGTCGGCAGGCTGTCGACGCTGGCCGGGTGCGCCAGCGACTTGTTCTCCGACGCCAGCGCGGCGGCGGTGACGTGGGCGATCATGAAGCCGGAGTTCAGGCCCGGCTCCTGCACCAGGAACGGCGGCAGGCCGGACAGGGTCGAGTCGATCAACAGGGCGATGCGGCGCTCGGACAGCGCGCCGATTTCCGAGATCGCCAGCGCCAGGGTGTCGGCGGCAAAGGCCACCGGTTCGGCGTGGAAGTTGCCGCCGGACAGTACTGCGTCCGGTTCGCCGTTTTCACCCGGGAACACCAGCGGGTTGTCGGTGACGGCGTTGGCTTCGATCAGCAGGGTGCGTGCCGCCTGACGGATCAGGTCGTGGCAGGCGCCCATCACTTGCGGCTGGCAGCGCAGGCTGTACGGGTCCTGCACGCGGTTGTCGTTTTCCAGGTGCGACTTGCGGATCGCGCTGCCGGAGAGCAGCTCGCGGTAGACGCCGGCCATGGCGATCTGGCCCTGTTGGCCGCGTACCGCGTGGATGCGCGGGTCGAACGGTGCATCGCTGCCCTTGGCGGCGTCCACCGACAGCGAGCCGGTCAGGATGCCTGCCTTGAACACGCGCTCGGCCATGAACAGGCCGTTCAGCGCCAGCGCGGTCGACACCTGGGTGCCGTTGATCAGCGCCAGACCTTCCTTGGATGCCAGGCGCAGCGGGGTGATGCCGGCTTGTTCCAGCGCCTCGCGTGCCGGCATGCGGCGACCGTCGAGGTAGGCATCGCCTTCGCCCATCAGCGTCAGCGTCATGTGCGACAGCGGGGCCAGGTCGCCTGAAGCGCCCACCGAGCCCTTGGCCGGGATGTGCGGCAGGATGCCGGCGTTGAATACGGCCAGCAGGGTGTCGACGACAATCGCGCGCACGCCGGAGAAGCCGCGCGCCAGGCTGCCGATCTTCAGCGCCATCACCAGGCGGGTCACCGCCGGGCTCAGCGTCTCGCCCACGCCGACCGAGTGCGACAGGATCAGGTTGCGCTGCAGCAGCTCGAGCTGTTCGTCCGGGATGCGGGTGAGCGCCAGCTTGCCGAAGCCGGTGTTGATGCCGTAGGCGGCATCGCCCTTGTCGGCGATGCGGCTGACCACGGCGGCCGAGGCGGCCATCGCCGGGTAGGCCGAGTCGGGCAGTGCGAGGGTAGTCGGGGTCTGCCACAGCTGGCGCAGTTCAGCGAGGCTCAGTTGGCCGGGACGAAGGGTCAAGGTCTTGCTCATGTCTGTCTCTTTTACGAAATGAACGGGGTGACGGGGTCGCCGTCACGGGTTCGATAGCTGGGGGCGGCCCCCGCCGGTGGCGGGGGCATTGTCGGGTCGCGGATAGCGACGCTTATTTAATCATCGGCAGTTTCAGGCCGAAGCGCTTGGCGCAGGCGATCGCGGTCTCGTAACCGGCGTCGGCGTGGCGCATTACGCCCGAGCCGCAGTCGTTCACCAGTACGCGGGCCAGGCGCTTCTCGGCTTCTTCCGAACCGTCGGCAACGATCACCATGCCGGAATGCTGACTGTAACCCATGCCGACGCCGCCGCCATGGTGCAGCGATACCCAGGTCGCGCCGCCTGCGGTGTTCAGCAGGGCGTTGAGCAGCGGCCAGTCGGACACGGCGTCGGTGCCGTCGCGCATCGCTTCGGTTTCGCGGTTCGGGCTGGCGACCGAGCCGGTGTCGAGGTGGTCGCGGCCGATCACGATCGGCGCCTTCAGCTCACCGTTGCGCACCATTTCGTTGAACGCCAGGCCGGCGAGGTGACGCTCGCCCAGGCCGAGCCAGCAGATACGCGCCGGCAGGCCCTGGAAGGCGATGCGCTCGCGCGCCATGTCGAGCCAGCGGTGCACCATCTTGTGCTCCGGGAACAGCTCCTTGATCTTGGCGTCGGTCTTGTAGATGTCTTCCGGGTCGCCGGACAGCGCCACCCAGCGGAACGGGCCACGGCCTTCGCAGAACTGCGGGCGGATATAGGCCGGTACGAAGCCCGGGAAGTCGAAGGCGTTCTTCACGCCCTGGTCGAGCGCGACCTGGCGGATGTTGTTGCCGTAGTCGACGGTCGGGATGCCCATGGACTGGAAGTCCAGCATCGCCTGTACGTGCACCGCGCAGGAGCGGGCGGCTTCTTCGGTCAGGCGGGCATGCTGGGACGGGTCCTGCTGGGCGGCGCGCCAGTCTTCCACGCTCCAGCCGGTCGGCAGGTAGCCGTTCACCAGGTCGTGCGCCGAGGTCTGGTCAGTGACCAGGTCCGGCTTGATCGCACCGGCACGGGCGCGCTTCACCAATTCCGGCAGGATGTCGGCGGCGTTGCCCAACAGGCCGATCGACACGGCTTCCTTGCGTTCGGTGTGGTAGCGCACCAGTTCCAGCGCTTCGTCGATGTCGCGCGCTTGCTTGTCGAGGTAGCGGGTGCGCAGGCGGAAGTCGATGCTCGACTGCTGACATTCGATGTTCAGCGACACGGCGCCGGCCAGGGTCGCGGCCAGCGGCTGTGCGCCGCCCATGCCGCCCAGGCCCGCGGTCAGGATCCAGCGGCCGGCCAGGTCGCCGTTGTAGTGCTGGCGGCCGGCTTCGGCGAAGGTCTCGAAGGTGCCCTGCACGATGCCCTGGCTGCCGATGTAGATCCAGCTACCGGCGGTCATCTGGCCATACATGAACAGGCCGGCGCGGTCGAGTTCGTTGAATTTTTCCCAATTGGCCCATTTCGGTACCAGGTTGGAGTTGGCCAACAGCACGCGCGGTGCATCGGCGTGGGTCTTGAACACGCCGACCGGCTTGCCCGACTGGATCAGCAGCGATTCGTCGTTCTCGAGATTCTTCAGCGATTCGAGGATCTGGTCGTAGCACTCCCAGTCACGCGCCGCACGACCGATGCCGCCGTACACCACCAGGTGCTGCGGGTTCTCCGCCACGTCCGGGTCCAGGTTGTTCTGGAGCATGCGGTAAGCGGCTTCGGTCAGCCAGCTCTTGCAGGTGAGTTCGCTGCCGCGCGGGGCGCGGATGGTGCGGGTCGGGTCGAGGCGCGGATCGAGGCGTTGCGGCTGGTTCATGCGGGTCTCCTTCGACACATCAAGGTGTCCGGTGAATAGGGGCATTGCTTGGGTTTCGACAGTCTTGCGACCGATCAAAGCCTGCTCAGTCAACCAGTGCCCGTACTGACTGGGCGGTGTCCGGCAGTGCTGTACAGCCCGTATTGGCTGCGCTGCACGTTGTGGGTATTGATCTATGTCTATACAACGTGAACAAACTGTATCGCACTGTCTTTGTATATACAAGTGCTACGGCGAAAATTTTTTAGCATGCGCGATCGACGTGTGGTGATCGGGTACAAGTGGTCGCCGCACGGTACTCGTAGAATAGTGTCTGGTGTGTCGTTAACCGATTGATAGTTAACTATTTAGTGCATGGATGGAGGTTTGCCGAGAAAACGGGGAAAGCGCTGCTGACCGGTCGAGAAAGGCAAGCTGGCAAGGCTGAAGGGAGAGGGGAGGACGCGAATTAGGTCGAGCCGTTGCTGCGGTAAAGTATATACAACATTGCGACGGCTTCGGTCGGGGGTGGTGCAAGAGTACCGCTTCGTTATCGGTACGGAGCGGGTGCTAGGGGGGGCTACTTGGCATCGCTAACAACGCTTGGCGTAGCGACCTTGGCTGCGGCCGAACCAAGTAGTACGGCGAGGCAGCGCAACAATATAGAGGGAGTCTTGGTGACGCAGAACCCGGCCAAGCCTGCTCAGCGGCCCTTTCAGAAGCCGCCGGAGAACTGGTAGCGCGAGCTGGGGTGCCACAGGGTGACATCGGTGGCGATCCGGTCGTGGGCCCAGGTGCGGCGGTGCAGCACCAGGCAGGGGTCGCCGATGTCCATGCGCAGGCGATGGCGCGCGGTGGCGTCCGGCATGCGGGCGGTGATCACATATTCGGCACGCTGCAGCGGCGCCTCGCGCGTCATGTACTCGTTTGGAGTGATCTGGAGGAAGTCCTGCTCGAGGTACTGCGGATACAGGGCCGGGTTGACGAAGCGGTCTTCCAGCTGGATCGGCACCTCGTTCTCGAAATGCACGATGCGCGAGTGAAAGGCCTCGTCGCCGTTTGGCAGGCCCAGCGCCTCCAGCGCCTTGGCGTCGTTAGTGCGCTCCAGCACCAGCACCTCGCTGCGGTGCACGCCGCCGCGGTCCTTGATCTCCTCGGAGATGCTTTTGATCTCGACCAGGGTGGACTGGTACTTCTGAGAGGCGACGAAGGTGCCGGCGCCCTGTACGCGGTGCAGTATCTGGTCGTCGGTCAGTTCGCGCAGCGCCCGGTTCACCGTCATGCGCGATACGCCGAACTGCTTGAGCAGCTCGTGCTCGGATGGAATCAGGCTGCCCATCGACCAGACGCCGGTCTCGATCTGACGGCGCACATAGTCCTTGATCTGGACGTAGGCGGGGACGGGCTTGCTGTTGGCGTAGGACATGGCGCGGACCCTGAAGGTAACGTCAAACTATAGCACGCACCGAGCTTGTATAGTCAATTCCGGCGCCAATTGCGCCGGGCAGGGGGAATGCCGTCAATGGCGGCGGCACCCTCTTGATAGTGGCGGGGCCGCAAGCGTACGACAGATGCCGCTGGCCCAGTGTTGCTTGTCCATTGCGTTAGCGGTGCTGGTTTGCTTGTCCGGATCGACGGCGAGTCCGCCGTTCGGCCGAGGTGCAGCGTTTCTATCGACATTGATGTCCCTGTTGATCGTTTGTATAGACAATGGTCGATGCCTGCCATTTTCTCACTGGATGGGAATGTCCGCGATTCAGCGTCGCCGTTGGCGGGTAGAAGTGGAAATTGCCGAGCAGAGCCGACGTCGGGTCGTGCTGATCTTTTCTGTTTTTCTAATTGGGAAAAATTTCAATATTATCAGTATGTTGCATGTTTATTGTCGGCTGATTTGTGGCGGAGTGTCTCCATGTCCGTCGCATTTCTGCCGATGCCGTATGAGTAATGTCGGACACGGGTTGAGAAAGCGATTGCAGTTTTTCAATCACAGGCTTAAGTTTGTATATACATTTTGAGGGCTGGCAGCAGACCGGACCCGAGATGGATGCGCCGCTCGCGGCCGGGGAGTCGACCTCTCCGGGGCAAGCCGGCCGTGTGATGCACAGAATCAAGGAGATGAACTGTGAAGAAGCTTGTCATTGTCGCTGCACTGGCGCTGGGCTCTACCGGTGCTTTTGCAAAAGACCCGAGCGTTATCCGCTTCGGGGTCGATCCCACCTATGCCCCTTTTGAGTCGAAGGCCCCCGATGGCAAGCTGCTCGGCTTTGACATCGACTTGGGCAATGCCATCTGCGCCAAGCTGCACGCCAAGTGTGTGTGGGTGGAGAGCGATTTCGACGGCATGATCCCGGCGCTCAAGGCACGGAAGTTCGACGGCATCCTGTCGTCGATGAACGTGACCGAGAAGCGTATGCGCGAGATCGACTTCTCCGACAAGCTGTACAACGCGCCAAGCCGTCTGGTGGCGAAGAAGGGCTCCAACCTGCTGCCGACCGCCGAGTCGCTGAAGGGCAAACGCGTCGGCGTGGTGCAGGGCACCATCCATGAAGCCTATGCCAAGGCGCACTGGGAACAGCAGGGCGTGACCGTGGTGCAGTACCAGAATCAGAGCCGGGTTTACGAGGATCTGCAGTCGGGCCGGCTCGATGCCACCTTGCAGCATGCGATCGAAGCCGATGTGGGCTTCCTGAAGAAGCCGGGCGGGCAGGGCTTTGCCTTTGCCGGACCGGAACTGCAGGATCCCAAGACGCTGGGCACCGGCTCCGCCGTCGGCCTGCGCAAGGAGGATGCCGAGCTGAAGAAGTCGATCAACGGTGCGATCGCCGCGATCATCAAGGACGGCACCTACAAGCAGATCGAGCAGAAATATTTCTCCTTCAACGTGTACTGAGCGCAAGCCGTACCTCTGGGCGCCTAGGGTTCTTTCGGCGCCCGGTAGGGCTGGTCGCGATGGGGGGTGCGTTTGGGCGCACCACCGATATGGCCCGTGCGTCGGGTCGTTGGCAAAGGAGTAATAATCGTGTTTCTGCAAGGCTATGGTCCGTTAATTCTGGACGGGACCCTGTCGACCATCAAGCTGGCCGCCCTGTCGCTGCTGGTGTCGGTGCTGCTCGGCCTGGTCGGCGCCAGTTCCAAGTTGTCCCAGCATAGGGTGCTGCGTTATGGCGCCACCGCCTACACCACCTTGATCCGCAGCGTGCCGGACCTGGTGATCATGATGCTGCTGTTCTACAGCCTGCAATTGCTGCTCAATCAGGTGACCGACTGGCTGCATTGGGATCAGATCGACATCGACCCGTTTGTGGCCGGGGTCGTCACGCTCGGCTTCATCTATGGCGCCTATTTCACCGAAACCTTCCGCGGCGCCTTCGAGGCCGTGCCGCGCGGCCAGATCGAGGCCGCCCGGGCCTACGGCATGGCGCCGTGGACCGTGTTCCGGCGCGTGCTGTTTCCGCAAATGATGCGCTTCGCGCTGCCGGGCATCGGCAATAACTGGCAGGTGATGATCAAGGCCACCGCGCTGGTCTCGATCATCGGCCTGATCGACATCATCAAAGTGACCCAGGACGCCGGCAAGAGCTCGATGCAGCTGTTCTACTTCAGCATCGTCGGCGCCTTCGTCTACCTGTTCATCACCACCGCCTCGAACTTCGTCCTGCTTTGGCTGGAGCGTCACTATTCGGTCGGCGTTAGAAAGGCACAGCTATGATCGGCATCTTCCAGGAGTACTGGCAGGCATTCTTGTGGAGCGACGGCTATCACATTTCCGGCGTGGCCATGACCTTGTGGTTGCTGGCGGCATCGATCGCGGTCGGCTTCTGTCTGGCCATTCCGATGTCGGTGGCCCGGGTTTCGGACAACATCTACATCCGCGGCCCGGTGTGGTTCTACACCTACGTGTTTCGCGGTACGCCGCTGTATATCCAACTGTTGATTTGCTACACCGGCATCTACAGCCTGCAGGTGGTGCGTGATCATGCCTTGCTCGACGCCTTCTTCCGGGAGGGCATCAACTGCACCATCCTGGCGTTCGCGCTCAATACCTGCGCCTATACCACCGAGATCTTCGCCGGGGCGATCCGCTCCATTCCGTACGGCGAGATCGAGGCGGCGCGCGCCTACGGCATGTCCAAGTTCACCCTGTACCGTCGCATCATCATCCCGTCGGCGTTGCGCCGCGCGTTGCCGTACTACAGCAACGAAGTGATCCTGATGCTGCACTCGACCACGATCGCGTTTACCGCCACCGTACCGGACATCCTCAAGGTGGCGCGCGATGTGAACTCGGCGACCTATGCGTCGTTCTCGGCCTTCGGCATCGCCGCCATCCTGTATGCCTGCATCGCCTTCACGCTGGTGTGGGGCTTCCGCCGCTGCGAGCTGCGTTGGCTGGCCTTCCTGAAACCCCAAGGACATTGAGACGGTGTGGGTCCGCTTTGCGACCGACACCATCTGGAGAACAGAAATCATGTACAAGCTGTCTGTAGACGATCTGCACAAGAAATACGGCGACCACGAAGTGCTCAAGGGCGTGTCGCTGAAGGCCAAGGCCGGCGATGTGATCAGCATCATCGGCTCCTCCGGCTCGGGCAAGAGCACCTTCCTGCGCTGCATCAACTTCCTGGAGCAGCCGTGTGCCGGGCGCATCACGGTGAACGCCGAGGAGATCCGCACCGCCAAGGACAAGAAGGGCGCGCTGCGCGTCGCCGACCAGAAGCAGCTGCAGAGCATGCGCACCAAGCTGTCGATGGTGTTCCAGCACTTCAATCTGTGGGCGCACATGACGGTGCTGGAGAACATCATCGAGGCGCCGATGAACGTGCTCGGCATCCCGAGGGACGAGGCGGTGGCGCGTGCCCGCAAGTATCTGGACAAGGTCGGCCTGAAGAACGTCGAAGACAAGTACCCGTCGCACATGTCCGGCGGCCAGCAGCAGCGCGTGGCGATCGCCCGGGCGCTGGCGATGGAGCCGGAGGTGATGCTGTTCGACGAGCCGACCTCGGCGCTCGACCCGGAACTGGTCGGCGAGGTGCTGAAGGTAATGCAATCGTTGGCCGAAGAGGGGCGCACCATGGTGGTGGTGACGCACGAGATGGGCTTTGCCCGCAACGTGTCCAACCACGTGATGTTCCTGCACCAGGGGCGCGTCGAGGAAGAGGGTCACCCGCAGGATGTGCTGGTGAACCCGAAGAGCGAGCGGCTGGCGCAGTTCCTGTCCGGGCGCCTGAAATAGCCGGTCGCCGTCGCATCATGCAAAAAAGGCCAACCCATGGGTTGGCCTTTTTCGTTGGCAGTGGCTTAGAGTCGCTAACAAATCCCTCCTGGCGTTGTTGCACTGCCTTGCCGTACTACCTGTACTGTCTGCGGCAGTGCGCCTAGCCAGGATCGCTGCGCTGGGTTTTGTTAGCGGCTCTTAGAACTAGTTCTTAGTAGGGAACCAGTTCTTAGTAGGCGATGCCGAGCCGCCGGTAGAGCGGCGCCAGTGTCCAGGCCGGGCCAATCAGCAGAAACTGCAGGTCGCGGAAGAACGATGGCTTCTTGCCCTCGATCTTGTGCCCGATGAACTGGCCGATCCAGGCGAGCACGAACACCGCCGCCGACAGCCGCAGCAGGTCGGCGCCGTGTTTTTCCATCATGCCCAGCGTCACCAGCATCACGAAGGTCAACAGCGCCATGCCCACCGCCATCGGCGTCGACAGGCGCAGGTAGAACACCAGGCCCAGCAGCACCGCCAGTGTCGCCAGATTGGCATAGCCGACGCCGTTGAATGCCAACAGCGTGCGCCAGGCGAGCGGCAGCGGTACGCACCACAACAGGCCGAGCACGGTGAACACGATCAGCGGAACGCAGATCTTGTGGATCACGATATTGACGGGATGCCGGTGGCTTTCGCCATACAGCATCAACCATTCGCGCATCGTCATGATCGGCCACCTTTCCCCGTGGGTTTTCCTTGATAGTAGAGGGCTGGATTTATCACCGGCAAGCGCACTTTCGGCCAAGCTTGAGCTTGGCCGAAACGGGGCGACGAAACGTGGAAAATCAGGCACTAACGGTGAGTGGTCGACGGCTCATCCAGCGGGCCCGCAGCGTGTCGTAGAGCCAGTTGAATACCACCGTGTACGGCAGGAAAAACAGCAGGATGCCCAGGTCGAGCAGTAGCGCTTCCCACAGGCTCACTCCCAGCCACCAGGCGGCCAGCGGCACCACCGCGCAGATCAGTCCCAGCTCGAACAGCACCGCGTGGCCGATGCGCACCGGCAGGGTGCGTACGAAGCCGACGCGCCGCTGCAGCCGGTCGAACAACGTGTTGAACAGCATGTTCCACAGCATGGCGATCAGCGAGATCATCAAGGTCAGCGCGCCCATGTGGCCGAGCGAGATGCCGAGCAGCCAGGAAAACAGCGGCGCGCAGATCGCCAGTGCCAGCAACTCGAAGCTGGCGGCGTGAAACAGCCGCTCCTTCAGCGATTTGTCGTGGGTCATCACAAGCTCCCGAATGTGAATGGTAGGCTTGTATTTTCATCGGTATTTCGGATAGGGTGAAACTAGATACCATCGGAAAAACCGATATGAACTTTTCTCCCGAATCGCTGCAGGCCTTTGCCGAAGCGGCCGCACAGGGCTCGTTCAGCGCCGCGGCGCGCCGGCTCGGCAAGAGCCAGTCCACCGTCAGCGAGGCGATCGCCAACCTGGAAATCGACCTCGGCGTGGCGTTGTTCGACCGCAGCAGCCGCCAGCCGGTGCTGACCGAGGCCGGCCGGGCGCTGCTCGGCCGGGTCGACGAGGTGTTGGCCGCGCACGATAGGCTCGGCCGTGCCGCCGGCTTGCTCGCCGGCGGCATGGAGCCGCGGCTGACCGTGGTGGTGTCCGATACCTACCAGTCGGTGCAGTATGAGGCGACGCTGACCGAACTCGATCAGCGTTATCCCGAGCTGGAGTTCGAATGCCTGGTCGCCGAGCACGGCGACGTGCTGGCGCTGGTGCGGCAGGGCCGGGCGCAGTTGGGGCTGATGGCGGCGCAGCCGGCCTATCCGCCCGACATCGGCGCGGCGACGGTGGCCGAGCGGGCGCAGATCGGCCTGTATGCGGCCAGTCACCATCCGCTCGCCGCCCTGGCGACGCCGGGGGACGACGATCTGGCGGCGTACCGCGCGCTGCGGCTCAACACCTATCTGGACGACGCCGCGCCATCGGGCGCGGGGCGCTGCTGGTCGGCGCCCAGTTATCTGCTGCTGATGGAGATGGCGGTGTTCGGCTTCGGCTGGGCCGAGCTGCCGCGCTGGCTAGTCGAACGCTTCGCCGCCGAGCGGCTGGTCGAGCTGGCGGTGCCGGGTTGGCCGAAGAGTCTGCCGGTCGACGTGGTTTGGTCGCGCGCGCACCGGCTAGGCCCGGCCGGCAGCTGGCTGCAGCAGCGGCTGCTGGCCCGCTGACGGGACAAGAAAAAAGGCGGGAATGCCCCGCCTTTGGGTATTGCTGAGGATTGTGCGACCGCTACCAGATCGCCCAGAACAACACCGACACCAGTGCGGTGAGCAGCACCCCGGACAGGATCTGGTTGATGCTGCGCTCGCGTTGCAACTGGCGCATCAGGCTGGCGCGGCCGGAATCGAGGTTGGCCAACTGGCCTTCCAGTTCGTGGCGATGCGCTTCCTGACGCGAGATGCTTTCCAACAGCGCCGCGCCGCTGATCTCGGTGACCGCCTCCTGGTCGGCCATGCCGATCAGCCGGTGCACCTTGTCCTTGCTGTAGCGACCGGTGCGCTGCTCCGGGTCCAGCCATTCGAAGTCGAAGCCCTGGCCGGCATAGAAGGCCTGGCGCGCCAGTTTCTCCTGCTCGGTCAGACCGCCGGACAGCGCAAAGGCACCCGGTGCAACGCTATAGTCTGGATAGTGGGCCTTGGCCCAGGCGATCAGCTGCACGAACAGATAGGTGGCCAGCTCGGTGCGCTCGAACGGCGGCTCGATGACGATGCCGGTACCCGGCCCGAAGTTGATCGTTTGGCTGGGGAAGTCGACCTTGATCCAGGCGCAGTGCTCGCCCGCCGCATAGTCGTGATTGACATCGTCGAGCGGCTGCCAGCTGCTGCTGTCGACCAGCCGGGCGACGCCGCGAAACTGCACGCACAGGTATTCGCTCTGCTCGGTGCGGGCATGGCTCTTGCGCATCAGGCCGTACAGGGGGCCGGCGTCGTCCTGCAACATCAATACCGTTTCGCTGACCGGCATGGCGCGGGCGGCGAGCGACTTGTCGCTCTCCGGCGGTGGCAGCTTCAGATTGGCGAGGCTCGCAGAGATCGGGGGACTTAAGGTTTCCATGTGCTTATCATATCAGCCTGGAGTCTGTTATGAAGCGGTTTGCGGACCGTGCCGGCACCGCCGGAGTTTGCTTCATGACCGACTCGACAAGCCCTTGTAGTAAGGGTGGAAGACAGCGATTACCCTCTTATCGGGTGCAACAGGGAAAAACATGACGACAAATTCCGCGGGGACCTTGAAACTGCCGGCGCTGACCGCGCTGGTGGTCGGCTCGATGATAGGCGGGGGCATCTTCTCGCTGCCGCAGAACATCGCCCATTCGGCCGGCGCCGGCGCCACGCTGATCGGTTGGTTGATCACCGCTGCGGGCATGCTGATGCTGGCCTTCGTGTTCCAGCAACTGGCCACGCGCAAGGCCAAGCTCGATGGCGGGGTGTATGCCTACGCGCGCGCCGGCTTTGGCGACTTCTTCGGCTTCAACGCCGCCTGGGGCTACTGGATCGCCGCCTGGCTGGGCAATGTGTCGTTCATGGTGGTGCTGTTCTCGGCGCTGTCCTACTTCGTGCCGGCCTTCGGCGAGGGCAATACGCCCTTGGCGATCGGCTGCGCGTCGGTGCTGCTGTGGAGCTTTCACTTTCTGATCCTGCGCGGCGTGTCCGGCGCGGCGCTGATCAACCAGATCGCCACCGCTGCCAAGCTGGTGCCGTTGCTGCTGTTCGTGGTGATGCTGTTGTTCGCATTCAACGTCGATACCTTCCGCCACGACTTCTGGAAGCACCCGACCGCCGGCGGAGTGATCGAGCAGGTGCGCGGCATGATGCTGGTGACGGTGTTCGTGTTCATGGGCATCGAAGGGGCCAGCGTCTATTCCTCGCGGGCGCTGCACCGCGCCGATGTCGGCCGCGCCACAATCCTCGGCTTCCTGATTACACTGACCATGCTGATGGCGGTGTCGGTGCTGTCGCTGGGGGTGATGGCGGTGCCGGAGCTGGCCACTCTGAAAAACCCGTCGACCGCGCTGGTGCTGTCGCACGTGGTCGGCAGCTGGGGGGCGCTGCTGATCAATATCGGCCTGGTGGTGTCGATCGGCGGCGCGCTATTGGCCTGGACGCTGCTGTCGGCCGAGATCCCGTATCTGGCTGCGCGCGACGGCGCAATGCCGGCCTGGCTCGGCCGCGAGAACGCCAACGGCTCGCCGGTGGCGTCGCTGTGGCTGACCAACAGCTGCGTGCAGCTGTTCCTGCTGGTGGTGCTGATGGCCAAGTCGTCCTACCTGACCGTGGTATCGCTGACCACCTCGATGATCCTGGTGCCGTACTGGCTGTCGGCCGGCTATGCGGTGAAGCTGGCGCTGACCGGCGAGAGCTACGCGGCGGGCGAGCGGGTGCGCAGCAAGGAGGGACTGATCGCGATCCTGGCGGCGCTGTACGGGCTGTGGCTGCTGTACGCGGCGGGGCCGCACTATCTGCTGCTGTCGGCGCTGCTCTACGTGCTGGGCCTGCCGTTCTGGATGCGGACCCGGCGCGAGCAGGGCAAGCCGCTGTTCGCGATGGGCGACGCGCTGCTGGCGCTGCTGCAGATCGCCGGCGCCGCGCTGTCGCTGTGGGGGCTGTGGAGCGGCACGATGTCGCTGTGAGTGAAGGCTTCCTCGATTGGAGCCCCCCGAGCTTGTTGCGCAGCCTGGCTGCAGAACGGGCACGGCAGGGCAGTGCGCCTAGTCGGGATCGCCAGCTTTGTTAGCGACGCCAAGCGATTCGGCCAACCTTCAAGGTTGGCCGAATCGTTTTGGTGAGCGGGGCAGGGCCTCGGTGTCGCTAGCCCCGCAATGCGCTCCTGCTCTGCCTTGCCGTAGAGCGGGCCGCTCAGGCGCGCAGCAGCGGCACCGGCGCGAAGCGCCCGCCCAGCACCGCCGCCGCATCCTGTCCCCACCACGGCCCGAGCGCGGTGGCGTAGAGCTGGCGGAAGTCCACCCCGTAGTCGAGGTTGCCGTCGCTGATGCCGGCCAGCTCCGGCGCCTTGCCGTAGAAGCCGCCCTTCACCCGGCCGCCGGCGACGAAGTGCACGTTGGCGGTGCCGTGGTCGGTGCCGTTGTTGCCGTTCTGGCGCGGCCGGCGGCCGAACTCGGCATAGCTCATCACCAGCGTGTCCTGCCAGCGCCCCTGCGCCTGCAGGCTCGAGCGCAGGCTGGCCAGCCCTTCGGCCAACTCCTTGAGCAAGCGACCCTGTGTCGCCAGCTGGCCGCCGTGGGTGTCGAAGCCGGTCAGCGTCAGCCGTGCCACCGCCACCTGCGAGCCGCGCGCCAGCGTGTCGGTCAGCGTCTTCACCGCCTTGCCGAAGGCGCCCGGCGGCGGCGGGATCTTGCCCTGTGCCTCGGGGCTGTTCGGGTCGCGCTTGGCCATCAGCGCGGCGGTGCCGCCGCCGGCCAGCCCCTCGGCGGCATGGCGGATGTCGCCCTCCACCTTGAGGATGTGCGCCAGCGCGCCCGGCGCCTTGCCGCTGCCCTGGTCGGCCGCCAGCTGCGCCTCGCGGGCGAACGCGGCCGGGTCGTTCAGCACCACCACCCGCGCGCCGCCCTCGAAGGGGCCGAGTGTCTGGCTAGCCAGCACCACGCCGTCGGCGGCGAACTGGCCCGGGAGCGGAGCGCGGCGGAACTGCCGGCTCAGCCAGCCGCTCTGCAGCACCTGGTTGCTGGCCGAGGCGGTGTCCCAGATCTCGATCGAGCGGAAGTGCGACAGGTTCGGCTCGGGGTAGCCGACCCCTTCGACCAGCGCCAGCTCGCCGTCCTGCCATAGCGGCATCAGCGCCGCGAGCGAGGGGTGGAAGGCGGCGCGCTCGGACAGCGTCAGCACCTGGTCGCGCGGGATCGCCAGGCTGGGGCGCAGCCGCGCGTAGTCGGGCGAGGCGTAGGGGATCACCGTGTTGAGGCCGTCGTTGCCGCCTTTCAGCTCCACCAGTACCAACAGGCGGCCATAGCGCGCCGGGTCGGCCGAATAGGCCAGGGTCAGCTCGGGCAGCACCGCCAGGGTCAGCCCGGCGCCGAGCACTTGCAGAAATTCGCGTCGTTGCATGTCATCGGTCCTGATTGGGACGTCGTGTCTCGAATAGGTCGGGTTCGTCGCGGCTAGTCCACCTGGTAGGCGGCATCCAGCAGCAGCGCCCGCACCACCGCGCCCGCGTCGCCGGCTTGCGGCGTTTCGGCCGGCTTCACCGCCAGCAGCAGGCGGCCCGCGCGGTGCACGCTGTCGACGTGGTAGCGCTCGGCCCAGTCGGCGGTGTCGAGGTTGAGCCGGGTCAGCCGCCGCTCGGTGGCCTTCTGGGACGGGTCGTCGAGGCCGGTCGCCACCGGCAGCATTGCCGGCCCGCCCGAGGGCAGGTTGATGCCGCCGCCGGACAGCCGCGCCAGGAACTGCTTGCGGGCGAGCAGGGTGGCGCTGTTGATCCAGTCGTCGCCGCCCGGCCAGCCCTTCACGTTCGGCGGGCTGAACAGGTCCTGACCCAGGTTGCGGTTGAGCAGCGCCAGCGGCCGGTAGTCGGCCGGGGTCAGGTCGAAGGTGACCAGGGTGCCCACGGTCAGCTCCACCGGCGATTTCACCAGCTGGCCGCCGCTCTTCCAGAACGCGTCAGTCATCAACAGCGCGCGCACCAGCGGCTTGATCTGGTAACCCGAGTCGTAGAAGCCTGCGGCCAAGCGGTCGACGCTGCGCGCATCGGGGGTGGGGGAGACCAGGTAGCGCCACAGCTTGGCAGTGACGAAGCGGGCGGTCTCCGGGCGCTGCAGCAACAGGCCGAGCACCTGGTCGCCGTCGTAATTGCCGCTCTGGCCGAACACGGTCTTGATGCCGTCGTCGTGCTGGCGTGGCCGGTTGATGAAATCACCCGTGCCGGGCTGCATGCCCCAGCCGGTGAAGGCGCGCGCCGCTTCGCGGATGTCCTGCTCGCTGTAGTGGCCCTCGCCCAGCGTGAACAGCTCCATCACCTCGCGGGCGAAGTTCTCGTTGGGCTGGCCCTTGCGGTTATTGGCGGTGTCGAGGTAGCGCATCATCGCCGGGTCGTGGGCGACCTCGTGCAGCAGCGTGCCGAAATTACCGAGCGCCTCGCGACGCAACAGCAGGTTCTGCCGCGCCATCAGCTCGGGCGAGCGCACCTTGTCCAGGCCCGACACGAAGTGGTTGTGCCAGAACAGGGTCATCTTCTCGCTGATCGGCGAATCGGTGGCGCGCATCTCGCCCAGCCACCAGCCCTTCAGCTCCAGCGCGCGCTGGTTTTCCTGCTGGCGCAGCGCCTTCTTCTGGTCCTCGGGCAGCTGCGCGTAGCGCGGCAGCTCGATCGGCTGCATCACCCAGCCCGGCGGCGGGGTCAGCGGCTCGGTGCGCGGGTTGGCCAGCACCCGGTCGACCGCCTGCGCGCGGGACAGCGGCGCGAGTTCGGCGATCCTCAAAGGGTTGGCACCGAAGCCGGTGCGGGTCAGCAAGAGTCGCGCGCCGTCCTCGCCGATGCCGGCGGCCTGCGCCAGCGCCGGCAGCAGCGCGCAAAGCGCCAGAACCAGCCTAAAACGTGCCATTTTTCTTCCCCGTATTGTTTCCCTGATGCTAGTCGAGCGCCGGTGCGGGGGCTGTTACCAGTTGTTAGCAAATGTGTCGGTCTATCTTGGGCCCAAGGTATACTTGCCCGATTCGACACCGGGGGTGCCGATGCCCTGGCGCATCGTGCTGAGAGAGTCCCCTCGAACCTGATCAGGATGTCGAGTCGTCGACCACCGCCAAGCGCTGTCGACGACTCCGGAAACCTGCGTAGGGAGGTGCTGCCCCCGGCTTCGGCCGCGTCGCGACTCCCTGCGCCTTGCCGCATTGCCATAGGGAGTTTCGATGTTCACCAAGCGTCTATTGCCGCTCGCGCTCGTCGCCGCCGGCCTCGCCCCGTTTGCCCACGCCGCCGAGCTGCGCGTGCTCACCCACGATTCCTTCGAGCTGCCGAAACCCCTGATCGCCCAGTTCGAGAAGCAGTCGGGCGTGAAGCTGTCCATCATCAAGGCCGGCGATGCCGGCGCGATGGTCAACAAGCTGATCCTGACTAAAGCCAACCCGATCGCGGACGTGGCCTTTGGCATCGACAACAGCCTGGTCGGCAAGGCCGCCGCCGCCGGCGTGATCGAACCCTACGCCCCGGCCGGCAAGGTGCTGCAATCGCTACCCGATGGCGTAGTCAGCGTCGACTACGGCTATGTCACGCTCAACATCGACAAGGCCTGGTTCGCCAAGAACGGCAAGCCGCTGCCGACTTCGCTCGACGCGCTGACCACCCCGGCCTACAAGGACCTGCTGGTGGTGCCGAACCCGGCCACCTCCAGCCCGGGTCTCGCCTTCCTTTCGGCCAACGTGCAGGGCATGGGCGAGGACAAGGCGTTCGCGTTCTGGGGCAAGTTGCGCGACAACGGAGTGAAGGTCGCCAAGGGCTGGAGCGAGGCCTACTACACCGACTTCAGCCGCAACGGCGGCAGCCGGCCTATCGTGGTCAGCTACGCCACCAGCCCGGCCGCCGAGGTGTTCTATAGCAAGACCAAGCTGACCGAGTCGCCGACCGCCAACCTGAACCTGCCGGGTGGGGTGTTCCAGCAGGTGGAAGGCGCCGCGCTGATCAAGGGCGGCGGCGAGCGCGCGGCGGCGAAGCAGTTCATCGACTACCTGCGCAGCAGCCCGGTGCAGCAAGCGCTGCAGACCACGATGTGGATGTACCCGGTCAACCCGGCCGCCGCCATCGACCCGGTGTTCAAGCACGCCGACAAGCCGGGCGCGGTGCCGGCCGCCGACAGCAAGGCGATCGCCAGTCGCGGCCAGCAATGGGTGGCGCGCTGGACCCGCGTGGTGCTCAAGGGCGGGCAGTGATCGAGCGGTTTGACCCCAAACGCACGGCGCTGACGCTGTTGCCGCTGCTGTTCCTGGCTGTGGTGGTGGTCGCGCCGCTGGCGCGGCTGTTGGCCGAAGGCTGGGACCATCTTTCGGCCAACATCCTGACCGACGCTTATCTGCGCTGGCGCATCGTCTGGTCACTGATCCAGGCGGCCGTCACCTGCGTGCTGACCTTGCTGCTCGGCGTGCCGCTGGCGTGGGCCTTGGCGCGCTTCGACTTCGCCGGGCGCACGCTGGTGTTGCGTCTGTTGATGTTGCCCTTCGTGATGCCGACGCTGGTGGCCGGGCTCGGCGTGCTGGCGCTGGCCGGCCCGCACGGCGTGCTGCCCTTCAATGGCCAGGACACGCCGTGGCTGCTGCTCTACGGCAACCTGTTCTACAACCTGCCGCTGGTGCTGCGCGCCGGCGTAGACGGCATCGCCGCTGTGCCGGCCTCGCGCCTGGCCGCCGCGCGCAGCCTGGGCGCCACGCCGTGGCGCACCTTCTGGCGGGTCGAGTGGCCGGCGGTGCGGCCGTGGCTCGCCTCGGCGCTGTGCCTGGTGTTCCTGTACTGCTTCTCCGGTTTCGGCCTCGCGCTGCTGCTCGGTGGGCAGCGCTACGCCACCGTCGATGTCGAGATCTATTCGCTGGTCGCTTACGAGTTGAATCTTGGTGACGCTGGCGCCTTGGCGCTGGCGATGATGGCGATCACCGGCGCGGCAGCGCTCGGCTATGCCTGGGTGGAAAAGCGCCTGGCCGCGCCGGGCAAGCTCGAGCCGATCGCGCCGCGCAAGCCGGCAACGTTGGCCGAACGGGCCTGGCTCGCCGTGGCCTTGCTTACCCTGCTCACGTTCAGCGGCGCACCGCTGATCGCGGTGCTCGGTCGCGCGCTGATGGCCGGCCCGGACGCCTGGGCGGTGCTCGCCGAGCCCGACACGCTGGCGGCGCTGGCCAATAGCGGCCGCTTCAGCCTGATCGCGCTCGGCCTCGCCAGCGTGCTCGGCGTCACCCACGCGCTGATCGCGCGCCGTTCGCTGTGGCTGCGCGGCGCGGTGTTCCTGCCCTTTATCGTGTCGCCGGTGTGCGTGGCCTTCGGCCTACTGCTGCTCTACCCGACGTGGACCGCCAGCCTGGCGCTGCTCTTGTCCGCCTACGCGCTGTTCGCCTATCCGTTCATCGCCAAGGCGCTGGCCGCCGCGCTCGACGCCTTGCCGGCCAGTCAGCCGCAGGCGGCGCAGAGCCTGGGCGCCACGCCGTGGCGGGCGTTCTGGCGGGTGAGCTGGCCGTGGCTGCTGCCGGCGTTTCGGCGCGGCCTAGCGTTCGCCGCCGCGACCACCGTCGGCGAGTTCGCGGTGACGCTGTTCCTGTCCCGCCCCGAGTGGATGACGCTGACCACGCTGATCTACCAGCGGCTTGGCCGGCCCGGTTCGGCCAACCTCGACGCGGCGCTGGTGTTGTCGGCGCTGCTGATGCTGTTCGCGCTGCTGGCCTTCGTGCTGATCGAGTGGCCGAGCCCGCTGGAGCGGGCGCGCCGCGCGCTCGCCGGCCGAGCGGTCGCCGCCACGGAGTTACCCCATGCTTGAACTGATCGACATCACCAAGCGCTTCGGCCAACGTTGCGTGGCTGAGCGGCTGTCGCTGAGCGTCGGCGCCGGCGAGACGCTGGCGCTGCTCGGCCCCTCGGGCGGCGGCAAGAGCACCTTGTTGAAAATCATCGCCGGGCTGGAAAAGCCCGACGCCGGCAGCGTGCATTTTGCTGGTGCCGACATCACCGCCGCCGCGCCCGAGGCGCGCGAGTTCGCGCTGATGTTCCAGGACTTCGCGCTGTTTCCGCACTTGGACGTGAGCGGCAACGTCGGTTTCGGCCTGGTCGAGCGGCGGGTGGCGCGGGCGGAAATCCGGGAGCGGGTCGAGGCGGCGCTGGCCCAGGTGGGGCTCGCCGGTTACGGCGCGCGCCGGGTGTTCACGTTGTCCGGCGGCGAGCAGCAGCGCGTGGCGCTGGCGCGCGCGCTGGTGACGCGGCCGCGGCTGATGCTGCTCGACGAGCCGTTTTCCAGCCTGGACGCCAATCTGCGTCAGAGCCTGCAGCAGGTGTTCCGCCGCCTGCTCGCCGACGCCGGCATCCCGGCGATCCTGGTCACCCACGACCGCGCCGAGGCGTTCGCGCTGGCTGACCGGGTGGCATTGCTGCGCAACGGTCACATCGTGCAGCAGGCGGCGCCGACCGAGTTGCTGGCGAGCCCCGCCGATGCCTGGGTGGCGCGCTTCGTCGGCTTCGACAATGTGCTCGGCAGCGCACTGGTACCTGAGCAGGCGTTCTGCTTCGGCGACGCGCAGCCGCTGCGCCGGGTCGAGGCGCTGGAGGCCTTGGCCGAAGGGGTGCGGCTGACCGTCGCCTTCGAGCAGGGGCCGCTGCGGCTGACGCTGTCGCCGCGCGAGGCGGCCGGGCTCGGCGACGGCCTGCGCGTCGGCGGCGCGGTGCGGGTCGGCATCGACCCGGCAAGGATGATCCCGCTGCCGGCCTGAGGGGCAGTCAT
This sequence comes from Neisseriaceae bacterium JH1-16, assembly GCA_025989215.1. Lineage (GTDB taxonomy): Bacteria > Pseudomonadota > Gammaproteobacteria > Burkholderiales > Chromobacteriaceae > Crenobacter_A. Next base: position 99,470 of record JAPDNP010000009.1, on the reverse strand, counting down.
TACCGCCGCAATGCCGCTCACCTAACCGGTGAGCGGCATTTTGCATTGAGGAACCCTCCACAGGGCCCGCAGTAAGCCGCCGGGTTTTAACGGTGCTTGAGCAAGGCGGGAGGAAAGCCGGCCGAAACCCGTTTTAAGCAATTGTCAAAATCCGACATATCTCTTAACGAATTATCGCCGGCTCGATGAAGGATATACCCGCCGGGCACCGGTCCAAGTAAATGAGCAGAGTCGTTCTGCTCTAGCGCGTGAGGTGTCATCATGGGGCGCAAGCTTTTGCCCCTGTTAGGCGGGGTTGTCGTGGCGGTTATGCTTAGTGGCTGTGCCGCGGTGCCTGACGAGAGACCAGCTTATTCCAGCGATCTGGGGTGCGTGCCGAGCTATCCGGGTTATTACTATGGTCCCGACTGCTACCCAACGTTTTATGGGGAGATATTTATCGATCATCGGTTTCATCACGACCACGATCATGACTTTCGCCACGACCATGACCATGACTTTCATCACGCTCAAAACGGGATGGTAGGTTCGACCGGTGGGCATAGTAATCTACTCATCGCTCCACACCGAGGAGGCTTCGGAATGATGCGAAGATGAGGCTGCCGTCATTCCTTCGACTTGAGAGGGGCACAGAGAACCTAAACCGTTTTTGAGGCCAACAAACTACAAGAGCCAATGATGAAGCGCTAATGTTGGCATACGGTGGCAAGACCGATGCCGTCGCTTCGATATTGTTAGCAGCGGGATGGACATTTCGTCTTCCATTTTTCCGGAGACTGTTGTCAGTTTCCCCCTGCAGTTCGAGAAGACAAAAAATGGCCGTTCCTCGACAGAAGGAACGGCCATTTCTTCGTTTAAATGAAGCGCATTGAGCCGAGTCGGCGCGTTCAGTCGTGTGTACTTACCAAGCGAAGCGTGCGCCTATATTGCCGGCTATCGTCTCCCGCGAAGTGCTGTCCAGATTAGTCGTGTAGGTTAGCGTCGCGTAGACACTACTGCTCGGCGACAGTTTGCCGACCAGTCCGGCACCGAACTGGCCGGCGGTGCCGGTCAGCGTGGTCGGGATCGCGGTGCTACCGGCAAAGGTCGCCTGATCGTTGCCGCCGAAACTGCGCAGCAGGTTGACGCGCAGATACGGCTGCCACGTCGCGTTGGCTCGCTCAAATTGCCCCTGCAACCGGGCGCCGATCCGGCCGAGGAAGCCGTCCTGGCGCTCGAACGATACGGTCGAGATGCCGTCGTTCAGGTCGTCGATCGCCACCCGCTGCCAAATCAGCTGCGCTTGCGGCTCGAAGGTCAGGTTGGGGCGCAGCGTCAGCGGATAGCCGCCTTCCAGCGAGGCAGCGAATGCCTTGCCGTGCGTGGTGTTGCCGATGCCGCGCGACGACTTGGGATCGACCGACAGCGCGCTGCCGAGCAGCACCGTGTCGGTGTACCAGCCGCTCGGGCCGATATGGCTCCAGTAGCCGCCCAGGCTGTAGGCGTCGATCGCCAGCGTCCCGACGGCCTGGTCCTGGAAACCCAGCGCGAAGCCGCTGACGTCGCCCTTGGCGTGCGCGTAACCCAGCAGCAGGCCGTAGTGATTACGGTGGCCGGCGGCACTGGTGTCGGCGTACAGGTCCTGGCCGATCTGCAGGCCGGTCAGCGTGCCGTCGAAGGTCTGGTTCACCTCGCCCTGTTGGCTTTGCTTGCTGTGCTCGCCCCACACCCGCGCCCAAGCGGCCGGCAGTCTGCCGTTCTCGCTCAGCAGGCTCTGTTCGCCCTGGCGCTCATGGAAGGTGCCGATCTGCTCGATGCCCAGCTGGCGGACGGCGACCGGGATTTCCGCGTAGATCGGCACCTCCGGGCGGTACAGCGGGACTGGGTCGGCGCCCGGCTGGACCGAAGGCAAAGGCGGCGTGCCTTCGGCAACGCGCGGGGCGATGAGCTGCGGCTGCGGGGCGGGATTGTCTGGCGTCGGCGGTGGCGTGACCTGCTGCACCGCCGGTACGCTGGAGCGCAGATACCAGTTGTCAGCGGTGCCGGCGGACACGCCGCCCTTGAACAGGTAGTAGGTGTAGGCGCCGGCGCTGACCGAACCGCCTGCCAGGGTGAAGGCGCCGGCAGAGGAGGTGGCGCCGTTGACCGCCTGGACCAGCGGAATACCGTCAGTCGTCGTGATGCCGCCGGCACCTGCCAGATTGCTCAATCGGATGGTGGTGGTGCCACCGATGGTGCCGCCGGAGACGACCAGCCTACTGGCGGGCGACGCGTCGCTGCCGAGCACGCTCTCGGCCTGCAGGATGCCGTTGCTGCCGGTGTAGTTGCCGTTCACCGTCAGCTGACCGTTGGCGTTGCCGGTGCCGGGGTGGACGATGCCCTGGTTGAGCAGGCTACCGGTCAGCACGCCGGTGCCGGCCAGGGTGGCACCCGTCTGGACGGTGGTGGTGCCGCCCAGCGTGCCGGTCAGGTTGAAGCGCCCGCTCTGGATCGTCGCCGTGTTAAAGGTGCCGCTGCCGCTCCAGGTCCAGTCGCTGCCTTGCATCTGCAGCATGGCGAAGCGCGAGAAGGCATTGCTGGCGGTGCCAGTGCCTTGCAGAACCAGCTTGGTGGCCGCATTGCCGCCGCCATCGGCCACACCATTGATGACCGAGCCGGTCTGCAGGATCAGCGCGTTGGCGCCGGTGCCCATCGATACAGCCGTGCCGGCGCCGCTTTGCAGCAGGCCGGCATTGGTGACCGTCGTGGCGCCATTGAGGGTGCGTACCGCGGCGGCTTGCTGGCTAATGATCTGACCGCCGGCCCGGTTTTCGATGCTGGCGGTAAAGCCGGAGCCCGCGGTATTTGAAAAGACGGCATCCGCGCCTGAGCCACGTGCCTCGATGATGCCGCTGTTGACCAGCTTGTCGCCGTTCCCCTGCATATAGACGGCAGTGCTGGCGGTGCCGGTGGTCAGCAACGCGCCGCTGTTGGTGACCGAGCCATTGCCGCCGAGGATGGACATGGCACGGGCGTTGCTGCCGCCCGTTGTGACCGAGCCGGTGTTGACTAGGGTGTTGCCGACTTGCCCGGTATTGGACTGCCCCCACGCCGCGGTCATGCCGTAGGCGTAGGTTCCGGCCGTGGTGATGCTGCCATTGTTGATCAGCGTGTTGTTGCTGCCATTGGCCGCCATGCCATCGTTGTAGGCACCGGTGCTGGTGATGCTGCCCTGGCTGGTATTGGTGAGCGTGTTGCCATTGTTGTTTCCTAACAGCGCTGCGCCGCGGTTCAGGCCGCTGGCCGAGCTGCCGCTGAGAGCTAGCGTGCCGTTGTTCGCGATCTGGCTGGCGCTGTCGACCCTGAAGCCGACGAGATTGCTGCTGTTGACGAAGCTGGCGCTACTGCCGGCGTTGATATTGATGGCAACGGCAGTGCTGCCTGGCACTGCCAGTACCGGCGTGGTAATCGTGGCGGAACAGGTGGCCGTGGTGCCATTGGTCGGCCCGGTGTTATCGCAGGCGGCCAGCGCGCCGGTCGAGTGGATCAGCGGCAGAAGGCACAGCGCCGATGGCACGCCATGAGTGAGCAGGCGCTTGGGCTTGAGAGGAGAGCTTGTGGTCTGCAAGAAAGGGCTCCGAATGTGATTGTGTGTCTGACGCTGCTCCGGCAGCAGGCCGCATATCAGGAGTGCGATACAACCTTGGCATTCCGTGCCGTCGTCCTCTGGAACTGACTGGTTGGCTGGGCGGTAGGTACGGGGGCGGGTCCTGTGGGTGATCGGACTAACACCTTGGGCGTGCAGTCCACTCGCCGTGAGCACTTCGCGGGTATCGCTATCTTGTTTGGAATTTATTAAGAGAGATGCTTAATAAAAAGACATTAAATGCCATTTGTATGATTTTGTCTAACGGTAAAGCAATCGTCGAAGCTAATGGGAAGATCGGTAGGGCTGCCGGAGGGCACGCCGCTGATGCTGCAACAGTCCCGGATCAGATCAAGGCATTGCCGGCAGGGGTGGCTTCGGGAGCTATCGGCAGTTCGGCGGGCTTGTCCGAGAGCGAGCAGAATCGGGCGTTACAGGCCAGACAGCGCCGGTGCCTGCCAAGCGAGTCATGGCGGCGCTGTCGCACCAGCAGGCCCTGGCAGTTGGCGCAGTCGAGCAGTCGCCCCATCGCCCAGGCTGCAAGAACGACCGACATGGAAAGCGCCGTGCCCAAGGCGGAGAAACTCAGCAAGGCGACGGCGAGGAAGAGCAGCAAGAACAGGGTGTCAGGTGCAGGCAGGTCCCGCAGGATGCCTGAGATCGCCATGACTATGCACAACAGCACCAGCGCGGCGACACCCAGCACGATGGGAAGACGATAGAGCCGGGATAGCATGCGGTTGTATTGCTGTTGGTCCATGGCGGCGCATCATTAGATTAGTCACCATTAACGGTCTAGCACATGTCGGTGGGATAGACGTGAAAGATGCGTGAAGCCTTGTCGATCGGGTGCCGTCCTGCGCCGGGAGCAGGTCGCCTCTGTCGCGGCGACAGGGGCGTTCGGCCGGCGAAAGAGGGCGGCGAGACGCCACCATGCGGTCAGGGCTGCAGTGGGAAACTTGCAACAATGCGGCGCGGCAACGGGGAAGGGCCACGCGACAGGGCCAGCCTGCAGGCCGGCGCCATTCAGTTAAGGCGGCGGAAGAATCGCACGGAGGCGATCTCCGGCAGGGCCGTCGCGGCCCGGCGCAGCTCCGCCTCGCGCGCCGCGTCGTCGCCGTCGATATACAGCTCCAGCTCGATCCGGCCGCCCAGATAGTGGGCGCGCAGATCGTCGAAGCCGAGCGGGGCGCTCAGCCTGGCGTTGAGTGCGCCCAATAGTGCGCTGCGGCTGGGCAGGTTCGGGTTGTCGGCGGTCTGGTCCGGATCGGCGTCGATATGCAGCGTCACCGTCAGCACCGGGAAGCGTTCGCTGACGCGCTGGTGCGCCTTCAGCGCCAGCTGGTGGCCTTCGGACACGCTCAGGTGGCTGTCGACTAGCAGGTGGGCGTCGACCACCGCCAGGTCACCCATCTTGCGGGTGCGCAGGTCGTGCACATTGCGGATGCCCTCGGTCTCGGCCAGGGTGGCGCGGATCGCCTTCACCTGCTGCTCGTCGAGCGCGCGGTCCATCAGGTCGTTCAGCGCATCGCGGCTGAAATTCCAGCCGGTGCGGCTGATCATGAAGCCGACGATGGCGGCGGCCAGCGGGTCGAGCAGCGGCAAGCCCATCAGGTTGCCGACGATGCCCACCGCCACCACCAGCGACGAGGCGGCGTCGGAGCGGGCGTGCCAGGCGTTGGCGATCAGCATGCTCGACTTCACCTTTTTCGCCACCGACATCATGTAGCGGAACAGCCCTTCCTTGGCGCACAGCGTCGCCAGTGCCATCCACAGCGCGATGAAGTGCACGGTGGGAATCTTGCCCGGGTCCTCGAACTTCAGCGCCGCCGACCACAGCATGCCCAGGCCCACCACCAACAGCAGCACGCCGATCGCCAGCGAGGCGGCCGTCTCGAAGCGGGCATGGCCGTACTGGTGGTCGCTGTCGGCGGCCTTGTGGCTGTGCTTGTTGGCATACAGCACCACGAAATCGGAGACCAGGTCCGACAGCGAGTGCACGCCGTCGGCGATCAGCGCGCTGGAGCGGGCGAAGATGCCGATCACGATCTGGCAGGCCGACAGCACCAGGTTGACCGCGACGCTGACCAGCGTGCTGCGGTGTGCGGCCTGCTGCTTGTCCAGGGCGAAATGGCGGTCGGTATCCGGCGACAGGATGGGCATTTAGGTACTTCCGGGGGGGTATCGTCAACTCACTATTATGCACCTGTGCGCCACGGCAATGACAAGCAAGTTGGCCGCCGTCGCGGGCCGATGCGATACTGCAAAGGTGTTCTCCGACCGGCCCGTTCATGGTGCGTCTTCCTTCCTTTGGCCGCTGGGTCTCTCCGTACTTCATCCATCAGCACTACGCGGTGCTGCACGCGTTTCGCGTGGCGCTGGCGTTTCTGACCTCGCTGGTGCTGGTCACGCTGTTCGCCATCCCGCACGGCGCCTGGATGCTGATCACCGTGCTGGTGGTGATCGGCTCGCTGCCGCACCTGGGCAGCGTGTTCCGCAAGGCCGGCCAGCGCATCGCCGGCACCCTGATCGGCGGCGTGGCCGGCATTCTCGCCATCGTGCTGCACCGCTACTCGGTGCCGCTGTCCTATGGCTGGATGGTACTGTTCGCCGGGCTGAGCAGCTACTTCGCCCTGGGCCGCGCCGATTACATCGCGCTGTTGTCCGGCATTACCATGGCGGTGGTGGCCGGCTACGGCGACAACGACATGAACGGCGCCTTGTGGCGTTCGGCCAACGTGCTGGCCGGCGCGCTGATTGCGCTGGGCTTCGCCAGCCTGCTGCCGCAGAAGGCGGTCAACCACTGGAAGTACCTGCTCGCCGACAATCTGCGCGAGGCAGGCATGTTGTACGCGCGGCTGCGCCACCACGAGCTGGCGCCGTCCACCGAGATCGAGACGGCGTTCGCCAGCCTCAACAGCCGGCTGACCAAGCAGCGCACGCTGTTCGCCGCGGTGCGCAAGGAGGTGCCGATCGGCGCAAAGGAGCTGGAACATATCCAGCTGCTGCAGCGCGGTATCCTCACCACGCTCGATCTGTTGAGCGAAACCGGCGCGCAGCGGCTGGACCGTGCCGAGCACCAGCGCCTGGAAGAAGCCTGCGAAACAGAGCAGTTGTTGATCAAGCACACCCTGCTCGGCATGGCGCACGCGCTGCGCTTCGACCGTCCCGACCGGCTGCAGCCGGCTCAGGACGAGCGCGAGCACGATTTGACGGCGCTGCCGTCGTCCGAGTTTGGCTTCGAGGGGCGCGGTTATCTATGGCTGACGCTGAAGCTGCTCGACCAGGTGGAGCGGCTCAACCGGCAGATTCTCGACAGCGCGCCGTACTGGTGCGTGGCGGGGTTGGTGTTGGTGCCGCCGGAGGGGGAGGCGGGGCCTGCGTCGGAGTGAGGTGCTGTTGTGTAGGATTTGTTCGGCCAACCTTTGGGGTTGGCCGAATGCATTTAGGCGGCGAGTCGTTGTGTTCTTTGTGAGGTTGGTGAGGACGGCGACAGAGCCGGTCCCGCCCGGCGGGGCGGGGTACTTTCTTTTGCGTCGCCAAAAGAAAGTACCCAAAGAAAAGGCGACCCCACCGCGCTGGCCTGCGGCTTCCCTCGCGCCTGCCAAGCGGCCAGGCGCCGCCGAACTCGCGGGCGGCTAACGTCCGCCCGCTCGAACAAGCGGCGGCTTAAAACCTGGCCACTTGACGATCGCTCGGCAGCGCAGAAGGGGATGGGCAGGATGACTGCTGCGTTGACGAAGATGAATGCGACCCAATCCCTTTAATGGGGCTGATTGGCAGAGCGAGATTAGCAGTTCGGCCAAGCTGGGGGGGGCCAAGCTATGAGTCTTGCCCGTATTGATCAAGCAAATCGATGGGGGCCTTTTGCTCTGACCGTATTCGATCACATTGTGCGCTCTGATATTCAAGAGGTTTTTGATCCAATTCAGCTACTGTTACCAATGTCCGCCATTTCTCCCTTCGACGCCGCCGAGGACGGCGCGGTCAACGGGAGTAGTCGGCGAGCACTGTCCGAGTGCCGACGCAGTCGGTGCGAGTTGCGCAGCCGCCCGTTGGCCGTGTCGCCCGCAGGGTAGCCCGCGAAAGCGGGCCGGCGTCGCGGGGTCGCCTTTTCTTTGGTTCCTTTCTTTTGGCGAAGCAAAAGAAAGGAACTCGCCAGTCGGGCGAGACCGACAAAGGCACCATCCTCACTAACGTTGGCCGAACAACACCAATGTGCCCATGCAATAGAAAAAGCGGCCCCATCTGGCCGCTTCATCATTCCGCATGGGACGTGGGGGTGACAGCACCCCGGCCAACTCTCACCCCGTCACCACCACCTGCCGCTGCTGCACAAACCGCCGCGTGTAATCGTCGACCGGATGCTGCACCAGCTCGGCCGGCGCGCCGTGCTGGACGATCTCGCCATCGCGCAATAGCACAATCTCCTGCCCTAGCCGCAACGCCTCGTCCACGTCGTGCGTCACCAGCACGATGGTCTTGTTGAGGCTGGCCTGCAACTCCAGCAGCTGGTCCTGCAGCTCGTGGCGGATCAGCGGGTCGAGCGCCGAGAACGCCTCGTCCATCAGCAGTACCTCGGTGTCGACAGCCAGCGCCCGTGCTAGGCCCACCCGCTGGCGCATGCCGCCGGACAGCTCGTCCGGGTAGCTCTTCGCATGGTTCGCCAGCCCGACCCGTTCCAGCCAGTGCCGCGCCGCGGCGACGCAGTCGGCCGGCTTATCGCCGCGTAGCCGGCAGCCGAACGCGACGTTGTCGAGCACATTGCGGTGCGGCAACAGGCCGAAGCCCTGGAACACCATGCTGACATGGTGGCGGCGCCAGTCCTGCAGCTGCTTTTCCGTGTAACTGAGGATATCGATGCCGTCCCACAGCACCTGGCCGCTGCTCGGGCTGATCAAGCGGTTGAGGTGACGGATCAGCGTCGACTTGCCCGAGCCGGACAGCCCCATGATCGCGGTGATCTGGCCCGGGGCGATCGCGAGGGTCACGTTCTTCAGCGCCAGCGTCGCGCCGGTGGCGGCGAAGATCGCATCGCGGGTTTCGCCGGCCTGTGCCATCGCCAGCGCGCGTTCGGCGACCTGCCGGGAGCGGGCGCCCTTGCCGCGCGGCGCGAAGATCGTGGTGATGTCGTTGAGGACGATGCGGCTCATTGCGCGTCCCCCCGAGAGAGCGCCAGCTTCTGGCGGCGGTCCTGGCCGAAGGCCTGGCTGATGCGGTCCATCACCACTGCCAGCACCACGATGGCCAGGCCCGCCTGTAGGCCGCGACCGACGTCGAGGGTCTGGATGCCGACCAGCACGTCCTCGCCTAGACCGCGCGCGCCGATCATCGACGCCAGCACCACCATCGACAGCGCCAGCATCGTTGCCTGGTTGATGCCGGCGAGGATGCTCGGCCGCGCCAGCGGCAGCTGCACCAGGAACAGCAGCTGCCAGCGGTTGCTGCCGAACGCCTCGGCCGCTTCCAGCACCTCGCGGTCGACCTGGCGAATGCCGAGGTCGGTCATCCGCGCCAACGGTGGCAGCGCGTACACCAGCGTGGCGAAGATCGCCGGCACCTTGCCCAGGCCGAACAGCATCAGCACCGGGATCAGGTAGACGAAGGACGGCAGCGTCTGCATCACGTCCAGCACCGGCAGCACCACCGCGCGCAGCCTGTCGCTCCTCGCCATCGCGATGCCCAGCGGCAGGCCGATCAGCACCGTCAGCAAGGTGGACAAGAGCACGATGGCCAGCGTCTGCATCAGCGCATCCCACAGGCCGAAGCAGCCGATCAGGTACAAGAGGCCCACCCACAGCGCGGTACGCTTCCAGTCGCGGGTGGCGTAGGCGGCGAGCAGGCCCACGATGATCAGCATCAGCCATGGCGGGGCGGCGCGCAGCGTGCTCTCCAGCGGCACCAGCAGCCACTGCAGCAGTGCATCGCTGACCGCGTGCAACTGGTCGCCCCAGTGCTCGACCAGCCAGCCGACCAGCGCGTTGATCGCGTCCTTGATCGACAGTGCGGGAAACTCCATCCGCAATACTCGCTTTCTCGATTCGTTGGTAACGGGGTAAAGGTTGGCCGAAGCGGCCGCTTGTCAGGGGAGGGCCTTCTGGCTGCCCGTCAGTTCGACTTCTTCAGTTTCTCTAGCTCGGCCTGGACCAGCCGCTCCTTGAATCCCGACAGCCGGTCGCGACCGAACACTGTGAAGCCGTGGATCGTCAGCCCGAAGCCCCAGCCCAATAGCGGTGCCAGGCTCCACGGCTTGGGCGAGGTCAGGTAGTTCAATGCGGCGAGGCCGCTCATGACTAGTACAAAAGTGAGTGCGTGAATATAGAAGCCCAGCTTGGCGCCGGCGCGACGGCGGGCCAGTTGTTCGATGTTTTGCTCGGTCATGGTCTGTGCGTGGTGGGTGGGGTTGGGCGACGCCGGTGAAGCCCGGCGTCTCGTTCAGCGCTGCCAACAGAACGCCCGTAGCGTTGTCGGCGGCGCTTTAAGCGTGGTCGCTTACTTCGCCGCGGCGATCACCTTGGTCGACACGTCGGCCGGCACCCAGCCCTTCACCACCTCCGGGTGCTGGCGCACGAAGTCGCGCGCCAGTTGCGGCCACGGCGTCTTGTGCTCGGCCTGGTCGGCCAGCGTCTTGTTGAGCAGCTCGATCGGCACGTTGAACTTGCTGAAGAAGGCCACCAGTGCCGGGTCGCTGTCGTTCAGCGCTTTGGACACGCCGACCTGGATCAGCGCCGCCGGCGAAGCCGAGCCGCACGGTGCGGCGTTGTCCTTGTCCGACAGGGTCTTGAAGCAGGCCTCGTTGTAGGCCGGCTCCTTCAGCTGCACGAAGCGGTACTTGCCGAACAGCGCGGTTGGCGCCCAGTAATAGAACAGCACCGGCTTGCCGCGCTGGTAGGCCGAGGCGATCTCGGCGTCGAGCGCCGCGCCGGTGCCGGGGCGGAAGTTGGTGTAGCTGTCGGTCAGCTTGTAGGCCTTCAGCTTCTGGCTGTTGACGCCCTCGCAGCTCCAGCCGGTCGGGCAGTTGAGGAAGCGGCCCTTGCCCGGCTCCTCGGCGTCCTTGAACACCGCCTTGTACTTGGGCAGGTCGGCGACCGACGTGAGCCCGGCGGCGGCCGGCTTGATGCCGCGCTTGGCGTCGCCCTTCACCAGATAGTCGGGTACGTACCAGCCCTCCGACGCGCCGACGATGGTCTTGCCCAGCGCCTTGACCTTGCCGGCCTTGGCCGCGTCGTTCCAGGCGTCGCTGCGGCCCACCCATTCCTCGGCCAACACCTGCACGTCGTTGCTAGCCAGCGCGTTCTCCATCGTCACGGTGCTGCCTGGAATCGACTCGGTCTGACAGCCGTAGCCCTTCTCGGTGACGAGGCGCAGCAGTTCGGTCAGGAAGGAGGCGCTCTCCCAGTTGAGGCCGGCGAACTTCAGCGGCTTGCCGGCGTTGCACCAGGTGGACGCGGTGGCGGCATTGGCCGGCACTGCGGTCAGGGCCAGGCTGCCGGCGAACACGGCGGCGAGCGACAAGGACAGGGCGGAACGGATCATCGGCTTCTTCCTTCGGGTTGTATGTAGTTTGAGTTATAAGCGTTTATCGGGTTTGTGCCGCGACAGCGTGAAGGCACGGGCCTCAGAACCTGTTTAAGTTCTCGCGAACGAAGGGTCAGCCAAGGCGAAATGACGCGAAAAAGTGGAATGTACATGAAGTACATGAGCATTTTTAGTGGCGTTTCAGCGCAGGATCACCCGAGTGCAGCAGATCGTAAGCAGGTTCTCAGGCCAACTCCGGGTAACCATGTTGTTGCGCGCCCGCCTCCAGCGACAAGATGGTGCGGTAGTCGCGCCAGTGGCAGGGGACGAAGCGGTCAATGCCAAGTGCATCAAGAATAGCGCGATCCTGTTGCGAGGAGGCGACGATCAGCCCGGTCAGTACGCTGCGCCATTGCGGCGGTACGCGCCGGCCGGCGATCAGCGGCAGGCCGGGCGCCGGCGCGGTCCAGCCGATGCGGCGCAGCGCGGTCTTCAGGTCGGGGCGCTGCCGCAGCAGATAGGCGTAGGTGACCGCGTCGATCGCGGCCAGGTCGGCCGAGCCAGCCAGCAGCGCCTCGATGCTGGCGACGTGGCTGCCCGACCAGGTAACCGAGCCGAAGAAGCGGCCGCCTTCGGCCAACGGCGCCACTGCGGCGCGCAGCGCGTTCATGCCGCTGTGCGAGTCGGGCTGGTTGGCGACCACCCTTCGGCCGCGCGCGTCGGACAGCTGGCGGATCGTCGAGTCGGCCGGTACCAGCAGTGCGCTGCGATAGAAGCCGCTCTGGCAGCCGGCGTAGCGATAGGCGGGGATGGCCAGCGGCACTACCCGCTCGCGCAGCCGGGTCATCAGCGGGTAGCCGCAGGTCTGCGACAGCAGCAAGTCGTCGCGCTGCCACCAGTCGAGTAGCGATTCGTCCGGTTCGGCCAACGCCACCGACTCGCCAAAGCCTCGCTCCACCAGTCGCGCCAGGATGCGCTCCAGCCACAGCCGGTACAGCCCGGTGACCTCGTCGCCGACGTTGTACATCGGCAGGGCGGCTTGCCAGTGGCTCATGATCGCGCCTCCGGCAGTACCGGCGAGTCGACCCGCCGCCAGGCGAAGCGGCACCACAACGCGCCGTAGCCGGGCAGCAGGAAACCGCCGCTCTTGGCGATGTACTCGTCGCGTCGCGCCCGGTACACCGCGGGTATCCGGTACCAGGGCAGCGACGGCTGCTCGTGGTGCACCAGGTGGTAGTTGTTGTTGAGGAACAAGAGCCGCCAGGCCCAATTCGCCTCGTTCAGGCAGATGCGGTGCGCCGGCGTATCGGCCGGGCGGTGCTCGTAGAAGGAGCGCACCAGCGTCAGCGACAGCGCCGGATAGGCGACGGCGGCCAGGTAGAACAGCGGCGAGATGCCGGCGTAGCGATCGAGTGCCCACAACAGCAAGGCCAGCAGCGGCAGGTGTTCGAGCCAGCTCATCGTCTCGCTCCAGTCGCCACGCCGGGGCTGGGCGACGATGTCGCGCCAGGTCAGCGCGATGGCGAAGGCCGGCCCCACCAGCGCACGGCCGAGCAGTGTGCGCCGCGCCAGGTACGTCCAGCGCAGCGGCGTGGCGAGCCGGGCCCAGTCGGTCTCGGTCACGTAATTGCTTTCCGGGTCTTCGCCGGGCAGCGTCAGCAGCGGGTCGCGGTGGTGGCGCAGGTGGCTCGCGCGGTACAGGTCGTAGGGAAACCACACCGCCAACGGCGCCAGGCCGAGCAGCCGGTTGAGCCGCGCCGAACGGGTGGGGTGACCGTGCAGCAGCTCGTGCTGCAGCGAGCCGTACCAGCAGACGATCAGCGCCAGCAGGATGGCGCTGGGCAGCGCACCCAGGCGCTGCGCGAGGGCGACCGCGGCAAACCAGCCGGCGTAGACGGCCGCGATCAGCAGCCAGGTCGGCCATTCGTGTTCGATCGGCAGTTCGTCGCGCCAGTGGCGGGAGGGGACAATATGGGCAGGCATCGTGAGCTTTCTCATCGGGCAGCATCGAAAAGGGCCGGCTAGGCCGGCCCCGGGGGCTGTCGGTCAGGCTCAGTTGAGTCGGCGCCTTCGCTCGGCGCAGACGTCGGGCTCGCAGCGCTGCAGGCCGTTGCTGGTCAGCTGCGCCTCGACGGCGCAGACCGAGCGGCAGCACGCCACCACCGGCACGCCGCGCGCCTGTGCCAGCGCCTTGAAGTTGTGCATCACGTTGTGGCCCAGGAAGTCGGTGAACAGGATCATCAGGTCGGTGCCCTTGGGCAGGCTCGACGGCTTGCGCTTGTGCGAGGCGTTGCGGCCGGTGATGTGCCGGCTGATGTCGATGTTGTAGGCAGCCAGGAGCTGGGGGATGTTGCCGAGCGAATCGGCGCCGATCACGAGAGCCTTCATGTCCGTCCTCCGTTCTTCCGTAGTGGGCAAGCTGAATGCTGCAATGCAGCGTGGTGAACTGACTATACGGCGACGACATAAGTACATGAAGTGATATGAAACGCTGTTTTTATTCCAATAATGTCTATGTAGTGAGGTGCGGGGCAGCAACGCGACCGCGTGCTACCCTGTGGCCGGAACCAAAAAGGGGAGTAGCGACGTGTCGGAGCAGGGCTTGAGCGAACGGTTGGGCGACTATGGCAGCGTGCGGCACTGGGCGATCCAGTCGCTGTTCGAATCGCTGGAGGACTACAGCGAGGGCACGGTGATCGTCGACGCCGGCGCGCGCATCGTCTGGATCAACGCCCGCTACGCCGACCGCTTCGGTTTCGCCGACCCGGCCGCGGCGATCGGTCGGCAGGTCGAGGAGGTGATCCCCAACAGTCTGATGCGCGAGGTGGTGACGAGCGGCCGACCGATGCTGCTCGACATCATGCAGACCCGCCAGGGCACGCTGGTGGTGACGCGGCTGCCGCTGAAAGACGATCAGGACCAGCTGGTCGGCGCGATCGGCTTCGCGTTGTTCGACGAGGTGCAGTCGATGTCGCCGCTATTGGCCAAATTCGCCCGCCTCAGTGAGGAACTGGTCGCCACCCGCGAATCGCTGGCCCAGGCGCGCCGCGCCAAGTACACCTTCGACAGTTTCATCGGCAGCAGCGAGGCGGCGCGCGCCCTCAAGCACCAGGCCGAACGCGCCGCGCAGATGGATTCGCCGCTGCTGCTGTTGGGCGAGACCGGCACCGGCAAGGAGGTGCTGGCGCACGCGATCCACGCCGCCAGCCGCCGCGCCCACAAGCCGCTGGTGACGATCAATATGGCGGCGATTCCCGAGACGCTGCTCGAGGCCGAGTTCTTCGGCGCCACCGCCGGCGCCTATACCGGTGCCGACCGCAAGGGCAGGGTCGGCAAGTTCCAGCTCGCCGACGGCGGTACGCTGTTCCTCGACGAGATCGGCGATTTGCCGCCGGCGCTGCAGGCCAAGCTGCTGCGGGTGCTGCAGGACAAGGAGTTTGAGGCGCTCGGTTCCAACAAGGTGCAGCACTCGGACGTGCGCATCATCGCCGCCACCTCGGTCAGGTTGGCCGAAAAGGTCGAGCGCGGCGAGTTCCGCGCCGACCTGTTCTACCGCCTGAATGTGCTGGCGATCGAGCTGCCACCGCTGCGCGACCGGCTGTCGGACCTGGCCGAGCTGTGCGAGGCGCTGCTGGCGGAGCTGGCCGGCAACAGCGCGGCGGGTCGGTACCGGCTCAGCGCCGCCGCGCTGGCGCGCCTCGCCGACTACGACTGGCCGGGCAATGTGCGCGAGCTGCGCAACATCCTGGAGCGCGCGATCATGCTGGCCGACACCAGCGTGCTCGACGTCGCCGACGTGGTGCCGCTGCTCAGCCCGGCCAGTCCGCCACGCTTCGACGCGGAAGAGGCCGCGCACTCCTACCAGAGTGCAATGGCCGGCTTCGAGGCGCAACTGCTGCGCGACGCGCTGGCCGCCTGCGACGGCCATGTGCCGAGCGCTGCCGCTCGGCTCGGTATCGGCCGCGCCACCCTGTACAAGAAGCTCGCCGCGCTGGACATCGCGCCGCGCTGAATCCTTGCTCTTCCCGCCTCTTCATCGATAAGCCCGTGCCGGCGAGCCGCCACGGGCGTTCGGCCAACGTATCGTCTCCGAAGCGAGACGGCCGTCTCCATATCGAGACGGCCATGCGATTCCATGTTAAGTGGATGATTCTTTACGCGTTGCTGCAATGCAACAGCCTTTTCCGCCGTCTCGATTTCGAGACGCGCTCTCCCTGTATTAATCTCTGTTTCCATGCAGTTCATTGATTTTTATAGGTTTTAATAGTTGGCATACTTCCTGCTGATAGCGATTCGGCAGAGCTGCCCCTGCCCGTGCACGTCACAGCGCCGTAATCCGGATCTGTCGCTATAAAAAAACGGGCCGTTGCCGAAAATCGCTCGCGCAATGCCACCGTTTGAAAAACCGCAAAGGAGATACCGCATGAGCTTTATCGTGGTGCTTGCCGCACTGATCTTCCTGATGCTGGCTGCGTATCGTGGCTACAGCGTCATCCTGATGGCGCCGATCGCCGCGCTCGGTGCGGTGCTGCTGACCGAGCCGTCTGCGGTCGCGCCGGTGTTCTCCGGGGTATTCATGGAGAAGATGGTCGGTTTCATCAAGCTGTACTTCCCGGTGTTTCTGCTCGGTTCGGTGTTCGGCAAGCTGGTCGAGCTGTCGGGCTTTTCCAAGTCCATCGTCGCGGCGGTGATCCGCTGGATCGGCGAGAAGCGCGCGATCGCGGTGATCGTGACGGTGTGCGCGCTGTTGACCTACGGTGGCGTGTCGCTGTTCGTGGTGGTGTTTGCGGTGTATCCGTTCGCCGCCGAGCTGTTCCGCCAGAGCAATATCCCGAAGCGGCTGATCCCGGGCACGGTGGCCTTGGGTGCGTTCTCGTTCACCATGGACGCGCTGCCGGGCACGCCGCAGATCCAGAACATCATCCCGACGACCTTCTTCAAGACCACTGCCTGGGCGGCGCCGGCGCTGGGCGTGGTCGGTGCGGTGTTCATCATCATCGTCGGCATCTGCTACCTGGAGTGGCGCCGCCGCAGCCTGATGGCGAAGGGGGAGGGCTACGGCAGCAATCTGTCGAACGAGCCGGAGCCGATCGACACCGCCAACCTGCCGTCGCCGTGGCTGGCGATCGCGCCGCTGGTGCTGATCGGCGTCGCTAACTTCAGCTTCACCAAGCTGATTCCGCATTGGTACGGCGCGAGTCACGAGCTGGCGTTGCCGGGCCTCGCCAAGCCGGTGTCGACGCAGATTTCCACCGTGACCGCGATCTGGTCGGTGGAGGCGGCGCTGCTGCTGGGCATCCTGTTCGTGGTGGTGACCGCCTTCGGCACCATCCGCAGCCGGTTTGCCGACGGCACCAAAGCGGCGATCGGCGGCGCGATGCTGGCGTCGATGAACACCGCGTCCGAGTACGGCTTCGGCGCGGTGATCGCCGCGCTGCCTGGCTTCTTGTTGGTCGGCCACGCGCTCGAGAGCATCCCGAATCCGCTGGTCAACGCGGCGGTGACGGTCAGCTCGCTGGCCGGCATCACCGGCTCGGCTTCGGGCGGCATGAGCATCGCGCTGGCCGCGATGGGCGATAAATTCATCATGCTGAGCCAGGCCGCCGGCATTCCGCTCGATGTGCTGCACCGGGTGGTGGCGATGGCCAGCGGCGGCATGGATACGCTGCCGCACAACGGCGCGGTGATCACGCTGCTGGCGGTGACTGGCCTGACCCATCGCGAGGCGTATCGCGACATCTTCTCGGTGACGGTGATCAAGACACTGGCGGTGTTCGTGGTCATTACGACCTTCTACCTGACCGGCCTGGTCTGATCTGACTATCCCCTGATTGCCGAAGGCTGCCCGGCCTTCGGCTGGAGTACCCCAATGACGTCATTACACGGAAAAACCGCCCTGATCACCGGCTCGACCAGCGGCATCGGTCTCGGTATCGCTACTGCCCTGGCCGAAGCCGGAGCCAACATCGTGCTCAATGGCTTCGGCGAGGTCGATAGCGCCCGCGAGCAGATCGCCGTTCACGGCGTGGCTGTCGCTCACCATGGCGCCGACCTGCGCCGCCCGGACGAGATCGCCGCGATGATGGCCTATGCCGCTGCCGAGTTCGGCGCAGTCGATATCCTGGTCAACAACGCCGGCATCCAGCATGTCGCGCCCATCGACGACTTCCCGACCGAGAAGTGGGACGACGTGCTGGCGATCAACCTCTCCGCCGCCTTCCACACCATACGGCTGGCGCTGCCAGCGATGCGCGAGCGGCACTGGGGGCGCATCGTCAACATCGCCTCGGTGCACGGTCTCGTCGCCTCGGCCAACAAGTCGGCCTACGTGGCGGCCAAGCACGGCCTGGTCGGCCTGACCAAGACGGTGGCGCTGGAGCAGGCGCATTCCGGCATCACCTGCAACGCGCTGTGTCCGGGCTGGGTGCTGACGCCGCTGGTGGCCCGGCAGATCGAGGCCAAGGCGCGCGAACAGGGCTTGAGCCAGGCGCAGGCGCAGGCACTGCTGTTGGCCGAAAAGCAGCCGTCTGGCGCCTTTGTCACTCCGGCGCAGTTGGGCGCGCTGACCTTGTTCCTCGCCAGCGAGGCGGCGGCCGAGGTGCGCGGCGTGGCCTGGACCATGGATGGCGGCTGGACGGCGCAATAACGCAGAACCTGTTCGCGGCCTGCTGCACTCGGGGGACTCTGCGTTGAAACGCATCTCAACATGCCAGTCTACCCGATGAGTGCACTCCGCCTTTTCGTGTCATTGACCCTTCGTTCGCGAAATCATAAACAGATTCTAGACAAGCGGCACGCTCCACCTTTTCGCTGCGTGCGGCTACTGTTACTGTCTAGGGCCGGGTTTCTTCGGGACCCGTACGATTGGGCTTTGTCAGTGACCGGGTCGGGAGCGGAAAACGTTCCGGCCCGCTGTTTTGCAGGATGGGGCAGACGGGACTACCGCTGTCCGCCATGATTCACCGGGCCGTAACCCGCGGCCCGCTTTGCAAGGAACCGACGATGAACAAGCTTTATCCGAGCGCCGCCGAGGCGCTGGCCGACATCGTGCGCGACGGGCAGACCGTCGCGGTCGGCGGCTTCGGCCTGTGTGGCATCCCCGAGGCGCTGATCGCGGCATTGCGCGACAGCGGCGTCACCGGGATCACCGCGATCTCCAACAACGCCGGGGTGGATGGTTTCGGCCTCGGCCAGTTGCTGGAAACCCGCCAGATCCGCAAGATGATTTCGTCCTATGTGGGCGAGAACAAGGAGTTCGAGCGCCAGTATCTGGCCGGCGAACTGGAGTTGGAATTCACCCCGCAGGGCACCTTGGCCGAAAAGCTGCGCGCCGGCGGCAGCGGCATCCCGGCCTTCTTCACCCGCACCGGCTACGGCACCTGGGTGGCCGAGGGCAAGGAGGTGCGCGAGTTCAACGGTCATCCGCACATCCTCGAACAGGCGCTGACCGCCGACGTGTCGCTGGTCAAGGCCTGGAAGGCCGACCGCGCCGGCAATCTGGTCTACCGTCGCACCGCGCGCAACTTCAATCCGAATGTGGCGATGGCCGGCAAGATTACCGTGGCCGAGGTAGAGGAGATCGTCGAGAACGGCGAGCTCGACCCGGACGCGATCCACACCCCGGGCATCTTCGTGCACCGTCTGGTGGTGAACGCCACCCCCGAGAAACGCATCGAGCAGCGCACCGTGCGCGCCGCAGACTGAGGAGCGCCCCATGGCCTGGACTCGTGACGAAATGGCGGCGCGCGCCGCGAAAGAACTGCAGGACGGCTTCTACGTGAACCTGGGCATCGGCCTGCCGACCCAGGTGGCCAACCATGTGCCGGCCGATGTCGAAGTATGGCTGCAGTCGGAAAACGGCTTGCTCGGCATCGGGCCGTTCCCGACCGACGACGAGGTCGACGCCGACCTGATCAACGCCGGCAAGCAGACCATCACCACCTTGCCAGGCACGGCGATCTTCAGTTCGGCCGACTCGTTCGGCATGATCCGCGGCGGCAAGATCAACCTGGCGATCCTGGGCGCGATGCAGGTGAGCGAAACCGGCGACCTGGCCAACTGGATGATCCCCGGCAAGATGGTGAAGGGCATGGGCGGGGCGATGGATCTGGTGGCCGGCGTGGAGCGGGTGATCGTGCTGATGGAGCACACTGCCAAGAAGAAGGACGGCAGCGAGGACCTCAAGCTGCTGCCCGCCTGCACGCTGCCGCTCACCGGCGTCGGCGTGGTCGACCTGATCATCACCGATCTTGGGGTGCTGCAGGTCGGCAGCAAGGGGCTGGAGGTGCTGGAGCTGGCGCCGGGCGTCAGCCGCGAGGAGATCTCCGCCAAAACGGCGGTGTCGTTGCAGTTCGCCTGAGCGCGGGCTTTCTTCGGCGCCAAGCTGTCCTATAAGTAGTAGAACGCGGCGCCCGGCGGCATTGTCCCGCCGGGCGCCGCGTCTTTTTAGGGCCGTTTAGGGAGGAAAGTCATGAAACTGTTCCGTCTTGCCGCCGTTGCTTGCCTGCTGATGTCCTCGACCCTGGTGTTGGCCGAAACGGTGATGTTCCGCGCTTCGCTGAACGTCGCCAGTGAAGTGCCACCGAAAACCGGCAACGGCACCGGCTATCTCGAAGCCAATTACAACACCGACAGCAAGGTGCTGAAATACCAGATCAACTACGGCGGGCTATCCGGCCCGGCCACTGCGGCGCACTTCCACGGCCCGGCGCCGGTTGGCAGCAACGCCGGGGTACAGGTACCGATCCCGGCCGATGGTCTGGCCAGCCCGATCAAGGGACAGGCGGTACTGACCGACGACCAGGCGCGCGACCTGATGGCCGGCAACTGGTATTTCAACGTCCATACCGCCCAGAACCCCGGCGGCGAGATCCGCGGCCAGCTCAAGAAGGCGCCCTGAACGCGTGGAGATGTAAAAAGTCCGGCCACATCACGATGTGGCCGGACTTTTGTATTTCCGATGGGGAAACGACAGGGGGCTGAGCGCCGCTAACAAATCTCAGCGTAACGGTCCGGGCCAAGCGTGCCGCCGCGGAAAACGAGGCAAAGTCGACGTCTCTGCGCGGCTACATACATAAGGTGCACGGCAAGGCAGCACAACAACGCCAAGTGGGCCGCTCTTAGCCGTTGCCGGCCGGCGGTAGGCCGCGGCAGAGCGGGCAGTTCGGGTTGCCGCAGCCAAGCCCGTACTGGCGCAGGATCGCGTGCAGTCGCAGCGACTTTTCCTCCGCGGTCAACGGTCGGGCACCGGGGAGAGCTTGCTCCATCACGACCGCCGGAGTCTGTGCCGGCAGCGCCGCGAGGCCGGCGGCCTGAGCCTGACCCATCAGGCCGACCAGACCGGTCGCGCCGGCGGCGGCGAGACGATAGCGGGGCTTCATCGGTGTTCCTTCCTGCCGGGAGGCTCCCGGAAAACTGGGTCTTGGGCGGCGTACATGCGGGCCCGGTCAAGAGCGGCAGTATCGTCGTTGCGACGGGTCATACCGATACGGCGGCAAGACCGCGTTGCCCATCCGCCGGGGTTGGGCGCTAGCGACAGCTTAGCCATTTGCTACCACCCTGACTAGCCGCCCCACCTCAGTCCAGCGGTGCAGCGGGACGCTGTCATTGTCGTTGCCGGGGAGCCGCCGTGCTCCAGCCTCAGCTGGCGGTATCGGCCCGCAGCTCCTGGCACAGCGCACAGCCGCAGCCCTGCATATGCAGGCTCACCTGCTGCCGCAGCCAGTCGACCCGTTCCTGGCTGTAGGGCGGCACCGTCGCACGATTGTCGCGCACCGTGGCAGGGCTGATCTCGGGCGAGCGATAGGCACCGAAGCCGCCGGAAGAGCCGTAGCCGATCATCGGAGCACCACCGCCGAAGCCGCCGAAACTTCCCGCCTGGCTCTGGCCGGCCATGCCGAGCAGGCCGCTCGCCACGCAGGCGAGCAGTCGATAGGTTCTTTTCACGCTGATTCCATTTTTTGATGGTGCTGGTTCTGATCGTTCTAGGCTTGCCGGGCGGCGTGGACGGTCTTCGTTGCCAGCGTAGTCGGCAACGGCGTTTTTTGCCAGCCAGTTGCTAGGGCGGCTGACTATCATGCTTAGAGTAGCTAACTAAAGTTGGCCGAAGGCCACGGTGTCGGCAATGCTGACGGGCCCACTGGCGATGCCATATGGGCCGTTCTGTCTCTAGGGAGCGATAGGCATGTCCAAAGGGCGGTTTTCCCGACCTGGCTCGACATTAGGCTGGGTCGGAGTCGTGGCCCTGTCGGTATGGAGCCTGGCCGGGCGGGGCGAGACCTCGACCAAGGTCGCTCAGCCGCCGCCGATTGCGGTTGGCACGGTACGGGTCGTTAGCCAGGATGTGCCGATCTATCTCACTGCGGTCGGCATGGTGCACGCCGAGCAGAGCGTCACCGTCAAGGTGCGCGTCGACGGTCAGCTCGACAAGGTGCTGTTTGTCGAGGGACAGGACGTCAAGGCCGGACAGCTGCTGGCGTTGATCGACCCGCAGCCGTTGCAGGCTCTGTTGGCCCAGGCTCAGGCGCAGCAGGCGCGCGACGAGGCGCAGCTGGCCAATGCGCGCATCGACCTGGCGCGTTATGTTGAGCTGGTCAAGGAAAACTCGGTGTCGCACCAGACGCTCGATACCCAGCGGGCGCTGGTCAACCAACTGGCGGCCACGGTTAAGACCGATATTGCTCAGGTCAACTTCGCCAAGGTGCAGCTGGCCTACACCACCATCCGCTCGCCGCTGTCCGGCCGCACCGGCGCCCGCTTGATCGACCCGGGCAATATCGTGCATGCCACCGATACCACGGGTCTGGTGGTGATCAACCAGATCGACCCGATCATGGTGCAGTTCACCGTGCCGGAGGACTACTTTGGCGCCATCAACACTGCGCACCGCGTCGACAGCAAGCCGCTGGCGGTTGCGGCCTATGCGCGCACCGACCCCAGCACGCCGCTGGCACGCGGCGGGCTGACGTTGATCAACAACCAGATCGACAGCACCACCGGCACTCTGCTGCTCAAGGCGCGCTTTGCCAACCCCAAGCATGCACTGTGGCCGGGGCAGTATGTGAATGTGCAGCTGCAGGCCGGCACCCGCTCGCAGGCGCTGACCATTCCGGCCGCGGCGATCCAGCGCGGCCCCAACGGCACCTATGTCTACAAGGTCGACGTCAACGGCGTTGCGCAGCCGCAGCCGGTGCGGGTCGACCCGGTGCAAAGCGGCACCGCCATCATCGAGCAGGGGTTGGCTGCGGGTGAGCGGGTGGTGCTCGACGGGCAATACAAGCTCAAGCCGGGCAGCCGCGTGGCCGAAGCGCGTGCCGGTTCGGCAGGGGCAAGCAAGTGAACCTGTCGGAGATCTTCATCCGCCGGCCGATCGGCACCTCGCTGCTGGCGATGGCGATCTTCCTGGTCGGCCTCGCCGTCTGGCCGCTGCTGCCGGTGGCGCCGCTGCCGCAGGTGGACTTTCCGACCATCCAGGTGTCGGCCAGCCTGCCTGGCGCCAGCCCCGAGACGATGGCCTCCAACGTGGCCACGCCGCTGGAGCGGCAGTTCGCGCTGATCGCCGGGCTGACCCAGATGACCTCGGCCAGCGCGCTGGGCAGCACCAGCATCACGCTGCAGTTCGACCTGAACCGCAATATCGACGCCGCCGCGGTGGACGTACAGGCCGCCATCAACGCCGCCTCCGGCCAGTTGCCGAGCAACCTGCCTGCCCCGCCGACCTACCGCAAGGTCAACCCGGCCGACTCGCCGATCCTGGTGATGTCGGTGTCGTCGCAGACGCAGCCGATCACCGTGGTGAACGACTTTGCCGACAACATCCTGGCGCAGCAGATCTCGCAGATTCAGGGGGTGGGGCTGGTCAATATCGGCGGTCAGCAAAAGCCGGCGATCCGCGTCCAGATCGATCCGGCCAAGATCGCGGCGCTGGGCCTGAGCCTGGAGGGCATCCGCGCCCAGATGGTGAACGTCACGGTGAACGCGCCCAAGGGCACCTTCGACGGCCGCAAGCAGAGTTTCACCGTCTACGATAATGATCAGCTGCTCAACGCCGCACCCTGGAACGACGTGGTGCTGGCCTACAAGAACGGCGCGCCTATCCGTGTACGCGACATCGGGGTAGCGATCGACGGTGCGGAGAACACCACATTTTCGGGCTACGCCTACGCCGGCAAGGCGATGACAGTCGAGAACAACATACCGAACGGACAATCCATCATCCTGGCAGTGCGCAAGCAGCCGGGTGCCAACGTGATCGATACCGTGGCGCGTGTGAAGGCGGCGCTGCCCAAGCTGCAGGCGGCGATTCCGCCGTCGGTGCACTTCAACCTGCTGACCGACCGTACCCAGACCATCAGCGCCTCGGTGGAGGACGTGGAGTTCACCCTGGTGCTGACCATCATCCTGGTGGTGCTGGTGATCTTCGTCTTCCTGCGCAACCTGCCGGCGACGCTGATCCCCAGCGCCACCGTGCCGCTGGCGCTGCTGGGCACCGCCGCGATCATGTATCTGCTCGGCTTCAGCCTGGACAATCTGTCGCTGATGGCGCTGACCATCTCGGTCGGCTTCGTGGTCGACGATGCGATCGTGGTGCTGGAGAACATCTACCGCCACGTCGAGGACGGCATGGAGCCGATGGAGGCTGCGCTTAAAGGGGCGGGCGAGATCGGTTTCACCATCGTGTCTATCTCGGTGTCGCTGGTGGCGGTGTTCATCCCGCTACTGTTGATGGGCGGCATCGTCGGGCGGCTGTTCCGCGAGTTCGCCATCACGGTGACACTGACCATCGTGGTATCGGTGTTCGTGTCGCTGACCCTCACGCCGATGCTGTGCTCGCGCTACCTGAAGCACAACCACAGCAGCCGGCACGGTAGGCTGTACAACCTGTTCGAACGCGGCTTCGATGCGATGCTGGGCGGCTACAAGCGCGGGCTGGAGTTGGTGCTCCGGCACCAGTTCGTCACGCTGCTGGTGTTCCTGGCCACGGTGGCGACCTCGGTGCTGC
The DNA here is from genome assembly GCA_025989215.1 of Neisseriaceae bacterium JH1-16. Classification (GTDB taxonomy): domain Bacteria; phylum Pseudomonadota; class Gammaproteobacteria; order Burkholderiales; family Chromobacteriaceae; genus Crenobacter_A. Next base: position 75,348 of record JAPDNP010000009.1, on the reverse strand, counting down.
TCTATGTGGTGATTCCCAAAGGCTTCTTCCCGCAGCAGGACACCGGCTTCGTGTTCGGCTTCGCCGAGGCCGGACAGGACTCCTCGTTCAAGGCGATGAACGAGCACATGCGCCAGATCGCCGACGTGGTACGCCAGGACCCGGCGGTGCTGAGCTTCGCCGCCGTGGCCGGCAGTACCACTTTCAACACCGGCAACTTCTACATCAACCTCAAGCCCAAGGCCGAGGGGCGCAAGCTCAACGCCGACCAGGTGATCGCGCGCCTCAGGCCCAAGCTCGCCAAGCTGCAGGGGGTGAACCTGTTCCTGCAGGCCGGGCAAGACATCAATGTGGGCGGGCGGCTGTCGCGCACCCAGTACCAGTACACGCTGACCGATGCGGACCTGGGCGAGCTGAATGCGTGGGCGCCGCGCGTGCTGGAGCGGCTGCGCAAGCTGCCGCAGCTAACCGACCTGGCTACCGACCAGCAGAACTCTGCCCCCAGCGCCACGCTGACCATCGACCGCGACCGCGCTGCAAGCTTCGGCATTCAGCCGGCGCTGATCGACGCCACCATCTACGACGCGATCGGCCAACGCCAGGTCACCCAGTACTTCACCCAGATCAACAGCTACCACGTGGTGATGGAGGTCACGCCGGCGCTGCAGGAGGACCCCGCCCTGTTCGACAAGCTCTATCTGACGTCGCCGAATACCGGCCAGCAGATCCCGCTGTCGACCTTCGTCAAGCTGGACACCACCCAGACCGGCTCCTTGTCGATCAACCATCAGAGCCAGTTTCCGGCGGTGACCATTTCGTTCAACCTGGCCCCCGGTGTGTCGCTGGGCGAGGCGGTGGACGCGATCAACAAGGCCCAGGCGCAGATGGGGGTGCCGGTGACGTTGAGCGGTTCCTTCCAGGGCACGGCCCAGGCCTTCCAGGATTCGCTGGCCACCCAGCCCTATCTGATTGCGGCGGCGCTGATCGCGGTGTACATCGTGCTGGGGCTGTTGTACGAGAGCTATATCCACCCGCTGACCATCCTGTCGACCTTGCCGTCGGCCGGCGTCGGCGCGCTGCTGATCCTGATGGCGGGCGGCTATGACCTGTCGGTGATAGCGCTGATCGGCATCATCTTGTTGATCGGCATCGTCAAGAAGAACGGCATCATGATGATCGACTTCGCACTCACCGCCGAGCGAGAGCAGGGGCTGACGCCGGAAGAGTCGATCTACCAGGCCTGCCTGCTGCGTTTTCGGCCGATCATGATGACCACCATGTGCGCCTTGCTTGCCGGCCTGCCGCTGATGCTCGGCACCGGCGCCGGCTCGGAGCTGCGCCGGCCGCTCGGTTTCGCGATGGTCGGCGGCCTGCTGTTGTCGCAGGCGCTGACCTTGTTCAGCACGCCGGTGGTCTACCTGTATCTGGACAGGCTCAACAACCGCGTGATGCGGCGCCGCCGCGGCGAGCCGGCCGAGGTGCATCACAGCGACTGACGATGGCCAGCTGAATAATTAATAAACTATTTTGTTTGTTAAATAATCGGCATACTACCGGCAGACCCACTGCCGAGTGCCCACCATGACCGCCGCAGTCCAGCATCCCCGTCTGATCTTCGCCACAGTTTGCGTGGTCGCCCTGATGAGTACCGCCGGCGTGGCGATGCCGTATCCGATCCTCGCGCCGATCTTCGTCGACCGCGCGCCCGACGCGTTCAACCATTTCCTCGGCCTGCCGCCCAAGCTGCTGCTGGGCCTGGCGCTGGCGGCCAACCCGCTGGGCGTGCTGATCGGCAGCAGCTTCGTCGGCGCGCTGTCCGACCGGCTCGGCAGGCGTCGGGTGCTGCTCGGCACCCTGGCGCTGACCTTCATCGGCTACGGCCTGACCGCGGTGGCGCTGTCGGCCAAGCTCTATCTGCTGTTCGTGCTGACCCGCTTCCTCACCGGCCTGACCGAGGGCAATGTGCCGGTGGCGCGCGCCATCCTGGCCGACCTGCACCCGGTGATCGACCGTGCCCGCTCGTTCGCGCTGCTCAACGCCATGCTCTACATGGGCTGGCTGGTCGGGCCGATGATCGGCGGCTTCACCTTGCCCTTGGGCGAGTCGGTGCCGTTCTGGCTGGCGGCGCTGGCGGTGTTGCCGTGCCTGGCGGTGCTGGCCTGGCTGCTGCCGGAAACCGGCGCGGTGGCCAAGGGCGCAGGCCGCTCGTTGTGGCGGCTGGTGCGCGAGCAGCATTCGTTCCGCCTGCTCGGTCGCGATCCCTTGCTCGCCTCGCTGTTCTGGATGCAGCTGGCGTTCGCGCTCGGGGTGAACGCCTTCTACGACTTCTATCCGGTGTGGCTGGTCGAGTTCGCCGGCATGGACAGCGTCGGCATTGCGCTGGTTACCGCCGGCCTGTGCGCCGTGATGACTGGGGCGACCTTCCTGGTCGGCAGGAACCGCAGCGGCAGCCCCTTGCCGCGCGCCCGGCGCAACGCCGCGCTGGTGGCGGCGGGGCTCTTGCTGCTGACGCTTGCGTCCGACCGGGTCGGCATCGCGCTGATCGTGGTGATCGGCCTGCCGCTGTCGCTGTACAACACGCTGCTGCCGGTGTGGTGTTCGGAGCGCTTCGACGCGCTCGGCCAGGGCAGCGTGATGGGCCTGCTGTCGACGATCTTCTGCTGCGCCGCGGTGCTGATGTCGCTGTTCGGCAGCCTGCTGACGCTGTTCGATACCCGGCTGGTGCTGCTGATCGGCGGGTTGACCTGCGCGCTGGCGACCTTGCGGCTGGGGGGGCTGATGCAGCGCGCCCGGCTGGCCGGAGAAAGCGCATGAGCGCCGCCGAGCGTCTGCTGTATCTGCTGAAGAGCCTGGGGCCGGTGACGACGCAAACGTTGGCTGAACGGCAAGGCACCACCGCGATGGGCGCGCGCAAGCATTTGCTGGCGCTGCGTGAGCAGGGGCTGGTCGACTGCGAACAGCGGGCCGAGGGAGTGGGGCGGCCGGCGCAGTACTGGTCGCTGACCGGGGCCGGTCACGCGCGCTTTCCCGATCGGCACGGCGAGTTGACGGTGCAGCTGCTCGGCAATGTGCGCGAGCTGTTCGGCGAGGCCGGGCTGGAACGCTTGATCAGCGCGCGCGAAACATCGGCTGAACAAGGGTATCTCGCGAAGCTGGCCGGTTCGGCCAACCTGGCCGAACGGTTGGCACGGCTGGCTGCGATCCGCTGCAAAGAGGGTTATATGGCCGAGCTGATCGAAGAGGAGGGCGGCTGGCTGCTGATCGAAAACCACTGCCCGATCTGCGCGGCGGCGACCAGCTGCCAGGGCTTCTGCCGCAGCGAGCTGGCGCTGTTCCGCCGCTGCGTCGGCGAGGATGCCAGTGTCGAGCGCATCGAGCATCTGCTCGCCGGTGCGCGGCGCTGCGCCTACAGGGTTCGGCCAAGTCGGTAGCGGGTAAGCCACCAATGCAAATGGGACGCCGAAGCGTCCCGTTTGCATTGGTGGGGCGAGAACGGTCAGGCGCTCTCGGCGACTGCCTGGCACACGTCGACCCAGTGCCCGCCGGTGATCTCGGCCAGTCGCGTCGGGCTCAAGCGTACCGCGCTGTGCACCGCGCCGGCTGCCGGCAGCACATCGTCGAATTCCTGCAGCGAGGCATCCAGGTGCACCGGCAGGTCGGTCGCCAGCCCGAACGGGCAGACGCCGCCGACCGGGTGGCCGGTCAGCTCGACCACTTCGTCGGCCGGCAGCATCTTGGCCTTGCCTCCGAAGGCGTCCTTCATCTTGCGGTTGTCGATGCGCGCATCGCCGCGGGCCACCACCAGCACCACTTCGTCGCCGATGCGAAACGCCAGAGTCTTGGCGATGCGTCCCGGCTCGACGCCGTGCGCCTCGGCCGCCAGCGCGACGGTGGCGGTGCTGGTGGCCAGTTCGATGATTGCGATGTCGGGGGCCACCTCGGCGAGATGGGCGCGGACGGATTCCAGGCTCATGGTGATGCTCTCGGTCTTGTGATTGTGGCCACATGATAACCCGAGTGGACGTCGGTGCAGCAGCCCTGGTGCGCCTGCCTGCGGAAGGCGAGGCGGCTGCCGCCAGGCCCTGTGCCGCGTTCTCCTGCGCTGCCGCGGCGAGGACAGTGGGGCCGGCTCAGTCGTACACCGGCAGCGTCAGCGTTTCCTTCACTTCTTCCATCACCACATAGCTGCGCGACTCGTTGGCCGACGGCAGCTTCAACAGGATTTCGCCGAGCAGCTTGCGGTACATCGACATGTCGGTGATGCGCGCCTTGATCAGGTAGTCGTACTCGCCGGACACCAGGTGGCATTCCTGTACCTCGGGCAGCTTCTGAATCTCGCGGCGGAACGCGTCGAAGATGTCGCCCGACTTGGCCGACAGCTTGATCTCGACGAACACCAGCAAGGTGGCGCCGAGCGCCTGCGGGTTGAGCCGCGCGTAATAGCCCTCGATCACCCCGTCGCGCTCCAGGCGGCGCACCCGCTCGGTGCACGGCGTGGTCGATAGGCCGACCTTTTCGGCCAACTCGGTCATCGACATGCGGCCGTTGTTTTGCAGGTGACGCAGGATCTTCAGGTCGATCTTGTCGAAGGCACGGTCAGGGCTGTTTTTCGATTTCATGTTTTCACTGCAATTATCGTAATTGGCGTGAGATAACAGTAATTTACCAGTAAAGATTGGTGAAAAAAACTGCTAATTGCTCAATATACTACCAAAAATCACTGCAGTGGATTGCGGTGGCGCAAACATCGGTAAAAACCGGGGTGCGCCAGCCGTCGGCCAAGGGGTCGACAGGCGGGAAAAACAAGGCAAAAGCATTAGGAGAGCAGGCATGAAGGTTATCGTACTGGGCGGTGGTGTCGTCGGTGTGTCGACTGCGTGGTATCTCGCCAAGGCGGGCTGTGAAGTCACCGTGATCGAGCGTCAGGACGGCGTCGCGCTGGAAACCAGCTTCGGCAATGCCGGCCAGATCTCTCCGGGCTACGCCGCACCGTGGGCTGCGCCGGGCATCCCGATGAAGGCCGCCAAGTGGCTGTTCCAGAAGCACGCCCCGCTGGCGATCCGCCCGGACGGCTCGCTGTACCAGCTGCAGTGGATCGCCAAGATGTTCGCCAACTGCAATCCGAAGGCTTACAACGTCAACAAGAGCCGCATGATGCGTCTGGCGGAGTACAGCCGCGACAAGATCAAGGAGCTGCGTGCCGAGACCGGCATCAGCTATGAAGGCCGCCAAGGCGGCACCCTGCAGCTGTTCCGCACCCAGGCCCAGGTGGACGGAATGGGCAAGGACATCGAAGTGCTGCGCGAGTGCGGCGTGGACTTCAACGTGCTCGATCCGGACGGCTGCGCCCGCGTCGAGCCGGCACTGGCCAAGACTAAGCACAAGCTGACCGGCGGCCTGCAGCTGCCGAACGACGAGACCGGCGACTGCAATCTGTTCACCAAGAGCCTGGCCGAACTGTGCCAGGCCCAGGGCGTGAAATTCCTGTTCGGCCAACGTATCGACAAGCTGCTCGACGACGGCAAGCGCATCACCGGCATCGTCGCCAACGGCGTCACCTACACCGCCGACCACTATGTGCTGGCGCTGGGCAGCTACTCGCGCGACCTGCTCAAGACCATCGACATCGACGTGCCGGTGTACCCGGTGAAGGGCTACTCGCTGACCGTGCCGATCGTCAACGCCGCCGGCGCGCCGACCTCGACCATCCTCGACGAGACCTACAAGATTGCCATCACCCGCTTCGACGACCGCATCCGCGTCGGCGGCATGGCCGAGCTGTCCGGCTACGACCTGTCGCTGAACCCGCAGCGCCGGGCTACGCTTGAAATGGTAGTGAACGATCTGTACCCGGAAGGGGGCGATGTGAAGGCCGCCAGCTTCTGGACCGGCTTGCGCCCGATGACCCCGGACGGCACCCCGATCATCGGCGGCACCCGCTACAGCAACCTGTCGCTCAACACCGGCCACGGCACCCTGGGCTGGACCATGAGCGCCGGCTCCGGCAAGGTGCTGGCCGACCAGATCGTCGGCCGCAAGCCGGAGATCAGCGTCGACGGCCTGTCGATCCAGCGTTACGCTCGTGACGGTGAGAAGCTGGTGGTGCCGTTCGGGCGCCCGGCTTCGGCCAACGTCTAAGGAGTTGTCATGCGTCCGCTCGTTGCCGAGATTCGGCTCGACAATCTGATTCACAACTACCAGCTGTCGCGCTGCCGCCATGGCGGCCGTGCGCTGGCGGTGGTCAAGGCCAACGCCTACGGCCACGGCGCGGTGCAGTGTGCCGCCGCGCTGGCCGGCGTGGCCGACGGCTTCGCCGTGGCCTGCCTGGAAGAGGCGCTGGAGCTGCGCGAAGCCGGCATCCAGCAGCCCATCGTGCTGCTCGAAGGCGTGTTCGAGGCGGCTGAGCTCGACGACGTCGCCCGCCACGGCCTGTGGCCGGTGGTGCAGAGTGAAGAACAGCTGCAGATGCTGCTGGCCGCGCGCCCGGCCGCGCCGTTCAAGGTGTGGCTGAAGATGGATTCGGGCATGCACCGCGCCGGCTTCTACCCGCAGGACTATGCGAACGCCTACCAGCGCCTGGCTGCCAGCGCCAACGTGGCCGACATCGTCAAGATGACCCACTTCGCCCGCGCCGACGAACCGGAGCTGGCGACTACCCAGACGCAGATAGAAACCTTCGATGCCGCCAGCGCCGGCCTGCCCGGCGAGGTCAGTATCGCCAACTCGGCCGGTATCCTGTCGCACCCGCGCGCGCGCCGCGACTGGGGCCGCCCGGGCATCGTGCTGTATGGCGCCTCGCCGCTGCCGGAAGGCAACCACGATGGCGACGGCTTGAAGCCGGTGATGCGTCTGGCCACCAAGGTGTTTTCGGTGCGCGAACTGCCGGCCGGCGAGACGATCGGCTACGGCGGCACCTGGACCAGCGACCGGCCGACCCGCATCGGCCTGATCGCCTGCGGTTACGCCGACGGCTACCCGCGCTTGGCGTCCACCGGCAGCCCGGTGGCGATCGACGGGGTGCGCAGCCGCATCATCGGTCGGGTGTCGATGGACATGATCATGGTCGACCTGACCGACCTGCCACAGGCCGGCATCGGCAGCGAGGTGGAGCTGTGGGGCGACCAGATCAGCGTCAACGAAGTGGCCGCCGCCGCCGGCACGATTTCCTATGAATTGCTGTGCAACGTGAAGCGTGCACACAAGCGCTATCTGTAGAACCTGTTCACGATCTCGCGAACGAAGGGTTCGCCCGGGCGAAATGACGCGAAACAGCGGAATGGACATAGGGTCCATGAGCATGTTGAGCGGCATTTCAACGCAGGATCACCCAAAGTCTTGCAGATAAAACGCAGCAGATCGTGGACTGGTTCTAAGGCAGATGGCGCTAGCCATACATTAGTGGTGATGTAAGCAGTTGTTGTAACCCTGTTCCGCCCGGTGCATTGCACCGGGCTTTTTTTCGTGCGGGATCGGGCAGGGTTGGCCGAACGAGCTGGGCTTACAGTGGCGAGGCCACGTCGCCGAGTCGCTGCTTCTCGACCAGCTCCAGGAAGGCGTCGCCCAGGCGTTGACTCTCAGCGGTGCTCTGCCACCACGCCTTGATGCGTTCGGCGTCGCGCCCGGCAAAGCGCTTGAAGTCGCCACGGTCGGGCAAGCGGCCCAGCGGCAGCCGCGCCAAGTATTCGCGCGACGGCGCGATCAGCACGGTGTTGTGCTGGTTGGCTTCGTTGTGGCGGCGCCACGGCAGGAACTTGTCGAACCAGCCCGGCACGATGCGCTCGGTGAAGTGCGGGTACAGGGTGATGCCGTCGCGCCGCGCAAACGGAAAATCGATGTGGTAGTCGGTGAGGCCGCCGTCACGGAAACGGCCGGTCGGCGCGCCGGGCAGGTCCACGCCCGACAGCACCAGCGGGATCGCCACCGTGCCCATCAGCGCGGCGCGCAGGTTGGCCGCATCGAGCACCACCCGCTCGGTGGGCAGGCCGTCGTCGGGAACGAAATCGAGAGCGCTGGCCGGATGGTGACACAGCACGCGGCTGAAAGCATGGCGGGTCAGGCGGCGGCTGGCGGCGTTGAGCGAAGCGGCCAGCGCCAGGCCGCCCAGCTGCACCAGGCGCTGTTCGCTGGCCAGCAGGCCGTGCGCACGCACTAATAGTAAGGTCAGCCGATAATGAGGGTGATTGAGCAGCCGGGCGAAGCCGTCCTCGCCCAGTACATCGACCAACATCGCCTCGGTCTGGCGGGTGATGCTGGCTACCGTCGAGTCGGCCGGATAGGTTTCCACCGTATAGCGTTCGGCCAACCTGGCCAGCGCGGCGGCGGGGGCGTCCTGCAGCGCGCAGGCAAAACGCCAGGCGCCGATCGACGCGCCTACCAGTTCACGCTCGCGCGGCGCCTGGGCCAGCCAGCCGAATACCGCCTGGTCCAGACCGGTCATCCCGACCGCCTTCGGCCCGCCGGCGGCACCGGGCAGCGTGGATACCATCGCCGGTGACAGGCCGTCGCGGCGCAGCGTGTCGCGGGCACCGGCTCCGGCGCGTACGGTCAAAGCGGAGTAGGGCAGATGGATGGCGGTCATGAGCGGCGCGACCGGGGCGGACTGCCGTCGGGCACCCGGAATCCGGTATCATGGCGATAATCTATCGAGGAGCCGAAAATGATACCCCCAAGCCAGCTGGCCGACTATCTCTCCGTACAAGGGTTGGATATCGAGCGCGTCGAAGTACAGATCGCCGCGCTCACGCTGTCGGCAGTGCTCGAGGTGCCCAAGCCCACTCCGCCGCGCGACCTGTTCCGCTACCGGGTACCCAAGCTGTCCGACGACGGCGCCTGCTCGCTGATCGAAGAGCTGGCCGACGAGCCCTACGACCTGAACCCCTTGTTCGAGGACCGTGAAGCGGCCCAGGCTCATCTGGTCAACCTCAACGCGTTGATCGACTCGACCAACCAGCGCATCGGCGCGGACTGGCTGGGCATCTACCGCGCGGTGGGCGCCATGGACGACGCGCGGCTGATCAAGCTCGCCTATACCGGCCGCGAAAGCCGCGCCGAGTTTCCACTGACCCACGCCTTCGCCGAGAAGAGTAACAACAGCCGCGTCGGCCTGACCGGCTGGGGCGTGGTGATCGACGATATCGCCAAGTGGCAGGAGATGGGCGGCGGCTACTACGAGTGCGACGACAAGGTGAAGAGCGAAGTCTGCCTGCCGATCTGCACGCCAAGCGGTGTAGTGGTCGGTATCATCGACGCCGAGGCGGCCGAAGTGGGCTTCTTCACCCCGGAAAAACAAGCCTGGCTGGTGGCGTTGGCGCTGGTGTTGGCCGAACCGATGCTGAATCTGCCGCTTGTTGAAGGACTTTGAATAAGCTTATCGAAAAGTTGAGCTTTTCACTCGGGTAAAAGGCCCTTACCATTTTGTCCAATCGTACATCCAACAGAATTCCCATGAACGTACCCGTAGCACCTGACCTGTCCGAATCCAGCCACGCCGTCACCTTCATCGCCAAGTGCAAGCTGCCGACCGAATGGGGCGAATTCACCATGCACGGCTTCGAAGAAGTCGCGACGGGCCGTGAACACGTGGCGCTGACCATGGGCGAGGTCGACGACGGCGCGCCGGTGCTGGCGCGCCTGCACTCGGAATGCCTGACCGGCGATGCGCTGTTCTCGCGCCGCTGCGACTGCGGCCCGCAACTGGCCGCCGCACTCGAGGCGATCTCGCACGAAGGCCGCGGCGCCTTGCTGTACCTGCGCCAGGAAGGCCGCGGCATCGGCCTGATCAACAAGATCCGCGCCTACCAGTTGCAGGACGGCGGCGCCGACACGGTCGAAGCCAACGAGCAACTCGGCTTCCCGGCCGATATGCGCGACTTCCGTATCGCCCGCGACATGTTGGCCGAACTGGGCATCGCCCGGGTCCGCCTGCTGACCAACAACCCGCGCAAGATCGCCACGCTGCGCGAGATCGGCATCGAGGTGGTCGAGCGGGTGCGACTGGAAGTCGGCAAGAACGTCCACAACGAGCGCTATCTCGCCACCAAGGCCGCCAAGCTCGGTCACCTGTTCGGCGAATAAGCACCCGTTTTCACGAAGATCGACGGCCCGGCTGCCAGCAGCTGGGCCGTTGTGTTTTCTGGCCGATAGTTAGGGAAAGAGCGCTCGAAACCGGGTCGGGAATGCCGGTTAGATTAAAGTATTGAATTACTGCAGTTGTTAGTGTTTTTGGTGAACGCGTGCCCTATACCGAAGTAAAGGAGCATCGTCATGAACATCAGCCCATTGGCGTGGAAGTGGGGATTGCTGACCGGGCGCCGGGTGCGCCCGGCCTCGCGTGATGCCGCCGCCAGCGGCTATACCGACGCGCTCTCGCGAGTGGAAATGACCCCGCATGCCGAGCTGCCGCTCGGCTACTACCCCGAAAGCGTGCGGCGCGAAATGATGGTTGCCGAGCGGCTGCAGATGCGGCAGCGCCAGCTGGCGCGCGAGCGTCTGCCCAAGCTGCTGGACGAGTTGGACGAGCTGTACGCCGCGGTGGTGGTGATCTCCGAGCACAAGGTGGTGATCGGCGAATGCAACCGGCTCGGCACCTACTTAGACGACCTCACCGCCTTGGCCGAGGCGCTGCTGATGCACCCGCTGTCGCGGCCGCTCGATACGCTCGACGAAGACGAGCCGGCGCAACGCTACTATCCGTCCGACGACGAATACTGGCTGCTGAGCCGGGCGATCGAGCTGGGGCGGGAAGTGCAGGGGGTGTTGCTGCTGAAGCTGCGCGGGCGCAGCGAAATCGAGGCGGTGATGACGCTGCCGCTGGCGCAGCTGGCCAACGCGGTTGCCCGGGATCGGCAGTGGCATCACGGCGGCTGAGCCAGATCGAGTGCTGGCGAATCCAATCAGGCGGGCCGAAAAGCAAAAAACCTCAAGCCGAAGCTTGAGGTTTTTTGTTTCTGGTGGAGGTAAACGGGATCGAACCGATGACCTCTTGCATGCCATGCAAGCGCTCTCCCAACTGAGCTATACCCCCGAAAACTGGTGTCTGGTGCTTGGCACTGACAGGAGCCGAACTATACCGGCCGATTCGAATCGCGTCAACAGCTGCATGGCAATTTTGTGCTGACGGCATCGCCATTCGCACTAGCGATGGGCCGGCGGCGGGGTGAGCGAGGACGACGTGGCGAATTCGTAGCCCTGCTGACGCCCCAGCACCTTACGGGCGCGCGCCAGATCGATGTCTTTCTCCCAGCGTGCCACTACTACGGTGGCGACGCAGTTGCCGATCAGATTGGTCAACGCCCGGGCAATGCCCATGAACCAGTCCACCGACAGCACCAGCACCAGGCCGATCACCGGAATCGCCGGGATCGCCGACAGGGTCGCCGCCAGGATCACAATGGCCGAACCGGGGATACCGTGCGCCCCCTTCGAGGTGACCAGCGACACCGCCAGGATGGTCAGCAGATTGCCCAGCGACAGCGGGGTATTGGTGGCGTGGGCGATGAATACTGCGGCCAAGGTCAGGTAGATCGAGAAACCGTCCAGGTTGAACGAGTAGCCGGTCGGAATCACCAGGCCGACGGTGGAGTCCTTGATACCCAGATGTTCGAGCTTGCGCATCACCTGCGGCAGCACCGCGTCGGACGAGGCTGTCCCGGCCACGATCGACAGCTCCTCGCGCAGATAACGCAGGAACTGCACGATATTGAGGCCGGCCAGCTTCAGAATCGCGCCGAGCACGCCCAGCACGAATACCGCGCAGGTCAGGTAGAACATCGCCACCAGCCCACCCAGGCTCTGCAGCGAGTGAACGCCGTACTTGGCGGTGGTGAACGCGATCGAGCCGAACACCCCGATCGGCGCCAAGCGCACGATCAGGCCGATCAGCTTGAAGAACACGTGCCCGGCCTCGTGGATCAGCCGGATCACCCCGCCGGCCGATTCGCGCATCAGGCTCAGCGCGCAGCCGAACAGCACCGAGAAGATCAGCACCTGCAAGATGTCGCCGTTGGCGAAGGCGCCGAACACCGTGCTCGGGATCAAATTCATCACGAACGCCACGCCGCTCGCGTGCTGCAGCGTGTGGGCGCGCTCGGTGTAGGAGCTCAGCGCGCTGGCGTCGAGCGCTTTCGGATCGACGTTCATGCCGACGCCCATGCTGCTGTGATAGGCCAGCACCAGGCCGAGGACCAGCGCTAGCGTGGTGACGATTTCAAAGTAAACCACCGCCTTCACGCCGACGCGGCCGACCTTTTTCAGGTCGCCGGCGCCGGTGATGCCGCTGACCACCACGCAGAACACGATCGGCGCGATCAGCATCTGGATCAGCTTGATGAAACCGTCGCCGAGCGGTTTGAGGGTGACGGCCTGTTCGGGCAACAGCAAGCCGACGGCGATGCCGAGCACGAGCCCGAACATCACCTGCATGAACAGCGATTTCTTGGTGAGTTGCAGCATGGTTTCTCTTCTCCGGATGTAGTGGACTTATTGTCGTTGTGGGGTCCGGTGCGACGCTGATGATGCGGGCGTGTCTCCGCCCTTGGTTTGGAATGACTGATAAAACGCGTTGTAACGCTCCTGGCCAGGCATACGACGGCAGGCTGAATTCGTCTGACGGCTGGGCCGGATCGCGCTGTCGGGTAGGGGGCTGGCGACGGTTATGCGCCGCTCGCTTGTGCTCCGCGGATCTGGATGCCGAGGCGCGTGCCGGCGTTGACGATATGCTGCTGCATCGCGGCGCTGGCGGCGGCGCTGTCGTGCGCCTTGATCGCGCGCAGGATGGCCTCCTTCTCGGTCAGGGCGGCGCGCATCTCCTGCGGTCGCGCCAGCATGATGTCGCGCGCGTGGCCGATCGCCTCGCTGGCCTGTTCCATCACCTGCTTGAACACCGGGTTGCGCGAAAAGCCGACCAGCTGACGGTGGAACAGGATGTCGGCCTCGACCGCGGCGGCCAGATCGTCGGCATCGAGCGCCTCGCGCATGTCGAGCACGGTCAGGCGCAGCTGGGTCAGCTCCTCGGCATCGATCGCCTGGGCCACCAGACCGACCACGAAGGGTTCGAGTGCCAGGCGCAGCTGGAACACGTCCTCGGCCTTGACGGTCGGCATCCCGGCGGCGCTGGCCGCTTCCGGATCGGTGCTGATGACGAAGACGCCCTTGCCGGGATGCGAGCGCAGAAAGCCCAGCGCTACCAGCACCGAGATCGCCTCGCGTAGCGGCGGGCGGCTGATGCCCAGCTGTTCGGCCAGGTCGCGCTGCGAGGGCAGCATGTCCCCCGGTTGCCATAGCCCCTGTTTGATGGCGTCAAGAATGCTGCGGGCGGCCACGTCGCCCAATTTCGAGGAAGTGAACATGGTTAGGGTATCGTTGAACGAAATGAGGGAATCTGCCTGTAACTTACACCGGTATAACTGGTAAGACCAGAAAAAAGCGAGATACCGCCCATCCAGCCTTTTCGAAGGCCGTGTTACTGGCCTATCCAGAACCAATCGTGGCTTGAACGGCCCAGGCCGAGCTTGTCCGCCGTACCTCATGCTGCTGAATGGTGATCAAGCTGCGCCGCTCGGTGTTGCGGCCCGTGCAGCCCGCCCGTAAAATCGGGCCTGTTGTCGGAGATGGCATTCCTCCCGTAACCGCCCTTCACACGGCTGATGATACCTACGGTATTCCCTGGATCGGGAAGCTGTAGCCGCGTGTCGCCGCTCGCTCCCTGTCCAGCTTTGTTGATTTTCGAACAGATCTGCGACCATGACTTCAAGAACACTTCCCGAACCGCTCACTTTATTGCCCTATCTTGGCAAGTGGCTGTTGCTATCCGGCCTGGTGGCCATCCTGGCGGGCAGCGCGTCCGCTTTCTTTCTGTTTGCGCTCGAATGGGCAACCGGCTGGCGCGAGGCGCATCGCTGGATTCTCTGGCTGCTGCCGCTGGCCGGCTTCGCGGTGGGCTGGATCTATTGGCGGCTCGGCCGCGAGGTCGAGGCGGGCAATAATCTGCTGATCGACGAGATTCACGACCCCCAGAAAGTGATACAGCTGCGCATGGTGCCGTTGGTGCTTGTCGGCACTGTGGTGACGCACCTGTTCGGCGGTTCGGCGGGGCGGGAGGGGACGGCGGTGCAGATGGGCGGCGCGCTGGCCGACCAGCTCAACCATGTGTTGCCGCTGAGCCGGGAGGAGCGCCGTATCCTGTTGATGAGCGGCATCAGCGCGGGGTTTGCCTCGGTGTTCGGTACGCCGCTGGCCGGGGCGATCTTCGGCCTGGAGGTGCTGGCGATCGGCCGGCTGCGCTACGACGCCATCTGGCCGTGCCTGTTTGCCGCCGTCGTCGCCGACCAGGTCGGGCTGTTGTGGGGCGTGCATCACACTCATTATCTGATCCCGTTCATCCCGAAACTTACCGCCTGGGGGCTGCTGGCCTCGATTCTGGCCGGGGTGGCCTTCGGCCTGACCGGCAAGGCGTTTGCCGATGCGACCCATGCGCTGTCCGGCTGGCTCAAACGGTGCATCGCCTACGCGCCGCTGCGGCCACTGCTGGGCGGCGCGGTCGTCGCGGCCGCGGCGATGCTGCTGGGCGTCGATCGCTACCTCGGCCTCGGCATCCCGAGCATCGTCTCGGCATTCCAGCAGCCGCTGCCGTCCTACGACTTTGCCGGCAAGCTGCTGTTCACCGTGGCGACGCTGGGTTCCGGCTTCAAGGGCGGCGAGGTGACGCCGCTGTTCTATATCGGCGCGACGCTGGGCAATGCGCTGGCGCCGCTGCTGCAGCTGCCGTTTCCGTTGTTGGCGGGGATGGGCTTTGTCGCGGTGTTCGCCGGGGCTGCCAATACGCCGATTGCGTCGACCGTGATGGCCGTCGAGCTGTTCGGCCCCGAGATCGGTGTCTATGCCGCGCTCGCCTGCGTGGTCAGCTATCTGTGCTCGGGCCATACCGGCATCTATCGGGCGCAGCGGATCGGCCAGGCCAAGCATCCCGGCCTGCCGGAGAATATCCGGCTGTCGGATGCCCCGGCGCTGCGCGCGGCGGCGCAACAGGCTGCGGCAAACCAGCGCAATGAATGAGCCGCACGGTGCAGTTGCAGGCCCGTTTCGGCCTGTTTGACTTAGGGGGCAGTGCGGGCACGCTCTTGGACGAGTCGAGGCTAAGCCGCGGCCCGATGCTGCCGTCGGTAACGCCCAGGGCTGAGTCCTTGGTTCTGCCGGAATGCCTTGCCGAAGGCGGCCTCCGACTGGTAACCGATCTCCATGCCGATATCGGCGGCGCTGCGTTCGGTATGGATCAGCAAGTCGCTAGCGATGGTCATGCGCAGTTCGGTGAGGAAGCTCGCCACCGTCATGCCGGCCTTGTCGCCGAAATGGCGCGCATAAGTCGCTCGAGACATGGCGGCGAGAGCGCCCAGCTCGGCAATCGTCCAGGCACGCCCCGGTTCGGCCAACATGGCGTGCACCGACGGGCCGAGCCGGGCATCGGCGAGCAGTGTCAGCACGCCGGGCGCGGTGGTCGCTTGCTCGCCATGGGCACGCAGCGCCAGTGCGAACAGCGCCTGACTGAGTGCGGTGACGATGGCCAGCGCGCCGGGCAAGCGCTGATCGACTTCGGTGCGCATCAGGGCGATCAGCGTGTGCAGCACGGTGATCGACTGCGCGCCGGCCAAGGAGACATGCAAGGGGTCGGGCAGCGCCTGCGTCAGCAGGGCGGCTGCGCCCGGGGCATAGACGAAGCGGCCGCAGAGCAGGTCAACATCGGGCCGGCCTGAGCCGTTGCGGCGTAGCGGCAGCATGCCGTCGTGGCTCTGTGTCAGCGGCGACCTGGGCGATGCCGTGCCACGGTCGCGAATGCGATGGGCCGCGCCACTGGGAAATAGCACGAAGTCCCCCGCCCGCAGTGTCAGCCGCCTCCCATCCGCCGTTTCGATGACGCACTCGCCCTCGAGCAGCAGATGGAACGACGCCTCTAAATCATCCTGCTGCTGCGCGTGGTCGACGCTGAAGGCACCTTCGAACAGGCAGCGCAGATCGAGCCTGCTTTCCGGGCGGGCGAGCTGGATCAGGCGGCTGAGTGCATCCATGAGACGATTGCGCTAAAAATTGAGTATTTTTAGTATTAAAAATATCCGGCGGCAGATCAATACTGCAAGTCATGGCGGGGGCAATGGGCTCGCGCGGCACTGACGAGGAGTAATGCCATGTTGGACTGGATCGACTATCGCAAACAACTGATGGGCCGGATCGGCGAGATCGCCAAGCTGTCGCCGGATACGGTCAAGGGTTATCAAACGCTGTCGAGCGCGGGGCAGAAGACCGGGCATCTGGACGCCAAGACCCACGAACTGATCGCGCTGGCCATTGCAGTGACGACCCGTTGCGACGGCTGCATCACCGTCCACACCGCCGAGGCGCTGAAGCAGGGCGCGACCCGCGAGGAAATCGCCGAGGCGCTCGGCGTCGCCGTCGCGCTCAACGCCGGAGCCGCGCTGGTGTATTCGGCGCGGGTGATGGACGCGGTGGCGGCGAACCAGGCTTGATGCAGCGCTTGATGGCCGACGTGCCGTGACTGGCCGTCACCTGCACTGCAGTGATGGGAAGAGGGGGAAGGCTTTATGTCTTCCCCCTCTTGCATTTCTACTTGCGGCCAAGTCCGCAGCCGGGAGCGGAATAGTGAGCATCGTTCGGCCAACGTTGGGGGCGCCGTCGGCCCCGCACGGCTTGGCGTGACCGGCATCTTCCGCCCTGTGCATTGCTTGCGTCGACAGATGCAGGCATGCAGAGGCTGTTTGTATCCGGTGTTTGAGTCAGCTATTGATACTTTGGGGCCGGAGTCGGGCTGGGGTACAGACGATGCGGGAATCCACGAGCCAGGACCGAGCATGTGCCAGAAGCCGTCGGAGGCTATGGTTAGAACTCGTTGATCCCACCCGTCATGGCACAAGTGGAGGCTCGAAGATGCGCAATACGGCTTTGGTACCGCTCGTTCCCGAAGGTCACGTGCCGTTGTCCGTCGGCTGCCCGTCGCCGCTGGTGTACGGCATCGCCGGGTGACCTGGAGATCCATCCGATCATGTTGCCTATTCCCCTTGGGTCTGCCGCATGACTGACAGCCTGAAAACGGCCTTCTCGCCGGATTGCTATCCCGACGAGCCTGCTACCGGGCCCGATGCCTGGTGGTCCCAGACTTGGCCGAACCCCTCCCGAACCGCCTCCGCGCCAGGAGCCGACATGAGCGCCGAACTGATTCTGCACAATGGTCGCATCCGCACCGTCGACCGCGAACGTCCGCACGCCCAGGCAGTGGCGATCCTCGACGGGCAGTTTGTCGCAGTGGGCAGCGACGCCGAGGTGATGGCCTTGCGCGGCCCCGCCACCCAGTTGATCGACTTGCAGGGGCGCACCGTCGTGCCGGGCCTGAACGACTCTCACCTACACCTGATCCGCGGCGGGCTCAACTACAACCTGGAGCTGCGCTGGGAGGGCGTGCCGTCGCTGGCCGATGCGCTGCGTCTGCTGAAGGAGCAGGCCGACCGCACCCCCGTGCCGCAATGGGTGAGGGTGGTGGGCGGCTGGACCGAGTTCCAGTTCGTCGAACGACGCATGCCGACGCTCGACGAGCTCAATCGCGCCGCGCCGGACACGCCGGTGTTCGTGCTGCACCTGTACGACCGCGCCTTGCTCAACCGCGCTGCCTTGCGTGCGGTCGGCTACACCCGCGACACGCCGAATCCGCCGGGCGGCGAAATCCAGCGCGATGCCAACGGGGAGCTCACCGGCATGCTGATCGCACGCCCCAACGCGATGATCCTCTACGCCACCCTGGCGAAGGGGCCGAAGCTGCCGCTGGAGTACCAGCTCAACTCGACCCGCCAGTTCATGCGCGAGCTGAACCGTCTGGGGGTGACCAGCGCCATCGACGCCGGCGGTGGTTTCCAGAGCTATCCGGACGATTACGAGGTGATCCGCCAGTTGGCCGAACAGCGGCAGCTGACGGTACGCATCGCCTACAACCTGTTCACCCAACACCCCAAGGAGGAGCTGGCCGATTTCCGGAATTGGACCGGCAGCGTGCGGCAGGGGCAGGGCGACAATTATTTTCGCCACAACGGAGCGGGCGAGATGCTGGTGTTTTCCGCCGCGGACTTCGAGGACTTCCTCGAGCCGCGCCCGGAGCTGCCGCCGTCGATGGAGCCGGAGCTGGAACAAGTCGTGCGGCACTTGGTGGAGCAGCGTTGGCCGTTCCGCCTGCACGCCACCTACAACGAGTCGATCTCGCGCATGCTCGACGTGTTCGAGCGGGTCGACCGCGACATCCCGTTCGACGGGTTGCCCTGGTTCTTCGACCATTGCGAAACCATTACGCCCGAGAACATCGAGCGGGTGCGCGCGCTGGGCGGCGGCATCGCCATCCAGGACCGCATGGCCTTCCAAGGCGAATACTTCGTCGACCGCTACGGCGCCCGCGCGGCCCAGCAGACCCCGCCGATCAGGCGCATGTTGGCCGAAGGCGTGCCGGTGGGGGCAGGCACCGACGCCACCCGGGTGTCCAGCTACAACCCGTGGACCTCGCTGTACTGGCTGGCCAGCGGTCGCACGGTCGGTGGCTTGCAGCTGTACCCGCAGGGGCTGTCGCGCGACGTCGCGCTGGCGCTGTACACCCACGGCAGCGCCTGGTTCTCCAGCGAGCAGGGCCGCAAGGGGCAGATCAAGGTGGGGCAACTGGCCGACTTGGCGGTGCTGTCGGTCGACTATTTCAGCATTCCAGACGAGGAGATCAAGGGCATCGAGTCGGTATTGACGGTTGTCGGCGGACGGATCGTCCACGGCGCGGCCGAGTTCACCCCCTTGGCGCCGCCAGCGTTGCCGGTGTTGCCCGACTGGTCGCCGGTCAGGCAGGTGCCCGGGCACTGGCGCGCCGGCGCACCGCTACAACGGCAGGTGCACTTGCACTGCACCGGCCCCTGTGCCGTGCATGGCCACCGTCATGACCAAGCGCGCGCCAGCGGCGTGCCGGTCAGCGACTACGGGGGCTTCTGGGGTGCGTTCGGCTGCTCCTGCTTTGCGTTCTGAGCGATGAGCCGAACAAGCTTGTCTTCAACGGGGGAATCGGCGTGGAGCCCTCTGCGCCACACTACTTTCCGCTGGCTGTGGTTCGCCAGCATCGCCTCCAATATCGGTTCCTGGATGCACGAGGTGGGGGCCGGCTGGCTGATGACCAGCCTGTCGAGCAACCCCCTGCATGTGGCGCTGATCCAGGTGGCCGGCTCCCTGCCGATGTTTTTCCTGGCGCTGCCGGCCGGGGCGCTGGCGGACATTATCGACAAGCGCCGCTACCTGCTGTTTACCCAGCTGTGGATGGCCCTGGTCGCGCTGGTGCTGGCGGTGCTGAGCCTGTCCGGCCTGATCGGGGTGAGTTCCTTGCTGCTGCTGACGCTGGCGCTGGGTGTCGGCACCGCACTGATGATGCCTGCCTGGACCGCGCTGACCCCGGAGCTGGTCGACAAGTCCGATTTGTCGGCGGCTATCGCTCTGTCGGGGGTCGGCATCAATGTCTCGCGGGCGATCGGGCCGGCGCTGGCCGGCATCCTGGTGAGCCTGGTCGGGCCGTGGCTGACCTTTGCGCTGAACGCGGTCTCGTTCTTCGGCGTGATCGTGGTGTTGCTACGGTGGACGCGCCAGGCTCAGGAGCCCTTGCTGCCGGCCGAACGCTTCTTCGGCGCGATGCGTGTGGGCTGGCGCTATGCGCGCAGCTCAAAGCCTTTGCAAGCGGTGCTGCTGCGCGCGCTGGCGTTCTTCCTCTTCGCCAGTGCCGGCACCGCGATGCTGCCCTTGATCGTGCGTCAGGCATTGCACGCCAGTGCCGCAGGTTATGGATTGTTGCTCGGCTGCGTCGGCGTGGGGGCGGTAAGCGGCGCCATGCTGTTGCCGCGGCTGCGCGATGCGGTGGCGCGCGATCATCTGGTGGCCGGAGCCAGCGTGATCTATGCGTTCACGCTGTTTGCCCTGGCGTTCGTGCACCAGCTGTACGCGCTGGTGCCGGTGATGCTGCTCAGCGGCGCCGCGTGGATCACCGTGCTGTCCAGCCTGCAGGTATCGGCGCAGACCTCGGTGCCGGCCTGGGTGCGTGCGCGTGCGCTGTCGGTCTATATCCTGGTGTTCTTCGGCGGCACGGCGGCAGGCGGTTTCCTGTGGGGGAGCGTGGCCAGTCACCTGTCGATCGCGACGGCGCTGGCGATGGCCGGCGGCGGCCTGCTGCTCGGTGTGCTGCTGACCCTGAGGGTGGCGCTGCCGGAGACCAATGTGGACGATCTGGCCCCCTCGCTGCATTGGCCGGCGCCGCTGTTGAGCGAGGACACTTCGCCCGAG
This sequence comes from Neisseriaceae bacterium JH1-16, assembly GCA_025989215.1. Classification (GTDB taxonomy): domain Bacteria; phylum Pseudomonadota; class Gammaproteobacteria; order Burkholderiales; family Chromobacteriaceae; genus Crenobacter_A. The sequence goes on along the minus strand of JAPDNP010000009.1, from coordinate 55,026 downwards.
CGCGGGCCGGTGATGGTCTCCGTGGAGTACGACATCGCACCGGAGCGGGCCGCGGATTTTCTGCGCTGCATGGCCGAGCTGGAGCAGATGCGCCGCCGCAACGGCGCGCTGTCGTGGGGCCTGATGCAGGACAGCGGCGATCCGCGGCGTTGGCTGGAGTTCTTCTTCGACGAGTCGTGGCTGGAGCACTTGCGTCATCACCAGCGGGTGACGCGGGGCGAGCTGAAGATCGAGGCGGCGGTGCGGCGCTTTCAGACCGCGGGGATCGAGATCCGCATTCGTCATTATCTGAAGGGGGAGAGCGGCGCGGAGGGGCGTGCCGCTGCAGGACGGCCCCAGCCCCCGGACCTCGGCTAACGCTGAGTCGGTCTGATACGGTGTGACTCGCGTCGGGCCGGTATGGTCACCGCTTCGCCTGCATTTACGAGCTCCGGTGTCGCCGGCTTGGATGCGTGCGCTGAGAATGGGTTGGCGTTGCAGAATGCCGATGAGTAGGAGCGCGTGAGAGTGCCGGTATGCGCGTCGGGCCGCGCTCAGCGCGCTGCCGTTTCTGCCATCGGTGGTCTTGGCACGGTGCCGGGGCCGAGCTGTCCGTCGGACGATCGCGGGCGACGTTGAAGAGTAAGCAGGGGAACGAGATGACGATCTATGTACTGGCCATGATCAAGTGCAAGCTGGAAGGCATCGAGGCGGTGAAAGCCGCGATGCGCGATATGGTCCCGGCCAGCCGGCAGGAACCGGGCTGCCTGCAGTACGACCTGTTCGAGTCGGCCCAGGCCCCCGGCACATTGCAGGTGTTCGAGGCGTATGTGTCCGACAGTGCATTGGAGGCGCATCGCGGCTCGGCGCACTACCAGGCCTATCGCGCCAAGGTGGCGGACTGCCTGGCCGAACCGGTGCGGGTCGAGTTGCTGAGCGCGGTGAATGTCGCCCCACTTGAGCGCCGCGAGCAAGCCTCTCCCCGAGTGATTACGTAGCCGTGCCGTACTTGTATTGTCTGTGACTGTGCGCCTGACAGGACGGCTTGGCGGGGTCGACTCGCTGGCGCTGCCATTGATCGCGCTGCGTTGAGGCGGCGCTTAGCGATGCTGCAGCGCGGCGGTGACCGCATCGTCCACGCTCAGATAGCGGGTCGTCAGGGGCAGTGCGGGCGGCGCGGCGCGGGCCAGTACGGCCAGCGCCTCGTCGTGGGCCCGGGCCAGCAGCAGCTGCCGCTGGCCTTGCGCGACGAAGTCGGCAAACTCGCTCATGGCCTCGATGCTGGTGCCGTCGAGGTCGGGCGACTCCTCCAGGCTCAGCACCACGGTGTGGATGGTGGTGGGGTCTTCGAGCATGAGCTGTCGCACTCGGGTCAGCATGCGCTCGACATTGGCGAAGAACAGCGGCTCCTCCGGTCGAACGATCAGGATGCCCGGCACCGGCTGCGCGTCCGGATGCACGGCCCGTCCGGCGAAGTCATGGCCGTTGCCGACGCGCCCCAGCACCGAGAGGTTGGGCTCGGCGAACTGCCGCAGGGTCAGCGCCAGGCTGGCGGCAATGGCGGCGAGCAGGCCGTCGAGCACGCCCAACAGCAGCACCGCCAGCACCGCGCCGACCACGATCAGGCGGTCGCGCCGCCAGCGGAAATAGGGTCGGAACATGCTCGGCTGCAGCGTGTGCCCGACGGCGTGGATGACGATGGCGGCCAGCACCGGTTCGGGAGTCAGCGCAATCGCGGGCAGCAAGGTCAGCACGATCAGCAGCACCACGGCGGCGGCGATCAGCCCGGCCAGTCGCGACTGGGCGCCGGCGGCTTCGTTGGCCGAAGAGGCGGAATAACCGGCGCCGATCGGCATGCCGTGCATCAGCCCGGCGATCAGGTTGGCGACGCCCAACGCCGCCAGGTCGCGGTTGGGCGTGGTGTCCTGGCCGTGCTTGAGGGCGAAATAGCGGATCGAGCTATAGGACTCGGCGTACAGGATTAGCAGCATCGCTACCGCCAGCTCGCCCAGCCGCGACCACTGCACGCGGCTCAAGCCGGGCAGCGAGGGGATGTCCCAGTGGATCGTGACCGTGCCGACCTGGGGTACGCCGTAGCCGGTCAGGTTCAGCCAGGCATTGGCGCCGATGCCCAGCGCGATCACCAGCAAGGCGGCCGGCAGACGCCGGATGCGGCCCAGCGCGGTCAGCAGCGCCAGCGCAATCCCCCCGGTCAGCAGGCCGACGAGGTTCCAGGAGGGAAATTGTGACAGCAGCTCGAAGGCGAAGCGCGGCACATCATCGTGCCTGGGATGGATTTGGACGATGTTCGGCAACTGGCGCAGGATGATGACGATGACCAGACCGAAGGTGACGCCACGCAGCACCGGCTTGGCGATGAAGTCCGACATATTGCCCAGCCGTGCCAGCGCGGCTACGAGGAACAGCAGGCCGGTGAGCATCAACAGCCCCGCGCCGAGCAAGAGCTGCAGCGCGACATTGCCGCTGGCAAGCTGTGCGGTCGCGGCCGCCAGCACCACCGCCGAGGACGAGGTGGCCGAGGCGATGGCGAACGGGCTCTTGCCGATCAGGCCATAGCACAGCAGGCCGATCAGCAGCGCGATGATGCCCGCCTGCGGCGGCAGATTGGCGATGCCCGAGTAGGCCACCGCTTCGGGCAGCAGCAGGCCTGCCACCGACAGGCCGGCGATCAGGTCCGACCAGCGGGTTCCCGTAGGGATGGCGCCGGACTGGCCGGGGGGCGTCGGGGCAGGGGCAGGCTTATTGATCATTCGGTCGTGCTCGGCAGGGGCATCTTGCCTCACTGTAGCAGTTGCCGCGCGACGGCTCCCGCTCCGCATCGGTCTGCCGGGCCGGCTACCCGTCAATCATGCGGTCGACGGTCGCGGTATTGCCCCCGGCCGGTCCATGCCCGGCGTCGTGCTGGCCGGCTGAGAACCTGCTTACGATCTGGCAGAAGCGGCATGTTGTCAGCGACTCTGAGCGATGCTCATTCCCCGGACTTGGCGGCCGCCGCGCGCAGCTTGTCCTTCTTGCTCATGCGCTTGCCCTTGATGCCGCCGTTCGGGGGCGGTGCGTCGGTCGTTGGATCGGCCGGCGCGGGCGCGGTCTCGACCGGCTCGAAACCGGCGATGCGCTCGCGGGTCACGCGCAGCCGCTGGCGTTTTTCGATCAGCCGGAAGTGGGCTTCGCTGGCGGCGCTGACGAAGCTGATCGCGACGCCGCTCGCCCCGGCGCGTCCGGTGCGACCGATGCGGTGGGTGTAGTCGGCCGGCGAGCGCGGCAGGTCGAAGTTCACCACCGCGGGCAGCTGTTCGATGTCGATGCCGCGCGCGGCCACGTCGGTGGCCACCAGCACCTGCAGGCGCCGCGTCTTGAAGTCGGCCAGCGCCCGGGTGCGGGCGCCCTGGCTGAGGTCGCCGTGCAGGGCCGTGGCCGCGATGCCGGCCTTGTCGAGCTTGGCGGCCAGGTTCTCGGTGGCCTGCCGGCTGGCGACGAATACCAGCACCTGTTCCCAGCCGTGTTGCCGGATCAGCTGAACGAGCAGTTGGGTGCGGCGCGGGGCATCGACTTCGATGGCGCGCTGCAGGATGGTGCTGTCGGCGTGAGGCTCGTCGGGCAGCGCAACGCGGGCCGGCTCGCGCAGCAAGGTTTCGGCCAGCGCGGTGACGGCGGGCGGAAAGGTCGCCGAGAAGAACAGCGTCTGGCGCTGACGCGGCAGCAGCGCGAAGAGGCGGCCGAGCTCGTCGGCGAAGCCCAGATCGAGCAGCCGGTCGGCCTCGTCCAGCACTAGCGTCGTTACCGTCGACAGCTTCAGTGCGTTGTGTTCGTGCAGGTCGAGCAGGCGGCCGGGCGTGGCGACCAGGATGTCGATGCCACGGCGCAGCTTCATCATCTGCGGGTTGATGCTGACCCCGCCGTAGACCGCGGCGACCGACAGCGGCAGGCCAGCGCCATAGGCGCGGATGCGCTCGCCCACCTGTTCGGCCAACTCGCGGGTCGGCACCAGCACCAGCGCGCGCACCGTGTTGTTGGCCGCGCGGGCGCCGTCGGCGCTCAGGCGCTGTAGTAGCGGCAGCGCGAAGCCTGCGGTCTTGCCGGTGCCGGTCTGCGCCGCCGCCAGCAGGTCGCGGCCGGCCAGAATCGCCGGAATCGCCTGCTGCTGTACCGGGGTGGGGGTGTGGTGGCCGAGGGAGGCGAGCGTGTGCAGTAGCGGCTCGCTCAAACCGAGGGAGGAAAACGTCATGGTGTGGCCACAGGCTTCAAAGGCTAAACGCGAAGTTTACGCTGCCTGGGGTTCGCCTGCCCGCTGCATTGGCGCTGGTCTTCGCGAATCGGGCTTCAGGGCTGCATGCCAGCCTCGGTGTGCCTGCCGGGGGAGTGGGGCGGACCAGCGGGCCATCGGCTGGCGCCGGATCGTTGACGGGGGCGGTTTCGATCTGCCTTGCCGTGCGCTTGGCGCTGCCTGCGTCGTCAGGGTGCTGAGGTGCCAGGGGTTTGATGCGCTCGGTGTGCGATAGCGCAGGCGGCGCGGTGACGAGAGCCGCTTCGCCGGCTGCACTAGTATGAAGTCTCCTCCCCATGCATTGGAGCCGACCGGTGAGTCCGCTTCCGTACTTCCACCCGGCGGTGGCACAGTGGTTCGCCGCCACCTTCGCCGCGCCCACGTCGGCCCAGCTTGACGCCTGGCCGGCGATCCAGTCCGGCCGCCATGTGCTGATCGCCGCACCGACCGGCTCGGGCAAGACGCTGGCCGCCTTTCTCGCCGCCATCGACGCGCTGGTGCGCGAGGGGCTAGCGGCGGGCGGGCTGCCGGACGAGACCCAGGTGGTCTACGTGTCGCCGCTCAAGGCGCTGTCCAACGACATCCAGAAGAACCTGGAGGTGCCGCTGGCCGGCATCGCCGCGAAGTTGGCCGAACAGGGCCTGCCCGAGGTGACGATCCGCACCCTGGTGCGCACCGGCGACACCCCGCAGGCCGAGCGCGAGGCGATGCGCCGCCGCCCGCCGCACATCGTCGTCACCACCCCCGAATCGCTGTACGTGCTGCTCGGCTCCGAGTCGGGCCGCAAGATGCTCGCCACCACCCGCACGGTGATCGTCGACGAGATCCACGCGCTGGCGCCGAACAAGCGCGGCGCGCACCTGACGCTGTCGCTGGAGCGGTTGGCCGAACTGGCCGGCGACCAGCTGGTGCGCATCGGTCTGTCGGCCACGCAGAAGCCGCTGGACGAGATGGCGCGCTTCCTGGTCGGGGCCGCACCTCAGGATGGAAAGGAGCCCGACTGCACCGTCATCGACACCGGCCATGTGCGCGAGCGCGATCTCGCGCTGGAGGTGCCGGTCTCGCCGCTGGAGGCGGTGATGTCGAACGAGGTGTGGGAGCAGAACTACGGCCGGCTCGCCGAGCTGATCCTGATGCATCGCACCACGCTGGTGTTCGTCAACACGCGCAGGTTGGCCGAACGGGTGACGCGCCACCTGTCTGAACGGCTCGGCGAGAGCGACGTCGCCGCGCACCACGGCAGCTTGTCGAAGGAGGCGCGGCTGGCGGCCGAGCAGCGCTTGAAGAACGGCGAGTTGCGCGCGCTGGTGGCCACCGCCTCGCTGGAGCTGGGCATCGACATCGGCGAGGTGGAGCTGGTCTGCCAGCTCGGCTCGCCGCGCTCGATCGCCGCGTTTCTGCAGCGGGTCGGCCGTTCCGGCCACGCGGTCGGCGCCACGCCGAAGGGACGGCTGTTTCCGCTGTCGCGCGACGATCTGGTGGAGTGCACCGCGCTGCTCGACAGCGTGCGGCGCGGCGAGCTCGACCGGTTGCACATCCCGCCGCAGCCGCTCGACGTGCTGGCGCAGCAGATCGTCGCCGAGGTGGCGGCGCGCGACTGGGACGAGGACGCGCTGTATGCGCGCCTGACCCGCGCCTGGCCGTACCGGGTGTTGTCCCGCGCCGACTACGCGGCGGTGCTGCGCATGTTGGCCGAAGGCTACAGCACCCGGCGCGGCCGCCACGGCGCCTTGCTGCACCACGATGCGGTCAACCGGGTGCTGCGCGGCCGGCGCGGCGCTCGGCTGACCGCGCTGACCAGCGGCGGCACTATTCCCGACAATGCCGACTACCAGGTGGTGCTGGAGCCGGACAACCAGTTCATCGGCACGGTGAACGAGGATTTCGCGGTGGAGAGCACCGCCGGCGACGTGTTCCAGCTGGGCAACAGCGCCTACCGCATCCTGCGTATCGAGCGCGGCACGGTTCGGGTGGAGGACGCGCACGGCCAGCCGCCGTCACTGCCGTTCTGGTTGGGCGAGGCGTCCGGGCGCAGCGACGAGCTGTCGCAGTCGGTGGCGCGGCTGCATGCCGAGCTGGCGCAAAGCTTGGCCGAAGCGGACGGCGAGGACGCGGCACTCGCCTGGCTGATCGGCGAGGTCGGCATCGATGCGCCTTCGGCGCGCCAGCTGGTCGACTATCTGGCGGCGGCGCGCGCGGTGTTCGGCGCCTTGCCGACCGGCGACACGCTGATCATGGAGCGCTTCTTCGACGCGGTCGGCGGCATGCAGCTGGTGATCCACTCGCCGTTCGGCAGCCGCATCAACCGCGCCTGGGGCCTTAGCTTACGCAAGCGCTTCTGCCGCAAGTTCAACTTCGAGCTGCAGGCGGCTGCCACCGAGGACAACATCGTGCTGTCGCTGACCACCGCGCACAGCTTCGAATTGGCCGAAGTGACCCGCTATCTCAATTCGGCCAACGCGTGCCTGGTGCTGATCCAGGCTCTGCTCGACGCGCCGATGTTCATCACTCGCTGGCGCTGGGTGGGGGTGGTAGCGCTGGCCTTGCCGCGTTTTCGCGGCGGCAAGAAGGTACCGCCGCAGTTCATGCGCATGGACGCGGAAGACCTGGTCGCGGCGATCTTTCCCGACCAGCTCGCCTGCGCCGAGAACCTGGCCGGCGAGCGCGAGATTCCCGACCATCCGCTGGTGCGCCAGACCCTGGCCGACTGCCTGCACGAGGCGATGGACGTGGACGGTTTCGAGCGGCTGCTGATGGGTCTGGAGTCCGGCGCGGTCCGCATGTTGGCGCGCGATCTGACCGAGCCGTCGCCGCTGGCGATGGAGGCGCTCACCGCCAAGCCCTATGCCTTCCTCGACGACGCGCCACTGGAGGAGCGCCGCACCCAGGCGGTGATGGGGCGGCGCTGGCTGGCGCCGGAGTCGGCCGCCGAGCTCGGCCGGCTCGACGCGGCGGCGATCGCGCGGGTGCGCGAAGAGGCCTGGCCGGACCCGGCCAATGCCGACGAGCTGTACGACGCGCTGGTGTGGCTGGGCGGCGTCACTGAGGCCGAGGTCGCCGCGCAGCCCGCCTGGCGCGACTGGTTGGCGGCGCTGGCCAAGCAGCGTCGCGCGGCGCTGGTGAAGGGCAGGGGGCTGTGGATTGCCGCCGAGCGGCTGTCTGAGTGGCAGGCGCTGTGGCCCGATCTGGCGACGCAGCCGGCCATCGCGCTGCCGCCGGGCAGCACGCCGTTTGCCGGCCCGGCCGAGGCGGCGCTGGTCGAGCTGGTGCGCGGCCGGCTGGAGGGGCTGGGGCCGGTGACGCTGGCCGACTGCGTCGCCGCCTTCGGCATCGCGCCGGCCGACATCGCCTATGCGCTGGCCGCGCTGGAGCAGGAGGGCTTCGCGCTGCGCGGGCGCTTCAGCGACGGCGCGGTGGAGGACGAATGGTGCGAGCGCCGCCTGCTGGCGCGCATCCACCGCTACACCGTCAAGCAGCTGCGCGAGCAGATTGAGCCGGTGGCGGCGCGCGATTTCCTGCGCTTCCTGTTCGACTGGCAGCACGTCAGCCCGGATACCCGCATGGAGGGGCCGGACGCGGTGGCGGCGATGGTGGCGCAGCTGGAGGGCTTCGAGGCGCCGGCCGGCGCCTGGGAAACTGAGCTGCTGCCGGCGCGCATCCCGGCCTACGAGCCGAGCTGGCTCGACGATCTGTGTCTGGCCGGGCGGATCGCCTGGGCGCGGCTGGCCCCGCGCGGCGGCGGCACCGACAAGAGGGCGGCCAGGGGCGCGGCGCCGGTGCGCAGCACGCCGATCGCGCTGTTCGCCCGCCGCAACGGTCAGCTGTGGAGCGCACTGGCTGCCGCGCCGGAGCCGCCGGCCTTGAGCGTGCGCGGCCAAGCGGTGGCCGACTGCCTGCGCGAGCAGGGCGCCTCGTTCTTCGACGAACTGGTCGACGCCACCCATCTGCTCGGCGTCCAGGTCGAGGAAGCGTTGGCCGAACTGGTGGCGGTGGGGCTGGTGAACGCCGACAGCTTCGGCGGCCTGCGTGCGCTGCTGGTGCCATCGGAACGGCGCCGGCCGCGCGGCGGCAGCACGCGACGGCGCCACCATCGCACCATGCCCTTCGGCATGGAGGACGCCGGGCGCTGGGCGCTGGCGCGCCGCACCGCTTCGGCCAACCTCGACGAGGCGGTGGAGCAGGTGGCGCGCACGCTGCTGCGCCGCTACGGGGTAGTGTTCTGGCGGATGCTGGAGCGCGAGGCCGACTGGCTGCCGCCGTGGCGCGAGCTGCTACGGGTGTATCGCCGGCTGGAGGCGCGCGGCGAGCTGCGCGGCGGGCGCTTCGTCGCCGGTTTCTCCGGCGAGCAGTTCGCGCTGCCCGAGGCGGTGGGGCTGCTGCGCGAGGTGCGGCGCCGCCCGCCGTCGGGCGACTGGCTGTCGCTGTCCGGCGCCGACCCGCTGAATCTGGTCGGCATCCTTACCCCCGGAGCGCGGCTGCCGGCGCTGACCGGCAACCGGGTGCTGTACCGCGACGGCCTGCCGGTGGCGCTGTTCGTCGCTGGCGAGGTGCGCTATCTCGACACCACGCTGGACGCGGCCACGCAGTGGAGCGCCCGCGCCGCACTGCTGCGTCGCCATGTGCCGGCGTCGCTGGTGGATTTTTCCTGAACGCTGTATGGGGCATGGGCTTGGGGAGCCTGGCGAGCCGGCTCCTAAGGATGCGTTCTCGCTGGGGGGGGGCGACTTCGTCTTGTCGGATTCTGTCTTTGCGCGACCGCGATCCCGCGCTAGGCACCGCGCTCGGGGTGCCAGGACAGCCAAACGAAACGGGACGCCACCGCGATCCGAATGCGGTGGCGTCCCGTTGTAGTGTGCAAGCGTATCAGGGCGCGGCGTCAGACCCGGAACTGTGCCACCGCCTGGTCCAGATGTTGCGCCATCGCCGCCAAGCGCGCCGAGGCAGCGGCGATGTCGCCGATGGCGCGGGTGTTCTGCTGGCTCATCTGCGAGATCGATTCGACATTGCGGGCGATCTCCAGGCTGGCCTTGGACTGCTCGCCCGAGGCGGTGGCGATGTCGCCGATGATGCCCGACACCTCGCGGGTGCGCTCGTCGATGCTCGACACCTTGGTGCTGGCCTCGTCGGTCAGCGTCACCCCCTGGCGCGCCTGGGTGCTGACGTCCTGGATGCGCTGCACCGCCTGGCCGGTGTCGCGCTGGATCGAGTCGGTCATCGTGGTGATCTGCTTGGTGGCCTCGCTGGTGCGTTCGGCCAACTTGCGCACCTCGTCGGCCACCACCGCGAAACCGCGGCCCTGTTCGCCGGCGCGCGCCGCTTCGATCGCCGCGTTCAGCGCCAGCAGATTGGTCTGGTCGGCGATGTCGCGGATGGTGCCGACGATGCTGGAGATCTGTTGCGAGCGCTCGCCCAGCGTCTGCACCTCCAGGCTCGACTCGCCCACCGAGGTGGCGATGCGCTCCATCTCGCCGGTGGCGCGATCGACTGCGTTGCGGCCGTCGAGGGTCAGGCCGCGTGCCTGCTCCGACAGCGCTGCCACTTCGCCCAGGTGGGAGGTGATCTGCGCGATGCTGGTGCTGATCTGCTCCACCGTGGCGGCGGTCGCCATTGCCGATTCGTTCTGGGTGGCCGAGCTGTCTTCGATCTGCTTCAGATTGTGCGACAGCTGGGCGAGCTCCGCGGATACCGTGCGCGAGCCCTGGCTCACCTCCTGCAGGATCAGCCGGAAGCGGTCGATCAAGGAATAGAACGCCGCGCCGATCTGGCCGACCTCGCCGCCGCCCTGCGGGCGGGTGCCGTCGTCAGTCAGGTCGCCCGAGCGGGCGATCTCGCTCATCCGGTCGCGCAGATCTTCCAACGGACGGCTGATGCTGTGCGCAATGCGCCAGGACAACAACAGCAGCAACAGCAGACCCGCGCCGATCCAGCCACCCAGGAGCCAGGCCTTGTGCTCGAACTCGGCCTCGACGTCGTCCACATAGACGCCGGTGGCCACTACCCAGCCCCAGGGCGCGTAGAGTCGGCTGGTGCTGACCTTGTCGACCGGCTGGTCATGGCCGGGCTTGGCCCATTGGTAGTCGACGAATTCCCCCTTGCCGCGGCGGGCGGCATCCACCAGCAACACCACCGGGCGGGCGCCGTTCGGGTCCTTCAGGCCGCTCTGGTCCTTGCCGTTCATTTCCGGTTTGATCGGGTGGCGCAGCATGCGGTAGTTGGTGTCGTAGAGCGCGAAGTAGTTGCCGTTTTCGTAGCGCAGGCTGGCGATGGCATCGGCGGCGGTGGCCTGCGCCTCGGCCAGCGGCAGCTTGCCCTGTTCGGCCAACCGGCCGTAGTGCTGCAGGATCGAGTAGCTCGCGTCGACCAGATGGCTGGTGCTGGTGCGGCGCGCATCCAGCAGCCCTTCGCGTTCCTTGAACAGCACCCAGCCGGCCACCGCCGACACGAATACCAAGACCAGTAGCGTCAATAGCCACAGCTTTTGACGAATCGTTGTTTCCGGAATCATCCCAGCGCCTCCGAAGTTAGGAAATACGGCCAGGGCGCCAGCCGATGCAGGGTGCGCCCAGGAAAATTGTTCTTCAGTCTATCCCGCGAAAAACTTAGTACGAACGAATGGTTCGACGCACATATATGCATATAAGTTATCAACTTGATGTCGAGACACTAGGCGGGTGATTGTTTTGGCTGTGCTTATTGGCTATTTCGCCGCGAAGCGGAAATCCAATCCATCATCATGGATTATTTTTTTATGAATTTTGGGTTGTTTTTACGCGAAGCATTGTCGCCAGCCGGCGGCAGAAGTGTGGATCGTCGCGGTTTAGGATGAAGCAGTGGGAGGGCGCGGTGCGCGGCTGGGCGCCGGTGGTGTGAGGTGATTGATACCTTGCTATTAGTTTGCCAGCTAATAGTAACCAGGGTAATATTAATCATGGAAAACATTGATGTGTTGCGTCTGCAGCTGACCGGCGCGCTGCTCCAGGTGGGGCGGCGCTGGCGACAGGTCTCCCACGATGTGGTGACCGTCTACGGCGTGTCGCCATCGTGCGCGACGGCGCTGGTGTTCATCGGCCGGCTGGGCGAGGGGGTGAACCAGGCTGCGCTGGCCGAGCAGATCGGCATCGAGGGCGCGTCGCTGGTGCGCCAGATCGACCAGCTCAGCGACGCGGGTCTGGTGCGGCGCGAGCGCGGCGCCACCGACCGGCGCGCCAACACGCTGTGGTTTACCGAAGAGGGCCGGGCGCTGGTCGGGAAAATCGAGGCCGAGCTGGTCAAACTGAGAGCGAGCGTGTTTAAAGAAATCAGCCGGCAGGATCTGGAAGCGACGCTGCGCGTCTTTCATGCGCTGGAACAGGCGGCCTCTCCCACCCATTCAATCACGTCTTGACCCTGGCGATTTCGCACTATGATCACCTTGCCCTCCTGGCGAGACTGGCTGTTTTCGGCCAAGGCTTTCACCGCTGCCATGCTGGCGCTCTACATCGCGCTGATGCTCGGCCTGCCGCGCCCCTACTGGGCGATGGCGACCGTGTACATCGTGTCGCACCCGCTGACCGGCGCCACCCGCTCCAAGGCGCTGTACCGCGCCTGCGGCACCCTGATCGGTGCGGTGGCAGCGGTGGTGTTCGTGCCGCTGTTCGTCAATGCACCGGTGATGCTCAGCCTGGTGGTGTCCTTGTGGATGGGGACGCTGCTCTACCTGTCGTTGCTCGACCGTACTCCGCGTAGTTATGTCTTCATGCTGGCGGCCTATTCGCTGCTGATCATCGGCCTGCCTTCGGTGTTCCACCCCGAGCTGGTGTTCGATACTGCGGTGGCCCGTAGCGAAGAGATTCTGCTGGGCATCGTCTGCGCTAGCGTGGTGGCCGGGCTGGTGTTTCCGAGCAAGGTGACGCCGGTGCTCAGCGCCCGTCTGCATACCTGGCTGAGGGACGCGTCGGCCTGGGCCGCCGAGTCGCTGGCCCCGGAGCGCGCCGCCGACCGCGGGCCGGCCAGCCGCCACCGCTTGGCGGCCGATATCCTGGCGCTCGACCAGCTGATTTCCCAGCTTTCCTACGACGCGGATAGCGCACAGATCGTACGCCACGCCCGCGAGCTGCGTGGCCGCATGAGCATGCTGCTGCCCATCCTGTCCTCGCTTTCGGCCAACGTTGCCGAGTTGCGCCAGCTGCCGCAGGGTGTGCCGGACGAACTGCCCCGCCAGATGGCCGAGATCGCCGACTGGATGTGCCGCCGCGACCGGGATGGCGCCCGCGCCGAGGCCGAACGGCTGTTGGCCGAACTGGCCTCGCCGGCCGAAGTGGCCGGTCTGGGCTGGGCCGAGCTGGTCGTCGCCCATGCGCGGGCACGGCTGCGCTCACTGATCTACCTGTGGCAGGACTGTCTGTCGCTGCAGCGGATGATCGCCGACGGCGAAGCCGGCACCGGCTGGCAACCGGCGTACAGCCGTTGGGAAGTCGGCGGCAAGAACCGCCATTACGACTACGGCATGATGGTGTTTTCGGCCGGCGTGGCGTCGCTGGGCACCTTTATCGCCAGCCTGGTCTGGATCGGCCTGGGCTGGGACGACGGCGTCAGCGGCGTGATCCTCGGTGGGGTGGCGTGCTGCTTCTTCGCCTCGCTGGACGAGCCGGCGCCGCTGATCAAGACCTTCTTCGTCTGGACCTGCGTCAGCGTCTTGCTGTCGGCGGTGATGCTGTTTGTGATCATTCCGGCCGCGCATGAATTCGAGACGCTGGTGGCGATGATGGCGCTGCCGTTCCTGTGCATCGGCGTGCTGATCCCGCAACCGAGATTCAATATGGCCGCGATGCTGCTGGGGGTGAACACCGCCACCTTCCTCGGCCTGCAGGGCGCCTACGATGCGGACTTCCTCGGCTTCATGAACGGCAATATCGCCGGCGTGGTCGGGGTGCTGTTCGCGCTGGTGTGGGTGATGCTGACCCGGCCGTTCGGCGCCGATCTGGCGATGCGTCGCCTGGTGCACTCCAGCTGGCGCGCGCTGGCGAGCATGGCTGGCGGCCGCCACCACGGGGACTACGCCACGCTGACCGCGCTGATGCTCGACCGCCTGTCGCTGTTGATGCCGCGGCTGGCCGCCAGCGGCCACGACAAGCTGACCGATGGTTTTGCCGAGCTGCGCGTCGGCTTCAGCACGCTCGACCTGCAGCGCGACGAACACCGCCTGGCCGAACCGGCGCAGAGCCTGGTCCAGCAGGTGCTGCAGGCGGTGGCCGCGCATTACCAGCGTTGCGCCGACGAGCGCCGCCCGCTGGCCGCGCCGGCGCAGCTGGCGGTGGGCATCGACGCGGCGATCCATGCCACGGTGGCCGGCGAATACAACGCCGCCAGCCGCGAGGCGCTCAACGCGCTGGTGGAATTGCGCGTGACGCTGTTTCCGGCGGCCGAGCAACCCGCTGCCGCAGCCAACCCTTTAGATCCCGCCCCTAGCCTCGGAGCCAGCCAATGATTGGCGAAATCGATATCTACGGGGTGTTCATCCCCAGTCTCCTGGCGCTGATGCTGATTGCCTTCGCCCTGACCGGTTGCCTGCGCTTCGTGCTGGCGCGGCTCGGTCTCTATAAGGTGATCTGGCACCGCTCGCTGTTCAACTTTGCCCTTTATGTGATCGTGCTCGGGGGCACGGTCGCGCTGACCCACTGGTTGCAATCATGAAAAATCTCGCTCGAAAGCTGGGGCCGATCGCCCTGACCCTGATCGTTGTCGTCGTTGCGGTGCTGGTTGGCCGGCATCTCTGGGACTATTACACCAACGCGCCGTGGACGCGCGACGGCCATATCCGCGCCGACGTGGTGCAGGTGGCGCCGGACGTGTCCGGGCTGATCACCGAAGTGAAGGTCCGCGACAACGAGCTGGTGAAGAAGGGCCAGGTGCTGTTCGTGGTCGACCGCGCCCGCTACGAGCTGGCGCTGCGCCAGGCGCAGGCGGCGGTGGCGTCGCAGCGCGCCACACTGGCACAGGCCAAGCGCGAGTCCGCGCGTAACCGCACGCTGGCCGACCTAGTGTCCAAGGAAAACCAGGAGGAGAGCGACGCCAAGGTGCAGCAGGGCGAAGCGGCGCTGGCGGCGGCGGACACCGCGGTCGGCGTGGCGCAGCTCAACCTGCAGCGTACCGAGGTGGTGAGCCCGGTGGACGGTTATCTGAACGACCGCACCCCGCGCAAGGGCGACTATGTGTCGACCGGCCGGCCGGTGCTGTCCATCGTCGACGCGCATTCCTTCCACGTCGACGGCTACTTCGAAGAGACCAAGCTTAACGGTGTGCAGCTGAACCAGCCGGTCGACATCCAGATCATGGGCGAGTCGCGCACGCTGCGCGGCCACGTGCAGAGCATCGCCGCCGGCATCGAGGACCGCGACCGCAGCAGTGGCGCCTCGCTGCTGCCCAATGTGAACCCGACCTTCAACTGGGTGCGGCTGGCGCAGCGCATTCCGGTGCGCATCGCGCTCGACGAGGTGCCGGCCGACTTCCGCCTGATCGCCGGTCGCACCGCCACCGTCTCGGTGCTGCAGGACAAGGCCGCGGCCAAGCCGGCCCAGCCGCAGGGGGCGAAATCGTGAGACTGCTTCAGACGACGCTGAGCCTGGCGCTGGTCGGCGCGCTGGCGGCGTGCACCACGGTCGGTCCCGACTACAAAGTGCCCGACAAGGCCGCGATCAAAGACCCGTCCGCCAACGGCCAGTTCATCGGCACGCAGGGCAAGGCGGTGAGCCAGGCGCCGTTGCCGGCCGGCTGGTGGAAACTCTACAAGGACCCGGTGCTGGACGGCCTGGTGCAACAGGCGCTGACCGCCAACACCAATCTGCGCATCGCTTCGGCCAACCTGCGCCGCACGATGGCGGTAATGGCCGAGGTCGACGCTGAGCGCAATGTGCACGCCAGCGTGGCGGTCGGCGCGCAGCGCGCCCAGCTGTCGGGCGAAGCCTTTTTGGTCGAGGAACGGCTGCCGGTGGCGAACCTGGGCGACGGCGGCATCAACCTGGCCTATCAGGTCGATCTGTTCGGCAAGCTGGCGCGCGGCGAAGAAGCCGCCCACGCCGGCGCCGAGGCCAGCCTGGCCGCGGTCGACCTGGCCCGCGTCACGGTGGCGGCCGAGACGGTGCGCGCCTATGTGCAAAGCTGTTCGGCCAACCGCGAGCTGCAGGTGGCCCAGCATGTGCTCGATCTGCAGAACCGCAGCGTCGACGTGGCGCGTCGTCTGTCCGATGCCGGGCGCGGCCGCATCACCGACGTGGCGCGGGCGCAGTCGCAGGCCGACAGCCTGCGCGCCAACCTGCCGCACTTCCAGGCCGAGCAGGACGCGGCGCTGTTCCGCCTGGCGGTGCTGGTCGGCAAGACTCCACAGCAGCTGCGCGCCGCCAAGCTCGACTGCCGCAAGGAACCCGAGCTTGCCCAGCCGATTCCGGTCGGCGACGGCGCGGCGCTGCTTAAGCGCCGGCCGGACGTGCGCGCCGCCGAACGCCAACTGGCCGCCGCCACCGCCAAGATCGGCGTGGCCACCGCCGACCTGTATCCGAGCATCATCATCGGCGCGTCGGCCGGCTACACCGGCGTGCTCGACCATATCGGCGAGGGCCGAACCCAGCGCTGGGGCATCGGCCCGCTGATCAGTTGGACCATCCCGGACAGCGGCTCGCGTGCCCGGGTCAAAGCGGCCGAGGCCGATACGGACGCGGCGCTGGCTTATTTCGACGGCGTGGTACTGAACGCGCTGCGCGAGACCGAGACGGCGCTGAGCTTCTACGCCAAGGAGCTGGACCGCAACGACGCGCTGCGCGCGGCGCGCGACAGCGCCCGTGAGGTGGCGCAGCAGAACCGCCGCCTGTACCAGGCGGGGCGTTCGCCGTATCTGTCCAGCCTGGACGCCGACCGGACCTTGGCGAGCAACGAGGCGGCGCTGGCGGCGTCGGACGGCCAGCTGGCGAACGACCAGGTCAATCTGTTCCTGGCGCTGGGCGGCGGCTGGGAAAACGCGCCGGCGATCGCCAAGTAGGCGAGCCTGGAGCAACAGAAAAAGCCGGCGTGATGCCGGCTTTTTTCATGACTTGGGGTGTTCGGCCAACGTTATGGTTGGCCGAAAGGGGCTCAGCGTTTTCCGCCGGGTTTTCCACCACTCTTGCCCCCGACCTTGCCGCCATTGCTGCCGCTACCCGGTTGTCGGCCCGCAGGCTTGCCGCCCCCCGTCTGGCGCGGCTTACCCTTACCGGCCGGGCCGCTGCGGCGCCGGTCGTGACGCTGGCGGGTGTTCTGCGCCTGCAGCAGCGCATCGATCTCTTCCGAGGTCGACTGCATCAGCCGCTGCGCCATCTCGCCGTCGGGGAAGGTGTCGGGCATGCGGTAGCCCAGCCAGGCATAGGCGGCATAGAGCTTGCAGGTGTCTTCCTGATACTGCAGCTCGTTGCGGCCGCCACGGCCCTCCATGCGCAACAGCGGCGCTGTGCGCTGCTTGGAACGGCATTCGGCCCAGTCCTGCAGCGCGCGCTCCAGCATCGGGATCTTGGTCGATACCGGGCACAGGCTGAAGGTGAAACGGTCGGCCAAGCTGAGCGGCAGCGTGTCCAGCCAGCGTGCCTTCTCCAGTTGGTCGGTCAGGTTGGCTGGCAGGAAGAATTCGTCGTGCACATTGATGTGCTTGGTGAACAGCTCCAACAGCGGCTGCAGCTGAGTCTGGCCGGTGGCGGCCGAGATCTGCTGCAGGTAGTCGAGGTTGGGCGCGACGAAGAAGCCGGTGCTCGGAAGAGGTTCGAGTTTCTCCTGCAGCAGCGCGGCGATGGTGCGGTGGGTCTTGGCGTCGAAGCCGGCCACGAAGCCCGTCTCATGCGCGCCGAAGCGGCCGGCCCGGCCGGCGATCTGCTTGGCCAGCGCGGCGGCGATGGTGCCTTCGCTATAGCCGTCCCACTTGCTGGATGTGGTGAAGATCACCCGGCGCGCCGGGGTATTCAGCCCCATGCCGATCGCGTCGGTGCCGACCACGATCTTGGTCTCGCCGTCGATGAAGCGTTCGGCCTGCGCCTGGCGCACTTCGGGCGACAGGTTGCCGTAGATCGCTGACACGGCGAAGCCCTGTTCGATCGCCTGATCGCGCCAGCTCAGCACCTCGCGGCGCGAGAATGCGATCAGCACGTCGCCCGCCTGCAGGTTCTTCAGCGTGCCGAGCGGTTGCTTTTCCATTTCCAGCGGCGACTTGCGCTTGAGCTGGTGCACTTCCAGCGTGCCGCCGACGCGCTTGACCAGCGATTCGATCGCCTCGCGCGCTTCCAGCGCCCCCAGCAGATACACGGTGCTGGCCGGCACGCCGCAGACCGCCGCGGTCCAGGCGGCACCGCGGTCCGGGTCGTCGAGCAGCTGGATCTCGTCGATCACCGCCACGTCGATCACCCGGTTGGGGTTGAGCATCTCCACCGTGCTGGCGACGTGGGTGGCCTCCGGGTGCAGCTTGCGCTGCTCGCCGGTGATCAGGCTGACCGCCACGCCGGCGTCGAGCAGGCGCTGGTAGTTTTCCAGCGCCAACAGCCGCAGCGGAGCGAGGTAGGCGCCGCTCTTGGCCTGCGCCAGGTGCTCCATCGCCGCGTGGGTCTTGCCCGAGTTGGTCGGGCCGAGCACCGCGATGAAGTGGCGTTGCATGCGCTGCGCCACGGTGAACGACTCGGGGTAGAGCGACAGATTGATCGCGTCGCGGGTCTTCTCGGCCTGGCGAGTGGCGGCGTGGCTGCCTTGCAAGGCCGAGATCCGGTCGAGCGCCAGTTCGCAGCGGCTCTGCGCCCGTTCGTACTTGGCCTGGAAGGCGGTGTAGGCGCTGCTCGGGTCCAGTTCGTAGTCGCGGGCGATGGCCGCGATCTGTTCGGCGCAGCGCAGCAGCTGCGCTTCGAGGCGCGCGCGCGCGGCGGCGTTCCAGCGCTCCTGCAGCAGCGCGTAGCGGGCCGCGTCGTCGAGCTTGCGCCATTTGTTGATCTTGCCGAGGAAACCCTCGTCGGGTACCAGGTGGTACGGTACTACCCGCTGGCCGACCAGGATCTCGCCGTGCACCGATAGGGCATAGCTGCCGTCGGTGGTGACCAGCGCGGCCTGATGGGCCTGCAGGTAGTCGGCGAGGGAGAGGGTATCGGGGCTGGGGCTGAGGGTATCGGTCATGAAACGTTGGCCGAAGGGTCGGCTGAAGAAGGAGTCGATGGATGATAGGGCAGGAATGGTGCGGCGCGATAGCGTGCCGCACCGGTCATTCGTCGGCGCCGCTGGCCTCGGCGGTTTCGACGGCCGCAGTGCGCCGGCGCGGTTTGGCCAGCGCCGGGTCGAGACCGAAGTGTTCCAACACGTTCTGCGCGACTAGTTCGCGGTCGTTGTCGACGCAGATCATGTGGTAGCTGTTCTCCAGTACCACCAGCCGGGTATTGGCCGCACCGATCTGCGCCGCGAGGAAGTCGGCCGAATGCAGGCTGGTCAGCTCGTCCTCGCGGGCGTGCATGATCAGCGTCGGGCAGTGGATGTCGGCGAGGTTCTGCTTGACCCAGCCGCGCAGCCGGTCGACCTGCTGGATGCAGTAGAGCGGCACCCAGCGGTAATGGAAGTTGTCGTTGCGCTCGAACTTGGCCTTGACGATGGAGCGCACCAGTTCGTTCTTGATGCCGTAGGGCTCGGCTTCCTCGACTTTCATGCGCCGGGCGAGCGGGGGCAGCTTGTAGACCAGGTAGCGCAGCGCGCGGTACCACGGCGTCGACCAGCCGTCGATGAACACCGGCGGCGCCAGCGCCACCAGGCTGCCGTTGCGGTGGTGTTCGCGCTTGACCACCTCGATCGCCAACAGCGCGCCCATGCACATGCCGATCACGTGCAGGGTCGGGTAGAGCGGGCGCAGTTCCAGATACTTGGCGCGCACCGCTTCCACCCAGTCCTCGGCGTTGACCGACAGCAGGTCTTCCGGCGCACCGCCGTGGCCGGGCAGCGTCAGCGCATGGGTGTCGATGCCGGCGCGTTTGAGCACCTTGTGCATCAGCCCCAGGTCGTACTGGGTGCCGCCCAGGCCGTGGATCAGCAGCGCGCCGACGGCGCCGCGCTTGGTTTCCGTCATCGTGCTCAGACCTGTTGGACCACGGTCAGTTCGGACTCTAGGTGGAACAGGCCATCGACCCGGTAGACCTCGCCGTCGAAGTCGACGATGGGCGCGCCGGTGACCACGGCGGTGTAGTACTCGCCGTCGGCGCAGCGGAAGCGGAAGCGGTAGCTGCGGGTGACGATCTCGTCGCCGCCCTTGTCGCTGAACTGGGCATGATCGATGAACGGCTGGCGGTCGTCCGGATGCACGTGCGCCAAGAAGTCGTCGAGCGTGGTGAGCGCCGTTGCCGGCAGGCCGAGCAGCGCCTGTACCTCGCCGCCCCAGCTGATCCGGCCGCTATGCGGGTCGAACTCGTACATCAGGTGACGGCTGGACAACAGCGCGCCCTCGAAGCGCACCTTCCAGGAGGCAGCTAGTTTCAGCGCCTGCTGGCGGCTGGCGTTGATCGCCGACATGGTCAGGCCCATCAGCGCAGCGGCACCGATATAGCCCTGTACTTCGAGTAGCGCCAGGCTGCGCTGCTGTGCCTCGAACACGAACGGGCCTTCGCCCTGCAGGGTATTGGCCCCGGCGATCAGTGCCAGCGTCACCAGTGCCAGCGTGGTGCCGCGCTCTTCCCATACCAGCGCCACCAGTACAACGAACAGCAGCGGCAGATAGGTCAGCTCGTAATTGGTGTCACCGAATACCCAGGTCGAGGTCGGGCCGTCGAAGGCGATTTCGGCGGTCACCAGCAGGGCGACAAACCACAAGAGGCCGATCAGCAGGTTCTGCTTGTTCGGCCCGCCGATCAAGCGCACCCGGAAGCTGCTCCAGGCCATTACCAGCGGGGCGCCGACCAGGCAGCCGATGCCGCCGGACACGGTCCAGGTGGTCCAGCCGTAGTGGGCGGTTGGCTGGTGCAGCCACTCCAGCACCTCGTCGGTGAGCAGGCCGCCGGCGATGCAGCCGACCACCACCAGGCCGATGAACCAGAACAGGCTGCGCGGCTGGGTGAGGGTCTGCGCCTCGCCGACCCGGTGCCGCCACAGCGCGGCGATCACGCCCATGACGCTCAGGTCGGCCACGGTGAACAGCAGCGCCAAGCTGAGCGGCCGGTCACTGGCCAGGCTGGCGGCGGTGTGCAGCAGCCCGGCGATGATCATCCATTTGGGCCACTGGCGCGCCGGCGTCAGCATCAGTGCACCGAGCAGAATGCCGGCTGACGGCCAGATCAGCGTCGACAGGTTGGCGCTATCCTGCGCGTCGATGCTGAAGAACGCGAGCAGGCCGTAGATGACCGCGAACAAGAACGGCTGTAGCCACGACGAAACTTTCATAGTCGGTAAACGCAAGCAGAAGAATGAAACGAAGGATAGGGCAAGGCGTGCCGTCGGCAAAGCGCCATTGCGGTCGTCCTGCCAAGACTAGGCCTAGCGGGACGCGTGCGGTGTTCGACAGCGGAATGGTGGGCGAGTTGCCCGGTGCCGTTTGGCGTCCCCACGGGGATTCGAACCCCGGTCGCCGCCGTGAAAGGGCAGTGTCCTAGGCCTCTAGACGATGGGGACTAAAGGACTTTGTACTACGAAGAGGGTGGTGGAGCTAAGCGGGATCGAACCGCTGACCTCTTGCATGCCATGCAAGCGCTCTCCCAGCTGAGCTATAGCCCCACAATAGAACTGTGGCGTCCCCACGGGGATTCGAACCCCGGTCGCCGCCGTGAAAGGGCAGTGTCCTAGGCCTCTAGACGATAGGGACGTAACCGTTAAAAAATCCCAGGCCTTGGCCTGAGATTCTGGTATCTGGTGGTGGAGGTAAACGGGATCGAACCGATGACCTCTTGCATGCCATGCAAGCGCTCTCCCAACTGAGCTATACCCCCACGAGTCACGCGGCTGATTCGCTGAATCAGTCGAGTGGGCGGCAGTATAGGTGGTGTTTTTTTTCTTGTAAACCCCCGTAGAAAAAAAACCGAAAAAATCCTGAAACAGGGCGCTCCGGTATAATGACGGCTTTGATTTGCAGGCATTTGTCATGGCGGTCGATCATTACGAAAACTTCCCGGTGGGCTCGGTGCTGCTGCCGCGTCGGCTGCGCGCGGCGGTGCACGTGATCTACCGCTTTGCCCGTACCGCCGACGATATTGCCGACGAGGGCGATGCGCCGGCCGAGACGCGTCTGGCTGAATTGGCGAAGCTGCGCGAGGAGCTGGGGCGCATCGAGGCCGGTCAGATGCCTAAGACCGCCATGATGCGGGACCTGGCCGCGGTGATCGCCAAGCACGCGCTGCCGATGGCGCCGTTCCACGATCTGTTGTCGGCGTTCGCCCAGGACGTGGTGAAGACCCGTTACGAGAGCTTCGGTGAGCTGGTCGACTATTGCCGCCGTTCGGCCAACCCGGTCGGCCGGCTGATGCTGGCGCTGTACGGCGAGAGCGATCCGCGCAGCCTGGCGATGTCCGACGGCATCTGCACCGCCTTGCAGCTGATCAATTTCTGGCAGGACGTGGCGATAGATTGGAAGAAGGACCGCGTCTACCTGCCGCAAGAAGACCTGCGTCGCTTCCGCATTGCCGAGTCGCAGATCGCCGCGGGCGATGCGGGCGGCCTGTGGAGCGCGCTGATGCGCCACGAGATCGACCGCGCCCGCAAGATGCTGCAGGCCGGCGCACCGCTGGGCAAGGTGCTGCGGGGCCGGCTCGGTCTCGAGCTGCGGCTGATCATCATGGGCGGCGAGCGCATCCTGAAGAAGCTGCACGACAGCAACGGCGACATGTTCGGCCAACGTCCGGTGCTGACCTGGCGCGACTGGCTGTATATGCTGTGGCGGGCGCTGCGCGCCAAGTGAGCGCCGCCCGCACAGCGGCACAACTGAATCTATCGCGTGGACGCCGCATGACGGCTTGCCGCGCCAGTACTTCGCTTTATCGGCGACGCTCACCCCGTCGCCTACCCATTACCGGTTAAGGAGAGGCGCGTGACGCCCGAGCAGTATTGCGAAGACAAGGCCGCACAGAGCGGCTCCAGTTTCTACTACAGTTTCCGCTTCCTGAAAGAAGGGCAGCGCCGCGCGATCACCGCGCTGTATGCGTTCTGCCGCGAGGTCGACGACGTGGTCGACGAGTGCCACGATCCGAACGTCGCCGCCGCCAAGCTCGAGTGGTGGCGTGGTGAAGTCGACAAGCTCTACTTCGGCGTGCCGGAGCACCCGGTGACCCGCGCGCTGAAGCCGCATGTGGCGGCGTTCGACCTGCCGCAGGCCTGGTTCGCCGAGATCATCGACGGCATGGCGATGGACCTGGAGTTCGCCCGTTACGAGCGCTATGCCGACCTGCAGCTGTATTGCCACCGCGTCGCCGGCGTGGTCGGACAGCTGTCGGCGCAGATCTTCGGCTACACCGACCGCGCCACGCTCAAGTACGCGCACGAGCTGGGCATCGCCTTCCAGCTCACCAACATCATCCGCGACGTCGGCGAGGACGCGCGCCGTGGCCGCATCTACCTGCCGGTCGAGGATCTGCAGCGCTTCAACGTGCCGGCTGCCGACGTGCAGGCCTATAAGGAAACCGAGGCATTCGGCCAGATGATGGCGTTTCAGATTGATCGCGCCGAGCAGCATTATCGCCAGGCCTGGGAGTTGCTGCCGGCGGCCGACCGCAAGGCGCAGCGCGTGGGCCTCGCGATGGCGGCGATCTACCGCGCCACGCTCGCCGAGATCAAGCGCGACGGCGCGTCCAAGGTGCTGAACCAGCGCCTGTCGCTGACGCCACTGCGTAAGCTGTGGTTGGCGTGGAAGACCTGGACCTTCGGTTACAAGCCGTGAAACCGCGCGTCGCCATCGTTGGTGCCGGCTGGGCCGGGCTCGCCGCCGCGGTCACCCTGGCCGAACACGCCGAGCTGACCGTATTCGAGGCCGGGCGGGAGCCGGGCGGTCGGGCACGGCGCATCGACCTTGACGGCGCGAAGGTCGACAACGGCCAGCACATCCTGATCGGCGCCTATACCGAGTGCCTGGCGATGATGCGCGCAGTTGGCGTCGACCCCGCTCAGGCCTTCCTGCGCCTGCCGCTGACCTGGCAGATGGTCGACGGCATCCGGATGCGCTGCCCGCGCCTGCCGGCGCCGTGGCATGTCGCGTTGGGCCTGCTCGGCGCGCGAGGCCTGAGCTGGGGCGAGAAGCTGCGCCTGGCGCGGGCGCTGGACGGCCTCAAGCGCGCCGGCTGGCAGGTGTCGCCCGACCGACCGGTGGCCGACTGGCTGCGCGACACCGATCAGGGCGGGGCGCTGACCGACAGCTTCTGGAAGCCGCTGGTGCTATCGGCGATGAACACGCCGTTGCATCGCGCGTCCACCGCCACGCTGGCGCGGGTGCTGGCAGACAGCCTGGGCAGCAGCCGCGCCGCCAGCGACCTGTTGTTGCCGCGCATCGACCTGTCCGAGTTGTTTCCGCTGCCGGCCTGGCGCTGGTTGGCCGAACGCGGCGCCAAGCTCTACGAGGGGCGCCGGGTGCGCAGCATCGAGCCCGACGGTGCCGGTGTGCGCGTCGACGGTCGCGCCTTCGATGCAGTAGTCCTCGCCGCCGCGCCGTATCACGCCGAGCCGCTGCTCGGATTCGATCCCGATATGCAACGCGCCATTCAGTCCTTGCGATTCGAGCCGATATACACCGTATACCTGCGTTATGCGCGTGTGCCGCGCCTGCCTGCTGTGATGACCGGGCTGGCCGGGGGAATGGCCCACTGGTTGTTCGAGCGGGGGGCGCTGACCGGTGAACAGGGCATGGTCGCCGCGGTGATCAGCGCCGCGTCGAATCTGGTCGACTGGCCGCGTGAAGCGGTGCTCGACAAGGTGGCGGCCGATATCGCCAGGCTCGATCCGACCTTGGGCGCGCCCTTGTGGAGCCGGCTGGTGGTCGAGAAACGGGCGACGTTTGCCGCCACGGTTGATCGACAACAGCTAAATTCCCGGCTAAACGGCATACAATATGGATATCTGGCGGGCGACTGGCTCGATCCCGGTTATCCCGCCACCTTGGAAGGCGCGGTCAAGAGCGGTCAAGCCGCAGCCCGCGCGCTAATGCAGGAATGGACACGACAACAATGAAGCTCGAGGATTTTTCCCAAGATTGCCTGACCGGGCGCGTGATTCTGGTCAGTGGGGCCACCCAGGGGATCGGTCGCCAGATGTCGCTGGAGTTCGCCAAGCGCGGTGCCACCGTGGTGCTGCTGGCGCGCGGCGTGAAGCGACTGGAGGCGGTATACGACGAGATCGTGGCGCAAGGTGGCCCGGAGCCGGCTGCGATTCCGCTGGATCTGCTCAAGGCCGGCGACAACGAGTTCAACTCGCTCGCCTACCAAATCAAGCAGACGCTCGGTCGGCTCGACGGCATCGTGCACTGCGCCTCGCACTTTTACGCGCTGTCGCCGCTGGTCAATCAGGGGATCGACGAGTGGATGGAGCAGTACCGCATCAATACCGTGGCGCCGTTTGCACTGACCCGCGCCTGCCTGCCGCTGCTGACCGCAGCGCCGGATGCGTCGGTGCTGTTCGTCGGCGAAACGCATGGCCTGAAGGCCGGGCCGTTCTGGGGCGCATTCGGTGCCTCGAAGGCCGGCCTGACCTACCTGACCCAGGTGGCGGCCAATGAGTGGGACAACTGGCCGAACCTGCGCGTCAACCTGCTGGTGCCAGGGGCGGTCAACTCGCCGCTGCGGATGCGTACCCATCCGGGCGAGGATCGTAGCGAACGCGCCGAGATCGCGGAACTGGTGCCGCACTTCCTGTATTGGATGAGCGAGGCCAGCCGGGGACGGACCGGAGAAATCATCAAGCCCGATGTAGGGCCAGGACGAAGATAATGGATAAGCGCGTTTATTTCTGCCTGCCGCTGTTGGCGGCACTCGGCGGTTGCAACTGGGTCAGCAATGTCACCGGCCTGTCGGCGGGTGCCAACAAGGCGATAGGGGCATCCTGCCGCCAGACCGGCCGTTCGCTGGAAGAGTGCTTCACGCGTAACGAGGACGCCGACAAGGCACAAATCTACGCGGGCTGGCGAGAAATGAACGAGTACATGGCGAAGAACAGCCTCGCCACCATGACGCCGCCGCCCAGCGACACCAAGACTGCCAGCAGCGCTGCCAGCAGCGGTGCCTTGGCACCGGTCGGGGCACGGGCAGTCGCGGCGCTCGATGCGCAGCCGCTCAGCAGCGAAGCGGCCGACAAGGCCGCGCAGAACGATCCGGAAGTGCGCGCGGTGCTGCAGGCGATCAACAAGGGTGAACCGGCCAAGAACAAGCCGGTATCCAACAAGGCGGCCCAGGCGCCTGCCGGGGCTCCGCCGGCTACCACGGTCGGCGAAGCCGATCAGCGCCGCCTGCTCAATATCATCGAAGAGCTCAACAAGCAGCCCGACGCCAAGGGCTGATCCGGCTTCGGTCTTACTCCGCACGGCCCGCGTCCACGATGGTGGCGCGGGCCGTAGTCTTTTCTAGATCGCCATGACCGGGTTCTGTACCAGGCATGCGCCTCTGCACCGTGTAGCTGGCTCGATCGGTGATCGCTCCCGCCTGGGCGGCAGAGGCCAAGCGCAGATCTTGGGCAAGGCACGATCTCGATGCGATGGCTTGCCCATGCTGCGGTGCTTCGTCGCCCCGCACATTGTCGGCTACACTTGGCCGCATGGCGAAAATCAAAACCCAATACAGTTGCAATGAGTGCGGCGGCGTCACGCCGAAATGGCAGGGGCAGTGCCCGCACTGCGGCGCGTGGAACAGCCTGGCCGAGACAGCGATAGCGCCCGCGCCGAGCAACCCGCGCTTTCAGGCTTGGGCCGCCGATACGGTGGCGGTGCAGAACCTGGCCGACGTGCAGGCGGTGGAAGTGCCGCGTCAGCCCTCCGGCATCGACGAGCTCGACCGCGTGTTGGGCGGCGGCATCGTACGCGGCGCGGTGATCCTGCTCGGCGGCGACCCTGGCATCGGCAAGTCGACGCTGCTGTTGCAGGCCTTGGCCGAGCTGGGGCAGCGCCACAAGGTGCTGTACGTGTCGGGCGAGGAGTCGCCACAGCAGATCGCACTGCGCGCCAGTCGCCTGGCGGTGGACGCCGGCAAGGTGCGGTTGTTGGCCGAAATCCGTCTCGAAACGGTGCTGGCCACACTGAAGGCCGAGGCGCCCGAGGTGGCGGTGATCGACTCGATCCAGACGATGTATTCCGACCAGGTGACGTCGGCGCCCGGCTCGGTAAGCCAGGTGCGCGAGTGCGCGGCACAGCTCACCCGCATGGCCAAGCAGACCGGCACCACCATCCTGCTGGTTGGCCATGTCACCAAGGAAGGCTCGATCGCCGGCCCGCGTGTGCTCGAGCATATCGTCGACACGGTGCTGTACTTCGAGGGCGACTCGCACTCTAGCTTCCGAATGATCCGCGCGATCAAGAACCGCTTCGGCGCCGCCAACGAGCTGGGCGTGTTCGCGATGACCGATCGTGGCCTGAAGGGCGTATCCAACCCGTCGGCGATCTTCCTGTCGTCCTACCGGGACGATGTGTCCGGTTCCTGCGTGCTGGTGACGCAGGAGGGCAGCCGCCCCTTGTTGGTCGAGGTGCAGGCGCTGGTCGACGACGCGCACGGCTTCCAGCCCAAGCGTCTCGCGGTCGGCCTGGAGCAGAACCGCCTGTCGCTGCTGATGGCGGTGCTGCACCGCCATGCCGGCGTGGCGGTGTTCGATCAGGACGTGTTTCTCAATGCAGTCGGTGGGGTGAAGATCATGGAGCCGGCGGCGGACTTGGCGGTGATCCTGGCGATGGTCTCCTCGATGCGCAACCAGCCCTTGCCGGACAAGCTGGTGGTGTTCGGCGAGGTGGGGCTGTCCGGCGAGGTGAGGCCGGTGACACGCGGTCAGGAGCGGCTGCGCGAGGCGGCCAAGCTCGGCTTCACCCGCGCCATCGTGCCTTCGGCCAACCGGCCGCGTCAGCCGATCGAAGGTCTGGAAGTGATCGCGGTCGAAAGGTTGGCCGAAGCGGTCGATTACTGCCGATAAGCCGAATCTGCCCTATCTCTTAATGAAGGCCGTGTGCGGGGGCGCCGGCCATTTCCCTAGCGTCCAGAGCGAGCCGAATGCTGACACCCGAAATGATCGAGGCCGAACGGCCTTATTTGATGCGCTATGCGCTGGCTCAGCTGCGCGACAAGGGCGCCGCCGATGAGGCGGTGCAGGAAACCTTGCTGGCCGCGTTGGAGTCGGCCGGCTCGTTTTCCGGCAAGTCGAGCGTGCGCACCTGGCTGACTTCGATCCTGCGCTTCAAACTGATCGACACCATCCGCCGCGAGAAGAAGGAAGTGCTGGTCGAGAGCTTCGATGACGAGGTCAGCGACGACGAGTTCGCCGACTTGTTCTTCGCCCAGGATGGCCACTGGCGCGAGCCGGTACGCTCCTGGGGCGCCCCGGAGGCGACGCTGATCGCGCGCGAGTTCTGGGATGTATTCGAGCGCTGTTCGCAGGCGATGCCGCGCCGCACCGCGATGGCCTTCGTGCTGCGCGAGCTGCAGGGCATGGACATCGCCGAGATCTGTAAGGCTTTGGACGTTACCGCGACCAACTGTTCAGTGATGCTGTACCGGGCAAGGATGAGCCTGCGCGAATGTTTTGAAATCGGCTGGTTGGGAGGAGCGAAGGCATGATGATCAAGTGCAAGGAGGCCAGTTGGCTGATCTCCGCTTCGCTCGATCGGGCATTGACGATGGCCGAACAGGTGCGTTTGTCGATGCACCTGATGCTGTGTGGCAACTGCAAGAACTTCTCGCGCCAGATGGCGCAGTTGCGTGCGGTTGCGCGCCAGGTTGGCAGTGGCGACTAGTCGCGCGCAAGGTTGGCCGAAACGGTCGCCACATCTAAACCGGCCCGAGGGCCGGTTTTTTCATATCTGCGCGGCGGTCGTCATGAGAGCGGTCAGCGCCGGGCGTCAGGCGGGCCGGTGCCGTCGTGGGTTCCGCGTGGGGGCGTTTGAGCGAGCAGGCGTTTGGAATAGCGACTTAGCGGCCATAGGGCAGATAGGCGCGGTCATCAGCAGCAATGGCTGTCAGCAATGATCGTGCTCCTTGCCGCGCAGCCCTATAGGGGCCAGGGCTGCTGGCCCAGAGGCGTGCTGGTCGCGTAAAGGCTTGCAATGATTAAGCCGACGTAAATTTGCCTGCCATCACCGTAAAAGAGACGCAAAGCAGCCGTGTTCGGGGCGTAGCTGCAAAAAAGCACAAAACAATAATGTTTTAAGTTTTTTATCCTAAATGGAAATGTCATTT
The DNA here is from genome assembly GCA_025989215.1 of Neisseriaceae bacterium JH1-16. GTDB lineage: Bacteria > Pseudomonadota > Gammaproteobacteria > Burkholderiales > Chromobacteriaceae > Crenobacter_A. The sequence continues at coordinate 26,421 of JAPDNP010000009.1, read as the reverse complement.
GGGTGTGCGGAAGAAAGCGTCCATAGTGGTGTTATGCCACTTTATGATGGGAGGGCAAAATGCCATCCAAAGGTTTGAATTTGCGTCAGTTGTTTATTGCTCTGACGCTGTTGTGCGCGCTGCTGATGGGGGCCTTGGGCTGGGCCGCGCTACGCTTGAAGGCCGCTTCGGCCGAGGTGCAGTCGGCCGAAACGGTACGCTACCAGAGCTATCTGTACGCTGATGAGCTGCGTCGCAGCTCCGATGATCTGACCCAGATGGTGCGCACTTTTGTCGTCACCGGGGATCCGCGTTTCGTGCAGGCCTATAACGATGTGATCGCGATCCGTAATGGCGGCAAGCCACGCCCGCAGCATTACCAGCGTATCTACTGGGACTTCATCCTGGCACAGGTCGCCGGGCCACAGGCCGATGGTGAGACGGTACCGCTGCGCACGCTGATGCAGCGTGCCGGCTTCACTGCCGCGGAGTTTGCCAAGCTCGACGAGGCCCAGCGTCGCTCCGACCAACTGGTCGGTAAGGAAACCCGTGCCATCAAGCTGGTGCAGCAGCGCATCGCCGCCGGACTGCCGTCGGGAACCGCCGACGAGGAGGCTCGGGCATTGACGCATGATGCCGATTACTACCGGCAGAAGGCCGAGATCATGCGGCCGATCGACGAGTTCTTCGAGTTGCTTCAGCGACGCACCGACCAGGGGGTGGCTCAGGCCACCGCAGCAGAGGGGTTCTGGATCCGGGTGGTGCTGACTCTTGTGGTTGCGACGCTGCTGCTGATCGCCGCCAGCCTGCTGTTCTCCTATCGCTACCTGTCTCGCATTCTCGGCGGCGAACCTACGCGGGTGGCGGCGGAATTGGCCGAAATCGCCAGCGGCAAGCTGACCGGCAGCGCTACCGTGGTGCGCCCGGACAGCGTGCTGGGCGTGCTCGATCACATGCGCCGACAGTTATCCGGCATGATTCGCGGTATTCGTGACGGCAGCCAGAGCATCAAGAACAGCGGCGGCGAATTGAAAGACTATTCGGCCAGCGTCAGCGCCGACAGCCAGCGCCAGACCGAGTCGGCCACCCAGATAGCGGCGGCGGTGGAGGAGTTGGCAGTCAGTATCTCGCAAATGGCGAGCGCTGCCGAGAACGTCGAGGAGCTGACCCAGGGGGCCGAGCAGTCGGTGCAGGAAGGGGCCGAACAAGTCAGCAAGGTGGCTCAGAAGATTCACTCGCTGCGGGACAGTGTGGCCGGTTCGGCCGAGGCGATTCGCCAGCTCGGCATTCAGTCGCAACAGATTTCGTCGATCGTCGGCGTGATCCGCGACATTGCCGATCAGACCAATCTATTGGCGCTGAACGCTGCAATCGAGGCCGCTCGTGCCGGCGATCAGGGCCGTGGTTTTGCCGTGGTGGCCGACGAGGTGCGCAAGTTGGCCGAACGCACCGCGGTGTCGACCCAGGAGATCAACACCATGGTGCAGGCGATACAGCAAGGCGTGGAGCGCTCGGCCGGCACGATGCAGGATGCCGTGATCGAGGTGGAGCAGGGGGCTCAGCTGTCCGACGAGGTGCAACAGCGACTGCAGGTGATCAAGCAGCGCAGCGCCGAGGTGCTACTGGTGGTGAGGGATATTTCCGGTGCATTGGCCGAACAGCGGGCAGCCGGTAACGAGATTGCTCTCAATGTCGAGCGAATCGTCGAGCTGTCGGCACAGAACAATCGCGATGTGCAGTCCATCCATCACAATGCCGGCGCACTCGACGAGGTGGCCGGCCAGTTGCAGGCATCGGTGTCGCGCTTCCAACTGGCTTAGCGCCTTTAGCGGAACCGCCCTGGCATTGTTGAGTTGCCTGCCGTACTTGTCCCGTCTGCGGCGGCGCGCCTAGTCAGGGGCATTGCCATGGTTCTTGGCCGCTGGCCGGTGCAACGATAGGGCTGCTGCTGCGGTGCGATAACAAGGCCGGGGCGCGGCGTCATGGGCGCTAGATATACCTCGATAAGACAAAACCGGCCACGGCCGGTTTTGTCTTTGGATAGGGGGCGGATTCGTTCAGCGGCGCTTGCGGCGTGAGACGGGGGCGGCCACCACCGCGGTTTTCTCGCTCTGCTGCGGACAGCGGGCACAGCTGGCGCCGTTCTCGTCGATGCCGGCGCAGGACAAGGACTGTTTCAGCGAGCAGACCGAGCGGCGGCAGGCGATGAAGCGGACATTCTCTTCCGAGGCCAGCTCGCGGAAGTGTCGCATCACGTTATGGCCGAGAAAGTCGGTGAACAGGATCAGCAGGTCGGTGCCGGCCGGCAGGCGGTCGATCTTGCGCTGATGCGAGCTGTTGCGGCCGGTGACATGGCGGTGAATGGAAATCCCGAGGCTTTTCAGCACATCGGGAATGTTGCCGAGGGTGTCGGCGCCTACCAGCATGGCGTTCATCGGGGTCTCCAAAAGTGTGATGAAAGAATGACGCGGTGAAATTATGAATTAAATAATAATTATTATCATTTACTTGGTCAATAGCCGATATCGATCAAGCTGATAGCTTGCGTTGCAAAAATGCCAATAGGATTATTGTGCCGGCAGGGGGAGGAGTCGGAGGACGGCTCTGGCGAGACAAGGTTGGCCGAAACGGTGTTTCGGCCGGGCGAGGTTACAGTTCCTTGCTGGAGCGCCAGATCGACCAGATGATCCAGAGGCTGTTGAAGAACGCCACCATGTAGCCAAGGAAGCCGAAGAACGGCAGGCCGAACAGCTTGGGTCCGGCATTTACCGTCATCACGATCGATGAGCCGATGATCAGGCAGCCGGTGACGATGCCCATGGTCAAGCGATTGGCGCTCTTGTCGAGCTGGCGGCCGAAGTTGTCGAGCCGCTTCAGATCGAGGTTGACGCGAAACTTGCCGTGGCGTACGTCCTTGCCGATGCGCAGCAAGTCGCGCGGGAGGTTGGCGAGCATGCTGACCACCTCGCTCAGCGAGTGCTTGCCGCGTTTGAGCAGTGCCGTGGGGTGATAGCGCTCGATCATCAGTTCGCGCACGAACGGAGTGATGTGCTCGATCAGCTGGAACTCCGGGTCGAGCTGGCGTCCCAGCCCTTCCAGGGTGATCAAGGCCTTGAACAGCAGGGTCAGGTCCGGTGGCAGTACGATCGAGTGCTCGCGGATCAGCCCCATGATGTCGTTGATTAGTTGAGTGATGTTGATGCTTTTGAGCGGCAGGTGATCGTAGGCAAACATCAGCTCGCCGATGTCGTAGGCGAACTTGTGCTCGTCGACCGGGTGGCTGCCGGTCCATTCGATCAGAACGTCGAGGATGGCACGTTCATCGCGTTCGGCCAACGCCGCCATCAGGTCGACGATCTCGTCGCGGCGGGCATGGCTGAGTCGGCCGACCATGCCGAAGTCGACCAGGGCGAGTCGCTCTCCCTCGAGGAAGAACACATTGCCCGGATGCGGGTCGGCATGAAAGAAGCCGTTGATCAGGATCATCCGCAGCACCGCGTCGGCACCGTGGCGGGCCAGTACCCGCGGATCCAGCCCGCTACTTGCCAGGCGATCGAGTCGGGTGGCCGGGATGCCGTCGACGAAGCTTTGCACATTGATCTGAGCGTTGGTGTAGGCCCAGTGAACGCTGGGAACGCTGATCACCGGATCATCGGCAAAGTCGCGGCCAAAGCGCTCCATATTGCGCGCCTCGACCGCCAGGTCCAGTTCGCGATGCAAGGAGCGGGCGAATTGCTTGACGATCTCCACCGGCTGGTAGCGGCGGGTTTCCGGGAATTCCAGCTCGATAAGGTGGGCGATGTGGGTCAGGATGCGCAGGTCGGCCTCGACCTTCTCGACGATGCCGGGGCGGCGCAGTTTTACCGCCACCTCGGTGCCGTCGGGCAGCCGGGCTCGGTGTACTTGGGCGATCGACGCCGAGCCGATCGGGGTCGGGTCGAATTCGGCAAACAGCGTGCTTGGCGCAGCACCGAGCGCCTTGATCAGCAGCGCGTCGAGTACGTCGGGCGACACCGGTGGTACGTGCGCCTGCAGTTTCTCGAATTCGGCAACCCACTCGGGCGAGAAGACGTCGACCCGAGTAGACAGGATCTGGCCCAGCTTGATGAAGGTCGGGCCGAGCTCCTCGAAGGCCAGCCGCACCCGCACCGGAGTGGGCAGCCCTGCGTTCGGATCGGGCAAGCTCAGGTTCAACCATTCGCCGGCTTTTTCCACCGCCCGCGGCAATTTCAATCGCTGAGTGAACTCACCCAGGCCATGGCGGATCAGAATGCCACTGATTTCCTTCAGACGAGGTAGGTCGCGCATCGCGACAAGCGTTTCTCTGAGCATGTTTTACCCGCAAGAGTGCCGGCTTTACACTGCCGGTCGCGTTAGTTAGAGTGCAGTCTATGAAATTGCAACTACGGTTACTAGCTCTGGTGCTGGTCGCGTTCATGTCATGCGCGAACGCGGCGCCGGAGAAAGCGCCCGCCGAGGGGCGCGCAGCGGTCGAGTCCTCGGACGATCCTATCGGCAAGTTCGCCTCCAGTTCGAACAGTTCGTCGTCGACCAAAAGCACGGCGAGCGAGGAAGTGGCTGGCGACCTGATTCTTCAAGCCATGAGTCTGCTGGGGGTAGCTTACCGCTTCGGTGGCAATTCGCCGACCTCCGGTCTCGATTGCAGCGGCTTCATCCAGTACATCTTCAAGAAGTCGCTGCGCGTCAGCCTGCCACGTACCGCCGCCGAGATGGCGCGTGCCGGTCGCTCTGTCGATCGTGGTGAACTGGCGCCCGGCGATTTGGTCTTCTTCAATACCCGTGGCTTTGCCAATTCCCACGTCGGTATGTACATGGGCAACAACAAGTTCATCCATGCCCCGCGCACCGGCAAGAGCGTGGAAGTGGTGAGTCTGAGCAGTTCCTATTGGGCCGCCCGCTACAACGGCGCGCGCCGGGTATCGCGTGGCGGGGCGAATGTGGCCGATTACACCGGCAAGGACAGCGGCGACGAATCGAGCACGCGCAGCAGTCGCCCGGCGGCGGCGAAGAGTGCCGCGGTGGATCAACCGGCACCGGCGGTGAAGTGCCGTAAGGGCAGGCGCTGCAAAACCGAACCGGTGGCTGAAGCCAAAGGCAAGAAGGGCAAGGCTGCCACTGCAGAGAAAAGCAGCAAGGCCCATACCGGCAAGGGGAGGAAGGGCTCGACCAAGTCGAGCGCCGGCAAGTCGGCTAAGGCGGAGAAGTCGACCGCCAAGGGGCCTTCCAAGAAAAAGTCCAAGAAGAAACCGGCCCAGTAAGGCCTGTGAGTCGAACACGATAAACGGGATGCCCGCCACGGCGGGCATCGCTTTTTCCTTTACCTGCGGCGAAACTGATTAATTATGCAAGTAGAATTTCCGGTCTGGCACGATAGCGAGGGCAACGTGCTCGCTTGTGTCGAAAAGATCAAGGTGATGCGCGAGAACCTGGAAGAGCTCCAGCAGATGGCTCAGGACGCCTTCGAAGATGCGCTGCTGATGGGCTGCGACGAGCAGCAGATCCGCGACTTCCTGGTGACGATGATGCGCCAGTTGGACAACCCCTATCAGAGCTAAGCGGGATACCCCATTTTATGAATACCTCGTTTGAAGTCCTGATCGGCCTGCGCTATCTGCGCGCGCGCCGTCGCAACGGCTTCATCTCGTTCATTTCTCTGATCTCGATCGTCGGCATTTGCCTGGGTGTGGCCGCACTGATCATCGTGCTGTCGGTAATGAACGGTTTCCAGAAGGAAATCCGTGGCCGCATCCTGGGCGTCGCTTCGCACGTCGAGATCAGCAGTTACGACGGCCGCCTGTCCAACTGGCCAGCTATCGCCGCGGTGGCAGTCAAGCAGCAGCATGTGAAGGCGACCGCGCCGTTCGTGTCGGCGCAGGGGCTGATGTCCTATGGCGGTACGGTGCGCGGTGCGATGGTGCGCGGCGTTGATCCGGCCCAGGAAAACAAGGTGGTCGAGATCGGCCGCGACATGGTGGCAGGCAAGCTGTCCGACCTGAAGCCGGGCGGCTTCGGCATCCTGCTCGGGGTGGAATTGGCGCGCCAATTGGGTGTCAACGTCGGCGACAAGGTGACGTTGATCACCCCGCAGGGCAATATCACCCCGGCCGGCATGATGCCGCGCCTGAAGCAATTCACCGTGGTCGGCGTGTTTAAGGTCGACATGTACGAGTACGACGCGACGCTGGCGATGATCGATCTGCGCGATGCGCAGGTATTGTTCCGGATGGGCGACAAGGTGTCGGGCGTGCGCCTGAAGCTCGACGACGCGATGCTGGCGCCGCAGGTAAAGGAACAGGTGGCAAGCCAGTTGCCGCAGGACACGCTTACTACCGACTGGACCGATACCAATAGCAACTATTTCCGTGCCGTGCAGATCGAAAAGCGCATGATGTTTATCATCCTGACGCTGATCGTGGCGGTAGCGGCGTTTAACCTAGTCTCGACGCTGGTGATGGTGGTGACCGACAAGCGCGCCGACATCGCCATTCTGCGCACCCTGGGTGCCAGTCCGGCCAGCATCATGAAGATCTTCGTGATTCAGGGGGCGGTGGCCGGGGTGGCCGGCACCTTGGCCGGGGTCGGCTCCGGGCTGCTGATCGCCAGCAACCTCGACGTGATCGTGCCGGTGATCGAGAAAATCATCGGAGCCAAGCTGATCTCCAGCCAGGTCTACCTGATCGACTACCTGCCGTCCGACATCCAGTCGAGCGACGTGACCACCATCACGGTGATTTCCCTGGTGCTGGCGCTGCTCGCCACGCTCTACCCGAGCTGGCGCGCCGCCCGTACCCAACCGGCCGAGGCGCTGCGCTATGAGTAACCCGGTATTGAGCTGCTCGGGCCTGTCCAAGGTCTACGATGAAGGTGATTTGAATGTGCCGGTGCTGCGCGGCATCGACTTTTCGGTCGCGGCCGGCGAGCGCGTGGCGATCGTCGGTGCTTCCGGTTCGGGTAAGAGCACTCTGCTGCATCTGCTTGGCGGCCTGGATGTCGCCACCGCCGGCGAGGTGACGGTGCTGGGCGAGAAGGTGTTCGCCCTGTCCGAGCGGGCCCGTGGCGCCTTGCGCAACCGGGCGCTCGGCTTCGTCTACCAGTTCCATCACCTGTTGCCGGAGTTCTCCGCGTTGGAAAACGTGATGATGCCGCTGATGATCCGCCGTGGCGACCGCCAGTTGGCCGAACAGCAGGCGCATGACATGCTGACGCGGGTCGGACTGGGCAAGCGGGTGGCGCACAAGCCGGGTGAGCTGTCCGGTGGCGAGCGCCAACGCGCGGCGATCGCCCGGGCGCTGGTGACGCATCCGGCCTGCCTGCTGGCGGACGAGCCGACCGGCAACCTTGACCGCGGCAATGCCAATGCGGTGTTCGACCTGATGCTGGAACTGAATGAAAGTCTCGGTACCAGCCTGGTGATCGTCACCCATGATCCGGACATCGCCGAACGAGTCGGCCGGGTCTATCACATGAAGGATGGTCTTCTGGCGTAAGGCTCCAAGGTGGGGCCGTACACGTCACTAGGATGGGTATGCTGATTTATCACCGTGACGGAATGACCGTTAACATCCTGTGGGGCGCACTGCAAACCAAGGCGGGGCTGATCGAATTGGCGATCGGCTGGCTGTGCGTCTTTGGCGGCTGGCATGTCGCGCGCTATGTTTATCGCCACTGGTTCGCCTCCCACCCCGGCCGTTTCGACCAGTTCCTGCCCTATCTGCTGTTCCGGCTAGTGCTGCCGATGTCGTCGCAGGTGCTGGTCATCCTGTCGACCGTGACCTGGGTGCTGCTGCTGGGGCGGGCAGGGATCGTGCTGCCGATGATGTCGGCGATGCTGTTCTGGTTCGGCGCGATCCGGGTGCTGACGGCGGTAGTACGCCAAGTACTGCCCAAGGGCAAGCTCGAGCGGCACTCCGAGCATGTGCTGGCCACCACCTTGTGGTTTGGCTTCATCAGCTGGGCGATCGGCTTCGACCACTTTGTGCTCAACTGGCTCGACTCGGTGGGCTTTACCGTCGGCAAGTCCCGGCTCAGTCTGCTGACGATGATCTCGGCACTGCTGTGGGTGTCGGTAATCATGGTTTGCTCGCTGTGGGTGTCGAAGTTGGCCGAAGCGCGGGTGATGAAGCTGCAGCAGGTCGACCTCAATCTGCGTATCGTCATCACCAAGCTGCTGCGCAGCACCCTGATGGTCGTGGGCGTGCTGGTGGCGCTGCCGGTGCTCGGCGTCGACCTGTCGGTGCTGTCGGTGTTCGGCGGCGCGCTGGGTGTCGGTCTTGGTTTCGGCTTGCAGAAGATCGCCAGCAACTACGTGTCGGGCTTCATCATCCTGCTCGACCGCTCGATCCGGGTCGGAGACCGGTTGATGGTCGACAACCGGGTCGGCTATGTCAGCAAGATCACCTCCCGCTACGTGGTACTCAAGGGGCTGGACGGCTCCGAAGCGCTGGTGCCGAACGACACGCTGATCGCCAATACCGTGCTCAACCAGTCTTACTCGGACAAGGCGATGTGGACCAGTGTGCCGATCCAGGTGGGCTATAGCACCGACCTGGACCAAGCGCTAGCCATTCTGATCGAAGTGGCGAAGGCGCATCCCCGGGTGATGAAGAGCTCGGGTCCCGGCAGTTATGTAACGGCCTTTGCCGATTCCGGCATCAATCTTGAGTTGGGCTTCTGGGTCGCCGATCCGGAGAACGGTTTCACGGGGCTGAAGTCGGATCTCTATTTGGCGATCTGGCGCCGATTCAAGCAGGAAGGCATCGAGATCCCGTTTCCGCAGCGTGAGGTGCGCCTGCTTGGTGACTTGCAGCTCAAGCAGGCGGCGGACCCGATTCCGGCGGCTCCATCGGCTCCGGCAACACCGCAAAGCGAGGTGCGCACATGAAGCCATTGAAGCAACCCGTCTCGGTGCTGGTGGTTATCCATACTATCGACCTGCAGGTGCTGTTGATCGAGCGGGCCGACAAGCCCGGTTACTGGCAGTCGGTGACCGGTAGCCGGGAAGGGACCGAGAGCCTCGTCGCCACCGCGACGCGCGAAGTAGGCGAGGAGACCGGTCTTGATGCGCAGCGCTTTGTATTGACCGACTGGCAGCAGCAGAATCATTACGAGATCTATGAGCACTGGCGGCATCGCTACCCACCCGGCACTACGCATAATACCGAGCACGTATTCGGTTTGACTGTGCCGGCACCCATGCCGGTGGTATTGGCGCCCGACGAGCACCTGGCCTGGTGCTGGCTGCCCTGGCAGGAGGCTGCGGCCAAGGTGTTTTCGCCTTCCAATGCCGAGGCGATCCGGCAACTGCCGGACCGGGTTGCCGCATGCGTCCGCTGAGCATCACCACGCTCAATATGCACAAGGGCATGTCGCCGTTGAACCGACGGCTGCAGCTGTCCAGCATTGCCTCGGGGCTCGCCAATCTGTCGTCGGATGTGTTGTTCCTGCAGGAAGTGCAAGGGCGGCATGCCTTGCGCGAGCTGAAGGTCGGCAACTGGCCGGCGGAGGCCCAGCATCACTATCTGGCGCGGCTGTTGTCGTACAAGGCGGCCTATGGCCTGAATGCCTCCTACGATCATGGTCACCACGGTAATGCCATCCTGTCGCGCTATCCCCTGCGCAATCATGGCAATCTCGACATCTCGGTCAACCGTCTCGAACAGCGCGGTCTACTGCATTGCGATCTGCAACTGTCGGGTTGGCCGATTCGGGTGGCTGCACTGTGCGTGCATTTGAATTTGCTGGCCCATGATCGGCGCAAGCAACTCGCCCACCTGCGCCGTTACATCGACAATGCCGTCCCGGCGGATTCAGCCCTCATCATCGCCGGGGACTTCAATGACTGGCGTGGCGAGGCGACTACGATCCTGGCCGGCGAACTCGGTCTGACCGAGGTGTTCGAGACGGTGTATGGGCGGCATGCCAAGAGCTATCCAGCCCGGCTACCGATGCTCTCGCTCGACCGCATCTATCTGCGCGGGCTGCGTCCGGTCAGTGCTGAGGTGCACCATGGCCAGCCTTGGTCGACCTTGTCTGATCATCTGCCGTTATCGGCACGTTTGCTGCCGCTAAACGCTAACTGATATCGTTTTTCTTGAAGATCAGGCGGTGCAGCAGCATTGTTTGATTACTGATCCGGATATGTCAAAAGCTGGGCGATTGGCATCGTCCCGATAAGCTCTTCTTGCCCGTCAACGCTAGCTTTTTTCCCCAGAATTTCAAGTCTGTAGCGCTAATTTGATCTCCTTGATTTTGCTCCTGGCATCAACCATGCTGCTGTTAGATCAGGTTCAGAGAGGCGCAAGGAGCGCCAAAGTTCTGGCGTCACCCCCCTTCTGGGGCGCTGAAATCCCACCTCGTCGGATCGCCCCGTCCCAGGAAAATCGAACAACTGTTGCAGTGTCCATCACATCGGGGAGAGTACTGAGCGGTCAGTGCTCTAGCCAGGCACACAGAGAGGGTTCCGTGTGCCCGGTTGGTCTTCGTATTCTGCCGAAGACAGTGTGAAGGGATAAGCCAGGGATAAGTGCGTGAGTCAGCGTGAGGTCTTGCTATTCGGCCACCAAAGTGCAGCGTTTGCCGAGGAGTTGGCGCAGTCACTGCCCGGCTGGCGGGTGGTCGTCGCGCGCAATGTTGCCGAGGCGCTCTCCTGTCTTGACCAGGTAATCCGCCCGGTCATCGGGCTGGTTCATCTCGACCAGCTCGCCGCCGAACTGCAGGACGCGCTGGAGGATATCAGCGCCGTCACTGGCGTCATGGAATGGATCGCGCTGGTCGAGCGCGATCTGCTCAGTACCGTGCCAGTGTGCAAATTCATTTCCGATCATTGCTACGACTTCCATACGCTGCCCCTTGATGTTTCACGGCTGGCGATGACGCTCGGCCATGCTCACGGCCGGGCCGAGTTGCGGATCAGGCACAGCCATCAGCATATCCGACCCAACCAGTTCAATATGGTCGGCTCCAGTCCGGCGATGCAAAAGCTGTTTGCCAGCCTTGGCAAGGTCAGCGGCAGCGACGCACCGGTGCTGGTGCACGGTGAGAGTGGTACCGGCAAGGAATTGGTCGCGCGCGCGTTACACCAAGCCTCACTGCGTGCCGACGGGCCGTTCATCGCGGTGAACTGCGGCGCGATCCCGACGCACCTGGTACAGACCGAGTTGTTCGGCCATGAAAAAGGCGCCTTCACCGGAGCGCATCAACGCAAAATCGGCCTGATCGAAGCCGCTGATAGTGGCACGATTTTCCTCGACGAAGTCGGCGACTTGCCGCACGACCTTCAGGTCAATCTGTTGCGGTTCCTGCAGGAAAAGATCATCGAGCGGGTCGGGTCGGTACAACGTATCGGCGTGGACGTGCGGGTGATTGCGGCGACGCACGTCGATCTGGAAAAAGCGATTGCCGAGCATCGCTTCCGGGAAGACCTGTACTACCGACTCAATGTGCTGCGTCTGAATGTGCCTCCGCTACGCGAGCGTTGTGACGACATCGAACTGTTGGCTCGCTGGTGTTTCGATGCATTTGCCCAAGAGAAAAATGGCCGGGTGCAGGGTTTCAGCAACAAGGCACTGCAGGCGATGCGAACCTATCACTGGCCGGGCAATGTTCGGGAGCTGATCAATCGGGTGCGTAGTGCCATGGTCATGGGCGAAAGCCGGCTGATCCGTCCCGAGGATCTGGGGCTTAGCATGCCGAGAGTGCTCGGCGAGCCGAATTCCGGCACGCTGGATATGGCACGGGACCGGCTTGAGCGTGATCTGATCCAGCACATGCTCTATCTCAATAAACAGAATGTTGCGGCGACGGCTCGCCAATTGGGGCTGTCGCGCTCTACGCTCTATCGGATGATGAACAAGCTGGAACTGAAGCAGTGACGGCGTGACACAGACTGGCCGAATCGGCTCTGCCAAGACAAGATACCATGGTGAAAATTCCCGGCATTAGCAATGCATTGCTGGTAACACTTGTATTGGGGTTGTTAGATGTAGCGACAAGACAGAGACTTCAGCTCGGGATTATTTGTCCTGGCATTTATTGTAGGCACAATTCGACGAGTATCGTACAAGGAGGTCGTATGAATTCCAAGGTCCCTTTTCCCTTGAAGCCCTTTGGCCTATCGCTGGCGGCGGTATTACTCTTATTGCCGATATATTCAGCTTGTGCGGCATCGCCGACAGATCCTGCTCCAGAAGCAGCGAGCAATAGTGGTGCCACAGCACAAACCCCTGTAGCAGTCGATCCAGCTCAGACATCCGAAAACACGTCATCCTCTGATGGAGTTAAAACGTCTCCACCCTCTCGAGTCAAAGAAATCGCCGCCGCCGTCAATGAGCGCCAAGGCGTGCTTACGCCTCACGGGCAGTTCGTGCTCGACCCATCGGTCCAATATACGACTTCGTCGTCAAGCCGTCTCTCGATCGTAGGCTACACTGTCATTCCGGCTGTAACCGTTGGCATTATCGATGTACGCGAGATAACTCGCTACGCATTTATGGGGGCGTTGGATGGCCGATATGGCCTTACCAACCGGCTTGAAGTATCTGCGCATGTTCCCTACGTGACTCAGCATGAGTCGAGCCAAAACCGACCCTTTGGCGTTCCGGCCGGCGTCGACGAAGTATTTAGTGCGAGCGGTAGTGGTATCGGCGATGTCCAGTTCGGTTTTCGCTATCAGTTCAATGATCCAACCGATGGCGGCCCTTATTATATCGGCAACCTGCGTGTGAGTGCGCCTACAGGCAAGGGCCCCTTTGATGTTCCCTACGACAACAAAACGGGGCTGGAGACCAAGATTCCCACCGGTGCCGGTTTCTGGGGGCTGCAACTCGGTACTTCCGTACTTTTACCCAGCGATCCGGCCGTTTTTTATGGGGGGATAAATTATGAGTGGTACTTTAAGAAGAATGTTGATAAGGAACTGCTTATTGATCTGTCTGATCAAGGTATACCCGTCACGGAACATATAGGGGAAGTTCAGCCTGGCAGTATCGCCGAATTTAACTTTGGCATGGGATTCGGCATTAATGACAAATCGTCATTCAGCCTTGGCTATGATCATAGCGTAGTGTTTCGGTCAAAAATTAATGGGCAGATACCCATTAATGCTCAGGTGGTACAAGTGGGTCAACTGCTCCTGGGCTACTCGTATAGCCTGAGTCCAAAACAAAACTTCAACCTTCAGCTCGGTGTCGGCGTGACCCGCGACGCCCCCGATGCTCAGATTACCATTAGGGCGCCACTCACACTTTGACCCGGATCGGGGAGTCAAAAAAGGCTGAGCACGAAAGTGTCAGCCTTTTTTGATCACCGGAACCAAGATGGTTAGTGTATGCCTCCGATAATGGCCTGAGTGAGCGATTCGGTGTTGCGCATTGCTCGGTACATGGCGAGGTTGGTCACCTCCAGATTAACGGTGGTTGTCACCTGAAGGGCCTGATGGGGAACGCTGTTTTGAACCACAAGGGTGCCCGGGGCAGAGGATAGAATGGACGTCCCGCCATTGTTCCATTGATAATTGCCGGTGGCCTGCAGCACGCCATTGACATAGACAGCTCGTTCAATGCCCAAGTCTACGTTCAGACCATTGATCTGCATGCCGCCACGCAGTTCGTTCATGCGTGTCGGGTCGATCTGGTGCTCGGCAAGGCTCTGGCTGAGTTCAAACGTACCGCTTGCCCGAGCGAACTGGGTTGGTGCCGCTGCGCAAGCCAGCCATAGGATGGCTTGCGCAGCTAGGGCGACACGGTTCTGGAATGTGAGCATCGTTGACTCCTAAAAATCGGTAGGCCCACGCATCATCAGGGTCCAGTTATAGAGACTGGGGTTGGGGACGGCGGTGAGGAGCGGAGCCTTTTCATTGACTTTCCAGTCGACAGGGCGATTGAAGTATTTTGCTCCCAGGTCGGCGCGGGCTGTAATCAGGAAGGCAACCTTGCCCCACATCTTTTCAAACTGGTCGCGCGGATAGACCTTCGCGCCTATGGCCGGGTCGCTGACGGCCACAGCATCGTCCCTGATGCCGGTTACCACGACAAAATGGTTGTAGCCGCCAAGGTTCAACAGGACGATGGCAGGGACATTCACTTCGGCCAATTTGCTCAAATCGATATCGTAGCCATTCGACGGGATGCCACGGCTCGCCAAGTAGCGCTGCATATCACCCATCGAAAAACCGAATCGGCGTATCTTCACCCGGTCGCCCTGACTGTACATTCCCGAAAAGATGGTCGCTTCCGAGGTGGGATACTCATAGTGGTAGTTCAGCAGCGTGGCCAGAGCAGCCGATCCGCAGCTGAAATCATATTGCTGGCGCACGGTATTGCGGAAGGTCAGCTGTTTGTAGCTGGTCACCTTGACCGAGTAGCTGGTGCCCGGGCCTGTCATGACGACGGCGGCCATGCCGGATGTCATCAATGAGAGGCCGGAAATGGCCAGACAACAAGCCAGAATCTTGCTACGCATGGTCGGCTCCTCTCCTTGAAGAAAGACAGGCCGCATTGCATCGGCGGCCTGTCTTTCTGGGTCTGGATCAGTGCATGGTCACGTTGAATATGGTGTTGCTTTGTATCAGTGCATTGGGGCCCGAGTTCTGGATGATGGTCCCAATACCAGCCATGCCCGAAAAAGCACCTGCTGCGATCGTGTTGGTCCCGGTCTGTATCGTCGAGCCGATCGCGGTAAATTCGCCAACCGTTCCGTCAAGATTGGCATTGCTGTTCATTGAAATCACCGTCTGCCCTTTGCCGGACTGCCTGTCTAGGCTGTTGCTCTCCTGTGGCAGCCCGGAGAAGGGCGACAACGTTGAGTCCGTGCTGGTCAACGGTTCCTGCGCCAGTGCTGGACCGGCCAGTACGGCGAGCCCCAATGCACTGGCAACCAGCGATTGAGAAAATTTAAGCATGATGGCACTCCGTATAGGCCGCCGTCTCAAGTGATAAAACGGGAAGCAGCTGGCTTGTGGCAGGCTGCTTCCCGCTTGTTCCTACTTACTATTTGCCGCTCACTTGCGCAGAAGTGCTTACGACGTTCTGACCTTGGACGAGGCCGTTCTGGCCAGTGTTTTGGCCCATCACGCCGATACCCTGGATGTTGCCGCCCATGGTGTTGTTGCCGGACCAGATCGCCACGGAAGCTTCAGAATGAGCGCGAGCACGACCGGAGCCACGGCCACCGCCAAGACCAATACCTTCCTCGTCGTCAGCAATACCTACGCCTACGCCCACGCCCAGACCAACACCACCAGCAGAAGCCCCGCCGTCGTTGTCGACGTGGAACGAACCTGTATGACCATCCAGATCGCCGTCAGCGGTGGAGGTCAGGGTGTTGGTGGTGTTGAAGCTGTCATTAATCGAACGGTTGCTGTTATCGTTGAAGCTGTCATTAGTCGAACGATTGCTGTTATCGTTGTTGCTATTGAGGGCGTTGTGGTGAATCGACAGAGCCACTGCAGTGCTGTCGTCGTTTGCAGCGGCACCACCGCGATCTGCTGCTGTTTCATCCTTAGCCATAGCAGCAGCCGAGACGCCAAGAGCCATAGCGATAGCGGCGGCAAGTGCGAGTTTTTTCATGATCATTCTCCAGACTAGTCAAGTTTTGGGTTGATCCTTCAGCGCAACTTCGGTTGTTGCGCATCCTCTCTATGCAAGAGATATGCCAGGCCATGAGGCTGAGTGCAAGATGCTGATTTACAAGGGTTAATATGGTTTTTTCATGCGCGAATGGCATTTTTTGGCGAAGCTAGCTGTGTCAGTTCTGGGACAGTTCAGAGGGCTGCGAGGGGGGAGTACTTGCCGAAGCCTTGTCGGGCAAGGGTTGGCCGAAGCCGGACGGGGACGCGCAAAAGTGTTTCAAGACTGGAACAGGTGGGCGAGAGTGTCGCGTTGTGGACGAGAGAGTGCCGAGGCTATGCCAAAGGCAACTCTGTTGGTCTAGCTATCGATTGGGCCTGGCAGACAGAGGGTGTCCCGAACCAGATGGACGGTTTCTGGGTGAATCGTCCCCGCTTTCCTAGATAGTTCGTGAGCCTCACACTAGCCCCAATCAGGAGGTGTCATGAGCAGGCAGCGTTTCCCCGATGCATTCAAGATTGAAGCCGTCAAACAGGTCACAGAGCGCAGCTATCCCGTCGCCGAGGTGGCCGCTCGTCTCGGTGTCTCCACCCACAGCCTGTATCAATGGCTAAAGCGCTGTGATCCCAAACGCGCCACCCCTACCGCCCCAACAGACCAGCAAGCCGAGATTCGTCGCCTCAAGGCCGAACTGAAGCGGGTTACCGAGGAGCGCGACATCCTAAAAAAGGCCGCCGCATACTTTGCCAAGGAGTCCGGGTGAGGTATGCCTTCATCCGGGCCCACGAACAGCTATTCCCCATTCGGCGTCTGTGCTGCGTCATGTTGGACACCCCAGTGGCTACTACGCCTGGAAGGCCTCCCCGTACTCCCTTCGGACACGCGAAGACCAACGGCTGCTGGGGCATATCAAGCAACCCTGGCTTGAAAGCGGTGGAGTCTATGGTTACCGCAAGGTGTATGACGACCTGAAGGCGCTAGGGGAAGTTTGCGGCTAACATCGCGTGGCACGACTGATGAGCCAAGAAGGGCTGCGTTCGCAGGCCGGCTATCAGCGTCGCCCGGGGCATTACAAAGGGCGCCCCCGCTGTGATTGCCCGCAACCATCTACAGTGCCAGTTCACCGTGGATGCGCCCAACAAAGTCTGGTAACCGACATTACCTACATCCGCACGCATGAAGGCGGGCTTCTATTCTCGCGTCAGGTTATTGGTTGGTCGATGCAGTCACGCATTGATAGGGAATTGGTTCGAAACGCTTTGCTGATGGCGGGTTGACGGTGTCAGCCCAAACAGAAAGTTCTGGTGCATTCCGACCAGGGCAACCAGTTTAGTAGCTACGACTGGCAGGATTTCCTGAAAGCACATCGGCTCATCCCCTGCATGAGTCGACGTGGGAACGGCCACGACAACGCAGTGGCGGAAAGCTTCTTCCAGTAGCTGAAGCGGGAGCGTATCAGGCGCTGTTACAGCGGCGGTTTGTTTTGGTTGGATGAACTGGGCTCAGGCTGAGCTGGTGCCGGGTTGCCACTGCGCGACGAAGGCATCACGAAACTGCAGGGCCTCGGCGACGCGGTCTTCAGCAAGGGCACGACCGGCCGAAGTCTGCATCAGTTGGGGCAGGGTGGCCAGCTTCTGCTCGATATGGTCGAGCGCATAGCGGCGATCGTCCAGTGGACGCTGCTGGCCGAGTGGGTCGTCCGGATGAGCCAGCGCACTATCGAGCCGCCCTGCGGTATAAAACAGCCGCGCCAAGCCCACCGGGCCGAGCGCATCCAAGCGATCGGAATCCTGAACGATCCGGGCTTCGACGGTGCAGGGCGCGATGCCGGCTGAGAAACTGTGCGCCTCGATGGCATGTGCCACGGCGTTCAGGCGAGCAGTGGGAAAGCCATGTTCGGCCAACCTTTGCCGTGCCAGCTCGGCTGAGCGGCGCGAAGCCTGGGCGCGCTCCGGGTGGTTTTTTGGCAAGTTGACGAGGTCGTGCAGATAGCAGCCTGCCATGACCACCAGCGGGTCGGCCTGCGGATGGTGGGCGAGCAAGGTCTGGGCATTGGCCCAGACCCGCCGCAAATGGGTGGGATCGTGCGCGCCGTCGGTATCGGCGCTGCCTGCGACGATGGTTTCCAAGACGTGTCGCCAGGCGGATAAGTCCGACGGCATGATGGATTGGCTCATGACCTTGCCCGCCGTGCTTACCACATCACCTTAACGGACTCGTTGCCCAACCATTCGCGCAGGCCCAGCAGCAGCCCATCGTCGAGTCGTACGCCCCAGTCGCGTGGGAATTCCAGCTCGCCGCGTGCCTGGTGGTTCTGATAGTCCACTCGCACCATGCAGCCCATTTCTTCGCTGCGGAACGGCGCCAGCAGCGACTTGAGGCGGGCCACGTCGCTGTTGCCGTTCATCTGCAGGCGCAGACCACGGGCGAAGCGGCTACGCGCTTCGCCTAGGTCGTAGATCTTGTCGGCGATGATGCGCAGGCCGCCGGAGAAACTATCCTCGCTGACCTTGCCCTCGATCACCAGCACCGTGTCTTCCTTCAGCTTGGTGCGATTGGCGTCGAACGCCTCGGCGAACACCGACACCTCCAGCTTGGTGCTGGCGTCGTCAAGCTGAATGAACGCCATCTTGCCGCGGTTGCCGACCTTGGTGCGGATGCCGGTAACGAAGCCGGCGATCAGTTGCGGCTCCTTGCGCGCCCCAATGCGGCTCAGCGGCGTCTTGATGAAGCCGCGCACCTCGCGCTCGTAGGCGGTAAACGGGTGGCCGGACAGGTAGTAGCCGATTGCCAGCTTTTCTTCGGCCAACTGTACCGCCGGCGCCCACGGTTTGGTGTCGACCATCTCCACGCCTGGCGCCGCGTCGGCCTCGAACATATCGAACAGGCCGCCCTGGTTAGCGTTGGCCGCTTCCTGTTCGGCCGCTTCCAGCGCCAGGCCGACGTTGGCGAACAGCTTGGCGCGGTTCGGATCGATCGAGTCGAAGGCGCCGCCACGGATCAGCGACTCGATGGTGCGCTTGTTGACGGTGCGCTTGTCGGTACGGCGGCAGAAATCGAACAGGTCGGTGAACGGGCCGCCTTCCGTGCGCACGGCCACGATGTGGTCGACCGCGGCCTCGCCGGTGCCCTTCACCGCGCCGAGTGCGTAACGGATCTGCTGGCGATCCACCGGCACGAAGCGATAGAAGCTGTGGTTCACATCCGGCGGCAGGAACTTCAGCTTATTGGCCAGTGAGTCGTCGTAGAACACCTTGAGCTGGTCGGTGTTGTCCAATTCGGACGACATGGTCGCCGCCATGAACGCGGCGCAGTGGTGGGCCTTCAGCCAGGCGGTCTGGTAGGACACCACCGCATAGGCGGCGGTGTGCGACTTGTTGAAGCCGTACTCGGCGAACTTGGCCATCAGGTCGAATAGCTGTTCGGCCAACTTCGGGTCATAGCCTTTGGCTGCGGCACCCTGTGCGATCTTGCCGCGGTGCTCGGCCATTTCCTCGGGCTTCTTTTTGCCCATCGCCCGACGCAGCATGTCGGCGCCGCCCAGCGTGTAGCCGCCGATGATCTGCGAGATCTGCATCACCTGTTCCTGATACACGATCACGCCATAGGTCGGGTCCAGGCAGGCCTGCAGATCGGGGTGGAAGTAGTCGACCTCCTGCTTGCCGGCTTTACGCAGGATGAAGTCGTCCACCATGCCTGAGCCGAGCGGGCCCGGACGATACAGGGCCAGTACCGCGATGATGTCTTCGAAACGGTCGGGTTTCAGCTTTTCCAGCAGCCGCTTCATCCCGTCCGATTCAAGCTGGAATACCGCGGTGGTATTGGCCTTCTGTAGCACCTGATAGGCGGCTGGATCGGTGAACTCGAGCAGGTTCAGGTCGGTATCGAAGCTGGGGTCGAGCTTTTTGATGTAGTTGACCGCCAGATCGATAATCGTCAGGTTGCGCAGGCCCAGAAAGTCGAACTTCACCAGGCCGATCTGCTCGACGTCGTCCTTGTCGTACATCGACACCGGCACCGCGTCGTCGCCTGACGCCTGGTAGAGCGGGCAGAAGTCGGTCAGTTTGCCCGGCGCGATCAGTACGCCGCCGGCGTGCATGCCGATGTTCCGGGTCATGCCCTCCAGCTTCTTCGCCAGCTCCCACAGCGTGCGCAGCTCTTCCTCGTTGTCGAGGCGCTCCTTCAGCACCGGTTCCATCTCGATCGCGTCGTCGAGCGAGTAGTGCTTGCCTGGCGCGGCGGGGATCAGCTTCGAGACGCCGTCGCAGAACATATAAGGCAGGTCGAGCACGCGGCCGACGTCGCGCACCACGGCCTTCGCTGCCATGGTGCCGAAGGTGGCGATCTGCGATACCGCCTCGGCGCCGTAGGCCTGGCGCACGTACTCGATCACCCGGCCACGGTTGTCCTGGCAGAAGTCGACGTCGAAGTCGGGCATCGACACCCGTTCCGGGTTCAGGAAGCGCTCGAACAGCAGCGCGTAGGCCAGCGGGTCGATGTCGGTAATACCCAGGCTGTACGCAACCAGGGAGCCGGCGCCGGAGCCCCGGCCCGGGCCGACCGGGCAACCGTTGTTCTTCGCCCAGTTGATGAAGTCGGCCACGATCATGAAGTAGCCGGGGAAGCCCATCTGGATGATGGTGTCAGTCTCAATCTTCAGTCGCGCGTCGTACTCGGGGCGGCGCTCAGCGCGAACCTCCGGGTCGGGGAACAGCTTTTCCAGACGCTGCTCCAGCCCTTCCTTGGAGCTGTGTACCAGGAACTCGCTCAGCGTCATGCCTTCCGGGGTCGGAAAGTCCGGCAGGTAGTTCTTGCCCAGCTGCACGGTGATGTTGCAGCGTTTGGCAATCTCGACGCTGTTCTCCAGCGCCTCGGGGATGTCGGCGAAGCGCGCGACCATCTCCTCGGTCGACAGGAAATACTGGCCGGGGTCGAAGTCTTTCGGCCGACGTTTGTCGGAGAGCGTGTAGCCCTCGGCAATGCATACCCGCGCCTCGTGTGCCTTGAAATCGTCTGCATCCATAAACTGGATCGGGTGAGTGGCTACCACCGGCAAGCCGAGCTCGCCAGCCAGCCACAGCGAAGCCTGCATGATCTGCTCGATCTGCGGGTTGTCCAGGCGCTGTACTTCCAGATAGAAGCTGTCCGGGAACAGGCGAGCCCAATACTCGGCGCGACGGCGCGCTTCGTCCGGGTTGCCGTTGGTCAGCGCCAGGCCGATATCGCCCAGGTGGGCGCCGGACAGGCACAGCAGATTGCTGTTGTCGCCGCGCTCCAGCCATTCGCGTTTCAGCTCGGTACGGCCGCGGTACTGATTGTGCAGAAAGCCCTCGGTCAACAGCTCGCACAGCCGCAGATAGCCCTCGCGATTCTTCGCCATGAGCATCAGTCGGAACGGCTTGTCGCGGTCGTCTTCGTTCTCCAGCCAGATGTCGACGGACACGATCGGCTTGATGCCGGCGCCGCGACAGTACTTGTAGAACTTCACCATGCCGAACATGTTCATCAGGTCGGACATGCCAAGCGCGGGCATGCCGTCGGCCTTGGCGCGTTTTACCGCTTCGTCAAGGCGGACGATGCCGTCGGTGATGGAGAACTCCGAGTGGAGGCGTAGATGGACAAAGCGCGGGGTAGTCATGCGCGCATTGTACCGTGCAGGCGGGTTGGCCGAAATGCGCGAGGGGCGATTTGAATGGAGTGACGGGGGAGGGGGGGAGATGGCCGTGTCCCCTCCGCGTAAGAGTCTTAACCGTTGTCTGGTTTCGGTTTCATCGCCGCCAGTGCGGCACGCTGCATTTCCAGAGCCTTGATCTGCATCGACAGCAGGCCCAGGTTCATCGTCAGCCAACCCTCCACTACGCGCAGTTCGGCCATCTTGCGGTCGATTTCTTCTTCGGACAGCGGGGGAAGGAAGGGCTGGGCCTGCGGTGGGGTGGCGTTCTGCCAGAATTGGCGCAACAGCGCGAAGGGGTCGTTGGGGTTGAAGTCGGCGCTCATGCAGTCTCCCTTGGATTCGGCCGGCGGGTTAGTGCCGCCGCGCAAACAAAAACGGGCAAGCCAGAAGGCTTGCCCGTTGAGTATAGCGTCGAGTGACTGGCTTAGGCCTGAGCCACCGCAGCCTCCACGGCGGCCAGGGCCACCATGTTGACGATGCGACGTACCGAGGAGATCGGAGTCACGATGTGGGCCGGCTTGGAGATGCCCATCAGGATCGGGCCGATGGTCACGCCGTCGGCGGCCGACACACGCAGCAGGTTGTAGCTGATGTTGGCGGCTTCAACGTTCGGCATGATCAGCAGGTTGGCCTGGCCCTTCAGGGTGCTGTCCGGCATGGTCTGGTGACGCAGGCTCTCGTTCAGCGCGGCATCGCCCTGCATTTCGCCGTCGATTTCCAGTTCCGGGGCACGTTGCTGTACCAGCGCCAGCGCTTCGCGCATCTTCAGCGCCGAGGCACTGTTGATCGAGCCGAAGCTGGAGTTGGACAGCATCGCCACCTTCGGCTGGATGCCGAAGCGCTTCACGGTTTCGGCGGCCATCAGGGTGATGTCGGCCAGCTCTTCCGCGGTCGGGTCGGCGTTCACATAGGTGTCGGCGATGAAGATGTTGCCGGTCGGCAGCATCAGCGCGTTGACCGCGGCGGCCAGTTGCTTCGGATTGTTATGGCCGAGCACGTCCTGGATGATCTCGTAGTGCTGGCGATAGGCGCCGTAGGTGCCGCAGATCAGCGCATCGGCTTCACCGCGACGCACCATCAGCGCGCCGATCAGCGTGGTGTTGCCGATCACGCGGCGACGGGCCTGCTCCTGCGACACGCCGCGACGCTTCATGATCTCGTAGTACTCTTTCCAGTACTCGGCGTAGCGCGGGTCGGACTCGTTGTTGACCAGTTCGAAGTCCTTGCCGGCTTCCAGCTTCAGGCCCAGTTTCTCGATGCGCTTCTCGATCACGCTCGGACGGCCGACCAGCACCGGGAAGGCGATGCCTTGCGAGGCGATTTCCTGGGTGGCGTGCAGCACGCGCTCGTCCTCACCCTCGGTCAGCACCACGCGCTTCTTGTTCTGCTTGGCGGCGGTGAACACCGGCTTCATGAACAGGTTGGTCTTGTAGACGAACTGCGAGAGCTTCTCGACGTAAGCGGCCATGTCCTCGATCGGACGGGTGGCGACACCGGAGTCGATCGCGGCCTGGGCCACGGCCGGGGCAATTTTGACGATCAGGCGCGGGTCGAACGGCACCGGGATCAGGTATTCCGGGCCGAACGACAGTTCCTGGCCACCGTAGGCTGAGGCGACCACTTCGTTCTGCTCGGCCATCGCCAGGTCGGCGATCGCACGCACGCAGGCGAGCTTCATCTCTTCGTTGATGGTGGTGGCACCGACGTCCATCGCACCGCGGAAGATGAACGGGAAGCACAGCACGTTGTTGACTTGGTTCGGATAGTCCGAACGGCCGGTGCCGATGATTGCGTCCGGGCGCACCGCTTTCACCAGTTCCGGCAGGATCTCCGGTTCCGGGTTGGCCATCGCCAGGATCAGCGGGTTCGGAGCCATCGACTTGACCATGTCCTGGGTAACCAGCTTCGGACCGGACAGGCCCAGGAAGATGTCGGCGTCGACCATGGCGTCGGCCAGTTTGCGCTGCCCGTTGTCCTTGATCGCGAAGCGCTTCTTCGAGTCGTCCATCTTCTCGTCGCGGCCTTCGAAGATCACACCCTTCGAATCGCAGACGGTGACGTTCTCGCGGGTCACACCCAGGGCTACCATCAGTTCCAGGCAGGCGATCGCCGCGGCACCGGCGCCGGAGGCGACCACGCGCACCTTGGCGATGTCCTTGTTGACCAGGCGCAGCGCGTTCAGCACCGCGGCGGCCGCCACGATGGCGGTGCCGTGCTGGTCGTCGTGGAACACCGGAATGCCCATGCGCTCACGGCACTTCTTCTCGATGTAGAAGCACTCCGGCGCCTTGATGTCTTCCAAGTTGATGCCGCCGAAGGTCGGCTCGAGCGAGCAGATGATGTCGACCAGCTTGTCGGGGTCGAGCTCGTTGACTTCGATGTCGAACACGTCGATGCCGGCAAACTTCTTGAACAGCACGCCCTTGCCTTCCATCACCGGCTTGCCGGCGAGTGCGCCGATGTTGCCGAGGCCGAGTACGGCGGTGCCGTTGGAGATCACGGCGACCAGGTTGCCGCGGGCGGTGTACTTGTAGCTGTTGAGCGGGTCATCGACGATGGCCATGCAGGGAGCGGCCACGCCTGGAGAGTAGGCCAGAGCCAGGTCGCGCTGGGTGGCCAGCGGCTTGGTGGGTGCTACTTGAATCTTGCCCGGGGTCGGGAACTGGTGAAAATCCAGCGCGTTTTGGCGCAATTGCTCATCCATCAGGAGCTCCTGAGTCTTTTTACAGATGTGGAATCAATTTCCAATATTATACGGGACAACGACCGCCAAGGGTTAGTGGTGCTGTTAGACAGTCTTATATAGCTGCCCTGGCTAGGTTGAATGATGCCTGAAAACCGGGCCGAGCGGGAGGGGGAGGGTTGCCAGGGTTGGCTGGGCTGGGTATTGGCGAGAAGGCGGGAGGGCGCGTAGCGGCCTGCTCAATCAAGCTCTTGCCGTTGTGGATGGGATAGTCCGATGTGTCGAGAGCACGGCGCTTGTCTGACAGTATCCTGAGGGGCTGGCGAGTGTTGTAAAACGGCGTTCCGGTAGGCGGAACGCCGTTGGTGGCGTGCTGAGCTTATGGAGTCAGCAGGGATTCTTTCGCTTCGGCCAACATTTCAGGGTAGTCGCGGCTGTAGTGCAGGCCGCGGCTTTCCTTGCGCTGCATGGCCGAGCGCACGATCAACTCTGCGGTCTGCACTAGGTTGCGCAGTTCGATCAGGTCATTCGAGACATGGAAGTTGCTGTAGTACTCGTCGATCTCGCCTTTTAGCAGTTCGATGCGGTGCAGGGCGCGTTCCAGTCGCTTGTTGGTACGGACGATACCGACATAGTCCCACATTGCCCGGCGCAATTCGTCCCAGTTGTGCGAGATCACTACTTCCTCGTCCGGGTCGGTTACCTGACTGTCATCCCAGTCGGGGATGGTTGGCAGCTCGACCTTCGGCGACGTCATGATGTCGTTGGCGGCGGCGCGGCCGATCACCATGCATTCGAGCAGCGAATTGCTGGCCAGCCGGTTGGCGCCGTGAAGGCCGGTGCATGCCACTTCGCCGACGGCATACAGACCGTCGACATCGGTGTGGCCCTGCAAGTCGGTCACCAGGCCGCCGCAGGTGAAGTGCACCGCCGGCACCACCGGGATCGGCTGTTGGGTAATATCGATACCCAGCTCCAGGCAGTGTGCGTAAATATTCGGGAAGTGTTCCTGGACGAAGCTGGCCGGCTTATAAGAGATGTCGAGGTAAACACAGTCTAGACCGTGCTTCTTCATCTCGAAGTCGATCGCGCGCGCCACCACATCGCGCGGCGCCAGTTCGGCGCGCTTGTCGTGGTTGGGCATGAAACGGGTGCCGTCCGGCAGGCGCAGAATGCCGCCTTCGCCACGCACCGCTTCGGTGATCAGGAAAGGCTTGGTCTGCGGGTGATACAGGCAGGTCGGATGGAACTGGATGAACTCCATGTTCGACACGCGGCAGCCAGCGCGCCACCCCATTGCGATGCCGTCACCAGTCGCGGTGTCCGGGTTGGTGGTATAGAGATACACCTTGCCGGCGCCACCCGAGGCCAAGATGGTGTTTTCAGCGGCGATGGTCAGCACTTCGTCGTTGCGCTTGTCCAGTGCATAGACGCCGAAGCAGCGGTTGCCTTCCAGGCCGAGCTTCTTCGTGGTGATCAGGTCGATCGCCAGATACTCTTCCAATACCGTGATATTCGGATGAGCCTTGATCTTCTGCCCGAGGGTCGATGTGACCGCAGCGCCGGTCGCATCGGCGGCATGAATGATGCGGCGGTGACTATGGCCACCTTCACGGGTCAGGTGATAACCCGTCTTGTGGGTCTCATCCTTGGTAAACGGCACGCCCAGCGCGATCAGCCAGTCGATAGCCCGCTTGGAGTTCTCGACGATGAAGCGCGTTGTTTCCTCATTGCATAGGCCGGCGCCGGCCACCAAGGTATCGCGGATGTGATCCTCTACCGAATCGCCGGTGTCCAGCACTGCGGCGATACCACCCTGCGCATAGGTTGAGCTGCCTTCCAGTAGATCCCGCTTGGTGATCAATCCTACCTTGCGGGTTTCTGCCAGATGCAGCGCGAGAGTCATCCCCGCCAGGCCGCTGCCGATAATCAGTACGTCGAATTTGAGCATTGCTTTGCCACTCTATCTTCTTGAAGTTCCCCTAACGGGTCTAGCGTAGCAGAACCGACCTCAACGTAGGGCTAGGGTGTGTATGAAGGTTGTCCTTATAGATGGGACATCGATGTGCGCCTGCGTACTCTGTAGCGAGGAAGGGCAAGCCAAACTGTTCAAGCGTAAGGTAGCGCCTCTCTATATAGAGAACAAAGGTTGGCTTCGGCCAACCTTTTTGCCTGTCAGGGCGGCGATCGGCCGTCGTTTCGGCCCAGCGCAGCTGGGTCGAAACCGGGGGTAGCAGGGCGGTTCGCACGTCACCGAACGGTGGGTTCCTTGTTAATCAACGCCTTAGCGAATTCTGCGGGTTTTTGTGTGAAAAGCGGTTGACGCAGGCTAGGGGTGGGGGTATAGTTCGCCTCCTCTGCTGCTGACACAGCGAAACGAAGCCAGTCAGCCGCAACTGCTCTTTAACAGAACGAACAACCGATAGGTGTGAGTGCCTGGTTTGAATAGGTGCTCATGCCGCAAGATTAAGGAAATCGCAGGATTTCTTTGAGCTTGCAGC
>JAPDNP010000008.1 GCA_025989215.1 Neisseriaceae bacterium JH1-16 | reverse complement strand
CTGGAGCGTGCCAAGCAGATCCAGATCCTGCAGGGCGATCTGCCGAGCCCGATCAACCCGCCGTCCGGCTGCGTGTTCAGGACCCGCTGCCCGCAGGCGGTGGGGCGTTGCGCTTCGGAGGTGCCGAAGCTGCGGGCGCTGGGGGCGGGCACGCAGAGTGCCTGCCTGTTGGCCGAAGCCTGAAGGTTGGAGTGGTTGTGAGAAGCGCCCCGTGTATGCGGGGCGTTTTTGTTGGTGCGGTGCTTTCGGCCAACGTTGGGGGAGTACGGAGGCATGACAGGGGGCTGTAGCTGCGCCGGTCCCGCCCGGCGGGGCGGGGTACTTTCTTTTGCGTCGCCAAAAGAAAGTACCCAAAGAAAAGGCGACCCTGCGACGCCGGCCCGCTATCGCGGGCTGCCCTGCGGGCGCCACGGCCAACGGGCGGCTGCGCAACTCGCACCGGCTGTCGCCGGCACTCGGACAGTGCTCGCCGACGACCCCCGTTGTCCGTGTCGTCCTCGGCGGCATCGAAGGGGATTGGGGTGGCCGTCTGGCATAGGCGTGGAATGGCTCGGCTTACTCCTACCGAATTGTCCGGAGGCAGGGTTTCCCGGTGCAGTGGATAAAGTCCAGGGTCGCGACTTTGCTGTGGATAAGCCAAGGTTGGCCGAACGGGACGACCTCCGCTACAACTTGAAACCCGGCTAGAGCGATCGCTGTGGTTCGGCCAACGTTGGTACGTACCGAGTGGCTTTGATGTATTCCTGACGAAGTCACAACCGCTGCAGTCGACCTGCTCATCCCCTTCTGCGCTGCCGAGCGATCGTCAAGCGGCCAGGTCTTAAGCCGCCGCTTGTTCGAGCGCCGCGACGTTAGCGCGGTGCGAGTTCGGCGGCGCCTGGTCGCTTGGCAGGCGCGAGGGAAGCCGCAGGCCAGCGCAGTGGGGTCGTCTTTCTTTGGGTACTTTCTTTGACGAAGCAAAGAAAGTACCTCGCCAGTCGGGCGAGACCGACAAGATCACAGCCCTCAACAACGTTGGCCGAAAGGCGCGACAGGTTCGCTATTTACCTTCCCACGCACTAACGTTGGCCGAACAACACTGGGCTGCGATGCAAGCACCCCCATCCACCCTACGGGTCGTATCGACATCATAAGCGCTTCATTCGGCAAGCCCGTCTTGCGCTTTGCGCCCGGGACCGCCACCATGGCCGCTAATTCCGGGCGGACCATGATGCCGCCCCATATCCCCATACCGATTGCCTATCTGTGATGCATTTGAATTCCTTGTTTTTCCCGGCGGCTCAGCAGCTATGTGCTGTCGTCTCCCAACCATGGAAGGTGGCTTTGTGAGTGACTACCCGCTGATCAGCTGGACCGAAGACGGCGAAACCCGTTCCGCCCGGTGGCGCTCGGAAAGCGCCACGCCGCCGCCCAAGCGGGTGGTGATTGCCGACGATCGGCTCACCGCCGATGCCGCTCATCGGCTGGCCAGCGAAGGCACCGCGATGTTGTGGCGCGGCGACTTCCAGAATGCCCGCCAGTTGCTGAAGGCGCTGGCGCGGCGTGTCGACCGCAAGCCGCGCAAGCCAGTGGCGACGTTGCTCGATGCCTTCAACCAGCACCGCATGATGCAGGCGCAGCGCGCCCGCATCCTGGGCATGCTGCTGCTGCCGTTCGATGCCGACCACGGTATCCCGTTGCGCCGGGCGCCCGATGCGCGCCAGGCCTGCGTTGAGGCCTACGGGCCGGGCGACGTGGCCTATGTGGCCTCGTTGCGCGAACTGTCGGGTCTGATCGGCGCGCACGAGTGGCGCAAGAATGGGGTGGAGATTCCGGCGCTGGGCGGCGAGCGGATCCACCCGCATTACGGGGTGTTCTCGCCGGTGCGCGGCGAGTATCTGAATCTGGTCGCCGAGGCGCCGTTGCCGGCCACTACGCTGGCCTTCGATATCGGCACCGGCACCGGCGTGCTGGCCGCGCTGCTGGCGCGCCGCGGGGTGGAACGCGTCGTCGCCACCGACCAGGACCCGCGTGCGCTCGCCTGCGCCCGCGACAATCTCGGCCGGCTCGGCCTGAAAAAGCGGGTCGACGTGGTCGAGGCGGATCTGTTCCCTGAAGGGCGCGCGCCGCTGGTGATCTGCAACCCGCCGTGGCTGCCGGCCAAACCGAGCTCGCCGATCGAGTACGCGGTGTACGACCCGGAGAGCCGCATGCTGTGCGGCTTCCTGAACGGTCTGGCCGCGCACCTGGAGCCGGGCGGCGAGGGCTGGCTGATCCTGTCGGACCTGGCCGAACACCTGGGGCTGCGCACCCGCGAGCAGCTGCTGGCGCTGATCGAGGCGGCGGGGCTGACGGTGCTCGGGCGCTTGGACATCCGGCCGCAGCATGCGCGCGCGCATGATGCCGACGACGCCCTGTTCGCCGCGCGCTCGGCCGAAGTGACCTCGCTGTGGCGCCTCACGGCGCGTTGAGCGTCGGGTAGGGCCTTGCTAGAGCCTGGTGCGCATCGCGTGCCGGGCTCTTTTTCATGGCGGCGGCGCGCGGTGATGGGCGGGCGAGCTTGGCCGAAAGGGACGGGGGCTTGGAGCGGAAACGACAATGCCCGGAGCACGAACGACTCCGGGCATTGTTAGAGCATCTGACTTGTAATCAGAGGGTCGGGATCAGGCGGCTCAGCCGTACAGCAGCGCCGACAGCGCGGTGCCGATGAAGAACACGCCGGTCACGTTGTTAAACAGTTTCTTGCCGCGTACCGAGCGCAGGAAGGTGTTCACCGCCTTGGCCGCGCTGCCGTAGCCGAGCTTGCACGCCACGTCGACCACCGTCCAGGTGGTCACCATCACCAATAGCTGTACGCCGATCGAGCGGTGCGGGTTGATGAACTGCGGTAAGAAGGCGATGAAGAACAGGATGTCCTTCGGGTTGCTGATGCCGAGCAGGAAGGCGCGGCGAAACAGCGTCACCGGGCGCGAGTTCGGCAGCGCCGACTCGTCGGTGGTGATGCCGCTGGTGACCTTGGTCAACAGCGATTGCACGCCTAGCCAGATCAGATAGGTGGCGCCGGCGTAGCGGGCGATGTTGAACAGCAGCGGCGAGGAGACGATCAGCGCGCCCAGGCCGAGCGCCGAGACGGTGAGCAGGATCAGCGACGCGGACACGCCGCCGCCGATGCCCGGCAGCGAGCGTTTCAGGCCGAAGTTGATCACGTTCGAGACCATCAGCAGCGACAGCGGCCCCGGGATCACGATCACGACAAAAATGGCGGCCACGTACACGAGCCAGACGTCTATGCCCACGGTCGATTCCTTCTGTGCAAGAAAATGGAAAATATTTCCGAACAAGCATGACAGGGAATCGCCGCGGCGGCAAATGGCCGGGACGGCCGGGGGCGCGGCTCAGGCTGGGATCGCGCGCGGATAGGGGCTCTGCATATCGAGCCAGTGGATGTCGAGATCGCCGACCAGATAGTCGCCGCGCCGGTCCAGAAAGGAGCGGATCAGCGGGAGCTCCATATGGCGGTCCAGGTCTGCACGGCTGCGCCACACTTCGTAGAAACCGAACAGGGCCGGGTCGGCCTGGTCGCGATGGAAATGATATTCCAGGCAGCCGGCTTCCTGGCGGGTGGGGGCGACGAAGGACAGCAGTAGCGCTTCCAGCTCGGCGGCTTTTTCCGGCTTGGCGCGCACGAAGCCGAACAGGGCATAGGGTTGGCTCATCGGGTTCTCCTGATTGATAGGTACGATGGTTAACGTACCTTTGGTCAGTGTGCCGGCTTGAAGGTATGATGTAAAGCGTACCTTGATGCGGGAGCACGACGATGCCGGACCAGGAAGGTCACCCAGACGAAGACGAAATGACATTGGGATCGCTGCTGCAGGCGCTGGCCGACCCCTTGCGCCGGTCGGTGATTCGGGCACTGGCGGCCGAGCCGGACGGCACCGAGCGGCACTGCACCTCGTTTGGCCTGACGGTGTCGAAGGCGACCCGCACTCATCATTTTCGGGTGCTGCGCGAGGCCGGGCTGATCCGCCAGGTCGATCGGGGCAATAGTCGGATGGCGCAGCTGCGCCGCGCCGAGATCGAGCGGCGCTTTCCGGGACTGCTGGCGCTGGTGCTGAACGAGCGCCAGCCGGCGGCCGGCGTCACAGCAGAATAGGGAAGTTGGCCGAAGCAGGCGTTCGGCCAACGTGAGCTCAGCGCTTGGCCGGTTTGGCCAACTGCTTCAGCACCTCGGCGGCGGCGAACAGGCCGAAGCTGGCGGTCACCGCCATGCTGGCGCCGAAGCCGCCGCAGTTGAGACCCTGCGGGGCGCTGTCGGTGTCGCAGGCGGCGCCGCTCTGCGGCCAGGTCAGCGGCTCGGTCGAGTACACGCACGGCACGTTGAGCTTCTTGCCCGGCTCGCGGGTGAAGCCGTGGTGGCGGCGCAGGTTGTAGCGCAGCTTGGACAGCAGCGGGTCCTCGGTGACCGTGCCCAGGTCGGCGACGGCGATCCGCGACGGGTCCATCTGGCCGCCGGCGCCGCCGGACACGATGAAGCGCTGACGGCGCTTCACGCACCAGGCCGCCATCGCGGTCTTCACCCGCAGGCTGTCGATCGCGTCGACCACATAGTCGTAACCCTGGCCGAGCAGCGCGTCGAGGTTGTCCTCGGTGACGAAGTCTTCGATGGTGTGCACCCGGCAGGTCGGGTTGATCGCGACCACCCGTTCGGCCAACACGTCGACCTTGGCGCGGCCGAAGTGCGGGTCGAGCGCCGGCAGCTGGCGGTTGACGTTGGACTCGGCGACATTGTCGAGATCGATCAGCGTCAGCGCGCCGATGCCGCTGCGGGCCAGCGTCTCGACCGCCCAGGAGCCGACGCCGCCGACACCGACGATGCCGACGTGGGCGGACTGGAACCGTGCCAGCGCCGCCTCGCCGTACAGGCGGGCGATGCCACCGAAGCGGCGGGCGAGATCGGCGTCGTGCGGGGTGCTCATCACGTAACTTCCTGAAAAATCAAGGGGCGAAGCATAGCGCAAGCGGCCGGACGACGCCACGTCTGCGCCGGATCAAGGTCGAGCGGCGCGCTGCGGTGTAGGCTGAAATCAGGACGATCGGCATTCCAACAGCGAGGAGGCAAGCATGTACCGACACATCGTGGTGGCACTCGACGGCAGTCACTGCGCCGACCGGGCGCTGGAACAGGCGGCGGCGCTGGCGAAGCTGGCCGGGGCCCGGCTGACGCTGCTGCATATCGCCAGCCTGCGCGACCTGGCGGTGGACAACGTGCAGCTGTTCGACAACAGCCGCTTGCACGAGATGGCGCACGAGCTGGGCAACTCTATCCTGGAAGAGGCGGAGGTGAAGGTGCGCGCCGCCGGGGTGGCCCAGGTGGGCCGCTTCGTCGGCGAGAGCTGGGAGGGCGGGCGCGAGCTGGCGCGGACGCTGGTCGACTATGCCACCGGGCACGCCGCCGACCTGATCGTGCTGGGCACCCACGGCCGCACCGGGCTGCGTCACCTGCTGCTGGGCAGCTTCGCCGAGACGGTGCTGCAGGAAAGTCCGGTGCCGCTGTTGATCGCGCGCGGCCGCGACGACGAGGCGCACGAACGCAGCCACAAGCGGCCGGTGTTGTAAGAGCGGGTTCTTGGACGCGCGGTTTCGGCCAACCTCAGGGTTGGCCGAAACCGCTCAGGCCGGGCGCTGGGCGAACACGAAGAACTCGCGATTGCCGTCGCCGCCGGTGATCGCGCTGTCGTACCAGCCGAGCAGCTGCAGGCCCTGCTCGGCGACCGCGTCGCAGATCTTGCGGCGCACGCCGTCGTAGAGGCGCTCGTCGCGGACGATGCCGCCCTTGCCCAGCCCTTCGCGACCGACCTCGAACTGCGGCTTCACCAGGCTCAACAGATAGCCGCCCGGTTTCACCAGCGGCAGCGCTGACGGCAGGATCAGCGTCAGCGAGATGAACGACACGTCGCACACCATCAGATCGAACAGCGCGCCGTCGTTGGCGGCGGTCAGCGCCGCGTGATCGAGCGCCCGGCCGTTCACCCCTTCGAAGTAGCGCACCCGCGCATCGTCGCGCAGCTTCTGCACCAGTTGGTCGTGACCGACGTCGACGCCGACCACCCGCGCCGCGCCGGCCTGCAGCGCGCAGTCGGTGAAGCCGCCGGTGGACTGGCCGACGTCGAGCACGCGAAAGCCGTCGATGGCGAGGCCGGCATCGGCCAATGCGCCGGCCAGTTTCAGCCCGCCGCGCGATACGTAGCGGTCGGACGGGTCGGGCGTCACCGACAACACGGTGTCGGGTGCGAGCTTCAGGCTCGGCTTGGCGAGCGGGGTCAGGCTGCCGGCGCGGTCGACGAACACCCGGCCAGCGGCGATCAGCTGCTGTGCGGCGGTACGTGACGCGGCAAGTCCTTGTTCTACTATCAGTAAATCGGCACGGATCATGGCGGTGAAAAAGGCGGGTCTGAACGGCGGCTAGGGTGTCGCGCCGGGCGGTGGCTGTCAAGAACGCGGGTTTACAGCCGGCGGTGAACGATGTTAGCCTAAAAAGCTAATTTAGCGTTTGATTATTTTCAATAGTCATCGTCACGCGAAAGCACCGCGCTTTCTTCAATGATGCCGCCTACCCGGCGGCCGGGCCGTTTCGGCCCGCTCCGGCTCCCCGAGTCGTACCGACCAACCCCTGACCGCGTGCCGGCCAGGACCGTCGGGAATCCCGAAAATCTGCTGTGCGGCATCTGATGCCCGGCAACCCTCATGGAGACAGTCCATGCCGTTTGCTTACGCGTCAGCTACCACTAGCAGTGGCATTTTCGAGATCCCCGCTCGCGCCCCGCTGCCCGCCGGCACCTACTCCGGAGGAGAACCCATGGTTTTACGCCTGTCCCTGTTGCTGACGGCGCTGTTCGTGTTGTGGGGCGCCTTAGCGCCGCAACACCTGGCGCTGACCACCAGCACGCTGCTCAGCTTTACTATCTCGCGCTTCGGCTGGTTCTACCTGCTGACCGTATTCGGCTTCCTGGTGTTTGCGCTGTATCTGGCCTTCGGCCGCTTCGGCCATATCCGGCTGGGCAAGGAGGACGAGGAGCCCGAGTTCTCGCGCGGCAGCTGGTTCGCGATGCTGTTTTCGGCCGGCATGGGCATCGGCCTGGTGTTCTGGGGCGTGGCCGAACCGGTGTCGCACTTCGGCACCCCGCCGAACGGCATCACGCCGGAGACGGCCGACTCGGCGCGCGCGGCGATGCGCTATTCGTTCTTCCACTGGGGCCTGCACCCGTGGGCGGTGTACAGCCTGATGGGCCTGGTGCTCGCCTACTTCAAGTTCAACCGCGGCGCGCCTGGGCTGATCTCGGCGGCGTTCCGGCCGCTGTTGGGCGACAAGGTCGACGGGCCGATCGGGCGCGCGATCGACATCCTGTCTATTCTCGCCACCGTGTTCGGTGTGGCGACCTCGCTCGGCTTCGGCACGCTGCAGATCGAGAGCGGCCTGGAACACCTGTTCGGGCTGAAGGCCGATTTCTGGTTGACCGCGACCATCATCGCGATCGCTACGGTGATGTTCTTGCTGTCGTCGCTGACGGGACTCGAGCGCGGCATCAAGTGGCTGTCCAACCTCAATCTGTGGCTGGCGGTCGGGCTGTTCCTGCTGGTGGTGGTGCTGGGGCCGACCGGTTTCATCTTCGATACCTTCACCACTACGCTCGGCGACTATCTGGGCAACCTGACCAGCATCAGCCTGCGCATGTCGCCGTTCAGCCAGGGCACCTGGACCGCCGACTGGACGCTGTTCTACTGGGCGTGGTGGGTGACCTGGGCGCCGTTCGTCGGCATGTTCATCGCCCGCGTGTCGCGCGGCCGCACCATCCGCGAATTCGTGGTCGGCGTGCTGCTGGTGCCGGCGATGGCCAGCTTCGCCTGGTTCTCGGCGTTCGGCGGCACCGCGCTCGACCTGCAGCTGTTCGGCAACACCAATATGCTGGCGGCGGTGAAGACCGACGTGTCGACCGCGCTGTACGTGATGTTCGACCACCTGCCCGGCGGCACGCTGATGTCCTTCGTCGGCATGCTGCTGGTGGTGAGCTTCTTCGTCACTTCGGCCGACTCGGCCACCTTCGTGCTGGGCATGCTGTCGAGCAAGGGCTCGTTGAATCCGGGCAACCGCGTCAAGCTGATCTGGGGCGTGCTGCTGGCCGCGATCGCGCTGGTGCTGCTGTCAACCGGCGGCCTGAAGGGCCTGCAGACCATGTCGATCGTGGCGGCGCTGCCGTTCATGCTGATCATGATCGGCATGGCGGTGTCGCTGTACCTGGCGTTGTCGCAAGAGGAGCACGACAGCCGGCTGCGCGAGATCCAGCGGCTGCACAAGATCGAGGAGCTGCTGAAGGGGCCGGGCGGGCGCTGAACGGGCCTGGCTTGACCAGACGGGGTTGGCCGCAGCAGGTGGCGGTGCGATCATCCAGCCATAGCGACAACGACGAGAGGAGTGGCGATGGACGACGGATACCAATTTGACCCGGCCGAGGTACGTGTACTCGGCGCGCTGATCGAGAAACAGGCGCTGACACCGGACGCCTACCCCTTGACGCTGAACGCGCTGCTCAGCGCCTGCAACCAGTTGACCAGCCGCGAGCCGGTGATGACGCTGACCGAAAGCCTGGTCAGCGCCGCGCTCGACGGCCTGATCACCGCCAAGCTGGTGGCCGAGCGGCTGCCGGCCGGCAGCCGCGTCGCCAAGTACGAGCACCGGCTCGGCTGGGAGTGGAAACTGGAGGGCGCGCGGCTGGCGGCGCTGGCGCTGCTGTTGCTGCGCGGCGCGCAGACCTCGGCCGAGATCAAGGGCCGCGCCGGGCGCGTCTACCCGTTCAGCGGCGTCGAAGAAGTCGAGACCGCACTGAACGCATTGGCCGACAAGTACCCGCCGCTGGTGGTGAAGCTCGAACGCCAGCCCGGCGAGCGCGAGGCGCGCTGGGCGCATTGCCTGAGCGGCGAGCCCGCCAGCGCGGCGGTGGCCAGCGAGGAATGCGCTGCGATCGAGGTGGGCCTGGCCGGCCGCGTCGCCGCGCTGGAGGCCGAGGTGAGCGCACTGAAAACGCGTCTGGCTGAACTTGAAGCGCAATTGAACAACTAAGCTCTGTGTGTTGCACCGGATCGCGGCCCATCTGCGTGATCCGTCACACCCTGTCGGGCGGCGCCTTGGCCGCCCGCATCCTTATGCGCCCGACGCTTTGCCGCGTCGCCAAAGGGGCGCCTGCGGCCCGGTCGCAGGCGGTGGCGCTTCGTAGCAATCTGACTAGATCGGAAGGATAACCCGTATGAAAATTCGGGCATTGCTGATCGCCGGCCTCGTGGCCAGCGGTGCGGCGCAGGCCGGCACCATGACGCTGGGCGCCGGCAGCGACTTCATCAACTTCAGCCGCACCCCGGACGGTGGCGGCATTGGTTTCACCCTCGATTACCTGAAACACGACCACAACGGCTCGGCCGGTGGTCTGGGCGCCGAGTTCGCGCTGCCGCTGGGTCCGGTCACTGTCGCCGCCGGCGTGAAGGGCACCGCGCTCGACGCCGACGGCGCCGCCACCGCCGGCCTGGTCGGCGGCCGCATCAACGTCGACGCCGGCCACAGCGTCAGCCTGTTCGGTCAGGCCTACTACGCGCCGGAGTCGTTCGCCAGCGGCTCGGTGAAGTCGGTGTCCGACGTCACCGCCGGCGTGCGCTGGAACCCGATCCCGCTGTTGGCGCTGGAGGGCGGCTACCGCTACTACCAGGTCGACCGCAAGGACGAGAGCCGCAACCGCACGCTGGCCGACGGCCCCTACCTCGGGGTCGGCCTGAGCTTCTGAGCATCGGCGTCAGCCGAACGAGCAACGCCCCGCAGTGCGGGGCGTTTTTCATGGCCGGGACTTAGAACCGGTCTCAGAACGACAGGCTGAACAGCCGGGTGTCCTCGGTCGAGCCGGGCGTGCGGATCATCTTCACGAAGCGTAGGCCGAGTTTTTCCAGCAAACGGATCGACGCGGCGTTGTCCGGCGAAGTGATGCCGAGCAGTTGGTTCAGATCCAGCGTGCCGTGTGCCCAGTCGCGCACCGCCGCAGCCGATTCGTAGGCGTAACCCTGCGCCCAGAAGCGTTCGAGGAAGGCGTAGCCGACGTCGGCGTGCTCCAGGTAGTCGCGCTTCACCAGGCCGCAGATGCCGATCGGCGTGTCGGATTCGCGCAAGCCGACCAGGTACAGGCCGTAGCCGTGCTGGCAGTAGCTGGCGCCGGGGCCGGTCTCGATATAGCGCACCGCGTCGTCCAGGCTGCGGACGTTCTTGTCGGCGATGTTCTGGATGAAGGAGGGCTCGTTCAACAGCTCCAGGATGAAGCCGGCGTCGGCGGCGGTGAGTTCGCGCAGGAACAGCCGGTCCGTCTCGATGAGATGCACGATTGTGTCGCTTTCTGCTCGGAGGCGTGGATGGGGTGGGCGTAGCGTAACCGATCGGGCGGGACCGAAAAAGCCGCTCGTTGGCTAATCCAGGGAAAAGAGGAGCGTAGCAGCGGCAGGTGTACCTGCCGCTGCCCGGCCGCGAGCGCTTATTTCTTCAGCCTCGGGTCGTCGGCCGAGTTGATGTAGGTGATGCCCCACGGCCCCATCACGTTCAGCTGCACCACCGTTTCCTCGGTAGTCCACGCGAAATGGTGCATTTTCGGCGGCATCACGATCACGCTACCCGGCCCCAAGGCGGTGGTCTTCTGCGGATCGATCCGGTCCCCCATGCCGTAGTTGAGCGTGCCGGACAGCACCGTCACCCGTTCGACATTCGGGTGCCAATGCGGCGGGATCTTGAAGTTGGCCGGGAATTTCACCTGGGCGGTGATCGGGCCATTCTTGTCCATCTGTCCCTCGATCACGGCGACCTTCGCCCCCGGTGGCAAGGAGGTGGCGTCCGCCCATTTGAGCTCGCTGGGCCGAGCCATGATGAAGCCGCTGGGATCGGCCCACGCGGTACCGAGGCAGGTGGTGGCGAGTAATAGCGATACCGCACAAAGTTGGGTTTTCATCGAGCCCTCCTGATGTTGGGACGGGGCGGATGGCGCAGGCAGCGGCCCCGGCGCTGCCCGTTCAGCGGTCGGCTTACGCGGCGTAAGCTGTGCCAGAGATGGCTGGTGGCGCCGACGCGGCCGCTTTAGCGCTGAATTGGCAAAAACCGTCACCCGATATAAACGGGCGCTACTTTACGAAAATGGTAGGTCAGGCGTAATGGAAAACAATGGGTAACTGACGAAGTAAAAGCCGTCAGAAAATACCAAAAGCACGGTCGTGTGCAGGGGGGGCAATAAAGAGCAATGTGGGTGGGTATGGTGTCGTACTGCGCAGGCAAGATTGTTTAGTGTTTTCTGGAGATATCGGTCGATATCTGTTGACTAAAGTTTAAAATTTTTACCTTTAGTTAGCGGATTTTAAAGTGGCTTATCAAAGTGATGAATTACGGTCGCTGATTTTCCAGTATGTTGGCAGCGTTTGTTGAGGGCTGTGACAGCTTCGGTCCTGCCCGGCGGGGCGGGGTACTTTCTTTTGTCTCGCCAAAAGAAAGTACCCAAAGAAAACGAAGTTTCTGCGAAGCAAAAAGGCGACCCCGATGCGCTGGCCTTCAGCTTCCCTCGCGCCTGCCAAGCGGGCAGGCGCCGCCGAATTCGCGGGCGGCTAGCGTCCGCCCACTCGGACATGCGGCGGCTTAAGACCTGGCCGCTTGACGATCGCTCGGTAGCGCAAAGGGGGATGGGCAGGGCGATTGTGGGCGTGGTGAATAGGGGGCGAGAAAGCGCGTGCTACGTTGGCCGAAGCAACTGGTGCGGTTCGGCCAGCGTTGGTGGAGATTGCGGTAGCGCCGGTCCCGCCCGGCGGGGCGGGGTACTTTCTTTTGCGTCGCCAAAAGAAAGTACCCAAAGAAAAGGCGACCCCGATGCGCTGGCCTTCGGCTTCCCTCGCACCTGCCAAGCGGGCGGCTAGCGTCCGCCCACTCGAACATGCGGCGGTTTAAAACTTGGTCGCTTGGTGATCGCTCGGCAGTGCAAAGTGGGGATGGGCAGGATGATTGCGACGGCGGTGAGTTTGGATGGCAAGGCTACAGATCGATGCCCAAGGTTGGCCGAAAGTCTTCCTCGTTCCAGCATGTAGGATGGGTGAGGGTGCTTGCGCCGTAATCCATCGCGTTGTTCGGCCAACGTTGGTGAGGGCTGTAGCTTTTGTCGGTCTCGCCCGACCGGCGAGGTACTTTCTTTGCTTCGCCAAAGAAAGTACCCAAAGAAAGGCGACCCCGATGCACTGGCCTTCGGCTTCCCTCGCGCCTGCCAAGCGGCCAGGCGCCGCCGAACTCGCGGGCGGCTAACATCCGCCCACTCGGACATGCGGCGGCTTAAGACCTGGCCGCTTGACGATCGCTCGGCAGCGCAAAGGGGATGGGCAGGACGATTGCAACGACTCTGGGTACTGAAACGTGAAGACGCAGTGATGGACCAACTGGCTGTGGCGCCAGGGTTGGCCGAAACCGACCCGATTCGACGGATGACTTAGCAGGCTTTTGGCCAACCGTGGGTCTTATCCACAGGCAAGCGCCAATCGGCTGCTTTATCCACAGCAGGCAACAGTGGCAGACATCCACTGCTTTGCCTGGCCCCATTCACGACTGCTGCCGACAAGCACCCCTATTCCCCTTCGACGCCGCCGAGGACGGCGCGGTCAACGGGGGAAGTCGGCGAGCACTGTCCGAGTGCCGGCTTTAGCCGGTGCGAGTTGCGCAGCCGCCCGTTGGCCGTGTCGCCCGCAGGGCAGCCCGCGTTAGCGGGCCGGCGTCGTGGGGTCGCCTTCTTTTGGTTCCTTTTCTTGGCGAAGCAAGAAAAGGAACTCACCGGTCGAGCGAGACCGACAAGGCTTCAGTGTTAAGGAGCGTTGGCCGAAAGGACGCGATGGCTTGTGGCGCAACCCTTTTCCCAGTTCTATTTACATTACAGTGTTTTGGTAAATGGTTTATTTCTTAGGGTGGGCCTTTATCCACTCACTTGCTAGGCTCTCCGCGCTAGCAATTTGCTCCGGTGTTATTTCAGGCTTTACTTTAGCGATCACGCTGCGGACTTGTGAGCCTGTCCGGCTGCTGGGGGCAGCTTTTGTATAAAGCCACGTGATAGCAAGCCATTTAAATGATTGGACTAGATCTTTAGGTGTGCCTTCGCCTTTCCAGTATGAAACACCGGCATTTAACATTGCATTAAGGTTTCCCTTTTCAGCTCCGGCAAGATACAACTCCAATGCTTTCGCATCATCTTTTTCTACTCCAAGGCCTTCATTATACATGTAGCCTAAGTTGGCATATGCTTCGCCATAGCCTTGATCTATGGATTTTTTATACCATTCCACAGCTTTGGAGTTATCTTTAACGACTCCTTCTCCTCGCTGGTACATTGAGCCTAGGCTGTTTTGTGCGGCTGCATTGCCTTGGACTGCACTTTTTAAAAACCAAGAAGCAGCTAGCGTTTGGTTCTTTGGTAGTTCAAGCCCAAGGTCATATAGCGTACCCAATCCAAACTGGGCTACAGCATCGCCTTGATTTGCCTCTTTAAAAATGGTTTGAACAGAGGCATCATTTGGGGAAGAGACTGCGAGACCACTAGTGAAAGAAAGGGCCACTGCGATAATTGCTGCTCGTAGATTTAGCATTGATCTGATTAGTGTCTATATTAAGGATGATATTAAGTTAAGCTAAGTCTCTATACTGATACAATTTATTTCATCATTGATATTTATGTAGTGAGGCATAAATATTGCCACAAAAATAGTCATGACAAAAGCGTAATTTAGTGTGGTGCACAATACACTCTTGTAAGCCGCAATTACCAAATCCCAAAAACAACAAAGCCGAGCACAGCAACTGCCGGGTTCGGCCAACCTTGGCACTACAGAGCCAAAGCCCCCTCAGCGACTCGCCTCAAAAATCGCATACGTCTTCTTCGCCGGCTCCAACACCTCCCACACCCCCTCGAACCCCGCCGGAATCACGAAATGGTCGCCAGCGGCCAACTCCACACTCTGCCCATCGCGGTCGGTTACCCGCACCCGGCCCTCCAGCAGCGTGCAGAACTCGTGCTCGGTGTAGCGCACCTTCCACGCGCCGATACCGCCCGACCACAGCCCGGCGTGGAACTGGCTGGTCTCGTCGCTGTAAAAATTATCGACAGTCTGCGCACCATCGCCGGAGAGCAGCTTCTCCGGTGCGGTGGTGAACTCGTCGTGGACGGTGGGCTGGTGACGGTGGAACAGGACGATATCGCTGGCGCTCTTCATGGTCTCTCCTCGGTGACGGTGCCGGTCGGCTGTTAATTATGTTCAACAATGTGGCACAGCGAGGTCGCGCTGGGCAAGTGCCGGCCGGACCGCTGGTCGGGGGCTGTGGCGTGGGCGGGTCAGGTAATGGGCAGCTTGGCCGAACGGGCGACCGCCCGGCACGGTGCGGTCGCCGCCCGGGGGCGCTCGTGCTACAGTCGGCCGCGTTTCACTCCAACTTGTTTCCAGCCATGACCGCCCAGCCCCCAGCCCGTGAACCCGATGTCGCTTCGCCGTGCGTGAAGCAGTGTCAGCTCGACGCGGGCGGCACGCATTGCATCGGCTGCCAGCGCACCCTGGCCGAAATCGGCGGCTGGTCGAGCTATTCCAATGCCGAGAAGCGCGCGGTGTGGGCGCGCTTGATGGCGCTGTCGGTACCGGTGGTGCGCGAGAAGCGCTGCGAGCGCTGCGGCGCGGCGTTCGGCTGCGGCAGTGGGGCGGTGGACGGTGGCTGCTGGTGCAACGAGCTGCCGCAGGTGTTGCCGCTGAGCCTGGATGGCAGCGACTGCCTGTGCCCCAACTGTCTGAAGGCGCACATGGCTGAGGAATACCGCAAGCGTGGCATGACGCCGCCGCCCGAGTTGGCTGAGTGAAAAAGCCCCGCTGATGCGGGGCTTTTGTTTTGCTGCCGTCGGTCGAGACCGATCAGTCCATCAACTGCTGGTACAGATAGATCAGCACCCGTGCCAGCTCTTCGGCGGTCTGCTCCTGGCCGGCATTGCCGGTGTGGCCGCCGGCGTCGGTTTCCAGCAGCAGCGCGGCGTGGCCCAGCTCGTTGAGGCGCGCCACCATCTTGCGCGCGTGGCCGGGGTGGACGCGGTCGTCGCGGGCGCTGGTGGTGAACAGCGTCAGCGGGTAGGCGACGTTTGCGACCAGCCGGTGGTAGGGCGAGTAGGCGGCCAGCGCGGCGCGTTCGGCGGGGTCGGTGGGGTCGCCGTATTCGTCGATCCAGCTGGCGCCAGCCAGCAGCTCGGTGTAGCGCAGCATGTCCAAGAGGGGCACTTCGCACACCACGGCCTTGAATAGTTCCGGGCGCTGGGTCAGCGCGGCGCCGACCAACAGGCCGCCATTGCTGCCGCCCTCGATCGCCAGCTTGGCCGGTGAGGACAGGCCGCGCGCGATCAGGTCTTCGGCGATGGCGATGAAGTCGTCGAAGCCGACCTGGCGGTTGGCACCCTGCGCCGCCTGGTGCCAGGCCGGGCCGAACTCGCCGCCGCCGCGGATGCACGCCACCGCGAACGCGCCGCCCTTCTCCAGCCACTGCGGGCCGAAGTTGTCGACGTAGTGCGGCAGCATCGGTACTTCGAAGCCGCCGTAGCCGTACAGCAGCGTCGGCATGCTGCCGTCGAGTTTTGCATCGCGGCGGCGCACCACGAAGTACGGCACCTCGGTGCCATCCGGCGCGCGCGCGTGCCACTGTTCGGCCAAGTAGGGGCTGGCGTCGAACGCGGCCGGCTGGCGGCGCAGCACGTCGGGGGCGGCCGTCGGGTCGGCGAGATCCAGCCGGTACAGGCCGGCCGGTTCCAGGAAGTCGCTATGGCTGTAGCACAGCAGGTCGGTGGCCCAGGGCTGGTCGGTGAACTCGATCACGCCGTGTTGCGGGGTGTTGACCGGCCGTTCGCGCCAGCCGTCGGCGCCGCGCTCGAACGCCACCAGCCGGCTCTGCACATTGTCGAGCAGGTTGACGACGATGTAGTTGAGCGTGCTCTCCACCGCCTCGACCGCCTGGCGTTCGGCGGGGGCCAGCAGGCACTGCGCGCGGCCACGGCCTTCGGCCAGCTCGGCGAGCTTCAGCACCAGCAGGCTGCCGGCGGCGAAGTCGTCGCCCTGCCAGCTCCAGTCGTCGGCGAGACTGACCACCAGGTCGCCGTGCAGATAGGACTCGACGTCGGCGCGCGGCGGCAGCGGCAAGGCGCTGACCTGGTGCTCGGCGTCGATCAGGTAGTAGGTCTTGGCGTAGAAACTGTCGGACACCTCGATCATGTCGACCGGGGCGGCGTCGCCGTCGAGGAAGCGCCAGGCGGCGACCATCATCGCGTCCTCGTCGGCCTGGTAGAGCGGGGTGGCCTCGGCCATGCTCTGGCCGCGCTGCAGCAGCCACACCTCGCGCGGGTAGCCGGCACGGGTGGTCTGGCGCTCGTCCCAGGCCGGGCAGACGAACACGCTGTCCGGGTCGCGCCAGCCGATGTGGTTCTTGCCCTCGGGGAAGTGGAAGCCGCCGTCGACCAAGCCTTGTTCGGCCAGGTCGTACTCGACGGTGACGCTGGCGTCGGCACCGCCGACCGACAGCGTCACCAGCACCCGCTCGGGGCGCAGCGTGCAGTGCGCCACCGAGTCGAGATAGGCGTCCAGTTGCAGCGTGTCGGCCAGCACGTCGACGTCGAGCACGATCTGCCAGTCGTTGAGGCCCTCGCGGTAGGCGGCCAGCGTGGTCTTGCGGTAGATGCCGCGCGGGTGCGCCTCGTCCTGGTGGAAGTTGTACAGCCAGCCGGCGTGCTCGGAGAAGAACGGGATCTGTCGGGTATCGCGCAGGGTGGCGAGCACCTCGCGGGCCAGCGGCGCGAAGCGCGGGTCGGCGTCGAGGCGGGCGTGGGTGGCTGCGTTCTGTTTGGCCACCCAGGCGGTGACGGCGGGGTCGTCCAGGCCTTCCAGCCAGGCGTGCGGATCGTGGGTGTGCGGCATGCGGGGTGTCTTCAATCTAGAGGGCGTTAAGAGCGGCTAACAAAACTCAGGGAAGCGGCCTTGGCTAGGCATGCGGCCGTAGACAGTACAAGTGGTACGGCCAGGCTGCATAACAACGCCAAGGGGGTTTTGTTAGCGGCTCTAAGTTCGCCAGTGTAGGGGCAGATGGCGGCTGGGGCCAAGCTTGGCCGAACGGTGCGGCCAAGCCTGGCGAGCGGATCGGATTCGGTGGCCGCCGGTCGGCAACGCGGCCGGCCTGCGCTCGCCGTGGGGCTCAGTGCGGGTTGTGCGCGCGGATCCAGTCGGCGGCCTGCGCGATCACCTGGTCCTCGATGCCGTTGTAGCCGTGATAGGCCATCGCTTGGCACGGGTCGCCGCGGTTGTTGCCGCCGTTGACGGTGACCAGTTCCCTGGGACGGGCGGCGGAGAGCTTGTCGAGCACCGGCTGCAGCGCGTCGAGCCGGCTCTCCGGGCAGGCGTCCTGCTTGTGCTGGACCAGCAGCACCGGCTTGTCGAGCTTCGCCAGGTCCAGGTCGGCGAGGTTGCCGCGGTCGTGGTTGATGGTGGAGGTGAGCACTAGCCCGTCGATGCGATCGCGCAGGCGGATGCCGACCGCCGCCGCCGAGGTGGTGCCGCGGCTGGTGCCGACCAGCCACACCGGCACCGCGGCCTGCTGCTTCAGAAAGGCGATCACCGCGGCGATGTCGGCGGCGTGCTCGCTGCTGCTGCGGAAGTTGCCGGCGGTGACGCCCTGGCTCGCCCGGTCGGACGGCGCGTCGACCACCGCGACCTGGAAGCCCTGCGCCATCCAGGCGGCACGGGTGCGCACCAGGAAGTTGTTGCCGTTGCTGCCGGGGCGGCCGTCGTCGCCGAGGCGCAGATTGCCGTCGCCGCCGGCGAACAGGATCACGCTGGCGATGGCGGGCTTGTCGGGCTTGAGCAGCAGGAAGCGTTCGGTGACGCCGGGCCGGGTCGTCAGCGTCTCGACGCTGGTGGCCTCGGCATGGACAAGGTTGGCCGAAACGGCCAGCAGCAGGGCGAACAGCAGGCGCGACATGAGGGTCTCCCGGGGGCAGGGCTGGTCGTTCTGTTGTAGACCGGCTCGGGGGACAATAGCGAGCGGAAAGGGCGTCGACGGATAAGAACCTGTTCACGATCTGCTGCACTCGGGGGAAACTGCGTTGAAATGACGCTCAACATGCTCATGGACTCTGTGTCCATTCCGCTGTTTCGCGTCATTTCGCCTTGGCTGACCCTTCGTTCGCGAGATCGTGAACAGGTTCTAAGACAACGCCGCCGGCGGCGCGAGGCCACGGGCGGCGGATGAGGCGGAGCGGGCGGTGATGCTTAGGCCAGCGCGGCGGCGAAGGCGCCGATCAGGCGATCCAGCGCGGCATCGTCGATCTGCCAGTGGGTGACCAGGCGCATCCGGCCGTCTTCAGGCGGGTTGGCCTTGATGCCGGCGGCGGTCAGCGCGGCCATCAGGCGGGCCACGTCGACCTCGGGCGCCAGCTCGAA
This sequence comes from Neisseriaceae bacterium JH1-16, assembly GCA_025989215.1. Taxonomy (GTDB): domain Bacteria; phylum Pseudomonadota; class Gammaproteobacteria; order Burkholderiales; family Chromobacteriaceae; genus Crenobacter_A. The sequence goes on along the minus strand of JAPDNP010000008.1, from coordinate 244,033 downwards.
CCACACCATATTGATGTGCACGTCGCTGCGCTCGACCGACAGGCCCGGCAGCGCGGCGAGGCGTTCGGCCAACCGTTGCGCGCGGGCGTGGTCCTCGGGCAGGCGCGCGACCATCTCGGTCAGCGCCAGCAGGCCCGGCGCGGCCAGCACGCCGACCTGGCGCATGCCGCCGCCGAGCAGCTTGCGGTTGCGGCGCGCGCGGGCGATGAACTCGGCCGGGCCGGCCAGGATCGAGCCGACCGGCGCGGCCAGGCCCTTGGACAGGCAACACATCACCGTGTCGGCGTGCTGAGTGATGTCGCGCACTTCGCAGCCCAGGTGTACCGCGGCGTTGAATACCCGCGCGCCGTCCAGGTGCACCGGCACATGGTGACGGCGCGCCAGCGCGGCCACTTCGGCCATCGCGGCGAGCGGGATCACCCGGCCGTTGGAATGGGCGTTTTCCAGGCAGATCAGCCCGGTCTTCGGCCAGTGGATGTCGCTGCCGACGCGCAGGCGCTTGGCCACCTGCTCGGCGCGCAGCACGCCGTTGTCCGATTCGATGGTGCGCAGCTGCACGCCGGCGATCACCGCCGCGCCACCGGTCTCGTGCCAGACGATGTGGCAGTCGTCGCCGAGGATCACTTCGTCACCGCGGTCGCAGTGGGTGAACAGTGCCAGCTGGTTGCCGAAGTTGCCGGTCGGCACGAACAGCGCCGCTTCCTTGCCGAGCACCTCGGCGGCGAGCAGCTCGAGGCGTTGCACCGTGGGGTCGTCGCCGTATACGTCGTCGCCGACTTCGGCGTCGAGCATCGCCTCGCGCATCGCGCGGGTGGGGTGGGTGACGGTGTCGCTGCGCACATCGATGATCGGCAGTTCTGGCATGCTGGCTTTCCTCGGGCTGAATGGCGAACGGCGGCTCATGGCCGCCGTTCTTGCTTGGGTATCGGGGTCACGCCCGATTATGCCAGTGTTCACGACACTGGTGAGGCTGCCCGGATCCGGGCAGGGTCAGACGCGGTAAGAGGTCCTTATTTGTTCGGCGCGCTGCTGGGCCTGTTGGATGGCTTGCACGCCCATCGTGATGTCGGCACCGCAACTGCAGAGGAGGTGTTGCTCTGGGTCCAGGGCTTTGAGGTGGTGGCGGGTCTCGTGTCCGCACTCTTCGCAGGCAATCACGACGGTGGCGTTGTAATGCTTGTCGAGGTCGATGTCGAAGCTCGGCATGTACTTCATTGGACTCTCCCATTCGTCATGTGGGGGATGGCAGGGCGAGTTTGCCCTTCCATCTCCAACGCTAGACCAGCTTGTCGTGGCCGGACAACAGACGGGCGATGAACGGGGCCCGTCTGTCACAACGATGCTACGCGTGTCACAAAGCGCCGGGCGATGTCGCGCTTGATCCGGCGCAAACCGGGGGCGTTTCGGTGCTGCTCAGGGCAGCGGCCGGTAGGTCAGCCTTTGCACTTCGCCGTTGCCGGCGAGCTGGCAATGCAGCGCGTAGCGGGCGTCGCGCGTGCCCACGCGGGCGCTGACCGGGCCATCGGCACCGGCGGCGTTCAGTAGCAGCGCGGCATCGGCGTCGAGCCGGCTGGCGTGCAGCAGGCCGCGGATGCGGTCCAGGCAGACGTAGCGGCTGCGTTCGCTCGGGTCGGCAAAGGCCGGGGCCTGGCCGGCCATCACGCGGAATTCGGCCTGGCCGGGGCGGAAGGCGGTCAACAGCTCGGCTCCCTCGCGTTTCAGCTCCTGCTCGCGCTGGCGTCGCGTCGAGGGCTTGAGCGTGGCCGGCTGGCCGTCCTGCTGCCACAGCGTCAGCGTGCCGTTCTGGCCGAAGCCGAACAGCGTGCCGCCCTCGCGCACTGCCAGCAGGCTGCCAGGCAGGAAGTAGTAGCGCCGGCCGCTGTCCGGCTCGTCGACGATCAACTGGCGGGCGAAGCCGTAACCGACGGTGTCGTGGCCCGCCACCGTCAGCGTCCGGGCGGTGAGCGACGGCTGGCGGGCGTCCAGCTCGGCGACGCGACTGAGGATCGCCTGGTCGGACAGGCCGGCGGCGCCGGCCGGCAAGGCGAGCGCCAGCAGCAGACCGGGCCAATAGCGGAACAGGGACATCGGGGGACCCTCTCGAATCTTAAGAACCGGTTCACGATCTGCTGCACGCGGGTGATCCTGCGTTGAAATGGCGCTCAACATGCTCGTCTACTCGATGAGTACACTCCGCTGTTTCGCGCCATTAGCCCGTCGTTCGCGAGATCGTGAACAGGTTCTTAGGGGGTGTAGCTTTGACGCAGCTCCTCGGGGGTTTCCACCGGCAGCTTGCCGGCGCGTACTGCGCCGCGGAACGTCTCATAATCGGCTTCGACCTGGTCGGCATAGGCCAGCGCATAGCGGGCGATCGCCTCGGCGAACTTGGTGCCCTTGCCCAGATAGCCGGCCAGCTGGGCGCTGCGCCCGCCGGCCTTGGCATGGGCGCGCGCCAGCGTCCAGGCGCAGGCCTCGCCATAGGCTGACAAGGCGTCGAGGTCGAAGGTTTCCAGCGTGGCGGAAATTTTCATGTCGCGCAGCTGGCGCACATAGAAGTGTCGCCCGGTCGGCCCGGTGGTCCAGCCCAGGAACAGGTCGCTGGCCGCCTGCATCAGCCGTTGGCCGAACACTACCCGCTTGCCCTGATGCTGGTGTTTGTTCTTGGCGGTGTAGCGTTCCAGCACCGACGGGCGCGCTTCCTTGATCTGCAGGAACAAGGGCTGCGCGTAGTCGTCCTCCATCAGCGCCACTAGGCAGCGGGTGCCGACGCTGCCGACGCCGACCACCTTGAAGGCGAGGTCGGTGGCGCGGAAGCGGTCGAGCAGCGCCATCCGGTCTTCCTTCAGCGTGCTGCGATAGCTCTTGAACATCGGTTCGAGCAAGCCCTGCCAGTCGCCGGTGCAGAGCCAATGGTCGTCGTCGGGCAGCAGGGTGCCGCCCTCGTGGACGTGGAACAGCATCGGCGGGTTGTCCTTCAGGCGGCGCTCGCCATTGTCGATTTCGGTGATCTTCGGCAGCAGGCGGTCGTGGGTGCGGTTTCGGGCGCGCTCGGCCACCCGGGCGACGCGGCGCTGCAGGGCATCGTTATTGCCGGCGGCGCTGGCCATATCGTCGAGGGTGAGGCGGCGGTACCAGACGTCGAGCGTGCTCATCTGCGCCAGCTTCTGCATATGCACCTGATAGGACAGGGTGGCATCCTCGACCACTTTCTTCGCCTGTGGCTCGCTAAAGCCCAGTTCGCGCGCCGCCAGCACCAGGCTGACCGCCAGCCGTTTCACGTCCCACTCCCACGGCGCCGGGTGGGTCTCGTCGAAGTCGTTGATGTCGAACAGCAGGTTGCGCTCTGGCGAGGCAAAGAAGCCGAAATTCATCAGGTGCGCGTCGCCGCAGGCCGGCACGGTTTCGCCGCTGGACGGGGTCTGGGCCAGGTCGGAGGCCTGCAGCAGGGCGATGCCGCGGAAGAAGGCGAACGGCGAGGCCAGCATGCGTCCGTAGCGCACCGGGACCAGCGCCGGCACCCGGCCGGCGCTGCTCTCCTGCAGCAACGCGATCGGGTCGCGGTGCCTGGTCTTGGGCAGCTCGGCTTGCGCCTCGCGCGGGCAGGCGGTGCGCAGGGCCTTGCCCTCGGCGTAGAACTGGTCGAAGCGGGGAGGTGTCGGCATGGGCTCTCTCTCGTGGGGGCCGATCGGGGTGACAGCAGTGTTGTAGTGTAGTCCGGGACGCCGGTTATAGAGATGTCATGCGATGGGAGCGGAAACGACAACGCCCCGGCAGCGCGGGCTGCCGAGGCGTGGAATCAGGAAAAGTGAAGGGGCTTAAGCCTTCTTGGTGTAGGCGCTGCACCAGCCTTTGTTTTCGACCAGCTTGCCGCCGAATACCGCACACGGAGCGGTGGCGTCAGTGGCCTTGCCTTGGAACAGCTGGCAGTTGCCGCAGTGCTGGCCGGCGGCGAATTTCGGGTACTTGGCCTTGTCGACCTTGCTTGCATCGTGCTTGTAACCCAGGCCCTTCGCCTGCGGGTCGTTCTCGTCCAGCTTGGCCGGTGCGGCCAGGGCGTTGCGGCTGATCAGTGCGGCGGCACCAACGGCCGGGATCACTTTGAACAGAAAGGTACGGCGTGAGGTCATGCTATTTCTCCTGATTGCATTGCTCTTATGAAAAACGGTCTCAAAACTGGAAAACGGTCTCAAAACCGATCTATTGGATGCCATGGTTACCGAACTGTTCCCGTTTTGCAAAAAATTTTATCGTGATGACATTGCTTCTCATTTGCCATATGGATCAAGGCTTTGAGCGGCACTTCGGCAAGCGTTGGCAGAGCAAGAGCTAGATCGTTGTCATCATTGGTGTTGTGGTTATTTTTTAATCAGGAAACTGTTTCCATTTTTTCGCGTTGACGAGCGCCGGGCAGCCAGCAGCCCTGGGCCATGCGTCGCGCTCCGGCTACAATGTCGACCCCGCCGGCTTGGTCCGGCAGCCGTTTTTCCGTCATGTCCGTCTGTTCCACAAACTCGGCCCGCATCCGGCCGATGCGTGCCGGCGATCTGTCCGCCGTGCTCGCGCTGCAGCAACGCTGTTACCAATCCCACCTGATCGAGTCGGCCGATGCCCTGGCGTCGCGTCAGCGCCTGTCGCCGTCCACCTGCTGGGTGGCCGAGCGCGACGCAGAAATGCTCGGCTATCTGTTCGCCCATCCCTGGCAGGGCGAGGCTCTGCCCGCGCTCGATACGCCGCTGGCGGTGCTGCCCGAAGCGCCCGATACGCTGTTCATCCACGATCTGGCCTTGCACCCGGCCGCGCGCGGCCAGCGGCTGGCGCCGCGGCTGATCGACGCGGTGCTGAACCAGGCTCGACAGCATCGACTGCATTACACCCGGCTGGTGGCGGTGCAGGATGCGGCCGATTTCTGGTCGCGGCACGGCTACCGGGCCTACCCGTTGCCGGCAGCCAAGCTCGCCAGCTACGGTCCGGGTGCGGTCGGCATGCAACGGCCGCTGTAAGCACCCGCTCACGTACTGCACTCGGGTGATCCTGCGTTGAAATAGCGCTCAATATGCAGGTCTATTCGCTGAGAACATTCCGCTGTTTCGCGCCATTGGCCCTTCGTTCGCGAGATCGCGAGCAAGGCGCTAAGGCGCCGTTGCTCACGCACGAAAAAGCCCGGCCGAAGCGCGTCTGTCGCGTTCGGCCGGGCCTGGTCGGCAATGAGCTGGCGCTCAGTGCGTCTTTTTCTTCTTCGTCGCCTTGCCTGATTTCTTGCTGCCATGTCCGGTGGCGTGCGACTTGCCCTTGCGGCTCGATTTGTGGGCCTTCTTGCTGCCGTGGCTCGAGCCGGTCGTTGCGAGCTGGCGGGTGCTGCCGCTCGGGCGCAGGCTCACCGGTGCGGCCGTGCCGTCGCTGTCGGCGCAGCGCCGCGCCAGTTCGCGCCACTTGTTCGACACCACCATGCCGTTTTCGTACAGCTCGGCGTCGGTGTTCTCGCCGTTTGGCGTCAGGTCGACGGTAATGCCGGTGCGGCCGCTGGCCGGGTTGATCAGCATCACCGACTCTTCGCCGTTCGGATAGACCTCATGCTTGATGTAGTCGTCCGGGATCTTCCAGGCGTGCAGGTTGTTGACGATGCAGGCAGACACCTTGCTGGCCGGGCCGTGCGGGCTTTCCTTGGCGACCGGCGCGGTGTCGCGCTTCGGGCGGACCTTGAGCGGTGTACTGGCCTCGGTCGGCGCACCGGTGGCAGACATGGCAGTTGCGGAAGTGGTGCCTCGGGTATGGGCGCAGCCGGCCAACAGGGCGGCCGCGAACAGGGCGGCACCTAGGCGTGCCGCGCGGAATCGGGAAACAGCAAAACGCATAGAACGGTTATCGGCTGGAAACGTCAAAGCGGACCATCATTCCCGAATCGGCGCGCGCTTACAAGTAGTCTTGTCGGATCAACCGTTTAGCATGACCCGGGCCGCACGGTTCATGCGATGCATACCCGGTTGCGACCGGCGTCCTTGGCATCGTACAAACCCCTGTCGGCACGGCGCAGCAATGCCTCGAACGACGCATCGGCAGGCTGCTGGCCGGTCACGCCGAAGCTGGCGGTGATGGTTCCGGCGGCGGTAGTCGAGTCGGCGAGCCGGACGCGGCACTGTTCGGCCAAGCTGCGCCCCGCCTCGACATCCCAGCTGGGCAAGAGGATGGCGAACTCCTCGCCGCCGAGTCGGCCGAGCAGCGCGCCGGGCGGCAGTTCCATGCCGACCAGCCGGGTCACGTCCTGCAGCGTCTGGTCGCCGACCGCGTGGCCGAAGTTGTCGTTCACCTGCTTGAAGCGGTCGATGTCGAACATGATCAGGGTCAGGCCGCTGGCGCCGGGTTTGAGCCAGCGCTGCGCCTGGGCCAGCAGGTAGCGGCGGTTGTACAGCCGGGTCAGCTCGTCGAGGGTCGCCAGCTCGTTCAGCCGCTGCATCTGGCCGCGCAACTGGCGCACCAGGCGGAACACGCCGAGCGTGACCAGCAGCAGCCCGGACAGCCTGAGCCAGTCGCGGCCGGCACCCGAGATCCAGCTTGGCTGGACCAGCACCTTGTCGAGCACGTCGATCAACGCCGTCTCCAGCCACAGGCCGAGACCGGCCGTCAGCAGGCTGTAGGTGTAGGGCAGGAAGCTGAGCGGCTGCATCGCGATCAGGATCAGCAGCACCATCAGGTAGATGCCGACCTCGGCCAGCACCGACAGCGGCGCGCTGAACGGTTCGGCCAGGCTCGGCAGGTTGTACAGATGGCCGAGCAGCGTCGCCAGCTGGGCGAACGCAATCAGGCCGGTCAGCGTCCTACGCCATGACGCAGACAGCGCGCCGCGACGCAGCTCGACGAATAGCAGGGAGAGGGCGGGGGACTGGCTCATCGCGGCTCGGTCCGGGCGCGATGAGCGCGGCTAAGTATCGGCTTGGGCATCCGCGCTAGTGTATGCGGACCGGGCCACGCCCTCCACCTTGTCGAATCAGCGCGAACCGGCGGTGATTGCCTGCTGTTGCGCGGCGGCCACCGAGCAGCGCGCTGCCACCCAGGCCAGCGCCGCCAGCACCGCCCCGGCCCACGGGGTCACCGCCAGACCCGGCCCGGCGATCACCAGCCCGCCCAGTGCCGAGCCGAGCGCCACGCCCAGGTGCATCGCCGACGTGTTGATGCCGACATTGGCGTCGGCCGCCGCCGGCGCGCTCTGGATCAGGTAGTTCTGCACCGCCGGCGAGATGGTCCAGCTCAGCGCGCTCCACAGCGCGAGTAGCGGCAGGAACAGCGCCAGCCTGCCGTTGGCCAGCGGCAGCGCCGCCAGCACCAGGGTGAACAGCGCCGGAATCAGCCACAACGCCCGCGCCGCACCGAGCCGGTCCGACAGCCAGCCGCCCAGATAGCCGCCGCACACCGCGGCGGCGCCGAAGCCCAGATAGAGCAGGCTGAGCGCGTCACCGGACAGCCCCAGCGTGGCGCTGGCGTACGGTGCAAGGTAGGCGAACAGCACGAAGTGCCCGCCGATCAGCAGCACCGACACCGCCTGTGCCGCACTCAGCCGCGGCACCGCCAGCTGGGTGAGGTAGGCGGACAGCGGCAGCGTCGGTCGGGCGGCGAAGCGCGGCAGGCTCAGCGCGAGCAGCGGGGCGAGCAGCGCCGCCAGCGCGGCCAGCAGCAGGAAGGGCGCGCGCCAGCCGTGGGCGTCGCCCAGCACGATGCCCAGCGGAATGCCCAGCACCAGCGAGCCGCTGATGCCGACGAACACGATGCCGATCGCGCGGCCCTTGTGGCTGGGCTCGACCAGCGAGGCGGCCAGCGTCGACGCCAGCACCACGATCAGCGCGCAGCTGGCGGCGCTGAGCACCCGGCACAGCAGCAGGAGAGTGTAGCTCGGTGAGAGGGCCGCGCCGAGATTGCCGAGCGCGAACACCGCCAGCGCGCCGATCAGCAGGCGGCGGCGCTCGAAGCGGCCGGTCAGCGCCAACAGCGGCGCCGCGCACAACGCAAAGGTCAGCGAGAACGCGCTGGTCAGCTGTCCGGCGGCGGACAGCGACACGTGAAGGCCCTGGGCGACCAGCGGCAGGATGCCGCCGACCAGGTTTTCATCACAGCCGGCGACGAAGCTCGCCAGCGCCAGCAGGTAGACCCGAGGGTTCATCGTCATGCTCCCGATTTTTCTCTACGCAAAGATAGGTTAGTGATTTATATCTTTGTATAAAGATATTTGTCGGGAGAAAGGCAGGAGGCGCTGCCGGGCGCGCGTCGCGGGCGGTTTCCGGCATCGGCATGACGGCGACGCGGCCTGGGCACGGGGTGCGCCAAGGCCGCGTCGTCTAGGGGAAGAGCATCGTGGTGCTTAGCGTCGCTAACAAAACTCAGCGAAGCGGTCCTGGCTAGGCGCCCTGCCGCAGACAGTACGAATCGTACGGCAGGGCAACAACGCCGGGAGAGTTTTGTGAACGGCTCTTACTTCAGCAGCGCCACATTGCCGTCCAGCGCCGCCTGCGCGCACTGCTCGTCGAGCTGGCCGCCCGGCGCGCCGCCGACGCCGATCGCGCCGATCACCTCGTTGCCGGCCTTCACCGGCACGCCGCCGGCCAGCAGCAGGAAGCCCGGAATGTCCTTCAGGTTGGCCGCGGCGGGGTTCTTCTGCGAACCCTCCAGCACCGCCTGGGTGGTGGACTTGGTCGACAGCGCGGTGAATGCCTTGGCGCGGCTCGCGTCGATGGTGTGCGGGCCGGCATTGTCGGCGCGGGCGAAGGCGCGCAGCAGGCCGGCGCGGTCGACCACGCTGGCGCTGACGTTGTAGCCCGTGGCCGAGCAGGCGGAGACCGCATCGGCGGCGAGCTTCTGCGCGGTGGCGAGCGGCAGATCCTGCACGCTGCGCAGCTGGGCGTGGGCGGTGCCGGCCAGCGCCAGCAGGGTCAGGGCGGAGAGAGTGGAAACGGCGGTGCGGAAGGTCATCAGGAGCTCCATCGGTGAGTTGAATCGATGACGTCAGCTTAAGGCCACGCGCGGCGGGCCACCATTCGCCCGGCTACGGGGACGCCTCCGTAGCATTACGGAGGCCGTTCGGCCAACCCTATCTCCCGAGCCGGTTCAGGGCAGCAGCGCCAGGTACTGGCGGATCAGCTGCGCCAGCGTGTCGACCTCGAGCTTGGCGAACAGGTTGGCGCGATAGGTCTCGACGGTGCGCGGCGACAGCTCCAGCTCGCGGGCGATCTGTTTATTGGTCAAGCCCTCGGCGATGCGCAACAGCACATCGTGCTCGCGGCCGGACAGCCGTGCCAGTCGCAGACGGGCCTCGTCGCCGGCAGCCTGGCGCTCGCGGCTGGCGATGTGCTGGCGTACCGCTTGCTGCACCGTGTCGATGAACAGGTCGTCGTCGACCGGCTTCTGCAGAAACTCGATCGCGCCGCCCTTGAAGGCGCGCCGGCACAGGTCGACGTTGGCGTGGCCGGTCAGCATCACCACCGGCAGGTCGGTGTCGGCGGCGAGTCGTCCCAGCACGTCGAGCCCGCTCATCCCCGGCATGCGGATGTCGAGCACCACGCAGCCGATCGCGCGCGGGTCGAGGCCGGCGAGAAACGCCTGTGGGTCGGCGAAGCCGCTGCTGGCGAGTCCGACCGTCTTCAGCAGCAGCGCCAGGCCGTCGCGGATCGCGTCGTCGTCGTCGACCAGATAGATCAGCGGGGACAGATTGTGCAGGCTCATTGCGCGCCTTTCGCCAGGGGCAGGGAGAGGGTGAAGCAGGCGCCGCCGGCAGGGGCATTGGCGGCGGTGAGTCGGCCGTCCATCGCGCCGGCCAGCGTCTCGCACAGCGGCAGGCCCAGGCCCAAGCCGCCGTCGCGGGTGGTGAAGAACGGTTCGAACAGGTGCGGCAGATGCTCGGGCGGGATGCCGGGGCCGTTGTCGGCGACGCTGAGCCGGTAGCGGTCGGCGTCGCGGCGGGCGCTGACGGTGATGCGCCGTTCGCCGGGGGCGCCGAGCAAGGCCTCGATCGCATTGCCGAGCAGGTTGTGGACGATCTGCTCCAGCGCTACCGGGTCGGCCAGCGGCCGGGTGGCCTCGCTCTCGTCGTGCCAGCTCAGGGCGATGCGCCGTTCGGCCAGCTCCGGGCCGAGCAGGAAGCGCAGCGAGCCGAGCAGCGCGTCGACGTCGACCGGCTCGGCGCGGGTGCGAGCGCCCGGCTCTACCAACGCACGCAGTCGGGCGATGATGTCGGCGGCGCGACGAGCCTGGGCCGCGCTGGTTTGCAGCGCCTGGCGCACCGTGTCGCGCTCGTCCTCGTCGTCGAGCAGCCGTTCGGCGGCGCGCACATGGGCGAGGATGGCGGTGAGCGGCTGGTTCAGCTCGTGCGCGAGGCCGGCGGCCATCTCGCCCAGCGTATTGAGCCGCGCCACGCGGGCGAGCCGTGCCCGCTCGCGCTCGCGCGCCGCGTTGGCGCGGCCCTGCCGCCAGCCGTAGAGCGCGCCGACCAGCAGCGCGGCCAACACCGCCCACAGCGCGAAACGTCCCCACGGCCATTCGGCCAGGCCCACCTCGTGGCGGCTCTGCAGCGGGAACGGCTGGCTCTTCGCGCCGAGCGGCTTGTCGACGGCCTGCGGCCAGCCGAAGCGCGGGGCGTTGGGCTGACGGTGCAGCAGCGCCACCCGGCCCTGCGGCAGCTGCAGCGTGAGATTGCCGAGCGCTGCCGGCCATTCGTCCGGGGCCAGCAGCCGGTCCGCGTCGATCAGCAGCGCCTGGCCTTGGCCGTCGACCAGCCAGTAGCGGGCTTGCTCGGCCGGCAGCGCGACCGGATGGCGCAGCGTGCTTGCCCGGTGCACCGCTGCGGCGAGCCCAGGCGGCGGCGCGGCACTGCCACGCCAGACGCCGTGCTGGATCCGGCCCAGCGCGACCAGCCCCGGCAGCGCGGGTTGCAGGCCGGCGAGCAGCCGCGCCGGCTCGCGCGGCGCGGCTTCGAGTGCCAGCGTCGCCAGCACCGCCTCGTGCTGGGTGGCGCGCTGACTGAGCAGCCGGTGTGTGATGCTGGTGTCCTGATAGAAGCGCGTGTTCAGCTCGGCTAGACGTTGGCCGAACAGCCAGACGCCTCCGGCGAGCGAGAGCGCGAGCCAGGCGAGGAGCGCACTGCGACGGGAAAACGGGTTCATCGCTCGATTATCGCATGCGGGCTGTCGGAGGCCTTTCCGTAGCGCTACGGAGGGGAGCGCTGAGATTGTGGCTCAGCCCCTTTCCCGATCCGAACGACGTTGGCCGAACCGGTCGGCGATCCCGGCAGGGGGCAGGCCAAGCGCGGGGCCGGTCGGGGTGATCGCATGACGCCGATGTGTAATGGCGCATAAGCATTGCGCCTGGCTTGCCGAGTGGCTGAGTGAAAGACAAAAAGCCCCGCGATTGCGGGGCTTTGAGGCGGGCTTGGCCGAAGCGCTTACTGACGGATCTGCCCGTCGCCGAGCACCACCCACTTCTGGCTGGTCAGCCCTTCCAGGCCGACCGGGCCGCGCGCGTGGATCTTGTCGGTCGAGATGCCGATCTCGGCGCCCAGGCCGTATTCGAAGCCGTCGGCGAAGCGGGTGCTGGCGTTGACCATCACGCTGGCCGAATCGACTTCGCGCAGGAAGCGGCGCGAGCGCGAGTAGTCCTCGGTGACGATCGCGTCGGTGTGGTGGCTGCCGTGCTGGTTGATGTGATCGATCGCGGTGTCGAGGTCGCCGACCACCTTCACCGCGAGGATCGGCGCCAGGTACTCGGTTTCCCAGTCATCTGCGGTGGCGGGGACCACCTTAGCGCCGAGGATGTCGCGGGTGCGTTCGCAGCCGCGCAGCTCGACACCCTTGTCCCAGTAGGCTTCGGCCAGCCGCGGCAGGATGGCGGCGGCGACCGCCTGGTGCACCAGCAGGCTCTCCATGGTGTTGCAGGTGCCGTAGCGGTGGGTCTTGGCGTTCAGCGCGATCGCGAAGGCCTTGTCGAGGTCGGCGCGCTCGTCGATGTAGACGTGGCAGTTGCCGTGCAGGTGCTTGATCACCGGCACGCGCGCTTCGCGGCTGATGCGCTCGATCAGGCCCTTGCCGCCGCGCGGCACGATCACGTCGACGTAGTCGGACATGGTCACCAGCTCGGTGACGGCAGCGCGGTCGGTGGTTTCCAGGATCTGCACCACGCCGGCCGGCAGGCCGGCCGCGGCCAGGCCTTCGTGCACACAGGCCGAGATCGCCTGGTTGCTGTGGAACGCTTCCGAGCCGCCGCGCAGGATGGCGGCGTTGCCCGACTTCAGACACAGGCCGGCGGCGTCGGCGGTCACGTTCGGACGCGATTCGTAGATGATGCCGACCACGCCGAGTGGTACGCGCATCTTGCCCAGCTGGATGCCGGACGGGCGATAGGTGAAGCCGTCCATTTCGCCGACCGGATCGGGCAGCGTGGCGATCTGGCGCAGGCCTTCGGCCATGCCTTCCACCGTTGCTGCGGTCACGGCCAGGCGGTCGACCAGCGCCGGCTCCAGGCCGTTCTGGCGAGCGGCCTCCAGATCGAGCGCGTTGGCGGCGATCAGCTTGGCGCTGTCGCGCAGCAGCGCGTCGGCGATGGCGTGGAGGGCCTGGTTCTTCTGGTTGGTGTCGGCGCGGGCGATGGCGCGGCTGGCGGCGCGGGCCGCCTTGCCGACCGACAGCATGTAATCCTGGACGTTCATCGTGATTCTTCCGGCAAAACAGGGTGATACCGACAAGAGTAAACGATTCGTCGCGGCGCGACCAGCCGGTTCGGCTAGGCAAATCGCCTTGATACGGTACGGTGTCACGCCGTTGGCATGACCGATTTTATATTGTCTGACAGATGGGCTTTGGTGACGTCTGACCGAGCCGTCTCGTGGTCGACACGTGCCCGACAGCGAGCGTCGCAGTGGAGCGGAAGGACATCGGTATGGGGCCGGTGCAACGCGATGACTGGAGGAGCGGGGTTGGCCGAAGGCGGAACGCCCCGGCGAGAGGCTGGCCAAGCGACGGTGCGGTCACCCCCCGCGCCGTCGCTTGGCGAGGCGTTACTAGACCAGCGCCTGGGTCAACAGCTCGAGTGCCGGATAGTCCTCGGCGATCTCTTCACCGAACTCGAGGATGGTGTCGTCTTCTTCGTCGTGGAACCAGTTGACCACCACATGGTTGCCGGACAGCGCCGCCTGGTTGAACAGCTCGAACAGGCTCATCAGGAGCTTGGTGCTGGAGCTGTTGAAGTAGGCGAGCTGCACGTCAATGCGGATGTCGGCGCCGCGGCTGCCGGCCAGATAGGCGCTGGCCGCGTCGAGCAGCGGGCCGTAAAACGCCTGGGCGTTTTCCGGGTAGCTCTCGCCCTTCAGCGACAGGCGGTGGGCGTCGAAACGGAAGTCGACTTCGGGGGTGGCGGAGGTGGCGGCTAGATAGACGTTCTGCATAGTTATAGTGTCGCTTTCAGATAGAAAAGGGTGGTGGCGCTGTCGGGCTCGTCGACGAAGTCGAACTCGATCGGTTCGGACGCGTCGCGCGCCACGGTGAGGAAGCCCAGGCCGGCGCCTTTGCTGCCGGCCTCGCCCTCACAGCGCAGTTTTTCCTTGTAGCGTTGCTTGATTTCATCGAGGGTCATGCTGCGCAGCGGCTCGAGCTTGGCGAGCAGTTTGGGCTGCGCCTCGCGGGCGATCGGGTTGGCGCACACCACGTAGAAGTGCTTGTCGCACTCGCCGACCCACATCGCGCCGCGGCGCAGCTCGTGGTCGGCATCGTCGCTGGCGGTCAGCGGGTCGGCCGAATAGTGGACGACGTTCTGCGCCATCTCGACGAACACCGAGAACAGCTTGCGGCGGGTGACGTTGGTCGCGTCGCAGCTGTTGAGGCGCTGGCGCAGCGCGTCGCCCATCGCGGACACCACGGCCTGTGAAAAGTAGCCGGAGTAATAGAACACCACGTTCTCTTCGCGGGCGAGGTCCTGGAAACGGTGAAAAGCAGTCAAACCCATGGCATGTCTCAAGGCAGGTGTACGGCAAACAGGCTGACATCATCGCGGCGCGAGTTTTCGCCCTGCCAGTCGGCGAAGCGGGCGAGCAGCTCACGCTGCTGTTCGATCATCGGCGCGTCGCGGCGCGACAACAGCGCGGCCTTGAAGCGTTTCTTGCCGAAGGCGATGCGCTTGGTGCCGCCGATCTGGTCGATGATGCCGTCGGTGGTGATGTAGACGCGGCTGCCCTGCGGCAGCGCGATGGTCTGGTTGTCCCAGCTGTAATCGAGCGGGGTGCCGACGTAACCGACGCCCTTCTTGTTGCCGTCGAAGCCGTCGATCTCTTCCTCGCCCGGGCGCAGCAGGAACAGCGGCGTCTTGGCGCCGGCGTAGGTGAGGGTGCACGCGTCGGTGTCGAACCAGCAGAACGCGCAGTCCATGCCGTCGTCCGAGCGCAGCTCGAAGTCCTCGTCGTCCTGCTCGTGTTCGGCCAACTGGCCGAGCGATTCCTTCACCTGGCGGTTGATCGCGCCGAGCATTTCGGCCGGATTGGTCAGGTCGTGCGTGGTCAGCACCTGCTTGAGCGCCGACGCCATGATCAGCGTCATGAACGCGCCGGGCACGCCGTGGCCGGTGCAGTCGATCACCGCGACGAAGAAGCCGTGCGGGCGGCGCACGAAGTAGTAGTAGTCGCCGCCGACGATGTCGCGCGGCTGCCAGACCATGCTGTAGTCGGACAAGGCCGCGGCCATCTCGCGGCGCGAGCTCTGCAGGAACGACTGCTGGATCACGCTGGCGTAGTGGATGCTTTCCATCATCTGGCGGTGCTTCTCGGCCTGCTGGTCGGCCAGTGCCTGCACCAGCTGCAAGCCCTGGCCGAGGCCGACATAGTCGCCGTCGCGGGTGATCATGAAGCCGTCCGACAGCACCGCCTCGCCGGCCGACAGCACCTGGTAGGACAGCTCGGTCAGCGGCATGTGGTAGTCGACGGTCAAGGGGGCGGCGTTCATGAACGCGGTGCAGGCGCGGCGGCCGAAGATCTCGCGGTGAAACGGCCGCGCCAGCTGGCTCATGAAGGTGTTGCGGTTGATGATGCCGACCGGTCGGCCGGCGTCGACTACCGGCAGGTTTGCCAGGGCGATGTCCTCGCTGAACAGGGCGAGCACGTCGTAATTGGTGTTGTCCGACTGGACGGTGGGCGGCTGCTGCAACAACTGGCCGGCGATCTGCTGGCTGGCGGGTGCGGCAAGGTCTAGCGACATGGTGGGGTAGCTCCGACACGGTGCGGTAAGGGACGCAGCGAGTCTAGGTAGCCGTCGTTGCAGCGGGGTGACAGCAGCATGACAGTTAGGTGAACGAACGAAGCCGGCCCGGCGCCGTGTCATTTTCCAACGAGTAGGTGTACGCGGACCAAAACAGGCGGTCGTCGTCAGGAAACTGTCAGCTTGGCCGCCGTAACATCATTGCAGCCGGTAAGGACGCGCCGGCCTGTCCCCCAATAGAACAAGCAGTCCGTACAAAGGAGAAGAGACATGAAGAAAACGGTAATTGGCAGCGTGCTGGCCGCGACCTGTCTGGCCGGCCTGGCCCACCCGGCCTTCGCCGACGACGGCAAGATCACCCTGATGATCGGCGGCATCGAGAAGCAGATCTACCTGCCGGTGAAACTGACCGAGCAACTGGGCTACTTCAAGGAGCAGGGGCTCAGCGTCGACCTGTTGACCGAGCCGGCCGGCGTCGAGGCGGAAAACGAGCTGTTGTCCGGCTCGGTGCAGGGGGTGGTGGGCTTCTACGACCACACCATCGACCTGCAGGCCAAGGGCAAGGCGGTGGAGTCGGTGGTGCAGCTGTTGCAGGCGCCGGGCGAGGTGCTGCTGATCGACAGCCGCAAGGCCGGCCAGATCAAGTCGGCGGCCCACTTCAAGGGCAAGAGCCTGGGCGTCACCGGGCTCGGCTCGTCGACCAACTTCCTGACCCAGTACCTGGCGGTCTCGCACGGCGTCAAGCTCGGCGAGTTCACCTCGGTGCCGGTCGGCGCCGGCAATACCTTCATCGCCGCGCTGCAGCAGGGCAAGATCGACGGCGGCATGACCACCGAGCCGACCATCTCGCGACTGTTGAAGACCAACGAGGCCAAGGTGCTGGTCGATATGCGCTCGCCGAGCGACACGCAGAAGGTGCTGGGCGGCCTGTACCCGTCGTCGTGCCTCTACATGCAGACCTCGTGGGTCGAGAAGCACAGGGCGGAAACGCAGAAGCTCGCCAACGCGATGGTGAAGACGCTGAAGTGGATCCAGACGCACAGCGCCGCCGAGATCGCGGCCAAGATGCCCAAGGACTACTACGCCGGCGACAAGGACATGTACGTGAAGGCGCTGGCCAGCGGCAAGGTGATGTACACCCCGGACGGCCGGATGCCGGCGTCCGGCCCGGCCACCGTGCTGAAGGTGCTGTCGACCTTCGACAAGGCCCTGGCCGGCAAGAGCATCGACCTGTCGAAGACCTACACCACCGCCTTCGTCGACGCCGCCAAGTAAACCGCGTTCGGCCCGGGTCGTTGCCGGCCCGGGCCTGGCGGATGTCCCGAGGGGGAACCCATGCAAAACACACGCGACGCCGCTTCGCCGGCGATCGAACTCACGCGCGTCAGCCGCCGCTTCGTCAGCCCGGAGGGCAAGGCGATCATGGCGCTGCGCGATTTCAACATGACGGTAAAACGCGGCGAGTTCTGCGCGGTGGTCGGGCCGACCGGCTGCGGCAAGTCGACCACGCTGTCGCTGATCACCGGCCTGGCCAAGCCGTCGGACGGCGAAGTGCGGATCTGGGGCGAGCCGGTCACCGACATCGACCCGCGCATCGGCTTCGTGTTCCAGAGCGACGCGGTATTCCCGTGGAAGAGCGTGCTCGAGAACGTCGCCGCCGGTCCGCTGTTCCGCGGCACGGCGCGCCCCGACGCGCTCGCCAAGGCGCGCGACTGGGTGCGCCGGGTCGGCCTCGCCGGCTTCGAGCACCACTACCCGCACCAGCTGTCCGGCGGCATGCGCAAGCGCGTGGCGCTGGCGCAGACCTTCATCAACGAGCCGGAAATCCTGTTGATGGACGAGCCGTTCTCGGCGCTCGACGTGCAGACCCGCACCCTGATGCAGGACGAGCTCTTGTCGCTGTGGCGCGACAACGGCGCGTCGGTGGTGTTCGTCACGCACGACCTGGAGGAGGCGATCGCGCTGGCCGACCGGGTGTTCGTGCTGACCAAGGGGCCGGCCACGGTGAAGCGGGTGGTCGAGATCGACCTGCCGCGCCCGCGCGTCACCTCGGAAATCCGCTACTCGCCGCGCTTTCTCGAGCTGTCCCGGCAGATCTGGGAAGACCTGAAAGACGAAGTGCACATTTGACGGAGACCGTGATGGAAACGACCGCAATCAAGCCCGGTGCCGCCCCGCGCGGTGTGCCGGATCAACTCAGCGAGCTCGAGCGGCTCGCGCAACAGCGGCTCAGACAGCGCCACCGGCTGGTGATCGCGCTGCGCCTGGCGGTGCTGGTGGTGACGCTGGGCGGCTGGGAGCTGGCCGCGCGCCTCGGGTGGATAGACCCGTTCTTCTTCTCGATGCCGTCGCAGATCCTGGCGCAGATCGTCACCTGGAGTGTCGAGGGCACCGCGCAGGGGCCGCTGTGGCAGCAGGTGGCGGTGACGCTCGAGGAGACTACGCTCGGCTTTCTGATCGGCTCGGTGCTCGGCGTGATCTGCGGCATCGCGCTGGGGCGCAACAAGCTGCTCGCCGACGTGTTCAGCATCTATATCAAGATCGCCAACTCGGTGCCGCGGGTGGTGCTAGGATCGGTGTTCGTGATCGCCTTCGGCCTCGGCATGGGCTCCAAGGTGGCGCTGGCGGTGGTGATGGTGTTCTTCGTGGTGTTCGCCAACGCGTTCCAGGGCGTGCGCGAAGCCGACCGCTACCTGATCGCCAATGCGCAGATACTCGGTGCGTCGCGTCGCCAGGTCACCACCGCGGTGGTGATCCCCAGCGCGATGAGCTGGATCCTCGCCAGCCTGCACGTGAGCTTCGGCTTCGCGCTGGTCGGCGCGGTGGTCGGCGAGTTCCTCGGCTCGCGCCAGGGCATCGGCCTGTTGATCTCGGTGGCGCAGGGTTCGTTCAACGCCGCAGGCGTGTTCGCCGCGATGATCGTGCTGGCGGTGGTGGCGCTCTTCGCCGAGTTTCTGCTGACCTCGCTGGAGAAGCGCCTCGTGAAGTGGCGGCCGCCGCAGTTCGGCGACGGAGGCCACTGATACGCCCCGGCTCGACGAAGGCAATGCACCCGGTTGGCCGAACGCCGCCGGGTTTTTCCATTGATAGCTTTTTTCCGGGGTTCGAGCCTTGCGCATCCTGCTCGTCGAAGACAATCGGCCGCTGTCGGAGTGGCTGGCGCGCACGCTGCGCGACGACAACTACAGCATCGACTGCGTCTACGACGGCGCCGCCGCCGATCACCTGCTGTGTACGCAGAGCTACGCGCTGGTGGTGCTGGACATGGACCTGCCCAAGCTCGGCGGCCGCGAGGTACTCAGGCGCCTGCGCAACCGCGGCGACAACGTCGCGGTGCTGATCCTGACCGCCGACGGCCGGGTGCAGAAGCGGGTCGAGGGGCTCAACGACGGCGCCGACGATTACCTGGTCAAACCGTTCGAAGTCAGCGAGCTCGAGGCGCGGGTGCGTGCGCTGCTTCGCCGCGCCAGCGGCCAGCGCAATCCGGTGCTGCAGTGCGGCTCGCTGCTGTTCGACAGCAACAGCCGCCAGTTCTCGCTGGCCGGCCGACCGCTGGCGCTGACCCCGCGCGAGCACGCGCTACTCGAGACACTGATCCGCGAGCCCGGCCGCACCGTCAGCAAGAG
The DNA here is from genome assembly GCA_025989215.1 of Neisseriaceae bacterium JH1-16. GTDB lineage: Bacteria > Pseudomonadota > Gammaproteobacteria > Burkholderiales > Chromobacteriaceae > Crenobacter_A. Next base: position 225,195 of record JAPDNP010000008.1, on the reverse strand, counting down.
CCGGCTGGCCGACAGCCTGTTCGACATGGACGACAGCGTGACGCTGGAAGCGATCGAGGTCTATATCTACCGGCTGCGCAAGAAGCTCGAAGGCGAAGACGTCGGCGTGTTCACGTTGCGCGGGCTCGGCTACATGCTGAAAACCGTCTATGGCTAGTCGCAGCCTGCGCGCGCGCCTGATGCTGTGGTTGCTGGCGCCGCTGGCGCTGGTGATGGCCGTGCAGGTGGGGTTCGCGTACCGCGACGGCCTGGACACCGCGCAGGTGGTGCACGATCGGCTGCTGCTGGGCGCGGCGCGCATCATCGCCGAGCAGATGAACCGCGAGGACGATCTGTCGCAGGTCTACGTGCCGCCGGCGGCGCTGGAGCTGTTCCAGTCGCGTGTGCACGATAGGGTGTTCTACCGGGTGCAGACCCATGCCGGCCGGCTGCTGCTCGGCTACCCGGAGCTGCCGCTGCCCAAGGTCCTTCCGCAGGGCGACGAGCCGGTCTACTTCGATGCGCAGTTTCGCGGGCTGCCGGTGCGGGCGGTCGCACTGTCGCTGCCGCTGTTCGGCCGACCCGAGGGGCCGCTGTTGATCGAGGTTGCGGAAACGGGGCGCGCACGCCATGTGCTGTCCGACCAGCTGTGGGAGCACCTGGCACAGCAGCAGGCGCTGCTGCTGCTGTTGGCGGGGGCGCTGGTGTGGGTGGGGCTGACGCACGGCCTCGGGCCGATCCGCCGGCTGCGCGCCAAGGTCGAGCAGCGCACCCCGGGGTCGCTCGAACCGTTGCCGACCGACGAGGTGCCGGGTGAGCTGAGGCCGCTGGTGGACGCGATGAACGACTACGCCGGCCGTCTCGACCACCAGATCGCCGCACGCGGCCGCTTCATCGCCAATTCGGCGCACCAGCTGCGCACCCCGCTGGCGCTGCTGGCCACCCAGGTCAACTACGGCCTGCGCGCGACCGATCCGGCGGTCAAGGACGAGGTGCTGCGCGCGATCGAGGCCGGCGTACGCGACAACACCCGGCTCGTTAACCAGCTGCTGACGCTGGCGATGGCCGAGAGCCGCGGCAGCGTGCCGGGCGTCATGGCGCCGCACGACTTGGCGCAGACGGTGCGCGAGGTGCTGGAGACCTGGGCGACGTTGGCCGAAGCGAAGTCCATCGACCTCGGTCTGGAGCAGCAAGTTGATGCCGCGCCGGTGGCGCTGGGCCCGCGCCTCTTGCACGAGCTGGTCGCCAACCTGGTCGACAACGCGGTGCGCTATACCCAGGCGGGCGGCGTGGTGACGGTGCGCGTCGGCCACCGCGACGGCGCCGTCAGCCTGGAGGTCGAGGACGATGGCCCCGGCATCGCCCACGAGGAACGCGGCAAGGTGTTCGAGCGCTTCTACCGCGTGCTCGGCAGCGAGTCGGAGGGCAGCGGTCTGGGCCTGTCCATCGTGCACGAGATCGCGCAGGTCAGCGATGCGACGGTACGGCTCGACGATGGCCCGGGCGGCAGAGGGCTCAAGGTCAGCGTGGTGTTCCCGGCTAGCTGAACCGTCAGCTCTTGGGCGGCTGCGCCGGCGCGGAGTACCAGTCCTGCTGCGGCACCATGACGTTCTGCGGCGGCTGCTCCACGAAGTGCGGCGACATGATCTGCACGCTGAACTCGTTGAACACGTCGAGGATGTGGCTGTGCAGCTCGGTCAGCACCTCGTTGCGGATAACGTTGTCGACCAGCCTCACCACCAGCTCGTACTCGACGTAGAAGTCCTGCAGGTTCAGCTGGTTGACCTGCGCCGGCGGCTCGCTGCGCACGCCGGTGGTGCGCAGCGTGGCCAGCTCCAGCATCGCCTCGACCTGTCGCCACGGCGTGTCGTAGCCGATGGTCAGCTTGGTGATCAGCGGCAGGCCGATGTCCTGCGCCAGCCGGCTGCTGTTGACGATCTTGCCGCCGACCACGACCGAGTTCGGCAGCGTGATCTCCTGCTTCAGCCGGTTCACCAGCTTGGTCGACAACGCCCCCAGCTCGAGCACACGGCCCTCGGCGTCGCCGACCTGCACCCAGTCGCCCGGCTTCAGCGCCCGCGCGTAGACCAGCACCAGCCCGCTCATCGCCTGGTTGACGATGCCGGCCGAGCCGAGCGTCAGCATCAGGCCGAAGAACACGCTGACACCCTTGAACGCGTCCGAGTTGGAGCCGGGCAGGTAGGGGTAGGCGATGATCAGCGCGAACAGCCACAGCATCACCACCAGCAGCCGGCGGGTGGCGCCGACCGTTTCCGGGTGTAGGCCGGGCAGCGTCATCCGGCCGCTTTCCACCGCATCGAACACGAAGCCGAGGCTGCGCACCGCCAGCCGGGTCAACAACAGGATCAGGCCGATGGTGATCAGGCCCGGCATCGCATCGAGGATGTCGCTGGCGAACTGCAGCAGCAGATTGGTCAGCGACTGGCCGAGCTTTTGTCCCCAGGGCCGGGTGTAGGGAAACTGTTGCAGCACGAAAGTCAGCCACAGGTAGGCGAAGCCGAACTGGGCGAACAGGCCGGTCAGCGTGACCCCGTAGCGTTCCGCGGTCAGCAGCAGCCAGCGCCAGCTGAGCCTGCCTTGCTCCTGCTCGCCGAGCAGCCGTCGCACCTTCGCTGACACGCGGCGTTGAGCACGCGCGAATAGCAGGGCCGCCGCCAGGTAGACGAGCGTGGCGCCGACGGCCAGGACGGTGCCGATCGCCAGGCGGCGCGCGCTGCCCTGTTCGTGGCGGGCGCGCAGCGCGTCGCTCAGGCGCTGTTGTACGCGTTTGGCCTCTTCGGCCAACGGCGGCGTCTCGACCGGGTCGAGGTCGTCCTGATAGACCACGAACAAGGGTTGGGCCTTCAATACCATCGCCACGCCCTGCTTGGCGCCCATCGATACCGGTTGCGCGATCACCGGCGCGAGCAGGTCGTCGGCGGACAGGTTGACGATGCGGTCGCGGGCACGCTGTGCGCGCTCCGCCGCGCTGGTGTCGAACATGGTGGCGCGGAATTCGAACACCTTGCGGTTGGCGACTTCCAGCGTGCGTTCCTCCGCATTGGACGACGGCGCAGCGGGGGTCGCCTGGGCATGGCCCAGCATCGGCAACAATAGCAGCAAGGACAGGACGAACAGGCGGGCGAGTCGATTCATGGGCGATCCAGAGAACGGGACTGATATACCAAACGGGTTGTTGTTCGCAGTGTAATGCGCCTGGAGCATGGCGACAAAAAACCCGCCGGGACGGCGGGTTGGGAGATCCGGGGCTTGGCGCCGTGAACGAAACCGAGCGCAGCGCTGGCAGCACAGGCCGTACGGCAAGGCAGCGCGACGGCGGGTTTGGCCCGCAGTTCTAGTGGCCGAGGAATTTCTTGGCGCGTTGCACCGCCAGCCACACGGTCAGCGCGATCGGCACGATGGCGATGCCGGTGGCCAGTTCCGGGTTCACCTCTACGCCGCCGGCGTGCAGCGCCTTGAAGATGTAACCGGTCAGGCTGACCGCGTAGTAGGTCAGCACGCCGACCGACAGCCCTTCCACCGTTTCCTGCAGGCGTAGCTGCATCTCGGCGCGGCGGTCCATGCTCGCGAGCAGCGCGCGGTTCTGCTGCTCGTGCACCACCTCGACGCGGGTGCGCAGCAAGGCGGTGGTGCGCTGGATGCGCTCGATCAGCCGGTCCTGACGCCCCAGTGCGGTCTCGCAGGTCGCCATCGCCGGTGCGAGGCGGCGCTCCATGAACTCGCGGAACGGCTGCAGGCCGGACATGCGCCGCTCGCGCAGCTCGGCGATGCGCTGGGCGACCAGCTGGTAGTAGGCGCGGCTGGCCGAAAAGCGGTACTGGTGCTCGCCGACCAGCCGCTCGGCGCGGGCGGCCAGCTCGGTCAATTCGGCCAGCAGGTCGTCGTCCTGGTCGGGCTGCTCGGTCATCCGCTCGGTGACGCGGCGCAGGATGCCGCCCAGCTCGTTGATCTCGCGCATCTGCTGCTTGGCGATCGGCAGCGCCAGCAGCGCCAGCATCCGGTAGGTCTCGATCTCGAACAGCCGCTGCACCATGCGGCCGGTCTGGTTCGGCCCCATCTTGCGATCGACGATCACGAAGCGCGAGAAGCCCTCGGGCAGGCGCGGGTCGGGGTGCAGGTGCAGGTCGGTGTAGACGGCGCCATTGCCGTCGCCGATCTCGGCGCCGAGCAGCTCTCGCCCGCCGAACCAGCGCTGCGCGATGTCCTGCACCGGTTGTTCCTCGCCGCTCGGCAGCACCACGGTGTGCAGCGCCACCATCACCGTGCCGGGCAACGCCGCCAGCCAGTCGTCCGGCAGTTCGGCGAAGGCGGTGTCGACGAAGGGCAGTGGGCCGACGCCGGGAAGCACCAGCGTGTAGCGGGCGAATTCGGTGTGCAGCGACCAGCGGATCGCCAGCTCGCCGGCCTGACCGTCGAAGTGCGAAGCGCCGGCCTCGGGAGGGGCGATGCCGAAGTGCTGGGTCAGCCGGGCGATCGCCTCGCGCTGGCCGGTATCGTCTTTTTCGAACAGCACGGTGAACGAGGAAATCCGCGCCGGCGAGGCGATCGCAGCGGGCGGACGGGCGTGCGCCTCGTCGTTGAGGGCGCGACGCAGCGGGTGGGTGGCAAGGGTGGTCATGCGGCAATCCTGCAAAAGGCGTTATCGCTACCGCCGTCCGGGCGGCAGCGATAACGGCTCGTGCGGGGCAAAAGCATACCCGAATTGTCTTGCCGCCGTGATATAGACGGAATTCGCATAAATGTATTTCATATCAGTATTTCTGGATATAAAGACGAATGAGTATAGTCGTACGCATCGCCTATTCGTCCCAGAGGTACTGCCATGACGTCCCGCCTTGTCCTGTCCGCCCTCGTCGCCCTCGGTCTGTCCACCCCGGTGCTGGCCGACGTGACGTTGCTGAATGTGTCCTACGACGTGATGCGCGATTTCTACAAGGACTACAACCCGGTGTTCCAGAAGGCCTACAAGGTCAAGACCGGCGAGACGGTGACGGTGCAGCAGTCGCACGGCGGCTCGTCCAAGCAGGCGCTGTCGGTGGTCAACGGCCTGCCGGCCGATGTGATCACGATGAACCAGGCGACCGACATCGACCTCTTGGCCGACAAGGGCGCGCTGATCCCGAAGGACTGGGCGAGGCGGCTGCCGAACAGCAGCGTGCCGTTCACCTCGACCACGGTGTTCCTGGTGCGCAAGGGCAACCCGAAGAACGTGCACGACTGGGCCGATCTAGTGAAACCGGGCGTACAGGTGATCATCGCCAACCCGAAGACGTCGGGTAACGGCCGCTATGCGTATCTCGCCGCCTGGGGCGCCACGCTGAAGCAATCGGGCGGCAGCGAGGCCAAGGCGCGCGACTATGTGTCGCGCCTGTTTAAGAACGTGCCGGTGCTGGATACCGGCGGGCGCGCCGCGACCACCACCTTCATGCAGCGCCAGATCGGCGACGTGCTGATCACCTTCGAGAACGAGGCCGAGATGATCTCGCGCGAATTCGGCCGCGGCAGCTTCGAGCTCGTCTACCCGAAACTGTCGGTGTCGGCCGAAAACCCGGTCGCGGTCGTTGACAAGGTGGTCGACAAGAAGGGCTCGCGCAAGGAAGCCGAGGCCTACCTGAAGTACCTGTGGAGCCCGGAAGGCCAGGAGATCGCCGCGAAGAACTACCTGCGCCCGCAGGACCCGAAGGTGGCCGCCAAGTACGCCGCGCAGTTCCCGCCGGTGAAGACCTTCACCGTGCAGGGCGTGTTCGGAGACTGGGCGTCGGTGGCCAAGAAGCACTTCGCCGACGGTGGGGTGTTCGACCAGATCTACCTGAAGAAGTAATCCGGAGCCGCTAGCAAAACTCCCCCGGCATGTTGCGCTGCCTTGCCGTACTCCTTGTACTGTAGCTTTGCAGAAACTTCGGCTATGCCTCGTTTTCTGCGGCCGCGCGGTGAGCAGAACCAGCTTTACTGGGTTTTGTTAGCGGCTCGTACGAGTCAGCTCTTTCTGTATTAGGAATCCCGATGAGCCTGTTGAACCGTCAACATAGCGTGCTGCCCGGCTTCGGCCTGTCGTTCGGCATCAGCGTGGTGTGGCTGTCGCTGATCGTGCTGCTGCCGTTCGCCGCGCTGGTGCTGATGAGCACCAAGCTCGGCTGGTCGGCCTTCATCGCCACCGTCGGCGCCGAGCGGGTGATCGCCTCGCTGAAGCTGTCGTTCGGTGCCTCGGCGATCGCCGCACTGATCAATGCCGTGTTCGGCTTCCTGCTCGCCTGGGTGCTGGTGCGCTACCCGTTCCCGGGCAAGCGTTTCATCGACGCGCTGATCGATCTGCCGTTCGCGCTGCCCACCGCGGTGGCCGGCATCGCGCTGACCACGCTGTACGCGCCGAACGGCTGGATCGGCCAGTACCTGGCGCCGCTGGGCCTGAAGGTGGCGTTCACGCCGCTCGGCATCGTGATCGCGCTGGTGTTCATCGGCCTGCCCTTCGTGGTGCGTACGGTGCAACCGGTGCTGGAAGACCTGGAGAAGGAGTTGGAAGAGGCGGCGACCTGCCTCGGCGCCAGCCGCGGCCAGATCTTCCGTCGGGTGATCTTCCCGGCCGCGCTGCCGGCGCTGATCACCGGCACCACCATGGCGTTCGCCCGCGCCACCGGCGAGTTCGGCTCGGTGATCTTCATCGCCGGCAACATCCCGCTGGTGTCCGAGATCGCCCCGCTGATCATCATTTCCAAGCTCGACCAGTACGACTACCTGGGCGCGACCGCCGTGGCGGTGGTGATGCTCGGCCTGTCCTTCGTGCTGTTGTTCGCCATCAACGCCATCCAGTGGTGGGCCGCGCGCCGCCACGGCGGCGGCCGCTAAGTCCGGGAGTAGAGAACCATGTCTTCGGCCAACCATACGCTGACCACCGAGGCCCCGTGGGTGCGCCGCGCGCTGATCGCGGTCGCGCTCGCCTTCGTCACCCTGTTCCTGCTGATTCCGCTAATCGCGGTGTTCTGGGAAGCGCTCGCCAAGGGCTGGGAGCTGTACCTCGCCGCGCTGATCGAGCCGGAAGCCTGGTCGGCGATCAAGCTGACGCTGCTCACCGCTGCGATCGCGGTGCCGCTGAACGTGGTGTTCGGCGTGGCGGCCGCCTGGGCGATCGCCCGCTTCGAATTCCGCGGCAAGAGCCTGTTCACCACGCTGATCGACCTGCCGTTCTCGGTGTCGCCGGTGGTGGCCGGTCTGATGTACATGCTGCTGTTCGGCGCGCAGGGCTGGCTCGGCCCGTGGTTGGCCGAACACGACATCAAGCTGATGTTTGCGGTGCCGGGCATCGTGCTCGCCACCGTGTTCGTCACTTTCCCGTTCGTGGCGCGCGAGCTGATCCCGCTGATGCAGGCGCAGGGCCAGGACGAGGAGCAGGCGGCGATGGTGCTGGGTGCGTCCGGCTGGCAGACCTTCTGGAAGGTGACCATCCCCAACATCAAGTGGGGCCTGCTCTACGGCGTGATCCTGACCAATGCCCGCGCGATGGGCGAGTTTGGCGCGGTCAGCGTGGTGTCCGGCCACATCCGCGGCGAGACCAACACCATCCCGCTGCATGTGGAGATCCTCTACAACGAGTACAACTTCGTCGGCGCCTTCGCCTGCGCATCGATCCTGGCGCTCTTGGCGCTGGTGACGCTGCTGGTGAAGACGCTGATCGAATGGCGCATCGCTCGCCAGCGCGAAGGCGCCAAGGAACGCACGCTGGAGGCCCGCCTGGCCCCGGTCTCGACGCATTGATTCAGGAAAACCGAAGATGACCATCGATATCCGCAATATTCGCAAGACCTTCGGCGACTTCGTGGCGCTGGACAATGTCGACCTGACCATCGCCTCGGGCGAACTGTTGGCGCTGCTTGGCCCGTCCGGCTGCGGCAAGACCACGCTGTTGCGCATCGTCGCCGGCCTGGAGCGCCCGGATTCGGGCCAGGTGCTGTTCTCGGGCCAGGATGCCACCCATACCCACGTGTCGGAGCGCCAGGTCGGTTTCGTGTTCCAGCACTACGCGCTGTTCCGCCACATGACCGTGTTCGACAACGTCGCCTTCGGCCTGTCGGTGAAGTCGCGTAAGGAGCGCCCGAGCAAGGAAGAGATCCGCGAACGGGTGATGAAGCTGTTGAAGCTGGTGCAGCTCGACTGGCTGGCCGATGCTTACCCGAGTCAGCTGTCTGGCGGCCAGCGCCAGCGTATCGCCCTGGCCCGCAGCCTGGCGGTGGAGCCGAAGGTGCTGCTGCTCGACGAGCCGTTCGGTGCGCTCGACGCCAAGGTGCGCAAGGACCTGCGCCGCTGGCTGCGCGACCTGCACGACGAGATCCACATCACCAGCGTGTTCGTCACCCACGACCAGGAAGAGGCGCTGGAAGTGTCCGACCGGGTGGTGGTGATGGACCACGGCCACATCGAGCAGGTCGGCCGCCCCGACGACATCTACGAGTCGCCGGCCACCCCGTTCGTCACCCAGTTCCTCGGCGACGTGAACCTGTTCCACGGCCGGGTCGACGGCGGCAGCCTGACCATCGGCGACTACGCGCACAGCCTCGGCCAGCAGCATGCCGGCCAGAGCGATGACGCGGTCGCCTATGTGCGCCCGCACGATCTTGACGTATCGCGCGTCGCCGACGGCGCGCTGGCTGCCGGCACGGTGGAGCACATCCACGCGGTCGGCCCGGTGGTGCGCATCGAGCTGGCGCAAATCGGCAGCGGCGAGACCATCGAGGCGGCGCTCACCAAGGAGCGCTACCGCGAGCTGGGCCTGATGCTGGGCGACACCGTCTACGTCACGCCGAAGAAGGTGGCGGTGTTTCTGAAGGACCAGGCGCAGCAGGACTACGTGATCTGAGAATCTGAGCATAATCTTGTTGCTTGGTCCTGATCGGGACTCATGCGCTTAGCGTGCGAATCTGTTGATTCGCTCAGCAATCGGAAGTCCTCATGTACTTCAGTACATTCCGGTTCCTATGCTGCTCTTCACCCCGCTGAGGCCCGCTCGCGACAGATTCTGAACAGGTTCCAGGCAGTACTTGATTTAATTATGCGTGTACGACGCCCCGCGAGCCGGGGCGTCGTCGTTTTCGGCGGGTGACGTCAGGGCATGCCGGCTATCTGCCATGCAGGGGCAAACGCGTGAGCCGAAGTCGCGCTTCGGCCAACGTGCTGGTCCGTAGAAGGGGTCAGCGGCCGACGGCGGCGCGCAGTGCGGCGAGCTGGCGACGGCTGACCGGCAGCCGCTCGGCCACGTCGGTCAGCTGTACCGCCCAATGGTCATCCGGTGGGGTACCGATTCGCTCGACGCTGACGATGGCATGGCGCATCACCAGACAGTTGCGATGGATGCGCAGCGCGGCCGGGCCGAGGTCCTCCTCGAGCTTGATCAGCGAGTCGTCGAGCAGGTATTCCTGGCCGCTGGCGGTGACCAGCGTCACGTACTTCAGCTCGGCTTTCAGGTAGCGTGCCTGCTCCAGCGGCACCAGTTGCACCCGGTCGCGACTGCGCACGGTGAACTGGGTGAAGCGCTTGCCGCTGACCGGACGGCGGCCGGCAGCTCGTTCCAGCGCGGTGCGCAGGCGTTCCAGTCGGACGGGTTTGAGCAGGTAGTCGGTGGCGGCGAGCTCGAAGGCGTCGACCGCGTGAGTGTCGAGGGCAGTGGTGAAGATCAGTGCCGGTGGGGTGAGGCAGCGCTCGCTCAGTTGGCGGGCGAATTCCATGCCCGACATGCCGGGCAGGCGGATGTCGACCAGTGCGACATCGACAGGGTGGTGGCTGAGCCAGTCCAGCGCGGAACTGGCCTCGCCGAATTCGGCGACCGGTTCGGTGCCGCAGTCCGACAGCAGCGTCCGTAATCGCTCGCGTGCCAGCGGCTCGTCGTCGAGGATCAGGATGGATAGCGCATTCAGAGTGCCCATTGCGGTTTGCCCAGTTTTTCGACAAGTCGTCGCCAGGTGACCAGCAGCTTCTGGAACTTGCCGTCGGTCGGCGCCATGTCGCGCACCGTGAGCATGATGTCGTGGGCGCGACGCATATACTCTTCATGCCAGCCCTGACGATGCACCAGGGTCAGCGTGGCATTGACCAGGTTGAGCCTGACCTGCAGATTGTCCGGCAGCTCGTCGGCGGCACGCAGGAACTGCTCGATCGCCTCAGTGAAGCGACCGGCCTTCGCTTCGGCCACCGCCTGGTTGTTCAGTTCTATCACCGCCTGCACGCTTTCGCTGATCAGCTGGCGGCCCTGCTCGTCCTCGCCGATCGCGCTGAACAGCGTGCCGACCCGCTCAAGCAATATCTCGTTGTCGTGGTGGTTGCGCACCAGTTCGCGCAACACGGTCTCTGTCTGTTCGCGCCGACCTTGTGCATGACAGGCGCGGGCGTATTCCATATGGGCCTCGGGCGGCAGGCTCCGGGCCAGCTCGGCGAATGCCGCATCGGCCTCGTCGAGCAGTCGGCCGGCGCTGTCCTGATGGCCGAGCTTCAGTTGAATCTGACTATCGATCACGTTAGCCATCCACGCCGCCCCGGCATCGTCGCGCAGGTCGCGGCGCAGTTGGTCGACGGTGCGCAAGGCGGCGGCGTCGTCGCTGCGGGCCAACTGGATGCGTGCGGCCAGCGCGTACTGTCCCGGTGCGCGGCGCCATGAATGGCGCGCCAGCTCGAGCGTCTCGCGACTGACTGCCTCGGCGACTTCCAAGTCATCGTTGAGCAGTGCCACCTCGGCCAGTTGCTGCTGGCGCTGCACCAAGAGCGGAGACAGCGCAACCGCACGCAACAGGCTCTGCTGGGCCGCCTTCAGCTGGTGATTGAGCTGTTGCAAGCGGGCTAGCCCGTCATACGCCTCGATCACTTGGTCATTATCGGCGAGGACCTCCTCAAATAATAGACGCGCTTCGTCGTATTCCTTCAAGCCGAGTAGGGCTTTTGCAAGACCGAGTTTGATCCAGGGCAGCGGCTTGATGCGCAGCGCGTCCATATAGAGCGCCTTGGCGCCGGCAAAGTCGCTGATCTTCAGCGCCAGTGTGCCGCGCAATTTCATGAATTCGAGCGAATGCGGGCTGCGTGCGGCGACCTGGCGCTTGCAGATTTCGATCGCCACTAGATAGTCGTGACGCATGATCGCCTCGTCCAGCACCCGGAATGCGGCGCGGCGCTGCACCGCGCGTTCGAGGCGCAGGCGCAACAGTTCGCCGGTGAACGGCTTGAGCAGGTAGTCGTCGGGAGCCAGCTCGGCGGCCGAGGTGACGCGCGGGGCGCGGCGCTCGCCGGTGAGCAGGATGAACACGCAGGACGGCTTGATCAGGTTGCGCCCGCGCGCCTCGTCGAGCAGGTTGAGCCCGTCGCAACCGTTGCCCAGGTCGAAGTCGCACAACACGATGTCGAAGTCGAACTTAGCGAGCTTGGTCAGCGCGTCGGCCGGGCGACCGGAATAGTCGATCTTTTCCGCCCCGAACGAGGCGAGCGTCATTCCCAGCGAGCGTTGCATGTCCGGTATGTTGTCGATGACCAGGATGCGGCGCTTCTTGTAGGGGTTGCTCTCCTGGCGGCGGGCCTGGGTATTGCGGCCGGAGGCCGCCACGTTGGAGAGGGTGGTGAGGGAAAGATCGCTCATCGTCTAGGAGGGCTGAAAAATCATCGGGTTAGGCCGGGACAAGCTTGGCGTAGCGCAGGTCGAGCCACTTCACCCCGTGTTCGGCAAAATTGATTTGTAATCTTATATCGTCACCGGAGCCTTCGGCATTAATGACAACGCCAAGCCCGAACTTGGCATGCTCGACCGATTGGCCGATGCGCCAGCCGCCCGAGTCGGCCGAACGCTGGCCAGCAGCGTTGCGGTCGGCACTGCTCGGCGCCGCGTCCAGCCACGGGGCGCGCTGGTTGATCGGCATCGGTTTGGGGCGCGAGGACAGCACCTTGACCAGCTCGGTAGGCACCTCGTCGACGAAGCGCGAGCGGATCGGATAGCTGGAGCGGCCGTGCAGCATGCGCTGCTGCGCGCAGCTCAGATACAGGCGCTGGCGAGCCCGGGTCATCGCCACGTACATCAGCCGGCGCTCTTCCTGCAGGCCCTTGCTGTCGGCCAGGCTGTTCTCGTGCGGGAATAGCCCTTCTTCCAGGCCGGACACGAATACCGCGTCGAATTCCAGGCCCTTGGCAGCGTGTACCGTCATCAGCTGCAGCGCGTCCTGACCGGCCTCGGCCTGGTGTTCGCCCGCTTCCAGCGCGGCGGCGGTGAGGAATTCGACCAGCGCGTTGTCCGGGTCGTCCGGGAAGAAGCCGGCGGCGGCGTTGATCAGTTCGTCCAGGTTGGCGAGGCGCTCCTCACCATCCTTCTTGTCCTCTTGGTACATCGCGCGCAGGCCGGAGTCGTCGATCGCCAGGCTGATCGCTTCGGCCAGGGCCAGCCCTTCGGCGCGCTCGCGCAGCCGGTCGATCAGCAGCACGAAGGTGCCGAGCTTCTTGTTGCCGGTGCCCGAGCCGCAGGCGGCCTGCCACAGCGTCACGCCCTGCTCGCGCCCGGCGGCCAGCAGGCTCTCGACGCTGCGCGCGCCGATGCCGCGCGCCGGCACGTTGACGATGCGCAGCAGCGCATTGTCGTCGTCCGGGTTGACCATCAGCCGCAGGTAGGCGAGCGCGTGCTTGATCTCCTGGCGCTCGAAGAAGCGCAGGCCGCCGTAGATGCGGTAGGACAGGCCGGCCTTGACCAGCACGTGCTCGAGAATGCGCGACTGGGCGTTGCTGCGGTACAGCACGGCGATGTCGGCGAGGCTGAGCCCTTCGCGTTTGAGCGCACGCACCTCGTCGACGATGAATTCGGCTTCCTCGCCATCCGAGTACGCCTCGTAGAGGCGCAGCGTTTCGCCCTCACCGGCGTCGGTCCACAGGTTCTTGCCGAGCCGGCCATCGTTCTGCTCGATCACCGCGTTGGCGGCGTTAAGAATGTTGCCGGCCGAGCGGTAGTTCTGCTCCAGGCGGATCGGTGCGGCGATGCCGTAGTCGTGCATCAGCGCGCGCATATTGCCGACCTCGGCACCGCGGAAGGCGTAGATGCTCTGGTCGTCGTCGCCGACGGCGAACAGCGCGTTGTCGCGCCCGGCCAACAGCGTCAGCCAGGCGTACTGCAGGCGGTTGGTGTCCTGGAACTCGTCGACCAGGATGTGGTGGAAGCGCGTACGGTAGTGTTCGGCCAACGCCTTATTGGCCGCCAGCACCTCGTAGCTGCGCAGCAGCAGTTCGGCGAAATCGGCGACGCCCTCGCGACGGCACTGCGCGTCGTAGGCGGCGTACAGCTCGATCAGTTTCTTGGTGTAGGGGTCGTGGGCCGACAGCGCCTCGGCGCGCACGCCGGCCTCTTTCTGGCCGTTGATAAAGCCCTGCACCGCCTTGGGCGGGAATTTTTCGTCGGACAGCTCCAGCGCCTTCAACAGCCGCTTGATCGCCGATTGCTGGTCGGCCGAATCGAGGATCTGGAAGGTCTGCGGCAGACCGGCATCGCGCCAGTGGGTGCGCAGGAAGCGGTTGCACAGGCCGTGGAAGGTGCCGATCCACATGGTGCGCACGTTCACCGGCACCAGGCTGGCCAGCCGGGTCTGCATCTCGCGCGCCGCCTTATTGGTGAAGGTGACGGCCAACAGGCCGCTCGGGGCGATCTGGCTGGTTTGCAGCAGCCAGGCGATGCGGGTGGTCAGCACCCTGGTCTTGCCGCTGCCGGCGCCGGCGAGCACCAGCGCGCTCTTGGCCGGCCAGGTGACGGCAGTCAGTTGCTCCGGGTTCAGGCCGGCGAGCAGGGGATCGTGGGGGGCGTGCAGAGTATCCATCGGTCGATTCTACACCAGAGCCCGGGGCGAACCGGCTGCGAGCCGCGCCTCGACGTCGTGTCGGCACGCGGTCATCGGCGCAGAGCCAGTTCAAGATCTCGTGAACGCAGGGGCAATGGCGCGAAACGGCGAAGCGTACATGGAGTCCATGAGCATGTTGAGTGGTATTTCAACGCAGGGTCACCCGAGTGCTGCAGATCGTGAACAGGTTCTCAGCGCCGCGGCCGGCGCAACAGGAGCGCGCCGAGGCTGCCGCCGGCACAACCGAACACCGCATGCCAGCCGACCACCTGCCACAGCGGTTCGGCGCCCCACTGGCCGCCGGTATAGGGCAGCAGCCACCAGCGCAGCACTGGGCGCAGCGCGAAGGCGGCGCCGGCGAGCAGCACCCACTGCCAGCCGCGGCGCGCGCGCGTGGCGCCCAGGTCGAGCAGCAGCGCCATGCCCAGATGGGCGAATACCTTGTTGAGTCCGAGCGGCGCGCCGAGCAGGCCGGCGAACAGCAGGCCGCCGGCAACCAGGACGGTGGCGCTGAGCCGGCCGTCGCGTCGGCGTAGCATCACCACCAGCAGCGCCATCGTCACCACGCCCTGGTAACCGGGCATGCCGATCGGCCAGCGCGCACCGGCCTGCCAGGCGCCCAGCACGACGGCGGCGAGCACCCAGAGCGGCCAGGCGGCCGGGTCGTCGCCGGTCAGGCGCAGACGCGAGGCGTCCGGTTGGTTCATGCAGTGTTCCTTGCGGGGGAAATGCTGCGGCGCAGCGGGAGCAGCTGCTATGTATAGCCAAGAGCGGCGGGAAAGGCAATGCCGACGACATTGTGAATCGGCGCAACTGCAGTCATTCGTGTTGCCACCAGTGCGACTGGCTGGCCTGCAGCGCCTGGCCGAGCTGCTCGTCGGTGAGCGCCGGCACGACGTCGAAGTCGAGCAGGTCGCTCCATTGCATGAACCAGTGGAACAGCGCCTGAAGGTCGTCGGTTTCCGCCAGGGCGAAGCCGGTAAGCGGGCCGACCGCGTGCCAGCGGCCGAGCAGCTTCACTTCGCCCGGCGGCTGGGCGGCAGCGCCGAGGAAACGTTTGATCGCGGCGTTGCGGTGGCTGGAATGGATGGTCCAGCTGACGAGGTAGAGCATCGGACGCCTCCATGGACACGGCGGGCAGGACTGCTTCCGTGAGCATAGCCGCCCGGCTTGACTGCGGGCAGTGCGGCCGGCCCGGCGGTTGCCGGCCGCTTACCGATGGAGAGCTTGGCCGAAGCGCCGTTTAGAGCCGCTAACCACAATCAGCGTAGTGGCCGAGGCTAGGCGTGCTGCCGCAGACAGTACAAGTAGTACGGCAAGGCAGCGCAACAGCGCCAAGGGAATTTTGCTAGCGGCTCTTAAGGCTTCACGCCCAGCTCGCGCAGCCGCTCTGCCAGGTAGCTGCCGGCGGTGTAGCGTTCGGACAGCACCACCTCCGGGCGGGGATGCAGGAACAGCGGCAGCGAGATGCGGCTGCGGGCAGCGGCGTTGCCCTCGGGGTTGACCACGCGGTGGGTGGTCGACGGGTAATAGCCCTGCGAGGCCTCCTGCAGCATGTCGCCGATATTGACGATCAGCATGCCGAAGTCGCACGGCACGTCGAGCCACGCACCATCGCGCGCGCGTACCTGCAGACCCGGTTCGTTGGCGGCCGGCAGCAGCGTCAACAGGTTGATGTCTTCGTGCGGCGCGGCGCGCAAGGCGCCAGCCGGTTCCTCGCCGGTCAGCGGCGGGTAGCGCAGCACCCGCAGCAGCGTCTGGCGGCTGTCGCCGATCATGCCGGACAAGGGTTCGCTGTAGTGCGCGGCGATGTCGGCCGGGGTGTGGCGCTCGACCCAGCCGAGCAGCTCGGCGGCGAGCCCGGTGGCGAGCTCGTAGTAGGCCAGCGTCGGCGCCTTCAGCACCGGCGGGATGCGTCCCCACGGATAGACGTGGTAGTACTCCTTCAGGTCCTTCTCGGTGTGGCCCTTGGCGGTTTCCGACACGGCGCTGGAAAACCAGCCGTCCTGGGTGTCGACCGAGAACGCGTAGTTTTTCTTGGCGTCGCCAGCGAAGAACGTCAGCCAGTCGGCGTAGAGCGCTTCGAGCTGCGCCTGCGGGATCGGGTGATTCACCAGCACCGCGAAGCCGGTCTCGCGCAGCGAGCGGGTGAACTGTTCGGCCGCCTCGGCGGCACGGTAATCGACGACGCTGACCTGCATGGGAGCTCCTGATCGCTAGCTGAAACGGATTCGGCCAACCTTAGCAGAGAAGGTTGGCCGAAGGGGAGGACTGGATGCTGCGGCAGACCTAGACGCGCTGGTCCATGCCGAGCGCCGGCATGTCCTCGTCCGGGCGGCCGACCTCGCGGGCCGGTACGCCGACCACGGTGGTGTGCGGCGGCACGTCGTCCAGCACCACGCTGCCGGCGCCGACCTTGGCACCCTGGCCGACGCTGATGTTGCCGAGGATGCTGGCGTTGGCGCCGATCAGCACGCCGTTGCCGATCTTCGGGTGGCGGTCGCCGTGCTCCTTGCCGGTGCCGCCGAGCGTCACGCCCTGCAGCATCGACACGTTGTCGCCGATCACCGCGGTCTCGCCGACCACCACGCCGGTGCCGTGGTCGAGCATGATGCCCTCGCCGATGCGCGCGGCCGGGTGGATGTCGGCACCCATCACTTCGGAAATGCGGTTCTGCAGGAAATAGGCCAGCGTCTGGCGGCCCTGCTTCCACAGCCAGTGGGTGACGCGCTGGCTCTGGATGGCGTGGAAGCCCTTGAAGTACAACAGCGGCATCGAGTACGCGTCGCAGGCCGGATCGCGGTCGTAGCAGGCCTGGATGTCGGCGCGCGCGGCGCGGCTGATGGTGCAGTCGGCGGCCAGCGCCTCGCGGAACAGCTCCATCAGCGCGCGCGCGTCCATCGTCGGGCTGGCGAGCTTGCTCGACAGGTGGAAGGCCAGCACGTCCTCGAAGCGGTTGTGGCGCAGCACCGTCATGTGCAGGAAGCTCGCCAGCAGCGGTTCGGCCTCGGCGGCGGCGGCGGTTTCGGTCAGGATCGCCGCCCACATCGGGTCGGCGTTGGCATCGATCATTGCAAACTCCAGGCAGCGCGGGGCCGGATGGTCACGCGCAGGATCATTTCACTGCTTGGTATTATTACGCGGGCAGGGCATGTCATGGGCATAGCTTGGCCGAAAGCCGCCGCGCACGAAAAACAAAGCCCCTGCAGCGTGGCAGGGGCCGGTATCGGGCGTCGTCCCTTTATTGCAGTACGACGTCGAACTGTTCCTGCGTGTAGGTACTCTCCACCGACAGCGAGATCGGCTTGCCGATGAAGTCGATCAGCATCGCCAGGGACTGCGATTCCTCGTCAAGGAACATGTCGATCACCGGCTGGGCGGCCAGGATGCGGAAGCTCTTCGCGTCGAACTTGCGCGCCTCGCGCACGATCTCGCGCTGCACCTCGTAACACACCGTCTGCGCGGTCTTGATCTCGCCGCGGCCCTGACAGGTCGGGCACGGCTCGCACAGCACGTGCGCCAGGCTCTCGCGGGTACGCTTGCGGGTGATCTCGACCAAGCCCAGACTGGTGAAGCCGTTCAGTGTGACGCGGGTGCGGTCGCGCGCCAGCGTCTTGGCCAGCTCCGACAGCACCTGGGTGCGGTGTTCCTCGTTCTCCATGTCGATGAAGTCGACGATGATGATGCCGCCGAGGTTGCGCAGCCGCAGCTGGCGCGCGATCGCGTAGGTGGCTTCGAGGTTGGTCTTGTAGATGGTCTCGTCAAAGTTGCGGGTGCCGACGAAGCCGCCGGTGTTGACGTCGATGGTGGTCATCGCCTCGGTCTGATCAATGATCAGATAGCCGCCGTACTTCAGGTTGACCCGGCGCGCCAGCGCCTTGTCGATTTCGGCCTCGATGCCGTGCAGCTCGAACAGCGGACGTTCTCCGCTGTAGCGCTCGATCTTGGCGACCGCCTGGTTCACGTACTGCTCGGCGAACTCCACCATCTTGCCGTAGTTCTCGGTCGAGTCGACCACCACCGACAGCGTGCTGTCGCTGACCATGTCGCGCAGCACCCGCAGGCTCAGCGCCAGGTCCTGGTACAGCAGCGTCTGCGCCGGGCTGGTCTTGGCGCGGCTCTGGATGTCGGTCCACAGCTTGGACAGGTAGGTGACGTCGGCGTCCAGCTCGGCATCGGTCGAGGTCTCGGCGCTGGTGCGGATGATGTAGCCGTGCGGGCTGCCCTCCGGCAGCAGCTTCTCCAGCCGGCTCTTCAGCGACAGCCGGTCGACTTCGTGTTCGATCTTCTGCGAGATGCCGATGTGCTCGTCCTGCGGCAGGTGCACCAGGAAGCGGCCGGCCAGGCTGATCTGCGTCGACAGGCGCGCGCCCTTGGTGCCGATCGGGTCCTTGATCACCTGCACCAGCACGGTCTGGCCCTCGAACAGCATCCGTTCGATGCGCTGCGGCTCGGTCGGGTGCTGGCGTTGTTCCAGCACGTCGGCGATGTGCAGGAAGGCGGCGCGCTCCAGGCCGATCTCGATGAAGGCGCTCTGCATGCCCGGCAGCACGCGCTTCACCTGGCCCAGGTAGATATTGCCGACGATGCCGCGGCTGGCGGCGCGCTCGACGTGCAGTTCCTGCACGACGCTGTCTTCGACCACCGCGACGCGGGTTTCCTGCGGGGTGATGTTGACCAAGATCTGCTCGCGCGGGCGCGGCAGGTCGCGGGGCAGGGGAATGGGTTGGTGCAACATGGCTATCCCCTTCAGGGCAGAGTCAGGCCGAATTCGGCCAACAATTGGGCGGTTTCGTATAAGGGCAGGCCGACTACGCCGGTGAAGCTACCGTTCAGGCGTTCGACGAACACGCCGGCACGGCCCTGGATGCCGTAGCCGCCGGCCTTGTCGAACGGCTCGCCGCTGGCGATGTAGCGCTCGATCTCGGCGTCCGACAGCGTCTTGAAGCGTACCGTGGTCACCGAGGTGGCGAGCTTGACCGTGTCGTCCTGGCGCAGCGCCACCGCGGTGACTACCTGGTGATCGCGGCCGGAGAAGGCGCGCAGCATGCGGCGGGCGTCGTCGGCGTCGGCCGGCTTGCCGAAGATCTCGCCGTCGAGCGTCACCGTGGTGTCGGCCGACAACAGCGGGCGGCTAGGCAGACCGCAGTTGACCACCACCTGCCAGCCGGCCGCGGCCTTGGCTTCGGCCAGGCGCTCGGTATAGCGGATGGCATCCTCGCCGGGCAGCACCGACTCGTCGATGTCGGCATGGATGCGTTCCAGAGAGACGCCGAGTTGTTCCAGGAGTTCGCGGCGGCGTGGGCTGCCGGAGGCGAGATAGAGCAGATTCGAGGTTGCGGTCATGCCGGCGTAGGAAGTAGGTCAATCGCTCAAGAGTACCAGAGCCGTTCGGCCGACGGCAGGGCCTCGCTACAGAATGTCATTCCATTCCCGCCGGCCGCCAGAAGAAATTCTTTTGTTCTTGATCGATAAACCATTGCATGACAAAGGTATTTTCTATTCAATCGAGCCTGGCCTATTCAGGCCCGCTTCTTTCGGAGAATTATCGATGCGCTGGCTGTCCCGATGGTCCGTCAAGACCAAGTTGACCTGGTTGTTCCTGTTGTTGAACCTGCTGACCGTGTCGGCGTATACCGCCTACAGCTACCGGGCCAGCACCGAGCACAGCCTCGCGCTGATCGACACCCGGCTGAACGCCGCGGCGCGCGCGGTGCCGTTCGTGCTCGGCGGCGATTTCCTCGGCCGCATGTACACGCCGGGGCGGGTCGACAACGCCGAGATGCTGGCCAATGCGCGCCGGCTCGACCGCTACGGCCGCCAGTTCGGCATCGCCTACCTGTACTTGCTGGGGCAGAAGGACGGCAAGGTGGTGTATCTGGCCGATGGTGCCGGCCCGGCGGAGCTCGCCAGCGGCAAGTTCGGCCACCACCTGCAGCCCTACGACGCCAGCGACGGCCTGCGGCGCGCGTTCGCCAGCGGTGAGCAGGACTACGACGAATACAGCGACCAGTACGGCAGCTTCCGCTCGGTGTTCATCCCGCTGAACATCGGCGGGCAGCGGGTGGTGATGGCGGCCGACGTGCCGCTGGCGGCGGTGGCCGAGGCGCGCCAGGCGGCGCTGATCGGCGCGCTGGGCATCGGTGCGGTGAGCCTGTTGGTCGGCGGGCTGCTGGCCTGGGCGCTGGCACAGCTGATGGCCAGCTCGATCGGCCGCATCGCCAGCCATATCGAGCGCACCGCGACGCGCCAGGACCTGACCCAGCAGCTCAAGGTCAACGGCAGCGACGAGATCGCGCGGATGGCCGGCCAGTTCAACCGCCTGGCCGAGGCGTTCCGCAACATCCTGATCGATGTGTCGAGCAACGCGCGCAACACCTTCCACAGCGCCGAGAACGTGCAGCAGAGCGCCTTCAATCTGCAGGCCACCGCGCAGCGCGGCCAGCAGCGTCTCGGCGAGCTGGCCAACCATGCGGCGCACATCCAGGCGCTGGCCGACGACACCGCCGGCAGCGTCGGCGCGCTGGAGGAGCGCATCGCCGGGGTGTCGCAGCAGTTGGCCGAATCGCGCGACAGCGTCGGGGCGCTGGCCAGCGGGCTGGCGCGCCACGTCGATGCGAATCGCGAGCTGGGCGAGCGTTTCGCCGCGCTCAGCCAGGACGTGCACGCGATCACCGGCGTGCTCGGGCGCATCGCCAGCATCTCGGAGCAAACCAATCTGTTGGCGCTGAACGCGGCGATCGAGGCGGCGCGGGCCGGTGAGGCCGGGCGCGGTTTCGCGGTGGTGGCCGACGAGGTGAGGAAGCTAGCCGGGCAGACCCAGGGCACCTTGGCCGAAACCAGCCAGCTGACCACGGCGCTGCTCGCCACCATCGCCAGCACCGCGCAGAGCATCACCGAGCAGGGCGGCGAGGCCGGCGAGCTGGCGCATGCGTCTGGCGGCGTGCAGGCGACGCTGACCGACACCAACGGGCTGATCGGCGAACTGAGCCAGGCGTTCCAGAGCGCGCTGGCGCAGACCCGCGAGATTCGCAGCGACATCCAGGCGATGAACGGCGCGCTCGCCGAGCTGGAACAGCATTCGCAGGCCACCGCGCGCGAGACCGGCAGCCTGAGCGGCGAGGCGAAGAGCCTGGAAGGCAGCGCGCAGACGCTGAATTTGTCGCTGAGCGGCTTCGTGATCTGAGCCGGCTTCAGCCAACCTTAGAGGTTGGCCGAACGACGAACGGGCGCCACAGGGCGCCCGTTCTGCTATCTGCTGGCCGGTTAGCTGGCGTGGCCCTTCCCGCATCGCCCGGCTGCGAAGCGCACGCATCTCGCCCCGATCCGGTCATCTGCCAACGGCAACACATCGACATGCCGCACAAAAAAAACAGGGCCCCGTATGGGGCCCTGTGTTGGGAACATCTAGCCTATCAGGCCAGCTTGCCGTGGCAGGCCTTGTACTTCTGGCCGCTGCCGCACGGGCACGGGTCGTTGCGACCGACGCGCAGGCCCTGCGCCGCCAGCACTTCCGGGCTGAACGGGTTGTCTTCCTCGTCGTCGCCGCCGAAGCTGCTCGCCGCGTCGGCGTGCATCAGCTGCAGCTCGCTCGGCGCGTGCGGCTCGACCGCGTCCAGATCGTCCTGGCTGCGCACTTCCACCGTCATCAGCACGCTGACCACGCTCTTCTTCACCCGCTCCAGCATCGCGGCGAACAGCTCGAACGCCTCGCGCTTGTATTCCTGCTTCGGGTTCTTCTGGGCGTAGCCGCGCAGGTGGATGCCCTGGCGCAGGTGGTCCATCGCCGCCAGGTGTTCGCGCCAGTGGGTATCGAGCATCTGCAGCACCAGGCTGCGCTCGAACTGCTGCATCACGCCGTCGCCGGCGAACGCCACCTTGGCGCCGTACTGCTCTTCGGCCAACTTGAGGATGCGCTTGCGGAGCTCCTCGGTGTCGAGGTTCGGCTCGGCCTGCATCCAGGCAGAGACCGGGGCGTTCAGCTGGTACTCGGCTTCCAGGGTCTTTTCCAGGCCGGCCAGGTCCCACTGCTCTTCCATCGATTCCGGCGGAATGTGCAGGTCGACCAGGTCGCTGAGCACGCCTTCGCGCATATTGGCAACGATATCGGACACGTCGTCCGATTCGAGGATCTCGTTGCGCTGCTGGTAGATCACCTTGCGCTGGTCGTTGGCGACGTCGTCGTACTCGAGCAGCTGCTTGCGGATGTCGAAGTTGCGGCCTTCCACCTTGCGCTGGGCGTTCTCGATCGAACGGCTCACCCACGGGTGCTCGATCGCTTCGCCTTCCGGCATCTTCAGGCGGTCCATGATCGCGGCGACGCGGTCCGAAGCGAAGATGCGCAGCAGCGGGTCTTCCAAGCTGAGGTAGAAGCGGCTCGAGCCCGGGTCGCCCTGACGGCCGGAACGGCCGCGCAGCTGGTTGTCGATACGGCGCGATTCGTGGCGTTCGGTGCCGACGATGTGCAGGCCGCCGGCGGCGAGCACTGCGTTGTGGCGCTGCTGCCATTCGGCCTTGATCTCGTCGATGCGCTGACGCTTCTCGTCGTCGGTCAGCGAGTCGTCGGTTTCGACGGCCTTCAGTTCCGGTGCCGGGTTGCCGCCCAGCACGATGTCGGTACCGCGGCCGGCCATATTGGTGGCGACGGTGATCACGCCCGGACGACCGGCCTGCACCACGATGTCGGCTTCACGCGCGTGTTCCTTGGCGTTGAGCACGTTGTGCGGCAGCTTGGCGCGGCGCAGCAGCTCGGCGACCAGCTCGGAGTTCTCGATGCTGGTGGTGCCGACCAGCGCCGGCTGACCGCGTTCGTGGCAGTCCTTGATGTCGGCCAACAGCGCGTCGTACTTCTCGCGCGAGGTGCGGTACACCTTGTCGTGCGCGTCGTCGCGCACCATCGGGCGGTTGGTCGGGATCACCACGGTTTCGAGGCCGTAGATTTCCTGGAATTCGTACGCTTCGGTATCGGCGGTACCGGTCATGCCCGACAGCTTGCCGTACAGGCGGAAGTAGTTCTGGAAGGTGATCGACGCGAGGGTCTGGTTCTCGCGGTTGATCTCCACGCCTTCCTTGGCCTCGACCGCCTGGTGCAGACCTTCGCTCCAGCGGCGGCCGGACATCAGGCGACCGGTGAATTCGTCGACGATGATCACTTCGCCTTCTTGCACCACGTAGTGCTGGTCGAGGTGGTACAGCGCGTGGGCGCGCAGCGCCGCCATCAGGTGGTGCATCAGCGTGATGTTGGTGGCTGAGTACAGGCTGTCGCCGTCGGACAACAGGCCCATCTGCGCGAGGATCTGCTCGCAGTGCTCGTGGCCGGCTTCGGACAGCAGCACGGTGTGCGCCTTCTCGTCGACCCAGTAGTCGCCTTCGCCTTCTTCTTCGGCCTGACGCGTGAGCAGCGGCGGCACCACGTTCATCTGGCGGTACATGTCGATATTGTCTTCGGCCGGGCCGGAGATGATCAGCGGGGTACGCGCCTCGTCGATCAGGATCGAGTCCACCTCGTCGATCACGGCGAAGGCCAGCTCGCGCTGCACCTTCTCGCCGGTGGAGAACACCATGTTGTCGCGCAGGTAGTCGAAGCCGAACTCGTTGTTGGTGCCGTAGGTGATGTCGGCGGCGTAGGCGTCCTGCTTCTCGTCGTGCGGCATCTGCGACAGGTTCACACCCACCGACAGGCCGAGGAAGTTGTACAGCTTGGCCATGATGCCGGCGTCGCGGCTGGCCAGGTAGTCGTTCACCGTCACTACGTGCGCGCCCTTGCCGGTCAGCGCATTCAGGTACACCGGCAGCGTGCCGACCAGGGTCTTGCCCTCGCCGGTGCGCATTTCGGCGATCTTGCCGTCGTGCAGCACCATGCCGCCGATCAGCTGCACGTCGAAGTGGCGCATGCCCAGCACGCGGCGGCCGGCTTCGCGGCAGACCGCGAACGCTTCGGGCAACAGCGCGTCGAGCGTTTCGCCCTTGGCCAGACGGTCCTTGAATTCGGCGGTCTTGCCGGCCAGCGCCTCGTCGGAGAGCGCCTGCATGGCGTCTTCCAGACCGTTGATACGCACCACGGTCTGTCGGTACTGTTTCAGCAGTCGATCGTTGCGGCTGCCGAACACTTTCTTGAGTAGCGTCGAAATCATTCGGATTCGTCCAGGCTCAAAGCCAAAAAAATGGTGAAAATTTTAGCACATCGTTGCCCCCCCGGATGGGGGCATGTTGGCGATTCCTCAAGCTCTGCCGCCATAATTTGCCGGGAAGTGTCGCATTCGCCGATGCATTCCGCTCGTCGGCGTCGTCACCGGCACCGACGGACAGCCGACGTGGCGCGCTACAATGAGCGTCCGCCCCGCCTTCGAGTGCCCGCAATGAGAGCCAGCCGTACCCCCGCCGACATCGTCCGCAAAGACAGCCAGCTCGCGCGCCTGACCGAGCAGGCCCAGGCGCTGATGGCACTCGACCGCCAGTTCAAGAAGCTGGTGCCGGCCAATCTGGGCGAACACTGTCGCGCCGTGCTGATCCGCGAGGGCGAGTTGGTACTGTTCGCCGACAACGGCGCGGTGGCGGCGCGGCTGCGCCTGATGGCGCCGGGTTTTCTGCCGGCGCTCGCCCGGACGGGCCATGTCGCCCGCAGCGTGCGGGTGCGGGTGGTGCTGCCTAGCATAACGCCGCCACGCTACAACCGGCTGACGGTGGGCGAAGCGGGCATCGCGGCGCTGGAGTCGGCCGCCGATGGCCTGAGCGATCCGGGCCTGGCGGCGGCACTGCGCCGCTTCGCTCGACACCGCCGCTCCGACGGCGAGAGGGGTTAAATCAAACTGTCATCACCCAATGCTTGTTGCGATTCGCTTTATCTCTAATAATTAGATTGAATTTAAAACAATCAGATCAGCTATAAGCGTTTGGGGGTGAATATGAATAGTCTGTTTCGACGCCTGTCGATAGGCAACCGCTTGGCCTTGGCGTTTGCCGCCTTGCTGATGTTGATGCTGGCGATCGCCGTCGGCGCCTGGATCGAGATGGCCGGGGTAGCCAACAAGTTCCGCACCATCACCGCGGTGACCAATCCGAACGTGCAGGCGCTGTCGCGGATGCAGACCGCGTCGATGACCGAGTTCCGCGCGGCCGGCGACTATGTATTCGCCGAGGACGACGCGCAACGCTCGTCCAAGAAAGCGCTGCTGAAAGAAAGCCGCCAGACCTATGGCGCCGAGGCCGACAAGCTCAAGGCGCTGGTCAACAGCCCCGACGGCCTGGACAAGGAGCGCACCCTGTACGCGCAGCTGGAAGCCAACCGTGCCGCGCTCGACAAGCAGGTGGCCAGCGTCGAGCAGCTCTACGAGGGCGGGCAGATCAACGAGGCGCGTTCGTTGATCGGCGCCGAGTTGTCGTCCAGCAACTATGCGCTCGCCGGCACCCTGAAGGCCTTCCTCGAGGCCGAGTTCGCTTCCAACGAGGATGATGCGCAGCAGGGCGCTGCCAAGATCGCCCTCGCCGAGACGCTGATCGTGACGCTCTCCGCCGCCTCGCTGCTGATCGGTGTGTTGCTGGCGGTGGCGATCACTCGTTCGATCACCCGCCCGCTCGCCGACGCGGTCGAGGTGGCCGACGCGGTGGCATCCGGCCAGCTGAACGTGCAGATCGACGTCGACGGCGACGACGAGGTCGGCCAGCTGCAGCTGGCGCTGCAGAAGATGGTATCGAATCTGAGCAAGACGGTGCGGCAGGTGCGTGCCGGCGTCGACGAGTCGCAGCGCATGGTCGAGCACCTGGCTGCCTCGTCCGGGCAGGTGCTCGGTGCCAGCCGCCACCAGGCCTCGGCCGCCAGCGCCTCGGCGGCGGCGGTCGAGCAACTGACGGTGAGCATCGCCAGCGTCGCCGACGCGGCCGACGAGCTGCGCCAGAAGGCGTCGGGCAATCTGCAGAGCAGCCGCGAGGGCACGCGCAGCGTCGCCCAGCTGCAGGCCGAGATGGAGCAGATGCAGGCGGTGATCCAGAACCTGGCCGGCGCGGTGAAGGACTTTGTGCAGAGCACCCAGTCGATCAGCAGCATGACCCGCGAGGTGCGCGACATCGCCGATCAGACCAATCTGTTGGCGCTGAACGCGGCGATTGAGGCGGCGCGCGCCGGCGAGCAGGGCCGCGGCTTCGCGGTGGTGGCCGACGAGGTGCGCAAGTTGGCCGAAAAGTCGTCGAGCTCGGCCAGCGAGATCGACACCGTCAACCAGCAGCTCGGGGTGAAGTCGAGCGCGCTCGACGCGGTGGTGCAGCAGGGCCTGGCATCGCTGGCGACTAGCCGCGAGGTGGTCGGCTCGGTGGCAGCGCTGTTCAGCGCCTCGGACGTCAGCGTCAGCGAATCGGGTCAGGACATCGACAACATTGCGTCCTCGGTGGAGGAACAGAAGGCTGCCAGCACCGACATCGCCCGCAATATGGAGCAGATGGCGCAGATGGCCGAGGAAACCACCGCGGCGATGCAGAACATCGACGAGAACAGCCAGAAGATCGCCGGGGTGGCGAACGGGCTGGGGCAGAGCGTGCAGTTCTTCCGACTGTGACGCAGCCGCCATGCTGCCCTGTTGTACCGCCTTGCCTGCCTACGGCCCTAGCCAAGGCAGCATGCTGATAGCGTCAGGAGGCGGCTTCGGCCAACCTTGATCGAGCGCCACGGCTTGCCGTGGCGTTTTTGCGTGCCCCGTGGCTAAATGCCCTGGTCATTCCCGATGCAGAGCCCGCCACCGATGCAGACCTTTTCCCTGATTGCTTCTGACGGCGCTGCCATTGCCGTTTGCCTGTGGGCGCCGGCCGGTACGCCGCGCGCCACCGTGCTGATCTCGCACGGCATGAGCGAGTACGCGGCGCGCTATCACCGCCTGGCGACGCGCTTGTCCGGCGCCGGCTACCTGGTGGTGGCGCACGACCACCGGGGCCACGGCGTGGCCCCGGTGGTGCGTGGCCACTATGCCGATGCCGACGGTTGGGACAAGGTGGTCGACGACCTGCGCGTGGTGCAGGAATGGGCGGCCGAGCGGGCGCCCGGTCTGCCGCAGTTGCTATTCGGCCACAGCATGGGCAGCTTCATCGCCCGCGCGTTCTTCGCGCGCTACGGTGCGCGCCTGTCGGGTCTGGTGCTGTCGGCCACCGGCTACCGGCAGCGCTGGTTGGCCGCCGTGCTCGGCCGGGTGGCGGGCTGGCAGGGTCGCAGGCACGGTTCCACCGCGCCGAACCGGCTGCTGGCAAGGCTGGTATTCGGCAGCTTCAACCTCGGTTTCTTCCCGGCCCGCACCCCGTTCGACTGGTTGTCGCGCGACCCGCACGAGGTCGATGCCTACCGCTTCGATCCGCTGTGTGGTTTCGACGTCAGTGCCGGGCTATGGCGCGACCTGTTCGGCGGCATTGTGCAGCTGGAGGCCGACGAGGCGCGCGGGGTGGGCTTCAATATCGCCTGCTCGGTGTGGCTGATGGCCGGCAGCCGCGACCCGGTCAGCCTGGGCCGTTTCGGCCTGAACCAGCTGGCGCGCCGCTACCGCGCGGCCGGGCTCGTCGACGTGAGCGTCACCGTCTACCCGGGCGGGCGCCACGAGATGCACAACGACAGCCAGCGCGGCACGGTCGAGCGCGACCTGCTGGCCTGGCTCGATCGCCACGCGCCCGCGGCCACGGCTCCGCAGGCCGCCTGAACACGCGCCGGACAACAAAAAGCCCGCCAATCGGCGGGCTTTGCTTTTGGCGGAGCGCCTTACACCTTAGCGCGCGGCGGCACCGGCACCGGTCGCTCGGCGGCGTCGCTCTCCGGCGCGAACACCTGGTAGCTCGGCACCGACAGCGGGATGCCGGCGTCTTCCAGCAGCGCGCGCACCTTCGAATACACGTCCCAGCGGAAGTCCCAGTACTGGTCGTTCTGGGTCCAGGCGCGGATGTTCAGCGTGGTGAACGCGTCGTTGACGTCGAGCACCATCACCCGCGGCGCCGGGTCGGCCAGGGTCTGCGGGTGCTGGCGGATGAAGGCGTCGAGCAGGGTCAGCGCGTGGCTGGTGTCGGCGCGGAAGTCGATCTTCACCGGCACGTCGAGACGGCGCTGGCTGTTGCGGCTGTAGTTGAGCACGCTGCCCGACCACAGCTGGCTGTTCGGCACATACTGGTAGATGCCGTCGAAGCGCTCGATCAGGGTGTTGAATAGCGCGATCTCGTGCACCGTGCCCTGGACCGCGCCGCACTCGATGTATTCGCCCACTTTGAACGGCCGCAGCATCACCAGCATGATGCCGGCGGCGATGTTCTGCAGCGTGCCCTGCAGCGCCAGGCCCACCGCCAGGCCGGCGGCGCCGAGCATTGCGGCGATGGTCGCCATCTGCACGCCGACCTGGGACAACGCCAGCGCCAGCGCGATGATCTTCAGCGCCCAGCTCACCAGGCTTTTGAGCAGCGGCTTGAGCGTGTCGTCGATGCGCTGCGAACGGGCCAGTGACGCGTCCAGCGCCCGCTCGGCGCGGCGGCTGATGCTCCAGCCCAGCCAGACGATCAGCAGTGCCAGCATCAGGTTCAGGCCGACGCTGGCGAGTCCGGTCAGCAGGTTGTCGCTGAAGCGCTCGACGAGTTGGGTGAAGTGGTCGGTGTTGAGCAAAACGGGGATCTCCTTTGCTTGAATCGATCCGGCGGGTGGCCGGGATTGAGGACAGTGTAACCGGCCTGATGGGCCGGCCGAGTGAACGAGGCATGACCGTGGACGGGCGGTTCGGCCAAGTGTTGCTTATGAAAACGACCGCCCGAGGTAGGCCGGGGTTCCCTGTGACGCTCATGCCGTTGACGCCTTACTAACTAGTAAGTATCGTCGCCAGACAGACATCTGCCATAACAAAACAAGCGCTTGCGCCATCACGAGGAACGTTCATGACCGCTTACCCGCACCTGCTCGCCCCGCTCGATCTGGGCTTCACCACCCTGAAAAACCGCGTGCTGATGGGCTCGATGCACACCGGCCTGGAAGAGGCGCCGAACGGCTTCGAGAAGATGGCGGCGTTCTACGCCGAGCGGGCGGCGGGCGGAGTCGGCCTGATCGTCACCGGCGGGGTCGGCCCGAACGAGGAGGGCCGCGTCGCCGATGGCGCGTCGATGCTGGTCGACGAAGCCGAGGTGCCGCACCACCGCCTGGTCACCGATGCAGTGCACGCAGCGGGCGGCAAGATCGCGATGCAGATCCTGCACACCGGCCGCTACAGCTATCAGGAGAAGCTGGTCGCGCCGTCGCCGATCACCGCGCCGATTAACTTCTACACCCCGCGCGAGCTGTCCGAGGACGACATCCAGCGCACCATCGCCGACTTCGCCCGCTGCGCCAAGCTGGCGCAACAGGCCGGCTACGACGGTGTCGAGGTGATGGGCTCGGAGGGCTACCTGCTCAACCAGTTCATCGTGCGCCATACCAACAAGCGTACCGACGACTGGGGCGGCCCCTTCGAGAACCGCATCCGCTTCCCGCTGGAAGTGCTGCGCGCGGTGCGCGCCGCAGTCGGCGCCGAGTTCATCATCATCTACCGCCTGTCGATGCTCGACCTTGTGCACGACGGCAGCAGCTGGGACGAGGTGGTGCAGCTGGCACGCGAGGTGGAAAAAGCCGGTGCGACCATCATCAACACCGGTATCGGCTGGCACGAGGCACGGGTGCCGACCATCGCCACCTCGGTGCCGCGCGCCGGCTTTGCCTGGGTAACCAAGCGACTGATGGGCGAGGTGAGCATTCCGCTGATCACCACCAACCGCATCAACGACCCGGCGGTGGCCGAGCAGGTGCTGGCCGACGGCTGTGCCGACATGGTGTCGATGGCGCGGCCGTTCCTGGCTGACCCGGCCTTCGTCAACAAGGCCGCCGCCGGCCGCCCGGAGACGATCAATACCTGCATCGGCTGCAACCAGGCCTGTCTCGACCACATCTTCCAGGGCAAGCTGACCTCCTGTCTGGTCAACCCCTATGCCTGCCGCGAGACCGAGCTGAAGCTGGTGCCGGCCGCCGCCAAGAAAGCGATCGCCGTGGTCGGCGCCGGCCCGGCCGGCATGGCGTTCGCCACCACCGCCGCCGAGCGCGGCCACGCGGTGACGCTGTTCGACGCGGCCGGCGAGATCGGCGGCCAGTTCAACGTGGCCAAACGCATCCCCGGCAAGGAAGAGTTCTACGAGACGCTGCGTTACTTCGGCCAACGTATCAAGGACACCGGCGTGACGCTGCGCCTGGGTGAACGGGTCGGCGTGGAACAACTGGCCGGTTTCGACGAGGTGGTGCTCGCCACCGGCATCAAGCCGCGCACCCCGGCCATCGACGGCATCGATCACCCGATGGTGCTGAGCTACCTCGACGTGCTGCGCCACGGTAAATCGGTGGGCGAGAAGGTCGCGATCATCGGCGCCGGCGGCATCGGCTTCGACACCGCCGAGTTCCTGACCCAGCAGGGCGAATCGGCATCGTTGCATGTCGACGAATTCATGCGCGAGTGGGGCGTGGACATGAGCTACGCCCAGCCGGGCGGGGTGATGCGCCCGCAGCCGGCGCCGAGCGCGCGCCAGGTGTGGCTGCTGCAACGCAAGAGCGGCAAGCCGGGCGAGGGGCTGGGCAAGACCACCGGCTGGATCCACCGCGCCAGCCTGAAGATGAAGCGGGTCGAGATGCTCGGTGACGTGCAGTACCGCAAGATCGACGACGCCGGCCTGCACGTGACGATCCGCGGCGAGGACACGGTGCTGCCGGTCGACAATGTGGTGATCTGCGCCGGCCAGGAGCCGCTGCGCGAGCTGGAAGCGCCGCTGCAGGCGTTGGGCAAGACCGTGCACCGCATCGGCGGTGCCGATGTGGCGGCCGAGCTGGATGCCAAGCGCGCGATCGATCAGGGCACCCGCTTGGCGCTGAGTCTGTGAGTGCCAAGGTTGGCCGAAGCGTTCGGCCAACCTTGCAATGAAAAACGCCACCGGTTAGCCGGTGGCGTTTTTTATCGGGGTACCGGCACTGAATTAAACCAGCGGGACGACCTGTGCCGCGCCATGCGGCTTGCGCAGGTGGCGTGCCAGATACAGCAGCGCGGCGGCGCACAGCCACAGTAGCGCCAGCATGGCGCTGCCGTAGGCGGCGAGGAAGCCCTGCTGGATCTGAGCGGTGGCCTGCGCCAGCGGCACGCCGCCGCTCAGGCTCAATAGCGGTGCCAGGCGGTGCAGCTTCTCGACGCCGTGTTCGGCCAACCCCGCGCCGCCAGGCAGCTTGGCCAGCGCCGAGCCGAAGCTGGCGCTGAACACCGCCACCCCCAAGGTCAGGCCGAGCGAGCCGACCGCCGCGCCGGTGTAGTTGGTGAACAGCGCCGCACAGCCGATGCCCTGCAGCAATCGGGCCGCGATCAGCCATTCGAGCGACGGCGCCCAGCCCGCCAGCAGCGAGGCGGCACCGATCCGGCACGGTGACGCCGGCCTTATCAGGCGGGGTATTGATGCCGTTGTTCCGGCAATTTCAAAACAGATACCCGGAGCTGATGCTCAATCTGATCGCCTCCAACGATCTGCTGAGCCTGACCCGGATGGAGGCCGACGTGGCTCCGCGCCACGCGCACCCCGGCGCTGCACCTGGTCGGACGCCAGCTGTGCAGCTATGCGTCGACCTGCTATGTGAGCCGGGAACTCCATCCGCAATGGCTGGCCGGCGAGGATCTGGGCTGGATAGGCAGCTCCCTGACCGAGCCGCTGCCGGACTGGCTGCTGCGCTATTACGGCAATGCCCGCCGGGTCGCGACCATTTTCTCGACTACTAGCCGGCTGGCCGCGCTCAAGGCGGGCCTGGGCGCCGCCGAGCTGCCGTGCTTTCTGGCCGAGGGCGATGCCGAACTGGTGCGCGTACCGAATGCGCGGCAGCGTCTGCTCGGCGAAATCTGGCCGCTCGCGCATCCGCACAGCAAGGGCAACCGCAAGGTGCAGGCGCTGCTGTCCTTCCTGCCGGGCGCGTTCGCGGAGCTGAAGCCGATGTTCGAGGGGTTGGAGGGGTAGGCCGTCTGGTGGCTGGGGCGCGGTTCTGAGTCGCCGGTCTGCGCGGCCAGGGATTCGCAGCCCTGCATCCCATGGCGATCGTCAATGCTATGTCAGTGCGTGCTGGCAAGTGCTCTGCGGGTACAGGGATAGGAAGGGATGGCCGTGGCAGTAGAGCACTGTTTGTAAGCTCTGGGGGCGGTCTTGGCGCAGACATGTGGGAAATGACAAATGTAATATTGCTTTTGTCATTTTTGTTTGGGTGGCAAACTGTCTGGGTCTTTATTAAACGGTTTTGCTGAAGACCATATGGTTGACTTTCTATTCTCTTTCAACGGGCGAATTAGCCGGTCTAGTTATTGGGTAATTAGTTTAGGGGTCTGGTTTGCCATCATATTGATGGTTTTATTGATGGCCGGTGCCCAGTCGAAAGGGCTTTCCCTGGTCGGCGTGTTTGGTCCAGTCTTCTTGGTGGGATTCATTATCTCTATTTCGGCTTCGGTCAGGAGATTTCACGATCGAAACAAATCAGGTTGGTGGTATCTGATCGGTTTTGTCCCGCTTATCGGCAGTTGGTGGCTGCTGATCGAGAATGGTTTTCTAAAAGGCACCGCAGGGCCGAACCGGTACGGGCCGGATCCGTTGGCCGAGGCGAGCGAACCGGTCGTTGAGCACTGATCTATGTTCTTGCGAAACAAGCCTCTCGATTGCGGGGCTTGTTTATTTGACGGTGGTGTTTCAATAGGGCTGTTTCAGCCGCCACCACAGCCACGCCCCCCACAAGCCCCAGTGCAGCAGCACGATCAGCCAGAACACCACCTGGAACGCGTGCTTGCGGTTCTTGTGGCGCAGCCAGCGCTGCCCGGCCAGCGCACCGGGCCAGCCGCCGGCCAGCTCCAGCAGATGCAGCGTCGCCTCCGGCACGCGCCAGCCGCCGGCGACGGCGCGGCGCTTGTCGTGAGCGTAGAGCGCCAGCGTCAGCAGGCTGGCGAGTGCATAGCCAGCCAGCGGCAGCCAATGTTGGCCGAACAGCGTCAGCCACAGGCTGGCGCCCAGCGGCAGTGCCAGCGGCAGCAGCCAGATCACAGTCGCGGCTCGACCGCCTGGCGCAGCGTCTGTTCGCTGAGCTTGCCGACCAGTCGCGCCACCGGCTTGCCGCTGCGGTCGAGTACCAGGGTGAACGGCAGGCCGCCGGACGGGTTGCCGAGGTTGCGCATCAGGTTGACGGTGTCGCTGTCGCCCAGCCAGATCGGGTAGTCGATCTGGAATTGCTTGCGGAAGTTGTTGACCTCGACCTTGTTGTCGAGCGCGATGCCGACCACGGCGACGCCACGGCCGGCCAACTGGCGACCCACCTTGGCGATCATCGGCATCTCCTCGCGGCACGGTGCGCACCAGGTCGCCCAGAAGTTGACCACGGTGACCTTGCCCTGGGTGGCCTCGATGCCGATCGGCCGGCCGGTGGCCAGATCGGTGAAGCGGCTGCCGGCCAAGTCGCCGGCGGCGTGGGCGAGGGGCGTCAGCAGCGACAGCGCCAGCGTCGCCGCGGCAATCAGGCCGCTGCGACGCAGCGTGAGAAACGATCGAGTCATGGATTCCCCTTTTCGATTAGGCACTTGCTTGGGTTTGCGATTGGGCCGTGCTGTAATGGCATGGTAAACTCGTCGGCTTTTTTTCCGACGTCCGTCGCCCGGAGTACGCATGGCCATTCTAGTTTGTGGGTCGCTGGCTTACGACACCCTGCTGTCGTTCAACAACCGCTTCGATTCCCAGATTCTACCCGACCAGTTGCACAAGATTTCCACCACCTTCCTGGTGCCGTCGATGCGCCGCGAATTTGGCGGCTGCTCGGGCAATATCGCCTACAACCTGGCGATGCTCGGCGAGTCGCCGCTGGTGATGGCCACCGTCGGCGAGGACTTCGCGCCCTACCGCGCGCACCTGAGCCACCTGGGTCTGCGCGGCGACCATATCACCGTGGTGCCCGGCCAGTTCACCTCGCAGTGCTTCATCATCAGCGACTGCGACGGCAACCAGCTGATGGCCTTCCATCCCGGTGCGCTCGACCATTCCAGCGCCAACCACATGAGCGACGTCGCCGAGCCTATCGAGATCGCCATCGTCGCGCCGTCCGGCCGCGTCGGCTGCCTGCAGCACTGCCGCGAGTTGGCCGAGATGGGGGTGCCGTTCATCTTCGACCCGGGTCAGGAGCTGCCGCTGTTTTCTCGCGACGAGCTGAACCAGTTGGTCGAGCTGGCGACCTATGTGACGCTGAACGACTACGAGAGCGAGCTGATGCGCGAGCGCGCCGGTCTGCCGATCGAGACGCTGCGTCGCAAGGTCGAGGCGCTGATCGTCACCCGCGGCAGCCAGGGCTCGGAGATCTATGTCGGCGACAGCGTGCACCTGATCCCGCGCGTGCAGCCGGCCGGCAAGCCGGTCGATCCGTCCGGCTGTGGCGATGCCTACCGCGCCGGCCTGCTGTACGGCTTGAAACACGGTCTGGACTGGCAGGTGACCGGGCGTCTGGCCAATGTGATCGGCGCGGTGAAAGTGGCCAGCCAGGGTCCGCAGAACCACTTCTTCGATTGGGACAAGATCGCCGGCCTGTACGAGCAGGCCTACGGCGAGGCCTGGCCGGGTTGAGTCGGCGTGTGGGGCGGTTCGGCCAACCTTGGCTCACGTCATAATCACAGGGTTGAAGATCGCGGCGCCAGGCCCCACCATTAGGCGATTCGATCGTAAAACATGAATCGGGGAAATCATGCCTGTACCGCACCTGGCCACCGCGCTGAAGGGGCCACTGCTGGAGCTGGAGCGCCGCATTCTGGCGGCCCAGCCGAACATCGAGCACTGGTTCCGCAGCCAGTGGCACGCCCACGCCACACCGTTCTACGGCTCGGTGGACCTGCGCAACAGCGGCTTCAAGCTGGCGCCGGTCGACATGAACCTGTTCCCCGGCGGGTTCAACAATCTCAATAGCGACTTCACCCCGCTGGCGGTGCAGGCGGCGATGAGTGCGGTGGACAAGGTGTGCCCGGAAGCCAAGAGCGTGCTGCTGATTCCGGAAAACCACACCCGCAACAGCTATTACCTGCAGAACGTCGCCGCGCTGGTGCACATCCTGGAGCAGGCCGGCCTGAAGGTGCGACTCGGCTCGCTCAACCCGGAAATCACCGAGATCACCACGCTGGCCACCGCGCACGGCGACAGCGTCACGCTCGAGCCAGTCGAGCGCCGCGGCAACCGCCTGGTGCTGGCCGACGGCTTCAACCCCTGCGTGGTGCTGCTCAACAACGACCTGTCGGCCGGCATCCCTGAGCTGCTGCAGGGCCTGGAACAGACGCTGCTGCCGCCGCTGCACGCCGGCTGGGCGGTGCGCCGCAAGACCAATCACTTCGCCGCCTACGACAAGGTCGCCGCCGAGTTTGCCCAGTTGTTGTCGATCGACCCGTGGCTGATCAACCCGTTCTTCTCCCAGGTGTCCGGCCTCGACTTCCAATCGCGCCAGGGCGAGGAGGAGATGGCGCGCGCGGTCGACGAGATGCTGGTCAAGATCCGCGCCAAGTACGCCGAATACGGCATCGAGCAGGAGGCCTTCGTCATCGTCAAGGCCGACGCCGGCACCTACGGCATGGGCGTGATGAGCGTGAAGTCGGGTGAAGAGCTGATCGGCCTGAACCGCAAGGCGCGCAACAAGATGGCGGTGGTCAAGGAAGGCCTGGAGGTGTCCGAGGTGATCGTCCAGGAGGGCGTCTACACCTTCGAAACCGTCAACGAGGCGGTGGCCGAGCCGGTGGTGTACATGCTCGACCGCTTCGTGATCGGCGGCTTCTACCGGGTGCACACCGGCCGCGGCGTTGACGAGAACCTCAACGCACCGGGCATGCACTTCGTACCGCTCAGCTTCGAGTCGGCCTGTCTGCCGGACAAGAAGGGCACGCCGGACTGCCCGCCGAACCGCTTCTACGCCTACGGCGTGATCGCGCGCTTGGCGCTCTTGGCCGCGTCGCTCGAACTCGAGGCGACCGATCCGGACGCCGAAGCCTGATTGCCGGGGCCGGACGCGACGCGTTCGGCCAACCCTTTCCCGCTGCGGGCGCCACCGCGCGCCCCGGAGACTGCCATGCGCATCCTGTTCATTGCCGACCCGCTCGACCACTTCAAGATCTACAAAGACACCACCTTCGCCATGATGGAAGAGGCCGCCCGGCGCGGCCATGCGCTGGCGTTCTGCGAAGCGCGCCACGTCGCCATCGAAGGCGGCCGGGTGATGGCCGACACCGTCAAGCTGACGCTGACCGGCGACCATTCCGGCGACCAGAAGCACTGGTACAAGCTCGGCGAAGCCGAGCGCCTGCCGCTGTCGGCGTTCGACGCGGTGCTGATGCGCAAGGACCCGCCGTTCGACCTGGAATACCTGTACGCCACCCAGCTGTTGACGATGGCCGAACAGCAGGGCGCCCGCGTGTTCAACAGCGGGCAGGCGATGCGCGACTTCAACGAAAAGCTCGCCATCCTGAACTTCCCCGACTATGTCGCGCCGACGCTGGTGTCGCCGGACACCAACAAGATCCGCGCCTTCATCCGCCTGCACCAGGACGTGATCCTCAAGCCGCTGGACAGCATGGGCGGCGACAGCATCTTCCGCGTCAACCCGCAGGACGCCAACCTGGCGGTGATCCTCGAGACCATCAGCCGGCGTGGTACGCGCACCGTGATGGCGCAGCGTTACATCCCCGAGATCAAGCAGGGCGACAAGCGCGTGATCGTGATCGCCGGCAAGCCGGTGGAATACTGCCTGGCGCGCATTCCCAAGGCCGGCGAAACGCGCGGCAACCTGGCCGCCGGCGGCACCGGCGTCGCCCAGCCGATCTCGGCGCGCGACCGCGAGATCGCCGAGGCGCTCGGGCCGGAGCTGGTGCGCCGCGGCATCCTGTTCGCGGGTCTGGACGTGATCGGTGACTACCTCACCGAGGTCAACGTCACCAGCCCGACCTGCTTCCGAGAAATCATGGAGCAGAGCGATATTCCGGTGGCGGCGATCTTCATCGACGCGCTGGAAGCCGCGTGCGGCAAGGGCTAAGAGCGCTTCGGCCAACTTTGTTGGCTGCTGCTGCCGTGCTGTTGGCTGGCTGCAGCGAGCCGCCGGCGCCGTACAAGCAGGAAGCCTATGTGTTCGGCACCCGGGTCGAGGTCACCGTGGCCGGCCTGCCCGAGGCCCAGGCGCAGCGCGCCGTGGCCGGGGTGCTGGCCGATCTTGATCGCTTGCACGTCAAGCTGCACCCGTGGCGGCCGGACGGCACGCTGTTCAAGGTCAACCAGGCGATCGCTGCTGGCCGGCCGGTTCGCATCGATGCGGAGCTGGCCGGGCTGATCCGTGAC
Organism: Neisseriaceae bacterium JH1-16; assembly: GCA_025989215.1. Classification (GTDB taxonomy): domain Bacteria; phylum Pseudomonadota; class Gammaproteobacteria; order Burkholderiales; family Chromobacteriaceae; genus Crenobacter_A. The sequence continues at coordinate 187,993 of JAPDNP010000008.1, read as the reverse complement.
GGCGCCCGCTTCGAGGCCTGGTCGGACGGCCTGTTCGCGCCGGGCATCGGCCGCCTGGTGGCGCTGTGGGGCTTTCACGCCGACAGCTTCGCGCCGGTCATCCCCGACCCGGCCGAGCTGCAGCGCCTCACCGCCAGCCGCCCCAGTCTCACCGATCTCACCATCAAGGACGGCCTGCTCAGCAGCCGCAACCGCGACCTGTCGCTCGACTTCGGCGGCTACGCCAAGGGCTGGGCGCTCGATCGGGCGCGCCGCGAGTTGCTGGCGGCCGGCGTGCGCTCGGCGCTGGTCAATATCGGCGGCAATGTGATCGCGCTGGGCAAGAAGCCGGACGGCACGCCGTGGAAGGTCGGCATCCAGCACCCGCGCAAGAACGAGGCGATGGCGGTGCTGACCTTGGCCAACGGTGAGGCGGTCGGCACCTCGGGCGACTACCAGCGCTTCTTCAGCGACCAGGGGCGACGCCACTGCCATCTGGTCGACCCACGCGACGGCAACACCGACTGCAAGCTCGAGGCGGTCACCGTGCTGATGCCGGCCGGCCCGGAGGCCGGCACCCGCTCCGATGTGGCGAGCAAGCCGATCTACTTCGCCGGTGTGGCTGGCGCCGGTCGCTACGCCGCGCGTTTCGGCACGCCCTATGTGCTGTTGATCGACGGCGCCGGCAGCGCCTGGGTCAGCCCGGCCTTCGACAAGCGGCTGGAATGGCTGCCCGGCGCACCGAGCCCGCGCCACGCGCTGGGGATGACGCCATCCTGAGCGGTGGTATCCTAGTCGCCATTTCGATCAGCCCCGCCGCCCGCCTGGGCGGCCAGCATTCCGATGACCACCCCCGATTCCGATAGCCCGTTCAAGGGCAAGACCGGCCTCAAGCGTTTGTTCAATGCCTTCGGCTACTCCGTCGACGGCCTCGCGGCCGCGTTTCGCCACGAGGCGGCGTTCCGCCAGTTGTTGCTGTTGGCCGCCATCCTGATTCCGCTCGCCTTCGTCATCGACGCCAGCCGCGTCGAACGCGCCATCCTGGTGGCCAGTTCGCTGGCGACGCTGGTGATCGAGCTGTTCAATTCGGCGATCGAGGCGACCGTCGACCGCATCTCGCTGGAGCGCCATCCGCTCGCCAAGCGCGCCAAGGATCTGGGCAGCGCGGCGCAGATGCTCGGTTTGGTGAACCTGGCGGCGATGTGGGCGCTGGTGCTGTTCGGCTGAGAACGGGTTCGGCCAAGCTTGCGGCAGTGAGTGGGGCTGAGCGGCCGTCGGGCCGGACTCCTGCCCGGGTTACCGGGCCTTGCCCAGAGGCCGGGTAGGGCCGTCGCAACGCCGTGCAGGCGGTGCTTTAACGCCAGTGGTGGCCGCGCAGCATCTGGGCGTACATCACCCAGTCGGCGGCGAGGCTCAGCCACGGGTGGCGGAAGGTGGCGGGGCGGTTGTGTTCGAAGAAGAAATGGCCGATCCAGGCGCAGCCATAGCCGGCCAGCGGCGCCAGCCACAGCAGCGCCCAGTGGCGGGTAATCAGCGTGGCCAGCAGGACCAGCAGCACTAAGCTGCTGCCGACGAAATGCAGGTAGCGGCAGGCCGGTGTGGCGTGCTCGCCGAGGTAGTAGCGGTAGAAGCGGGCAAAGTCGGCCATGCAGGGTCACCGCGGTGGTTGGCTGCTGACAGCTTAGCGCGGCGGCAGGGTGAAATGAAACCCCCGGCTGCAGCCGGGGGTGGGTTGACCGAACGTCGTGACGTCGGGCGTTCAGTCGTCCAGACGACGATAGACGAAACCGGGAAATACACGAATGGTATCCCGGGGTAACTCACCTAACTCGTCCTCGTGCCCGATCAGCTCCCAGCGCGAACCGCGTGCTGCCAGAGTGCGGTACACCGGGTAGCCGGATCGGTAACCGATCAGCTCGTGGCCACGGAAGTGGTCGAGCGACAACAATGGCCGGTCGTGGCGGGCCACGAACATCGCGGCGGCATCGGCATCGCGGCCGATCGTCGCCAACTGTTCGCGATCGGCCAGCACCAGGCCGGCAAACATCACCAGCAACACCACCGCCAACAGCGGCCAGGCTTCAGTGGCAAAGAAGATGACGGCGAGCACCGTCGCGCCGCTGAACAAGTATTGGCTGTTGATCTTCATTGTGGAATACCGCACATCGCTGGCGAGCGCCCATAGCAAACGCCGCCTTGCGGCGGCGTTTGATATGCCTGAGAAGGCATTCCGGCCCGTCGTGGCGCCGTACTGGCCAAGATCACCTTGGCCTTTCAGCAAGGGGCCAACCACGCCCCATGAACACATTATAGGAGAGAACCTCCGTGTTGCTGAATAAAATCAAAGGCTTGGCAAGCCATAATGGGTAGGCCAAGCCCTGGCCAGGCTTACTCGGCCGCGCCTTCCGGCGCAGCTTCTTCCTTGCCTTCCGGCGGGGCGATCTGGACAGCGTAGCCGCATTCCTTCTGCGGGCAGACCTTCTCGGTGCCGCGGCGCTTGGTGGTCTTGATCGTTAGGATCGGCCAGCCGCACTGCGGGCAAGGTTCGGCCACCGGCGGGTTCCAGGTCGCGTACTTGCACTTCGGATAGGTGTTGCAGCTGTAGAACAGTTTGCCGTAGCGGCTCTTGCGTTCGATCAGGTGGCCGGTCTTGCACTCCGGGCACTCTACGCCGGTGTCCTTCGGCTTTTCCAGCGGCTCGATGTGCTTGCACTTCGGGTAGTTGGCGCAGCCGATGAACTTGCCGTACTTGCCCTTCTTGATCAGCAGCTGACCGCCGCAGTCCGGGCAGTCGCGCCCTTCGACCACAGTCGGCTCCTCGGCCGCGGCGGCGGCGCTTTCCGCCGTCTCGTTCATGTCGCGGGTGTAGTCGCACTCCGGGTAGCCCGAGCAGCCGATGAAGCGGCCACGTCGGCCGAAGCGAATCATCAGCGGCTTCTGGCACTTCGGGCATTCTTCGTCGAGGTTCTCGGTGGTCACCTCGGCGCGCGAGATGCTTTCCTTCTCGGTGATCTGCTTCTTGAAGCCCTTCCAGAAGCTGTCCATCACCGGCACCCATTGGCGCTGGCCGCTGGCGATCTCGTCGAGCTGGTTCTCCAGCTTGGCGGTGAAGTTGTAGTCGACGTACTGGGCGAAGTGCTCGGTCAGGAACTTGTTGACGATGTCGCCGGTGTCGGTCGGCTCGAAGCGCTTCTTGTCGAGCGTGACGTATTCGCGGTCCTTCAGCGTCGAGATGATGCTGGCGTAGGTCGACGGGCGGCCGATGCCGAACTCTTCCAGCGCCTTCACCAGGGATGCTTCGGTGAAGCGCGGCGGCGGCTGGGTGAAGTGTTGCTCGCCGTACAGCTTGTCGACCGGCAGCGTCTCGCCTTCTTCCAGCACCGGCAGCTTGGCGCTGTCTTCGTCCTCGGCATCGTCGACGTCTTCCTCGTACACGGCGAGGAAGCCGGCGAACACCAGGACCTGGCCGGAGGCACGGAACATCGCCTCACCGACGGCGATGTCGATGCCGGTAGTGTCGAACTTGGCCGGTGCCATCTGGCAGGCCAGTGTGCGTTTCCAGATCATCTCGTAGAGCTTGAACTGGTCGGAGGTGAGGAACGGCTTCACCGCGTCCGGGCTGCGATACACCGAAGTCGGCCGAATCGCTTCGTGCGCTTCCTGGGCGTTCTTCGACTTGTTCTTGAATGCCACCGGGCTCTTCGGCAGGAAGGCCGGCTCGAACTTGTTCTCGATGTAGTGGCGGATCTCGGTGATCGCCTCGGCCGCCAGCGCCACCGAGTCGGTACGCATATAGGTGATCAGACCGACGGTGCCCTGGCCGACATCGATACCTTCGTACAGCTGCTGGGCGGTACGCATCGCGCGGTCGGTGGTCATGCCGAGCTTGCGCACGGCTTCCTGCTGCAGCGTCGAGGTAGTGAACGGTGCGGCCGGGTTGCGGGTCTTTTTCTTCTTCTCGATCGCGGCGACGGTGGCGCTCTGGCCAGCCAGGCGCGCCAGCACCGCGGCCTGTTCGGCCTCGTTCGGGATGTCGAACTGCTCGAGTCGCTTGCCGGATAGCTGGGTCAGCTTGGCCGAAAACTTGGTGCGGCTCTTGTGGCTGTCCAGATGTACCGACCAGTATTCTTGCTCGACGAAGGCGCGGATCTCGTTCTCGCGCTCGCAGATCAGCCGCAGCGCCGGGCTCTGCACCCGACCGGCCGACAGGCCGCGGCGGATCTTCTTCCACAGCAGCGGCGACAGGTTGAAGCCCACCAGGTAATCGAGCGCACGGCGCGCCTGCTGCGCGTCGACCAGGTCCTGCGCGATGTCGCGCGGGTTCTGGATCGCTTCGAGCACCGCGTTCTTGGTGATCTCGTGGAACACCACGCGCTGGGCGGTCTTGTCCTTCAGCAATTTTTTGCCGTTGAGGATCTGCACCAGATGCCAGGAAATCGCCTCGCCTTCGCGGTCCGGGTCAGTCGCCAGATAGACATGGTCTGCCTCGCGCACCGCACTGACGATCGCGTCGACGTGCTTGCTGTTGCGCGCGATCAGCTGGTACTTCATCGCGAAGTCTTTGTCCGGGTCGACCGCGCCGTTTTTCGGCACCAGATCGCGCACGTGACCGTAGGAGGCGAGGACTTCAAAGTCCGCGCCCAAGTATTTTTTCAGCGTTTTCGCCTTAGAGGGCGATTCGACAATCAAGAGGCTTGAAGGCATGTCTGCGTGCACCATTGAACCTGCGCGGGTGGCGCAGGCTGACACATCCTGTATCCGTCAAAGAAAACAAGAGCGCAAGGGGCGCTCTTGTCGGGGGTGTTCGTTATCGACCGCTTTGGTCAGTTGGGGCGGGATGGTAGAGCAGCCACCGCCCCCCTGCAAGCTTGGGGTCGAAACGGGATATTGCAACCATGTCGGCGCGTAGGCCATTACTGCATGGTCGGTTCGCCGTGAATCACGGCCAGCAAGTCTTCGCCGAGCAGGAAGGGCAGCTCGGCCTTCTGGCTCCACAGCACCATCAGCGCGACCAGCTTGGCCGCCTGGACGCTGATCTCGTCGTCGGGCAGCGCCAACAGCCGATCGATGGTCAGCTCGCGCTGTGCCGGGGTCAGGCCGCCTTCTTCTTCCAGAAACTGCAGCAGGCCGCGCACCGAGGTCGGCAGGCGCTTGATTTCGGCCTCGGCATACAGGCGCAGGCTCGCGCCCTCGTTGGCGCCGGCATAGGCTTCCTCGCCCAGCTCGGACAGCGAGTCGAGCCAGTTCAGGGCATCGTCGATGTCCTCGTCTTCGAAGCCGGCAGCCGACAGGTGGCGCGACAGGTCTTCCCGCTCGGGGCAGGTGTCAAGATCCTGATACTCTTCGAGGAGGAACACTAATACGTCAAACATTACATCTCGCAGCGGGGGAAAAGATGGCTTGGACATCAGCCAAGACGCTGAAAACGGCCACCGGGAAGACTCGCGACCCGACCGGCCAGTTCCTGCTCAAGCAGCATCGCGTAAACCTGAGGGGTCGTCAACCCGAGGCGCCCGGCCAGCGTGTCGGCGTCGACCGGTTCGAAGCCGAGCGCGGCCAGCAGCGGCGTCTCCTCTGGCTGTGCGGGCGTTACGGCACGGCGCCTGACCAACGGTACGCCCGGCCGACCGACTTCGTCGAGCACGTCGTCGACCGTTTCGACCAGCTTCGCCCCTTCCTTTAACAAACGATGGCAGCCACGCGCCTGCGGGTTGTGAATCGAGCCGGGGATCGCCAGCACCTCTCGGCCGGCCTCGGCGGCGAGCCGCGCGGTGATCAGCGAGCCGGAGTCGACGCTGGCCTCCACCACCAGACAGCCGCGCGATAGTGCCGCGATGACGCGGTTGCGGCGCGGGAAATTGCCCGCCAGCGGCCGGATACCCAGCGCGAACTCGGAGATGATCAAGCCTTGATCTGCGATCTGCTGCGCCAGCTCTCGGTTACCGGCCGGGTAGACCCGGTCGATGCCGGTGCCGATCACCGCCACGGTGCTGGCCGGCTGCGTCAGCGCGCCGCGGTGGGCGGCGGCGTCGACGCCGGCGGCCAGGCCCGATACTACGGTATAGCCGGCACCGGCGAGACCCGCGGCGAATGCTTCGGCGTCGCGGCAACCCTGCGGCGTGGCGTGGCGGCTGCCGACCAGGGCCAGCATCGGCCGGGCCAGCAGCTCGCGTTGGCCGCGCAGGAACAACAAGGGCGGCGGGCCGTGGCTTTCGGCCAGGGCGGGCGGGTAGTCGTCGTCGAGCAGCGTCATCAGGCTGCAGCCGGGATGTTCGGCCCAGGCCAGCGCGGCGGCGACCGATTCGGCGGCGCTGTCGGCTTTGAGCGCGTCGGCAGCCTCGCGGCCGATCAAGGGTTCGAGCTGGCTGCGGCTGGCGCCACAGGCGGTAGCGGCCGAGCCGAACGCGTCGATCAGCTTCAGAAAGCCGACTGGGCCGACGCCGGGGGTCAGGGCCAGAGTCAGCCAATCATGCGGGGTGGACATGGGGGCTCCGTGGGGGCATCGCGACGATCGGCATGGTTTGGCCGAGGATCAGCACGAAAAGGGGCGTTATAATACTTTTACGCACGAAGAGTGCCCCAATATAAATGAAAAGCGCTGGATCACGGCGCCTGGCTCGCTAGCCTAAATATTCAAACATCATAATTGTCGGAATGCCTGGCGGCAACGACAAGCACTGGAGCGATAAGGCGCATGGCCCTGCTGAACATTTTGCATTATCCCGATGAACGCCTGCACAAGGTGGCCAAGCCGGTCGCCGCGGTGGACGAGCGCATCCGCACGCTGATCGACGACATGGGCGAGACCATGTACGCCGCGCGGGGTATCGGCCTGGCGGCGACCCAGGTCAATGTGCACGAGCGCGTGGTGGTGATCGACCTGTCCGAGGATCACACCGAGCTGACCGCCTTCGTCAACCCGGAGATCCTCGAGAAGGACGGCGAGATCGTCTACGAGGAAGGCTGCCTGTCGGTGCCCGGCATCTACGACAAGGTGACCCGTGCCGAGCACGTGAAGGTGCGCGCGCTGGGGCGCGACGGCCAGCCGTTCGAGCTGGAGGCGCACGGCCTGTTGGCGATCTGCATCCAGCACGAGATCGACCACCTCAACGGCAAGGTGTTCGTCGAATACCTGTCGAAGATGAAGCAGGATCGCATCAAGACCAAGCTGAAGAAGCAGGAACGCAATAACCTCTGAGCCCGGGCGCCCGAGGGCGCCGAGCTTGGCCGAACCCCCGGGGGTAGCCGTGCGCTGCCCCCGATTCATTTAGCAGGGATTCCATGAAGCTGATTTTTGCCGGCACCCCCGAATTCGCCGCCCAGGCGCTGGCTGCGCTGCTTGCCGCCGGTCACGAGATTGCGCTGGTGCTGACCCAGCCGGACCGCCCGGCCGGACGTGGCATGAAGCTGAAGCCGAGCCCGGTGAAGGCGCTGGCGCTGGAGCACGGCCTGCGCGTCGAGCAGCCGCTCAGCCTGCGTAACGACGAGGCACAGACGATGCTCGCCGAGATTGGTGCCGAGCTGATGGTGGTGGCCGCCTACGGGCTGATCCTGCCGAAGGCCGTGCTGGAAATCCCGGCGCGCGGCTGCCTGAACATCCATGCGTCCTTGCTGCCGCGCTGGCGTGGTGCAGCGCCGATCCAGCGCGCGATCGAGGCGGGCGATGCCGAAACCGGCATCACCATCATGCAGATGGACGTCGGCCTTGACACTGGCGACATGCTGAGCATCCACCCGGTGGCGATCACCGCCGACGAGACCGGCGCCAGCCTGCACGACAAGTTGGCCGAAACCGGTGCGCACGCCATCGTCGACACGCTGGCCAAGCTCGATGGCCTGAGCCCGGTGAAGCAGCCGGAAGAGGGCGTCACCTATGCGCAGAAGCTGTCCAAGGCCGAGGCGCAGCTCGATTGGAGCCAGCCGGCTCAGGAACTGGCGCGGCGCATCCGTGCGTTCAACCCGGTGCCGGGCGCGGCGACGCTGCTCGGCGGCGAACCGCTGAAGCTGTGGTTGGCCGAAGCGGTGGCCGGGCAGGGCGAACCGGGCACGGTGCTGGCGGCCGATGCGGACGGCGTGGTGGTGGCGGCGGGCGAAGGTGCGGTGCGCATCACCGCGCTGCAGGCGCCGGGCGGCAAGCGGCTGGCGGCGCGCGACTTCATCGCCGGGCGCCCGGCACTGGCCGGCACCCGCTTGGGCGTCTGAGAACCTATTTACGATCTGCTGCACTCGGGTGATCCTGCGTTGAAATGAGGCTCAAAATGCTCATGGACTCCATGTCCATTCCGCTTTTTCACCTCATTTCGCCTTGGCTGACCCTTTGTTCGCGAGATCGTAAACAGGTTCTGGGCCCCCTGTGCGGGGTGGATCAACACAATTAGGACGGATGCGGATGGATAACTGGTTGAAGACCAGCGTGCTGATGGCGGCGATTGTCGCGCTGTTCATGGTGATAGGCGGGATGCTCGGCGGTAAGAGCGGCATGCTGCTGGCCTTGCTGTTCGGCGGCGGGATGAACGTGTGGGCGTGGTGGAACTCCGACCAGATGGTGTTGCGCATGTACAACGCGCAGGAAGTCGACGCGCAGTCGGCGCCGGAGTTCTACGGCCTGGTTGCCGAGCTGGCGCAGCGCGCCGGCCTGCCGATGCCGCGCGTCTACGTGATCCACGAGGAACAGCCCAACGCCTTCGCCACCGGTCGCGATCCGGAGCACGCCGCGGTGGCGGCCACCGCCGGCATCATGCGCCTGCTCGACTACCGCGAACTGCGTGGGGTGATGGCGCACGAGCTGGCGCACGTGCAGCACCGCGACACCTTGCTGTCGACGGTGTCGGCGACGATGGCCGGCGCGATCTCGGCGTTGGCCAACTTCGCGATGTTCTTCGGCGGCCGCGACGAGAACGGCCAGCCGGTCGGCCTGCTGCCGCGCCTGGCGGTGGCGCTGCTGGCGCCGATGGCAGCCAGCCTGATCCAGATGGCGATTTCGCGCGCCCGCGAATTCGAGGCCGACCGCGGCGGCGCGGCGATCTCGGGCGACCCGCTGGCGCTGGCTAGCGCCTTGCAGAAGATCGAGCACTACGCGCAGGGCATCGCGATGCCGTCGGCAGAAGCGCATCCGGAAACCGCGCAGATGATGATCATCAACCCGCTGTCCGGCGCCGGTAGCATGGCGGGGCTGTTTCGCACCCACCCGGAGACCGCCGAGCGCATCGCGCGCCTGCACGACATCGCCCGCGGTGTGGGCTAGCGCAGGGCAAGTCAGAGCCCGCCGGGCGCGGCGCTTTGTCAGCGGTATGCTTCTGGCCGTATCATGCGGCCAACCTTTTGAACCTCCGGCCACAGTCGACGCAATGCGGGACTGTGGCCGGCGCATTTCCAGACGAGACCCACATGGCAAGCATCCAGGCCCTGGCCGCCGACATCCTCGGCCGCATCGACGAGGGGCGCACTCTTACCGAGGCGCTCGACGCCGCCTTCCGCCGCGCCGGCGATCTGTCGCCGAGCAACCGCGGCGCCTTGCAGGACATCGCCTACGGCAGCGTGCGCCGCCTGGCCGAACTGAAGTTCTGGTTGCGCAAGCTGGTGCCGCGCCCGCTGCCCGAGCCGGCGGTGGAGCGCTTGCTGCTGGTGGCGCTCTACCAGCTGGCGCACACCCGCGCCGCGCCGTACGCGGTGGTCGACAACGCGGTGCGCGAGGCCGAGAAGCTGGCGCGCGGCAAGTTCAAGGGCCTGGTCAATGGCGTGCTGCGCAGCTTCCAGCGCCAGCAGGACGAGTTGACCGATGCCGCGGCGCGCGACAACGAGGCGAGCAGCAACCATCCGCGCTGGTGGATCGATCGCCTGAAGACCGCCTATCCGGCCGACTGGCAGGCGGTGGTTGCGGCGAGCAATGCCCATCCGCCGATGACGCTGCGCGTCAACCGCCTGCACGGCGACGCGGCCGGCTACGTGGCGAAATTGGCCGAACAGGACATCGCCGCCGAGGCGCTCGACGCGACCGCGGTGCTGCTGGCGAAACCGTGCAATGTGCGCGAGCTGCCGGGCTTCGCTGAGGGGCTGGCGTCGGTGCAGGACTGGGGCGCGCAGCAGGCGGCCGCGCGGCTGGAGCTGGCCGACGGCCAGCGCGTGCTCGACGCCTGCGCGGCGCCGGGCGGCAAGACCGGCCATATGCTGGAGAGCGCCCGGGTAAGCGTGACCGCGCTGGACGTCGACGCGGCCCGACTCGAACGGGTGATGGACAATCTGTCCCGGCTCGGCCTTTCGGCCGACGTGCGCCAGGGCGATGCGGCCCAGCCGGCGATCTGGTGGGACGGCGTGCCGTTCGACCGCATCCTCGCCGACGTACCGTGCTCGGCCAGCGGCGTGGTGCGCCGCCATCCGGACATCAAGTGGCTGCGCCGCCCGGGTGATTTCGCCGAACTGGCCCGCCAGCAGGCGGCGATGCTCGACGCGCTATGGCCGCTGCTCGCTTCGGGCGGCAAAATGCTTTACGCTACCTGCTCGATTTTTCCCGAAGAGAACCGTCAGCAGCTCGACGCCTTCCTGGCCCGTCATCCCGACGCGGTCTGCACTGGTGACGAGCAGCTGCTGCCCTGCGAGCGACATGACGGCTTTTATTACGCGCTGCTTCAAAAGCATTAACCTGCTCGTCCTGCTGGTCGGGCTGGCGTTGGTGCCGCTGATCAGTCGCGCCGAGTCGATCGAGGTACGCCGCGCCGAGGCCGAGCTGACCAGCGACGGGCAGCTGTCGCTGAGCACCCGCTTCGGCCTGCGCCTGCCGTCGACGCTGTCGCAGGCGCTGGCGCAGGGGGTGGCGCTGAATTTCCGGCTCGAGTTCGAGCTGACCAAGCCGCGGCTGACTGCCTACCGCTTGAAGCTCGGCAACTGGTTCGACCCCACCGCCTCCATCGATTTCAAGCTCAGCTACCACAGCCTGACCAACCGCTACCGGGTGTCGATCGGCAGCCTGGCCAACCATTACGCCACGCTGAACGAGGCGCTCAACGCCACCGGCGCCATCACCGGCTGGCGCGTGCTCGACTCGGGCACGCTCGACGGCCTGAAACCGGGCGACGTGGCCGGCCGGGTGCGGCTGGTGCTCGATTTCGGCGAGCTGCCCAAGCCCTTCCAGTTCAATGCGCTGGGCTCTTCCGACTGGGCGCTGTCGTCCGGCTGGACCGACCTGAACGTGCAGCCGCGTCCGGCCGGAGCCAACTGATGCGCCAGGTGATCCTCGCCGTCGCCACGCTCGGTACCATCCTGCTGTATCTGCTGGCGTTGTCCACCGGCAATACCTCCAAGTTGGCCGAATACTACTGGTGGGTGTTCGGCCTGAACGCGCTGGTACTGACCGGCCTGGTCGGCGTGATCACCCGTCAGTTGCTCAGGTTGCGCCGCCGCCTCAAGCAGCGCGAGTTCGGCGCCAAGCTCACCCAGAAACTCACCATCATGTTCGCGCTGGTGGCACTGGTGCCCGGCGTGCTGGTATTCACCATCTCGGCGCAGTTCCTCACCCGCAGCATCGAGAGCTGGTTCGACGTGCGCGTCGAGAGTGCGCTCGACCGCGGCCTGGATCTGGGGCGCAATGCGCTGGGCGCGATGCTCGAAGACGTATCGCGCAAGTCGCGGGTGATCCTCGACGATGTGTCCGACACGCCGGACGGCCTGTTGCCGTCGAAGCTGGAGCGGCTGCGCGAACAGCTGGGCCTGTCGGAGGTGTCGGTGTTCAGCCGCGACGGCCAACTAATCGGCTTCGCCGCGAGCCAAGCCTCGGCGATCCCGGTGCCGCCGTCGCGCGAATCGATACGCCAGATCAAGCTGCGCCGGCCGCTGGAGACGATCGAAAACGAGGGGGATCGCGGCCTGGTGCTGCGCGTCTTGGCCAGCTACCGCACCCTCGACGATCAGCAGCGCATCCTGGCGGTGCGCCAGAGCGCGCCGGATAGGATCGCCCGCGACGCCTCGCTGATCGAGAATGCCCGCTCCGAATACCGTCAGTTGCTGATCTCGCGCGACGGGCTCAAGACCTTCTACATGCTGACGCTGCTGCTGTCGTTCATGCTGGCGCTGACCGCGGCGCTGGCGTTTGCGCTGTTCCTGTCCGAGCGCCTGTCGGCACCGTTGTCGGAGTTGGCCGCCGGTACCCGGGCGGTGGCGCAGGGCGACTTCTCCAAGCGCCATCCGGTATACCGGCGCGACGAGCTCGGTATGCTGACCACGCTGTTCAACCGCATGACCCAGCAGCTCGAGGAGGCGCGTCACAGCGCCGACGAGAACCGCCGCCAGGAAGAGGCGGCCAAACTGTACCTGGAGAGCATCCTCGCCAACCTGACCGCCGGGGTGATGGCCTTCGATGCCAGCTGGCATCTGCGCGCCGCCAATACCAGCGCCGCGCACATCCTGGGGGTCGACTTTTCCGAGCTGGTCGGCGAGCCGTTTACCGCCTGGGCCACATTGAAGCCGGCGATGTCGCCGCTGATCGACATCGTGCGCGAGCAAGCGGCCACCGCTAAAAAGGGCGAGTGGCAGCAGCAGCTCGACTATGTGACGTCGAGCGCGTCGCTGATCCTCTTGGCGCGCGGCACGCCGCTGCCGGAGCGCTCGGGCAGCGGTTATGTGGTGGTGTTCGACGATATTACCGAGCTATTGCGCGCGCAGCGCGATGCCGCCTGGGGCGAGGTGGCCAAGCGACTGGCGCACGAGATTCGCAATCCGCTGACGCCGATCCAGCTGGCCGCCGAGCGCCTGGCGATGAAGCTGACCGACAAGCTGGCCGGTCCCGACGCCGACATGCTGCGCCGCTCCACCGACACCATCGTCAAGCAGGTGGGCGCGCTCAAGGGCATGGTCGATGCGTTCCGCGACTACGCCCGCGCGCCGCGAACCCAGCTGTCGCCGTTGAACGTGAATGGGGTGATCCGCGAGGTGCTGACGCTGTACGAAGCCAATCCGGCCTTGAAGGTGGAACTGGCCGACGGACCGCTCAGAATCATGGGCGATGCGGCACTGTTGCGGCAGGTGCTGCACAATTTGCTACAAAATGCGCAGGATGCGGTCCTTGACGTTGACATCCCGATGATACACATTAGCAGCCGTCTGGTTGGCCACGAGGTACGGTTGTGCGTCGAGGATAGTGGAGCGGGCTTCAGCCCGGATATCCTGCCGCGGGCCTTCGAGCCTTACGTGACCAACAAGCCAAAGGGGACCGGTCTCGGTTTGGCAGTGGTGAAAAAAATAATAGAGGAACATCACGGTGCGATCACGCTTAGCAACGCCGAACCACATGGCGCACGCATTCTTATCACCTTGCCGTTGCTGGAGGCTTAATGCGTAGCAGCGATATCTTGATTGTCGACGACGAAATCGGCATTCGCGAGCTTCTGTCGGAGATTCTGCAGGACGAAGGCTATTCGGTTGCCTTGGCCGAAAACGCCGAAGTGGCGCGGCAGTTGCGCAACCAGATCCGCCCAGCGTTGGTGCTGCTGGACATCTGGATGCCGGACTGCGACGGGGTGACCCTGCTCAAGGAGTGGGCCAAGTCCGGCCAGCTGAACATGCCGGTGGTGATGATGTCGGGCCACGCCAGCATCGACACCGCAGTCGAGGCGACCCGCATCGGCGCCTTCGATTTCCTGGAAAAACCGATCGCGTTGCAGAAGCTGCTGGCGACGGTACAGCGCGGCCTGAAATACGGCGATATGCAGGCCAATACCTCGCTGTCGCTCGACAAGCTCGGCCGCAGCGAGCCGATCCAGGAACTGAAGCGCCAGCTTGAGCGGGTGTCCAAGGTGAAGTCGCCGGTGCTGCTGACCGGCGAGCCGGGTTCCGGTTTCGAACTGGTGGCGCGTTTCTTCCACCAGGGCAACACCCCGTGGGTGACCCCGGCCAAGCTCGAGCAGCTGGCCGACGCGCCGCTGGAACTGCTGCAGAAGGCCAATAACGGCGTGCTCTACCTGCCGGAGATCGGCCAGTATCCGCGCCGCATCCAGCAGGGCCTGCTGTTCCTGTTGTCCAAGCTCGATCGTTTCAATGTGCGACTGGTGTGCTCGTGCAGCCGCCCGCTGCAGGAGTTGCTGGTCGACCCGGAGTGCGACAACCGCCTGTTGACCGCGCTGTCCAGCGTGATCGTGCCGATCCCGCCGCTGCGTGAACACGCCGAAGACATCATCCATCTGGCCGAGCAGCTGTTGACCGAACTGGTGGAGTCGAAGCAGGTGCCGCCGCGCAAGCTGACCACCGCTGCGCTGAACGCGCTGCGCCAGTACGACTGGCCGGGCAACCTCGAACAGCTGCGCAGCATTCTGAAGAGCATCGCGTTGACCGCCGAGGCCGACGCGATCGACGCACCGGAAGTCAGCAAGGTGCTGGCGCAGTTCAAGCACGAGAAACCGGTGGAAGAGACCGGCTTCGACTTCAACCTGCCGCTGCGCGAACTGCGCGAACAGCTGGAGCGTCGTTACTTCGAGTACCACATCACGCTGGAGAACGGCAATATGAGCCGCGTGGCGCTGAAAGTGGGCCTGGAACGCACCCACCTGTACCGCAAGCTCAAGCAGCTGGGCATCAAGTTCTCGCGCCGGACCGCCGAAGAGCCGTCTTCTTCGTCCTGAGCCAGACTGACTGCCCCGGCATCGCCCGGTCCGCCACGCCTCATTAGCGTGGCCGGCCGGGCGATGTCGCGTCTACGGCGCTCTTGCTCTAGAATCGAGCGGTCGCCGTGCCTTTTTGTCGCCTGGCCTCCCATTCCCGCTATTCATCATGACCGAATTGAACGACCAGGCGCTGCTGCGTTACAGCCGCCACATCCTGCTGCCGGAAATCGACATCGAGGGCCAAGAGCGCCTGAGCAGCGCACGCGCGCTGGTGGTCGGCGCCGGCGGGCTCGGCTCGCCGGTGGCGCTGTATCTCGCCAGCGCCGGCGTCGGCACCATCACCATCGCCGACGACGACGTGGTCGAACTGACCAATCTGCAGCGCCAGATCGCCCATGATATGACCAGCCTCGGCGTCAACAAGGCCGAATCGGCGGCGCAGCACATGCGCGCACTCAATCCCGATATCACGGTGCACCCGCTGGCGGCACGGCTCGATGCCGCGATGTTGGCCGAACAGGTGGCCGCGCACGACGTGGTGCTCGACTGCTGCGACAACTTCGCCACCCGCCACGCGGTGAACGCCGCCTGTGTCGCCGCCGGGGTGCCACTGGTGTCCGGCGCGGCGGTGCGCTTCTCGGGCCAGCTGGCGGTGTTCGACACCCGCGATGCGGCATCGCCGTGCTACCACTGTCTGTTCCCGGACGAGGGCGAGGCGAGCGACGGGCCGTGTGCCACCTTCGGTGTGCTGGCGCCGCTGGTCGGGGTGATCGGCAGCCTGCAGGCGGTCGAGGCGATCAAGCTGCTGGCCGGGATTCGGCCAAGCCTGGGGCGGCTGACGCTGTACGAGGCGCTGACCGGCGAGTTCCGAGCAATGAAGGTGCCGCGCGATCCGGCCTGTCCGGTGTGTGCACAGCGCCCGGCTGGCTAAGGTTGGCCGAACAACGAAAAAGCCCCGCATCGCGGGGCTTTTTTCATGCCGGAACGACTCAGGCCTTCAATGCCTGCTCGATCAGGCCGCGCAGCTCGGCGAAGTTCGGCTCGCCGACATAGCGCTTGATCACCTTGCCGTGCTTGTCGATCAGGAAGGTGGTTGGCGCCAGCTGGATGTCGCCGAAGGCCTTGGCGATGCTGCCGCTGGTGTCGAGGGTGACGAAGAATGGCAGCTTGTTGTCGCTGACGAAGGCCTTCACGTAGTTGGGCGGGTCGTAGCTCATCGCCACGGCGACGGTCTCGTAGCCCTGCGGCGCATAGCGCTCGTGCGTCGCCTTCAGCTTGGCCATCTCGGCGACGCAGCCAGTGCAGCTGGTGGCCCAGAAGTTGACCAGCACCACCTTGCCCTTCAGCGAGCTGGTGGTTGCAGTCTGACCGGTCAGCGAGGTGTAGCTGACCTCGGGAGCCGATTCCTTGTCGAAAAACACGGTATACGCGACCAGCGCGGCAATCGCCACGCCGACCAGGGCAAACAGGACCTTCTTCATCGTCGTCGTTCAGGCATGTAGGTGGATCATTCGTCCTGCATCGCTTCGAGAAGTTCCTTGAGCTGACCCTCGAGCGGCACGGCTTTCTGCTGGGCGCCATCGTACACGACAAAGGTCACATCCGCTTCGGCCACCACGGTGTCGGTGCCGTCGAGGCGCACCGTCTGGTGCATCACTGCACTGCGGCGCCCGACGCTCTTCACCGAGGTGTCGATCGCCAACAGCTCGTTCATCGTCGCGGCGCGCCGGTAATCGATATTGATGTTGACCACCACCAGCGCCAGCCCCGATTGCAGGAACCAGGGCAGGTCGCCGCGCTCCTCGAAGAAGCTCCAGCGCGCTTCCTCGAGGAACTCCAGATAACGGGCGTTGTTGACGTGGCCGTACAGGTCTAGGTGGTAGCCGCGCACCTTGATCGGCGTGCTGTGAGTCATGTGTTTCCCTTTGCTTTCTCGTGATGTGCCCGGCGGTAGTTCCGCCGGCGCTTTATGCGGCCTTCGGCCAAGCTGGCCGGGCCGTACTTATTCTGTCGCTGCGGCGAAGTTCAGTTCCACGCCATTGCCGGCCGGGTCGCGGAAGAACAGCTGCCGCGTCCCGCTCTGTGGCACTTCGGCCTGCCGGTAGGCGATGCCGAGCGTATCGAGCCGGGCCGTCATCGCCACCAGATCAGCGCAGCGGAACGCGACATGGTCGAAGGTGCCGCTGTTGTTTGGCGGGCGCGGCTCGTCGGGGCGAGCCTCGCTCAGGTGCAGTACTGCCTGCCCGCCGGCGTACAGCCAGTAGCCGAAACTGGCGAACGGAGGGCGTGGTCCCTCGCTGAGCCCGACCGCGGTGATGTAGAACGCTTTGAGCTCGTCCAACAAGGGGCGGGCGGCGCGCAGATTGTAGTGGTCGAGGCCGAGGGCGGGCATGGTTTCGCTACGGTTCAGAGCTCAGGCATGTCGAACGGTACGAAGGCTTCGCGTTCGAGTGGCTCGTTGACCAGATCGGTCAGCACCGGGTGAATCTCGATGTCGAACCAGTCGGCGAACAGCGCCGGCGTCAGCGGGCTCGGCCACTGCGCCTCGTCTTCGCACCAGTCGGCCAGCTCGGCGGCAAACAGCGAGGCGTACTGCTCGATCACAAAGGAGCGCGCCTCGTCGGCGTCGTCGGCCGGCGGTACCAGCAGCCCGTTGCAGCCCTTCTGCAGCTCGGCCAGCGGCAGCGCGGCGACATGGCTGCCTGGCAGCGACTGCAGCCAGGCCAGGAACGGGGCTTTCGGTTTGATCAGCGCGAGGCTGCGATTGACTTCGTACATGATGAGTCCTGCGGGATAAACGGCTAGCTTAGCCGCCGGCGAACTGGTTGTCGCGGGAGATGCTCCAGGGGGGATCGAATTTCAGCGCGCTGGCGCGCGCCGCCAACGCTGCCGGGAACGGCGCGAACGGCGCGGCTCGCTGCACGAGCGCCATCGCCGCCTGGTCGAACGCCGGTAGGCCGGAGCCGCGGCGCAGTTTCACCGAGCGCAGTGCGCCACTGCTGTCGATGACGACGGTGAGTCTCAGCCTGACCAATTGGCCGGGGGGTACCTCAGGAAAGTCGCGTGCCCCTATCCGCTCTATTTTCTGCAGCCAAGCGTTGACGTAGCTGTCCCATTCGGTTCCCGTTGCGCTGCGACCATAGACCAGCAGCTGGCGGGATCCGATGTTACTGGGGGTGGTTTCGGCGCCGTCGTCGGCACTGTCCAGCGCGCGCGCGGCGCTGCGACCCTGGGACAGCAGGCTTTGTGCACTGAAGCGGCCGCCGGCAGGCGGCGCATCGGGCTCGACCGGCGCGGTGTGGCTGGGCTTGGCCGGGTGGGGCGGGCGTGGTTCGGCCGTTACGAGCGGCGTGGCAGGGCTGGATGGCGCCTTGTTCGAGGGCTGTGGGCGGTGTGCAGGTGACTTGGGCGGCATGGCCACCGGCTCGCGCTGGCGGTGCGATGGCGCTACGGTTTTGGGCGCATGAGGGGCCGGAACCGCCGGGGCGGCGGGCGGCCGAACTACGGCGGCATGCGAGGTTGGCGGCGAGGCCAGGGTGATCTGCAATGGCTCCGGTCTGGGGGGCGCGTGACGCGGCAACCAGTCGAACGGATGCAGCACCAGCAGCAACAGGTGCACGGCGAGCGAAGCCAGCAGCATCACCAATAGGGGAAGCCGCGGGGTAGGGGGGCTGGAGCTAAATGCTTGGCTGGACATGAGAAAACCCGATCATCGACGCTAGTCTAGCATGACGCGGGTGGTGGCAAAGCCGTGCCCGGCCGGGCGGCGGGCACGGTCTGACCAGCGCTTACTTTTCGAGCAGGCTGCGCAGCATCCACGCGGTTTTCTCGTGGACTTGCAGGCGCTGGGTCAACAGGTCGGCGCTCGGCTCGTCGGAGGCCTTCTCGATCACCGGGAACACGCCGCGCGCGGTGCGGCAGACCGCTTCGTGGCCGTCGACCAGCAGCTTGATCATATCTTCGGCCCTGGGTACGCCGGAGGTCTCCGGGATGCTGGAGAGGCGGGCGAACTCGCTGTAGGTGGCCGGGGCCGGGAAGCCCAGTGCACGGATGCGTTCGGCGATGGAGTCGACCGCCAGCGCCAGTTCGTTGTATTGCTCTTCGAACATCAGGTGCAGGGTGCGGAACATCGGGCCGGTGACGTTCCAGTGGAAATTGTGGGTCTTCAGGTAGAGCGTGTAGGTGTCGGCCAGGAGGCGAGACAGACCTTGGGCGATTTCTGCGCGATCTTGCTCGTTGATTCCGATATCCATAAAGCATCTCCGTGTGGCGGCAGGCGGTGCTGCCGGGCATTGCCCAGCTTGCGGCTGGGGCCTGAAATCCGGTTGTCGCGGGATAAGCGTCGACCGGAGGCGAAAGGTGTCAGAAGCTGTTCACGATCTGTGGCGCGCGGGACACTGCGTTGAAGTGCCGCTCAACAGTCATGTTCATGCTGCGGTGTCGCGCCATTGACCCGGCGTTCGCGAAATCGTGAACCGGCTTTCAGGGCAGATGGCGGTCGCGTTTGACCGACTCGTCCACCCGGGTGTACTCGCCTTCGATAATATCGCTGCCGGTGCCGGGCGGTGTTGATCCAGGTCCGGTGGCTGCGCCGTTGCGCATGGTGATCGACGGGCCTTTCAGCGGCAGCAGCAACAGCACCGCCAGCACGTCGGAAATCAGCCCCGGGATCAGGAAGAACACGCCGGCCAGCACGTAACGCAGCGGCCACAACAGGCTATACAGCGACACCTGCTCGCCCTGGCGGAACACCGCGCCGAGGGTCAGTAGTGCGCCGATTTTCTGGTTGCGCAGCATGGTCAGGCCGAGTAGCGCCGAGGCGATCACGAACAGTAGCGTCCAGCCGGCGCCGATCTTGTCCGCCAGCATCACCAGCGTGGCGATCTCGGCAAACGGGTACAACAGGAGTAAAAACAATAATCCACGCATCGAAGGAGCCACTATGAAAGTTTCGGTTGTATTGTGCACGGCGCCGGACGCGGTGACCGCCGAGCGTTTGGCCCGCATCCTGGTCGAGGAGGCGCTGGCGGCTTGCGTCAATCTGTTGGCACCGTGTCAGTCGGTATACCGCTGGCAGGGGCAACTGGAGAGCGCGAGCGAGATTCCGATGATCATCAAGACGACGGCGGAGAACTATCCGCGGCTCGAGGCTCGCCTGGTCGAACTGCACCCGTACGAGGTGCCGGAAATCCTGGCATTGCCGGTCGAGGCGGGGCTGCCGTCTTACTTAACATGGGTAGCCGAACAGGCCAATTCAAGAGGATAGACGATTTTTTGCAGGACGGGCAGCGTGCCCCGGCGGGCGGGGTTGGCATCTTGCTAATGGAATGTTTCCGTTTTTTTCTGAAAAAGCACTTGACCGGAAAAGCCTCCGCTCTGTATAGTTGCGGCCTCTCTTGGGTCGTTAGCTCAGCTGGTAGAGCAGCGGACTTTTAATCCGTTGGTCGCAGGTTCGAATCCCGCACGACCCACCAAGAGAACCCAGGCAATATTGGGGGTCGTTAGCTCAGCTGGTAGAGCAGCGGACTTTTAATCCGTTGGTCGCAGGTTCGAATCCCGCACGACCCACCACAATAGACAAGCCCAGGTTTGGGTCGTTAGCTCAGCTGGTAGAGCAGCGGACTTTTAATCCGTTGGTCGCAGGTTCGAATCCCGCACGACCCACCATAGAATTTTGAAAAACCCCTGCTTAACGGCAGGGGTTTTTTGTTTTGCGCGTCATTGAGCCAAACAGCCCACAGTCGGCATAATGTCTGTCGACAGGGCTTCGGCCAACTTACAAGGAGTGAGCATGACCGGATTGTTCCCCCGTGCGGGCCTCGCGCTGATTGCCGGCTTGTGGCTCGGGTCGGCGCTGGCGCAGACCGCCGACGAACAGCTGCTGGCGGCGCAGATGGCATTCCAGGACGCCAGTGGCCGCGCCGGCAGTGCCGATGCGGCGCTCAAGCGCGCCGAAGCGGCCAAGCAGCTGACCGACGCGCGCCTGGCCGATGCACAGGCGGCGGCGCAGAAGGCCCAGGCCGATCTGAGCGCGGCGCAGAGTGCCAAGAGTGCGGCCGATGGCGTGATGAAGCAGGCGACCCAGGCAGTGAATGCGGCCTGGCAGCGCAAGGAAAGTGGCGGCTGATGCAAAAACGGCCCGCGCGGCGTGAGCCGGCGGGCCGTGATTGCGTCGGCGTGGTGCTTAGTTGACGCCGTATTCGGCGCGGTAGGCTTCCACGGCGGCCAGGTTGGCGGCCAGCTCCGGGCTGTCGCCGAGGAAGACTAGGATGTCTTCCAGCGTGGCGATGGTGATCACCGGCAGGCCATACTGTTGCTCGACTTCCTGCACGGCCGACAGTGCGCCGGTGCCGCGTTCCATGCGGTCGAGCGCGACGGCCACGCCGGCCGGTTCAGCGCCGGCGGCGCGGATCAGCTGGATCGATTCGCGCACCGCGGTGCCGGCGGTCATCACGTCGTCGACGATCAGCACGCGGCCCTTCAGCGGGGCGCCGACCAGCACGCCGCCTTCGCCGTGGTCCTTGGCTTCCTTGCGGTTGTAGGCGAACGGCAGGTTGCGACCGCCCTGGGCCAGTGCCATGCCGGCGGCGGCGGCGAGGATGATGCCCTTGTAGGCCGGGCCGAACAGCATGTCGAACTGCAGGGTGCTGGCGTTGATCGCCTGGGCGTAGAACTGCGACAGCTTCAGCACGCTCTCGCCGTCGTTGAACAGGCCGGCATTGAAGAAATAGGGCGACTTGCGCTTGGACTTGGTGATGAACTCACCGAATCTGAGCACCTGCTTCTCGAGCGCAAAACGAATAAAATCCTGACGAAAATCGCTCATCGTATTCCTCTGACTATTACAAGCATCTGATTGGTCGGCAAAAAATCGCCGGCAAGGATACCACGGGAGACCCCATGCTTCGAATCGTTTCGGCCAACCTCAACGGCGTCCGCTCGGCGGATCGCAAAGGCTTCTTCGACTGGATGGAGGCCAGCGGCGCGGACGTGGTCTGCGTGCAGGAATTGAAGGCGCAGGACGGCGACCTGTCCGAGCGGATGCGCGCGCCGGCCGGCTACCAGGGCCTGTTCCACTATGCCGAGAAGAAGGGCTATAGCGGCGTCGGCCTGTACAGCAAGCAGGTGCCGGACCGGGTCGAAGAAGGCCTGGGCATCGCCGAGTTCGACGCCGAAGGCCGCTACCTGCGCGCCGACTTCGGCAATCTGACGGTGATCTCGCTGTACCTGCCGTCCGGCTCCAGCAGCGAGGAGCGCCAGGACGTCAAGTTCGCCTTTATGAAGGTGTTTCTGCCGCATTTGGAAGAGCTGTTCGAGGCCGGGCGCGACATCGTGATCTGCGGCGACTGGAACATCGCCCACCAGGAGATCGACCTGAAGAACTGGAAGGGCAATGTGAAGAACTCCGGTTTCCTGCCCGAGGAGCGCGCCTGGCTGACCGACCTGTTCCACCGCGTCGGCTGGGTGGACGTGTGGCGCACGCTGTACCAGGAAGTGCCGGGCTACACCTGGTGGAGCAACCGCGGCCAGGCCTATGCCAAGGACGTGGGCTGGCGCATCGACTATCACATCACCACCCCGGGCATCGCCGCCACCGCGCGCGAGGCGAGCGTGTACAAGGAGGTGAAGTTCTCCGACCACGCGCCGCTGACTGTCGACTACGACTGGAGCTGAGATGTTCGACGACGATATTACGCTGGTGCTGGTGCCCGGCTGGGGCGACTCGGGGCCGCAGCACTGGCAGAGCTACTGGGAGAAGGGCTACCCGCTGGTCGGGCGGGTGCGCCAGCGCGATTGGCTGTACCCGCGGCGCGACGAGTGGGTGGCGGCACTGGCCGACACCATCGCCCAGGCCGACGGCCGGGTGCTGATCGCCGCGCACAGCCTGGGCTGCCACACCGCGGTGGAATGGCTGCGCAGTGCCACGTTGGCCGAACAGCGCCGCGTGCAGGGCCTGCTGCTGGTGGCGCCACCGGCGCTACCGATCACGCCGGAGCAAGCGCGTGCCAGCGGCGAGCTGCCGGATGGGGCGGTGCTGCCGGACTTCGCCGGCTTCGAGGCGCCGGCCTTGCAACGCCTGCCGGTGCCGACGCTGCTGGTGGCGAGCCAGGACGACCCGTTCTGTGCCTACGCCGAGGCTAAGCGGATGGCCGAGGGCTGGGGCGTACCGCTGATCGACGGCGGCCTGGCCGGTCACATGGGTAGCGCCAGCGGCCTGGCCAGCTGGCCGACGGGGCAGAGGCTGCTGCAGCGGTTGATGCTGGGCTAGGGGCCCTCCATGCCACGGGCAAACAAAAAGCCGGCGCAAGCCGGCTTTGTCGCATCGGCCGTTCGGCCAACCTGGGGACTCAGCGCGCCACCGGGCGGGCCGGGTCGCTGCACCACTCGCTCCACGAACCGGGGTAGAGCCGGCTGCCGGCTAGGCCGGCGTGTTCCATCGCCAGTAGGTTCACGCAGGCGGTCACGCCGCTGCCGCACTGGTGTACCACTTCGGCCGGTTCGCGCTCTCCGATCACCGCCTGCCACTCGGCACGCAGCTGGTCGACCGGCTTGAAGCGGCCATCGGCCCCCAGGTTGTCCTGGAAGAAGCGGTTGGCTGCGCCGGGAATATGGCCGCCGACCGGGTCGATGGTCTCGCCTTCACCGCGGTAGCGGCCCGGCGCGCGCGCATCGACCACCAGGAAGTCGTCCTGGTCCAGATTAGCCAGCACCGCGTCGACGTCGACGCTGCCGACCCGGGCGCTCTTCGGCGCGAAACGGGTCGGGTGGCTGGCCGGCGCCTCGGTCGTGAGCACGCCGCCGTTAGCCTGCCAGGCCGGCAAGCCGCCGTCGAGCACCGCCACCGCGTCGTGGCCCAACCACTTCAGCAGCCACCAGGCACGCGCCGCGTACTGGCCGCCCAGATCGTCGTAGACGACCACCTGGGTGGCCGGGGTGACGCCGAGTGCGCCGAGCACCACCGCCAGGCGCTGGCCGTCCGGCAGCGGGTGACGGCCGTTCTGGCCGGTCTTGGTGCCGGACAGGTGATAGTCGAGATTCAGGTAGTGCGCATCGGGCAGGTGGCCGGCGTCGTAGGCCTGCTGACCCCAGCCGGAATCGGTGAGCTGGAAACGGCAGTCGAGGATGACGGTCTGGGCCGACGGCAGGGCGGCGAGTTGCTCGGCGCTGATCAGGGTGGTGTACATGGCGTCTCCATCGGGATGGCGCGCCACGTGAGCGGCGCGCGGGAAGCACCTGGGCTGCGGGTGCCGGGAGGAGCCGCTTGCGAGCCGGCCGTGCTGGCCGGCTTGGGAGCGGTTCCCATGCGGATGGATTAGCCTACAAGGCCGGCAGGCTTCGGGCAAGCCCGCCGGCCCGGGAGCGGTTCATGGTCTGCGGGCAGAGCCACATCGTATCGAAGCCGGGTGGCTTATCGCCATCCGTCCTTCGCCTCGCTGACTCGGATCTCAGGCCTGCAGTGCGCTGCGCAGCCGTTCGGCCAAGCCGTCGACGCGGTGGGCGACGCCATCGCGCTGGCGCGGTGCCCAGATCGGCGCCGGGAAGTGCGCGTCGTCGGCGAAGCGCGGGATCACGTGCCAGTGCAGGTGCGGTACGACGTTGCCGAGGGTGGCGAGGTTGATCTTGTCCGGGTTCAGTACCGCGCGCAGCGCCGCCTCGGTGCGGTACACCCAGTCCATCAGCCGGGCGCGCTCGGGCTCTGCCAGGTCGGTCATTTCCTTGACGTGGCCGTTCAGGATCACCCGGCAGAACGCCGGGTAGTCGGGCTCGTTGGTCACCAGCACCACGCGCAGGAAATCGTCGCGGTACAGCACGTCGCCGCTGTCGTTCACGCACAATTCGCAGTTCATTCTCAGCCCTCCATCTGGGCGCAACAGAGGTCGTCGATACTAGCACAGCCCGGTGCGGCCGCTGCCCCATGACAGGGGCAAGCAGCCCGGGCCGGGGCGTATGCTAGACTGCGGTACGCCCATCGTGAAGTTTCGATCTTCCACTTGCTATCTACTATGAGTCTGTTCAATCACTTGTTAATCATTGCCTTGCTGATCGCCTGCAGCGCGTTCTTCTCGGTGTCCGAGATCTCGCTCGCGGCGGCACGCAAGCTCAAGCTGCAACTGCTGGCTGACGAGGGCGACGGGCGCGCCGCCAAGGTGCTGCAGCTGCAGGCGCATCCCGGCAACTTCTTCACCGTGGTGCAGATCGGCCTGAACGCGGTGGCGATCCTCGGCGGTATTCTCGGCGAGGCGGCGTTCACGCCGACCTTCGCCGCCGCACTGCAGCCGCTGCTGCACGACGCCGCCCTGGCCGAACGGGTCGGCTTCTTCTGCTCCTTCGTGCTGGTGACGTCGCTGTTCATCCTGATCGCCGACCTGATGCCCAAGCGCTTGGCGATGGTGTCGCCCGAGGCGTTGGCGGTGCGGGTGGTGGCGCCGGTGCTGTTCTGCATTCGTTTGTTCCGCCCGCTGGTGTGGCTGTTCAACGGCCTGGCCAATCTGATCTTCCGCCTGTTCAAGGTGCCGACCGTGCGCAGCGATGTGATCACCTCGGCCGACATCCTGGCGATGATGGACGCCAGCGCCGAGGCCGGCGTGCTGCAGCACCAGGAGCATCACCTGCTGGAGAACGTGTTCGAGTTGGAGTCGCGCTCGGTGCCGTCGGCGATGACGCAGCGCGAGAGCATCGTGTATTTCACGCTGCAGGAGAGCGAGGCGAGCATCAAGGAGAAGATCGCCGAATACCCGCATTCCAAATTCCTGGTCTGCGACGGTGGCATTGATGCGATGGTCGGCTACGTCGACTCCAAGGACATCTTGAAACGGCTGCTGACCGGACAGAGCATTTCGCTGACCGACCGCAAGATGGTGCGCAACCTGCTGGTGGTGCCGGACACGCTGACCCAGTCGGAGATGCTGGAGCGCTTCAAGGGTAGCCGCGAGGACTTCGCGATCATCCTCAACGAATATGCGCTGGTGGTGGGTGTGATCACCCTCAACGACGTGATGAGCACGCTGATGGGCGATCTGGTCAATCCGTTTACCGAGGAACAGATCGTCCAGCGCGACGCCGACTCCTGGCTGGTCGACGGGGTGACGCCGGTCGATGACGTGCTGCGCGCGCTCGATATCGAGGAGATGCCGGACGACCAGAACTACGAGACCATCGCCGGCTTCATGATGTACATGCTGAAGAAGATCCCGAAGCGCACCGACTGCGTCGAGTACGCCGGCTACAAGTTCGAGGTGGTCGACATCGACAATTACCGCATCGACCAGCTGCTGGTGACGCGGGTGAAGGGCGGGCCGGCTCCGCAGCCGGAATAACAGCCGTTAACAACCTCCCTTGTCGTACGACTGGTATGTAGCCACGCAGAAACTTTGACTTTGCCTCGTTTACTGCGGCAGCCGGACAAGGCCGCTGCGCTGAGTCTCGTCAGCGGCTCCAGGCCCTTGATCGGCTCACCCCCGGCGGTCCGCCGCCGCTTGGTGGCGGTTGACGGGATACAGTATGCTAAGCAGCTTGGTCATTCGGCCAAGCTGTTGTTTTTTCTACTGCAAGGAATTCCGCGATGCGTTCCCACCCGATGCTGTTTGCCGCCGGCGCGATCCTGCTGTGGGCCTCGCTCGCCACGCTCGGCGCGCTGACCCGCAGCCTGCCGCCATTTTTCGTGGTCGGCGTCGCGCTGGTGATCGGCAGCCTGTTGTCGCTGCACCGCTTGCGCGAGTGGAAGGTGCCGGCCAAGGTGCTCGGCGTTGGCCTGTACGGCCTGTTCGGCTACCATTTCCTGCTGTTCTTCGCCTTCCGCCACGCACCGGCGCTGGAGGCGAACCTGCTCAACTACCTGTGGCCCTTGTTGATCGTGCTGCTGTCGCCGCTGATCGTACCTGGCACGGTGCTGGCTCCACGTCACATCGTCGGCGGCCTGCTCGGCTTCGTCGGGGCCGGCCTGATCGTCACCGGCGGCAAGCTGTCGGTATCGGGCGGGGCGATGGCTGGCTATCTGCTCGCGATCGCTGCGGCTTTCGTCTGGTCGACCTACAGCCTGCTGACGCGTCGTATCCACTTCGCCAACGGCGCGGTGGGAGGCTTCTGCCTGCTATCGGGGCTGCTGGCGCTGCTGTGTCATGCCTTGTTCGAACCGGCAGTCAGTCCGAGTTCGGCGCAGTGGCTGGCGCTGGCCGGGTTGGGGCTGGGGCCGATGGGCGGGGCCTTCTTCCTGTGGGACCGCGCGCTGAAGCAGGGCGACCCACGCCAGATCGGCTCGCTGTCGTACACCACGCCGCTGCTGTCGACCCTACTGCTGGTCGCCAGCGGGCAGGGCACGCTGAATGCGGTGGCCGGCTGGGCCATCCTGCTGATTCTCGGCGGCGCGTTGCTCGGCACGCTCAGTCCGGGACTGTTTCGGCGTGGACGCAGTGCCGTCGGTACTGCGTAGGACGGTATTTTCAATTAATATCAATAACTGGCTATTGATATTTATCTAAATGTCGTTGTTTTCTTGCCGGCAGCCCCAGTCTGCGCGTTATGATGATTGAGATCGGGTTAGCAGAATGCCCGACGCCGCGGTGCGGCGCTTGCCGTCCCACCCGGTCTCACCACACGACTGTAAGGGAATGAACGATGAAAAAGCACGTAATGGCATTGCTGCTGGCTGGTGTATTCGGTGCGGCTCCGCTGGTCCATGCGGCCACCCCGGCTACTCCGGCATCGGCCGAGCAAGGCGTGACCGTGGGCAACGGCGTACGCGTCGAGGCGACGGTGAAGAGCGTTGACCAGAAGAAGCGTCTGGTGACGCTGACCGAGGCCGATGGCAGCACCCGCGTCGTGTCCGTGGGCCCGGCAGTGAAAAACCTCAAGCAGGTGAAGCCGGGTGACAAGGTCGTGGTGAATGTGGTGGCCGCGTTGGCCGTTGGCCTGGAGCGCACCAAGAAGCTCGATCCGACCATCATTGAGAAGGTCACCACCGTGCGTGCCGTCGAGGGCGAGAAGCCGCTGGGCGCAGTGCGTCGCCAAGTGACTGCTTCGGTGAAGGTGATCGAGGTCGATCAGGGCAAGAATTTGGTGACGGTTGAGGATTCCAAGCAGCACGTGGAAACCCTGCGCGTGCAGGATCCGGCGCTGCAGGAGCGCCTGAAGGCGCTCAAGGCCGGCGATTTCCTGCGTGTGAAGTTCACCCGCGCAATCGCGGTGAATGTCGAGAAGCCGGTCGCCAACTAAGCGCGATCGTTCGCTTCGCCAAGGCCGGCTTTGCCGGCCTTTTTCATGTCTGCCAATGATACAAGCGGTTACATCCGCTCACATTTGTCTCACATACCGGTCGAGGGTGCCTACCTAGTATGGGCTTAAGGAGGCATGGATCTGCCCCCCATCCCGTCGAATGATCCATCAGGAGTTGGCCCATGAAAAAGCTGTTACTGATCACCCTGACCACGGTATTCGGCCTGATATCGGCCGCCAGCTTCGCCGCCGAGGCGTCATCGGCGATGCAAGCGCCGACACCGAAGGTGCAGACCAAGCCACCGGCCAAGTCGGCGACCATTCACAAGGGACATCTGAAGAAGAAGACGGCGTCCAAACCGGCTGCGATGCAGAAGGCCCAGAGTGCTCCGTACTACCATCACGGTCACCACCACCACCGTCACCACAAGCATCATCGGCCTATGTAAGCCGGGCCGGGGAGGCGCGGACAAGACGGTACGCCCGACTGAGGCGCGCCAGTGTAAAAGCTGAGACAAGGCCTGCACAAAGGGGGTAGTGGTAGATCGGAGGGAGGCGCAAGCCTCCCTTTTTTTGTCTGCGACGGCGGGTCTCGACCTAGCGATCCGGCCGGGGTTTGGTCCAGCGCAAAGCGCTGTACGAGCGTAGCGCTTAGGGTGGGGCTTACCCTGACTGGACGAGCCCGATGAATTCACAACCGCTGAGTGCCGTACGCAACCGTTACTACGACGGCGTACCAGACTACATGACCGAGGTGTACGACTGGGCCTATGTCGATCCGCGCCGGGCGCGCCTGCTCGATCGCAACCTGGTGGTGCGGATACTGCTGTTCGGCAACGATAGGCGGCTGATGCAGGCCTATCTCGATGAAGTGCGACCCGGCATGCGGGTGTGGCAGGTCGCCCATGTGTACGGCGACCTGGTGCGGCGGGTGGCGGACAGGGTTGGCCGAAGCGGGCGCTTCTGGCTGACCGACATCACCCCGGTGCAGGTGGAGCATGGTTCGGCCAAGCTGGCCGACTGCCCGCAGGCCGAGGTGTGGCGCGCCGATGCGGCGAGCTTCTGCCCCCCCGAGGCCTGCGAGTTGATCTGCAGCTTCTTCCTGTTGCACGAAGTGCCCGACGACAAGAAGCGCGCGATCGTCGACCACCTGCTGTCGCTGCTGCCGGAGGGCGGTACGCTGCTGTTCGTCGATTACCACAAGCCGGCCTGGTGGCAGCCGATCGGCTGGCTGCTGCGTGGCGTGAACGCCTGGCTCGAGCCGTTTGCCCACGCCTTGTGGCGGCACGATATCGCCCACTTCGCCAGCCATGCCGAGCGCTACCGCTGGGACAAGCGCACCCTGTTCGGCGGGGTGTATCAGGTGGTGAAGGTAACGCGCCGCACCGGCGAGTGAACGCAAAAAAGCCCAGTCCGCGGACTGGGCTTTGTCATGTCGGGCATCGCGCTTACAGCAGCACGCGCTCGATGCCGCCGTTGCGGGCGCGCTCGACGTACTCCGGCAGCCAGTTGTCGCCGAGCACATGCTTGGCCATCTCGACCACGATGTAGTCGGCCTGGGTGCCAGTGTCTTCGTCGTAGCGGGACAGGCCCTGCAGGCAGGACGGGCAGCTGGTCAGTATCTTCACCGGCTGCTGCTGGGCTTCACCGCCGGTCAGCGCGGCCACGCCCTTGCTGATCTCTTCCTGCTTGCGGAAGCGCACCTGGGTGGCGATGTCCGGGCGGCTGGCGGCAAAGGTGCCTGACTCGCCGCAGCAGCGGTCGGATAGCGGCACCCCGCCCCCCATCAGCTCGTTCACCACCTTGATCGGCTGGTAGGCCTTCATCGGGGTGTGGCACGGGTCGTGGTACATGTACTTCTGGCCGGACACGCCCTCGAGCTTGATGCCTTTTTCCATTAGGAACTCGTGGATGTCGATGATGCGGCAGCCCGGGAAGATGTCCTCGAAGCGGTACTTGGCCAGCTGGTCGTAGCAGGTGCCGCAGCTCACCACCACGGTCTTGATGTCGAGGTAGTTGAGCGTGTTGGCGACGCGGTGGAACAGCACGCGGTTCTCGGTGGTGATCTGCTCGCCCTTGTCGGCGTAGCCGGCCGAGGTCTGCGGGTAGCCGCAGCACAGATAGCCCGGCGGCAGCACGGTCTGCACGCCGGCATGCCACAGCATCGCCTGGGTGGCGAGGCCGACCTGGCTGAACAGACGCTCCGAGCCGCAGCCCGGGAAGTAGAACACCGCTTCGGCGTCGTCGGCGAGCTTCGGGTTGCGGATCACCGGCACGATGCTGGCGTCCTCGACATCGAGCAGCGCGCGTGCGGTTTTCTTCGGCAGCCCACCCGGCAGCGACTTGTTGACGAAGTGGATCACCTGCTGCTTCACCGGCGGCTTGCCGACGGTGGACGGCGGCGTCTTGGTCTGACCCTGGAACAGGCTCAGCTTCTTCGCCACGTCGTGGCCGAGGCGCTGCGCCTTATAGCCCCATTCGATCATGCCCTTGCGCATGGTCTTGATGGTGGCCGGGTCCTTGGCGGTCAGGAAGGCCATGCCGAGCGCAGTGCCCGGGTTGAACTTCTTGTTGCCGGTCTTGCGCAGGAAGTTGCGCATCGCCACCGACACGTCGCCGAAGTCGATCTTCACCGGGCAGGGGTTCAGGCAGCGGTGGCAGACGGTGCAATGGTCGGCTACGTCGGACAGCTCGTCGAAGTGCTTCATGCTGACGCCGCGGCGGGTCTGTTCCTCGTACAGGAACGCCTCGGTGAGCAAACCGGTGCCGAGAATCTTGTTGCGCGGGCTGTACAGCAGGTTGGCGCGCGGCACGTGGGTGGAGCACACCGGCTTGCACTTGCCGCAGCGCAGGCAGTCCTTGACCATGTCGGAGATCTGACCGATGTCCGACTGCTCGAGAATCAGCGATTCGGCACCCAACAGCTCGAACGACGGCGTGTAGGCGCGGCTCAAATCGGCGCCGGCCAACAGCTTGCCGCGGTTGAAGTGGCCGTTCGGGTCGACCTGCTGCTTGTAGGCGGTGAACGGCGCCATTTCCTCGTCGGTGAGGAATTCCAGCTTGGTGATGCCGATGCCGTGCTCGCCGGAGATCACGCCGTTGAGCGAGCGCGCCAGATTCATGATGCGGGCGACCGCACGGTGCGCGGTCTGCAGCATCTCGTAGTCGTCCGAGTTCACCGGCAGGTTGGTGTGCACGTTGCCGTCGCCGGCGTGCATGTGCAGCGCCACGAATACCCGGCCGCGCAACACTTTCTGGTGCAGTGCGTGCACCTGCTGGATCACCGGCGCATCGCTCTTGCCGGAGAACAGCGTTTCCAGCTCGGCCAGCAGTTCGCGTTTCCACGACATGCGCAGTTGGACGTCGCGCATCGCGATGAACAGCGAGTCGGCCGCATCGGCCTTGCCGTCTTCCAACGGGGCGTTCGGGTAGCGCGCGGTGTAATCGCCGAACGGCACGTCCAGCCCGTCCAGCATCCACTGCCAGCGCTCGCGCACCGTCTCGATCAGCGCCAGCGCCGCGTCGCGGCGGTCGCCGAGCAACTCGTTGGTGGACAGGTCGGCGTCGAGCTTGTCGACGGTCAGCTTGCCTTGGAAGTAGTCGGTCAGCGCATTGCACAGCGCCAGCTTGTTCTGGATCGACAGCTCGATATTGATGCGCTCGATGCCGTCGGAGTAGTCGCCCAGGCGCGGCAGCGGAATCACCACGTCCTCGTTGATCTTGAACGCGTTGGTGTGCTTGGCGATCGCCGCGGTGCGCGAGCGGTCGAGCCAGAATTTCTTGCGCGCTTCCGGGGTGACGGCGATGAAGCCCTCGCCCGAGCGGGCGTTGGCCAGGCGCACCACGTGGCTGGACGCTTCGGCGACGGCGTTTTCGTCATCCGACACGATGTCGGCGATCAGCACCATCTTCGGCCGACCCTTGCTCTTGGCCTTGGTGGCGTAGCCGACCGCGCGCACATAGCGCCAGTCGAGGTGTTCCAGACCTGCCAGCTGCACGCCGGCGGCCAGACCCGCGCCACCCGGCTTGAAGTAGTCGGTGATCTCGACGATGGCCGGGGTGGCCTGCGCGACGGTGCCGAAGAACTCCAGGCAGACGGTGCGGGTGTGCTTGGGCATGCGGTGCAGCACGAAGCGCGCGCTGGTGATGATGCCGTCGCAGCCTTCCTTCTGGATGCCCGGCAGGCCGGCGAGGAACTTGTCGGTGACGTCCTTGCCCAGGCCCACCTTGCGGAAGGTGCGGCCCGGAATCGCCAGTTCGCGCGTTTCCAGCACGGTCTTGCCGTCTTCGGCCAACTTGGTGATGCGGAAGGTGGCGGTGTCGACGTCGTGGATCTTGCTGAAGTTGTGACCGACCCGCTCGATGAACAGCCAGTGGCCGTCCGGGTCGACCATTTTCCAGCTGGCCAGGTTGTCGAGCGCGGTGCCCCACAGCAGCGCCTTCTTGCCGCCGGCGTTCATCGCGACGTTGCCGCCGATACAGGAGGCGTCGGCCGAAGTCGGATCGACCGCGAACACCACGCCGGCGGCGTAGGCCGCTTCCTCGACGCGGCGCGTCACCACGCCGGCGCCGCACTGGATGGTTGGGTACTTGCCGCCCAGGCCCGGCAGCTCGATGTATTCGACGCCGTTGTGGATGTCGAGCTTCTCGGTGTTGATCACCGCGCTCATCCGATCCAGCGGCACCGCGCCGCCGGTGTAGCCGGTGCCACCCCCACGCGGGATGATGGTCAGACCGAGTTCGATGCAGGCTTTGACCAAGGCGGCGATTTCGTCCTCGGTGTCCGGCGCCAGCACCACGAACGGATATTCGACGCGCCAGTCGGTGGCATCGGTGACGTGCGACACGCGCGCCAGGCCGTCGAACATGATGTTGTCTTTGCGGGTGTGACGGCCCAGGCGCTTGAGGATCTTGCTGCGCAGCTCGCGGGTGTCGATGAAGCCCTGCTCGAAGCGCTGCACCGCCAAACGGGCGGCCGCGATCATGCCGCCGACTTTGTCGTTGCCCTCACGGCGCTTCTCGATCTCGGTCAGGCGGTGGTGCATCGCGCCGGCCAGCGCGGCGAGCCGTTTCGGATTGTCGAGCAGGTCGTCGACCAAATAGGGGTTGCGCTCGACCACCCAGATGTCACCCAGCACCTCGAACAGCATACGGGCGGAGCGGCCGGTGCGGCGTTCGCCGCGCAGCTCGTCGAGCACCGACCAGACGTCGTCGCCGAGTAGGCGGATGACGATTTCTCGGTCGGAAAACGAGGTGTAGTTGTAGGGGATTTCGCGTAGTCGGGGCTGGGTGGTCATGGTGCTCAAGCCGCTATCGGATGGGGGGATGCTTGAAAGTGTATCCGAAATGCTGCGCCGCGAAAAATGGCACGCCCGACATGGTTTTTGTTAGACAGTTATCGTTGGGGCGATGTTGCCGTCGATTGGCCCGCTATAGGCAGTTAATTGCCGAAGCGGGCGAAATTACCGGTTTTCGCGTCCGTTTGGCGGGCTAAGCAGTGTTCGTGCCAGCCGTCGGAAAATCACCGGGCTCAGTGCCAGTCCGGCTCGCTGGGCTCGTCGGGGCGTTTCAGCTCGGCACCCAGCAGGTTTTCCAGGTCGCGGCGGCCGCGGTACATCAGCGAAATCAGCCGGTCGCGATCGTGGCGGTGCTTCAGACTTTCGGCCAACAGCGCCTCGTCGTGCTGGCGGAAGCGCCAGACCAGCCGGCGCGCGGTGTACGGCTCGTGGCCGAGTCGCTTCAGCGCCAGTTCGGCGGCGATCAGCGCCGAGCCGAAGGTTTCGCGCACCACCTCGACGCCCAGCTCCAGCAGGTCGGCCGCATCGCTGCGGCCGTGGGCGCGCGCGACGATGGCGAGCTCGGGATAGCGCTGGCGCACCTCGCGGGCGATCTTGAGCACCGTGTCCGGGTCGTCCAGCGCCAGCACCAGCAGGCACGCCCGGGCGGCGCCGGCGGCTTCGAGGATGTCGATGCGGCTGGCGTCGCCGTAATAGGCCTTCCAGCCGAAGCGCCGCACCATGTCGATCTGGTTGGGGTCGTGTTCGACGATAGTGGCGGGCTGGCCGATGCCGTGGAACAGCCGCATCACTACCTGGCCGAAGCGGCCGAAGCCGGCGATGATCACCGGGTGCTGCTCGTCGATCACGTCGGCCGGGCGTTCCGGCGCCTGGCGCACCAATAGCGGCATCAGCCGGTGCTCGTACAGCATCAGCAGCAGCGGGGTCGCGACCATCGACAGCACCACCGCCGCCTTGAACTGGGCGGCGCGGGTGGCGTCGAGCAGGCCCAGCCGGTTGGCCTCGGCAAACAGCACGAAGGCGAATTCGCCGACCTGCGACAACAGCAGCGCGAACGGCAGCGCGTGCGGGGTGGACAGCTTGAACAGCCGGCCGAGCGGGAACAGCAGCACGGTCTTGAGCAGCAGCGCCAGGGCGGCCAGCGCCAGCACCGTCAGCGGGTCGCGTAGCACCAGCGCCAGGTTCACCGACATGCCGACCGCGATGAAGAACAGGCCGAGCAGCAGGCCCTTGAACGGCTCGATGTCCAGCTCCAGCTCGTGGCGGTATTCGCTGTCGGCCAACAGCACACCGGCGAGGAATGCGCCCAGTGCCATCGACAGCCCCACCGACAGCATCAGCTGCGCCACGCCGACCACCAGCAGCAGCGAAAAGGCGATGAACAGCTCGCGCAGGCCGGTGCCGGCGATCATCCGCAGCAGCGGACGCAGCAGGAACTTGCCGAACAGGCCGATGGCGACGATCGCCCCGATCGCGCGCGCCGCCGCCAGCGGGTCGAAGCCGCCGCCGGCCATCGGCGCCAACAGCGCCAGCCCCATCAATAGCGGGATCACCGCCAGGTCCTGCAGCAGCAGGATGGCGAAGGCGGCGTGGCCGGGCGCCGAGTTGCTCAGCTGCCGCTCGTTCAGCGTCTGCATCACGATGGCGGTCGACGACATCGCCACACCCATGCCGGCCACCACCGCCACCTCGTTCGGCCAACCTGCCCAGCGCGCCAGCGCCCACACCGCGGCCATCGTCAGCCCGACCTGCAGGCCGCCCAGGCCGAAGATGGTGCCGCGCAGCTGCCAGAGCCGGCGCGGCTCCAGCTCCAGGCCGATCAGGAACATCATCAGCACCACGCCGAATTCGGAGAAGTGCAGCACCTCCTCGACCTGGCCGATCAAGCCCAGCCCCCATGGGCCGATCGCCATGCCGGCGATCAGGTAACCCAGCACCGAGCCCAGGCCGAATTTCTTGGTCAGCGGCACCATCAGTACGGTGGCGCCCAGATAAATGGTGGCCTGCTGGAAGAAGTCGGGCGAATTGAGCAGGCTCATCGTGCGCTCTCCCGGCTGTCCAGCCGCTGGGCGGTGGGATCGGCGAACAGCGCCTTCAGGTGGTCGTGATAGGCGAGCGCCTGTTCGGCCAAGGCCTGTGGCTCGATCACCCGGCTGCCGTGGGTGACGAACGGGGCGAGGTAATGCAGGCCGCACAGGTGGGCGGTCATCTCGAACGGGCGCAGCAGCTCGGTCAGCGCGAAGCCGTTGTGGCCGCCGGCGCGGTAGCTGTCGTCGGTGCCGCCGGCGCTGATCGCCTGCAGCAGATACTTGCCGGAAAGGGCATTGCCGCCGTGACCGTACGCCCAGCCGCGCGTCAGCACGCTGTCCAGCCATTCCTTCAGCAGCGCTGGGCAGGAGAACCAGTAGAGCGGGTGCTGCAGCACGATCAGCTGGTGTTCGGCCAACAGCGCCTGCTCGTGGGCGGTGTCGATGAAGCCGTCCGGATAGCGATGGTAGAGCGAATGGACGGTGACGCCGGGCAGCGGGCGCACTGCGTCGAGCAGCGCCTGGTTGACGCGCGAGTCGCGGTGGCTGGGGTGGACGTAGACGATCAGCGTTTTCATGCCGAGAGTGTAACGCCGCCTAGTTGGCGACGCCTAATGGGTGGCCGCTCGCTCGGTAGCAGAGTCAAGTAACCGGCAGTAACCGACGAACGGTCGTCGCTACAATCCGATACGATGAATTTCACATTTTTTTGCTAAATTGCACGACTTTAGATCCGTTTATGACGGATTTTGCATCATTTAGGAATTTGTCATGATTTTGCGTGGCCCCCACCGTCCCGAGCTGCTCCGGCAGGAAGTGCTGCCCGATCTGCTCGAGGCCACCGCCGCCCGCGTGCCCGAGCAGACTGCGTTGATCGACGGCGAACGCCGGCTGAGTTACGCCGAGCTGAACGCCCAGGCCGATCTGGCCGCCCACCATCTAATCACCGCCGGCGTCGTGCCCGGCCAGATCGTCGGCCTGTGGCTGCCGCGTGGTGCCGACTTGCTCATCATGCAGGCAGCGATCGCCAAGGCCGGTGCCGCCTGGCTGCCGTTCGACGCCGACACGCCGCTCGAGCGCATCGCGGTCTGCCTCGACGATGCCAGCGCAGCCGGACTGATCAGCGATGCCGCGCCGGACGACTTCCCGTGCCGGCTGTGGCGCAGCGCCGCGCTCAGCGCGCCGGTAGCCGGGCCGCTGACCCGCTGCGACGACCTGGCGCCGCATCACCCCGCCTATGTGATCTACACCTCCGGCTCCACCGGCAAGCCCAAGGGCATCGCCATCGAGCAGGGTAGCATCTGCCATTTCCTGAGGAGCGAGAACGCCATTCTCGGCGTGCGCGAGGACGACAAGGTCTACCAGGGCTTCTCGGTCGCGTTCGACATGTCCTTCGAGGAAATCTGGATCTCTTATCTGGTCGGCGCGACCTTGTGGCTGGCACCGCGCGACATCGTCAGCGACCCGGATGCGCTGCCGGCGGCGCTGATCCGCGAGCAGATCACCGTGCTGCACGCGGTGCCGACGCTGCTGGCGCTGTTCTCCTGCGATGTGCCGAACCTGCGCATCGTCAACCTGGGCGGCGAGATGTGCCCGGAAACGCTGGTGGAGCGCTGGGCAACGCCGACCCGCCAGTTGTTCAACACCTACGGCCCGACCGAGGCGACGGTGTCGGCGAGCTTGGCTGAACTGAAGCGCGGCGAGCCGGTGACCATCGGCACGCCGCTACCCAACTACGGCCTGCTGGTGGTCGACGACAAGCTGAATGCTTTGCCGCCCGGTGAAACCGGCGAGCTGTGCATCATCGGCCCCGGCGTCGCCGCCGGCTATCTGGGGCGGCCCGAGCTGACCGCCGAGAAGTTCGTCCCGAACCCCTACGCGGTCAATGAGCACGAGCTGCGCCTCTACAAGACCGGCGATCTCGCGCGTATCGACGAGCACGGCCAGATCTGGTGCTTGGGCCGCGCCGACGACCAGGTGAAGGTGCGTGGCTTCCGCGTCGAGTTGGGCGAGATCGAGGCGGCATTGTGCGAGCTCGACGGCATCGGCACCGCCGCGGTGGTGCTGAAACCGCTGGCCGGTGTCGACCAGCTGGTCGCCTATCTTGCCGCCGAGGGCGGCGCGGCGATCGAGCCGGCTGCTTTGCGCGCGCGCCTGAAGGACCGCTTGCCGCCGTATATGGTGCCGGCGGTGTTCGAGCCGGTCGAGGTGCTGCCGCGGCTGACCTCGGGCAAGATCGACCGCAAGGCGCTGCGCGCCCGACCGTTGGCCGAAGCGGCGCCGTCCGCCGAGTCGGACACCCCGGTCGGCGATGCGGAGCTGGCGCTATTCAACGCACTGGCACCGTTGTTCCCCGGCCAGCCGCTGCGCCTGAGCGCCGACTTCTTCACCGACCTCGGTGGGCATTCGCTGCTCGCCGCGCGGCTGGTGTCGACGCTGCGCCGCGATGCGCGCTTCGCCGCGATCACCGTGCACGACATCTACCTGCGCCGCAGCCTGGCCGCGATCGCCGCGGTGCTGGACGAACGCCGCGTCGGCGAGGCCGCAACGTCAGCCGAAGCGGTGATTGCGACCACCTCGCGACTCAAGCGCTTCGGCTGCGGCGCGTTGCAGGCGCTGTGCCTGCCGCCGCTGATCGGCCTGCGCATGTTGCACTGGCTGGCGCCGTTCTTCACCTATCACTTCATGACCGGCGACGACGGCGACAGCGTGGTGCGGGCGGTGCTGGCCGCGCTCGGCGTGTTCCTCGCCGCGCAGCTGGCGAGCTTCGCCATCGCGATCGCCGGCAAGTGGCTGGTGCTCGGCCGCGCCAAGGCCGGGCGCTATCCGCTGTGGGGCGCGTATTACCTGCGCTGGTGGCTGGCCGATCGCTTGTCCGAGGTGCCGCCGGTCTACCTGATTGCCGGTTCACCCTTGCACGCGGGCTATCTGCGCCTGATGGGCGCCAAGATCGGTCGCGATGCGCTGATCGGTTCGATCTCGCTGCGTGCGCCGGACCTGCTGACGATCGGCAATGGCGTCAGCATCGGCGCTTCGGTCAACCTGGAGAACGCCCGGGTCGAGCGCGGCCACCTGTTGCTGGGCACGATCGAGATCGGCGACGACGGCTATGTCGGCTCCTACGCGACGCTGGAGAGCGGCACGGTGATCGAGCCGCGCGGTCGGCTGGAAGGCCTGTCGGCGCTCGGCTCCGGCCAGCGCGTGCCGGCCGGCCAGGTGTGGGACGGAGCACCGGCGCGCTGGCAGCCGGATCGCGCGCCGGAAACCTACCCGCCGCGCCATCGGCCGGGTCTGTTTGGCCGCCTTGCCGCAACGCTCGCGTATCCCGCCGGCGCGGCGCTGGTGTCGGCGCTGTTCTTCATGCCGGTGTTCCCGAGCTTCATGCTGATCGACTGGGTGGACGCCAACTGGCTCGACCTGTCCTCGCAGGGCGCGCCGGGCATCACCGCCTTCGCCGTCTACCTGCTGCTGGCGCTGCCGGCGAGTGCCTTGCTGGTGGTCGCAACCATGCTGACCGCCGCTGCGCTGCGCTGGCTGGTACTGCCACGCCTGTCGGCCGGCCAGTGGCCGGTGCACAGCCGTGTCTATTACCGCAAATGGATCACCAACCAGATCCAGGAGACCAGCCTGCAGGTGCTGCACGGCCTGTACGCCAGCGTGTTCGCGCCGTGGTGGTACCGGCTGCTCGGTGCGCGGGTAGGCCGGGGCGCGGAGATCTCCACCGCGATGGGCGTGGTGCCGGACATGTTGACGCTCGGCGACGACACCTTCATCGCCGACGCGGTGATGCTCGGCGACGAGGAAATCGACGCCGGCTGGATGCGGCTGCGCCCGACCGTGGTCGGCCATCGCAGCTTCGTCGGCAACGGCGCCTATATCCCGGACGGCACTACCTTGCCCTCCGACGTGCTGATCGGCGTGCAGTCGAAGGCGCCGGCGGCGATGCAGCAAGGCGATACCTGGGTCGGCAGCCCGCCGATGCGGCTGCCGGCACGCGAGCAGTTGGCCGGCTTCCCCGAACAGCTGACCTTCCGTCCGTCGACGGCCCGTCGCATCGCGCGCGGCACCATCGAGGCGCTGCGTACCGTGCTGCCGCTGGCGCTGGTGATTGCGGTCGGTTACTGGACGGTGTTGTCGGTGCTGCCGATCGCCGCGCGCGGCGACTGGGTAGAAGCGGTGACGCTGATGGCGTCGACCGGCCTGTGGTACGGCCTCGGCTCGCTGGCGTTGGTGCTGGTGCTCAAGTGGGTACTGATTGGCCGCTACACGCCGCGCGCCGCGCCGATGTGGACTGGCTTCGTCTGGCTGTCCGAGGCGGTGACCAGCGTGTACGAGTCGATGGCGATTCCGAACTGCCTGAACTTCCTGCGCGGCACGCCGCTGTTGCCGTATGCGCTGCGCCTGTTCGGCGCGAAGATTGGCCGCGGCGTGTACCTGGATACCGCCGACGTGACCGAATTCGACTGCGTGCGCATCGGCGATTACAGCGTGTTCAACGCCTGGTCGGGGCCGCAGACCCATCTGTTCGAGGATAGAGTGATGAAGATCGGCCGGGTCGAAGTGGGCGCCGGCGTCACCATCGGCGTGCGTGCCACCGTGCTGTATGACGCCAGCGTCGGCGACGGGGCGACGCTCGGCCCGCTGACCCTGGTGATGAAGGGCGAGCATATTCCGGCCGCCAGTGCCTGGGCCGGCTCGCCGGCGGTGCCGTGGCCGCGCTGAATTGGTGGCTGGGGCCTGCCACGTTGGCCGAACGCGGCGTGTGTGCCGGCTGGCTGAGCCTGCCGGGGCCGCGCCCCGTACAGCGCGCGGCGTTGCGACGGCTATTGCCGGATGCGCTCGCC
The DNA here is from genome assembly GCA_025989215.1 of Neisseriaceae bacterium JH1-16. Taxonomy (GTDB): domain Bacteria; phylum Pseudomonadota; class Gammaproteobacteria; order Burkholderiales; family Chromobacteriaceae; genus Crenobacter_A. The sequence goes on along the minus strand of JAPDNP010000008.1, from coordinate 148,046 downwards.
GGCGCGTTCGGCCAACCCCCGGGGGCGCTGCGGCTCATCGAGACCGAGGCGGCGCCGCGCTTGCAGGGTCTCGCTGGTGCGGAGTGGCTGTCGCTGTCCTATGCCGGCGAGCGCGTCGCGTTCGCGCTGGCGGCGCGGCCGGTCGGTATCGACCTGGTCGAGATCGGCGGTTTGCCGGATTGGCAGGAGGTGGCGGTGGATTTTCTCAACCCGGAGGTCAGCGCGGCGCTGGCAGCGCTGCCGGTGAACGATCGTGACAGCGCGTTTGCGCTGGCCTGGGCGGAGCTGGAGGCGCGCGGCAAGGCGCGGGGCGAGGGGCTGGCGGAATGGACTGTCAGCTGGGCCGCAAGGTTGGCCGAAGGAGGGCTGGTCCGGCGTGAAGTGGCGGACGGTCATGCGATGGCGTTGGTGCTGACTGCCTGAACGCGGTCGCCGAAAACAAGAAACCGCCGGGGCGACCCGGCGGTTTTCTTTTGGCGGGGCTCTCTTATCGGCCGGCCAGCTGTTCGGCCAAGGCCAGCGCCTCGAACAGGCTGCCCGACTCGGCGCGGCCGCTGCCGGCCAACTCCAGCGCGGTACCGTGATCGACCGAGGTGCGGATGATCGGCAGGCCGAGGGTGATGTTGATGCCGCGGCCGAAGCTGGCGAACTTCAGCACCGGCAGCCCCTGGTCATGGTACATCGCCAGCACCGCATCGGCATGCTCGAGCAGGCGCGGCTGGAACAGCGTGTCGGCCGGCAACGGGCCGGTCAGGTCCATGCCCTCGGCGCGCAGCTGCTCCAGCACCGGTGCTATCACCTCGATCTCCTCGCGGCCGAGGTGGCCGTTCTCGCCGGCGTGCGGGTTGAGACCGGCCACCAGGATGCGTGGTGCGGCGAAGCCGAACTTGGTGGTCAGATCGTGGTGCAGGATGCGGATCACCTCGGTCAGGCTGTCCGGCGTGATCGCATCGGCGACCTCGCGCAGCGGCAGGTGGGTGGTGGCGAGCGCGACGCGCAGGCTGCCGCCGGCCAGCATCATCACCACCTTTGCGGTGCCGGTGCGTTCGGCCAGGTACTCGGTGTGGCCGGTGAACTGCACGCCGGCATCGTTGATCACGCCTTTGTGCACCGGCGCGGTGACCATGGCGGCGAATTCGCCCGCCACGCAGCCGTCGATCGCGGCATCGAGGGTGTCGAGTACGTAGCGGCCGTTGGCCGCATCGAGTACGCCGGCCCGGCTCGGCGCCGCGAGCGGTACGTGCAGCACTTCGAGGTGGCCTGCCGGCGGCGTCGCGTCGCGGCGGTAGTCGATCAGCGTGACGGTGCGACCGAGCTGGGCGGCGCGTTCGGCAAGCAGCTGGCGGTCGGCGATCACCACCGGGCGGCAGCCGTGGGCGCGTTCGGCCAACTCCAGCACCAGGTCGGGGCCGATGCCGGCAGGCTCGCCGGCGGTGATGGCGATGATGGGCAGCATATGCGGGTACTCCTGACGGGCGACGGCGGCCCGCTCATAGGGCGTCGATACAGCTGGGACCGGTAGCGGCACCGCGAATTTCAGTGCCGGGCCTATGCGGTCATTGTCGATAACAAAACACCCGGTCGGCAAGGCGGACCGGGTGTCGGGCAGAAGGCGCTGGCTTACTGGTTGTCGTCCAGGCGTTCCTGCACATAGGCCGAGTCGCGCAGCTGACGCACCCAGTCCAGATAGGCCTGTTCGACCTTGCGCGAGCGGATCTGCTGCTTGATCGCCAGGCGTTCGCGCTGATCGGCGACGTCCTGGGTGCGCTTGCCGACCACTTTGATCAAATGCCAGCCGAACGGGCTGCGCACCGGGTTGCTGACCTGGTTGAGCGGCAGGCTGACCATGGCCCGCTCGAACTCAGGCACGGTGTCGCCGAGGTTGACCCAGCCGAGGTCGCCGCCGCGGGTGTTGCTGCCGTCTTCCGAATACAGGCGCGCCATCTCTTCGAAGCTCGCGCCGCGGGCGATGCGGTCGCGGATCTGATCGATCTTGGCGCGCGCGTCGGACTCGGACACCGCTTCGTTGGTACGGATCAGGATATGCTCGGTGTGGAGCTGCTCGACCATCTGCGCGGCGCCCTGCGCGCGCTTCTCGATCAGCTTGAAGATGTAGAAGCCCTGCGGGCTGCGGATCACGCCGCTGCTGTCACCCGGCTGCAGGGTCTCGAGCAGCGAGGCGAGTTCCGGCGGCAGCGAGGTGGCCGGACGCCAGCCCAGATCGCCGCCTTTCAGCGCATTGGGCGCGTCCGAATACGAGGCTGCTACCTGGGCGAACTCCTTGCCCGCCTTGACGTCGGCGAGCGCCGCCTCGGCACGCTTGGACTTGGCCTCGATGTCCTTGGCGCTAGCGCGTTCCGGCACGCTGACCAGAATGGTGGCGAGATGGTAATCGCTGCGGTTGGAGGTATTGGCGCTCTTTAGCACCTGCTCGACCTCGGTGTCGGTGACGGTGACGCGCGATTCGACTTCACGCTGCTTCAGCCGGTCGAGGGTGATGTCGCGGCGCATGTCGGCGCGGAACTGCGCCTGGGTCACGCCGTCCTTGGCCAGTTGCGCGTACATGCCATCCACGGTCACCTTGTTCTGCTTGGCGATCTGCGCAATGGTGCGGTCGAGATCGGCATCGTCGACGGTGATGCCGTTGTTGGTGGCGTACTGCAGCTGCACGTCCTCGGTGATCATTTGCTCGAGCACCTGGTGCTTGAGCACCTCGGCCTCCGGCGGGGTGACATGCTGGCGCTTCAGATTGTCGAGCGCCTGTTTGACGCGCTGGTCGAGGTCGAACTGGGTGATCACCTGCTTGTTAACCACGGCGATGATGCGGTCGACTTCCTTGATCGGAGCCAGTGCTGGCGCCGGTGTGGCGGCGAAACTGCCGCCGGCAGTCAGCGGCGGGGTCGGCGAGGTTGCGGCGTGGGCCGACATGAAGGCACCCGCCACGAAGACGGCGAGCAGGGTCTGCTTAGAAGTCATTGCTTGTCTCGTTGATCTTGCTGTAACCCGGGATGGAAAGGCGCAGCGTATTGAGCGGGTTGTTGCCGACGCCAGCCAGGTCCTTGAGTTCGACTTGCACGAAGAACTTGTTCTTGGTGTTGACGAGGTCGGTGACGTAGCGTTGGCCGACCAGCCGGAGCGTCCAGCAGCCGTCGTTGTACTCGAAGCCGGCCAGTTGCTCAAGCGGCTTGCTCTGGTTGAGCGAGTAGTTGAGGCGGGCGAGGGCGTACCAGCGTTTGGCAATCGGCCATTGCACGCCCAGGTCGACCTGGCGCAGTGTCTCTGGGTTGTTGTTGACGTCGACGTCCTGGTTATAGCCGTAGCGGTAGCGAATGCTGGCGGTCTTGCCCGGTGCCGGGTTGTAGCGCAGCGCTGCGCCGACCTGCTGGGTATGACTATCGGCCTGGCTGTACTGGTAGTTGGAGTCGAAGCGCCAGTTGCGGTTCAGGTCGCCGCCGGCGGCGAGCAGCAGGTCGGAGCCGCTGCTGGTGCGCTGGGTCTCGTTGCCGGTCAGGTCGATATCGTCGCGGGTGAAGTAGTAGCGCTGCGCGAAGGTCAGTCGCAGCCGTTCCAGCCCGGCCTCGTTGTCGATGAAGCGGCTGGTCAGACCGGCGGTCACCTGATTGGCGCCGTTGATGCGGTCGGAGCCGGAGAAACGGTTCTCGGTGAACAGCTGCGCGAAGTTGATGTCGTTTTCCGAGGTATCGAAGTTCGGCAGGGTGTTCTGCGCCTTGGTCGGGATGTAGACGTAGTAGAGGCGCGGTTCCAGCGTCTGGGTGTGGTCACGGCCGAGGAAGCTGGCATCGCGCTCGAAGTACAGTCCGCTGTCGACGCTGGCGATCGGTAGGCCGCGGGTCTGGGTGCTGCCCGGCGCGGCGCTGGCGATCGACGAGCCGGCGAAGCTGTCCAGGCTGTACTCGGTGTAGTGGTAGCCGACCTTGGGCTGGACATAGCCCCAGCTCTTGTCGAAGCGCCAGGTCACCGACGGATAGGCGACGAAGCGGCTGCCGCTCTGCTGCTCGGCGCTGCTGAAATAGGTCCATTCGCTGGCGAGGTTGGTGCCGAAGCCGTTCGACAACCCCTTGTTCAGGTTCAGCGCCAGTTGCGGCAGCCGCGCGTACGGCGGGGTGACCGGCGAGAGCGGATCCTGCTGCAATGTCTGATAGCGCTGCCAGCGCAGCGTCGCGTTGCCGGTGACGCCGTAGGCGTTGATGTTGTAGCCGAACCACGCCTCGCGGTCGAGGTTGGTGCTGTCGGCGATCGCCTGACGGTTGCCGAAGTCCTTGAAGTAGTTGTCGTCCGATACCTGGGTGGCGATGTAGTTGAACGACAGCCCCGGCATCAGCGTCTGGCTGTGCTGGCCGTTCCACAGCCAGCGGCTGGTGCCGGTGGTGTGATCGTCCGGCAGCTGCTCGGTGTAGATCGAGCCGCGGTAAGTCGGCTCCAGGTAGCGGAATTCGCCGGCCATGCCGATGCCGCGCTTCTCGTTGTAGCGCGCGGTCAAGGTGGCGTCGTAGTTCGGCGCCAGGTTGAAGTAATACGGGATGTCGATGCCGAAGCCATCGCTGCCGCCCGAGATGGTCGGTGTCAGCACGCCCGACTTGCGGCCGCCGTCGAGCGGGAAGTCGATCCACGGCGTGTAGAACACCGGTACGCCTTCGAATTCGAGGTGGGCGTGGCGGGCGACACCGACGTTGGTGTTGTAATCGAGGTCGATGGTCGACGCCTTGATGTACCAGGTGTCGTCGCCGGGCGAACAGGTGTTGAATTTGGCCTGGCGCAACTGGTACTCGTCCGGGCCCTCGAAACCGATGCTCTGGCCGTCACCGCGCAAGCGCCGTTTCGGCCCGGTCTGCGTCTGGGCGTCGAAAGTAGCGTTGCTCGCCTCACCGGTGCGGCTGTCGAGGTAGTAGTCGAGGTCCTGGCCCTTGACCACCGCGCCCGGCTGGGTCAGCGTGAAGCGGTCGCCGGCTTTGACCCGGTTCTTGTCCTGGTAATAGTCGAGCCAGTCGGCGTTGACCGTCTGGTCGTTGCGGGTCACCACCACATCGCCGCGCGCCTTCAGAGTCTGGTCCATAGTGCCGGACAGGTCGTCTGCGGTGACGTGCGTCTGGTCCGGCTGGGCCTCGGGGGTGGTCAGCACCACCGGCTCGCCCGCCAGCACGAACGGGGAGCAGAAGGCGGCGGCCAGCGCGAGGGCCAGCCGAGTCGGTCGTAACGGCATGCAAAAAGCCATATCGTGGGGGGACGTGGACGTATAAAATCGCACCATTCTATCAGCACCTTGTTCCTGACACATGCCGCGACAACTCGCTTTGCAAACGTGGCTCGCCACGCTTTACCCGAACACCATGATTTCACTGGCGTTCGCCGCTGCCGATGCCGATTTCCGGCGCTATTTCCGCGCCACTTTCCCGGATGGCACCACTCTGATCGCGATGGACGCGCCGCCGGACAAGATGGACACCCGGCCGTACGCGCAAGTTCGCGAACTGTTCGCGATGCTGAACGTGCCGAAGATCGTCGCCCACGATGCCGAGCAGGGCTTCATGCTGCTCGAAGACCTGGGCAACACCACTTATCTGGCCGCGCTGCAGCACGATACCCGACCGGAAGTGGCCAAGCTGCTGCTGCTCGAGGCGATCGACGAACTGGTCACACTGCAGCGGGCGAGCCGTCCCGGCGCCTTGCCGGAGTACGACGCCGCGCTGCTGACCCGCGAGCTGAACCTGTTCCCAGAATGGTTCGCCGCCAAGGAACTGGGCAAGCCGTTCACCTTCGCGCAGCGCCAGGTCTGGGAGGCATCGACCAAGCTGCTGGTCGAGCGCGCGCTCTCGCAGCCCCAGGTATTCGTGCACCGCGACTTCATCGTGCGCAACCTGATGCTGACGCGCGGCCGCCCCGGCGTGCTCGACTTCCAGGACGCGGTGTACGGCCCGATCAGCTACGACCTGGTGTCGCTATTGCGCGACGCCTTCATCGGTTGGGACGAGGAATTCGTGCTCGACCTGGTGGTGCGCTACTGGGAAAAGGCGCGCGCCGCCGGCCTGCCGGTCAACTCGGACATCGATGAGTTCTACCGCGACTTCGAATGGATGGGTGTACAGCGCCACCTGAAGGTCGCCGGCATCTTCGCGCGGCTCTACCACCGCGACGGCAAGGACAAGTACCGCGGCGAGATCCCGCGCTTCCTTGATTATCTGAAGAAAACCTGCCGCCGTTACAACGACCTCGCGCCGCTCTACCAGCTCTTGGTGCAACTGGTCGGCGACGACGAAGTGCAGACCGGGTACACCTTCTGATGCGGGCGATGATCCTCGCCGCCGGGCGCGGCGAACGGATGCGGCCGTTGACCGACCGCACCCCGAAGCCGCTGCTGTCGGTCGGCGGCCTGCCGCTGATCGGCTGGCATATCCGCCGCCTCGCCGCCGCCGGCATCACTGAGCTGGTGATCAACCATGCCTGGCTCGGCGACCGGATCGAGGCGGAGCTGGGCGATGGTTCGTCCTTCGGCGTGTGTATCGCCTATTCGCGCGAGGGCCAGGCGTTGGAGACCGCCGGCGGCATCGCCACCGCCTTGCCGCTGCTCGGCGACGCGCCGTTTCTGGTGGTGAACGGCGATGTGTTGACCGACATCGACTTCGCGACGTTGGCCGAACGGGCCGCAGCGCTCGACGGCAGCGAGCGGCTGGCGCATCTGGCGCTGGTCGACAACCCGGTCCACCATCCTGCCGGCGATTTCGGCCTGCTGGCCGACGGCCGCCTCTCTGCCAACCCGGCAGACGGTGTCGCGCTGACCTATGCCGGCGTCGGCGCCTATCATCCGGCGCTGTTCGCCGACACCGCGGCGCATCAGCCGGCCAAACTCGCGCCTTTATTGCGCGTGGCGATGGCCGACGGCCGGGTCAGCGGCGCGCACCATACCGGCCTGTGGCTGGACGTCGGCACCGCCGAGCGGCTGGCCGAGGCCGATGCGATCGCGCGCGGCTGGGCGCGCTGATGGCGATGCCACGACAGCACCTGGGCGCGATCGAGCTGCTGGTCGACGATTACGACCGGGCGATCGCGTATTACCCCGGCGTGCTCGGTTTCACCCTAGTCGAAGACATGCCGCTTGGCGACGAAAAGCGCTGGGGCTTGCTGCAGCCCAAGAGGGCGGCGTAATGAGCCGGCGCATCCTCGGCATCGATCCCGGTAGCCGCATCACCGGCTTCGGCGTGATCGACGTGGTCGGCCAGCAGCGCCTCTATGTCGCCTCCGGCTGCATCCGCACCCCGCAGGGCGCGGCGCTGACCGAGCGGATCCGGGTGATCGTCGACGGTCTGTTCGACGTGATCGCCACCTATCAACCGACCGAGTCGGCGATCGAGCAGGTGTTCGTCAACGTCAACCCTGCGGCGACGCTGATGCTCGGCCAGGCACGTGGTGCCTGCCTGTCGGCGCTGGTGCTGAAGGACTTGCCGGTGGCCGAATACACCGCCTTGCAGGTCAAGCAGTCGGTGGTCGGCCACGGCAAGGCGCCGAAGGAGCAGGTGCAGTATATGGTGGTGACCATGCTCAACCTGTCCGGCACGCCGCAGGCCGACGCCGCCGACGCGCTGGCGGTGGCGCTGGCGCATGCCAACCACTCGGGCGGCGCGATCGGCGCGCTGGCGCGGCAGGGGCTGCGCATCAAGGGCGGCCGACTGGCCTGAGCGGCGCCTTAGCGCCGCTAACAAAACTTCCTTGGCGTTGTTGCGCTGCCTTGCCGTACTCCTGGTAATGTCAGCGGCAGCACGCCTAGCCAAGGGCGCTACGCTAAGTTTTGTTAGCGGCTCTTACTCATTTTCGCGTCGCCGACGGTATCGGCGGTGCTGACCATTCTGCCGCCCGGCCCTGCCGGATTCGGCCAACCTTTCCCCCGAAGGATTCACCATGATTGGACGCCTCAGCGGCACCCTGATCGAAAAACTCCCGCCGCAGCTGGTGCTCGACGTCGCCGGCGTCGGCTACGAGGTGGACGTGCCGATGAGCACCTTCTACCAGTTGCCGCCGCTCGGCGAGAAGGTGGTGCTGTTCACCCACCAGGTGGTGCGCGAGGATGCCCATCTGCTGTTCGGTTTCGGCAGCAAGGACGAACGCCAGACCTTCCGCGCGCTGATCAAGGTCACCGGCATCGGCGCTAAGATTGCGCTGGCGATCCTGTCGACCTTGTCGGCCGACGAGCTGGCGATCGCGATCGCCGCCGAGGACATCAAGCGGCTGTCGGCGGTGCCCGGCATCGGCAAGAAGACCGCCGAACGGCTGGTATTGGAGCTGCGCGGCAAGCTGGTCACCGGCGGCGCGGTTGCCACGCCGGGCGGTCTCGCGCTGGCGGCGGAGCCGTCGGCGCTCGACGATGTCGCCAACGCCTTGCTCGCCTTGGGTTACAACGAGAAGGAAGCGGCCGCAGCGGTGAAGACCTTGCCGGCCGGCGTCGGCGTCAGCGAGGGCATCCGCCTGGCGCTGAAGGGGCTGGTCAAGGCCTGACATCGGGTCGGGCATTCGGCCGACCTGGGCGGGCGGCCGTCCCGGCATGGTGAGTCAATGGTGCGAAAGGGGAGGTCCGATGGCCAATGTCGCGGTACTGATCGACGCGGACAACGTGTCGCCGAGCTGGATCGAGAATGTGCTGACCGAGGCGACCAAGCTCGGCTCGCTGGCACTCAAGCGCGTCTACGGCGATTTCAGCAAGCAGGACAAGACCTGGCGCGAGCTGTGCGCACGGCTGGCGATCCAGCCGATCCAGCAGTTCCCGAACACCAAGGGCAAGAACGCCTCGGACATCGCGATGGTGATCGACGCGATGGACCTGCTGCATTCCGGCCGCTACGAGAGCTTCTGTCTGGTGTCGAGTGACAGCGACTTTTCGCGGCTGGCGACCCGGCTGCGCGAGGATGGCGGCGACGTGTGGGGCTTCGGCGAGCTCAAGACTCCGGAAGCCTTTGTGAAGGCGTGCAGCAAGTTCGTCTACGTGGAAATCCTCGAGGCTGACGAGGAGGACGAGGAGGATCGCGAAGGCGGACCGGCCACCGCGCATCCGCCGGGGCTGAAGCTGCCGATCGACCGGCAACTGAAGGCGGCGCTGCGCGAAGCGGTGGTGACCGCATCGGACGAGGAGGGCTGGGCGCAGCTCGGCGGCGTCGGTAGCCTGATCACCAAGCGCCTGCCGGACTTCGACTCGCGCAACTACGGCTACGCCAAGCTTTCCAGCCTGATCAAGGCGGTCGGCCTGTTCGAGGTGATGATCCCGAACGATGGCAACAATCGCTCGCCGCTGGTGCGGCTGAAGGTTGGCCGAAACCGCGGCGGCCAATGAGTTTGCCTCGCCGTTCCAGCAAGCCGCCAGCGCCGGAGCGATCCGGGCTGGCGTTTTTTGTCGCACCGTTTGGCGGCGCTTAACGTGGGGCCGGCAGCTCGATGACCTGCCAACCCTCGTCGCGCGCTTTCACAAAACGGATCAGCGAATCGACGGTGACGGTCTGGATGCGTTTGCTGTAGCGCAGTTCGGTCGGATGGTCGTCGAAGGCGACATTGGCCTTGGACAGGCGTCCGCCCAGGCGCTTGAACGCCCGGATCAGCAGCTCCGACGGCTGGTAGCCGGCCAGCTTCAGCCAGGCCTGGGCCCGCCGCGTCGGCGCGCGACACGAAGCCGGCATGGCTGTATTTCAGGCCGTAGCTCGACAGGTCCGAGCTGACCCGGCCGATGATCGCGGCGTTGGCCCCCAGCCGGTCGAGCGCGGAGCTGGCCTGCTGGGCGGTGGCCAGGCTCCGCTGCAGGGTGGCGACGCTGACCGGCTCCTCATTGCAGTTCTGCCCGGCCAGTGCGGGTTGGCAGAGCAGGCCGGCCAGCGCGACGGCGACTCCCAGTTGCCGCCAGCTCATTGGCCGACCACCGACTGGGTGGCCGAACTGCCCAGCACGCGAGCCTGATACAGCAGCGCTTCACCGAGCTTGTTCGGGATGAGCGCGAGTACCTTGCCGGACGTCACCAGCAGCGTGCCGGTGGTCTCGCTGATCACCTGCATCGTGGTGCCGATCGAGGCGCCGACGCTCTTGAAGGCGCTCTTGGCCACGGTAACCGACAGCTTGCCGGCCCCGCTCAGGCCATCCAGCGTCAGCTGCACGGTGTCCGCCGCACCCTCGGCGATGCCGGAGATGATGAAGGCGCCGCCGATCAGGATGGCGGACGGCGTCATCGCGGCGCCGGCGGCGCTTTCCCCCTTGGCACTGCCTGCGACGCCGACCACCGGCGCGGCCAGCACCGACAGCGTGCCGGTGGCGATCTTTTCGGACGGGGTCATCTGGCCGCTCAGGTTGGCCTCGGCGTGGGCGATACCGGTCGACAGGACCAGGCCGGCGAGCAGGCTGGTCATCGGGAGGGAACGCAAGCTCATGATCGGGGTGTCGTTTGCAGTGGATGGATAGGGATGGCGCCCGGCACGGTGTCGGGCGAGCCGGTCATTCTCGCGACATATATTGCAAATGGCATGTTGTTTGCGCCGCGCCGACGGCGGGACGAAAAAACGAGGAGCCGTGGCTCCCCGTTCTGCGTGGCAGCTCAGGCCAGCAGCGCTTCGGCCAACGCTGCGCCCTGCCGCTCGCGCCAGGCGACCAGCTCCTCGATGGTCAGCACCGGCAGCCGGTGTTGCGCCGCGTAGGCGTCGATCTGCTCGCCGACCATCATCGTGCCGTCCGGGTTCATCAGCTCGCATAGCACCCCGGCCGGTTGCAGGCCGGCCAGGCGCGCCAGGTCGACGCTGCCCTCGGTGTGGCCGCGCCGCTCCAGCACGCCGCCGGCTCGGGCGCACAGCGGGAACACGTGGCCGGGGCGGGCCAGGTCGTCGGGATGGGCATCCGGCGCGATCGCCGCACGGATGGTGGTGACCCGGTCGGCGGCCGATACGCCGGTGGTGACGCCGTGACGCGCCTCGATCGACACGGTGAAGGCGGTGGAGAAGCGGCTCTGGTTGTCGATCACCATCGGCGCCAGTTGCAGCCGGTCGGCGTGCTCGGGTGTCAGGCACAGGCAGACGATGCCGCTGCCGTCGCGGATCAGCTGTGCCATGGTGGCCGGGGTGATCAGTTCGGCGGCGACGATCAGGTCGCCCTCGTTCTCGCGGTCGTCGTCGTCGAGCAGGATGATCGGGCGGCCGGCGGCGAGCGCGGTCAGTGCAGTGTGGATCTTGCTGGAAAGGGTGTCGTGATGCATGGAAACGGTCCTCGCAATATTGAGAAACACGTTCCAGGGCAGGCGGGGCGCAGGCGTGGGCAGCGGCGGGTCTGCTTTTTACAAAGCTTCCGCGCACGCCCGCGCCACGCTCCCGCACGGGAGGCAGCAGCTGCCATCTTCTTTCATCCGGACTATCACCGTCGGCCCCGGCATTTCACCGGATCTGCTGACCCTATCAATCAATAAGTGCACGATCTGCTGCACTCGGGGGACACTGCGTTGAAATGGCGCTCAACATGCTCATGGACACTCAGTCCACTCCGCTGTTTTGCACCATTTCGCCTTGGCTGACCCTTCGTTCGCTAGATCGTGAACTGTTTTTGGACAGGCGCTCGCGGGCTCGGTCTTGCGACCATACCGCCGGTGGGGAATTGCACCCCGCCCTGAAGACGTTCTGAACAAGACGCTGGCCGCGCAGCCCGGCTAGGCGCGTCGCCCAGTACACGCAGTACGGCAAGGCGGCGCAACACCGCCGGGCAAGGTGGCCGGCGTCTTGGCTTGGCCGAATCGGCCGGCAACGAGTATAGCGCAATGGTAAGATCGGCCCATTCCCAATCAGGCCTGACGCGATGATCGAAACCGACAATCTCATCGGCGGTGCACCCGAACGGCGCATCGTCACCCAGCAAAGCCTGTCGGCGCAGGAAGAGGCGCTGGAGCGCGCGCTGCGCCCTAAGGCGCTCGACGATTACGTCGGCCAGAAGAAGGCGCGCGAGCAGCTGGAAATCTTCATCGAGGCAGCCAAGCGCCGCGGCGAGGCGCTCGACCATGTGCTGCTGTTCGGCCCGCCGGGTCTGGGCAAGACCACGCTGGCGCACATCGTCGCGCGCGAGCTGGGCGTCAATCTGCGCCAGACTTCCGGGCCGGTACTGGAGCGCGCCGGCGACCTGGCTGCGCTCTTAACCAACCTCGAGCCGCACGACGTGCTGTTCATCGACGAGATCCACCGCCTCAGCCCGGTGGTGGAGGAAATCCTCTATCCGGCGCTGGAGGACTACCAGATCGACATCATGATCGGCGAGGGGCCGGCGGCGCGTTCGGTGAAAATCGACCTGCCGCCGTTCACCCTGGTCGGCGCCACCACCCGCGCCGGCATGCTGACCAACCCGCTACGCGACCGCTTCGGCATCGTGGCGCGGCTGGAGTTCTACAACGCCGAGGAGCTGACCCGCATCGTCACCCGTTCGGCCGGCCTGCTCAACGTCACCTTGGCCGAAGAGGGCGCGCTGGAAGTCGCCAAGCGCTCACGCGGTACGCCGCGCATCGCCAACCGGCTGCTGCGCCGGGTGCGCGACTATGCCGAGGTGAAGTCGGACGGCACGGTGACGCGCGAGGTGGCCGATGCGGCGCTGGCGATGCTCGACGTCGACCATGCCGGCCTCGACGTGATGGACCGGAAATTATTGAGCGCCATCCTCGACAAGTTCGGCGGCGGCCCGGTCGGTCTCGACAACGTCGGCGCAGCGATCGGCGAGTCGACCGACACCATCGAGGACGTGATCGAACCCTACCTGATCCAGCAGGGCCTGTTGCAGCGCACGCCGCGCGGCCGGATGGCCACCGCGCTGGCCTATCAGCACTTCGGCCTGCCGGTGAAGGAATGACGGCCGCCGGCGAAGCTTGTCGATGCCGATACGCTTTAGCGTACAATCGCCGCTAAGCGCTTATCATCGTCCACATAAAGGGATTCCATGTTCTACGCACTGCTGGGTGCCACGCTGGCCGTGGCGCTGCTCACCTCGATTGCCGTTGCGCGTTTTTTCGACGGCGCGGTCAATAAGATCCTCGGTCGCATCATCGGCAGCGATCTGGCCGATGCGTGGCGCAAGTATCTGAGCTTCGCGATCGTGGTGGTCGGGGTGCAGGGCGGGGTGCGGCTGTGGGAGCTGGAGAAATACGTCACCGCCACCCGCGAATCGGCGGCGCTGGAATTGAACGGCATGCGCTGGACCTTGGAGATCTATCGCACCTTCATCGACACGCTGCAGAGCATCGCCTGGGTGCTGCTGCTGTTCTTCCTGGCCGCGATGATCGCCTATGTGATCGTGCGCGCGATCGAACTGAAGCACGAGCAGAAGGGCGACGCCAAATAAGGCACGCCAGGCAGGATGGAAAAAGGGCCGCCCGATTGGGCGGCCCTTTTGCATTGAGATTGGCCGCATGGTCCAAGCCTGTTCAGAATCTGTCGCGAGCGGCCCTCAGCGGTGCGAAGAGCAGCGCATGAGCCCCGATCAGGGCTGCGCAGCAAGATTATGAATAGGCTCTTACAGCGTCACCATATTGTCGCGATGGATCAGCTCCGGCTCGACCAGATAGCCGAGCGTCTCTTCCAGTGCGCGGGTCGGCTTCTTCATGATCAGTCGTGCCTCATCCGAGCTGTAGTTGACCAGGCCGCGCGCTACTTCGCGGCCGGTCCCGTCGACGCAGGCTACCGCCTCGCCGCGCAGGAAGTCGCCCTCGACGCCGATCACGCCGATCGGCAGCAGGCTGGTGTGCTTTTCGCGCACCGCCAGCGCCGCGCCGTCATCCAGCACCAGCCGGCCGGTCAGCTTCAGGTGGTCGGCCAACCACTGCTTGCGCGCGGCCATGCGGTTGGTCGGTGCCACCAGCTGGGTGCCGATGCCCTCGCCGTCGGCGAGGCGCGACAGCACATTGACCTCGCGGCCGCTGGCGATCACCGTGGCGGCGCCGCTGCGGGCGGCGCGCTTGGCGGCGACGATCTTGGTGTACATGCCACCGGTGCCGACGCTGGAGCCGGCACCGCCGGCCATCTCTTCCAGCGCTGCATCGCCGGCCTCGGCCTCGTGCACGAACTCGGCATCCGGGTGCTTGCGCGGGTCGGCGGTGTAGAGGCCCTGTTGGTCGGTCAGGATCACCAGCGCGTCGGCCTCGATCAAATTGGTTACCAGCGCACCGAGGGTGTCGTTGTCGCCGAAACGGATCTCGTCGGTGACCACGGTGTCGTTCTCGTTGATGATCGGCACCACGTTCAGCGCCAACAGCGCGGTCAGCGTGGAGCGAGCGTTCAGGTAGCGGGTGCGGTCGGCCAGGTCCTCGTGGGTCAGCAGCACCTGGGCGGTCTTCAGGCCGTGTTCGCGGAAGGCGGTCTCGTAGGCCTGGGCTAGCCCCATCTGGCCGACGGCGGCGGCGGCCTGCAACTCGTGCACCGCCTTGGGGCGGCGGCTCCAGCCGAGGCGCTGGCAGCCCTCGGCGATCGCGCCGCTGGAGACCAGCACCACCTCCTTGCCGCGGCGTTTCAGCTCGGCGATCTCGGCGGCCCAGCGCGCCAGCGCTCCCAGATCCAGCCCTTTGCCGTCGTTGGTGACGAGGCTGGAGCCGACTTTGACGACCAGGCGGGAAGCGGTGTGGATGACGGATTGCATGGGTGGGGCCGAAAAATGGATGGACGCCAAAGTATACGGCGCTCGTCTCTTTGGCAAAAGAGGAGCCTCAGTGGATATTGTCTGACAGGTACTCGACCAATTGGTACAGCGGGGTCTGCTGCGCCAGCCGCGACAGGCGCAGCGAGGTATCGCCGTGGCGGTCGCGTAACCGGCATTCGAGCAGTCGCGCGAATGGCCGACCGGGCAGCAGCAGCTGCGGCTGGCGGTTGTGCAAGGGCAGCGGCGGCAAGGACAGCGCCAGCATGAAGGCGTGGGCCGGGCCGCTTTGCAACAGCACTGGTGCTGCGTCGGCGCTCAGTCGTTCGACCCCGCAGTTGAGTACGCTGCCATCCTGATGGGTGGTGACCCAGCGTACTAGGCCGAGCTGCCAGGTGGCGGCTTCGTACAGCGAGCGGCACAGCAGCAACTCGCCCTCGCGCAGCACCAGCCCATGCGCTTCGCCGTGCAGGGTGAAGCCGGTCTGGCTGTGGCTCTGTTCGATCATCACGATGGCCGGGGTCGGTGGCGGCGGGTCGGCCGGGGCGTTCGGCCAACGTTGGCCTGCCAGCACGAACCAGATCGGTGTCAGGCCACTGTGGATCAGCAGCGCCTGCTGCTGCAGCTCACGGGCTGGGGTGTGATGGTTGGGGGCGCTCCATTCGGTCAGCACCAGGCGCAACAGTTCGTGCGCGTCGATGCCGTCGATCGGGGCGAGCCGGTTGTGCTGCAGCCGGTCGCGCAACCGTGCCTGCAGCAGACCGAACTCCAGTTGCAGCCCGCCGCCTTCCGGCGGCGAATGGCGGAACTGCGGAGGAGTATCGGCGTCTGGCACCAGATAGTAGCCATGGCGGCTATGGCCCACCTGCTGCGTATCGCGCAACTCCAGGTCGGCAGCGTGTTCGAGCAACAGCGGCGTCAGCCAGTCGAACTGAGCGCCGGTCAGCCGGCCGGCCGGCAGCAGGCCAAGCAATAGCAGCTCGCGGTAGCGAATGCCGAGCGACGGCAGCTGGCCATTCTGGCGATCCCAGCCTTGGGCACGCAGCAGGATATAGAGCTGATGGCAGCGTAGCCAGAAACCCGGAGGCAGCGCGCTGTGTTCGCGCACTGCCAGCTCGATCAAGAGGCCCGCGACCGACAGCGCGGCGGCGACGGCCTCGAACGCGGTCTGGGCATGGCCGGCATCGAGCTGCTGGGTCAGCACACGGCGGTGGCCGGTGAACAGTGCCTCATAGAGCGCCAGCTGCAGGGTGACCCCCTGGCGTGTCGTGGGGGTCAACAGGGTGGGGCGGCGGGTGTCGACCGCTTGCTGGAACAACGCCAGCAGCGAGCGTCGATTGGCAACGGCCATGCGGCTGCGGTTGAGGGTGGTGACGGCTTCCAATAGCGCCAGCGCCCCGGTCGACGCCGGGGCGGCTGGCAGCGTGGCCAACCACTGCGCGACGTGCTCCGGGCGGGTAGCGTCCTTCGACGGCGTCAGATCCAGTGGCGGAAGAGTCAGCAAGGTGGAGGGCAACGCCGGTCCTGTCGTTAAGTAGGCATGACTATGGCTTTAATCCTAGTCAGCGGTGCCCGGCCCTGCCAGTCAGGGCAATGCCGGGCTCGCCGTGCCGCCCTGGCCGCCGGCGAGCCGGTCCAGTTCGGCCCGTATCGCGTCTGCCAGCTGCTGCATCTGCGTCTCGTCGATGATGTAGGGCGGCATCAGGTAGACGGTCTTGCCGATCGGGCGCAACAGGCCGCCGCGCGAGAGCATCCCGGCGAAGAAGGCCTGGGCGAAGTCGCCGCGCTCGGTCGCGACGTCGAACGCCCAAATCATGCCGACGTGGCGGAACTGGCGTACCGCCGGGTGGGCGGCAACCGGTTGCAGGATCGCGTCGAAGCGCTCGGCTTTCACAAGGTTGGCCGACAGCACGTCGTCGCGCTCGAACAGGTCGAGCACCGCCAGCGCCGCCGCGCACGCCAGTGCATTGCCGGTGTAGCTGTGCGAGTGCAGGAAGCCGCGCGTCACGTCGTCGTCGTAGAACGCCGCGTACACCGCGTCGGTGGAGAGCACGCAGGACAGCGGCAGGAAGCCGCCGGTGATGCCCTTGGACAGGCACAGGAAGTCGGGCTTGATGCCGGCCTGCTCGCAGGCGAACAGCGTGCCGGTGCGGCCGAAGCCGACCGCGATCTCGTCGGCAATCAGGTGCACCCGGTAGCGGTCGCAGAGCTCGCGCGCCAGCGTCAGATACAGCGGGTCGTACATCACCATGCCGGCGGCGCCCTGCACCAAGGGCTCGACGATCAGCGCGGCGATCTCGCCATGGTGCTTCTTCAGCAGGTTTTCCAGCGAGCTGGCGGCGCGGCGCGCCACGTCGGCGGCGGTTTCACCCTCTTCGGCCAACCTGGCGTCCGGGCTCGGCACGCGCAGTCCGGTCTTCAACAGCGGCGCATAGGTGTCGGAGAACAGCGGCACATCGGTGACCGCCAGCGCGCCGACCGTCTCGCCGTGGTAGCTGCCCTCCAGGCTGACGAAGCGGAGCTTGCCCGGTTCGCCGACGTTCTGCCAGTAGTGGAAGCTCATCTTCAGCGCGATCTCGGTCGCCGAGGCGCCGTCCGAGCCATAAAAGGCGTGGCCGAGGCCGGACAGCCGCGCCAGCCGCTCCGACAGTTCCACTACCGGGCGGTGGGTGAAGCCGGCCAGCATCACGTGCTCCAGCGTATCGAGCTGGGCCTTGATCGCGTCCTTGATTACCGGATGACCGTGACCGAACAGGTTCACCCACCAGGAGCTGACGCCGTCCAGATAGCGGTTGTCGTCGAAATCGGTCAGGTACATGCCCTCGGCCGAGGCAATCGGGATCAGCGGCAGCGTCTCGTGACGCTTCATCTGGGTGCAGGGGTGCCAGACCGCGGCGCGGCTGCGGGCCAGCCAGTCCTGGTTGAGCGACATGGTGAAATCCTTGCTTGGCGAACGGAAGGCATCATTGTGACACGCGGGCAGTGGTGCGGGGCAGCGGGGCTTTGGGGGCAGGGGGGCTAGTTGGTTGTTCTGGCGGCATGACGGATCGCGGCGCCGGCGTTATGCTGGCGACCCCGCTGCGATGCGCTAGCCGCACAGCGAACCATTGAATGATATTGACATAATTTTGGATGTGCCCTTACCTTGGCGGACGCATTCTTGCTTGAGAAAGACGGAGGCCGAGTCGTGAACCGTGTCGTGAAAAGAGCCGTGCAGCAGGGCTTCACCCTGATCGAGTTGATGATCGTGCTGGCGATCGTGGGCATTCTGGCGTCGATCGCGATCCCTCTTTATCAGGAGCACATCGCCCGCGCCAAGGTGACCGAGGCGCTGCAGTTGCTGAGCTCGGCGCGCACCACGGTGTCCGAATACGCGGTCACCCATAACAAGATGCCCGACAGCAAGGACGCCGCCGGCCTGTCGGACAGCAAGTCCACCTATGTCGCGGCGATCGACTACGCCAAGGGCGCCGATGCCAGTCACGCCAGCCTGGTGGTGACGCTGACTCCTGCGGTTGGCCCCGGTATTCACGACAAGGCCAATCAGTTCTCCTTCGCCGGGGCGATCGACAGCAACGGCCAGATCAGCTGGAAGTGCCAGCCCGGCAACGACGATAAGCAGACCAACGCCGCGCCGCTCGGTTATCTGCCGGCCAACTGCCGCGGCTAGATCCGTCCTGCGTTTCGCGCCGCCAAAGCACTGCGGCGCGAGCGGCTCAGCCAGGAAGCTCGTGACGGCGTGCTGCGCGCTATCTGTCGAGCGGCGCTTAAGCGACACGCAGGGTGTCCAAACCGGTCCGGCAGGGCGTGAATGGCGCTACCGTATTCGTATCGGGTCCGCCTTGCGGTATCCTTCGCGTTTTGCTTCGTCCCGTTCTTCGTCATGTCCATCCAACGAGTTGCCTCCCCGCTGGCGCTGACCAGCTGGTGTCTGATCGCCGCGCTGCCCTTCCTGTCGCGCCTGCATTATGTTCCGCTGCCGCAATGGTTCGGCGAGGCCGTCGTGGTATGGCTTGCGCTCGCGGCCTGGCTGTTCCTGCTGCCGGGCGGCGCGCTGCCAGCCCGTCTGCCGCGCGCCAGCGTGTGGATGCTGGTGCTGGCGGTGGTGTGGGCAGTGCAGCCGTGGTTCGTCGACATCCTGTTCCCGGGGATGAACTGGGCGACCTCGTTGTGCTTCGCGGCGCTGGCGTTGCTCGGCTACATCACCGTGGCGCTGCGCGAGCGGCACGGCAGCGTGTCGGTGACGGTGTGGCTGGCCTGGGGCCTGCTGTTCGGCGCGCTGGCGCAGTCGCTGATCGGCTTCTGCCAGGTCACCGGTCTCGCCGAAAAGATGGGCGGGGTGCTGTTCTACGACTCCAGCCACCCGACCACCAATGTGTTCGGCCATATCGGCCAGCGCAACCAGTATGCCCACTACCTGGCCTGGGGCGCACTGGCCACCGCCTATCTCGCTTGCGAGCGCCGGCTGAAGACCTGGCTCGCCACCCTGATCGTGTTGTGGCTTGCGCTGTCGATGGGCTGGGCCGCTTCGCGTACCGTACTGTTGTACGCGGTAGCGATGGTGGTGATCGGTGCGCTGTGGCACTGGCGCGCCCGCGAAGACATGTCGCGCCGCATCGGTCTGGCCTTCGCCGGCGTGGCGGCGGTGATCATCGCCGGCCAGTTCCTGCTGCCGTTCGCCAACCACCTGATGTCGCTGTTCACCCATAGCCATGTCGAAGTCGCCAGCGGCGTGGAACGCTTGGCCGCCAACAGCGACGGCATGGGTGCGCGACGCTTCGTCGAATGGCACAAGGCCTGGATCGTGTTCGAGGCGCAACCGTGGTTCGGCACCGGCTGGTCGCAGTTCGGCACGCAGAGCGTGCTGCTGCAGATGCGCCCGGAGTTCGCCGACGCCGCCTACAACAGCGGGCTGTTCACCAATGCGCACAATCTGGTGCTGCAACTGTTGGCCGAAGTCGGCCTGGTCGGCACGCTGATCACGCTGGGCGGCTTCGTCTGGGCGCTGTGGCCTTACTTCAGCCGTCCGGCGCGTCCGGAAGGCGCGCTGCCGCTGGCGATGCTGTCGGTGACGCTGCTGCACAGCCTGCTCGAATATCCGCTGTGGTATCTGTATTTCCTGGCGGTACTGGTGATGGCGGTGGCACTGGCGCCGCAACCGGAGAGCCGTGCGCGCGGCTACTTGGTGCCGCTGGGTAGCGCGGTGCTGGCAGTGGCGCTGACCGTGCTGTCGGTGCAGGGTTACCAG
The DNA here is from genome assembly GCA_025989215.1 of Neisseriaceae bacterium JH1-16. Classification (GTDB taxonomy): domain Bacteria; phylum Pseudomonadota; class Gammaproteobacteria; order Burkholderiales; family Chromobacteriaceae; genus Crenobacter_A. The sequence continues at coordinate 128,170 of JAPDNP010000008.1, read as the reverse complement.
CGCTACTGGGAGCTAGTCGGCCTGTATACGCCGTACGACAACGCCAAGCGCGACGCGCCGCGCATCGCTCGCCTGGCCGAGATGGTCGAGCACGAGCCGTTGTATGCCTTCCACGCGCTCAGCACGCTGGACAACTACCTCGACGCCACGCCGGACAATCTGGTGCAGAAACGCCGCTGGGTGAACCTGCTGGCCGCCTCGCGCCCCTATCCGGACGTGCTGTTGAAGAAAGCCAAGCTGGAGGTGCTGGCCGGCGACGAACGCCGTGCCGAGGAAACGCTCAATCAGGCGCTGGCGTCGTTCCCGACCTATGCGCAGAGCTTCCTCGACGACCTGCCGGAAGACCAGCCGCAATACGCACGTCTGCGCCGCATCGCCCAGGCCGGCTACGACCGCCTGCCGGCCAAGTACAAGAACGCCAGTGAGGGCGACGACGAGTAAGCCCGATCGCGTCGCAACAGCACGAGGAAGCCCGGCCAGCAGCCGGGCTTCTTCATGGCTACGCGATGCCATGGCCGTTGGCGATGGGCGCCTGCCGCCGTTCGGCCAACCTTGCCGTCAGTACTCGCCACCAAAACAAACAGCCCGCGAATGCGGGCTGTTCTTTATGGGCTGGCCGAATTGCGGTGCTCAGGCGACTTCGGCGGCGAGCGTGGTCTTCATCTTGGTCAGTGCCTTCGCCTCGATCTGGCGAATCCGTTCGGCCGATACGCCGAACTCGGCAGCCAGTTCGTGCAGCGTCGCGCCGCTGTCGTCGGCCAGCCAGCGCGCCTCGATGATGCGGCGGCTGCGCGGGTCGAGCGCTTCGAGCGCCTCGCGCAGGCCGTCGCTCTGCAGGCGGTCGAACGCGCGCTTCTCCAGCTGGCGGGTCGGCTCGTGGTCGTGGTCGGCCAACCAGTCGATCGGGGCGAATGCCTCGTCGTCGTCGTTGTCGGCTACCAGGCCGATATCCTGGCCGGTCAGGCGAGTCTCCATTTCCAGCACTTCTTCGCGCTTCACCCCCAGATCGTCGGCGATCTGCTGCGCTTCCTTGTCGGTCAGCGCGGCGAAGCTCTTCTTCATGCTGCGCAGATTGAAGAACAGCTTGCGCTGCGGCTTGGTGGTGGCGACACGCACCAGGCGCCAGTTTCGCAGGATGAATTCATGGATCTCGGCCTTGATCCAGTGCACGGCGAACGAGAACAGACGCACGCCACGGGTCGGCTCGAAGCGTTTCACTGCCTTCATCAGGCCGATATTGCCTTCCTGGATCAGGTCGGCTTGCGGCAGGCCGTAACCGGCATAACCGCGGGCAATCGATACCACCACGCGCAGGTGGGACAGCACGAGCTTTTTGGCCGCTTCCAGATCCTCGGAGCGGTGGAAGCGCGTCGCCAGCTCGTTTTCTTCTTCGGGCGTCAGCATGGCAATGCTGTTCACCGTCTGGATGTACTGCTCCAGACTGCCGTTGCTCGAAGGGACGGGCAAAGCGAAAGTAGCTGTCATAGGTTGGTATTCCTCCTTGGGCATGGAAGCTATCTTAGCACTCGATGTGTCCGAGTGCCAAACGGCGGAGTTCGAATCGTCGTTGGAATTTTTCAATGATATCAATAGTCTGCTTCAATGCGGCTTCAGACTAGCTGGCGCTGACCCGGCGCAGATGATGATCTGCGGCGAGGCGGGCGCCCAGCATGGCGAGCAAAACCGCTCCCGCCAGAACCAAAGCCAGTTCGAGTGGCGCGAGGCCGCGAAGTTCCACTTGCTCGTTATAGAGCTGGGCGAATTCGGCGATCGCCGGGTTGGCGACCGCGACCAGCCAGCTGGTCAGTCCCCAGGCCACCAGGCCCGCCAGCAACCCCTGCCACAGCGCGTGATACAGGAACGGCCGGCGGATGAAGCTGTCGGTCGCGCCGATCAATTTCGACACTTCGATTTCATCGCGCCGCGCCAGGATCTGCATACGGATGGTGTTGTGGGTGATCAGCACCAGCGCCACGCCCAGCGCCAACGCCAGGAACAGCGTCAGATGCTTGCCCAGGTCGACCATGCCGTACAGGCGCTTCGCCCAGCTGGCGTCGAACTGCGCCTCTTCGACCATAGGCAGGCCGGACAGCTCCTTCTGCAGCAGCTCCAGCTGCTTGGGCTCCAGCGAGGTCGGGGTGACCACGAAGGCATCCGGCAGCGGGTTGGCATCCAGGCCCTCGGTCAGCCCGTTCAGGCCGTTGCGCTTTTCCAGGTCGGTGAGGGCCTGCTTCTTGCTGACGAAGGTATAGCCCTTCACCCGCGGGTGGTGCTTCAGCGCGCTGCCGACCGCGGCGATGTCCGCTTCCTCGGCGCTTTGCTCCATGAACAGCGTAATCTGAGGCGTAGCGGTCAGCTTGCCGACCCAGTCCTGGACGCTCATCACCGTCAGGTACAGCGACAGCGGCAGCGCCATCGCCACCGACAGCATCGCCAAGGACAGCAGCGAGCCGACCGGCTGGCGCAAAATCTTCACCAGCGCGATGCGCGCGCTCTGCCAGTGCAGGAACAGATAGTGTTTCATGCGGTGAACTGTCCTTCCTTCAGGCGCAGGATGCGGCGGCCGTAGTCTTCCATCAGCGTCTCGTCGTGCGCCGAGATCAGTACGGTGACGCCGACCTGGTGGAACGACTTGAACAATTCCATGATGTCGAGCGCGTAGGCGCGGTCGAGGTTGGCCGAAGGCTCGTCGGCGATCAGCACGGCCGGGCGGTGCACCACCGCACGGGCGATGCACAGGCGCTGCTGTTCGCCGCCGGACAGGCGGATCGGCATCACCTTCTCCTTGCCGAGCAGGCCGACCTTGTCGAGCGCCGCGCGCACCCGGCGCGCCGCCTCACGGCGGTCGAAGCCGATGATGTCGAGCGGCAGCATCACATTGTCGAATACATTGCGGTCGAACAGGATCTTGTGGTCCTGGAACACCACGCCGATATGCTGGCGCACGAACGGCAGCTGGCTGCGGCGCAGCTTGGACAGGTTGTGGCCGCTGACCATCACATTGCCGGTGGTGGCGCGCTCCAGGCCGGAGATCAGCTTCAGCAGCGTCGACTTGCCGGCGCCGGAGTGGCCGGCGAGAAACACCATCTCGCCGGTCTCGATGCCGAAGCTCAGGTTTTTCAGCGCGTCGATGCCGCCCGGGTAACGCTTGGTGACCTGATCGAACTGGATCATGCGAGGCGGTTCCCTTTGCTGGACGGCGGGCAGGCCCCGCCGTCGCTGGTCAAAATCGTGAATGTGGGATCAGTCGATCAGCGCGTTCACATAGTCGCGCGCGCTGAACGGGCGCAGGTCGTCGATGGTCTCGCCCACGCCGATGAAGCGCAGCGGGATCGGCCGCTGCTTGGCGATCGCCGCGATCACGCCGCCCTTGGCAGTGCCGTCAAGCTTGGTCAGGATCAGGCCGGTCAGGCCCAGCGCCTCGTCGAACACCTTCACCTGGTTCAGCGCGTTCTGGCCAATATTGGCATCCAGCACCAGCACGATCTCGTGCGGCGCCTCCGGCAGCGCCTTCTGGATTACCCGCTTCACCTTCTTGATCTCTTCCATCAGGTGCAGCTGGGTCGGCAGCCGGCCGGCGGTGTCGGCTAGCACGATGTCAATGCCGCGCGCCTCGGCGGCCTTGATCGCATCAAAGCAGACCGCCGCCGCATCGCCACCCTGCTGGGTGATCACGGTGACGTTGTTACGTTCGCCCCAGGCCACCAGCTGTTCGCGCGCCGCGGCGCGGAAGGTGTCGCCGGCGGCCAGCAGCACCGACTTGCCCTGCGACTGGAAGTACTTGGCCAGCTTGCCGATCGACGTGGTCTTGCCCGCACCGTTCACGCCGGCCATCATAATGACATAAGGTTTGTGGCCGGACACGTCAAGCGGCTTTTCCAGCGGGCCGATCAGCTCGGTCAGCGACTCTTTCAGCGCGCCTTTCAGTTCGCTGCCATCCTTCAACCCCTTCAGCGACACGCGATCGCGCACGTCCTTGAGCAGGTGATTCGTGGCGTCCACGCCCATGTCGGCGGTCAACAGCACGGTCTCCAGCTCTTCGTACAAGTCTTCGTCGATCTTTCCGCCGCCGAACACGCCGGCCAGCGACTTGCCGAGTTTGTCACGGGTCTTGGACAAGCCGGCCTTCAGCCGCTCGGTCCAGCTGAGCTTCCTGGCGGGTTCGGGCGTCGGCTCGGCAGCCGGTGCTACCGGGCTGGGTGCAGCGACAGGCGTGGAGATGGGGGCGGCAGTGATCGGCTCGATACTGGCTTCGGCCTGGATCGGAGCCTCGGTGATGATGGCGTCGACCGGGGTTACGGGTGCGGCAGGCGGCGTCTCGACGACCGGAACCTGTACCGGTTCAACGGCCGGGGCCTCGGGAGCCGGCGTAACCGGCGGGGGGGACTTCTTCTTGAAGAAACTAAACATGACTCGCTAAGGACAACCGGACTCGTCGAAAATACCCGGATTGTAACGTCAAAACCGTTTCAGGACAGACAACATGCCATTCCTCTTGTTCGCGGCGCGCGGCGCGGCACTCGCCGTCCTGGCGCTGATGCCGCTGTTGGCGCAGGCCGACGAGCCAGTCGAGGCCACGCTGGCCAACGGCCTGAAGGTCATCGTCAAGCGCGATGCACGTGCCCCGGTAGCAGTGTCGCAACTCTGGTACCGGGTCGGCAGCCTCGACGAAGTGAACGGTCGCACCGGCTTGTCCCATCTGCTGGAGCACATGATGTTCAAGGGGACGCCGACCGTGCCGGCCGGCGAATTCTCGCATCGCATCGCCGCCGCCGGCGGCAGTGACAATGCCTTTACCAGCCGCGCCTATACCGTCTATTACCAGCAACTGGCTGCGGCCAGCCTGCCCCTGGCCTTGCAACTCGAGGCCGACCGGATGCACAACCTCGACTTCAAGGACGACGCATTCCGGAGTGAGTTGGAAGTCGTCAAGGAAGAGCGCCGCTGGCGCACCGATGATCAGCCCAGCGGCGTGCTGCTCGAGAACCTCTACGCCAGCGCCTTCATCGCCAACCCGAGCCGCAACCCGGTCATCGGCTGGATGGACGACATCCTCCATATGCAGCCGGACGACCTGCGCCAGTGGTACCGGCAATGGTATGCGCCGAACAATGCGACGCTGGTCGTGGTCGGCGATGTCGACCCGGCGACGGTGATCGCCGAGACGCAGCGGCGTTTCGGCCCGATCGCCGCGCGCGTTCTGCCCGAACGTCGTCCGCAGCAGGAACCGCCGCAGCGCGGCCTGCGCCGTATCACCGTCAAGGCAGTGTCCGAGGTGCCCTACCTGGCGATGGCCTGGAAGGCCCCGCAACTGCGTCGGCTCGACGAGCGTGAACCCTATACCTTATATATGTTGTCGGCGCTGCTGACCGGGCAAGACGCGGCACGGCTGCCGCGCCAGCTGGTCCGACAGGATCGCCTCGCCAATAGTGTTTCCAGCAGCTACGAACTGCTCGGCCGCGGCGACGGGCTGTTCACCATCATGGCGCTGCCGGCGGCCGGGCATGGCATCGCCGAACTGGAGCAGGGCATCCGCCAGCAGCTCGCCCGCATCGCCCGCGACGGCGTCGGCGAGGATGAGCTAGCGCGGGTACGCCACCGCCTCGACGCCGACCGGGTCTACCAGCGCGACTCGATGCAGGAGCAGGCAATGCAGATCGGGCGCCTGGAAAGCCTGGGCTTTTCCTGGCGCGACGAGGACGAGATGGAGCGGCGCCTGATGAGGGTCGATTCGGCTGACGTGCGCGCCGCCGCGCAGAGCCTGGTCGACGACCGGCTCACGGTGGTGACGCTACAGCCGCTACCGGCCGTCCCCAAGGCCGCCCCGTTGGCCGAACCCATGCAAGGGGGCGAAAATGTTCGTTAAACAGTACGGGCTCGCGCTACTGATGCTGGTGCTCAGCGGTATCGCCCAGGCGGTCGATATCCAGTACTGGCAACAACCCGACGGCGCGCGAGTCTACTTCGTCGAGTCGCACGACAACCCCATTCTCGACGTCCGGGTCGACTTCGACGCCGGTAGCCGCCGGGAGGCCAAGCCCGGCGTGGCGAATCTGACGGCCGCCTTGCTCGACAACGGCAGTGCCGGGCACGACGAGGAGGCGATTCGCAACAAGATCGCCGACCTGGCGATCAGCCTCGGCGGTTTTGCCGACACCGAACGTGCCGGCCTGTCGCTGCGCACGCTGTCACGTCCGGCCACGCGCGAGCCAGCGCTGGCGCTGGCGGCCGAACTGTTGGCGAAACCGACCTTTCCCGTAGCGGTGCTGGAGCGCGAGAAACGCCGCGGTATCGAAGGGCTGAAGCAGCGCGAGAGCAATCCCGGTTTCCTCGCGGATCGCGCGCTGCGCCGTCTGCTGTACCCCGCCCATCCCTACGGCAATGAAGCGCGTCTCACCGCTACCGCTCTGGCCGCCATCAAGCGGCAAGATTTACTGGCGTTCTGGCGGGCGCACTACCAGCCTCGCTATGCGGTCGTGGCGATTGTCGGCGACATCGACCGGGCCGGCGCCGAGGCCATGGCAACGGCGCTGCTCGCCGGTTTGCACAATAGCGGCCCGGCATTGCCGGCGATCCCGGCGGTCGAAGTGGCGGCGCCGGCGCTGGTGCGCGAGGCCAATCCGGCCAGCCAAGCGCATCTGCGGCTCGGGCTGCCGCTGATCGCACGGGATGACCCTGACTACTATCCGCTGGTGGTCGGCAACTACGTGCTCGGCGCCGGCGGTTTCGATGCGCGGCTGATGCAGGAACTGCGCGTCAAGCGCGGTCTCACCTATGGTGCGTCCAGCAGCGTGCAGCCGCTGGAGCAGGCCGGGCCGTTCGTGATCGCCTTGTCGACCCGCAAGGACCAGGCCGATACCGCGCTGGCGGTAGCGCGTGCGACGCTGCTGCGCTTCATCGACGAGGGGCCGACCGATGCCGAACTGGCCCAGGCCCAGGCCAATTTGATCGGCGGCTTTCCGCTGCGTTTCGACAGCAACCGCAAGCTGCTCGGCTATCTCGCGCTGATTGGCGACTACCGGCTACCGCTCGATTATCTCGAGCGCTATCCGCGCGAAGTGGCGGCACTGACACCGGCCCAGGTGCGCGATGCCTGGCGCCGCCGCGTCCATCCGGAGGCGCTGTCCACGGTTGTCATCGGCGCAACAGCGACACCCTAAAGCGCCGATGATCAAGGCGAGCGTAGGACAATCGGGGTAAACTCAGCGCTTTTTGCAAAGGACCACCATGTCGGCCAACCGTAACCGGGTGCGTATCATCGCCGGTCGCTACCGGCGCCGCTTGTTGTCCTTCCCCGATGCCGACGGCCTGCGGCCGACTCCGGACCGGGTACGCGAAACGCTGTTCAACTGGCTGGGACAGGAACTCGATGGCCTGCGCTGCCTCGATCTGTTCGCCGGCAGCGGTGCACTGGGCTTCGAAGCGGCATCGCGCGGCGCGCGGCGCGTCGTGATGGTCGAAAAGGCCAAGGCGCCACTGATGGCATTGAAGGCCAACCGCCAGGAGCTGGGCGCCAACGAGATCGACGTCGTCGCGATGGACTCGCTGATGTATCTGAAGAACTGTCGAGAACAGTTCGACCTGATCCTGCTGGACCCACCGTTCGACGCCGACCTGTTGCCGGTACTGCTGCCGAAGGTGCGGCCGTACCTGGCCGAGAATGGTGCTCTCTATATAGAAGGGCGTTCGTTGCCGGAGCTTGACGACTGGCAGGTCGAGCGTCAGGGCAAGGCGGGGGTGGTGCACTACGCGCTACTGCGCGCCAAGACTGATATCACCCCGATCTAACCATATAGCGGGGAATGCTTGCAGCCCCTGGGGTGGGGTGACAGAATTTGCCCCATTGAATACTTGAGGAAATTACTATGTCTTTGATGATCACCGACGAATGCATCAACTGCGACGTGTGCGAGCCGGAGTGCCCGAACAACGCCATCTCGCAAGGTGAGGAAATCTACGAGATCGACCCGAACCTGTGTACCCAGTGCGTCGGCCACTATGATGAGCCGCAGTGCCAGCAAGTCTGTCCGGTCGATTGCATTCCGCTGGATCCGGGCAACCCGGAGACCGAAGAGCAGTTGATGGAGAAGTACCGGATCATCACTGCCCAAGCCTGAACAACGGCTAGCCGATCTAAGTATTTGATTTAAAATATAACGCCCCGATGCATGGAAACAGCATCGGGGCGTTGCACATTCAATCCTCAAAAAAACTGCAAATTTCTTCAAAAAAGCTGTTGACGGGCAAAAGGGTGATCTATATTATTCGGGTCTCTTTCAGGGGGGATTCCCGAGCGGTCAAAGGGATCAGACTGTAAATCTGCTGGCTCTGCCTTCGAAGGTTCGAATCCTTCTCCCCCCACCAGATTACTTAGCGTTTGGGCGGCAAGTGTAAGTCGCCCGAGATCGTGAGAGGCGGGTGTAGCTCAATGGTAGAGCAGAAGCCTTCCAAGCTTACGACGAGGGTTCGATTCCCTTCACCCGCTCCAAACGTAGTATCAAGTTTAGGGCCCATGTAGCTCAGGGGTAGAGCACTCCCTTGGTAAGGGAGAGGTCGGCAGTTCAATTCTGCCCATGGGCACCATCGCTTAACTTTAGTTTTCAGATTCAGGGAATTTGCCATGGCTAAGGAAAAGTTCGAGCGGACGAAACCGCACGTAAACGTTGGCACCATCGGTCACGTGGACCATGGTAAGACCACTCTGACTGCAGCGATCACCACCATTCTGTCCAAGAAGTTCGGTGGCGAAGCTAAAGATTACTCGCAGATCGACAGCGCGCCGGAAGAAAAGGCTCGCGGTATTACCATTAATACCGCACACGTCGAGTACGAGACCGAAAATCGCCACTACGCTCACGTAGACTGCCCGGGCCACGCTGACTATGTGAAGAACATGATCACCGGCGCGGCTCAGATGGACGGCGCGATTCTGGTGTGCTCGGCCGCTGACGGTCCGATGCCGCAAACCCGCGAACACATCCTGCTGTCCCGTCAGGTTGGCGTTCCGTACATCATCGTCTTCCTGAACAAGGCTGACCTGGTGGACGACGCTGAGCTGCTGGAATTGGTGGAAATGGAAGTGCGCGACCTGCTGTCGTCGTACGACTTCCCGGGTGATGACACCCCGATCGTTACCGGTTCCGCTCGTCTGGCGCTGGAAGGCGACCAGTCGGAATACGGCGAGCCGGCGATCTTCCGCCTGGCCGAAGCTCTGGATAGCTACATCCCGACTCCGGAACGCGCTGTAGACAAGCCGTTCCTGCTGCCGATCGAAGACGTGTTCTCGATCTCGGGTCGTGGTACTGTAGTGACTGGTCGTGTTGAGCGCGGTATTGTTAAAGTTGGTGAAGAGCTCGAGATCGTTGGCCTGAAGCCGACCGTCAAGACCACCTGCACCGGCGTGGAAATGTTCCGCAAGCTGCTGGACCAAGGTCAAGCCGGCGACAACGTGGGTGTACTGCTGCGCGGTACCAAGCGTGAAGACGTTGAACGTGGTCAGGTTCTGGTTAAGCCGGGTTCGATCACTCCGCACACCAAGTTCTCGGCAGAGGTGTATGTTCTGTCGAAAGAAGAGGGTGGTCGTCACACCCCGTTCTTCGCCAACTACCGCCCGCAGTTCTACTTCCGTACTACGGACGTGACCGGTGCTGTAACCCTGGCCGAAGGCGTGGAAATGGTTATGCCGGGTGACAACGTTGCCATCACCGTGGAACTGATCCATCCGATCGCCATGGAAGAAGGTCTGCGTTTCGCAATCCGCGAAGGTGGCCGTACCGTCGGCGCCGGCGTGGTTGCTAAGGTCATCGCTTAATCGACGATCTAAAAGGTTTATAGGCCAGTAGCTCAATTGGTAGAGTATCGGTCTCCAAAACCGAGGGTTGGGGGTTCGAGACCCTCCTGGCCTGCCAAATAAGACTAACCGGCGAATTTCGCCGGTTGGTCTTTTGTCGCATACGCGCAAGAGATATTCCCCTCATGGAAATGCAAGACAAAATCAAACTGGTGCTGGCCGGCCTGCTGGTCGTCGCTGGTATTGCTGGTTTCTATCTGATTCCTGAGACGCAGGGCATTCTGCGTGTACTGGCTTTCGTGGCCGGTCTCGCCGCTGCTGCCGGGGTGGTCTGGGTGTCGCAGCCGGGGCAGGCCTTTGCGGGTTATGCTCAGGACTCGGTGGCCGAGGCGCGCAAGGTCGTCTGGCCTGCCCGCAAGGAAGCGATGCAGATGACCGGCCTGGTGTTCCTGTTCGTGCTGGTGCTGTCGCTGTTCATGTGGTCGATCGATTCGACCTTGTCCTGGGTGTTCTATGACTTGCTGCTGGGTCGAGGTTAACTGATGGCTAAACGTTGGTATGTGGTGCACGCCTACTCGGGTTTCGAAAAGAGCGTGCAGAAGGCGCTTCGTGAGCGTATCGATCGCGAAGAGAAGCAGGACTTGTTTGGTCAGATTCTGGTTCCGGTAGAAGAAGTGGTCGACATCAAGAATGGTCGCCGTTCAATTACCGAGCGCAAGTTCTTCCCGGGTTATGTGCTGGTCGAGATGGAGATGACCGACGACACCTGGCACCTGGTGAAGAGTACGCCGAAGGTGACTGGTTTCGTTGGCGGCACCGCCAACCGTCCTGCGCCGATTTCCGTGAAGGAAGTCGAGGCGATCATGCAGCAGATGCAGGAAGGTGTCGAGAAGCCGAAGCCGAAGGTGTTGTTCGAAGTGGGTGAGCGCGTGCGCGTTACCGAGGGTCCGTTCACCGATTTCAACGGTTCGGTCGACGAGGTCAACTACGAGCGCAACAAGCTGCGCGTGTCGGTGCAGATCTTCGGTCGCGATACTCCGGTCGAGTTGGATTTCGGTCAGGTCGAAAAACTCTGAGCGAAAGCTTGGTGAATTCAAAGGGGGCGTGTATACTTACGCGCTCTCATTGGGAAGCGGGTGCTGTTGCCCGCGTTAAACCCGTCTTAGGAGCCTTATTGTGGCAAAGAAAATTGTCGGCTATGTAAAGCTGCAAGTGCCCGCTGGTAAAGCCAACCCGTCGCCACCGATCGGTCCGGCACTGGGTCAGCGTGGCCTGAACATCATGGAATTCTGCAAGGCGTTCAACGCCGCGACCCAAGGCGTTGAGCCGGGTCTGCCGATTCCGGTAGTGATTACCGCTTACGCGGACAAGTCCTTCACCTTCGTGATGAAGACCCCGCCGGCCACCATTCTGCTGAAGAAGGCCGCTGGTATCCAGAAGGGCAGCCCGAAGCCGCATACCGACAAAGTTGGTAAAGTGACTCGCGCTCAGCTGGAAGAAATCGCCAAAACCAAGCAGCCGGATCTGACCGCTGCTAACCTCGACGCGGCTGTTCGCATCATCGCTGGTTCGGCCCGTTCGATGGGTCTGGAAGTGGAGGGTCTGTAAGATGGCTAAGCTGTCCAAACGTCTGCAGGCGCTGAAATCCAGCGTAGATCGCAACAAGCTGTACGCGGTTGAAGAAGCTATCGCTCTGGTTAAGGGCGCTGCTACCGCCAAGTTCGACGAGTCGATCGATATCGCCGTGAACCTGGGTGTGGATCCGCGTAAATCCGACCAGGTTGTTCGTGGTTCGGTCGTGCTGCCGCGTGGTACCGGTAAGTCGGTTCGCGTTGCCGTATTTGCTCAAGGCGCCAACGCCGAAGCCGCCAAGGCTGCCGGTGCTGAAGTGGTCGGTTTCGAAGACCTGGCCGAGCAAGTAAAAGCCGGTAACCTGAACTTCGACGTAGTGATCGCTTCGCCGGACGCGATGCGTATCGTCGGTCAGCTGGGTCAGATCCTCGGTCCGCGCGGCCTGATGCCGAACCCGAAGGTTGGTACCGTGACCCCGAACGTTGCCGAGGCCGTGAAGAACGCCAAGGCCGGTCAGGTTCAATACCGTACCGACAAGGCAGGTATCGTTCACGCTACTATCGGTCGCGCTTCGTTCGAAGCCGACGCGCTGCGTGAAAACCTGACCGCTCTGGTTGATGCCCTGGTGAAGGCCAAGCCGGCCGCCGCCAAGGGTCAGTACCTGCGCAAAGTCGCCGTGTCCAGCACCATGGGCGTGGGCGTGCGCGTAGATACCACTACCGTTGCTGCTTAAGTAATGGTAATCGGCGGGCCGCCCGGCTCGCCAAGGCTTTGGGCTGGCAGCAGTTTCGGCTGCTGCCAGATTGTCAAAGACCGTAGGAGCCTTTGGGCTTAATCGCTGTCCGCAGCGTCCTACGCAGATGGTGAACCCGAACAGCAGGCTTTATATCTGTTGTCGTATCAGGCCCATGTAGCTCAGGGGTAGAGCACTCCCTTGGTAAGGGAGAGGTCGGCAGTTCAATTCTGCCCATGGGCACCAGTTACGACGGCGGAATTCCGTAATGTCTCCTGAAACTGGTCGCCGCTGCACTGAAGGGGGATGGCGCAAGCTGTTCCGTTCATGACTAGGAGGTAGACCTTGAGTCTCAATATCGAAGCCAAGAAGGTGGTAGTGGCTGAAGTGGCGGCAGAAGTTGCCAACGCTCAGACCATCGTTATCGCCGAATACCGCGGCGTCGGAGTGGGCAGCATGACCCAGCTGCGTGCGAAAGCGCGTGAGCAGGGCGTGTACCTGCGTGTTCTGAAGAACACGCTGGCTCGCCGCGCAGTGGAAGGCACCCCGTTTGCCGGTCTGGCCGAACACATGGTCGGTCCGCTGGTATATGGTGTTTCCGCTGACCCGGTGGCAGCTGCCAAAGTTCTGCATCAATTCTCCAAGCAGGACGACAAATTTGTCGTCAAGGCCGGTTCTTACGACGGTAACGTGCTGAACGCCGCTCAGGTTGCTGAGCTTGCGTCCATCCCGGGTCGCGAAGAGCTGCTGTCCAAGCTGCTGTACGTTATGCAGGCTCCGGTTGCTGGTCTGGCTCGCGCTCTGGCCGCTGTGGCAGAGCAGAAGCAGGCCGAAGCCGCTTAATCCGATTTGCTTTAAACGAATACCGATTCAGGAGTTTTACAAATGGCTATTACCAAAGACGACATCCTCGAAGCCGTTGCCGCTATGCCGGTTATGGAACTGAACGAGCTGGTTAAGGCGTTCGAAGAGAAGTTCGGCGTATCGGCTGCTGCCGTTGCCGTTGCTGGCCCGGCTGGCGCCGGCGCTGCTGCCGCTGAAGAGAAGACCGAGTTCGACGTGATTCTGACCGCCGCTGGCGACCAGAAAGTAAACGTGATCAAGGTTGTTCGTGCACTGACCGGTCTGGGTCTGAAAGAAGCCAAAGATCTGGTTGACGGCGCTCCGAAGGCCGTGAAGGAAGGCGCTTCGAAGGCTGAAGCCGAAGACATCGTGAAGCAGCTGATCGAAGCTGGCGCGAAAGCAGAAGTGAAGTAAGCTTCCTTTAAAGGAAGTGCGTTAGGGCTGGCGGAGAAATCCGCCAGCCTTGTTGCGCTTGTTAGCGACGAGCTGACAAACGTCAGCATTACAATTGCGCATGACTGCTGACCTTTGGTTGCTTGCGCCACCCCACCTCGATGGAGACTCTATGAGTTATTCGTTTACTGAGAAGAAACGTATCCGCAAGAGTTTTGCGAAACGTGCCAGCGTTCTCGATGTCCCCTTCCTGTTGGCGACTCAGATTGATTCGTACACCGAGTTCTTGCAGCTTGGCACACCGTTCGATCAGCGCAAGGATGTGGGCCTGCAGGCGGCATTCAAATCGATCTTCCCGATCAATAGCCACAATGGTTATGCACGTTTGGACTTCGTTCACTACGTGCTGGGCGAGCCGCCGTTCGATATGCAGGAATGCCAGCTGCGCGGCATTACATACGCGGCCCCGCTGCGTGCGCGGATTCGTCTGACGATCCTCGATAAAGAGTCGTCCAAGCCGGTGGTGAAGGAAGTGCGTGAGAACGAGGTGTACATGGGCGAGATTCCGCTCATGACCACCAATGGTTCGTTCATCATCAACGGTACCGAGCGGGTCATCGTGTCCCAGCTGCACCGTTCCCCGGGCGTGTTCTTCGAACACGACCGCGGTAAGACCCATTCGTCCGGCAAACTGCTGTTCTCGGCCCGCGTGATTCCGTACCGCGGCTCGTGGTTGGACTTTGAATTCGACCCGAAGGATCTGCTGTACTTCCGTATCGACCGTCGTCGCAAGATGCCGGGCACGATCCTGCTGAAGGCGCTCGGCTACACCGAAGAGCAAATTCTCGCCGAGTTCTATGACGTCGACACCTTCTACCTGACCGACAACGGTGTGTACATGAAGGTGGTGGCCGATCGTCTGAAGGGCGAAGTCGCCAAGAACGACATCGTCGCTCCGGATGGCAAGGTAATCGTCCAGAAAGACAAGCGCATCACCGCCAAGCACATCCGCGACATCGCGGCAGCGAACATCGACCGCATCGAAGTGCCGTTCGACACGCTGGTTGGCAAGATGCTGGCCAAGAATGTGGTCAATCCGGAAACCGGTGAAGTGCTGGCGCGCGCCAACGAAGAAATCACCGACGACCTGGTGGCCAAGCTCGATATCCATGAAGTGCCGGAAATCGAGGTGCTGTACATCAACGACCTGGATCAGGGCGGCTACATCTCGCAGACCCTGCGCAGCGACGATATCCAGGACCGTCAGCAGGCCCGCGTGGCGATCTACCGCATGATGCGTCCGGGCGAACCGCCGACGGAAGATGCCGTCGAGCTGCTGTTCAACCGCCTGTTCTTCAGCGAAGACTCGTACGATCTGTCGCGTGTCGGCCGCATGAAGTTCAACACCCGCACTTACGAGCACAAGCTCGATGAGAAGTCGCCGGAGTGGTTCCGCTCGCTGCTGTCGGACAAGTTTGCCCACCGCCGTGGCGTGATGGACGGCATCCTGTCGACCGAAGACATCGTGTCGGTGATGGCAATCCTGGTCGAACTGCGTAACGGTCGTGGCGAAGTGGACGATATCGACCACCTCGGCAACCGTCGCGTGCGTTCGGTGGGCGAATTGGCCGAGAACCAGTTCCGTGCCGGTCTGGTGCGTGTCGAGCGCGCGGTGAAGGAACGCCTGAACCAGGCCGAGTCCGACAACCTGATGCCGCACGACCTGATCAACGCCAAGCCGGTGTCGGCCGCGATCAAGGAGTTCTTCGGCTCCTCGCAGCTGTCGCAGTTCATGGACCAGACCAACCCGCTGTCGGAAATTACCCACAAGCGCCGTGTCTCGGCCCTGGGCCCGGGCGGTCTGACCCGCGAGCGCGCCGGCTTCGAAGTGCGAGACGTGCACCCGACCCACTACGGTCGTGTCTGCCCGATCGAAACGCCGGAAGGCCCGAACATCGGTCTGATCAACTCGCTGTCGGTGTTCGCTCGTACCAACGAATACGGCTTCCTGGAAACCCCGTACCGCCGTGTGGTCGACAGCAAGGTGACCGACCAGATCGATTACCTGTCGGCGATCGAAGAAGGCCGCTACGTGATCGCTCAGGCCAACGCCGAGCTGGACGCGTCCGGCACCCTGATCGACGAGCTGGTGACCTGCCGCGAGAAGGGCGAAACCATCCTGTCCACCCCGGACCGCGTGCAGTACATGGACGTTGCAACCGGTCAGGTGGTGTCGGTGGCGGCCTCGCTGATTCCGTTCCTGGAGCACGATGACGCCAACCGTGCACTGATGGGCGCCAACATGCAGCGTCAGGCCGTACCGTGCCTGCGCCCGGAAAAGCCGTTCGTCGGTACCGGCATCGAACGCTCGGTGGCGGTCGACTCGGGTACCACCGTGATCGCCCGTCGTGGCGGCGTGGTCGACTATGTCGATGCGACCCGTGTGGTGGTGCGCGTCAACGACGAAGAAGCGACTGCCGGTGAAGTGGGTGTGGATATCTACAACCTGACCAAGTTCACCCGCTCCAACCAGAACACCAACATCAACCAGCGTCCGCTGGTGAACGTCGGCGACATCATCGCCCGCGGCGACGTGGTGGCCGACGGCGCTTCGACCGACCTGGGCGAGCTGGCGCTGGGTCAGAACATGACCATCGCCTTCATGCCGTGGAACGGCTACAACTTCGAGGACTCGATCCTGATCTCGGAGAAGGTGGTTGCCGAAGACCGCTACACCTCGATCCACATCGAGGAACTGTCGGTCGTCGCTCGCGACACCAAGCTGGGGCCGGAAGAAATTACCCGCGACATCCCGAACCTGTCCGAGCGCATGCAGAACCGCCTCGACGAGGCCGGCATCGTCTACATCGGCGCCGAAGTGGAAGCCGGTGACGTGCTGGTCGGCAAGGTGACCCCGAAGGGCGAAACCCAGCTGACTCCGGAAGAGAAGCTGCTGCGCGCGATCTTCGGCGAGAAGGCGTCCGACGTGAAGGACACCTCTCTGCGCGTACCGACCGGCATGGTCGGCACCGTGATCGATGTACAGGTGTTCACCCGCGAAGGCATCGAGCGCGACAAGCGCGCGCAGTCGATCATCGACGCGGAACTGAAGCGCTATCGCCTCGACCTGAACGACCAGCTGCGGATTTTCGCCAACGACGCGTTCAGCCGTATCGAGCGTCTGATTGTCGGCAAAGTGGCCAACGGTGGTCCGAAGCGTCTGGCCAAGGGCACCGAGATCACTACCGCCTATCTGGAAGACCTGCCGTCCAAGCACGACTGGTTCGACATCCGCATGAGCGACGAAGACGTTGCCAAGCAGCTCGAACTGATCAAGGACAGCCTGGCGCAGAAGCACGAAGAATTCGACCTCAAGTTCGAAGACAAGAAGCGCAAGCTGACCCAGGGTGACGAACTGCCGCCGGGCGTGCAGAAGATGGTCAAGGTCTACGTGGCGGTGAAGCGTCGCCTGCAGGCCGGTGACAAGATGGCCGGCCGTCACGGTAACAAGGGTGTGGTATCGCGCATCCTGCCGATCGAAGACATGCCGTACATGGCTGACGGCCGTCCGGTCGACATCGTGCTGAACCCGCTGGGCGTACCGTCGCGTATGAACATCGGTCAGATTCTCGAAGTGCACTTGGGCTGGGCTGCCAAGGGTATCGGCGAGCGCGTCAACAAGATGTTGGCCGAACAGCGCGATATCGCTGATCTGCGCGCCTACCTCGAGTCGGTCTACAACGAGACCGGCAAGAAGGAGCAGCTGGATAGCTTCAGCGATGCCGAGATCCGTACCCTGGCCGAGCACCTGAAGAAGGGCATGCCGTTCGCGACGCCGGTATTCGACGGCGCGAAGGAGGCCGAGATCATGCGCATGCTGGATCTGGCCTACCCGGACAGCGACCCGATGACCGAGCAGCTGGGCTTCAACGATTCGAAGACCCAGATGAACCTGTACGATGGCCGCTCCGGCGAAGCCTTCGATCGCAAGGTCACCGTGGGCGTGATGCACTACCTGAAGCTGCATCACCTGGTCGACGACAAGATGCACGCCCGCTCCACCGGCCCGTACTCGCTGGTGACCCAGCAACCGCTGGGTGGTAAGGCGCAATTCGGTGGTCAGCGTTTCGGTGAGATGGAAGTGTGGGCGCTGGAAGCATACGGCGCCGCCTACACCCTGCAGGAAATGCTGACGGTGAAGTCGGACGATGTGACCGGTCGTACCAAGGTGTACGAGAACATCGTGAAGGGCGAGCACAAGATCGATGCCGGTATGCCGGAATCGTTCAACGTGCTGGTGAAGGAAATCCGTTCGCTGGCCCTCGACATCGACCTGGAACGCTATTGATCACTGCGTGAGGCCGTGAGGCGCGCAAGGTTGGCCGAAAGGCCGACCGGCGCGCCTGATCCTCACCCTCACGGGAGTAAAAATGAAAGCTTTGCTCGATCTCTTTAAGCAAGTTACGCAAGAAGAAGAATTCGACGCGATCAAGATCGGCATCGCCTCGCCCGAGACGATCCGCTCCTGGTCCTTCGGTGAAGTCAAAAAGCCGGAAACCATCAACTACCGCACCTTCAAGCCGGAACGCGACGGTCTGTTCTGCGCGCGCATCTTCGGCCCGGTCAAGGACTACGAGTGCCTGTGCGGCAAGTACAAGCGCCTGAAGCACCGCGGCGTGATCTGCGAGAAGTGCGGCGTCGAAGTGACGCTGTCGAAAGTGCGCCGCGAGCGCATGGGCCACATCGAACTGGCTTCGCCGGTGGCGCACATCTGGTTCCTGAAGTCGCTGCCGTCGCGTCTGGGCATGGTGCTCGACATGACGCTGCGCGACATCGAACGCGTGCTGTACTTCGAAGCGTTTGTCGTGACCGAGCCGGGCATGACCAGCCTGCAGCGCGGCCAGCTGCTGTCGGAAGAGGACTACCTCGACCTGACCGACGAGCACGGTGAAGAATTCACCGCGCTGATGGGCGCCGAAGCGGTGCGCGACCTGCTGCGCAAGCTGGACCTGACCTCGGAAATCGAGCAGCTGCGTCGTGACCTCGAGTCGACCGGCTCCGATACCAAGATCAAGAAGATCGCCAAGCGCCTGAAAGTGCTCGAGGCGTTCCAGCGTTCCGGCATGAAGCCGGACTGGATGATCATGGAAGTGCTGCCGGTGCTGCCGCCGGAACTGCGCCCGTTGGTGCCGCTGGACGGCGGTCGTTTCGCGACCTCCGACCTGAACGACCTGTACCGTCGCGTGATCAACCGTAACAACCGCCTGAAGCGTCTCTTGGAGCTGCGTGCGCCGGACATCATCGTGCGCAACGAGAAGCGCATGCTGCAGGAGTCGGTGGATTCGCTGCTGGACAACGGTCGTCGCGGCAAGGCCATGACCGGCGCCAACAAGCGTCCGCTCAAGTCGCTGGCCGACATGATCAAGGGTAAGGGCGGTCGCTTCCGTCAGAACTTGCTGGGTAAGCGCGTCGACTACTCCGGTCGTTCGGTGATTACCGTAGGTCCGTACCTGCGTCTGCACCAGTGCGGTCTGCCGAAGAAGATGGCGCTCGAATTGTTCAAGCCGTTCATCTTCCACAAGCTGGAAGTGATGGGCCTGGCGTCCACCATCAAGGCGGCCAAGAAGCTGGTCGAGCAGGAAGTGCCGGAAGTCTGGGACATCCTGGAAGACGTGATTCGCGAGCATCCGGTGCTGCTGAACCGTGCGCCGACGCTGCACCGTCTCGGCATCCAGGCGTTCGAGCCGATCCTGATCGAAGGCAAGGCGATCCAGTTGCATCCGCTGGTCTGCGCGGCGTTCAACGCCGACTTCGACGGTGACCAGATGGCCGTTCACGTGCCGCTGTCGCTCGAAGCGCAGATGGAAGCTCGCACCCTGATGCTGGCCACCAACAACGTGCTGTCGCCGGCCAACGGCGAGCCGATCATCGTGCCGTCGCAGGATATCGTGCTGGGTCTGTACTACATGACCCGCGACAAGGTGAACGGCAAGGGTGAAGGCATGGTCTTCGCCGACACCAAGGAAGTGCACCGCGCCTACGAGACCCGTCAGGTCGAGCTGGCCACCCGCATCACCGTCCGCCTGAAAGAATGGGAAAAGGACGAGCAGGGCGAGTTCCAGCCGGTGATCCGTCGCTACGAGACCACGGTCGGCCGCGCGCTGCTGTCGGACATCCTGCCGAAGGGCCTGGCGTTCGAGAACATCAACAAGGCGCTGAAGAAGAAAGAGATCTCGAAGCTGATCAACGTCTCCTTCCGCCGTTGCGGCATCCGCGACACGGTGATCTTCGCCGACCAGCTGATGTACACCGGTTTCGCCTTCTCGACCCGTGGCGGCATCTCGATTTGCGTCGACGACATGCAGATCCCGGCCAAGAAGGTCGAACTGCTGGCCGAAGCGCAGAAAGAAGTCAAAGAGATCGAAGAGCAGTATCGCCAGGGTCTAGTGACCCAGGGCGAGCGCTACAACAAGGTTGTGGATATCTGGGGTCGCATCGGCGACAAGATCGCCAAGGCGATGATGGACGACCTGTCCAAGCAGCGCGTGATCGATCGCGACGGCAACGAAGTCGACCAGGAGTCGTTCAACTCGATTTACATGATGGCCGACTCCGGCGCGCGGGGTTCCGCGGCACAGATCAAGCAGCTGGCCGGTATGCGGGGCCTGATGGCCAAGCCGGACGGCTCGATTATCGAGACGCCGATTACCGCGAACTTCCGCGAAGGTCTGACCGTACTGCAGTACTTCATCTCGACCCACGGTGCCCGTAAGGGTCTGGCGGATACCGCGTTGAAGACCGCGAACTCGGGTTACCTGACCCGTCGTCTGGTCGACGTGACGCAAGACTTGGTAGTGATCCAGGACGATTGCGGCACCACCAACGGCTTCGTGATGAAGGCGGTGGTGCAGGGCGGTGACGTGATCGAAGCGCTGCGCGACCGTATCCTCGGCCGCGTGACCGCGGTCGACGTGGTGGATCCGTCCACCGGCGAAACCGTGGTGGAAGCCGGCACCCTGCTCGACGAAGCGCTGGTCGACCAGATCGACGGCTCGGGCGTCGACGAAGTGAAGGTGCGTACCGCCATCACTTGCGACACCCGCTATGGTCTGTGCGCGAAGTGCTACGGTCGCGATCTGGCTCGTGGTAAGTCGGTCAACGCCGGCGAAGCGGTCGGCGTGATCGCCGCCCAGTCGATCGGTGAGCCGGGTACCCAGCTGACCATGCGTACCTTCCACATCGGTGGTGCCGCGTCGCGTTCCGCTGCGGCCAGCCAGGTTGAAGGTAAGTCGAACGGTACCGTGCGCTTCTCCAGCCAGATGCGTTACGTCACCAACAGCAAGGGCGAGTTGATCGTGATTACTCGTTCGGGCGAAGTGGTGATCCACGACGACATCGGCCGCGAGCGCGAGCGTCACAAAGTGCCGTACGGCGCGACGCTGATGGTGACCGACGGTCTGGTGATCAAGGCTGGTGCCGTGCTGGCGACTTGGGACCCGCACACCCGTCCGATCATCACCGAGTACGCTGGTCGCGTGAAGTTCGAGAACGTCGAGGAAGGCAACACCGTTGCCAAGCAGACCGACGATGTAACCGGTCTGTCGACCCTGGTCGTGATCGATCCGAAGCGCCGCGCCGGTTCGCAGAGCAAGCTGCTGCGTCCGCTGGTGAAGCTGCTCGACGAGAGCGGCAACGAAGTGCGCAACAGCGGCGCTACCGACACCACCGTGTCGATCACCTTCCAGGTGGGCGCGATCATCACCGTGCGCGATGGTCAGGAAGTGGGCAAGGGCGAAGTACTGGCCCGTATCCCGCAGGAAACGACCAAGACTCGCGACATTACCGGTGGTCTGCCGCGTGTGGCCGAACTGTTCGAAGCGCGTGCGCCGAAAGACGCCGGCATGTTGGCCGAAGTCACCGGTACCGTCTCGTTCGGTAAGGACACCAAGGGCAAGCAGCGTCTGATCATCACCGATCTGGACGGCAACGCGATCGAAAGCCTGATCCCGAAAGACAAGCACGTGCTGGTGCACGACGGTCAGGTGGTGAACCGCGGCGAAATCATCGTCGACGGCGCGGTCGATCCACACGATATCCTACGTCTGCAGGGTATCGAGGCACTGTCGCGCTACATCGTCCAGGAAGTGCAAGAGGTTTACCGCTTGCAGGGTGTGAAGATCAACGACAAGCACATCGAGGTGATCATTCGCCAGATGCTGCGTCGCGTGAACATCGCCGACTCGGGCAACACCGACTTCATCCAGGGCGAACAGGTGGAGCGCGCCGAAGTACTGGCCGCCAACGACCGCATGTTGGCCGAAGGCAAGGAGCCGGCGCAGTACGAAAACGTGCTGCTGGGTATTACCAAGGCATCGCTGTCGACCGATTCGTTCATCTCGGCCGCATCGTTCCAGGAAACTACCCGCGTGCTGACCGAAGCCGCGATCATGGGCAAGAAGGACGACCTGCGCGGCCTGAAGGAAAACGTGATCGTCGGTCGTCTGATTCCGGCCGGTACCGGTCTCGCTTACCATCGCAACCGTCGCCGTCAGGGCGGTGAAGGTGGCCTCGAGCCCCTCGAGATGGAGCCGTCGGTCGAGCCTGTCGAAACCAACGAGTAAGCCTCACATCCAGCCCGGTTCGCCGGGCTGTCAAAAAACGCTGCCAATTCAACGGTTAACGCTGAAGGGGTAGCGTTTTTCTCATTGACGCTGCTTGACTGATTAAAATATAATCCGCTGCTTGGCGGTATAGTGCCGCCAAGTTTTACCTCAACTAGGAACTGAAGTAATGCCAACCATTAACCAACTCGTGCGCAAGGGTCGTGCTGCGGTCAAGATCAAGACCAACGTCCCGGCGCTAGAAGGCTGCCCGCAGAAACGCGGCGTGTGCACCCGTGTGTACACCACCACTCCGAAGAAGCCGAACTCGGCGCTTCGTAAAGTGTGCAAAGTGCGTCTGACCAACGGTTTCGAAGTGATTTCGTACATCGGCGGTGAAGGCCACAACCTGCAGGAACACTCGGTAGTGCTGATCCGCGGCGGTCGTGTAAAAGACTTGCCGGGTGTGCGTTACCACACCGTCCGTGGTTCGCTGGATACTGCTGGCGTGAAAGATCGTAAGCAGTCCCGTTCGAAGTACGGCGCTAAGCGTCCGAAGTAAGCTTCGGCATCTAACGGCAGCCGCCGGCTGTCGAGTAAGTGACCGCTTGATTGGGTGGTCATGAGCCCACTGCTCAACTGAATAAATTTAAGGAATTACCATGCCGAGACGCAGAGAAGTCCCGAAGCGCGATGTATTGCCGGATCCGAAGTTCGGTAGCCAAGACCTGTCGAAGTTCATGAACGTTGTCATGATCGACGGCAAGAAGTCGGTAGCCGAGCGCATCATCTACGGCGCGCTGGACCAGATCGCCAAGAAAACCGGCAAGGATGCTATCGAGGTGTTCAACATCGCGATCTCCAACGCCAAGCCGGTTGTCGAAGTAAAGAGCCGCCGTGTCGGCGGCGCCAACTACCAAGTTCCTGTTGAGGTACGCCCGTCGCGTCGTCTGGCCCTGGCGATGCGTTGGCTGCGTGACGCTGCGCGTAAGCGTGGCGAGAAGTCCATGGATCTGCGTCTCGCCGGCGAGCTGATCGACGCGTCCGAAGGTCGCGGCGGTGCTATGAAGAAGCGTGAAGAAGTTCACCGTATGGCTGAAGCCAACAAGGCGTTCTCGCACTTCCGCTTCTAATTTTTCTCTAAAGATAAGGCAACCGCTGTGGCTAGGAAAACTCCTATCGAGCGCTACCGTAACATCGGTATCAGCGCTCACATCGACGCCGGTAAGACCACCACGACCGAGCGTATTCTGTTCTACACCGGTGTAAACCATAAGATCGGTGAAGTGCATGATGGCGCCGCCACTATGGACTGGATGGAACAGGAGCAGGAGCGTGGTATTACCATCACCTCTGCTGCCACCACCACGTTCTGGAAGGGTATGGCCCTGCAGTTCCCGGAACACCGCTTCAACATCATCGACACCCCGGGTCACGTGGACTTTACCATTGAGGTAGAGCGTTCCATGCGTGTCCTGGACGGCGCGGTGATGGTGTACTGCGCGGTTGGTGGCGTTCAGCCGCAATCCGAGACCGTATGGCGTCAGGCGAACAAGTACAAAGTGCCGCGTATCGCCTTCGTGAACAAGATGGACCGTCAAGGCGCCAACTTCTTCCGTGCGGTTGAACAGGTGAAGACCCGCCTGCGCGGCAACCCGGTGCCTATCGTTGTGCCTATCGGCGCCGAAGACGGCTTCACCGGTGTTGTCGACCTGCTGAAGATGAAGGCCATCATCTGGGACGAAGCGTCCCAGGGCATGAAGTTCGAGTACGGCGAGATCCCGGCCGACCTGGTTTCCGTAGCCGAAGAATGGCGCGAGAAGATGGTCGAAGCCGCTGCCGAAGTCAGCGACGAAATGATGGACAAGTACTTGGGCGGCGAAACGCTGACCGAGGAAGAAATCGTCGACGGCCTGCGTACCCGTACCCTGCGTTGCGAAATTCAGCCGATGCTGTGCGGCTCCGCGTTCAAGAACAAGGGTGTACAGCGCATGCTGGACGCCGTGGTTGAACTGCTGCCGTCGCCGATCGACGTACCGGCTATCGCTGGTGAAGTCGACGGCCAACCGGCCGAGCGTCACGCTTCGGACGACGAGCCGTTCTCGGCTCTAGCGTTCAAGCTGATGAACGACCCGTATGTTGGTCAGCTGACCTTCTTCCGCGTCTACTCTGGCGTGGTGAAGTCGGGCGACACCGTGATGAACTCGGTGAAGGGCAAGCGCGAGCGTATCGGCCGTATCGTTCAGATGATGGCGAACGACCGTATCGAGCTGGAAGAAGTGCGTGCCGGCGACATCGCCGCCGCCATCGGCCTGAAGGAAGTGACCACCGGCGAAACCCTGTGTTCCTCCGATTCGCCGATCATCCTGGAGCGCATGGAGTTCCCGGATCCGGTGATTCACGTTGCCGTTGAGCCGAAGACCAAGGCCGACCAAGAGAAGATGGGCGTTGCCCTGAACCGCTTGGCCAAGGAAGACCCGTCGTTCCGCGTGCGTACCGACGAAGAATCCGGCCAGACCATCATTTCCGGTATGGGCGAACTGCACCTGGAAATTCTGGTTGACCGCATGAAGCGTGAATTCGGCGTGGAAGCGAACGTGGGTGCCCCGCAAGTGGCTTACCGCGAGACCATCACCAAGACCGTGACCGACGTTGACGGCAAGCACGTCAAGCAGTCCGGTGGTAAGGGTCAGTACGGCCACGCTGTGATCACCCTGGAGCCGTCCGGCGAAGGCAATGGCTACAAGTTCATCGACGAGATCAAGGGCGGTGTGATTCCGCGCGAATTCATCCCGTCGGTCGACAAGGGCATCCAGAACACCCTGAGCAACGGTATCCTGGCAGGCTTCCCGGTGGTGGACGTGACCGTGCGTCTGACCTTCGGTTCCTACCACGATGTTGACTCGTCGCAGATCGCGTTTGAATTGGCCGGTTCGATGGCCTTCAAAGAAGCGATGCGTCGTGCCGGTCCGTGCATCCTCGAGCCGATGATGGCCGTGGAAGTGGAAACACCGGAAGAGTACATGGGTGACGTGATGGGTGACCTGAACCGTCGCCGCGGTATGGTTCAGGGTATGGACGACGACGGTCTGGGCGGCAAGGTCATCAAGGCCGAGGTTCCGCTGGCTGAAATGTTCGGCTACTCCACCGACCTGCGTTCGGCTACCCAGGGTCGTGCTACGTACTCCATGGAGTTCAAGCACTACTCCGAAGCGCCGAAGCACGTTGCTGACGCAGTGATGAACTCCAAGAAGTAATGCGCGCTGAGGTTGGCCGAATCGGTTTCGGCCAACCTAGCTCTGTTGTTCTTTAAATCAAGGATTTTTGCAAAATGGCAAAAGAAAAGTTCGAGCGGACGAAACCGCACGTAAACGTTGGCACCATCGGTCACGTGGACCATGGCAAGACCACTCTGACTGCAGCGATCACCACCATTCTGTCGAAGAAGTTCGGTGGCGAAGCTAAAGACTACTCGCAGATCGACAGCGCGCCGGAAGAAAAGGCTCGCGGTATTACCATTAATACCGCGCACGTAGAATACGAAACCGAAACCCGCCACTATGCTCACGTAGACTGCCCGGGCCACGCTGACTATGTGAAGAACATGATCACCGGCGCGGCTCAGATGGACGGCGCGATTCTGGTGTGCTCGGCCGCTGACGGTCCGATGCCGCAAACCCGCGAACACATCCTGCTGTCCCGTCAGGTTGGCGTTCCGTACATCATCGTCTTCCTGAACAAGGCTGACCTGGTGGACGACGCTGAGCTGCTGGAATTGGTGGAAATGGAAGTGCGCGACCTGCTGTCGTCGTACGACTTCCCGGGCGACGACACCCCGATCGTTACCGGTTCCGCTCGTCTGGCGCTGGAAGGCGACCAGTCGGAATACGGCGAGCCGGCGATCTTCCGTCTGGCCGACGCCCTGGACAGCTACATCCCGCTGCCGGAGCGCGCCATCGACAAGCCGTTCCTGCTGCCGATCGAGGACGTGTTCTCGATCTCGGGTCGTGGCACCGTAGTGACCGGTCGTGTTGAGCGCGGTATCGTTAAAGTCGGCGAAGAACTCGAAATCGTTGGCCTGAAAGACACCGTCAAGACCACCTGCACCGGCGTGGAAATGTTCCGCAAGCTGCTGGACCAAGGTCAAGCCGGCGACAACGTGGGCGTGCTGCTGCGCGGTACCAAGCGTGAAGACGTAGAGCGTGGTCAGGTTCTGGTTAAGCCGGGCTCGATCAAGCCGCACACCACCTTCTCGGGTAGCGTGTACATCCTGTCGAAAGATGAAGGCGGCCGTCACACCCCGTTCTTCGCCAACTACCGCCCGCAGTTCTACTTCCGTACCACGGACGTGACCGGTGCTGTAACCCTGGCCGAAGGCGTGGAAATGGTTATGCCGGGTGACAACGTGGAAATCACTGTGCAACTGATCGCACCGATCGCCATGGAAGAAGGCCTGCGTTTCGCAATCCGCGAAGGTGGCCGTACCGTCGGCGCCGGCGTGGTTTCCAAGATCATCGCCTAACCGGATTCGGAGAACGATATGCAAAGCCAGAAAATCCGCATCCGCCTGAAGGCGTTTGACTACAACCTGATCGACCGCTCGGCTCAAGAGATCGTTGAAACCGCTAAGCGCACCGGCGCCGTGGTCAAGGGTCCGGTACCGCTGCCGACCAAGATCGAGCGTTTTGACGTCCTGCGTTCGCCGCACGTGAACAAGAGCTCCCGCGATCAGCTGGAAATCCGTACTCACCTGCGTCTGATGGACATCGTTGACCCGACCGACAAGACTGTCGATGCTCTGATGAAGCTCGACCTGCCGGCTGGCGTGGACGTGGAAATCAAGCTGCAATAATCACACGATTCAGGCGCTGTTTCCGCTAAGTGCTTGCGGCGCTTGAGTTTTCTGTGATACATTTTCGGACTTGCCATTTTGGCAAGTCCGCTTTTGTTTTAGATTGCTGGTCAATCGTAATCAGCACCTGCAAAAGGAAATAAACATGACTTTAGGTCTTGTCGGTCGCAAAGTCGGCATGACCCGCATTTTTGCCGAAGACGGTGCATCCGTTCCGGTAACTGTGCTGGACATGTCCGCTAACCGCGTGACGCAAATTAAGAATGCCGACGTAGACGGCTACACTGCCGTTCAGGTGACCTTCGGTTCCCGCAAGGCTAATCGTGTGACCAAGGCGCAAGCCGGTCATTTTGGCAAGGCTGGCACTGAAGCCGGTCGTGGCCTGCACGAATTCGCCCTGTCGGCCGAAACCCTGGCTAACTACAAGGCTGGCGACGCCATCACCGTCGAAATCTTCACCGTAGGTCAACTGGTCGATGTGACCGGTACCTCCAAGGGTAAGGGTTTCTCGGGTGTGATCAAGCGTCACAACTTCAGCTCCAACCGCGCATCGCACGGTAACTCGCTGTCGCACAATACGCCGGGTTCTATCGGCCAAGCTCAAGATCCGGGCCGTGTATTCCCGGGTAAGCGCATGGCTGGTCAGTACGGTAACGTCAAGAGCACTGTTCAGTGCCTCGAGATCGTGCGCATCGATGCCGAGCGTCAGCTGCTTCTGGTTAAGGGCGCAGTCCCGGGTGCCAAGAACGGCGACGTAGTCGTTCGTCCTAGTGTGAAGGCGGGTGCGTGATGGAACTGAAAGTAATCAATGCACAAGGTCAGGCCGCCGAAGGCCTGCAGGCGTCCGAAACTCTGTTCGGTCGTGAGTACAACGAAGCCCTGGTTCATCAGGTTGTTACCGCCTTCCTGGCTAACGCCCGTAGCGGTAACCGTGCCCAGCTGAACCGTCGTGACGTTAAGCACTCGACCAAGAAGCCGTGGCGCCAGAAGGGTACTGGTCGTGCTCGTTCCGGTATGACCTCCTCGCCGGTATGGCGTGGTGGTGGCCGTGCGTTCCCGAACAGCCCGGAAGAGAACTTCGCCCAGAAAGTTAACCGTAAGATGTTCCGTGCCGGTATGGCCGCGATTCTGTCGCAGCTGGTCCGTGATGAACGTCTGATCGTTGTTGACGAGCTGTCCGTTGCATCCCCGAAGACCAAGGAATTCGCTGCCAAGGCGAAGGCCCTGGGCGTGGAGCAGGCCCTGTTCGTGACCAAAGAGATGGACGAAAACCTCTACCTCTCGTCCCGTAACCTGCCGAACGTGCTGGTGATCGAAGCTCAACAGGCTGACCCGTACAGCCTCCTGCGCTTCAAGAAAGTTGTGATCACCCGCGATGCCGTGAAGCACCTCGAGGAGCAGTGGGCATGAATCAAGAACGTCTGATGCAAGTAATCCTTGCTCCGGTAGTCTCCGAAAAGAGCACGTTCGTTGCTGAAAAGCACCAGCAAGTTGTCTTCCGCGTGGCGACTGATGCCACCAAACCGGAAGTCAAGGCTGCGGTGGAACTCCTGTTCAATGTAAAAGTTCAGGACGTAACCACTGTGAACGTTAAGGGCAAGGTCAAGCGCTTCGGTCAACGTTTCGGCCGTCGCAAAGACTGGAAGAAGGCTTACGTTAGCCTGGTTCCGGGTCAAGAACTTGACCTGAACGCCGCTGCTGCGGAGTGAGGAGATAGAGCATGCCTATCGTAAAAGTAAAGCCGACTTCTGCGGGCCGTCGTGCAATGGTCAAGGTGGTAACGCCTGACCTGCACAAAGGTGCGCCGTATGCGCCGCTGCTGGAGAAGAAAATCTCCACCGCCGGCCGCAACAACAATGGTCGTATCACCACCCGTCACATGGGCGGTGCGCACAAGAAGCACTACCGTGTGATCGACTTCCGTCGCAACAAGGACGGGATTCCGGCCAAGGTTGAGCGTCTGGAATATGACCCGAACCGTACCGCGCACATCGCGCTGCTTTGCTACGCCGACGGCGAGCGCCGCTACATCATCGCCCCGCGCGGTGTGAAGGCTGGTGCCGTGCTGCTGTCCGGTGCCGAAGCGCCGATCAAGGCCGGTAACACCCTGCCGATCCGCAACATCCCGGTCGGTACCACCATCCACTGCATCGAGATGCAACCGGGCAAGGGCGCGCAGATCGCACGTTCGGCTGGTGCTTCGGTAATGCTGCTGGCTCGTGATGGCTCCTACGCACAGCTGCGTCTGCGCTCGGGTGAGATCCGCAAGGTTCACGTTGACTGCCGCGCCACCGTTGGCGAAGTGGGCAACGAAGAGCACAACCTGCGCAAGATCGGTAAAGCCGGTGCCAACCGCTGGCGTGGTATTCGTCCGACCGTTCGCGGTACGGCGATGAACCCGATCGATCACCCGCACGGTGGTGGTGAAGGCCGTACTGGTGAAGGCCGCGTGCCGGTGAGCCCATGGGGCACGCCGACGAAGGGCTACCGTACCCGTCGCAACAAGCGTACGAACAACATGATCGTACGCCGTCGCTTCTCGAACAAAGGGTAATTGACATATGGCACGTTCGCAGAAAAAAGGCCCGTTTGTTGATCTGCACCTTCTGAAGAAGATCGACGCGGCGCGTGCAACCAGTGACAAACGTCCGATTAAGACCTGGTCGCGTCGTTCGACCGTCTTGCCGGACTTCATTGGTCTGACCATCGCTGTTCACAACGGTCGTACTCACGTTCCGGTTTATGTTTCCGAGAACATGGTGGGTCACAAACTGGGTGAATTCTCTCTGACCCGTACCTTCAAAGGCCACGCGGCCGACAAGAAGGCGAAGAAGAAATAAGGTGATGCAATGAGAGTCTCTGCACAACTTAACAATACGCGCCTTTCGGCACAGAAGTGCCGTCTGGTAGCGGATCTGATTCGCGGCCAGTCGGTTGAGCAAGCCCTGAACATCTTGACCTTCAGCCCGAAAAAAGGCGCTGAGCTGATCAAGAAAGTGCTGCTGTCGGCTATTGCCAACGCGGAGCACAACGAAGGCGCGGATATCGACACCCTCAAAGTGACGACCATCTACGTCGACAAGGGGCCGAGTCTGAAGCGTTTCACCGCCCGTGCCAAAGGCCGCGGTAACCGCATCGAAAAGCAGACTTGCCACATCACGTTGACCGTGGGCAATTGAGGGAATAGCAATGGGTCAGAAGATTCATCCGACGGGGTTCCGTCTTGCCGTAACTAAGAACTGGGCGTCCAAGTGGTTCGCTAGCTCCCAGAACTTCCCGGGCATGCTGAAGCAGGACATCGAAGTCCGCGAGTTCCTGAAAAAGCGCCTGGCTCACGCGTCCGTTGGTCGTGTGATCATCGAGCGTCCGGCTAAGTCCGCCCGCATCACCATTCACAGCGCCCGTCCGGGTGTCGTGATCGGTAAGAAGGGCGAAGACATCGAGCTGCTCAAGAAAGAGCTGCAAGCTCGTCTGGGCGTGCCGGTACACGTAAACATCGAAGAAGTCCGCAAGCCGGAAATCGACGCGCAGATCATTGCTGACGGCATCGCTGCTCAGCTGGAAAAGCGCGTGATGTTCCGCCGTGCGATGAAGCGTTCGATGCAGAACGCGATGCGCATGGGCGCTCAGGGCATCAAGATCATGTCCTCGGGTCGTCTGAATGGTATCGAAATCGCTCGTACCGAATGGTACCGCGAAGGCCGTGTACCGCTTCACACCCTGCGTGCTGACGTGGACTACGCGACTTCCGAAGCGCACACCACTTACGGTGTCATCGGTATCAAGGTTTGGGTTTACAAGGGTGAGTTGAAGCCGGGTCAGGCTCCGGCTGCACCGGTAGCCCCTGAGAAGAAATCCAGAAAGGCAGGTGGTCGAAATGCTGCAGCCAACTAGACTCAAGTACCGTAAACAGCAGAAGGGCCGCAACACCGGCATCGCTACCCGTGGTAACAAGGTTAGCTTCGGTGAGTTCGGTCTGAAAGCCGTCGGTCGTGGTCGCCTGACTGCGCGTCAGATCGAAGCTGCCCGTCGTGCGATGACCCGTCACATCAAGCGTGGCGGTCGCATCTGGATCCGCGTGTTCCCGGACAAACCGATCACCTCCAAGCCGGCTGAAGTCCGGATGGGTAACGGTAAAGGTAGCCCGGAGTACTTCGTGGCGGAAATCCAGCCTGGCAAGATGCTGTATGAAATGGATGGTGTGAACGAAGAGCTGGCACGTGAGGCTTTCCGTTTGGCCGCAGCTAAATTGCCGATCGCGACTGTGTTTGTGACTAGACAGGTAGGTCAGTAATGAAAGCGTCCGAACTGAAAGCAAAGAGCGTGGACGAGCTGAAGGCCGAACTGTTGAGCCTTCTGAAGGCCCAGTTCGCGCTGCGTATGCAGCATGCTACCCAGCAGCTCGCTAAGAACAGTGAACTGAAGAAAGTGCGTCGCGACATCGCTCGCGTTCGCACCATTCTGAAAGAGAAGGCTGCTTAACATGAGCGAAACCAAAGTGGTACGTACGCTGACCGGTAAGGTGGTCAGCGACAAGATGGACAAGACCGTAACCGTCCTGGTCGAGCGCAAGGTTAAGCACCCGATCTACGGTAAAGTTATCCGTCGTTCGAAGAAGTTCCACGCTCACGATGAGCAAAACGAGTACCGTGAAGGCGATGTCGTTGTTATCAGCGAATCGCGTCCACTCTCGAAAAGCAAAACGTGGGTCGTGACTGCACTGGTCGAGAAAGCTCGCCAAGTGTAATGCTTGCAGAGGGGGTAACCCCTCTGTATAATGGCCACTTTCTCGCCTTTAGTAAAAGGCGAATCCGCCCGTACGGGTTCCAAGACTGGCCGTTAGATACGCCGCGCAAGCGGCGTTTCGCCTAGATATGGTTGCACCCTCGCAACCCGCTGTCGCAGCGAAAGTGACGGAATAAGTTGGAAAGAAAGGTAATCACACAATGATTCAAATGCAGACCATGCTGGAGGTCGCAGATAACACTGGTGCGCGCAAAGTAATGTGCATCAAGGTTCTCGGTGGCTCCAAGCGTCGCTACGCATCCGTAGGCGACATTATCAAGGTGAGCATCAAGGACGCCGCTCCGCGCGGTCGCGTCAAGAAGGGTGACGTGTACAGCGCTGTGGTTGTGCGCACTGCCAAGGGCGTTCGTCGCCCGGACGGCTCGCTGATCAAGTTTGACAACAATGCGGCTGTGTTGCTCAACACCAAGCTTGAGCCGATTGGCACCCGTATCTTCGGGCCGGTGACTCGCGAACTGCGTACCGAGCGTTTCATGAAGATCGTGTCGCTCGCGCCGGAAGTGCTGTAAGGAGAGGTCGCATGCGTAAAATTCGCACAGGTGACGAAGTAATCGTCACCACTGGTAAAGATAAAGGCAAGCGTGGCGCGGTTCTGCGTGTGCTGGACGACAAAGTGGTGGTTGAAGGCGTGAACATCGCCAAGAAACACCAGAAGCCGAACCCGGTTCGCGGTGTTGCAGGCGGGATTGTCGAAAAGACCATGCCGATTCACGTGTCTAACGTGGCGATTTTCAACCCGGCGACCCAGAAGGCTGATCGCGTAGCGATCAAGCAGCTGGAAGATGGCCGCAAAGTTCGCGTGTTCAAGTCGAACGGCGAAGTCGTCGGCGCGTAAGGAGCAAACATGGCACGTCTTTACGATTTCTATAAGAGCGATGTTGTACCCGAGCTGGTTAAGCAGTTTGGCTACAAGTCGGTTATGGAAGTGCCGCGCATCGAGAAGATTACCCTGAACATGGGTGTCGGCGAAGCGGTGGCAGACAAAAAGGTCATGGAACATGCCGTGGCCGATCTCGAGAAGATCGCAGGTCAGAAACCGGTTGTAACCGCAGCTAAGAAGTCGATCGCAGGCTTCAAGATTCGCGACAACTACCCGGTTGGCTGCAAAGTGACCCTGCGTCGCGAGCGTATGTACGAATTCCTGGATCGCCTGGTAACGATCGCGCTGCCGCGCGTTCGTGACTTCCGTGGTGTATCCGGCAAGTCGTTCGACGGTCGTGGCAACTACAACATGGGTGTGCGCGAGCAGATCATCTTCCCAGAGATCGAGTACGACAAGATCGATGCTCTGCGTGGGATGAACATCACGATCACCACCACGGCGAAGACTGACGAAGAGGCCCGCGCGCTGCTGGCTCTGTTCAAGTTCCCGTTCAAGGGTTAAGCACATGGCAACACTTGCACTGATCAACCGAGAGAAGAAGCGCGCTAAGCTGGTGGCCAAGTTCGCCGGCAAGCGTGAGCAGCTTCTCGAGATCGCCAACAATCCGTCGCTCACCGACGAAGAGCGTTTCGAAGCTCGCCTGAAGCTGCAGGCGCTGCCGCGTAACGCCAGCCCGGTACGCCAGCGTCGTCGCTGCGCCATCACCGGTCGTCCGCGTGGCGTGTTCCGCAAATTCGGTCTGGGTCGCAACAAGCTGCGTGAGATCGCCATGAAAGGCGAGATCCCGGGTGTTGTGAAGGCCAGCTGGTAATAGGAGATACCGAATGAGCATGCATGATCCTATTTCCGATATGTTGACCCGCATCCGCAACGCTCAGCGCGCTGCGAAGGTGTCGGTTGCTATGCCGTCGTCGAAACTGAAGCTGGCAATTGCCCAGGTTCTGAAAGACGAAGGCTATATCGAAGACTTCGCCGTTGCCGGCGAAGAAAAGAAGCCGGTTCTCGACATCCAGCTGAAGTACTACGCTGGCCGTCCGGTGATCGAACGCATTGAACGCGTTTCGCGTCCTGGCCTGCGTGTCTACAAAGGCACGGGCGAGATTCCGAAGGTGATGAACGGCCTGGGCGTGACCATCGTGTCCACCTCCAAAGGCGTCATGACCGATCGCAAGGCACGCGCAGCCGGTATCGGCGGCGAGCTGCTCTGCATCGTGGCTTAATGGAGGGTTGAATGTCTCGCGTAGCTAAAAACCCGGTCGCGATCCCAGCTGGCGTTGAAGTTAAATTCAATGCAACTGACGTGACCGTGAAAGGCAGCCTTGGCACCCTCAGCACGCCGCTGTGCGGGGATGTTGAAGTAAAGCTCGATAACAACGAGCTGACCTTCGCTGCCAAAAACGATAGCAAGTTCGCGCGTTCCATGTCCGGTACGCTGCGTGCTCTCCTCAACAACATGGTGGCTGGTGTCTCCAAAGGCTTCGAGAAGAAGCTGCAGCTGGTGGGCGTGGGTTACCGTGCTCAGGCTGCTGGCGATACCCTGAACCTGTCGCTTGGTTTCTCGCACCCGGTGGCGCACAAGATGCCTGAAGGCATTACTGTTGCGACCCCGACGCAGACCGAAATCCTGATCAAGGGCGCTAACAAGCAGCTCGTTGGCCAGGTGGCTGCTGAGATCCGCGCTTACCGCTCGCCGGAACCCTACAAAGGTAAGGGTGTTCGTTATGCGGATGAAGTCGTGGTTCTCAAAGAGACCAAGAAGAAGTAATTGAGGCGCTGAAATGGACAAAAAACAAGCTCGACTCCGCCGTGCACGCAAAACCCGTGCTCGGATTGCGGAGCTCAAGATGGTGCGGCTCAGCGTGCATCGCACGAATGGCCACATCTACGCTCAGATCATCGATGAGACTGGCGGCCGTGTGCTGGCCAGCGCTTCGACTCTTGAAGCTGAAGTGCGTGCAGATGCAAGCAACGGCGGCAACGTTAAAGCTGCTGTTGCTGTAGGCAAGCGCATCGCCGAGAAGGCCAAAGCAGCAGGTATCGAAAAAGTGTCGTTTGACCGCGCCGGTTTCAAGTACCACGGTCGCGTCAAGGCACTGGCCGATGCCGCTCGCGAGCACGGCCTCGTATTCTAATTCGGAGTGAAGAATGGCTAAGCACGAAATGGAAGATCGTGGCGACGGTCTGATCGAGAAGATGATCAGCGTCAACCGCGTCACCAAAGTGGTGAAGGGCGGTCGTATCATGGCCTTCTCCGCACTTACCGTGGTGGGTGATGGTGATGGCGGTATCGGCATGGGCAAAGGCAAGTCGAAAGAAGTGCCGGTTGCCGTGCAAAAAGCGATGGAACAAGCCCGTCGCACCCTGGTGAAGATCCCGCTCAAGAACGGCACCCTGCATCACGCCGTTATGGGCAAACACGGTGCTACCACCGTGTTCATGCAGCCGGCCAAAGAAGGTACCGGTGTGAAGGCCGGTGGCCCGATGCGTGTGATCTTCGACGCCATGGGCGTACGTAACGTGTCCGCTAAGATTCACGGTTCGACCAACCCGTACAACGTGGTTCGCGCTACGCTGGACGGCTTGAACAAGATCTGCACTCCGTCGCAGATCGCTGCCAAGCGTGGTCTGACCGTTGAGGACATCCTGGGGGTGGAGCATGAGTAACGCTAAAACCGTGAAAGTGACACTGGTGAAGAGCCTGATCGGTCGCCTCGAGTCGCACAAAGCGTGCGCTCGCGGCCTGGGCCTGAAGAAGATTCGCCAGACCGTCGAAGTGATCGACACGCCTGAGAACCGTGGCATGATCAACAAGATCAGCTACCTTCTGAAAATTGAGGGCTAAATCATGTTGCTGAACACGATTAAACCGGGCGCCGGCGCTAAACACGCCAAGCGTCGCGTTGGTCGCGGCATCGGTAGCGGCCTGGGCAAGACTGCTGGTCGTGGTCACAAAGGCCAGAAGAGCCGTGCCGGTGGTTTCCACAAGGTCGGCTTCGAAGGCGGTCAAATGCCGCTGCAGCGTCGTCTGCCGAAGCGTGGCTTCAAGTCGCTGACCGCTGGCAAGACTGCTGAAGTCCGTCTGTCCGAACTGAATCTGCTGCCGGTCGATGACATCGATCTGCTGGCTCTGAAGCAAGCTGGTCTGATTGCAGCCCAGTCGCTTTCGGCCAAGGTGATTCTGTCCGGTAAGGTTGAGCGCGCTGTGACGCTGCGTGGTGTACTGGCTACCGCCGGTGCCCGTGCTGCGATCGAAGCCGCTGGCGGCAGTATTGTTGAATAAGGCGCACGTCAGTGGCGAATACTTCTCTAGTGGCAAGCGCCAATAAATTTGGCGATCTGAAAAAGCGCATTTGGTTCTTGATCGGTGCGTTGATCGTTTACCGGATCGGGGCTCATATCCCGGTTCCGGGCATCAATCCTGCCGAACTAGCGAAGTTGTTCCACTCGTCGCAAACGGGCCTCCTGGACATGTTCAACATGTTCTCCGGGGGCGCCCTGTCGAGATTTACGGTATTTGCCATCGGCATCATGCCGTACATCTCGGCCTCCATCATTCTGCAGCTTGCGGCCGAGGTAATACCTAGCCTCAAGCAGCTGAAGAAGGAGGGCGACGCGGGGCGGCGCAAGATCACTCAGTACACTCGCTACGCCACAGTGCTACTCGCGACTTTCCAAAGTTTCGGTATCGCTGTGATGCTGTTTAAACAGCCGAATCTGGTGGTGACGGCGCAGTGGGAGTTCTATCTCACGACGGTTGTTACCCTGGTAACGGGTACGATGTTCTTGATGTGGCTGGGTGAACAGATCACCGAACGCGGCATCGGTAACGGTATCTCCCTGATCATTTGTTCGGGTATCGCGGCCGGTGTGCCAGCAGCTCTTGGCAAGACGCTGACTCTGACGAGTCAGGGCTCGCTGCCGATTCTGTTTGCGGTGGTCCTGTTCATCGGCGTGATTGCCGTCACCTACCTGGTCGTGTTCGTCGAACGCGGTCAGCGCAAGGTGCTGGTCAACTACGCCAAGCGTCAGGTGGGTAACCGTGTCATGCAGGGCCAGAGCACGCATTTGCCGCTCAAGCTCAACATGGCCGGCGTTATTCCGCCTATCTTTGCTTCGAGCATTATCCTGTTCCCGGCTACTGCGCTGGGCTGGTTTGGCAATACGCAAGGGTTTGGTTGGTTGAAGTCGGTGGCAGACAAACTGCACCCGGGCCAGCCGATATACGTGCTGCTTTACGCGGCAGCCATCATCTTCTTCTGCTACTTCTACACGGCGTTGGTCTTCAACCCGAAGGAAACGGCGGATAACCTGAAGAAGAGTGGGGCGTTCGTTCCGGGCATCCGTCCGGGTGAACAGACTTCTCGGTACATCGAGAAGATCATCCTGCGGCTGACGCTGATTGGAGCGATTTACATCACGCTGGTCTGCTTGTTGCCAGAGTTCCTGATCCTGAAGTGGAACGTGCCGTTCTATTTCGGGGGTACCTCGCTACTGATTATGGTAGTGGTGACCATGGACTTCATGGCGCAGGTCCAGTCCTACGTGCTGTCACACCAGTACGAGAGCTTGCTGAAGAAGGCTAACTTCAAAGGCAATGCGCTCACCCGCTGATTGACCGAGTTCACTGGGTTTATGGCTAAGGAAGATACGATCCAGATGCAAGGCGAGGTCCTGGAGACGTTGCCGAACGCAACCTTCAGGGTCAAGCTGGAAAATGGGCACGTTGTTCTCGGGCATATTTCCGGAAAGATGCGGATGCACTACATCCGCATCCTCCCGGGAGACAAGGTTACGGTGGAAATGACGCCGTACGACCTGTCGCGTGCCCGAATCGTGTTCCGTGCGAAGTAAAAACCGCACGTGTTTAGATAAGGAACTGACATGCGAGTACAGCCTTCGGTAAAGAAAATTTGCCGTAACTGCAAAATTATTCGTCGCAATCGCGTAGTTCGCGTGATCTGCACGGATCCGCGTCACAAGCAAAAGCAAGGCTAACATTTGTTAGACCTGACTTTGCGTGTTACAATCGCAAACTTTTCAAGGTCTTAAGGAAAGAGTATGGCCCGTATTGCAGGGGTAAACATCCCCAATCATGCGCACGCCGTAATCGGCCTGCAGGCCATCTATGGTATCGGTTCTACCCGTGCGAAGGCCATCTGCGCCGCCGCCGGGGTCAACACCTCTTCGAAGGTGAAAGATCTGACCGAAGCCGAGATGGAGACGCTGCGTGAAGAAGTGGCTAAGTTCACCGTAGAAGGTGACCTGCGTCGCGAAATCACCATGAGCATCAAGCGTCTGATGGACATGGGCAGCTACCGTGGCATGCGCCACCGTCGTGGCCTGCCGTGCCGCGGCCAGCGTACCCGTACGAACGCTCGTACACGCAAGGGTCCGCGCAAGGCTATCGCCGGCAAGAAGTAATTTAAGGAACACAGAGAATGGCTAAAGCAAACACAGCTGTCCGTGTACGTAAGAAGGTGCGCAAGTCTGTTAGCGAAGGCATCGTGCACGTGCACGCTTCGTTCAACAACACCATCATCACCATCACCGATCGTCAAGGGAATGCACTTTCTTGGGCTACCTCCGGCGGTGCTGGTTTCAAAGGCTCGCGTAAAAGTACACCCTTTGCTGCTCAAGTAGCAGCAGAGCATGCTGGTAAAGTTGCCCAAGAATACGGTGTTAAGAACCTGGAAGTTCGCATCAAGGGCCCAGGCCCGGGTCGTGAGTCTTCCGTACGTGCTCTCAACGCGCTGGGCTTCAAGATCACCAGCATCTCCGACGTGACGCCGGTACCGCACAACGGTTGCCGTCCGCCCAAAAAACGTCGTATCTAATTCGGAGAGTGTGAGAACATGGCACGTTACATCGGCCCAAAATGTAAACTCGCGCGTCGCGAAGGTACCGACCTGTTCCTGAAGAGCGCCCGTCGCTCGCTGGACTCCAAGTGCAAACTGGACAAGGCTCCAGGTCAGCACGGTGCCAAGAACACCCGTCTGTCGGACTACGGTGTTCAACTGCGCGAGAAGCAAAAGATCCGTCGTATCTACGGCGTTCTGGAACGTCAGTTCCGTAAGTATTTCGCTGAAGCCGCCCGCCGCAAGGGTTCGACTGGTGAAAACCTGCTGCAAATCCTGGAGTCCCGTCTGGACAACGTGGTTTACCGCATGGGTTTCGGTTCGACCCGCGCTGAAGCACGTCAGCTGGTGAGCCACAAGGCCATCACGGTAAACGGCATCGTAGTCAACATCCCGTCGTACCAGGTGAAAGCCGGCGACGCGGTGGTGGTTCGCGAGAAGTCCCAGAAGCAGGTTCGTATCCAGGAAGCTTTGGCGCTGGCTGGCCAAGGTGGTTTCCCGGCTTGGGTTTCGGTGGATGCCAAGAAAATGGAAGGCGTGTTCAAAAACATGCCGGAGCGTTCCGAACTGTCTAGCGATATCAACGAACAGCTTGTTGTGGAATTCTACTCCAAGTAATCGCTAGCCCATAAGGAATGACAATGCAAAACAGCGCTTCGGAATTTCTGAAACCGCGCCTCATCGATGTTCAGCCGATTTCGGCCACGCATGCACGCGTGTCGATGGAGCCGTTCGAACGCGGCTACGCCCACACGTTGGGCAATGCGCTTCGTCGCATCCTGCTGTCGTCGATGCCCGGCTTTGCTCCGACCGAAGTGACTATCGCTGGCGTTTTGCATGAGTATTCCGCTCTGGACGGTGTTCAGGAAGATGTCGTAGACATCCTCCTGAACCTGAAAGGCGTGGTGCTTAAGCTGCATGGTCGTGACAGCGTGGTGCTCTCCCTCAAGAAAGAGGGCGAGGGCGCTGTCTTGGCTGGCGATATCGAGTTGCCGCACGACGTCGAAGTAATCAATCCGGATCATGTGATTGGTCACTTGGCCGCTGGCGGCAAGATCGAGATGGAAGTCAAGGTCGAGAAGGGCCGTGGCTACCAGCCGGTGGCAAGCCGTGTAAACCACGACGAGAACCGTACCATTGGTACCATCCAGATGGATGCGTCGTTCTCGCCGGTGCGTCGCGTGAGCTTCGCTGTGGAGTCGGCACGCGTTGAACAGCGTACCGACCTCGACCGTCTGGTGCTCGACATCGAGACCAACGGCGTTATCGAACCGGAAGAAGCGGTCCGCTCTGCGGCACGCATTCTGGTCGACCAGCTGTCGATCTTCGCCGATCTGCAAGGCACGACGGTAGAGGAAGTGGTCGAGAAGGCTCCGCCTATCGATCCGATCCTGCTGCGCCCGGTCGACGATCTCGAACTGACGGTTCGTTCGGCCAACTGCCTGAAGGCAGAGAACATCTATTACATCGGTGATCTGATTCAGCGCACCGAGACTGAGCTCTTGAAGACCCCGAATCTGGGTCGCAAGTCGCTCAATGAGATTAAAGAAGTTCTCGCCTCCAAAGGTCTGACTCTCGGCATGAAGCTGGAGAACTGGCCGCCGGCAGGGCTGGAAAAGCCGTAAGGTTTGAGACTAAAGGACATTAAGAATGCGTCATCGTTACAGTAATCGTAAACTGAACCGCACGACCAGCCACCGCCTGGCGATGCTGCGCAACATGGCTAACTCGCTGCTGCGTCACGAAGTGATCGTGACCACGCTGCCGAAAGCCAAGGAACTGCGTCGTGTGGCCGAGCCGCTGATCACGCTCGGTAAAAAGCCGTCGCTGGCCAACCGCCGTCTGGCGTTTGACCGCACCCGTGACCGCGACATCGTCGTTAAGCTGTTCGACGAGCTGGGCCCGCGTTTCGCAGCCCGCAACGGCGGTTACGTGCGTATCCTGAAGTACGGTTTCCGCAAGGGCGACAACGCCCCGCTGGCTCTGGTTGAGCTGGTTGACCGTGCTGAAGATGCACAGGCCGTAGTAGACGAAGAAGCCGCTGCTTAATCCCAGCGTCTCTTCTGGAAAAGCCAGCCCTCGGGCTGGCTTTTTTGCGTCTGGCTTTTTGCGGTGGTGCGGGTAGCCGTAGTGTCGCAGTAAGCGAGCACCGTCCACCTGGTCGTTTACCGGTTTTGCCAGCCTTGCGCTGGTGCCCGCAGCCAGGTTGCTGCTGGCGCCGTGCTAAACTCGCCCAACATATTCATTTGCCTGGAGAACGCCATCCCGCTGCTCGACGCGATGTTGCCCGTGCATGGGAGGCCTCAGGTGGAATCCACGGGCTGCTGTCGATCGGGCGGGCAGGCGGTAGCCGAAGCCAACGGGAAATGCAGCGAGAATGAAGAAGGTGTACATCAAGACCTTCGGCTGTCAGATGAACGAGTATGACTCGGACAAGATGGTCGATGTGCTGGGCAATAGCGAGCCGTTGGTGAAGACCGACAGCCCGGAGGATGCCGACGTTATCCTGTTCAATACCTGTAGCGTGCGCGAGAAGGCACAGGAGAAGGTGTTCTCGGACTTGGGACGGATTCGGCATCTGAAGGAGCAGAATCCTAACCTGGTGATCGGAGTGGGGGGCTGTGTCGCATCGCAGGAAGGCGAGACGATCATCAAGCGGGCGCCCTATGTCGATGTGGTGTTTGGGCCGCAGACGTTGCACCGCCTGCCCGAGCTGATCTCGGCGAAGCAGGCGAGCGGCGTGTCGCAGGTCGACATTTCCTTCCCGGAAATCGAAAAGTTCGACCATATTCCACCGGCCAAGATCGAAGGCTGCGCCGCGTCGGTGTCGATCATGGAAGGCTGTTCGAAGTACTGCTCGTTCTGTGTGGTTCCCTATACCCGGGGCGAAGAGGTGTCGCGGCCGTTTGACGATGTGCTGACCGAGATTGCCGGGCTGGCCGCGCAGGGGGTGAAGGAGTTGACGCTGCTCGGGCAGAACGTCAATGCCTATCGCGGCCTGACGGCCGATGGCGAGATTGCCGATTTCGCGCTGCTGCTGGAGTACGTGCACGAGGTGCCGGGCATCGAGCGGATCCGCTTTACGACCAGTCACCCCCGCGAGTTTTCGCAGCGGATCATCGATTGCTACGCCAAGTTGCCGAAACTGGTCTCGCACCTGCATCTGCCGGTGCAGTCCGGTTCGGACCGGGTGCTGATGGCGATGAAGCGCGGTTACACCGGCCTGGAGTACAAGTCGATCATCCGGAAACTGCGGGCGATTCGCCCGGAGCTGTGCCTGTCGAGCGATTTCATCGTCGGCTTCCCGGGTGAGACCGAGGCGGATTTTGCGGCAACGCTGAAGCTGGTGAAGGACCTGGAGTTCGACTTCAGCTTCGTGTACATCTACAGCCCGCGCCCGGGTACGCCGGCGTCGAATTTGCCGGACGATACTCCGCACAGCGAGAAGGTGCGACGGTTGACGGCGCTGAACGAGGTGATCGAGGCGCGGGGCTATGCGATCAATCAGGGCATGATCGGTACCTTGCAGCAGGTGCTGGTGGAAGGTATCTCGAAGAAAGACCCGGCGATGCTGGCGGCGCGCACGATAAACAACCGGGTGGTGAACTTTGTCGGCCACCCGCGCCTGATCAATCAGCTGGTCGATGTGGTGATCACCGAGGCCAATCCGCATTCGCTCGGCGGCGAGGCGGTGACTGCTGTAACGGTGTAAGGGTTTCGCCGAGGCGGCGGCGACGGTATCCTAGTCGTTCCGCCATCGTTACGGGCATCATGTCATGTTCATTGTTTCGCTGAGCTATACCGCGCCGCTCGAAGCGATCGACGCTAGGTTGGCCGAACATGCCGAGTGGCTGAAGGCCGGCTACGCGGCCGGCGTGTTCCTCGCCTCGGGGCGCAAGGTACCGCGCGATGGCGGGGTGATCCTGGCGCGTGGCGATCGCGCCGCACTGGAAGCACGGCTGGCGGCCGATCCGTTTGCCATCGCGGGCCTGGCCCGCTACGAGATTACCGAATTCATTCCCACCATGACCGCTGACGACCTTGCCGTCGTGCGCGAGAGCCTGCCGGCCTGACCCGCGGAGTTGCCTTACTTGCACAACGAACATCTCAGTTTCAATCCGATCGATAACGAGCGGCTGGCCCGCTTGTGCGGCCCGCTCGACGAGAACCTGCGCCAGGTGGAGACCGCGCTCGACGTGGTGATCCACCGCCGCGGCGAGGACTTTCGCATCAAGGGCGAGCAGGCCCGCGAGGCGGTCGAGGCATTGACTCGTTTCTATCTGTTGGCCGAAAAGCAGGATCTGGAGCTCGACGATATCCAGCTTGGCCTGGTCGAAGTGCGCCGCCATCGCGCGCTGAGCGAAGCCGATGCGGCCAATATGCCGGTGTTGCAGACCCGGCGCGGCGAGCTGCGCGGCCGCACCCCGCGCCAGTCGAGTTATATCAAGGCGATCCTCGAGCACGACGTGACCTTTGGCCTGGGGCCGGCCGGTACCGGCAAGACCTACCTCGCGGTGGCCTGCGCGGTCGACGCGATCGAGCGCGACGCGGTCAAGCGCATCGTGCTGGTGCGCCCGGCGGTGGAAGCGGGCGAGAAGCTTGGCTTCCTGCCCGGCGACCTGGCGCAGAAGGTCGACCCTTATCTGCGTCCGCTGTACGACGCGCTGTACGACCTGCTCGGCTTCGACAAGGTGACGCGCTATTTCGAGAAGAATCTGATCGAGATCGCACCGCTCGCCTATATGCGCGGGCGCACGCTGAACAGCGCCTTCATCATCCTCGACGAGGCGCAGAACACCACGCCCGAGCAGATGAAGATGTTTTTGACCCGGATCGGCTTCGGCTCCAAGGCGGTGATTACCGGCGATCA
This sequence comes from Neisseriaceae bacterium JH1-16, assembly GCA_025989215.1. Classification (GTDB taxonomy): domain Bacteria; phylum Pseudomonadota; class Gammaproteobacteria; order Burkholderiales; family Chromobacteriaceae; genus Crenobacter_A. The sequence goes on along the minus strand of JAPDNP010000008.1, from coordinate 84,973 downwards.
GAGCCAGGTCGACCTGGCGCGTCACCAGAAGAGCGGCCTGGCCGAGGTCGAGCGCATCCTGGGCCATGTGCGCGGCATCCATTTCCACCGATTCCAGAGCGACGACGTGGTGCGCCATCCGCTGGTGCAGAAGATCGTCGACGCCTACGATACTTACCAAGGCAATACCGATGAAAATCGCCAAGCGTAATCCGCTGCGCCGCAGGTTGGCCGAACGGCTCAACCTGGTGCTCGATATCCGCAGCGCCGCCGGCGAGCTGCCCAGTGCCGCCGAGCTGAACCGCTGGGCACGCGCCGCGCTGCAGGCCGACGTGCGTCAGGCGGAGATTTCGCTGTTGATCGTCGATGCCGACGAAGGCCAGACGCTCAACCGCGACTATCGCGGCAAGGACTACGCGACCAATGTGTTGAGTTTTGCGCTGAACGAAGGCGAGCCGGTGCCCGGCATGCCCTTGTTCGGCGACCTAGTGCTGTGCGCGCCGGTGGTGGAGCGCGAGGCGGCGGAGCAGGGCAAACCGCTCGCCGCCCACTACGCGCACCTGACCGTGCACGGCATGCTGCACCTGCAAGGCTTCGATCACGAAGACGACACCGAGGCCGAGGTGATGGAGGCGCTGGAAACGCGCATCCTCGCCGGCCTGGGCTATCCCGACCCCTATCTTGAGGCAAACCCGTAATTCCACCATGGACGACCCCAGTAAGCCACGATTGAACTGGTTCGAGCGCCTGCTCAACCGCCTGTCCCACGAGCCGGAAGACCGAGAAGACCTGGTCGCCCAGCTGCGCTCCGCCTTCGAACGCAACCTGATGGACGCCGATGCACTGGCGATGATCGAGGGGGTGCTCAATTTCAGCGAGATGACGGTGCGCGACGTAATGGTGCCGCGCAGCCAGATGGACGTACTGCGGGTCGAAGACCCGATCGAGCGCTTTCTGCCCTTCGTGGTGGAAATGGCGCACTCGCGCTTCCCGGTGATCGGCCACGACAAGGACGACGTGCTCGGCGTGCTGCTGGCCAAGGACCTGCTGCGCTATTTCACCAGCCCGGACACCTTCGACCTGCGCGCCAGCCTGCGCAAGCCGGTGTTCATCCCCGAGTCCAAGCCGCTCAATACCCTGTTGAAGGACTTTCGCGCGGCGCGCAATCACATGGCGATAGTGGTCGACGAGTACGGTGGTGTGTGCGGCCTGGTGACGATTGAGGACGTGATCGAGCAGATCGTCGGCGACATCGAGGACGAGTACGACTTCGACGACGGCGAGGACAATATCGTGGCGATGCGCAACCGTCGCTACCGGGTGAAGGCGCTCACCGAGATCGCCGACTTCAACGAGTTCTTCGATACCGACTTCTCCGACGACGAGGTCGACACCGTCGGCGGCCTGGTGATCGGCGCCTTCGGGCTGATGCCCAAGCGCGGCGAGAAGGTCGACATCGGTCCCTTCACCTTCACCGTGCTGCGCGCCGACAGTCGCCGGCTGCACACGCTGGTGGTCGAACCACGCCGCGAATCGGAAACCACGGACTAGCGCATGCTGCGTACCTTTTCCTATCTGGCGCTGACCCTGATCGCCGGCGCGCTGACGGTGTTCGCGTTCGCGCCGTTCCGGCTGTTCTGGCTGATGCCGCTGCTGTTGGCGGTGCCGGCGCTGCTGGCGCAGCGCGCCCCGCGCCATGCCTTCCTGCTCGGTTACCTGTGGGGCGTGGCCGCCTATACCAGCAACTTCCACTGGATCTACAACAGCCTGCACGACATCGCCGGCCTGCCGATGTGGATCGCCGCACCGTTGGTGGTGCTGCTGCCGGCGTATCTTGCGCTGTATCCGGGCCTGGCGACCTGGTTCGCGGTGCGGGTCGATGCGCGGCCGTGGCTGCGCTGGGCGGTGGCCTTCCCCGCGGTGTGGACAGTGACCGAGTGGCTGCGCAGCTGGGTGTTGACCGGCTTCCCGTGGGGAGCGGTCGGTTACTCGCAGATCACCGAGAGCCCGCTGGCGGGCTTCGCACCGGTGATGGGGACCCTGGGGGTGACGTATGCGGTGGCGCTGTCGGCCGGCCTGCTCGCGCTGCTGCTGCTCACTCGGTGGCGCGGCCAGCTCTTGGCCGTGCTGCTGGGCTTGGCGATGTGGAGCGGCGGGCTGTGGCTGAAGGGGCAGGAGTGGACCACGCCGGTCGGCAAGCCGCTGAAGGTGGCGCTGGCCCAGGGCAATATCCCGCAGTCGCTGAAGTGGGATCCGGCCAACTTTGAGAGTTCGTTGGCGCGCTACTACCAGATGGTGGCGACCACCCAGGCCGATCTGATGATTCTGCCCGAGACGGCGCTGCCGGTGTTCCTGGGCGATCTGCCGTCGGGCTATCTGACCATGCTCAATAGCGCGGCTGCAGGCAAGAATATGGCGCTGGCGACCGGTATTCCGCGCCGCACGCCGGACGGGCGCGGCTACCTGAACGCGGTGGTGGCGCTCAGCGATCCGGCCCAGCCCTATTACGCCAAGGATCACCTGGTGCCGTTCGGCGAATTCGTGCCGCTGCCGCTGGTGACCGGCTGGATCTATCAGTTCATGAATATGCCGCTGTCGGGCTTTAGCGGTGGTGGCATCGATCAGACGCCGCTGAGCCTGGCGGGCCAGCAGGTGGCGTTCAACGTCTGCTATGAAGACAGCTTCGGCGACGAGCTGATCGGCCCGGCGGCGCGCGCCACCTTGCTCGCCAACGTCAGCAACCTGGCCTGGTTCGGCCAGAGCAATGCGATGAGCCAGCACCTGCAGCTGTCGCAGGCGCGCGCGCTGGAGATGGGCCGCTACATGGTGCGCGCCACCAATACCGGCATGACCGCGATCGTGCGTCCGAACGGCGAGATCGGCGCGGTGGCGGCGCCGGATACCCAGCAGGTGCTGGTCGGTACCGTCACCGGGCGCACCGGTTTGACCCCGTATATGCGCTACGGCGACCTGCCGGCGCTGCTGCTGTCCGGTGCGCTGATGCTGATGACGCTGCTCGCCGGCTGGTGGCGCCAGCGGCGCGGCTGATTCATTCCCCAGACGACCCCGCCCGATGGCGGGGTTTTTGCTGCGCCCGGTGTCTGCAACCGTCGGCCACTGCTCCCATCGCCCGATGATGCACTCCTCCCTCCCTCGCTCACGCCTGAGCCGCGCGCTGTTCTGGTCGCTGGGTACGCTGGCGCTCGGCCTCGGCGTGCTCGGCGCTTCCTGCCCATCCTGCCGACCACGCCTTTCGTGCTGCTCGCCGCCGCCTGCTATGCGCGCTCCTCGCCGCGTTTTCACCGTTGGCTGTTGCGCCAGCCCCTATTTGGCGCGGTGATCCGCGACTGGCAGCAGCATCGCGCGATTCCGCGCCGGGCCCGGCGGCTGGCCTGGCTGACGATGGCGGTGAGCTTCGGCTTTTCGATCTGGACCTTGCGCGAGCATGCCTGGTTGCCGTGGGGGCTGGTCCTGCTCGGCTTGGGGCTGGCCGGCTGGATGGTGCGGCTGCCGGTACGCGACTGATAACCGGTGCTGGGCGGCTTCTTCGGCCAACGTTGGCCGAACGACGCGCGCAAAAAAGCCCGGCGTACGGCCGGGCAAGCTGACGGATCGAGAGGAGCTGCTTAGAACCTGTTCACGATCTGCTGCTCTCGGGTGATCCTGCGTTGAAATGCCACTCAAAATACTCATGGACTCCATGTCCATTCCGTTTTTTCGCGTCATTCCGCCTTGTCTGACCCTTCGTTCGCGAGATCGTGGACAGGTTCTTACTTCATCGTCGGCATCGCGAACTCGGCGGTCAGCGATTCCGGCCAGCGGCTGGTGACGGTCTTCAGGCGGGTGTAGAAGCGCACGCCTTCCGGGCCGTGAATTGCATGGTCGCCGAACAGCGAGGCCTTCCAGCCGCCGAAGCTGTGGAACGCCATCGGCACCGGGATCGGCACGTTGATGCCGACCATGCCGACCTGGATGCGGCTGACGAATTCGCGCGCGGCGCGGCCGGAAGAGGTGAACAGGCTCACGCCATTGGCGAATTGATGCTTGTTGATCAGCTCGATCGCGGCCTCGAAGTCCGGCACGCGCACCACCGACAGTACCGGTCCGAAGATTTCTTCCTGATAGATGGTCATGTCGGTGCCGACTTGGTCGAACAGGCAGGGGCCGATGAAGAAGCCGTCTTCATGGCCGGCCACCTGCAGGCCGCGGCCGTCCAATACTAGCTTGGCGCCTTCGCGCACGCCGCTGTCGACGTAGCCCGAGACTTTATCGAGATGCTGGCGGGTGACCAGCGGGCCCATTTCGGCGGCGGGGTCGTTGCCGGCGCCGACCTTCAGCGCCCGGGCGCGTTCGGCCAACTTGGCGACCAGCGCGTCGGCCACGTCGCCGACCGCCACCGCCACCGAGATCGCCATGCAGCGTTCGCCGGCCGAGCCGTAGGCGGCGCCCATCAGCGCTTCGACCGCTTGGTCGAGATCGGCATCCGGTGCCACCACTAGGTGGTTCTTGGCGCCGCCCAGCGCCTGCACACGCTTGCCGTGCGCCGCACCAGTCTCGTAGATGTGTTTGGCGATCGGGGTGGAGCCGACGAAGCTGATCGCGGCGACGTCCGGGTGGGTCAACAGGCCGTTTACCGCGTCCTTGTCGCCGTGCAGCACGTTGAACACCCCGTCCGGCAGGCCGGCCTGCTTCAGCAGATCGGCCAGGAACAGCCCGGCCGACGGATCGCGTTCGGACGGCTTGAGGATGAAGGTGTTGCCGGTGGCGAGCGCGACCGGAATCATCCACAGCGGCACCATCACCGGGAAGTTGAACGGGGTGATGCCGGCGACCACGCCGAGCGGCTGGCGCAGGCTATAGCTGTCCACGCCGCTGCCGACCTGCTCGGAGAACTCGCCCTTCAACAGCTGCGGGATGCCGCAGGCGAACTCGATCACTTCCATGCCGCGGGTGATCTCGCCATGTGCGTCGGACACCACCTTGCCGTGCTCGCTGGAGATCAGTTCGGCCAAGGCCTGGGCGTTCTGTTCGAGCAGCTCCTTGAACTTGAACATCACCCGGGCGCGGCGCAGCGGGGTGGTGGCGGCCCAGGCCGGGAAGGCGGCGCGGGCGGCGGCGACCGCCGCATCGACCTCGGCGGCGGACGCGAGTGGCACCTGGCGCGCGACCGCGCCGGTGGCCGGGTTGAACACGTCGCCGAAGCGGCCGCTCTGGCCGTCGACCAATTGGCCGGCGATGAAATGCTGAAGTGTCTGCATGATAAGTCCGTGGTGCGAGGGCGCCGCGCGCCAAGGCGCGGCGCGATTGATATCAGTCGATCAGGCGGTGGCGTTGATCGCGTCGTTGACGATGCCGAAAAGCTGCTGGATCTCGGCGTCGTTGATGATCAGCGGCGGCGATACTGCGATGATGTCACCGGTGAAGCGCACCAGCGCGCCTTTTTCCCAGCATTTCAGGAACACGTCGAAGGCGCGCTGCCCCGGGGCGCCCGGACGGCTTTCCAGCTCGATGCCGGCGACCAGGCCCAGGTTGCGGATGTCCTTGACGTAGCGGGTACCGCGCAGCGCATGGGCGGCGTTTTCGAACAGCGGCGACTTGGCGGCGGCGGCCTGGAACAGCTTCTCGTCTTCATAGAGGTCGAGGGTGGCGATCGCTGCGGCGCAGGCCAGAGGGTGGGCCGAGTAGGTGTAGCCGTGCGGGAATTCCACCGCGCGCTCCGGCGCCGCCGCCATGAAGGCGTCGTGGATCTCGCGCTTGCACAGCACCGCGCCCATCGGTACCACGCCGCTGGTCAGGCCTTTGGCGCAGGTGAGGATGTCCGGCAGCACGTCGAACTTGTTGGCGGCCCAGTCGGCGCCGAGTCGGCCGAAGCCGGTGATCACCTCGTCGAAGATCAGCAGGATGCCGTACTTGTCGCAGATTTCGCGCAGCCGCTTCAGATAGCCCTTGGGCGGAATCAGCACGCCGGTGGAGCCGGCCATCGGCTCGACGATCACCGCTGCGATGGTCGACGGGTCGTGCAGGGTGACGATGCGCTGTTCCAGCTCGTCGGCCAGCTCCACGCCGTGTTCCGGTTCGCCGCGGCTGAAGGCGTTGCGCGCCAGGTCGTGGGTGTGGCCCAGGTGGTCGACTGCCGGCAGCGACACCGGGAAGTGTTTGCGGTTGACCGCCATGCCGCCGACCGAGATGCCGCCGTAGTTGACGCCGTGGTAGCCGCGTTCGCGGCCGATCAGCTTGACGCGGGCCGCGTCGCCACGCACCCGGTGGTAGGCCTGGGCGATCTTCAGCGCGGTGTCGGCCGCCTCGGAGCCGGAGTTGACGAAGAACACCCGATCCAGCCCCTGCGGCGCCATCGCGGCCAGCTTCTCGGCGGCTTCGAATGCCTTGGGGTGGCCCATCTGGAATGGCGGCGCGTAATCGAGCGTAGCGACCTGCTGCTGTACCGCTTCGACGATGGGCTTGCGGTTGTGGCCGGCGTTGACACACCACAGGCCGGCGCAGCCGTCGAGGATCTGGCGGCCGGCGTCGTCGGTGTAGTACATGCCGTCCGCCTTCACCAGCATCCGCGGCGCGGACTTGAAGTGACGGTTGGCGGTGAACGGCATCCAGTAAGCGTCCATGGCAGAGCGATTCATCGGGTGTTCTCCTCAGGGTGGACCGCCTGTCGTGGCGGCGGCTCTGTTTAAGAATTTAGACAGAAAACCAGTACAATCCCAGGTACAGTTGGCGGCAAATCCCGACATTCTGTACTGGCGATTCGGCCAGTACAGCGCGCCGGGCCGCACTGCGGCGGTGTGTCGTTATAGCCGCGCCGGCACTGCGGCGCCGGCCCGTGTGTTCTGGTGAGGGTGTTCTGGAGAGAGCGATGAACGACAAGCAAGTGACCTTGGCGCCCGGGCAGACCCGGGTCAACTGGCTGGTGAGCCGCCTGATCGGCGCGATCGAGCAGGGCCGCTACGCGCCGGGCAGCCGGGTGCCGTCGATCCGCCGCACCGCCGCCGACGTGGGCCTGAGCCCGTTCACCGTCGCCGACGCCTACGACCGGCTGGTCACGCGCGGTTACCTGTCGGCGCGGCGCGGCGCCGGTTATTACGTCGAGGTGCGCCAGGTCGCACCGCCTCCCCGCCCGGCGGTGCTCGACGATCTGCCGATCGACGATACCTGGCTGTTGCGCAGCGTCTACGAGTCGCGACAGCTCGACGTGCGCGCCGGATGCGGCTGGCTGCCGGCCGGCTGGTACGACGACGAGGCCCAGCAGCGCGCGCTGCGCGCGCTGGCGCGCGGCGGGCTGATCGGCGAACACTACGGCGAACCTAAGGGCTACGGCGCGCTGCGCGTGGAACTGTCCCGCCAGTTGGCCGAACGCGGCATCCCGGCGGTTCCCGAGCAGATGGTGCTGACCCAGGGCGCCAGCAAGGCGCTCGACATGGTCGCCTGCACGCTGGCGCGGCCCGGCGACACCCTGCTGGTCGACGACCCGGGCTACTGCAATCTGATCTCCTGCCTGACCTTCCGCGGCTTCAAGCTGGTCGGCGTGCCGTGGACGCCGCACGGCCCGGACCTGGCGGCGCTGGAGGCGTTGCTGGCCGTGCACCGGCCGCGCGCCTATTTCACCAACCCCTGGCTGCACAATCCCAGTGGTGCCAGCTACAGCCTGCCGGTGGCGCACCGGGTGCTGAAGTTGGCCGAACAGCACGACTTCTGGATCGTCGAGGACAATGTGTCGGGCGATCTGTGCGCCGAGCGTACCCCGACCCTGGCGGCGCTGGACGGGCTGGCGCGGGTGTTCTACATCGGCAGCTTCTCCAAGACGCTGTCGCCGGGGCTGCGCGTCGGTTTCATCGCCGCGCCGGCCGAGCCGGTGGAGCGGCTGGTGCGCTACAAGATGCTGTCCGGACTGACCACGCCGGAATTGAACGAGCGCCTCGCCTTGGCGCTGGTGTCGGACGGCCGTTACCGCCGCCAGGTCGAGCGGCTGCGCCAGCGCCTCGCCGGCGCACAGGCACGGGTGGCGCGGCGCTTGCAGAGCCTGGGCTGGACGCTGTTCGCGCAACCGCCCGGCGGGCTGTTTCTGCTGGCCCGTCCGCCGGTCGAGCTCGATCCGCAGGCCTTGGCCGAAGCGGCGCAGGCCGAGGGCATCCTGCTCGCACCGGGGCGGCTGTTCCGCCCGAAGGGCGCCGCCTCGCCGTGGCTGCGCTTCAACGTCGCCTACAGCGACGACGAGCGCTTGTGGCGCTTTCTCGAGCGCGCGATCGAGCAAGCGGCCGATTGAGTACGATATCCAAACAGAGTAGGCTCGCAGGCTTCACGAGGGAGAGAACAAGCATGCAGTTGACCCAGCTTTACGTGCATCCGCTCAAATCCGGCCGCGGCATCGCCTACGGCCGCGCCTACGCTAGCCTGCAGGGCCTGCTGCACGACCGCGAGTGGCTGCTGACGCTGCCGGATGGCCAGTTCATCACCGCGCGCGACGAGGCCAAGCTGGTGACCTTGCGCGTCACGCCGCTGCCGGGTGCACTGCTGCTGCAGGCGCCGGAGCGCGCGCCGATCGCCGCGTTGACCCCGGTCTACACCGAGCCGGTGGCCACTGCAGTATGGAACGATAGCTTCACCGCGCTGCACGGCGATCCGGCGGTGGACGCCTACCTGTCCGATTGGCTGGGCAAGCCGTGCCGGCTGCTGTGGCTGGGGGCGAAGTCGACCCGTCCGCAGAAGACTATCGCCGCGCCACTGTCCTTCGCCGACGGTTACCCGTATCTGCTGGTCAACCGCGCGTCGCTAGACGCGCTGAACGAGACGCTGCCGCGCCCGGTGACCGAGCGGCACTTCCGCCCCAACCTGGTGATCGAAGGCGCGCTGCCGTGGGAAGAGGACGACTGGCAGGTGCTGAAGATCGGCGACATCGTGTTCGACGTGGCCAAGCCGTGCACCCGCTGCGTGCTGACCACCATCGACCCGGAGCGCGGCGAGCGCGACCCGGACGGCGAGCCGATGAAAACGCTGATCCGTACCCGCCAGCTGCCCGAAGGCATCTGTTTCGGTGTCAATCTGGTCGCGCGCAGCGAAGGCATCCTCGAGGTCGGCGCGCCGGTCGAGGTGCTGGAGAGCAAGTACGAATTCTGAGCCGGGACACAGGCCAAGCTTGGCCGAACGGCAGGAAACCCACAGCCGGGAGCGCAGCCGCCTCCCGGCTGTGTGCTGTTCGGCCAAGCTTGCGCGCGCCCAGTTCCACCACCTGCTTGGCCGGCAGGCCGAAGCAGCGGCTGGGCGTTTTGCGTAGCTGCGTGAATTGGTCAAGCTGGAGAAGCGTTCCATGACGACGCTGGCGTGCCGGTTTTGCCACAGCGACGGGGCGGCGGGCGGGGGACACCACCGATTTGGTTGCTAGGCGCAACCATTTGACCTAGCATGACTGGATTGTAACGCACTTTACTATCAGCCATGCCAAGCACTGCCGAGATCGCGCTATTGCGTAAAGCCATGTTCGGCTTCTTCAACGAGCAGCGCCAATGCCTGCACCAGGCCCAGATTGGCACCAGCGACCGCCTGCTGGTGTGGCTGGGGCGGCGCGGCACGCTATCGCAGGCCGAGCTCGGCCGGATCTGCGCGCTGGAAAAGAGCTGGATCAGCCGTGCGGTCGACCGCCTGGTGCAGCGTGGCCTGGTGGAGAAGTCGCCCTGCCTGCAGGACCGCCGCGGCGTGCTGCTGACCTTGAGCGAGGCCGGGGCCGCTGAGGCGGCGCGCATCGAAGCGCTGCTCGACGAGCATGCCCGCTCGGTGCTGCAGCGGCTGCCCGCCGAGGCCCGCCCGGAAGTCATGCAGGCGCTGCAGGTGCTCGACGGGCTGTTCGTCGACGCCGGCGAGCGCTGAGACGCCCGCCCTTAACAAGTCATTCACCCACCCATCGTTTTCGGGGCAACCCATGTCCACGCCACGTACCCGTTATCAATCCCTCGCCGCGATGATTGGCATCTGCCTGGTGCTGATGCTGATCGCGCTCGACCAGACCGTGGTCGGCACCGCGCTACCGCGCGTGGTCGCCGAACTGCAGGGCTTCGCCCTCTATCCCTGGGTGGCTTCGGCCTACCTGATGACCAATGCGGTCACTATCCCGATCGCCGGCCGGCTCGGCGATCTGTACGGGCGCAAGCCCTTCGTGCTGGTGTCGATCATCCTGTTCACGCTCGCTTCGGCGCTGTGCGGCATGTCGCAGAGCATGCTGCAACTGGTGCTGGCGCGCGCGCTGCAAGGCCTGGGCGGCGGCATGCTGGCCGGCGCCGCGTTCGCCGCGGTCAGCGACCTGTTTCCCGATCCGCTGCAGCGGGTGCGCTGGCAGGCGATGCTGTCGGCGGCGTTCGGTATCGCCACCACGGTGGGCCCGGTGCTGGGCGGCTGGCTGACCGAGCATCTGGGCTGGCGCAGCGTGTTCTACGTCAACCTGCCGATCGGGCTGTTGGCCTTCCCCATCGTCTGGAAATACCTACCGCGCGTGGTGCATCACCAGGGCGACAAGCGCATCGACTGGCTGGGAGCGCTGCTGCTGACGGTGGCGGTGGTAACGCTGCTGCTGACCACCGAGCAGGGCGAGAAGCTCGGCTTCACCAGCGTGCTGTTCTGGGGCCTGGTGGCGCTGTCGCTGGGCCTGGGCTGGCTGTTCATCCGCCACCAGCAGCGCTCGGCCGCGCCGATCATTCCGGCCCACCTGTTCGGCAATGCCACGGTGCGCCAGTTGTGTGCGCTCGGTGCGCTGACCGGCCTGGTGATGTTTGTGCTGGTGTTCTATGCGCCGCTGCTGCTGCAGGGCGGCTTCCACCTGTCGCCGAAGGAGGCCGGCCTGTTGGTGACGCCGCTGTTGGTCAGCATCACCGTCGGCAGCATCATCAACGGCCGGCTGCTGCCCAAGCTGTCGCATCCGGAGAAACTGATCTCCTGGGGGCTGCTCGGCCTGAGCGCCGGCGCAGCCTTGCTGGCGACGCTGAGCCACGAGACCAGCCACACGCTGATGGCGCTGATGTTCGGGCTGTGCGGCCTGAGCCTGGGCTTTCAGTTGCCCAATCTGACGCTGCAGATCCAGGCGGCGGTAGAGAAGCGCGACACCGGTATCGCCTCGGCGCTGATCCAGACTACCCGCACGCTGGGCAGCATGGTCGGCGCCAGTGTCGCCGGCCTGATCGTTAACGTGCAATACGCGCGCACAGTGGAGTCGGCGCTGGCCGCGAGCCATATCGACAATGCCGCGGTGCGCGGACTGTTCGCCACCCCGCAGCTGCTGGTGCGCCAGCAGGACCTGGACAGCCTGGCGCGCTTCGGCCAACAACTGCACTTCGACGCCGCCGCGCTGGTCGAGCAGGCGCGCGAGGGCCTGGTCAGCGGCATCCACCAGGCTTTCATCGGCTGTGTGCTGGTGACGCTGATCAGCTTCGTCATCGCTCGGCGCTTGCCGCCGTTCGTACCCAAGGGGGCGCCGCGCGGCGGTTAGGTTCTGTTGACGTTTTGCTCGTCCGGTAGAGTCTGCCGCTTTTTGGACGAAGCGATAGAGCGGACACGGCTGAGTGACTCGGAATGGGCAGCGATCTTCCCGTATCTACGGACTCGCCCTGCGGTACATACCGACTTGCCGGCGGTTTGTCGACGCCGTCTGGGCCAGTGAAACAGCGTGTTCAAGCGGGAGCTGACACGAGGTATGGCCGGGATTACTGGCGCATGTCGCCGATGGCGCCGATTTGCAGCATATGCTGCTCGATAGCAGGGGGGTACGTACCCATGCCTGTGCAGCAGGCGCACTAAGAACCGGTTCACGATCTTTTGAGCAGTAGGACAAGGAAGGCCAAGGGGATGAACTGCAAGCTGGTATTGAGTTTCCGTTCGCAGTTCTTCCAAAGCCGCCGGCATTTCTTCAGTCAGGCGAAGGAGCGCTCCACCACCCAACGCTGCGGCGTGACCGCGAAAGTGTGTAGTTCACTGCGTTTAGCAATCTGCACTGTGGCGGCCAACAAGGTTTTAATGCCCTGGGCAAACGGTTGCCCCACATCGCCGCCACACACCACGCAGGCTTGTCGCACAACGCCCCAGTGCCAGCAATGCGCCCTTGCGATCGGTCGCCTCTGCCGTGGTGGCTGCAATCGCATGCGGTAGGCCTTGCGTATCGATTGCAAGAGCCACACCCATGACGGATGCCTTGGGCCAACCGTTGAAACTCATCCTGACCGGCGGGGAGCAAGCGGACCTCACCCAGGCGCAGCCGCTGCTGAGCGGGGTTGAAGCAGCGATGTCGCTCGCCGACAAGGGGTATGACGCGGACGCCCTGCTGGTCTATCGGCAGCAACGCGGCATGAGCGCGGTGATCCTGCCGCGGAAGAATCGAACCATCCAGCGCCCCTGCGACTGGCATCTGTACAAGGAGCGGCACTTGATTGGGTGCTTCTTCGGCAAGCTCAAGCACTACCGGCGACTGGCGTCCCGGTTCGAGAAAACCGCCCGTAACTTCATGAGCATGGTGAGCTTCGGCGCAGTGTTCATCTGGCTACGGCAAAACTTCAATAGAACCTAATAGATCAAATTACGATATAAAAATCGTTATATATGGCTTAAAGGAATATATTGACTGGTGCTAACATTTGCTTATTGCATATGAATGAGCGCCGCAGATGTCTTCCCCGACCCCGTTACCCGATGCCACCGCGCGTGATGCCGTTCTCCAGGTCCGGCATATCGGCAAGCGTTTTGGCGCCACCCAGGCGCTGGACCAGGTCAGCCTGACGGTCCGTCCTGGCGAGGCGGTGGCCCTGATGGGGGCGAACGGTGCCGGCAAATCGACGCTGGTGAAAATTCTGGCCGGCGTGCAGACCGCCGGCTCGGGCGAACTGTTGCTGGGTGGGCTGCCATTCGCGCCGCGCAGCCCGCGTGAGGCGCTGGCCGCCGGGATCGTCAGCGTGCATCAGGCCACCGAGCAGCTGGGCGTGCCTGCGCTGACAGTGGCCGAGAACCTGCTGCTGGGCCGGCTGTGTAACGGTCATCTGCCGGTGCTGCTAAGACGCGGTCGGTTGTTGCGTGAGGCGGCCGAAGTGGCGGCCTACATCGGCTTGAATTTGCCGCTCGATGCCCCGTTTGACGACTTGACGCCAGCGCAGCGCCAACTGGTGGCACTGGCACGAGCGCTGTCAGAAGCCGCTCGGGTGGTGATCCTGGACGAACCCACGGCCAGTCTGTCCAGCCGGGAAGCGACACGGCTGTTCGAAGTGATCGATCAACTGAAGGCGCGTGGCGTGGCGGTGCTGTACATCTCGCACCGGCTGGGCGACCTGCGCCGTATCGCGGACCGCGCGGTGGTGCTGCGCAACGGACGGGTGGCGGGCGAGTTTGCCGCGCCGCTCGACCTGTCGGCGGCGGTGCAGGCAATGATCGGGCATGAACCGTCGCTGCCGGTGCGCAGGGAAACGATCCGCACCGCGCAACCGGTGCTGGCGGTACAGGACCTGGTGCTGCGGCCCGGTGCGCGGCCGATCTCGCTGTCCTTGCACCCGGGCGAGGTCGTGGCTATCACCGGCAACCTGGGGGCGGGTAAGAGCCGTCTGCTGCAGACGCTGTTCGGCGAGCAGACTTGGCGCAGCGGTACTGCGCAGCTCGACGGCCAGGCCTGGCGGCCACGTTCGCCCGCCGACTCGATCGCGCGAGGGGTGTTTCTGGCTGGTGAGGACCGCTGGCGCAGCAGCTTCCTGCCGGTGGAGACATTGGGCGCGTGCATCGGCGACCTGATCTCCTTCCCACATCTGGGACGGCTGTTTCCGCACGGCTGGCTGAGGCCGGCGCACACTGACCGCATCGCGGCCACCGCAATCGGCCGGCTGGGTATCCGTACCCAGGGGCCGGACGATACGCCGGATCTGCTGTCCGGCGGCAATCAGCAGAAGGTGGTGCTGGCGCGCTGGCAGAGCCAGCCATATCGATTGCTGCTGCTCGACGAGCCGTTCCAGGGCGTCGATGTCGGCGCCCGCCATGACCTGATCGATGCCATTCGCGACCGCCAGGATGCCGCCACGCTGATCGCGACCAGCGACGTGGAAGAAGCGCTGGAAGTTGCCGACCGTATCTTCGTAATGCACCAGCACAGCCTGATCGAAGTCGATAACCATCAGGGCGGCGCGGCGGTGCTGGCTACCCTGCAAGCACTTGAAACTACCGAGGCCGCCGCATGAGCACTCTCACCCAGAATCCATCACAAACTCAGCACCTGCCTCGCTGGCGGTCGGCCGTTGGGCTGCTGCGCCGCTATGCGCTGTTCATTCTGCTGGCAGTGCTGCTGGCGTTCTTCGGCCACGCTGAACCGGCGTTCCTGCAGGCCAGTAATCTGCTGAGCATCCTGCAATCGACTTCCGTGGACGCGCTGCTGGGTCTGGCAGTGACAGTGGCGCTGATCGGCGGCGGTTTCGATCTGTCGATCGGCGCCGTGGCAGCGTTGTCGCTGATGACCAGCAGCTACGCGATGGTGGTACTGGGCCTGGGCGCACTGCCCAGCGTACTGCTGTCGCTGGCGGCAGGCGCGCTGGTCGGGCTGTGGAACGGCGTGCTGGTGTTCCGGCTCCGCATTCCGGACATGCTGGCCACGCTGGGCACCATGTTCCTGCTGGGCGGGCTGCAACTGATACCTAGTGCCGGTCGCTCCATCGTGCCGGGACTGACGCTACCGGATGGCTCGGTGGCCAATGGCAGCTTCGACGAGGCTTTCCTGGCCATCGGCCGGGCAGACCTGTTCGGGGTGCCACTGCCGGTGGTGATCGTGGCGGCGTTGGCATTGCTGGCTTGGCTGATCACGGAGCGCACTCGCTGGGGCCGGGTGCTATACGCGACCGGTGGCAATGAACTGGCGGCGCGGCTGGCCGGCGCCCCGACAGTGCGTTACCGCTTCATCGCCTACATCGTGTCCGGGCTGCTGGCGGCGCTGGGCGGCGTAATCATCGCGGCGCGCGTCGGCCGGGGAGATGTGTCCGGCGGCAGCGGGCTGCTGCTCAACAGTGTGGCGGCTGCGTTGATCGGCTTCGCGGTGCTGGAAGCGCGCCGGCCCAACATCCTCGGCACGGTGGTGGGCGCGGTGTTCGTGGGCGTGCTGCTCAACGGTCTCACCATGCTGAACATCCCTTTCTATACCCAGGACTTGGTCAAGGGCGCAGTACTGGTGGCGGCGCTGGGGCTGACCTACGGGCTGTCACGCGGCCGACGTTCCTGATCCATTTCTGCAAATAAAAATCAACAACATATCTGAGCAAGGAATCTCACATGTCCATCCGTTCTTCCATTTTCACCTTGTCCCGGATCAGCCTGGGGCTCGCGCTGGCTGCCGGTGTGGCGGATAGTGCGTTGGCTGCCGGCCTGAAGGGCGCGCCAGCGCCGTTCGACAAGGGAGGGGTGAAGGTTGCCCTGGTCGGTTACCTGTCCGCCGGCGATTTCTTCCAGGCCTACGAGGGCGGAGCACGGCGCCAGGCCAAGGCGCTGGGTATCGACCTGCGGGTGTTCCCCGGCAAGCAGGATGCGGCACAGCAACGCGAGCAGATCGAACAGGCGATCAACCTGGGCGTGAAGGGCATCATTGTCAGCCACGGTCTGCCGGAATCCCTGAAGGACGTGGTACGCAAGGCGGTCAACGCTGGCATCAAGGTCGTCGCGTTCGACGTGAACCTGGGCAACCCGAAGGTTCCGCAGATCGAACAGAGCGATAAGGACCTGGCCGAGGCGGTGTTGAAGCAGGCTATCAAGGACAACGGCAAGGCCTTCAAGGCCGGCTACGTGTACGTACCAGGCTTTGCGCCGCTGGACCGCCGTGACGCAGTGTGGAAAGGCGTGAAGCAGACCAACCCGCAGATCGTCGAAAAGGCGCGCTGGGGCACGCTGGACAATCCTATCGCCACCTCGGTGGCCGCGCAGGCCAACGCGGCACTACGGGCCAATCCGGACATCAGCGTGGTGTTCGCACCGTATGACGAGTTCGCCCGCGGCACCAAGCTCGCAGCCAACGAACTGGGCGTCGCCAAGAAGCTGAAAATCTACAGTGCCGACATCTCTACTGCCGACATCGCCGAAATCCGCGAACCGAACAGCCCGTGGGTAGCGACCGCCGCTACCAACCCGGCGGTGGTCGGCGCGGTGTCGGTGCGGGCGCTGGCGCTCTATATCGCCGGCAAGGATCCGGGCCACAACATCGTGGTGAAGCCGACACTGATCACCCGTGCCGACTTGAACCGCTACAACATCAAGACGATGGAGGAGCTGTCCGCCAAGCTGCCGGCCTTCGGCACGAGCGACGTGGCGCGTGCGTCGTGGATTCCGCAGGTTCAGTAACAGGAGGCATTGGTATGGCAGTTCCGACTCCCGATGGCTACCAGATACTGAATAGCGACCGTCTTATCACCTGGCTGGCGAGCCTGCCCGATCTTGCCGCCCGTCTGGGCGGCAAGCCGGCCGACTGGCAGGTAGAGGAGGTGGGTGACGGTAACCTCAACCTGGTTTTCCTGGTACGTGGGCCGACAGGCGGCTTGTGCGTGAAGCAGTCGCTGCCCTATGTGCGGGTGGTCGGCGAAAGTTGGCCGATGCCGCTGGAACGGGCCTTTTTCGAGTACCGGCACCTGGCGGAGACCGGCCGGCACGTCACCGGCCTCGCTCCCGAGCTGATTCACTACGACGCTGCGAAATTCGCTATCGTGGTAGAGCTGCTGGCGCCACACCGCATCCTGCGGAGGGGGCTGATCGACGGCGTACGCTATCCTGATGCCGCGCTGGCGGTGGCGGAATACGTCGCCCGCACGGCGGTGCAGACTTCGGTGTTGGCCGAGTCTTTCGAGACGGTGTTCAACCGCGCCGCGGTGTTCTCGCGGAACCATGCGCTGACCCGGGTGACGGCCGAACTGGTGTTCGCCGATCCCTACCATGACCATCCGCGCAATAGCTGGACTTCACCGCAACTTGACGACCTGGTCGCGGAGTTTCGGCAGGACAGCCGGCTGAAGCTGGCGGCTGCGCGCTTGGGCCATGCCTTCCTGACCCGCCGCGAGGCGCTGCTGCATGGCGACCTTCATACCGGCTCGGTGATGGTGAGCGATGTAGACACCCGCGTGATCGACCCCGAGTTCGCGCTGTACGGGCCGGTCGGTTTCGACCTGGGCGCCTTCGTGGCCAACCTGTTGACCGCCTATTTCTCGCAAGCAGGGTACGTGCGTTCGGAAGACGAGCAGGCCGCCTACGGCGAGTGGCTGCTGTCGCAGGTTGCCGTGTTCTGGCAGCACTTTGCCCAGCGTTACGACCAACTCTGGCAGGCACAAACCGGCGGCGATGCCTACCCGGCTGCACTGTTCCAGGACCCCGCCGGGCAGACTGCATTGGCTTTGGAGTGTCAGCAGGTGATCGCCAGTCTGTTCGCCGACACGCTGGGTTTTGCCGGCATCGAGATCATCCGTCGGGTGCTCGGTTTTGCGCACAATCTGGAGTTTGAATCCATCGCCGATGCAGATTTGCGCGCTGGGCTGGAACGACAAGCACTGGCGCTGGCACGACGGCTGCTGGTGGAACCGGGGCAGTTTGCCGACATTGATGGTGTGATTGCTGCGGCCCGTGCGCTGACCCAGGATCGGGTGGCGGCATGAGTGATACCCGAAACGAAGCAGGGCAAAGATTGACCCCGGCGCAGGCGGTGCAACAAGTGATCGAGGCAGGACGACTGGCGGCTGAACGAGGCTGGGTACCGGCTACCTCCGGCAACTTCTCGGTACGGGTCGGCGGACAGATGGCCATTACTCGATCCGGCCGCGACAAGGGCAGCCTCACCGTGGACGACGTGGCGCTGGTGTCGCTCGCCGAGCCGTTGCCGCCAGGCCTGTCGGCGGAGGCTCCGCTGCATCAGGCCCGCTACCGGGCGGATCCGACCATCGGCGCCATCCTGCATGTCCATGCCCCCGGCAGCGCGGTGATTTCCCGTGCTTACGCATCTCGAGGCAAGTTGCTGCTGCATGGCTGGGAGCTGCAAAAGGCATTCGCCGGTATCACCACTCACGAGACGACCTTGCTGGTTCCTGTGTTCAACAACCAGCAGGACACGGTGACGCTAGCCGACGAGGTGGAGTCCGCCTTGCGCGACGTCTTGCCGATCCGCGTTGCTCCGGGCTATCTGCTTGCCGGGCATGGCCTGTATGTCTGGGGCCGGGATACCGACGAGGCTCGGCGACATCTCGAAGCCTTTGACGTGCTGCTGCAACAGCAGTGGCAATTCGACCGCCTGACGGCGGACCTTTCCCATGGATGAGACTCACCATGAGCACCCTGATTCGCTATCGCGACGATACGCCGCAACTACCCATAGACCAGACTGACGACGGCGTGCTGATCGCACAGCGCCTTGCCGAGATCGGCGTCGGCTTCGAGCGTTGGCAAGCCAATGTGCCACTCGCGCCGGATGCAGGGCAGGAGGACATCCTCGCGGCCTACGCCATCGACCTGGCGCGCTTGAAGGCCCAGGGCGGTTACACCACTACCGACGTGGTGCGGCTGCGTCCGGATCATCCGGACCGCGAAGTGCTGCGACAGAAGTTCCTTGATGAGCACACTCATAGCGAGGATGAGGTCCGCTTCTTCGTGGAGGGTAGCGGTGCGTTCTATCTGCACATTGGCACGCAGGTCCATCAGGTGATCTGCGAACGCGGCGACCTGCTGAAGGTGCCGGCCAATACGCGCCACTGGTTCGACATGGGGCCGCATCCTCTGTTTACCGCGATCCGGGTGTTCATCGATCCGGCAGGCTGGGTTGGCCATTTCACCGGTGAACCGATCGCCCGGGACTTCCCACGCTACGGGGAACAGCATGTCGCAGCCTGAAACACCGGTGCTGGACCGGAGCATTCGCGATAACCTGCGGGCCGTGATCACCGATATCGAAGGCACCACCACCGATATCGCCTTTGTTCGCGACGTGCTGTTTCCGTATGCCCGGGCACGGTTGGCGGCCTTCATCGATGTGCAGGCCACCGATCCGGTGGTGCTGGCCGCCTTGGCCGAAACCGAGGCTATTGCCGGCCGACCACTCGGGGTCAGTGGAGCGATCTCGCTGCTGCAGCAATGGCTGGACGAAGACCGCAAGCTTACCCCACTGAAGGCACTGCAAGGCCTGATTTGGGAGGCCGGTTACCTCGACGGCAGCCTGCGGGCCCCGGTCTACGACGATGTCTCGCCGGCATTGCGTCGCTGGCGCAAGCGCGGCTTGCAGCTTTACGTGTATTCATCCGGTTCGATTGCGGCGCAGCAGCTGCTATTCCGGTACAGCACGGACGGGGACCTGACGACAGTGTTCGAGGGGTATTTCGACACCACCATCGGTGGCAAGCTGGAGTCTTCCTCCTATCACGCGATCGCCGTGCGGCTGGAGCTGTTGCCGGGGCAGTTGTTGTTCCTGTCCGATAATCCGGGGGAGGTGGCGGCGGCGCGCCAGGCTGGGTGGCATGCTGTGCGGGTCGAACGAGGAGAGTCCTTGGCCGGGCAGGAGGATAGGGCCGTGCGCAGCTTTGCGGAGTTGCTGCTCTAAAGGAGCAGTGCATTCGCGAAGCAATCCTCCGGATTTGGTGTGAAGCGCTTCGTCGCGCGGGTTGTTTTACATGCAGGGGCGCTCAAACACGGTCTACCTTTTCTCCCGCTTGAGTTGCGTAGCTCGGTGCTTGCAAAGGGGGTTGAGTAGCGCTTCCCGTCCTGCGCCGCAGGAGGCGGTGTGTAGGCTGGTGCTGAGCTTGGGCGTGGATTTCGAATACCAAGCGTAGTCAGATAACCTGACATGCAGAGGTTCCGATGTACAAGATTCCACGACAAAGCTACACCCCAGAATTCAAGTAAGAAGCCATCCGGCAGATCGAGGCCGAGGGTTAGTCTCCAGCCCAGGTCGCTCGTGACCTGGGCATCTCCGAACAAACGTTCAGCAACTGGCGCAAAGCACACAAGGCCGGCAAGCTGGCCGCTGGCTCTGGTAAACCGGTCACGCCGGAGCAGATGGAACTCTCCTGACTGCGGGCCGAGAATGTCCGCCATCAAGATGGAGCTCGAAATCCTGGAAAAAGCCACGGCGTACTTCGCCAAGAAGTCGCCGTGAAGTACACCTGGCTCGATGGAATGCGCGCTCACTATCCCCTGCAATCCTTGTGCCATTGGCTCGCCCAGGATTTACCAAGAGCTCAAGCTTCGTGGGCTCCCAGTGAGCAAGGCATGGATTTGGCGCCTAATGCAGCGGCACGGCATGCGTGCCCGGTACAAGCGACGCTACAAGGTCACTACCGACAGCAAGCATGCGCTGCCCGTGGCCTCCAATCAATTAAATCGACAATTCCACACTGTCGCGCCGGATCAAGTCTGGACGACGGACATCACCTACCTTCCGACCCGTGAAGGTTGGCTGTACCTGGCGGTGGTGATGGATTTGTATACGCGCGCCATTGTGGGCTGGGCGATGCATCACTGTATGCAGCAAGAGCTGGTCCATGCCGCCTTGACGATGGCCGTAGCTCGACGTCAGCCGCAAGGGGAAGTACTGCTGCACCCCGATCGGGGTAGTAAGTATTGCGCGTACGACTATCAGGCTCTGCTCAAACGGCACGGCATTCTGCCGAGCCATTCCCGTGCAGGAAACTGCTGGGATACTCAGTTCAAAATTACCTCTGAATGCCGGACCGATCTGACTCGTGCTGGGATTGGCCACGTTACCTTGGCATTGACCTGTCGATCGGACTCCGGCATTCCCCGAGTATGGCCGGGCCCAGCGTCTGTGACCTGATAGGAGCTTTGTGCTGCACCGTGAGTGTCCTGTCCTGCGATTGGGTTTGGCGATACGCCTTCAGCCCAGGAGCGATGGATGGACAAGCAATTGATCAGTCATGGCGGAGTGATTCTTGGCGTCGATACGCATCTCGATGTCCATGTTGGCGCAGTCATCAGCGCAACGGGCAAGCTGCTCAGAACGCTGTCGGTGGCAACGAATGAAGCGGGATACCTGAAATTGTTGGCGTGGGCCGGTTCGCTCGGTCCAGTGCGCTATGCCGGCGTCGAAGGAACTGGGACCTATGGTGCTGGGTTGGCACGTGTCCTGCGCGAACACGGCATTGAGGTATGGGAGGTGAACCGCCCGGACCGGGCTCGACGCCGGCGGCAAGATAAGTCCGATCCAACCGACGCCGAGAATGCGGCACGTGCAGTGCTGGCTGGAACGGCAACGGCTATTCCCAAGGTCCAGTGCGGTGCCGCTGAAGCTGAAGCTATGCGGGTCATCTCGGTCGCCCGACGCTCAGCGGCCAAGGCGCAGGCCATCAATCAGCTGCGGGTGTTGCTCGTGAGCGTACCGCAGGACATCCGCGAGCGGCTCTGGAAAGGGCAAGCCGGCAGAATGCGTAGAGGGATGCGCCCGCCTGCGTTCATTGGGTGCCACGCCCCTGCTGCAAACATTGACGGCGACACTGCGCCTACTGGCCAAGCGCTGGCTGATGTTGGACGAAGCGCTGAGAAGGCTCGATGTCATGCTGGAGCAACTGACGGCTAAGTACGCCAAACGTCTCAGAGCAAGATTCGGGGTTGGTCCACAGACGGCTGCGGCATTGGTTGCCGTCGCAGGCGATAACCCGGAACGACTGAGGAGTGAGGCTGCGCTGGCGGCCCTGTGCGGCGTTAGTCCCTTGCCGGCCTCATCCGGCAAAACGACACGACATCGCCTGAACAGGGGTGGAGATCGTGCGGCAAACAATGTGTTGTGGACTATTGCCATGGTACGCATGAGAAGTGATCCCCGAACGCGTGCCTACGTTGATCGTCGCACCCAAGAAGGCCTGTCAGGTAAGGAGATCCATCGTTGCCTGAAACGCTACCTAGTCAGAGAACTATACCCACTGATATTGGCAGATTTGACCGAGGCGACGAGCCATGCTTGGCATAGGAGCGTCAATGCACCGATGGAGAGCTTCTTCAACAGTTTGAAGAATGAGAGCGTCTTCCATGAAAACTACGCGACTCGGGCGGAGGCCAGGCAAGACCTCTTTAGAATACATTGAGGTGTTTTACAAACGAAAACGCCGCCACTCCTCCCTTGGCTGCCGAACCCCAGCGCAGCAGTATGCAGCTTGCTTCGAGCAGGAGGGTAAGGCGGCTTAGGCGCTACGTTGGTATCCGGGGATCACTCCCAAGCTCAGCCTGATCTACAAGACCCGTTTGACCACCTCCACTTTCGGCCGCAACGACGCCACCCCCGCCTTGTTCGCTTCCACCACGCCGTGTTCTGTGATCAACGCCGTGACCAACCGTGCCGGGGTTACGTCAAAAGCCGGATTTACCGCCTGGGTGCCGACCGGCGCCAGTTGCACACGGGTCAACGCACCTGCGTCATTGCGGCCCCAGATATGAGTGACTTCCTCACTGCCGCGGTCTTCGACTTCAATGGCGGCCTGGCCGTCTTCGATCTGCCAGTCGATGGTGCTGACCGGCAGCGCCACATAGAAGGGCAGGCCGTTGTCGAAGGCGGCGAGTGCTTTTAGGTAGGTGCCGATCTTGTTGCACACGTCACCACGGGCGGTCACCCGGTCTGCGCCAACAATGCAGGCGTCGACCTGGCCGGCACGCATCAGGTGGCCGCCGGCGTTGTCGGTGATCAGGGTGGCGGGGATGCCGTGCCGTGATAGTTCCCACAGGGTCAGGCTGCCCTGGTTGCGCGGGCGGGTTTCGTCCACCCAGACATGCAGCGGTATGCCCTGGTTGTGCGCCTGGTAGAGGGCGGCCAAGGCGGTGCCCCAGTCTACGCAGCCCAGCCAGCCGGCGTTGCAGTGGGTCAGCACATTCAGGCGCGGCGGCCGGCCGAGGGCTTGCCACTGCGTGCGCAGCATGTCGGCGCCGTGCCGGCCGATGGCGGCATTGGTCGCCGCATCCTGGTCGGCGAGCTGATCCGCCTTGGCGAGCGCGGCGGTGGCGCGTTGTTCCGGGTCGAGGCCAGCGACTTCGTCGATTACCTGTTCCAGCGCCCAGCGCAGGTTGATGGCGGTGGGGCGGGTGGCGATCAGGGTGGAGGTGGCGAATTGCAGGCCGCGGTCACTCGGGTCCTTACGCAGAGCCAATGCCAAGCCGTAGGCGGCGGTCACGCCAATGAGCGGTGCGCCGCGTACCACCATGCGGCGGATGGCGTCGGCGACGTCTTCCAGCGTATGCAGCGCGACGGTGTCGAACTGGTGGGGCAGGCGCGTCTGGTCGATCACCGACAGCGTGGCGCCGTCGCGCCAGATGGTGCGGTAGGCTTGGCCGTTCACGTTCATGGGTTCAGGTCTTTCAGGGATTTGCCGTCGAGGAAGCGCAGTGCGTCTGCAAGTTTGCAGCTCAGGCTGTCAACGGTGAGGCCAAAGTTTTACAGGCGCTGCGTTTCCGATGCGCAGACATGCCGAGCAGCTTGCCGGTCGACTTCAGCGCGAGCAGAGGTTCGCCATGTAAGCCGGTTACCCAAGCGATAGCGGCGGCGTCGATGTCCTTGGCGATGGCTTCGTTGCGTTCAAGCATCGGGTAGTCGCGCTCAATCAGTTCCGGTGCACGGGCCAGGGTGGCGAAGGCCGGCAACGGCAGCGGGGCGGAATCATCAGGCCGCTGCCGGAAGGCGAGTACCTGGATCAGCAACCCGGCATCTTCGGTCATGGCCATCAGGGTGGCCACCGTCGAAACTGGCTGGCTGGTGGAGCGGTAGTCGGACATGGGATAAGCAGTGGCGCCCCGCGGCGCCAACACGCTGCGGGGCGCAGGAAAGGCTTACTTGGAGCCGCCGTTCAGGTAATTGAAGAACGGCTCATCCACCCAGACGGTGTAAGAGTCCACCGCTACGCCGGGCTTGAGCTTCTTCAGCCCGGCCGCTACCGACGCGGACTTGTCCGCCAGCGAGAACGACTGGGCGTAGTAGTTGCCCTGGTCGATCTTGTGGTCGGCGATCAGCTTGTAGTCGCTGATTGCGGTCAGCGAGTAGTACAGCGGCTGCCACCACGAGTCGTACAGCAGACCGGGCTGGTTGTCGGTGTTCTTCTTGGCGTAGCTGAACACGATCTTCTGGAAACGGTCCTTGTCCGCGGTGTTGTCGAACTCGAATGCCAGATCGTATTCCTTGGCGTAGGCGATGAAGTTGCCGTTGGGGATCTGCACTACCTGGTAGTCGTCGCTGGTTTTCGGCTCCCCCCATTCCTTCAAGTAGATGAAGGCGGAGGTCTTGGGCTCCAGCTGCACCTTGGCAGCGATGCCTTCCGAGCGCAGCAGACCGATTAGTTGCCGCGCATGGCGAATGTCGGAATGGCCGTAGGTCAGCGACAGGTTGCGGTCGAATTGGGCGGTGTAGCGCTTGTCCTTCAGGTTGTAGCCGGTTACCAGGTTCTGCTTGAGCGCCTCGTCGAAGACCGCGCGCAGTTCCGGTGCCGGGATCACGCCCTGGGTCTGCCAGTGGGTCTGCCAGGCTTGGCTGACCTTGCTCAGGATGTCGTCGTCGCGGGTGTTGCCGAGGTAGTGCTTGTACAGGCCGTTGGCGGCCAGCACCTTGCCGAGCAGCTGGTATTCGAAGTCCCATTTGGCGGTGCCGGCAGGCTTGAAGCTGTCGGCCGATTCGGCCGGAATCAGGCCGGTGTCGACGGCGGCCGCGAGTTCCTGCGCGCCTTTGGCGTCGAGGCCCACGGCCCCGGTGTCGGTGATGCCCAGCTTTTTCAGCGCACGCTTCACCTTGGCGTCCGGATAGGTGTAAGCCAGCTCCTTCAGGCCTGCGGCTTTCACCGCGATCAGCGTAGCGTTCAGTTCGGTCAGCGGCTGGTTGGGCTTGAGCTGGTCGCTGCCGAGCAGGGTCTGTTCGGCCGGTGCGAGCTTCAGCACGCGCCCCAGTGTTTTCAGGTATTCGCCGTTGGTGGGGTCGGGGGTGAGCGCCACGTCGTAGTTGTCTTTCAGGTACTGCTGGTATTCCAGCGCCTGTTGTGTCGAGGCGGATGCCGCGAACGACGCTTGGCCGGCCAAGGCCAGCGACAGCAGGATGGCCGACGTGGCAAGGCGGTGAAAGCGGATGGAAGAAGACGACAGTTTGTTGTTCATTGCTTGGGTGCCCCCTGATGGATCGATGGAAATGCCGGCGCTCGCGCCCGCCCGAGCGGTCAACCGACGTGATGACCAGATCATAAAGCGAACCTCAATGAAACTAAAAGTAATATGCAGCGCTTATTTAATGAAGTATTGGTATTAAATGAAGAGGGTCAGGATTTCGGAAGCGGTCGCGAAAAAGCCGGGAACTGGGGGCCGGGCTGAACCAGGGATACGTGAAGGCGTACCCGAGCCCGGCAGGACTCGACCGGAGTCAGGTGGGGGGTCGAGCTGCGGATGAGTCGCGTACGGGAACCGATGCGACGATGTAGGCGAAAATGGGCTTTCTCGCCTGTGGAACGAATGGCAAGACAGGCGGCAAGGGCAAGTCCTGCGCTTGCCGCCGCACTACTGCCAGCTTGACTCTAGCGGTGCAACCGGCCGCTTACCAACGAGCCAGCTTCCCGCGGGCACATGCTCCCGTGGCTAGCGCTCGCCCAAAGGGCCATGCCGTTTCAGCAGCGTACGCAGCACATTGCGGGTCACCCCCAGCAGTTCCGCAGCGCGTACTTGGTTGTAGGCGCTGTGTCGGTAAGCCTGCCCGACAATGAGTTGCTTCAGCGCATCGAATAGCGGCTCGCCGGGCGAGGTGAACAGGCGATCGAGCTGGCTGCCGATCACCATCAGTGGATCGCTGTCCGCCCGGTGAGCCACCTGCAGGGCGGTGCCGTTGAGGCGCAGGTGCTCCGGGCGGGTCGGCCCGTCACCCGAGACCCGCAGCGTGTACTGGATGGTGTTTTCCAGCGCTCGGCCAGGGGTAGGCGAGCAGCGCAGTGGTGGCTGCCCCCGACATAGCCGCCATCCGCCAGTAGGCACTTCACACCCCGCAGGCTTGTCGCACAACGCCCCAGTGCCAGCAATGCGCCCTTGCGATCGGTCACCTCTGCCGTGGTGGCATGCAATCGCATGCGGTAGTCCTTGCGTATCGGTTGCAAGAGCCACACCCATGACGGATGCCTTGGGCCAAGCGTTGAAACTCATCCTGACCGGCGGGGAGCAAGCGGACCTCACCCAGGCGCAGTCGCTGCTGAGCGGGGTTGAAGCAGCATTGTCGCTCGCCGACAAGGGGTATGACGCGGACGCCCTGCTGGTCTATCGGCAGCAACGCGGCATGAGCGCGGTGATCCTGCCGCGGAAGAATCGAACCATCCAGCGCCCCTGCGACTGGCATCTGTACAAGGAGCGGCACTTGATTGGGTGCTTCTTCGGCAAGCTCAAGCACTACCGGCGACTGGCGTCCCGGTTCGAGAAAACCGCCCGTAACTTCATGAGCATGGTGAGCTTCGGCGCGGTGTTCATCTGGCTACGGCAAAACTTCAACAGAACCTAGTGCCTCGGTTGGTTTTCATCCCCCTTAACGGGCGCCCTTTTGGCGCCCGTGCTCGTTTCAGCACTTTCTTATCAGCTGCTCATAAAAAACGGCAATGACGTCTATTTGATGCGTCGCAATATTTTCATGCAAATGGGCTATACAGTACTGTCACCGACCGCGGAGTAGCCGCTTCGACCGGGCGGGACAGAGGGTGCAACAACAAGGGCGCGGCAGGTTGGCCGAAGCCGAAGCCGAAGCCTCGCTTCGGGCAGTACATCACTCGGTGGCCTGAACACGCGCGATGCCGTTCGCGGCGAGTCAGATCCGTTCAGGAGCTACCATGCTTGGCAATCTCACTATCTCCCGCAAACTCTATTTGGGCTTCGGCCTGCTCAACCTGCTGCTGATCCTGCTGGCCGGTTTCATCGCCAGCAACTTGGATGCGCTGGACCATTCCACCGAGGCGCGTGCGCAAAGCCTGCGCCAGATGGCGGCGCTGGAGGCGCTGGAAGGCAGTTTCGCTGAAGAGGGCGCGGGCCTGTGGAAGTACGGGTTTTCCGGTAGCGCCGATTCGCTGGCGCTTTACAACGAGTCCCGCCTGTCGCTGGCGGAAGACCTCGCCCTGGCGCGCAAGGAGTCGGCGCCGACACCGGAAATCGCCGCAGAGCTCGAACGGGCCGTTGGGATGATCACCGCTTGGCGGCACGACTACGCCGAACCCTTTCTGCAGCGTCGCGAAGAAGTCGCCGCAGGCAAGCTGACGCTCGAGGCATTCAGTCGCTGGGCGCTGGAGAGGGAGGCAAGCAGTCATATCCGGCCGATCGTCGAGCTGTTCAACGACAGCGCGAAGAAGGCGCGCGAACGCAACCTGGGCTTCAAGGCGGTCAATCTGGAGTTGCGCGAGCGCACCAAGCTCGGCCTGATCGTGGCGGCGGTATTGGCGACGCTGCTCGGCGTAGCGGTGTCGGTCGGCATCGCCCGCAGCACCGTGCGCCGCTTGGCGCTGGCGGTGCAGGCAACCGACCGGATGGCCGCCGGCGACCTGACGCAGCCGGTGGCAGTGGCCGGTCGTGACGAGATCGCCAGCTTGCTCGGTGCGCTGGCGGCAATGCAGCAACGCCTGGCCGGCATCATCGCGTCGATTCAGAACAATGCCGACCAAGTTGATACGCTGTCGCACGCCATCGTCGAGCAGTCGGGGCAGATCTCCGAGGGGGTGCGCGAGCAGAGCCAGGCCGCGTCGGCGATCGCCGCGGCGGTCGAGCAGCTGACCGTCAGCATCCGGCATGTGTCGGACAGTGCCAGCGAGGCGCACGCGCTGGCCCGCCAGAGCGGCGACAGCACCGAGCACGGCTATCGAGTGATCCACAGCACCGTCGACGACATTCGTGGCGTCGAGGAGGTGGTGCAGTCGGTCAACACCGAGATGCGCAGCCTCGAAACCAGTGCCCAGCAGATCTCCAGCGTGGTCGAGGTGATCCGCGATATTTCCGACCAGACCAATTTGCTGGCGCTGAATGCGTCGATCGAGGCGGCCCGCGCCGGCGACTCGGGACGTGGCTTCGCGGTGGTGGCCGACGAGGTGCGCAAGTTGGCCGAACGCACCGGCAATTCCACCCAGGAGATCGCCGGCATGATCGGGCAGATCCAGCAGCGCAGCAGCGTGGTCTCCGAGCAGCTGCAACTGAGCGTCGAGCGGGTCGGCAGCGGGGTCGAGCGCTCCGGCCAGGCCGGCACGGTGATGGACGACATCAATCAGAGCAGCCGCCGCGTGGTGAATCTGGTCACCGATATCTCCGCCGCGCTGACGCAGCAGTCGCAGGCCAGCAATGCGGTGGCCAGCCGCATCGAGACCATCGCGCAGATGGCCGAGGAGAGCAGCCATGCAGTCGACGAGGCGGTCCGCCATGCCGGTCACCTCGAAGAGCTGGCCGCCGGCCTGCGCCGCGAGGTGGCGTTCTTCAGGCTGTAGTCGCCCGTCGAAATCGCGGCCCGGCGAACAGTTGCTCGGGCCGTCTCAGGCGACATCGTAGTCCAGCGTGCGCGGCCTGACGGCTCCGTCGAGCGGTGCCTGGATGATCGCCGTTGGCCGTTTTTCTTGTGGAGACGGTGGGCTCTATCGGTGAAAGCTGGCGGGCAGGGGCGAAATGTTAACGCTTTGTAGCGTGCGGGCGCGATATGGAAAAATGCCATTGATATTCATTGATGACATGAAAATCAAAGGATTGTCGGGAGGGGCATTTGCCGCGTTTCCGGTGCTGGGTAGGGGCGGCACGATTCGTGTGACGAAGTGTGACGCGCTGCAACATCTGTAAACACTTCTGAACTGGCGCGCTGTCGGCAGGGCGATACAATGAGCTTGTACCTGCCGTCGTCCTGATTAGCTCAGGGGGTGCCAGCGGATCCCCCATCCGCGCGGTGCCGTGGTATGTGCAGCTTTTCTCCTTCTTTGTGTCCAAGCTTAGCGGCGGCCTTTTGGCCGCCATTTTTTTGTCCGGCAAATGACAGCGTCAGCTGGGCCGGGCCATCAGCGCTGCTGCGACGGCCTGTCGGCG
This sequence comes from Neisseriaceae bacterium JH1-16, assembly GCA_025989215.1. Lineage (GTDB taxonomy): Bacteria > Pseudomonadota > Gammaproteobacteria > Burkholderiales > Chromobacteriaceae > Crenobacter_A. The sequence goes on along the minus strand of JAPDNP010000008.1, from coordinate 55,990 downwards.
TGCGCCGGCATCGAGAGCCGGCGCCGCAAACACCAGTCGCAGCCGCTTGCCTTGCTCTTCCAGATCGGCGCCGTAGGCGTCCACTCCCAGCCAACGGGCCGCCGGCCGTAATGCCGCCAGTTCGGCCAGCTCTGCGACTTCCTGTTCCGGCGCGAGCGGGGCCGTTTGCGTCAGCTCCTCGCCCGTCAACCAGCCCATGCGTCCGAAGCCGGCAATCAAGCGCAATTGCTGGGGCTCCAGCCGGTAGAACACGAAATCGCCGAGCGCCAGATAGCCGGCCGCCTCGGGCTGGTAGCGCAGGTAGCGCGCGATCAGTGCCTCGTCGGCGTCGATGGGCAACACGTCGCCGACCACGGTCAGCCGGGTGGCGCTCAATACCTCGTCGACGCCCGGTTCGGCCAACAGCAGGCTGGCACGCGGATCGGCACCTAGATTGCGCGTGTGTTCGGCCAGGCGGCTGATCAGGAACAGCGGCCGATGGCGTTCATCCGGCACGAAGGGCAGCAGGGTGGCGAAGGGGTAGCCGGGCAGTTGCACCGAGTGGGTGGCCAGGGCGCCGTGGGCGGCGCGGTGCAGCAGTTCGATGGCGCTGTGCGGCGGCAGTTTCATGATGGGCACCGGTCGAGGGTCGCGATATGGATAGGGTAGCGCAAACGCTGCGGACCGGTTTGGCCCGGCGAATGGCGGGGCTGGCGATCCGCCGCATGATCGTGTCTGACCCTGGGGCGTGCCGGGTGCGATCGGGGGCGATGGAGCCACGGCAAGGCCGTACGGCTCTGTCGGGAAGAGCCCGTTTGGAATCGGCGCTTTGCGCAGGCCAAAAAAAATCCCCTGACGGGATTCCGGCAGGGGCCAACACGAGGAAGAAATATCGTCCGCCGGTAGGCAGAGCGACATTTCGAGGGGCTAACACCACAAAAACCTTTCAGTTTCTGTGCGGGGCACAATTTAAGGTAATTGCTCTAATTTGTACAGGTTTTCTTGGTTCTAAGCGCCTTCCGGCCAGCGATAAGTGCTAAAGCGCTCGCGCAGCGCCATCTTCTGCAATTTGCCGGTGGCGGTGTGCGGCAGCTCGTCGACGATCACCACATCGTCCGGCGTCCACCACTTCGCCACCTTGCCCTGATAGAAGGCCAGCAGCTCCTCGCGGCTGGCGCTGGCGCCGGGTTTCAACACCACCACCATCAGCGGGCGTTCGTCCCATTTCGGGTGCGCCACGCCGATCGCCGCCGCCTCGGCCACCGCCGGGTGGCCGATCAGGATGTTCTCAAGCTCGATCGAGCTGATCCACTCGCCGCCGGACTTGATCACGTCCTTGGTGCGATCGGTGATCTTCATGTAGCCGTCCGCATCGATGGTCGCCACGTCGCCGGTGTCGAACCAGCCGTCGTCGCTATGGCTGGCACAGTCGTCGCGGCGGAAATAGCGCGATAGCGCCCAGCCGCTTTGCACCTGCAGTCGGCCGAACGCCACGCCATCCTGTGGCAGCTCCTGGCCGGCAGCGTCGACCAGGCGCAGCGCCACGCCGAAGATCGGCCGGCCCTGAGTCAGTTGCAGGCGTCGTCGGGTGGCGTCGTCGGCATGGCGGTGCTTGAACTTCGGCGAGCTGGTGGTGCCCACCGGCGACAGCTCGGTCATGCCCCAGAGCTGGCGCACCTCGGCGCCGTGCCGGGCGAACTGCTCGATCATTGCCTCCGGCACCGCCGAGCCGCCGACGATGACCTGTTCCAGTGTGTTGAGCGGCAAGCCGTGCTGCGCGCAATGCTGCAGCAGCGCCAGCCATACCGTCGGCACCCCGGCGGCGACGGTGACCTCCTCGCCTGCGATCAGCTCGTACAGGCTGGCCGCGTCGAGCTTGGGCCCCGGCAGCACCAGCTTGGCGCCGTTCAGCGTGGCGCTGTAGGGGAAACCCCAGGCATTGACATGGAACATCGGCACCACCGGCAGGATGGCGCTGTCGGCCGACACGCCGAAGGCGTCGGGCAGCGAGCTCGACAGCGCGTGCAGCACGGTGGAGCGGTGGCTGTACAGCACGCCCTTGGGGGCTCCGGTGGTGCCCGAGGTGTAGCACAGGCTGGAGGCGGTCTGCTCGTCGAGGCGGGGCCAGACGTAGTCGTCGTCCTCGGCGGCCAGCAGCTCCTCGTAGCAGAGCAGCTCGGGCAGGCTGGTGTCGGGCGGCAGGTGGGCGCGGTCGCTCAGCAGCACGAAGTGGCGCACCGCCGGCAGCAGTGGAGCCAGTTGTTCGAGCAGTGGCAGGAAGCTTAGGTCGAAACACAGCACGCTGGCTTCGCCGTGGTTGACGATGTAACGGATCTGATCGGCGAACAGCCGTGGGTTGACGGTGTGACAGACGGCACCGAGGCCCGAGATCGCGTAGTAGAGCTCGTAGTGGCGATGGCCGTTCCAGGCCAGCGTGGCGACAGTGCTGTTGCGGTCGACGTCGAGCCGTGTCAGCGCCTGGGCCAGCTGGCGGGCGCGCCGGGCGGCGTCGCGGTAGGCGTAACGGTGTATCGGCCCCTCGACGGTGCGCGACACGATCTCGGTGTCGCCGTGGTAGCGCTCGGCATGGCGCAGCAGCTCGCTGATCAAGAGCGGCGCGTCCATCATCTGTCCCAGCATGGTGGTCCCCTGTTGTTGTCATCGCAATCGGCCGCGCGGCGCCGACGTTCCATGGTAGGAAAGCGGCCGGGCGAATGACAGATTGATGACAAAGGAATTGAGCCGGACTTGATCCGGCTCAATAAGGGAGGTGGGGGACTGGCAACAGCGGCAGCGCAGCGCGGGTGCCTGGTGAGCGCGGCTAACGCGCCACCGGCTTCTTCGCCAGCATGCGCTGCAGCGTGCGGCGATGCATGTTCAGCGCCCGCGCGGTGGCCGACACATTGCCCTCGTGTTCGGCCAACACCCGCTGCACATGCTCCCAGGTCAGCCGTTTCACCGACATCGGTTGCGCCGCCACCGGCAGATCCGGATCGGGTTCCTGTTGGCCGAAGGCGGCGAGGATGGCATCGGCGTCGGCCGGCTTGGCCAGATACTGGGTGGCACCGAGCTTCACCGCCTCGACCGCGGTGGCGATGCTGGCGAAACCGGTCAGCACCACGATGCGGCTCGCCGGGCAGCGCGCCTTGAGCGTTGGCAGCAGCGCGAGGCCGCTGTCGCCGGCCAGATTCAGGTCGAGCAGGATGCCGGCCGGGGCCGGATCGAGCGCCTGCAGCGCCGCGCTCGGGCTGGCGGCATGACGGCTGGCGACGCCGCGCCGCGCCAGCGCACGGGCCAGCACCGCGGCAAACGCCAGGTCGTCGTCGATGATCAGCAGGTTGTCCATCAGGCGTCCTTGGTGGTGGGCAGCGGCAGGGTCAGCTCGGCGCACACCCCGCCTTCCGGTCGGTTGGTCAGCGTCACCCGGCCGCCGAGCCGCGACAGCGTGGCGTGGGTCAAGAGCACGCCCAGGCCCAGTCCGGTGGGCTTGTCGCTGGGCAGCTCGGCGAGACCCGCGCGTGCCAGCTGTTCGGCCGACAGCCGGCCGCTCGGGTTGACGATGGCCAGCGTCAGCGTGGCATCGGCCAGCGTGGCGGCCAGCCCGACCCGGCCGCCGCCGGCCTCGGCGGCGTTGTCGAGCAGGTTGTAGAGCGCCGGCCAGAAGGTGGTGTCGAGTGCCAGCGTCGGCCCCGGTGCGCACGGCAGCTGCTGGCGCAGCTGCACCTGCGGGCGCAGCGTCGCCCAGGCGGCGAGGCGTTCGGCCAGGGTCAGGAACAGCGGCGCCGGCTCGGGGGCCGGCTCGCCGCCGCGCTTCAGCGCCGCCAGCGCCTCGCGGCAGCTGGCGAGTTGCCCCTGCATCAGCGCCAGGTCTTCGGCCAGCACCGCGTCGTCGCGGTGGCTCGCGGCCAGCTCGTCGGCCAGCAAGGTCAGCGTGTTCAGCGGGGTCGACAGCGCATGCGCGGCGCCGGCCGCCTGCACACCCAGCGCCACCAGCTGCTCGTTGCGCAGCTGGATTTCACGGGCGCGCGCCAGTGCCGCCTCGCGTTCGGACAGGCCGCGCGCGAGGCGCGCCACCACCCCGGCGATCAGCAGTGCCGACAAGGCGAAGGTGAACCACATGCCCATCAGGTGCAGGTGGAAGGCATAGGCGGCGTCGCCGCCGAGCAGCGGCCAGGGCTCGTGCCAGTAGAACAGCACGCCATAGGCGACCATCGTCGCCAGCGACAGCAGCCAGGCGAACCAGCCGGGCGACAACAGCGCGGCGAACAGCACCGGGCCGAGAAACAGCGAGGCGATCGGGTTGGCTGCGCCGCCGGTCAGCGCCACCAGCGCGGACAGCGCCAGCGTGTCGGCCAGCAGCCCGGCGCGCAGCGTGGTCTGCGGCGCGAGCCCGGCGTGGGCCAGCGACAGGTTGGCGCCGGCCAGCAGCAGCAGGGTGGCGCCCAATGCGGGCAGCGGCAGCTCCCAGCCGGCGGCCGACAGCGCCGCCAGTGTCAGCACGGCGACGGCCAACAGCGCCCAGCGCAGCCGGGTCAGGCTGGCCAGCGCGCGCGTCAGGTTGGCCGAATCGGAGGAGGAAGCGGGTATCGCGGTCATGGCGCGACTTTACCACCGGGGCGGGAAGGGCGGCTGCGACACTATGTCGCATTTGTCCGCATTGCCAATGGGGTTAAGGTGGCCGCCATTTTTATGACGGAAATGTTTATGTCGCCGCTGCACCGCTGTTCTCTCGCCTGCCTGCTCGCCTATGCCGGCCACGCCGCCGCCGCCGACCTGCCCGAATACCAAGGCGACCCGATCATCGTCACCGCGCCGCGCAGCGTGCGCCCGCTGGTACAGGACATCGACCCGCGCGATCCGCCGCAGCCGGTGCCGGCCGCCGACGGTGCCGACCTGTTGAAGACCATTCCCGGCTTCTCGGTGATCCGCAAGGGCGGCGCCTCGGGCGATCCGCTGCTGCGCGGTCTGGGCGGCTCGCGCCTCGCCATCCTGGCCGACGGCGGCTATGTGTTCGGCGGTTGCGGCGGCCGCATGGACCCGCCGACCGCCTATCTGTACCCGGACGCCTACGACAAGATCACCGTGTTCAAGGGCCCGCAGACCGTCACCCTCGGTCCGGGCCTGGTGGCCGGCGCGGTCAACTTCGAGCGCAATACCCCGCGCTTCACCGAGGCCGGCACGCACGGCTCGGCCAGTATCCTCGCCGGCAACGCCGAGCGCCTCGACGGCTATGTCGACGCCAGCTTCGGCCAACCCTTGGGCTATCTGCGCCTGATCGGCAGCCACAACGAGGGCGGCGACTACAAGGACGGCGCCGGCAACAAGGTGCACTCGGCATTCGATCGGGACAGCGGCACGGTGATCGCCGGGCTGACCCCGGACGACACCACCAAGCTGGAATTCTCGCTCGACCAGAGCCGCGGCCAGGCCGCCTACGCCGACCGCTCGGTCGACGGCAGCAAGTTCGATCGCGACGCCTGGTCGGTGAAGGCCGAGAAGCGCGCGCTGACCGCGTGGCTGGACAAGTTGAGCCTCTACTACTCGCACAGCTACGTCGACCACGTGATGGACAACTACACGCTGCGCGACGGCACCCCGCCGATGAAGCGCGCGGCGATGAACCCGGACCGCACCGCCGACACCGCGCGCCTCGCCGCGGACCTGGCATTCGGGGAGCTGGCGCTGACCGTCGGCGCCGACTGGCTGCGCGACCGCCACAGCAACCGCATGGCGATGGGGCCGAACGCCGACAGCTATAGCGACAAGACCCGCGTGCCGGACCAGAGCTTCGACAGTCTCGGCGCCTTCGCCGAAGGCCGCCTGCCGCTGGGCGCCGCCGGCACGCTGATCGCCGGCCTGCGCCAGGATCGCACCCAGGCGGTGTACGAGCCGCAGCCGGCCAGCATGGGGATGATGGGCATGAGCCCGGCCACACCGCGCAGCCAGCAGGATTACGACCCGACCGCCGGCTTCGTGCGCTACGAGCACAAACTCGGCGGTCTGACCGCCTATGCCGGCCTCGGCCACACCGAGCGCGCGCCGGACTACTGGGAACGCAACCGCGCCAACCAGCAGGTGCGCCCGGAGTTGAGCGACCAGCTCGACCTCGGCCTGTTGTACGCCGACGAGGCACTGAGCGGCTCGCTGTCGCTGTTCGCCAACCGCATCGACGACTTCATCCTGATCGACAACAACTCGCCGCTGGGCACCCGCAACGTCGACGCGCGCCGCTACGGTTTCGAGGGCGATGCCACCTGGCGCTTCGCCGGCGCGTGGAAGCTGGCCGGCACGCTGGCCTACACCTATGGCGAGAACCTCAGCGACAACACTCCGCTGGCGCAGACCCCGCCGCTGGCGGGCTCGGTGACGCTGGGCTGGGACAACGGCGTGCAAGGCGCGGCGCTGGTGTGGCGCGGCGCCATGCGGCATACGCGGGTCGCGCCGGGCCAGGGCAATATCGCCGGCGTCGACATCGGCGAGACTGGCGGCTACGGCGTGCTCGGCATCAACGCCGGCTGGCAGCTGGCCAAGCAGTTCCGTCTCAGCGCCGGCATCGACAACCTGTTCAACAAGAACTACGCCGAGGCGGTCAGCAAGGGCGGCGTCAGCGTGCCGGGCTACGACCAGACCACCCAGGTGAACGAGCCGGGGCGGACGCTGTGGGTGAAGCTGGCGGCGAAGTGGTGAGACCCGGCTAGCGCGAGGCCCGCGCAGGGCGGGCCAGTGGGTTGGGGATGCAGCCGCGATGCGGCCTACTGCGTCCGTATCGTCAGCGCCTCGAAGCCGCGCCCCAGCCGTTCGGCCAACCTGGGCGGCGGCCAGTCGGGCGGCAGCGGCGCCAGCGGTTTGAGCGTGCCCGGCGCGGTGCGGGCGCGCTGCCACACCCAGCGCCGTACCCCGGCCTCGCGCAGCTGTTCTGCCATCGTCGCCAGCGTGGGTTCGTTGTGCCAGTGCGGGTGCAGCGTGCTGCGTGCCTCAAGCTCAATGCCGGCATCGACCAGCCGCGCAAGGCTCAGCCGGGCGCGTTCGCCGCTGCCGGCGATGCCGGTGATGTCGGCATAGCTGCTCCACATCGTCTTGACGTCGAAGCCGACCCAGTCGAGCCGGTCGAGCAGCGGTGCGAGCCGGTCGGGGTAGCCGCCGCCGGTATGCAGGCCGACTTTGAAACCCAGCTCACGCACCGCGTCGATCAGCGCCGGCAGCGCCGGTTCGGCCAACGGTTCGCCACCGGAGAACACCACGCCGTCGAGCAGGCCGCGCCGCTGCGTCAACAGGCGGTGCAGCGCCGGCCAGTCGCGCTCGCCGCTGCGCCGCGACAACAGGTGCGGATTGTGGCAGTAGCCGCAGCGCCACGGGCAGCCGGCCAGAAAGACGGTGGCGGCGAGCCGGCCCGGCCAGTCGCAGCTGGAAAACGGCACCACCCCGCCGAAGCGGGCGGATTCGGGCGCGGCCATGGTCAGCGAATGCGGGCTTCGTCGAAGCAGCGCCGCTCGGCGAACTCACCCTGCTTGCCGACGTTGAAGGCCTGCACCGGGCGGTGGTAGCCCATCACGCGGGTCCAGACTTCGCAGCGGGTGCGTTCGCTGTCGAGCAGGGTCGGGATGGCGAGGTGTTGTTGTTCGGCGAGGTTGCTCATGGGAATGCCTTTCAGTAGCGGACCGGCGATCGGGCCGGCCCGGTGTGGAATCAAAGAGGAAGGTTGGCCGAAGCCGCTCAGGCCGGGCAGGCCCGGGACTTCTTCTCCAGCAGCTCGGCGTCGCACTGCGGGCAGAACTCGTGCTGGCCGGACAGATAGCCGTGGTGCGGGCAGATCGAGAAGGTCGGCGTGACGGTGATGTAGGGCAGGCGGAAATTCGTCAGCGCGCGGCGCACCAATTGGCGGCAGGCATCGGCGCTCGATACCGCCTCGGTCATATAGAGGTGCAGCACTGTGCCGCCGGTGTATTTCTGCTGCAGCGGCGCCTGCAGCGCCAGCGCCTCGAACGGGTCGTCGGTGTAACCGACCGGCAGCTGCGAGGAATTGGTGTAGTAGGGCTGCTCGGCGCTGCCGGCCTGCAGGATGCCGGGGTGGCGCTTGGCGTCCTCGCGGGCGAAGCGGTAGGTGGTGCCCTCGGCCGGGGTCGCCTCCAGGTTGTAGAGGTGGCCGGTGGCCTCCTGGAACTCGACCATGCGCGCGCGGATGTGCTCCAGATAGTCGGCGGCGAAGCCGTGGCCCCAGTTGTCGGCGATGTCGTGCGCGTCGGCGCTGAAGTTGCGGATCATCTCGTTGATGCCGTTCACGCCGATGGTGGAGAAGTGGTTGCGCAGGCTGCCGAGGAAGCGCTTGGTGTACGGGTAGAGTCCGGCGTCGATCAGCCGCTGCACCTCGATGCGCTTGATCTCCAGCGAGTCGCGCGCCAGCTCCAGCAGCCGGTCGGTGGCGGCGTACAGCGCGGCGGCGTCGCCTTGGTGCAGATGGCCGAGGCGCGCGCAGTTCAGTGTCACCACGCCGATCGAGCCGGTCTGCTCGGCCGAACCGAACAGGCCGTTGCCGCGCTTGAGCAGCTCGCGCAGGTCCAGCTGCAGGCGGCAGCACATGCTGCGCACCATCTGCGGTTCCAGGTCGGAATTGAGGAAGTTCTGGAAGTAGGGCAGGCCGTACTTGGCGGTCATTTCGAACAGCCGCTCGGCGTTGTCCGAGTCCCAGTCGAAATCCGGGGTGATGTTGTAGGTGGGGATCGGGAAGGTGAACACCCGGCCGCGCGCGTCGCCCGCCAGCATCACCTCGATGTAGGCGCGGTTGATCAGCGCCATCTCGGCCTCGCAGTCGCCGTAGGTGAACGGCATCTCCTCGCCGCCGATGATCGGAATCTGCTCGGCCAGGTCGGCCGGGCAGCGCCAGTCGAAGGTCAGGTTGGTGAACGGTGTCTGGGTGCCCCAGCGGCTCGGCACGTTCAGGTTGTAGATCAGTTCCTGCAGGCACTGCTGCACTTCACGGTAGCCCAGGCCGTCCTTCTTCACGAACGGTGCGAGATAGGTATCGAAGCTGGAGAAGGCCTGCGCGCCGGCCCACTCGTTCTGCAGCGTGCCGAGGAAGTTGACGATCTGGCCGCAGGCGCTCGACAGGTGGCGCGGCGCTTCGGACTCCACCTTGCCCGGCACGCCGTTGAAGCCCATCTGCAGCAGGGTGCGCAGCGACCAGCCGGCGCAGTAGCCGGACAGCATGTCGAGGTCGTGGATGTGCAGGTCGCCGTCGCGGTGCGCCGCGCCGACCTCGGCCGGGTAGAGTTTGTCCAGCCAGTAATTGGCAATCACCTTGCCGGCCACGTTGAGGATCAGCCCACCCAGGCTATAGCCCTGGTTGGCGTTGGCGTTGACGCGCCAGTCGGCGCGGCTCAGGTACTCGTCGATGCTGGCGACCGGGTCGATCAGGGTGGGGTTGGCAGAGTTCATTCAACATATAGTGAAGATTAAAGTTTCTGTACTATATATCGTGCTAATCGCCGTGTAGCCTGTGGGACGGAGCTGGTTTGATCCAGCGCAAGGGTGGGGCGAACCGGGGCACCGAATGGGGGCTTTGCGGTCCCCAACGGCTTGGAATGCGTTAACCGAGCGGGTGTCCGCCGGTCGGATGACGGCAATGACGTGTAAATATCCATCGACACGTCATGAAAACAGACAATAATGAGAGAAATAGTGACGCACGGTAAAACGAGCGAGCGCTTGGTATTCCCTTGGTGCAAGTGCTTTTGGGTCAAGTGCTTAGGTGCGGCAGCAACCGATAGGCCAAGGGCGAAATCGCCCGGATGTATATGTGTTTGGCATTTTGATAAATCGGTTTTTTCTACTATTACCCCGCATATTCGTGTATCGTTTTGTAATACATACTATAAATTGCTACTACTTAATTGATCCTGGCCGGGTTGCCCCGCCCCCTCCTGGAACGAGCCAATGGATACACTTAAAGCACTTCTGGTCTTCATGACCACAGCCGAGAACGGCAGCTTCTCTGATGCAGCTCGCAAACTCGGCGTCTCGCCTGCGGCGATCAGCCAGAGCATTGCCCGGCTGGAGCAGGAGCTCGAGGTGAGACTGTTCAATCGCACCACCCGCCAGCTGACGCTGACCGAGGACGGGCGACGCTTCTACGCGCAGTGCCGCGGCCCGGTCAATCATCTGGATACCGCGATCAACCAGCTGAAGGAAAGCCGCGACGAGCCGGCCGGCCACCTGCGGGTGAGCCTGCCCAACTCGTTCGGCCGGCGTTTCATCCTGCCGCTGATGGGCGAGTTCTGCGAGAAGTACCCGAAGATCAAGGTGTTCTTCGGCCTGGACGACCATTTCAGCGACCTGATCGAGGACGGCTACGACGTCGGCGTTCGGGTCGGCATGCTGCCGGACAGCCGCATGGCGGCACGCCCGCTGGCGCAGATTCCGCAATATGTCGTGGCAAGCCCGGCGTTCTGGGACCGGCACGGCCGCCCGGCCAAGCCGGAGGAGCTGGCGCAGTACGACTGTATCAACTTCCAGTTCCCGACTTCCGGCCGTCTCTACAAGTGGGAATTCGACCGCGACGGCGAGCGCCTGCCGCTGGAAGTGGCCGGCACCTACACGGTCAACGATATCGAGGCGGTATGCGAGCTGGCGCGTCTCGGCCTGGGCGTGGCGCAATTGCCGGGCCACGAGGTGATGCCGTACCTGCGTACCGGCGAGCTGGAGGTGGTGCTGACCGAGTTCGTGTCGCTGCAGCGCAATATCACCATCTGCTTCCCGCACCGCGAGCACATCGCGCCGCGCACCCGGGTGTTCGTCGACTTCATCGTCGAGAAACTGTTCGATCACCCGGACATCGTCGCCGAACTGCCTGGCCTCGATTTGTCGACCAAGCGTCGCGAGCTGGTGGCTGCCGAGGTGTAAGCCGTACCGTTCATCCCACAAACCCGGCCTCGGCCGGGTTTTTTTGTGCGCAGGGTGTGACAAAGCCCGGATCGTGTGTTTAATATGATTAACACATCGACGGTTGAACCGGACTGGATTCGTTATGGCTACCCACAAGATCGCGCACACCACTTCCTACTATGCCGCTTCGGCCAACCCGACGCCGGAGCGCCCCGAACTGACCGGCGCGCACCGCGCCGACGTTTGTGTGATCGGCGCCGGCTATACCGGCCTGTCGACCGCGCTGCACCTGGCCGAACAGGGCTATTCGGTGATCGTGCTGGAGGCGGCGCGGGTGGGCTGGGGCGCTTCGGGCCGCAACGGTGGCCAGATCATCAACAGCTACAGCCGCGACATGGACGTGATCGAGCGCTGGCACGGCAAGGAAGCGGCCCAGGCGCTGGGCAGCATGGCCTTCGAGGGCGGGCGCATCATCCGTGAGCGGGTGCAGAAATACGATATCCAGTGCGACCTGAAGGACAGCAATATCTTCGCCGCGATGACGGCCAAGCAGCTGAAAGAGCTGGAAGAGAAGAAAGCCTTGTGGGAACGGTACGGCCACACCGCGCTGGAGGTGGTCGACGCCAGCGGTATCCGCCAGCACGTCGGCACCGATCGCTATGTCGGCGGGCTGATCGACCACTGGGGCGGCCACATCCATCCGCTCAATCTGGCACTGGGCGAGGCGGCGGCGTTCGAGTCGCTCGGTGGTCAGATTTTTGAACAGTCGGCAGTGACCAAGATCGTCGAAGGCCAGCCGGCCAAGGTGTACACCGCCAAGGGCGAAGTCAGCGCGCGCTTCCTGGTGGTGGCCGGCAATGCCTACCTCGGCGAGCTGGTGCCGAAGTTGGCCGAAAAGTCGCTGCCTTGCGGCACCCAGGTGTTGACCACCGAACCGCTGCCGGAGGCGCTGGCGCGCGAGCTGCTGCCGACCGATATGTGCGTCGAGGACTGCAACTTCCTGCTCGACTACTATCGCCTCACCGCCGACAACCGCCTGCTGTACGGTGGCGGCACGGTGTACGGCGCGCGCGACCCGGGCGAGATCGAGCGGCTGATCCGCCCCAAGATGCTGAAGACCTTCCCGCAACTGGCCGATGTGAAGGTCGCATTCGGCTGGACCGGCAACTTCTCGCTGACGCTGTCGCGACTGCCGCAGGTGGGCAAGCTCGCCGACAATATCTACTACTCGCAGGGTTGCAGTGGCCACGGCGTCACCTACACTCACCTGGCTGGCCGCCTGCTGTCCGAGGCGATCGCCGGCAAGACGGAGCGCTTTAACGCCTTCGCCAGCCTGCCGCACTTCCCGTTCCCGGGCGGGCGCCTGCTGCGCGTGCCGATGCTGACCGCCGGCGCCTGGTACTACGGGGTGCGCGACAAGCTGGGGGTGTAAGCCCACCCAGCTTCAAGAAACGACAACGCCAACGCCGCTACGTCAGGTAGCGGCGTTGGCGTTTGTGCGGCAGGCGGTGGTGGCGCATCCATTGCGTCGGTTTGCTCGCGGCCACAGGGCCGAACCGCTCAATCAGTCAGCAGCTTCTCCAGGCAGACGAATGGCGCACTGCGGCGCGGAAAGAACAGCTCGCCGCGGCGCTGGTAGCCCTGGCGAGCAAATGTTGCCTGCGCCGCCGGGTTGCCGCTATGTACATCGGTGCGCAGCACGGTGAGACTCAGGCGGCGCGCCTGGGCTTCGGCCAACTCGAGCAGGGCGCGTGACAGCCCCAGACCCTGATGGCTAGGGGCGAGGCAGAGTCGGTGGATCAGCAGGGCTGGCGTGTCCGCCGGCACTGCCCAGTCGACCCGGGCGTAGGACGCGGGCGCGTGGGTGTCGAGGGTGATCGCGCCGATCGTGACGCCATCCTGGCGCGCCAGCCACAGCCGGCGGGCAGCAGCGTCGGCGGCGATCAGTTCCGGGGTCGGATAGAGGGCATCCCACTGGTGAATGCCTACCTCCTGCAGCCGGGCGTTGCAAGCGGCCAGCAGTGTGACGACATCGCCGGTGGTATCGGAGTCGGCTAGCTGAAACTGCATGGCGCGCTTTCTCGGCAGAAAAAAGCATTGTCATGACGGCGTGCCGGCCTGTCTAGCCGTGCCATTGAAAACGCCCCGCAGGGCGGGGCGCGAGATTCAGACCGCCATGAAGCGAGCCAGCGGCGTGTCGCTCCAGTCGACGCTGTCGAGCAGGTTCTTCACGATCAGCCCCAGCTCGGTATCGCCCTCGATCAGCAGCCGGCGCTGGAAGAACAGCGTGTCCGGATCATCCTCGCGCAGCATCATCCGCGCGAAGTCGGCGAGCTTGGCGGTGATGCGCAGGTCGGGTTCGTCGGTCGCCTGGTCGACGCGGAAGGCCGTCGCGGTGGCGGCAAAGCGCAGCGTCAGTCCGGCGTCGCTCACCTTGACCGCGAAGCGCCGGCCGTCCAATAGCTCCATATCGGCCGGCAGCACGCCACGCGCCATCAGGCGGTTGAGCAGCGTCACCAGCGCCAAGGCCGGCGGGGTTGCCGGCAGGCGGCCGATCAGCCGGGCGGCACCGGCAGGCAGGGTCAGTTCAGGCACACGCATGTGTTTCTCCCACGGTATCGATGCCGGCGCTGCCGCGCCAGTAGCCGTCGACCAGTTCACCCGGCGCCAGTTCGGCCAACAGCGGCAGCGCGTCGGTGAGCGCCAGCGTGCCATCCAGCACCAGCCGGTGCAGGCGGACCACCTCGTCCATGCGCCGGCTCTGCGGCGACAGGCGCAGCCGGCTCACGCCGAGCCGGGCCAGCTCGGCGGCGTGCGGCAGCAGCGCCTGGCAGCCGGCCGACATGGTCTGGATGCCGTTGATGGCGAGAAAGTCGTGCTGCTCGCGGGTAGCCAGCGCCAGGCCGTCCGGATGGTCCAGGCAGCGGAACTGGCAGTCGTCCTTGCTCAATTGGTAATGGCGGGCGGTGAAGCAGCGCGCCGAGAACGCCAGCGGCAGCCGTCCCCATGCGAACACCTCGGTGTCGATACCGGCGGCGTCGGGCATCAGCCGCGCCAGGTTGGCCGAACCGGTTTCCACCGCCGGCAGCCAGCGGTAGGCGCCCAGCTCTTGCATCAGTGCCAGCGTCTCGGCGTTGTAGACATTCAGGTGCGGGCCGGCGACGAAGGGCAGGCTCTGGGCGCGGGCCAGTTTCACCGCGCCCAGGTCATTGGCCTCGATGCGGATCTCGCCCTGTTCGACCAGCTGGCGCAGCCGTTTCAGGTCCGACTCGCTTTCCAGCAGTGCCTGGCAGGCCAGTACCACCTCCTTGCCGCTGGCGGCCAGGTCGCGGGCCAGCGCGATCCAGTCGGCGGGGCGCAGCTGCTGGCGTCGGCCACAGACCACCTCGCCCAGATAGATGGTGTCGAGCGGCGAGTCGGCCAGTTCGGCGTAGAAGCGCTGCACCTCGTCCTTGTTCCAGAAGAACAGGATCGGGCCTAGCGTCAGTTTCAGTGCTTGTGTCTGCATGGGTTCGGCCAACCTTTCACTTCCACGGACGCGAGTACGCGCCCAGCGTTACCTGTTGCCCCTCGGACACCCGCGCCAGCGCGTCGCGCCAGGCCGGTTTCACCGAATAGCGCGCCCCGTCGCGGCCGGCGGCATCCAGCGCCTCGCGCAGCGCGCGGGTCACCTGCGCGACATAGGCCGGGCTGCGCTGGCGGCCTTCCACCTTGATCGCCGCCACGCCCAGCTCGATCAGCTGCGGCAGCATCTCGCTGACGTTCAGGCTAGTCGGTTCTTCCAGCGCGTAGTCGGTCACCCCATTCACCTCGAAGCGGCCCTTGCACAGCGTCGGGTAGCCGGCCGGCTCGTCGCGGCCGTACTGGTCGATCAGGATGCAGCCCAGCCGTGCATCGGTGCCGGCGGGACTCTCCTCCCAGCGCACGAACTTGGCCGGAGAGCAGACGCCGTGGCTGTTCGGCGACTCGCCGGTGGCGTAGCTCGACAGCAGGCAGCGACCCTCGACCATCACGCACAGGCTGCCGAAGCCGAAGGTCTCGATCTCCACCTCGGTGTGCTCGATCACATGGCGCACCTGCGCCAGCGTCAGCACCCGCGGTAGCACCGCGCGCTGGATGCCGAACAGCTCGTGCGCCAGATTGATCGCCTCGTAATTGGTGGCCGAGCCTTGTACGGACAGGTGTAGACGCAGGCCGGGATGGCGCCGCGCCGCGTAGGCGAGCAGGCCGGTGTCGGCCAGGATCACCGCGTCGACGCCGAGCTCGGCCGCCTCGTCCACCGCGCGCTGCCAGCGTGCGCTTTGGCCGGCCTGGGCGAAGGTGTTGATCGCCATCAGCACCTTGCGGCCGCGCTTGCGGGCGTAGGCGAGACCGGCGCTGGCCGTTTTGGCGTCGAAATTGAGCCCGGCGAAGTTACGGGCATTGGTGTCGTTCTTCAGCCCCAGGTAGACGGTGTCGGCGCCGTTATCGACGGCGGCCTTCAGCGCCGGCAGGCTGCCGGCCGGGCAGACCAGTTCGGGCAGTCGGGAAGTGGAGGACATTGCAGCGCTTCATCGAGGGAAATGGGGCCGACGGTAGCAAAGCGGGGCAGGGTCGCTGTTGATGTGGAACAAGGATAGGTCTGCTGCGTACGGTGTGTGTGGCCGATGCTGTCGGAAGCAGAGGTGGGGCGCTCGATGGGCATTGAGCCAGAACTATTGACCGGCGCTTTGTCCGTATTTGGATTTTCATGTCCTGCTTGCGCCTGAGGCTGGACGGTACATGAGGTTGGGCTGATAAGTCGTTGCCGCGAATGGCAATCAGCATGGGATGAGCTGGAGATAGGCAAGGGGGCCATGTGGCCCCCTTGCTACCGCCATGTGGCGAGGCGGTTGGACTTACTTGTAAGCCGATGCCTGCAGCGAGGTCAATGGCTGCAGGGTCCATTGCTGTGCCGGCGAGGCATTGAATTCGTACAGCCACACTTGGCTACCCAGACCGCCACGGCCCTCGTCGTCGATGACCAGGCCCGAGTTTTGGCTGTTCAGGATGAAGCCCGGGCGGGAGTGCAAGTCCCAGCGCTGGGTTTTGGTCGAACCGGCTTCGGTCAAGATCAGCCCTTTTGCATTCGACAATTGCGAAACGTCGATGACCAATTGGTTGCCGCTGGCAGCCAGGCCAAAGACGCCGTTATCGAAATCGATATTGAACAGGGCCAGGATGTTGTTTTTGACCGGGCCAAGCTTCAGGCCCGCGCCGGTGATGGAGTCGTTAGCAGTAATCGCGAGAGTGGTGTTCTGGGTATAGGTGATGAAATAGGGAACGCTCGAGAAAGCCATTTTGCAAGTCTCCGTTTGAATGCCAGCGGCATGCTGGTTACCTATCTATAGGCACCATCCTGTTAATGTCAAAGTCATGTTTTATTGTAAGGAAGAGAGAAAAAGATATTTACCGAGTAATTTAATGCTGTTTTAAATTCGGCAATATGCTGAATTTTTATTTCTGGAAAACTGTTTCAACGATCAAATGAATATCAGCTGTTTTTGCTGGAGTTTTGTTATGAAAGTGGCCATCATTATTCATAAATGTCATTGTTGTAGCCCTCTGATTGAGGGCTTGAATGAGGCACTGCCATTGGGGCGATTTGCCAGCTTGTGCCGTTAACCTAATGTCATATTATCGGTGGTAAGCCGAAGTCGGGGGAGCTTCAGTCTCCGAGACTTGCCGTCCATGGACCGCAAGGCTGCTTGGTGCGGTTAGGTGATTGTTGGACGCCTCGGGTGTTCGCATCGGCGAGGGTCACCGCATCGACGCCGAACTCGGCCGCCTCGTCCACCGCGCGCTACCAACGGGCGGCCGGCCTGCGCGAAGGTGTTGATCGCCACCGCACCTTGCGACCTCGTGTATGGGCGCAGGCAAGGCCGGCTGGGTTTGTTGTGCGCGGCGCGATGCATAGGGTGACTCCTATGCCCATCGCTGGGTCAGGCACGGGGAAGCGGCATGGGCACTACTGGCCGAATGGCATGCAAAACCCCGCATGGACGGGGCTTTGCAATGTCAGCCAACGGTTACGGATCACTCCGGTTCAAGCGCGCCGTCGCTGCGAACCGCCAGAGCCTTCATGACCCGACCATCGCGAATGAACACGGCACGATGCTGCGGACCTGTGTAGCTGCCGGCGCTGTTCTTGATGTTGACACTGTAGTAGGCCAGATAGCCGTAGGTGATCACGTTGAGATTGTGACGGCTCCAGCTCGGCGTCATCGACGTCGGTGCCTTGAGCTGGTAGGCCGCGGGCGGAGTGAGTGTCTTGCCCAAGTGAGCCCGGATCAGGGCGGTGGCTTCTTTCGGCGTCGGCTTGCGGCCGTAGTCGGCTGCCGACTGTTGCTCGGGTGTCGGGTCGCGCATACCGGCGCAGCCGGACAGGCCGAACAGGGTAGCGAGTGCTGCTGCCGCGAAAATCATTCTCATCATATGAATAGCTTTATGAAGGGGAACTCGTACAACTGGCTCTTTAGTCTGTTGCCTCCAGCACCGCCTTACAGTCACAGCTGCGTCATCACACACTGCGCCTGCGACAGCACCACTCTTTGCTCTTCGCCCATGGCCGCTGGCTCAGGAACATTGCCTGGCGCAAGTGGTAAATCCACGGCGGAAAAAGCGGCTCAGTTTCTAGCAGGCTGGACATGAAATGCGCGCGGCACGACGAGCGGTATAAGAGGCAAGCATCAGGGCCGTTCCTCGTGTAGTGTGCAGATACCGGGACTGGGTTTCCGGCCGCTTGGCGCCGCGCTTCATCGATGCCCTCGAGCAGTAGTTCCGGTGCGGCTGCTTCCCTTCCGTTCGACACGCCTGCCCCTGCTGGCCCAAGCCCACGCTATGACCGTGCTGTCAGGCCTCTTCCGTATTAGCGGTAAGCTGCCATCACCAGTTTTTTGCCTAGGGCAGCAGTGAGTCGGTTCCGGTCAATCGCGCAGCAGCACTGCAGCAGAGCAAACAAATAACAGCGGGACAACTGGCCTCGGGAGCAGAAGGAAAAATGGCCATGGATCGCTCCATGGCCATTGGTACGACTTACTCGTCGTGAAAGTCTTGCTCTGATTTACCCACGTATAAATAGTGGCTCTTTTGCACCATCTAGCAGCGGCAAACCTGTCTTGCTAACAAGCCGGGCTTTTTAGCCTTTCAGAATTTCCAGCGCCAGTGCCTCGGCCACTTTGATGCCGTCGATGCCGGCGGAGAGGATGCCCCCTGCGTAGCCGGCACCTTCGCCTGCGGGGTAGAGACCACGTACGTTCAAGCTTTGGCAGTCTTCACCGCGGGTAATACGCAAAGGCGAACTGGTGCGCGTTTCCACGCCAGTGAGCACGGCATCGTGCATGCCAAAGCCGCGGATCTTCTTGTCGAAGGCCGGAATGGCTTCGCGCATCGCGGCGATGGCATAGTCCGGCAGTGCCGTGGCCAGATCGGTCAGATGCACGCCCGGCTTGTACGAGGGCTCGACAGCACCGAGTTTGCTGGAAGCGCGGCCGGCGATGAAATCGCCAACCAACTGCGCCGGCGCTTCGTAGGTGCTGCCGCCCAGCGTATACGCGTGGCTTTCCAGGGCGCGCTGGAAGGCAATGCCGGCCAGCGGGCCGCCCGGGTAGTCAGCCGGGGTAATACCGACCACGATGCCGGCGTTGGCGTTGCGCTCGTTACGCGAGTATTGGCTCATGCCGTTGGTGACCACGCTGCCCGGTTCGGAGGTGGCGGCGACCACGGTGCCGCCGGGGCACATACAGAAGCTGTAGACCGAACGACCATTGGAGGCGTGGTGTACCAGTTTGTAGTCCGCGGCGCCCAGAATGGCGTTGCCGGCGTATTTGCCCCAACGGGCCTTGTCGATCAGCGATTGCGGGTGCTCGATACGGAAGCCGACCGAGAACGGCTTGGCCTCCATGAACACACCGCGCTCGTGCAGCATTTCGAAGGTGTCGCGCGCGCTGTGGCCCAAGGCCATCACTACGTGGTCGGCACGAAGCTGCTCGCCACTGGCCAAGGTCAGGCCGCGCATCTTGCCGTCTTCGATCAAGAGGTCGGTCACGCGCTGCTCGAAGCGGATTTCACCGCCCAGCGATTCGATCTCGGCGCGCATGGTTTCCACCATGCCCACCAAGCGGAAAGTGCCGATATGCGGCTTGGCAATGTAAAGGATTTCCTCTGGTGCGCCGGCCTTCACAAATTCGGTGAGCACTTTGCGGCCGAGGAACTTGGGGTCTTTGACCTGGCTGTAGAGCTTGCCATCCGAGAAGGTACCGGCACCGCCTTCGCCAAATTGCACGTTGGACTCGGGGTTCAGGATGTTCTTGCGCCACAGACCCCAGGTGTCTTTGGTGCGCTCGCGCACCTTCTTGCCGCGTTCCAGCACGATGGGCTTGAAGCCCATCTGCGCCAGAATCAGCGCGGCAAAAATCCCGCAGGGGCCAAACCCCACCACGATCGGGCGGTGTTCCAGTTGGGCCGGCGCTTGTCCAACAAAGTGATAGCCGGTGTCTGGCGTGGGCATCACATGCAGGTCGTCTTTGAATTTGGTCAGTAGCTGGGCTTCATTCGCGACATCGAGATCGACGATATAGGTGAGCACCATCATCGACTTGCGCGCGTCGTAGCTGCGCTTGAATACGGTAAAGCTGCGCAGGTCGGCCGGTTTGAGGCCGAGGCGCGCGAGAATGGCGGTTTGCAGTTCTTCCGGCTGGTGTTCCAGCGGTAGCTTCAGTTCGGTAATGCGAAGCATGGGGCCTTCCAGAGCGAGGTTGGTGTCTATTCAACAAGCCGATATTGTAACGGTGGCGGCCGCCGAGGGCGAGGTGGAGCACCGCTGGGTGCATTCAGAGATGCGATGGGTCAGGAGCTGCCCGATGGGCAAATGCTCCTGTACTCAGACAGACATTCGCATCGCATTTCATGATGAATGGCGGGAGCATTCTGGTGCCGCGGCGTGTGCTCGGTCGGCGTGGCCTAAACGATGACCACGAGGTACACGCTCCCGGTGGCGGATCGCTTGCTCGGGGCATGGTTGCCGAAGCCGTTGACGAACCTGATGGCCAGCGGATGGCACGGCCTGCGACGTTGGCAGCGCCGAAAACGGAAAAGGGGTTAGCCGAAGCTAACCCCTTGTAATCCTTGGTGGCGAATCAGGGACTCGAACCCCGGACCTGCGGATTATGATTCCGAGGAACTCAACATTCATCCATGTGGATGGACATCCATGTAGGCTCCGTGTCGCCTTATAAATAAAGGGTTTTTGCCATGTTCTGCGGATTCTTTCATTGACCGAGATGGATCGATTCCCCTAGGATTTGCCTACATGGTGCCTACACGAGGGGATGATGAGCAAGCAGAACTTCACCGCGGCTCGGGTCGAGAGCTTCCAATGCGAGCCGGGTAAGCAGCAGACCATCTACTGGGATGCGAAGACGGCCGGCTTCGGATTGCGTATCACGGCAGCTGGTGCACGAGCCTACATTTTCGAATCTCGCTTGTTCGGCAAGACGATCAGGGTGACCATTGGGGATGCCCGGGCGTGGGATCTGGGTCGCGCACGTACCGAGGCGGCAAGGCTCAGAACATTGATTGACGACGGCAAAGACCCCCGCGAAGTACGGGCAGAGCAGCAAGTGGCCCACGAAGTGCGTCGTGCTGAGGCCCGGCGGCATGATTTGCTCGTCTTGGAGGCTTGGCAGCAATATTTGGAGGTTCGCAAGGACAAGTGGTCGGAGCGGCATTACCTGGACCATCAGCGGTTGTCGGAGGCGGGCGGGCGGCAAGCCAAGAAGGGTGGACGTCAAATTGTTGCAGGTCCGCTAGCTCCGTTGATGGAACTCCGCTTGTCCGAGTTAACCCGCGATACCGTTGGTTCGTGGCTGGCGGAAGAGGTGAAGGCGCGCCCGGCAAGAGCGCGACTGGCTTTCTCGCTTCTTCGGGCATTTATCGCTTGGTGTCAAGAGCAACCTGATTACGCGGGCCTTGCTTCATCCGAGGTATGCACAAATAAGCGGATTCGAGAGCATTTGCCCAAGCCCGCAACGAAAGCTGATTGTTTGCAGCGAGAACAGTTGGTGGCATGGTTTCGCGCCGTACGCAATACCACCAACCCAATCATCAGCGCGTACCTGCAAGGATTGTTGATCACAGGCGCTCGCCGCGAAGAATGGGCGGGTTTGCGTTGGGAGGACGTCGATTTTCGTTGGCGAAGCCTCGTTCTAGACGACAAGGTCGAGGGGACCGGTGGCCGGACGATTCCCCTTACTCCGTATCTCGCGACGTTGTTGATGAATTTGAAGCGGCTGAACGATACGCCGCCGGATCGCCGGCAACTCGCACGCCTCAACGAGCGAGGAGAGAAGTGGGCGCCGTCTGAATGGGTGTTCTCCAGCAAGACTTCGGAGGACGGCAAGATCGCTGAACCCCGCATCGCACACAACAAGGCTCTTGCCGAGGCGGAGCTTCCCCATGTTACGTTGCATGGCCTTCGCCGCTCGTTCGGCACTTTGTCGGAATGGGTCGAGGTACCGGTCGGGGTGGTCGCGCAAATCCAGGGGCACAAGCCGTCAGCTATCGCCGAGAAGCATTATCGCCGTCGTCCTCTCGATTTGCTGCGGAAGTGGCATGACAAAATCGAGTTTTGGATGCTGGAACAGGCGGGAATCCAATTTCAAGTCGATGCGGCTTGATCTACAAACGATCGGCAGCTGACGGGCTGCGTACTTGTATGGATTTGCACACCTGACCATATATGGCTGAAGTCGACCCTAAGCTAACCAGTCTCCGGCCAAGCGCAGAACCGGACATCATTACCGCCGTATGAGTTCATCACCTACATAAAGACGTGCCAGCCAAACTCGCATCTCGTGCCTCAATACACCGGTTCGGCACGAGGATACCAACGGCGTTTGCAAGGGAATTGATTGGAGAGCTATTCGGAGCGCTTCGAGTAAGTTGCCGGCACCCGTTCAAGGTATTTCTTTAATACCCAGCCCGTGCGGTATTCCTCGTGCAACCAGTGGTAGTACTCAACCTCCACCCACTTGCCGTCCTTGTCAATGGCTCGTACCACTTCATTGGGCAAAAGCTTCCCTTCAACGGCTGACCCATACTCAGGCTTCGAACGAACGGTGGCGGTGCGCGAGCGGACGACAAAGCGCTCTTCAGGTTCCTGCGCCGCTTGTACCAGGGCCTTCTCAATGAGGATCGTCAGGTTCTGAATCTGCTTAGCCTGAAGCCGTAACGTAGCTGTGTTCTGCGTTTGAGATGCATCCGTCTTGGCCTGTTGCTGGGCGCTGTTGTACTCCTGATAGAAGAAGATCACGAAGATCAGTAGGAAGCTGATCAGGGTGATTACGTCGGCTTGCTTGCGGCTGAGAATGCCCTTCTCTGGCATCTCCGAAGGCGGGTGCATGGAGCCATCCGGCTGGATGCCCAGTAGGGCCAATTGCTCCTGAATGCCCTCTTGCCCCAGCACTGTGGCCAATGCGGCAGCAGAGCCCCAATCGATGGTAGGCAGCGCCACCTGCGCCAGGCCAAGCTGCTCCTGAATCTCTTTGAACGAACCCACGATACCCAGCACTTCACTGGGCACCTTCCATTGTGTGTTGATGTACTCGAAGTCTTTGAGGTAACTCCGAATGCTGGTGCCAACACTCAGGTGCTCAAAGAATCTCTTCGTCTGAGCTCGCGACTCCTCCACCTGCTGAGTCAGCAGCTTGGCTATAGATCCAATGCCAGAGGTCTGCTCCGCAAACTCCTTCATATAGCTGCGAATGGAGCTACCTTCCGTGAGCTCCTTGATGAGCTGCTGCGTCATGTTGTCGCCAAGCAAGCTTTTGCGAATATCGGCCATCGGCTCGAGCATCTTTCGCATGTGCTCGAACTGAGCACGCTCAGATTCCTTCCAGGCTTTGAATGCATCCCCCACTGCAGACCCAGGGCCCAATAGGTCCTTGTACTGCTGGGCGATGGACATGACTGGCGATTGCAAGGCTGTGAGTTCCTTGGCCATCTGCGAATACGCCGAACCCGCCCCGACAAGCTCTCGCACCTGCTTGCCGATGATGTCAGTTTGGGGCAGGGCTTTGCGTAAAGACGCCCTTTCTTCTTCTATTATGGCCATCTCACGTGCCAGCATTCCTCTCACGGTTGCTTCACGAATTTTCGCTAAGTCCAAGATTTTTCCTCATGGCCATATCGGCAAGAACAATTCTACCGTCGTATAAAAATGTGGTAAAACTCCATACCCACGACATCAGCATAGCGATCCCAAGCCCCATGGTGCAGCCAGTCTGGCGTCTTTCCCCAAAGGAGCAAGCAGCACTGGAAGCTTGCGGTTGGGTCTCCACCCGGCGCCACTCCATAAGTGCTGAAGCCTTCAAGCTGGCTTTACTGACGCTGGCACGCCACCTCGGCACGCCCATGGCAACACGCTCGCGCGATCTGGTGGACACATTGATGCCTACGCAGGCCGAAGACGCCCACCCGAACTCTCTAAGCCGCATGACAAGTACTGGCCAGCAGCCATGGCATATGGACATGGCTCACCGAACAGAGCCTGCACGCTACTTGGTGATGGGCATGCACCAAAGCACTGGCGACACCGCCAACACAGAGCTTCTAGACGCCTCTACGCTAGTCCCAGATGCTTTCAAGGAAGATGCCTTATCAGAACCCTTCCTGTTGCGTACAGGCGCAAGATCTTTCTACGCCACGGTGATAGCCAAGGGGCAGCCCTATGTGCGCTTTGACCCGGGCTGCATGCAAGGCGCTACCACACGCGCCAAAATGCTGATGCAAAGGCTCTTGGATCAGGCCCTCACACCCACTCACACTCACCATTGGGAGTCAGGAAGCGTGCTGGTAATCGACAATTGGAAGATGCTCCACCGGCGAGCTGACGCCACCAAGTCTATAAACCGCACCCTGTATCGGGTCAGTGTCATAGAAGGGACCACATGAGCAGTAGCGTCAATAAGGACTACTTCAAAATTGCCAAGAAGGGCAAGAAGCTCCACCCTCCCTCTGCACTCTCTCACGATGCTCTCTTGGCCAAGTCTATGCTCTTTGCCAAGCGCAGCGTAGAAGCCAAGCAGGCGGGCCAAGATACCGACTGCCAGCTTTGGGCTGCTGCCGCCTTGGAGCTTCTAGCCAAAACACAGCTTGCTGGTATTCATCCGTCATTGATCGTGGAAGCGGAAAACCACAACAGCCTTTTGGAGGCTAACGGGATTTCCACTGGTACCGCCGTTCGTACCATTGGAGCGGCTGTCGCGTACACCAGGCTCAAACACACAGTACCGCACTTCTCAACGCCCGTTTTCGAGGAGTGCAAAAAGCTCGCGGAGCGTAGGAACGCAGAACTGCACTCGGGTGATGCCGCATGTGCTGCCATGCCCTATGAGGCTTGGGAAGGCGACTTTTGGAATGCGGCGGATCTGATCCTCGATAGCATGGATATGGACTTACAAGAGTGGCTTGGGGCTGATGCTAAGACACCCAAAGCAATGCTGAAAGCTTATCGCCAGGCAGAAGCCGAAGCAGCCAAGCAGCGAGTCAAACACCATGCCTCAGAATTCAAAAAGACCGAACTAGGCAAGCTGGGCAAGGAGAAGTTTGCACTGCTCGTTGCTGAGACAAAAAAGCGCCCCGCCAACGTCAAAGACTTTCGCTACCAGTACTCCCACTACTGGTATAACGAGTGCCCATCCTGCAAGACGATTGGGGTGGTCGCTGGCGATGAGGACTGGGAACAGCCAGCAGACGATCAGTCTGGAGCCGAGTACGGCTACCTGATCATTGAGCGCGCCTATTCGCCGTCGGAGTTTCACTGTCCAACGTGCGGTTTGTCGCTAGTCGGAGATACTGCAGTTAATGCGGCGGGCATTACCGAGGGAGTCGTTGAGGTCTTCGAGGAAGAAATCGCCTACGAACCGGAGTACGGTAACGATTGATGGAAGGATCCTTGCGGCTGGCATGTTGGTTTTGACTGGCCTCGAACTGAAGGGTGACTGTCCGCTCTGACTTTGCTGTACGAACGACTGATCCTGGCCGACTGCGCCCAGCGGGCTTACCACTCCGAAATCGCTTCGGGCATCGTACGGGGCCAAGTGTGCCAATTCATGCACCTGCTGTGTAGACCGAAGACCGAATGCAGAGAGCAGCGTAGGTTGGATGCAACTTCGCAGACGAGCAGCGGCTCCCCTTTGTGTTGCTGACTTACCGCACGCTAAAATCTCACGATGGTGGCGATAATTGATCGCCTCAGATTGTTGGGATGCTGCGACGAGGTTATGACGAACGACCAATCACCACAAGAACGCATCGATGCCGCAAGGCAGCTTTATGCTGTGTTGAAGCAGTACCTCGATCGGCCAACTTGGACGCCGATCGAAGGGGTGCTCATCGTGTCGGGTATGCACCCACCGGCAGGGTGTACAGCCTTCCCTCGTGAGGCGGCGGGTCTCGATGGGAGGCCCTTCAAAGGGGAGGTTGTAGACCGTTGGATCAAGGCTCGCGAAATCATGCGGCTATGGGAATGGCGCTGCCAAGATGATGAGGAAAACGGCACCGTTACGCCGACTCAGCTTCCACCCCATGAGTTCATCGGATGGTGTCAGGACCTCGACGTTGATACGGAGTGGATGCGCCTGATTTTTGACGTCATCAGCGGTGGTAAGGTGCAAACCGATCACCCTGACCCGATCCCTCTCGCTGTTGCCGAATATGCCGCCCAGGCGGCAGAGACGATCAGCGCAATCCACGCCCTTGCAGGACAGGTGTCCGGCGATGCATCAGTGAGCACCCCGGTGCCTAAGAAGGTGGAAAAGAGTGCGCCGCGCGTACCGATGCCAATTCCGGCAAACCGGGATCACGTAAACACGGAAGAGTTGGCAGCCATTCTGGCTATCGAACCTCAATCGATCCGCAAACGCTACTCTATGGATGGCAGCTACCTTGGCATTAGGCCGACGAAACTCGCTAACCGCCGATTGCTGTGGCCGGTAGCAGATGTCAAGAAACTGTTGAGCGGCGGTGGCCGTAATTTTCCCGAGCCAAGCGCCGAATAGTGGTTCCGCATGAGGGAGCAGGGAAATCGCCAGCCCGTACTGAGGGGCTCCCGCCCGCCTGTCTGTCGGTGGGGCTGGCTGTGCATGTTCCTTATGGCAGGGCTCCATTGGGAGTCGCATCAGACCCTGCCTGCGTACCGGGCATCCCGTGCCTGGCCGCGAGTTCAATCAACCGCTCCAGCGCCTCTGTGCGAGATACGTCAAGCCCTTTAGCCAGCTTGTCCAGATTCTTCATGGTCGTATCAGATAGAACAAAATTCCTCTGGCGGACCTTATCCTTTTCTAGTTTCTCACGGTACTTTTTCTGGCTCCAAAGCTTCTTAACATGACCAACGTGACTCTTCTTCTCAAAATCCGAAACTTGAAGTGAGTCAAAATAGCATTTTAAACCAACGCCGCCAGGGTATTTTCTGAATTCCTGACCAATAATTGGGTCAAGTTGGATTGAGTCCAGTGAAGTAGATTTCAGTCGAGAATCAAGAGTTTTCCAGGAAAAAGCGCATCGCCCCGGATCTTTGTCGTCGTTAAACCAATTAAGATAAAATGTGTCTTTTAAATGCCCCATCCACGACCGATGAAGGTTGGAGAGGTAGCCCAGCTTATTTTCTATTGGCAACGAAACAATGTCCGTCAGGCAAATAAAATAATCACGATCAATCAATCTCGCTCTAGCTTCTGGAACTTCGATATTCAGCCCTTTGTGGATGTGGTCAATCAGCCAGCAGAGCTGGCGAACATCGTTCCCATCAATCCAGTCAAAATCCGTCAATTGATTGAAAAATCGCCCCATTCGTAGAACTGGGATTGATGTGGCATGTATTACCAATAATTTTTCAAGTTCGAACTCAATATCGCCCCCAAGGAACTGGCCTTTAGATTTAATCGTTCGCTCAATTGCTGGGTTGTAAAACTGTGAAAATTGGGTAGGTGGGCCATCACTGAAAAACTTCAAACACATCCACAGCCACCTCCTCTCGCGCGCCGAAGGCACTTCACCCCAGAGCTCCGCGATTCGCCCTAACACCCCATCTGCTTTGATAGCCATACCCTATCCTGCCGTCTAGACCAGATGATCATACCCAATTTTCGCAGGAATCGTTCAAGAATGATTCAAGATCCATAAAAGATTCAAACAAGACGAATCCTAGTTGATCTCTAGATGTGCTATTGAGTGTAAGAGTGGTGTTAATGCCTAGTGTTTTCCTGCCTTTCATGGGTGCCTTCTCATGTTCATGTCGAGAATTCATGGCCTCCGTTGTCCCATGGATCCAAGCCAACCTTCTGAAGGGGCGCTCTGGTGCTCGTGACCATCTCCATGCCAAGGCAACCACTGGCCATGGCCGAAGGATGCTCTACCGCTACATCAGGGATGGCAAACTCCCCCACGCCGATCCTACCTTCGGAGGCGATCACGTCGGTTGGCTGGAAAGTGAGATTCAAGATTGGATTGCGGCACGAATTGAAGATCGTAGCCGGAAGTCGTAACTGTTTTGCTTATGCTGGAAGAGCTATAAGAGGATGATATTTTCCCAGAGTTGCTGGCCATGTAATTTCCAAAGCTATATGGTAGTTTAAACGCCAATACCGAAGAGAGACATGGATAGTCTCTCTTCGGTATTGGTATTATTAATGCTAGTGTTACTTCTAGTGTTCAATAGGTGTTGCTCTGTGTGCTTATTGGGTAATGCCTTATTGTTCCATTGCTGAATTACGCAGCTAATGTATTGGAGAGCCTGCCTCCAGGTGTGCATACTCAAGTGATTAGATTTAATGGAAGTCGTACTTGAAGAAAACATCTTGGTAATGGTTGAAAGGCTATGTATGTCAATAGTCTCTTAACTGTGACCAATAAGAAAATACTCCTTGTGTGAAGGTTATGTACCTCACCAAGGAGTAAGCATCGTGATCCGCCATTCCAAGAACACTAACCTGATACTGCACTACGACAATACCTACCATGGCCTGTCTGTTCAGACTGAGAAAGGGCCGCTCATCAGCCAATACCTAAAAAGCCTTCATCAGGTCGTTAACAGGGCGCTGCGATACTATTCAAGAGTCTTTGCCTTTAGGGTCGATCTTCGCCTGCCAGTGGACCAGGAGTTGCCAGACTACGCTTATACCAATGAAGTAATCGAACGATTTCTGGGGTCGGTTAAGGCCAAGATCAAGAACAACCGACGTAAGGCCAGGCAGGTGAACCCGTACGCACATGACAGCGATGTTCGCTACGTGTGGGCTCGGGAGGAGGGGCAGCATGGTCGTCCCCATTACCACTTGGTGTTCTTGCTGAACTACGATGCCTTCTGCTCGTTGGGGATCTTTGCTCCTGGGCGAGACAATATGTTCAACCGTCTTCAAGAGGCCTGGGCTAGTGCATTGGGTTTGTCTGTGGAGGCTGTCAGGGGTTCGGTCGAGATACCGATCAATCCTTGCTATCGCTTGGAACGTGGTGATGGCGAGAGCGTAGCCAACTTCTTTTTCCGTGCAAGCTATCTCTGCAAGGCTGCCACCAAAGTCTATGGGGATGGTCTCCATGGATTTGGTGCCAGTAGGATTTGATCTTTGGTGAAGGGCTTGTTGTCAAGAGGGTATGAACACGCCTCGTTCTAAGCCCATTCGGTGTGCTGTGGCCTCATGAGGCTCACGGGGCGTTCCAGCTTGGCCACGCCCATCGTGGCCAAGCGGCCCAAAACCGCCGTCTACTTTCCCGCTATTCACTGGCGGACTCAAATTCCACCCTCACCTATGCCATCACAGCAGACTATCGAGATGCGTCCGTGTCGAATTGGATGCACCGGCTGCGACGGCCAAGCTTGGTCAGGCGGAAAAGGGGCAGCCGTGATGAGTCCAGGCCATAAGCAGGATTGAACACCGCCACCATGACAGGTAGATTGATCACCAAGTTTGGCTATTTAGGCGATAAACATGGCAGCGGCAACAAGTATGTTCGCACAGAGAGAAGGTGTGGAGGATTTTGTCGGCGTCCAATCGCGCGCACGGCGCCTATATGTGACAGAAGGCAGTGTGCATCTCTACTCCAGCCTGCCCTTTGCCCTGAGTCCGGCTGACCTGTACGACGCGAGAACCGATGCGCAATTCAGACAGATCATCGCCGACTGCAATATCTATGTCGTAGGTAGCCGGGAGCGGATACTGATCCAGCCGGAGCGATTTACCTTCATCGACAATATCCTGCACGGCCTGTTCGTCGTCAGACGGGCTAGCGGCCTAGTGCACGTTCCATTCCGCTGGAACCTGGTGGCGACATGGCAGTGTAGCGGTGACGCTGTGAAGGGCATCGGCGTCCTGCCATCGGGTACGCACCTGATCGTGGACACCCTGCGCGGCCCGATGCAGGTGCCTGCACATTTTGTCGTCGCCAATGCCGAGTCCGACCTGAGCTATGAGGATTGCGACCTGGAGGTGATTTACGTTGGCCAAGGCATAGGCAGATCGCAGCGGCGAACCGCGCTGGATCGACTGCTCAAGCACTCAACATTGCAGCGCATCCTCGCCGATGCGACGACCTACCGACCCGACTCGGAAGTGCTGTTATTGCTCTACCGCTTTGAGCATCGTCGGGTTTTCATGAGCACGGGTGGTGATCTTCAAGCCGATCCGCTATCCACCGCGGAGGAGGAACGTGCGCATCTGGAGCGGATGAGAACTTTGACACTCTCCAGGCATGCGCAGGTCGCTTTAGCCGAAGCGGCGCTGATCCGGCATTTCCAGCCGTACTACAACGTACAGTTGAAAGACACCAACTTTGCCGCGCCGAAACGGATCAAAGTGCTCGAGCAACTGCTGCAGAAAGACATCTCGGGGCTGATGGTAGAAATAGCCTCAGCAAACATCCGCTCTCGCCTGTGCTCTGCTAGTGCCGCCCCCCGTGATCTTACCGAACTGTTCGACCCCAAGACGCTGAGTGGCGAAAGACTGGAATCAGACGACATGCGTCAGCAATGGGCGGATGAAGTGAAGTTAATGGCACATACCCAGCATGCCAATTTCCCGTTAACGACACCGGAAGAACGGGATACCTTCTTGCACGGTGTCATCTGGAATGGCGAAACGGAACGGCGTAAGTTCATGTGATCTGGTTGCCGTAGGTAGGCGTGATCAGCCGCCAGCCCTTGCGGCCAACTTCCATGCCTCCAGCTGGTCCACCCAATCCTGCATCATGACCCACCGCTCGTCGAGGTAGGTGGCGTGGTTGTAGCTGCGCCGCAAGCTGTTGGGCTTCGCGTGCGCCAGTTGCGCCTCGATGGCGTCTGGCCGATAACCCATTTCATTGAGCCGGGTGCTCCCCGTGGTACGGGTGCCGTGCGGGCTGTACTTGGTGGCCCAGCCAAGCTTCCTCAGCGCTTGACCGCAAAGCGGCGTCGGCCATCGGCCTTTGTCGGTCGTCCCGGTTCGGAAAAACGAGCTTGGTGTGCCCAATGATTGGCTGCATCGCGTTGAGCAGTGCCACCGCCTGCGTCGGCAGCGGCTTTACACGCCGGCAACGTAAGGCGAATGGAGGGCGTCCGCGCACGAAAAGCACTGTCGGGGTTGACCACCAGCCCCCCAGCTGCTGAACATGGATATCCGTTTTTTCTCCCTCTCTTTGTAATCAAAGACTTATGAGGTGTTGTGTTCGCCGGGTGCGACTGTGGTTGCCAAGGCTTGCACTCGGGCTGGTCACGGCAATATTTGATACGCTGGTGGTTATTAAAGCCCATTTACTGCTCGTCATTTACCGGCTTGCGTCCACTCGGGTGCAATTGATCGATGCGCTGTTGTAGCATGGTTTCTGAACAGGAAGTATAAAATCGCCATGCCCGTAAGTTATTGAATTTAAACAGAATAGTCGTTTGACTGCTTGTCTGTCCCGAGATGGTTCTATTACGGGAGCTCTAATAATTGTTCTCCGGGGCCAGGTCGTTACTTGATAAATTGCCTAATTTCGCCTGATCTGATGGTTGCTGTCCGTATTTGATAAGAGCAACATTGCTTTACTCTATCGAGCCGGAATGGAAACTTGGTTATATTAAAATAACTGCTGCAATAAGACGAAAAAAAAAGCGACATAGATGAGAGTGGGCGTTACGCCCACTCTCATCGTTATGCCTACAGGCTTACAGCGGTGCAATGCCGTACTTAGCCATGATCTGCTCCAACTCGTTATTACGCTTGCTAGCCATGTCCCAGTAGCACTCGTTGGTCGAGCACTTGCTTTCGACCTTGCTGGCCCACTGCTTGTGCGACTTCGCGATGCTCTCTTTTTCCGACTGAGGAACACGGGTAGATTGCATCAAACGATCGCTGTTGCCTTTCACACGCAACATGCTGCCACGGGCACCGTACTCAATACACTGGTCGCGTTCATACTGGCTAGGTTTCATGTTGCAGATATCGCTAGCTCCAGCCAAGGCCTGAGTGCTGATTACAGCAAAAGTGAGGGTGATAATATGTTTACGCATGAAGTTTTTCTAGGAGATAGTGGAGTTCGGAAATTTCTTATTTCAATCTAGCCGCTTGTCGAGCACGCCATATTTCGCGGTTTCTTTGTAGGTGAAATCTTTGAACTTCTGGATTTGCTCGATGTAACACTTATTTTCCGGATAACCGAGATTGTCTTTCGCACACTGACGATTTGCGTCAGATGTGATCGCTTGACGTTTTGCTTTGACCTTCTGTTTCACCGCCGCAGGAACCTTGCGCGATTCCTTTACTGCGGAAACATACTCATCAGCTTCCTGCATTTCACTGCCGATCATTGCCGACCAACAGTCGTTCTGTTGGTTTTTGGTTGGCATAGTGTCGCAGGTAGATACTGCGAATGCGCTGGAAGTCGAGAGAGCGAGAGCAATGGCGAGAATATAGGTACGCATGAGAGTCCTTGAAAGAAGCGTCATAGATAGCGGTTTAAACCGTTCTCTACAGGGTTGTGAAATGAGTTGTGGGAATTGGATCTTCTGCTCGCCGCTACTGATAGCCGTCAGCAGATCCGGTGCACGCTGCGGTATGAAGCTGTGATGGGGGTCAATCGAGCCGCCGTCGAGATGCATGGATGTCTGCTGCTGCACGGTGTCGCGCAGCTCCAGCGCTAGATGCACGATGCGGTGGAGAGATGTTGGCTTGTAGCCTTTATCTTCTCCCCACTCGATGTAGAGCTGGCCGATGTAGCCGGAAAAGATTTGGATTCCGGGGCAGTCTGGTCACCCATTCCAGTTTGTGGCGGAATGAGTGTCCTTATTCACCGGAGTCTGTGCCTAGAGCCCGATCTTTACCCCGGCAGACAGTGTATCGATGCTCCCCTTGCCAAGCGCTGAATCGGTTCCGGAGCGGAAGTAGTGGTCGTACCCCAACCGGGCTTCGATCGATTTGGTCAACTGATAGCCAACTGTTAGGCCAAGTGTTGGAGAAAGTACGGTGTGATTCACGACCGGCCCACGTGCCGAGCCTTCCACACCAGCAAAATCCAGGTTGTTGTAGATCTCGTCACGTGTCTTGACTGCCGCCAAGCCGACTTTCGGGATGATCAACAGCGATGGTCGTGGTTCAAATTTGTACCCCACGTCGGCACCGAAGGCGTTGGCGGTGCGGGTGGTCGCCCCGGTCAGGATATTGCCGCCGCCTGTGACGCCATTGACGGCACTTCTCGACCGGTATTCGCCGAGGGTGGCGAGGTAGACCTCCAGCTCGTATGGCCCTTCATCCCGGAAGAGCGATAGGCGGTAGGTGGTGCCGGTCTTGTTATCCGACATGTTGCCGCTCACCTGGGAATCTACCGTATTCGTCCTCAGGTCCCAGATATTGCCTGTGTAGTGCCCGCCTGTGAGCCGCGCTGAGGTCTTCGACCAGCCTCCGGCCAACCCCATCGACCATTTGCCGTCCCCTAGCGCGGTGCCGTTTGGCCTGCTGTCGAATTTATAGAGCAGCCCCAAGGAAGCTAGCGTGACACTACGTTTGATGTAGCCGTTGTCGATGTTGTTGATGTAATCGACGTATGCATCCTTCACCACGCTGTAGTCGGCACGGAGCGATACGCTACGGCTGAGTTCCGCTTCCACGCCGACACCGTAAAGTGGCCGCACCGCAGAGGTTTCAGAATGCTCAGGATTCGGGTTGGC
Organism: Neisseriaceae bacterium JH1-16; assembly: GCA_025989215.1. Classification (GTDB taxonomy): domain Bacteria; phylum Pseudomonadota; class Gammaproteobacteria; order Burkholderiales; family Chromobacteriaceae; genus Crenobacter_A. The sequence continues at coordinate 22,941 of JAPDNP010000008.1, read as the reverse complement.
AAATACGGCTGCCGCATTTCCGGACGGGGTGACATCGCGCTGGCGACGCGCGTACATCATACCGAGCCTGACGTAAGGCTTGATGGGGCCGAGGCTTTTGCCTGCCAAGAAGGATAAGGCAAGGCCGTCGATGCCGATGGAGGCATCGGCTACCGCACCGCTATCCGTTCCCGCGACCTTCTTCTTGCCCAAGTTCAGGTAGCCCAGTTCGGCAGACAGGTAGTCATTGATGCCGTGCCCGACATACAGGCCCCACCCCGTCGGATGGTTGTCGTTCTTGGTGATCGACAGGCTATCCCACTCCATGTCGTTGACGCTGTACTTGCTATGGTCGGCCTTGCCAACCTCAAGACCGACATAAGTCTGTCCATAAGCCGAAAATGAGGCGAGACAGGCTGCTGCGATTAAGGTTCTTTTCATGAAATCCCCCTGTTGAGATTAAAAATGGTCGTTCTCGGGAATACTGGCTTACACCAAGTCAGACCCGATATGGATAAGACGGTCTCACCACCCATGCGTAACGCATTGTAGAGTAAAGGCGACAATTTTTGCTGTTTCTATAGCGTCGATAATCAGTCATCAGGTGGGCATCCTGCATGCCATGACTGCCAAGCGCTCAAACACTCCTACTGCCAGGCCGGCCCCGATCTCGATTGCACTTGGCAAACGGATCAAGGAGTGCCGGCATGCTGTCGACAAGTCGCAGGAAACGTTGGCGTTCGAGGCACAGGTGGACCGAACGTACATATCTGCCATAGAGCGCGGCGCGGCCAACCCCTCAATCGAAACGTTGGCAGACATTTGCCACGCGATCGGGATCAGCCTGGCGGAACTGTTTGCACCGATGACCGATATCCCACGTGCACCAAGCGGGGAGCGGCGGGCGAACACCGCGACACCGCCCGAGATCAAGCGCCGCCGGTTGCGGTGATTACGGTGGGCGGGATAGCCGGATCGATACGGCTCCTTCGATCGAGACAGGGTACGTTGCCGCCGCAGTGACGTAGGTCGGTCGCTTGTTCTTGCTGAGTTCCAGTCGAGCATTGAAACCGGCCAGCCTCGGTTCAGCTTCGGCCGGATCGAGCAGCAGCAGAGCGTGGGGCGTGAAGCCCTGCTTGCGCTGGCGCCCCTCGATGCCGACCGCCAGCGCGGTATGGGCACGCTCCCGGCTGTGCCAGCCGACGATCACCGGCCAGCCCTTAGCCAGTTCTTGCGTGCAGAAACGCAGCACCACCGCTGCATTGCCCTTGACGGCACCCGGCTGCACGCCACAGTTCAGCTCCCAAACGAAGCTCGCCAGTTCCGATAGTGTTAGGCCGTGCAAGTAGTGAGGCCAGGCGCGACTCCAGAAGCGGCTTTCGGGACCGTCCCGACACCGCCAGACCTGAACCGGATCAGACAACTTGCCGAGCAACGCGAGCGCCATAGCGACGCAGTGCAGGGGACTGCCACCGTCCCAGTCGCCCTGCCGGCTGAGGAGCGGCTTGCCTGAGGTGGCTACCGTGAGCCGCCGGCCGAGGCGCAAGACAGGATGAAATTTCTGGATCAGCATGTTCATTAGTAGTCTTCCGGCAGCAGGACGGTCGTCACCGAGCGGTCCCATTCGGTGATGATCCAGACCTTCTGTCCGTTCGGCAGCGAGTAGCTGGATAGCACGCGCTCACCGGCAACGGCAGCAAGATCGTTGTGCTGCCGGTCTTCGTCGCACACATCGCCCCAGTCGCCACGGGCGTGGCGGTTCACTAGGGTAAAGATCGAGACGTTAGCGGTCTGCAGAGCACTGAGCGCGGCGGGCGTGGCCAGCAGGCGGCCGAGGGGCAGGCGCGATCGGGGTAATGCGGGTAGGGAGTGATCCGTCATGTAGTGCTCCTGAATAGGGACGAGTGCCGGCCTCCGGTGGGGCCGGATGTGGACACGTCAGGTGGGAAGAAGGGAAAACGCGCGTCGGGCGGATGCCCGGTTTATGCCTTCGAGTTGGTCGTGGCGAGTTGACGGCGCAGGAAAGTCGCGCGGGCTTGTGAGCAGCCACAGTGCTTGCGGATGTCGGCGACAGTCGGGCGGACCCGCCCGGCGGCGATGTCCCGCATGAGCTGCGTCACCTCGGGATCGGGCGATGCGTCTGCCGGTAACGGCGTGACTGGAGCGCTGTCCGGCGTATGACTGCCGTTCGCTTCGTGCCCCGCCGTGACTGGGGGCACGACTGCCATGATCCCCAGAGCTGACCGGGGCTGCAGCGCGATCGTCCACAGCAAGCAGGCAACGCCTTCCAGCACCGCCGCGAAGGTGAGACCCGACAGCAGATCGACGCGCGCGACGGTCGTGCCGAGTAGCGCCGCGAGTCGCCCCGTGACTGGATCGGTCGCCAGGGCGTCGCGTCGGGTCACGGCCCTGTCATCCGCTGCCTGCCGACGTCGAATGTCGTCGGCTTCGGCGTCCAGTGCATCAAGCTTGGCGGCAAGCGTGATACGACGGGCTTCCCGCGTCGTGCAGTTGCCCATACAGCGCTGCGCAATGATCGTAGCCAGTCGTGCGGTGACGCCAGCCCGCTCCGCCGTGACCACCGTGAGACTGCGGCCGGACGGAGCCGTCTCGGACACGGGAACCGCTGAGGCCCGCAGTTCCCCGGCATGCCGCTGGGCCAGCAGGAAGAACGTCAGGTGACCGGAACAGGCCGTCGCCATGCAGGCGAGCCACAAGACGCCGGCAACGGCACGTACCCGGTATGGCAAATCCCGGATCAGCGCCGGCAGCAGGTGCGCACTGACGACCAGCACAATGCCGATTGCTACCCATACCAACCTCTCGGCCAGCGCCCCGCCGCGCTGCCAGCCGGCCAGCACCGACAGGCAGAGCGCTGTCCCGGTGGTCCCGATCGCCAGCACCCAGCAGGATGGCCGGATCATGCAGTCGCCCCGCCCAGCAACGCTGCCTTGCGGTCCAACTTGTCTCGCAAGGTAGGGGGCTTGCCCTCACCGGACTTCTCTGCGTCACCAGAGTCCGAACGGTCGTCCGTGCCCTCGGGGAAGAATTCCTCGACCACCGCCGCAGCTTCCTCCGGACTGTCCTCGAACGCGCCGTTGCTGAAGCCCAGCTTGGCCGCCGCGTCCAGCCCCACCTGGTTGAACCCGGCCGTTTTGCGCCGTGCGTCCAGCTCGCGCGCTTCGGTGAGGGTGGCTTCCAGCGTACTGCCAGTCCGAATCCCCAGGTCGACGTAGTAGATCGCAGACCGGTAGCTCTGCGCCGTGGACTTGCCACGCAGCCTCAGTTCCAACGCCAGGCAGGCCAGCAGGTTGCCCGATACCCCACTGAAGTAATGCAGCCGCGCAGCGAGTGTTCGGATCGAATTGAAAGACGTGGTCCTGAAGATGAACGATCCCATCTCATCTTCGTCACCCACAATGACGTTGAGTCGACCATACGGCTTGCAGCCGCCGTGACCGCCGAACTGGCAGCCGTCCGGCGACGGGCAGGGCAGGATCGCTATGCCATCGCGACCCACGCGCTTGCACCGCTCGCCATTACCGACGCAGACGGGACGACCGGTATTGCGATCGAATAGGCAATATTCCGCGCGCAGATTCAGATCAGGTTCGTTGAACAGCATCCGGACCGGGATCGATCGCAGCTTGCCCAGCGTGGCCTTGCGCAGTGATTCGTTGAGCGGGTGCAGTATCCAGCCGTCGCGGTTCTGCACCTGCGTCGTCAGCGTGAACTGGTCGTCCTTCTCCGGCAGCCGCTTGCCGTTCTTCTCGACCACGCGACCAATGGAAATGCGCCCGATGACGGGCGGGGTAATGGCGAGTCCTTTGAGCATCGGAAAACTCCTCGGGATTAGGGATAAATGAGAAAGCGGCGGGTGCCGGCTTTGGGGATGACGTACCGCTGCGCAAGATGCGGATGATCGGCCAGCAGCCGTTCCAGGTCGGTGCTGGTGCTGTCCTTGCTGCGCTTGAAGCTGACTTCACCGGTCTCGAACAGTGCTCGCGAGGCGTTGCCCATCGCTTGCTGCAGGGTCTGCTTGAGCCTGGCCGCTACCTGTTCCCGGGCGTCGATCTCGGCCCGCACGGCAACCAGATCGGCGAACGCCGCTGACAACTGGCGGTCCTCCGAGAAATCCACTGTGCCCCCGCTGTCTCTGGGGTACAGGCAGCGCAGTGCGCGGTCGGCTGACTCTGAGCCGTCTCCTGGTGGTGGGGTATCGGTTTCGACATAGCGCCAGAACTGCGCTTCCAACGGGATCAGCCGAGCGATCAGGTTGTCGTCCCGCTCGATCCGGTGCACTTCTAACGCCTGCCCGCACAGCAGCACGGCTACGTCGGCAGCACGCTTGCCGGTGACCGCCAACTGGTGCTGCACCTGTAGCTGCACGTATTCCGGCACACCGCTCTGCCAGTGCCTGGCGCCGAACTCGCCAGCCGTCTTACACTCCAGAATCTGCACGTCAGACACGCCGATCACTTCGCGATCCAGGTTGGCGAGCATGAAGGGGATGGTGGGGTGTTGCAGGACGGCATTGATCTTGCGCACCCGGTGGCCTGTCTTCTGCGTATACGCCGCCGCTACGATCGGCTCCAGCAGGGTTCCCCAGTAGATAGGTTCCGTCGTGTCGTTCGGATCGGGCTTCGGCAGATCGGCATCCCGGCCGGTCTTCTCCAGCCACAGTTCGAGCTGGCTCTTGTAGGGATTCAGACCCACTGCGGCAGCCGCATCCGACCCACCGATGCCGGTTCTGCGTACCGCCAGCCAGTCGGTACGGGACAGCGCCGTTGTCTTGACCAGCTTGAGTGCAGGACGGGGGGATCTGCCCTGCGCGGGTTCGAGGGCACTCATGCAACCTCCAGAAAGAACGAGGCCCGGCGAGCGAACTCGACCGGGCCGACAGATGAAGAACGAAGAGAAAAAGTCGTTACACGACCAGCTTGAGCGCTTCATCGAACGCTTTCTGCTTGAGCGTGGCACCTGCGCCAAACCAGGCTGAATCGAGCCGGTAGTCCTGACTGCGTGCCCGGCGACGATGATCGACGAACTCGGTCATCGCATTGAGCAGCCCCCAGGCCGTCCCGCGTGTGCCGGTCAGCATCGAGCCCATGCCGGCGCCACTATATAAAGCAGTAAGCTGCTGCATCGCCTTTGAAGCCACGCTGTCGTCTCCAACCAGCATGGCTTCATCGAGCACATCGGCGAAGTACTGCTTGGCCTCCTGCGGTGAGACAGGGCGGCGGGTCAACTGGCGCAGATTGCCGATGAACCGATCCCAGGACGACAACCCGAGCCCCAACGCTTCCTTGACCGCTTGCGGATCGAACACGGTCGAGTGCGGCACCTTGACCGCACCAGTCTTGTCGCCGACCGCCATCTGCAGGGTGTTGTTGCACACCACGCGCACCGAAGTGAACTGGGCTGTGGTGGCAAGTGTGCCGTCGCAACTTGTGGCAAGTAACAAATATGCCTTCACGTTATCGCCGGCACGCAGTAGCGTTTCCTGGCCCGTGCGTGCGAGGGCCCACAGTTTGCGCCCGCCTTTGAGCACCCCGGCGGTTTCCAGTTCGAAGCCGCCGGCATGCACCAGGTCCTGGTAAAAGTGCAGGACCTCGGAAGGCTGAACCACCTTGTAGCGGTTCGATACGATCGACAGAGGTGCCAAAGTATCCGAGCGATACAGTACCTTGGCATCGGCGTGCGAGCGGATATGCAGGCCATCCGAGGGGACGTTGAACAGTACGTCGCTCTGCTCGATGGTCCAGTCCATGCCGGCTTCGGTGAGCCAGGTTGTAAAAGGCTGATGGGCGGTCAACTGATTACCCAGGCCGTGCCACGGGGTGTCGCCGACGTAGGCCATGGTTTCGACGAGGTGGGCCATGTGATTGCTCCTTTGGAAAGACGAGTGCATATAGCCCGGCAAGAGCCGGGCTGATGATGGATAGAAGAGGGGGCGAAAGGAAGGGGGCGGATGAGTCCGCCGCCGGGGTTAGCCGTGAGGCAGAGGAAGCGGTTCGTCGTCTTCGGACAGGTCGAAGGGATGGGCTCCGTATCCACCCGAATCGGGTTCGTCGAAGGATGGAGACTGGCGGGTACGATATCCGGCCGATGCCTCACCGAACGTGTGCCCGCAGTCCAGGCAGCGGTAGTTGTGCAGAACCTTATCGTCGATCAGCTCGCCTAGCGCCGCACCAGCCGAGCAGCCGGTCGTCCCGCCCAGCAGGCCACCGAGGATGGCTCCGGCGACGGAGCCCAGGGCAGCGCCGGAAGGACCGGCAATGAGGCCGATCCGGCCTCCAAGCGTGCCGCCGATGCGCGCACCTTTCATGGCGGCAGAAAAACCGCTGGCCGCGCCGGCGATGGCACCGATGGTGCCGCCAACCTTGCGCGCATGGTTGCGGGTCACTACTTGTGGGGACAGGCAATGCGGGCAGCTCACCATCATGCCGTTTGCTCCTTCTGGGGAGCGTCGCGGTTGCTGCAGCGCAAATGGCCCCAGAGTGCGCCGAGCAGGAAGAGCAGGGCGAATACGCAGAGGGTTTCGAGGGGGGAGTTGTAGGGCATCACAGTGGCTCCATGGATAGGACAAAAGGCGGACCGAGCGGCCCAGAAGCGATGGCATTCCATCGCTCTCCATGGGGGTGATATGGGTCTGAAATATTCTTCAATCCAAGAGCGTGCAGAGAGGCACGGGGACTGTCGTTCTGATAAAATATTAAATAAGATCAATATCTTAATCTTGTACGACACTCCCTCGGTGTACCACTAAGATGTATCAATCGGAATCGTACTTTTGATGCTCACCCGGGATTGTGAATTAATTACAGATGGTGGGTAGTGGTCTATTGTTCATACTCTGCTTTGAGCCTTGCAACGCTTAGGCCCAGAACAATCCTATCGTCAGGCACCAGCAAGTAAGACCATGGTTTGGTACCGGTGCTTTCCGCATGCTGATTGGCATAACTGCACCAGCGCACTGCGGCTCGCATCTTGGCTTGCACATCTTCAGCAGCCACCTGATCGGCGCGCTTCGGTTCAATAATCAAGCAGCACGATTTGGTTTCCACCACGAAGTCGGGCTCATAGTTCTGGCCATTCTTATATTCAATGCGGAACTGCCCAGGTGCAGGCTTCATCCACTTGAGCACGTCTTCATCGTCTTCCAGAACCTGCGCCAGACGCCACTCTCCATCTACCGAGTCGAACTTCTGATACGGGTAGCAACAGCGCCGGAAACCGGTAAACACCATCTGCCGAACAGCGCGCTTATCGGCAATGGGTATCCGAAAATCGCGGGGCTGCTCTCCGGCGGCCAAGGTAAACGTGGCGGGTTTCAAGATGTCAAACCCCTGCGTGACTTTGCCAACGTAATCGGTAGGCGTCGTCCAGCGGTGTTCCTTCATCTGTGCCCAAACAAAATCGCTAAGTTGTTTCTGCCAATAGATTAGGACATTCTCTACTTGCCCCTCATCCGCCAGGTAAGCACGCAAGCGCTCCACGACCTGTGACGCCAACTTGTAGAGCAAACCGGCGTGCTCATCGTAATCGATGGCATCCTGGTCCAGCAGATGGCGAACAACGTAGTTCTCAAGCTTCGATTCGCGCGCCCCCTGGCGGCCCCACTGAATACTGGCCCGCTGATTGTTCTCCAAATGCTGCAACAGAATTTCCTGGCTCACCGGCTGGTAGTTGATTTTCTCCAGTTGCAGCAAGTCAAAGTTGTCAAAGCCATAGTTGACCTCCCGGGTGGGCAGCACCACGATCTGCGGCACATCAATGGTCAGCTCGATCAACTTGGCAACTACTTTGAGCACGATGCCTGCGACCTCCTCTGAGGAAGCGGCGGGCTCCAGCCCTTCCAGTTGCGGCTGGGCCGGCTGGCTATCGCGCAGCACTTGCTCAACTCGCGTGACCAACTGCTGTTGGATCTCAGTCCTGTCTAGATCCTTGCTGGAATTCAACCCTTCAGCCCCATCGTGGATGGCTTGCAGGGCGATTTCAGCAATCCGGGTTTGCTGCTCAGAGAACCGGTCAACCTGATAGTGGGCGACCGTTCCCTGCACGGCCCTTCCGTCCTGTATCGCTGGCTTGCCCGTCGCCAACATCTCCGCGTAAGAAGGCGCGGTGATGATCTGTGGCTTTCTGTCCGGAATTTCTGCATCGTTGCCAGCGCCGATATACACCGTCTTGCGGATGATCGACTCTTCCTCGTTGGCGCGGTCGATGATTTCCTGAAATCGGTCGTGCGCGATGATGCACAAACGGTCTACCGCCTCCACCCCAGTGCGCTTGCCATACGGCAGACGCAAGCCCCTGCCGATGGTTTGCTCCGTAAGAATTTCCGAGGCCGAAGCGCGCAAGGGCACGATGGTGTAGAGGTTGGTCACATCCCAGCCCTCTTTAAGCTTGTTGACGTGAATCACCACCTCGGTCAACTCGTCGTGCTCCACCTCCAACAGACGCTGCATCGAAGCGTCCGACTCTTCGCCAGACTGATTGGAGTGCACCTCAATAACGCGGCCTTGATAACGCCCGTCAAAAAATTGCTCGGATTCGAGATGCGTCTTGATGGCGCTAGCGTGGGCGGTGTCCTGCGCCACCACCAGCATGAACGGTTTAACCGGCTTTACGCCATGAGTACGGGCGTAGGTTTCCAGCTCCACCTTTACATATTCGTGATGATGGATGCCGTCTTCCAGTTTGATCTCCTCCAGTTTTTCGGAGCTGTACTGGTCGGCGCGAAAATCCTTGCGTGTAGCGACCGCCGGTATCTTCACAAAGCCATCGTTCAGCGCGCTGGCCAACGGGTAGTGGTAGACGATGTTGCTGAAGGCGCGCGGGTTGGCTCCGGTGGTCTTGGGCGTGGCGGTCAGCTCGATACCCAGCACCGGCTTCAAGTCGTTAATCGCCTTGGCCCCAGCACTGGCGTAGTAGCGGTGCGCCTCGTCCATCAACACCACTAGATCGGGTAACTCCGCCAGATAGGCAAAATAGGATTCGCCTATGTATTCCTGCAATCGCCGCACCTTGGCAGTAGCGGACTTGGCCGCGCCCTGCTTGTTGTCGCGGGCATTGATCTTGGCGATATTGAAGATGTTGATATGCGGGGCGTTGTCCGAGCCGAACAAGTCGCCGGTTAGGCTTTCCGGCACCGCGAAATCGAGCCGCACGCCACGTCCGTCATCGTAATCCTCGCCGGTCACAATCACCGGCGGGGTTTGCGCCATTTCGGGGATGCCGGCAAACACGTATTTGGGGTGGCCGAGCGTGAAATCCTGCTTCAGCTTCTCGTAAATGGTCAGGTTGGGGGCCAGCACAAAGAAATGGCGACTGCGCCCGGTGATATACAGCCAGGCGATCATCGCCCCCATCAAACGGGTCTTGCCCACCCCAGTGGCCAGCGCAAAACACAGCGAAGGGAAGGCCCGTTCGAACGCCTGCATGGTCGGGTGTTGCTGCTGGATCACCGTCCGCCAATGCTGCAAATCCGGGTCTTTGCTTAGCTGTAACTGCTCCAGCAGGTCTGCCAGAATCTGCAGCGATTCATGCTGCGGGGTGCGCAACGAAAGCCGCGCCGTCAATTGGTTGGCGGCTTTTGTGCCGTTGATTTGCTCAGCCATCGTGCTGGACTTCCTACTTATTCTTCGTCATCAAGAAGGGGCGCTTCATCATTGTCCTCTTCATCCGGCAACACATTCACGCTGAAGCTGTAGTCGTCATGGTCCCATTCGCACTTGCCCAGAATGGCACGAGGAATTTTCTTCAGGGTGAGGTTGGGGAAGGCGTCGGCATCGGCCATGAAGGCCTTGCAACAAATCAGCAACGTACGCCCCGTGCCCACTTCGTCGCTGATCACCCGCAGCTGGTCATGGCTCAGGCTGCCGGTGGTGACATAGATGAAGTCGGTTTCGGTGCTGTGGCCGTGCATCCAGAAATGCGCTTGGCTGGGCGCGTAGGTGAAGCCCATATGCTTGCACATGGCTTCCGCCAGCATCTCGGCGTTGTACTCCGGGTTGATGATCCAGTTGTCCCATTGGTCTTTTTTCAACAACGACGGCGCGAGGCGGAAATAGCGAAACCCGCCGCCGCCCTGCCAGTTGACTATTTTGGAAATACCACCTTGATCTTCGCCGTCGATGACTTTTTTCAGGCGGGGCACGATATGGGTGTGGCAGTGTTCGCCCAGCTCGACCATGATCCAGCGTCGGCCCATTTTGTGGGCGACTGCGCCGGTGGTGCCGGAGCCGGCGAAGGAATCGAGGACGAGGTCGCCTGGATTGGTTGAGATATGGAGTATGCGATGAATTAGTCGTTCCGGCTTCGGCGTGAGAAAAGCATCCGCTTTACCAAACAAGGCATGCACCTCTTTTTTTGCTTCATCGGTGTGACCAACTTCATCGTGAGGCCACCATGTCCAAGGCACCATACCTTCGACCTCATCCAAGAAGCGAATGATGTTTGGCTGGCTATTGCCATCCTTGCCGAAATAAATTCGGCCAGCCTCCCGCAACTTCAGAAACTCACTTTCGATTGTGGACCAACAACGTCCTTCAGGTGGCCGATGCACTGCGCCCCCGGGAGCAACAATCTCATACATTTGGTTTGGTCGATATCCTTGAGCAGTCATCGGAATCGGACGCCAACGACCACGCGGATGGTTGTTCGGGTTTTTGTAGACCTTCGCTTGCTCTTCGTTCATCGGTATACGATTGCGAATCGCCTTAAAGCGATCGGCATTCTTAGCAAACACGAGAACATAGTCATGCGCATCACCGATGGCTTCTCGGTTCTCACGTGAATATCTCTTTTGCCAAACATTTGAGGCGATGAAGTTCTGTCGGCCAAATATCTCGTCACAAAGGACCTTCAGATAGTGCGCTTCGTTGTCGTCAATAGTGATCCACAACGACCCATCCTCCGCTAGTAAGCTGCGGATCAACTCCAGCCGATCACGCATCAGCGTCAGCCACATCGAATGCTCAACGCCATCGTCGTAGTGGGTGAAGGCGCTGCCGGTGTTGTACGGTGGGTCGATAAATATGCACTTCACGCGACCGGCGTACTGGGCTTCCAGCGCCTTAAGCGCCAGCAAGTTGTCGCCTTGGATCAGCAGATTGTCATTGAACGGGTGAGGCGCAGTCGCGTCGCGACCTTCCAGCAGCTCTGGCTGAACGGCGGATACGGCGCGGTAAGACAGTGCCTTGTCTTCAATCAAAATGCGCGGCTCCAAGCGTGGGCGCTTGTCTTTGCCGATCCAGTTCAGTTCCAGTTTCTGTTTATTGCTCATTCGATGTTTTACTTTGCTTTATTCGTCGCCAAACTGTGCCAGCAGGCCGTTCTGTTCGCGGCTGGCGGCATAGATGGTGAGTTTCAATTCGGTATGGTCGATTTGCTCGTACAGCGGGCGGCGGGTAGATAGCCGCTCGCTGGCGGCGATGATGGTAGGGACGCCTTCGCCCCGGCGTTCGATCATGTTCTGCCGCTGGCTGGCCGGGTCGGCCGGGTAGTAGCGGCTCAACAGGTTCACCAAGGTTTCGTTGCGGGTGATGCTGTTGGAGTCCATGCTATCCACGGTCAGGCTGTTGGGTAAGCCGCCAGGCGTGGCGATTTCCAACCGGTCGGCAAACAGATGCACCCGCACCCGTGCGCCATGCATGCCGTAGTCGCGGTGGGCGACAGCATTAACCAATGCTTCGTACACTGCGCCTAAATCGAACTGCGGAATGTCGATGCGGCCGGGGCGCTTGACTGCTTCCACCCGCATATTGCGTTTGACGAAGTTGAAGGCCTGCTGGATTTGCAGGTCCACCGGGCCGTCGCAATCCTGAGCATCTACCTGGTATTCGGCGTTGCGTTCTGTGCCGGAATACGCCACGCATTGTACATAGGCCGAAGATAGAAAATCTGCCGGGCGCGGAGTCAGCAGCAATACACCGGTAACGGTCAGGTGAACTTCCCGATTTTCGTCCTCCATCGCCAGGTAGAGCTTTTTGAGTTGCATGGCCTCCGGCAAATCACCGCGCAGGAAGCGGGCTTTTAGCTCGGGATCGATAGCGTCCAATCCGGCGTGCGGCACCAGTTGTTCGTCGAAACGGATCAGCCGTGCCATGCTGCGTTGCTGGAACAGTCGCGCCAGTAATTCCGGCGACATTTCTCGCTTGCTGGAGCCAACCCGAAGGTAATAGCCATGTGGGCTACGGTGAACGAACAGGCTCTTGGTTACCCGCACCCACACCAGTGGTTTCGCATTACCTTGGTGATCGGGAATTTCCACCAGCCGGGTTTCAATAGCCAGCGGTGGGCTGATGGCGTCGTTGGCCATATTGGTAAGCCAAAGTTCGACCGTGCCTAGATCTTGCTGCGCAATGCCTTCCACCTCGCGGGTCTTGTCATTGACGCCCAGCACCAGCATGCCGCCATTACCGTTGGCAAAAGCGGCCAGTTCGTCGGCCACGCTGTCTCGGTGCGGTTGCTCGACCTTGTTGCCTTTGATGGTGATGCTTTTGAATTCATAGGCAGAATCTTCGCCCAAGCGAATCTGATAGATCAGTTCACGCACCAGTTCGGTGGTATTGATCATGCTTGCCCCTTCAGATGCCAGCGGATGGCGAACAGCCGTTGGAAATGCGGCGTCATGCGCAGCGCTTCTTCGATTTCGGCCAGCAGGCGGTCTTCTTCGACTTCAATCTTTTTCTTCTCCTCGTGATAATCGAGCATCACGCGGTCCCGTTCCCGTTCCAACTGTTTGAGAACTCTTTTTGCATCCATCTTTTCTTGCAAGGAGTCGAGCTGGCGGGCGGCCTTGCGCGCCTCCTTGATTTCCTGATCCAATTGCTTGATGCGGATATCCAAGGCAATGCGGCGGTCTTCTGCCCAGCGGTCCAGCTTTTCGGTTTCTTCTTCGAAATAACGCTCGTTATCCCGCTCTGCTGCCTGCAAATAAGCTGACCGCTGCGTAGACAGTTGCTCATGAAGGACCGCTTCGTGCTGGAACGCGGGCAGGGGGGACATTACCTCAGCCGGTAGGAAAAGCAGGCGCTCGCTGGTTCTCTCATCCAACTCTTGCCCGCCATCGGTTCTGGCACTTAGCAGCAAGCGCTCCCTGGTTTGCTTGGCAGTCGTCAAGGTGACCTTTTCGAGAATCAGCTCGCCAGACTGCCCGATCAAAGAGCGAAGGTCGGAATAATGGCCGTCGCCCTGCTGGCTGTAGTCAAACTCCAGCTCGGCATCATCCAATGCCCCTAGTGCCGCCTTGGCCTGTTTGATGAGCGCCAACCCTTGCCCATCACCTGGCTGAAAAAACTGGGCGTCGGTCTCGTTCGCTCTTTGCCAGTCCACATCGTGCCAGTGACCATCGTGGTAAAAACGATCTTCGTTAAACGTTGCATTTGGCAGGCACATCTTGGCCAGTTTCAGCAGACGTTCTTGATAGTCACTAAGGCTTCTCAGGGTTGTTTCACGGCGCAGATTGAGCCGTTTCACCACATCCACGTCGAAATTATCCAGCAAGGAGCGACGGGTGTCCTGCGCACGAGCATCGAGTTGGCTTTTTAGCTCTTCCTGCAACTGATTGAATTCAGCCTCGATTTGCACATCGCTTTTGCACCTCTGATAGATGTCATGAATACGGCGCTCGATATCCACTCCAGATTCGATTGAGCCTAGGATGTCGTCCGATGCGCCGAACACTCCTTCAAACAACTGGAATTTTTCGCTCAGCAGCTCAAAAACTCGTTCATCGGCGCGATTGCCTTTATTGATGAAATTCACCACGACTACATCGTGTTTTTGACCATAGCGGTGAACACGACCAATACGCTGTTCAACCCGCTGGGGGTTCCACGGTAGATCGTAGTTAATAAGCAGAGAGCAGAATTGCAGGTTGATACCCTCGGCCCCTGCTTCGGTGCAGATGATGATGCTGGCATCGTCCCGGAACCTCTCAACCAAAGCGGCCTTCATGTCCGCCGTTTTTGAACCGGAAACCCTCGAAGACCCTTGGTGCTTTTGCAGCCAGGCCCGGTAGGTTTGTTGGGATGCTGTGTCGCTATTGCTGCCGTTCAGCAGGACAATCTGGTCCTGATATCCATTTTCAGTCAGCAAATCGAATAGCCAGGCTTGGGTGCGCACCGACTCGGTAAAAATCACGGCCTTGCGTGTGCCACCCAACCTCTCAGTGAACTCAAACGCTTTTCCCAGCACCCGCAATAAGGCATCCGCCTTGGCATTCTCGCTAATGCTGGCGGCCAGAGTGCGAAAGTCTTTGAGTTGGTTGATTTCCGCTTGTAAGGCTTCCGGGTCGATCAAATCTTCGTCTTCGACATCATTAGCGTCGGTCAGATCGTCGAGCGCGTCGTAATCCCGCAAGGCATCGGCCAGTGGCATCTTCTTTTCCAGACGCTCGATCATGGTCTGCAAGGTGCCCTGAATCGCATAGGATGAGGATGCCAGAATCTTGCGGATGACCAAGGTCACCAGATGACGTGCACCACTCTTGATTGCCAGCAAGTCGTCCTTCTGCAGATAAGCCGACACGTTGCTATACAGCGCCAATTCTTCACTGGTTGGCCGGTAATCCTCGGTCATCGAGTAGCGACGTGTGAATTTGATTCCCCCTTCTTCCTGCACTTGCCGGCGCAGGGTGCGGGTGCATATTTTCCCCAACCGGTCGCGCAGCAGCGCAAACTCGGCCGGTTCCAGTTTCGGGCGGCAATATCGTGCCTTGAACGAGTCAAGATCGCCGAAAAAGTACGGGTCTATGATGGAAACTAGGCCGTATAACTCTTGAAGATTGTTTTGCAACGGCGTTGCGGAAAGCATGACCTTGGGACGGCCCAGCAAGGCGCTATCGAGTTTTTTGGCGGTCTTGGCTCCGTTGTTCTTATAGATGTTCCGCAGTTTATGGGCTTCATCCAGCACCACCATATCCCATGGTACGCGGGCCAGATCGAGTTCCTTGCGGGCGGCAAATTCATAAGAGCAAATTGCGACAGCCGGTTTGCCAAAGGTGAGTTCGACATCAAAAGGGTTGTCCGCCCCCGCCTTTTTTGCCTCATTGAAGCTTTTAGCCTCGATGATTCTTGAACCAAGCGAAAACTTCTCTTCCAGTTCTTGGCTCCACTGCTTACGCAGGGTGGCGGGCACGATAAGCAGCAACTTGCGTTTGCCCTCCGCCCACTTCTGGGCGAGCACCAAACTGGCTTCGATGGTTTTCCCCAACCCTACCTCATCTGCCAGGATGACCCCATTGGAAAGGGGCGAGCGCAAGGCAAACAGCGCCGCTTCGACTTGATGGGGGTTCATGTCCACCTTGGCGCTGGCGATGGTCTGTGTCAAACCATCCTCAATTGCGCCATCAAGCGACAGCCAATGCGCCAAGTAACCACGCTGATAGGGGGTGTACATCAACTTTCTCTCCTCGCGGAGGAACTTTGGAGTGGATCGAAAGCAGCAAGCTTATCCACCCGCTCAAGAAACTCACTGACAGCCTGGCGGATAACCCAGGCTAGGGACAAGCCATGTTCATCGGCTAACGCTTGAAGCTGTTTGAGTTGCTCTGGCGAGAGGGAAACGGTTGTTCGGACTGATTTCATGCTCTCTTCCTTGTGCATCACTTTTCATCATGTTACATCATCTGGCTAGTCCGATGGACTCTCTTGCTGAAATCATGAAGCTCTGGAAGAGCTACAACGCCAAGGTCAAAAGGCGGGGCTCGCTGGTGATCTGGCTGAACAAGGACATGGCCTGGTTGGGCAAGGCGCCACGATGCGCAGCAATAACTATCGTTATTACCGCTCATGGGATGAGTAGGTACTGGCGGATGCCGCAAGACACACCAGCCTCGCAGTGCGGGGGGAGGGTTCAGCCGATGCCTTCGAGTATGCACCAGCCAGCCAGGCAGTACGCGAACAAGAGGGCGCTGTGAGGAAACCCCAACAGGCCCAGTTGTCACTAAGGGTTGGCTTGACCTACGCCAAGCGGTCCCGCCGTGGGAAACAACGTCCCAGTGCCCCGAGCGTTGAGTGAAAGG
Source organism: Neisseriaceae bacterium JH1-16 (assembly GCA_025989215.1). Lineage (GTDB taxonomy): Bacteria > Pseudomonadota > Gammaproteobacteria > Burkholderiales > Chromobacteriaceae > Crenobacter_A. The sequence continues at coordinate 6,932 of JAPDNP010000008.1, read as the reverse complement.
CGAAGCGCGTAGGGAAAGGCGCGGGGCACGCTGTCATAATAGAGTACGGGAGACGTCCATAACCCCGGGAAACCTGGAGTTCAGCCAGAATCGGTCCAGATTTCGGTCCCCCATCGTGTGCAGCACATACTACGCATCCCCGTTTAGTGCTTTATGCCGTCCTCAGGGGGCATGAGTGGTGTTCGGATATCATGAGTCAACGGTATTGCCTGATGGTGTTGGAGTTGAAGCACAGCTCAGTGGAGGTGGCCGGTTGGGTATGGCCCGTCGAGGTGTAATTGAGTGGGTACAGCAACATCGAGATTTGCGCGAACACGTGGGAGTGGTCGTTGATGCTGTGTAGGCACATGTAGGCAATAGAAGGGTGTGGAAGCGCTGCCTGGAGTGTGCAGGCCTTTTCGTCGTCACGTCGTAGTCTAGAGCAGGGTGATGTGGATCGACATGGGTTAATGCTGATCTCAAATGCCTACACAGTGCCTACACGAAACCGAAAAAGCAAAAGGCCAACCCATAAGAGTTGGCCTAAGTGCTTGAATGTATTGGTGGCGAATCAGGGACTCGAACCCCGGACCTGCGGATTATGATTCCGTCGCTCTAACCAACTGAGCTAATTCGCCGAACTTGCTGCGCTTGGCGCCGCGAAGTGGAGCGAACTATACGTGGTGGGTTTTTTACTGTCAACACCCTGTGCCGAAAATATTTCATTTCAGCTAAATGTCATGGCGCTACAGGGTGTGCCAGCGGTCGCCGTGGGTAAAGCCGATCCAGTCGATCGGCACATTGCGCCCGAAGCCGATGGCCTTGAATAGTTCGCCCATCTCGGCCGGGTTGGTCAGCTTCTGTACCGCGCTGGCGGTGGGCAGGTAGCTGGCGTGGTCGTTGATGTCGAGCGTGGCCAGTTCGTCGGTAAGACCGGCGTTGATCAGGAACTGCGCCTGGGTGGTGTAGCCGATCAGGTCGAGGCCGGCGTCGATGCCGGCTTCGGCGACCAGGGTGAAGTCGACGTGGCAGGTCAGATCCATCAGGCCGGGCAGGTAGAACGGGTCGTCGACGGTGTGATGGCGGTAGTGGCCGATCAGCGTGCCCATGTGGCGCTGCGGGTGATAGTACTCGGCGCGCGGGAAGCCGTAGTCGAACAGCAGGATGGCGCCGCGAGTGAGGCGTTCGGCCAACAGCGCGATGAAGCCGCGGTTGGCCAGGCTGATTTCGGTGGTATAGCCGGGCAGCGGTGGCAGCAGCGTGTCGGCCAGCTCGGCGAGCGGGGCATCGCTAATCGGCCGGTCCTCCCAGGCGAAGGCGCCGTCGCGCACGGTGACGCCGCGCTGCAGCGGGCTGTCGTTCCAGTGCAAGAGCTCGCACGGCATCGCGTCGAGCACCTCGTTGCCAATCACCACGCCGTCCAGTTCGGCCGGCAGCTCGGTCAGCCACTCGACCCGGTCGAGCCAGTGCGGCACCCGTTCGGCCAAGGTCTGGCGCTGGCGCTCGATCAGCTCGGCCGACAGGTCGACGATGCAGTAGCGGGCCGGCGGCACGCCGAGCGCGTCGAGCGCGGTCAACAGGTCGGCGGCCAGCACGCCGGTGCCAGCGCCGAATTCATAGACGGTGCCGGCGGTGTGCGGCAGCAGTTCGGCCAACTGGCGGGCGACGGTGCGCGCGAACAGCGGGGTCATTTCCGGCGCGGTGATGAAGTCGCCGGCGCCGCCGAACTTGCGGCTGCCGCCGGCGTAGTAACCGAGGCCCGGCGCATACAGCGCCAGTTCCATATAGCGCGAGAACGGCAGCCAGCCATCGGCGGCGGCGATCTCGGCGGCGATCAGTTCGGACAGGGTGCGGCTGGCGGCCAGCGCATCGGCGGATGGGGTAGGGAGGGTGCTCATCATGGGTAAACCGTTATACTCTGCCGCGATTGTCGGTGAATTCGTCAAGGATGAGAAGAATGAAGAAAATGCATCGCGCCGCCTGGGCGCTGGCCGCGCTGTTGGCCGGTGCCGCCCAGGCTGGCGATTGGCAGGTGAGCAGCCCCTATGCCGACAACCCTTTGAAGACCGCCTGGGTCAAGTCGGGCAGCACCGACGTGCTGTGGTCGTGCCGCGCCGATGCCGGCCAGCCGGTGTTGTCGCTGGAAGTGCCGGCCGGCGGCAGTTTCGATTTTGGGCCGTTCGAAGGGCCGGGCGCGGCGGGCGAAAAGGTCAAGCTCGCGGCGATCGGCCTCGACGGCAAGTTCACCGCGTTGAACGTCAGCGGCTGGCATATCGACAAGGATCGCTTCCACTGGTCGCTGACGCTGCCGCAGGAGCTGTTGGACGCGGCGATCAAGACGCGCGCGCTGGGCTTCTCGGTGCGTCCGGCCAAGGGCAGCGGCAACCGCTACCGGCTGTGGCTCGATCTGCCGGCCAACAACGCCACGCTGCGCGAGGTGTTGCAGCCTTGCCTTGACGCGAACAACTAACCCACGACGAGGATCGCCCATGCACGACAAGGTGGTTCTGATTACCGGCGCGGCACGCCGCGTCGGCGCCGGCATTGCCCGGCATCTGCACGAGCACGGCTGGCGCGTGGCGCTGCACTGCCGCGGCGCGCGCGCCGAGGCCGATAGCTTGGCCGAACAGTTCAATGAGGTGCGCACCGACTCGGCGCTGGTGCTGCAGGCCGATCTGCACGACACCGCGCGCCTGCCGGCGCTGGTCGACGCCACGGTAGCGGCGTTCGGCCGACTCGATGCGCTGGTCAATAATGCGTCGAGCTTCTTCCCTACCGAGGTCGGGGCGATCGACGAGGCGGCCTGGCACGATCTGATGGGCTCGAACCTGAAGGCGCCGCTGTTTCTCGCCCAGGCGGCCGCGCCGCACCTGGCGGCGAGCGGCGGCGCGATCGTCGGCATTGTCGACATCCATGCCGAGCGGCCGATGAAGTCGCATCTGGTCTACAACCTGGCCAAGGCCGGCCATGCCCAGCTGATCCGCGCGCTGGCGATCGAGCTGGCGCCCCAGGTGCGCGTCAACGGCGTGGCGCCGGGCAGCAATATCTGGCCGGAGGGCGATTCCTTCTTCGATGCCGGCCTGAAGGCGCAGATCGAGGCGAGCATTCCGCTGCAGCGCACCGGTACGCCGGACGATCTGGCGCGCACCGTGCGCTTCCTGCTCGACGACGCGCCCTATATCACCGGCCAGATCATCGCGGTGGACGGCGGGCGCAGCGTGGTGCTGTAGCGCATCGCTCAGCCATCCCGAGCTTCCGTCTTTCGGCCAACCTTGCCCCCACGCGCCGCCCGCGCCTTGCCGCCGGGCGGCGTTTTTGCGCGCGGCGCTGAAATCGGCGTCGCTTTGCGCTAAAATCGCCTGTTTTTCAAATTCTTAGCCTCACCCCATGCACGACACCGAACAAGGTCTTGATCCCAAGGCCAAAAAGGAACTCTTCGAGGCGAACAAGCTCGCCAAGCGGCTGCGCCACCATGTGGGCGACGCCATCAACGATTTCAACATGATCGAGCAGGGCGATCGCATCATGGTCTGCCTGTCCGGCGGCAAGGACAGCTACGCCCTGTTGGACATCCTGCTCGGCCTGCAGAAGTCGGCGCCGATCGATTTCACCATCGTGGCGGTGAACCTGGACCAGAAGCAGCCGGGCTTCCCCGAGCATGTGCTGCCGACCTATCTGACCGAGCTGGGCGTCGAGTACCGCATCGTCGAGGAAGACACCTACAGCATCGTCAAGCGCGTGGTGGAAGAGGGCAAGACCACCTGTGCGCTGTGTTCGCGACTGCGCCGCGGCATTCTGTACCGCGTCGCCGACGAACTGGGCGCGACCAAGATCGCGCTGGGTCACCACCGTGACGACATCCTGCAGACGCTGTTCCTCAACATGTTCTACGGCGGCAAGCTCAAGGGCATGCCACCGAAGCTGGTGTCGGACGACGGCCGCCATATGGTGATCCGTCCGCTGGCCTACTGCCGCGAGAAGGACATTGAACGCTACGCCGCGATCAAAGCTTTCCCGATCATCCCGTGCAATCTGTGCGGTTCGCAGCCGAACCTGCAGCGTCAGGTGATCAAGGAAATGATCAACGACTGGGACAAGCGTTTCCCGGGGCGGGTCGAGACCATGTTCCGCGCGATGCGCAATGTGGTGCCGTCGCACCTGGCCGATACCGAGCTGTTCGATTTCGCCGGGTTGAAAACCGGCGCGGTGCCGGCAGCCGGCGGCGATACCGCCTTCGATAAGGAAGAGTTCCGCGATCCGCAGCCGGAAGAGGCGACCGGCCTGCGCGGCATCAGCATCCTCGACTCCCGTAAGCCTTCGACGACCGTTGGGGAGACTTCCTGTGGCGGGTAAGGCACGACATCCGTTCCGGCGCCGGGTGCGCCAGGCGCAGGACGCGCTGCCCGAGGTGGAGATTTCCGAGGTCGACAATGTCCGCTCGCTGCACCTGGGTAGCGAGACGGTGCAAAGCTCGATGGACATCGACGACCCGGAGCGGCTGGTGCTGTCGTACAGCCGCTCGATGATGGGCTGGCTGCTGTTCAACGACGCGCCCAAGCACATCCTGCAGATCGGCCTGGGCGGCGGTTCGTTCGCGCGCTGGATCGACTTCTACCTGCGCGACGCCAAGAGCGTGGCGGTGGACATCAATCCGCAGGTGATCGCGGTGGCGCGGGCGTTCTTCGAACTGCCGGAAGAGGGCGACCGCTTCGAGATCGTCGAGGGCGACGGTGCCGACTATGTGAAGGTGCTGCGCGAGTCGACCGATGCGATCCTGGTCGACGGCTTCGACGGCTTCCAGATCGTCGATGCGCTGACCACCGAGGAGTTCTTCGAGGACTGCAAGCGCGCGCTGACGCCGAACGGCGTGTTCGTCACCAACTGGTGGAGCGGCGACATCCGCTATGTGAGTTTCCTGGAGCGGTTGCTGTCGGTGTTCGAGGGGCGGGTGCTGGAGTTGCCGGCGGCCAGCCACGGCAATGTGGCGGTGATGGCGTTCAAGAACTCGCCGACCCCGGCGCGGCTCGATGCGCTCGCCAAGCGCGCGGAACAACTGGAGGCGCGCTTCGGTCTGGAGTTCGGCGACTTCGTCGGTAAGCTCAAGTCGAACAACCTGCATTCGGCCAACCGGCTGGCGGTGTAACGTTTCGTAAACGGGCCTCGCGGCGGGCGGCCTGCGGCGTATAATCGCCGGCAACCGCGCGGCAGTGGGGCGGTTTGCGGCAGATCAGCGTCAACGTTGGCCGAAACCACCACACTTGCTGCCAGCAGGGCCGGTTTGCTTCCCGGGCCGCGCATCAGCCCCGAGTGGGCGCGCGCGGCGGGAGGGTCGGCTCTTAATGACATCGGCGGCGGGCGCTCGGCGCGCGCTGCCACGACATTCTCAAGCTTTGGATCGTCATCGTGATCAAACAGCAACTGCTCCAGAAAGTGGCGGACAAATCCGCCGTCATCGGCATCGTCGGCCTCGGCTATGTCGGCCTGCCGCTGATGCTGCGTTTCGCCGAAGTGGGCTACAAAGTGCTCGGCTTCGACATCGACCAGAGCAAGGTCGATGCGCTGAGCGAAGGCCGCTCCTATATCGAGCACATCAGCGCCGACAGCATCGCCGAAGCGCGCGAGCGCGGCTTCGAGGCCACCACTGATTTCAGCCGTGCGCCGGAAGCCGACACGCTGATCCTGTGTGTGCCGACCCCGCTGAACAAATACCGCGAGCCTGACCTTTCGTTCGTGCTCGACACCATGGATTCGCTGGTGCCGTACCTGCGCGAAGGCCACCTGGTGTCGCTGGAGTCGACCACCTACCCGGGCACCACCGACGAAGAGCTGCTGCCGCGCATCGAGTCGCGCGGCTTCAAGGTCGGAGACAACGCCTTCCTGGTGTTCTCGCCGGAACGCGAAGATCCGGGCAATCCGAACTTCACCACCCGCACCATCCCGAAGGTATGCGGCGGCGTGACCGAGGCCTGCCAGGAAATCGGCGTGGCGCTGTACAGCGCGGTGATTGATCAGGTGGTGCCGGTGTCGTCGACCCGCGCCGCCGAGATGACCAAGCTCTTGGAGAACATCCACCGCGCGGTGAACATCGGTCTGGTCAACGAGATGAAGATCGTCGCCGACAAGATGGGCATCGACATCCACGAAGTGATCCGCGCCGCGGCCACCAAGCCGTTCGGCTTCGTGCCGTACTACCCGGGCCCGGGCCTGGGCGGTCACTGCATCCCGATCGACCCGTTCTACCTGACCTGGAAGGCGCGCGAGTACGGGGTGAACACCCGCTTCATCGAGCTGGCCGGCGAGGTGAACAGCAATATGCCGGACTGGGTGGTCAGCAAGGTGGCCTCGGCGCTCAATACCCGCAAGAAGGCGATCAACGGCAGCCGCGTGCTGGTGCTGGGCATCGCCTACAAGAAGAACGTCGACGACATGCGCGAGAGCCCGTCGGTGTTCCTGATGGAGAAGCTGCGCGACCTGGGCGCCGAAGTGGCCTACAGCGACCCACACGTGCCGGTGTTCCCGAAGATGCGCGAGCACCACTTCGATCTCGCGAGCGTGGCGCTGACCGCCGAGAGCATCGCCAGCTACGACTGCGTGCTGCTCGCCACCGATCACGACAAGTTCGACTACGCGCTGTTGGCTGAACATGCCCAACTGCTGGTCGACAGCCGCGGCAAGTACCTGACGCCGCGCGCTAACGTGGTCAAGGCCTGATCGCCGCCGTCTGATTCGTCGCCCCGGCTCGGCCGGGGTGGCTCACAAGGATCTTCGTCTCATGCTCGTCCCCCAACATCCCCCGATCACCGACCGCAAGATCCGCTTCGCGGTAGTCGGCTGCGGCCGCATCGCCAACAACCACTTCGGCGCGCTGGAAGCGCACGCCGACCGTGCCGAGATCGTCGACGTCTGCGACATCGACCCGGCGGCGCTGCAGGCCGCGGTCGAGCGCACCGGCG
>JAPDNP010000007.1 GCA_025989215.1 Neisseriaceae bacterium JH1-16 | reverse complement strand
CATCCCGAACAGGACCGTGAAACGCCTCCGCGCCGATGATAGTGTGGCATTCGCCATGTGAAAGTAGGTCACCGCCAGACTCCCCACAACCAGCCCCAGCTCACACGAGCTGGGGCTTTGTGCTTTACGGCGGCCGTGTAGCAACGGAACGGCGCTGCAGTCCACCTGCTACCCCAGTCCCGCCATGCCGGCCTTCGGCCGCCATGGCGCCCGATGATCTTCTCACGCGCTCAATCGTTTAATGCCTCGCTGGCAGTGCCAGCTCCTGCTGCGCATCATCGCGATTCCGTCACCCTGACTGGCGATGGGCTCTTCTGCCGCTTACAGGGAGTAACGCCGAGGCTGGCTGGTCAGCCAGGTGCAACAGTGTCGTTTTGAGCTGGTCTGACCTTGCTTTGGCCGGATAATGATTGCTTCTTCGGTCCTGCAATCGACCAGAAATAAAAAAGCCGGCGAAGCCGGCTTTTTTGATGATGAAGTTCTGATTTACTTCCCGGTCTTGAATTCCTGCCACAGACGGGTGCTGAGTCGCTGGATCTTCGGATCGAGTGCTTTGACCAGGAAGCCGCTCTTCACGTCTTCGGCCGACGGGAAGATCGAGCGATCGTGCAGGTACTTCGGATTGACGAACTGACGGGCCGGCAGGCTGCCCGGTGCGTAGGTCACGGTGTTGGAGTTGTTGGCCGCGACCTTCGGGTCGAGGTTGTAGTTGATGTACTTGTAGGCGTTGTCGAGGTTCTTCGAGTCTTTCGGGATCACCATGCTGTCGATCCACAGCTCGACGCCTTCCTTCGGTACCAGCACGTCGACCTTCACACCATTCTTGGCATCGGCGGCGCGGCGCTTGGCGATGTTGAGGTCGCCGCCGTAGCCGAGCACCAGACACAGGTCGCCGTTAGCGACCTCGTTGATGTAGCCCGACGAGGAGAAACGGGTGATGTAGGGGCGAATGCTCTTGAGCAGTTTGGCCGCTTCCTGGTAGTCGGCCTCGTTGTGGCTGTTCGGATCCTTGCCGATGTACTTGAGCGCGATCGGGAATACTTCGGACGGTGCGTCGAGGATGCTGACGCCACAGGACTTCAGCTTGGAGACGATCTGCGGGTTGAACAGCAGGTCCCATTGCTTGGCCGGCAGCTTGCCGCCGAGCGCCTTGCCCACCTTGTCCGGGTTGATGCCGATGGTGTTGATGCCCCAGAAGTAGGGCACGGCGTACTTGTTGCCCGGGTCGGCTTGGGTCAGCATCGACATGATGGCCGGGTCGAGGTTCTTGTAGTTGGGGATCTTGCTCTTGTCGAGCGGCAGGTACAGGCCGGCCGGAATCTGGCGGGCGAGGAAGGTGTTGGACGGCACCACGATGTCGTAGCCGGTCTTGCCGGTGAGCATCTTGGCCTGCAGGATCTCGTTACTGTCGTAGACGTCGTAGCGGACCTTGACGCCGTTTTCCTTCTGGAAATTGGGGACCGTGCTCTCGGCGATGTAGTCCGACCAGTTGTAGATGTTCAATTCTTTGGTCGGGGCGGCCAGGGTGCTACCGCTTGCGATGACCAGTGCGCTGCCTGCTGCAGCCAGTGCAATTAAACGCTTCATCTCTCTATTCCTCCGATTAACCTTGATGCAGCCGGCCTTGTTCGCCGGGCTGTCAGCGGGTGGGATGTCATTCGTCTTGTTGGATCAGACGTTCAGAATGTTGAAATAATTAAACAGAACTTGCCGGTGAGCACAAGTACTTTCAGCGACTGATGGGGTGGGGCTGTGGGAATTTCGCCAGCGCAAAGCGATTGTGTATGATGTTGAGTTTCATGTTGTTTGGTAAAAATTGCAAAGGGTTGGGAGGTGATGGGTGTTGACTGGCTTTGCCGCGCTTGGATGGAAGAGGGCAATGTGCACGTAGAGACGGCAAGTGCTTGATGTGATAGGGCTTGTGGATTTTCTTGAACGCAGCGCGACGCCGGGGGCGTCGGGGGCGGATGGCACCGGCGGGCGAAATGTGCAAGAATTTCATTAATCAACGAATTTTGCAGGTTTCCTATGTTGGACCGGGACGGCTACCGCCCGAACGTCGGAATCATCCTCACGAATCACCATAACGAGGTGTTCTGGGGGAAGCGGGTGCGCGAGCATTCGTGGCAGTTTCCGCAGGGCGGCATCAAACCAGGCGAAAGCCCCGAGGCAGCGATGTACCGCGAGCTGCTCGAAGAAGTGGGGCTGCTGCCCCAGCACGTGAAGATCCTTGGTCGCACGCGCGACTGGCTGCGCTATGAGGTGCCGACCCATTGGGTGCGACGCGAATGGCGCGGCAGTTACAAGGGCCAGAAACAGATCTGGTTCCTGCTGCGGCTGACCGGGCGCGAGAGCGATGTGTGCCTGCGCGCTACCAGCCATCCGGAGTTCGATGCCTGGCGCTGGCACGATTACTGGGCGCCGGTCGACGAGGTGATCGACTTCAAACGCAACGTCTACGAGCTGGCGCTGTTGGAGTTGTCGCGCTTCCTGAAGGGGGTGGAGTCGCGCCACGATTTCCTGGAGCGCCAGTCGCCCTCGGCCGGTGGTGCACACGACTGAGCGAGCTTCGCCCGATTTTCTTGTTTTTTCGTCCGGTTTCGGCCAACCTTGCTTGGCCCACCGGGCCTGACACGCCCGCCCATCCGGGCGTGTTTCCATTTCTGATCGCCGACACAGCATGACACAACAGTACGACGAATCTTCCGTCCGGGTACTCAAGGGCCTCGAGCCCGTCAAAGAGCGCCCGGGCATGTATACCCGCACCACCGACCCGACGCATATCTGCCAGGAGGTGATCGACAACGCGGCCGATGAGGCGCTCGGCGGTTACGCCAAGAAGATCGCGGTGACCGTGCACAGCGACGGCTCGCTGTCGATCGAGGACGACGGCCGCGGTATCCCGGTGGGCCTGCACCCGGTCGAGAACGTGCCGGTGGTGGAACTGGTGTTCACCCGGCTGCACGCCGGCGGCAAGTTCAACAAGAAGGACGGTGGTGCCTACGCGTTCTCCGGCGGCCTGCACGGCGTCGGCGTGTCGGTGACCAACGCGCTGTCGACCCGGCTAGAGGTCGAGGTGAAGCGCGACGGCGGCGTGTACCGCATCGTGTTCGCCGGCGGCGACGTGATCGAGCCACTGGCCCGCGTCGGCGACTGCGGCGCGCGCACCAGCGGCACCCGGGTGAGGGTGTGGCCGGACGGCAAGTATTTCGAGAGCCCGCGCTACTCGATGCCGGAGCTGGAGCGCTTGCTGCGTGCCAAGGCGGTGCTGCTGCCGGGCGTGGCGGTGTCGCTGACGGTGGAGAAGGCCAGCGGCGACGAGGTGAAGCAGTGGCAGTACCCGAACGGCCTGAAGAGCTACCTGGTCGAGCTGTTCGACGGCGACGAGCCGGTGGCGCCGGTGTTCGCCGGCGAGTCCTATATCGGCCCGGACCACGATAGCTTCGCGCCGGGCGAGGGCGCCAACTGGGCGCTGGCCTGGTTCGAGGAGGCGGCCGGTGGCGAGAGCTATGTGAACCTGATCCCGACCCCGGTCGGCGGCACTCACGAGGCGGGGCTGCGTTCCGGTGTGTTCGACGCGGTGAAGAGCTTCATCGAGCACCACAACCTGCTGCCGCGCGGGGTGAAGGTGCAGGCCGAGGACGTGTGGAGCCGGGTGCGCTTCGTGCTGTCGGCGCGGGTGCTCGACCCGCAGTTCCAGGGCCAGACCAAGGACAAGCTGACCAGCCGCGACGCGCTGAAGCTGGTGGCGAGCGTCAGCCGCGACCCGGTGGAGCTGTGGCTGAACCAGAACGTCGAGGCCGGCAAGAAGATCGCCGAGCTGGCGATCCGCCAGGCGCAGAGCCGCCTGAAGTCGGTGAAGAAGGTCGAGAAGAAGAAGGGCTCGGGCGTGGCGGTGCTGCCGGGCAAGCTGACCGACTGCGAGAGCGAGGACATCGAGCGTAACGAGCTGTTCCTGGTCGAGGGCGACTCGGCAGGTGGTTCGGCCAAGCTGGCGCGCGACAAGGAATACCAGGCGATCCTGCCCTTGCGCGGCAAGGTGCTGAACAGTTGGGAGACGCACAAGGACCAGTTGTTCTCCAATGCCGAGATCCACGACATCGCGGTGGCGATCGGCGTCGACCCGCACGGGCCGAAGGACGCGCCGGACCTGTCGGGGCTGCGCTACGGCAAGATCGCCATCCTGTCCGACGCCGACGTGGACGGCTCGCACATCCAGGTGCTGCTGCTGACGCTGTTCTTCAAGCATTTCCCGCGCCTGATCGAGGCCGGCCACATCTATATCGCCCAGCCGCCGCTATTCCGCGTCGACGTGCCGGGGCAGGGCAAGAACCGCCCGGCGAAGAAGCTGTACGCGCTCGACGAGGACGAGATGGTGGCGATCCTCGACCGGCTGCGTAGCGAGAACGTGCGCGAGGGCAGCTGGGGCATCAGCCGTTTCAAGGGCCTGGGCGAGATGAACCCGGAGCAGCTGAAGGACACCACGATGCACCCGGACACCCGCCGCCTGTCGCAGGTGAGGGTGCGCAACGGTGCGCACGAGGCGACCATCGACACCTTTGTGATGCTGATGGGCAAGGGCGAGGCGGCCAGCCGGCGCAGCTGGATGGAGGCGCGCGGCAACGAGGTGGAAGCGGACGTCTGAGCGTTCGGCCAAGCTTGGCAAGATCGCGATGAAGCGGCCCTTGGGCCGCTTTTTTCATGGACGGTCGGCGTGCAGTGTAAGTGGTTGTCATGGGCGGCAAGCCGGCTGCGCTGCTACACTGTCGCTGTCATTGCCTCCGTCACTATCAAGAGCTAAACCATGTCCGGCGCTACCACCACCCCCGCTGCCCCGGCCCGCGAGGAGCGCACCGCGTTCCGCGTGCTCGGCGCGATCAGCTTCTCCCACCTGCTCAACGACATGATCCAGTCGCTGATCCTGGCGATCTACCCGCTGCTCAAGCACAACTACCAGTTGAGCTTCGCGCAGATCGGCCTGATCACGCTGACCTATCAGCTGACCGCCTCGCTGCTGCAGCCGGTGGTCGGCACCATCACCGACCGGCGGCCGCGCCCGTATTCGCTGGTGCTGGGCATGGGGTTGACGCTGTCGGGCCTGCTGCTGCTGTCGCAGGCGGCGCGTTTCGAGCTGATCCTGATTGCCGCAGCGCTGGTTGGCATGGGCTCGTCGGTGTTCCACCCGGAGTCGTCGCGAGTGGCGCGGTTGGCGTCGGGCGGCCAGCATGGCCTGGCGCAGTCGCTGTTCCAGGTTGGCGGCAACCTCGGTTCCTCGCTCGGCCCCTTGCTTGCCGCGCTGATCATCGTGCCGTTCGGCCAACCCAGCATCGCCTGGTTCTCGGTGGCGGCATTGCTGGCGATGGCGGTGCTGTGGCGGGTCGGCCGCTGGTATCACGCCCATCTGGCGAGTCGCGCCGGCAAGAAGGCGGCACGGCCGGACAACGGCCTGTCGCGTGGCCGGGTGGCGCTGGCGGTTGCTGTGCTGCTGGTGCTGATCTTCTCCAAGTATTTCTATCTGGCCAGCCTGAACAGCTACTACACCTTCTACCTGATCCACCGTTTCGGGCTGTCGGTGCAGAGCGCGCAGGTCTACCTGTTCGTGTTCCTGTTCGCGGTGGCGGCCGGCACGCTGATCGGCGGCCCGGTGGGCGACCGCATCGGCCGCAAGTACGTGATCTGGGGCTCGATCCTCGGCGCGGCGCCGTTCACCCTGCTGCTGCCGCATGCCAACTTGTTCTGGACCGGCGTGCTCAGCGTGATCATCGGCGTGGTGATCGCCTCGGCGTTCGCGGCGATCCTGGTGTACGCGCAGGAGCTGATCCCGGGCAAGGTCGGTACCGTGTCCGGGCTGTTCTTCGGCTTCGCCTTCGGCATGGGCGGCATCGGCGCCGCTGCACTCGGTCAGCTGATCGACCGCACCAGTGTCGAATATGTGTACGGCCTGTGCGCGTTCCTGCCGCTGATCGGCGTGCTGACGGTGTTCCTGCCTGACCTGGAAGGCGCGCGGCGGCGGGCGAGAGGCTAGGCGTACCGGCCGTTCGGCCAGCGTTGGACCTTGAGGCGGCCGTTCGGCCGCTTTTTTGCTTGGCGGCGTAGCCCTGCCGCTCGGGTATAATCGCCGAAAGACAAACGAGGATGACTGCACCGATGACGCCGCTGAAGAACGACACTTTCCTGCGCGCTCTGCTGAAGGAGCCGACCGACTACACCCCGATCTGGATGATGCGCCAGGCCGGCCGCTACCTGCCGGAATACCGCGCCACCCGCGCCAAGGCCGGCAGCTTCATGGGCCTGTGTACGAGCCCGGACTTCGCCACCGAAGTGACGCTGCAGCCACTGGAACGCTTTCCGCTCGATGCGGCGATCCTGTTTTCGGACATCCTGACCGTGCCGGATGCGATGGGCCTGGGCCTGTACTTCGCCGAGGGCGAGGGGCCGAAGTTCGAGCGCCCGCTGCGCGACGAGGCGGCGATCCGTGCGCTGGCTGTGCCGCACATCGAAGACAAGCTGCAGTACGTGATCGACGCGGTGGCGAGCATCCGCAAGGCGCTGGACGGCCGGGTGCCGCTGATCGGCTTCTCGGGCAGCCCGTTCACGCTGGCCTGCTACATGATCGAGGGCGGCAGTTCGGCCGACTTCCGCCATGTGAAGGCGATGCTGTACAGCCGTCCGGAACTGCTGCATCACATCCTCGACGTGAACGCCCGCGCGGTCATCGAGTACCTGAACGCGCAGATTGCCGCCGGTGCGCAGGCGGTGCAGATCTTCGACACCTGGGGCGGTGCGCTGACGCAGCCGGCCTATCGCGAGTTCTCGCTCGCCTATATGCAGCAGATTGTCGCCGGGCTGACCCGCCAGGCCGACGGTCGCAAGGTGCCGGTGATCGTGTTCACCAAGGGTGGCGGCCAGTGGCTGGAGGACATCGCGGCGATCGGTGCCGACGCGGTCGGTCTCGACTGGACCACCGATATCGGCCAGGCGCGCGCACGCGTCGGTGACCAGGTGGCGCTGCAGGGCAACTTCGACCCGAACGCGCTGTTCGGCAGCCCCGAGTCCATCGAATGCGAAGCCGCGCGCATCCTGGCCGCCTACGGCCAGGGCTCCGGCCACGTGTTCAACCTCGGTCACGGCATCTCGCAGTTCGCCGACCCGGCGCACGCCGGCGCGCTGGTCGAGGCGGTGCACCGTTTGTCCCGCCCTTATCACGCCTGATGCCTCGCCTGCCCGTTTGGCTTTTGTCGGGCAGGCTGCGTATGCGCGTAGCGGCTAAGTCTCTGATCGGATTAGCTCGCTCGCGCATGTCATGATCGTTGCACGGGTTTTTGTATCCGTTTTGACTGGGTGTTGACAGCATTTCACCGATTCGATCTCACGGTTATGCACAAGCGCTAGCCGTTCGAAATCTTACTGTCAAGAGCTCGTGGCAAATTTTCCTGTCAAACTGCAAATCATTGATTTTAAATGATTTTCCTGGCTGATTATTTTTTGGTCAGTCCAATGGCAAGGTTGATTTGGCGGCCTCGCCGACGCAGATTCAGCGCTTGTCCACAAAGTTATCCACAGCATCTGTGCACACCCGCCGCAAAGCCTTGTCGGCTCGGCCTCTCAGAGAAAGCACCCGTTCGCATGGCGCATCCGGTTCCCCTGCAGGTAGCGATCAACGTACCGCTCGCCATGACGTTTTCCTACCTGACAGATAGACCGTTGCCAGTGGGATGCCGGGTGCGGGTGCCGTTTCGCGGCGGAGAGCAGACCGGGGTTGTGGTGGAAGATCCACAGGCGGTTGCGGTACCGGCGCACAAGCTGAAAACGGTCGAGTCGTGCCTGGACGAAATCCCGCCGTTGCCCGCCGATTTTCTCGAGCTGATCCGCTTTACCTCCCAGTACTACCGTCATCCGATCGGGCAGACGCTGTTTGCCGCGCTGCCGGGCCCCTTGCGCCGCCCGCAGCCGGCGCGCTGGCAGGACGAGCGTGGCTGGCGGCTGAGCATCGCCGCGCAGGACGCCGAGGGGCCACCGCCGCGACAGAAGGCGCGACATGGGCTGTGGCACGCGCTGGCCGAGCCGCTGGCGTATCTGGAGGCCAAGGCGATCACGCCGCAGGCGCCGGCGCTGCTCAAGCAATGGTTGGCCGAAGGGCTGGTGGAGCGGGTCGATGCGGAGCCGCGCTTGCAGGTGGCCGACGGCCCCATACTCAACGACGAGCAGGCGGCGGCGGTCGAGGCGGTGGCCGGCTCCTTCGGCGGTTTCGCACCGTGGCTGCTCAACGGCATCACCGGCAGCGGCAAGACCGAGGTGTATCTGCGGCTGATCGAACGGGTATTGGCGGCCGGCCAGCAGGTGCTGGTGCTGGTGCCGGAGATCAACCTGACCCCGCAGCTGGTCGAGCGCTTTGCGCGGCGCTTTCCGGCCACGCCCCTGGCGGCGCTGCACAGCGGGCTCGCCGACGGCGAGCGCCTGGCCGGCTGGCTGGCCGCCTGGCGCGGTAGCGCCGGCATCGTGATCGGCACGCGCCTCGCGGTGTTCACCCCGCTGGCGCGGGTCGGCCTGATCATCGTCGACGAGGAGCACGACGGCTCGTTCAAGCAGCAGGACGAGCTGCGCTACCACGCCCGCGATCTCGCAGTATGGCGCGCCCGCCAGGCCGGCGTGCCGATCGTGCTGGGCAGCGCCACGCCCAGCCTGGAGAGCGTCGCCAACGTCGAGGCCGGCCGCTATCGCGAATTGCGCCTGAGCCAGCGCGCCCACGGCGCCGCCCAGCTGCCGACGGTGCGCCTGATCGACATCCGCCGCCAGAAGCTGCACGACGGCCTGGCCGAGCCGGCGATCGCCGCGCTGCGCCGCCGGGTGGAGCGCAAGGAGCTGAGCCTGGTGTATGTGAACCGGCGCGGTTACGCGCCGGTGATCGCCTGCACCGAATGCGGCTGGCTGTCCGGCTGCCCTCACTGTTCGGCGCGGCTGGTGTGGCATGTGACCGATCGACGGCTGCACTGCCACCACTGCGGCCATCACGAAGCGCCGCCGCGCGCCTGCCCGGATTGCGGCAACAGCGACCTGAAGCCGCTGGGCCAGGGCACCCAGCGCATCGAGGAGGCGCTGACCGGCCTGCTGCCCGGTGCGCGGATATTGCGCATCGACCGCGACACGGTCAGCCGCAAGGACGCCTGGGAGGAAATCTACCGCAAGGTGCTCGGCGGCGAGGTCGACGTGCTGATCGGCACGCAGATGCTGGCCAAGGGGCACGACTTCCCGGCGCTGTCGCTGGTGCTGGTACTCAATGCCGACGGCGGCCTGTATTCGGCCGACTTCCGCGCCAGCGAGCGTTTATTTGCCCAGCTGTCGCAGGTGGCCGGCCGGGCCGGGCGCGCCGACACGCCGGGCGAGGTGCTGGTGCAGACCCAGTGGCCGGAGCACCCGCTGTATCAGGCGCTGATGGCGCACGATGTGGCCGGCTACGCGGCGCAGCAGTTGGCAGAGCGGCGCGAGGCGTGCTTTCCGCCGGCGGCGTTTCAGGTGGCGGTGCGCGCCGACGCCAAGACGGTGGAGGAGGCGAGCGCCTTTCTCGACGCCGCCGCCGCGCTGGCCGAGCTGCCGGAGGGGGTGACGCTGGCCGGCCCGGCGCCGGCGCTGATGGTGCGCCTCGCCAGTCGCGAACGTGCGCACCTGCTGGTCGAGGCGCCGCAGCGCGCACGGCTGCATGCCTTTCTCGACGACTGGCTGCCGCGGCTGGCCGGATTACAACAGGCGCACCGTGCGGTGCGCTGGTCGATCGACGTGGACCCGCAGGATTTCTGATATGCAACGATGGATGAGCCGGCTCGCTGCCGGCGTGCTGCTGCTGAATGCCGGAATGGCGCAGGCGCTCGACCTGCACGGCTTGAAGCCTGGCGAGGTGGCGGTCTGGGCGGCACCGGTGGAAAGCGGCGTGCCTATGGTCGAATACCGCGCCGACGCGGCGATGAATCCGGCGTCGACGATGAAGCTGGTGACCTCGTATGCGGCGCTGACCCGGCTCGGTCCCGGTTACCGCTGGACGACGCGGCTGGTGTCGACGGCGCCGGTGGTCGACGGCGTGCTGAAGGGCGACCTCTACTGGGTCGGCAGCGGCGATCCGCGCTTCGACCAGCGCGACCTGGTGGAGCTCTCCGGCGAGCTGCGCCGGCGCGGCATCCGCGAGATCGCCGGGCGGCTGTTGCTCGACCGCTCGGTGTGGACCAGCACCGGGCGCTCCGACGACTTCGACGGCGATGCCGAGCGCGCCTTCATGGTGGCGCCCGACCCGCAGCTGACCAATCTGAAAGTGGCGTGGCTGGCGTTCTACAACGACAGCCTCGGCCCGCGCGTGGCGCTCGATCCGGCGCTGCCGGGGGTGAGCGTTTCGGCCAACTTGGCCGACGGCGGTACCGGCGCCTGCGGCGACGTGCGCAGCCGGGTGGCGATTCGCGTCGCCGGCGACGCCGTCAGCGTGAGCGGTAAGCTGCCGCAGGCCTGCGACGGCACGCGCGCCTTCGTCAACGTGCTCGCGCCGACCGAGTTCGCCCGGCAGAGCTTCGCCGCCGCCTGGCACGGCGCGGGTGGTGTCGGCCCGGCCGGTTTCGGCATCGCCGCCGCGCCGGCGGGCGCGGCCGTGCTGGCCAGTCACGACTCCGAGCCGCTGCTCGACACGCTCTACTACACCAACAAGTACAGCAACAACACCATGGCGCGCACGCTGTTCCTGACCTTGGGACGCGAGGCGGCGCCGGGCAGCGACACGCCGGCCGCCGCCGAACGCGCGGTGCGCCGTACCTTGGCCGAAGCGGGTATCTCCGACGAGGCGCTGGTGCTGGAGAACGGCGCCGGTCTGTCGCGGCGCGAGCGGGTGTCGGCGCGGCTGATGGGTCAGGTGCTGCTGGCCGCCGCGCGCGGCCCGTATGCCGGCGAGTTCATGGCCAGCCTGCCGATCGCCGGCGAGGACGGCACGCTGAAGAAGCGCTTCGCCGACGTCGGCTCGCGGCTGCGAATGAAGACCGGCACCTTGAAGGATGTGCGTGCGCTGGCCGGCTACTGGCTGGCGCCGAACGGGCAGCGCCTGGCGATCGTCGCCATCGTCAACGGCCCGCGCGCGCTGCAGCAGACCGCGGCGCTGGACGATATCGTCGCCGACGTCATCGCGGCCGCTGCTCCCGCCTGCTGTGCCCGCTCGGCAGGCGGACAGTAGGCCGGCGCAGCCGGTATAATCGGGCCTGAACCTGTATTCGAGAATTGCGATGAAACCCGTCAAGATGTACACCACCGCTGTCTGCCCCTACTGCACGATGGCCAAGCGCCTGCTGGCCAGCAAGGGTATCACCGAGATCGAGGAAATCCGCATCGACTTGGACCCGTCGGCGCGCGACACCATGATGCAGATCACCGGCCGTCGCACCGTGCCGCAGATCTTCGTCGGCGATACCCACGTCGGCGGTTTCGACGACCTGTCGGCGCTCAATAGCGGCGGCAAGCTCGACGTGCTGCTGGCCGACTAGCGGCTGTCACACGGCCATGCGATGATGGTCGTTTCATCCCGTTAACCTGTCCCGTGCCGTCGGCGCGGGTCTTCTTGAGAGTAAAGCATGAGCGAACAACAAGAGCTGCAACCGGTATTCTCGATCGAGAAAATCTATGTGAAGGACATGTCGCTGGAAGTGCCGAACGCCCCGGCGGTGTTCCTGGAGCAGGCGCAGCCGGAGATCGACATGCAGATCGCCTCGGAAGGCAAGCCGGTTGAAGACGGCTTCTTCGAGTGCTCGCTGACCGTCACCGTCACCGCCAAGCTGCCGGACGGCAAGACCATGTTCCTGGTCGAAGTGGCCCAGGCCGGCATCTTCCAGATCCGCAACGTGCCGCAGGACGACCTCGACCCGATCCTGGGCGTGGCCTGCCCGAACATCCTGTTCCCGTACGCGCGCGAAACCGTGTCGAACGTGGTGAACCGCGCCGGCTTCCCGCCGGTGCTGCTGACCCCGATCAACTTCGAAGCGCTGTACATGCAGCAGCGCGGCCAGCTCGCCGAGGCGTAAGCCATGAAACGCCTGGCTTTCGCTGCCCTCGCGCTGGCACTGCTGTCGCCGCTGGCGCAGGCGCTGGAATTCCGCTCGGTGAAGGAGACCGGCGTGGCGCTGTACGAGTCGCCGTCGATCACCGCCAAGAAGCTGTTCGTCGTCAGCCGCTACTATCCGGTCGAGGTGCTGAGCACCCAGAAGGAATGGTCGCGGGTGCGTGACGCCACCGGCGGCATCGCCTGGATGCCGACCGCGGCGCTGTCGAACCAGCGCTGGCTGCTGGTCACCGCCGAGCGCGCCTCGGTGCGCGACACCGCCGCCGATACCGCGCCGGCCCGTTTCATTGTGCCCAAGGACGGCGTGGTCGAACTGGTCGAGCCGCCGCGTGCCGGCTGGGTGAAGGTGCGCCACCGCGACGGCAGCGAGGGTTACGCGAAGATCAGCGATCTGTGGGGCTTGTGAACGTCCCTGGATCGGAATCGAAAAACGGGCCGCGTTCACACCGGCCCGTTTTTCGTCGCTCCGCCGGCCGCGGCAGGGGCATAGTGAACAAGGAGTGCGAGTGAAGCTTGCCGTATTGGGTGCCGGTGCCTGGGGCACCGCGCTCGCGATCGATTACGCCCGCGACCACCAGGTGACGCTGTGGGCGCGCAACGCCGAGCAGGTGGCCGAGATGGCCGACAGTCGGGTCAACGCCCGCTACTTGCCGGACGCCGAGTTTCCGCCCGCGCTGGCGCTCAACGCCGATCTGGCCGCGGCGGTGGCCGGCGTCGAACTGATCCTGTTGGTGACGCCGATTGCCGGCTTTCGGCCAACCTTGCGCGCCTTGGCCGCGCTGGGGACACCGGTGCCGCCGATCCTGTGGGCGTGCAAGGGCTTCGAGGCCGGCAGCGGCTTGTTGCCGCACCAGGTGTTGGCCGAAGAGCTGCCCGATCTTGCGGAATTCGGCGTGCTGTCCGGGCCGAGCTTCGCGCGCGAGGTCGCGCTGGGCCTGCCGGCGGCGGTCACGGTGGCGTCGGACGACTACGCGTTCGCCAAGCGTATCGCCAAGCAGCTCAACAGCGCCCGGCTGCGTCTCTACGCCAACGACGATCTGATCGGCGTCGAGGTCGGCGCCGCGGTGAAGAACGTGATGGCGATCGCCACCGGCGTCGCCGACGGGCTGGGCTCCGGCCTGAATGCCCGCGCCGCGCTGATCACTCGCGGCCTCGCCGAGGTGATGCGGCTGGTGGTGGCGCTGGGCGGCAAGGCCGAGACAATGATGGGCCTGGCCGGCATGGGCGACCTGATCCTGACCTGCACCGGTGCGCTGTCGCGCAACCGCCAGGTGGGGCTGAAGTTGGCCGAAGCGAAACCGCTCGACGTGATCTTGCAGGAGCTCGGCCACGTCGCCGAGGGTGTGCCGACCGCGCACGAGGTGCAGCGGCTGGCGCGCGAGCTGAACGTGGCAATGCCGATTACCGACGCGGTCTGCCAGCTGCTCGCCGGCAGTGCCGACCCGCGGCAGGTGGTGGCCGGCCTGATGGGCCGCGAGCCGAAGTCGGAGTCGGGCGACAGCCTGGGCTAGACCCGGAGCTTGGGTCGTGCCTTGCTGGTGTTGCCGGTAGGCGGTGCGGAACACGATGTGGACTGCTATGGCCGCCGCGTTGAGATGCCAGCCGAACGGCAATAAGAAGCCGGCCCCGCGGGGCCGGCTTTGTCATGACATGGCGCGCAGTTCGCTCAGCCGGTGCCGGCCGGCATCAGCAGCGGGCTGAACGCGCGGGTCGAGATCGCCAGGCGGGCACCCGGTTCCAGCGCATCGGCCTCCTCGTCGGTGGCGATCACCTCGACGATGTCCTGGCCGACCAGCAGCGTCAGGATCCACACCACGTCGCTGCGGCGCTTGGCCAGCAGCTCGCCCGATAGCGACAGGCGGTCGCGGCTCGGCGCTTGGCCGATGAACACCTCGCGCGGGTGGCCGTGGCGCACGATGCGGCCTTGTTCGCACACCATCACCCGGTGCGATAGGCGGAACACCTCGGACAGATCATGCGAGACCAGCACCGTGGTCAGGCCGAAGCGCTGGTGCAGCGCCTGCAGTTCCTGCTGCAGCGTCAGGCGCAGCGACAGGTCGAGCGCCGACAGGGGCTCGTCGAGCAGCAACAGCCGCGGCCGCCGCGCCAGCGCACGCGCGAGTGCGACGCGCTGCTGCTGGCCGCCGGACAGCTCGTGCGGCTTGCGGTCGGCCAGGCCCGACAGCCGGGTCAGCTCGAGCAGCTCGCCCACCCAGGCCGACTCGCCGCGTCCGGCGGCGTAGCCGATGTTGTCGCGTACCGACATCGCCGGGAACAGCGCGTAGTCCTGGAACACGAAGCCGACCGAGCGTTGCTGCGGCGGCTTGTGCACGCCGCGTTCGGCGTCGCACCAAGTGTCGCCGTCGACGACGAGGGTGCCGCCGCTCGGCTTTTCCAGCCCGGCGAACAGCCGCAGCAGCGTGCTCTTGCCGACGCCGGAGGCGCCGAACAGCGTCAGGAATTCGCCGTCGGCGATATCCCCTGCCATTGCCAGCTGGAAGCCGTCGCCGCCGTTGCGTCCCGTGCGGGACAGGGTCAGGTCGAAACGGATCATCGCAGCACCACCTTGTGGCGACGGTTCAGCCAGTTGAGCACGAACACGATGACGAAGCAGAACGCCACCAACACCATCGAGTAGGCGTTGGCGCCGCTGTAGTTGTGGATTTCCACCTCGTTGTAGATCGCGATCGAGGCGACGCGGGTCTGGTCGGGGATATTGCCGCCGATCATCAGCACCACGCCGAATTCGCCGACGGTGTGCGCGAACGCCATCACCGTGCCGACCAACAGCGCCGGGCGCACGCTGGGCAGCTCGACGCGCCAGAAAGTCGCCAGCCGCGATTTGCCGAGCGTGTACGACGCTTCGCGCAGACTGGGCGGCAGGTTGGTCAGCGCCGCCTGCACCGGCTGCACCATGAACGGCAGGCTGTACAGCACCGAGCCGACCACCAGGCCCTCGAAGGTGAATACCAGGCGCAGATTGAAAGTCTGGGCAAGCCAGGCGCCGAACGTGTTGTTCGGGCTCAGCGTCAGCAACAGGTAGAAGCCGAGCACCGACGGCGGCAGCACCAGCGGCATGCTCACCAGGGTTTCGACCAGGGGTTTGAAGCGCGAACGCGAGTGGGCGATCCAGCCGGCCAGCGGCACACCGAGCAAGAACAGGATCAGCGTCGTGATGGCGGCCAATTCGGCGGTGAGCCACAGCGGGCCCCAGTCGAGGTCAGCGAACATCGGCGTCTCCCTCGGCATGGTCGTCGTCGCCCAGCAGCGTCATCTCGTTGGCCTTGATCAGCGCCTCGACCGCGTCGCCGGGGGCCAGCGTCAGCTGCCGGGCCGAGCGGCTGGTGATCAGCGCAGACAGCGGATGTTGGCCGAACACCAGATCGACCCGGGTGAGCAGCGCTCCTTCGTGCAGCGCGGTGACACGGCAGGGCAGGCGGTTGCGCAGGCTGATTTCGCCGGACAGCCGCTTGGCCAGCGACACCTCCAGCTCCTTGAACGCCAGCGTCACCGGCCGGCCGACCGGGTAACGGTCGGCCGGCGCCGGTTCGCCGACCAGCATCGCGGTGCAGCCGAACTCGCCGACGCGCACGTCGATGAGGGCGATGCCATCAGTGGCGGTCACGCCGCTGACGGTGGCCGGCAAGCGGTTCATGGCAGCGCGTAGCCGTTGTGTTCGAAGATGCTGCGCGCCTTGCTGCTGTACAGGAAGTCGTAGAACTTCTTCGATGCCTGAGCCGCGGTTTCCTGGCCGTGCTTCAGTACCACCGCGCCCTGAGCGATCGGCTCGTAGGCGGCCTTCGGCACTTCCACCCACTGGCCCTGGCCCTTCATTTCCGGAGCGATCACCACCGACTTGGCGGTGAAGCCGGCGTCGACCACGCCCGAGGCGATGTACTGGCTGGCCTGGGCGATACTCTCGCCGTACACCAGTTTCGGCGTCAGCGTCTCGGTCATCTTGTAGTAGTTGAGCGCGCGCATCGCTTCACGACCGTACGGCGCGGTCTTCGGGTTGGCGACCGCCACCTTGTTGACGCTGGCCGACAACAGGGTCTTCTGCCAGTTCTTCAGGTCGACACCCTTGGTGGTCCACAGCACCAGCGTGCCGTAGGCGTACGGCTTCGGCGCGGCGGTGGCGAAGCCCTGTTCGTGCAGTTTCTGCGGGAATTCCATATCGGCCGACAGGAATACGTCGAACGGCGCGCCGTTGGCGATCTGGGTGGCGAACTTGCCGGACGGGCCGAACGCGCCCTTGGCCTCGATGCCGGTTTCCTTCTGGAATTCCTTGGCCAGATCGTCGAACACGTACTGCACGTTGGCAGCCACGGCCACGTTGATGGTCTCGGCCATGACGCCGAACGGCAGCACGGCGAAGCCGAGCGCGATGAGCAGGTGTTGCGGTTTCATGTGTAGCGTCTCCTTATCGTTATGTTTACGAGGGTACAGCGGATGGCAGGGCCAGTGTGCGCTGCCCAGCCCTGCGGATAAGGTGGGGCGGAATCCTGTTTATCGGGTCTGGGCGGTCAGAACGGCACGCCGAGAATCACGCTCTTGGCATCGAACAGCGCCACGGCCGGCGCGCCGACCTTCAGCGTGGCCGCTTCGGCCAGAGTGACGATGCCGTACAGCACTTCGCTGCCGGACAGCTGCAGCGCCACCTCGGCGTCCTGCGGGCCGACGATGATTTCGCTGACGGTGCCGGGCAAGCGGTTGATCGGCGCTGCCGGCAGGTCGCTGTCGGGCGGCGCGATCGAGATCCACTGTGCCTTGATCAGCGCGACGATCTCCTGGCCCAAGATCAGGTTGATCCGCTCGGTGCTGCGATGGGTGATCAGTACCGCCAGCCGCTCGCCACCGGACAGCGACAGCTCGACCTCGTCATTGACGGTACCGCTGCGAATCGCGCTGACCGAGCCGAACAGCTGGTTGCGCGCCGAGGTCTTCAGCGCCAGCTTCTTCAATAGCGGCAGGTCGGCGAGGCTGGCCGCCTCGTCGGACAGCGCACGCACGAAAGTGGCGTGGGCGCGCTCGACCGCCTGGTAGCCGGCGACCAGTTGCTCGCCGCGCTCGGTCAAGCGGGTGCCGCCACCGTGCTTGCCGCCGGTCTCGCGGATTACCAGCGGTTGGTCGGCCAGCCGGTTCATCGCCTCGACCGTGTCCCAGGCCCACTTGTAGCTGCGGCCGAGCGATTTGGCGGCCTGGCTGATCGAGCCGGTTTCGGCGATCGCGCAAAGCAGGCCGACCTCGGTGCGCCCGGCAAGGTTGTCCTCGCCTTGTTCGAACCAGACCTGAGCGTTCAGGCGTAGCGCATCGTGTGGGGCAGTAGGCATGACATTGGCTTTCTATGTTATATCGCAACGAGTATAACGCTGCGCTGAAGCCATCGCTATCATTTGTTTGATATAACGAATGGCTATAAACGACGTGTTTATACCAAATGAATTTTATGCAAAGAGGGGCGGACGCGGCGCATCGATTGAGGGTGGTTCGGTGTACTAAAGCGCCGCTACTCAGCGAAGCGGTCTCGGCTAGGCGTGCCGGCGCAGACCGTACAGTGGTACGGCAACGTCGCACAACAACGCAGGGAGAGTTTTGTTAGCGGCGCTAAGCTCAGCCGGCGTTGCCGACGTGGCGGATGTAGGAGGCGATGCCGCCCATCAACATCTCGATCGAGATCGCGGTCAGCACCAGGCCCATCAACCGCTCCAGCGCCGAGATCACCTGTTCGCCGAGCAAGCGGTGGAGCCGGCCCGAGAACAGGAACACCACCGTGGTCACCGTCATGGTGATGGTCAGCGCGCCGACCCATTCCATCATGCGGGCCGGTTCGCGGGTCGACATCAACAGCACGGTGGCCATCGCCGACGGGCCGGCGATCAGCGGGATCGCGATCGGCACGATGAACGGCTCCTGGCCGAGCTTGCCGGAGAACAGGCTGGCGCCCTCGGACGGGAAGATCATCCGGATCGCGATCAGGAACAGGATCACCCCGCCGGCGATGCGCAGGCTCTCGTCGGTGAGGTGCATCACCTCGAGGAAGGACTTGCCGAAGAACAGAAACAGCAGCAGCACCACGAAGGCGATCAGGCATTCGCGCAGCACCACCTTGCGACGCCGTTCCGGCTTCACCTGCTTCAGTGCCGCGATGAATAGCGGAATATTGCCGAGCGGGTCGGTAATCAGGATCAGCAGGATGGTGGCGGAGAGGAAGGAAGTTTCCATGCGGCCGGCTCGGTGGGGTGATGGTGGGGGCGCGATGATGCCATGCGGGCCGCCGTTCGGGCGGCCCGATGGGGATTACTGATCGGCGCTGTCGCTTTTCTCGCGGCGGTTGGAGCCGGCCACCAGCGGGATCATGAACAGCCGGCATTCCAGCGCGCCGTTGTAGAGCGGGGTGCGGCGTTTCGGGTTCAAGCGGATCAGCTTGGCCAAGCGCAGGTCGCCGGTGAAGAAGTAGGCGGTCCAGCCGGAGAAGTGCTTCTTCAGCCAGTGGCCCAGCTCCGGGTACAGCTCGGCCAGCGCGTCCTGCTCGTCGAGACGGATCCCGTACGGCGGGTTGGTGACGATCAGGCCCGCTTCGGCGTGCGGGCGGGCGTCGAGCACATCGCCGCAGCCCAGGGTGATCGTGTCGCCGAGGCCGGCACTCTTCAGGTTGCGACGTGCGGTCTCGATCATCTGGCGCGAGCGGTCGCGGCCGACGATGGCGAGCGGGGTGCTGCCGAGCGGCTTTTCGGCCGACCTGGCGGCCTGCTTCACCTCGTCCCACAGCGCGGCGTCGAAGCCGGCGAGGCGCTCGAATGCGAATTCGCGGCGGCGGCCCGGCGCGCGGTTCAGCGCGATGTCGGCCGCTTCGACCAGGAAGGTGCCGCTGCCGCACATCGGGTCGAGCAGCGGCTGGCTGCCGTCGTAGCCGGCCAGCAGCAGGATGCCGGCGGCCAGGTTCTCGCGGATCGGCGCTTCGCCGGTGTCGTCGCGCCAGCCGCGCTTGAACAGCGGCTCACCGCTGGTGTCGATGTAGATGGTGGCGTATTCCGGCGACAGGAACACCTGCAGGCGCACGTCGGGGAAGCGGGTGTCGACGCTGGGGCGCTCGCCGCAGGCGGCGCGGAACACGTCGCACACCGCGTCCTTGACGGTCAGCGACACGAAGTCGAGGCTCTTCACCTTGGAGCCGATGCCGTCGGTCTTGACCTTGATGGTGTTCGACACCTCGAAGTACTGGGGCCAGTCGACGTGCTTGGCCAGCGAGTACACGTCCTTCTCGTAGCGGTAGCGGCCTTCGGTTACCTTGAGTAGCACGCGGCTGGCGGTGCGGCACTCCAGGTTGGCGCGCAGCATCAGGCGGGTGTCGCCGGCAAAGCTCACCCCGCCGTCGATCGGCTCGATGCGTTCGGCGCCGAGCGCGGCCAGTTCATCGGCAAGCACGGTTTCAAGGCCGCGTGGGCAGGGGGCGAACAGGGCAAGCTGGGACAAGGGACACTCCTTATGAACAATCCCGCCATTTTAGCGGATTTCCCCCCTGCCGGCTTTGCGCTACCATGTCCGGTTCGATTGACCCCGCTCCGGTAATAGATTCCGCCATGCCCGAATTACGTTTCGCCGAGCGCCTGATCGCCTGGCAGCAGAGCCACGGCCGCCACGACCTGCCCTGGCAGGTGAGCGACCCGTACCGGGTCTGGCTGTCGGAGATCATGCTGCAGCAGACCCAGGTGACCACCGTGCTCGGCTACTACCAGCGCTTCCTGGCGCGCTTTCCCGACGTGGCAAGCTTGGCTGCCGCGCCGCAGGACGATGTGCTGGCCTTGTGGAGCGGCCTCGGCTACTACACCCGCGCGCGCAATCTGCACAAGGCGGCGCAGCGGGTGATGGGCGAGTTCGGCGGGGTGTTCCCATCCCGTCGCGAGGATATCGAAACCCTGCCCGGCATCGGCCGCTCCACCGCCGCGGCGATCGCCAGCTTTTCTTTCGGCCAACGTGAGGCGATCCTCGACGGCAATGTGAAGCGGGTGCTGACCCGGGTGTACGGCATCGACGGCTTCCCCGGCGAGAAAAAGGTGGAAAACCGGCTATGGGAGTTGGCCGAAAGCCTGCTGCCGGTCGACGAGGCGGTGATGCCGGCCTATACCCAGGGCCTGATGGACCTCGGCGCGACGTTATGCACCCGCTCCAAACCGGCCTGTACCGCCTGTCCGATGGTCGACGCCTGTGTCGCCGCCCGGGACGGGCGCACCGCCGAGCTGCCGACCCGCAAGCCGAAGAAGGCCAGCCCGACCCGCGACACGCTGATGCTGATCGCGCTCCATGACGACAAGGTGTGGCTGGAGCGCCGTCCGCCCACCGGCATCTGGGGCGGCCTGCTGTCGCTGCCGGAATTCGCCGACAGCGCCGCGGCCGAGATCTGGTTGGCCGAACAGGGCGACGGCGAGCTGTTGCCGACCTGGCCCGAGCTTGAGCACGTGTTCACCCACTACCGGTTGATCATCACCCCGCAGCCGGCGCGGCTCGAACAGCTGCGCGGCACGACGGCGCGCGAAGAGAACGGTCAGTGGTGGGAGCTGGACGCCGCGCTCGACGCCGGTCTGCCGGCGCCGGTGAAACGCCTGTTGCAACGTCTTGTCTAGCAGATCTTGTCTGGCGCGTTATCGTCCCCATAGATAACGCTGCCCAGTAATAACGACGCGGGCCCGCCCGCCCGAACCAGAGCAGAACACCGTATGGTTTCCGTAGTCAGAACCGTCGCCGATACCCTGGCCGACGCCGCCGAGCCGCAACGCTGGCTCGCCAAACTGTCCACCGCACTGCCCGATGGCGATCGGGCACTGCTGGCGCGCGCCTTCAGCGTCGCGCAGGACCTGTATGGCAACGACACACTGCCGGTCACCGGCGAGAATCTGTTCGCCCACTCGGTGTCGGCCGCCGCCATCGTCGCCGACCTGAACCTGCTGCCCGATGCGATCGCCGCCACCTTGCTGTTCGGTGTGCCCGACTATCGCGACGACTGGCACGACTGGCTGTGCCAGAACTTCAACAAGACCGTCGCGATGCTGGTCGACGGCGTCGGCCGGGTGAAGCGGTTGACCGAGTTCGCTCGGATCGACAAGCTCGACACCCCGGAAGAGCGCGCGCGCCAGGCCGAGACCATGCGCAAGATGCTCTTGGCGATGGTTGCCGACATCCGCGTGGTACTGATCAAGCTGGCGTGGCGCACCCAGACCATGCACTACCTGACCGAGTGCGACGAGCCGATCCGCCGCCGCATCGCGCAGGAGACGATGGACATCTTCGCCCCGCTCGCCAACCGTCTCGGCGTCTGGCAGATCAAGTGGGAGCTGGAAGACCTGTCGTTCCGCCATCTCGACCCGGACAACTACAAGAAGATTGCCCGGCTGCTCGACGAGCGGCGGCTGGAGCGGATCGGCTACATCGACCGGGTGCTCGACACCCTGCGCGCCGAACTGGCGCGCGCCGGCGTCAAGGGCGAGGTCGCCGGCCGGCCGAAGCACATCTTCAGCATCTGGAAGAAGATGCGGAAGAAGAAGCTCGACTTCTCCGAGCTGTACGACATCCGCGCGGTGCGCATCCTGGTCGAGAAGCTGCCGGACTGCTACACCGTGCTCGGCCTGATCCACAGCATCTGGCAGCCGATTCCGGGCGAGTTCGACGATTACATCTCCAATCCCAAGGCCAACGACTATCGCTCGTTGCACACCGCCGTGGTCGGCCCTGAAGAGCGGGTGATCGAGGTGCAGATCCGCACCTTCGAGATGCACGAACACGCCGAGTTCGGCGTCGCCGCGCACTGGCGCTACAAGGAAGGCGGCAAGGGCGACGCGGCCTACGAGGAGAAGATTTCCTGGCTGCGCCAGCTGCTCGACTGGCGCGAGGAGCTGTCCGACGCCAATCGCGAGGGCCTGGCCGACGCGTTCAAGACCGAGCTGTTCTCCGACACCATCTACGTGCTGACGCCGCAGGGCCGGGTGATGGCGCTGCCGGTCGGCTCCACCGCGATCGACTTCGCCTACGCGATCCACACCGACCTCGGCCATCGCTGCCGCGGCGCCAAGGTCAACGGCCAGATCGTGCCGCTGTCGACGCCGCTGGAAAACGGTCAGCGCGTCGAGATCCTGGCGGCGAAGGAGGGCGGCCCGTCGGTCAACTGGCTGCACGAAGGCTGGGTGAAGAGCCCGCGCGGGATTTCCAAGGTTCGCCAGTACATCCGCCTGCAGAACGCCGACGTGGTGCGCGAGAGCGGCCGGCAGCTGTTCGAACGCGAGCTGGCGCGCCACCCGACGGTGCAGCCCAACTTGCAGACCTTGGCCGAATCGCTGGGTTTCGCCAAGCCGGACGAGGTCTACAGCGCGCTCGGCCACGGCGAGCTGACGCTGCGCACGGTGTCCAAGGCCATTGTCAGCCTGGCGCCGCCGCCGCCGGCGGACGTCTCTCCGGAAGACCTGGTCAAGCGCAGCAAGGGTGGCCACGACGCCGGCGGCATCCTGATCGAGGGAGTCGACAACCTGATGACGGTGCTGGCCAAGTGCTGCAAACCGGCGCCGCCGGACGCGGTGGTAGGTTTCGTCACCAAGGGGCGCGGCATCTCGATTCATAGGGCGAACTGCACGACCTTGAAGCGATTGTCGGTCAACGTACCGGAACGGCTGATTGCCGCCGACTGGGGCGAGCAGAAAAACAGCGTGTTCCCGATCGATATCGAGGTCAGCGCCCGCGACCGTCCAGGCCTGCTGCGCGACATCTCCGACACGCTGACGCGCTCCAAGCTCAATGTGGTGGCGTT
The DNA here is from genome assembly GCA_025989215.1 of Neisseriaceae bacterium JH1-16. Lineage (GTDB taxonomy): Bacteria > Pseudomonadota > Gammaproteobacteria > Burkholderiales > Chromobacteriaceae > Crenobacter_A. Next base: position 251,816 of record JAPDNP010000007.1, on the reverse strand, counting down.
CAACACGCTGAGCCGGGACCTGCGCGCACAGATGCGTTTCACCGTCGAGGTGCGCAATGTGCTCGATCTGAACCGGGTGATCAATCAGATTCTCGATGTGCCTGGGGTGCAGGAAGCGCACCGCGTCTGAGTCCGGAATGGTGCTGAATGCAAGATGGCGACAGCATAGGCTGCCGCCATTTTTTTATTGATACATTGCGCCGCATCATTGCCGTATGGGCTGGTGTTGCTATGGTTGTTGTCGTGCAAAAGTCTTGCTGGCGCAGTGTTTGGGAGGGTTGTGTCTGATTGGATACAATCCATGCCGCCTTGTTTATACTGCGCCGCACAAAAAATCTTGCAATCCAGCAAACCCATGCGGATAATCCGTAGTGCATCAGGACGTCGAAGACACAGCTCGCGTTTTGGTGTTGTCTCCTCCATCCTCCTTCTAACTAAGGTGGAATTCAGCGCAATCAGAACCTGATTGCGCTCTTTTTTTGTCACATTCGCCCACTTTCGGGCGCCGTAATTTTCCTTTCTTTCCCAGTGGTTTGACACGGTCAACCCCCTGTAATAGAATCCGGAACTTTCAAGAATTACGATGGAAGAGTTCCATGAAGACCTTTTCTGCCAAGCCTCATGAGGTTAAGCGCGAGTGGTTCGTGGTCGACGCTACTGACAAAGTACTCGGCCGCGTTGCTGCTGAAGTCGCTCGTCGCCTGCGCGGCAAGCACAAGCCGGAATTCACCCCGCACGTGGACACTGGCGATTACATCGTCGTGATCAACGTCGACAAACTGCGCGTGACCGGTGCCAAGGCACAGGACAAAGTGTACTACCGCCACACCGGCTACCCGGGCGGTATCTACCAGCGTACCTTCACCGAACTGCAGAACCAGTTCCCGGAACGCGTTCTGGAGAAGGCCGTAAAAGGCATGCTCCCGAAAGGCCCGCTGGGCTACGCGATGATCAAGAAGCTGAAGGTGTACGCCGGTGGCGAACACCCGCACGCCGCCCAGCAGCCTAAAGCGCTGGAAATCTGATTTCTGAGGCAACACTGATGAACGGTAAATACTACTACGGCACCGGCCGTCGCAAGAGCTCGGTAGCTCGTGTGTTCCTGCAAAAGGGCAGCGGCCAGATCATCGTTAACGGCAAGCCGGTTGACGAATACTTTGCTCGCGAAACCGGCCGCATGGTAATCCGCCAGCCGCTGGAACTGACCCAACACCTCGAATCGTTCGACATCAAAGTCAACGTTCTGGGTGGCGGCGAAACCGGCCAAGCCGGCGCGATCCGCCACGGCATCACCCGCGCACTGATCGATTTCAGCGCCGAGCTGAAGCCGGCTCTGTCGCAAGCAGGCTTCGTTACCCGCGATGCCCGTGAAGTCGAGCGTAAAAAGGTCGGCCTGCGCAAAGCACGCCGCGCCAAGCAGTTCTCGAAGCGTTAATCGCTACGACCTGCTGGTCACAAGAAAAGCCGCCCTCGGGCGGCTTTTTTCTTGCCTGCGTTTCATGGTTCATGTCGTTGCGATGAGGGCTGCGGGACCAGGCGCCGCTGGTGCGTTTCCTTGTTGCGGTGCACCCGGTCGCGCCTTACCATGTCGTCTTTGCGACATATTTTTATGGTTGGGGCAAGGTCATGATCAAGGTAGGCATCGTAGGCGGTACCGGATACACCGGGGTGGAACTGTTGCGTTTGCTGGCGGGGCACCCGTCGGCTCGCGTGACGGCGGTCACTTCGCGCAAGGAGGCCGGCATGCCGGTCGCCGAGATGTTTCCGAGCCTGCGAGGCCGCGTCGACGTGAAGTTCTCGACGCCGGAAGACGCCAAGCTCACTGAGTGCGATGTGGTGTTCTTCGCCACCCCGCATGGCGTGGCGATGACGCAGGCGCGCGAGCTGCTGAACGCCGGCGTGAAGGTGATCGACCTGGCCGCCGACTTCCGCCTGAAGGATGCGGCCGAGTTCCAGCGCTGGTATGCGATGGAGCACAGCTGTACCGACCTGTTGGCCGAAGCGGTGTACGGTCTGCCCGAGGTGAACCGCGAGGCGATCAAGCAGGCGCGGCTGATCGGCATGGCCGGCTGCTATCCGACCTCGGTGCAGCTGGGTCTGCTGCCGCTGCTCGAAAATGGCAGGCAGCTGATCGATACCCAGACGCTGATCGCCGACTGCAAGTCCGGCGTGTCCGGTGCCGGGCGCAAGGCCGAGGTCGGCACGCTGTTCGCCGAGGCGGGCGACAACTTCAAGGCCTATGCGGTGAAGGGCCATCGCCATAGCCCCGAGATCGAGCAGGGCCTGTCGGCGATCCACGGCGCGCCGGTCAAGCTGACCTTCGTGCCGCACCTGGTACCGATGATCCGCGGTATCCACTCGACCATCTACGCGCGCATCACGCCGGAAGGGCGCGATACCGACTTCCAGGCCTTGTTCGAGGCTCGCTATGCCGGTGAGTCCTTCGTCGACGTGCTGCCGGCCGGAAGCCATCCGGAGACCCGCTCGGTACGCGGCTCCAACACCGCGCGTATCGCGGTGCACCGTCCGGGCAACGGCGACCTCTTGGTGATCTTGGTGGTCGAGGACAATCTGGTGAAGGGAGCCTCCGGCCAGGCGGTGCAGGTGATGAACCTGCTGTTCGGCCAGCCCGAGGACGCTGGTCTGCAGGTGGTGCCGCTGCTGCCCTAAGAGCATGGGCCGGCCGGAACCTGTTGCGCAATTGGGCGTCGAAATGGGAGTAGGGACTTGAACTCTCGCCAGCTGCCCCCATTCCCGACTAAAATAGTGGGATGATTTGCCGTGACCCACTGCGGCACCATGTTTCCAGTTTGAGGCAAGCCAAATGACTACTGCGACCGAAATGCCGTCCCCGATCAACTTCACCGACAGCGCCTGCGCCAAGGTGCGCGACCTGATTGCCGAAGAAGGCAATCCGGACCTGAAACTGCGTGTGTTCGTTACCGGTGGTGGCTGCTCGGGCTTCCAGTACGGCTTCACCTTCGACGAAATCGCCAATGAGGACGACACGCCGATCGAACGCGACGGTGTGACCTTCCTGGTCGACCCGATGAGCTACCAGTATCTGGTCGGCGCCGAGATCGACTACCAGGAAAGCCTGGAGGGCTCGCAGTTCGTGATCAAGAACCCGAACGCGACCACCACCTGCGGCTGTGGTTCCTCGTTCTCGGCGTAACGGCCAGACACATCGACAAGCCCGGGCAACAGCCCGGGTTTTTTTGCGCTGACCGGATGCATGCATGGAAAAGATTCCGCCGATTACGCTGCCCAGTTTCGAATTTACCCGCGAGTTCGTGTTCTCCGAGGCGGATTTCGACCGCATCCGTCGCCTGATCTATCAGAAAGCCGGCATCGCGCTCAATCCGTCGAAGAAGGACATGGTGTACGGTCGGCTGGTGCGGCGGCTGCGCGCGTTGAAGCTGAGCAGTTTCACCGCCTATGTGGACTATCTGGAGTCGACGGCCGGGCGCGGCGAGTTCGAGCAGTTCGTCAACGCGCTGACCACCAATCTGACCTTCTTCTTTCGCGAGGAGCACCACTTCCCGATCCTGGCCGATCACCTGCGTGAGCGCGCCGGCAAGGGCGACATCCAGCTGTGGTGTGCGGCGGCGTCGACCGGCGAGGAGCCGTACTCGATCGCGATGACCGCGCTCGAGGCGGTGCCGCGCAGCAGCGTGTCGCTGCTGGCGACCGATCTGGATACCAGTGTGCTCGAGGTTGGCCGAAAGGGCTTGTACGGCGCAGACAAGATCGCCAAGCTGCCGGCGGGTTACGCGGCGCGCTACTTCGACCGCCTGCCGGACGGCCAGTATCAGGCCAAGCCGGCGTTGCGCCAGCTGATCCGCTTCTCGCCGTTGAACCTGATCGAATCGGGTTGGCCGATGCGCCAGCAGTTCGACGCGATCTTCTGCCGCAATGTGATGATTTATTTCGATCGGGAGACGCAATACGCGGTGCTGCGCAAGTTCGCCCCGCTGTTGAAACCGGATGGCTTGCTGTTCGTCGGCCATTCGGAGAATGTCTATTTCGCCGCCGACCTGTTCAAACTGCGCGGTAAGACGGTGTACGAACACGCCAAGTCGCGCTAACCGGCAAGCTGCATCCCGGACCGCTAGGCATGGCGGCGAGGACGAACCGAATCGGGGGCCGTGCAGTTGATAGTGGCGTAGCATAGCTACCATTCGGCCAACGTTGGCCGAAACAAGATAATAGCGCGGGCCGATGTCGCCCGCGTTTTCATGGGACGAAACAAATGAAGGTGGTGGTACTCGGTTCGGGCATCGTGGGGGTGTCGACGGCCTGGTTTCTGGCGCGCGACGGTCACGAGGTAACAGTGATCGACCGCGGGGCCGGGGCGGCACGCGAAACCAGTTTCGCCAATGGCGGCCAGCTATCGGTCAGCCAGTCCGAGCCGTGGGCGCAGCCGGGCATGCCGCTCAAGATATTGCGCTGGTTGTTCCAGGAGGACGCCCCCTTGTTGTTCCGGTTGCGTCTCGACCCGGCGCAGTGGGAATGGGGACTGCGTTTCCTGCTGGAGTGTCGCCGCGATCGAGCCGAGCACAATATGCGTCAGATGCTGGCGATCGGCAGTTATAGCCGCGCGGCGTTCGCCGAGATCATCGCCGAGACCGGCATTGCCTTCGACCAGCTGCGGCGCGGTATCCTCAGCCTGTACGAGACCCAGCAGGAGCTCGACGCCGCGGCTCGGGTGGCCGAGTTGATGGCCGGCTTCGGTATCGACAAGCGGCTGGTCGACCGTGCCGAGCTGGCGCGGCTGGAGCCGGCGCTGGCGGCGGTGGCCGGCCAGTTTGCCGGGGCGACCTATTGCGAGAGCGACCAGTCCGGCGACGTGCACCTGTTCACCACTGCCTTGGCCGAACGGGCAGAGGCGCTGGGGGTGAAGTTCCGCTTCTCGACTCGGATCAATGCGCTGGAAACGGCCGGCGGGCGGGTCAGCGCGGTGTCTGTGACCGGTCCGGACGGCGCCTTTGCCACGGTGCACGGCGATGCCTACGTGCTGGCGCTGGGCAGCCACAGCCCGCTGATCGCCGCCAGCGCCGGGCTGCGCCTGCCGGTCTATCCCGCCAAGGGCTATTCGGCCACCATTCCAGTCATCGACCCGGATGCCGCCCCGACGGTCAGCCTGACCGACGAGGCAGGCAAGATCGTGATGTCGCGGCTCGGCGATAGGCTGCGTGTCGCCGGCACCGCCGAGTTGGCCGGCTATTCCAGCACCCTCAACCCGCGGCGCTGCCGGCTGTTGACCGATCGCGCCAGTGCCCTGTTCCCGGATGCCTGCGACTGGGACGCCGCGCGCTTCTGGACCGGTTTGCGTCCCGCTACGCCTGGCAATGTGCCGTTGATCGGCCGCTCGCGCATTCCCAATCTGTTCCTCAACACCGGCCACGGCACGCTAGGCTGGACCGAGGGGCCGGGTTCGGGGCGCGCCTTGGCCGAACTGATAAGCGGGCGGGCGCCGGAGATCGGCTTCGGGTTCACCGCGCGTTAGCGCAGTGTGGGCGACTATCCTTCAGTCTGTTTTCGCATAAAAAAATAGAAACGAATCACTTCTGGCAATAATTGCGGCGCACTACCATGCCTTTGCCTTAATCGAAAGGAAGGTACGGTAATGCAGCAGTCTCAAGTCAGGACTTCGGGCGCGATGCGCTCAATCTCGTCTGGCCGGCGCCTTGCCGTGCTGGCCGCCTTTGTCGCGGCACTGCCGCTGGCCACAGCCTGGGCGGCGCCGTCGCCGCTGGCGACCGACGAGCAGCGCGCACTGGATGCGCGTGCGGTGGCGCTGAACCAGGCCAACGGCTTTCCGGTGTTGAAGGCCGAGGCTAAGGCGGCCTACCAGTTGGCTCACGGTCTCCCGGTGAGCCTGGAAGCGCAGGCACGGCTCGACAATGCGATCAACGAGCTGGCGTTCAGCGCGATCCAGAAGGCGGTTAATAACGATCCGCTCTATCCCAAGGTGTACTGGGTCGATGCGCCGCCGCGTAGCTGGCCGGGCGTCAATGTGCCGGGCGGGCGCTACTCTTTCGACAATCCGGACAACATCTACCGCACCATCCCGATCGACGGTGCGTCACGCTACGTGATCCGTGGCCAGCGCCGCGGCAGCGGCCCGACCGATGTGACCTTCTCGCTGATCAGCAACCCCAACTCGCAGCAGACCGTGGCGATTCTGGCCGGCAAGGACCTGGTGGTGAATACCGACGGCAGCTACGTCATCACCGTCGACAGCCAGCCGGCCAATGGTCGGGTCAATCACATTCAGTCCAACGCCAGCGCGAAGCAGCTGTTCGTGCGCAACAATCTGGGTAATTGGAATACCGAGGCCCCGGACGCGCTGCGCGTCGAGCGGCTCGGTCCGGCGCCGACGCGCGGGCCGAAGGGCGACTTCACCGTGTCGAGCGAGGCGTGGCTGAACCTGCAGGAGTCCATCGCCGACTATGGCGTCGGGGCTCTCGGGGTGAAGACCTACAGCAACCCGGTCAACACATTACCCGCGCCGGGCAATTCCAGTACGCTGGGAACCTTGGTGACCCAGGCGAGTTCGTTCGGCCACTTCAAGTTGGCCGATGATGAGGCGCTGGTCGCGACGCTGACTACTGGTGGCGCGGGCTACTTCGTGTTTCCGGTGACCGATCCGTGGTCGGTGACGGTCGAGCCGGTCCGTCACCAGTCGAGCCTGAACAATCGCCAGGCAATAGCCAATGCCGATGGCAGCTACACGCTGGTGGTATCGCGCCAGGATCCGGGCGTCGCCAATTGGGTCGACACCGTCGGCCTGCACGAGGGCACCATCATGGTGCGCTGGCAGAACCTGCCGACCAACCGTCCGGCCAACGGCGGGCCGACGATCTCGGCCCAGGTGGTCAAGCTCGCCAATCTCGCCAGCTTCCTGCCGGCGGGCACCCGCTATCTCAGCCCGGCGGAACGCCAGCAGCAGTTGAGTGCTCGGCAGGCCGGCTATCAGCAGCGGGTTTATGGCGGTTGGTAGAGCGATGCGCGCCGGTCGGAGCGGCATAGGCGCGGGAACCGGGGCTTGTTATCATGCCCCGGTTTTTTCTTTGCCGGACTTGGCCGAACGACATGCAGTCGATGACCCCCTATCAACTTCTCGGCGGCGCCGGTGTGGTGCGCTGGTTGACCGACCGCTTCTACGACATCATGGACGCCGACCCGGCGGTGCAGACGTTACGCGCTATGCATCCGGCCGATTTGGCCGGTTCGCGCGAGAAGCTCTACATGTTCCTGTCAGGTTGGCTCGGCGGGCCGCCGCTTTATGTGGAGACTTTCGGTCATCCGCGGCTGCGTGCGCGTCACCTGCCGTTCGCGGTGGACGAGGCCGCGCGAGATCAGTGGATGCACTGCATGAGGCAGGCCGTAGGCGAGTTGATCTGCGAAGATAAGTTAAAACAGCAATTACTGGATGCTTTTTTAAACACTGCTGACTTCATGCGTAACCGCTAGTCAGTGACCGCGCGTTACTACCCGGTTTTGCCATGAAATGGCCTTGTACCGTGGTGGTAATGAGTCATTCTGAAAACATGGTGGCCCATCCGTTTACCCCTTAGGGAGGTAATCGTGAAAATCCTATGCTTTTTCATTCTGTTCGGGCTGATCGCCTGGCCGGTGTTCGCTGCGGGCTGCCTGCCGGAAGCCGTCAGCTGTTCCTCGCCGATCGACAGCTATGGGACACCACGTTTCGCCGGTAATGAAACGGAATCGACTCTGTTTCAGGCCGGGTCATTCTCGCTGGAGGGGGTCGACAATGGGCAAGGAGGGCGGCTGGGCATCCGCCCGGCGATCAAGCTCGGCGAGAACGGCAAGCTGACGATCCGTGCCGGCAAGCATAAAAGCGAGCTGAGAGCCGGCTGGACGTTTTAATTGATGACGAATGCCGGTCTCTGAGCTCCTGACGCCACTGCCTAGTGTGGACGGTGGCCGCGCTCGATGATGACCCCTACGCGTTTTACACCAGGCAGGATGCCAAGCTTGGTCACGCCGACCTTGACCCAGGGGGCGCCGAATTCTTCGCGGATGATCTTGGCGATGTGTTCGGCCAACGCCTCGATCAGCAGGAAGTGCTGCTGAGCCAGCAGCTCACGCAAGCGGTCTACCACCACGCCATAATGGATAGTGTCGCGAATATTGTCCGAATGGCAGGGCGTCTCGCTCGGGATGCCGATCTCCAGATCCAGTTCGATCGCTTGCGGGGCTTTCCGCTCCCATTCATACACACCGATAATGGTGTCGACGCGCACTTCGCGCAGGAAAATGATGTCCATGTGTCAGCGGCAGAGTGGGTTTTCGCCGCTCGATACCGTAAAATCCAAAACCCCATATTCTAGTGAAATCGTCATGACCACGATAGCGTTTGCGTTTGTTCTTGCCGCCTACCTGATCGGCTCGCTCTCGTTCGCCGTGATCGTCAGCCGCGTGATGGGCATGGCCGACCCGCGTAGCTACGGCTCCGGCAATCCGGGCGCCACCAATGTGCTGCGCAGCGGCAAGAAGCTGGCTGCGGTGTTAACGTTGCTCGGCGACGGCTTGAAGGGCTGGGTGGCAGTAGCGCTGACGGCGCATTTTGGCCCGCAGTTCGGACTGGGCGAACAGCAGGTTGCCTTGGCTGCAATCGCCGTGCTGGTCGGTCACATGTGGCCGCTGTTCTTCGGCTTCAAGGGGGGCAAGGGCGTGGCGACCGCGGTCGGTGTGCTGTTCGGTTTCAATCTGTGGCTGGCGCTGGCGGCGGTCGCGACTTGGTTGTTCGTTGCGCTGGTGTTGCGCATCTCGTCGCTGTCAGCGCTGATCGCGGCAGTGCTGGCGCCGGTGTACGCCTTCTTTATCATCGGCCCGCACAGCGTCTATTTCGGCACCTGTATCGCCATCGCCTTCCTGGTGGTGCAGCGGCACAAGTCGAACATCCTGAAGCTGCTTGGGGGAGAGGAAGGCAAGATCGGCGACAAGGCCGACGGTTCCAGTCATTCCTGACAATGTTCTTGGCAAGCCATAAAAAATCCGGCGCAAAGCCGGATTTTTTTGTGGGCGTTGGTCGGGCTTTACAGGTCGGACAGTGCCCGCAGGTGAGCTGTCACGCTGCGCCCCAGTGCCGAGAGGTCGTAGCCACCTTCCAGCACCGAGACCAGCCGTCCCTGGCAATACAGGTCGGCGATCTGCACCATGTGGCGGGTGACCCATTCGTAGTCGGCCTCGACCAGGCCCATCGAGCCCATATCGTCCTCGCGATGCGCGTCGAAGCCAGCCGAGATGAACAACATCTGCGGTTGGAACACATGCAGTTGTGGCAGCCAGACGTTTTCCACCGCCTCGCGAAATTCGCGGCCACTACTGCCGGCCTTCAGCGGTACGTTGTGCATGTTCGGGCCGAGCGGCTCGTCGCCGCAGTAAGGGTAGAACGGGTGCTGGAAGGTCGACACCATCATCACCCGCGGGTCATCCTTGAAGATTTCCTCGGTGCCGTTGCCGTGGTGCACGTCGAAGTCGACTATGGCAACGCGCTCGAACTTGTAGGTGGCCAGGGCATGGGCAACGCCGACCGCCAGATTGTTGAAGAAGCAGAAGCCCATCGCCCGTGCGCTCTCGGCATGGTGGCCGGGCGGGCGTACCGCGCAGAAGGCGTTGGGCGCCTTGTCTTCACAGACCAAGTCGACCGCCGCTACCACCGCCCCTGCGGCGTGCATGGCCGCGCTCAGCGTGCCGGGAGACATCGCGGTGTCGGCATCGATACGGTAGCTACCGACATTGGGGGCGCAGGATTCCAGGTACTCGACGTAGCGGGGCGGGTGCACGCGGGCCAACTGCTGAGGGGTGACTGACGGGGCTTCGACCTCCTGCAGGCTGTCGAAGATTTGCGAGGCCATCAACTGGTCGCGGATGGCTGTTAGACGTTCCGGACACTCGGGGTGGCCCACGCCCATATTGTGCTTCAGGCAGTCCGGATGGCTAATGTAGGCGGTCAGGCCGGTCCGGTGCCAACGAGTTTTCAACCAAGTGAACACGCGTATCCCTTTGCGTGGCGAGGGGGGCGGAAAGATGTTGCCGGCATGAGAAGGCAATCGTTCCAGTCTGCGCGTAACCGGATTGAAATGCAACCTGGGATGGGCTGAGCCAGAAGTAGTAAAAAGCCGCCCTGTCAGGACGGCTTTGTCATGTGAACTGCGCACGAGCCCGATCTAGAGCAGGAAGTCCTTGGCAATGCCCTTGCGGCGCAGGATACGGCGCAGTTGCTCCAAGCCTTCGATCTGGATCTGCCGTACCCGCTCACGGGTCAGCGACAGGGCGGCTGCGAGCTCTTCCAGGGTGCAGATCTCGTGACCGTTGAGACCGTAACGGCGTTCGATCACCAGTCGCTGCTTCTCGTTCAGCTGGGCCAGCCATTCGTGCACGAAACGTTCGAGTTGAGCATTGTGCAGCTGGACCTCAGGCTCCTCGGTCTGTTCGTCGGGGATGGACTCGCCGATCGACAGCATCGGGTCGATGTCGAGCGGTGCATCGAGCGAAGCCATCCGTTCGTTCAGCGTCAGCACGCGGCGGACATCGTCGACCGGCTTGCCGACCAGATGAGCGATCTCTTCCAGGGTCGGTTCGCGGCCGGCCTGTGCCTCAAGGTGGCGCGAGGCTCGCAGGTAGACGTTCAGCTCCTTGATCACGTGCACCGGCAGGCGAATGGTGCGCGACTGGTTCATGATCGCGCGCTCGATGCTCTGGCGGATCCACCAAGTGGCGTAGGTCGAGAAACGGAAGCCGCGCTCCGGGTCGAATTTCTCCAGTGCATGCATCAGGCCGATATTGCCTTCCTCGATCAGATCGAGCAGGGCGAGACCGCGGTTGATGTAGTGTTTGGCGATATTCACGACCAAGCGCAGATTGTGCTCGATCATCTTCTGCCGGGCTTCGAAGTCGCCTTGTACCACACGCCGCGCCAACTCCAGCTCCTGCGGCGGGGTGAGCAGGGCGTTGTTGCCGATGTCGTTCAGATAGATCTGGGTGACATCGGCAATGTCCTCGTACGGCGTTGCCGCTTCTTGGCTTTCTTCGGCTTCGTTTTCTGCCGCTTCTTCCTGCGCTCGTTCCTCGTCTGTGACGTCTTCTTCATCGAGGATTTCAATCTCATCACTCATGGCTAGCCCCCTCTCCATGTATTGAGTTGTCCTGCGCAGGAGCGACCTCCTGGCTTAGGACGCGCTGTCGAGATACTGTGCCGGGTCGACCGGCTTGCCAAACCGACGAATCTCAAAATGCAGTTTCACCTGATCTGCGTCGGTATTCCCCATTTCGGCGATCTTCTGCCCTTTCCTGACTGACTGTCCTTCTTTGACCAGCAATGCGTTGTTATGTGCGTAAGCCGACAAGAAAGTCTTGTCGTGCTTAATGATGATCAGCTTGCCATAGCCGCGCAGGCCGTTGCCGCTGTACACCACCTTGCCGTCGGCTGCTGCGACGACCGGCTGACCCAGTTTGCCCGGAATGTCGATGCCCTTGTTGCTGTCCGAGTAACCGCGTCCTACCTTGCCCTCGGTCGGCCAGCCCCAAGCGATGGTGCTGTCGGTCGCTTTCGGTGCCGGCTTGGTGCTGTTCTCACTCTTGGCAGACGAGCTGTCGATCTTGGGTGCTTCGCTCGCGGCCGGCTTGCTGGCCACAGCCCCCGCTGTCGCCGAGCCGGCGGCCACTATCGGTGCCTTGCTGCTCGCGATGCTCGTTCCACCAACATTACTGCCTTCGCTCTGGGCCGCCAGATTGCGGGCGGCGTTCTCCGAATACGGTTGTTTCAGTGCCTTCGGGTAGGTCTTCAGCATTGAGCCGTCGCCCGCCGGGGCGGTGTTGCCGGCCACTACAGGGGCGCTGGCCGTAGCGCTAGAGCCACCCGTGCTAGCCGGTGTGCTGCTGCCATCGGGCGGGGTAAGCCGTAGTACTTGGCCGACCTTGATATTGGTGTCGCTTAGTTGGTTCCATGCTGCCACGTCCTGGTACTTCAAACCATTCGTCACTGATATGCGGTACAGCGTTTCGCCTGGCTGGACTACGTGAGTAGTGCTACCGCTGCTCGACCCGCTGGGGCGCACCGGGGCGCTTGGCGACAGGGGGGTAACGACGGCGCCTCCATCGTTGCCGACCGGTGCTGGGGCGCTGCGGCTTGGGCCGCTAATCGGCGCCGGCGTGCTCCGCTGTCCGGGTTCGATCTGCGCGGGTGCTTGCGTCAGCGAGCTGCAACCGGCTAGCGCGGCGAGTATCGCCAGGCAGGCCAGGGAGCGGGGTGTAGAGATGAATGCGTTTCGCATGCCGTGTTGACTTTATAAAGGAGCGGGTAGCAGTTGTAAATTGTCTGACAGAAACTGTCGTCGTTCGGCGGGGGCTCAGGAGCGTCCAGGCAACAGTGGCACGAATTTGACCGGGTCGAGCCGGCTCTGCTGGATGCCCTGGGGGGTCTTCTCGAACCGCCACAGGTGCTGGGCCTGGTCGTCGCCGATCGGCATCACCAGGCGTCCACCGTCGGCCAGTTGTTCGATCAGTGCGTCCGGTACTTGGCGTGCCGCGGCGGTCATGATGATGCCGTCGAACGGCGCCGCTTCGGGCAGGCCGAGGTGCCCGTCGCCGTGAACCAGCCGGGCGTGAACCAGCTTGGTGACACGCAGGTTGCGGCGGGCAATTTCCAGCATCGCCGCCAAGCGTTCGATCGAGTACACCTCGGCGCCGAGCTTCAGTAGGACCGCGGTCTGGTAGCCGCAACCGGTGCCGATTTCCAGCACTTTGCCCGGTGTGCGTCCGGCGAACAGCAACTCGGTCATCCTCGCCACGGTCAGCGGCTGCGAGATGGTCTGGCCGTGACCGATCGGCAGCGACACATCGTCGTAAGCGCGGGTGGCGAGGGCTTGGTCGATGAACAGATGGCGCGGTACTTCTACCATCGCGGCGAGCACCCTAGCGTCTTCGATTCCTGCCTGACGCAAACGTTCACTCATTCGGCGTCGGGTGCGATCGGAAAGCATGCCGGATGCAGGCAGGGCGTTGGTCAGCGGCACAGCCAGTCCTCGATCTGAGTCAGTTGCGTGGCCGCGGTCAGATCGATCATCAGCGGGGTGACCGAGACGGCGTTGGTCGCGACGGCGGCGAAATCGGTACCGCTACCGGCGTCCTGAGCATGGCCGACCGGGCCGACCCAATAGATGGTCTCGCCTCGCGGGTTCTGGGCCTTGATCACTGGCTCGGCCTTGTGACGGCGGCCGAGGCGGGTGATCTGGATCGGCTTGAGTGCCTCTGGCGGAACGTCGGGTACGTTGACGTTGAGTAGTACCGCTTGCTGCAGTGGCCTGGCCTGGAATCGCTCGACCAGTTGGTCGATTACTGGAGCGGCACTGGCGAAATGCTGACCGGACTTGCCTGCGAGCGAGACTGCCACCGAGGGGATGCCCAATAGGAAGCCCTCGGTCGCTGCGGCAACGGTACCGGAATATAGGGTGTCATCGCCCATATTCGGGCCGTGGTTGATGCCGGAGAACACCATGTCCGGCACGAAGTCGAGCAGGCCGGTGACCGCCAGGTGCACGCAGTCGGTCGGCGTGCCGTTGACGAAATAGAAGCCGTTGGCGGCGCGGCGCACAGTCAGGGGGCGATCGAGGGTCAGCGAGTTGCTGGCCGCGCTGCGATCGCGCTCCGGGGCGACCACTACTACGTCGCCATGTCGACCAAGAATCGCGGCGAGCTGCTCGATGCCGGGGGAAAAATAGCCGTCGTCGTTACTGATCAGAAATTTCATACGGTCTCCGTGCCAACGCCACCGATTGTAGCCCCATGAAATCCCGATCGAAAAGCGGCTTCGGCCAAGCCAACAGAATAGTTTCGCGTCAAGTGGCGCGTTGCCTACTTTAGCAGCGAGGTTCAGAGCGGGGAAACAGCCGGTATGAAGATTTGATGACGCGGAACGTTGGCCGAAAGCAGCGACCCCGCCTGAGGGCGGGGTCGAAAGGGGTCAGGCGTAGTAGCGCTGGCTGAAGTCGAGCATGCGCTCGATCGGTACCCGCGCGGCGTCCATCTGTGCCGGGGTCAGGTAGTCGATCTCAAGGCCGATGCCCTGCTGGGCGCGCTTCACCGCCTCGATGGTGTTCATCTTCATGTACGGACAGGAGTTGCACTGACAGCCGGCGTAGATCGGCGCCTGGCGCAGATCGAGGTCCGGACGGGCAAGCCCCATGTTGTAGAGGATGCCGTCTTCGGTGGCGACGAAGATCACCGCTTCGGGGTTGCCGCTGAACTGCTTGACCCAGTTCAGCATGCCCGAGGTCGAGCCGACGTAGTCGGCGCGCTTGAGCACCGGCAGCGGGCTTTCCGGATGGGCGATCAGATAGGCTTCGCCGTTGACGGCGCCCAGTGCCTCGTTCAGTGCAGCCTCATTGAACTTGTCGTGCACTTCGCACACCGCCGACCACAGCGGCATGTCGTAGCCGTACTGGTAGTTCAGGTAGGCGCCCATATTCCGGTCCGGCGAGAAGATCACCTTCTGGCCCTGTTCGTATAGGTGGCCGATGATGTCGTCGACGTTACGGCTGGTAACGATCCAATCGGACAGCGCTTTGTGCTCGGCGCTGGAATTGATGTACGAAACGTGCACGTGGTCCGGGTAGCTCTCGCGCCAGGCTTTCAGCGCCCCGACGTCGGTCTGGGTGACCAGCGAACAGGTCGAGCCGGCATCCGGCAGGATCACGGTGGCGTTCGGGTTGAGGATCTTGGCGGTTTCGGCCATGAAGCGCACACCGGCGAACACGATGATGTCGGCCTCTGCCTCGCGAGCGAACAGCGACAATTCCAGGCTGTCGCCGACTTTGTCGGCCATCTGCTGGATCTCGGGCTGCGTATAGTAGTGTGCGAGGGTGACGACGCGTTGGGTCATGATGTCTGTCTCCTGTCGTGTCGATGGCCAAGCGGCACTCGTCAATAATGACACGACCGTCTTTTGATGCGACGCAAAAAACGTTAAAACGAAAACGCGCAGCTTATCAACATTGCCGGTGCCACACCACTGTCCCGTGGCGAGGGGCTGGCTGATGAGACCGACGGGAGGCTGTGTGCGTCGTGCTTGTCATGGTCAGGAGAGGGCCGGGGGGATTCGGATGACGGTGCCGCAGGCTTTCGGCTGATCCTGTCTAATCATAGCCCCGCCGCTCGTAGCCAGCGTGTCTGCCTCGCGGCGATGTAGTCGGGGCAAGCAAGATGGCGATTCCTTAATATACTGTCTTGGCCATGCGGGCTGGGTGTTTCCCCAATGAGGGATGCTGCCGGGCTGTGGTATATCTGGTCCGCTAGTCTGAGCCGGTGGCGCAGCCCTACCCGGGGGGCGTTGCCGGTGCGTACCGCTCGATCAACCTGTACCGGATGCCGTGCGATGAAACCGCATTATCTGACCCCGCTATTCTCTCCGCGCAATGTGGCCGTGATCGGCGCCAGCGACACGCCTGGCTCGCTCGGCCAAGCCGTGTTCGCCAACCTGCTGGCGGGCAATTTCCAGGGCAAGCTGTTTCCGGTCAATCTGAACCGGCGCATGGTCGGCGGCAAGCAGGCCTTCGCCTCGGTGAGACTGATCGGCGAGCCGGTCGACCTGGCTGTGGTGGCGACCGCGCTGCGCACGCTGCCGGCGGTGATGCGCGACTGTGGCAAGAAGGGGGTCAAGGCGGTGCTGCTTGGCAAGGATTTCTCCGACAGCGACGAGCTGGAGCGGGAAATCCTCAGCGAGGCAATGCAGATCGCCCGTCACCACGGCATCCGCGTGCTGGGGCCGAATGTGCTCGGGTTGATGCGACCGGTTGCCGGTTTCAACGCCAGCAACTACACCGGCACGGTCCGCCCGGGTAACTTGGCGCTGGTGTCGCAATCCTCGGCGCTGTGCGCGGCGATGCTCGACTGGGCCGACAGCAAGGCGATCGGCTTCTCCAGCGTGGTGTCGGTCGGCGAGGCGCTCGATGTCGATTTCGGCGAGATCCTCGACTTCCTGGTCGCCGACCGTTCGACGCAGGGCATCTTGCTGCATGTCCACCACATCCACCAGTCGCGCCAGTTCATGAGTGCACTGCGCGCGGCTGCGCGCAGCAAGCCGGTGGTCGTGATCAAGTCGGGGCGCTTCGAGGACCTGGTGACCGGGCTCACCCATACCAGCAATCTGGTCGAGAGCGGCGACGTGTTCGATGCCGCGCTGGCGCGTGCCGGGGTGCTGCGGGTGGCGACGATTGCCCAGCTGTTTACGGCGGTCAAGGTGCTGGCGGCCAACTACCGGGTGATCGGCAAGCGCCTCGCGATCGTGACCAATGGCATCGGTCCGGGCGTACTGGCTGCCGATAGCGCCTATGCCAATGGGGTTGAGTTGGCGACGCTGTCGCCGGAGACGATGGCCTTGCTCAACGACAGCCTGCCGCGCAACTGGTCGCACGGCAATCCGATCGACATTATCGGCGACGCCAGCCCGATGCGCTTTCGCACCGCGGTAAAGATCTGTCTCGACGATCCCGGCGTCGACGGGGTGCTGGTGATCTTCACCCCGCAGGCGGGCACCGATCACCTCACCACCGCGCAGCTGATGGTCGGGCTGCAGCGCGAGACGGGTAAGCCGCTGCTGCTATCCTGGCTAGGCGATGCCAAGGTATCGAGCAGCCGCGAGCTGTTCACCAAGGCCAAGTGCGTGCATTTTCGCGCGCCGGAATACGCGATCGAGGTGTTCCGCAATCTGGCCGCCTACCACCACAACCAGCAATTATTGCTGCAGACGCCGGGGCCGCTCGAGGGTGTTCGCTCGGAGCCGGACGTGGCCCGTGCCCGGGCGCTGATCGCCGAAGCGTTGGCCGAAGGCCGGCCCATCCTGCCCGAGTATGTCTCCAAAGCGGTACTGGCCGCGTTCAACATTCCGGTCAACCCGACCGAGTTGGCCGCTGATGTCGATACCGCCGTCACTTTGGCCAAACGCTTTGGCTACCCAGTGGTGCTGAAGGTCGATTCGCCCGACATCATCTACAAGTCGGACGTCGGCGGGGTTGAGCTGAATATCAGCAACGAGAGCACGCTGCGGCAGGCCTTCGCCGACATCCTCGCGCGGGCACGGGCGAAGCGTCCGGAAGCGCGGTTGAACGGGGTCACCGTGCAGCCGATGGTGAGGCGTCGCAGCGCCCGCGAGGTGATGGTCGGTGTTGCGCAGGACGCCACCTTCGGCCCGGTGATTACCTTCGGCACAGGCGGCATTGCCGTCGAGGTGATCGACGATCTGGCGATTTCGCTGCCGCCGCTCAACGACTATCTGGTCGAGAGCATGATCACCAAGACCCGGGTCGGGCAGACGCTCGGTGCGTTCAAGAACCTGCCGCCGATCCGACGCGAGGCGCTGAAGGATGTGCTGCTGCGCGTGTCGGAAATGATTTGTGAGCTGCCGGAGATCCGTGAGCTCGATATCAACCCGCTGATGGTCGATCAGGACGGGGTGCTGGCGCTCGACGCCAGGATGATTGTCGGACCGGCCAAGGGGAGCCCGCGCCGTTACAGTCACATGGCGATCATGCCGTATCCGGGCCACCTGCTGCATTGCGCGACGCTGAAGGACGGCACCCGGGTGACGATACGGCCGGTGCGCCCCGAGGATGCCGAAATGCAACAGGACTTCGTGCGCAACCTGTCCGAGGAGAGCCGCTACAACCGCTACATGTCGAGCATCAAGCAGCTGTCTCAGCCGGTGCTGGTGCGCTTCACCCAGCTCGACTACGACCGCGAGATGGCGCTGACGATGACCCGTACGACCGACACTGGTTCGGAGGAGATGTTGGCAGTAGCGCGCTTCATGACCGACCCAGATTTTGAAGCCTGCGAGTTCGCGCTGGAAGTCGCCGACAACTGGCAGGGCAAGGGAATCGGACCGATTTTGATGGGGGCGTTGTTCGAAGTGGCGCGGGAGCAGGGGCTGACCACCATGCGCGGGGAGGTGCTGGCTGCCAACAAGGGCATGCTGAAACTGATGCATCGGCTCGGCTTTACCGTTGAATCGCACCCGGAAGATCGCTCGCTGACGCTGGTGAGCAAGGCGCTGCAGCCGGAGCCGGCATCGGCCGGCGCTTCGGGTTGACCCTACCGCTCGTCGGATGGATACGGGTTCGGTCAAGCAAGTGGCGATCTGCGGTTTGTATCCGTCGCCGAGCTGGGGGCGGGGATGATCCGGCATGGTGCTCCCGGCAAGGGCGAATAAGCGCTTGCCAGAAAAGGGAAAACTGGCCTAAAATCCCGCACTTTTCTTGATACCGAATTTAAGGATCATCGACAATGGTAGTGATTCGTCTTGCTCGCGGTGGCTCCAAAAACCGTCCGTTTTACAACGTAGTAGTGACCGACTCCCGCAACCGTCGTGACGGTCGCTTCATCGAGCGCGTTGGCTTCTACAACCCGGTTGCCAACGAGAAGGAAGAGCGCGTACGTCTGTCCGCCGACCGTCTGAACCACTGGATCGGTGTTGGCGCTCAAGTGACCGAAGCGGTTGCCAAGCTGATTAAAGAACAGAAAGTCGCTGCCTAATTGCAGCTGGCTTTAGCGGTAGAAAGCAGGGCGCATGCGTGACGCTGATCTGGTGATCATGGGCTATGTCAGCGGCGCCCATGGTATTCGCGGCTGGATCAAGATCCATGCCGATACCGAATATAGCGACAGCCTGTTCGACTACCCGACCTGGTGGCTAGGCAAGGATGGCAACTGGAAGCCCTATACCTTCGTTGAAGGTCTGGTGCAGCCGAAAGCCGTCGCTGCCAAGCTCGAGGGGGTGGACGACCGCGATGTCGCGTTTGCGATGCGTGGCCTGTCGATTGCCATACCGCGCAGCGAGCTGCCCGAACCCGCTGCGGATGAGTACTACTGGACCGATCTGATCGGTCTGGCGGTGGTCAACCGCGCCGGCGAGTCGCTCGGCACGATTGCCAACCTGATGGAAACCGGCGCCAACGATGTGCTGGTGGTCAAGGATGGCAACGAGCAACGTCTGATTCCCTTCGTCGGGCACGTGGTGCTTGAGGTCAGCCTCGAGCAGAAACAGGTGCGGGTCGATTGGGGGCTCGATTACTGATGCAGATCGACGTCGTTTCGCTGTTCCCTGAGATGTTCGACTCCATTACCCGTTTCGGCGTCAGCCGTCGGGCACTGGAAACCGGTATCTGGGGGTTTGGCGGCTGGAATCCACGCGATTTCACCAGCAACAACTACCGCACGGTGGACGACCGTCCTTACGGCGGTGGCCCCGGCATGGTGATGCTGATCGATCCGCTGGAAAAGGCGCTCGATGCTGCTCGGCAACGTCAGCGCGAAGCCGGTGTCGAACAGAGTCACGTGGTGTATCTGTCGCCGCAGGGCACGCGTTTCGATCACGCCAAGGCGGTCGAGCTGTCGCAGCGACCGGGTCTGATCCTGCTGTGTGGGCGCTACGAAGGCGTCGACGAGCGGCTGATCGAGCGCCAGGTCGACGAGGAAGTGTCGGTCGGCGACTATGTGCTGTCCGGTGGCGAGCTGCCGGCGATGGTGCTGACCGATGCGGTACTGCGGCTGTTGCCCGGTGTGCTGAACGATGCGCAATCGGCCTATGAGGATTCGTTCGTCAATGGCCTGCTCGATTGCCCGCATTACACCCGTCCCGAAGAATTCCAGGGCATGCGGGTGCCGGACGTGCTGATGTCCGGCAATCATGCCCTGATCGCGCGCTGGCGGCTGAAACAGTCGTTGGGGCGTACTTGGCGGCGCCGGCCCGAGTTGTTGGCCGCCCGTCCTTTGACAAAACTGGAGTCTCGGCTGCTGACTGAGTATCAGCAGGAACAAGACCCCGCAGAAAAACTGGAGTCCTGACATGGATCTGATCCAAATCCTCGAGCAAGAAGAAATCGCTCGCATCGGCAAGACCATTCCTGAATTCGCCCCGGGTGACACCGTGATCGTTCAGGTGAAGGTAAAGGAAGGTAACCGCGAACGTCTGCAGGCTTACGAAGGCGTGGTCATCGCCAAGCGTAACCGCGGTCTGAACAGCTCGTTCATCGTGCGCAAGATCTCCGCCGGTGAAGGCGTTGAGCGTACCTTCCAAACCCACTCCCCGCTGGTTGCTTCGGTTGAAGTGAAGCGTCGCGGTGACGTGCGTCGTGCCAAGCTGTACTACCTGCGCGGTCGTACCGGCAAGTCGGCTCGTATCAAGGAAAAGCTGCCGGCTCGCAAGGCTCCGGTTTCGGCCTGATTCCAGCATTTTCGCTTATGATAGAAAGCGCAAGGCATGTGCCTTGCGCTTTTTTTATGCGCCGATGACCTACCACGCCATACTCGCCGCACCGTTCGGCCAACTGGGCCTGATCGCCGATGCCGACGCGCTGCTCGCCGTGCACTTTCTGACCGAGCCGCAGCCCTTGCTGGCCCCGCCGCCGGGCTCGCTGGCCGCCGAGGCGGTGCAGCAGCTGAATGCCTATTTCACCGACCCCGTGTTCCAGTTCGACCTGCCGTTGCGGCCGGTCGGCACGCCATTCCAGCAGCAGGTGTGGCGCGAGATCGCCGCGATTCCCTACGGCGAGACGCGCAGCTATGGCGAGTTGGCCGAACGCACCGGTTCGGTCGCGCGCGCGGTCGGCGGCGCCTGCGGTCGAAATCCGCTGCCGATCATCATTCCCTGTCACCGGGTGCTGGCGCAGCACGGCCTGGGCGGCTTCAATCGTTCGATCGAATCGCCGACCGTGTCGATCAAGCACTGGCTCCTGGTGCACGAAGGCGCCTTGCTGCTGTGAGCGAAACGAAGCCGCTCGCGGTCCCGGCCGCCGACGAGACTTTGATCGACCAGTTTCTCGACCAGCTGTGGCTGAGCGACAACCTGGCGAAGAACACGCTGGCGGCCTACCGCCGCGATCTGCGCAAGCTGGCGCTCAGGTTGGCCGAACACGGTATTTTGCTGGCCGAGGCCGGTCGCGATGCGCTGGAGGATATGCTGCTTGCAGCCGGCGACAGCGAGAAGCCGGCGACCCGGGCGCGCCTAGTGTCGACGCTGCGGCGCTTCTACCAGTACTTGTGTGCGGAAGGCTTGCGCGCCGATGACCCGAGTGCACGGCTGGCCGCGCCGCGGCTGGGGCAGCGGCTGCCGAAGACCTTGTCCGAGGCCAATGTCGAGGCCTTGC
Organism: Neisseriaceae bacterium JH1-16; assembly: GCA_025989215.1. Lineage (GTDB taxonomy): Bacteria > Pseudomonadota > Gammaproteobacteria > Burkholderiales > Chromobacteriaceae > Crenobacter_A. Next base: position 230,643 of record JAPDNP010000007.1, on the reverse strand, counting down.
TCGATGCGCCGGATATCGATACGCCGCTGGGATTGCGTGATCGCGCACTGATCGAACTGCTCTACGCCACCGGTCTGCGCATCAGCGAGCTGGTGGCGCTGCGCCGAGACCAGCTCGACATCGTCAACGGGCTGGTGCAACCGATCGGCAAGGGCAATAAGGAACGGCTGGTGCCGATCGGCGAAGTCGCGCAGGAGTGGCTGACCCGCTATCTGATTGAGGCGCGGCCGCTGATTCTGGCCGGTGCGCAGACTGACGCGCTGATCGTTACCCAGCGCAAGGCGGGCATGACGCGGCAGATGGCTTGGTATCTGATTTCCGGCTACGCCAAGCGGCTCGGCCTGCCCAAGGTTAGCCCGCACACGCTGCGCCACGCCTTTGCCACCCATCTGGTCAACCACGGCGCCGACCTGCGCGTGGTGCAGCTGCTGCTCGGCCACGCCGATATTTCCACCACGCAAATCTATACCCATGTGGCGCGCGAGCGGCTCAAGCAGCTGCACGCCCGCCACCATCCGCGCGGGTGAACGCTTCGGCCAACCTTCGGTGCACCAACAAAAAAGCCCGGCCTGAGCCGGGCTTTTGATTGCAACGATAGGCTTACACCGGTTCGGGGGCGGCCACCGGCTCGTTGAAGCGCAGCTGCACCTTGTTGTCGGCGTCGACGTCGATCGTCACTTCGCCGCCGTCGACCAGCTTGCCGAACAGCAACTCGTCGGCCAAGGCCTTGCGGATGGTGTCCTGGATCAGGCGCGCCATCGGGCGGGCGCCCATCTGCGGATCGAAACCACGCTTGGCGAGGAAGGTACGCAGCGCCTCGGTGAAGTGCGCTTCGACCTTTTTCTCGGCCAGCTGCTGTTCGAGCTGCAGTAGGAACTTGTCCACCACGCGCAGGATGATCGTCTCGTCGAGCATCGAGAACGGAATCATCGCGTCCAGCCGGTTGCGGAATTCCGGGCTGAACAGGCGCTTGATATCGCCCATCTCGTCACCGGCCGCCTTGGTGTTGGTGAAGCCCAGCGTCGGCTTGGACAGCGATTCGGCCCCCGCGTTGGTGGTCATGATCACGATCACGTTGCGGAAGTCGGCCTTGCGCCCGTTGTTGTCAGTCAGCGTGCCGTGGTCCATCACCTGCAGCAGCACGTTGAAGATGTCCGGGTGGGCTTTCTCGATCTCGTCGAGCAGCAACACCGCATACGGGTGCTTGGTGACGGCCTCGGTCAACTGGCCGCCCTGCTCGTAACCGACGTAGCCCGGAGGCGCACCGATCAGGCGCGACACCGCGTGGCGTTCCATGTACTCGGACATGTCGAAACGGATCAGCTCGACGCCCAGGCTGAACGCCAGCTGGCGTGCCACCTCGGTCTTGCCGACGCCGGTCGGGCCCGAGAACAGGAAGGAGCCGATCGGCTTCTGCGGGTTGCCGAGGCCCGAGCGCGCCATCTTGATCGCACCGGACAGCGCTTCGATCGCCTTGTCCTGGCCGAACACCACGTTGCGCAGGTCGCGCTCCAGGTTCTTCAGCGCATTCTTGTCGTCGGACGATACCGTCTTCGGCGGAATCCGGGCGATCTTGGCGACGATGTCCTCGATCTCCGGCTTGCCGATGGTCTTCTTCTGACGCGACTTCGGCAGGATCTTCTGTGCCGCGCCGGCTTCGTCGATCACGTCGATCGCCTTGTCGGGCAGGTGACGGTCGTTGATGAAGCGCGCTGACAATTCGGCCGCGGTCGACAGAGCCGCCTGGGTGTATTTGACGCCGTGGTGCTCCTCGAAGCGGCTTTTCAGCCCCTTGAGGATCTCGATCGTCTGTTCCACCGTCGGCTCGCTGACGTCGATCTTCTGGAAGCGACGCGACAGCGCGTTGTCTTTCTCGAAGATGCCGCGGTACTCGTTGTAGGTGGTCGCGCCGATGCAACGCAGCGTGCCGTTCGACAGTGCCGGTTTCAGCAGGTTGGACGCGTCGAGCGTGCCGCCCGAAGCGGCGCCGGCGCCGATCAGCGTGTGGATCTCGTCGATGAACAGGATCGCGTGTTCGTCGTCGGTCAGTTGCTTGATCACCGCCTTCAGGCGTTGCTCGAAGTCGCCGCGATACTTGGTGCCGGCGAGCAGGGCGCCCATGTCGAGCGCGTACACCGAGGCCTTGGCCAATACTTCCGGTACTTCGCCATTGACGATGCGGCGCGCCAGCCCCTCGGCGATCGCGGTCTTGCCTACCCCGGCCTCACCGACCAGGAGCGGGTTGTTCTTGCGGCGACGGCACAGCACCTGGATCACCCGTTCCACCTCGTGCTCGCGGCCGATCAGCGGGTCGATGCGACCGTCGCGCGCCAGCTGGTTCAGGTCTTGGGTGTAGTTCTCCAGCGCGCCGCCCGGGCCGGTGGCCTCGTCGGACTCGGTTTCACCCTGTTCGCGCGGTTCGCCCGGGGGGGACGGCTGCGAACGCTGCTTGGTGATGCCGTGGGAGATGAAATTCACCACGTCCAGGCGCGAGATGCCCTGCTGGTGCAGGTAGTAGACCGCGTGCGAATCCTTCTCGCCGAAGATGGCGACCAGGATGTTGGCGCCGGTCACTTCCTTCTTGCCGGACGACTGCACGTGCAGGATCGCGCGCTGAATCACGCGCTGGAAGCCGAGCGTCGGCTGGGTTTCCACCTCGTTGTCACCGGGCACGGTCGGCGTATGTTCGTCGATAAAGTCCGACAACTGTTTTTTCAGCTGGTCTAGGTTGGCTCCGCAGGCGCGCAGCACCTCAGCCGCCGACGGGTTATCGATCATCGCCAAGAGCAGATGCTCAACGCTGATGAACTCGTGCCGTTTGCGCCTGGCGTCCATAAACGCCATGTGCAGGCTTACTTCAAGCTCTTGGGCAATCATCAGTTTTCCTCCATCACACACTGAAGCGGATGCTGGTTCGCCTTGGCAAAGCCTTGCACCTGCTCAACCTTGGTTGCGGCTACATCTTTGGTATAAACGCCACACACACCGCGGCCCTGTGTATGCACTTGCAGCATCACCCGGGTGGCTTTTTCCCGGTCCATAAAAAAGAAGGTCTGTAAAACTTCGACGACGAAATCCATCGGTGTGAAATCATCGTTTAATAACAGGACCTTATAGAGCGGAGGCGGGGCAATCCGCACCCGCGATGCCTCAAGCTGGGCATCATCCTGAAACTGCGCTGACATTTGAGCCTTGAGCAAAATTGCGGACTACTTCAATTTTGGTTCCGATGGTGGGTTTTTCAAGTGAGGACCTGTAACGGAGTATGACTTGACGTTGCCGCGATGGTTGCGTAGAAATGCTGTCAGGTGCTGGGCTTAAGTTTCTGCCGGTGCAAATGACATCGACATGCAGCGCTTCAAGCTTTATGGTTCGGCCTCACCAGCCTTGATTTATGCATAGGAAGTAAGATGGCAACTGGTATCGTCAAATGGTTCAACGACGCTAAAGGCTTCGGTTTCATTACCCCGGATGAAGGTGGTGAGGATCTGTTTGCACACTTTTCGGCTATCAACATGCCGGGCTTCAAGACTCTGAAGGAAGGCCAGCGTGTCTCGTTCGACATCGTGAACGGCCCGAAAGGTAAGCAAGCGTCGAACATCCAGGCCGCTTAATCGGTTTGAATGTGCAACTGGTTCGCTGTAATGGCGGGCCTGGTTGGACCGTAAGAAACCCGCTACAGGCGGGTTTTTTTATTTGCAGTTTTATTATTGCAATAATAGATAAATAAAAACCCGCCTGTGGCGGGTTTTTACGATTTGATGCAAATGCTTACATTCGGGCAATCATCGCTTTACCGAATGCCGAGCAGCTGACTTCGGTCGCACCGTCCATCAGACGGGCGAAGTCGTAGGTCACTTGCTTGTCGGCGATGGCGGCCTCCATCGACTTGATGACCAGGTCGGCTGCTTCCTTCCAGCCCAGATGACGCAGCATCATTTCGGCCGACAGGATCAGCGAACCCGGGTTCACCTTGTCCTGGCCGGCATACTTCGGCGCGGTGCCGTGGGTGGCTTCGAAGATTGCGTAGTTGTCCGAGATGTTGGCGCCTGGAGCGATGCCGATGCCGCCGACCTGGGCGGCCAGCGCGTCGGAGATGTAGTCGCCGTTCAGGTTCAGCGTGGCCACCACGTCGTATTCGGCCGGCCGCAGCAGGATCTGCTGCAGGAAGGCGTCGGCGATCGCGTCTTTGACGATGATGTCGCGGCCGGTCTTCGGGTTTTTGAACTTGCACCACGGGCCGCCGTCGATCGGCTCGGCGCCGAACTCGTTCTTGGCCAGCGCGTAGGCCCAATCACGGAAGCCACCTTCGGTGAACTTCATGATGTTGCCCTTGTGCACGATGGTTACCGACTGGCGGTCGTTGTCGATCGCGTACTGGATCGCGGCGCGGACCAGGCGCTCGGTGCCTTGCTTCGACACCGGCTTGATGCCGATGCCCGAGGTTTCCGGGAAGCGGATCTTCTTCACGCCCATTTCGTTCTGCAGGAAGGCGATCACCTTCTTGGCGCTGTCGGACTCGGCCTGCCACTCGATGCCGGCGTAGATGTCTTCGGTGTTCTCGCGGAAAATTACCATGTCGGTCAGTTCCGGCTGTTTCAGCGGCGACGGAACGCCCTTGAAGTAACGCACCGGACGTACGCACTGGTATAGGTCCAGCTCCTGGCGCAGCGCTACGTTCAGCGAGCGGATGCCGCCGCCGACCGGGGTGGTCATTGGCCCCTTGATCGATACTGCGTATTCCTTCAGCGCGCCGAAGGTTTCTTCCGGCAGCCACTCGTCGCTGCCATACAGGCGGGTGGCCTTCTCTCCGGCGTAGACTTCCATCCAGTGAATCTGCTTCTGGCCGCCGTAGGCCTTCGCGACGGCGGCGTCGATAACCTCCTTCATGACCGGCGTAATGTCGACACCAATGCCATCGCCTTCGATGAACGGGATGATCGGATGGCTCGGGATAGGCTGTCCCGGAACGATTTTCTGACCGCCTGCTGGAACCCGGATGTGAGATGCGCTCATTGCTGCTCCCTTCTGGTTGAGACAGATTTGTCGTGCAGTCGCCGGTCTGCGGCGCCTGATATCCCGCATTCTAACCTGTTGTGACAGTGCTAAGGCGGATTGCGCCAAGACTGCTTAGCCATTATCCACCAAAATCCGATCGCCTCCGAGGTGCCGCATAAGCGGCGTGATGTCACTGCGACAAGCTGGAATGCAAAAATGCCAGGGCAGGGCCCTGGCATTTTTAGTTGGTGCGAAGTGTCGGCACTTTGATCGTCGCCGACCTTCCTTAGACGCGCGCTGCGGCCAGCGCGGCGTTAAGGGTGGCGCTCGGGCGCATCACCGTCGTGCACTTCTCGGCGTCGGCGAGGTAGTAGCCGCCGATGTCAGCCGGCTTGCCCTGGACAGCCTTCAACTCGGCGATGATCTGCTGCTCGTTGTCGGTCAGCGTCTTGGCCAGCGGCACGAAGCGAGCCTGCAGCTCCTTGTCGTCGGTCTGTTCGGCCAACGCTTGCGCCCAGTACATCGCAAGGTAGAACTGGCTGCCACGGTTGTCGAGCTCGCCGGTGCGGCGCGACGGCGACTTGTCGTTGTCGAGCAGCTTGCCGGTGGCGGCGTCCAGCGTCTTGGCCAGGATCTTGGCCTTGTCGTTGCCGGTCTTGATGCCTAGCTCTTCCAGGCTGACCGCCAGCGCGAGGAACTCGCCCAGGCTGTCCCAACGCAGGTGGTTTTCTTCCAGCAGCTGCTGCACGTGCTTCGGCGCCGAACCGCCCGCGCCGGTTTCGTACATGCCGCCGCCGGCCATCAGCGGGACGATGGATAGCATCTTGGCCGAAGTGCCCAGTTCCATGATCGGGAACAGGTCAGTCAGGTAGTCGCGCAGGATGTTGCCGGTCACCGAGATGGTGTCGAGGCCACGGGCGACGCGTTCCAGCGTGAAGCGCATCGCGCGCACCTGGGACATGATGTGGATTTCCAGGCCGGCGGTGTCGTGGTCGAGCAGATAGCTTTCGACTTTCTTGATCAGCTCGGCTTCGTGCGGACGGTACGGGTCGAGCCAGAACACGGCCGGGGTGCCGGAGTTGCGGGCGCGGGTGACGGCCAGCTTGACCCAGTCGCGGATCGGCGCGTCCTTCACCTGACACATGCGCCAGATGTCGCCGGCTTCCACGCTCTGCGACAGCAGCACTTCGCCAGTGGCCAGATCGGTGATGTTGGCGACGCCGTCTTCGGCGATCTCGAAGGTCTTGTCGTGCGAGCCGTATTCCTCGGCCTTCTGCGCCATCAGGCCGACGTTAGGCACGGTGCCCATGGTCTTCGGATCGAAGTTACCGTGCCATTTGCAGAAGTTGATCATCTCCTGGTAGATGCGGGCGAAGGTCGATTCCGGCATCACCGCCTTGGCATCGTACGGCTTGCCGTCGGCGCCCCACATCTTGCCGCCGGCGCGGATCATCGCCGGCATGGAGGCGTCGACGATGATGTCGTTCGGCGAGTGGAAGTTGGTGATGCCCTTGGCCGAATCGACCATCGCCAGGCGCGGACGGTGTTCCTGGCAGGCGTGCAGGTCACGGATGATCTCTTCGCGCTTGGAGGCCGGCAGGGTCTCGATCTTTTCGTAGAGGGTGGCCATGCCGTTGTTGACGTTGATGCCCAGCTCGTCGAACAGCTTGCCGTGCTTCTCGAAGGCTTCCTTGTAGTAGATCTTCACGCAGTGGCCGAACACGATCGGGTGCGACACCTTCATCATGGTGGCCTTCACGTGCAGCGAGAACAGGATGCCGGCCTGACGGCAGTCTTCCAGTTCCTTCTCGTAGAAGTCGCACAGCGCCTTCTTGCTCATGAACATCGAGTCGATGATCTCGCCGGCCTGCAGGGCGACCTTCGGCTTGAGCACGATGGTCTGGCCGCTCTTGGTCACCAGTTCCATCTTCACGTCGCGCGCCTTGTCCAGCGTCATCGACTTTTCGCCGTGGTAGAAGTCGCCGTGTTCCATGTGGGACACGTGGGTCTGCGACCACTGCTTCCACTCGCCCATCGAGTGCGGGTGTTTCTTGGCGTAGTTCTTCACCGCGGCAGGGGCGCGACGGTCGGAGTTGCCCTCGCGCAGCACCGGGTTCACCGAGGAGCCCAGACACTTGGAGTAGCGGGACTTGATCGCCTTCTCTTCGTCGCTGGTCGGGTTTTCCGGATAGTCGGGGATGGCGTAGCCCTTGGACTGCAGTTCTTTGATGGCAGCCTGCAGCTGGGATACGGAGGCGCTGATGTTGGGCAGCTTGATGATGTTGGCGTCAGGGTCCTGGGTCAGCTGACCGAGTTCGGCCAGGGTGTTCGGGACCTTCTGCTCGTCGGTCAGATAGTCGGGAAACTCGGCCAGGATGCGCGCGGCCACCGAGATGTCCGCAGTGGCGATATGGATGCCGGCCGGGGCCGCAAAGGTTTCGATGACCGGCAGGAAGGCGTTGGTTGCCAGCGCGGGTGCTTCGTCGGTCAGAGTGTAGATGATGGTCGGCTGTTGCGATGGCATTACTTTACTCCATGAGTGTCTTGCGACAATTGAACGATGGCGCGAGGAGGCTGAGGCGCTGGGCGACATCCCGTGCTGGCGTGTTGAAACGGTATTGGAAAAACCGGCCCTACCAGGCGCAATGCTTTGCCTGTGATGCAGCGAGCGACGAAGCCCGCGGACTGCCGGCTGGCTTTTCAAATACGAATTATATCGCGCCCCGACCGCCCCGCTCGAAGCGCACCCGAACCAATTATGCTTATTGATTGCCGGGTTTATTTTCAATTGCGAATTATACCGCGCTTCACTGTCCTGCGGCGTTGGTGAAAACGCTAACTTGCCGGCCCGCGCCAAGCACGGCAGCGGGACAGGACACGTCGGCGTGCCCAGCAAACGGCAGGCGGCCGGTGCGCGGAGCCGACGAGCTGAGCCCAGCCTTGCTATCATCCGGGGCATTGTTCCTTCTGCCGATCTGGCCATGTCCCAACTGATTCTGCTCAACAAGCCCTACGGCGTGATCTGCCAATTTTCCGAGCACCCGAAGCATCCCACGCTCAAATCCTGTATCGACCTGCCGGGGGTCTACCCGGCCGGGCGGCTCGACACCGACAGCGAGGGGTTGTTGCTGCTGACCGGCGACGGCGCGCTGCAGCACCGCATCGCCGACCCGCGCTGGAAGCTGCCGAAGACTTACTGGGTGCAGGTGGAAGGGGAACCGAGCGACGAACAGCTGGCGGCGCTGGAAGCCGGGGTGGATCTGGGCGATTTCGTCACCCGGCCCGGCACCGCGCGCCGGATCGAGACGCCCGAGCTGTGGCCGCGCAATCCGCCGGTGCGGTTTCGCAAGAGCGTGCCGGACTGCTGGATCGAGATCGTGATCAGCGAGGGCAAGAATCGCCAGGTACGGCGGATGACCGCGAAAGTTGGCCTGCCGACACTGCGGCTGGTGCGGGTCGCGATCGGGCCGTGGCGGCTCGATGGCCTGCCGCCGGGCGAATACCGGGTGCTGGAGGTGGACCTTGCTGATTTGCCGGGCGGCAGGCAAGCTACGACGAGGGCAAAGGTTGGCCGAACGCCGCCGCGCTCGACTGGGAAAAAACCGTCGGGTCATTCTCCGTCGTCGCGCAGGCGCAAACCATAATGAGACGCGTCGGCCACGCACCAGGGAGAAACGAGGCCGATGCAGATTCCGGAATACTACAACCCGGTTGCGCGCGACATCGCGCAGGTGCTGGTAGAGGGCTTCAACAAGCACTACCGGCTGTTTCGCGAGACCGGGCGCCATGCCAAGACACTGTTCGAGCAGCAGGACTGGCAGGGCATCCAGCAGGCCATCCGCGACCGTATCCAGTTTTACGACGATCGGGTCAGCGAGACCGTGCTGCGCCTGCAGCAGGAGTTTCACGCCGACCTGCTCGACGACGAGATCTGGCAGCAGTCCAAGCTGTACTTCATCGGTCTTCTGACCAACCACAAGCAGCCGGAGTGCGCCGAGACCTTCTTCAACTCGGTATTCTGCCGCATCCTGCACCGCGACTACTTCAACAACGACTTCATCTTCGTGCGGCCGGCGATCGCCACCGACTACATCGAGTCCGATCCGCCGACCTATCGCAGCTACTACCCGCGTACCGCAGGCCTGCGCCAGACGCTGCGCCAGATCGTGCGCGACTTCGGCTGGCAGACGCCGTTCGCCCACCTGGCTCGCGACATCGGTTGCGTGCTGCGCGCCGCGCTGGTCCACCTGGGCGGCGACTGGCCGGTGTTGGAGGCGAATCTGCAGATCCAGGTGCTGGCGACGCCGTTCTATCGCAACAAGGCGGCCTGGATTCTGGGGCGGGTGGTGAACGGCGGCAACAGCTACCCGTTCGCGGTGCCGGTGTTCCACGAGACCCAGGGGCGGCTGACCCTCGACACGGTGCTGCTGGAGCCATGGCGCATCGGCATCCTGTTCTCGTTCAGTCGCGCCTATTTCCTGGTCGACATGGAGGTGCCGTCGGGCTATGTGCAGTTCCTGCGCTCGATGATGCCGACCAAGAGCAAGGGCGAGCTCTACACCATGCTGGGCCTGCAGAAGCAGGGCAAGAACATCTTCTACCGCGATTTCATCCACCACCTGCAGCACTCCAACGACAACTTCGTCACCGCGCCGGGCATCAAGGGGCTGGTGATGCTGGTGTTCACCCTGCCGTCCTATCCCTACGTGTTCAAGCTGATCAAGGACGTGTTCGGCGGCCCCAAGGACATCGATCATGCCACGGTGAAGCGCAAATACCAGCTGGTGAAACGCCACGACCGGGTCGGGCGGATGGCCGACACGCTGGAGTTCTCCAATGTGGCCTTCCCCAAGGCGCGCTTCACCGCCGAGCTGTTGGCCGAACTGCGCGCCCAGGTGCCGTCGCTGCTGGAGGAGGACGGCGAGCGCATCGTGATCCGCCACCTGTACATCGAGCGGCGCATGAAGCCGCTCAACCTGTACCTGGCGCAGGTGGATGCCGAGGAGAAGGCGCGTGCGATCTGCGATTACGGCTATGCGATCAAGGAGCTGGCGTCGGCGAACATCTTCCCCGGCGACATGCTGTACAAGAACTTCGGCGTGACCCGCTACGGCAGGGTGATCTTCTACGACTACGACGAGATCGAATACCTGACCGACTGCAATTTCCGGCACATTCCCGAGGCGCCGAACCCCGAGATGGAGATGTCTGGCGAGGTGTGGTACCCGGTGGCGCGCAGCGATGTGTTTCCGGAGGAGTTCGCCACCTTCCTGCTCGGCGACCCCGAGGTGCGACGGGTGTTTCTCGAGCACCATGCCGACCTGCTGAGTCCCGAATTCTGGCAGACGCGCCAGCAACGCATCCGTGCCGGCTTCATCGAGGACTTCTTCCCCTACCCGCAGCAGTTGCGTTTTCGCCCATTGGACGGGCGATTAGCTGGCCAGAAATGAGACAGGGGAGCCCGCGGGCTCCCCTGGTTTTTGTAGCTAGAGCGAGACTCAGCCTTCAGCCTGTGCCTCGCAGCGATGTTCTTCGAAGTAGGCGACCGGTCCGGCGCTGGTCAGGCCGATGTGGAAGCACGCCGTGCTAGCGAGTGTTACGCCCGGCTGCTCGGTGGCACGGACGATCTCGAACAGCACTTCGACTTCCTTGAAATGCTTGGCGACCTTCACGTTGCCGGTGAGCCAGGTGCGCACCGCCTCGGCCTGCGGGTGGGCGTTATCGATGGTCAGCTCGCAGCTGGGGCAGCTGACCAGCCCGATGGCGGGCGGAATGGTGATCGAGTGTTCGGCCAACTGCTGTTCAACCAGCTTGCTGAACTTGGCCAGTTGGCGACTGGCGCGTGCGCGAATGGCGGCCAGTGTCAGGCGGCCGTCTTTGTTGCCTCGGCCGAATAAACGTTCCAGCCCAGGATTCTTAGTGCTCAAACTGATCTGCATGACGTAAAGCTCCAAACTTTTCTTTTATTGACGATGCGATGTTCACTATAGAAAACCCCGGTTCTCTCGCCGGTTGTTTTTGCGCTGCGATGACGAACGGTACAAATTTGATAACGTAGGTTACCAGCAGCGCTATGTTTTAAAAATAAGACATATTTTGCGATTTGGAATGAAAAAATGGCCGAGTGGTCAGCTCGGCCATGGACGGTGCCCTGCTGGGGCCGGTTTGGCGCCGCCAATGCCGCTCGGCGCGGCCCCCTTGACGAGGTGTTGGGCAGGATCGGGTCTGCTCAACTAGATCAAGGGGTTGGCAGGACTTACTGCGCCAGTGCCCGTAGCTCGTACAGCAGTGCCAGCGCCTCGCGCGGGCTCAGGCTGTCCGGGTCTAGGTCGGCCAGCCTGTCCACCACCGGATGCGGCGCCGGCTCGGCCGGTTCGGCCAGCGGTGCGGTGAACAGGTCGGGCTGGCGGTGCGCGCTGGCGGCCTGCGATTCCAGCTCGGCCAAGTGACGCTTCGCCTCGCGGATCACCTTGCCCGGCACGCCGGCCAGTTGCGCTACCGCCAGACCGTAGCTCTGGCTCGCCGGACCGTCCTCGACATGATGCAGGAACACGATGCTGTCCTTGTGCTCGACCGCACTCAGATGCACGTTGGCGACCTGGGCGAACTCGTCGGCGAGGCGGGTCAGCTCGAAGTAGTGGGTGGCGAACAAGGTGTACGCGCGGTTCTTGTCGATCAGCGCGCGCGCGATCGCCCAGGCCAGTGCCAGGCCGTCGAAGGTGGAGGTGCCGCGGCCGACCTCGTCCATCAACACCAGCGAGTGCTCGGTGGCGTTGTTGAGGATGTTGGCGGTCTCGGTCATCTCGACCATGAAGGTCGAGCGCCCGCCGGCCAGGTCGTCCGACGCGCCGATGCGGGTGAAGATGCGGTCCACCTCGCCGATCACCGCGCGGTCGGCCGGCACAAAGCTGCCGATGTGGGCGAGCAGGGTGATCAGCGCCACTTGGCGCATATAGGTCGACTTACCGCCCATGTTCGGGCCGGTGATCAACAGCAGCTTGCGCTCGTCGGCGAGCCGGGTGTCGTTGGCGATGAAGCGGTCGACCTCGGCCTCGACCACCGGGTGGCGGCCGTTCTCGATGGTCAGCTGCACGCCCGGCACGAACTCGGGCTCGACATAGCCGAGCGTGTCGGCGCGTTCGGCCAAGGTGGCGAGCACGTCGAGGCTGGCGGTGGCCTGGGCGACCAGCTTCAGCTCGGCGATGTGGGCGGCCAGCTCGTCGAGCAGCGACTCGTAGAGCTGCTTCTCCAGCATCAGCGCGCGGTCGTTGGCCGACAGTGCCTTGTCCTCGAATTCCTTCAGCTCCGGGGTGATGTAGCGCTCGGCGTTCTTCAGCGTCTGGCGGCGGCGGTAGTCGTCCGGCACCTTGTCGCCCTGCGCCTTGGTCACCTCGATGTAGAAGCCGTGCACGCGGTTGTACTCGACCTTCAGCGTGCTGATGCCGGTGCGTTCCTTCTCGCGCGCCTCCAACTGCAACAGAAAGTCGCCGCAGTTCTGCTGGATCGCGCGCAGCTCGTCGAGCGTCGGCGAATAACCGTGGTTGATCACGCCGCCGTCGCGCAGGAAAGTGGCCGGCTCCGGCAGGATGGACCGGGCCAGCAGCGCGGCGACTTCCGACTCGCGCGGCAGCACGCCGGCGAGCTGTTGCAGCAAGGGGCTGTCCAGTCGTTCGGCCAACGTTCGCGTCGCCTCCAGCGCCTTCAGGCTGTCGCGCAAGGCGGCGAGATCGCGCGGCCGGGCGCTGCGCAAGGCGACGCGCGCGGTGATGCGCTCGACGTCGCCGACTTCGGCGAGGCTGTCGCGCACATCCTGCCAGGCATCGCGCAGTACGCGCACCGCCGACAGCCGTTCGGCCAACTTGCCGTGGCGGCGGATCGGGTGGTGCAGCCAGTGGGCGAGCAGACGGCTGCCCATGCTGGTGGCGCAGGTGTCGAGCAGCGACAGCAATGTCGGGCTCGGCTCGCCGCGGATCGTTTCGGTCAGCTCCAGATTGCGGCGGGTGGCGGCGTCGAGACGGATCAGCTCGCGCGCGTCTTCGACCGCGAGGCTCGCGATGTGGCTGGGCTGCACGCCCTGGGTGGATTTGACGTATTCGAGCAGCGCGCCGGCACAGCCGATCGCCACGTGCATGCCGTCGACGCCGAAACCGGCGAGATCCCGGGTGCCGAAGTGGCGGGTCAGCGTGGCGGTGGACGATTCGGCGTCGAACTGCCAGGCCGGCAGGCGCTGGCTGGGGATGCCGAGCTGGGACAATAGCGGGATGTCCAGGCCGTCCGGCAGCACGATCTCGGCCGGGCGCAGCCGCTCCAGTTCGCTCGCGAGCTCGTCGATGCTGGTCTGCTGCAGGCGGAATTCACCGCTGGCGAGCGAGATCCAGCCGAGCCCCAGGGTGCCGCGCAGGCTGTTGAGCGCCAGCACGCGGTTGTCGCGCTTGTCGTCGAGCAAGGCGGCGTCGGTCAAGGTGCCCGGCGTCACCACCCGCACTACCTTGCGCTCCACCGGGCCCTTCGCGAGCGCCGGGTCGCCGATCTGCTCGGCGATCGCTACCGATTCGCCGAGTTTCACCAGCCGCGCCAGATAGCCCTCGGCGGCGTGGTAGGGCACGCCGGCCATCTTGATCGGCACGCCGGCAGTGGCGCCGCGGGTGGTCAGGGTGATGTCCAATAACCGCGAGGCCTTCTCCGCATCCTCGTAGAACAGCTCGTAGAAGTCGCCCATGCGGTAGAACAGCAGCTTGTCCGGATGGTCTTTTTTCAACGAAAAGTACTGCGCCATCATTGGCGTATGGGCGGGGGCCTTGTCTTTGTTCACTGCGCGGTCCATGGCTTGAATGGGTCTTGATACATTGACCCGCCATTCTACCGGAGCGCGGCGCCGGCTTCTCGACAAGCGTACCGCCCCCGGAAGGCGGGGGCGGTGAGAGGGGCAAGACTCCGTCCTCAGCAGGGCTCAGAACCAGTGCACGATCTCGCGAACGAAGGGTCAGACAAGGCGAAATGACGCGAAAAAGCGGAATGGACATGGAGTCCATGAGCATTTTGAGCAGCATTTCAACGCAGGATCACCCGAGTGCAGTAGATCGTGAGCAGGTTCTCAGGACGGCAGCAGTTTCAGCCCGGCTATGCCGGCGAAAATCAGCGCGATGCAGCCCAGCCGCAGCGGCGCGAAGCTCTCGCCCAGCAGCAGGATGCCGATCAGCGTGATGCCGATCGCGCCGATGCCGGTCCAGATCGCGTAGGCGGTGCCGACCGGCAGCGTCTTCAGCGCACCGGTCAACAGCACCAGGCTGACCAGCGCGGCGCCCAGGCCCAGGGCCAGCATCCCCGGGCGGCTGCCGCCGTCGGCGTATTTCAGCGCCAGCGCCATCGCGATCTCGACGAGGCCGGCGGCGAGTAACAGTAACCAGGCCATGGTGCTCTCCTTATCGGTTCGCGCCGTCGCGCGGCGCCTGCATGCCGCGCTGTACGGCGGGACGTTGGCCGATCAGTGCGAGCCAGTCGCGCAGCCGCGGGTAGTCGGCAATCGGGATGCCCAGTTCCTCGTGGGTGGCCAGCCACGGGTAGCTGGCGATGTCGGCGATGCTGTAGTCGTCGCCGGCGAGGTAGGCGGCCGTCTCAAGGCGGCGCTCGATCACGCCGTAGAGGCGCAGCGTCTCGCGCTGGTAGCGCTCTAGCGCCGCCGGGTTGGGGGTCGGGCTGCCGTGCCGGAACCACCACAGCTGGCCGAGCATCGGGCCGATGCTGCCCACCTGCAGGAACAGCCATTGCAGCGCGACGCTGCGCGCCGCCGGCTCGGCGGGCAGCAGGCGGCCGGTCTTGTCGGCCAGGTGGATCAGGATGGCGCCGGACTCGAAGATGGTCTGGTCGTCGTCGACCAGCACCGGGATCTTGTTATTGGGGTTGAGCGCCAGGAATGCCGCGCGGTGTTGCTCGCCGGCGGCGAGGTCGACGCTGCGCACGGTGTGTGGCAGCGCCAGTTCGTGCAGCGCGATCGCGGCCTTGTGGCCGTTCGGCGTGTGGGCGGTATACAGCGTCAGCATGGCGGACTCCATCAGGGTGGCGAGATGATGGTGTCCACTCTAGGCTATGCGTTATAGCATTAACATTGGCAATAAATGCCGAATTGAGCTGCAAAAATGCATGACATGGAGTGGGACGACCTGCGCTATTTCCTGGCGGTGCACCGGGCCGGCTCGCTGTCGGCGGCGGCGCGGCGGTTGGGCGTCAACCATTCGACGGTGCTGCGCCGGCTCGATCATCTGGAGACCCGGCTCGGGGTGCGGCTGTTCGAGCGGCTGCACAGCGGCTATCTGATGACGGCGGCCGGCGAGGCGCTGCGCGAGGAGCTGGACGGGGTCGGCGAGCAGATCGAGGCGGCGCAGCGGCGACTCGCCGGCCACGACGCTCAGCTGTCCGGCACGCTGCGGCTGACCAGCACCGACACGTTGGTGCCGCTGTTGATGCCGCATCTGGCGGCGTTTCGCCGTGCCTATCCCGGCATCCAGCTACAGCTGGTGACCGGCAACAGCTTTCTGAGCCTGACGCAGCGCGAGGCCGATGTGGCCGTTCGGCCAACCTCGAGCCCGCCGGACAACCTGATCGGGCGCCGGCTCGGGCGGCTGCAGACCGCGCCGTATGCGGCGAGCAGCTATCTCGCCGGCCGGGCAGCGGCGACTGGCTGGGCCGAGCACGACTGGGTCGCACCGGATGACAGCCTGGCGCACCTGGCGCAGGCGGCCTGGCTGCGCCGCCAGGTGCCGGCCGAGCGCATCGTGTTCAGTGCAGACAGCCTGGTCGGCATGGTCGATGCGGTGCGGCACGGCCTGGGCGTCGGCATGCTGCTGTGCCTGCTGGCCGAGGCCGACCCGCCGCTGGTGAGGTTGGCCGAACCCGACCCCGCGCTCGACACCCCGCTGTGGCTGCTGACCCATCCCGATCTGAAACGGGTCGCCCGGATCCGGGCGTTCTGCGATTTTCTGCAGGAGCGGTTGAGTGAAGAACCGCTACTGGGCAAGGCGCCGGGCTGAGGGTGGGCAGCGGCTTCGGCCAACCGTCCGACTGACAGGGCGCTGCGCTGGGATGTCCATCGCCGTCTCTGCAAATGAAGCCTGGCGTGCCGAAAGTAACTTTGCGTAACCATGCCTATTTATTCATGATGATGGATTGAAGCGCTGGCAGGGATGGCAAGGTGAAAAGACTCGGAACCCGGGCAGGGCTGGCGCTGCGCTATGGCGCGGTGGTGTTGCTGCTCGGCGGGCTATTGGCAGGCTGTGGTGGTGGAGGCGGAACGGGTGATTCATCCGCGAGCTCGGGCACGGCGCCCGGTGGGCCGGTGACCACACCGGTGCGGCCGGGGCTGGTGGCCGATTGCAGCGGCCCGGCTTGTGGGGCACTGGACGCCACCCGCTATGCCGGGCAGGGCGTCGGTGTCTGGCAGTACAGCAACGACAGTGCGCAGCCGGTCGAGCTGTCGCTGCAGATCGACGGCATTCCCGGCAAGGATGTGCAGCTGGTGTTGACCAACCATGGCGCGGTCGAGCAAGCGTTGCCGGCCCTGGCGCTGTACCCGCGCTCGGCGTTGCCCTTGCAGTGGAGTCGCATCGCCACCTTGCATGGGCTCGAGCGCCGCAGCGGTGCGCCGCGCGCTGGCAGCCGCCATCTGACCCAGCAAGCCTGGGCAAGCCTGCAACTGGAACGGACACGACAACAGCCTGACGGGCGCTCCCGCCAGCGCGACGCCCGGGTGCAGGCACGCACGATGACCATCGCCGCCCAACTGGGTGACGCGCGCGACTGGTGGGTGGATGCCGCCAGCGGCAACGAGGACTCCTCGGTGCGTAACCGCCGCGCGGCGACGCTGCTGCGTCAGCAGCCGGTGGCCGACGGCAGCCGGCGGATCAATCTGTGGGTGGTTGATGAGCAGTACCGCGCCGATCGCATCAGCGACGCGATGCTCGACCGGCTGATGCAGCAGCTGGTGGTCGGGCCGAACTCGGTGTACCGCATGGTGACCGGGCTGGCCGGCGCACCATGGGGCACACATGATGTTGCAGAGCTGATCGGCCCGCAGCAGGACGTCGATATTCTGATTGCCGGCGATCTGGTCGATCCCGCCGACGGCTACTTCAGCCCGGCCGATGCCTGGCTGGACGGCCCCAGCGGCGACCCGGCGTACGATGCCTACCTGGGCCACAGCAACGAGGCGCTCAGCATCGTGCTGCGGGCGGAAAGCTTCTATCAGGCCGGGCCGATCGACGGCATGCAATTGATGACCTCCGCGCTGGCGCACGAGCTGCTGCACCTGGTCAATTTCTACCAGCGCTCAGTGCGGCCGCCCGCCAGTCAGGCGCAGGCGTTCCAGCCGTGGCTGGAGGAGATGACCGCGATGATGATGGAAGACGTGATCGCCGAGCGGCTCGGCTTCGCTTTCCACCCGATTCGCGACGGGCGGCTGTTGAGCGGGCTGTATTGGGGAGAGTTCGGCGGGTTCAATTGCACCATCACCGTCTTCACGATGTTCGACCCGGACAACCCCTGTTACAGCTACGACAGCGGTGGCAGCTTCGGCGCCTATCTGCTGCGCCAGTACGGCATCGGCTTCTATCAGCGGCTGTTGCGCAACCTGAGTACCAGCGACTCGTGGCGGGTGCTGGACAACGCGCTCCAGCAGGCGGGGGGCGAGGGTGCGCAGCAGGCGCTGCGCCGCTTCGGCGCGTCGATCGCGCTGTTGCCGGCGGCGGGCTCGCCGGCGGGTTTCGGCTTCCCGGCGCGCAGCGAGGCGGGCTATACGCTACTGCCTCTCGACGGCGCCTACTACCGGCCCTCGCCGCGATTGCCCACGACCCTGCCGGCGTCGCTGGCGCCGCTGGGTTTCTTTCCGCTGGTGCGCCCGCAGGTGCAGGGCAGCTATCGCGAGACATTGCGGCTGCCGCCGCGAACCAGCGTCACCGTCGTGGTGCGCTAGGCGGCAGAAACGACAACGCCCTGCACGGGGCAGGGCGTTGTAGCTGGCGATGGACTCGGCCCGATCAGCCTTTGAGGTGCGGCGCGAAGATGTGCAGCAGTTGGCCCAGCACCTTCGGGTTGGCGGCGACGATGTCGCCCGATTCCAACCAGCTGTCTTCGCCGACCAGGTCGGTGACGATGCCGCCGGCTTCCTGGACGATCAGAGCGCCCGCGGCGATGTCCCACGGCTTCAGGTTGAATTCGAAGAAACCATCGACGCGACCGCAGGCCACGTTGGCCAGGTCGAGCGCGGCTGAACCTTCGCGGCGGCCGCCGGCGGTCTTGGCCAGCACGTCCTTCAGCATCGCGAAGTAGGTGTCGATCATCGACTGGTCGACCACCGGGAAGCCGGTGGCGATCAGGCATTCGTTCATGTTGATGCGCTTGGAGACGCGGATGCGACGGTCGTTCAAGAACGCGCCGACACCGCGGCTGGCGGTGAACAGGTCGTTACGGTTCGGGTCGTAGACTACGGCTTGCTGGATCTGGCCCTTGTGAGCGAGGGCGATCGAGACCGCATATTGCTGGTGACCGTGCAGGAAGTTGGTGGTGCCGTCGAGCGGGTCGATGATCCACTCGTATTCGGACTGGCCGATGCCCTGTGCGCCGGATTCTTCGGCCAACACGCCATGCTTTGGATACGCTTCGAGAATGGTCTCGATGATCGCCGCTTCGGCGTTGCGGTCGACTTCGGACACGAAGTCGTTGGCTTTCTTGCGCTCGACGCGGATCACGTCGACGTTCAGCGAAGCGCGCTGGATCACGGTGGCAGCACGGCGCGCGGCTTTCACCGCGACATTGAGCATAGGATGCATGTCTGGCCTTTTCTACACGGTCTGACGCCGCCGGCCCGAGCGTCGGGCGGCCTGCGTCGTTACAATATGGGTTAAGGAACGATAAAAACCCGCGCAGAACGCGGGTCTTTGAAATATGGCTGACATTGTACGCGACAACTACTCATGAATAAACCCGAAGTCCCTGATTTTTTGAAGAACATTCGCGTCGTGCTGGCGCGACCGAGCCACCCGGGTAACGTCGGTTCGGCTGCCCGCGCGATGAAAACCATGGGCCTGACCAATCTGTATCTGGTCGAGCCGAAGGCGTTTCCACACCCGGAGGCCGACACGCTGGCCTCCGGCGCGGTGGACGTGCTGGAGCGCGCCACCGTGCTGCCGACGCTGGCCGACGCACTGGCCGACGTGACCATCGCCTGCGCGCTGACCAGCCGCCGCCGCGAGCTGACCACGCCGCTGGCGACGCCGCGCGAGGCGGTGCCGGAGCTGCTGGCCCGTGCCCAGGCCGGCGAGCAGGTGGCGCTGGTGTTTGGTAACGAGACCTTCGGCCTGTCGATCGACGAGGTCGAGCTGTGCAACCGGCTGGTGACGATTCCGGGCAATCCGGACTACTTCTCGCTGAACCTGTCGCAGGCGGTGCAGGTGCTGTGCTACGAGCTGTTCAGCCAGGTCGAGATGCCGCTGCCGCACCTGGAGCAGGAATCGCTGCCGGCGACCCACGCCGAGGTCGAGGGCATGCTCGGCCATCTGGAGAGCGCGATGGCCAAGAGCGGCTATTTCGAGCGCCGCAACAGCGAGCGGTTGATGCGCCGCATGCGCCGCCTGTTCGGCCGCGCCGACGTGGAGCGCGAGGAGATCGACATCCTGCGCGGCTTCTGGAAACAGGTGGAGCGCACCGCCGACAAGCTGCAGGACAACGATAAGGACTAGCCGATGAATGTCGCCCTCGATGCCTTGTGGTGGCGCCTGCAGCATCCGCAGGTCCGCGATCTGGCCGCGCTATTGACCGCGCCGCCGCCGTGGCTGACCGGGCGCGAGCTGGCGCTGCCGCAGCTATTGGGCGAGCACGGTTTCCGTTACCTGCTGGCGCTGGACGCGGCACCGGCGCCGCTGGCGGCCTGGTTGGCCGAAGAGTCGGTCAACCGGCTCGGGCGCTACGCCGAGCGGCTGTTGATGTTCTGGTTCGCCAACGCGCCGCACTGCGAGCTGGTGTCGGCGAATCTGGCGGTGCACGACGGCAAGGATACCGTCGGCGAATACGATTTCCTGGTGCGCATCGACGGCGAGCCCTGGCACCTGGAGCTGGCCTGCAAGTACTACATGATGCTGGGCGAGGGGCCGGACACCCTGGTCGGGCCGAGCCTGCGCGACGCCTGGCGGCTGAAGTACCACAAGCTGCACCACCAGCTCGGCCTATCCGGCCGAGCGCCGGGCCGCGCGGCTCTGCCCGACGGCTTCGCCGACGCGCGCTGCGCCTCGGTGCTGCGCGGCACGCTGTGCTACCGCGACGGTCCATGGTTGGCCGAACCCTTGTCGCCGCTGCAGTGGCACGGCTGGTGGCGGCCGCTGGGCGAGGCGTGGCCGGTGTCGCGCGACGACAGCCGCTGGGTGTGGCTGCCTCGCTTACGCTGGCTGTCGCCGGCGCGGGTCGACGAGGCGCTGGTGCAGCGCATGGAAGACCTGCAGGCGCAGCTGGCCGGCAACGACGTGCCGCAGCTGGTCGCCGAGTGCGAGAAGCGCCCGGACGGCCACTGGCACGAGATCGCGCGCGGCTTCGTGGTGCCGGTGGGCTGGCCCAATGCGGAGCGGCTCGACGCGCTGTTGCGTCGGGCCGGCACGCTGGCGTGAGCGGGCGACGGTTGAGCACGGCCTAGCCCTTCGTCCAACGCAGCGATAACTCTTCCTCCCCGGTCGGCTGTGTCGGTCCAGTCGAACCGATCCCATCTCCTTCATCGGCGGCTAATGCCGTTGCTTCCCTAGCCCCTGCCTACTTTCAAAATGCTGCTTGCTATCCCTCTTGGGGGCAGCGATGCGTGGTGAGCTCCTTGGGCGTCATCGCGCCAGACACCGCACCGGTATCGATCCACGCGCAGTGGCATTTGGCAAACGAGCGTTTCATGCCTTTGGGCTTGATTTTGCCCGGGTTTTGCCTACAACAATAAATTGATATCACTCCAATTGATTTGCTGAAAACATATAATTTAGCCAATGAAGTTACATGGCATTAGATACTTCTTGGCAGGGCGATGAAATTTCCCCGCACAAATAATTCGGACAGTATGGCAGGCATTTGTAATAAATGCGAATGAAATCCGTATGGGGACTGTTTAAAGAAATATGATGGGCTAATGTCGATTTGATGCTGGTCGCAACAATATAGGCATTAAATATTTTTTACTCTTGGCTGGGTGATGCGACTGACCTGGCATGCGACATTTCACGCTTGATAAGGGGGGAGGATGAAAAAAGGGCGTTGTGGGGTTTCGGCTTGGCAGCTTGCTCTGCTAGCGCCGCTGGCCGCGGTTCCGTTGCAAGCAGGGGCGGCGGGAAAGAGTGTTGCACAACTGGAAAAGGAAATGGCCGCTTTGCAGGCTGAAAATCAGGGCCTTGAGCAAAGAATCAAGCTGCTCGAAAGCCGTTGGGCGGCATTGGCACCAAGTTCTCAAAATACCGCTCATACCATGGTCGCGGCCGCGCCTGCGGCAACTGCGATGGTGGCCAGCGCCGCTACGCCAACTTCGTCAGACACGGATGTCACTCATACGACTTCGGCATCGACGATAAAAACAGTCGATGATGTGCCTAAAAGCGTGGAGGACATTTATCAGAATGCCAGCGGGTTTTTCAGTTCCGGAAAATTCTCGATCGAGCCAAGTATTTCCTACAGTTATTACGATACTCATCAGCTGACGCTGAATGGCTTTCTTGCCTTGGATTCGATCTTCTTGGGGAATATCAATATAGATCGTATCAAAAGCGATACCTATACCTTCGACGTGACGACCCGTTATTCTCCAACGCCACGTTTGCAGTTTGATATTGATGTTCCGATGGTCGGTAGGGATGCTACATATTTCTCTGGAGGAGCTGGGGGAGCATCAACAGTAACGTCTCAATCCAATTTGAGTCAGGCGCCAAAGCTTGGCGATATTTCGGTGGGCGTTTCGTACAAGCTGGTTCAGGAAAATGCGGATTGGCCAGATATTGTCGGTAGTTTCAGGGTGAAGGCACCGACGGGGAAAGAACCCTATGGTATTAAACTTCGGCAGGTACCAGGCAATGACAACCTCTCCGTGCCGGACAGCATGCCGACCGGTAATGGTTTGTGGGGGGCGACCGCAGGAGTATCGTTTGTGAAAACGATTGATCCTGCCGTGGTCTTCGCTAACCTTGGTTATACTTATTATTTTGACCGGCATTTTGACGATATCAGCTCAAATCCTAATCAGCAGGTTGCGGGGGCCGTTAAGCTGGGTAATAGCTGGCAGTTTGGTGCAGGTGTCGCGTTTGCTCTTAATGACAGGATAAGTCTTGGCATGTCTTATTCGCAACAGCTGGAGTTAAGCAGCGCAACAAAGGTGGATGGTGGCAGTTGGCAAGGCATTACGGGTAGCCAGGCTAACGCAGCTAGCATTAATCTTGGTTTGACTTTTGCGATGAGCAGGCACTTTTCTATCATCCCGACGGTTGCCTTTGGCTTGACTCCTGACTCACCTAATTACTCGTTATCTGTGAAGTTTCCTTATACGTTCTAGTGTAGAAGCGGAAGGGAGTGAGGTCGCTATGTTTCCCAGGCAAATAGTGGTATTGGGGGGCGAAAATGAGCCTGATTTTCTTGAGACGTTGAGAAGAGAGGGTTGGGGGGTGCAGCCGGTTCGCAGTGCCAATCAACTCAGCGCGCTCAACCGTGATACCGATAGCACGGCATGCGGTTTGCTTCTTGCTGGGTCGCAGTTCGAGAAACAGCTGCCTCGCTATCGCTCTATGCTGCTGTCGACCGATTTTGAATGGGTCGTGCTATTGGAACAACAAATGCTGGAAAATTCTGAGGTACGCCAGTTTGTTGATGAATGCTGTTACGACTATCACCATCGGCCGATCGATGCCAAGCGCCTTCTGGTGACACTGGGACGTTTGCGTGGCAAGGCACTGCTGAGGCATCGGCAGTACGATGTTGAAGCCCCGATTGGGGAGCTGATAGGGGAACACCCGGTAATGGTGCAGTTGCGGAAGAACGCACAACGCATTGCGCGTAGCCAAGCTAACGTGTTAATCACCGGAGAAAGTGGAACCGGTAAAGAACTGGTCGCGCGTACGATCCATCGATTATCGGACCGCAGCAATGGGGTTTTTCAGGCAGTCAATTGTGGCGCACTACCGGGCAGCCTTGTCCAATCAGAGCTATTCGGTTATGAGAAAGGGGCCTTTACCGGGGCCAGTGAGCGCCGGCTGGGGCGTATCGAGGTCGCTTCGGGAGGGACGCTGCTTCTCGATGAAATTGGCGACATGGCATTAGAGGCTCAGGCCAACCTGCTGCGCTTTCTCCAGGAGGGCACAATCGAGAGACTTGGTTCTCCTCAACCCATTGGCGTCAATGTTCGTGTGGTGGCGGCAACGCACGTGAATTTGATGAACCGGGTTAAGCAAGGGGAATTTCGCGAGGATCTGTACTATCGACTCAATGTTTGCACCATTCATATTCCACCGCTGCGCGAGCGGCCTTCGGACATCATTCCGATCGCGCAACACCTCATCGCACGTCACGCTGAGAACCTCGGGGTGCCAAAGCGACGGCTGAGCAGTGAGAGCGTGCAGGCCTTAGTCAATCATGATTGGCCGGGCAATGTCCGCGAGCTGACCAACAGGCTCAGCCAGGGGCTTGTCATGAGTTCTGGTCGATTTATCAAACCAAAGGATATGGGACTTGAGCCGGGAGATGAGCCGTTAATCTACCCTTTGGGAAAGGAAAGGGAAAATGCCGAGCGCGAAGCGCTGAGAATTGCCCTTGCGATCAATCAGGGCAATCGAAGCAAGGTAGCGCGCTCACTCGGGGTGTCTAGAGCGACATTGTATCGCCTATTAAATAAGCATCAGCTGCTCGACGTTGCGGATGCGACAACGTAATCAATGTTGGCGACACAAGTTGTGTAGAAAAATTAAAGGCGCGGTCCCCGGTTTCGCTGGGGGCCGCGCTCTTATTTTTGTTCATTGAATGGCTTCATGGTCGGGGACGAAGCAGGGCCACAGTACTTGTCTTGCGTGGCTCGCAAGAGCCCTGGGGTTCTAATGCAGGCCAGTGAGCCCAATTAGCATATGCTGGGCATTGGCAATGCTAGCGCTCATATCGTTCATTGCGCTTGGGTTCAACGTCACGGTGATGTTCAGGTTATTGCGTGTGATCGTGTCATTGGTGTTGATCTGGGTAAATTGCTGTAGCTGACCCTGCCCGATGCTCTGTGACAGGCTACCCTTGTCCCCCATGTCGAGTTGGCTGGTGAGTTTGTTGCCCGATAGCGTTACACCTTGGCCTTGTGAGGGTGTCCAGCCAGTGCCTGGGGACGACTGCGTTGAGCTATTAGGATTTCCGGACTGAATGGAGATGTTAACCAAGTTGCCGGAATTATTATTGTTGCCCCCGATCTGGTTGACTTGGGTAACTCCCTGTACCGTGTTGTTGCTCACGGTCAGTCCGCCTTGAGAGCCAGTACCCCCTGATTGAGTCGACGTTCCGTTCAAGCTATAGGTCGTGATCGTAGGGGTGAAGCGTGCGCTCGGCGTGCCTGCCATGACAACGGCCGTGCCATGTTGTGTGCCATCCGGCCCTGTCCAGGTCGACGCCATTTCAATGCCAAAACTCATGATCTTGCCGGCATCGATGTAACGGCCCCTCAGCGTGTCTAGCGCTTGGTCGCTGACGTAGGCAAGCTGCCCGAACTGTGCATGCGCAGTGCCGATCCCGCCGAGTGCGACGAGCAAGCCATGCACCATGAGCAATCTTCGCATGTCAATCTCCTTCCTTGGCCAGGCGAGCAACTCGCCTAGAAAAAGTCGCTACGCTGGAAGCCGAATTCCAGCAGTTCGGCGATGGGTACCGGTTGGGCACGATCGGCGATCGCATAGCGTGCCGAGATGACTCCTGCGGTGCCCCAAAGCGGTGTGTCCCTGCGATAGCCTTTACCGGCCAGGACCAGCAACACCCCGTTCCATTGTTTCTTGAACGTGTCGCTGGTTACGGTACGGTTGCCGACGGCCGGGTCGGCCAGATAGACCCAGTCGCTGGTGTAGGATTTCAAAATGACAAAGTGCTTGTAGCCGGCAACGTCGAGTAGCACGATGGCTGGCAATTTCAATTGGACCAGGCGGCTGGCATCGACGAGGAAACCACTGGCGCGTAGGCCAATACTGTTTGCGTACTTCTTCATGTCCAGCATGGAGAAGCCGTTTTTGCGTACTGTTTCGGGGTTTGAGATGGCCATCATGCCAGCGATGACATCTGCCTCGGTGACTGGACGGTTGAAGCCATAGCGCAGCAGCGTTGCCATGACGGCGGCACCGCAGCTGAAATCGGTTTTCTGCTCAATGATGTTGGCGAAGCGCAGGTCTCGCAGGCTTTTTACCTGTTTCACCGGCTCATCCATCCCGGTGTAGCCAGGTACAGTCATGGTGGCTGAAACGGCCAGCGTGGACTGAGTCAGCCAAGCCAGAGCCAGCAAGAGAGGCAGGGCGGATCTTGTCATAGTAAATACCCGGCCCCAATGACGGGGCCGGGTCCTCCTCGAGATAAGCATCAGTCAATCAAACCCACCCCTTATTTCGGCGCTGCGATGGCCAGCAGGTTGGCCTGTTGGTTGCCGATGCCGGAGGCCACGTTCACGCCGATGTTGCCGGAGTTATGGTTCACCGAGTCCTTCATCGTGGCGCTAGTATCCAGGACTCGGTCGATATCGAGGCGAGCGTCTGCGATCACTTGCATGCCACCGGCGGTAGCCGACGACAGCTCAGTCGAGTCGGCAGTAGCGACGGCCAACGCATTGCCCTGCTGGTTGAAGGCGCCAGCACCAACGTTCACGCCGATATTGCCGCTGTTGTGCTCGATCGAGTCGTAGACTGCACTGTGGAAGTCGATGTCACCATAACCCCATTTGGTACCGAAGTCGGTGTCGATCATCAGCTGAGCGCTGGTGGCGTTCGCGCTAATCAGCTCTGTAGGTTGCCAATTGTCGTTGTCATGGTTAGCCAGGGCGAGCACGTTCTTCTGCTGGTTGCCGATACCGGCGGCGACGTTGACCGCGGTGTTGCCCTTGTTGTAGGTAACCGAGTCGTCCTTCAGCGTTGCGGAAGCATTGTTGCCGTAACCCAGGTGCATACGAGCGTCACCGATATTTTGCTCGAAGCCTGCGTCGGCGGCGGATACGACGTCATCGTCATACCAGCTGGAGTTGTGGGACGAGTTGGTCGCAATGGCCGCTTCGTTGGCCTGTTGGTTCCACGCGCCGGCCGCCACGTTGACGCCGGTGTTGCCGTTGTTGTGCTGCACGCTGTTATTGACGGTGGCGTGGGCCGGGTCATCAAAGTCGACATACTCATTAGCTTCGGCGCCAGGCAGCAGTTTTTGCGTATCGCGGGCGACGGCGACGGTGCCCTCATCGGTGTTGATCCGCTTGTCGAATTTCACATCGAGGTCGACCGTCAGGTCGTTTTCCAGCTTGGTGCGGCTGGTGTCCTTGAAGTTGTACGACGGGTCGTTGTCGACCTTGATGTCGTTGTCGATGTCCAGCGTGGTCCCGGCGTGGGCGGCACCGTAGATGCCGAGCAGGGCACTGAAGAGCAGAGAATATTGAAGCGAGCGTTTCATGTTATTTCTCCAGGTGCTTTTGAAAAACCACACAACAGGCGCGGCTGTGTGGATTAATGGCCCAGGGTCTGGGCAACTACGTTCACCGTCACCGCGTTGACGGTTTGATTCATTACTCCGGCAACCTGATTGATCTGGACAATTCCGGAGGTGTTTTTAAATGCAGTGTCGTCGATATAAACTTTATTGTTGGATGGTTTGCTTTCTGTTTCTTCGCTTTCTCCTCCCGCATTCGTCTTTGTTAGTGC
Source organism: Neisseriaceae bacterium JH1-16 (assembly GCA_025989215.1). Classification (GTDB taxonomy): domain Bacteria; phylum Pseudomonadota; class Gammaproteobacteria; order Burkholderiales; family Chromobacteriaceae; genus Crenobacter_A. The sequence continues at coordinate 203,743 of JAPDNP010000007.1, read as the reverse complement.
GGTGTTGTCCAATGTATAGATGCTGCTCGGATTATTGCGAGTATTTTTTTGGTCGATTAAGCTGATGGTGGCCTGGTTGCTCATTTGATTAAAAGCACCTGCGCTTTGATTAATACCGATAATGCCGTGGTTGCTGGAAAATGCGTTTCCATTAATGCTGGCAGTATGCGATGCATTCCTCATTGCTTCGGCGGCGGCGTAGGATTTTTTGCTCAGCATTATGGATTGATCGGCTTCCGAGGTCGCCAAGCTTTCGTCCCCACCGATGGCCAGGCTGCGCAGGTTGAGTTGCTGGTTGCCGAGGCCTGCGGCTTGGTTGAGCGAAACAATCCCAGAGTTATTCTGGCCACCATTGATAATGGTCGCTGCATCGTCGGCTAGGCAGCCGGTCGATACAATCAGTATCGGGAAAATAAAAATCATGCGCTTCATGGTATTCTCCGGGCGGTGCGTGCAATGCAGGCACCGTCCCACTGATTCATTTTTCAGTTGCATCGTTAACATAATTAGCACGGCGCTCCTGCTTTTCGCCCTAATGCGGTTTTATGGCGAGAACGGCTAATTATCTACGGTTTGTTAACGGCACTTTAATGGCCGAAACTACTAGTCGGTATCATTACCTGGCTGAGGGTGTTCGTTATGGCCGAGGTCGCCGACGTAATGGTTTCGCCTATGCCGCCGCCTGACCCGCCCATGCTTGAGCCCAGCGGGTTCTGGGATAGCATGCCGGCACCCATTGCGTTGCTTATCAGCGAGCCGATATTGGCGTTGACCACTCCGGCCGTTCCGGCCGAGGTGCCCGCGCTGTTGTTGGCCAGTAGCGATTCATCAAGCATCTGGAGGGCTGCAACATTCTGGGTCGCCGACAACACGGACGATGCCGGAGAGGCTTCCACCACACTTGGGTGAGTGCTGGGAGGGAAGTCCGGGCGATAGGCGATACGATCGTCGACCGGCCTGGAGACGATGATCGGTGCCGAATAGTCATCCTGGCTGGTCGCGGCCAGTACCGATTGGCAGAGCGGTATAAACAGCAAGGACGACACGACGAGCCGGGTTGTGTGCTGATTCATCTCAATCTCCTGCAGAGCATTCTTCCTGGCACTCCTTACGCATAAGCTATGCCAGCTCGCTGGAGCCCTTATGGGCTAAGGGGGGAAGTAAACCGCTGAAAGGGGAGTGGGGCGCTTCTGTGTCGGTTCTGAAACAGGTTTTGGCATCAATCGGGCCGCAGTGGCATCTAGACGCTCCGTTAGGTCGAACATGGGGACGGTAGGGTGATAGGGCGCGGGTTTGCCGGGGTGGACACCCGGGCATTTGTGTTTCAACGATGAGAATCGAGGTGGGCTCAGGTCGCTTTGAAGCACTTGCCCAGACTCGCTCTATTAGCACGCGAGCTAGCCTCGATTAGGCCTACGGTCTGGTCTATAGCGAACAAAGGAGTTGTTTTGACAACCTCCGGTCATCGCTTTGTTACGCAAAAGGCATAAACCCATGCCCTGTTCGTTCGGCCGTATCGCGATTACCCGCCGCTCGCACCGTACCGGCTGGCGGCTCTTGAGCGATGCCGAGCGTGCGCTGGCCGTGCGATTGTTCGGCGACTCGCTCGACCCCGAGCGGGTGCGGGTGTATGGCCACGGCTGGCTGCACTTGGCGCGGGTGCCGATGGCGCCGTTCGGCCAACTGTATTTCCCGCGCGACTGGTACTGCTGCGATTTCGCGGCAGAGCGGCTGGCCGATTCGGCGGTGGCTTCCGGTCTGCGCCTGTTCAATACCTTCGTGCACGAGCTGGTGCACGCCTGGCAGTATCAGAACGGCTGCCCGGTGTGCTGGCGCGGCGGGCTGATCGTAGTGACCCGGGCATTGCGGCTGCGCCGCGAGCCGTACCGCTACCGGCTCGACGCTGAAGCGACGCTGGGGGACTACGGGCTGGAGCAGCAGGCCGCGCTGATCGCCGACTACGTGACCTTGCGGGAGCGCCCGGACGATGCGCGGCTGTGGCAGGTGCTGGTGCGCGACAACGTCAGCCTGCTCGAGGCCGGCTCGCTGCATGCCGGGCGCGGCGAGTGGCTGGCGCGCTACGAGCGGGTGCTGGCGCCGCTCAGGGACGAGCCGCGGGTGTTTCGCGGCCGGCCGGAGTGGTTGGGGCGGCTGCGTAGCCGCTGAGGTGGGCGCATAAACGAACAGGGCCGGTCGAAAGACCGGCCCTGTGTCATGGGATGGCAACGCTCAGTGGCTGTGGGCCTGCGAGCAGCCCGATACCAGTGTCTTCAGCGAGTCCGGCTGGTCGAGCTTGATGTGCTTGTGATCGACGCTGATCCAGCCCTGTTGGGCGAACTTCGACAGCGTGCGGCTGACCGTTTCCAGCTTCAGGCCGAGGAAGCTGCCGATTTCCTCGCGGCTCATGCGCAGGATGAAGTCGTTGGCGGCGAAGCCGCGCGAGGCGAGCCGGCCGGACAGGTTGAGCAGGAAGGCGGCCAGCCGTTCCTCGGCCTTCATATTGCCGAGCAGCAGCATCACGTTCTGGTCGCGCACGATCTCGCGGCTCATCAGCCGGAAGAAATGGTGCTGCAGGCTGGGGATCTCACGGCCCAGGCTCTCCATGCGGTTGAACGGCAGCTCGCATACCTCGCTGTCTTCCAGCGCGATCGCGTCGCAGCCGTGCACGTTGGCCGAAATGCCGTCTAGCCCCATCAGCTCGCCCGACATCTGGAAGCCGGTGACCTGTTCGCGGCCGTCCTGGCTGGCGACGCAGGTCTTGAAGAAGCCGGTACGCACCGCGTACAGCGAACGGAAGCCCTCGCCGCTGCGGAACAGGTATTCGCCGCGTTTCAGCCGGCGGCTCTGGCGGATCACCGCGTCCAGCTGCGACATCTCGTCGCGGTTCAGGCCGACCGGCAGACACAGCTCTCGCAGGCTGCAGCTGGAGCAGGAAACTTTAAGCGTGTGGTGGTGCAATAGTTGATCGTTCATGCCAATAACCCGTAATGCCTGGACTGGTTGATGCTAGTCAAGGCGAATAGAGAGGTGTTGTGCGATGGTGACAGTCTATCGCAAGACCCACCATCGGGATCAGAAAATGACCGTTACCCCCCACCCGTTTTCACCGGAGCGACTGGAGTTCGATCGCGATCTGATCGAGAAACTCGATGGCGCCGGACCGCGCTATACCTCGTATCCGACGGCAGATCGCTTTGCGGCGAACTTTTCCGAGGCCGATTATCGGCATTGGCTGGAGCAGCGCCGCATCGGCGCCAACCGCAAAGCAATATCATTGTATGCTCATTTACCGTTCTGTAACACCGTCTGCTACTACTGCGGTTGCAACAAGATCATCACTAAAGACCGCTCCCGAGCAGATATCTACCTGGATTACCTGGAAAAGGAGCTGAAACTGACCGCCGAGGTGCTGGGCAGCCGCGAGAAGCTGATCCAGCTGCACTTCGGTGGTGGCACGCCGACCTTTCTGTCCGACGCGCAGCTCACCCGGCTGATGGCGATGCTGCACCAGTACTTCGAGTTTCTTCCCGAGGGCGAGTATTCGATCGAGATCGATCCGCGCAAGGTCAGTCGCGACACGGTGTTCCACCTCGCCCGGCTAGGCTTCAATCGCATGAGCGTCGGCATCCAGGACTTCGAACCGGCGGTGCAACGCGCGGTCAACCGGGTGCAGAGCGAAGCCGAGACGCTTGAGGTCATTCAAGCCGCTCGCGACGCCGGCTTCAAGTCGGTCAGCGTCGACCTGATCTACGGTCTGCCGCTGCAGAGCTGTGCCAGCGTGCGCCGCACGCTGGACAAGGTGATCGCGGTCGCCCCCGATCGCATCGCGCTGTACAACTACGCGCACCTGCCCACCGTGTTCATGCCGCAGCGGCGCATCAACGAGGCCGAGCTGCCCAGTGCGACCGAGAAGCTCGACATCCTGCAGCAGTCGGTGGCGCAGCTGACCGAGGCGGGCTATGTGTTCATCGGCATGGACCACTTCGCCAAGCCGGACGACGAACTGGCGGTCGCGCTGCGCCAGGGCCGGCTGCAGCGCAATTTCCAGGGCTATTCCACCCACGCCGACTGCGACCTGATCGCCATCGGCGTGTCGGCGATCGGCAAGGTCGGTGCCTGTTACAGCCAGAACGAGAAAGAACTCGACGCCTACTATGCGGCGCTCGATGCTGGGCGGTTGCCGGTGCTGCGCGGCCTGACCCTGGACCAGGACGACATCCTGCGCCGCAGCGTGATCCAGGCGCTGATGTGCCGCTTCGCGCTATCGGTCGAGGCGACCGAGCAGGTGTTCGGCATCGATTTCGCCGACTACTTCGCCGCCGAGCTGGAGCAACTGGCAGAGTTCGAGCAGGACGGCCTGCTCAGCTTCGACGGCGACTTCCTGATGGTGGCGCCGAAGGGGCGCTTCCTGATCCGCAATATCGCGATGGTGTTCGACCGCCATCTGCGCGAGAAGCGCACGCAAGCACGTTATTCGAAGACGATCTGAACACGGGTTCTGCCGAGGCTAAGGTTGGCCGAACAGGCTTCCGGCCAACCTTGCCGTGCACCGGAAAAAAAACGCCCTTCCGGTCGGGAAGGGCGGTGAGAGTGCGACGCTCGCTCAGTGCCAGACATCCTGGTGGATCTTGGCGGCGAGCTCTGGGTATTGCTTCACGTCGAGCACCGGTTCCTTGATCCCGGCCTTCAACTGCTGCTCGTAGTCTTTCTGTACCACGAACACGTATTTGGACAGCAGCACGATGGCGACCAGGTTGATCAGCGCCATCAGCCCCATCGACAGGTCGGCCATGTCCCAGACCAGCGGCAGGCTGCCCACCGCGCCGAAGAACACCATGCCCAGCACCAGCAACCGGAACGCCAGGATCACTCCCGGGCGGTTCTTGATGAACTCGACGTTGCCCTCGGCGTAGGCGTAGTTGCCGATGATCGAGGTGAAGGCGAACAGGAACATCGCCACCGCCAGGAACTGGCCGCCCCAGCTGCCCACCTGCGATTCGATCGCCTTCTGGGTCAGCTGCACGCCGTTCAGCCCCGACTCGTGCACGCCCGACAGCAGGATGATCGCCGCGGTGCAGGAGCAGATCACTACCGTGTCCACGAACACACCGAACATCTGCATGATGCCCTGGGTGGCCGGGTGCTTGGTGGTGGCGGTGGCCGCCGCGTTCGGCGCCGAACCCATGCCGGCCTCGTTGGAGAACAGACCGCGCTTGATGCCGAGCATCATCGCCTGGCTGACCGAGTAGCCGGCAAGGCCGCCGGCCGTCTGGTTCAGACCGAAGGCGCTCTCGATGATCATCATCAACACGCCGGGCAGCTCGGTCAGGTGCACCAGCACGATGTACAGGGTCAGCGCGATATAGAGCAGCGCCATCGCCGGCACGATCAGCTCGGCCACGCGCGCCACCGAGCGCACCCCGCCGAAGATGATCGGCGCGGTCAACAGCACCAGTCCGGCGCCGACCAGATACTTGTCCCAGCCCCAGGCGCCCTGGGTGGCGGCGACGATCGAGTTAGCTTGCACCGCGTTGAACACCAGGCCGAACGCCAGCACCAGACAGAACGCGAACACCATGCCCAGCCAGCGCTGCCCCAGGCCCTTTTGGATGTAATAGGCCGGGCCGCCGCGGAAGCTGTTGTCGTGATGATTGGTCTTGAACAGCTGCGCCAGCGTCGATTCGGCAAAAGCGCTGGCCATGCCGAGGATGGCGGTCATCCACATCCAGAACACCGCACCGGGGCCGCCGACCGCTATGGCGATCGCCACGCCGGCGATGTTGCCGGTGCCGACCCGGCTGGCAAGGCCGGTGGCGAAGGCCTGGAACGGCGAGATGTCACCGGGGGCGCGGTGTCCGCGGCCGCCGACCATCTCGGTCCAGCCGCGACCGAACAGGCGCAATTGCAGCGCGCCCATGCGCACGGTGAAGTAGAGGCCGGTGCCGATCAGCAGGTAGATCAGCAGATAGCCCCAGATGATGTCGTTGCCGAAGCCAACGAACGAATGCAAAAACTCCATGGAATTCCTCTATTGATGACGGGAAAGGCGTCGAAATGCTGGCTTTTGCCAGTCTGATGACGCAAAGAGGGCGGGTAGTTATTTTTATAAGCGTTCGATCATATATTAATATTTGTGATTATGGATGTGAGATTATTCTGAGAATGTCGCAAAAAGATACGAATAGTTCGTAATAAGGCAAGGCGTCGGCAGAACCGGCACAACAGAAACGGTGACGGTTGTGTCCGCCTGGGCTGGCCGCGGTGCGGCTGAGGTGGCTCGGGGGGGGGCGCGAGGGTGCGAGGGGGCGAGTCGCTGCTTAGCAAGGAGACAGGGTTGGCCGAAAGATATTCCTAGGCTACTTGGTCGCGGCGAAAGAGGGGATGTGTGCGGTCGTGGCGCCCTAGGCCTGGCATTCGGCCAAGCGGGCGTTCAGGCACCGGGACGGTGCTGATGCAGCCTGACGATGGCCGGGCCGGTCGGAGTGGCCGACAGATCGGCCAAGGTGTAGTGCTCGAGCGTGGCGTAGAACGCGTCACGGCCGGCGTCGAGAGCACCCTTGAGCAGGCAGCCGCCGCGCAGCGCACAGGGCGGCTCGGCGCAGTCGATCAGGTCGCGATCGCCTTCCAGCGTGCGGATCAGCACGTCGAGCCGGTAGTCGGCGGTCGGACGCGCCAGCGCCAGCCCGCCGCCCTTGCCGCGGCTGGTTGCCAGCCAGCCCTGCTGCGCCATGAAATGCACCACCTTCACCAGGTGGTTGCGCGACGCGTCGAAGCGCTCGGCGATTTCGCCGATGGTCACGGGGGTGTCGCGCTCGCTGAAAGTCAGATACATCAGCACGCGCAAGCCAAGGTCGGTAAAGCGGGTCAGTTGCATGGCGGGCTCATGGTATGTCGGTCGCGGGCAGCATAGCGCGTCGCCGCTGCCCGCTCAATGACAGCGCTAGCGTCGCGAACCAGACGCAGCGTGGCGATCCCCGCCAGGTGCGCGGCGTTGCCGTATACATCATATGGCAATGCCGCGGCAACAGGCAGGGAAGAGGGGGGCGCGACCGTGAGCCGGTGCTTACGCGGCGGCCAGCACGTGCGAGCCGAACACCTCGTAGTGAACGCGTTCACTCGGCACGCCACGCTCGCGCAGGGCGGCCAGTTGTGCGCGCATGAAGGCGACCGGGCCGCAGATATAGTAGTCGGCATCGGCAGGCAGGGCTTGTTCGCCAATCGCCGCGAAGTCGATGCGGCCCTGGTGGTCGTAGTCCACCCCCTGCTGATCGGCCTCGCCCACCGTCTCGTAGAACACCGCCACCGACAGAGCATCGTGCCGTTCGGCCAACTGGCGGACATGTCCGTTCAGCGCATGCACGCCGCGGTGGCGGGCTGCATGAACGAAGCTGACGCGGCGTTCCGGCTGTTCTTTTACTAATTGATTCAGCATCGACACCATCGGTGTCAGGCCGACGCCGCCGCTGATCAGCACCACCGGGCTGGACTTGTTGGCATCCAGCATGAAGTCGCCGAACGGCGGGGCCAGCTCGACCAGCGAGCCTTCGGCCACCTCGTCGTGCATCCAGTTGGAGATCAGGCCATCCGGGCGGCTTGCATCGCCCAGCTCGCGCTTGATCGACAGGCGCAGATAGTCCGGATTCGGTGCATCGGACAGGCTGTACTGGCGCGGCTGGATCAGCTCGCCGCCGGCGGCGCGGCCGCGCACGCTGATGTACTGGCCTGGCACGAAGCCCGGCGCCGGTGCGCCGTCGACCGGGTACAGATAGAAGGAAGTGATCTCCTCGCTCTCACGCACCTTTCGGCCAACCTTGAACGGCCGCCAGCCCGACCAGCCGCCTTCGGCCAGCGCGGCGCTGCGGTATAGCTCGGCCTCGGCGCCGATCAGGATGTCGGCCAGTTGACCGTAGGCGGCGGCCCAGGCGGCGATCAGCTCGTCGCTGGCGGCCTCGCCGAGCACTTCGCGGATCGAGGCGAGCAGGTGACCACCGACGATCGGGTAGTGTTCGGCGCGGATGCCCAGGCTGGCATGCTTGTGCGCGATGCGGCCGACCACCGGCATCAGTACCGACGGGTCGTCAATGTTCTCGGCGTAGCCGAGTACCGCCAGTGCCAACGCGGTCTGCTGCTGACCACTGGCCTGGTGACCCATATTGAACAGATGCTTCAGTTCCGGGTTGTGGGCAAACATACGCTGGTAGAAGTGGCTGGTCAGTGCCACACCGTGCTCCTTCAGGACCGGGACGGTGGCTTTGACGAGTTGGCGTGTGGTGGCGTCGAGCATGCTGGATTCCTTAATGGGTCATTAAAAATACATGTTTCATTGCGACGGAAGACTTAGCCGGTTCGATCATCTGGTGGAGCAAGGTATCGGGGCTGTTTTTAAAGTTGTGCAAATAATACATTTTTTGCGCGCTAAGGCCAATACTTCATCGCGACAACAGGAGCCCAGCCATGCTGCAACGATACGAAAGCCATTTTTGGAGTGTGCTGGTGTTTGCCCTTGGGCTACTTCATGCCGAGGCGGGACAGGGCCGGCTGAGCAGACGCAGTGTCAGCGCATGCAGGCGCGGAGCACCGAACAGGGAGAGCGGGAATGCCACGTAGATCGAGACGCCGAAGGCGCCTAACCAGCGCAGCAGAAAGCCTTCGCTGAGGCCGGTGTTGAGCGCGGTCAGTACGCCGGACATCAGCATCGACATGGAGCAGGACATCAGGATGGCAAAGAGCCGTTTGTGTTTCTTGGTCGACATGTCTGTAATGTCATGTTTTTACTGTATTTTGTTGTTCACATTCAATGTGAAACTACTTGTTCTGTAGGCAAACCGCCGCCAGCGCAGCCTCGTGCGCCCGAGCGATGGCTTTGTTTGATAAAGGCCCGCTGATTGTTAAGGCAATGGATTAATTCTTGGTCCGGCTGGACGCCTACGGTATACCTAGTAGGGGAAGAGCTACTCACAAGGCCCTGCTGGCAGCGAGTTGCAGTCTGGCCATCCGCTAGCGCTACGGTTGGCCGCTGCGAGTCATGTTCAGTGCGTTTCGCCGGGTTTTAGCGTCATGAAAATTCGACGACCGCTCGTTTTGTCAGTTGCCCTTCGCCTCGGGGCGGTCGGGCTGTCGGCCTGGTTCCGCCCGCTTCAGGGGCGCGGACAGGTGCCTCGGCGCCGCCGCGTTCACTCAGGCGGCTGCGCTGTGGCCGCGGATCTTGAGGAGGACGAGATGCAACGACGAGTGTTCATCCTGGCGGCCCTGGCGTTGAGCGCCACTACCCTGATCGGTTGTACCACCAATACCGGCGCCGGCGGCTCGTCCAGTGCCAAGCGTCAGGAGATCGACTCCGGCGTCGATAGTGCACTGTCGCGGCTCTACAGCAATGTGAAGGGCTCGCGCGAATTGGTCGGCAAGGCGCGTGGGGTGCTGGTGTTCCCGTCGGTGGTGTCGGCCGGCTTGGTGGTCGGTGGCGAATACGGTACCGGCTCGCTGCGTGAGGGTGGCCAGACCACCGGCTACTACAGTACTGCCAGCGGTTCGTTCGGCCTCTTGGCCGGGGCCCAGACCAAGACCGTGGTGTTCCTGTTCATGACCCAGGATGCGCTGGAAAAATTCAAGAGCAGCGCGGGGTGGACTGCCGGTGCCGATGCCTCGGTGGCACTGCTGAAGATGGGGGCCAACGGCTCGATCGACACTGCGACCGCGACCAGCCCGGTGCTCGGCTTCGTGATGACCAATGCCGGCCTGATGGCGAACCTGTCGTTGGCCGGTACCAAGGTCAGCAAGCTGAACCTGTAAGGACATTATGGCGCGTACAGTCGCGTCGACTCGATGTGGCAAGGGCCGAACCGTCGCCGGTTCGGCCCTTTGTTCGTCTCGCATCAGCCGCGCAGCCGCTCGATGCGCGCGCTGATCATGTCCACCGCCGGCTCGTTGCAGCCGTGCGGCAGGATCACGTCGGCGTAGCGCTTGGTCGGCTCGACGAACTGGTTGTGCATCGGGCGTACCGTGGCCAGGTACTGTGTCATCACGCTATCCATGCTGCGACCGCGTTCCTCGATGTCGCGCGTCAGGCGGCGGATGAAGCGAACGTCGGCATCGGTGTCGACGAAGATCTTCAGCGACATCATGTCGCGCAGCGTGGCGTCGTACAGCGCAAAGATGCCTTCCACCACGATCACCGGCGCCGGGGCGACCGTCACCGTCTGCTTGGAGCGGGTGTCCTGAGCAAAGTCGTAGACCGGCATCGCGATCGACACGCCATTGCGCAGCGCGTCGAGTTGCTGGATCAGCAAGGCCCAGTCGAAGGCGTGCGGGTGGTCGTAATTGGTGCGGCGTCGCTCGTCCTGCGACAGGTGACTCTGGTCGCAGTAGTAGTTGTCCTGAATGATCACCGCGGCCTTGCCCGCGCCGATCGCCTCGACCACCTTGCGGGTGACCGTGCTCTTGCCGCTACCGCTGCCGCCGGCCACGCCGATGATGAAGGGGGTGCTCATGGGCCGTTTCGCCAGAAAAAACGCGCCATTCTACTGGCAGGCGCGGGGTTTGCCATCCGGGCATGCGGCAGCTTCGGACAGATCGGAGCCCTCAGTGGGTGAGTTCGGCCACTTCCGCCTCGGCCCCGGTGATCCAGCGCCGCATCGCCGGGGTGGCCAACAGATGATCGAGCCAGGCCTGCGAGGCCGGCGGCAGCGCGATGTCGTAGGTGACAAAGCGGCAGGCTACCGGCGCGAACATCGCGTCGACGATGCCGAAGCGGCCGAACAGGAAAGGTCCGTCGCTGACGTGCTGGGCGCGCAGCTCTTCCCAGATCGCGATGATGCGCGCGATCTCGCGGTCGACCTGCAGATTGCTGTCCTCGCGCGGGTAACGCCCGCACACGTCCATCGGCAGCTCGTGGCGCAGCGCCGCGAAGCCGGCGTGCATCTCGGCCGCCAGCGAGCGGGCGTGGGCGCGCTCGGCCGGGTCTTCCGGCCACAGTTGCGCGCCGGGGAAGCATTCGTTCAGGTATTCGCAGATTGCCAGCGAGTCCCATACCTTCAGGTGGTGGTCGATCAACAGCGGCACCTTGCCGGCCGGATTGACCGCCAGGATCTTGTCGTGGCTATCCGGCTGACCGAGTCGGATCATCACCTCGGTGAAAGGCTCGTCGAGCATCGCCAGGATCAGCCAAGGGCGCAGCGACCAGGACGAGGTGTTCTTGTTGCCGATGATCAGGGTGAACATGGGGAGCTCCGCAAGGTTGGCCGAAAGGACTGGTTTCAGTGTAGTGCTTCGTCATCTGGGTGCGACGTTTGACTGGCGTAAAACGACAACGCCCCGCACGGGGCGGGGCGTTTCGGCCAACTAAGAGGCTTAGCGTCGCTAAAGAAAACTCAGCGTAGCGGTTCCGGCTAGACGAGCTGCGGTAGCACGTAGTGCGACTAGGCCGCACCACAGGGAGCGGTAGCGGCGCTTATTCCAGCTCGTCGATCCAGGCCTGCTGGATGGCTTCGAGAATCTTCTCGCCGCCGCGCTGGTGATCGTCGTCGAACTCCGGCAAGGCGATGACCCAGTTGTGCAGGTCGAGGAAATTGACGCGCGTCGGGTCGACGTCCGGGTGGGTTTCACTCAGCTCGATGGCGATGTCGAGGATGTCGGTCCATTTCATGGCGAAGTCTCCGTGGTCGGCGCTCAGTGGGTTTCGCGGGCGAGGTTGATGGTGTAGCGCGGCAGCTCCACGACCAGGTTGTCGTCGGCGATGATCGCCTGGCAGGACAGCCGCGAGTTCGGCTCGAGGCCCCAGGCCTTGTCGAGCATGTCTTCTTCCAGCTCGTCCGCCTCTTCCAGTGAACCGATCCCTTCGCGCACGATCACGTGGCAGGTGGTGCAGGCGCAGGACATTTCACAGGCGTGTTCGATCTCGATGTGGTGATCGAGCAGCACCTGGCAGATGCTCTCGCCCGTCTGGGCATCGTCGATGACCGCGCCTTCCGGACACAGCTCGGGGTGCGGCAGCACGATGATTTGCGGCATGGGTGGCTCCTTACAATTCGCTGATGTTGTGGCCTTTGAGCGCACGCTGGATATTGCGGTTCATGCGGCGCTCGGCAAACGGGTCGGTGAGGCGCGATAGCGCGGCGGCGGCGTCGTTGACGATGCGGGTGCTGTCACCCTGGGTCGCCAGGTCGACTGCGGCCAGCGCGGCGTCGATGGCGGTGCGTTCGCTCGCGTCGAGCAGATCGCCGTCGTTCGCCAGCGCCGAGCGGGTGGCCTCGGTCAGGCTCTGGGCGTCGACGATGGCTTCGCGCAGCTTGCGCGCCTCGATGTCGCCCTGCACGTTGCTGAGCGACTCGGTCAGCATGCGGCTGATTTCGTCGTCGGACAGGCCGTAGGACGGCTTCACCTCGATGCTGGCTTCGACGCCGGACGACTGCTCGCGGGCGGTTACCGACAGCAGGCCGTCTGCGTCGACCTGGAAGGTGACACGGATGCGCGCGGCACCAGCCACCATCGGTGGGATGCCATGCAGCACGAAACGCGCCAGCGAGCGGCAATCGGCAACCAGCTCGCGCTCGCCCTGCAGTACGTGGATCGCCATTGCGCTCTGGCCGTCCTTGAAGGTGGTGAATTCCTGTGCGCGCGCGGTCGGGATGGTGCTGTTGCGCGGGATCACCTTTTCGACCAGGCCGCCCATCGTTTCCAGGCCCAGCGACAGCGGGATCACGTCCAGCAGCAGCCAGTCGTCGTTGCCCTTGTTGCCGGCCAGCACGTCGGCCTGCATCGCCGCACCGAGCGCGACCACCTTGTCCGGATCGAGGTTGGTCAACGGCGGTTGGCCGAACAGCGCGCCGACCGCCTTCTGCACCTGCGGCATGCGGGTGGCACCGCCGACCATCACCACGCCCTTCACCTCATCGACGCCGATCTTGGCGTCACGCAGCGCCTTGCGTACCGGCAGCAGCGTCTTGTCGATCAGCGTCTGGCTGATTTCATGGAAGGTGGCCTGATCGAGGATCAGGTCGATGCTCTCGCCGTCGGACAGGATGGCGGTGATGCGGGTCTCTGTGTGCTCGGTCAGCGCTTCTTTCGCTTCACGGGCACGGGTCAGCAGCAAGCGGGTGTCGTGAGCGCCCAGGGCGGACAGGCGGGATTCGGACAAAATCCAGCAGAAGATGCGCTGGTCGAAGTCGTCGCCACCCAGGGCGGAGTCGCCGCTGGTGGACAGCACTTCGAACACGCCGCGCGACAGCTTCAGGATCGATACGTCGAAGGTGCCACCGCCGAGGTCGTAGACCACGTAGACGCCTTCCGAACCATTGTCGAGGCCGTAGGCGATCGCCGCCGCGGTCGGCTCGTTCAGCAGGCGCAGCACGTTCAGGCCGGCGACGCGCGCCGCATCCTTGGTGGCCTGGCGTTGTGCGTCGTCGAAATAGGCGGGTACGGTGATCACCGCGCCGGTCAGTTCGCCACCGAGGCTCTGCTCGGCGCGTTCCTTCAGCGTGCGCAGGATGTCGGCCGACACCTCGACCGGGCTCTTCACCCCGGAACGGGTCGACAGCTGCAGCATGCCCGGCGCATCGACGAAGCGGTAGGGCAGGGCGCTGGCGTCCGGCAGATCGGTCAGGCCACGGCCCATGAAGCGTTTCACCGACACGATGGTATTGTGCGGGTCGCGGCTTTGCTCGGCCTGAGCGGCGTGGCCGACCACGGTACCGGCTTCGCTGTAGTGCACCACCGATGGCAGCAGGGTGCGGCCGGATTCGTCGGGCAGACAGGTGGCGCTACCGCTGCGTACGGTGGCGACCAGCGAGTTGGTGGTGCCCAGATCGATGCCGACGGCCAGACGGTGCTGGTGCGGCGCGGTAGAGAGGCCGGGTTCGGCGATTTGCAGTAAAGCCATCGTGTAGGGTCCGGTGTGTCGTGCGCGGCAGGACACTCAAATAAGCAATAAAACGGGGAGGTGTGACGATCAGGGCGTGCCGTCTGCGCTCAGTACAGCAGCGCCTCGATGGCGTCGCCGATTTCCTGATCAAGCTTTTCCATAAACCGCCATTTTCGCACCAGCTGGGCGGCGCCGTCCAAGTCCGGCGTGGTGCCGTCGAGTGCCTCGGTGAGCCCCGCTTCCAGCGCCTTCAGGTCGCCGGCCAGTTCGCGCGACAGCTTCTCGAGCTGTTCGACATGGCTGTCGGCACGCGCATCGGCGATCGCCTCGCGCCATTCCATCTGTTCCATCAGGAATTCGGCGGGCATGCTGGTGTTGGTTTCTTCCTGGGTATCGACACCGGCCAGTTGCAGCAGGTAGCGGGCGCGTGCCAGCGGCTGCTTCAGAGTCTGGTAGCCTTCGTTGACCCGGGTCGCGTGCATCAGGGCAATGCGGCGCTCGCTGTCGGGCGCGCTGGCATAGCGGTCCGGGTGCACTTCGGCGGCGATGGCACGGTAGGCGGCGTCGAGCGCGGCGGCATCGAGGCCAAAGCGGCGGGCTTGGCCGAACAGGGCAAAGAAATCCTGGCTGAAATCGAGAGTCATCGTAATCCGCATCAAACGGCTAAGAGTCCGTTCATAATCTTGCTGCGTGGCCCTGATCGGGGCTCATGCGCTGCTCGAAATCCTCATGGACAGCACGTCCACTCCGGTTTCTGTGCTGCTCTTCACCCCGCTGAGGGCCGCTCGCGGCAGATTCTGAACCGGCTCTAACAAAAACGCGCAGGCTTCAGGGGCGCTGCGCGTGGTCGGCTGGGCGACGCCGGGCGTCAAACGTGGAAACTCTCGCCGCAGCCACACTCGTTCTTCACGTTCGGGTTGTTGAACTTGAAGCCCTCGTTCAGGCCTTCCTTGCCGTAGTCGAGCTCGGTGCCTTCCAGATAGGCCAGGCTCTTGGCGTCGGTGAATACCGTTACGCCGTGGCTTTCGAAGGTCAGGTCGTCATCGTGGGTGACGTCGACGAACTCCAGCTTGTACGCCATGCCCGAACAGCCCGAGGTTTTCACCCCAAGGCGGATGCCCAGGCCCTTGCCGCGGCGCGACAGAAAATTGCGGATGTGCTCCGCTGCGCTTTCGGTCAGAGTAATTGCCATGATCGAGTCTCTTGTGCTGCGCCCGGCATTGCCGGGTCGGATACCCAGTGGCGCGGCTTATTCCAGGCCGTGCTTTTTCTTGTAGTCGGTCACCGCTGCCTTGATCGCGTCTTCGGCGAGGATCGAGCAGTGGATCTTCACCGGCGGCAGCGCCAGTTCTTCGGCGATGGCGGTGTTCTTGATCGACAGGGCCTGATCGAGGGTCTTGCCCTTCACCCATTCGGTGACGAGCGAGGACGAGGCGATCGCCGAGCCACAGCCGTAGGTCTTGAACTTGGCATCTTCGATCACGCCTCCTTCACCGACCTTGATCTGCAGTTTCATCACATCGCCACAGGCCGGGGCGCCGACCATGCCGGTACCGACCGACTCGTCGCCCTTTTCGAAGGCGCCGACGTTGCGGGGATGTTCGTAGTGGTCCAGTACTTTTGCGCTGTAAGACATAGTATCTCTCCGATCTCGGTTCGGAACCGGGGCGACGCCGTGCGGCGCCTTCCCGACTCTCTTTATTTCATTTTAGTGTGCAGCCCACTGCACGCTGTTCAGGTCGACGCCGTCCTTGAACATTTCCCACAGCGGCGACAGTTCGCGCAGCTTGTCGATCTTGGAGCGCATCAGCGCCACCGCGTAGTCGATCTCGTCGGTGGTGGTGAAGCGGCCGATGGTGAAACGGATCGAGCTGTGGGCCAGTTCGTCGTTGCGGCCCAGGGCGCGCAGCACGTAGGACGGTTCCAGGCTGGCCGAGGTACAAGCCGAGCCGGACGATACTGCCAGGTCCTTCACCGCCATGATCAGCGACTCGCCTTCGACGAAGTTGAAGCTGACGTTCAGGTTGTGCGGCACGCGGTGGTCGAGGTCGCCGTTGATGTAGACCTCTTCCATGTCCTTGATGCCGTTCCACAGCCGGTCGCGCAGCATGCGGATGCGCTCGTTCTCGCTGGCCATCTCTTCGCGGGCGATGCGGAACGCTTCACCCATGCCGGCGATCTGGTGCGGCGCCAGCGTGCCGGAGCGGAAACCGCGCTCGTGACCGCCACCGTGCATCTGCGCTTCCAGGCGCACGCGCGGCTTGCGGCGTACGTACAGCGCGCCGATGCCTTTCGGGCCGTAGGTCTTGTGCGCCGACAGGCTCATCAGGTCGACCTTGAGCTTCTCTAGGTCGATCTCGACCTTGCCGGTGGCCTGGGCCGCGTCGACGTGGAAGATGATCCCTTTTTCACGGCAGATCTCGCCCAGCTGCGGGATGTCCTGAATCACACCGATTTCGTTGTTCACGAACATGACCGACGCGAGGATGGTGTCAGGGCGGATCGCCGCCTTGAACTCTTCGATATCGAGCAGACCGTTGTCCTTGACGCCGAGGTAGGTCACTTCAAAACCTTGGCGCTCCAGTTCGCGCATCGGGTCGAGCACCGCCTTGTGTTCGGTCTTCACGGTGATCAGGTGCTTGCCCTTGCTCTTGTAGAACTGGGCCGCGCCCTTGATCGCCAGGTTGTCCGACTCGGTCGCGCCCGAGGTCCAAATGATTTCCTTGGCATCGCAGTTGAGCAGCCGGGCTACCTCGGCCCGCGCGTTCTCCACCGCCTCTTCGGCATCCCAGCCGAAGCTGTGGCTGCGGCTGGCCGGATTACCGAACTTTTCGGTCAGGTAGGGAATCATCACCTCGGCGACCCGCGGGTCGATCGGGGTGGTGGCGGAGTAGTCAAGGTAGATCGGAAGCTTGGGCTGGCTCATTACTGGTTCTCCACTGGGTCCGGTTACAGGCCGGAAATGGATTCGGCACGACTGCGGCGGGTGGGGCGCGCCTCGCGCTGATCCTGCAATACGGTAACGTCCTTGGTACGCTGGCTATCGACCAGGCTGGCCAGGCTGACCTTGGACAGATAATCGAAAATCGTGGTGTTCAGGCTGGTCCACAAATCGTGGGTCATACAGCGCTGATTGGTGCCCAGACAGTTCTCGCGGCCACCGCACTGGGTCGCATCGACCGGCTCGTCGACCGCCACGATGATGTCGGCCACCGAGATCGCCTCGGCATCCTTGGCCAGCGTGTAGCCGCCGCCGGGGCCGCGCACGCTCTCTACGAGGCCGGCCCGGCGCAGTTTGCCGAATAGCTGCTCGAGATAAGAGAGCGAGATGCTCTGGCGTTCGCTGATACCGGCCAGCGTTACCGGGCCGTTGCTCTCGCGCAACGCCAGGTCGAGCATGGCCGTAACGGCAAAGCGGCCTTTGGTGGTCAGTCGCATGGTCGGATTCCCCTTGGGTGGTTCCAGACCAGTATCTTATTTCCGAGTATTTTAGTCAACTATTCGCGGGGCGGGGGTTTCGGCCGCCGGGGCATGCTTCAGGTCAAACCTGACTATTTTACTGGGTTTAGCCCGGAAAGGGCATGCTTTTCTGCGGGCGGCGATGATTGGCATTGAGATGCTTCGTGTATTATTCGAGCAAACAATCGTTTGGATCGATGGATCAGCTCTGGCGGCCCTGCCCGGAGCGACTACAGGAAAACTCAATAATGAATCAAGTCGTTATCAGCGGCACCGGGCTGTTCACCCCGCCGCACGCCATCAGCAACGAAGAACTGGTGGCGTCGTTCAACCGCTACGTCCAGCAATACAACGCCGAGCACGCCACGGCCATCGCCGCCGGCGAATGCGAGCCGCTGGCCGAATCGAGCGTGGAGTTCATCGTCAAGGCTTCGGGTATCCAGAGCCGCTTCGTGCTCGATAAGGACGGCCTGCTCGACCCGGATAGGATGACGCCGTTGCTGCTGGAACGCAGCAACGACGAGTTGTCGGTCCAGGCCGAGATGGCGGTGCACGCGGCGCGCGAGGCGCTGGAGAACGCCGGGCGCTCCGCCGCCGACATCGATATGGTGATTGTCGCCTGCTCGAATATGCAGCGCGCTTACCCGGCGGTGTCGATCGAGGTGCAGCATGCATTGGGTATTCATGGCTACGCGTTCGACATGAATGTGGCGTGTTCCTCGGCCACCTTCGGCATCCAGACCGCTGCCAATGCGATCGCCTCCGGCCAGGCGCGTGTGGTATTGATGGTTAATCCGGAAATCTGCACCGCCCACCTGAATTTCCGCGATCGCGATAGCCATTTCATCTTCGGCGACGCCTGCACGGCGGTGGTGCTGGAGCGCGCCGACCTGGCGGTGTCGGCCCATCGTTTCGAAGTGCTCGGTTGCAAGTTGGTCACGCTGTTTTCCAACAACATCCGCAACAACGCCGGCTTCCTCAACCGCTGCGACGAGCGTGGCGTGGGCGCGCCGGACAAGCTGTTCGTGCAGCAGGGACGCAAGGTATTCAAGGAAGTGTGCCCGATGGTCGGCGAGCATATCGTCGACCATCTGGCCGAGCTCGAATTGGCACCGGGTGAGGTGCGACGCTTCTGGCTGCACCAGGCGAACCTGTCGATGAACGAGCTGATCGCTCGGCGCGTGCTCGGGCGCGAGGCCAGCCGCGACGAAGCCCCGGTGATTCTCGACCGCTATGCCAATACCAGTTCGGCCGGTTCGGTGATCGCCTTCCATCTGTTCAGCCGCGATATGACTGAAGGGCAGGTCGGGGTGTTGTCGTCGTTCGGGGCAGGCTATTCGGTGGGGTCGGTGGTATTGAAAAAATATTGATTTGTCACGTGCTGTCGCCAACGATATAGCAACGATACAGACGGCGGCGCGTGGTGTTGCCAGGCGTCGCCACCCTATAACAAAACCGCAGCGAGCATAACGTTTTGTAAGTAGATGAGGGAAAAGGCTTCTGAAATACTCGCGGTCTGATTGTCGGGTCAGTTGCGGCCGCTCACCAGCAAGGCGCTGCGGCCGGGCTTTCCGATAATGTTGGAGTGCGGGTTGAGGGGCATGAAGCGCTCGATGCGCCGCTAAGTGCCCGGTGTCATTGGTGTTTGGTCTGTCGGTGACAGGCTTTTATTTCAAGACCGCCGCACGCTGTCCAACCGATATCAAGCGGGCACAGACCCGTAATAACGCCGCAGCAAGTAATAAGCTTGCCATTTTGCCGCGACGTGAATAATGTATCCGAGCAACGCCATAGAGCGTCAGGTTATATAAGAATAATTACCGTTTATAAACAGAGAAGAAGGAACTATCAATGCGCGCTGCCAAGACGCTGCTGATTACTGCCGGTCTGCTGACCGCTGCCTCGATGGCCCAGGCTGCCGGCACCCTGATTTATTGCTCTGAGGGGAGCCCGGCGGGTTTCGACCCGGGTCAGTTCACCACCGGTACCGACTTTGACGCGTCGGCCGAAACCATCTTCAACCGCCTGACCCAGTTCGAGCGTGGCAGCACCAAGGTGATCCCGGGCCTGGCCGAGAAGTGGGAGATCTCCCCGGACGGCCTGACCTACACCTTCAACCTGCGCAAGGGTGTGAAGTTCCAGACCACCGACTACTTCAAGCCGAGCCGCGAGTTCAACGCGGACGACGTGGTGTTCACCTTCGACCGCATGCTCAACAAGAACAATGCGTTCCGCAAGGCGTATCCGACCGAGTTCCCGTACTTCACCGACATGGGCATGGACGAGAACATCGCCAAGGTCGAGAAGGTCGATCCTTACACCGTCAAGTTCACCCTGAAGAAGATCGACGCCGCGTTCGTGCAGAACCTGGCGATGAGCTTCGCCTCGATCCAGTCGGCCGAATACGCCGACAAGCTGCTCAAGGAAGGCAAGCCGCAGCTGATCAACCAGCAACCGGTCGGCACCGGCCCGTTCATCTTCAAGCGTTACCAGAAGGACGCGCAGATCCGCTTCGCGGCCAACAAGGACTACTGGAACAAGACCGACGGCCCGAAAGTCGACAATCTGGTGTTCGCCATCACCACCGACCCGTCGGTACGCTTCCAGAAGCTGAAGGCCGGCGAGTGCCAGGTCACCACCTTCCCGCGTCCGGCCGACCTGCCGGCGATCAAGGCCGATGCCAAGCTGAAGGTGATTACCCAGCCTGGTTTCAACCTGGGCTACCTCGCCTATAACGTGAAGCATAAGCCGCTCGACAAGCTGGAAGTGCGCGAAGCGCTCGATATGGCGATCAACAAGAAAGCCATCCTCGACGCGGTGTACCAGGGCGCCGGCCAAGCCGCGACCAACCCGATGCCGCCGACCCAGTGGTCGTACAACAAGTCGCTGAAGGATGCGGCGTACAGCCCGGAAAAGGCCAAGGCCCTGCTGGCCAAGGCCGGCTTCCCGAGCGGTATGGACATCGGTCTGTGGGCGATGCCGGTGCAGCGTCCGTACAACCCGAATGCCAAGCTGATGGCCGAAATGATCCAGTCCGACTGGGCCAAGATCGGCGTGCGGGCCAAGATCCAGTCGTACGAGTGGGGTGAATACATCAAGCGCGCCAAGAAGGGCGAGCACGACTCGATGCTGATCGGCTGGACCGGCGACAACGGCGATCCGGACAACTGGCTGGGCGTGCTGTTCGGTTGCGACGCGATGAACGGCAACAACTTCTCGAAGTGGTGCTACAAGCCGTTCGAAGACCTGATTCAGAAGGGCAAGGCGACCACCAATGTGGCCGAGCGCACCAAGCTCTATATGAAGGCGCAGGAAATCGTGAAGCAGCAAGTGCCGCTGACCACGATTGCCCACTCCACCGTGAACCAGCCGATGAGCAAGTCCGTTCAAGGCTTCAAGGTCAGCCCGTTCGGTCTGAACTCGTTCTACGGCGTGAGCCTGAAGTAAGGCCTGTCTGCTGAAGCGGTACCAAGCGCACGTCGGGGGCCTGGCCCCCGATGTGCGTTAAGGGACGAGCATTTATACGGAAAGCATTTTTCCGGTGTAGTGCCGACCCGGGTAGCGTGAAGCCGGTAGGCGGGGTGAAGTGGCGGTGGAACGGTCATCGGTTTGATCTGAATCAAAAGCGATTCTGGCGCCGGCTGTTATCTTGGTTGTGTCGAGGCGGCAGCGATGACCGGTTTAGGTGGGTGGTTCGGTTGTTGCTGTTGCCCGACCCTCTCTCGACGTTTCCTCTCCTTATCTTCCCCTGATTCCGACCGACTTCACTCTGCCTAGCAATGCGGCGACGAGGCTTTGTGCGTGTCGCGTGCCGATCCACCGGCATCGCCGACGGCCTCGACGCCATTTTCGGACAACCCGAAACGAGAGAAGTCCCATGCTGTTGTTCATATTCCGACGACTGAGCGTGCTGATCCCCACCTTCCTGGGCGTCACGCTGCTGACTTTCGGCCTGATCCGGATGATTCCGGGCGATCCGATCGAAGTGATGGTGGGCGAGCGTACGCTCGATCCGGTGATGCACGCCGAGGCGATGCACCGGCTCGGCCTCGACAAGCCGCTGCCTGCCCAATATGCCGACTACCTGACCAATCTGCTGCACGGCAATTTCGGCGAGTCGCTGATTACCCGTGACAGCGTCTGGCACGAATTCACCACCTTGTTCCCGGCTACGCTGGAACTGGCGACCGCGGCGATGATCTTCGCCGTGGTGGTCGGCCTGTTGGCCGGCGTGGTGGCCGCGATCAAGCGCGGTTCGATCTTCGACCACGGGGTGATGGGCATTTCGCTGACCGGCTTCTCGATGCCGATCTTCTGGTGGGGCCTGATCCTGATCATGTTCTTCTCGGTGAAGCTCGGCTGGACCCCGGTCTCGGGCCGCCTCGACCTCGCCTACGACATCACGCCGCGCACCGGTTTCATGCTGATCGACAGCTGGTTGGCCGAACGGGCCGATCCTTCGGCCAATGCCGGCGCCTTTGTCGACGCGCTGAAGCACCTGATCCTGCCGGCCATCGTGCTGGGCACCATTCCGCTGGCGGTGATCGCGCGGATGACCCGCTCGTCGATGCTGGAAGTGCTGCGCGAGGACTATGTCCGTACCGCGCGTGCCAAGGGTCTGTCGCCGGCGCGAGTGATCTTCATCCACACACTGCGCAATGCGCTGATTCCGGTACTGACCGTGATCGGCCTGCAGGTGGGCACACTGATGGGTGGTGCGGTACTGACCGAGACCATCTTCTCCTGGCCGGGTATTGGCAAGTGGCTGATCGACGCGATCTCGCGTCGTGACTATCCAGTGGTGCAGAACGGCATCCTGATCGTCGCCACCCTGATCATCGTGGTGAACTTTATCGTGGACATCCTCTACGGTATCGCCAACCCGCGTATCCGCCACGCCAAATAAGCTGCAAGGAGAGACAAGATGGCGAATATCGTACAGACCGCCCGCGAAGATCTCGCGCTGACCTATCCCTCGCCGCTGAAGGAGTTCTGGCAGGGTTTCTCGTTCAACAAAGGCGCCGTCGCCGGCCTGGTGTTCATGGTGGTGGTGCTGCTGGCCGCCGTGTTCGCCCCGCTGGTGGCGCCGCACAGCCCGATCGAGCAGTTCCGCGATCACCTGTTGACCCCGCCGTCCTGGATGGACGGCGGTAGTGCCAGCTTCCTGCTCGGCACCGACGAGTTGGGTCGCGACATGCTGTCGCGCCTGATCTACGGTGCGCGGCTGTCGCTGCTGATCGGCCTGTCGTCGGTGATGATGGCGCTGATTCCGGGCATCATCCTCGGCCTGTTGGCCGCGTTCTTCCCGAAGGTGCTCGGCCCGCTGATCATGCGCCTGATGGACATCATGATGGCGCTGCCGTCGTTGCTGCTGGCGGTGGCGATCGTTGCCATCCTGGGGCCTGGCCTGATCAACACCATCATCGCGATCGCGTTCACCGCGCTGCCGGCCTATGTGCGCCTGACCCGCGCCTCGGCGATGACCGAGCTGAACCGCGACTATGTCACCGCCAGCCGCGTCGCCGGCGCCGGCCTGGTACGGCTGATGTTCGTGACCGTGCTGCCTAACTGCATGGCGCCGCTGATCGTGCACGCGACGATGAGCTTCTCCTCGGCCATCCTCGACGCCGCCGCACTGGGCTTCCTGGGCCTGGGTGTGCAGCCGCCGTTGGCTGAATGGGGCACCATGCTCGCCAGCGCGCGCGACTATATCGAACGCGCCTGGTGGGTGGTGACCATGCCGGGTCTGACTATTCTCTTGTCGGTGTTGGCGATCAACCTGATGGGCGACGGCTTGCGCGATGCGCTCGATCCGAAACTGAAACGCGCCGCCTGAGGGGGAAATGATGAGCCTGTTAACAATCAAGAACCTGTCGGTCGCGTTCGGCAACCCGGCCAATCCGTTCCGCGCGGTCGAGAACATGGACCTGACCGTCAACCAGGGCGAGATCGTCGGCATCGTTGGCGAGTCCGGCTCCGGCAAGTCGGTGACGATGATGGCGCTGATGGGGCTGATCGACGCCCCCGGCCGCGTCACCGCCGATGAGCTGAGTTTCGACGGCAAGAACCTGCTGAAAATGAGCGCGCGCGAGCGCCGGAAGATAGTCGGCAAGGACATCGCGATGATCTTCCAGGATCCGATGACCAGCCTGAATCCGAGCTACACCGTCGGCTACCAGATCATGGAAGTGCTGAAGGTACACCAGGGGCTGCGCGGCGCCGCCTTGAAACAGCGCGCGTTGGAGTTGATGGAGATGGTGGAGATTCCGGCGGCCAAGAGCCGGCTCGATGCCTATCCGCACCAGCTGTCCGGCGGCATGAGCCAGCGGGTGGTGATCGCGATGGCGATCGCCTGTAACCCGAAACTGCTGATCGCCGACGAGCCGACCACCGCGCTCGACGTGACCATCCAGGCGCAGATCATGGAACTGCTGGTGAACCTGCAGAAGAGCCAGAACATGGCGCTGATCATGATCACCCACGACCTGGCGGTGGTGGCCGAAGTGGCCGACCGGGTGGCGGTGATGTACGCAGGCCAGGTGGCCGAACTGGGCCGCGTGCCCGAGCTGTTCCGCCAGCCGGCCCATCCGTACACCGAGGCGCTGCTGTCGTCGATCCCGGAGCACAGCAAGGGCGCCGAGCGCCTGTCGACGCTGCCGGGCATCGTGCCGGGCCAGTACGACCGGCCGAGCGGCTGCCTGCTGTCGCCGCGTTGCCCGTACGCGCAGGAGCGCTGCCGCGCCGAGCGGCCGCTGTTGACGCCTTCGGCCAACGGCAGCGTGCGCTGCCACTTCCCGCTGATCGCCCAGCCCGTCGAAATCCGTGATCGGAAGGTTGCCCAATGAGCAATATCGTCTTATCCGCCCGCGAGCTGACCCGCCACTATGCGGTATCGCGCGGCTTCATGAAGGGCAGCGCCACCGTCAAGGCGTTGAACGGCGTGTCGTTCGAACTGGCCGCCGGCAAGACGCTGGCGGTGGTCGGCGAGTCCGGTTGCGGCAAGTCGACGCTGGCGCGTGCGCTGACCTTGATCGAGGAACCGACCTCGGGCGAGCTGGCACTCGACGGCGTGTCGCTGACCCGCGTGGGCCACGCCGACCTGAAGGCAATGCGCCGCAAGGTGCAGATGGTGTTCCAGAACCCGTACGCCTCGCTCAACCCGCGCCAGAAGATCGGCACGCAGTTGGCCGAACCGCTGGCGATCAACAGCGACCTGTCGGCCGCCGACCGCGACGCCAAGGTTAAGGCGATGATGACCAAGGTCGGTCTGCGCCCGGAGCACTTCTACCGCTATCCGCACATGTTCTCCGGTGGCCAGCGCCAGCGTATCGCGATCGCGCGCGCCATGATGCTGAACCCGAAGATCGTGGTGGCTGACGAGCCGACCTCGGCGCTGGACGTGTCGATCCAGGCGCAGGTGCTCAACCTGTTCATGGATCTGCAGCAAGAGTTCGGCACTGCCTATGTGTTCATCTCGCACAACCTGTCGGTGGTCGAGCACGTCGCCGACGACGTGATGGTGATGTACCTGGGCCGCGCGGTGGAAGTGGGCAGCAAGGCGGCGCTGTATGCCAAGCCGCTGCACCCGTACACCCAGGCGCTGTTGTCGGCCACCCCGTCGATCCACCCGGAAGACCGCAAGATCAAGATCAAGATCGTCGGCGAGCTGCCCAGCCCGCTCAACCCGCCGTCCGGCTGCGCCTTCCACAAGCGCTGCCCGTACGCGGTGGAGCGCTGCAAGCAGGAGGTGCCGGAATTGCGCCCGATCGGCGATCGCCAGGTGGCTTGCCACCGGGTCGAGGAAATCAACGTCTGATAGACTCAGAGCGTGGCGCTCGCCTAAACCCCGCCTTGGCGGGGTTTTTTTACGGCCTATCCTCTAATGAGCCGCTAACAAAACCCCCTTGGCGTTGTTGCGCTGCCTTGCCGTACTGCTTGTACTGTCTGCGGCAGCGCGCCTAGCCAAGGCCGTTGCGCTGAGTTTTGTCAGCGGCTCTAAAGCGGTTGCGCTGGTGTGATCTTGGCTTGGGCGGTCGTGCGAATCTATCGCTGGGCGTATCTTCTATTAATACGCATGCAAAGATTTGCGCAGCGATCGGGAATCCCCCCATGTACTTCATGTACATTCCGGTGCCCCATTGGCTCCGAGCCGACGCCCGCTCGCGACACTTTAGCGGGCAGGTTTTTATTGCACTGCAAAAAAACGCCTTGTCCGTCTTCTGTCACGCGGGGTACAGTCGCCATGAGCCAGATCCACTATCGAGGAAGACGAGAATTGAAACGTGCTGTGTATGCCGGTAGCTTCGACCCGCCGACCAATGGGCATCTGTGGATGATCCGTGAAGCCGTCGAGCTGTTCGACGAGCTGGTGGTCGCCATCGGGGTCAACCCAGACAAGCATTGCACCTTCAGTGTGGATGAACGTGCCGAGATGCTGCGCGCGGTGACGCGCGGCTTTTCCAAGTTGCGCGTCGAGGTGTTCGAGCACCAGTTCCTTGTCAACTACGCGCAGAGCATCGGTGCCAACTACATCGTGCGCGGCATCCGCACCGCCAGTGATTACGAGTATGAGCGCACCATGCGCTACATCAATTCCGATCTGCACCCGGACATCACCACCATCTTCCTGCTGCCGCCGCGCGAATACGCCGAGGTGTCGTCGACGATGGTGAAGGGCCTGGTCGGCCCGCACGGCTGGGAAGAGGTGATCCGCCAGTACCTGCCGGAGCCGGTGTACCGCAAGCTGATCGCCTCCCAGCGAGCCCTGTAAGACCGGCCGAACGCGGCCCGGCATTTCGCCGCGACCGCCGGCTGGCTTACAATCCATAGCATCACCATTCATTCATGGCGTCGCCGCTGCCCGGCCAGGGTGGGGCGGCGCCAGTGTATTTGTACCGTTTTCAGGAGTAAGCGCTGTCATGGTGGACGTCAGTCCCTTCGCCAACCGGCTCGGCAAGAACATCAAGCATTACCTCAAGTGGGCGCGCCGCCAGGGCATCGACGCCTGGCGCGCCTACGACCGCGACGTGCCGCAGTTTCCGTTCGTGGTGGACTTCTACGGCGAGCGCGTCCATCTGCAGGAATTCGACACCGGCTGGCTGATGCAGGACGACGAGCACGACGCCTGGTTGGCCGAAGTGGTCGAGGCCATCGCCCTGGTCACCGGGCTGGGGCGCGAGGCGGTGTCGGTGAAGACCCGCCGTCGTCAGAAGGGCGAGAGCCAGTACGAGAAGACCGGCGACAGCGGCCAGAACTTTGTGGTCGAGGAGTTCGGCCAACGTTTCTGGGTGAACCTCGACGCCTATCTCGACACCGGGCTGTTCCTCGACCATCGCAACACCCGCAAGCGGGTGCGCGACGAGGCGGCCGGCAAGCGTTTCCTCAACTTGTTCGCCTACACCGGCAGCTTCACCGTGTACGCGGCGGCGGGCGGGGCGGTCAGCTCGGAGACGGTCGATCTGTCCAATACCTACCAGGCCTGGTCGCGGCGCAACTTCGAGCTGAACGGCCTGGATCTGGACGCCCATCAGCTGGTGCGTGCCGACGTGTTCCAGTATCTGGATGATGCGCGCTCCGCCGGCAAGCAGTTCGACCTGATCGTGATGGACCCGCCGAGTTTTTCCAACTCGAAGAAGATGCTGGAAATCCTCGACGTGCAGCGCGACCAGGAACGGCTGATCGACGGCGCGATGGCCTTGCTGGCGCCGGGCGGTACGCTGTACTTCTCCAACAACCTGCGCAGCTTCACGCTGGAGCCCGAGTTGGCCGAACGCTACGCGGTGCGCGACATCACCGCGCAGTCGGTGCCGGAGGACTTCCGCAACAAGAAGATCCACCAGTGCTGGCGGATCGGCCATCGCGACTGATGACCGGCCAAGACAGGGAATAGTTGCCCGCTATCGGACTGGTTGGAAAATATAAGCGGCACTATCCCTTTTAAAAGTCGCGGGGCGCCCCTATCCTGAGCCCATGGCCTCGGAGCCCCGTAACCGAAAGGAAAAAACCGTCATGGCGACCATCAACCTCACCGCTGACACCTTCAACAGCACCGTCAACACCGACGGCATCGTGATCCTCGACTTCTGGGCGCCGTGGTGCGGCCCGTGCAAGTCGTTCGGCCCGGTATTCGAGGCTGCCGCGGACAAACATGCCGACATCGTGTTCGGCAAGATCAACACCGAAGAAGAGCAGGATCTGGCCGCGCACTTCAACATCCGTTCGATCCCGACGCTGATCGTGCTGCGCGAGAACGTGATGGTGTTCAACCAGGCCGGCGCCCTGAGCGCGGGCCAGTTCGAACAGCTGATCGACGGCGTGCGCCAGCTCGACATGGAACAGATCAAGGCCGAGCTGGACGAACCGCAGTCGTAAGCGGCAAGCCGGTGCAAGGCACAGCGGGCGGATGGGGCAGACCCATCCGCCCGTTTTGTATTGAGATGGCGATTGCCGCCGTCCCGACCGGGGGCTAGAGTCAGAGCGGGATATCAGGATGAAAGCGAAACGATGAACAAATGGCTGTTATTGCAGCTGTGCTGGCTGCCACTGGCGGCGCAGGCCGCCTGCCCGGCACTGCTCAATCAGCAGTTGCCCGGCTTGATGGGCGGCACGGTCGATCTGTGCCAGTACGCCGACCGGCCGGTGCTGGTGGTCAACACCGCCAGTCATTGCGGCTTCACCCCGCAGTTCACCAAGCTCGAAGCGCTGTACAAGCGCTATCGCGACCGGGGGCTGGTGATCGTCGGCGTGCCGTCGAACGACTTCCATCAGGAGCTGGAAAAGGACAGCGATATCGGCAAGTTCTGCCTGGCCAACTACGGCGTCAGTTTCCCGATGGCGACCAAGTCGCACGTGGTCGGGCCGGATGCGATCCCCTTGTACCGCCAGTTGATCACGCTCAGCGGCGATGCGCCGAGCTGGAACTTCCACAAGTACCTGATCGCGCCCGGAGGCATGACGGTGACCAGTTACGGCACGCGCACCGCGCCGGACGACCCGAAGCTGGTCGGCCAGATCGAGGGCTATCTGAACGGGCTGCCGGCGGCTCCGGCGCCGACGGTGCCGCCTGCCGAGTCGCCACGACTGAAGGCGATCGGCCAGTAGGTCTTGCATCGCGTGTTTGCGGCCGCCCGCGATGATCTTCATCCCGGGCGGCCTGCTTATGTCTTTCCCACATTAGCGGCCACTGAACTGCGCCGCTGTCATTGTGTCTCAGCCGTCGTACAATGAGCGGCCCCGCCTCGCCATGACGGGCGGGTCCTCGTCCCCGATCTTGTTGACGGTATTCGCATGTTCAAACGGTTTCTTCTGCTGCTGCCGCTGATCTGGCTGGCAGCCTGCTCCACCGCGCCGCGCGCGCCGATCAGTAGCGGCGGCACCGCCGGTGGCGGCAATGCCCGCTACGCTTCGGTCGGCTTCGGCCAACTGCCCGACTGGAACGCCCAACAGTCCGGCGCTACCTTGCTGGCGCTGCAGCAAAGCTGCAAGACGCTGCAAAAGCGCGCCGGCTGGGCCTCGGTGTGTAGCGAGGCGAGTCGCGTGTCGCCGGATGACGCCGCGGCGGTGCGTCAGTTCTTCGAGACCCGCTTCGTGCCATGGCAGATGCGCGACGGCGCGAATAGCACTGGCTTGATCACCGGCTATTACGAGCCGCTGCTGTCGGGCAGCCGCAGCAAGAGTGCCCGCACCCCGTATCCGGTGTATGGCGCGCCGGCCGACCTGCTATCGCTGGACGTGTCCGCCGCCGACCGGGGCCGTTCGGTGCTGGTGGCGCGCCGCGCCGGCGCCAAGCGCCTGGCCGTGGTGCCGGGCAAGGCCAGCGCGGGTGTCGGCGAGTTCGAGCTGCACCCGGCCGACTTCAGCAACGACGGTCGCAGCAAGACGATGAAGGGCCGCATCGACGGCAATCGCTTCGTGCCGTACTACACCCGCGCGCAGATCGCGCAGGGCATGGGGGTGAACAGTGCGCAAGTGCTCGCCTGGGTGGAGAACCCAGTCGAGCTGTTCTTCCTGCAGGTGCAGGGCTCGGGCCGCATCCAGCTCGACGACGGCAGCTTCCTGCGCGTCGGCTTTGCCGATATGAACGGCTATCCCTACCAGTCGATTGGCAAGTGGCTGGTCAGCCAGGGGCAGATGACGCTCGGCGACGCGTCGATGCAGGGCATCCAGGACTGGATCGCCCGCAATCCGTCGCGCCAGGACGAGCTGTTCAACGTCAACCCGAGCTATATCTTCTTCCGCACACTCGGCCATCCCGAGGGCGGCCCGCTCGGCGCGATGGGCGTGCCGCTGACCGACGGCTACAGCATCGCCGTCGACCCGCACTATATTCCGCTGGGCTCGCCGGTCTACCTGTCGACCACCTATCCGCTGTCGACCCAGCCGCTGAACCGCTTGGTACACGCGCAGGACACCGGTACCGCAATCCGCGGCGCCTTGCGTGCCGACTTCTTCTGGGGGTTTGGTACCGAGGCCGGCATGTATGCCGGCCGAATGAAGCAGCAGGGCAGCCTGTGGCTGCTATTGCCCAAGGGCATGAATCCGCCGGCTTGAGTATTGCCCGCTACGCCCGGCGCGGCCTTGGTCCGCTGCCGCCTGGGGCAGGGCTGTGGCCGGGGCGGGCTGCATAGACCTGAATTTGACCGAGCATCACACCATGCCGTGCATGGCCTGATGTCCGGGACCGATCAATTACGCTTACGATCTTTATGACCAAGACCCTCCGCCTGATCCTCGTCGCCAGCGTGGCGCTGCTCGCCGCCTGCGGCAAATCCCAATCGGCCGCCAACGCCAAGCCGGCCGACTCCGCCCGCGAACTGGCCCGCGCCGATGTGCTGGTGGCGCGCGTTGCACCGGTGGCCGACAGCCTGCCGTTCACCGGGACCTTGTCGGCGCTGTCCAGCAGCGTGCTGGCCTCGCAGATCGACGGCACCGTCAGCGAGGTGAAGGTGCGCGAGGGCGAGCGGGTCGCGGCCGGCCAGGTACTGGCGACGATCGACAGCGAGGAGCTGCGCCAGAGCGTGGCCGAGCAGAGCGCGCGCTTCAGCAACAACGAGTCGCAGCTGAAACTCGCCAAGCTCAAGCTCGATCAGCAGCGCGAGCTGGCCGGCAAGGGTTTCATCTCCAAGACCGCGCTCGACGAGGCGGAGAGCGCCTATGTAGTGAAGGCGGGTGAGCTCGCAGCTCAGCGCAGCCAGCTGGCGCGTGCGCGCAAGCAGCTGTCGTATACCGTGGTGCATGCGCCGATTGCCGGTGTGGTGTACGAGCGTAAGATCAATCCGGGCGAGCAGATCGTCAAGAATGCCCGGCTGTTCGCGGTGGCGGACCTGTCGGTGCTGGAGATCGCCGCCGCCTTGCCGTCGCGGATGATTTCGCAGGTGAAGCCCGGCCTGCCGGCGCGTTTCAGCGTCGAAGGCTTGGCCGAACGCTTCGGCGGCACGCTGGTGCGCATCAACCCGGTGGCGTCGACCAGCACGCGCAGCTTCACCGTCTACGTGCGGGTGCAGAATCCGAACGGGGTGCTCAAGGGCGGGCAGTTCGTGAAGGGGGCCTTGGTGCTGAACGAGGTGACCGACAAGGTGGCGCTGCCGCTGGCGGCGATCAATGACCGTGCCGGCAAGCCCTGGGTGATGGTGGTCAAGGGCGGCAAGCTCGAGAAGCGGCCGGTCGCGCTGGTGTTGAGCTCCGAGTCGGAACGCCAGGCCGCGATCACCGGCGTTGCCGCCGGCGAGACGGTGCTGTCGGCGGCGCTGCTCGGCATCAAGGCAGGCGACGCGGTTACGCTGCCGCGCGCCAGCTGAGGGGGCGCGCTCATGTGGCTTACCCGAGTCAGTATCAAGAACCCGTATTTCGCCACCGTGCTGATGCTGGCGCTGGTGGTGCTCGGCCTGTTCGCGATGAAGAGCCTGCCGGTCGAGGAATTCCCCGACATCCGCTTCCCGGTGGCGGTGGTCAGCACCAATTACGAGGGCGCATCACCCGAAGTGGTGGAGAGCGAGGTCAGCAAGCCGCTCGAAGAGGCGCTCAACACCATCAGCGGCATCAAGCACATCCGCTCCTACTCGTTCGAGGGCAATTCGACCATCGTGGTCGAGTTCGAGCTGACCGTTGACCCGAATGTGGCGGTGCAGGACGTGCGCGACCGGGTCGGCGGGGTGCAGGGCCGCTTCCGCCGCGAGATTTCCACGCCCAGCGTGTCGCAGTTCAACCCGAACGACCAGCCCTTGCTGTCGATGGCCTTGAGTTCCAACGAAGTCAGCCCGCGCGAGCTGACCAGCTGGGTCGACAATGTGCTCAAGAAACGGCTGCAGACCGTGCCCGGCGTCGGCGAGGTGAAGGTGATCGGCGGCGTCGACCGGGTGATCCGCATCGACCTCGACCCGTACCGGCTTGAGGCTCTGGGCCTGTCGCCGAGCGACGTGTCCGACGCGGTGCGCGCCGCCAACCGCGACTACCCGGCCGGCGAAGTGGGCACCGCCAGCAACGAGCTGGCGATCCGGGTGGCCGGCAAGCTGAAGAGCCCGGACGACTTCGCCAAACTGGTGATCGCCTACCGCGCCGGTGGGCCGATCCTGCTGTCCGACGTCGCCGAGGTGTTCGACGGCGAAGCCGAGCAGACCAGCGTCTCGTTGCTGGACGGCAAGCCGGCGGTCGGCCTCGACGTGCGCGCGGCGCGCGGCGCCAATGTGGTCGACGTCGCCAGCGGCGTGAAACGGGTGATGCAGGACATGCAGAACCAGCTGCCGGCCGGCACCTCGGTGAAGTACACCTACGACAAGTCCGAGGACGTGAAGCACTCGTTGGCCGACGTGCGCAAGACGCTGATCGAGGGGGCCTTGCTGACGGTGCTGATCGTGTTTCTGTTCCTGGGCAGCTGGCGCAGCACGGTGATCACCGGCCTGACGCTGCCGGTGGCGCTGATCGGCACGCTGTTCGCGGTCGAGGCGCTCGGCTTCACCCTCAACCTGATGACGTTGATGGCGCTGTCGCTGTCGATCGGCCTGTTGATCGACGATGCGATCGTGGTACGCGAGAACATCGTGCGCCACGCGGCGATGGGCAAGGACCATTACCGCGCGGCGCTGGAGGGCACCCAGGAGATCGGTCTCGCGGTGTTGGCCACCACGCTGACCATCGTGGCGGTGTTCCTGCCGGTGGGTTTCATGGGCGGCATCATCGGCAAGTTCTTCCACCAGTTCGGCCTGACGGTGACGGTGGCCGTGCTGATCTCGATGTTGGTCAGCTTCACCCTCGACCCGATGCTGTCGTCGATTTGGCACGACCCGCACCATCACGGCGACCGTCACAAGGGGCCGATCGGCCGTTTTCTCGACTGGTTCGAGGGCTCGCTGGACCGCTTGGCCGAACGCTACGGAGGCACCATCCGCTGGTCGCTGCACCACCGCAAGACGGTGATCGCGCTGGCATTGGGGCTGACCGTCGGCAGCTTCATGCTGGTGCCGAGCATCGGCGGCGAATTCATCCCGCGCACCGACAAGGGTGAGTTCTCGATCAGTTTCAAGACCGCACCAGGCTCGTCGCTGGAGTACACCAGTACCAAGGCGCACGAGATCGAACGCTTACTGCGGCAGCAGCTGCCCGAGATCAAGTCGGTCAGCATCTCGGTGGGCGGCGGCAGCTTCGGCGCCGGCAAGACCGACGGCAAGCTGGTGGTCGATGTCGGCAAGAAATCCACGCGCCAGCGCAGCCTGTTCGCGCTGATGGATATCGCCCGCGCCCAGGTAGCCCGCGTCGCCGGGGTCGAGATCGTGTCGGTCGAGGAGTTGGGCAAGGAGGGGCCGGGCGGCAAGCCGGTCAATATCGGCCTGCGCGGTAGCGACATTCGCTTGCTCGAACAGGCGGCCGACGAGGTCGGCGACAAGATCCGCCAGGTCAAGGGGGTCAGCGATCTGCAAAGCAGCCTGGCCGACGCCGACCCGGCGCTGAACATCGAGGTCAACCGCGATGCGGCGTCCAGCCTGGGCGTGGATTTGGCCAAGGTAGGCAGCACGCTGTCTATCCTGCTGGCCGGCGAGACCACCACCACCTGGGAGGCGCCGGACGGCGAGAACTACGACGTCAAGCTGCGGATCCCGAAGGGAGCACGCCAGAATGAGCTGCTCGACGTGATCACCGTGCCGGGCAAGCGCGGCGACGACGGCGGCGCGGCGATGGTGCCGCTGTCGTCGGTAACCCAGTTGCGCGACGCGACCAGCCCGCGCCAGATCGATCGGGTCGACCTGCAGCGCGAGATCACACT
Source organism: Neisseriaceae bacterium JH1-16 (assembly GCA_025989215.1). Classification (GTDB taxonomy): domain Bacteria; phylum Pseudomonadota; class Gammaproteobacteria; order Burkholderiales; family Chromobacteriaceae; genus Crenobacter_A. Next base: position 170,174 of record JAPDNP010000007.1, on the reverse strand, counting down.
GACCGCCAACATCAGCGGCCGCGACAGCAGCGACGTGTTCGCCGACATCGCCAAGATCACCGGCTCGCTGAAGCTGCCGCCGGGCGTGACGCTGGCGCAGGAAGGCGAGCGGCGCGACATGGAGGAGTCGCTCGCCTTCGCGATCCAGGCGCTGGCGATGGGGGTGATCTTCATCTACATGATCCTGGCCGCGCAGTTCCGTAGTTTCACCCTGCCGGTGACCATCATGATGGCGCTGCCCTTGGCCTTCGTCGGCGTGTTCGTCGCGCTGTTGATGTTCGGCAGCACGCTGAACATGTTCTCGGTGATCGGCATCGTGATGCTGATGGGCCTGGCGGCGAAGAACGGCATCCTGTTGGTCGACTTCATCAACCAGGCGCGCCGCGAGGGCATGAGCCGCGAAGAGGCGATCATCGAGGCGGGCAAGGTACGGCTGCGCCCGATCATGATGACCAGTCTGGCGATGATCTTCGGCATGCTGCCGCTGGCTATCGGTGGTGGCGAGGGCTCGGAGACGCGCGCGCCGATGGCGCACGCGATCATCGGCGGCCTGGTCACCTCGACGGTGCTGACGCTGATCGTGGTGCCGGTGGTGTACACCTATCTCGACGGCCTGCGCGGTCGGGTGCGTAGGCTGTTTGCGCGTCTGAACGGTACGCCGCAGGTCGACGAGACCTAGCGTTCGGCCAACGTTGAGCATCAAGAACAGGGCTGCCCGTGGGCAGCCCTGTTTGCATCCGGTGCAGGGCGTGTCAGTCGGCCAGCGCGATCACCACCCGTTTGTTGCGGCTGCCCTTGTTCTCGATCTTCTTCACCGTCACCCGGCCGATCTCTCCGGTGCGTGCCACATGGGTGCCGCCACAGGGCTGCAGGTCGGTGTCCTCGATGCGGATCAGGCGGATTTCCGGCAGGTCGAGCGGCGGGGTCACCGACATGGTCTTGATCAGCTCCGGCTGCGCCGCCAGCGCCGCGCCGCTGGTCATCTCGATGCTGACCGGATAGTCGTCCGCGATCAGCCGGTTCAGCGCCTGCTCGATCTGGTCACGGTCCAGCACCCACTCGTCGCCGATGTCGAAGTCGAGCCGTGCCGATTCGGCGCTGAGATTGCCGCCGGTGACGCCGGCGCGGATCACACAGCTCAGCAGGTGCAGCGCGGTGTGCAGGCGCATGTGGCGGTAGCGGCGCGTCCAGTCCAACGTCAGGGTCACTTCGGTGCCGGCGGCGAAGCGCGGTGCGTCCGGGGCCGACAGATGGACGATCTCGCGGCTGGCGCGGTCGCGGCGGGTGTCGGTGATGTCGAGCACGGTGCCGAGCGCGTCGCGCGCGACGCCGCTGTCACCCGGCTGGCCGCCGCCAGTGGGATAGAAGATGGTGTCTTCCAGCACCAGCCCGGCCTCGTCGTGGCGCACGACGCGGGTGTCGAACTGGGTGAGGTAGGCGTTCCGATAGAATTGTTCCGGCATGGCGATCGCTCCTCCTTGGGGTCACCCAGCATGCCGCGCCCGCGTCAGCGGGGCAAGTGCGAGGGTCGAGGGGCAGAGCGGCTCACAACACTCGGCGTAGCGTGGTCCGGGCCAAGCGTGCTGCCGTAGACAGTACAAGTCGTACGGCAAGGCAGCGAACGACAAGAGGGAAGGTGCTTACCACCAATATGGATAGCCCCAGTACGGATCGCCCCAACGGCGCGGCGGCCAGGCCCAATAGCTGTCGTAGAAGCTTTCGCGCTGGTATTGCACATAGGCCGGCCAGTAGCGCAACAGGAAGGCGTCTTCGCGATCCTTCGGGCAGACCCCGTAGTAGCGTTCGCCGCGCAGGCCGACGCGGGTGCCGTTGTCCGGCGTGCAGTAGCTCTGCAGACCCTGTTCGCGGCCTGCCAGATAGGCGTCGCGATCGAGCATCAGTTGATGGCGCGCACACGCTTTCAGGTCGTCGTCGAAACGGCTGGCCGGGTAGCCGGCCCTGCCATCCTGTTCGCCGATCGCGCCGGAGGACAAGCTGCGGCATTGCTGCTCGGAGAGGGTGGCGCAGGCGGATAGACACAGGACGAGAGGCAGAAGCAGGGTGCGCATGGCGGCTCCTTCGACAGGTTGGCCGAAAGCCTGCTTTGATGATAAGTCACGAGGGGGAAGGGAAACGGGGAGGGGGACGAAGGGTGGCCTGGCGCCACCCTCCGGTGTGGAGCTTAGGGTGCGTTCGCCAAATTCAGTCTGGCGGTCTAGCCGCGCCATGCCGTCCTACCGTGCAGGGCGCAGGGCAGGACGGCATGATGATGAGGCTCTTAGTGCTCGCGGCGGGCGAAGTGGTGGAAGCGGAAGCCCAGCGCGAACAGGAAGGCGAAGTAGCTCGCCGCACCGGCGACGATCAGCGTGGTCAGCCAGCCGACCCGGACATAGGAATGGCCGTGCCAGTCGGTGGGCAGCACATGGCCCAGCACCAGCAGTACCACCCCCATGCCGACCACCGCCAGCACGATCTTGCTGCCAAAGGACTTCCAGCCCGGCTGTGGTTTATAGATGCCGTGACGGATCAGCAAGGTCAGCAACAGGCCGGCGTTCAGGCAGGCGCCCAGGCCGATCGCCAGCGACAGGCCGGCGTGCTTCAGCGGCCACACGAAGGCCAGGTTCATCAGCTGGGTCATCGCCAGGGTGAAGATGGCGATCTTGACCGGCGTCTTGATGTTCTGGCGCGCGTAGAAGCCCGGCGCCAGCACCTTCACCAAGATCAGCCCGACCAGGCCGATCGCGTAGGCGATCAGCGCGCGTTGCGTCATCGCCGCGTCGAAGGCGCTGAACTTGCCGTACATGAATAAGGTGGCGATCAGCGGCTTGGACAGGATCGCCAGCGCCACCGAGGCGGGCAGCGCCAGCATCAGCGACAGGCGGATGCCCCAGTCGAGCAGCTTGGAGTATTCCTCGTGCGAGCGGTTGGCGGCGTGTTTGGCCAGCGACGGCAGCAGGATGGTGCCCAGCGCCACACCCAGGATGCCGGTCGGGAACTCCATCAGCCGGTCGGCGTAGTACATCCACGACACGCTGCCCGAAACCAGGTAGGAGGCGAAGATGGTGTTGATCACCAGCGAGATCTGCGAGATCGATACGCCGAAGATCGCCGGCCCCATCTGCTTGACCACGCGCCATACCGCCGCGTCCTTCAGGTTCAGCCGTGGCCAGGCCAGCATGCCGACCTTCTTCAGGTAGGGCAGCTGGTAGAGGAGCTGCGCCACCCCGCCGAGGAACACGCCCCAGCCCAGCACCATGATCGGCGGATGAAAATACGGCGCCAGGAACAGCGCGCAGATAATGAAGGAGATGTTCAGGAAGGTCGGCGTGAACGCCGGCACCGAGAACATGTTCCAGGTGTTCAGCACGCTGCTGGCCAGCGACGACAGCGAGATGAACAGGATGTAGGGGAAGGTTACCTGCAGCAGCTTGACCGTCAGCGCGAACTTGTCCGGGTCGTTGGCAAAGCCCGGCGCCGAAATCCACACGACGGCCGGGGCGGCGATGATGCCGATCACGGTGACGATCAGCAGGATCAGCGATAGCAACCCAGCGATATGGGCGAGAAAGTGGCGGGTCTCATCATCGGTCTTCTGCTGCTTGTACTCGGCCAGCACCGGTACGAAGGCTTGCGAGAAGGCGCCCTCGGCAAAGATGCGGCGCAGCAGGTTGGGCAGTTTGAACGCCACATAGAAGGCATCGGTGGCGAGGCTGGCCCCGAATACCCGGGCAATGATAGCGTCGCGGGCGAAGCCGAGGATGCGCGACACCAGGGTCATGCTGCTGACCGTGGCCAGCGCCTTGAGTAGATTCATGCAGGGTCCCGATTGCGTGGGAAATAGTAGAGGTTGGAACGGTGCGGATGGCGTATTGTTGCCGCCAGCCGACACACTGATAACGCCGGACAAGCGCGTGAGTTTACGCGTCCGGGTTTGTTGTTGCAAAACCTTGGTTTAGGCCTTAAAATCGGCCGTTTCAGATTCCGCTCATCAGGAGATTTTCCATGGCAAACAGCGCACAAGCTCGCAAGCGTGCACGCCAGGCTCTCAAGCAGCGCGCGCACAACGCCAGCCTGCGTACTGCGTTCCGTACCGCAGTGAAGAAAGTGATCAAGGCTGTTGAAGCTGGCGACAAGGCCGCTGCTCAGGCCGTTTACCAGCAGTCGACCAAAGTGCTCGACCGCATTGCTGACAAAGGCGTGTTCCACAAGAACAAGGCTGCTCGCCACAAGAGCCGTCTGTCCGCTCAGGTTAAGGCCATGGCTGCCTAATCGCCGCAGGCAAGATTTGCAAAGGGGCTCCGCTACGGCGGGGCCCTTTGTCTTTGTGGGCCGCGCTTTCATTCGCGCCAAGCTTGGCCGAAGCGAAATGCTGTGCACCGCAGGCTGGCTGGCGCGTTATTTGCCTTGCCCGCTTCCCTCCAGGTTTTCCGCATCATGACCCACCGTTACAGCCCCGCCGAGCTCGCCGCCGTCTATCGCGTCATCCAGGAGCGGCGCGATATGCGTCATTTCCTGCCCGATCCGGTCGACCCTGTCGTATTGGTGCGACTGTTGCAGGCGGCGCATCTGGCGCCGAGTGTCGGCTTCATGCAGCCCTGGCGCTTCATCCGCATCTCCGATCGGGCCCTGCGAGAGCAGATTCACGCACTGGTCGAAACCGAACGGCAACTGACCGCCGAGCAGATGGGTGAGCGCAGCGACGAGTTCATGCGGCTGAAGGTGGAGGGCATCCTAGAATGCGGCGAGGTGCTGGTTGCCGCGCTGATGGATGGGCGCGAGCGCCATGTGTTCGGCCGACGTACCTTGCCGGAAATGGACCTCGCCTCGGTGGCCTGCGCCATTCAGAACCTGTGGCTGGCGGCCCGGGCGGAAGGGCTGGGCATGGGCTGGGTATCGTTGTTTGACCCCGACAAGCTGGCGGTCTTGCTCAAGATGCCGGAGGGCGCCAAGCCGGTGGCGGTGCTGTGCCTGGGCCATGTCCCGGCCTTCTATCCCAAGCCGATGCTGGAGCTGGAAAACTGGGCGCACCGTCAGCCGCTCGAGGCGCTGGTGTCCGAGAATGGTTGGCCGAAAGACGGTGAGGCCGAAGGCGAGCGCTAGGCACGGCATTGAAAAGTGCCGTTTAGGCCCTATCTGCTGCTTATCGTCAACCAACCCGTCTCAACGTCCATGAGCGCCAAACAAACCCTGGGCTTTCAGACCGAAGTCAAACAGCTGCTGCAGCTGATGATTCATTCCCTGTACTCGAACAAGGAGATCTTCCTGCGCGAGCTGGTGTCGAACGCGTCCGACGCTGCCGACAAGCTGCGCTTCGAGGCGATCGCCTGCCCCGAGCTGTTCGAGCACGACCCCGAGCTGAAGATTCGTCTGAGTATCGATGCCGATGCTCGCACCATCACCATCGCCGACAACGGCATCGGTATGAGCCGCGACGAGGTGATCGACCACCTCGGCACCATCGCCAAGTCCGGCACCAAGGCCTTCTTCGAATCGCTGACCGGCGACGACAAGAAGGATGCCAACCTGATCGGCCAGTTCGGCGTCGGCTTCTACTCGGCCTTCATCGTTGCCGACAAGGTCACCGTCACCACCCGCCGCGCAGGTGCTTCGGCCAACGAAGGCGTGCGCTGGGAGTCGGCCGGCGAGGGCGACTACAGCATCGAGACGCTCGACAAGGTCGGTCGCGGTACCGAGATCGAGCTGCACCTGAAGGACGGCGAGGACGAGTTCCTGTCCGACTGGAAGCTGCGCCAGATCGTGCGTACCTACTCCGACCACATCTCGATCCCGATCGAGATGAAGAAGGCACCGAGCTATGGCGAAGACGGCCAAGCGGTCGAATCCGACGAGCTGGAAGCGATCAACCAGGCCTCGGCGTTGTGGACGCGCAGCAAGAACGAGATCAGCGACGAGCAGTACAAAGAGTTCTACAAGCACGTCGCGCACGACTTCACCGACCCGCTGGCCTGGAGCCACGCCCGCGTCGAAGGCCGTCAGGAATATACCGAACTGTTGTATGTTCCGGCGCGCGCACCGTTCGACCTGTATGAACGCGAACGCAAGCAGGGCATCAAGCTTTATGTGCGCCGCGTGTTCATCATGGAGGACACCGAGAAGCTGATGCCGCACTACCTGCGCTTCGTGCGCGGGGTGATCGACAGCAACGACCTGCCGCTCAATGTCAGCCGCGAGATCCTGCAGCAGAGCCGCGACATCGACGCGATCCGCGCCGGTTGCGTGAAGAAGGTGCTGGGCCTGTTGGAAGACCTGGCCGCCAACCGCGCCGACGACTACGCCAGCTTCTGGAACGAATTCGGCCAAGTGCTGAAAGAGGGCGTCGGCGAGGACTTCGCCAACAAGGAGCGCATCGCTAAGCTGCTGCGTTTTGCCTCCACTCACGGTGACAGCGATGCGCAGGTGGTCAGCCTGGCCGACTACGTTGACCGAATGAAGGACGGTCAGGACCAGATCTACTTCATCACCGCCGACAGCTACGCCGCCGCGTTGCACAGCCCGCACCTGGAAGTGTTCCGCAAGAAGGGGGTCGAAGTACTGCTGTTGAGCGACCGCGTCGACGAATGGCTGGCCGCCTCGCTGACCGAGTTCGACGGCAAGGCGCTGGTGTCGGTCGCCAAGGGGGCGTTGGATCTGGGCGCGCTCGAAGACGAGGCCGACAAGCAGGCGCAGCAGGATGCCGAGGAAACCGCCCGCCCGGTGATCGATCGCATCAAGTCGGTGCTGACCGACAAAGTGGCCGACGTGCGCGCCACTGCCCGCCTGACCGACAGCCCGGCCTGCCTGGTGGTCGGTGAGAACGAGATGAGTGCCCATCTGGAACGCTTGTTGAAAGCGGCCGGTCAAGCGCTGCCGCAAGGCAGCCGTCCGACACTGGAGATCAACCCGCAGCACCTGCTGGTGAAGCGGCTGGCCAGCGAGCAGGACGAGAGCCGCGCGAGCGACCTTGCCCATGTACTGTTCGATCAGGCGCTGCTCGCCGAAGGCGGCAAGCTCGACGATCCGGCCGGTTTTGTGAAGCGCATCAACAGCCTGATGCTGGAGCTGTCTGTCTGACAAACTGCATTTTGTATTCATCGAAGCCTCCCCTTAGGGAGGCTTTTTTGTTTCCGTATTGTGGAATCTGATTTCGAAATATTAATTTTTGTTGTGATTGTGCATCACATTGAAAAATTTCAAGTAGTTGAATTTGTTGGATGTTCCGTTTTTTTCGTCGTAATGGAAAACGGTTTGTTGCTGTTTAGAAACGGTTTTATTGAAGGGATTTTCTTCGCCGCTCTATAGTGTTCTCGCTGTCTTTAGTTATGCCTTAAGAGATTATGGTGTGGTAAGAGACTGACAACAACGATGATGCAACGACGCAATGGAGGAAGTTTGGAGATGAAGCAACGTATTCTGGCTCTGGCGGTGATGGCGCTGCCGATGGCGGCGATGGCCGACGTGACGATCTACGGCCGCATCAATGTAGGTTTGGAAAACGATAACGTGAAGACGTTGGACGGCAATAAAATCGTGACCAACCGCGTTGAAGACTACCTGTCCTGGATCGGCTTCAAGGGGGATGAAGACCTCGGCGGCGGCCTGAAGGCGATCTGGCAGGTCGAGAACTACATCCTGATGGATGGCACCCAAGGCATCCCGGGCACCCAAACCTTCGCGACCCGCGACACCTTCGTCGGCCTGCAGGGCAACTTCGGTAAGGTTCGCCTCGGCAAGCTGCCGAACCCGCAGCGCGACATGTTCGACTTCGACGTCGGCAGCAACAGCAACGGCGCCAACGCGATGGACATCTTCATGCGCACCGCCGGCCGTCCAAACAATAGCATTCGTTACGATAGCCCGGACCTCGCCGGCTTCAGCGGCATGGTGCAGTACGGCTTCGGCGAGAACAAGAGCAATACCGCCAATAATAAGGCCAGCGATATGTGGGCCGCTGGCTTGAACTATCGCAACTCGGGCTTCTTCGCGCAGTATGGCTACGACCATCGTACCAACTCGTTCGGCTCGGGCCTGGACGCGTATGCTAGCACCCTGAACGCCGGCTACAACGCCAACAACCTGCTGGTCACCTTGGCCTTCCAACAGGCCAAGGGCTGGGGCTGGGGTGATCGCTATTACTACAACGAAACCATCGGTGCGGCTAACAGCCAGGCAACCTTCTTCGGTCAGCCGAACAACCTGAAGACCCGCGAAGCGGGGATTAACGTCGCGTACAGCTTCGGCCCGCTGACCCCGCGTGTGACCTACGCCAAGGGCTGGAACGTGAAGGATGGCAATAATGGTGATGCCTCCATCCCTAACAGCGGCTACTGGCAGTACATCCTCGGCCTCGACTACGCGCTGTCGAAGCGCACCAGCGTGTCGCTGGAGTATGGTCAGCTGCAGGTCGACAAGGGCTACAACAATGCAAGCCTTGCGAGCAATGGCTACATTGACGGCAGCCCCACCAACACTCGAATCAACAAGCAGAGCACCACCTCGATCGCGCTGCAGCACTGGTTCTAAGCCGTACCGTTCACTGTAGTAACGCAAGTCAGTCATTTGTCGGAGGGGGATTCCCCCTCCGCTTTTTCATTGGCGTGACCAAATCAAACAGCCGGCCCTGGGGCCGGCTGTTGTCATTCTGGCATACGGTAAGTGTTCAGACGCTAGGCGGAGGAACGGTATCGGCAAAGGAGGGACGGGGGGCGAGACGCTGCTGCAGTGCGGCCAGGTTCGGATGGCGCTCCCGCCAGTTCAGAGCCGGGAAGCGGAAGTCGAGGTAGCCCAGGCAGACGCCTACCGCGATATCGGCCAAGCCATAGCCTTCGCCGTTACACCAATGGCGTTCTCCCAGATCGTGCGCTAGCACGGTCAAGCCGCGCTCCACCTTTTGCATCTGGCGCCGTACCCATTCCTCGCTCTGCTGCTCGGTTGCACGACGCCGTTCGACTACGATCGCCGCTGCCGCGTCGCAAATCCCGTCGGCCAGTGCTTCCCAGCGTCGGGTCGCGATCAGGGCGCGTTTTTCCTGCGGGAAGATCCGCGATACCGGCGAGATGGTGTCGAGGTATTCGACGATTACCCGCGAATCGAACAGGCTGCTGCCGTCGTCCAGAATCAGCACCGGCACCTTCCCCAGGGGGTTGTGATCGATGACATGGCTGTCAGGCAGCCATGGCTGCACCTCTTCGAGCGGGCAGTCGATCTTCTTCTCATGCAGGACGATACGCACCTTGCGGGCGAACGGGCTAGTCAACGAGGCAATCAGTTTCATGGCAGTCAGGCGTCGGAGGAACGAGGCGGAATTGATTCATTATATTCGGGCTATCACCCGAGTACGCCGCCCGATCAGCGCAATTCCACTTTACCCGACACCTGCACCGAAATCGTGCTCTTGCCCGCTTCCCAGCTCGGGGCCGTCACGCGTTCTGATGCGGCGTCCGCACTACCGTACTTGGCCATTGCCATCATCGGACGCGGCATGCCTTCGTGGCTTTCGCCGATATTCAGTTCCTTGATGGAGAGGGCCGGCTTGCCGATGGCCTTGCCGACCGCGGCAGCGCGCGCATCCAGCGAGCGGATCGCCTCCGGAATCAGGGTCGCTTCGGTCTGGCGGCGTACCGCATCGGAGACATTGAAGCTGACGCGCTCCAGTTGCAGATAGCTTTGCAACTTGCCGGTCAGATCGGCGAGGGCGGCGCTGTCGCGGCTCTTCAGGCGGATTTCTCCGCGACCTTGCCAGCCGTTGATCTTGCCGGCCTTGTCGTAGCTTGGCCAGGTATTGACCTGGCCACCGCTGGCTTCGACGCTCTTCACCGCGCCGGCATCGCCCTGTGCACGCTTGAGCGTGCGATTCAGGCTATCGGCCAGTTTGGCCGCATTGGCGTTGTTCTCCTGTGCGTACAGCACGACGCTGGTCTCGTCGTTGTCGACCTCGCGTTGTGCCTGACCGCTCAGGTTGACCACGGTCGCTTCGGCGGCGACCACATAGGCAGGGGCAAGCAGGGCGGCGGATAACAGCACGGGATAAAGCGGACGCATGGAGCACTCCTTGTGGGTTCAGAGGTACTTTACGATACGCTGATGCCGGGTTTCGGCCAACCCGGTCGTGTACGGCTTGTGTATGGATTGCGTAGTGCAGGGGAGGAGGTGTCCCCGCCGTAGCGGGGACGAAGGGAGGGCTTAGCCGAGCAACAGGGCGTCGTCGGCCAGTGCTTCACCGCGGGTGCGTTCGAACATCGCCAGCAGGTCGGGAACATCCATCTTGGCGCGTTCTTCGCCGGCCACATCGAGGACCACCCGGCCCTGGTGCAGCATCACGGTGCGATCACCGTGGTCGAGCGCCTGGCGCATCGAGTGCGTCACCATCATCGCGGTGAGCTGGTTCTCCCGCACGATCTGGTCGGTCAGCTCCAGCACGAAGGCGGCGGTCTTCGGGTCGAGCGCGGCGGTGTGCTCGTCGAGCAACAGGATCTGCGACGGTTTCAGCGAAGCCATCAACAGACTCACCGCCTGGCGCTGGCCACCGGACAACAGGCCCATGTGGTCGGTGAGGCGGTTTTCCAGGCCGAGGTTCAGCGTGGCGAGCTTGTCGCGGAACTGGCTGCGCAGCGAAGCGTTCAGCGAGCCCTTCAGGCCACGCTTATTGCCGCGCTGCCAAGCGATCGCGAGGTTCTCCTCGATGGTCAGCCCCTCACAGGTGCCGGCCATCGGGTCCTGGAACACCCGAGCGACCAGTCCGGCGCGCTGCCAGGCCGACAGGCGGGTGACGTCGCGGCCGGCGATCTCGATTGAGCCTTGATCGACGATCAGGTCACCGCTGATCGCATTGAGGAAGGTCGATTTTCCGGCGCCATTCGAGCCGATCACGGTAACGAACTGGCCCTGCGGAATGTCCAGCGAGGCGCCGCGCAGCGCCGGGTTTTCGATCGGGGTGCCAGGGTTGAAGGTCTTGAACAGACCCTTAGCGCGCATCATGAGCGGTACTCCCCTTGGAGGCTGCCGAGCGTTTGGCGGCGAGTTTACGTTTGAGCGACGGCAGGACCAGCGCGAAGCCGACCAGCAGGGCTGTGATCAGGTTGAGATCCTGCGCCTGCAGGCCGATGAAGTCGGCGTTGAGCGCCAGTGCGATGAACAGGCGGTAGACCAGTGCACCGAGCACGGCGGCCAGTGTGGCGATCATGATGGTGCGGCCCGGGATCAGGGTCTCGCCGATGATCACCGCGGCCAGGCCTACCACGATGGTGCCGATACCCATCGAGATGTCGGCGCCGCCCTGGGTCTGCACGTACAGCGCGCCAGCCAGTGCGATCAGCGCATTGGAGATCGCCATGCCGATCAGCACCATGCGGTCGGTGGCAATGCCCTGCGAGCGCGCCATGCGCGGGTTGGCGCCAGTGGCGCGCATCGCCAGGCCGGACTGCGAGGCGAAGAAGGCGTCCAGCGCCAGCTTGGCAATCACCACGATGACGGCCAGCACCATCGGCTGGATCACGTACTGCGAGTCGGGAGACAGGGCGATGAACGGGCTGAACACCGTGGTCGCGCCAATCAGCGGCATGTTCGGTGCGCCCATGATGCGCAGGTTGATCGAATAGAGCGCGATCATCACCAGGATACTGGCCAGCAGCTGCAGGATGTTCAGGCGAACATTCAGCCAGGCGGTGGTCAGGCCGGCCAGCGCGCCGGCGGCGGTGCCGGCCAGCGTAGCCATCCAGGGGTCGTGGCCGCCGGCGATCAGCGTGGCGGCAACGGCGCCGCCCAGCGGAAAGCTGCCGTCGGCGGTCAGGTCGGGGAAATTCAGGATGCGGAAGGAAATCAGCACCCCCAGCGCTACCAGCGCGAAGATCAGGCCGATTTCGGTGGCGCCCAGCAAGGCGATCAGGGACATGAAACTACACCTCGTGAAACAGTCGCTCCCCGGGCAGGGCTTGTGGCCCGCTCCGGGGAGAAGGAGCCGACTTCGGGGTTGGCCGAAGTCGCAATACGGGCGTTACTTGATCACTTCCTTGGCGGTCTTGATCAGTTCCGGCGACAGCGTGATGCCTTGCTTCTCGGCAGCATTCGGGTTGACTACCAGGTTGAGCTTGGTGCCCACTTCCGGAGCGATCGCGCCCGGCTTCTCGCCCTTCAGGATGCGCACTACCAGTTTGCCGGTCTGGCGACCCATGTCGTAGTAGTTCTGACCCAGGGCGGCAACGGCACCGCGCTTCACCGTGTCGGTGTCGGCGGCGACCAGCGGCAGCTTGCTGTCGATGGCAACCTTATACAGCGATTCGTAAGCCGATACGACGTTGTTGTCGGTGGTGGTGTAGATCACATCGACCTTGCCGACCAGGCTCTTGGCGGCCGACGGCACGTCCACGGTGCGGGCTGCCGAGGCTTCGGTCAACGTCATACCCTGCTTGGCGAGTTCCGCTTTCAGTTCCTTGGCGACGATGGTCGAGTTCACTTCACCCGGGCTGTACACCATGCCGACGCGCTTGGCGCCCGGCTTGACCTTCTTGATCAGCTCGATCTGCGGTGCCAGCGGCAGCGCGTCGGACACGCCGGTGACATTGGTGCCGGACGGCTTCCAGTCCTTCACCAGCTTGGCGGCGACCGGGTCGGTCACAGCAGCGAACACCACTGGAATGGTCTTGGTCGACGCGACCAGTGCCTGGGCGCTCGGGGTGGCGATGCCGACAATCACGTCCGGGCTGTCGCCGACGAATTTGCGGGCGATCTGGGAGGCGGTGGCGGTGTTGCCCTGCGCGCTCTGGAATTGGTACTTGAGGTTCTTGCCTTGGATGTAACCGGCGGCTTTGAGCTCGTCTTCGATGCCTTTGCGAGCTGCGTCCAGCGCCGGGTGTTCTACGATGGCGGTGATCGCCACCGATTTCATTTCAGCTGCGCTGGCCGAAACCGCGAAGGCACTGGCAACCAGACCGGCAAGGGCGGTCGTTACGAACAGGCGGCGCGACAGGTGTCTCATGCTTTCTCCTTGTGGTGTTGTCTGATCTTTATAAGGCACGGCACGGCGGCGCGTCAGGCGCCGACTCATGTTCGCAATTTTATTGCAAAGAACAAAAAAATATTCGCCAGTGTACGAAATATTATTTCAACAATTGGATATTGTAGGCAGTATGTTTCAGTGTGAAGCGATAGGCAAAAACAAAGCGGCCCGCTAGGGGCCGCTTTGGGGTGCAACATGGCGAATTGCTGCGTTGCAGTACTTAGGCGAGGTACTCGTAACCCGGCAAGGTCAGGAACTCCACGAAGTCGTCCGAGGTGGTCAGCATCTTGAACATCTCGGCGGCGTCTTCGTACTGCTTGCTCCACTTGCTGCCGTACTCGGCGCGCAGCTTGGCCACTTCGTCGGCTGCCAGCTCGGCGAACAGCTCGTGGGTGACCTTGCGGCCGTCGTTCAGCACGCCTTTCGGGCTGCGGATCCATTGCCAGATCTGCGCGCGCGAAATCTCGGCGGTGGCCGCGTCTTCCATCAGGTTGTGGATCGGTACCGCGCCGGAGCCGGAGATCCAGGCGCCCAGATACTGGATGCCCACGTTGATGTTCATGCGCAGGCCCTGCTCGGTGATCGGCGTCTCCGGCTGGAAGTTCAGCAGATCCGCACCGCTGACGTTGACATCGTCACGCTGCTTGTCGATCTGGTTCGGCTTGTCGCCCAGCACCGCATCCCAAGCGGCCAGTGCCACCGGCACCAGGCCCGGGTGAGCGACCCAGCCACCGTCGTAGCCGTCGGCCGCATCGCGGTCTTTGTCGGCGCGTACGCCGGCCAGGGCCTTTTCGTTGGCGGCTTCGTCGTTCTTGATCGGGATCAGGGCGCTCATGCCGCCGATTGCCGGCGCATTGCGCTTGTGGCAGGTCTTGAGCAGCAGCAGCGCATAGGCGCGCATGAACGGCACGTTCATGGTGATCTGGGCGCGATCGGCCAGGCAGAAGTCCTTATTGGTCTTGAACTTCTTGATGCAGCTGAAGATGTAGTCCCAGCGGCCGGCGTTCAGGCCTGCCGAGTGCTCGCGCAGCTCGTACAGGATCTCGTCCATCTCGAAGGCGGCGAGAATGGTTTCGATCAGCACGGTGCCCTTGATGGTGCCGCGGGCGATGCCCAGCTCGTCCTGTGCGAAGCAGAAGATGTCGTTCCACAGACGCGCTTCGAGGTGCGATTCCATCTTCGGCAGGTAGTAATAGGTAGCGCTGCCGTTGGCGACCAGATGCTTGATGTTATGGAAGAACGACAGCGCGAAGTCGAAGATGGCGCCGGACACGATGTCGCCGTCGATCTTCACGTGCTTTTCCATCAGGTGCCAGCCGCGCGGGCGCACCAGCAGGGTGGCGGTCTGTTCGTTCAGCTTGTATTCCTTGCCCTGCGGCGAGGTGAAGCTGATGGTCTTGCGGTAGGCATCGCGGACGTTGATCTGGCCCTGGATCTGGTTTTCCCAGCTCGGACAGTTGGCGTCTTCGAAATCGGTCATGAAGATCTTGGCGCCAGAATTCAGCGCGTTGATCATCATCTTGCGCTCTACCGGGCCGGTGATCTCGGCGCGGCGGTCGAGCAGGTCCTTCGGCAGGGGGGCGATCTTCCAGTCACCGTTGCGGATCTCAGCGGTTTCTTGCAGGAATTCCGGCAATTTTCCGCTGTCAAGCGCTTTTTGTCGCACGATGCGCGCCTGCAACAATTCGCGACGGCGCGGCTCGAACTTTCGGTGAATCTTGGAAACGAATTCCATTGCGTCGTGGGTCAGGATCTCGGCAAAGTCCGGGGTGATCGAGCCCTCGATCTCAATACCAGCAGGGTAGGTTGGTCGAGTCATCATGCGTTTTCCTGAATATTGCGCGGGCGGTTGTCCGCCTCTTTATCAATGGTTGGAAGAGTAGGCAATGCAAACGCCGCAACGCCAGGTAAAACAGTACCTTACGTCGCGGCGCTAACCTGCGCTAGGCAGGGGGCGCTCAGTGGAACTGGGCTTCTTCGGTCGACCCCTTCAGGGCCGTGGTGGACGATTGTCCGCCCTGGATGGTCTGGGTCACGGCATCGAAGTAACCGGTCCCCACTTCACGCTGGTGTTTTACAGCGGTGAAACCGCGTTCCGCAGCGGTGAACTCTTTTTGCTGCAGTTCCACAAACGCTGTCATGTTCTCACGAGCGTAGCCGTAAGCCAAGTCGAACATCGAGTAGTTGAGGCTGTGGAAGCCGGCCAAGGTGATGAATTGGAAGCGGTAACCCATCGCGCCCAGTTCGCGCTGGAACTTGGCGATGGTTGCGTCGTCGAGGTTCTTCTTCCAGTTGAACGATGGCGAGCAATTATAGGCCAGCATCTTGCCCGGGAATTCGGCGTGGATGGCTTCGGCGAACTGGCGGGCGTACTCCAGGTCCGGTGTGCCGGTTTCGCACCAGATAAGATCCGCGTAGGGCGCGTACGCGAGGCCGCGGGCAATGGCTTGCTCGACGCCCGGTTTCACGCGATAGAAGCCCTCGACGGTGCGCTCGCCGGTGCAGAATGGCTGATCGCGCTCGTCGACATCGCTGGTCAGCAGGTCGGCGGCTTCGGCATCGGTACGCGCGATGATCACGGTCGGCACGCCCATGACGTCGGCAGCGAGGCGAGCGGCGGAAAGCTTTTCCACCGCCTCGCGGGTCGGTACCAGTACCTTGCCACCCATGTGGCCACACTTCTTCACCGAGGCGAGCTGGTCTTCGAAGTGAACGCCGGCGGCACCTGCCTGAATCATCGCCTTCATCAGTTCGTGCGCGTTCAGTACGCCGCCGAAGCCGGCTTCGGCATCGGCAACGATCGGCAGGAAGTAGTCGATGTAGTTGGCGTCGCCTTCGTTGACGCCTTCCGAGTGCTGGATCTGGTCGGCGCGCTGGAAAGTGTTATTGATGCGTTCGACTACCGATGGTACCGAGTTGGCTGGGTAGAGTGATTGGTCAGGGTACATCTGGCCCGCGATGTTGGCGTCTGCCGCCACCTGCCAGCCGGACAGGTACACCGCCTTCAGGCCGGCTTTGGCCTGTTGCATCGCCTGGGCACCGGTCAACGCGCCCAGCGCATTGATGAACGGGCTGGTGGTGATGTGCTGCCACAGTTTGTCGGCGCCACGGCGAGCCAGGGTGTGCTCGATCTGCAGGGAGCCGCGCAGGCGTTCCACGTCGGCTGAGGTGTAGGTGCGGGCGATGCCCTTCCAGCGTGGGTTGGTGTCCCAGTCGTGTTGGATGGCGGCAATGCGCTGTTCGCGAGTGGTCATGGTGTTTTCCCTATCCTTGGTAGGTTTCCTCGGTGCCGGCGGTCAGGCCGGCTCTCTCTTCTGCCTTGCTGCCCGTGGCCGGGCTAACTTGTCAGGCCAAACCGGCAATCTGTCGCCAGTAAGGCAATTTCTTCGTGTTTGCAGTGCGACAATCCGTCGCTGTCTTTTGCGTTGTTGTGCTTCCATTAAATCACAAAAAAATTGACTGTGAAGGGCTTTTTTCGTTGGAAAATAACGTAATTTCACAAGATTACATGGTTGTTTGAAAGCGAACTGTTTCGGCTTTGTTCTTTGCTGCACTTGCGAACTAAAAATTGATCTAATGAAAAAGTGTCGACACTTTGGCCGTTTGGTCGCTGTGGTAAGGGTGCGACGCTAGATGAGGTATGTGTGGCTGGGCTAGGGGTTCGGCTTGGTTCTGAGGAGGGGGCTTGGGTGTTTCTGGTTAGAAGAGGCTGCCAGGAGGATAGGAAGTGTCAATGATCGGCAAAATCGTTTCCAAAATACACCAAATTAATGATGTGGCCATTTTGTATCTTCATGTAAAGAAATAAGCCTATGGAAAAACAATGGCCTGCCAAGTGATGATTGATTTTGTTACAAATTTACAAAATGGAATTGACATCCACCATATGGAATCTACAGTATGGCGGGCAGTAAGAAACAAACATAACAATCTTAGGCAGGGCAGTACCTGATTGAGAGTAGATGGAGAAGCCAGATGAACCCGTTGCTGTTTAGGGTGGAAGACCGCCCGCCCGTGTTGACCTCCCTGTTACTTGCCGCGCAGCACCTGTTGGCCGCTCTGGGCGGCATTATTGCCGTGCCTCTGGTTATCGGCGGGGCTCTGCACTTGCCGGCCGACCAGCTGGTGGCGCTGATCAATGCCGCGTTGCTGGGTTCCGGCATCGTGACGATCATTCAGTGCAAGGGCGTGGGGCCGGTTGGCATCCGTCTGCCCTGTGTGATGGGTACCAGTTTCGCCTTTGTCGGTGCCGCGATCAGCGTAGGCCTGGAGCATGGTGTGCCGGGGATTCTCGGCTCTTCGCTGGTGGGCTCGCTGGTGATGATTGTCGGTAGCTTCTTCATGCCGACCATTCGAAAACTGTTTCCGCATACGGTGACCGGCGTGGTGGTGGCGATGATCGGCCTGTCGCTGGTGCCTGTGGCGATCGATTGGGCTGCCGGCGGTGCGCACAGTGCTAACTACGGCGACCCGGTCAATCTTGGCATTGCACTGCTGGTGCTGGTGCTGGTGGTGGGGCTGGTGCAGTTCGGTAAGGGCATCATCTCGGCGTCGGCGATCGTGATCGGGATGTTCATCGGCTATCTGGTCTGTCTGGCGCTGGGCAAGGTGGACTTCTCGCAGGTGCACCACTCGATCGTGTTCGCGCTGCCGCAGCCGCTGCACTTTGGCATGAGCTTTCCGCCGTCCGGCATCGTGGCGATGTCGATTGCCTACCTGGTCACCATCGTCGAGACCACCGGCACCTTCATGGCGCTGGGCTCGGCGACGCAGACCGAGGTGACCGGCAAGCGCCTGTCGCGAGGCATCCTGTGTGATGGCGTCGGTTCGGCTTTCGCTTCGCTGATGTCGAGCCCGCCGGTATCGACCTTTGCGCAGAACGTGGGTGTGGTCTCGCTGACCGGTGTGGCCAGCCGTCACGTGGTGGCCTTTACCGGCGGTTTCCTGATGCTGGCCGGCCTGTTCCCGATCCTGGGCGCGCTAGTGGTGACGGTGCCGCAGCCGGTGCTGGGTGGTGCCGGGCTGATGATGTTCGCGATGATCATCTCGGCCGGTATTCAGATGCTGGGTGGGGTGGAGCACAACAAGCGTAACGGGCTGATCATTGCCGTGGCGATTGGCTGCGGCCTGGCGGTGACGGCGCGTCCGGAGCTACTCTCCAAGCTGCCGGGCTTCGTGAAGGAAGTGTTCGGTTCGGGGATTACTGTTGGTGCCTTGGTGGCGGTGCTGCTGAATCTGTTGCTGCCGGGTCGCCCGGCCGAAGAGAGCGCGGAAGAAGAAGCGCAGCATGCGGTTTGCATTGAAGAGATTGCCAGCGAGATCGCCTGACTCGGCGTCTGATCCGCGGAAAAACGGCCCACTGCTTGCGGTGGGCCGTTTTGCATTTGTTGTCGCCGATTTCTTGTCGTTAGCTATTGGAATCGATTTCTGCATAAGTTCTGTCTGACAATCAAAATATCTTTTTATTAAGTTAAATTGGTTGATTTTGCGGGAGAAAGCGGGTTTTACCTGGGTAAAGTCGCCGTGCGCTAAAATTTACCAAAAATGGAATTGACATCCACTGCTTGGAATTGGCACGATGTCGCCTCAAAAAATTTAACGACAAGAGTCTTTCGGTTGGCATAAATCGACCGTGCCCGATTTGATGGTTTGGAGGAGAAGCACGATGGAACAGTTGCTGTATCAAGTGGAAGATCGACCGCCGTTGGCGACATCGATCCTGTTGGCGGCGCAGCATCTTCTGGCGGCGCTCGGCGGCATCATCGCCGTGCCGCTGGTGGTGGGCGGCGTGCTGAAGCTGCCGACCGATCAAGTGGTGGCCTTGGTGAACGCGGCGCTGCTGGTGTCGGGCGTGGTGACGATCATCCAGTGCAAGAGCGTGGGCCCGGTGGGCATCAAGCTGCCTTGCGTGATGGGCACCAGCTTCACCTTCGTCGCCGCGGCGATCGCCATCGGCTTCGAGCATGGCGTGGCGGGGATTCTCGGCTCGTCGCTGGTCGGTTCCTTCGTAATGATCATCGGCAGCTTCTTCATGCCGCAGATCCGCAAGCTGTTTCCGCCGGTGGTGACCGGTACGGTGGTGACGATGATCGGCCTGTCGCTGATCCCGGTGGCGATTGACTGGTTCGCCGGCGGCCAGGTGGGTTCGGCGCACTATGCCGATCCGGCCAACCTGGGCATCGCCTTGTTCGTGCTGATCTTGGTGATCGGCCTGGTGCAGTGGGGCAAGGGCATCATCTCGGCGGCGGCGATCGTGATCGGCATGTTCGTCGGTTATCTGGTGTGCCTGGCGATGGGATTGATCGACTTCTCGGCGGTGCATAACGCCCAGTCGTTCGCGGTGCCGCAACCCTTGCACTTCGGCATGGCCTTCCCGATCTCGGGCATCATCGGCATGTCGATCGCTTATCTGGTGACCATCGTCGAATCGACCGGCAACTTCCTGGCGCTGGGCGCCGCGACCAAGACCCCGATGACCGGCAAGAAGATCGCCAGCGGCATCCTGTGCGACGGCGTCGGCTCGGCGCTGGCGGCGGTGATGTCGACCACTCCGTTCTCGTCGTTCGCGCAGAATATCGGCGTGGTGTCGCTGACCGGCGTGGCCAGCCGTCACGTGGTGACGCTGACCGGCGTGCTATTGGTGCTGGCCGGGCTGTTCCCGGTGCTGGGTGCGCTGATCGTCACCATTCCGCTGCCGGTGCTCGGTGGTGCGGGCCTGATGATGTTTGCGATGATCATCGCCGCCGGCATCCAGATGCTTGGCCGCGTCGAGCACAACAAGCGCAACGGCCTGATCATTGCGGTGGCGATCGGCTGCGGCGTGGCGGTAACGATGCGCCCGGAACTGTTGGCCAAGCTGCCGGCCTTCGTGAAGGAAATCTTCGCCTCGGGCATTACCGTTGGCTCGCTGGTGGCGCTGTTCCTGAACCTGGTGCTGCCGGGTCGTCCGACCGACATCGTCGACGAGCACGAGGGCGAGTTCATCGAAGAGATCGCTCGCGAGAACGTCTGATCGCATCCGCATATAAATGATAAGAACGGCTCCCGATTTCGATCGGGGGCCGTTTTTGTTTGCTTGCCCGACCTGCGTCGGCAGAAAACGTGGCGATCGGTGCCGAACGCTCTTGAACTGGCGATGAAAGACCCTATCTAGATTCGGTCTTTACCATTGTCGGATTCAGTTAAGGAATCGTCATGCAGGAAAATCAGAAGGGCAGTAACGCTCCGGTCGATGCAGTGGATATCGCCATCGATAAGTTGGCCGAAGCGGCGGGTGTGGAAACAAGCGGTGACGCGGCCCGTATCGCCGAACTGGAACAGGAAGTGGCCGAGCTGAAGGACAATTTCCTGCGCGCCCGTGCCGACGCCGACAACCTGCGTCGCCGTGCTGCCGAAGACGTGCAGAACGCGCGCAAGTTTGCGATCAACAAGTTCGCCGGCGAATTGCTGGGGGTGAAGGACAGCCTGGAGATGGCGCTGGCCGACCAGAGCGGTCAGTTCGACGCGTTGAAGTTTGGTGTCGATCTGACGCTGAAGCAGCTGGCTTCCGCCTTCGACAAGGCCGATATCGGCGAAGTGAACCCGTTGGGCGAAAAGCTCGACCCGCACAAGCACCAGGCGATCAGTGCCGAGGAGTCGGACGCCGAGCCGAACACGGTGATCCGCGTGATGCAGAAGGGTTATACCGTGGCCGATCGCGTGCTGCGTCCGGCCATGGTGGTGGTCGCCAAGGCCAAGGGCTGAGTCCCCTCTTGAAAACGTGGCGACTGGCCACGATGTAGCAAAACATGACAGACGATGCCGCCCGGTAAGAGCGGCACAAGATCGAGAAACAAGGAAAAGGAATACAGAATATGGGCAAAATTATTGGTATTGACCTGGGCACCACCAACTCCTGCCTGGCCGTGATCGAGAACGGTCAGCCGAAGGTGATCGAGAACGCCGAAGGCGCGCGCACCACCCCGTCGATCATCGCCTACATGGACGACGGCGAGATACTGGTTGGCGCCCCGGCGAAACGCCAGGCCGTCACCAACCCGAAGCACACCCTGTACGCGGTGAAGCGCCTGATCGGCCGTCGCTTCGAAGACAAGGAAGTACAAAAAGACATCGACCTGATGCCGTTCGAAATCACCAAGGCCAAGAATGGCGACGCCTGGGTGAAAGTGAACGACCAGGAACTGGCCCCGCCGCAAATTTCGGCGGAAGTGCTGCGCAAGATGAAGAAGGCAGCCGAAGACTACCTGGGCGAAGAAGTGACCGAAGCGGTGATCACCGTACCGGCTTACTTCAACGACAGCCAGCGTCAGGCCACCAAGGATGCCGGCCGCATCGCCGGTCTGGAAGTGAAGCGCATCATCAACGAACCGACCGCTGCGGCTCTGGCGTTCGGCATGGACAAGCACGAGAAGGGCGATAGCAAGATCGCCGTGTACGACTTGGGCGGCGGTACCTTCGACATCTCGATCATCGAGATCGCCGACGTGGACGGCGACAAGCAGTTCGAAGTGCTGGCCACCAACGGCGACACCTTCCTGGGCGGCGAAGACTTCGACCAGCGCATCATTGATTACATCGTGACCGAGTTCAAGCGCGAACAGGGCGTGGACCTGAAGAACGACGTGATGGCGCTGCAACGCCTGAAGGAAGCGGCCGAGAAAGCCAAGATCGAGCTGTCGTCGGCTACCCAGACCGAGGTGAACTTGCCGTACATCACCATGGATGCGACCGGTCCGAAGCACCTGGCGATGAAGATCACCCGCGCCAAGTTCGAGTCGCTGGTCGACGAACTGGTTCAGCGCACCATCGAGCCGTGCCGCGTGGCCCTGAAGGACGCCGGTCTGTCGGTCAACGACATTCACGACGTGATCCTGGTCGGCGGTCAGACCCGTATGCCGATGGTGATCGAGAAGGTGAAGGAGTTCTTCGGCAAGGAAGCGCGCCGCGACGTGAACCCGGACGAAGCCGTGGCCGTGGGCGCCGCGATCCAGGGTTCGGTGCTGGCCGGTGACCGTACCGACGTACTGCTCTTGGACGTGACCCCGCTGTCGCTCGGTATCGAGACGATGGGTGGCATCCTGACCAAGCTGATCCAGAAGAACACCACCATCCCGACCAAGGCGCAACAGACCTTCTCGACCGCCGAGGACAACCAGAACGCGGTGACCATCCACGTGCTGCAGGGCGAGCGCGAGCGCGCTTCGGCCAACAAGTCGCTGGGTCAGTTCAACCTGGCCGACATCCCGCCGGCACCGCGCGGCATGCCGCAGATCGAAGTGACCTTCGACATCGACGCCAACGGCATCCTGCACGTATCGGCGAAGGACAAGGGCACCGGCAAGCAGGCCAACATCACCATCCAGGCCTCGTCGGGTCTGTCGGAAGCCGAGATCGAGCGCATGGTGCAGGACGCCGAGCTGAACGCGGAAGAAGACAAGAAGCTGGCCGAACTGGTGCAAGCCAAGAACCAGGCCGAAGGTCTGATCCACTCGGTGAAGAAATCGCTGACCGAGTACGGCGACAAGATCGATGCCGAAGAAAAGGCCAAGATCGAAGCCGCGCTGAAAGATGCCGAGGAAGTGGTCAAGACCGACGACAAGGAAGCGATCGAAGCTAAGGTGCAGGCACTGATGGAAGCGTCGCACAAGCTGGCTGAGCAGATGTACGCCCAGCAGCAACCGGAAGGCGAAGCCGCTGCGGCCGATGCCAAGAAGGACGACGGCAACGTGGTCGACGCTGAGTTCGAAGAAGTGAAGGACAAGAAGTAAGCGTTGTTGTCCTGAGGGCACAGGGGCGGGCGGGGGCAACCCCGCAGGCCTCTGTGCCTTTGCTGTTTCGGAATTCCTGTTTTCGGCCGACCTTCGCAGTGGGCCACCAAGGTTAAGACACCATGTCCAAACGTGACTATTACGACGTGCTCGGCGTCAACCGCGATGCGTCGGACGACGACATCAAGAAGGCGTACCGCAAGCTGGCGATGAAGTATCACCCGGACCGCAATCCGGACAGCAAGGAAGCCGAGGACAAGTTCAAGGAAGTGAAAGAGGCGTACGAGATGCTGTCCGAGTCGGACAAGCGCGCCGCCTACGATCAGTTCGGCCACGCCGGCGTCGACCCGAACATGGGTGCGGGCGGTGGCTTCCGCGGCGGCCAGGGCGGCTTCGGCGACTTTGCCGACGCCTTCGGCGATATCTTCGGCGACATCTTCGGTGGTCGTGCCGGCGGCGGTGGCGGGCGTTCCAACGTCTACCGCGGCGCCGATTTGCGCTACAACATGGAGATTTCGCTCGAAGAGGCGGCCAAGGGCTGCGAGCGCCAGATCCGTATCCCGACTCACGAGAACTGCGATGTCTGCCACGGCAGTGGCGCCAAGCCGGGCACTCAGCCCAAGACTTGTACCACTTGCGGCGGCCACGGCCAGGTGCGCGTGTCGCAGGGCTTCTTCTCGGTGCAGCAGACCTGCCCGACCTGCCATGGCAGCGGCAAGCAGATCACCGATCCGTGCACCAAGTGCCACGGCGCCGGTCAGCTGAAGACCCACAAGACGCTGAACGTGAAGATCCCGGCCGGTGTCGACGAGGGCGATCGCATCCGCCTGGCGGGCGAGGGCGAGCCGGGTACCAATGGCGGCCCGGCCGGCGACCTGTACGTGGTCACCCACATCAAGCAGCACGCGGTGTTCCAGCGCGACGGCATGGACCTGCACTGCGAGATGCCGATCACCTTCGCCACCGCGGCGCTGGGCGGCGAGATCGAGATCCCGACGTTGGACGGCATGGCCAAGATGAAGATCCCGGCCGAGACCCAGTCGGGCAAGGTGTTCCGCCTGCGCGGCAAGGGAGTGAAGGCGGTGCGCGGCAGCGACTACGGCGACCTGATGTGCCATGTGGTGGTGGAAACCCCGGTGAAGCTGACCGAGCGCCAGAAGGAACTGCTGCGTGAGTTCGAGCAGGTGGGCGAGGGCGACAAGGCCACCCACAATCCGCGCGCGAAATCGTTCGTGGACAAGCTGCGCGAATTCTTCGACTGAGTCGTCATGTAGCTAATAGCGAAACCGCCGGTGATGAGAATTGCCGGCGGTTTTTTTTATGGGTGATCGGACGTCGGGGCTAGTCGACGCGATCGTCTGTAGGCAGGTAACCTGCGCCAATTCAGCTTGTTATCGCTGTTCCGCCATCGACGGAATACACTATCCGATCTGAATTTTCTCGGTCGTGGCGGGGCGGTCGTGGCAGAATCGGCCGTTTCGGAGTGACCGCTATTGGTGGACTGGTGCATGAGACGACCAGCCCTGGGTCCGGGCACTAGCATTGCGAGGAAGAGGCGTCTTGATGACGAGTCAGAAGAAGATTTTGGTGATCCGCCGCGACAATATCGGCGATCTGGTCTGCACCACGCCGCTGCTCGATGCGCTGCGGGCGGCATGGCCGACGGCGCGCATCGACGCGCTGGTCAACAGCTACAACGCCGGGGTGATCGAGGGGCAGCGTTCGCTGGACCAGGTGCACGTCTACACCAAGACCAAGCACCGCCTGCCGGGGCAGAGCCTGTCCGCCATCCTGCTTGGTCGGCTCAGGATGTACTGGGCGCTGCGCCGCCTGCAGTACGACTACGCGATCATCGCCGGCACGGCGCCGTCGTCGCATGCGCTGAAGCTGGCCAAGGCGGTGCGGCCGAAGCATATCGTCGGCTTCGTGCTGGACGGACAGCCTCATGATGCGGTCATCGACCTGCCGGTGGTCCGGCGTGCTGCCGATCCGATCCGTCACCAGGTCGAAGACGTGCACCGGCTGCTCGAACCCTTGGGCATCACGCTGCCGCCGGGACCATTGTCGCTGACGGTGCCGGCCGAAGCGCTGGCGCAGGCGCGGGCCCGGATCGGGGCCGGCCCGGGGCGTCTGGTCGCGGTGCATATCAGCGCGCGCGAGGCGACCCGGGTCTGGCCGGTGGCGCACTATATCCAGTTGATCGAGCAGTTGCGTGCACAGGGCCATCGGGTACTGCTGCTGTGGTCACCGGGGGCGAAGGACAATCCCCGGCATCCGGGCGACGACGAGAAGGCGGCCGAGATCATCGCGGCCCTGCCGGCCGATGCCGTCATTCCGTACCCGACCAGCGAGCTGGGCGCGCTGATGGCAGCACTCGCTTGCGTGGACCTGGCGGTCTGCTGCGATGGCGGCGGCCTGCATGTGGCGGCCGGCGTCGGGGTGCCGGTGGTTGGTCTGTTCGAGCACCTGGAAGGCAAGTACCTGCACTGGTATCCGTGGCAGGTGCCGCACCGGGTGATCACCTCGGACTCGGTCGACGACTGGCAGATCGCCCATATCGCGCCGCAGCCGGTGATCGATGCCTGCTTCGCCTTGCTGAACAGCCAGGCAGCCCAGCCGGTCGAGACCGCTTAGGTCGCGGCCCGGCCGGCGGCGGTTTTGCCGTGGGGCGGGGGCGAGGAGTAGACTGCCGCTTTTCCTGCGAAAGACCTCCGCCATGCTGCACTCGATCTGGTTCTGGGTCGTGATCATCCTCGCGCCGATCGCTACCGTGGTCGGCACGCTGGCGCGGCTGGCCAAGCGCGAGCCGCCGATGCAACTGCCGCCCGGCGTTGCCCCCGGCACCTACCGGCGTTTCGACGACGATCCGCCCGAGGACGAGGTGGCACCGTACAAGGACACGCCGCCGCGCCAGCCCTAAGAACCAGTTCACGATCTGCTGCATTTGATCTTCAAGGTCTTGGGTGATCCTGCGTTGAAATGCCACTCAATATGCGGATTGGTCCGACAAGTCCACTCCGCTTTTTCGCGTCATTTCGCCTTGTCAGGCCCTTGGTTCGCGAGATCGTGAACAGGTTCTAAGCCATTTGCACATTTTGCCTGCCGTCGAGTGAACCGCACGTCAGGACATTGGTCTGTATTAGCACCGATTTAATAACGGGAGTGATCATGATTTTTGCCAACCGCTACGCTTCGGCCACCCGGATGCGCCGCATGCGTCGTGACGAGTTTTCGCGTCGACTGATGCGCGAGAACGTGCTGACCACCAACGACCTGATCTATCCGGTGTTCGTGCTCGATGGTGCCAACCGCGAGCAGGCGGTGCCGTCGATGCCGGGCGTGTCGCGCCAGAGCCTGGACAAGTTGCTGTTCACCGCCGAGGAGATGGTCAAGCTGGGCATCCCGATGATCGCGCTGTTCCCGGTGATCGAATCGGGCAAGACCGAGTTGGCCGAAGAGGCGTACAACCCGGATGGACTGGTGCCGCGCGTGATTCGTGAACTGAAGACACGTTTCCCGCAGCTGGGCATCATGACCGATATCGCGCTCGACCCGTACACCGTGCACGGCCAGGATGGCCTCTTGGACGCATCCGGCTACGTGATGAACGACGAGACCGTCGATGTGCTGGTGCGCCAGGCGCTGTGTCATGCCGAGGCCGGTGCTGAAGTGGTGGCGCCGTCCGACATGATGGACGGCCGCATCGGCGCGATCCGCGAATCGCTGGAAGAGGCCGGGCTGATTCATACCCGCATCATGGCCTACTCGGCGAAATACGCGTCGGCGTTCTACGGCCCGTTCCGCGACGCGGTCGGCTCTTCGGCCAACTTGGGCAAGGCCGACAAGTTCACCTACCAGATGGACCCGGCCAATAGCGACGAAGCGCTGCAGGAAATCGCGCTGGATCTGGCCGAAGGCGCCGACATGGTGATGGTGAAGCCGGGCATGCCGTATCTGGACGTGATCCGTCGCGTGAAGGACGAGTTCAAGGTACCGACCTTCGCCTACCAGGTATCGGGCGAGTACGCGATGCTGAAGGCGGCGTTTGCCAACGGCTGGCTGAACGAAGAGGCCTGCATGATGGAGTCGCTGGTGGCGTTCAAGCGTGCCGGTGCCGACGGCATCCTGACCTACTTCGCGCTGGACGCGGCGCGCGCGCTGCACCGTTAACAAAGCCCCCCTGGCGTTGTTGCCCTGCCTTGCCGTACTGCGT
The DNA here is from genome assembly GCA_025989215.1 of Neisseriaceae bacterium JH1-16. Taxonomy (GTDB): domain Bacteria; phylum Pseudomonadota; class Gammaproteobacteria; order Burkholderiales; family Chromobacteriaceae; genus Crenobacter_A. The sequence goes on along the minus strand of JAPDNP010000007.1, from coordinate 143,203 downwards.
GTACTGCCTGCGGCAGGGCGCCTAGCCAGAACCGCTACGCTGGACTTTGTTAGCGGCGCAGGACTGTCGCCGTTGTAGCCAAATCACCCCGCCCGCACATGCCGGCGGGGTTTTTCTTGCCGCGCTTCACGACGATTCGGTCAAAACCGGCGGCTTTGGCTACAATCGACGCAGACAGGGCAGCGGAGCGCGTCCTTTCGGCCAACCCCTGTGGTGCGCCGAGTGCGTCATCCCATGCCCCCGTTTCTGAACGCCGTCGCCGGCCACCCCGGCGGCGGTGCGCTCGCTTGTGTAACCGACACGTACAGAGTCCTTCATGAACCACACCTATCTGGCCCACCTCGAGGCCACGCTGAACCAGATCCGCGCCGACGGCTTCGAAAAGCCGGAGCGCATCATCGCCACCCCGCAGCGCGCCGGCATCCGGCTGGCCGACGGTTCGGCAGTGCTGAACTTTTGCGCCAACAACTATCTGGGCCTGGCCGACGACGCGCGGCTGGTCGCCGCCGCCAAGCAGGGCCTCGACGATTACGGCTACGGCTGCGCGTCGGTACGCTTCATCTGCGGCACCCAGAGCGTGCACAAGGAGCTGGAGGCGGCGATCTCGCGCTTTCTCGGCACCGACGACACCATCCTGTATTCGAGCTGCTTCGACGCCAACGGCGGCGTGTTCGAAACGCTGCTGACCGAAGCGGACGCGGTGATCTCGGACGAGCTGAACCACGCGTCGATCATCGACGGCGTGCGTCTGTGCAAGGCGCAACGCTACCGCTACAAGAACAATGACATGGCCGACCTGGAGGCGCAGCTCAAGGCGGCCGATGAGGCCGGCGCGCGCTTCAAACTGATCGTCACCGACGGCGTGTTCTCGATGGACGGCATCATCGCCAACCTGAAGGGCATCTGCGACCTGGCCGAGCGCCATGACGCGCTGGTGATGGTCGACGACTCGCACGCGGTCGGCTTCATCGGCGACACCGGTGCCGGCACCCCGGAATACTGCGGCGTGTCCGACCGGGTCGACATCTACACCGGCACGCTGGGCAAGGCGCTCGGTGGCGCATCGGGCGGCTACGTGGCCGCGCACAAGCCGATCATCGACCTGCTGCGCCAGCGCTCGCGCCCCTACCTGTTCTCCAACAGCCTGGCCCCGGCGCTGACCGCGGCCAGCCTGAAGGTGCTGGAGATCCTCGCCTCCGACGAGGGCCGCCGCCTGCGCGCCCAGCTCAAGACCAATGCCGAGCTGTTCCGCAACGAGATGGCCGAAGCCGGCTTCGAGCTGGTGCCGGGCGAACACCCGATCATCCCGGTGATGCTGGGCGACGCGCGTCTGGCCGGCGACATGGCCGCCGAGCTGCTGAAGGAGGGCGTGTACGTGATCGGCTTCTCCTACCCGGTGGTGCCGAAGGGCAAGGCCCGCATTCGTACCCAGATGTCGGCCGGTCACAGCACCGAGCAGGTGCAGCAGGCGGTGGCGGCGTTTATCAAGGTGGGGCAGAAGTTGGGCGTGATCCCGGCCTGAGATATCCGTCCCCAAAGCTACTGCGCAGTCGTGATCTCGGGTTGGGCAGTGCTCGGAATCCTCATGTACTTCAGTACATTCCGGTTCCTGCGCGCTGTCCGCCCCTCGCTGACGCCCGCTCGCTACGCTTTGAGAACGGATTGTTATGAAGTCGAAATTCAAGGTGGGCCGGGGTGATCCTTCGGCCAACCTGCAAAGACAAGTAGAGGCAGCTTCATGAAAGTACTGGCAAAACTCGAGCGGGCAAAAGGTCTGACGATGACCGACGTGGCCGTGCCGGAAATCGGCCACAACGACCTGTTGATCAAGATCACCAAGACCGCGATCTGCGGCACCGACATCCACATCTGGAACTGGGACGACTGGGCGCAGAAGACCATCCCGGTGCCGATGCATGTCGGCCACGAGTATGTCGGCGTGGTCGCCGGCATCGGCTCGGAAGTGCAGGGCTTCACCCTCGGCCAGCGCGTGTCCGGCGAAGGGCACATCACCTGTGGCCACTGCCGCAACTGCCGCGCCGGTCGTCGCCACCTGTGCCGCAACACCGTCGGCGTCGGCGTGAACCGCCCGGGCGCCTTCGCCGAATACCTGGTGATCCCGGCGTTCAACGCCTTCCCGATTCCGGATGACATCTCCGACGACATGGCGTCGATCTTCGACCCGTTCGGTAATGCGGTGCACACCGCCTTGAGCTTCAACCTTGTCGGCGAGGACGTGCTGATCACCGGTGCCGGCCCGATCGGCATCATGGCGGTGGCGATCGCCCGCCACGTCGGCGCACGCCACGTGGTGATCACCGATGTGAACGACTACCGTCTGGGCCTGGCCGAACAGATGGGCGCGACCCGCGCGGTCAACGTCGCGAAGGAAGACCTGAAGACGGTGATGGCCGAGCTGAACATGCACGAGGGCTTCGACGTCGGTCTGGAGATGTCCGGCAACCCGCAGGCGTTCCGCCAGATGCTCGACGTGATGAACCACGGCGGCAAGGTGGCCTTGCTCGGCATCCCGCCGGCCGACACCGCGATCGACTGGAACCAGGTGATCTTCAAGGGCCTGGAGATCAAGGGCATCTACGGCCGCGAGATGTTCGAGACCTGGTACAAGATGGTGGCGCTGCTGCAGTCGGGCCTGGATATCAGCCCGATCATCACCCACCACTACAAGGTCGACGACTTCGAGGCTGGCTTCGCCGCGATGCTGTCGGGGCAGTCGGGCAAGGTGATTCTCGACTGGCAGGCTGCCTGACACGGGTGAGCGTGACCCGCTAAAGCTTGGCCGAACGGGCCGGTTCCTCAGGGAGCCGGCCCGTTTTCGTTGGGGAGCATTCTCTTCGTAGAGGGCCAGGCTGGGCGGCGGAAGGGGGCGTCCGACGGGCGGGTTGCGAGTGCGCCCCGCTGACGGGGCCAGGCGTGATCCTTATGTGGCTGCAAATGCGGCTAGGTGCCAAGACATTTGCGTGCCGGCTGGGCTAGGGTGAAAGCATTGGCATGCTTGATGGGCCTCAACGCGTCTTCCCCTGTTTTCGGCCAAGCTCGGATGATGACTTCCTCCGTTTCCTGTTGTGACGTGCTGGTACTGGGTGCCGGCATCTCCGGCCTGTCCTGTGCCCGGGTGCTGCACGACGCCGGTCTGCGCGTCGTCGTGCTCGAGGCCGATGCCTGCATCGGCGGCAAGCTGCGCTCGCAGACCGATGAGGCCGGCCGGGTGTTCGAGGCCGGACCGAACACGCTGTATGCCGACCAGAACCTGCTCGATACGCTGGCGCGCTTGCGGCTGACGCCCAAGCTCAGGGCGGCCAGCCCGCTGTTGAACCGGCGCTATCTGCTGAAGAACGGCGACTACCGTGCGCTGCCCGATGGACCGCTGGCGCTGCTCAACAGCGACTTCTTCAGTGCCGCCACCAAGTGGCGGTTGCTCGGCGAGGCCTTACGCCGCTCGCCCGCGCCGGCCACGCCGGAAACCGTCGCGGCGTTCTTTCGCCGCCGGCTCGGCATCGAATTCACCGACTATGTGATCGACCCGATGATGGCCGGCATCTACGCCGGCGACGCAGAGCGGCTGATGATCGACGCGGTGATGCCGACGTTGGCCGAAGCGGAGCGGCGCGCCGGTTCGCTGACTTTCGGGGCGATGCGTCTGGCGCTGCGCGGGCGCTTCTCGCGCAAGCACACCTGTACGCTGGAAGGCGGCCTGGCGCAGTTGCCGCAAACCTTGGCCGAAGGGCTGGACGTGCGGCTCGACTGCCCGGCCGAGTCGCTCGCCCGCGATGGTGGCGGCTGGCGGTTGACGACGGCGCGCGGCGAGATCGCCGCGCGCCGGGTGGTGCTGGCGCTGCCGGCCTATGCCTTGGCCGACCTGCTGGCGCCGCTCGAGCCGGCCTGGAGCCAGAGCCTCGCCGCGATCGCCTACCCGCCGATGGCGGTGGCGCAGCTGGTGTTCGACGCGGCGCAGCTCGGCCGCAAACTCGACGGTTTCGGCGCGCTGCACCCCGGTGTCGAGGCGCATGTCGCCTCCGGCGTGCTGTGGTCGAGCAGCCTGTTTCCGTCGCGGGTGCCGGCCGGCGAAGTGCTGCTGACCGCCTATCTGGGCGGCGGGCGCGATACCGCGGTGATGGCCTTGCCACCACCCGAGCGCGAAGCGCGCTTGCTGGCCGAGATCGATCGGCTGTACCGCGTCACCGGTCGGCCGAAGGCCGTCTACTGGCACGACTGGCCGCAAGCGCTGCCGCACTACGACGCGGCGCTGTTGGCCGCCGCCAAGCTCGCCCCGACGCTTGAAGCCGCCGGCCTGCCGGTCTGCGCCAACTGGCTGGGCGGGCTGTCGGTGCCCGACTGCGTCGCCAAGGGCCAGGCGCTGGCGCGACGGTTGTGTGGCGAGTTGCGACCGCTGCCGGTCTGAGCCCCGCCGTTCGGCCAACATAGCTGCAAGGCATATCTGCAGCTACGCTGAGACGATGCGCCGGGGGCCCGGCGCGATGCTTGCTTTCCCGCGTCGGTAAAGGCAAGTAAAATCGACCCAATTTTGTCCATTACCCATTCACGTGACATGCTGACTTTCCAGGAAATCATCCTCACGCTGCAGAACTATTGGAATCGTCAGGGCTGCGCCCTGTTGCAGCCCTACGATACCGAAGTCGGCGCCGGCACCTCGCATACCGCCACCTTCCTGCGCGCCCTCGGCCCGGAGCCGTGGAACGCTGCCTATGTGCAGCCGTCGCGCCGCCCGAAGGATGGCCGCTACGGTGAAAACCCGAACCGCCTGTTCCAGCACCACCAGTTCCAGGTGGTATTGAAGCCGTCGCCGCCGAACATCCAGGACCTGTACCTCGGTTCGCTGAAGGAACTGGGCCTCGATCCGACCCTGCACGACATCCGCTTCGTCGAGGACGACTGGGAAAACCCGACGCTGGGTGCCTGGGGCCTGGGCTGGGAAGTGTGGCTGAACGGCATGGAAGTGACTCAGTTCACCTACTTCCAGCAGGTCGGCGGCCTCGACTGCAAGCCGGTGCTCGGCGAGATCACCTACGGTCTCGAGCGCCTGGCTATGTATCTGCAGAACATCGAGAACGTCTACGAGCTGGTGTGGACCTACCTGCCGGACGGCACGCCGGTTACCTACGGCAATGTGTTCTTCCAGAACGAAGTGGAACAGTCGAAGTACGCCTTCGAACACAGCAATGTCGAACTGCTGTTCCGCCAGTTCAACGACTACGAGGCGGAGGCCAAGCGCCTGCTGGAAGCCGGCCTGCCGCTGCCGGGCTACGAGATGATCCTCAAGGCCGGCCACACCTTCAACCTGCTCGATGCGCGCGGTTCGATCTCGGTGACCGAGCGCGCCGCCTATATCGGCCGCATCCGCAACCTGGCGCGCGGCGTGGCGCAGGCCTATTACGACTCGCGCGAAGCCCTGGGCTTCCCGATGCTCAAACGCGACTGACCCGAGCCGCGCCGCCGTTCTCTTGAACCGGCGGCGCATTCGTGCGACCGAACAGAATAGACACCATGAACGCAACCCTGCTGATTGAACTTTTGACCGAGGAACTGCCGCCGAAGGCGCTGCCGAAGCTGGCGGCCAGTTTCGCCGACACGATTAGCGACGAGCTGAAAAAGCTGCAGTTCGCCGCCGCCGATGCCGCTGTGCACGTGTTCGCCTCGCCGCGCCGCCTGGCGGTGCAGATCGCCGGCGTGCAAGCGCTGCAGCCGGACCAGCACATCGTCAAGAAGGGCCCGTCGCTTGCCGCCGGCATGAAGGACGGCGTGCCGACCAAGGCACTGGAAGGCTTCGCCCGCTCCTGCGGCGTCAGCGTCGAGCAACTGACCGTGTCCAACGACGGCAAGCAGGACGTATACGCCTACGAGTCGACCAAGACCGGCGAACCGCTGGCCGCCGTGCTGTCCGACATCGTCGGTACCGCGCTGAAGAAGCTGCCGGCCCCCAAGCTGATGCGTTGGGCCGATCTCGATTACCAGTTCGTGCGCCCGGTGCACGGCCTGATCATGCTGCACGGCAACGAGGTGATTGCCGGTGAGCTGCTGGGTCTGAAGAGCGGCAACACCACCCGCGGCCACCGCTTCCTGTCACAAGGCGAGGTGGCGATCAGCCACGCCGACCACTACCCGACCGAGCTGTACGAGCAGGGCAAGGTGGTCGCCAGCTTCGACACCCGTCGCAGCCTGATCCGCCATCGCCTCGACAAGCACGCCGCTGAGCTTGGGGCGACCATCGCCGCGGGCGATGCGCTGGTCGACGAAGTCACTGGCCTGGTCGAATGGCCGGTGGTGCTGGAGGCCGGCTTCGAGGCCGAATTCCTGCGCGTGCCGCAGGAATGCCTGATCCTGACCATGCAGCAGAACCAGAAGTACTTCCCGCTGCTGGACGCCCAGGGCAAGCTGATGAACCGCTTCCTGCTGGTGTCCAACCTGGAGGCGAGCGACTCGTCCAACATCGTTCACGGCAACGAGCGCGTATTGCGCGCGCGCCTGTCGGATGCCAAGTTCTTCTTCGAGCAGGACCAGAAGCAGCGTCTCGACACCCGTCTGGCCCGCCTGACCAACGTGGTTTACCACAACAAGATCGGCACCGTGCTGGAGCGCGTGCAGCGTCTGCAGGCGATTGCCGGCGGCATCGCCGCGCAGATGGGCGCCGATCAGGCGCTGGCCGAATGCGCCGCGTATCTGGCCAAGGCTGACCTCGTCACCGACATGGTCGGCGAGTTCCCGGAGCTGCAGGGCGTGATGGGCATGTACTACGCGCTGCACGACGGCGAGCATCCGGAAGTGGCGGCCGCGATCGAGGGCCACTACCATCCGCGCTTCGCCGGCGACACGCTGCCGGTCGGCCCGATCGCCACCGCGGTGGCACTGGCCGACAAGCTGGAAACGCTGGTCGGTATCTGGGGCATCGGCCTGATCCCGACCGGCGACAAGGACCCGTTCGCGCTGCGCCGCGCCGCGCTCGGCGTGCTGCGCATGGTGCTGGAAACCCCGCTGGAACTGAAGGCGCTGCTGACGCTGGTGGCGGGCGTGTTCCCGGCCGGCAAGCTGTCGGCCAACGTGGTCGACGAGGTGTACGGCTTCATGCTCGACCGCCTGAAGAACTACTTGGCCGGCGAGTTCCAGAGCGACGAGATCGATGCGGTGCTGGCGCAGTCGCCGGACCGTCTCGACGAGGTGCGCGCCGTGCTGGCCGCAGTGGCCGAGTTCAAGCGCCTGCCGGAAGCTGCCACGCTGGCCGCCGCCAATAAGCGGGTGAAGAACATCCTGAAGAAGGCCGAGGGCGAAGTCGGCGCGGTCAACCCGGCCCTGTTCGCCGAGGACGCCGAAAAGGCGCTCTACGAAGCGGTCGAAGCGCTGGCGCCGCAGGTCGAGGCGAAATCCGCCGACCACGACTTCACCGCCGCGCTGTCGCTGCTGGCCGGCCTGAAGGCACCGGTCGACGCGTTCTTCGACGGCGTGATGGTGATGGCCGACGACGCTACGGTACGCGCCAACCGGATCGCGCTGTTGGCTCGCCTGTCGGCGCTGTTCAACCGCGTGGCCGACATTTCCTTGCTGGCCGAGTAAGGCTATCGCAGGCAGGCGCACGACCCCGCTTAGGGGGCGTGCGCCTTTCGTGTCTCTTGGGGGATGCTGTGAAACTGGTGATTCTGGACCGCGATGGCGTGATCAATCACGACCGCGACGATTTTGTGAAGAGCCCGGCCGAATGGGTGCCGATCGACAAGAGCCTGGAGGCGATCGCCAACTTCACCCAGGCCGGCTGGCGCGTGGTGGTGGCGACCAACCAGTCGGGGCTGGGCCGCAAGCTCTACACGGTGCAGGCGCTCAACGCGATGCACGAGAAGATGCATCGGCTGGTCGGCCAGGCCGGTGGGCGCATCGATGCGGTGCTGTTCTGTCCGCATACCGCCAACGACCACTGCGAGTGCCGCAAGCCCAAGCCGGGCATGATTCTGGAGATCGCCCAGCGCTTCAACGCCGACACCGACGGCCTGCCGATGATCGGCGACAGCCTGCGCGATCTGCAGGCGATCGCCGCGGTCGGCGGCATGCCGCTGCTGGTGAAGACCGGCAAGGGGCAGAAGACCCTGGCTGCCGGCGGCCTGCCCGACGGTACGCTGGTATTCGACGACCTTTTCGACGCTGCCGATTACCTGATCGACGGCACCACCGATTGACGATTAGCGGGGAGTTGTCGGTCGACCGCAAGGTCGGCCGAATGTCGTAACTATGTCTATTTTGCTTCGCAACCTGATTTACTGGCTGGTGCTGGTCATCATCACCCCGCTGTTCTTCCTTGCCTTGTTTATCGCCGCGCCGCTGCCGCGCCGTACCCGTCACGTAGTCGGCCAGAGCTGGGCCCGCCTGCTGACCTGGACGCTGGTGCATGTGGTCGGCCTGAAATACCGGGTGATCGGTGCCGAGAACATCGGCGACAAGCCGGGCATCATCTGCTCCAAACACCAATCCGGCTGGGAGACGCTGGCGCTGCAGAAGATTTTCCCCGCGCAGATCTACGTCGCCAAGCGCGAGCTGCTGTGGATTCCGTTCTTCGGCTGGGGGCTGGCGCTGATGAACCCGATTGCCATCAATCGTTCAGACCGGGCGACCGCCAATAACCGGCTGCTTCAGCAGGGGCGCGAGCGGCTGCGCCACGGCTTCTGGATCACCGTGTTCCCGGAAGGCACCCGCATCAAGCCGGGCTCGCGCGGCAAGTACAAGCTCGGTGCGGCACGTATGGCCAAGACGCTGGAGATCCCGCTGGTGCCGGTGGCGCACAACGCCGGCGAATTCTGGCCGCGCAACGCCTTCATCAAGCAGCCGGGCGAGATCACCGTGGTGATCGGCAAGCCGATCTACGCGGGCGAGCGTGGTCCCGAGGCGATGATGCGGGAGGCCGAGGAGTGGATCGAGGCGCGCCAGCGCGAGATCGGCGGCGTCGGCCCGTTTGCGAATCCGGACGAGCGTGCCCGACGTACTGCATCTCACTCTGCCTGAGGGCAGGGTGCCGGTCAGCGTGTCGCGCAAGGCGCGCACGCGCATCTCGCTGCGCATTTCCGGCGGCGAGGTGAAGCTGGCTGCGCCGCCTGGCGTGCCGCTGGCCGAATTGCAGCGCATCCTGGAACTACGCCGCGACTGGATTGCCCATCATTGGCGGGCGGCCCCGGTTGCGAGCGTCGCGCTGCCGGCAAGCGTTAGCCTGTTCGGCCAGCCCTTGCACCCCGAGCCGGCCGAGGGGCGGCGGCGCAGCGTGCGCCGCGACGGCGACACGCTATGGGTCGCCGGCGCCGGCGAGCCGGCCGAGCAGCGTAGCTTGCTGGCGCAATGGCTGGCGCGCGAGGCGGCGCTCTACCTGCCGGCGCGCACCGCGGCGCTGGCACGCCACACCCAACTGATCCCGAGCGAGGTGAAGCTCGCCAATGCGCGCGGCCGCTGGGGAAGTTGCACCAGCGCCGGCGTGGTGCGGCTCAACTGGCGGCTGGTGCAGGCGCCGGTGGCGATCAGCGATTATGTGATCGTGCACGAGCTGGCGCATCTTCAACACATGAATCATTCCGCAGCGTTCTGGGCGCTGGTCGGCCGGCACTGCCCGGACTGGCAGGCCCGGCGCGACTGGCTCAAACAGCATTCGGCCGAGCTGTTCGCAATCGGCTGAGCCCGCTGCCGCCGTCCGCTGGCGGGCGACGGTAGGCGGCAAGACTTAAGGAGCATTCCCATGCGTCTGTTACACACCATGCTGCGCGTCGGCAACCTCGATCGTTCGCTGGCGTTCTACCAGGAAGTGCTCGGCATGAAGCTGCTGCGCCGCACCGACTACCCGGAAGGCCGTTTCACCCTGGTGTTCGTCGGCTACGGCGACGAGAAGGACACCGCGGTGCTGGAGCTGACCCACAACTGGGATACCGAGTCGTACGAGCTGGGCAATGCCTATGGCCACATTGCGGTCGAGGTCGACGATGCGGCGGCAGCCTGTGACGCGGCCCGCGCCAAGGGCGGCAAGGTGGTGCGCGAGGCCGGTCCGATGAAGCACGGCACCACGGTGATCGCCTTCATCGAGGACCCGGATGGCTACAAGATCGAGTTCATCCAGAAGGGCAGCCGCTAAGAGTCCGTTCGCGATCTGCTGCGCTCGAGCGATGCTGCGTTGAAATGACGCTCAACATGCATGTCTACTCGATGAGTGCATTGCGCTTTCTCGCCTCATTGATCCTTCGCTTGCGAGATCGGGAACAGGTCTAAGCGCTATCCATCGAATGGTCGAAGCGGTCGCGGGGGCGGCACGCTTTGGCCGGGTAGCCCCCGATGGCCTGGCGAAACACCCAGTCCCCTCAAGAGGGACGTGCTAAGGTCGACCATCGGTTTCTCTGCACCGGCTGGCCCGGTGTTGCGGTCGGCGACATAGCGTCGTCGCCGAGCCGGCTTTGGGGCGGACTGTCCGTCCCTTTTTGCAATCGGGCTATGCCCGTTGGAACCCCGTGCCGTGTCACTGTGACGAAACGCCTAACGCGGCGTGGGCGTTGCAGTTGACCCGACACGTGTTCCAAAAGACAGGAGAAACAATGAACCCCATCCTGAGGACCCTCTTGCCGCTGCTGCTGTTGGCGCCCGGGCTTGCCCAGGCGGCCGATCTGGACGGCGCGACGCTGAGCCTCGCCTGGGCGATCCCGTTCGCCGGCATCCTGCTGTCGATCGCGCTCTTTCCCATCTTCGCGCCGGGCTTCTGGCACCACCATTTCGGCAAGATCACCGCGGTGTGGACCGTACTGTTCCTGGTGCCGTTTGCCGCCGGTTTCGGCGCCCACACCACGCTGGCGCTGCTGGTGCACGCGCTGGTGACCGAATACATCCCCTTCATCGTGCTGCTGTTCTCGCTCTACACCGTGTCGGGAGGCATCCTGGTATGGGGCAATCTGCACGGTTCGGCCAAGCTCAACACCGGCATCCTGGCGATCGGCGCCTTTCTGGCATCGATCATGGGCACCACCGGCGCGGCGATGCTGCTGATCCGGCCGCTGCTGAAGGCCAACGACAACCGCAAGCACAATGTGCACGTAGTGGTGTTCTTCATCTTCCTGGTCGCCAACGTCGGCGGCGGGCTGACGCCGCTGGGCGACCCGCCGCTGTTCCTGGGCTTTTTGAAGGGGGTCGATTTCTTCTGGACGATGCAGCACATGGCGCTGCCGGTGCTGCTGCTGTCGCTGGCACTGTTGGCGATCTTCTTCGTAGTCGACAGCTACTACTTCAAGAAGGAAGGCGTCGAACCGCGTGACCCGAGCAAGGACACGCCAATCAAGCTGTACGGCACCTTCAACTTCCTGTTGCTGGCCGGCGTGATCGGCGCGGTGCTGCTGTCGGGCTTCTGGAAGCCGGGTGTCAGTTTCGACATCGTCGGCACCCACTGGGAGCTGCAGAACCTGGTGCGCGACCTGCTGCTGCTGGTGCTGGCCTTCGCCTCGCTGGCGCTGACGCCGAAGCAGGTGCGCGCCGGCAACGAGTTCAACTGGGCCCCGATCCTGGAGGTGGGCAAGCTGTTCGCCGGCATCTTCATCACCATCGCCCCGGTGATCGCGATCCTGCGCGCCGGCAGCGATGGCCACCTGGCTGCCCTGGTCGGCATGGTGTCGGGCGAGGACGGCATGCCGGTCAACGCGATGTACTTCTGGATGACCGGCATCCTGTCGAGCTTCCTCGACAATGCGCCGACCTACCTGGTGTTCTTCAACCTGGCGGCGGGCGACGCCACCACGCTGATGACCCAGTTGCCGCAGACGCTGCTGGCAATCTCGATGGGCGCGGTGTTCATGGGCGCGATGACTTATATCGGCAATGCGCCGAACTTCATGGTCAAGGCGATCGCCGAGCAGCGCGGCGTGGCGATGCCGAGCTTCTTCGGCTATCTCGCCTGGTCCTGCGTGTTCCTGCTGCCGCTGTTCGCGTTGTTGACGCTGCTGTTCTTCCGCACCTGACCCGATGCAACGTTGGCCGAAACGCCCGCCCTTTGGCGGGCGTTTTTCATGGCGCCTAGCTGACGACCGGGCTGTAGCGCCTCACTCGCGGGCGAAGCCGCCGGAGTAGTCGCTGCAGCGTTGCATGGTGCCGGCCGGTTAGAACCGCCACTCGGCGGGTACGGCTGGTGGCAAAGGTCTTCGACAGGGATTGCGCTGGGCACCGGTGATGGGGCCGTGGCGGCGCATCCCGAGGCGGGCTGCGCTGCCCGCCATGCCGCCGCTTTGCGGTATCCTTACTCCTTTGCCGTTTTCACGTATTCGATCCGTCATGCACATCCATATTCTCGGCATCTGCGGCACCTTCATGGGCGGCCTCGCCGCCATCGCCAAGCAGGCCGGCCACCGCGTCACCGGTTGCGACGCCAACGTCTACCCGCCGATGAGCACCCAGCTCGAGGCGATGGGCATCGAACTGACCCAGGGCTTCGGCGCCGAGCAGGTCGAACTGAACCCCGACGTCTACGTGATCGGCAATGTGGTCACCCGCGGCAAGCCGCTGATGGAGGAAATCCTCAACCGCGGCCTGCCGTATATCTCCGGCCCGCAATGGTTGGCCGAAAACGTGCTGCACGAGCGCTGGGTGCTGGCGGTGGCCGGCACGCACGGCAAGACCACCACCAGCTCGATGCTGGCGTGGATTCTGGAAGACGCCGGCCTGGCGCCGGGCTTTCTGATCGGCGGCATCCCGGAGAACTTCGGCGTGTCGGCACGGCTGCCGGGTGCGCCGCGCCAGGATCCGGCGAGCGTTAGCCCCTTTTTCGTGATCGAGGCCGACGAATACGACACCGCCTTCTTCGACAAGCGCAGCAAGTTCGTCCACTACCGGCCGCGCACCGCCGTGCTGAACAATCTGGAGTTCGACCACGCGGACATCTTCGCCGATCTGGCGGCGATCGAGACCCAATTCCACCATCTGGTGCGCACCGTGCCGGGTAACGGCCGCATCGTCGCCAACGGCCGCGAGGCGAGCCTCGACCGGGTGCTGGCACGCGGCTGCTGGACGCCGGTGGAGCGCTTCGGCGCCGAGGGAGGCTGGCAGGTCGGCGCGGTCGATGCCGACGGCAGCTTCGAGGTGCTGTTCGAGGGGAAGTCGCAGGGCAAGGTGGTGTGGGGCCAGCTGGGCGAGCACAACCGAATGAACGCGCTGGCCGCGATCGCCGCCGCCCGCCATGTCGGTGTGACGGTGAAGGACGCCATCGCCGCGCTCGGCCGTTTCCAGACGGTGAAGCGGCGCATGGAGGTGAAGGGGGTCGTGGGCGGCATCACCGTCTACGACGACTTCGCCCACCATCCGACCGCGATCGCCACCACCGTAGCCGGCCTGCGCGCCAAGGTCGGCCCGGCCACCCGCATCCTGGCGGTGCTGGAGCCGCGTTCCAACACGATGAAGCTCGGCACGATGAAGGAGGCGCTGCCCGGCTCGCTGGCCGACGCCGACCGGGTGTTCTGCTATGCGCCCAATCTGGGCTGGAATCCGGCCGAGGCATTGACGCCGCTGGGCGCCAAGGCACAGACCTTCGATGATCTCGATGCGCTGATCGCCGCGGTGGTCGCCGAGGCTCGCGCGTGTGACCAGGTGCTGGTGATGAGTAACGGCGGCTTCGGAGGCATCCACGGCAAGCTGCTGGAGCGGCTGGCGCGCTGAGTCGGCGCGACCCAGGCTGACAAGGTTGGCCGAACCGGATAGCGTGCCGGTTCGGCCAAGCTTTTTTTAGAATCGGTTCACGATCTGTCGTACTCGGGTGATCCTGCGTTGAAATGCCGCTCAACATGCTCATGGACCTCGTGTCCATTCCGCTGTTTCGCGTCCTTTCGCCTTGTCTGACCCTTCGTTCGCCAGATCGTTAGCTTCTTTCAGCTAGCTGCTCGCCCGGGCGACTTCGCGCTTCACCTGGCGCACGAAGTCCTGCAGCAGATGCGAGTGATCGTCCTCGCGGTAGGCCAGCCATACCGCGGTGCGCGCCTCCGGGTCGGCGATGGCGCGGTAGGTGACGTTGTCGAGCTGGATGCGTTGCTGTAGCGCCGGCAGGATCGCCACGCCGAAACCGGCGGCGACCAGCGCGATGTGCGTCGACGCCTCGCGCGCCTCCTGCGCGACGCGCGGGGTGAAGCCGGCGTGGCGGAACAGCGCAATGATCTGCTCGTAGAGCGGGATGCCGAGGGTGCGCGGGAACATCACGAAGTCGTCGTCGGCGAAGGCGGCCAGCGGCAGCGCCTCGCCCGGCGCGTGCTGCGCCAGTGGGTGGTCGCTGCGCATCGCGATCACCATCGGTTCATGCATCAACTCCAGCGCGGTCAGCGCCTCGGGCAGCTCGGTCGGGCGGATCAGCCCGACGTGCAGCCGCCGCTCCATCAGTGCCTCGATCTGGTCGACGGTATTGAGTTCCTGCAGTGCCAGGCGCACGTCCGGATGGCTTTGCCGGAACGCGTAGATCGAACGCGAGAACACGGGGGAGAACGGCGCCGATACGGTGAAGCCCAGGCGCAGTTCGCCGATCTCGCCGCGATGCGCGCGGGCGGCCTGCTCGACTGCGTCGTCCAGCCGCGCCAGGATCGCCCGGGTTTCGACGAGGAACAGTCGGCCGGCCTCGGTCAGCTCGACGCGGCGGTTGGTGCGGTTGAACAGCCGTGCGCCGATCGCGTCTTCCAGCGCGCGGATCTGCTGGCTGAGCGGCGGCTGGGTGATGCCGAGCCGTTCGGCGGCGCGACCGAAGTGCAGTTCCTCGGCGACGGCGATGAAATAGTGCAGTTGGCGCAGTTCCATTGGTTGAGTCGTTAAAGCTATCAAAGAGGTCGATACCTATTATCGACAGCAATCAATCACGTTACTACACTGAGTAAGCATTTCTCGTCTTGCCCGCACGGCAAGGTATACCCCCTAGAAGGTTGTCACTCCCATGAGTAGTACACACGACGGCGTGCCCTTGCCGCAGCGCTATGGCGCGATCCTGGTGATTGCACTGGGCGTCAGTATGGCGGTGCTCGACGGCGCCATCGCCAACGTCGCTCTGCCGACCATCGCGCACGATCTGAACGCCAGCCCGGCGGCCTCGATCTGGGTGGTCAATGCCTACCAATTGGCGATCACCGTGTCGCTGCTGGCGTTCGCATCGCTCGGCGACATCTACGGCTACCGGCGCGTCTACCAGTGGGGGCTGGCAGTCTTCACCATCACCTCGGGGCTGTGCGCGCTGTCCGATTCGCTGACCACGCTGACCGTGGCGCGCATCCTGCAGGGCTTCGGCGCGGCGGCGATAATGAGCGTCAATACCGCGCTGATCCGGGTGATCTATCCGAAGGCGCAGTTGGGGCGCGGCATGGGCTTCAACTCGCTGCTGGTGGCGCTGTCGTCGGCGGCCGGCCCGACCATCGCTGCCGGCATCCTGTCGGTGTCGTCCTGGCAGTGGCTGTTCGCGATCAACCTGCCGATCGGCTTGGTCGCTTGGCTGGTGGCGCTGCGCGCGCTGCCGGCCAACCCGCACCGCGCCAAGCATGGGTTCGACCGGCAGAGCGCGCTGCTCAATGCGCTGACCTTCGGCCTGTTGATCTTCAGCGTCGACGGCTTCGGTCACGGCGAGAACCCGCTGTTGGTCGGCGCGCTGTTGGTGGTGGCGCTGGCGGTGGGCTGGGTGTTCGTGCGCCGTCAGCTGAGCCTGGCCGCGCCGCTGTTGCCGGTCGACCTGCTGCGTATTCCCTTGTTCGGTTTGTCGGTGGGCACCTCGATCTGCTCGTTCACCGCGCAGATGCTGGCGCTGGTGTCGCTGCCGTTCTACCTGCAGTCGCTCGGTTACGGTCCGGCCCAGATCGGCCTGCTGATGACGCCGTGGCCGCTGGTGATCATGGTGGTGGCGCCCTTGTCCGGCCGCCTGGTCGAGCGCTATTCGCCGGGCCTGCTCGGGGCGATCGGGCTGACCCTGTTCGCGGCGGGCCTGCTGGCGTTGGTGCTGCTGCCGGCGCAGCCGAGCCACCTCGACATCGCGTGGCGGATGGCGCTGTGCGGCGTCGGCTTCGGCTTCTTCCAGTCGCCGAACAACTTCGCGATGCTGTCGTCGGCGCCGCCGCACCGCAGCGGCGGCGCCAGCGGCATGCTGGGCACCGCGCGCCTGCTCGGCCAGACCACCGGCGCGTCGCTGGTGGCGTTGATGTTCAACCTGTCGCCGCACCACGGCACGCACGGCTCGCTGATCGTCGCCGCGGCGTGCGCGCTGGCTGCGGCCGGCGTGAGCTGCCTGCGCATGGGCAGCAGTGTCGGCCGGGTGGCGGCGAGCCACTGAGTGCCGCTGCCAGAGGCCACGCTCGGTTGGCTCGTGTGCTAAGGTAGGGCGATGCATATCGAGATTCGCCGCCTGACCCCCGCCGACGCGGTCGCCTACCGACAGCTGATGCTGGAGGCGTACCAAAGCCATCCCGAAGCGTTCACCTCGAGCGTGGAGGAGCGGGCCGCCTTGCCCTTGTCGTGGTGGGCGTCGCGCCTGGCCGATGCCACCTTGGCGCCCGAGGCGGTGTTTGCCGGCTTCGATGGCGAGCGGCTGGCCGGTGTGGTCGGCATCGCCTTCGAGTCGCGCGAGAAGGTGCGCCACAAGGCCAATCTGTTCGGCATGTATGTGCCGGTGCGTTACCGCGGTTCCGGTCTCGGCCGGCAGCTGATCGCGACGGCGCTGAATCATGCCCGGCAGCGTGGCGGCATCCGGGTGGTCGAGCTGAGCGTGACCGATGACAATGCAGCGGCCAGCCAGCTCTACCAGCGCTGCGGCTTTGTCAGTTACGGGCTGGAACCGCTGGCGGTGCGGGTGGGCGACACCTTCGTGGCCAAGCGGCATATGTATTGCGAGCTGGCGACCCCGCCGGCCGGTTCGCCGTCTTAAGTCCTGCCCGCAAACCAAGTCCACACGCAGCGAAACCCGCCACTGTCTTGCCACCGCCTGCGGCAGCGTGGCGAACAAGAGCGCTACGCTTGGGTTTGGCCGGGCGTTCTCAGTGCCCGGCGCCGTTCCCCCCTTCTTATCCGCTGCCAACGCGGTCGGCCAACGCTCAATTGGTCGGGGCGCTAGCGCTCGGGGCGGCCTGCTGGGCCGGCTGCAGGGCTTTGGCCAGCCGGTCGGCGGTCTGGCTGTTCCACTTGTCGATCATCGTTTCGATGTAATCGAGCGTCAGCGGCCCCTTGCCGCTCTTGGCCTTGTCGGCCTGCTTCAGGTCGATCGCGCCGGCCAGCAACTCGCCGCTTTGCGAGTCCTCCAACTGGCCCAGGGTCGAAATCTTCACCAGATAGGGTTCCAGCCCGGCGGCGTTACGCGCCAGATTGAACACCGCCTTCACCGGCAGAATGTCGATCGGTTTCAGGCCGGGTTTCTCTTCCGTCACCGTGGTTACCGCTACCTGCAGACGCAGCGCATCGGGCCCCGGCACCTCGACCGTCTCGATGCCGCGCTGTTGCAATTGTGTCTTCAGGCTCTGCTGAAAGTACTGGCTGATCTTGTTGCGCTCGTCGGCCACCGAGAACTTCCAATCGCCGCTCGGCGCCTTCGACAGGAAGGCCAGCGGCGCGATGAGGATCTGGCGGTAGCGGCGCAGATCGCTGCCGGGTTTCTGGTAGCGATAGGTGTGCGGCTCGGACGGCGAGTGCTGGAACGCCTCCTTGGGCAGCGCGAGCAGCGCATCGGGCGCGGCGGCGAGGGCGAGCGGGGTCGCCAGGCCGGCGAGCAGGGCGGCGAGGGCCATCGGGACGTAGGGCTTCATCGGCAGGCTCCGTGGGGCGAGGTAAGTGTCTTCACTATAAGCAGGCGGCGCCGGCTTGGTCTCCACGAGCGGCCGCTGAACAACGACAACCCCGGCTCTAGCGCCGGGGTTGTCGTTGTTCGGCCAACGTTGGCCGAAAAGGAGTCGCGCTTACAGCAGTTCGGCCAGGGTGTAGCCGATGATCACCACCAGCCCCAGCACGAACACCAGCGCGCTGGATTTCTCGCGGTAGATCGCCAGGCGCGGCACACGGCGCATCAGCACCACCGGCATGATGTAGCAGTACATCGCGATGATCGGGGCCGACAGCGCGCCGATGATCTTCAGGATCGGCGGGTTGACCACCGCCAGCAGCCACAGCCCGATCACCATCAGCACGGTGGTGATGCGGCCGATCGTCTTCCGGTCGAGCCGTGCCGCACGGGCCGGGTCGTTCCAGGCCAACAGACGGGTGACGATGCCGAGCAGGCCCTCGCGGGTGCCGATGAAGTGGCCGAAGTAGGAGCTGACGATGGCGGCGAACGCGACGAACGGGATCGCGTAGCGCAGCAGCGGGTGCTCGGTCTGCAGCGAAATCATCGTCAGCACGTCGACGTTGTTGGCCTTGGCGTTGGCGAGGTCCGCCGGGCTGGTGGCCAGCACGCTGGAGAACACGAAGAACATCACGAACAGCAGCAGGATTACCGCGTTCCAGAGCACGATCTTGTCGGTGCGCCGGCGCGCCTCGTCACCCTGGGGATGGCGCTCGCGATAGGACGTGCCCAGCGCCGAGCAGATCGGCGAGAAATTCATCGAGAACACCAGGATAGGCAGAGTCAACAGCAGGTTCTTCACCAGGTCGCCGGTGACCACGGGTGCATCGAAGGCGGACAGGTTCCAGCTCGGGATCAGGTACACCGACAGGCCGAACAGGAAGGCGATCAGCGGAAACACCATCAGCGAGGTGACGCGCAGCATCACGTTCTCGCCGGCGGCGAGCACCGCGGTCAAGCCGATCAGCAGCGCCATGCACAGCAGCGAGCGCGAGATGCCGGTGACGCCGAGCTGGTTTTCCAGGAAGGAGCTGACGATGTTGGTGACGCCGGTGGCGTAGCCGACCACGATGGTGACGATGGACAGGAAGTACAGCAGGCTGACCATGAAGCCGGCGGTGCGGCCCAGATCGTTCTCGATCACGGTGGTGATGTCTGCGGGCGTGTCGCTCGACACTACCAAGCGGGTCAGCGCCCGGTGCGACAGCCAGGTGACCGGAAAGATCAGCACGGTCAGGATCAGCATCGGCCAGATGCCGCCGAGCCCGGCCTGGATCGGCAGGAACAGAATGCCGGCCCCGACCGCGGTGCCGAACAAGGTCAGCACCCATTCGATGTCGTGACGGCTCATCGCGACGCTGCTGGTTTGCATGAAGAAGTCTCCCTGTGTGTAGGAGACTATTTTCGTGTATATGAAATTTCTTATGCGTTGACTGGGGTCAAGCGTCGTCGCAAGTCCGGGGCGTCATCAACGGAATCCAGCGCGTTGCGAGCGGAACGCCTCCACGGTACCGCCAGGTCCGGTACGGGCGTGATGTTCAGTGGCCGGTGCGCTGCTGCAGCGCCAGCCGGTGGCGGCGGAATACCCAGCGCTCCCAGCTGGCGCGGCTGTCTTCGTCGAACGGCGCGATCAGGCGGGCGCTGACCACGCTACCGCCCTGGCCGTCTTCCTGGCTGCGGGTGACCTCGATCGGCAGGCTCAAGGCCAGCGCCGAATCGGGGTTGGGAAACAGCGACAGCAACAGCCGTGCCCCCTCCGGATAGGTGCGGGAGGCATGCCAGGCCAATGCTTCCAGCCCAACCCGGCTCGCGCAGTGCTCGGGGCGTTCGTGATGGCGCGCCAGCAGGCCCAGCTCCAGAGCCAGATCCAGCTTCGCCTCGACCCGCAGCAGCAGCGGGTCGCTGTTGTCGCGGGTCTCGGTGGGCGCCGCCAGCAGCCGCAGCGCCAGCCGGGTCTCGCGATCAAGCCGCGCCGGCAGCAAGTCGAGCGGGCGGCTCAGCAACGGCAGGTCGGCGTCGAAGCTGACGGTGTCGAGTGATGGCAGGATTGGTGGCATGCAGGTCTCCTTAGAGCCTCATCATCATCTTACGGCACCCCTGGTCGGGGCTCGTGGGCACTGCGTGCCTATCGCCGGGCGTCGTGCAGATATGCACGCGGCGATGTGCTCAGCGATCGGAAATTCAAATCCTTTCCGGTTGCCGCATTACTGTTTATCCCGCAGAGGACCGCTCGCGACCGGCTCTTTACAGGAACAGGTGGCGGACGCCGTCGAGCCCGACATGGTTGATCGCCACGTCGGCCTGGCGGCGCACCACCGGCTTGGCGCGGAATGCGACGCCGACACCGGCTTCGGCCAACATCACCAGGTCGTTGGCGCCGTCGCCCATCGCGATCACCTGCTCTGGTCTCAGGCCGAGCTCGCCGCGCACTGCGATCAGCAGCCGCGCCTTGGCGGCGGCGTCGACGATGTCGCCGACCAGTCGGCCGGTGAGCTTGCCGTCGATCACTTCCAGAGTATTGGCAAAGGCGTAGTCGAGGCCAAGGTCTTCCTTCAGGCGCTCGGTGAAGAAGGTGAAGCCGCCCGACACCAGCATGAAGCGCAGGCCGTGCTGGCGGCAGGCTGCCAACAGCTCGCGCGCCCCATGGGTCAGCGCCACTTTCTCGTTGTACACCGACTCCAGCTCGCGCTCCGGCAGGCCTTCCAGCAGCGCGACGCGCTCGCGCAAGCTGGCCGCGAAGTCGAGCTCGCCGGCCATCGAGCGCTCGGTGATCGCGGCGACCTTGTCCTTCACGCCGAGCCGGTCGGCGATCTCGTCGATGCACTCGATGGTGATCAGCGTCGAGTCCATGTCGGACACGATCAGGCCGAAGTCGGCAAAGTAGCGCTCGCTCGGCACAAAGGCGGCGTCGAGTTCGTGGCCTTCGCACCATTCCAGCACCGCTTCGCGGTGGGCCGGGTTGGCTCCAGCGAGGCGGGCGACACCGGCGGCGGTGCGGTCGACGGCGGCTGCTTCGGCCAACTCGGCCAGTTCGGACAGGTCGACGGTATCGAGATCGGCGGACTGGACCACCAGGGTCAGGGAGGTATTCGGCATGATTCGGGGCAGCGCAGGTGTTGAACGGATGCCCCGATTATGCCACGACGCTCATTGCCGGGCGCGGCAGCGGTGGGTGAGCCAGGCGTCGAGCGACAGCATGCCCGGGCCGAACAGCATAAGCACCATCAGCTCGGTGCACCAGTAGTAGTGGTAGGAGCGGGTGATCTCGGTCAGTCCCGGGTAGCTGAACACCGCGACCGCGTTGAGGATGAACAGGCCGGTGGCGGCGAAGCGTCCGGCCAGGCCCGCCACCAGCAGCGACGACAGGCCGAGCTCGCCGCAGGTGGCCATCACCGCCGCCACCGCCGGCGGCAGCAAGGGCACGTGGTATTCCTCGGTGAACAGCGTCAGCGTGGTGTCCCAGTCATCGATCTTGGTCAGCCCCGATTTGAAGAACACGCTGGCGACGAACAGCCGCAGGCCCAGCAGCAGCAAGGGTTGCAGCGCGTTGGCTAGACGGATCGGCGGGGCGAAGCTGGCGATCAGACGGCACAGAGCGTTCATCACGATTCTCCGGTGGGAACGGCGGCCAGGCAGCCGGACTGCAGCAGCGTGACCAGCAGCGGTTGCAGATCGAAATCAGGGTCGATGGCGAGGGCGGCGTCGGTGGCGCTCTCCAGCGTCGCACCGCTCATCAGCGCGGCGGTGAACGCGGCGTCGGCATCGCCGAGCGGCAGCAATCCGGCCTCGAGATCGGCCTGGCGGTACACCAGCGCGTTCTCGCCGCCGCTGGCGAGGTCCACGCGCGACGGGTCGCCGCCGGGGCGGTGCGCCAGCCAGATCGCGACGACCGGCCAGTGGGCCGAACGCAGCAGCGTGCAGGCCGGCTGGAAGGCGAAGCGCAGTTCGCCCCAGCGTTCCGGATCGGTTTCGGCCAACGTTGCCGGGTCGAACGGCGCGGCGTCGACGGCGTAGTAAGCGCGGTGCAGCGCCCACTCGAGCCGCGCCACGTCGGGCAGATACGGCAGGCCGGCGGCCGGTTCGAAGCCGCCGACGAAGTCGCTGAAGGCTTCTCCATACCGGTGCAGATTGCCGCTCGCCGACGGGGTGCGCCTCACGTACTCGCGCGCAAGGCCGGTGAGGAACTCGTCGCCGACCAGCTGCGCGACCACCGGGTACAGCGACTTGACCGTATCGATCAGTCCGGCCCGGTAGTTGTTGCGGTAGACCGCGAGTCCCTCGGTGCCATAGGCAGTGTCGGGCGCAGCGGGGTCGTGGATCGCGGCGATCAGCCCGGCCTGCCAGCGTTGCCAGTCGCTCATCGCACGTCCTCCGTTGCGGCGCAGGCGTCGAGTCGGCGCTGCGCCTTGGCCGCCTCGCCAAGCAGGGTGTCGAGCGGCGGGATGTCGATGTCCCACTCGATCAGCGTCGGGCGCGGCCCGAAGCATGCCAGCACCCGCTCGAACAGCGTCCATACCGCGTCGTGCACCGGCCGGCTGTGCGTGTCGATCAAGAGTTCGCCGCGCGTCGAGTAACCGGCCAGGTGGTATTCGCCGATCGCCGCCGCCGGCAGCGCGGCGAGAAAGGCGTCGACGTCGGTACCGAGGTTCTGCTGGTTCACGTATAGATTGTTGACGTCGAGCAGCAGGCCGCAGCCGCTGCGCTTGACCAGCTCGGCGAGGAACTCCGCCTCGTTCAGCTCGTTGGCCGGGTATTCGAGGTAGCTCGACAGGTTTTCCAGCAGCAGCGGCCGGCCGATCGCATCCTGCGCCTCGGCGACGTGGGCCGCGATCGTGTCTAGCGCCGCGCGGGTATAGGGGATGGGCAGCAGGTCGTTGGCGTAGCGCTGACCCGCATGGTTGAACGCCAGGTGCTCCGACACCGCGGCCGGTTCGATCGCGTCGACCAGATGTTTCAACGACGCGAGGTGGTCCGGGTCGGGGCGGCTCGCCGAGCCCAGCCCCAGGCCGACGCCGTGCAGCGACAGCGGGTAGTCGGCGGCAACGCGATGCAGCATCGCCAGCGGCAGGCCGCCGTCGAAGAAATTCTCGCTATGCACTTCCAGCCAGCCGATGGCGGGCCGGCTGTCGAGCACGTGGCGGTAGTGGGGCGCGCGCAGGCCGATGCCGGCGCAAACGGGCAATGTGGTCATGGTGTGGCGGCGTTACAGCAGCGGTGGCTGTCCGGCGGAGCAGCCTGGGTCGGCATCGGTCGCCGGGCGGGGAGGGCGTTCTGCCAACCCCTCCCGTGGCGACGAGGGCAAGCTTACTTCTTCGGCTGCAGCATGCCGCCCATCTGCTGGCAGCTGCCTTTGGCGACGTATTTGAAGTCACCCGGGTCGCGGTCGGTCTTGGCCTGGCCGGCGCAGCTGTGCAGGCCGGTCGCCGATGCGCAGTCGTTCTTGCCGGCGGTGGCGATGCCGTAACACTTGTCCTTCTCGGCGGCCTGGGCCGGCATGCTGGCAGCGCCGATGGCAACGACGGCGCCGAGGGCGGAGGCGATCAGGGTGCGGGATGCTTTCATGGTGTTTCTCCTGTGATGTGGGTCGGACGACGGCGAAGGCCGTTTCCGCTGAGTCAGTCGGCTGCTGTCGGCTTTTCTTACAGGGCGCCGCGAGTATAGGCAAGCGGGGTGCGCTTGGCCCATGTCGACGTCACCGTGGTCGAAAGGCCGGGACGTGTGGCAAGTCGGCTGCTCTGAATAGGACGCGCATACTGCCGCGAAGGTTCGCTGGCGGCGGAGGCAGGGCCGGTACTGCTACGTTTTCGCGACAATGTTTCGATCGTTGAGTGCATTGTAAAACAACCCAGATTGCATGCGTTCTGCGCATCGAATATAAAGCGAATGCTTCATAGTCGAAGCGTCAGATCATGGGGAATGATAATGAAAAAGAAGGTCTTGCTCGCAGCGTCGCTGCTTGCCGCCATGGGGGTGGCGCAAGCTGCCGATGTGAGCCCATTCGACGACGGTTACGCGGTCGCGGGGCGGCTGAGCCTGGTGCAGGGGGGCGGGTTGGAGCTGCATAAAACGGTGATCCAGGACACGCTGAACGCCCGTCTGGGCGTGTTCGGCGCGTCGTGGTCCACCGACCGCAGCAACTCGGGGGTCGATTACAACGCCAAGCTCAAGCTGTTCAATACCGCGCTGTTGGCCGACTACTACCCGCTGGGCGGCGCGTTCCGCCTGTCCGGCGGCCTGGTCTACAACGGCAACAAGCTGGACCTGGACGGCAAGCCGAGCAACGGCAGCTTCACGCTGAACGGCCACAGCTACAACGCCAGCGACATCGGTCCGGTGCAGGGGCGGGTCGATTTCAACAAGGTGTCGCCGTATCTGGGCATCGGCTGGGGCAACCCGACCGCCAGCGGCAAGGGGTTGAGCTTCGTCGCCGATATCGGCGTGCTGGTCAACACCTCGCCCAAGGCGCATCTGAGCGCGAGTTGCGGTTCCTTGAGCGCCGGCGATTGCGCGCAGCTGCAGAGCGACGTCGCCGCGCAGCAGCAACAGCTCAATGACGACGTCGGCAAGCTCAAGGTGTGGCCGGCGGTATCGCTCGGGGTGGCGTACCGCTTCCGTTGAGCGCATCGAGTAAGAAAAAAGGGGACCCGATCGGGCCCCCTTTTTTGTGGCGTGTCGAAATCTGACTCAGCCGAGTTGCGCCAACAGCCGCTCGGCCACCGCCTCGGACGAGGCCGGATTCTGGCCGGTGATCAGCAGGCCGTCCTCTTCGACGTGCGACTGCCAGTCGGCGCCTTTCTGATACAGCCCGCCGTTGGCCTTCAGCGCGTCCTCGAGCAGGAACGGCACCACCTCGGTCAGGCCGACCGCGGCTTCCTCGCTATTGGAGAAACCGGTGACGCGGCGCCCGGCCACGATGGCCCGGCCGGCGGCGTCGCGCACCTTCACCAGCGCGGCCGGCGCGTGGCAGACCGCTGCCACTGGCTTGCCCTGCGCGAGGAAGGTGTTGATCAGCGCCTGCGAGTCGGCATCGTCGGCCAGGTCCCACAGCGGGCCGTGGCCGCCGGGGTAGAACACCGCGTCGAATGCGTCGGCGTTGATGTCGACCAGCGGCACGGTGTCGGCCAGCTTGGCCTTGAGCGCGGCATCGTCGTTGAAGCGCAAGGTGGCCGGGGTCTGCGACTCGGGCAGGGCGCTCTTCGGGTCGATCGGCGGCTGGCCGCCCTTAGGCGACGCCAGCGTGATCTCGATACCGGCATCGGCCAGCACGTAGTAGGGCGCGGCGAATTCCTCGACCCAGAAACCGGTCTTGTGGCCGGTGTCGCCGAGGCGGTCGTGGCTGGTCAGTACGAACAGTACGTGCTTCATGGGAATCCTCTCTGGCGGCTCTAAAACGGCCCGGCTTGAGGCCGGGCCGTAAGACTCACAGCGTCGGGTAGTCGGTATAGCCCACCGCGCCGCCACCGTAGAAAGTGTCCGGGTTCGGCGTATTCAACGGTGCGTCTTCGGCCAACCTTTGCACCAGGTCCGGGTTGGCGATATAGGTGCGGCCGAAGGCGGCGGCATCGATCAGGCCGGCGGCGATCAGCCCCTCGGCCTTGATACCACTGTAGCCGCCTGCGGCGACGATCACGCCGGGGAAGCGCGCACGCAGCGCCTGGCGGAACTCGGTGCTATACGCCGGGCCGCCGGCCCAGTCCGGTTCGGACACGTGCAGGAAGGCGATGTGGCGCTTGGCGATCTCGTCGACCAGATAGTAGGCGGTCTCTTCCTGGCCGACGTCGGACAGGCCGTTGAACACGCCCAGCGGCGAGATGCGGATGCCGACGTGGGCGGCGTCCCATTCGGCAATCACCGCGTCGAGCACCTGCAGCGTCAAGCGGGCGCGGTTTTCCACGCTGCCGCCGTAGTCGTCGCTGCGCAGGTTGGCTTCCGGCGACAGGAACTGGTTGAGCAGGTAGCCGTGCGCGGCGTGGATTTCGACGAAGTCGAAGCCGGCGCGGCGGGCGTTGTCGGTGGCGCGGCGGTAGTCTTCGATCAGGTCGTCCAGTTCGGCCAGCTCCAGCGCCCGCGGCGTCGAGGTCGGTTCGCGCACCAGCTCGCCCTGGGCGTTGCGCACGGTGGTGCGGGTATCGGCGGCGATCGCCGACGGCGCTTCCGGTGCCTGGCCATCCGGCTGCAGGCTGGTATGCGAGATGCGGCCGACGTGCCACAGCTGCAGGGCGATGCGGCCGCCCTGGGCGTGCACCGCGTCGGTGACCACCTTCCAGGCCTTCACCTGTTCTTCGCTGTAGATGCCCGGGGCGCCGGCATAGCCCTTGCCCTGCGGCGAGATCTGGGTCGCCTCGGCGATGATCAGACCGGCGCTGGCGCGCTGCGCATAGTATTCGGCCATCAGCGGCACGGTGGGCACGTCGCCCGGTTCGATGCTGCGCAGTCGGGTCAGCGGTGCCATCAGCACGCGGTTGGGCAAGGTTACGGTGCCCACATTGAGCGGGGAGAGCAGTTTGTCCAGCGCCATCATGCTTCCTTTCGAATAGACCGGTCGTCTCAAGAAATGCGTCAAGTAAAGCCCGTGCGGACACGGGCGGTAGGGTAATCGTTTGAATCCAGATTCAGCCCGGCAGCAAGCGCTGCTCGGTATCGGCGCGTGCGGCCTCCAGCGGTGCCAGCGTTCGGCCAACCTTGGCGCGCAGCGCGGCGCCGAGCCAGGTCGAGTACAACGCTTCGGCCAACGCTGCCGGGTCGCTGACCGGGGCGAGCGAGCCATCGGCGACGCCGGCGGTGATCGCAGCGGCGACCCGCTCGACGATGCGGGCCATCCCCGAATCGAGCGCGTTGCGCATCGGCTCGGACAGATCGCAGACCTCGGCGGCCAGCTTCACCGCCAGGCAGTTGCCATGGCGTTCGGCATCGCAGGCGCTGGTCAGCCACTGTCCGAAATAGCCGAGCAGCTTGGCGCGCATCGCCTCGCCATCGGTGCCGAAGCGCGTGCCCATCCGGCTGTCGTAGTCGTCGAAATAGCGGTTGAGCAGCGCCTCGCCGAACGCTTCCTTCGACTTGAAATAGTGGTAGAACGAGCCCTTCGGTACCCCGGCGGTCGACAGCAGTTCGGCCAGGCCCATGGCGGTGAAGCCACGGCCGAGGATCAGCATCTCGCCGACGGCGAGGATGTGTTCACGGGTATCGGGGTGGGTAGTGGGCTTGTTCATGTTGGGTATCGTAATAGACCAGTCGGTCTAGTGCAAGAAATAAATGGCGACGCTGAGGTTATCACGCCACCGCCTGCGACGGGCCCTAAGCCGGCTTGCCCTGCGTCGCCGGCTTGCGCGCCGAGCCCGAGTCCAGCGAGCCGCCGAGCTGCTGACAGGTGCCGGCGGCGACATAGATCCAGTCGTTCGGGTCGTGGTCGATCTGGGCCAGGGTATGGCAGCCGTGCTTTTCGTCCATTGCCGCGCAGTCGTTCTGGCCGGCCTTGGCGATGCCGAAGCATTGTTCCTTGGGGCCGAGCACACGGGCGGCGTCGGCGGGCAGCGCCAGGGCGGCGCTCAGCGCCGTAGCGATCAGCCATTGCGGTTTCATCGGGAGCCTTTCATGCGGTTTGCAATCGGGCCAGTGTAATGCCCAACGCCTGTCATCGAAGGCGCTACGCGGTGACGCCCCATCGTCACCGGGGTTACAATGTCGCCGACAAGCGCCGCAGAAGCGCGCCGTATCCACGCCGATACTATCCCGGAAGACCCTCAAGAGAACCCCAAGGAAGACCATAGATGAGCACTATCCGCCAGGAAGACTTCATCCAGAGCATCGCCGATGCGTTCCAGTACATCAGCTACTACCACCCGGTGGACTACATCAAGGCGCTGAGCGAGGCCTACGAGAAGGAAGAAAGCCCGGCGGCCAAGGACGCCATGGCGCAGATCCTGATCAACAGCCGCATGTGCGCCGAGGGCCACCGCCCGATCTGCCAGGATACCGGCATCGCCGTGGTGTTCCTGAAGGTCGGCATGAACGTGCGTTGGGACGCTACGCTGTCGGTGCAGGACATGGTCAACGAAGGGGTGCGCCGCGCCTACAACCATCCGGACAACAAGCTGCGCGCCTCGGTGCTGCTCGATCCGGCCGGCAAGCGCCAGAACTCCAAGGACAACACCCCGGCGGTGGTGCACTTCGAGATCGTGCCGGGCGACGAGGTGGAAGTGATCTGTGCGGCCAAGGGCGGCGGCTCGGAAAACAAGTCGAAGATGGTGATGCTCAACCCGTCCGACAGCATCGTCGACTGGGTGCTGAAGACCATCCCGACCATGGGCGCCGGCTGGTGTCCGCCGGGCATCCTCGGCATCGGCATCGGCGGCACGCCGGAAAAGGCCATGCTGCTGGCGAAAGAGTCGCTGATGGCGCCGGCCGACATCCACCTGGTGCGCGAGAAGAAGGCGCGCGGCGAGACGCTGACCCGCGCCGAAGAACTGCGTCTGGAGCTGCTGGAAAAGGTCAACGCGCTGGGCATCGGCGCGCAGGGTCTGGGCGGCCTGACCACCGTGCTGGACGTGAAGGTGCTCGACTACCCGACTCACGCCGCCAGCCTGCCGGTAGCGATGATCCCGAACTGCGCGGCGACCCGCCACGTGCACTTCCACCTCGACGGCAGCGGCCCGGTCAAGCTGACCCCGCCTAGCCTCGACGACTGGCCGAAGATCACCTACGACAGCTCCAAGGGCAAGCGCGTCAACCTCGACGCGATCACCCCGGAAGAAGTCGCCAGCTGGCAGCCCGGCGACGTGCTGCTGCTCAACGGCAAGATCCTGACCGGCCGCGACGCCGCGCACAAGCGCATGATCGACATGCTGAACAAGGACGAGAAGCTGCCGGTCGACTTCACCAACCGCTTCATCTACTACGTCGGCCCGGTCGATCCGGTCGGTGACGAAGTGGTCGGCCCGGCCGGCCCGACCACCGCGACGCGGATGGACAAGTTCACCCGCCAGATGCTGGAGACCACCGGCTTGCTCGGCATGATCGGCAAGGCCGAACGAGGCCCGACCGCGATCGAGGCGATCCGCGACAACAAGGCGGTGTACCTGATGGCGGTGGGTGGTTCGGCCTACCTGGTGTCCAAGGCGATCAAGGCGTCCAAAGTGGTGGCGTTCGAAGACCTGGGCATGGAAGCGATCTACGAGTTCGACGTGCAGGACATGCCGGTGACGGTAGCGGTCGACTCCTGTGGCGTGTCGGTGCACAACACCGGCCCTGCCGAATGGCGCGAGCGCATCGCCAAGATCACCATCAACGTGGCCTGATCGCTGTCTGATCACTCCGGGTTGGCCGAACGGCCGCCTGACATGGCGAAAGCCGGCCCTCGAGGGGGTCGGCTTTTTTGCGCCGCATGCGCTGGAGACGTGGCGGTGACCGCGGGCCGTACTGCCGCCTGTCGCCACGCCGATTTACAGCCGCCGGCCCGGCCAGTATAAAGGGCGCATTTCCATCAATCCTTGTCATCCGCCATGCGCTCGATCTATGAAATTGCCGCCGACCTGTTCCTGTTCAGCCCCGAGGGCAAAAGCTCCGGCATGAACCGCGAGCAGGTGATCGTGATGCTGCGTACCCGCTGGCCGGACGAGGCCGAGTTCCGCGCCTATATGGACAAGCAGACTCGTCAGGCCGCTAGCGAAAAGCAGCAGCTCGCGCCGAAAAAGCTGCACTGAGCTCACGCCGCCCGTCGGCGGCGCACGCCAAACACACAGGCCAGCTCACTCGGGCTGGCCTGTGTCGTTTCCGCTAGACGATGAGCGTCGCCGGCAAAAGTGCTCCCGGCTGGCATGCTGCCACAGAGGGAACAAGTCGTGCGGTAACGCAACGACGCCGGGCGGGTCTTTTAGCGGTTCTTACTGCGCCGGGGTGATCTCGACGCGGCGCGCTTCCTTGTCGTTGCCGCCGCCGGTCACGCTCATCGGCGGCTTCATGTGGATCTGGCTGTCGGCGAGGCCGGCCGCCAGCAGCGCGTCCTTCACCGCCAGCGCGCGCTTCTTCGCCAACTCTTCGTTGGCGTGCTCATCGCCGGTCTTGTCGGTGTAGCCGGTCACGTCCACCCCGGTCGTACCGGATTTGGCCGCATCGACCGCTGACTTGATCGCCTGCTGACCGTCGGCATCGATGTCGGCCTTGCCGGTGGCGAAGTAAATCTTGGCCAGCCCGGCGGCGCTGCCGACCGGAGCCGATGCCGCCGAGGCGGCCACGGCCATCGGCGCCGAGGCGCTGCTCGCCGGAGCGCTACTGGTCATCGTGCTGCTTTCGCCTACCGGCGTGCTGGCGTCGGTGGTCGGGACGGCCTGCTCGGTGGACGGCTTGCCGCGCAGCAACGGGAAGGCGACCAATGCCACCAGGACCAGCAGCACCCATGGCCACCAGCGCCGGGTGCGCGGAGCCTCGGCCACCACGGTACTGACCGGCTCGGCGATCTTGGCGGCCGCCGCCCCGGCTGCGGCCCCACCACCCAGCGCCGCACCATTGAACTTGCCGCCCAGGCTGCCGAGCAGGGCGGCCGCGCTGCCGAAGCCGAGGGCGCTGGTCAGCTGCGGGTTGAGCGCGCCTTGCAACTGGCCGAGCTGACCGGACAACAGGGTGGACAGACCATGTGCATTAAGCTTGTTGTCGCCGACCACTTTCTTGATCACCGAAAAGATTGCCGGTGTCACCAGGGGCAACAAGACGGAGGACAGCTCGTGGCTGATGCCGTTGCCGATAGCGATTTCCTCCTGCTCGCCGGCATGGCCGGATACTGCACGACCGATGCCGCTGACCGAGGACACCGCATCGGCCAGCGTGTCGGCCTTGTCGCCGAATAGTTGGTCCAGCAGACCGTGGCCGATCTGTTGCAACTCGTCGCGGCTCTCCGGCGTGGCCAACTGTTTGCCGAACTGCTCGGGCTGATGAATATCGCTCGGCACGCTGTCGAGCGCTCCGATCAGGCTCTGCCCCCCCTCGGGGGTGGCGCCCTTCTGGGCGATGCCAGCCAGCACCGTCGGGATCAGGGCGGAGATGCCCTGACCTACCTTGCCGGCGTCCTCGCCGAACAGGGAACTCACCTGCTGGACGAAATCGCCCCCAAGCGCATTGCGGGTCAACTCAAGCAGATCGATGCTCATAGGCTTCCTCCGTGTGCATTGCCGGAATTGTGGTGTGAGGCCGCTGACAAGGCCGTGGCCTGTTCAGGCGCAGTATAGGCATTGTTTTTTCAATCGATTGTTTTGCTTTGAGATTCTGCTGAACGCAAACCAGGCTGGACAGGGCTTTGCGGCGAATTTTGGTGGTATCTGGAAATGCCAAACAGATGAATGTTGAGTTGCGATCTCTGCTCTTCATGGGGGGCTTGCCATGCAGATCGTGATCAATAGGGCCTGTTTGACCGAAGCGCCCGAGGTCGCCGCGGTATTGCGCGAAGCGGCCGACTGGCTGGTGGCTTGTGGCCAGTCGATGTGGCGTGCGGACGAGGTGACGGTGGAGCAGGTGGGCGACGCCGTGGCCGCCGGGCAGTTTGGGCTGGCCCGGTTGGCGGGCGAAGTGGTCGGCACGGTGCGGTTGACGCACCATGACCCGCTGTTCTGGCCCGAGTTGGCCGAAGGCGTGTCGGTCTTCGTGCACCGGCTAGCGGTGCGGCATCGGGTGGCGGGGCAGGGCGTCGCGCAGGCGCTGCTGCGCTTTGCCGCCGACTATGCCGTGGGGCAGGGTTGTGCCGACTTGCGGCTCGACTGTTCGGCCGACCGGACTGCACTGCGCGCGCTGTATGAGGGCTTCGGCTTTCGGTTGCACAGTCACCGGCAGGCCGGTCCCTGGTACGTCGCGCGTTATTGCTTGGCGTTGCCTGAGCGGCGCGTCACATAGAAGAGGCGGGGCGGATTAGGGAGGTCGGCCGAACGCCAACTGGCGGGATGCGCCCGATTGCTGCACCATGGCGCCTTGTCTTTTGCCGTCAGCCTGCAATGCCGATCACGTCCCGCTCCCATTTGTCGAAAGACGACATCAAGACCCTGCCCGACTATGTCGGCCTGTCGCTTCGCGCCGTGCAGGTCGTCGGCGATGCGGCCGCATTGGTACACGCCTGCGCCGCCTTGCGTGCCGCCGGCACGGTCGGTTTTGACACCGAATCGCGTCCCACCTTTCGCAAGGGCGAGGAGTCGGAGGGCCCCCATCTGATCCAGCTTGCCAGCCTGGACCGTGCCTGGCTGATCCCGGTGGCGCAGCATACCGATCTTGCTCCGCTGAAGGCGCTGCTCGAATCGGCCGAGGTGCTCAAGGTCGGCTTCGATTTGAAGTCGGACCGGAAGCGGCTGCGCGACAAGTTCGGCATCGAGTGCGCCGGGCTGGTCGAGGTCGGTGAGCTGTGTCGCGAAGAGGGTGAACATCACACCATCGGCGCGGTACAGGCGGTGGCGCGGTTGTTCGGCCAACATTTCCGCAAGTCCAAACGCGTATCGACCTCCAACTGGGCGAGCCGTGTGCTCAGCGATGCCCAGCAGCTGTATGCCGCCAACGATGCCCATGTTGCACTGCGGGTCTACGAAGCGCTGCGCTCCAACGGCCATTAGTCCATCCCTTGAGATGCCAAGCCGGCAGGCTCCGTTGTCTTTTCTATCCGACTTTTTTGTGGTCAGTTCACGACAGTCCGAAGCGGCTATTGGATTGGCGCACTTTTCGGGCAGAACTGGCAGATTAAGCCGCCGCTGAGTTAGCCAGCGCAATAGCTGGTGGTCGAGCTGCGGCCATTGCACGGTGACTTGCTATGGGCAATGCTGATGGTGTTGCTTATTGTGTTGTCGTATTTCCTTGAGCAGCGCGAGAAACTTGCTTAGACCGAAATGATGCCAGGGCCATCGACACTACAGTTCGACCTTGCCGGTTCCAGAGTGGTTGTCGACTGTGGGCATTGGGATACAAAGCAAGTTTCTGCTCACCCTAGTGTTGACCCGGTTGTCACATGAGGGCCAGCGACCATGCCACGGTTTCGACGAACGGAGTGAATCATGCGCAAGAGCATTCAGATTGCATTGATGTTGGCGGGCTTGGCGAGTGTGCCTGTGGCGATGGCGGCGTCGACCGATGAACCGTGGTACGTAGGCGGCAAGGTGGGCTGGTCGGACTGGAGTCGTCAGCGCTTCGGCGATGGTGTGCAGAACCCGGGCAATATCACCAAGGATGGCGTGGGCGGCGGGGTGTTTCTCGGCTATCAAATCAACCAGTGGTTGGGGGTCGAGGGTGGCTACGATTACCTCGACAAGCTCAAGTACGACGCCAGCAATATTAGCGGCCGGCAGGACTTCACCGGTCAGGGCATCCAGCTGACGGCGAAACTCGGCATGCCGATTGCCGACGGCCTCGATATCTACACCCGACTCGGCGGCATGGGCACCCGTGCCAAGGGCCTGGGCGAGACCAAGAACGGCTTCTCGCCGCTGGCCGCCTTGGGCCTCGCATACCAGTTCAATCCCAACTGGGCGACTCGCCTCGAATATCAGTGGACCGGCAATATCGGCGACAAGGACAAGGTGGGGCTGAAGTCGGATAACAACCTGGTCAGCGTCGGCCTGCTCTACAAGTTCGGTGGTGCTCCGGCCCCGGTGCCGGTCGCAGCCCCGGAACCGGCTCCGGCCCCGATGGCGCCACGTGAGTTCAACCTGAATTCCGACGTGCTGTTCGATTTCAACAAAGCCACCTTGAAACCGGGCGGGCAGACCGCGCTGGCCGAACTGCTACGCCAGCTGCTGGCAGAAACGCCGAAGAATGCCAACATCAATGTGGTCGGCCACACCGACCGGCTCGGTTCAGAGAAATACAACCTGGCCCTGTCCAAACGGCGTGCCCAGGCCGTGGCGAACTACCTGATCGACCACGGCATCCCGGCCAGTCTGGTCAGCGTCGAAGGCGTCGGCAAGGCCGAACCGATCAGCGGCAGCCAGTGCGACGACATCAAGAAACGTGCGCAGCTGATCAGCTGCCTGGCCCCGGATCGTCGCGTGCTGGTGAAGGTGAGCGGGCAGTCGAAGACTCAGTAGTAAGCACGGTAGGGGGTCGCTTCGTTGCGACGCCGCACGGCCGACAGTGTCTGTGACGCTGTCGGCCGTGCGGCTTTCTGGCGCGCTCGCCGATGGGCGGCCATCTATGCTGAAAGAGCTTTTCCGACAGCGAACACTCACAAGGAGCTCTCCATGGCGGCCGCGGTCAACCCGATTCCCCCCGGTTCTCACGGCGTGACGCCCTACCTGACGGTCCATGACGGTGCCGCGGCGATCGCCTTCTACTGTCAGGTCTTCGGTGCCACCGAGACGATGCGCATCGCTACCGACGGCCGGGTTGGCCATGCCGAGTTACTGCTCGGCGGCGCACCGCTGATGTTGTCCGACGAATTTCCGGACCGGGGCGTCAACGGGCCGCACACGATCGGTGGTTCGCCGGTCTGCCTGATGCTGTATGTCGACGATGTCGATGCGGTGGTACAACGGGCACTGGCAGCCGGAGCGACGCTGCTGCGTCCGGTCGAAGACCAGTTCTACGGCGACCGCGGCGGCAAGCTGCGCGACCCGTTCGGCCATCTGTGGTGGTTGGCCAGTCACATCGAAGACGTGTCGGAAGAGGAGATTCAGCGCCGGGCCGCAGCGTTGTTTAACGGTGCCTGATCAGGTACAAGCGTC
Source organism: Neisseriaceae bacterium JH1-16 (assembly GCA_025989215.1). Taxonomy (GTDB): domain Bacteria; phylum Pseudomonadota; class Gammaproteobacteria; order Burkholderiales; family Chromobacteriaceae; genus Crenobacter_A. The sequence goes on along the minus strand of JAPDNP010000007.1, from coordinate 108,724 downwards.
GTCAAAACCGTCGCATTTTTGTACCGGCGGCGATGGTTTTCTTCTAGAATTTATGTAGTGAATCGGCAAATTATCTCGTCGGTTATTATCTTGACGTAGTCTCTGGAGCGTGAGACGGCAAACGCTGGCGAATGCGAGCGGCGTTGGCTTGTGCCCCAGTTTTCCCGTCCTACTCGATGTTTCCGAGGCGGTGCCATGGGTTACAAGATTTCGTTTGCCGCAGGTGCCAAGGCTCCCGCCAACCCTCATCCGCTCGAATACAACAAGATCGCGCTGGTGTGCGAGGGTGGCGGGCAGCGGGGTATCTTCACCGCTGGCCTGCTCGACGAGTTCATCCGGGCCGATTTCTTTCCGTTCCAGTTGATGATCGGGTCCTCGGCCGGTGCGCAGAACCTGTCCGCCTACGCTTGCGGGCAAAAGGGCTATGGTCGCCACGTCATCACCCGTTTCACCACCTCACCGGAATTCTTCAACCCGCTGCGCTTTCTGCGTGGCGGTCACCTGATCGACCTGGATTGGCTGATCGAAGCGACCTCGCGCGACTTTCCGCTCGATATGGCTCGGGCGCGCCAGCGGCTGCTCGGGCGCGAGCTGTTGTTGTGTGCCTGCCGTAGCGACGATTTTCAGCCGGTGTATTTTCCTGCACTGGAAGACAGTTGGCTGGATGCGATCAAGGCGTCGAGCGCGATTCCGCTGTTCTATCGCAACGGTGTCGAGCTGGATGGGGTGCGCTACCTAGACGGTGGGGTGCGCGATGCGATTCCAGTGCGCGAGGCATACCGCCGCGGCGCCGATCTGATCGTGGTCATTCGTACCTTGCCCTCCGGTGCCGATGAGCCACCGCCGTGGCGGCGTCGCATGCAACGGCTGCTGTCGCAGAGCCGCCTCAAGCAGGTGGTCGATGTAGTGGAAACCCACGAGTCGAGCTATCTCGCCACCCAGGCGTTCATCGACCAGCCACCCGATGGCCTGCGTATTCTGGAAATCGCTCCGAGCACGCCGCTGGCCAGCAAGGTGCTGGGCAGTTCGGTCGAGGCGTTGAGCCGCGACTACCGGATCGGCCGTCAGTACGGCCGCCGCTTCCTGAAGCATATTGCTCCCCTGCTGCAGCCTCGCCAGGACAGCGTCAAGCCTCGTCCGGCAGACAGTATCGCGGCCTGAGCGCACGCCTTTCCTTCCCCGTCTTTCCGCCACTGTTGGCATTCTGCGATGCCAATGCTCGCTTCCTTGTTGTTTTTCCCGTCGCTCGACCACTCGGTCTGTCGCGTTTTAATGGCAGTTGCTATCAACTGTTATGTGGTATCTGTTAATTTTTCTTCAAGCGATCAAAGAGAAATATAACGCGGCGCCCCGGCGGCAATAGTGCCGGCAGGCCTGCGAGTCCACTGTCGTTCATTCCATAAGATTCAAGCGTTCTGGGGAACAATTCATGACCATTCGCGCCAGGCTGATCCTGCTGATCAGCTGTGCTGTATTCGCCTTGTTGTCCGTCGGCTTCTTCGGCTACCGGGGTATCGCCAGCAATCGCACCGCCATCGATGACATCGGCGGCAACAACTTGCCGTCGGTGGTAGCGCTGCTGGATGCGCGCTCCAACTTCAACCGGGCGCGGCTGTGGAATGCTCAGGCCCTGCTGCGCCGCGGCGATAACGGTGCCGACGCGGTGCAGTTCTTCGGCAATCTGCTCAAGAGCAAGCAAGCCGCGATCGGCTTCTATCAGGCCGCCCTGAAGCAGTACGCCAGCTTCCCGCAAGAGCAGCAGGAGGCGCAGATCTGGCAGGGCTTTCACGGCCTGTCCGATCAGTGGCTGCAGAGCGATGCCCGCTCGACCGAAATCCTGAGTCACCTGGCGCAAGGTGCCACCGGCAATCAGCAGGAGATGCTGTTTCATCAACTGGAACAACAGCTGTCGGCCGAACAACAACTGGTAGAGCGCCTCGATGGGCAACTGTGGCAATTGGTCGAGGAGAACGAACGCCAGGCCAAGAACAATGTCAGCAACGCCCACAACGACGGGCAGAGCGCCCAACTGGCGATCGTGGTGGTGATCGCATTGGCGGCGCTGTTGCTGCTGGTGGTCGGGGTGGCCGTGTACCGGGCGGTACTCGGGCCGATCCTGCGTACCCGCGCCACCGTGCTGCAGATTGCTGAGCATAACGATTTCACGCTGCGCATCGACGCGGCCGGCAAGGACGAGGTCGGCGACATGGTCGCTGCACTGAACGCGCTGATCGCCCGGCTGCAGGAGACGCTGGGCCGTATCCGCGGCGACATGGACACGGTGCGCGGTGCGGTCGGCACGCTGGCCGGGGCTTCGGCCAACGTAGCGCAAGGGTCGGCGCAGCAGCGCGACTCGACCGAGTCGATGGCCGCGGCGGTCGAGGAAATGACCGTCAGCATCAATCACATCGCCAGCCACGCCAACTCGGTGATGGTGCTGTCGCGCGACGCCGGCGATGTGTCCCGTCAGGGGGGCGAGATCATCGTGCAGACGGTCGAGGGCATGGGGCAGATCGCCGGCAGCGTCAGCGCTGCGGCGCAGGTGATCGAGGTGCTCGGTCAGGAGTCGCAGCAGATCTCCAGCGTGGTGCAGGTGATCCGCGACATTGCCGAGCAGACCAATCTGTTGGCGCTAAACGCGGCGATCGAGGCGGCGCGTGCCGGCGAGCAAGGCCGCGGTTTCGCGGTAGTGGCCGACGAGGTGCGCAAGTTGGCCGAACGCACCGCTTCGTCCACCGGCGACATCGGTCAGATGGTGACCAAGATCCAGCAGGTGGCGCAGGGGGCGGTGAGCGAGATGCAGCAGGTGGTCGAACGGGTCGGCGGCGGCCGTGCGCTGGCCAGCGATGCCGGTAATCGGATGAGCGACATTCGCGACCGTTCGGTGAAGGTTGCCGACGCGGTAGCCGAGATCACCTCTTCATTGCGTCAGCAAAGCGCGGTCAGCGAGGATATCGCCGGCCACGTCACAACGATCTCACGGATGGCCGAAGAGAACCACGCCGCTTCGGACAATACTGCCCAAAGCTCCCAGCAGCTCGACCAGCTGGCCCATGGGGTCAGCGTCACGCTGGCTCGTTTCAAGGTCTAAATGACGACTGAGAGGTGTCTTAGCGTCGCTAACAAAACTCGGCGAAGCGATCCTGACTAGGCGTCCTGCCGCAGCCAGTACAAGTCGTAGGCACTGGGCAACAAGGCCAGGAGGGTTTTGTTAGCTTAGTCCGTGCCGCGCTCCAGGTCGGACAGCAGGATATTGAGCGCCACGCTGGAGGTCTTCAGCTCCCATAGCGACAGAGCCAGCGACAGGATCATGCCGATCAGGCTGCCGCCGAAGGTCAGGCCTGCCAAGCGGTGGGCGCCGATGTAGATTTCGAACATCGCCAGCACGCACAGAAACAGGCTCAACACCCCGGCGCTCTGCATCCACTGAATCAGCCGGATGCGCTGACGCAGCGAGCCGATCTGCTTGAGCAGGTTGGCGCTGGGGCTGGCACGGTGGTCATCGTAGAGGCGCCGGATGATCGCGGCCAAGCCGAGATAGCGATTGGTATAGGCGAGCAGCAACAGCGACACGGCGGGAAACAGCAGGGCGGGAGTGGTCAGCGACAGTTCGTTCATGTGCAGTGGGTATCGGTATCGATCTAGGCCTCGCGCCGGTGAGCGCTGCGGGGCCTGGGGTCAAGTCAGGAGTTCTCGTCGATATAGACGTCGGTGCCGACTGCGGCGTGGTCGAACAGCTCGATCACGTCGTCGCTCTTCATCCGCACGCAACCTAGCGAGCTGGGGGTACCGAACGGCACATGGGAACCGGCGCCGTGAATGTAGATGTAGCGATCGTAGCTGTCGACGTCACCGCCCTGATTGAGGCCCGGCTCCATCCCGCACAGCCACAGCACTCGGGTCAGGATCCAGTCCTTGTTCGGGTACTGCTGGTGCAGCGTCTCGCTGTACTTCCACGGCGTGATCTTCTGGCGAAAGATGATCGTGTCCTTCTCGGCACCATCGCCGATCTTGTCGCACACCTTGTGCCAGCCGCGCGGGGTCTGGTAGCTGTTCTTCTGCTCGCCGACACCGAATTTCGCGGTCGAAACCGAGTATTGCCGGGCCAGCAGACCATTGCCGTCGTAGTAGCTCAGCGTCTGGCTCTTCACGCCGACCAGCAGCCACGGCTGGCCGTCGCTGAATGGATTGGGATGGGTCTGGAGCAGCGGTGAGGCTTCTTGCTCGTTCTGCAGCCAGTTGGCGGCAGCTAGCGACTGGTCGCTCGGGCCGGCCGCTACGCTCAGCGGGAGCGTGATCAGACTGAACAGCAGTCTCAGGGGCGGCAGGCGGGAAAGCATAGCGGTGACTTGCATCGAATGACGACCAGGGGCTGTTTCAGTATTGTCGAGTAATGGTACGGATGTTGCGGCGCTTGGGGAACAAGCATGCTTCATGATCGACGCTGCTGGAAGAACTCGCTCAGTTGCTGCTGGCAGCGCTCTGCCGACAGGCCGCCGAACACGGCGGTGTGAGGATTGAGCTGGCGGTTGGCGAACAGGTCGAGCTGGCTGCCGGCGGCGCCGGTCTTCGGCTCGCGGGCGCCGTACAGCACGCGGTCGAAGCGCGCCATCACGATTGCCCCGGCGCACATCGGGCAGGGCTCCAGCGTCACATACAAGTCGCAACCGGCGAGCCGGTAGTTGCCGAGTGTTGCCGCCGCTTCGCGCAGCGCCAGCATTTCGGCGTGGGCCGAGGGGTCGTGCCGGCCGATCGGCTGGTTATAGCCGCGTCCGATGATCTCGCCACGGTAGACGACCACCGCGCCGACCGGCACCTCGCCGTCGCGGGCGCCTTGTTCGGCCAAGGCCAGCGCCGCATCCATATAGCGTTGCTGTTCGGCCAACGGTGGCAGCAGACGCACCGGCGGATGTGCACGTAGCGCATGGCGCAATTGGGCGCGATCGTGGTCGCTCAGCTGCTGCCAGTGCAGACCGCGCTCGGCAGCGGACAGTGCAAACAACAATCGCTCGGTGGCGGTTTGTCCGGCGGCCTTCAGCAGCAGGTAGGCACTCACCGCCCCATGGGCTGCCAACTGTTCACGGCTGCCGATGCCTAGCTCGGCCAGTGCGGCGATCGCACTGGGCGGCAGAGGGGGGGAGGTCAGCGGTGTCATGACGCGATTATAGCGTTGTCAATGCTGGGGCCGAGTGGCCGGGGCAGGAATAGGGCGGGGACGTGCGGGGGTCAGCGATGCGACCAGATGCGCCGAGCGGCCTGCCAGATCACGAAAGCACGGCTGGCATTGCGCAACAGACCGCGCAGGCGACGGCTGGGCAGGATGGTGGCAAGCACACCGCTCATCAGCCGCCAGTGACCGGCTTCTTTCCAGGCGCCGACATCGTCCGCCAGATTGGCCAACGGCCGCTGCAGCAGGTTTAGCTCCATGCGCAGCTTCACCCGCAGCGCCTCGCCCTTCATCAGCAGCAGTTCTTTCTTGATGGCGCGTTCGTGCGGGGTCATGGCGCGCCCCTTTCGTTCAGGCTGTCCCAATCCTTGCGCACCTCGCTCAGCGTGGCCGAGAACGGCGCGGGCTGCTGGTGCAGACGCCGACGCATCCGGAACAAAGCCACCATGCCGCCCAGCAGGAAGAACAGTGCCAGCAGCCCGAGTACCAGTGCACGCCAAGGCTCCGGAGACAGCACCATGATGAACAGCAGCAGTGCCTGCAAGCCGACCAGGAGCGCCACCAGGGCGGCGACGCCGGACAGCATGTTATAGAGCAGCGCTTCTTTCTGCTCTTGCGCCTCCAGGCCAAACAGTTCGGCGCGGGTCAACAGCAGGGAAACGAGACCGCCCAGGATCGAACGCAGCGAGCCCGGGCGAGGTTGAGAAGTGTTGTCAGTCATGCAGAGGATTAGCGACGTGAGATCAGCAGGCCCAGCAACAGGCCGACACCGGCAGCAACGCCGATCGACTTCCAAGGATTGTCATGCACGTATTGATCAGTTGCCTTGGCCGCCACCTTGGCCTTGCCGACAACCACCTGTTCGGCATCGTAGAGACGATCTTTGGCGAGCTTGAGGTTTTCCGCGATTTTCTGGCGCAGCACACGGGCCTTGTCGCCGCCTTCATCACCGGCGGTGGACAGCAGATCCTCGGTGCTGGACAGCACCTGACGGACGTCTTGCAACAACCGTTCTTTTTCAGCTGCGAATGCTTGCTCGGACATAGAACCTCCTTTGCTGTGGGAACATTCAAGAGGGTTGGCTCTGGGCCAGCTACGTACTCAGGGCCAAGAAACCGCGTGACGGCTGAGTCTTACCCTAACAGGGTGAGACGAAAGGCGTCAAACCGCCAGGTCAAGCCGTGATGAGCTTGGAGCGGCTTGGCAATAGATGCATATGGAATTAGCCAAGTCGATTGTAGACAACATAAATTCGCCTGTCCTAAGTAATACCAGTTGCAATTTTGTGACTAATTTACAACATGTATTTTTCTGACAAAAGCAAGTTATGTACTTATCTTTTGAATGTTTTTTCATTAAAAACAGCGACTTAAATTGTTAATTTTTGTAACGCCAGAAATTGTTTGTATACGGTATGAAAATACCAGTTGTTTTTGTGTTTGCTACCAATTGATGACAGGGGAGGCGCTTTTTGACAGGGGGGGGCATGCTTTGCAGAATCTTTACACACGTGCTTGCTGCTTTATAAATCTGGTCGGACAAAACCTGGCCGGATTAATTAGAAGGCCTTGCTGCGTTACATCAAAAAAAGCTTGCCTATATACAGAGGGAAACGATGAAAAAGCTGAAACTCGTTGCTGCACTGCTCGCTGCTGCTCCAATGCTGTCGCACGCCGATGTCACTCTCTACGGTTCGATCCGTACCGGTGTGGATTGGTTCAAAGATGCCCATACTAATCAGTCGAGCATGGGTGTGGATGACTACTCCAGTCGTATTGGCTTTAAGGGGAATGAAGATCTGGGCAATGGTCTGAAGGCCATCTGGCAGGTTGAAAACGGCTTGGATGCTACTGGCAAAGGCGGTACTGGTAGCGCTTCTGGCACCTTCGCCAACCGTACCTCGTTCGTCGGCCTGGAAGGCGACTTCGGTAAGGTCCGCCTCGGTTATCTGGACGACGTGTCCTCGGAAACGGAAGCAACCGATATTTGGTACGATGCGCGCCGCAGTGGCCTCACTTTCCCGCTGTATGAAGGCAACGACCTGATCGGTGCCTTCGGTGACGGCCGCCTCAAGAACTCGATCCGCTATGACTCCCCGACCCTGGCGGGTTTCAGTGGCATCCTGCAGTACGGCTTTGATGAAGCTGCTCCAGCAGGCAAGCCGAAGGCTGGTCAGTGGGGCGCCCGTCTTGCCTACACCAACTCTGGCTTCTTTGGTGCTTACGCCTACCAAGCCAAGCTGAACCAGGGTGTTAACAATAAGACTGCCTCGATCAACCGTATTGAAGGCGGTTACGACGCTAACAATCTGTACCTGGCTGCAACTTACAACTGGAACAAGTCGTACGGTGATGCTACTGGCCTTGGTATTGGCAGCACTGACACCAGTGCTGAACTGAAGAGCCAGACCTGGGCGGTGACTGCAGCCTACGATATCGGTGCATTCAAGCCGAAGCTGACCTACTCGCAGTACAAGAATCCGAAAGTGGACGGTCAGACCGTCGACTGGGGTCGCAAGCAGCTGGCCGTCGGTGTGGATTACTCGTTGTCCAAGCGCACCCTGCTTGGTGCTGAGTACGGTCAGATCAAGAACAATCATGGCTTCCAAGTGGCCAACAACGATCAAGGCGACAAGTCGAGCAGCTTTGGCGTTTACCTGAAGCACAACTTCTAAGTTGCTTTCATCGCGCGATTTCCATCATTCAGTCGTTGAGCCGCTGGGGAACCAGCGGCTTTTTTTATTTGGAAAATGTCTGGTGGGATAGTTACGAAAACTTACATCGATTGGCATATTTATATTAGTTATCACAAATTACTTATTAAGAATAAAAAGATAGTACATACGTATAATATTTATTCGTATTGCCAAGTATTAATTTCCCCTGAGTGTTTTATTAAAAATTGCCACAAGCAATTATCTTTGCTCGGGATATTTATTCCGATGGGATGCTGGCTGAAGCAATCGCCAGCAATGATTGCAACGATGCATTGCTGGCGATTGGATACGGCCGGCCGCCAGGTCTGGCCGTAAGTGGTGGGGTTCTTAGAACGGCTCGTTGAGCTGGAAGTAGCCGCCGGCAGTATCCCGGCCCGAGCGCGGCGAAGCGCACATTGACGCGCGGCTTGAACTTGAAGCGGTAGCCGACCCCACCGTTGGGCGGCCTGTGTGCGGAATCGTATTGGCCCAGGCTGTCGGCGATGGAGATGGCGCCCAGGCAGGCCACCAAGCCATGCCGGCCGGTCAGGTGGTAGCGGTATTCGGCTTGGGCGGTCAGAGATGTTCTTGTCGCGACCCTGACCCAGGAAATAGCCGAGCATGCGCTTGTTGTCGCCATCATGCTCCAGGGCACGTCGTCGACACTGACACGCCCATATCGGTCGAAGGCCTGCACGTCGCGTTCGCGCATCCGGAAGTCGCGGTCGTAAGACCACTCCAGCACGCTGAAGTCGGTATCGCTGCCCAGCGCGCGACTGAACCGGGTGGCGTTGATCATCAGCGCCTGGTCGGAAGAGGGGTTGGGCAGGAAGTAGTGGGTGTCGTAGGAGAAGTGGGCGCTGATGCCGGAGCTGAACACGCGCGTCCCATTCGGGGCGCGGCAAAGGCGCTGTCCGCACCTCACTCCGGGGGAGTATAAACCGTTTCAGTATAAGTTAATTACGGTTGAGGACAACATTGATTCGCCTGTTGTTGATAATACCAATTGGCACATGTTACAAATTTGCAACACGTGATTTTTTAGAAAATTAATATGAATTTAAATATAATTAATATTTTTAATATATAAATCATAGTGTTGTCGCATGCATAATTATAGCTCAATTTATTATTTAAGTGTTCAATTAATGTTTAGTCTATTTTATTTGTTAATACCAGTTAATAGATTGGAAGTGGATTTTTGACAGAGAAGTGGATAGTTTGGAAACTACTTTCCCACGCATATTGCCAATTTAAATAAATCCGCTTGGGCAAAACCCGACAGGACTAATTAGAGGCAAAATGCGTTACATCAAAAAAAAAAGGGAAATAATGAAAAAGCTGAAACTTATTGCTGCGCTGGTTGCTGCAGCACCACTGCTGTCGCATGCCGACGTTACCATTTACGGCTCGATCCGCGCCGGTCTGAACACCTATAAATCCGCCGAGACTAACCAACGGATCAACGGCGTCGACGACTACAACAGCCGCATCGGCTTCAAGGGCAACGAAGACCTGGGCAATGGCCTGAAGGCCATCTGGCAGGTTGAAACCGGCTTTGCGGTGGACGGCACCAACGGTGAGCCCGGCACCACCTCTTCGGGCGCCTTCGCCAACCGTGCGTCGTTCGTGGGCCTGGAAGGCAACTTTGGTACGGTCCGCCTTGGTAACCTGGTAGACGTCACTTCCGATACCGAATCTACCGATATCTGGTACGACTCGCGCAAGTCTGGCTTCACATTCCCGCTGTATGAGTATGAAAACAAGCTGGAAACCTTCACCGACACCACCTTCAAAAACTCGATTCGCTACGACTCCCCGAACCTGTATGGCTTCACCGGTACCCTGCATTATGGCGCCGATGAAAGTGCGCAAGCCGGCCGGCCGAAGGGTACTCGTCTTGGCGCGCGTCTGGGCTACAGCAACAACGCCGGCTTCTTCGGTGCTTACGCTTACCAGGCTATCCAGAACCAGGGCGCCAACAACGACAAGACTTCGGCGATTAACCGTATAGAAGCAGGCTACGACGCCAACAATCTGTACCTGGCCGCTACCTACAACTGGTCCAAGTACTACCCGGGTGTCGGTGCCATCCACCACGATGGCGTCAACTTTACCAAGTTCGAAGGCCAGATCTGGGCACTGACCGCTGCTTACACCATTGGCGCGTTCCAGCCGAAAGTGACCTACTCGCAAGCCAGTGATCCGAAGATCGACGGCGGCCACTACAAGCTGGATCGTCAGCAGTTCGCGGTGGGTGTGGACTACTTGCTGTCCAAGCGTAGCCGGGCTGGCCTGGAGTACGGGCAGATCAACTACGGTGAAGGCTTCAAGAAGGACCTAGGCTGGAAGAGCGACAAGTCGAACAGCGTTGGCGTGTACTTGAAGTACGACCTCTAAATCGCTTCATCGCGCGATTTCTTACATTCAGTCGTTGGGCCACTGGTTTTTGCCGGTGGCCTTTTTTTATTTAGCGCGATATGGCTATTCGTGGTTGTGATTTAGTTGATGCGGAAATGGCTTGGGATTTTTATATTTATTTGGTAAATGAAAATATAAAAATGGTATTTATCTGGAAGCGGATTCTGGTGCATCTGGCGTATTGAGGTATTGAGGTATTGAGGTATTGCGGTTCAGGCAAGAGCCAATCCGTCAGTTTGAATTGGCTTGAGCCAAGTTGGTGTGAGGGGAGAGGTGAAGGGGCTGTCAGCACCGTTCGGCTGGCCAGCCGAACAGCGCAATCTGTTCTTTGGGGGCAATCTGACCGGTCACGGTTAGAACGCCTCGTTGAGCTGGAAGTAGACGCCGGCAGTGTCCCGACCCGCCCCGACGTCGAAGCGCACATTGACGCGCGGCTTGAACTCGAAACGATAGCCGACGCCGGCGTTGGGCAGCCAATGAGCGGTATCGAACTGGCCGACGCTATCGGTGATGGCGCCGGTGCCGGCCCAGAACACCATGCCGTGCCGTCCGACCAGGTGCAGGCGGTATTCGAGTTGCGCGCTCAACATGTCCTTGTCGCGGTACTGGCCGAAGAAGTAGCCGCGCATGCGCTTGTTGTCGTCGAGCTGCGACAGCATGTTTCACGGCACATCGCCCCAGCTGAAGCGACGATAGATATCGAAGGCAAGGACGTCGCGTTCGCGCAGCCGGTAGTAGGTATCGTAGGACCACTCCAGCACCTTGAAGTCGGTATCGCTGCCCAGTGCCCGGTCAAACTGCGTGGCGTTGATCAAAAGCGCCTGACCGGAGTAGGGGTTGGGCAGGAAGTCGCGGGTGTCGTAGCTGGCATGCACGCTGACGCCGGACCTGAACACGCGGGTGCCGTTCGGGTCGGTGGCTAAGGTGCTCTGTGCGCCGCGCTCCAGCTTGGTCGCATCGTCGAACTGCAGGTTCAGCCCGGCGCCGAGATAGGTGTTGGGGAGCACCCGCCACATCATCTTCGGCTGCAAGAAGATTTCCTGCTTGGTGTAGCGCTCCTTGTTGTCGGGGTTGCTGTCGTTGGCGTAGCCGATGCCCCAATAGGCCGTGGGCATGTTCACCAGGCCGCCGGTCAGCATGAAGCGGTAGCTATCGTCGGCGAAGAAAGTGGTGTTGTCGACCCCGACGCCCAGTGCCCCGGTAGTGGTGGCAAAGCTTTTCAGCGTCAGCGTCGACAGCTGGGTATCCGCCTCGGCATTGGCCGGCTTGTAGAGCCCGACGGCCGCCACGCCGATGCCGAGTCCCATTTCGGGGTTGAAGAACGGGCCGGGCAGCACGCCCCAGTCGATGCCATGGCTTAGGTCGACCTGCTTGGATGAGCCCAGCTTGTTAAGCAGCCGGTCAAGCCAGGAGCTTTCGTCTGCCTGAGCAAGGGGGATAGCAGGCTCAGGCCAAGCAGCCAGGCCGCAGCTTGGCCGAACGGCCGGGAGGGAGTGTGCGCCATCGTCAGAACCGGTAGAAGCCTGTCAGGATCACATTGTTGCGGTAGTAGCCGTATCCCACTTCGGCCAACAGGCTGATGCTCTTGAGCGGCATCCAGTGCGCGCCGACCAGGCCGCTCCAGTTACCGGTGACCTTCTCGTCGATCTGGTAATTGATCCGTCCGGTCTGGCCGTTACTGTCGGGCAGCGGCACATCAAAGTGCCCCTCGTCCTTGGCGCGGGTATTGAAGTAGGTGGCGCCCAGATACGGGGTGAGCAGACCATAGGAACTCATGTGCAGGTTCCAGCCCACCCGCGAGCCGATGTTGATCGACTCGATCGGTGTCTCCGACATCGAGATGTCCGAGACGGTGTAAGTGACCGGCAGCGAGAAGAACAGGCTCTTGTAGTTGCCGACCAGGGTAAAACCGGCGCCGTAGGTGTGGCCGCTGTAGTTGGCGTGAGCGGTCGGCAGCTTAATCGGCTGACTGCATTCGGGTTTGGGGCGCTTGCCGCCACAGCCGATGTTGATGTTGAAGAATTTCTCCAGATCCGCCAGTGACGAGAACGCAATATCGATGTCGCCGCTGCCTTTCACGTCGCCGACGATGCCGTAGACGTTCATGAACGGGAACAGCCAGGCGCCGAGCTGGAACTGGTTGGACTCATTGCGAATCTTCGACTGGCCGAACTGCACGAAGTCGGCCGAACGCAGCGGATTGCTGCCTGCCGAAACCTGCAGCTGGCTCATCTGGAAGCGCTGGTAGCCATTGAAGTAGGAATAACCGACGTCGTAGGGGTTGGGCAGGTCATAGCCGCGATCGAGTACGCGCTGGGCGAAGAAGGGTAGCGCGCGATCCCACTGGCGCGGCTGCTGCGGTGTAGTGGTGTTGCTCGGCAGCTCCGCTGGCGTCTGCATCGGTGCAACAAAGCCGTGATAACGCCCTGCTTCTCCCGCGTCGGGTTTCAGCCGGATGGGGGGGGGGCTGAGCCGGGGTCAGTATCTGCTCGAGCACTTGACGAGCGCTGCTAGGGGGAGAGGCATCGCTCGCCTCGTCGGCCACCGCGGTGTGGGCAAGCAGGCAGGCTAGAACGGGAAGCAACAGGCGGCGGAATCAGGGGGGCAGTGGGTGCGTAGGCGCAGTCGCCACGTTATTGTCATTAAGGCAGCGATGATGCCTATTTGTTAGGCATGATTCGAGCTTTGTCTGGAGGGGGTGATGCCGAAGCTAAAACAAACAGCCCCGGGCTTGGCCCGGGGCTGTGGGTGCTACTGCTGATGGGGAGCCGTGTCAGCTCATTCCCATTCGATCGTTGCCGGCGGCTTGCCGGACACGTCGTAGACCACGCGGTTGATGCCGCGCACCTCGTTGATGATGCGGTTGGACACGCGCCCCAGCAGGCTGTACGGCAGCTCTGCCCAGTGTGCGGTCATGAAGTCGCTGGTGACCACCGCGCGCAGCGCAACCACGTAGTCGTAGGTGCGGCCATCGCCCATCACGCCCACCGACTTCACCGGCAGGAACACCGCGAAGGCCTGGCTGGTCTTGTCGTACCAGGACACGCCCTTCTCGTCCTTGGTGTTACGCAGCTCTTCGATGAAGATTGCATCGGCGCGGCGCAGCAGGTCGGCGAATTCTTGCTTCACTTCGCCCAGGATACGCACGCCCAGACCCGGGCCCGGGAACGGGTGGCGATAGACCATGCTGTGCGGCAGGCCGAGCGCTACGCCCAGTTCGCGCACTTCGTCCTTGAACAGCTCGCGCAGCGGCTCGAGCAGCTTCAGGTTCAGCGTCTCCGGCAGGCCGCCGACGTTGTGGTGGCTCTTGATCGAGTGCGCTTTCTTGGTCTTGGCGCCGGCCGATTCGATCACGTCCGGATAGATGGTGCCCTGCGCCAGCCACTTGGCGTTGCTGAGCTTCTGCGACTCGGCCTGGAACACTTCAACGAATTCGGCGCCGATGATTTTGCGCTTCTTCTCCGGGTCGGTCTCGCCGGCCAGCTTGCCCATGAACTCGGCCGAAGCGTCGACGTGGACCACTTTAACGCCGAGGTTGTCGGCGAACATCTCCATCACCATCTTGCCTTCGTTCAGGCGCAGCAGGCCGTGATCGACGAACACGCAGGTGAGCTGGTCGCCGATGGCGCGGTGGATCAGCGCGGCAGCCACCGAGCTGTCGACGCCGCCGGACAGGCCGAGGATCACTTCCTCGTCGCCGACTTGCTCGCGGATCTTCGCTACTGCTTCGTCGATGTAGTTCGGCATGGTCCACGACGGCTGGGCGCCGCAGATGTCCAGCACGAAGCGGTTCAGCATCGCGCGACCCTGCTTGGTGTGGGTCACTTCCGGGTGCCATTGCACGCCGTAGAAGTGGCGCTTCTCGTCGGCCATCGAGGCGACCGGGCAGGCATCGTTGCTGCCGATCACGTGGAAGCCATCCGGCAGCTTGGTGACCTTGTCGCCGTGGCTCATCCACACTTCGATCAGGTGTTCGCCGTTGTCACCCTGGCGATCGACGATGCCGTCGAACAGGCGGCTGGCGACGGTGCCGACTTCAGCGAAGCCGAACTCGCGCACGTGGCCCATTTCGACTTTGCCGCCGAGCGACTGCGCCATCCATTGCATGCCGTAGCAGATGCCCAGCACCGGCACACCCAGCTCGAACAGTGCCGGGTCGGCCTGGTAGTCCGACTCGTACACCGAGTTCGGGCCGCCCGACAGGATGATGCCGGTCGGGGCGAAGGCGCGGATCTCATCGATCGGCATGTCGAAAGAATGCAGTTCACAGAACACATGCGCTTCACGCACGCGGCGGGCGATCAGCTGGGTAACTTGTGAACCGAAGTCGAGAATGAGGATTTTGTCCATGGTCGTCCTTTGGGTGCGGCACCGGGCGGGTGAGGCGCCGGTCTTGCAAAGAAAATTTAGTCTTGCTCGTGGTGCTTGTTCGGTAGAGCGGGCAGGCGGCGTTCCGGGATGCGCGGGCTGCGCGCCACCAGCATCAATACGCCGGCCAATACCATGCCCAGTGCGATCAGCGGCGCCAGCCGCCACGAGGCGGCGTCGTATAGATAAATCACCGTTCCGGCGTAGACCAGTAGCGGCGAGCTGACCAGCGTCGACTTGTTCAGGCCGTCGAGCAGCAACAGCGCTACGCCGGCGATCGCCAGCAGCAGCGCGAGCAGGGTCGTGGTGTTCGGCAGCAGGGCGGTGCTCTTCAGGAACCACAGGCAGCCGAGGATGATCAGCAGGACCGGGGCGGCAGCGCTACGCATCGTTCAGCCCTTGTCGCGCATCAGGCGCTGCTTTTCGCGGTCCCACTCGCGCTCTTTCTCGCTCTGGCGCTTGTCGTGCTGCTTCTTGCCGCGGGCGAGGCCAATCTCGGCCTTGATCCGGCCCTTGTTGTAGTGCAGGTCGAGCGCCACGATGGTGTAGCCGGCGCGTTCCACCTTGCCGATCAGGCGATCGATCTCCGCCTGGTTCATCAGCAGCTTGCGCGGCCGGACCGGGTCGGGATGAATGTGGGTGGAGGCGGTGGGCAGCGGGGTGATGTGGCTGCCGACCAGCCAGAACGCGCCGTTCTTCCAGTTGACGTAGCTTTCCTTGAGCTGGACCCGGCCGGCGCGAATGGCTTTCACTTCCCAGCCTTCCAGCACCAGGCCGGCCTCGAGCTTGTCCTCGATGAAATAGTCGTGGAAGGCTTTGCGGTTTTGCGAAATGCTCATGGAAAGCGGCGTTTTATGTGCGGGAAATCAAGGATTTTACCAGATTTGCCGGCCACCTGTCCCGGCGCCGCGAGCCTGGCGGATGACCCGGGCCTGTGGCGATGGCACAATGGCGCTTTGCCCGCATTCGCCGGGCAAGCCGATTCCTAGTCTATCGCCATGTCCGTAGTAGAAAAGAACGTTCTCGTCACTCACACGCCGGCCCAGATGTTCGCATTGGTCGACGACGTGCCGCACTATCCGCGCTTCTTGCCGTGGTGCGGCAAGGCCGAGGTGCACTCGCGCGACGGCCATGAGATGGTGGCAAGCCTGACCATCGATTATCTGAAGATCCGTCAACACTTCACTACCCGTAACAGCAATGTGGCCGACCGCCGGATTACCATGGAGTTGGTCGAGGGGCCGTTCCAGCATCTGGAAGGGGTGTGGCAGTTCCATCCGGTCGGCGACTTCGGCTGCAAGATCGAGTTTCGGCTGACCTACGAGTTTTCCAGCAAGATCCTGGAGAAACTGATCGGCCCGGTATTCGGTCACATTTCCGGCACGCTGGTCGATGCATTCATCAAGGAGGCGGACCGCGTCTATGGCGACGACTGAGGCGATCGAGGTCGAGGTGGCCTATGCCCGTCCGGAGCGGCAGCTGATCGTGGCGCTGTCGGTGCCGGTCGGCACCAATGCACTCGAGGCTGTGCGCCTGTCGAGGTTGGCCGAACAGTTTCCCGAGTTGGATCTCGACGATCTCAAGCTCGGCATCTTCAGCAAGGCGGTGAAGCCCGATACGGTGCTGCGCGCCCGCGACCGGGTGGAGATCTACCGGCCGCTGATTGCCGACCCGAAAGAGGTGCGCCGCAAGCGCGCCGAGGCGGGCAAGGCGATGAAGAAGGGCGGTGGAGCGCTCGACGACTGAGCGTCGCGCCATCGAGGCGTGGGTTCAGGCAAGAACGACGCTGACCCGCAAAAAAACAGGCCGCGATAGCGGCCTGTTTTGCGTCGAGACGATTGGCGTCAGCTGCGCTGCGACGACACTTCGTCAGAGATCGTCGGCGCATTGCCGTCATCGGCGAGGAACACGCGGTTCTTACCGGCCAGCTTGGCCAGATACATCGCCCGGTCGGCGCGGTCGATCAGTTCGACGTCGAGCATGCCCGGTTGCCAGCGGGCCACCCCGGCGCTGAACGTCATCACCACCCGTTCTTCGCCGGTGTTCAGCGGCGCACGGGCCAGCGCTTGTTGTAGCCGTTGGATGGTACGTAGCGCCTCGTGCTCGGTGATGGTCGGCAGCACCAGCACGAACTCTTCGCCGCCGAAGCGTGCCACCACGTCGCCAGGGCGGACGCCGTCGCGCAAGGTATCGACCAGGTGCTTGAGCGCCTCGTCACCGGCCAGGTGGCCGTAGTTGTCGTTCAGCTTCTTGAAGTCGTCGAGGTCGAGCAGCGCTAGGCACAGCGGCTGGCCGTTGCGCTCGGCACGCAGGATTGCCTGCTCTAGGTGTTCGGCCAACCCATCGCGGTTGAACGCGCCGGTCAGCTGGTCTTCCTGGACCCGGCTGCTGGCCGCGGCCAGCGCCGCTTCCAGTTCGGAAATGCGCAGTTCGGCCGTCTGCATCTGGGCGCGGGTGCTGGTGAGCTCGTCGCGCGATTCGGCCAGGTTCAGCTGCAGCGAGGTGGTGTCGTCCATCAGCTCGGCGACGATATGGGTCAGCTCGCTCATCTCGCTGGCCTGGCTGATCTGGACACGATGCAGCGTCAGCTTTTCCTGGAAGCTGTCGGCGCTTTCGGTCATCAGCGACAGGCGGTCGATGAAGCGGTCGAGCAGGCTGCGCAATTCGTTGGCGGCCTCGTCGAGCGAACTCTTCAGGATGCCCTGCTGGTAGAACACTTCCTTCAGGCTGGCTTCGAGCTGGCCGACGCTGTCGATGGTCAGCGGTTCGTCGGTGAGCAGGCTCTGCAGCGAACTGATCTGACCGGTCAGGTAGCTGTCGGGCCGGTAGATCTCGGCGATGTTTTCCAGCAACAGGCCGAGCACGTCGCGCAGCGCCCGGGCCAGGCTCTCTTCGCCCTTGTTGCGCAGTTCCAGATTGAAGAAGAAGCTGCGCACCCGTGTGGCGAAGCTGTCGAGCTCCAGGTCGTCGTCGAGCTCGGCGATATCGGCGAGCAGCGCCTGATAGGCTTCGGCCAAGGCCGGGTGCAGCTGGACGCGCGGCTCGATGCCGTACTTGAAGCACAGTTGCAGCAGGCGGCGCAGCAGCGCCCAGTCGGCGCCCGGCGGCGTCGGCGGGTTGGCCGAACGGGCCTCGTCACCATCGCTATCGCCGGACTGATTGCCCCACTGTTTCACCAGATTGGCGAGCGTGCGGTTGAGTTCGACCGGCTGGTTGCCGAAGGCGAGCAGGACGCGCTCCAGCGAGGCGCGGCGATGCAGGTGGCCGCGATCCCAGTGTGCGACGTCCCACTGTTTGATCAGCTGTTGAAGCAAGGCGCCCCACGGCTCGGCCAGGGCGGTGGCGTTGCGGCTGAGCGTAACGTAATCGATGGCGATGGAGGCTAGGGACTCCCAGTGCCCCTTGTCCGCTTCCTGGCGGAACCGCGTCAGCAGCGCCTGCTGGCTCGGTGCCTGCCCAGGCAGGGCTTCGAGCGCGCGGTACAGCTCGCCGGCGAGTTTCAGCTCGGGGCTGCCTGGCATCTGCAGGATGTCGTGGTAAACGCGGGAGTAGTTGTCCGGGGTCGGCGTCAGCTTTTGCAGCGCCAGCTGCTTCAGCGTTTCGCGGGCCACCTCGGTCGGGTTGTGCGGAGGAGGGGACCAGACGCGGGAGAGACCTTTTGTGCGCACCATCGTATGGACTGTAGGTCGGGCCGTTTGGGCCAGACGGAATGAAATCGGGGTTGGCAAAAACGAGTGGGCCGGGGCCCACTCGTCGTTGGTCGATCGTACCGGTCAGCCGGCGTGGGCGGGTTCGAGCAGCTGGAAGAAGACTTCGCCGTTGCGAATCATCCCCAGCTCGTTGCGAGCCCGCTCCTCGATGGCGTCGTTACCGAGCTTCAGGTCGCGTACCTCGGCCGATAGCGCGCCATTGCGCGCCAACAGCTGCTGGGTGGCGACATGCTGCTCGGCGACCTGACGGTCGAGCTGCCACACCCTGAACCAACTGCCCTTGCCGAACCACAACGGGTACTGCAAGGCCAGGATCAGGACTACCAGGGTCAGGGTGAGCCAGCGCATCGCTTACTTCAACTGGTAGAACGCGCCTTTGCCCGGGTAGAACGCGGCATCGCCGAGCTCTTCTTCGATACGCAGGAGCTGGTTGTACTTGGCCATGCGGTCCGAGCGGCTCAGCGAGCCGGTCTTGATCTGCATGCAGTTGGTGGCGACGGCGAGGTCGGCAATGGTGCTGTCCTCGGTCTCGCCCGAGCGGTGGCTCATCACGCTGGTGTAGCCCGAGCGCTTGGCAAGGTCGACGGCCTTCAGGGTCTCGGACAGCGTGCCGATCTGGTTCACTTTCACCAGCAGCGCGTTGGCCAGGCCAGCCTTGATGCCTTCGGCCAGGATGGTCGGGTTGGTCACGAACAGGTCGTCGCCGACCAGTTGCACGCGGCCAGCCAGGCGATCGGTCAGGATCTTCCAGCCTGCCCAGTCGTGCTCGCTCATGCCGTCTTCGATCGAGATGATCGGGTAGTTGTTGACCAGCGTTTCCAGGTAGTCGACGAACTGTTCGCTGGACAGCGACAGGCCTTCGGCCGACAGGTGGTACTGACCGTTCTTGTAGAACTCGCTCGACGCGCAGTCCAGGGCCAGCATCACGTCTTCACCGGCGACATAGCCGGCTTGCGAGATCGCTTCCAGGATCAGCTTGATCGCGTCTTCGTGCGAGGCCAGGTTCGGCGCGAAGCCGCCTTCGTCGCCGACGCTGGTCGAGTAGCCCTTGTCGTTGCACAGCTTCTTCAGCGCGTGGAACACTTCGGCGCCGCAACGCAGCGCTTCGCGGAAGGTCGGGGCGCCTACCGGGATGATCATGAATTCCTGGATGTCCAGGCTGTTGTTGGCGTGCTCGCCACCGTTGATCACGTTCATCATCGGTACCGGCAGGCTCATCGGGCCGGCGCCGCCTAGGTAGCGGTACAGCGGCAGACCGGAGTCTTCGGCGGCGGCGCGGGCCACGGCCATCGATACGGCCAACAGGGCGTTGGCGCCCAGGCGGCTCTTGGTCTCGGTGCCATCCAGCTCGATCAGGGTCTTGTCGATGAAGGCCTGATCGGCGGCGTCGAGGCCGATGATCGCTTCGCAGATCTCGGTGTTGATGTGCTCCACTGCCTTGAGCACGCCCTTGCCGAGGTAACGGGCTTTGTCGCCGTCACGCAGCTCGAGGGCTTCTTTTTCGCCGGTGGACGCGCCGGACGGCACGGCCGCACGGCCCATCACGCCGGATTCCAGCAGGACATCGGCTTCTACGGTCGGGTTGCCGCGCGAATCCAGAATCTCGCGGGCGATCACGTCGATGATCGAACTCATTCCATCTCCCCTTATTGTCTCAGGATGTCGTCAGTGTAGAGCAGTTACGCTTTCGGCCAACCTGGGCAGGCTGGCCGAAAGGACTGGGCGAAGCTTACAACGAATGTTCCGGCAGCGGTTGTGACTTCACCAGCTTGTCGAGTGCCTGGAGCGTGCTCAACAGCTCCTTCATGCGGCCGAGCGGCCAGGCATTCGGGCCGTCCGACAGCGCTTCGCACGGATTCGGATGGGTCTCCATGAACACGCCGGCCACGCCGGAGGCGATCGCCGCACGCGCCAGCACCGGCACGAACTCGCGCTGGCCGCCGGAGCTGGTGCCCTGGCCGCCGGGCAGCTGCACCGAATGGGTGGCGTCGTACACCACCGGGCAGGCGGTCTCACGCATGATCATCAGCGAGCGCATGTCCGACACCAGGTTGTTGTAGCCGAACGAGGCGCCGCGCTCACAGGCCATGAAGCGGTCGGTCGACAGGCCGGCTTCCGCCGCGGCGTCGCGCGCCTTGTCGATCACGTGCTTCATATCGCCCGGGGCCATGAACTGGCCCTTCTTGATGTTGGCCGGCTTGCCGGACATCGCCACTGCGCGGATGAAGTCGGTCTGACGAGCCAGGAAGGCCGGGGTCTGCAGCACGTCGACCACCGAGGCCACCACCGGCACCTGCTCTTCGGTGTGCACGTCGGTCAGCACCGGCACGCCGATCTGGCGCTGCACTTCCGACAGGATGCGCAGGCCCTCGTCGATGCCGAAGCCGCGGAACGACTTGCCCGACGAACGGTTGGCCTTGTCGAAGCTCGACTTGTAGATGAAATTGATGCCGAGCTCGCTGGTGATTTCCTTCAGCGCACCGGCGGTATCCAGTGCCATCTGCTGGCTCTCGATCACGCATGGGCCGGCGATCAGGAAGAACGGCTGGTCGATACCGACGTCGAATCCACACAGTTTCATGTTTGCTCCCTTGCAAAAACGGGCGGCAAGCCGCCCGTGCAGGTGATTACTGGGCCTTGCTGGCCTGGTAGTCGAGTGCCGCCTTGACGTAGGCGATGAACAGCGGGTGGCCGTCACGCGGGGTCGAGGTGAATTCCGGGTGGAACTGGCAGGCGAAGAACCAGCGGTGATCCTTCAGCTCGACGGTTTCCACCAGCTTCTCGTGGCCGGCGGAGCGACCGCTGATGGTCAGGCCGGCGGCTTCCAGGCGCGGTACGTAGTAGTTGTTCACTTCGTAGCGGTGACGGTGACGCTCGACGATCTGCTCGGCGCCGTAGATCTTCGCCGCCAGCGAGCCGGCTTCCAGATCGCAGGCCTGGCCGCCCAGGCGCATAGTGCCGCCCAGGTTGGAGTTTTCGTCGCGGGTTTCGATCTTGCCGTCGTGGTTGACCCACTCGTCGATCAGCGCCACTACCGGGTAGCCGGTTTCCAGGTCAAATTCGGTCGAGTTCGCGCCGGCGAGGCCCGCCACGTCGCGAGCGTATTCGATCAGCGCGATCTGCATGCCCAGGCAAATGCCCAGGTACGGAATGTTGTTCTCGCGGGCGTATTTCACCGCTTTGATCTTGCCTTCCACGCCGCGCTTGCCGAAGCCGCCCGGTACCAGGATCGCGTCCATGTCCTTCAGTGCGGCACAGCCATCGCGCTCGACTTCTTCCGAGTCGACGTAATGGATGTGCACTTCGCTGCGGGTATGCACGCCGGCGTGTTTCAGCGCCTCGGACAGCGATTTGTACGACTCGGTCAGGTCGACGTACTTGCCGACCATCGCGATATTGATCTCGTGTTCCGGATGCTCGATCGCGTCGATGATGCGGGTCCACACCGACAGGTCGGCCGGCGGCAGTTGCAACTGCAGGTGCTCGCTGATGATCTCGTCGATGCCCTGGGCGTGCAGCATCGCCGGCACCTTGTAGATGCTGTCCGCGTCGTAGCAGCCGATCACGGCGTTCTCTTCGACATTGCAGAACAGTGCGATCTTGCGCTTCTCGTCTTCCGGCAGCTCGCGGTCCATGCGGCACAGCAGGATGTCTGGCTGGATGCCGATTTCGCGCAGCTCTTTCACCGAGTGCTGGGTCGGCTTGGTCTTGATTTCGCCGGCAGCGGCGATGTACGGCACGTACGACAGGTGCACATACAGGGTGTTCTTGCGGCCGAGGTTGGAGCGCATCTGGCGGATCGCTTCCAGGAACGGCAGCGACTCGATGTCGCCAACGGTGCCGCCGATCTCGACGATGGCCACGTCGGCATCGCCAGCGCCTTCGCCCATCTTCAGCTTGATCTCGTCGGTGATGTGCGGGATCACCTGTACGGTGCCGCCGAGGTAGTCGCCGCGACGTTCCTTGGTGATCACCGACTCGTAGACCTGACCGGTGGTGAAGTTGTTCGACTTCTTCATCTTGGCGTGGATGAAGCGCTCGTAGTGGCCAAGGTCGAGGTCGGTTTCGGCGCCATCTTCGGTGACGAACACTTCACCGTGCTGGAAGGGGCTCATCGTGCCCGGGTCGACGTTGATATAGGGGTCGAGCTTCAGCATGGTGACTGTCAGCCCGCGCGATTCGAGGATGGCCGCAATGGACGCAGCGGCGATGCCCTTGCCGAGAGAGGACACCACGCCGCCAGTCACGAAGATGTACTTGGTCATGGGAATATTGATCCGTGGGAATCCGGGATTTTAACCCGAAACCGGTCCGGTTTGAACCGTTGACATCTTGCCGCTTGTCGGTATGTCGTCTCGACGAATGGTGGTGTTCTAACCACACTAGTCCGTCGCAGCGTGCAATGCTTGCCACAAGCGGCTCCGGCTCCGGTATGATGCGCGTCCTGCGTCTCGCCGGGCAGGGGGCGGAGCGTGGTCGACTTGAGTATCCTGCTGTTTTTGTGTTATAAAGCCCCTTTTACCGGTTTTGGGAGTTCAACCATGGCGCGTGTTTGCAAAGTCACTGGCAAACGTCCGGTGACCGGGAACAATGTGTCCCACGCCAACAACAAGACTAAACGTCGTTTCCTGCCGAACCTGCAGTATCGCAAGTTCTGGGTAGAAAGCGAGAACCGCTGGGTTCGTCTGCGCGTCTCGAACGCCGGCCTGCGTACTATCGACAAAGTCGGTATCGAAGCAGTGCTGGCCGACCTGCGCGCCCGCGGCGAAATCTGAGCGATAGTAACGAGGTATAACGATCATGCGCGACAAGATCAAACTGGAATCGACCGCAGGTACTGGTCATTTCTACACCACCACCAAGAACAAGCGCACGATGCCGGAAAAGATGGAGATCAAGAAGTACGATCCCGTCGTCCGCAAGCACGTGATCTACAAAGAAACCAAGCTGAAATAAGCCGTTTCTCTGTTCTGGTCTAAAAACCCTTCGCTGGTGCACGGCGAAGGGTTTTTTGTTGCCTGCTCTCGGCCAGCTTTGGCTGGTGGGAACAAAAAAAGGTTGGCTTCGGCCAACCTTTTGTCGTTTGTGGTGGGGTCAGTGCGGCTTTTCGATGGCGCGCTGGGTGCGCTGCGCCAGCACCAGATCCTGCCAGGCCTTGGCCTTGTCCGGCAGGTTGCGCAGCAGGTAGGCGGGGTGGAAACTGACGATCAGTGGAATGTCGTGGTAGTGGTGCACCTTGCCGCGCAGTCGGGCAATGCTGTCGCTGTTCTGCAGCAGCGTCTGTGCAGCGAAGCGGCCGAGTGCAACGATCACGGTCGGCTTCAGGTGTGCTATCTGCTGTAGCAGGTAATTCTGGCAGGCGGCGATTTCATCACCGGATGGATTGCGGTTACCCGGCGGGCGGCACTTGAGCACATTGGTGATGAACACATCGGTCTCGCTGTCGAGACCGATTGCCGCCAGCATGCTGTCGAGCAGTTGGCCGGCGCGACCGACGAAGGCCAGCCCCTGGCGGTCCTCGTTCTCGCCCGGCGCTTCGCCGACCAAGAGCCAGCGTGCCCCGGGTTGGCCGCGCCCGAACACGGTGTTGGTGCGGGTCTCGCACAGCCGGCAGCGGCGGCAAGCGGCGACGGCAGCTTCCAGCTCCGGCCAGGGAAGTAACTCACCGGCGGCGGGGAGCTGAGTTGGGGCGACGAGTGGCGCGATCGGTGCTGCTGCGGGCATCGCCTGAATGGCCGGGTGTTCGACCGGGCCGGCATGGCGCGGGCGCGGCGGTGGTGTGACCTGTGGCGAGACCGACGTTGCGGTAAGGCTCCGCGCCGCGGGGGCCGTAGCCAGGAGGCTAGGCAGCGGCAGCGAGCGTCGCTGCCACAGCGGGCCCAGTCCCATCGCCTCGAGTCGTTGCCATGAGCTACTCATAGCGATGCTTCCATCAGGATCGCATGTTCGCGGCCCTGCTCGGCGCGGTAGTAATGCTTGCGGATGCCGCATTCGCTGAACCCGATCGACTCATAGAGTGCGCGGGCAATCGTATTGCTTTCCCGTACTTCGAGGAACATGCGCAGCGCGCCTTGCTGCCGCTCCCTTTGCATCAGCTGGCCCAGCAGTCGCCGGCCCAGTCCCTGACCCTGCCAGTCCTGGTCGATGACGATATTCAGCAAGTGGGCTTCGTCGAGCACCAGCATGATCACCGCCAGGCCGACGATATCGGCGCCGTTTTGCGCGATTAGCAACTGGTGCCCCGACTCGAAGGAGCCGCGGTACTGCCCCTCGCTCCAAGGGTGCGCGGTACTGCGAGCCTCCAGTGCGGCCATCAAGGACAGGTCGGTTGCGGCGGCGATGCGCAGGGTCAGTTCGGTCATCGGCGTTGTGCCTGCTGTTCACGGGAGGTCAGCGCCACCTTGTTGCGTACATAGAGCAATTCGGCTGAGGCGGCATCGTGACTCGGATAGGCGCCGCTGAGCGCCAGATCGAGATAGGCCGCTGCGCTCGGGCGTAATTCAGAATAGTGCAGTGACAGTTGGGCAAGCAGCCCATCCGGCAGGCGTTCCGCGTAGGCTGTCAGGCCGTTGCCGGCTGCGATCCAGCCTCTACCGGTTAACGTTAGTTCGGCCGGGTCGAGCAGTTCGATCGCCCCCTGCCGGCGTACGCCGCGTCGGGTGTCGTAGCGAGCTAAGTAGATTTGCTGCATTCGGGCGTCGAGACAGACCAGTAGATGCTCGGTCGTTGGTGCCTGGGCGGCGACTGCATCGAGAGTCGGGATGCCGATCAACGGCAGTTTCGCTGCCACGGCCAGCCCTTGAGCGAGGCCAGCGCCGATGCGCAGGCCGGTGAAGGAGCCGGGGCCTTGTCCGTAGACGATGGCGTCGAGCTCGTCGAGACGCAAGCCGGCGGCGGTTAGCAGTTTCTGCAGCTCGGGCAAGGCGCGCTCGGCATGTTGCTGGCCGACCGTCTCATGAAACTCGATACGCAGCTCGCCATGTTGGATGGCGAGCGAGAGATCCGGGGTCGAGGTGTCTAGGGCGAGCAGCTTCATCGAGGGGCGCAGTAACGGCAGGGGCGGGAAAGCGCCGAATTATACGCGTAGTTGTTCGGCCCAGGCGAGCGCCTCAACGTGAGCGTTGTTCAGGGCAAGCGGGCCGATACCGACCTCGTCGCACCATTGTTCCACCCCGGTTAGCTCGCTGGTTTCACAGGCGAGCGCCAAGTTCAGGAAGGGGGCGCACGGTCCGGTGTTATCGATCAGTGCCGCAGTGATGTTGTCGGGTAGGTGCAGGTGTTGCAGCACCTTTTCCATCGGCATGTCGAATACCGCGTCGAGCAAGGAGAACAGGCCGACGATAAACAGATTGTCCAGGCTCTCGCCACTCAAGCCCGCTTCGCGACCGGCCAACTCCATCAAGCGACCACGGGTCAGTGCGGTCTTCTCCAGCGCAGAGCTGCTGTCACTGCCTGGCTTGCGGCTGATCAGCAGCAGAATCAGCCAGCGATAGAGCTTCTGGTAGCCGAGCACCGTCACCGCGTGACCGAAGGAGCCGATGGTGGTATTGAGCCCGGCGGCGGCCGAGTTGACGAAGTGCAGTAGCTTGTAGGACAGCGCGACATCGTGCTTGAGCACCTCTTCGACTTCGCCAATCGGCGCATCCTGGCGGAGCAGGTTCAGCAGCGTCAGCGTAGTGGAGAAGCTCGGGTCGATCACCTTGGCCGACAACGTCTCCGGTCGGGCGAAGTAGAAACCCTGCATGCCGTCCAGGTCGAGTTCACGGCAGCGGTGATAGTGCTCGTGCTCCTCGACCCGTTCGGCGATCCGCAGTACCGGGTGGTGACGCAGCCGTGCATTGATGGTGCGTAGCGTGGTCGTATCATTGGACTGGACATCGAGCTTTACATAGCTTGCCAGCTCCAGCAATGAGGCCGATGGTGCTTCGAAGCTGAAGTCATCAAGGGCGATGCTGAAACCTATGGCGCGCAGATGGCGGATGCGCGAAACCAGCTCGCCGGTGGGTACCAGCGATGCCGGAATGTCGAGCACCACCCGCCGTGCAGGTAACAGCTCGAGAAAATCGCTGGTTAGCATGGCCTCGCCCACGTTCATAAAGGCAAGGCGGTTGCCGACCAGCCACTGGGTGCCCATGTGGTTGAGTGTGTTGAGCAGAACCTGAGTATCGGCGTCCAGCTGCGGATGCGGTTCGGCCGACGCAGCATGCGAGCTGGCCCTGAAGAACAGCTCGTAGCCGATCAACTGCTGATTGCGGTTCAGGACCGCCTGTCGTCCGATATAGGCGTCGCTCGCTGTCACTTCTGCCATCGATCCTTATCCTGGGTAGAACTCAGGCGCGCGCACGGCTGTCGGCGTGACGTCCTTGTTGTTCATCAGGTCTTCCATGTCGAGGACCAGTACCACCGAACCATCGCCGGACAGTGTCGCCCCGGCCACGCCTTTCGGGCGGATGTTCTGCAGCGGTTTGATCACCACGTCGTCGCGGCCGACGAAGGAGTCGATCGCGAGAATGAAGGAGTGAGCGGCCGACTGCATCAGAACGCCGAAGGCTGGCTTGTCGGTCGGCTCCCAGCCGAGCAGGTGGGACAGCGACTTCAGCGGCAGGATTTCGTCGCGCACCACGATGGTCGGTTTGTTGGAGACTTCCTGGATCACGTTCGGGTCGATCGGAATGATCTCGCGCACCATCGCCAGCGGCACGGCGAATGCCTGGTCGCAGGCTCGCACCACCAGCACCGGCAGGATGGCCAGTGTCAGCGGCAGCGAGATGCTGATGCGGGTGCCTTCGCCCGGCACCGAGTTGATGTCGATGCGGCCATTCAATTTCTGAATGTTGGTGCGAACCACATCCATGCCGACGCCGCGGCCGGACACGCTGGAAATCTGGTCCTTGGTCGAGAAGCCCGGCAGGAAAATCAGCTGCAGACACTGCTTTTCGTCCAGAGCATTGGCTGTCTCTGCGTCGATCAGCCCCTTGTCGATCGCTTTGCGGCGCAGAGCATCGGCATTCATGCCTTTGCCGTCGTCCTGGATCTCGATCAGGATGTGGTCGCCGACCTGCTCGGCGGTCAGGTGTACTTCGGCCTTGGCCGGCTTGCCGGCCGCGAGGCGCTCCTCCGGTAGCTCGATGCCGTGGTCGACAGCGTTGCGCACCAAGTGCACCAGTGGGTCGTTCAGATCCTCGATCATCGTCTTGTCGAGCTCGGTTTCCTCGCCGACGATGATCAATTCCACTTCCTTGTTCAGTTGACGGGCCAGGTCGCGGGCCAGGCGCGGGTACTTCTGGAACAGCCGGCCGATCGGCTGCATGCGGGTCTTCATCACCGCGTTCTGCAGGTCGCTGACCAGCAGGTCGAGCTGGCTGACAGCCTCGTCGAGCGAGCGCAATGTGTTCGGGTCGCTATGGCCTTGCAGGATTTCGGTGCGCAGCGTGGTCAGGCGGTTCTTGGTCAAACCGATCTCGCCGGACAGGTTGAGCACCATGTCGAGACGGTTGGTGTCGATCCGGATGGTGTTTTCCTGCTGGCTGCTGACCTGCGTATTGTTCTTGGCTGGAGCTGCTTTGGCTGGGGGGGCTTTGGCCGGGGCCTTGGTGGCGGGCAATACCTCGCCTGCTACGGCGGCCGGGGCTGGCGTAGCGACTGGGGGGGCTACCGCTGCCACGGGGCTAGGTGCGGCTGCCGCAGCGGCGGCGGCCGGTACGATCACTTGCATCAGACCTGCCCAGTTTGGCTCGCCGCTGTTGACCGAGATCGGGGCCGGAGCTGCCGGGGCACTGGAAACTGGCGCGACAGGTGCCGCAGGCGGTTCCGGTTCAGCGGAGCCGCCTGCGAGGGCCTCGTCGAGTGCAGCCAGCAGGGCCGGGTCGGCCGAAGCAGGCTGCTGTCGCTGCGAGAGCGGGCCGAACATTTCGCGAACTACGCCGGTCGCATCCATGATCACGTCCATCAAGCGGCTGTTGACTGCGAGCTCGCCATTGCGCAGCTTGTCGAACAGGTTCTCGGTGCGATGGCACAGAGTCACCATCGCCTTGACGTTGAGGAAGCCCGCTCCACCCTTGATGGTGTGAAAACCGCGGAAAATGTCGTTCAGCAGAGCTGGATTGTTGGGCTGCTTCTCGAGCTCTACCAGCTTGTTGTCGACGTCGGATAACAGGTCGCAGGACTCCAGGATGAAGTCTTGCAGCAGTTCTTCCATTCCCGAGAATTCACTCATGTTGGGCTCGTTTCGCTTTGGTGATCAGGGGCGCTCGGCGACTTAGAAGCCGAGACTTTCCAGCAGTTCGTCGACCTGGGCCTGGTCGGTGACAACATCGTTCTTGCCCTGGGCGTTCACGACCGGTCCGTTCAACAGACTCGGGTCGAGTTCGGCCTTCTTGTCCGATGGCAGGTGCTGAATCAGCAGGGCCAGCAGTTCGCTTTCCAATACCTTGGCCACATCCATGATCTTTTTGATCACTTGGCCGGTCAGGTCCTGGAAGTCCTGAGCCAGGATGATTTCCATCAGCTGATTATTGGTGGCCTGGGTGCGCTCGGGGACGGCGCTCAGGTATTGGCGGGTTTCACCTGCGAGTGCCGCAAACTGCTCCGGACTGAGCTGGTTGGCATAGAGCTGCTCCCAGCGCGTCGACAGGCTCTTCGCTTGGCTTTCCAGCTCGCTTTGCAGCGGCTTGGCGATATCCGCAGCATTCAGTGCGCGTTCGGCGGCTTTTTCGGTCAGCTCGGCGATGTAGGCGAGGCGGTCGCGGGTATTGGGGATCGCTTCGGCGACTTTCTCCAGCGACTTGTCGTAGCCAAGTTCGCTTAGCGTGTCGTGCAGTCGGCGCGCCAGTTGGCCGACCTGTCGGTACATGTCGCTGCCGGGGGCGAGCTCTGGCTCGGCCGCAGCGGTCGTGGTCGCGTTGACCACGGGCTGCTGGGACAGAATGCTGTTGAACAGGGCTTCCAGTTCTGGCGAGTCGCCGCTTTCCAGTATGTGATCCGGCACAATACGTCTCCTGCGATGCTAAAAACCCGAGGGGAGCCTCAGGCGGTAGTCAGGGTAGCGAAGATCTTGTTGAGCTTCTCTTCCAGCGTGGCGGCAGTGAATGGTTTGACGATATAGCCGCTGGCACCGGCGGTGGCCGCTTCGATGATGTTTTCGCGTTTGGCTTCGGCGGTGATCATCAGGAAGGGCAGGGTGCGCAGTTGTGCGTCGGCACGCACCGCGCGCAGCAGCTCGATGCCGGTCATGTTCGGCATGTTCCAGTCGGACACGATGAAGTCGAAGTGCTGCGTCTTCAGCTTGTGCAGCGCTACCTGGCCGTCTTCAGCTTCATCGACGTTGGTGTAGCCAAGCTCTTTCAGCAGGTTTCGTACGATGCGTCGCATCGTCGAAAAGTCGTCGACCACAAGAAAGCGGAGGTTTTTTTCTGCCATGAAACGTAATTCCTAATGTAATCCCTGAGGCTACAGCGCCGGCCGGCGGTTAACGCTGCAGGAATGGGATCAGAGTTTCGGCCAATACGGCCGGGTCGAATTTGGCGACGTAGGCGTCTACCCCGACGCTGGCACCCATTGCCCGGTTGGCGTTGGACGACAGCGAAGAATGCATCACTACCGGAATGCCACGGAAGGCGGGTTCGGCTTTGATCAGTCGTGTGAGCACATATCCGTCCATCTCTGGCATTTCGGCATCAACCAGGATTAACTTGAGCGTATTGATGAGCGGATTGCTGTCTTCGCGATGACGTGCGGCCAGCATCTGCAGGCGGTCCCAGGCTTCGCGGCCGTTGTTGGCCTGCTGGTACTTGACGCCCATCTTGTCGAGCACCATGGTGATTTCCTTGCGGGCTACCACGGAGTCGTCGACGAAGTAGACGTATTGGTCGGCCTCGAGCGAGGCGGTCGGGATGTCCGGCACATGCGGGTCGCCGACCACGCTCGACAGAATCTGTTCGACGTCGAGGATGGAGACGAGCTTGCCGTTGGCCAACTCGGTGATCGCGGTGATCAGGGTCTGGTTGGCGCCGCCGGCCATGTTCTCCGGCGCGCGGACCTTGTCCCAGTCGACGCGGATGATGCGGTCGACCGACTCGACCAGGAAAGCCTGCGAGCTCTTGTTGAACTCGGTGACAATCATGGTCTCGTACTGTTTGCCCTGGGTTTCTGCGCCGATGAACTTAGCCAGCGAGATGACCGGGATGATGTTGCCGCGCAGCGACAGTACCCCTTCGACACCGAACGGCATGTTGGGTGAGCGGGTGATGCTCGGGGTCTGTGAGACTTCCCGTACCTTGAACACGTTGATCCCGAAGGTCTCGCGCGTGCCCAGCGAGAACAGCAGGATTTCCATCTTGTTGGAGCCGGCGAGCATAGTGCGGCCGTCCACCGAGGTGAGCAAAGAGGCGTTGGTTGCCGTCATGGTCTGTTTACCTTAGCGACAGGTCATTCTGCGTCGTTCTGTTGGGAATTTTATTTTTTATATTTTGAGCAGTTCGCGCACTTTGCTCGAGAGCTTGTGCGGTTCGAACTTCGAGACGTAGGCATCGACGCCGACCGACTCACCGAGCTTTTGGTTGGACTGGCCGGACAGTGACGAATGCATCAATACCGGAATGCCCTCGCAGCGCGGGTCGGACTTGATCATGCGGGTGAGCATGTAACCGTCCATCTCCGGCATTTCCACGTCGGTGAGCACCAGATGCAGCGAGTCCTTGAGCTTTCGGCCTGCCGCATCGGCCTGGGTGGCCAGGCGCTGGATGTCTTCCCAGGCGCGCAGGCCGTTGGCCGATGACATGTGGCGAATTTGCATGGCGTCGAGGGTGCGTTCGATCTGCTTGCGGGCAACGGCCGAGTCGTCGGCGAAGAACACCATGCGCTCTTCCTTGACCGGCTCGATGTTGACGAAGAAGTGCGAGTCGTCGATCGGGGTGGTGGAGGCGAGTACCTTCTCCACGTCCATCATCATCACCAGAGTGTTGTTTTCCAGCTCGGTGACAGCGGTGACCAGGCCGCCCATGCGGTGGTTGATCATGTCGGGCGGCACGCGCATCGCCGACCAGTCCAGGCGCAGGATGGTGTCGACCGCTTCGACGAGAAAGCCCTGAGTGTGACCGTTGTATTCGGTCACAATCATGATTTCTGGGGTCTTTTCGGTCACAATGCCCGCATATTTGGCCAAGTCGATTACCGGAACCAGCGCACCGCGCAGGCTGACCATGCCTTCGACGGTGTCGGGCATTTCCGGGGCGGAGGTGATCGGCGGCGTGCGCATTACTTCGCGAACCTTGAACACGTTGATGCCGAAGGTTTCCTTGCGTCCGGTGCGCTGGTCGTGCCCAAGGGTAAACAACAGAATCTCTAGGTTGTTGGTACCCGCCAGTTTGGTACGGGCGTCAATTTTCTTCAGGAGCTCGGACACGGTTGCCTCCAGGAAACCTGTTCATGTATCAAAAGTGCGTAGTTTTGACGGTCGAATGCAAACACTATGCAAGTGTAGTCATGACGATTGCGTGTAGCAAAAGCATTTCTCCAAGCCTGTAAGTGGTGCATTTTGTATCTATCATACCGTTTAAGAATCTTTTTACAAATCGCTACAGTATGACAAATTCTGCTCTTATTGCATCCGAGCTTGATCATCAGCAACTGACTGCCGCGTTTGCCCAGTTCAACACGGTGTCCGGTCAACTGATCGAGGCCTACCAGTTGCTCGAGCAACAGGCAGCGCAGCTGAACCAGCAGCTGGAAGAGGCGAACCAGCGGCTGCGGGTGCAAGGGGCGGAAAACGCTGCGTTGGCCGAGCGGCTGGGCCAGTTACTGGCGGCCTTGCCCGGTGGGGTGGTCGAGCTTGATGCGGACGGGGTGGTGCGGCGCGAGAACCCTGCCGCCAGCGCACTGTTTGGCCGCGTGCTGGTCGGGCAGCGCTGGTCTACGGTGCTGGCCGGTTGTGACCCCGGCTCGCTGGAGCACAGTTACCGCTTGCAGGTCGACGGTCGGCCGGGGCCGCGGGTGATGTTGCAGTACCAGGACTTGCCCGAGTTGGGCGGTCGCATCGTGCTGGTGCACGATGTGACGCGCCAGTTCGAGCTGACCGCCGAATTGGCGCACCAGCAGAAGCTGGCGGCGATGGGGAGTATGGCGGCGTCGCTGGCGCACCAGTTGCGCACGCCCTTGTCGGCGGCGATGTTGTATACGGCCAACTTGCGCGAGGGGGCTTTGGCCCCGGAGGCGCGGACGCGCTTTGCCGACAAGTCGCTGGAGCGGCTGCGCGCGCTCGAAGGCCTGATCCACAATATGCTCGATTTCGTGCGCGGCCAGGTGACGCGGCGCGAGTGGCTGGACGTGGCGCTGTTGACCGAGGAGACGTTACAGGCCTTGCCACCGCCGGCGCAGGGTGTGGTGTTGCATGGGGTGTCGGAGCTGACCGAGAGTTTGCAGATCTTCGGTGATCGCAAGGCCCTGGGCGGGGCACTGACCAATCTGCTGGACAATGCGCTGCAGCACTCTCCGGCCGGCGGCATGGTCGAGTTGCGGTTGCGGCGGCAGGGCAACGAGGTGATCTGGCAGGTGGCTGACCAGGGACCGGGCCTGGCCGAAGAAGTGGGAGATCAGGTATTCGAGCCCTTCTTCACCCGCCGCCCCGGGGGCACCGGGCTGGGGCTGGCGATCGTGAAGAAGGTGGCGGAGGAGTTGGGGGGGCGGGTGTGTTGCGGCAACCGGGCCGAGGGCGGGGCGTTGTTCGAACTGGCCCTGCCGCTGGCCGGCGCCTGATGGGGCTCTAGGCCCCACGGCTCATTCTTCCAAGTGCTGGCGCTTGCCGGTGACCTCGGCCCAGTCCGCATGGTCGGGCAGCGGGTCTTTGCGGGCCACGATGACTGGCCAGATTTTGGCGAGTTTGCCGTTGAGTTCGATGTATTCCTGTTGATCGGCCGGCACGTCTTCTTCGGCATAGATCGCCTCGACCGGGCACTCGGCGACGCACAGCGTGCAGTCGATGCATTCGTCCGGGTCGATGGCGAGGAAATTCGGTCCTTCGCGGAAGCAGTCGACCGGGCAGACATCGACGCAGTCGGTGTATTTACATTTGATACAGGCTTCGGTTACAACGTAGGCCATAGTGCTTCCTTGTTAGGGTGTCGTGATCTCGACCCCAATTCTAGCCAAGTTTCCTCCTGCTTTTCATGACTGCTGTCGCCGACTCCACTCCTTTGCCTGCTTTGGCCCCCCTATACCGTGGCCGTTTTGCGCCGAGTCCGACCGGCCTGCTGCATGCCGGTTCGCTGGCCACCGCGGTTGGCAGCTACCTCGAGGCGCATAGCCGCGGCGGCGAGTGGCTGGTGCGTATCGAAGACCTGGACCCTCCGCGTGAGCAGCCCGGCGCCAGTGTGCACATTCTTGCCACACTCGAGGCGTTCGGCTTCGAGTGGGACGGCGAGGTGGTGTATCAGAGCCGGCGCCATGCGCTGTACCGCGAGGCGCTGCAGGCCTTGGCCGAACGCGGCCTGGCCTATCTGTGCGCCTGTACGCGGCGCGAGATCGCGCTGGCGGCCCGGCCCGGCGTGGACGGACCGGTCTACCCCGGAACTTGCCGACCCGGTCTGCCGGCCGGGCGGGAAGGGCGCGCCTGGCGGCTGAAGGTCGAGCCGGGCGAACTGGGCTTCGTCGACCGGCTGCAGGGTTATTACGCGCAGGACTTGGCGCGCGATGTCGGCGACTTCGTGTTGCTGCGCGCCGATGGTTTCTGGGCCTATCAGTTGGCGGTGGTCGTCGACGATGCGGAACAGGGCATCACCGACATCGTGCGCGGTGCCGACTTGCTGGTGTCGACGCCGCGGCAGATCTGGCTGCAGCGCTGCCTCGATGTGGTGACGCCGGACTATTGTCACCTGCCGGTGCTGGTCAACGCCGCCGGCGAGAAACTGTCGAAGCAGACGCTGGCCCCGGCGATCGAGCCCGCGAGTGCCGCCGCCGAGCTGCGCCTGGCACTGGTTCGGCTGGGGCAGGCTCCTGACCCGGCCTGCCAGAGCGTCGCCGAGTTGTGGCAATGGGCGCGGGCCAACTGGCGGCTGGATCGGGTGACGCCGGCGCCGGTGCCGGTCGTCTGAGGCGCATCTCTACCCTGTCTTTACCTGGCCGTTCGGCCAACCCAACTCTCCGTTTTCCTGTTGCTTTTCAAGGAATTGTTCTGCACAAGTGGGCGGGTCTATAGGCTCGCCCTGCCACGATTAATACGGCCGTTTGATCTAGGTCAAGTGGCCGGGGAATGCCGTTTGCCTAGCTCGCGGCATGCCTCTATTATCGTGATCAAAGATTAGTGTTTCATTAAATTCAGTGTAACGAATATTTGTGATGCTCTGCTGGCCATAAGCCGGTCGGGTCAACGATTCAGGAATTGCGCGGGTGCGCATTCCGGCAAGTTCGGAGTAGGCGAGAGTCACTCCTGCAGAAATGAAAGGAAGTGCCATGAGCAAGTTCGGTGTCCATTCTGAGTGTGGCAAGCTGCGTACCGTGATGGTGTGTCGCCCGGGCCTGGCGCATAAGCGGCTGACCCCGGCCAATAGTCAAGACCTGCTGTTCGACGACGTGATCTGGGTCGAACGCGCCCAGAAGGACCATGCCTACTTCGTCGAGCAGATGCGCGCTCGTGACATCGAAGTGATCGAGCTGCACGACGCGCTGGCCAAAGTGCTGGACGATCAGGTTGCTCGTGCCTGGATCCTCGACCGCAAGGTCAAAACCGATAACGTCGGCGTCGGCATGCTCGGCGACCTGCGCAGCTGGCTGGACGAGATGGCTTCGGCCAAGTTGGCCGAACACCTGATCGGCGGTATTGCCAAGACCGATCTGCCGTTCGACCCGAAAGGCCTGTTCGGCGGCTACCTCGACCGTTCCGACTTCGTACTGCCCCCGGTCCCGAACAGCCTGTTCCAGCGCGACCCGAGCTGCTGGATCTATGAAGGTGTCACTCTCAACCCGATGTACTGGCCGGCACGCCGCCAGGAAACGCTGATCCTGCAGTCGGTGTACCAGTTCCACCCGACCTTCGCTGGCAAGGTCAACGTATGGTGGGGCGACTGCGACAAGGATCACGGCCCGGCCACGCTGGAAGGCGGCGACGTGATGCCGATCGGCAACGGCGTGGTGCTGATCGGGATGGGCGAGCGCACCAGCCCGCAGGCGGTGGTGCAAGTGGCCAAGCGCGTGCTGGGCAAACCAGGCGGCGCCACCCGGGTGATCGCCTGCCAGATGCCGAAGTCGCGCGCCGCGATGCACCTGGACACGGTGTTCTCCTTCCTCGACATCGACCTGCTGTCGGTATTCCCGGACGTGGTCGATGAGATTGTCTGCACCAGCATGTACGCCGGCGAGCGCGACGGCGAGATCCGCTTCGAGCGCCATGAAGGCGTCCATCTGGTCGACGTGGTGAAAGAGTCGCTGGGCCTGCCGGCAATTCGAGTGATCCAGACCGGCGGCGACCTGTACCAACGCGAACGCGAACAGTGGGACGACGGCAACAACGTGGTAGCGCTGGACCGCCGCGTGGTGGTGGCCTACGACCGCAACACCTACACCAACCGCCTGATGCGCGAGAACGGCGTGGAAGTGATCGAGATCCCGGCCTCCGAACTCGGCCGTGGCCGTGGCGGTGGTCACTGCATGACCTGCCCGATCGTCCGTGACGAAGTGAAGCTGTAAGCCGGACGGTTCGGCCGACCGTAGGTTGGCCGAACCCCCTAAAGTCATCCCAACGAATTCAAACGACCGACAGGTCGACCGCCCGGCGCGACTCAGCCGGGGCGGCCACTTGCCCAGACAGACTCTTATCAGGAGCAGCACCATGGCTTTCAATCTGCGCAACCGTAGCTTCCTTAAAATGCTGGACTTCACCCCGCGTGAAATCCGCTACATGCTCGACCTGGCCCGCGACCTGAAGCGCGCCAAGTACAGCGGCACCGAACAGCAGCACCTGAAGGGCAAGAACGTCGCGCTGATCTTCGAAAAGACCTCCACCCGTACCCGTTGCGCCTTTGAAGTGGCGTGCTTCGACCAGGGCGCCAACGTCACCTACCTCGGCCCGTCCGGCTCGCAGATCGGCATCAAGGAATCGATGAAAGACACCGCCCGGGTACTGGGTCGCATGTACGACGCGATCGAATACCGTGGCTTCGACCAGGAGATGGTCGAGCACGAACTGGCCAAATACGCCGGTGTGCCGGTGTACAACGGCCTGACCGACGAATTCCACCCGACCCAGATGCTGGCCGACGTGCTGACCATGTGGGAGAACAGCGACAAGCCGCTGTCGGAAATCAACTACACCTACCTCGGCGACGCCCGCAACAACATGGGTAACTCGCTGCTGGTGATCGGTTGCAAGCTGGGTATGCACGTACGGATCGGCGCGCCGAAACACCTGTGGCCGACCGACGAGCTGGTCGCCGAATGTAAAGCCATCGCCGAGAAGACCGGCGCCAAGATCACCCTGACCGACGACGCGCAAGAAGCGGTCAAGGGCACCGACTTCATCCACACCGACGTGTGGGTGTCGATGGGCGAACCGGCCGAAGTGTGGGCCGAGCGCATCAAGCTGCTCAAGCCGTACCAGGTCAACGCCGAGCTGATGCAGGCCTCGGGCAACCCGGCGGTCAAGTTCATGCACTGCCTGCCGGCCTACCACAACGCCGAAACCAAGGTCGGCAAGGAAATCGCCGCGCAATACCCGGACCTGGCCAACGGCATCGAAGTGACCGAAGACGTGTTCGAGTCGGAAGCGTGCATCGCCTTCGAGCAAGCCGAAAACCGCATGCACACCATCAAGGCCATCCTGGTGTCCACCCTGGCCGGCTAATCGGCCTAGCCTTCGGGGCCGGAGCCGCGTTGCCGGGACTCCGCCGCCGCTGGCCGTACTCCGTGTACTGTCTGCGCGGCGGCTCCACTCCGGCGTCTTGCCCCGACCCCGAATGCGTCGCCGATCCCTTGCCATGTAGCGCCATCCCGGCCGATCCCCCCGCACCGGGCGGGTCGGCCGGTCTCATTCAGCTTCACGCCGGTGGGCTCAACGCCCGCCGGCCCCCGAAAGGACTCATCATGCGAGTAGTCGTCGCCCTGGGCGGTAACGCCCTGCAACGTCGTGGCGAAGCCATGACCGCCCAAAACCAACGCGCCAACGTCCAAGTGGCCGCCAAGCAGCTGGCCGCTGTCACCCGGCTCGGCCACAACCTGGTGATGTGCCACGGCAACGGCCCGCAAGTCGGCCTGCTCGGCCTGCAGAACGACGCCTATGCCCGTCACGTCGACGAGAAAGTCACCCCGTACCCGCTCGACGTACTCGGCGCGCAGACCGAAGGGATGATCGGCTACATGATCGAACAGGAGCTCGGCAACGAGCTGCCGTTCGAAGTGCCGCTGGCCACCATCCTGACCCAGACCGAAGTCGACGCCGCCGACCCGGCGTTCCAGAACCCGACCAAGTTCGTCGGCCCGGTGTACAGCAAGGAAGAAGCCGACCAGCTGGCCGCCGAACACGGCTGGACCGTCAAGGCCGACGGCGACTACTTCCGCCGCGTGGTGCCGAGCCCGAAACCGAAACGCATCTTCGAAATGCGCCCGATCAAGTGGATGATCGAAAAAGGCGCGGTGGTGATCGCCGCCGGCGGCGGCGGCATCCCGACCATGTACCAGGGCGACAAGCTGGTCGGCGTCGAAGCGGTGATCGACAAGGACCTGGCCTCGGCGCTGCTGGCGCGTGAAGTGGATGCCGACTACTTCGTCATCGCCACCGACGTGAAGACCGTGTTCATCGGCTGGGGCACCCCGGACGCGAAGGCGATCAAGCGCGCGCACCCGGACGAGATGGACAAGCTCGGCTTCGCCGCCGGCTCGATGGGCCCGAAAGTGGAAGCGGCGTGCGAGTTCGCGCGGCTGACTGGCAAGCGCGCGGTGATCGGCGCGCTGGAGGACATCGAGGCGATCGTGAAGGGCGAGGCGGGCACGGTGATCTCGACCGAGGTGGCCGGGATCGAGTGGTACTGAGTCCTAACGCGTTAGCAAGACGATGAAGAGAAGGGCGGCCTGCGGGCCGCCCTTGGTGTTGAGGGGGCCAGGTTGGCCGAATAGTCTTGTTCGGCCAACCTTGGCGATGGTGTCAGTCCAACAGCCCGATCGCCGTCGGCGCATCCGTGGGGCTGACCGCCAGCTCCTCGAATTCGACGACGTTGTCGATCTCGGTACCCATCGAGATATTGGTCACCCGTTCCAGGATGATCTCGACCACCACCGGCACCTGGTATTCGGCCATCCATTTTTCCGCCTGCGCGATCGCCGGGGCGATGTCGTCGGGCTTGTGTACCCGGATTGCCTTGCAGCCCAGGCCTTGCACCACCGCCAGGTGATCGACGCCGTAGCCTTCCGTTTCGGGCGCATTGATATTGTCGAAGGCCAGCTGCACGCAGTAGTCCATATTGAAGCCGCGCTGCGATTGGCGGATCAGCCCCAGGTAGGCGTTGTTCACCACGATGTGGATGTAGGGCAGCTTGAACTGCGCGCCGACCGCCAGCTCTTCGATCATGAACTGGAAGTCGTAGTCGCCGGACAGCGCGACGATCTTGCGATCGGGGTCGGCGGCGCGCACGCCGAGCGCGGCGGGGATGGTCCAGCCGAGCGGGCCGGCCTGGCCGCAGTTGATCCAGTGGCGCGGCTTGTACACGTGCAGGAACTGGGCGGCGGCGATCTGCGACAGGCCGATGGTGCTGACGTAGCAGGTGTCCTTGCCGAAGGCGCTGTTCATGTCCTGGTAGACGCGCTGCGGCTTCATCGGCACGTCGTCGTAGTTGGTCTTGCGCAGCAGGGTGCGCTTGCGCTCGCGGCATTGCGCGACCCAGTCGCCGCGGTCTTTCAGCTTGCCGGCCTTCTTCCATTCGCCGGCCGCCTCGACGAACAGCTGCAGCGCCGCCTTGGCATCCGACACGATGCCGTAATCGGGGCAGAACACCCGGCCGATCTGGGTGGGCTCGATGTCGACGTGCACGAAGCGCCGTCCCTTGGTGTAGACGTCGACCGAGCCGGTGTGGCGGTTGGCCCAGCGGTTGCCGATGCCGAGCACGAAGTCGGATTCGAGCAGGGTGGCGTTGCCGTAGCGGTGCGAGGTCTGCAGGCCGACCATGCCGACCATCAGCGGGTGGTCGTCGGGGATGGTGCCCCAGCCCATCAGCGTGGGGACCACCGGCACGCCGGTGAGCTCGGCGAACTCGACCAGCAGCTCGGGGGCATCGGCATTGATGATGCCGCCGCCGGCGACGATCAACGGGCGCTCGGCCTCGTTCAGCATCGTCAGCGCCTTGTCGATCTGGGCGCGGGTGGCCGCGGGCTTGTACAGTGGCAGCGGCGAGTAGGTGTCCGGGTCGAATTCGATTTCGGCCATCTGCACGTCGAACGGCAGGTCGATCAGCACCGGGCCGGGGCGCCCCGAACGCATCAGGTGGAAAGCCTGCTGGAACACCCGCGGCACCAGCGCCGGCTCGCGCACGGTCACCGCCCACTTGGTCACCGGCTTGGCGATGGACTCGATGTCGACCGCCTGGAAGTCTTCCTTGTACAGCCGCGCGCGCGGCGCCTGGCCGGTGATGCACAGGATGGGGATGGAGTCGGCCGAAGCAGAGTAGAGGCCGGTGATCATGTCGGTGCCGGCCGGGCCCGAGGTACCGATACACACGCCGATATTGCCGGCGCGGGCGCGGGTATAGCCCTCGGCCATGTGCGAGGCGCCCTCGACGTGGCGGGCCAGGATGTGGTCGATGCCGCCGATTTTCTTCATCGCGGCGTACAGGGGGTTGATCGCGGCGCCGGGAATGCCGAACGCCAACGCGATGCCTTCGCTTTGCATCACCCGGACTGCCGCTTCCGCGGCGCTCATCTTGGCCATGACAAGGTCTCCTGATCGGTGTTGTCTCGTGTGTCAGTACGGTCGCGCCGTGGGGCGCGGCCTAGTTGCGCTTGGCGGCGCGCATCAGCACGGTGTACAGC
This sequence comes from Neisseriaceae bacterium JH1-16, assembly GCA_025989215.1. Classification (GTDB taxonomy): domain Bacteria; phylum Pseudomonadota; class Gammaproteobacteria; order Burkholderiales; family Chromobacteriaceae; genus Crenobacter_A. The sequence goes on along the minus strand of JAPDNP010000007.1, from coordinate 68,361 downwards.
AGTGCCCCGGTGACGGCGCCGATGATCCAGCCGAAGTTGTTGGCCGGCAGCAGCTTCAGCAATTGGGTGCTGATTTCCCAGCCTATCGAGATGGCACCGGAGATCAGCAGCGCGAGCAGCCCGACCCGGTTCCAGCCGCCGTCGTAGTGGAAGCGCCCGGTCGGAGCCATCGTGTACAGCTCGGCGGTTTTCACCGCCTGGCGCTTGACCAGATAGAAGTCGGCCATCATCACGCCGTACAGCGGCGCCAGCACCGCGCCGAACAGGCTGACGAACACGGTGATCGCCTTCGGGCTGTCGACGAAGATCCACGGGCAGACCAGCACGGCGAGGATCGATGCGATCAGCCCGCCCTTCTTGAAGTCGACATGCTTCGGAAACAGGTTGGCGATGTCGTAGGCCGGCGAGACGAAGTTGGCGACGATATTGATGCCCATGGTGGCGACGACGAAGGTCAGGCTGCCGATCACTACCGCGACCTTGTTATGGACCCGCGCGACGATTTCGACCGGGTCCATGATCATCGAGCCGAATACCTTGGTGCTGCCGGCGGTGACAATGACGGTGATCAGCGCGAACACGATGAAATTGATCGGCAAGCCGAGAAAGTTGCCGATCTTCATCTGCCGCTCGCTCTTGGCGAAGCGAGCGAAGTCGCCGAAGTTGAGCAGCAGCGCGGCGAAGTAGCTGATCACCAGTAGTACTGCGTTGCCCATGCCGAGCAGTTGCTCGGTGCCGGATAGCACTTTGCCGCCGAGCGTCAGGCTGAGGCTGGACAGGCCGGCCTGCGACAGGATCCAGCCCATCAGTACGAACATCACCACGTAGACCGCCGGACCGCAGAAGTCGATGAAACGACGGATGGTTTCCATGCCGCGCTGGAAGATCACCAGCTGGAAGAACCACATGAACAGGAAGCAGATCCAGCCCAGCCCGTCGAGCCGCATGAAGCTGAACTCGCGCAGCGCCACGACCGATGGCACGAACAGCAGCAGCAAGGTGGCGACAGCCTTCGAGGCGAAATAGGTCTGCACCCCGTACCAGACGATGCCGACCACGCCGCGGATCAGCGCGGCGAGATTCGCCCCCATCACCCCCAGACTGACCCGCGCCATCACCGGAAACGGGATGCCGTGCACCTGGCTCGGCCTGCCGACCCAGTTGATCAGCACGTACACGCACAGGATGCCGACGGTCAGTGCCAGCAATACCTGCCAGCCGGAGATACCGAGCAGGAACAGGCTGGCGGCGAAGGTATAGCCGCCGACGCTGTGCACATCGGACATCCACATCGCAAAGATGCTGTAGCCGGTCCAGGTGCGCTTGCTGCGCGGCACCGGCGCCAGGTCGTGGTTGTACAGGCGCGGGTCGGCGTTGCTGATGGGCTCGTCGGGCTCGGGATGGGGCGCGTCGGTGCCAAGAGGGGGAGAAAAAGACATGATGCCTCCTTGGGGGATGGGCATGACCATCCTGCCCACTATAGGCGGCCGGAAGGCCTGCCGAGCCGTGGGGCTTACGAGCGGAAGGTAAGGGCCGGTGGACGGTGGCTGGCTTGCCGGCCCGGATGGCGATAGGCTGTGCAATGCCATGTACCTTGCAATGCAAAGTAGTGTCGATCTATACTGGCGCTACTGTCACCCCGTGGCATGCTCCGATTCGCTATCGTGTAATACATGGTAGCTGGCGAGCTGCTGCGGCAGCCAAGGAAAGGTGAGTGAAGACACAACTGAAGAAGGGCACGCTGGAGATGTGCGTGCTGGCCCTGCTGGCCCGCGCCGACAGCTACGCCTACGAACTGGTCAGCCGCTTGGCCGATTGCATGGAAATCAGCGAGGGCACGGTCTATCCGCTGATGCGCCGGCTGCAGGCCGAGGGCTGGGTGACGACCTATCTGGTCGAGTCGGCGAGCGGGCCGTCACGCAAGTACTACGCGCTGACGGCTACCGGCAGGCAGAGCCTGGCCGAGATGCAGGTCGAATGGCGGGAGTTCGTCGCCGAGGTCAACAGTGTGCTGGCGCCGCAGGCGGCGAGCGAGGCCGCGCAGGCTAAACGGAACAATCCGCAGGGAGAGGTGGAATGAATCAGCAGACGTTCATGCAGCAACTGGAAGCGGCGCTGGCCGGGCTGCCGGCCGCCGAGCGGGGGGAGATTCTCGCCGACTATGCGGAGTACTTCGGCGATGCGCTGGCCGACGGCCGCAGCGAAGAGGAAGTGGCCGCCTCGCTCGGCGATCCGCAGCGACTGGCGCGCGAGCTGCAGGCCAAGGCGAAGTTGCAGGCCTGGGAATCGCGCCGTTCGGTCGGCAACCTGTTCGGCGTGATCGGCGCGCTGGCGGGCCTGGGCGTGCTCAACTTCGTGCTGGCGATCCCGTTCATGATCTACCTGTGGTTCCTGACCATCGGCTGCGTGGTGTCGGGCGTGCTGTTGTTTGCCGGGGTAGTGCTGACCGGCTTGTGGGTCAGCAACAGCCTGTTCGACTGGCCGGTGATCCAGCCCTTGCTGCACCAGGAGCAGGCGGCAGCCTGGGTCGCAAGGGTGCCGGTGGGCGACCTGCCGCAGATCGACATTCGTGGCGCGAAGGGGGAGCAGGTGGTGATCCATCGTGACCCGCAGACCGGCACGACCCGCATCGAAGCGTCGGGGGTCGACGGCTCGGTACGGCTGGAGCGCCATGTCGACGGCACGGTCAGCCGACTGGAACTGAGCGATGACGAAGGCGCGGTCAATCTGCAAGGGTTCGACGGGCTGCCCGACCGCGGCGCGGTGCTGAGCATTGGTTTGGGGCTATTGCTGGCGGGCGGCATCGGCCTGACCATCGGCTGGCTGCTGGTGCGGCTGACCTGGCGGGTGCTGGCGCGCTTTGGCCGCTACCAGCTGGCGCTGCTGTCGGGCGAGCGCGGCGGTCCGGGACGCGGCTGATCCGTGCAAGGTTGGCCGAGCGTGCGGTTTCGGCCAACCAGCTTGCGATGATCGCCGACCGTTCGTCGGCATCTTGGCGAGGGGCGATGACATTTCGGCGATATGCCGCGATGTTGCTTGACATGAAGCTAAAACCGGCTTGCCATTCGCCCGGCCAGCCACGATAATCCGCGCAACATGCAGGAGAGAGCCGTTCTGGACGGCCGCCGAAGGCGCAAGCGCACCCGCAATCGCTCAGGCAAAAGGACTGTATGGGACCCGGTGGCCATTCGGCCAACCGACCAAACTCTGGAGAGCGGCGCGTGGCGACACGGCGCCCACCGAAGGGGCTAAGGGTGGCGCAGCGCGCCATCTGAAAATCTCAGGTGTCCAAGGACAGAGGGGTGTGTTGAGGGAAACGCACGCACCCACAGGCTGCCCAAGGATCTGCTCCGATGACACAAGCACCTCGCTGTACCCCGCTGTACCAATCGCATATCGATGCCGGCGCGAAGATGGTCGAATTCGCCGGCTGGTCGATGCCGATCCATTACGGCTCCCAACTCAAAGAACACGAAATCGTCCGTAGCGACGCCGGCATGTTCGACGTATCGCACATGGTGGTACTCGACATCACCGGCGCCGATGCGCGCGACTGGCTGCGCGGCCTGCTGGCCAACGACGTCGCCAAGCTCGGCTTCGTCGGCAAGGCGCTCTATTCCGGCATGCTGAACGAACAGGGCGGCGTGATCGACGACCTGATCGTTTACCTCGCCGAGAGCGGCTACCGCATGGTGGTGAACGCCGGCACCCGCGACAAGGACATCGCCTGGCTGAAGAAAACCAGCGAAGGCCGCGACGTTCAGCTTGCCGTGCGCGACGACCTGGCGATGCTGGCGGTGCAAGGCCCGAACGCGATCGACAAGGTCTGCGCGGTGAAACCGGACTGGGCCGAACAGATTCGCAGCCTGAAGGTGTTCCAGGGCCTGCCGTTCGGCGACTGGTTCGTCGCCCGCACCGGCTACACCGGCGAAGACGGCCTGGAGATCATGGTGCCGGCCGCCGAAGCGCCGGGCTTCTTTACCGCGCTGATCGCCGCCGGCGTGGCGCCGACCGGTCTCGGTGCCCGCGACACGCTGCGCCTCGAAGCCGGCATGAACCTGTACGGCCATGACATGGACGAGGGCATCTCGCCGCTCGAAGCCGGCATGGGCTGGACCGTGGCCTGGGAACCGGCCGATCGCGACTTCATCGGCCGCAAGGCGCTGGAAGCCGAGAAGGCCGCCGGCGTGGCGATGAAGCAGGTCGGCCTGGTGATGGAAAGCCGCGGCGTGCTGCGTGAAGGCATGCGCGTGGTGGTGGACGGCGTCGGCGAAGGCGTGATCACCAGCGGCACCTTCTCCCCGACACTGAAGCTGTCGATCGCGATCGCTCGCGTGCCCAAGGCCACCGCCGATGTTGCCGCGGTCGATCTGCGTGGTACGCTGACGCCGGTGCGTGTCGTCAAGCTGCCGTTCGTGCGTAACGGCAAAAAAGTCTACGAGTAATTCCGATTGAACCCAGGGTTGGCCGAACATCGTATTTGGCCAACCTGTTCGTCATCCTGAGAGAGAACTATCCATGAGCCAGATTCCCGCCGAACTGAAATACGTCGAAAGCCACGAGTGGCTGCGTCTCGAAGCCAACGGTGTCGTGACCGTTGGCATTACCCACCACGCCCAGGAGCTGCTGGGTGACGTGGTGTTCGTCGAGCTGCCGAAAGTCGGCGCCGTGCTGGCCCGCGACGAGCAGGCCGGCGTAGTCGAGTCGGTGAAGGCCGCCTCGGACGTGTACTGCCCGATCGCTGGTGAAGTCGTGGCCGTCAACGAAGGCCTGGAAGCCGCGCCGGAACAGGCCAACGAAGAACCGTACGGCGAAGGCTGGTTCTTCCAGATCAAGCCGGCCAACGTCGCCGATCTGGACGGCCTGTGGACCGCCGAGCAGTACGCTAAGGAAATCGGCGCCTAAGCCTGACCCTGTCAAACGCCCTGTGTCCGCACGGGGCGTTTTGCCATGCATTGGAGCGGTAGGCGCGCCGGTTTCGTAGACCTGGACACCCCCGACCGCTTCGGAATTACCGGACGCACGCACCATGACACTCGCTGAACTGTTTAACCACGACGAATTCGTATCGCGCCACATCGGCATCGACGACGCCGACGCGGCCGCGATGTTGGCCGAACTGGGTCTCTCGACCCGCGCCGAGCTGGTCGACCAGACCCTGCCGGCCGACATCCGTTTCAACCAGAAACTGGCCCTGCCGGACGCGCTGTCCGAGATCGAGTCGCTCGCCAAGCTCAAGGCGATCGCCGACAAGAACACCGTCAACAAGTCGTACATCGGCCTGGGTTACCACCCAACCCGCCTGCCGACCGTGATCCTGCGCAATGTGCTGGAAAACCCGGGCTGGTACACCGCCTACACCCCGTACCAGGCCGAGATCGCCCAGGGCCGCCTGGAGGCGCTGCTGAACTTCCAGCAGATGATCATCGATCTGACCGGCCTGGACCTGGCCAACGCCTCGCTGCTGGACGAAGCCACCGCCGCCGCCGAAGCGATGGCGATGGCGCGCCGCGTGTCCAAGGCCAAGGGCAACCGGTTCTTCGTCGACAGTCGCGTGCTGCCGCAGACGCTGGACGTGATGAAGACCCGTGCCGAGCACTTCGGCTTCGAACTGGTGCTGGGCCATCCGGAAGAAGCCGGCAACGGCGAGTACTTCGGTGCGCTGTTCCAGTATCCGGGCGAGGCCGGTGACGTGGCCGACCTGACCCCGCACATCGCCGCGGTCAAGGCGCATGGTGCGGTGGCGGTCGTCGCCGCCGACATCATGTCGTTGGTATTACTGAAGTCGCCGGCCGAGATGGGCGCTGACGTGGCGGTGGGCTTGACCCAGCGCTTCGGCGTGCCGATGGGCTTCGGCGGCCCGCACGCCGCCTACTTCGCCTTCAAGGACGAGATGAAGCGCTCGGCCCCGGGCCGCATCATCGGCGTGTCGGTCGATGCCAAGGGCCGCCCGGCGCTGCGCATGGCTCTGCAGACCCGCGAGCAGCACATCCGCCGCGAGAAGGCCAACTCGAACATCTGCACCTCGCAGGTGCTGCTGGCTAACATCGCCGGCTTCTACGCCGTCTACCACGGCGCCGCCGGCGTGAAGCGCATCGCCGAGCGTATCCACCGTCTGGCCGCGATCTTCGCGCATGCGGTAAAGAACGCCGGCTTCAAGCTGGTGCACCACCGCTTCTTCGACACCGTGCAGGTCGAGCTGGGCGCCAAGGCCGACAAGGTCTACGCCGATGCGATCGCCGCCGGCTACAACCTGCGCCGCGTCAACGGCAGCGTGCTGGGTGTCGCCTTCCACGAGCAGACCACCGAGGCCGACCTGCTGGCGCTGATCGAGCTGGTGTCCGGCGCTTCGGCCAACCTGGCGACGCTGGACCAGGCGGTGAGCGACGAGTCGTTCCTGTCGGCCGCCCTGCGCCGTGACAGCGCGATCCTGACCCACCCGGTGTTCAACACGCACCACAGCGAGCACGAGATGCTGCGCTACCTGAAGAAGCTGGAGAACAAGGATCTGGCGCTGAACCACTCGATGATCTCGCTCGGCTCCTGCACGATGAAGCTGAACGCGACCTCCGAGATGCTGCCGATCACCTGGCCGGAATTCTCCGAGATCCACCCGTTCGCGCCGCGCGACCAGGTGGCCGGCTACCTGGAGATGGTCGACGGTCTGGCCGAGCAGCTGAAGGCGATCACCGGTTTCGATGCGATCTCGATGCAGCCGAACTCCGGCGCGCAGGGCGAGTACGCTGGCCTGCTGGCGATCCGTCGCTATCACGACAGCCGCGGCGACGCCAAGCGCGACGTCTGCCTGATCCCGCGTTCGGCGCACGGCACCAACCCGGCCACCGCGCAGATGATGAATATGCGCGTGGTCGTGGTCGACTGCGACGAGGCCGGCAACATCGACATCGCCGACCTGAAGGCCAAGACCGAGGAGCACGCCGCCGATCTGGCCGCGCTGATGCTGACCTACCCGTCGACCCACGGCGTGTTCGAGGAAGCGGTGCGCGAGATCTGCGAACTGGTGCACAGCCACGGTGGCCAGGTGTACATGGACGGTGCCAACCTGAACGCCCAGGTCGGCCTGTGCCGTCCGGCCGACATCGGCGCCGACGTGTCGCACATGAACCTGCACAAGACCTTCTGCATCCCGCACGGCGGCGGCGGACCGGGCATGGGCCCGATCGGCCTGAAGGCCCACCTGGCGCCGTTCATGGCCAACCACGTGGTCGCCGAAGTGCCGGGCGCGCAGCCGGGTCAGGGCGCCGTGTCGGCCGCACCGTTCGGCTCGGCGTCGATCCTGCCGATCTCGTGGATGTACATCACCATGATGGGCGCCGACGGCATGCGCCAGGCGACCGAGGCGGCACTGCTCAACGCCAACTACGTCGCCACCCGCCTGTCGGCCCACTACCCGGTGCTGTACACCGGCAAGAACGGTCGCGTCGCCCACGAGTGCATCATCGACCTGCGTCCGCTCAAGGCCGCGTCGGGCATCACCGAGGTCGACATCGCCAAGCGCCTGATGGACTACGGCTTCCACGCGCCGACAATGTCCTTCCCGGTGGCAGGCACGCTGATGATCGAGCCGACCGAGTCGGAATCGAAGGTCGAACTCGACCGCTTCATCGCCGCGATGATCGCGATCCGCGCCGAAGTGGCCAAGGTGGAGCAGGGTGTATGGCCGGCGGACGACAACCCGCTGCGCAACGCCCCGCACATCCAGGCCGACGTGATCGGTGAATGGAACCACGCCTACAGCCGCGAAGAGGCGGTGTTCCCGCTGCCGTACGTGGCTGAGAACAAGTTCTGGCCGTCGGTGAACCGCATCGACGACGTGTACGGCGACCGCAACCTGGTGTGCAGCTGCCCGAGCACCGACGCTTATCTCTAAGCGTTAGCGAGCAGTAGCAGTCGAAACGGCGCCCTTGCGGCGCCGTTTTTGTTGCGGCGGAGCGTGCCAGGCCCGACCGACTCCGTCGCATTCATCCCCGTCGTGTCGTCCGAGACGGACGAATGTCTGTTTGTCATATTCCGGCGCTAGCATGCGGATCTTCTCTTATAGGAGTTCACCATGTTGCGCTATGCCGGTGCATTGTTCCTGATCCTTGGTCTGGCCCTGCCGTCGCTGGCCGAGACGTTGCCCTATGTCACCGCCAAGGACGTCGACCTAACCCGTTTGCTGGCGCCGCCGCCGGCCAACGATTCGCCGCAGACGCAGGCGGAACTGCAAGAGGTGCTGCGCGTGCAGGCGCGACGCACAACGGAGATGGCCGCCGCCGCTAGCGCCGACCAGCAGGAGGATGTGTTCCGCTTTGCCAATGTGTTCGGCGCCAAGTTCAAGCCCGAGAACCTGCCGGTTGCGACGGCATTCTTCGCGCGCGTGGCCGAGAGTGAGGGGGCGGTGGTCGATCCGGCCAAGGATCGCTGGCAGCGTCCGCGGCCCTTCCTGCTCAGCAGCGACATCAAACCGAGCGTGAAGATGTCCAAGAGCGGTGCCTACCCGAGCGGCCACACTTCGCTCGGCTATCTGATGGCGGTGGTGTTGGGCAATATGGTGCCGGAGAAGCGCAGCGAGGTGTTCGCGCGCGCGGCCGACTACGCCAACAACCGCATCGTCGGCGGCGTGCATTATCCGAGCGACATCCAGGCCGGGCGCATCACCGGCACCGTGATCGCCGCCGAAATGATGACGCGTCCAGATTTCCAGCGTGACTATGCGGCCGCCCGCGCCGAGGTACGTCAACTGCTGGGCTATCCCTTGTAAGCCTCTCGTTTGGTGCCATGTTGCACTGCCTTGCCGTTGTCCGTGGTCGGGGGCGCTGCTCAGGGTTTGGTTAGCGACGCTTATCCACCAACAACACGGCTCTCGCTACGGCGGGAGCCGTTGTTGCGTCTATCGGGCCATGCGCGGCCCATCATCCTCCTGAATGTGCATTGTGAGCGGGGCGGCGGCGTTGTAGAGTCGCCGCCATGCGGGGAGTGTCCCGGTTTGCACTGGAGAAATAATGCACAAGGCAAGCGTCAACATCGTCGGCGCCGGCCGGCTCGGGCAGAGCCTGGGGCGGCTGCTGGCCGCGTCGGGCCGCTACCGGATTGCCGGCGTCCTGTCGGCGCATGCCGAGTCGGCGGCTCGGGCGGTGGCGTTCATCGGGCAGGGTGAGGCGGTCGGCACTATCGCCGAGTTGCCGACGGCGGACTATACGTTGTTGGCGGTGCCGGATGGGGTGATCGCCGAGGCGGCGCAGGCGTTGGCTCGCGACGGGCGCTTCCTGCCGGACTCGCTGGTGTTCCACGCCAGCGGCGCCGGCGAGCTCGACCTACTGGCGACCTTGGCCGAACGCGGCATCGCCGTCGGTTGCCTGCACCCGGCGTTCTCGTTCGCCGACCCGGCACGGGCGGTGGCCGGTTTTGCCGGCACGCCGTGCGCGCTGGATGGCGACGCGCCCAGCTGTGCGCGGCTGGCCAACTTGGCCGAAGCGCTCGGCGGCAAGCCGTTTCGCCTGGCGCCCGGCGGCAAGGCCGCCTACCACGCGGCGCTATCGGTGGCGTCGAACTACCTGGTGACGCTGACCGAGCTGGCCGGCCAACTGGCGCGCCAGGCCGGCGTGCCGGACGGCGAGGTCGCCGGCCTGATCGGCCCCTTGATGCGCCAGACGCTAGCCAACGCGCTGACGCTGGGGCCGGCCGCGGCGCTGACCGGGCCGATCGTGCGCGGCGACGCCGGCACGGTAGCGCGCCATCTGGCGGTGCTGCCCGATGATGTGCAGCCGGTCTACCGGCGGCTGGGCGAGCGCACCGTGGCCTTGGCCGGCGCGCGCTTGAGCGCGCAGCAGCAGGCGGCCGTGCTGGCCTTGTTGCACGGTTAGCCGCTTGGCCGAAGCGTTGTTCGGCCAACCTTGTGCCGAAACGACACAGCCCACGCGAAGGCGTGGGCTGTCGTTCATTGCCGAGGCGGCGATTACAGCGGTTGGACCTCGAACACCTGGCGTAGATAGGCGAGGAAGGTCTCGTCGCTGCACATCGACTTGCCGGGGCTGTCGGACAGCTTAGCCACCGGCTGGCCGTTGCAGCTGACCAGCTTCATCACGATCTGCAGCGGCTCCAGCCCCATGTCGTTGCTCAGATTGGTGCCGATGCCGAAGCTGGTCTGGATGCGTCCGTCGAAGTGGTGGTACAGCTCGATCGCCTTGTCGATGTTCAGGCCGTCGCTGAAGGTCAGCATCTTGGTGATCGGGTCGATGCGCAGCTTCTTATAGTGGCGGATCGCTTTTTCGCCCCATTCGAACGGATCGCCGCTGTCGTGGCGCAAGCCATCGAACAGCTTGGCGAAGTACAGATCGAAGTCGCGCAGGAAGGCATCCATGCCGACCACGTCGGTCAGCGCGATGCCCAGGTCGCCGCGGTATTCCTGCACCCAGGCTTCCAGCGACGCCTTCTGGAAGTCGCGCAGCCGGACTCCCAGCCCCTGATAGGCCTGCATGAACTCGTGCGCCATCGTACCGATCGGGGTGACGCCGAGCTTCCAGGCCAGATAGACATTGCTGGTGCCACGGAAGATGTCCGGTACCGCGGCGTGCAACTGGGCCACCAGTTGGTGGTGCCAGTGGCGGCTGAAGCGGCGGCGCGTGCCGAAGTCGGCCAGCAGCAGCGGGCCGTCGTGCAGCTGGGCCTGCTCGGCCTCGAACTTGAGCAGCCGGGCGATCTTGTCGGTCAGGCGGCGCTCGCCCTCCTGCAACACCTCCGGCGTCGACAGGCGCTGGAAGTGCAGCTCGTTGACGATGGCCAGCACGAAGATCTCGAAGAACATCGCCTGTACCAGCGGCCCCTTCACCCGGATATCCAGACCGCCGTCGGCGGCGACCGCCACGGTGATGAAGCGACGCTGCAGGTGGAACAGCTCCAGGTAGTCGACGAAGTCGGACTTGATGTAGCGCAGCGTGCGCAGATAGGCGAGCTCTTCTTGGCTGAAGCGCAGCTGGCAGAGCAGGTCGAGCTGCTCGTCGAGCTCGGCTTTCAGCTCGCCCAGCGGGTACACCGGGGTGTTGCGGCACTTGAACTCGTATTCGCCCCAGGCTTGCGGAAACTGGTGCAGCACCACTTGCAGCATGGTGAACTTGTACAAGTCGGTGTCGAGCAGCGAGGTGATGAGGTGGCGGCTGGGGGTTTTCATCGCTCGATTATATGCCGGTTGGGGAGGGGGCGGCCGCGCGGTGCGGCGATTCGGCAAGAGCGGGTCGCGCCGCTGTACGGGCGACCCGCCTGGAGGGCATTCAGCCGGCGTACAGCACAAAGATCGCCGGACGCTTGTGGAAGTCCGGCGCCGGGTTCGGCCAGTCGGCGATGCGGCGGCTGACGATGGTCTGGCTCGGCAGGTTCAGGTCGCAGGCCACCGCCAGCCGCGTCGACGGCGCCAGCACCTCGCGGCACTGCGCCAGCAGCGCGTTGTTGCGGTACGGCGTCTCGATGAACAGCTGGGTCTCGTTCTCCTGGCGCGAGCGGGCCTCGAGCGCCTTCAGCACCTTGGCGCGCTCGGCCGCGTCCACCGGCAGGTAACCCTTGAAGGCGAAGGTCTGGCCGTTGGCGCCGGATGCCATCAGCGCCAGCAGGATCGACGACGGGCCGATCAGCGGCTGCACTCGGTAGCCGTGCTCGTGGGCCAGCGCCACCAGCTGCGCGCCTGGGTCGGCCACCGCCGGGCAGCCGGCCTCGGACACCAGGCCGACGTCGAGCCCTTCGGCCAACGGCGCCAGCAGCGCGGTCACGTCGGCCGGCGGGGTGTGCTCGTTCAGCGTCGCCATGGTCAGCTCGCGAATCGGTGTGGTCACGCCCAGCGCTTTCAGGTGGCGGCGTGCGGTCTTCTCCGCCTCGACTACGAAGTGGGTGATATGCAACACCTGGGTGCGCTCGGCTTCGGGCAGCCAGGCGGTGTTCTCGTCGCCGAGCGGCGTCGGAATCAGGAATAGGGTACCGGCCATTACAGAATCTCCACGCCTTCGTTGTTCAGCATCGTAATCAGCGCGAACAGCGGCAGGCCGATCAGTGCGTTCGGGTCGGTCGATTCGATCTTCTCGATCAGCGCGCCGCCCAGGCCCTCGCTCTTGGCCGCGCCGGCGCAGTGGATCGCATCCGGCTCCAGCTCGAGGTAGCGGGCGATCTGTGCATCGCTTACATTGCGCAGGGTAACGTGGGTGAGGTCGACCGCTTCCTGCAGGCGACCGGACGCACTGTTATAGAGAGCCAGTGCGGTATGGAAAGTGACGGTGCGGCCGCGCATCCACTGCAGCATCGCGATGCCGTTTTCCACCGAGCCGGGCTTGCCGATCTGCTGGCCGTCGAGCAGGGCGACCTGGTCCGAGCCGATGATCAGCGCATCCGGATAGCGTTCGGCCAACGATTGCGCCTTGATGCGGGCTAGGCGCACGGCGGTGGCCAGCGCCGATTCGCCGGCCAGCGGTGTTTCGTCGCAGACCGGGGCGACCGCTTCGAACGGCAGCGGCAGGCGGGCGAGGATCTCGCGCCTGAAGCGCGAGGTGGAAGCGAGAACGAGCGGCATGGATGAGGGCTTGATTCTTTTGACAAAAACAGGCGGCGGATTATATCATCCGTCGTTTATGTCTAACCCGATTTTGATTGATCCCGTCGCGTTCGCCCGCGAAGGTCGTACTCGCACCGGCAAAATTACCGTGGCCGAGCTCGATCCGCGCGTGCACGACAGCCTGGCCGACACGAGCGGCGAGGTCGAGTTCGTGCTGGTTGGCAGCGTGGACAGGATCCGGCGCCCCCACCTCACGCTCACGGTCAAAGCGACCCTGAACGTGCCGTGTCAGCGCTGTCTCGAAGCGATGACGGAAACGCTCGATACGCGTGCCGACATCGTGCTGTTTTTCGATCAGGAAAAACTCGAGGCGGCGGTGACCGAGGACGAGACGCTGGATGCCGTTCTGGCCGAGCCGGAAATGGACGTGATCGCGCTGATCGAAGACGAAATCATTATGGGTTTGCCGTTTGCCCCGAAACACGAGGTATGCGGCACGGAAGCTCTGGAGCGTGCCAAGAACGACAAGCCTAACCCGTTTGCCGTGCTGGCCAAGCTCAAGAACCCCGCGTCCGAGTAACCCGTTTTACTGAATTTTTCAGGAGTCGACCATGGCTGTTCAACAGAACAAAAAGTCCCCGTCCAAGCGCGGCATGCACCGTGCCCACGATTTTCTCACCGCTCCGGCCCTGGCCAAAGAGCCGACCACCGGTGAAGCCCACCTGCGTCACCACATCAGCCCGAACGGCGTGTACCGTGGCCGCAAAGTGGTAAAGGCCAAGGGCGAGTAATCGCTCCTTAGCTATCGCTGCTTCCGTAACAAACAAACCTTACCAGAACAACAGGTAGGTTCACTACCGCAGGTGTTGATGACTATCACCGTAGCGGTTGATGCCATGGGCGGTGACGTTGGCCTCAAGGTCACCGTCCCGGCATCCATCCGATTCCTCCAAGACTATCCCCACGTCCATCTGATCCTGGTCGGCGACGAAGCCGCTATCCGGGAGGAACTCGTGCGTGCGCGTGCACCACAGGATCGTATCCGCGTGCAGGCCGCCTCCGAGGTGGTGGGCATGGATGAGGCGCCGCAGTCGGCGCTGAAGAACAAAAAAGACTCGTCGATGCGCGTGGCGATCAACCTCGTCAAAGAGGGCCGGGCGCAGGCGGCGGTGTCGGCCGGCAATACCGGCGCGCTGATGGCGACCGCCCGCTTCGTGCTCAAGACGATTCCGGGCATCGACCGCCCGGCGATCGCCAAGCTGATGCCGAATATGCGGGGGCTCAGCTGCGTGCTCGATCTGGGTGCCAATGTCGACAGCAGCCCCGAGCAGCTGTTGCAGTTCGGCATCATGGGCGCCGAGCTGGTGTCCCGTGTGCTGGGCAAGGACAACCCCACGGTCGGCCTGCTCAATGTCGGTTCGGAAGAGATCAAGGGCAATGAGACGGCCAAGCAGGCCGCCGAACTGTTCAAAGAATCCGAACTCAATTTCTACGGCAATGTCGAAGGTAACGATATCTACAAGGGTACCGTCGATGTTATCGTGACTGACGGTTTTACCGGCAATGTGGCGCTGAAGGCCTCCGAGGGGCTGGCCAAGATGGTCGCCACATTCCTGCGCGAAGAATTCACCCGCAACTGGTGGACGCGCTTGTGCGCCCTGGCAGCGATGCCGGTGCTCAATCGTTTCCGCGAACGCGTGGACACCCGCCGCTATAATGGCGCGAGCCTGATCGGCTTGCGCGGCATCGTGGTGAAGAGCCACGGCGGGGCCGACGTGACAGGATTCCGTTTTGCGCTGGTGCAGGCTTACGAGGAAGCCCACTCCAACGTGATTGGTCATATTACTGACCGGGTCGCGCACCAAATAGAAAATCTCAAGCGCCCCGAGTCCAGTGCAACCGAGTAAGACAACCATGGCCTACTCTCGTATTCTCGGCACCGGCAGCTATCTGCCTGAGACGGTGCTGACGAACGCGCAGCTCGCCGAGCGCGTCGATACCAGCGACGAATGGATCGTCAGCCGCACCGGCATCCACGCGCGCCATGTCGCCGCCGACAACGAGCTGACCAGCGATCTGGCGGTACGCGCCGCCCAGGCTGCGCTGGCCGATGCCGGCGTGTCGGTAGACGAGATCGACATGATCATCGTCGCCACCACCACCCCGGACATGCAGTTTCCGAGCACCGCCTGTATCGTGCAGGAAAAGCTCGGCATCCCGAGCTGCGCCGCCTTCGACGTGCAGGCGGTGTGCGCCGGCTTCGTCTATGCGCTGGCGACCGCCAACGGTCACATCCTGAGCGGTGTCGCCAGCAAGGTGCTGGTGATTGGCGCCGAGGTGATGACGCGCATCCTCGACTGGGAAGATCGTCGCACCTGCGTGCTGTTCGGCGACGGCGCCGGCGCGGTGGTGCTGGGCGCCTCCGATGAGCCGGGCATCCTGTGCGCCAAGCTGGCAGCCGATGGCCGCCACCAGCACATCCTGAACGCCCCGGCGCAGATCGCCGGTGGCAAGATCCAGGGCATCCCTTATCTGCATATGGACGGCCCGGCGGTGTTCAAGTTCGCCGTCAAGGCGCTGTCCGATATCGCCAACAAGACCTTGGCCGCCGCGGGCATGGACAAGAGCGAGCTCGATTGGCTGGTGCCGCACCAGGCCAATGTGCGCATCATCGAGTCGACCGCCAAGCACCTCGGCCTGCCGATGGAGCGTGTGGTGGTGACGCTGCCGGAACAGGGTAACACCTCGGCCGCCTCGATCCCGCTGGCGCTCGACGCCGCGGTGCGCGCCGGGCAGATCCACCGCGGTCAGACCGTCATGCTCGAGGGCATCGGCGGTGGCATGACCTGGGGTGCGGTGCTGCTGCGCTTCTGACCTTTCCGATTCCCTACACCTGACACGTCGTCCGTCGGCTTTTGCCTGACGGGCGGCGTGTCGTGGTATCTTGCTGCCGATTGCCAACGAGGAGACACCTGATGGCGTTTGCCTTTTTCTTTCCGGGCCAGGGCTCGCAAAGCCTCAATATGATGGATGGCTTTGACGGCCTGGTCGTGGTCCGCGATACCTTTACCGAGGCGTCCGACGCGCTCGGCGACGATCTGTGGGCGATGCTCAAGGCCGAGTCCGCCGATGCGATCAACGCGACCGTCAATACCCAGCCGCTGATGCTGGCCGCCGGTGTCGCCACCTGGCGCGCCTGGTTGGCCGAAGGCGGCGCCAAGCCCGCGGTGCTGGCCGGCCACAGCCTGGGCGAGTACAGCGCCCTGGTGGCTGCCGGTGCGCTCGACTTCGCCGACGCGGTGCGTCTGGTGCGCCTGCGTGCGCAAGCGATGCAGGACGCGGTGCCGGCCGGCACCGGCGCGATGGCCGCCATTCTCAATCTGTCCGACGACGATATCCGCGCTGCTTGCGCGGAAGCGGCGCAGGGCGAGGTGGTCGAGCCGGTCAACTTCAACTCGCCGGGCCAGGTGGTGATCGCCGGAGCCCGTGGCGCGGTCGAACGCGCGATGGAAGCGTGCAAGGCCCGTGGTGCCAAGCGCGCGCTGCCGCTGCCGGTGTCGGTGCCGTCGCACTGCGCGCTGATGCAGCCGGCCGCGGTGAAGTTGGCCGAAGCGCTGGCCGCGACCACGATCAATAGCCCGCTGATCCCGGTGCTGCACAATGCCGATGTGGCGAGCTACAGCGATGCGGCGCAGATCCGCGACGCGCTGACCCGTCAGCTGTACAGCCCGGTGCGCTGGACCGAGACCGTGCAGCAGATTGCCGCCGGCGGTATCCGCCTCGGTGCCGAATGCGGCCCGGGCAAGGTGTTGGCCGGCCTCGCCAAGCGTATCGATGCCGAGTTCAAGGCTTTTGCGCTGACCGATGCGGCCGCGCTGGCCGCCGCACGCGCCGAACTGTCCTGAACCCGCTATGCCGCTGTGGGCGCCTGGATCGTCCGCATCGGCCCCGTTTTAAGGAATGAGCATGTCTTTGCAAGGTAAAGTGGCGCTGGTGACCGGCGCCTCGCGCGGCATCGGTGCCGCGATCGCCGAACAACTGGCCGCCGAGGGCGCCGTCGTGATCGGCACCGCCACGTCCGAATCGGGCGCGGCCGCGATCAACGAACGACTGGCGGCCCAGGGCGGTGCCGGTCGTGTACTGAACGTCACCGAAGACGGCGCGATCGACACGCTGATCGAGTCGGTAGAAAAAGAGTTCGGTCCGATCGCCGTGCTGGTCAACAATGCCGGCATCACCCGCGACACGCTGCTGATGCGGATGAAGGATGACGACTGGGATGCGATCATGGACACCAATCTGAAGTCGGTGTTCAAGACCTCCAAGGCGGTGCTGCGCAGCATGATGAAGGCGCGCTTCGGCCGCATCATCAACATCGCCTCGGTAGTCGGCGTGATGGGCAATGCCGGTCAGACCAACTACGCGGCCGCCAAGGCCGGCATCATCGGCTTCACCAAGTCGATGGCACGCGAAGTGGGTAGCCGCAACATCACCGTCAACTGCGTCGCGCCAGGTTTCATCGATACCGACATGACCCGCGCGCTGCCGGAAGCGCAGCGTGAGGCGTTGGTGCAACAGATCGCACTGGGCCGCCTCGGTGAGGCCAAGGATATCGCCGATGCGGTGGTGTTCCTGGCGTCGGAGCGCGCCAACTATGTGACCGGCCAAACCTTGCATATCAACGGCGGTATGCTGATGCCATAATGGCGGATGCTGCCGCGAACCTGCCGGTTAGCGGCAAGCCTGAGATTAGGTAGGCTACTCTAAAAATTTTTAGTACAATTGCCGGGTTTGAATATCCCGAACACAGAAAGGTACTGGGTTACTCATGGAAAACATCGAACAGCGCGTCAAGAAAATCGTCGCCGAACAACTGGGCGTGAACGAAGCCGAAGTTAAAAACGAGTCTTCGTTTGTTGACGATCTGGGCGCGGACTCGCTCGATACCGTTGAGCTGGTTATGGCACTGGAAGAAGAGTTCGAGTGCGAGATCCCGGACGAAGACGCGGAAAAAATCACTTCCGTTCAGCAAGCCATCGACTACGTGTCCGGGCACCTGAACAAGTAAGCTTCTTGCCGTCTGAAGGGACCTCTGCACGAAAGCGCCTGGCGCTTTAGCAGGGGTCCTTTTTGTTAGCAGCGCCGAAACGGCCGTTTGAATGCCCGACAGAATGTCATAATCGGGTGTTACCGTTTCGAGCCATCGGGAGGCGCCTTCCGCCTTTACGGAGAAAGTCCCGTGTCCAAACGACGAGTAGTAGTAACCGGCCTCGGCCATGTGTCCCCGGTCGGCAACGACGTTGCCAGCGGCTGGGCGAATCTGCTCGCCGGCAAGTCCGGCATTGCCACCATCACCCGCTTCGACGCCAGTGACCTGGCGTGCCAGATTGCCGGTGAGGTGAAAGATTTCAATATCGGCGACTATCTGTCGCCGAAGGAAGCACGTCGCATGGACGTGTTCATCCACTACGGCATCGCCGCCGCGCTGCAGGCTATCGCCGACGCCGGCCTCGATGACGTGCCGAACCTCGACAAGACCCGTGTCGGCGTCAACATCGGTTCGGGCATCGGCGGCCTGCCGCTGATCGAAGAAACCGGCGTCGACCTGATCAACGGCGGCCCGCGCAAGATCGGCCCGTTCTTCATCCCGGGTTCGCTGATCAACCTGATCGCCGGCCATGTGACGATCATGAAGGGCTACCAAGGCCCGTCGTACGGCATCGTGTCGGCGTGCACCACCGGTGCGCACTGCATCGGCGATGCGGCGCGCAACATCATGTACGGCGACACCGACATCATGGTGGCCGGCGGTGCCGAGGGCGCGATTTCGCGTCTGGGCATCGGTGGCTTCGCCTCGATGAAGGCGCTGTCGACCCGCAACGACGACCCGACCACCGCGTCGCGTCCGTGGGACAAGGGCCGCGACGGCTTCGTGATGGGTGAGGGCGCCGGCGTGCTGGTGCTCGAAGAGTACGAACACGCGAAAAAGCGCGGCGCGAAGATCTACGCCGAGCTGGTCGGTTTCGGCATGAGCTCGGACGCCTACCACATCACCGCGCCGAGCGCGGAAGGCCCGGCGCGTGGCGTGACCAATGCGCTGCGCGACGCCGGCATCAACGCCGACGAAGTGGACTATGTGAACGCGCACGGCACCTCGACCCCGCTCGGCGATGCCAACGAAACCAATGCGCTGAAACTGGCGTTCGGCGATCACGCCAAGAAGCTGGTGGTGAACTCGACCAAGTCGATGACCGGTCACCTGCTGGGTGGCGCCGGCGGCGTCGAGGCGGTGTACTCGGTGCTGGCGCTGCATAACCAGGTGTCACCGCCGACCATCAACCTGAACGAGCAGGACGTCGAAGGTGGTTGCGATCTCGATTACGTGGCCAACACCGCGCGCGAGATGGACATCTGTGTGGCGATCTCCAACTCGTTCGGCTTTGGCGGTACCAACGGCACGCTGGTGTTCAAGCGCGTCTGATCCGTCGGCTGTGCGTTGACACCCGAAACCGCTGCGTTACACTCGCAGCGGTTTTCTTTTTGTTACAACGGTTTCGGCCAACCCGACGCCGTTTTCCCTGACGCCACCATGTTCTGTCAGCCACTCGCATCGATTCCCGACCTGTTGGCGCTGTACGCCGCCGACCGCTCCCGCTTCCCCTACCTGCTGCAGTCGTCCGGCGACAGCGGCTGGGACCTGCTGTTGGCGCTGCCGCGCGAACGCCGCGTCTACCACGCCGGCGACGAGGCGGCCTTCCTGGCTGACCTGGCCGCGCTGCCGCGCGAGGACATCGCCAATCCGCAGGGGCTGCCCTTCGTCGGCGGCTGGTTCGTCTACCTAGGCTACGACCTGCTGTCGGCGTTCGAGCCGACCGTGCCGGCCGCCTTGCCGGATAGCTTCCCGCTGGCGGCGCTGGCACGGGTGCCGGCTGCGGTGTTGGTCGACCGGGCGACGCAGCAGGCTTGGCTGATGGCCGAGAGCGAGGCGGAGTTGGCCGAACTGGCGTGCCGCGTTGAACAAGCGCCGCCGTTCGAGCCGCATCCGGTGGCGCTTGCCGCGATCGAGGAAGACCCGCCCGAGTGGTACACCGACGCGGTGGTGCGGCTCAAGCGCTACATCTACGAGGGCGATGTGTTCCAGGTGAACATCTCGCGCGGCTGGCGCGCCACGCTGGCCGACGGCATCGAGGCGCCCGACCTGTTCGCCGCGCTGCGCCGCGCCAACCCGGCGCCGTTCTCGGCGCTGGCCGACCTCGGCATTGCTCAGATCGTCAGCTCCTCGCCGGAGCGGCTGGTGCGGGTGCGCGATGGCTGGGCCGATACCCGGCCGATCGCCGGCACCCATCCGCGCTCGACCGACCCCGAGGAGGACGCCGCGCTGAAGCAGCGGCTGATCTCCAGCATCAAGGAGCGCGCCGAGCACGTGATGCTGATCGACCTGGAGCGCAACGACCTAGGGCGCATCTCGCAGCCGGGCACGGTGGAGGTGAACGAGCTGATGGCGGTGGCAAGCTACGCCTATGTGCACCACATCGAGTCGAATGTGCGCGGGCGCCTGCGCGACGATGTCGACACCGCCCAGGTGTTCCGCGCGCTGTTCCCCGGCGGCACCATCACCGGCTGTCCGAAGGTGCGCACCATGCAGATCATCCGCGAACTGGAAAACAGCGCGCGGCGCGCCTACACCGGCACGCTCGGCTACATCAACCGCGACGGTACGATGGACAGCAATATCCTGATCCGTACCTTCATGCAGGAGGGCGCGCAACTGCGCTTCCGCGCCGGCGGCGGCATCGTCGCCGACTCCGATCCGGAACGCGAACTGCAGGAAACCCGCCACAAGGCGCGCGGCCTGCTGCGCGCGCTCGGCGTGGTGGCGTAAGAGCATGATGCTGATCAACGGCCAGCGCTCCGACACCATCTCCGCCGCCGATCGTGGCCTCGCCTATGGCGACGGGCTGTTTCGCACCATCGAGCTGATCGCCGGCCAGCCGCGGCTGTGGCGCTGGCACTACCAGAGGTTGGCCGAAGACTGCCGCCGGCTGCGCCTGCCGTGCCCGGACGAGGCGCTGCTGCTCGCAGAGCTCTCCGCCTGTTCGGCCAAGCTTGAGCGCGCGGTCGCCAAAGTGGTGATCACCCGTGGCGTGGGTAAGCGCGGCTACGCGATGCCGGGCGATGCGGTGTCGACGCGCATCGTGTCGGCGGCGGCCTGGGGCGGCTATCCGGCCAGCTTGGCCGAAGACGGCGTGACGGTGCGGGTGTGCGAGCTGCGCTTGTCGCAGCAGCCGCTCCTGGCCGGTATCAAGCACCTGAACCGGCTGGAGAACGTGCTGGCGCGTTCCGAATGGGACGATGCGGCCGTGTTCGAAGGGCTGCTGTGCGATGCCGACGGCCAGGTGGTCGAGGGCACGATGAGCAATGTGTTCTACGTGCGGGATGGCGTGCTGTACACGCCGGCGCTCGACCGTTGCGGCGTGGCGGGCGCCTTGCGCGCCTGGGTGATGGAAAAGGCGTCGGAATCCGGACACGCGGTGTCGGAAACGCGACCCGCCTTGACCGAGCTGCTTGACGCTGACGAGGTGTTTCTCTGCAATAGCCTGATCGGTGTCGTGCCAGTCGCCGTCATGGCACAGCGGCGCTGGGCGGATTTTCCGGCCGCGCGCCACTGGCAACGACAACTGCACGCTGAGAGCTGAGCGGCCCTGCCGCATCGACTCCAGCCGGCCCTACGAGGCCAGAACGGCAGCCCCATCGGCTGCCGTTTTCTTTCCGTCATCACATTCAGAGGGACTATCGGGCGCTATGAAATTGATCCTCAAACTGCTAGCGGGCATGGCCGCCGGCCTGTTGCTCGGCCTGGTCGCGCCGGGCGGCTTCATTCAGCTGCTGCTGACCTTCAAGGGGCTGTTCGGCCAGTTCATCGGCTTCATGATCCCGCTGATCATCGTGTTCTACATCATGAGCGGCATCGCCTCGCTGGAGAAGAGCTCCGGCAAGATGCTTGGCTGGACAGTGGCGCTGGCCTACGGCTCGACCATCCTGGCCGGCTGTGCCGCATTCGCGGTGGCTTCGGGCGTGTTGCCGAGCGTGCTCGACATCGGCGTGCACGGCGCCGACAAGCCGGCCGCGCTCTCGCCGCTGTTCAAGCTGGAGATCAAGCCGCTGTTCGATGTGATGAGCGCGCTGATGCTGGCCTTCGTGTTCGGCCTAGGCATCGCGGTGACCCGCGCCACGCAGCTGAAGACGGTGGTGGAGCAGGGCAAGGACATCATCGAGCTGGTGCTGGCGCGGGTGCTGATCCCGCTGTTGCCGTTCTACATCGCCTGCGTGTTCGCCGAGATGGCGGCCGACGGCACGGTGTTCTCGACGCTGAAGACCTTCGGCGTGGTGCTGGTGCTGGCGGTGCTGATGCACTGGGCGTGGCTGACGGTGCTGTACCTGGTCTCGGGCGCGGTGTCCGGCCGTAATCCACTGACGCTGCTGAAGACGATGTTGCCGGCCTATTTCACCGCGCTGGGCACCATGTCGTCGGCGGCGACGATTCCGGTGGCGCTCAGAAGCGCCAAGAAGCGCCAAGAACATGGACGTGTCCGAGCCGGTGGCCGATTTCGCCATGCCGCTGTGCGCCACCATCCACCTGTGCGGCTCCACCATCACCCTGGTCACCTGTGCTACGGCGGTGATGCTGATGACCGCCGGGCTGGAAGTGCCGACCTGGGAGGTGATGCTGCCGTTCATCCTGATGCTGGGCGTGACCATGGTGGCGGCGCCGGGCGCACCGGGCGGCGCGGTGATGGCGGCGCTGGGCATTCTCGCGAGCACCTTGCACTTTCCGGAGGCGAGCCTGGTGCTGATGATTGCGCTCTATCTGGCGCAGGACAGCTTCGGCACCGCCTGCAATGTCACCGGCGACGGCGCTATCGCGCTGTGGCTGGACCGGCTGATGAGCCGTTCGGCCAAGTCGGCCGGGTTGGCCGAACAGCAGGGCTGATCCACGGTCATCGCCAGCAACGCCACGGCACGGTCGTGGCGTTTTTCATGGTGCCGGCGCGGCGTCGAACGGCACGAACCATTCCAGGTGGCGCGGCGGACTGGCCGCATCGATGCCGTGCCGGACCAGTGCGGCGTCCAGCGCCGCCTGAAAGGCGTCGGCATCGGCGATGCCCTCGTACACCTCCATCCAGGTCAGCGAGTCGTCGCGTCGATGCAGCAGTCGGGCGTCGGCGCCGGTCTGCCAGGCCAGCTCGGCCTGCATCGCTGACAGGCGCTGGAACAGCGCCGTATCGGCGGCGGGCAGCTTGAAATATACGTACAGGGAAGAGCGCGGGCGAGCCATCGGCGACCTCGGGGCGGGAAATGGCTTATGATACCTGTCCAACAAAGGGACAGAAGAAGAGGAAGCAGCGTGCAGCGGGTGGAAACGGTGGTGATCGTCGGCGTCGGCCTGATCGGCGGTTCTTTTGCGCTGGCTGCCAAGCGCGCCGGCCGAATCGGCCGGGTGATCGGCGTCGGCCGCTCCGAGGCGAACCTGCAGCGGGCGCTGGAATTGGGCGTGATCGACGAGGCGAGCCAGGATGTCGCGGAGGCCTGTCGTTCGGCCGACCTGGTGCTGGTCGCTACCCCGGTCGGCCAGATGGCGCGGGTGTTCGACGCGATCGCGCCGGTGTTGCCCGCCCATGCGGTGGTCACCGATGCCGGCAGCACCAAGGGCGATGTGGTCGAGCTGATGCGCGCGCATCTTCCCAAGCATCTGGCGCGCTGCGTGCCGGCGCACCCGATCGCCGGCTCCGACCTGTCCGGTGCCGCCGCCGCCCAGTACGGCCTGTACGAAAACCGCAAGGTGGTGGTGACGCCGCTGGCCGAAACCGCGCCGGACGCCGCCGAGCTGGTTGCCGAGCTGTGGCGTGCCTGTGGCGCCAATGTGCACAGCATGGGGCCCGACGAGCACGACGCGGTGTTCGCCACCGTCAGCCACCTGCCGCACCTGTTGGCGTTCGCCTATGTCGGCATGGTGGCCGACAAGTCCGACGCGGCGCGCTGCTTCGACTTCGCCGCCACCGGCTTTCGCGATTTCACCCGTATCGCCGGCAGCCACCCGGAAATGTGGCGCGACATCAGCCTAGCCAACCGCGACGCGCTGCTGGCCGAGCTGGCGCGCTACCGCGATAACCTTGATGCGCTGACCCGGCTGGTCGAGGCCGGTGCGGCCGACGAACTGAACGATTTCTTCGAGCACGCCCGCGAGGCGCGCGTCGCCTGGCATCAGCGCTTTCTGCGCAATAGCTGATCCCGTTTTTCGCCGTCCGGTTATCCGATAGGGATGGCCGGCCGATTCAGACCGCCTCGGTCAACCCGGGGCTTGATCATTCGTTATTCCAAAAGAATAGTGAGGCAGTATGCAGCCTGTCGTTTTGATTACCGGCGCCAGCCGCGGCATCGGCGCCGCCACCGCCCGTTTGTGTGCCCAGTCCGGCTACGCGGTCGGCGTCAACTACCAGCGAGACAGCGCCGCGGCGGAGGCGGTGGTGGCAGAGATCGTTGCCGGCGGCGGCCGCGCGGTGGCTTTGCAGGCCGACGTGTCGGACGAGGCGCAGGTGGTGGCGATGTTTGCGCGCTGTGACGCCGAGCTCGGCCCGCTGTCGGCGTTGGTCAACAACGCCGGCGTGGTGTCGCCGCAGGGCCGGCTGGAGAACTACGACGCCGCACGGCTGCAGCGCGTGATGGCTATCAATGTGATCGGCAGCTTCCTGTGCGCGCGCGAAGCGGTGCGGCGCATGTCGACCAAGCACGGCGGGCAGGGCGGGGCGATCGTCAATGTATCGTCGGCCGCATCGCGGCTCGGCTCGGCCAACGAATACATCGACTACGCGGCGAGTAAGGGCGCTATCGATTCGATGACGCTGGGCTTGGCGGTCGAAGTGGCCGCCGAGGGCATCCGTGTCAACGCGGTGCGCCCGGGGCTGATCGAGACCGAGATCCACGCCAGCGGCGGCGAGGCCGGCCGGGTGGCGCGGGTGGCGCCCAATATTCCGATGAAACGTGGCGGCACCGCCGACGAAGTGGCGAACGCTATCGTCTGGCTGTTGTCCAAGGAAGCATCGTTCTGTACGGGCAGTCTGCTCGATGTATCGGGCGGACGTTAAACGCTCCAGGAGGACGCAATGAAGATCTGGGTCGATGCCGATGCCTGTCCGGCGGCGGTGAAGGACATGCTGTTCCGGGCCGCGGACCGCGAGCAGGTGGCGGTGACGCTGGTAGCCAACAAGCTGCTGCGCACGCCGCCGTCGCAGTGGGTGAATGCGGTGCAGGTGGCCAACGGCTTCGATGTGGCCGACGGCTATATCGCGCACCAGGTGCAGCACGGCGATCTGGTGGTGACCGGTGATGTGCCGCTGGCGGCGCTGGTGGTCGAGGCCGGCGGCGAGGCGCTGAACCCGCGCGGCGAGCGCTACACCGCCGACACCATCCGTGCCGCGCTGACGATGCGCAATTTCCTGACCGAGCTGCGCGACAGCGGCGTCGCCACCGGCGGGCCGCCGCCGTTCGGCCAACGTGAGCGCCAGGCGTTCGCGCGCGAACTGGACGGTTGGCTGTTGCGCCGCTCCCGCGCGAAGCCGCCGCTGGCCAGGTCGGTGCGCTAGCGCCTCACGCCTGGCATGAACACGGCCGGCCAGCTCCGCAATGGGGCTGGCCGGCCGTGTGTTTTCCGGATCGCCTGACCCGGCTTACCAGACCCGCAGCACGCGCCCGGTCTGGATGCCCTCGACGCTGCGCTGGTAAGCCAGCGCCACTCGCGCGGCCGGCACCGGTTCGTAGCCGGCGAAGTACGGCCCGTAGCCTTCCCACGATTCCACCACCACGTTCGGGCTGACCACATTGATGCGCAGCCCGCGCGGCAGTTCGAGCGCTGCCGCACTGACGAAGCCGTCGAGCGCCGCGTTCACCGTGGTGGCGTTGCTGCCGTAACGGATCGGCTCGTCGCTGACGATGCCGCTGGTCAGCGTGATAGAGCCTCCGTCGTTAAGCACATGCTGGCCGACCAGCACCAGGTTGACCTGGCCGAGCAGCTTGTCGTTCAGGCCGATCTGGAACTGCTCGGGTGTCGTCTCGGCCAGCGTGCCGAAGTGCAGCTGACCGGCGGTGGCGATCAGCGCATCGAGCGGGCCGATCTTGGCCAGCGCCGCTCGGACGCTGGCGATATCGGTCAGATCGGCGCGGTAGTCGCCGCTGTTGCGGCCGACGGTGACGATGTCGTGATGTTGGCCGAGGCGCTCGACCACGGCGCGGCCCAGGGTGCCGCTGGCACCGAATACGGCGATTTTCATGAGATTTCCTTGAGATGGTTGGCCCTGATGTCGGGATTCGGGCGTGTCATGCAGTGAGTGATTGGATGGGGTTGCCCGGATGGGCGGTCATGCAAGGTGGGCAGTGAACGCCGAGTGGTCCCAAGCGATCGTGTCACTTCGGGCAATCGGCCTTGCTTACCAGGCCGTCAGCACGCGACCGGTCTGGATGCCCTCGATGCTGCGCTGGTAGGCCAACGCTACTCGCGCTGCGGGGATCGGCTCGACGCCGGGGAAGAGGGCGCCATAGTCTTGCCACGACTCCACCACCACGTTCGGACTCACCACGTTCAGGCGCAGCCCGCGCGGCAGCTCCAACGCGGCGGCGCGCACGAAGCCTTCCAGTGCCGCGTTGACCGTGGTGGCATTGCTGCCGTGCTTGATCGGCTCGACGCTGTCTATGCCGCTGGTCAGGGTGATCGAGCCGCCGTCGTTGAGATGGTGCTGGCCGGCCAGCACCAGATTGACCTGGCCGAGCAGCTTGTTGTTGAGACCGATCTGGAACTGCTCCGGGGTGGTGTCGCTTAGCGGGCCGAGGTGCAGCTGGCCGGCGGTGGCGATCAGCGCGTCGAGCGGGCCGATCTGGTCCAGCACCGCACGGACGCTGGCGATATCGGTCAGGTCGGCGCGGTAGGCACCGCTATTGCGGCCGACGGTGACGATGTCGTGCTGCTGGCCGAGGCGTTCGACTACGGCACGACCCAGCGTGCCGCTGGCACCGAATACGGCGATCTTCATTCTGCTCTCCTTGGCGAAGCCGACGTGTTGTCGGGATGGAGAGAGTGTCGCTTAGCGAATAAAATGAATAAATCGGTGTAGATTTACAAGAATAAAAACTGTGGGTTTCTAATTGTGAACAAACTGCTCAGCATGGAAGTGTTCGTCGCGGTGGTCGAGGCGGGCGGCTTCAGCGCGGTGGCCGGGCGTTTCGGAATGTCGGCGCCGATGGTCGGCCGCCATGTGCGGTTTCTGGAGGAACAGCTCGGCGCGCGGCTGTTGGCCCGCACCACCCGGCGCCAGAGCCTGACCGAGATCGGCCGGCTCTATTACGAGCGCTGCCGCCAGATCCTGGCCGACATCCGCGCCGCCGAGTCGAGCGTGGAAATCCTGCGCGCCGAGCCGCGAGGCCAGCTCAAGATCAGCGCGCCGGTGACGCTGGGCACCCAGGCGCTGACGCCGCTGATCGCCGACTACCTGATGCGTTATCCACAGGTGAGCATCGAGCTGCTGCTGGACGACCGGGTGGTGGACCTGGTCGGCGAGGGGATCGACGCGGCGATCCGCATCGGCCAGCTGCAGGACTCCACGCTGGTGTCGCGGCCGCTGGCGCCGTACCGGATGGTGATCGCCGCCGCGCCGGACTATCTGGCGCGCGCCGGCACGCCCGGTCACCCGGACGAACTGGCGCAGCATCACTGCCTGGGCTTTACCCACTGGGGGCGTTACTGGAGCTGGCCGCCGGGTGGCGAGGCGGATGGGATCGAGGCGGCCTCGCCGAACCGTTTTCGCGCCAACAACGGCCAGGCGTTGCGCATGGCGGCGTTGGCGGGCCTCGGCATCATCCTGCAGCCGCAGCTCTTGTTGGCCGAAGACCTGGCCGCCGGCCGCTTGGTGTCGCTGCTGACCGATTTCATCCCGACGGCGCGGCCGGTGCAGATCATCTATCCGCAGGACAGGCTGACGACACCGAAGCTGAGCCGTTTCGTCGAGTTCGTGATCGAGCGACTCGGCGAGTAGCACTGCTCGCTGGCCTGCCGAATAGCCTGATCGCTAGCTTGTGCTTCAGGCGGGAGTAGTGCTCATCGCCTCGCGGATCACCCCATCCTTGTCCGCCGGCTGCCAGCCGTCCGGTTTCAGGATCTTGCCGTCGGCGCGGCGCACCACCTGGCCGTCCACCTGCTTGCGCAGATTGGCGGCGTGAATCGCGTCGAACATCGCCTCCACCGGCAGGCCTTGCGACAGCAGCAGGCCGACCAGTACGTTCAGCACGTCGACGCCCTCGGCGGTCAGCTCGGCACGGCGGCGCAGCTGCTCGGCCGGCGGCTGTTCGGCCAACGTCTGGTAGTCGGCCAGCGCCTCGGCGAACTCCTGCCACTCTTCGGCCAACATGGTCTGCCACATCGCCAGCTGCTCGGGGCGGAACGCCGGGGTGTTGGGCAAGGGCATGTCGAAGGCGTGCATGAAGGCACGGCGCTGCGCGAACAGATCAGACATTTTGTGTCTCGTTGGTTTTTTGTGACTAGATATTGTATCCATTCAAACTGCCGCACGCCAAGAAGCGGTTCCGTCTCGGCAATGAAAAACCCCGGCGCAGGGCCGGGGTTGTCGGGGCGTCGGAGTCGCTCAGCGTTCGCTGGCGCGATCCGGATCGTTGGCCAGCAGGTAGAGGCCCAGCAACAGGCCGAGGCCGCACAGCGCCAGCACATAGTGGGCCGGGGCCAGCGGGTCGTTCTTCAGCACTAGCGTCACCGCGATCGGGGTCAGACCGCCGAAGATCGCGTACGCCAGATTGTAGGAGAACGACAGGCCGGAGAAGCGCACCACCGCCGGGAAGGAGCGCACCATCACATACGGCACCGCGCCGACCAGACCGACGGCGAAGCCGGCCAGCGGGTAGAGCAGGAACAGCTGTTCCGGCGCACGGCCGAGCGAGTGGTAGAAGGCGTAGCTGCTCGCCGCCAGCAACAGGCTGCCGAACACGAAGGTCTTGCCGGCGCCGATGCGGTCGATCAGCGCGCCGTAGCCGATGCAGCCCAGCGTCAGCGCGATGATCGCCAGGCTGTTGGCCTGTAGCGAAACGGCCGGCGCGATGTGGAATTGCTTCTGCAGATAGGTCGGCGTCATCAGGATCACCACCACGATGCCGGCCGACAAGAGCCAGGTCAGGCCCATCGACACCACCACCGCGCGCTTGTGCTCGCGCACCACCGTTTTGAGCGGCAGCTCGGCGGCCAGTGCCTTCTTCGCCTGCATCTCGGCGAACACCGGGGTCTCGTGCAGCCAGCGGCGCAGATACATCGCGATCAGGCCGAACACGCCGCCGAGCAGGAAAGGCACGCGCCATGCCCAGTCGTGGATCGCGGCCTGGCTATAGGCGGTGTTGATCCAGGTGGCGACCAGCGAGCCCAGCAGGATGCCGGCGGTCAGCCCCGAGGTCAGCGTGCCGCAGGCGTAGCCGGTGTGGCGGTTGGGCACGTGTTCGGCGACGAACACCCAGGCCCCCGGCACCTCGCCGCCGATCGCGGCGCCCTGCAGGATGCGCAAGCCCAGCAGCAAGAGCGGCGCGGCGATGCCGATGCTGGAGTAGGTGGGCAGCAGGCCCATCGCCAGCGTCGGCAGCGCCATCAGGATGATCGACAGCGTGAACATGCGCTTGCGGCCCAGCAGGTCGCCGAAGTGCGCCATGATGATGCCGCCCAGCGGGCGAGCCAGGTAGCCGGCAGCGAAGATGCCGAAGGTCTGCAGCTGGTTCAGCCAGTCGGGGCTGTCGGGCGGGAAGAACAGGTGGCCGATCACCGCGGCGAAGAACACGAAGATGATGAAGTCGTAGAACTCCAGCGCACCGCCGAGGGCGGCGAGCGACAGGGTCTTGTAGTCCTGGCGGTTCAGCGGACGGGCCGGGGGCGAGGCTTCGGCGAGTCTGGCTTGCATGGTCGCTCTCTTTGTCTTGTGGTTATTGAGGTGTGAAGCCACGAGACTACCGATGGGCACGGCTGGATTCAATCGCCGATATGCCAATGGCGAGGATTGCCGGGGCGGGAGTGATGCATTTTCTGTCAGAAATGCTTGCGCCTAAGAGATCAAACGCTAGTTCGGTGGCTGGATGGGCATGAATCGCCCTTGTTCAGTATCAAAGCGGGGTGGGATGTGCCGAACTGCGGTAAGTGGTGCCGGGCCGGGCTGTGCACCCGGCCGGAATGGCAAACGGCGCGTTCGGCCAACCCTAAGGCTGGCCGAAAGGGGCTCAGCCCAGTGTGGCGAGGCTGCTGGTGTCGCGCAGCTCGGCAATCAGCGCCAGCGCGTCGAGCGAGGCCTGGTGGTGGACGAGCGAGCGGTCGGCGCAGGCGTCGGTCAGCACTATTACACGCAGGTCGCGGTCATGCGCGTCGCGTGCGGCGCACTGTACCGCCATCGTGGTCGACACGCCGGCGATCAGCAGGGTGTCGACGTCGTTGGCGGCCAGCTGCACCGCCAGCTTGGTGCCGTAGAACGGGTTGATGCGTGGCTTGACGATGAACAGGTCGTCGGCGGCGACGTCGAGCGCCTCGTGGAAGGCGGTGCCCCAGGTATTGTTACGCAGCGCCGCACCGCCGCGCGCGCCGGCGAACAACTTGGAGCGCGGCGAGATTTCGCGCGCCGGGTTGTCGAAGCCGACGCTGACCCAGATCACTGGCCAGCCCTGGGCGCGCGCATGTGCCACCGCGGCGTTGATGCGGGCCAGCACGTCGTGCTCGGCGACGGCGGCCGCACAGGAGGCGAGCTTGCCGTCCGGGTGGACGATGTCGTTGATCGGGTCGATGACGAGCAGGGCGGGGGTCATGGCGGTCCTTTCCCGGGTCGGGCTGTTAGTTATGTTTATTAATAGTAACTCAGATTACTAAATGGATAAACAAAAGGCCGAACCGGCGGGTTCGGCCAACGTGGGCA
Organism: Neisseriaceae bacterium JH1-16; assembly: GCA_025989215.1. GTDB lineage: Bacteria > Pseudomonadota > Gammaproteobacteria > Burkholderiales > Chromobacteriaceae > Crenobacter_A. The sequence continues at coordinate 37,836 of JAPDNP010000007.1, read as the reverse complement.
GGGGTGGCGGGTGTCGCTGCCCCTGCTGCGCCTGGTCAGCTCAGCGGCCGGCCAGCGCGGCGAAGCGCGCGAAGTAGTCCGGGAAGGTCTTGGCGACGCAGTTCGGATCGTTGATCGTCACCGGCACGCCCAACAGCGACACGAGCGAGAAGCACATCGCCATGCGGTGGTCGTCGTAGGTGTCGATCGCCGCGTTCGGGATCAGTTGCGCCGGCGGCGTCACCACCAGGTAGTCCTCGCCCTCTTCGACGGTGGCACCGACCTTGCGTAGCTCGATCGCCATCGCGGCGAGCCGGTCGGTTTCCTTCACCCGCCAGCTGGCGATATTGCGCAGGGTACACGGGCCGTCGGCGGCCAGCGCCGCTACCGCCAGCGTCATTGCCGCGTCGGGGATGTGGTTGAGATCCAGGTCGAAGGCCTTGAGCTTGCCGGCCGGGGCGGCTGCTTCGATCCAGTGCTCGCCCTGGGTGACGGTGGCGCCGAGCGCGGCCAGCGCGTCGGCGAACTTCACATCGCCCTGGATGCTGTCGCGGCCGACGCCCTCGACCCGCACCGGCCCGCCGGCCAAGGCGCCAGCCGCCAGGAAGTACGACGCCGAGCTGGCGTCGCCTTCGACCAGGATCTCGGTCGGCGCACGGTAGCGCTGCCCGGCGGCGATGGTGAAGCGCTGCCAGCCGTCGCGTTCGACGGTGACGCCGAAGCGCGCCATCAGGTTCAGCGTGATTTCGATATACGGCTTGGAGATCAGTTCGCCGACCACCTCGATGGTGGCGGTCTGGCCGGTCAGCGGCAGCGCCATCAACAAGGCGGTGAGGAACTGGCTCGATACATTGCCGCGGATCGGGATCACCCGGTCGGCCGAAATGGTGGCCGGCTTAATCGCCAGCGGCGGGTAGCCGTCGTTGCCGAGATAGGCGATGTCGGCACCGGCCACGCGCAGTGCGTCGACCAGGTCGCCGATCGGGCGCTCGTGCATCCGCGCCACGCCCGATAATTGATAGTGGCCCTGCATCAGCGCCAGTGCCGCGGTGAGCGGCCGGAAAGCCGTGCCGGCATTGCCGAGGAACAGTTCGGCCTGTTTGACCGGAAACGCACCGCCGCTACCGGTGACGCGATAGGCATTGTCGCCGAGCGACTCGACTGCTACGCCAAGTGTATGCAGCGCGGTCAGCATGTGGCGGGTGTCGTCCGAATCGAGCAGCTCGCGCACCACGGTCACGCCCTCGGACAAGGCGGCGAGCAGCAGGGTGCGGTTGGAGATGCTTTTCGAGCCGGGCAGCTTGACGCTGCCGGCGAGCGGTCCGGCGGGCAGCAGGTCTAGGGTTTCCATGAGGCGAGATCGTCTTTGTCGAATTGGAATAGTTGCCCAATCATAACGGCTGTCGCGAGAAGGTCACAATCACGGTTGGGCTGGCCGGCGAATCGGGGTAGAATCGCGGCCGAATTGTCGAGCCGGTGCGGTGTTTTCCAAACGAAAAGCCTCCGCCGGCTTTTGCTTTTTACGAAGGAATTTCATGACCGTCCCGGTTATCGCCATCGACGGCCCGTCGGCCTCGGGCAAGGGCACCGTCGCCGCCCTGATCGCCGCGCGCCTCGGCTTCCATTATCTGGACTCCGGCGCGCTGTACCGGCTGACCGCGCTGTATGCCCGCCTCGAAGACCTCGAGCTCGACGACGAGGACTCGTTGGCCGAAGCGGCGCTGACGCTGCCGGTCGAGTTTCGCGACAGCCAGGTGTGGCTGGCCGGCGAGGATGTCAGCGAAGAGATCCGCGCCGAGGTGATCGGCATGGGCGCGTCGAAGATCGCCGCCTTGCCGGCGGTGCGCGCCGCGCTCTTGGAGCGCCAGCGCGCCTTCCGTCAGGCGCCGGGTCTGGTGACCGACGGCCGCGACATGGGCTCGGTGGTGTTTCCCGACGCTACGCTGAAAATCTTTCTGACCGCCAGTGCTGAAGAACGTGCCGATCGACGCTATAAGCAGTTGATCAACAAGGGAGAATCTGCTAACCTCCAGCAGATTCTCGATGACATCGAGGCGCGAGACGCACGCGATGCGGCCCGCCCGGTGGCCCCGTTGAGACAGGAGCCGGATGCCAAGCGGCTGGACACCACCGAGCTGACCGTCGACCAGGCGGTTGATAGTGTGCTCGGCTGGTACCAGTCGCTCGTCGTTTCCGCTCAGTAAGTTTTTTGCAGCGCCGCATGACCAAGGGCTTGCGGCCAGTGCCAACCTAACCTTGCACGACCTTGGACGTGCGCAAGTGAGTATTCTTTAATGACTACCCTCACCATGGATAGCTTTGCCCAACTGTTCGAAGAGAGCCTTGCTCTTCAAGAAATGCGCGTGGGTGAAGTAATCACCGCCGAAGTCGTTGGCATCGATAACAACTTCGTTACCGTCAACGCTGGCCTGAAGTCCGAGTCGCTGATCCCGGTTGAAGAATTCAAAGACGACAACGGCAACCTGTCCGTTGCGATCGGCGAGTTCGTGACCGTTGCGATCGACGCTCTGGAAAACGGCTACGGCGAAACCAAGCTGTCGCGTGAGAAGGCCAAGCGCCTGGCGGCCTGGATCGAGCTCGAAGAAGCGCTCGAAACCAGCAAGATCCTGTCCGGCATGATCAGCGGCAAGGTCAAGGGTGGCCTGACCGTTATGGTCAACGGCATCCGCGCCTTCCTGCCGGGCTCCCTGGTTGACGTACGTCCGGTGAAAGACACCACCCCGTACGAAGGCAAGGAAATCGAATTCAAGGTCATCAAGCTGGACCGCAAGCGCAACAACGTCGTTGTTTCGCGTCGCGCCGTGCTGGAAGAGACCCTGGGCGAAGAGCGCAAGGCACTGCTGGAAACCCTGCGCGAAGGCGCCGTCATCAAGGGTATCGTCAAGAACATCACCGACTACGGTGCGTTCGTTGACCTGGGCGGTATCGACGGCCTGCTGCACATCACCGACCTGGCATGGCGTCGTGTGAAGCACCCGAGCGAAGTGCTGGCTGTTGGCGACGAAGTTGAAGCCAAGGTCCTGAAGTTCGATCAAGAGAAGAACCGCGTATCGCTGGGCCTGAAGCAACTGGGCGAAGATCCGTGGATCGGCCTGTCGCGTCGCTATCCGTCGGGCACCCGCCTGTTCGGCAAAGTGACCAACCTGACCGACTACGGCGCGTTCGTTGAAATCGAACAAGGCATCGAAGGTCTGGTACACGTGTCCGAAATGGACTGGACCAACAAGAACGTACACCCGTCCAAGGTGGTTCAAGTTGGCGACGAAGTCGAAGTCATGATCCTCGAGATCGACGAAGACCGCCGTCGTATCAGCCTGGGCATGAAGCAGTGCCTGGCCAACCCGTGGGACGATTTCGCTGCGACCTACAAGAAGGGCGACAAGCTGCAGGGCGCGATCAAGTCGATCACCGACTTCGGCGTGTTCGTCGGCCTGCCGGGTGGCATCGATGGTCTGGTGCACCTGTCCGACCTGTCGTGGAGCGAGACCGGCGAAGACGCCGTTCGCAAGTTCAAGAAGGGCGACGAAGTTGAAGCCGTCGTGCTGTCGATCGACGTCGAGAAAGAGCGCATCAGCCTCGGCATCAAGCAGCTCGAAGGTGATCCGTTCAGCAACTTCGTGAGCATGAACGACAAGGGTTCGCTGGTTAAGGGCACTGTGAAGACCGTCGACGCCAAGGGCGCCGTAGTTCAACTGTCGACCGATATCGAAGGCTACCTGCGTGCTTCCGAACTGTCGCGCGACCGCATCGAAGATGCTCGCAGCGTGCTGAAGGAAGGCGAAGAAGTCGAAGCGCTGATCATTGCCGTTGACCGCAAGTCGCGCAACATCAGCCTGTCGATCAAGGCCAAGGACTCGCAAGAGGAAGGCGCTGCTATGCGCACGCTGTCGGCCGGTAACGAGTCGAACGTGAGCGCAGGCACCACCAGCCTGGGCGCGCTGCTGAAGGCCAAGCTGTCGGGCGGCAACGAGTAATACGCCCGATGACCAAGTCTGAGCTGATTGCGAGGTTGGCCGAACGATTGGGCGAGCGCAATTCTCAGTTGGTCTTCAAGGACGCTGAGCTGGCCGTCAAGACCATTCTGGACGCGATGGCCAGCAGCCTGTCCCAGGGGCAGCGGATCGAAATCCGCGGCTTCGGTAGCTTCGATCTGAACTACCGTCCGCCGCGAGTCGGCCGCAACCCGAAGTCGGGTTCCAGCGTCTCAGTACCTGAGAAGTACGTGCCGCACTTCAAAGCGGGCAAGGAACTGCGCGAACGCGTCGACGGAGCCTTGATTCCCGACGAAGAAGTACAGTACTGAGCAAGCCTGATACGTCATACTCAACGCCGCGTCCCTGGGACGCGGCGTTTTTTGTTGGCGCTTTGCCTTGGGATGCACCGGGCAAATCGTATAAACTTGGCTTCGACCAATACGAAGCGAAACCGCCATGCGCTACCTGATCCGCCTGATAGAGATTGCCCTCTTGATCCTGCTGGTCGCCGTTACCGTGCAGAACAGCCACAGTGTCGAGTTCCGCTTGTTCTTCGGCCAGGTGTGGAACGCGCCGCTGATCGTGTTCCTGCTGCTGTTCTTCGTGGCCGGCGCCGCGATCGGCCTGTTGGCCACCTTTACCTATTACCTGAAGATGCGACGCGAGCTGTCGCAGCTGAAGAAAGAATTGCGCCTGCGTCAGCAGGGGCGTTCGACCACGGCGGACCCGAGCGACGCCCTGGCCGACTGAGCGACTATTCCGTTCGCCCGTCATCCGGTAGCCGGAGGCGGGCGTTTGCATTCCCGTTGAAAGGCATTCCTTGGATCTGGATTTGTGGTGGCTGTTGCTGTTTCCGGCGTTTTTCGGCCTGGGCTGGTTTGCGGCGCGCGTCGACATGCGCACCGTGCTGAAGCAGGCGATGGCCGTACCCAGCGGCTTCTTCAAGGGGCTGGACGCGCTGGTTGACGACAAAACCGATGTCGCCGCCGGCGCCCTGGCCGAAGTGGCCCGCCAGCACCCGGCCGCACTCGAGCTGCAGTTGACGCTCGGCAAGCTCTACCGCAAGCGTGGTGAGAACGACCGGGCGATCCGCCTGCATCACACCATGCTCGACTCGACCGAGTTGGCCGAAGAGTCGCGCGACAGCGTGCGCTTCGAGCTGGCACAGGACTTCCGCAAGGCCGGTCTGATCGATCGCGCCGAAGAGACGCTGGTGAAGCTGGTGGACGGCAATATGAGCCTCGCCGCGCGCAAGGAGCTGCTCGACATCTACCAGCAGGACCGCGACTGGCAGAAAGCGATCGAACTGGCACGGGGCTTGGCCAGCGATTCGCATTCCTTCCTGCACGAAGTGGCGCAGTTCTACTGCGAGCTGGCGCAGGCCGAGCTGTTCCGCTCCAATTACGCGGCGGCGCGCGAGTTCGTCAAGGCGGCGTTCAACGCCAACCGCAAGTGCGTGCGCGCCAGCCTGATCGCGGGCGACATCGCCTTCGCCGAGGGCGACAGCGAGGCGGCGATCTCCGCCTGGCAGGCGATCGAGAAGCAGGGCTACGAATACCTGTCGATGGCCGGCGAGCGGCTGTTCGACGCCTATGAGAAACTCGGCAAGCCGCTCGACGGCATCGCGCTGCTGCGCGGCTATCTGAAGACCTTCCCGCAGCTGGAGCTGACCGATCTGCTCTATCAGAAGGTCGCGACTTACGAGGGCGAGCACCAGGCGCTCGACGCGGTGCGCGAAGCAGTGCACAGCCGTCCGAGTCTCGCCGGGGTGTACCGGCTGATCGAGGCGCAGATGGACGAGCTGTCGCCCGACAAGCGCATGGATGCCGAGCTGGCCCGCACCGTGGTGATGAAACACGCCGCGCGCCTGACCATGCATCGCTGCAAGTGCTGCAACTTCCGTTCGCGCGCGTTCTTCTGGCACTGCCCGGTTTGCGGCGAGTGGGAAAGCCTGACGCCGAACCGTTCCGAATTACATTGAAACTCTAGCAGGACCCTGCATGAACCCATTGCTTGCCGCCGGCCTCGACCTCGAGCCGGTCTCCCCGGTGATCGTCGCTCTCGACTTCGCCACCGAGCGCGAGGCGCTCGATTTCGCCAGTCGTCTCGACCCGGCCCAGTGCCGCCTCAAGGTCGGCAAGGAACTGTTCACCGCCTCCGGCCGCACGCTGATCGAAGCGCTGGTGGCGCGCGGCTTCAAGGTATTCCTCGACCTGAAGTTCCACGACATCCCGAACACCGTCGCGCACGCCTGCAAGATGGCCGCCGAACTCGGCGTGTGGCTGGTCGACGTGCATGCCTCGGGCGGCCGTCGCATGATGAGCGCGGCACGCGAGGCGCTGGAGCCGTACAGCCAGCGCCCGCTGTTGATCGCCGTCACCGTGCTGACCAGCATGGAGGCGAGCGACTTGGCCGAAATCGGCATCACCATTCCGCCTGAAGAACAGGTGCTGCGTCTGGCCACGCTGACCCGCGACAGCGGTCTGGACGGCGTGGTGTGCTCGGCGCAGGAAGCGTCGCGCCTGAAGGCCGCACTGGGCAAGGAATTCAAGCTGATCACGCCGGGCATCCGCCTGGCCGACGCGGTGGCTGACGATCAGCGCCGCGTGATGACCCCGACCGCCGCGATTGCCGCCGGCTCCGACTACCTGGTGATCGGCCGTCCGATCACCCGCGCCGCCGACCCGCTGGCGGTGCTGACCTCGATCAATCGCGAGATCGCCCTCTACAAGGACGCTCAGCAATGAAAATTACCGTTATCGGCTCCGGCTACGTCGGCCTGGTCACCGGCACCTGCCTCGCCGAAATGGGCAACAAGGTATGTTGCCTCGACGTCGATCCGAGCAAGATCGCCATCCTGAACAACGGCGGCGTGCCGATTTTCGAGCCGGGTCTCGAAGATCTGGTGCGTCGCAACGTCGCGGCCGGCCGCCTGTCGTTTACCACCGACGTGGCCGAGTCGGTGGCGTTTGGCGAGATCCAGTTCATCGCGGTTGGCACCCCGCCGGATGAAGACGGTTCGGCCGACCTGCAGTACGTGCTGTCCGCCGCGCGCGCCATTGGCCGTCATATGACCAGCTACAAGGTGGTGGTCGACAAGTCGACCGTGCCGGTCGGCACCGCCGACAAGGTGCAGGCGGCCATCGCTGAAGAACTGGCCGCCCGCGGCGAGCAGATCGATTACAGCGTGGTGTCTAACCCGGAATTCCTCAAGGAAGGCGCGGCGATCGACGACTTCATGCGCCCGGACCGGGTGGTAATCGGCACCGAGGACGAGCGCGCGATCAAGCTGATGCGCCGCCTGTACGAGCCGTTCCAGCGCAACCACGAGCGCATCCTGTTCATGGACGTGCGTTCGGCCGAGCTGACCAAGTACGCGGCCAACGCGATGCTGGCGACCCGTATCTCGTTCATGAACGAGCTGGCCAACCTGGCCGAAACGCTGGGCGGCGATATCGAAATGGTACGCAAGGGCATCGGTTCCGACCCGCGCATCGGCTATCACTTCCTTTACCCGGGTGTCGGTTACGGCGGCTCCTGCTTCCCGAAGGACGTCAAGGCGCTGATCTCGACCGCCCGTGAGAACGGCCACCAGCTGCGCGTGCTCGAAGCGGTGGAAGAGGCCAACGACCTGCAGAAGCATCGCCTGGTCGAGAAGATCGTCGCCGAGTACGGCGAGGACCTGTCGGGCCGCCGCTTCGCGCTGTGGGGCCTGTCGTTCAAGCCGAACACCGACGATATGCGCGAGGCGCCGAGCCGGGTGATCGTCGACGAGCTGACCCGTCGTGGCGCCGCGATCGTCGCGTTCGACCCGGTTGCCACACACGAGGCGCAGCGGGTGATGGGCGACAATCCACGCCTGACGTTTGCCGACGGCATGATGGCGCCGCTGGAAGGTGCCGACGCGCTGGTGATCGTGACCGAGTGGAAGCTGTTCCGCGTGCCCGACTTCGATGCGATCCGCGCGGCACTGAAGACGCCGGTGATCTTCGACGGCCGTAATCTGTACGACCCGGCGCTGGTGCGCGAGCAGGGCTTTAGCTACTTCGCGATCGGTCGCTGACTGGGGGCTATGCGATGACTGTACTCGACAAAGTGAAGATGGACGCGGCGACGTTGGCCGAACGGCTCGGAAAAGCCCGCGTGCTGGTGGTCGGCGACGTGATGCTCGATCGCTACTGGTTCGGCGACGCCACCCGCATCTCGCCCGAGGCACCGGTGCCGGTGGCCAAGATCGAGCGGATGGAAGAGCGCGCCGGCGGTGCGGCCAACGTGGCGCGCAATATCGCCGGCCTGGGCGGTCAGGCCACCATCCTGTCGGTGACCGGCGACGACGAGGCGGCCACCGCGCTGCAGCGCTTGCTCGAGGCCGACGGCATCACCACCTCGTTCCGTCGCGACCCGGATATCTCCACCACCATCAAGCTGCGGGTGATCGCGCGCCAGCAGCAGCTGATCCGCCTCGATTTCGAGGATGCGCCGAGCCACGAGGTGCTGGCCGACAAGCTCGACGAATACGCGGCGATCGTGCCCGAGCACGATGTGGTGATCCTGTCCGATTACGGCAAAGGCGGCCTGGCCCATGTGACGCGGATGATCGAGCTGGCGCGCGCCGCCGGCAAGCCGGTGCTGATCGACCCGAAGGGCGACGATTACGCCAAGTACGCTGGCGCGACGCTGCTGACGCCGAACCGCAGCGAGTTCCGCCAGGTGGCGGGCCGCTGGAAGGACGACGCCGATCTGAACGCCCGCGCCGAGGCGCTGCGCGCCGAGCTGAATCTCGATGCGCTGCTGGTGACGCGCAGCGAAGAGGGCATGACGCTGTTCCGCGCCGATGGCGTGGTGCACGAACCGACGCAGGCGCGCGAGGTCTATGACGTTTCCGGGGCCGGCGACACGGTGATCGGCACGCTGGGCCTGGCGATTGCCGCCGGTCTCGCGCTGCCGCAGGCGATGAGCCTGGCCAATGCCGCCGCCGGGGTGGTGGTGGGCAAGCTCGGCACCGCGGTGTGCCGTCAGGCCGAGCTGTTCGCCGCCTGATCGAGCGAAAGAAGGGGAGCGCATGGAACGCAGCTGGCAGCACGAGGTGTTGGACTTCTGGTTCGGCGGTCACGACCTGGATGCCTTGTCGGTGACGCAGGACTACTGGTTCGCCAAGGACGAGGCGTTCGACGCCGAGCTGCGCCGCCGCTTCCTCGGCCTGTGGCAGAGTGCCCGTGCCGGTCAGCTCGACGACGACGTCGATAGTGCCCGCGGCGCTCTGGCGCTGGCCATCGTGCTCGACCAGTTTCCGCGCAATCTGTTTCGCGGCACGGCCGACGCGTTCGCTACCGACGCGCAGGCCCGGGGGCTGGCCCGCGAGGCACTGGCCAGCCGCTGGGACGTCGCGCTTCCACCGGTGGCACGCTGGTTCTTCTACCTGCCGCTCGAGCACAGCGAAGCGCTGGCCGACCAGGAGGAATCGCTGCGTCTCTATGGCACGCTGCCCGAGGACAGCCCCGATCGCGACTCGGTGCTCGACTACGCGCGCCGCCACCATGCCGTCGTCGCCCGTTTCGGCCGTTTCCCGCACCGCAACGCGATGCTGGGGCGAGCCTCTACCCCCGAAGAACAACACTTTCTGACGCAGCCGGGCTCGTCGTTCTGAGCCGGCTTCGGCCAACCTGAGGAATACCCATGACCATCGTCGTTACCGGCGCAGCCGGCTTCATCGGCTCCAACCTGGTCCGCGCGCTAAATGCCCGCGGCGAGACCGACATCATCGCCGTCGACAATCTGAGCAACGGCGACAAGTTCAAGAATCTGGTCGATTGCGAGATCTCGCACTACCTCGACAAGCACGACTTCATCGATCGCGTGGTCAGCGGTGCGCTGGAGGGCGAGATCTCGGCGGTCCTGCACCAGGGCGCCTGCTCGGACACCATGAACCACGACGGCAAGTACATGCTGGACAACAACTACCAGTACACCTTGGCGCTGTTCGACTTCTGCCAGGAAGAGGAAATCCCCTTCCTGTATGCATCGAGCGCGGCGGTGTACGGCGGTGGTACCGTGTTCAAGGAAGATCGTGCGTACGAAGGCCCGCTGAACGTGTACGGCTACTCGAAGTTCCTGTTCGACCAGATCCTGCGCCAGCGCATGGAAGAGGGCCTGACCGCCCAGGTGGCCGGCTTCCGCTACTTCAACGTCTACGGCCAGCACGAGCAGCACAAGGGCCGCATGGCCTCGGTGGCGTTCCACAACTACAACCAGTACCGCGAGACCGGCAAGGTCAAGCTGTTCGGCGGCTGGGACGGCTGGGAAAACGGCGGCCAGAGCCGTGACTTCGTGTCGGTGGACGACGTGGTGCGCGTCAACATGCACTTCCTCGACCACCCGGAGAAGAGCGGCATCTTCAACCTCGGCTCCGGCCGTGCGCAGCCGTTCAACGACGTGGCGGTCGCCACCGTCAACGCCTGCCGCCGCCACGAGGGCAAGCCGGCGCTGACGCTGGAGGAGCTGGTCGGACAGGGTATCCTCGAGTACACCGAGTTCCCGGACGCGCTGAAGGGCAAGTACCAGAGCTTCACCCAGGCCGACATCACCAAGCTACGCGACATCGGCTACAACGCGCCGTTCCTGACGGTGCAGCAAGGCGTCGACCGCTACGTCGACTGGCTGTACGCCCGCTGAGCCAGCTTCGCCGGGCCGCAGCGCCCGGACGGCACAACGCCCGCCACGATGAGAGTCGTGGCGGGCGTTGTCGTTAGAGTGGGGTCATGAACTGTTGTGCCGGGGTGATCCTGCGTTGGAATGTTGCTCAGCATGCTTGCCAGCTCGATGAGAACTGCCTGCATTTTCAGGTCATCCGCCTTGTCTGCACCTTCGTGCGCGGGAGTGTGAACCGATGCTTAGGGGGTCAGGCCACCAGCTTGCGCGGCTCAGCGGCTAGACGTGCGACACGGCGCCGTCGGGTCCACTACATCATGAGGCCGGTGCCGGCCAGGTAGCTACCGGCGAGACCACTCATCGCCAGCAGCACGCGCAGCGAGCCGCAGTACGAAACCGGCACCGGCAAGCCGGTGCAGGCTGGCGGTACCAGGCCAGCGAGCCGGTGTCCGGATGCAGGCGCAGCGCCTTCTTGAACTGTTTCGGCCACCAGAGCAGCAGGCCGCTCAGCACGGTCAGCAACAGTCCCACCCCCAGCCAGCCGACCACGTTCGTGCCGGTATCGCTGGTAAACAGCTTGTGGTGCAGTTCGGCCAACCACGGAAACAGCCCGCGCCCGCTGTCGGCGACCTGCTCGCGCAGCAGCGTGCCGTCGGCCAGGTCCAGCCACAGTACCCATTCGTGTCCGTGGTCGCGCGCACTGGCTTCTACCGGCTCGCCGGCTTCGCCGAAGCGCAGCGACAGGTTGGCCGAATGGGCGTGGCGGAGGGCGCTGTCCAGCGCTGCCTGATAGGCCGGCTGCGCTTGGAGGTGGGCTACCGACACGCTGGCGGGCGGGGTTTCCAGTTCGGCGCGGAACAGCAGCAGGCTGCCTGAGAGACCTAACAGCAGCATCACCGCGGTGAGATACAAGCCGAGCTGGCGGTGCAGCCACAGTGCGGCGGGCTTAAGCGCGCGCATCGAGGCCTCCCGGCGGCAGAGGGAGTAGGACTGCGCGGCACCGGGGGACTGGGGCGTTCATCGGTGGGAATGAGATATAACGGTAATGATTATCGTTTCTATGACAAGTCGAACCGATCAGTGCCGAAAGAGTCGGGCAAACGCCCCTACTGGCCACAGGGGCGAATTTACGGGGTGGCGGCGTATAATGGCGCGATCATTTGGAAAGGTTTTCGCATGGCGCTGCCCACCTTCAACTATCTGGAAGACTTCGTCGGCCGTACCCCGCTGGTCAGGCTCAAACGCCTGCCCGGCCGCACCACCAACACCGTGCTGGTGAAGCTGGAGGGCAACAACCCGGGCGGCTCGGTGAAGGACCGACCGGCGCTGTCGATGATCCGCCACGCCGAGGCGCGCGGCCGCATCAAGCCGGGCGACACGCTGATCGAGCCGACCAGCGGCAATACCGGCATCGGCCTGGCGATGGCGGCGACGATGATGGGTTACAAGCTGATCTTGCTGATGCCGGAGAACTCCAGCGAGGAGCGGGTACTGACCATGCGCGCCTACGGCGCCGAGGTGATCCTGACCCCGGCCGCGCTGTCGATGCCGGGCTCGATCGACGAAGCGCGCCGCATGGAAGCGGCCGGCGAAGGCGTGATCCTCGACCAGTTCGCCAACCCGGACAATCCGCTGGCGCACTATGAGAGCACCGGCCCGGAGATCTGGCAGGACACCGCCGGCACCATTACCCACTTCGTGTCGAGCATGGGCACCACCGGCACCATCATGGGCACCAGCCGCTACCTGAAGGAAATGAACCCGGCGGTGCAGATCGTCGGCGTGCAGCCGGAGCCGGGCAGTCAGATCCCGGGTATCCGCAAGTGGGAAGACGAATACCTGCCGAAGATCTGCGACTTCAGTCGCATCGATGAGCTGGTCCACGTGAGCCAGGCCGAGGCCGAGGACACCGCGCGGCGCCTGGCGCGCGAAGAGGGCATCCTGGCCGGTCCGTCGTCGGGCGGCGCACTGGCGGTGGCCTTGCGCCTGTCGGCGCAGTTGGAGAACGCGGTGATCGTCTCCATCGTCTGTGACCGTGGCGACCGCTACCTGTCGACCGGGGTATTCGGCTAAGCCGTCGTCTGTTCCGTTGCATGCTGTTCGGCCAACCTTGAGGTTGGCCGAACGCGTTTTGAGCGGGCGATCGCGCTTCAGCGCGGCAGGGTCAGCGACACCGCATTCAGTGCTTGCCCGGTATCGCTGCGCTCCACCCAGCCGACCAGCGTCAGTGCACCCGGCTCGGCAGGAGCGGTGAAGCGTGCCTGAGCCTGCGTGCTGGTCCACGGACCCTGCCAGGCGCGCACCACATGCTGGTGATGTAGCGTCACCCCGGCGTTTTCGCCCGCCTTCACCTGGCTGATCTGGCCGTCTTGCGCCAGCGCCAGCCGCAGCTGCTGGCCGGCCTGCAGGCCGTCGACGCTCAGCGTTGCGTTGATCGTGCCGCCGGCGACGTCGGCGCTGAGCTTCAGCGTCGGCGCAGTGGCCGTGCCGGCGAGTCGCTCGCGCAGCGCGCCGTCGCGGCTCCAGTCGCGCAGTTCGCGGCCGTTGGCGTACACCCCCGGCGTGTAGACGAAGTTCTTGTGGTTGGCGGCGGCGAGCCGGTACTGCCGCGTCTCGAAGGCTGGCTGGGCGAAGCGGTCGCGCCAGCCCAGGCTGTCCCAGTACGGCACGTGCAAGGCCAGCGGGATCACCCGTGGGCCGAAACGGTTCAGCGTCGACAGCCAGGCATCGGCCGGCGGGCAGCTGTTGCAACCCTCCGAGCTGTACAGCTCCACCAGCAGCGCCGGCGGGTTGGGGCTGGTCGCGCTGAGCGGCGCGGCATGGCCGGGCAGGGACAGCAGGGGTAGCAGGGCAAGAGCGAGCAGGGGCAGGGTGCGCATCGTGGGCCTCCATCGGCGCAAGGTTGGCCGAATCGTCATGCAGGTTGGTCGTGGCAAGGTTCCGGTTCTGACGGTGCTCGGGCTACAATCGCCGCTGCGACAGATTCCGAGGCGGCTCATGGCCCAATACGCGTTCACCCCGGCCGTCAGCGACGGCGTAATGTCCCCGAACAGCTGGTACCAGGCGGCATCCCGGCAGCCCGGCTTCATCCACGATGTGGCGCAGGCGGCGGCGATCGAGCGCCTCGATGCGCTGTGGCGCGAGCTGGTCGATTTCAAGAAGAAGCGCAACCGCTTCCTCGGCCGCAGCCTGCGCCAGCCCGATGTACCGCGCGGTCTCTACATGTGGGGCGGGGTCGGGCGCGGCAAGAGCTTCCTGATGGACGCGTTCTACGGCTGCCTGCCGTACAAGCGCAAGCGCCGCGTGCATTTCCACGCCTTCATGGCCGAGGTGCACAACCGGCTGCGCACTTTCCACTCGCAGCCCGATCCGCTGATCGCCCTGGCCGAACAGCTGGCCCGCGAAGTCCGCGTGCTGTGCTTCGACGAATTTCACGTCAGCGACATCGCCGACGCGATGATCCTCGGCCGCTTGTTCGAGTCGCTGTTCGCGCGTGGCGTGGTGGTGGTCGCGACCTCCAACTACCCGCCGGACGAGCTGTATCCGAACGGCCTGCAGCGTCAGAACTTCCTGCCGGCGATCGAGATGCTCAAGGCCAATCTGACCGTGCTCAATGTCGACGGCGGCCAGGACTACCGGCTGCGCGAGCTGACCCGTGAACCCTTGTTCCTGGTGCCGGCCGGCGAAGCGGCCAACGCGCAGCTCGTGATGATGTTCCAGCGCTTCACCGCCGGCGCCACGCCGCAGCCGGGCGGCATCGAGGTGCTCGGCCGCACCATCGCCACCCGCGGTCGCGCCGCCGGGGTGATCTGGTTCGACTTCGCCGCGATCTGCGGCGGCCCGCGCGCGCAGACCGACTATCTGGAAATCGCCCGCGAGTATCACACCGTGCTGGTATCCGATATCCCCAAGTTGCCGGCCACCAAGGCCAACGAAGCGCGTCGTTTCACCTGGCTGGTCGACGTGTTCTACGACCACCGCGTCAAGCTGATCGCCTCCAGCGAGGTGATCGCCGACGAGATCTACACCGAGGGCGTGCAGTCGAACGAGTTCTTCCGCACCGCCAGCCGGCTGACCGAGATGCAGTCGACCAGCTATCTGGCGCTGCCGCACCTGGGCGACGAGTTCCAGTTGGCGCCGAGCAAGGATGTGGTGACCGGCTAAGGGTGTGAAGGGGGCTGCCGGCGGCGTGGTTCCATCGCGCCATGGGGGGCTGAGCATGTCCGGCGTGGAAGACTGGCTCCACCGCTGCACCGGATGCTTGTCGCCGCCACCGAGTCAGTCCGGCTAAATCGGCCAAAGCAAACGGCCCCGCATTGCGGGGCCGTTGTGCATTAATGTGTGTTGTTCTACTTGGTGACGGCAGGTTGCAGCAGCGGCGCGTAGCCGAAGCCCTTCAGCGTGGCGATCGCTTCATCCGCCTCGGCGCGGCTGCGATACGGGCCGACGGTGACCCGGGTCTCGGTATGCGCCTCGATGCCCTTGTCCTTCAGCGCCTTCACCAGCTTGTCGGCGTTCTCGGTGCTATTGAACAGGCCCAGTTGCAGCTGATAGCCGATCGAGCTGCCCTCCGGCTTGGCCGGCGCCGCCGCCGGAGCGGTCGGCTTGCTCGGCGCGAATGGCGCGCTGGCGGTGATGGGCAAGGCCTTTTTCTGGATCACCGCCATCGGCGGCGGCGGGCTGGCGGGCTGCAGTTTCACTGCCGGCGCCGGCGGAGGCGTCAGCAGCTGGGCCGGGCCGACCGCCGCCAGCGCCGGGGTGCGGCCGGTGTCGGGCGAGGACGGCAGGCCCGGCGTCGGGCTGGCCGGCTGCGGCGCGGCGGCGTGGGCCACCGGGGCGCTCGCCACCGGCGGCGGACTCGCCAGTGCGCCGCTCGCCGCCAGCTTGTCGATCACATGGCCCGATGCGTCCTTGTTGACGATGATGCCGCTGCTGGTCTGCGGCGTGCCGCTACTGGTGTCGACCTTGGGGCGCTGGCTGGTCAGCAGCGCGGCGGCGGCCAGCGCGGCGACGACCACCCCGCCAGCGATCGCAAGCCGCTTCTTGATGCGCTTGTCGGTGGTGTCGGCAGGAGGGGGCGAGGGGGCTTTGTCGGGCGGGGTCATTGCTTATATTTTGTTCAGCATCGCCTTGAAAAGGCTGCTAAAATGCCGGGTTCCTTAACGAATTACAACGTCAGCTGGCTGACTGTTTCGAACAGTGTAGCCAGTTGTTCTGCATATTGGGAGAGTAATATGGCAATCGAACGCACCCTGTCCATCATCAAGCCGGACGCTGTCGCTAAAAACGTAATCGGCAAGATCTACGACCGCTTCGAATCGAGCGGCCTGAAAGTGATCGCCGCACGCATGAAGCAACTGAGCCGCGCCGAAGCCGAAGGCTTCTACGCTGTGCACAAAGAGCGTCCGTTCTTCAACGACCTGGTGACCTTCATGATCTCCGGTCCGGTGATGGTTCAAGCGCTCGAAGGCGAAAACGCCGTCCTGAAGCACCGCGACCTGATGGGCGCTACCGACCCGAAGAAAGCCGAAGCCGGTACCATCCGCGCCGACTTCGCTGATTCGATCGACGCCAACGCCGTACACGGCTCGGACAGCCTGGAGAACGCCGCGATCGAAATCGCTTACTTCTTCGACGCTGCCGACCTCTGCTCGCGCTAAGCCTGTCCTCCAATCGGGCGGTGTCCGCCGCCCGGTTTCTGTAGTTTCCGCTGATTACTGCCATGAAAACCAACCTGCTCGACTTCAACCTGGCGCAACTGACCGATCACTTTGCCGCGATGGGCGAAAAGCCATTCCGCGCCAAACAGGTGATGCGCTGGATGCACCAGATGGGTGAGTCCGACTTTGACGCGATGACCGATCTGGCCAAGAGCCTGCGTGCCAAGCTGCTCGATTCGGCCGAAGTGCGGGTACCGTCGTTGATGACCGGGCAGGACAGCAGTGATGGCACCCGCAAGTGGCTGCTCGACGTCGGCACCGGCAACGGTGTCGAGACCGTGTTCATCCCCGAAGACGAACGCGGCACCTTGTGCGTGTCATCCCAGGTCGGCTGTGCGCTGGAGTGCACCTTCTGCTCCACCGGCCGCCAGGGTTTCAACCGTAATCTTTCCACCGCCGAGATCATCGGCCAGCTGTGGTGGGCCAACAAGGCCATGGGCGTCACCCCGAAGAACGAACGGGTGATCTCCAACGTGGTGATGATGGGCATGGGCGAGCCGCTCGCCAACTTCGACAACGTGGTCAGCGCACTGCAGATCATGCTCGACGACCACGGCTACGGCCTGTCCCGCCGCCGCGTCACCGTGTCCACCTCGGGCCTGGTGCCGCAGATGGACCGCTTGCGCGACGCCTGCCCGGTGGCACTGGCGGTGAGCTTGCACGCGTCCAACGACACGATCCGCGACGAGATCGTGCCGATCAATAAGAAGTACCCGCTCAAGGAACTGATGGCCGCGTGCCGACGCTATCTGGAAAAGGCGCCTCGCGACTTCGTGACGTTCGAATACGTGATGCTTGACGGTGTCAACGACAGACAGGAACATGCACGGCAATTGATAGAGCTCGTCAAGGACGTGCCGTGCAAGTTCAACCTGATCCCGTTCAACCCGTTCCCGAACTCGGGCTATGGTCGCTCCAGCAACAATGCGATCCACGCCTTCCGTTCGATCCTGCAGGAAGCGGGCTTCGTGGTGACGGTGCGCAAGACCCGCGGCGACGATATCGACGCGGCCTGTGGTCAGCTGGCCGGTCAGGTGCAGGACAAGACCCGTCGCCAGGCCAAGTGGCAGCAGATCGTCGAGACGCGCGATCACTGAGACTGCGCCGGCCGGCGTTGATCGTCGGCCTGCTCGTGGTTCTGTCTGCGACGGTGGCGCAGGCCGCCACTGTCGGGCACGAGTTGGCGCAGATCCGCACGCAGCTGGCGGTCGAGTACAGCCGGGCGGGCAACCTGAAGGTGGCGCTCGATTCGGCCGACCAGGCGATCGCCGCCGATCCGGATTATTTGCCGGGTCATTTGATGCGGGCCAACGTGCTACAACAGTTGAAAGTGGACGGCGATGCCGAGCGCAGTTACCAGCGCGCGCTGAGCCTCGCACCGGGCAACCCTGAGGCCAATAACAATTACGGCTGGTTTCTCTGTCAGCATGGACGGGGGGACGAGTCGCTCTCTTATTTCCGGCGGGCGCTGGCCGACCCGCTGTACGAATCACCGCAGACTGCCCGCCTGAATCTGGGCGTCTGCTTGGCCAAGCTTGGCCGCAAGGCCGAAGCGAACGATCAGTTTCTGGCCGCTTTGCAGGCGGCCCCGGGTTTTGCCGGGGCGCTGACGGAGCTGGCCCGCTTATATCTGGAACAGGGGAATGGCAAGTTGGCGAGGCTCTACCTCGACCGGCTGGCCAGCACCGGGGCGCCGCTGTCGGCCGATGCGCTGCTGCTGGGGGTCGGGATCGCGCGCCTGAATGGCGATGCCGATCGTGAACGGCAGCTTGTCGGTCAACTCACGTCCCGTTTCCCCGACGCCAGGGAGACCCAACAGCTGTTAAGTGGACTTTAGAACGATGGAAAACATCGAAGTACCGAGCACAACGCCGGAACCGATCGGCGTCGGCACCCGTCTCAAGGCAGCACGGGAAGCGGCAGGGTTGAGTCTGGGGGATGTGGCCGATCGATTGAAACTGTCGATCCGCCAGCTCGAAGCGCTCGAGAGCGATAGTTACGATGTCTTGCCGGGGCCGGCCTTCGTGCGCGGCTTTGTGCGCAACTACGCCCGCTTCCTCGATATCGACAGTGCGCCGCTGATGGCGGCACTGGAATCGCGGGTGCCGTCGGTGGCCAAGGTGGTCGAGAACTTCGCCCACGAGGTCGAGCCCGAACCGGGCGAGGTCGAGTCGTCGCGCAGCCGCGGCCCCTTGGTGGTGCTGGGCTTGCTGGTCGTGGTCGGCCTGGCCGGTGCCGGTTGGTGGTGGAGCAAGTCGAATGCCGAGAAGCCGGCGGCCAGCAACGAGCTGGCGCCGATGATGGCCGAGCAGGCTTCGGCCCCGGCTGAAGCGACCAGCTCCGCCCCGGCCGCCGCCGCTTCGGCGCCGAGCGCAGCGCCGGCCCCGGTGGCCAAGCCTGCCGTTCCGGCTGTCGCCCCGGTCGTCGCCGCGAAAGCGACCAGCAGTGCACCGGCAGCTGAAGCCGTCAGCGATGGTGGCGAAGTGAAGCTGAAGGTCAGCGGCGATGCCTGGGTTTCGGTGGTCGACGCGACCGGCAAGAAGCTGGTGTTCCAGACCTTGAACGCCGGTACCGAGAAGAGCGTCAACGGCAAGCCGCCGTTTGCGGTGCGCATCGGTAACGCCCCGGCCGTCGAACTGAGCTACAACGGCCAGCCGGTCGATCTGAAGAGCAAGACGCGCGGCACCACTGCCAACGTCAAACTCAAGTAAACGCAACGATCAGGTAGCAAGCGAGAAATGGATAGCGACAAGTTGGTTCGCCGTGCGACGCGTCAGGTAATGATCGGCCATGTGCAGGTCGGCTCCGACGCACCGGTGATGGTGCAGTCGATGACCAACACCGATACGGCAGACGCGGCGGGTACCGCCGCGCAGGTCAAGGAGCTGGCGGATGCCGGCTCCGAAGTGGTCCGCATCACCGTCAATAGCCCGGAAGCGGCCGCGTCGGTGGCGGAGATCCGCCAGCGTCTCGACGATATGGGCTGCAACACGCCCCTGGTCGGCGATTTCCATTTCAACGGCGACCGCTTGCTACGCGATTATCCGTCGGCGGCGAAGGCCTTGGCGAAGTACCGAATCAATCCGGGCAATGTTGGCCGAGGCGCCAAGCGCGACGACAAGTTCGGTTTCATGATCGAGCAAGCCATTACCCATGACAAGCCGGTGCGCATCGGAGTCAACTGGGGCAGCCTCGACCAGGAGCTGGCAGCGCGATTGATGGACGCCAACAACCGTTCGGCCAACCCGCTGCCGCCGGCGGCGATCATGCGCGAGGCGCTGATCGTGTCGGCGCTGGAGTCGGCCGACAAGGCGATGGAACTGGGGCTGTCCGCCGACAAGATCATTCTGTCCTGCAAGGTCAGTCATGTGCAGGACCTGATCGCTGTCTACCGCGACCTGGGTGGCCGCTGCGATTTCCCGCTGCACCTGGGTCTGACCGAGGCTGGCATGGGCTCGAAGGGCATCGTCGCCTCGACCGCGGCGCTGTCGGTGCTGCTGCAAGAAGGCATCGGTGACACCATCCGTATCTCGCTGACGCCGGCGCCGGGCGAGTCGCGCACCAGGGAAATCATCGTCGCGCAGGAAATCCTGCAGACGATGGGCCTGCGCAGCTTCACCCCGCTTGTTACCGCCTGTCCGGGCTGCGGTCGCACGACCAGTACCTTCTTCCAGGAACTGGCCGACAGCATCCAGACCCATTTGCGCGAGCAGATGCCGGTGTGGCGTCTGCAGTATCCGGGCGTCGAAGACCTGAATGTCGCGGTGATGGGCTGCGTGGTCAACGGCCCGGGTGAGAGCAAGCTCGCCGATATCGGCATCAGCCTGCCAGGTACCGGTGAAGTGCCGGTGGCGCCCGTATACGTGGACGGGGAAAAGACCGTCACCCTGAAGGGCGAGCACATCGCCGCCGAATTCCTGGCACTGGTAGATGACTATGTGCACACCCGTTACTGCGAAGGCGGGGCAAAGCGCCGCGAAGTCGTGGCCCGGACTATCCCGATCAAGCCGCTGGCTTGATTCGGTCAATCTCAGCAGATTCAAGAAGACTAGCAATGGCACAGAAACTCCAGGCGATCAAAGGCATGAACGATGTGTTGCCGGCCGATTCGCACCAGTGGGAATACTTTGAAGGCGTGCTGCGCGAACTGCTCGCCGATTACGGCTACCAGAACATCCGCACCCCGATCGTCGAGACCACGCCGCTGTTCGTTCGCTCGATCGGCGAGGTGACCGACATCGTCGAGAAGGAAATGTACAGCTTCGTCGACAGCCTGAACGGCGACAGCCTGACGCTGCGTCCGGAGGGCACCGCAGGCACGCTGCGCGCGGTGGTCGAGCACAACCTGCTCTACAACGCCACGCAGAAGGTCTGGTACATGGGCCCGATGTTCCGCCACGAACGCCCGCAGAAGGGCCGCTACCGCCAGTTCCACCAGATCGGTATCGAGGCTCTTGGTTTCGCCGGTCCGGACGTTGATGCGGAAATCATCCTGATGACCGCCGATCTGTGGAAGCGCCTGGGCATTGCCCAGTACGTGCGCCTCGAGATCAATACGCTGGGCAACAAAGAAGAGCGCGCCGCGCACCGCGAGGCGCTGATCAAGCACCTGGAAGCCAACGCCGACATCCTCGACGAGGATGGCAAGCGCCGCATGTACAGCAATCCGCTGCGCGTGCTCGATACCAAGAACCCGGCGCTGCAGGAAATGGCCAATGCCGCGCCGCGGTTGTACGACTACCTCGGTGACGAGTCGCGCGCCCACTACGAGGGCTGGAAGGCGATGATCGCCGCGCTGGGCATCGACTACGTGGAGAATCCGCGTCTGGTGCGCGGACTCGACTACTACAACCAGTCGGTATTCGAGTGGGTGACCACCGAGCTGGGCGCACAGGGCACCGTCTGCGCCGGCGGCCGTTACGACGGTCTGATCGAGCAGCTCGGCGGCAAGCCGGCGCCCGGCATCGGCTTCGGCATGGGCATGGAGCGGGTGCTGCTGCTGTTGCAGGAGAAAAACCTGCTGCCGGCGCAACGCAGCGTCGACGTCTACCTGGTGCAGCAGGGCACTGGTGCGCCGCTGTACGGGCTGCAACTGGCCAAACAGCTGCGCGAGGCGGGTTACTCGGTGGTGCAGCACCTGGGCGAGGGCAGTTTCAAGTCGCAGATGAAAAAGGCCGACGGCAGTGGCGCACGCTATGCCGTGATCGTCGGTGAAAACGAGATCGCGTCGGGTCAGGCAGCGCTCAAGCCGCTGCGTGGCGATGCCGCGCAGCAAACCGTCGCGCTGGGCGAACTGGTCGCGACGTTAGGTCACCTCGACCGCCAAGGGGAATAAGGCATGGCTTTTGACTTGCAGGAACAAGAACAGATCGACGAACTGAAGGCGTTCTGGAGCAGCTGGGGCAAATACATCGCCGGCGCGGTGCTGGCAGGTGCCTTGGGCTACTCGGGCTTTATCGGTTGGAAGTCTTACCAGCAGAAGCAGGAAGCCAAGGCGGCGGTGCTGTACAGCCAGCTCGAGCAGGCTGCCCAGCAGGGCGATCTCGCCAAGCTCAAGCCGGTGCAGGTCGCGCTGGTCGCCGACTACTCGTCGACGGCCTATGCAACTCGTGGTGCCCTGTTGGCGGCGCGCGTGGCGTTCGACAAGAACGATCTGGCCACGGCCAAGACCCAACTCAAGTGGGTGGTCGATACCAGCAAGGAGCCGGCGGTGAAGGCGGTGGCGCAGCTGCGCTACGCCGGCGTGCTGCTCGACGAGAAGCGCTACGATGCGGCGATTGCCGAGCTCGAAGTCGAACATGCTGCGTCGTTCGACGCGCTGTTCCTCGATCTGAAGGGCGACGTATACCAGGCCAAGGGCGATGCGAAGGCGGCTCGCGAGGCGTACAAGACGGCATTGGCCAAGCTGGTCGGTGATTCGCCGAACCGTCAGCTGATCCAAACCAAACTCGATGCGCTGGGAGCCTGATATGCGAATGAAGCTATTGGCTACGGCCGTCTTTTCCTCTTTCCTGCTGGCTGGCTGCGCTAGCTGGTTCGGCGGCGAGCCGATCAATCAGCCGACGCCGCTGCACGCGATCAAGTCCGAGCAGAAGCTGGCGGTCAAGTGGAGCGAGGACATCGGCGATACCAGCCATGGTGGTTTCACGCCGCTGTACCGCAACGGCAACGTGATCGTCGCCAATGCCGAGGGCACCATTCGGGTGCTCGACTCGACGACTGGCCGTACCACCTCGCGCTGGGATCTGAAGAAGACTGAACTGACCGGCGGCGTTGCCGTCGACGACGGTTCCGTCTACGTCGGCGCCGAGGATGGCTCGTTGTTGTCGATCGATCGCAGCAATGGCAAGGTGCGCTGGCGGCAGTCGCTGACCAGCATCGCGCTGGAAGCGCCGGTGCTGGTCGGTCAGGTGCTGGTGGTGCGTACCAATGATGGTCGCCTGACCGGTTTCGATCCGCAGGACGGCAAGCAGCTGTGGTCGGTGTCGCGCACGCTACCGCAGCTGATCGTCCGTAACACCGCTTCGCTGCTCGCGGTCGGCAACGATGCCTTGCTGTCCGGCCAGGCCGGTGGCCACCTGCAGGCGCTGCGCCCGACCTCGGGCGATGTGCTGTGGGATGTGGCGGTTGCCAACCCGCGCGGCGCCACCGAGCTTGAGCGCGTCACCGACGTGGTCAGCCGGCCGGTGTTCGATCACGGTCAGATCTGCGCCGCGGCCTACCAGGGGCGCGTCGCCTGCTTCGACGCCCGTAGCGGCAACCTGATGTGGGCGCGCGATCTGTCGTCGAGCCAGGGTCTGGCCGTCGACGGTAGTCGACTCTATGCCACTGCCGACGATGGTTCGGTCTGGGCATTCGACCGTGCGACCGGCCGCAATCTGTGGAAGCTCGACGATCTGAAATACCGTAACGTGTCCGGCCCGGCCGTGCTCGGTAACACCGTGCTGGTGGTCGATGGTGAAGGCTATGCCCACCTGATCAATAGCGAAGACGGCCGTTTGGTCGGTCGCCAGAAGGTCGGCACCGATGCGCTGACCGCTCAACCTGTTTCGCTTGGCGATACCGCGCTGCTACAGGGCAGCAGTGGTCGCCTCGCACTCGTTTCTTTGGGATAAGCTGTAGTAATGAAACCCACTATTGCCTTGGTCGGACGACCGAACGTCGGTAAGTCGACCCTCTTCAACCGCCTGACCCGCAGCCGCGATGCGCTGGTGGCGGATCAGCCCGGTCTGACCCGCGACCGTCACTACGGTCACGGCCGGGTCGGCAGCAAGCCGTATCTGGTGGTCGACACCGGCGGCTTCGAGCCGGTGGTCGACGAGGGCATCCTGTTCGAGATGGCCAAGCAGACGCTGCAGGCGGTCGACGAGGCGGACGCAATCATCTTCCTGGTCGACGGCCGCAACGGCGTCACCCCGCAGGACAAGATTATCGCCAACCGGCTGCGCCAGAGCGGTCGGCCGGTGTTTCTCGCGGTCAACAAGGCCGAGGGGATGAACCGGGCGATCGCCGCCGCCGAGTTCTATGAACTGGGCCTGGGCGATCCGCTGGCGGTTTCCGCCGCGCACGGCGACGGTGTGCGCGACCTGGTCGAGCTGGTGCTCGAACCGTTCCCGGAAGAAGACCCGGAAGAGAAGGTTAAGCATCCGAAATTCGCGGTGATCGGTCGGCCGAACGTCGGTAAGTCGACGCTGGTCAACGCCATCCTCGGCGAAGAGCGGGTAATCGCCTTCGATCATCCGGGTACGACTCGCGACAGCATCTACATCGATTTCGAACGCGAAGGACATCCGTACACCATCATCGATACCGCTGGTGTGCGTCGCCGTACCAAGGTCGACGAGGCGATCGAGAAGTTCTCGGTGGTGAAGACCATGCAGGCGATCGAGGATGCGAACGTCGCCGTGCTGGTGCTGGATGCGCAGCAGGATATCGCCGATCAGGACGCGACCATCGCCAGTTTCGCGCTGGAGGCGGGGCGTGCGCTGGTCGTGGCGGTCAACAAGTGGGACAATCTGGACCAGGAGCAGAAGGACAAGGTCAAACGCGACATCGCCCGCAAGCTGGGTTTCCTCGAGTTTGCCAAATTCCATCAGATCTCGGCGCTGCAGGGGCGCGGGGTGGCCGACCTGTTCAAGTCGATCGATGAAGCGTACCGTGCAGCAATGGCCAAGTTGGCCACGCCGAAGTTGACCCGGGTGCTGCAGACCGCGATCGAACGCCAGGCACCGCCGCGTAACGGCATGATGCGACCGAAGCTGCGTTATGCGCACCAAGGGGGCATGAACCCGCCGATCATCGTGATCCACGGCAACTCGCTCGACGCGATTCCGGATAGTTATACCCGGTATCTGGAACATACCTTCCGTAAAGCGTTCCAATTGCAAGGTACGCCGTTGCGGGTGCAGTACAAGACCAGCGAGAACCCGTTCCATCAGGAACGGAATCCGCGTCCGGGCGATCGCCCGGGAGCGCGGCGCGGCAAATAATAGTCCGGCAACTTTTTTTCTGCTACAACTAAGCGAGCAGGCCGGTCGGTAACAATTTTTATTAAAAATCACCTAATCGGAGATTACGAATGAGTTCCAAAGGGCAAATGTTACAAGACCCGTTTCTGAACACGCTGCGCAAAGAACATGTGCCGGTGTCGATTTACCTGGTGAACGGTATCAAGCTGCAAGGGCAGATCGAATCGTTCGACCAGTACGTGGTACTGCTGAAGAATACCGTGACCCAGATGGTTTACAAGCACGCGATCTCGACCGTCGTGCCTGCCCGCCCGGTCAGCATCCCGCATGACCACGGCGTGCAAAAGCCGGAACAGCAAGACGCCTGATTCTGCGTCCAACCGGCTGATGTTCGTGAAACGTTCAGTTTCGCCAACATCAGCCTTCCTTTTTTCTCAGCTCGGTTTTCCAGGTGTTTGATCGTCCTGACATAGGTGATAAGGCCGTTCTGGTCTGCCTCGACTTCGGCGAGCCGGACTTTCGCGACGGCATCGATGAGTGCGCCGATCTGGTCCGTAGTGCCGGCGTCGATGTGACCGATATCGTCGAAGGCAAGCGCAGCCGGCCCGATCCGGCGCTGTTCGCCGGCAAGGGCAAGGTCGAAGAGATTGCCGCCGCGGTGCGGGCCGGTTCGGCCAACGTGGTGGTGTTCAACCACGCCTTGTCGCCGGCGCAGGAGCGCAACCTCGAACGCGCACTGCAGTGCCGGGTGATCGACCGGCGCAGCCTGATCCTCGATATCTTCGCGCAGCGTGCGCGCAGCCACGAGGGCAAGCTGCAGGTGGAGCTGGCACAGTTGTCGCATCTGGCGACCCGCCTGGTGCGGGGCTGGACCCACTTGGAACGGCAAAAGGGCGGTATCGGGCTGCGCGGCCCGGGTGAAACCCAGCTGGAGACCGACCGCCGCTTGCTCGGCAAGCGCGTCAAAATGTTGAAGGATCGTCTGGCGACGGTGCAGAAACAGCGCACGACCCAACGCCGCGGCCGAAACAGGGCCGGGCTGGTGTCGGCGTCGATCGTGGGTTACACCAATGCCGGCAAGTCGACCCTGTTCAATAGCCTGACCAAGGCGCGCGCCTATGCGGCCGACCAGCTGTTCGCCACGCTCGACACCACCAGCCGCAAGCTCTACCTGAACGAATCGGCTTCGGTCGTCCTGTCGGACACGGTCGGTTTCATTCGTGATCTGCCTCATACCTTGGTGGCGGCGTTCCGTGCCACACTCGAAGAGACCGTGCAGGCGGACTTTCTGCTGCACGTGGTCGACTCGGCCAATCCGGCGCGCGAGCGTCAGATCGAAGAGGTCAATCTGGTGCTGCAGGAAATCGGCGCCGACGAGATTCCGCAGCTGCTGGTCTGGAATAAAACCGACCTGAAAGGCTTGCCGCCTGCGATTGAGCGTGATGCCAATGGTGTTGCAATTGGGGTGCGAGTTTCTGCACTGACTGGTGAAGGCCTGGAACTCTTGCGTGTAGCGTTGGCCGAACGTGTGCAAGCCCTTCAAACCGAAACCCAGAGAGAAGAAAACAACAACAATGTCGCAGTATGATCCGAACAGGGGACGCCGGAATAATGACGGACCGCCGGACCTCGATGAATTGTTTCGCCGCCTGAATCAGAAGTTGGCTCGCCTATTGGGCGCCAAGCCGGCTGGAGGCGGTGCCCCCGAACCCGACAGCAAGTTCGCCTTCAAGGGCGGTGCGCTGACCATCGTCGGCGTGGTGGCGGCCATTTGGCTCGCCAGCGGCCTGTACGTGGTCGATGCTCGCGAGGAGGGCGTGGTACTGCGCATGGGTAGCTACAATCGGACCACCGAGTCCGGTCTGCAGTGGCACCTGCCGTACCCGTTCGAGAAGGTCGAAATCGTCAACCTGACCGAGGTGCGCAGTATCGAGGTCGGCTATCGCAGCAGCGCCAAGAACCGGGTGCCGGAAGAGTCGCTGATGCTGACTCAGGATCAGAACATCATCGACGTGCAGCTGTCGGTGCAGTACGACGTGATCGATCCGAAGGCCTTCTTGTTCAACAACGCGAGCGATGATCGCGACGCCAAGGACATCGTCAAGCAGGCCGCCGAAACGGCGATCCGCGAGGAGGTGGGGCGCAGCAAGGTCGACTTCGTGCTCAACGAAGGTCGGGCCCAGCTTGCCGCCAATACCCAGAGGCTGATGCAGTCCATTCTCGATCGCTACGGTGTCGGGGTGCGCATCGCCAAGGTCAACATCAACGACGTGCAGCCGCCCGAGCAGGTCTCGGCCGCCTTCGACGATGCGATCAAGGCAGGTCAAGACAAGGACAAGCTGCGCAACGAGGGTCTGGCCTACGCGAACGAGGTGATTCCGAAGGCCAAGGGCTTCGCTGCGCGTCTGCTGGAAGAGGCGCAGGGGTACAAGCAGAAGGTGGTGGCCAATGCCGAGGGGGATGCCTCGCGCTTCAAGCAGGTGTTGCCCGAATACAACAAGGCTCCGAAGGTTACGCGTGACCGACTCTACTTCGACATGATGCAACAGATCATGAGCAGTACCACCAAGGTAGTCGTCGATCAGAAAGGCGGCAACAACCTGCTGTATCTGCCGCTGGACAAGCTGATCCAGGCGACCAATCCGGGGGCCAGTTTGCCGACGGCTCCGGCTACGCCGGCTGCCGCTCAGCCTGAGGCTGCGCCGGCTACCCCGAGTGCGCCTGCCGCTTCGAGCAACCCGACCCGTGGGGGCGGCCGTGAGGTCACCCGCGGTCGAGACTTCGGGGGGCAGTGAGCATGGATAAACTGATTCCAACTCTGGTTGCGCTGATCGGGGCGGCTCTGCTGGCCAGTCTGTCGCTGTTCACGGTCGACCAGCGTCAGTACGCGCTGGTGTTCCAGTTCGGTGAAGTGGTCGACGTGATCAAGCAGCCGGGCATCCATTTCAAGGTGCCGCTGCTGCAGAACGTGCGCTATTTCGACCGTCGCATCCAGACCATCGATACCGAGTCGCCGGAGCTGTTCAACACCCGCGAGAAGAAGAACGTGCTGGTCGACAGCTACGTGAAGTGGCGCGTGATCAACGTCGAGCAGTTCTACAAGAGCGTCGGTGGCAACGAGCAGGCAGCGGTGTCGCGACTGCGTCAGACCATCAATGATGGCCTGCGTGCCGAGTTCGGTCAGAAGACCGTTTCGGACGTGATTTCGGGGCAGCGCGACCAGGTGATGGACATCGTGCGCAAGCGCGCCGATGCCGACGCTCGTAAGATCGGCGTGGAAATTCTCGATGTCCGCTTAAAGCGCGTCGATTTTCCGGATAAAATTAGCACTTCGGTGTACGACCGCATGCAGTCCGAGCGGCGTACCGTCGCCAGTCAGCTGCGCAGCGAAGGCGCCGCGGATGCTGAACGGATCCGCGCCGATGCCGACCGCCAGCGCGAGGTGATCCTGGCCGAGGCGTACAAGGAAGCGCAGCAGCTGAAGGGCGAGGGCGATGCCAAGGCCGCGGGGATTTATTCCGAAGCCTACGGCAAGAGTCCGGAGTTCTACGCCTTCTGGCGCAGCATGGACGCGTACAAGCAGTCCTTCAAGAACAAGAGCGATGTACTCGTGCTTGAACCGAACTCGGAGTTCTTCAAATACTTCAAGAACCCGCAGGCCGGTGCAGGCAAGGGTAAATAACAATCCGACATGAAAGCGCTGGCCGGGGTCCCCGGCCAGTTTGCCGATGACAAGGCGGGAGCCTCTCCCGCCTTTAGCTTGTGTGGCAATTGAAAATGCGTAATTGGCTGTTACCCGAACATATCGCCGACATTTTGCCGGCCACTGCACGCCAGGTAGAGACGGCCAAGGCCTCGATGCTGGAGCTGTTCCGCACCAGCGGCTACGAACTGGTGTCGCCGCCGCTGTTGGAATACATCGATGCGCTGATGGCCGAGAGCGATCCCGGTCTGGCATTGAAGACCTTCCGCGTGGTCGACCAGCTGTCCGGTCGCCAGCTCGGCGTGCGCGCCGACATCACGCCGCAAGTGGCGCGCATTGACGCGCACCTGTTGGCCGAACGCACCGGGGTGACCCGGCTGTGTTACGCCGGTAGTGTGCTGCACGCCCGCCCGAACGGCCTGATGAGCTCGCGCGAGCCGCTGCAGATCGGCGCCGAGCTGTACGGCTACGCCGGCACCGAGGCGGATCTGGAGATCGTCGAGCTGATGCTGGCCTCGCTGCGCCTGGTCAAGGTCGACGGCGTGCGTCTCGACCTGGGCCATATCGCGATCTTCCGCGGCCTGGCCGCCGCCGCCGGGCTGTCGCCGCAGGCGTCGCGCGAACTGCTCGATGTGCTGCAGACCAAGGATATCGCCACCATCCGTATGCTGGTGGCCGACGTGGCCGAGCCGTTCAAGAGCGCCTTCCTGGTGCTGCCGGAGCTGTACGGCCGCGGCGAGGTACTCGACAAGGCGCGCACCAAGCTGCCGTCGCTGCCGGAAATCGAGCTGGGCCTGATGCAGCTGGCGGCGGTCGGCCGTGCGCTGGAGGGTACGCTCGATGTCAGCTATGACCTGGCCGAACTGCGTGGCGACAGCTACCACACCGGCCTGATGTTTGCCGCGTACGCGCCGGGCTGGTCCGAGGCGATCGCTCGTGGCGGCCGCTACGACAACGTTGGCCGCAGTTTCGGTCGCGGCCGTCCTGCCACCGGTTTCAGTCTCGACCTGCGCGACCTGATCCGCATCCTGCCGCAGCGTCACCACGAACAGGCGATCCGCGTTGCCGCGCGGCTGTTGCCTGATGCGCGCGCCGAAGTCGACGCGCTGCGTCGCCGTGGCGAAGTGGTGATCATCGACTACCTGGGCGAATCCGCCCAAGCCCTCAACTGCGACCGCGAACTGCAGCGCACCGCCGAGGGCTGGCAGGTGGTTTCGTTCAACTAATTTGTATTCTGACGCAAGAGGTTTTACCAAAATGTCCAAGAACGTTGTCGTGATCGGTACCCAATGGGGTGATGAAGGCAAAGGCAAGATCGTTGACTGGCTGACCGATCACGCCAAGGGCGTGGTGCGCTTCCAAGGTGGCCACAACGCGGGCCATACCCTGGTGGTCGGCGGTAAGAAGACCGTGCTGCACCTGATCCCGTCGGGCATCCTGCGCGAAGGCGTGGCCTGCTTCATCGGCAGCGGTGTCGTGCTGTCGCCGGAAGCGCTGCTCAAGGAAATCGACGAACTGGAAGCCGCCGGCATCGACGTGGCCAGCCGTCTGATGATCGCCGAGACCTGCCCGCTGATCCTGCCGTACCACGTGGCTCTGGACCAGGCTCGCGAAGCGGCCAAGGGCGCCGGCAAGATCGGCACCACCGGTCGCGGCATCGGCCCGGCTTACGAAGACAAGATCGCTCGTCGCGCGTTGCGCGTGATCGACCTGTTCGACCGCGAACGCTTCGCCGCCAAGCTGCAGGAAAACCTCGCGCTATACAACTTCCAGCTGACCGAGTTCTTCAAGGTGGCGCCGGTGTCGTTCGACGAAGTGTTCGAGTCGGCGATGAAGATGGCCGAACGCATCAAGCCGATGGTCGGCGACGTGTCGCGCGCCCTGTACGAAATGAACAAGGGCAGCGACAAGCTGCTGTTCGAAGGCGCGCAGGGCACCCTGCTCGACATCGACCACGGCACCTACCCGTACGTGACCTCGTCCAACTGCGTGGCCGGTGCGGCAGCGCCGGGTGCCGGTGTTGCTCCGCAAATGCTCAACTACGTGCTGGGCATCGTGAAGGCCTACACCACCCGCGTCGGCTCGGGCCCGTTCCCGACCGAACTGTTCGACGAGATCGGTGCCGGTTTGGGTGAGCGCGGCAGCGAGTTCGGTGCGACCACCGGTCGTGCCCGTCGCTGTGGCTGGTTCGATGCAGCCGCGCTGAAGCGCTCGATCCAGATCAACGGCGTGTCCGGCCTGTGCGTGACCAAGCTCGACGTGATGGACGGCCTGGACGAGATCAAGCTGTGCGTGGGCTACAAGCTCAACGGTCAAACCGTCGACATCCTGCCGTTCGGCTCGGAACTGGTTGCGGCTTGCGAGCCGGTGTACGAGACCATGCCGGGTTGGACCGACAGCACCTTCGGCGTGAAACGCTACGAAGAGCTGCCGGCCGCCGCCAAGGCCTACCTGAAGCGCATCGAGGAAATCTGCGAAGCGCCGGTGGACATGATCTCGACCGGCCCGGACCGCGAAGAGACCATCGTGCTGCGTCATCCGTTCGGCGGCTGATTTCCAGCTTGTCGATGTGACAACGGGCGCCCTGCGGGGCGCCCGTTTTGTTTGGCTGCTTGATTGCGCTCAGCCGGTGTGCGGCAGCGTCTTGGCCACGGTGTTTCGGCCAACCTTGCCCTTATCCGCAGCCGGGTAGCCGTCGTTCAACGTCTTCAGGAACGCGAGCATGTCGTCGATGTCGTGTGCGTTGAACGCCGGCTTGTCGCCAGGATGTTGGCCGAACGGCGCTTCCATATTGACGTTCTGCTGGTAGCGGGCCGGCAGGTCGTTGAACTTGGCGACCTTGCCGTCGGCGCCGCGCGGGTACCAACGCTCCGGCCGGCTGTCGCGCTCGGCGTAGAATTCCAGCACTTGGCGCAGGCTGTGGAAGGCGCCGTTGTGGAAGAAGCTCTGGCGAGTGGCGACGTTGCGCAGCGATGGAGTGCGGAACAGGCCGCAGTATTCCGGTTTGTCCTTCAGGTCGGTACGCAGCGGGCCGCAATCGCCCAGGTCGTAGTAGCTGGGGTCGGTGTTGATCGCCAAACGGGTATTGCGCGGCACGCCCACCGCAATGTGGCCGAAGTCGCTGAACGCAGGGAAGGCGCCTTCCGAGCTGATGCCGCTCAGGTGACAGGAGGCGCAGTTGCCTTTATTCGGGTCGTTGAACACGGCCAGGCCGCGCATCTCCTGGCGGCTCAGTTTTACCTGGCCGCGCAGGTAGGCGTCGTATTTGCTGTTGTACGGGTAGAACTCGGTCGGTGTCTCCTGGAACACCTCGAGCGCCATCAGTGCCTTGGCGAAGGCGCGGTTGTCGTTAGCGAACACATCAGCGCCGAAGGCCTGGCGGAACTGGTCGGCATAAGCGGCCTTTTTCAGCTTGGCGACCACCTCGGCCGGCGAGCTGTTGGCCATCTCGTTCGGTGCCAACAGCGGAATGCGGGCTTGATCGTGTGCCGAGTTGGCGCGGCCGTCCCAGGTGCGTCCGCCGGTCGGGCCGGCATCGACGCTGTCGTCGCCGTCGTTGTCGAAGAAATGCTCGGTGAACGGCGGCACGTTCTGCAGGTAGCGCAACGACGGTACCGCGCGGCCGCCCTGCGCCTGGCCGCTGGCGCCGCCAAACTGCACATCCAGCCGGTTCGGCGGACCGTAGGCATGCTCCGGACTGTGGCAGCTGGCACAAGCCAATTGCCCGGAGGCGGACAGTGAGCGGTCGAAGAACAACTGCCGTCCCAGTGCCGCCAGTTCGGCGACTGGCGGGCGCTTGCCATCTGGCGCATAGGCGGCATTCTGATAGGCCGGCGGCTTGCTCGGCGAAACGACCTGCTGAGAGTTCGTCACCTTGTCGCTGCAGCCGGCGGCCAGCAACAGGCCAAGCATTAGCAGTACTTGCGCCGGGCGGAACGCCTCGGTCGGGAAGAGGGGCTTGGAGAGCATGGTGGCTTCTGCGCAATAGAAGAGTGGCGCGCAGTCTAGTCGTCATGAATGACCGACTGATGACAGCTGTGGGAGATTGGCGTCGATACCGAAATGTTCGTCATAAAGCGCTCACGGACACGTAACATCTCGTAAGCATAATGCGCGCAGTTTTCCTCTAATGGATTTCATAATGAAGCGCACATTCTGTTTGTTACCGCTGACGGCTGCCCTGATGGCCTTGGGCGGCTGTTCCAGCAGCGATTCGGCCAACACGGCCGCGGCTCCTACCACCAGCGGCGTCGTCACCGGCAGTTACTTCCGCCATGCCAAGGTCTGTCTCGATCTGAACAATAACGGCCGCTGCGACGCCAGCGAGCCGAGCACCTACACCGATGACAACGGCGCCTACACGCTGACCGGCCAAGGGGCGGTCGCGGTCGAGATCGGCACCGATGCCACCCGCTACGACCCGGACAAGAAGGTCGCCACCGCGATCACCGCGCCGCTGGTGTTTCGTGCCCCGGCCGGAGCCGGCCAGGTAGTCAGTGCGCTGTCGACCGAGCTGGTTGCTCTGAGCGAGGCGAACGGCGGCGATCTGACCGCCGCCAAGAATGCGCTGGCGCAACGCCTGGGCGTGTCGGTCGACAAGCTGCTGGCCGATCACAACAAGGAGAGCGATCCGAAGATCAAGGCTGCGTTGCAGGTCGAGATCGACCAAGCCATCGGCCGCATCGCCGACGCGGTGGCCGATGCCGGCAAGGACGGCGACCTGGGCAAGGCGCTGGCTAATCGCTTGGCGCTCGACCAGATCCAGAACGTGGTGGTGATCTATGCCGAAAACCGCGGCTTCGACAACCTGTACGGTCTGTTCCCCGGCGCCAACGGTATTCCCGGGGTGAACAAGAGTTCGACCGGCAGCTACACGCCGCAGAAGGACTTCGACGGCTCCACCCTGCCGGTGCTGCCGCCGACCTGGGGCGGCCTGACCGCCGCCGGCCAGAGCGTCACGCTGAGCCAGGCGCAGACCGCCAGTTTTGCCAACAAGCCGTTCCAGATCGACGACCCGGCCGGCTTGAACGGCACCGGCGTGGTGGTAGGGCAGAACGTCACCACCCGCGACCTGGTGCACCGTTTCTATAACAACCAGATGCAGATTAACGGCGGCAAGAACGATATGTTCACCGCCTATTCGGACGCCGGCGGCCTATCGATGGGCTACTACGACGGCAGCAAGATGACGATGTGGAAGCTGGCCCAGCAGTACACGCTGGCCGACAACTTCTTCATGGGCGCCTTCGGCGGCTCCTTCCTCAACCACCAGTACTTGATCTGCGCCTGTGCGCCGACCTACCCGAATGCGGATGCCGCCAGTTCGCCGGCCAAGAACAGCATCTCGGCGATCGACACCGACGCCAACGGCAACTTCGTGCGTCTGACCCCGGCGGTCAATGCGCCGACCTCGGTACTGAACGGCGCGCCGGCTTATCTGAAGGACAGCACGCTGACGCCGAAGGACGCCTCGGGCATGTTCTACGCGGTCAACACCATGCAGCCGCCGTATCAGCCAAGCGGCAATCCCCCGGCCAGCAGCGATACCAGCGGCCAGTATGCCGACCCGAGCAAGGCCACCACGCTGCCGCCGCAGACTCAGGCCACCATCGGTGATCTGCTAACCGCCAAGGGGGTGAGCTGGGCTTGGTATGCGGGTGCGTGGAACACGGTGCTGGGCAACCGCAGTGGCATCTATAACTTCACCCAGCCGAACTTCCAGGCGCACCATCAGCCGTTCAACTACTACGCCAGCTTCGATCCGGCCAGCCACGCCGCCGACCGCGCCGCGCACCTGAAGGACTACGATAGCCAGTTCCTGCAGGATGCCGCCAACGGCAAGCTGCCGGCCGTGGCCTTCTACAAGCCGCAGGGCAACCTCAACCAGCACGCCGGCTACGCCAACGTGTTCGACGGTGATGCGCACATCGCCGATGTGATCGCCAAGCTACAGGCCAGCCCGCAGTGGAAGAACATGCTGATCGTGGTGACCTACGACGAGAACGGCGGCTTCTGGGATCACGCCGCGGTGCCGAAGGGCGACCGCTGGGGGCCGGGTACCCGCATCCCGGCGATCATCATCTCGCCGTACGCCAAGAAGGGCTTCGTCGACAAGACCCAGTACGACACCGCGTCGATCCTGCGCTTCATTACCCATCGCTATTCGCTGCCGGTGCTGCCGGGCCTGGCATCGCGTGATGCGGCCCTGGTGGCCAACGGCTTCAAGCCGATGGGCGACCTGAGTGCGACGCTGGATTTCCCGCGCAAGAAGTAAGACTGGCGAGCTGCTGTTCGGCCGACCGTAAGGTTGGCCGAATCGGCGCGATGACGGGACGGCTCAGGCCGTCCTTCTTCATGGGGTATGAAACGGGGAGAGGAAAAAGAAAAAGCACAGCATAAAATGCTGTGCTTTTTAGATGGTGCCCAGGAGAAGACTCGAACTTCCACAGTGTTGCCACCGCTAGGACCTGAACCTAGTGCGTCTACCAATTCCGCCACCTGGGCTAAAACCTAAATTGTCGTTACTGCCAGCCGTTTATGGTGAAACGACCTTACAAGAAATCTTTGGTGCCCAGGAGAAGACTCGAACTTCCACAGTGTTGCCACCGCTAGGACCTGAACCTAGTGCGTCTACCAATTCCGCCACCTGGGCACGACCAAATTTTCTACGTTGATTCCAGCTATCCTACTCTAAGTTATAGAGTGGTGCCCAGGAGAAGACTCGAACTTCCACAGTGTTGCCACCGCTAGGACCTGAACCTAGTGCGTCTACCAATTCCGCCACCTGGGCGCTGGTTTGCTGTATCATTTCCGACACAGCGCCTCAACGAAGTGCGAATTATATAGACCCGAACGAGGTTGTCAATGCCTAAAAAGCAGAATAACTCAAAAAAAACGACCCTGCGTGAACAGGACCCTCACCTAGAGCGGGAAAAACTCAAATACGACAATCCCTTGCCGAGCCGCGAGTATGTTTTGACTCTGCTCGCCGAGCAGGGGGTTCCGATGTATCCGGCCGAGCTGGCCGAGCTGTTGTCCATCCAGAAAGAAGAGTTCCGTTATTTCGAACGCCGCCTGGTCGCGATGGAACGCGATGGCCAAGTGGTCATTAACCGGAAGGGCGCAGTCTGCGTCGCCGACAAGCTCGACCTGATCAAATGTACAGTGCAGGGGCACCGTGACGGTTTCGGCTTTGCCATTCCTGTAGAGGGCGGCGAAGACCTGTTCCTGTCCGAGCGTGAACTGCATAAGGTGCTGCACGGCGACCAGGTGCTGGTGCGCGTGGTCGGCACCGATCGGCGCGGCCGCCGCGAGGGGCGCATCGTCGAAGTGCTCGAGCGCGCAGTCAAACAAGTCGTCGGCCGCATCTATCACGAGCGCGGCGTCTGGCTGGTGGTGGCCGAAGACCGCCGCATCAACCAAGACATCCTGATCGAACAAGGGGGCCAGGGCGCGGCACTGCATGCTCAGGTAGTCATGGTCGAGATTCTCGCCCAGCCCGATGCCTATCGCCAGCCTATCGGCCGTGTGATCGAAGTGCTTGGTGCTTATGCCGATCCGGGCATGGAAATCGAGATTGCACTACGCAAGCATGTGCTACCGTACCGCTTCAGTGACGCGGCGGTCGAACAGGCGCAGAAGACCCCGAAGAACGTGCGTAAGAAAGATCTGGAGGGCAAGGGCCGTGAAGACATTCGCGACCTGCCCCTGGTCACCATCGACGGCGAGACGTCACGCGACTTCGACGATGCGGTTTTCGCCGAACGCGTCGGCAAAGACTTCCGCCTGGTCGTGGCGATCGCCGACGTCAGTCATTACGTGCAACCGGGCGATGCGCTCGACGTCGACGCGCTGGAGCGCGGCACCTCGGTCTACTTCCCGCGTCGGGTCATTCCGATGCTGCCCGAGGCGCTGTCCAACGGCATCTGCTCGCTCAATCCCGAGGTCGAGCGCCTGTGCATGGTTTGCGATATGCAAATCTCCGAACAGGGCGAGGTCACCGCTTACCGCTTCTACCCGGGCGTAATGCAGTCGCGCGCGCGCCTTACCTACAACCAGGTGTGGGACTGGGTGCAGCACGGCAGCGATCATCCGCAAAAGCCGCAGATCGATGTGCTCTATGACTTGTTCAAAGTGTTGTTGGCGGCACGCCATCAGCGTGGTGCGATCGAGTTCGACACGATCGAGACGCAGATGGTGTTCAACGACGACGGCAAAATCGACCGCATCGTGCCGGTGGTTCGCAATGATGCGCATCGTCTGATCGAAGAGTGCATGCTGGCCGCCAACGTCTGCTCGGCCGACTACCTGATCAAGAACAAGCAGCCGTGTCTGTTCCGCGTACACGAAGGGCCGACGCCGGAGAAGCTCGAGAGCCTGCGCAGCTTCCTCAATCTGGCCGGCTTGTCGTTGGGCGGGGGCGAGAAGCCGAGCACCAAGGACTATGCCGCGCTGAGCGAGCAGATCAGCGGCCGCCCCGACGCCGAAGCGTTGCAGACCATGCTGCTGCGTTCGATGCGTCAGGCAGTCTATGCACCGGGCAATATCGGCCACTTCGGTCTGTCTTACGAGGCCTACACCCACTTCACTTCACCGATCCGGCGCTACCCTGACCTGTTGGTTCATCGTGCAATCAAGGCGGTGCTGGCCGGCAGGGAATACAAGCCGGCACAGAAGTGGCTGCAGCTGGGCGAGCATTGCTCGGTGACCGAGCGCCGTGCCGACGAGGCCAGCCGCGACGTTGAAGCCTGGCTGAAGACCTACTATATGCGCGACAGGCTCGGCGAAGTGTTTATCGGTAAAGTCAGCGCGGTAACCAGTTTCGGCGTGTTCGTGATGCTGGACGGCGTGCACGCTGAAGGCTTGGTGCACATCTCGGAACTTGGCAAAGACTATTTCCACTACAAGCCGGAGATCATGGCGATCGTCGGGGAGAAGAGCGGCATTACATACCGCTTGGGCGACAGGCTCACCGTCAAGGTCGCACGCGCCGACTTGGAAAGCTCCAAGGTCGACTTCGTTCTGGTCGAGTCGAAGGCTGCTGAGCCTGAGGTCGCCGGATCAGAAGGCAAGCCCGCCAAGCGCAGCCGTAAGGCAAAGGCGGTATGAGGCAGTACGTCGCTATATAAATAGCGACGTGGGATAAGGCGGCTCTCTATATAACTACATAGTTGGCATCAAAGCTTGGCCGAACGACAGTTCGGCCAAGCTTTTTGGCTTTTCGGGGTAGTCGTGCCGGTTTCACGATTGTTATCGAGGGCGGTTTCGTGGCCGAGAAGGTTGTCACAGCAGGGTTTTCGAGGGTTTGTTGAGCTGCTGTTAAA
>JAPDNP010000006.1 GCA_025989215.1 Neisseriaceae bacterium JH1-16 | reverse complement strand
ACCTCACCAACTAGCTAATCAGACATCGGCCGCTCGAATAACGTGAGGTCTTGCGATCCCCCACTTTCCCCCTCAGGGCGTATGCGGTATTAGCACAACTTTCGCTGCGTTATCCCCCATTACTCGGCACGTTCCGATGCATTACTCACCCGTTCGCCACTCGCCACCAGACCGAAGTCCGTGCTGCCGTTCGACTTGCA
The DNA here is from genome assembly GCA_025989215.1 of Neisseriaceae bacterium JH1-16. GTDB lineage: Bacteria > Pseudomonadota > Gammaproteobacteria > Burkholderiales > Chromobacteriaceae > Crenobacter_A. The sequence continues at coordinate 305,261 of JAPDNP010000006.1, read as the reverse complement.
TGTGTAAAGCATTCCGCCAGCGTTCAATCTGAGCCAGGATCAAACTCTTCAGTTCAATCTTTCGCTAATTTCGTACTTGGCTGCAAGCTCAAAGAAATCCTGCGATTTCCTTAATCTTGCGGCATGAGCACCCATTCAAACCAGGCACTCACACCTATCGGTTGTTCGTTCTGTTAAAGAGCAGTTGCGGCTGACTGGCTTCGTTTTGCTGTGTCAGCAGCAGAGGGGGCGAACTATATCGATCCGGCCAAACGTCGTCAATAGCGACTAATGAAATAAATCACTAAAACCGCCGCCAGTCAAACAAAAACACAAGTAAACCAATGATTTTACTAAATTAATGACAATGGATAATTACCCAGCCATTGGCTAACCATCGAAATTTCTATCAGAAACGTATTCATGACCATTAAATCGCTCTCGCTTTCCTAGATAGGTCGTGAGCCACACTGGACTGACCCTGATACATCCATTTTAGAGGGCGAAACTGGACAGATACCACCGGCACAGCTGGCCAGATTCACCGGAATCTGCAAGAACGGGGCGGAGTAAGTCTTCGAATGCTTCCACTTGCGTAAACGTCGGATCTAGCCAAGCGTCGAAATCGGCGGGTTCCAGCATCAATGGTAGCGACTTTGCGTGGATATGGGCGAAGCGTGGGTGAGGAGGCAAAGTGATGACCGTATACGTCGGTACGAACTGCTCGCCGAACTGCCATAGTTCGTAGAGTCCGCCAAGCGCGAGAGCCTGACCCTCCTGCCGCACGCTAAAGATGGACAAATCGGATTGATTTTGTCCATCAATCCGCGAAATTTTATGGACAAGCCAAAACAAGCCAAAAATTGTTATATCATTGATATTGCTGAAAAAATTATTAAGTCCATTACGAACTAACTTGGGGGTAAATCGGATTATCCGTGGAGGAAGCCACTATGTTGATCGCACGCTGGAGCATCGAAGCGCGGTTCGGCTACAAGCCGATCGTGCTCGAACACATGAAACGCTGGCTGCAGGAGATCGGCTCGCAGATCGGCTGGAACGAGAGCAATACCCGGCTGCTCACCGGCTCGGTCGGCGCGCTCGAATCGACCATCCAGTCGGAAATCCAGATCAAGGATCTGGCCGAGCTGAGCGCCGCCTGGGAAAAGCTGTCCAAGATCGACGCGCATAAGGACTGGAGCCAGGAGCTGGAGCCCTACATCGTGTCGGGCACGCCGAAGTGGGAGATCTTCCGCGTCGTCGACTGAGTATGGTGCCCCCAGCGACGTAAGGTCACGCCCGCAACCGCGAGCGTGCGGTCGGCGCCAAGCGGATCACCTCCGGAACGCGGGTCAGCCACTGCGCCAGCGCCGTGGCGATCTCGCCGTTCCAGCGCGGCGAACGCTCCAGATTCACGACATGCTGCTGGTACGCGGCCAGATCGGCGAAGGCGGCAAACCAGACGAACACCGATTCGCCCTCGCGCACCGGCAGCGCCGGGAAGTTGTTCTCGGCGTGCTCGGTGACGAAGTGGGCCAGCGGCGCTGCGCCGGCTTCGGTCAACACCGGCTGCAGTTCCTGCTCGAAGAACTCGACGAACGCCTCGGTGACCGGCGCATCGAAGTACAGCACGATGGCGGCCAGCAGCCCCGACTCCGCGACAGCGACACTGTCGAGCCTGCGCTCGGCCCGATTCGGCGCAAAGCCGGATGCGGGCCGCGCCGGGCGCAGCAATAGCACATTGTCGGAATCGATCATCGTGGCGTTGGCCGTTTCGCGGTGCGCCTTCCACACCGGCCCGCCGTAGAACGCCGCCAGTGCCGGCGCGCGGCTGGTCATGTCGGCAAAACCGCGAAGCCAGACGAAACGGTTCGGATCGTCCAGATCACGAAACTGGCCGAGAACCGTCATGCTCAGCGCCTCCTGGCTTTCGACGAACTCCCGGTCGAACAGCGCGACCAGGTCATCCCGCGCGCCCTGATGCAAGGTGTACTGTCGCAGCTCTACGATGGTGCAGTGCTCCGGAGTGTTGGCGTGAGACAGAGGTGCAGCGGTTCGAGTCATTCTCCCTATCCCTTTGGTTGGCGTGCCGGAATGTTGGCACAGATAACGCACTGGCAACGGGGCTCCTGTCTTTGGGCGATGGAACCCCGTCGTGATGTGGCAACCGGGGCATCGCCCCGCGTCTTAGAACCTGTTCACAATCTCGCGAACGAAGGGTCAGGCAAGACGGAATGACGCGAAAAAGCGGAGTGTACTCATAGAGTAGACAAGCATGTTGAGCGGCATTCCAACGCAGGATCACCCGAGTGCAACAGATCGTGAACAGGTTCTTACAGCTTATAGCCGATCTGGCGCAGCAAGTCCTTGCGCCAGCGGATGTCGTCGTCGCCCTCGACGCCCCTGGGGGCGAAGCCGTCGACCACGCCCAGAATCGCCCTCCCCTGGTCGGTCTCGGCCATCACCACCTCGGTGGGGTTGGCGGTGGCGCAGAAGATGCGGCACACCTCCGGCACCTGCTTGATGGTGTTGAGCACGTTGATCGGGTAGAAGCCGTCGCCGAGGAACACGATGAAGCTGTGCCCGGCGCCGATCGCCGTCGCGTTCTGCTGCGCCAGTTCGATCAGCGCCGCGTCGGTGCCGGACCAGCGCACCAGGCACGCGCCGGACGCCTCGCAGAATGCCAGGCCGAAGCGAATGCCCGGCACCGCGCCGACCAGCGCTTCGTGCAGGTCTTCGACCGACTTGATGAAGTGAGTCTGGCCGAGGATGAAGTTGCTCGCCTCCGGCTTGACGATCGCTACCGTGGTCAGTTGCATCGCATGTCTCCCTACAGATATCGAGTCTCGACCGGCGCTTCCATCCTCTTGTCGCACCGCCCGGTGGCATAGTGCACAGGCGCTTCGGCCAACGTTGCGAGCGCCAGGCCGTCGAAACCGGCCAGCTTGGCCGAACAGCTGTCGCCACCGCTCAAGTCGAAATGGCCGCGCCCGAGCGCCCCCCTCGCACGGTAGTGCATGCTGTGGCTGCCGAACGGCTAGTCGCTCGGGCTGTCCTCACCGGCCGGCAGGCGAAAGCGGCCGGCTTGACGAGGCCGTCCCGAGCCCCCGCGCAGATCGGGCAGTTGCCCTTGCCGATATGGAGAGGTGGGCCGGACATCGCCATCGCGACAGCTACCACGATAGGTGCTTTCCCTAGCGACCTCCAGACCGAATGCCGAGCGCCTGATGCTCCCGGCGGCACAGGCCCGCCGAGCTCAGCGATGGAAGACCAGATACACACCGATCCCCAGCAACATCGCGAAGCACGGGTAGAAGGTCAGCGCAAAACCCACGGCCCGCGTCGTCGCACCGGCCGCATAACCCCGCCAGAACAGCAGTCGCCCCGCAACGAACAGCAGCGCCGCGACTGCGATCGCGCCTTGCCGGGTCGGCGGCATCGTCAACGCCCAAAGCAGGTGCGTCGCCAGTGCCAGTACCGTCTGTTCCAGCGTGTTCTGCAGCATGGCCTGATAGACGCGCAGCTGTGCCGAGCCCGTCGTCAGACCGTTGCCGTCGAGATCCTCGGGGGTGACGAAACGGTGCCGGGCGATCAGCGCGATATTCCCGGCCAGACAGAGGGCGGGCAACAGGTCCCACTGCAGCACCGCGAGCGGCGCCGCGCCCAGCTTGGCTTGCCACAGCGGCCAGTGCCTAGCCATGGCGAAGGCCAACACCACGATGACCACTCCCAGCAGTATGCCGCGCAGCACGTCGCGCCGTTCCTTGCTCAACATCGGTGATGCTCCCCGCGCCCCGGTCGGGCCGCAGCCCATTGCGCCCGGCCCTGGGGTTAACACGGCACCGGCGGGCTACGCCTCCCCAGTCAGCAGCTCGGTGCCGTAGGAATTGTCGACCGCACAGCGCCAGACGCCGTCGGCTTCCCTCCTGAACACATAGGTCGCCGTGCGCGTCATCGCAAATGCCGAATCGGTCTTGGCGTGGGCGGACAGCTCGGCGCGCGCGATCACCAGCGCGGTGTCGCCGCCCTCGACGATGGCCATCTGGTCCTGCTGCACCTGCAGGCTGTGGTTGAAGTAGTCGGCGATGGCGACGAAGGCCTGGCGGATCTGGGTCTTGCCCTACGCCAGCAGGCCGGGCTTCACCACCAGCGTGGCGTCCTCGGTGTAGAACGCCATCAGCGCGTCGAAATCCTCGTGGTTGATCGCCGCATCGGCGGCGGCGATCTGCGCCTTGATCTGGTCTTGCGACATCGGTGGGGCTCCTTGGTGATGGATAGCGGCGTTCGGCCAAGCTGGTGGGTTCAGGGCTCACCGTCCCAGTAGTCGAGATCGTTCTCGGCGCGCTGGCGCACGGAGAAGCGCGTGCCGTCCGGGCGGGTGACGCTGGCCTGGTACTTGCCCGAGTCGGGGTATTCGACCAGCTCCGGCTGTTCGCGGGTGCTGGCCGACAGGTAGCGCAGCGGCGCATCCGAGTCGTTGATGATCTGGTGCGGATAGTCGGGACCGGGCGGGATGAACACCACGTCGCCGGCGCGCAGCGGCAGCAGTTCGCCCGCCACGCGCAAGCTGCCCTGCCCCTCCAGCACGATGAACATCTCTTCCTGCGCATGGTGGAAGTGGTAAGGACAGGAGCGCTTGCCCGGCGCGACGATGTCGATGCTGGCGCCGAGCTTCTGTGCGGCGGTGCCGACGCCCAGCCGCGCGCACTGGGTGTCGTAGAGAGGATCGCGCCGCTCGTGCTCCAGCGGCACATCGTTGAAATTGCGGATCAGCCGTGCGGCCAGTTGTTCGACCTTGCTCGTCATCGTGGCTCCCGGTATGCCGCCTCGTGGGCGGCCGGCCTCGGCGCCGGATGCGCCGAGCTTTCCCTTATATGACAAAAGCGAGGCCGCCGTCACGGCCGCATCAACGCAGACACGAAAACGACGAGGGCCGCGCAAGCGCGGCCCTCGTTGATGTTTCCCCACCAGCGAAATCAGCGGCGTGGCAGGAACACTTCGGCCAACATGCAGCGGCAGCTGCCGCCACCGACCGCCTCGATGGTCGGAATCGGGTTGACCACCGGCTGGCCGTGGCGCTCCAGCGTGCGCTGCTGCGCCGGGGTAAAGCCGTGCCAGGCCTGCTCGGACATCACCATCAGCGGCGTGCCGTCGCGGGCGGCCAACTGCAGGATGTTGCCGCAGAAATGCTGCTCGACCTGTTCGCGGCTGATGTCGATCACCTCGTGGTGTTCGGCCAGCTTGGCGAGCACGCTAGCGCGCTCGTCCTCGCGGAACAGGCTGTCGCCGCAGATCACCGCCACGCCGTCGCCGACGCTCATCATCACATTGGTGTGGTAGATCGGCACGCCGCGGCTGTCGGCGGTGTCGAACAGCACCACGTCGTCCAGACCGCGCAGCCGCGCGTAGCGGTACACCGCGCTGGGGTGGCAGCGCTGCGAACGGGCGGCGTAGACGCGTTTCCTCGGGTGGTCGAAGATCAGCACCCCGGTGCCCTCCAGGATCAGCTCCTCCTCGAACGGGTGGCCTACCCAGCTGAGCTGGTCGATGCGGAAGCCATTGTCGAGCAACAGTCCGGTCAGCTCGTCGGTGCGACGCTCGCGGCGGCGATTCGGGGTGTGCATCGGGTAGACGTACACCGAGCCGTTCGGGGTGGTGGAGAACCAGTTGTTCGGGAACACCGCATCCGGGGTGACGTGCTCGTCGCGGCGCTTTTCCAGCACCAGCACCTCGAGATCGTGGCGCTGCAAGCGCGCCACCATGTCGTCGAACTCGGCCAGCGCGCGGCGCGTCACCTCGGCCGGGGCGATGCCCAGCCGGTGCTGGAACACGTTGTCGGCGCCGGTTTCATCGTTGAAGGCGAAGTCGACCGGGCGCACCATCACGACGGCGCGGGCCAGTTGCGGGGCCGGGGCGTTGAGTTGCACGAGTTCGTCTTCCCAAGGAATTTGCAGTTGTCCCATGGCTCAGGTACGGGTGGGTGGTGGTGGGACTGCTATAGTAGCGACAGCCCAATCCAAACCAATAATTGGATTTGTTTGTAGAAACCATAACAAGTTGGAATGGATAGTGAACATCCCCGCCCTGCGCGCCTTCGTCTGCGCGGCTCGCGAATCATCGTTCTCGCGCGCGGCCGATCAGCTGCACCTGACCCAGCCGGGCCTGAGCAAGCGCATCGCCGGCCTGGAGGACAGCCTGCGGGTGCAGCTGTTCGACCGCATCGGCCGGCGCACCGTGCTGACCGAGGCGGGCCGCACCTTCCTGCCGTTTGCGCTGCGCATCCTCAACGAGGCCGACCAGGCCGGTGACGCGCTCAAGGCGCTGCAGCCGGCGCAGACCGGCCGGCTCTATATCGCCACCACCCAGCATATCGGCTTGTATTACCTGAAGCCGCTGCTGGCCGAGTTCGCGCGCAGCTACCCGGGCATCGACCTGGAGGTCGACTTCAAGACCTCGGCCGAATCGCACCGCCTGCTGTGCGACGGCGAGCTGGAGCTGGGCTTCATGTCCGAGCCGCCGCTGCACGAGCAGGCGCTGGAGTACATCCCGGTGCTGAACGAGCGCCTGTGCTTCGCGGTGTCGGCCCAGCACGTGCTGGCCTTCCAGGCCGATATCACGCTGCGCGACCTGACGCTGTATCCGGCACTGCTGCCCGGCGCGAGCACCCGCTGCCGGCGGCTGATCGAGAACCTGTTCGGCGAGCAGCAGCTGGCGCTCGACGTGCGTCAGCCGTCCAACTATCTGGAGGCGCTGCGCATGCTGACCGAGGTGGGGCTGGGCTGGAGCGCGCTGCCGCTGGTGATGATCACACCTGGGCTGGCGCGGCTGCCGCTGCAGCAATACGAACAGCACCGCACCATCACCCTCGCCTACCACCGCAAGGTCAGCCTGTCCGGCCCGGCACGGCTGTTCCTCGACTGGATACGCGAGCACGGCCTGAGCCAGCCGTCGGACGACTGAGCGCCGGCGGCAACAACGCCCTCCTCTGTCCTGCCAGCTTATCCCCGCTCCTGTCTGTGGCAGCGCCGCGCCCGACGACGCCGGGTTTGCGCCTTCGGCTGTCCAGCACACCACCGTCCGCCGCTGCCGGCCCCGCCCCGCCTGGGTCGTGACCGATTTGCGCTGTCCGCCTGGCCGATTTCAGCCGTAACCGGCTGTCACGCAAGCTTCATACGACAAATGCCGCGCTGCACGCCTCCCTAGAATGATTTGCAGAACGGCGCAGGACAGCGCGGCCCCGGCCGCAGCAGCGCCTCCTGCCCCGCCCTTGACCCATTGTTCGCAGTGCCTGAAACGGGAGTGTTCGTCGTATGTACTTTACCCATGCCATCACCCGCATCCCCGCCGACACCGTCGCCAGCGGCCTGACCACCGCCAATGCCGGCGCCCCGGATGCCGCGCTGACCCGCGCCCAGTTCCGCGACTATGTGGACATCCTGTTGTCGCTGGGCCTGACCGTGACCACGCTGCCGGCAGCGCCGGATTACCCGGATGCGCACTTCGTCGAGGACACCGCGGTGCTGATGCCGGAACTGGCAGTGATCACCAACCCGGGCGCGCCGTCGCGCCGCGGCGAGGTCGACAGCATCGCCCCGGTGATCTCGCGCTTCCGCCACGCGGTATGGATGGGCGAAGGCGCCCACATGGACGGCGGCGACGTGCTGATGGTCGACAAGCGCTTCTTCGTCGGCCTGACCAGCCGCACCAACGAGGCGGGCGTACGTGAATTCGCCGCCGCGGTGGAGAAGTTCGGCTACACCGTCAGCGCGGTGGAAGTCGGCGCCGGCCTGCACCTGAAGTCCATCGTCAACTACGTTGGCCGAAACACGCTGATCCTGTCCGAAGGCAGCGTCGACAACCCGGTGTTCAAGGGCTTCAACCAGATCGTGCTGAACCCGGAAGAGGAATACGCCGGCAACACGCTGTGGATCAACGACACGCTGATCACCCCGACCGGCTACCCGGACACGCTGAAGAAACTGAAGACGCTGGGCCTGCCGATCATCGAGACCGACACCAGCGAAATCCGCAAGATGGACGGCGGGCTGACCTGCATGTCGCTGCGCTTCTAAAACGCTGGCGAACCATCCTGCGGCGCGGGCCGATCCCGGCCCGCTCGCAAGGCATTTATTGCAGCAATGCTGGATCGAGAACAACAAAGGAGAAACCAGAGATGAACACCAAGTTCACCACGCTATGCCTGGCCGGCCTGCTGGCCGTTGCCGCCGCCCCGTCGTTCGCCAAAGAGATCAAGGAAATCCGCTGGGGGGTCGACGGTGGCTACCCGCCGTTCGACGTGCTGTCGCCCAACGGCGAGATCACCGGCTTCGACCCGGATATCGCCAAGGCGATCTGTGCCGATCTGAAGGCGCGCTGCGTGTTCGTGAAGCAGCCGTTCGACAGCATGATCGCCGCGCTCAACGCCAATAAGTACGACGCGGTGATCGCCTCGCTGAACGTCACGCCGGAGCGGCTGAAACAGGTCGACTTCTCCGACAAATACTATGCCTCGTCGCCACGCCTGGTCGCCCGCAAGGGCAGCCCGCTGCAGCCGACCGCCGCCTCGCTCGCCGGCAAGACCATCGGCGTGCAGTCAGGTTCGATCCACGAGACCTATGCCAAGGCCAACTGGGGCGGCAAGGGCGTGAAGATCGTCACCTACGCCAACCAGGACAATGTCTATCTGGACCTGGCCTCGGGCCGCATCGACGCGGCACTGCAGGACAACATCCAGGCCGAGACCAGCTTCCTGCGCACCGACAAGGGCAAGAACTTCGCCTTCGCCGGCGCCAAGCTCGGCGGCAACGCCACCCCGGCCGCGATCGCGCTGCGCAAGAACGACCCGGAACTGAAGGCCGCGATCAACAAGGCGATTGCCAACATCCGCGCTAACGGCACCTACGACAAGATCCAGAAGAAGTATTTCGCCTTCGATATCTACAACTGAGCCGACGACAGGGCCGCCCGCGCGGCGGCCCTGCTCCCTCGTTCGGCCAAGCTCAAGAGCGGCTAACAGAACCCGGCGAAGCGGCCCCGGTCAGGCACCCGGCCGCAGGCAGTACCAGTAGGCAACAACGCCCGCAGGGTTCCGTTAGCCGCTCTCCAAAGAGGCAATCCACATGGTGTCCTCCTATCTGCCGCTGATTCTCGGCGGCGCCCTATTGAGCCTGCGCGTCGCGCTGGCCTCGCTGGCGCTGGCGCTGCTATTCGGGTTGACCAACGCATCGATCAAGCTGTTCGGCCCGTCCTGGCTGCGCGCCGTGTCGGTCACCTACACCACGGTGATCCGCGGCATCCCGGAACTGGTGATGATGCTGCTGCTGTTCTTCGGCGGCGAGAAGCTGTTCAACCTGGTGCTCACCGCGCTCGACCTGCCCACCGTCGAATTCAACAAGTTCGTCGCCGGCGTGCTGACCATCGGCTTCATCTACGGCGCCTATTTCACCGAGACCTTCCGCAGCGCCTTCCTCGCGGTACCCAAGGGCCAGCTCGAAGCCGGCGTCGCCTACGGCATGACGCCGTGGCGGGTATTCCGCTCGATCCTGTTCCCGCAGATGCTGCGCTACGCCCTGCCGGGCATCAACAACAACTGGCTGGCGCTGCTCAAGTCGGCGGCGCTGGTATCGCTGATCGGCTTGGAGGACATGGCCTGGTTGGCCGAACAGGCCGGCCGCGCCACGCAGAAACCGTTCCTGTTCTATTTCGTGGTGTGCCTGATCTACCTGGCGATCACCGCCACCTCCGGCGGCGCGATGCGCTGGCTGGGGCGCCGCTACAGCTACTGAGGGAATGACGATGTTGATGGACGATGTGATCAAGGCGCTGCCGTCCTTCCTGTGGACCGACGGCACCCAATGGACCGGTCTCGCGGTGACCGCCAAGCTGTTCCTGTACGCCGGCGCGATCGGCATGTCGCTGGCGGTAGTGCTGGCGCTACTGAAGGTGTACGGCCCGAAACCGGTCGGCTGGGCGATCGGCACCTTCAGTTACTTCTTTCGCGGCACGCCGCTATTCCTGCAGCTGATGCTGATCTACTACGGGCTGTCGCAGTTCGACATCGTCAGCAACGGCTGGCAGGACGGCAATGCCTTCTGGCTGCTGTTCCGCGATGCCGGCTTCTGCGCGGTGCTCGCCTATGTGCTCAACACCGCCGCCTATGCGCTGGAAATCCTGGCCGGCGCGTTCGCGCAGTATCCGAAAGAGGAAATCGCCGCCGCCGAGGCCTACGGCATGTCGCGCTGGACCACCATCCGCCGCATCGTGTTGCCGGGCGCACTGCGCCGGGTGATCCCGGTGTTCAGCAACGAGATGGTGTTCCTACTGCACGCCACCGCCTTGTCGTCGACGGTGACGCTGATGGACATGACCGGGGTGGCGCGCACGCTGTATGCCGACACCTACTCGCCGTTCTTCCCGTTCCTGATGGCGGCGGCGCTGTATCTGGTCTGCACCTTCGCGCTACTGGGCTTGTTCCGCGGCGCCGAGCGGCGCTGGCTGGCCTTCCTGCGCCCGCGTCAGTCCTGAGCCGCTGACAAAAATCAGTGCAGCGTCTGCGACAAGGCGCGCCGACGCAGACAGTACAAGTAGTACGGCAAGGAGGCGCAACGCCGCCGCAGGGGTTTTGTCAGCGGCTCAGACCGCCTCGGCGTCGCGCTTGAGCTGCTGCAGCTCGGTGGTGGTGATGATCTTGTCGATCTTGAACGCCGTGCTGCTGAGCCACTGTTCGGCCAACTCGCGGTACTGGTTCATGTCCTTGCAGCCGATGCGGATCAGGAAATCGTAAGTGCCGCTGACCAGCCAGCAGTCGAGCACCGCCGGGGTATTGAGCAACTCCTTCGTGAACGCCTGCTGCGAGATCGCATGGTCGGCCAGTGCCACCTGCGCCAGCACCACCACCGCGTGACGTGGCTCGGGCAGCGCGACGATGGCGGTATAGCCCTTGATGATGCCGGCCTTCTCCAGCCGTCGCACCCGCTCCAGGCACGGCCTCGGCGTCAGGTTCACCAGCTCCGACAGGCGCTGGAACGGAATGCGGCCGTCCTGCTGCAGGGCGGCGAGAATTTTCAGGTCGATCCGGTCGAGAGTTGCGTTCTTGTCCATTCGGCTACGGCGTGTCGCTTTGCTAAGGCGGGGTGAGAAGGCTTCGATTGGAGCCGCCGCCCCGGCAGGCTGTCAAGTGTCCGACAGGATACCGCACCCCGCTGCGGCGCCGCCCCGGTAGCGCACGCGGCGCTTTCCCGCCACGAATGACGCACCAGGCCCGATCAATGCGAACGCTATCGCGGGTTTTCGCCCCGCACGTGGCAGAACCCTCTTTTTATGAAGGGAACGATGTGCCTAGCCATACCCGCTCTCACCCCTTGCTCTGCGCCAGCCTCGGCAGCCAGCGCCACCTTCTCAGCCTGCACTACGGCCGCGAGGGCAGCGGCCCCAAGGCCTATCTGCAGGCCAGCCTGCACGCCGACGAGCTGCCGGGCATGCTGGTGCTGCACCATCTGCGCCAGCTGCTCGACCAGGCCGAGGCCGCCGGCGCCATTCGCGGCGAAATCGTGCTGGTGCCGTGCGCCAACCCGATCGGCCTGGCGCAGAACGTGCTGCACGAGCCGTCCGGCCGTTTCCATCTCGCCAGCGGCGACAACTTCAACCGCCAGTTCCCCGACTTTTTCGTGCAGATCCGCGATGCGGTCGCCCCTCAACTGGGCCCGGACCCGACCGCCAACCGCGCCGTGGTGCGCGCGGCGATCCGCCAAAGCTTGGCCGAACAGGCGCCGGCCACCGAACTGGCCTCGCTGCGGCACACCCTCAGTACGCTGGCGCTGGACAGCGACCTGGTGCTCGACCTGCACTGCGACCGCGAGGCGGTGCTGCATCTTTATACCGACGAGCCGTTCTGGTCGGACTTCGAACCGCTGGCTCGCGATCTGGGCGTGGCGCTCACCGTGCTCGGCCGAGGCCACGGCGGCACCACCTTCGAGGAGTCCTGCGGCCAGGCCTGGTGGCGGCTGGCCCGCGAGTTCGGCAGCGAGCGCCCGGTGCCGCTCGGCTGCGTGTCGGCCACCGTCGAGCTGCGCGGCCAACGCGACCTGAAGCACGCCCAGGCGATCCGCGACGCGCTGGCGATCTACGCCTTTCTGCAGCGGCGCGGCCACCTGGAAGGCGAGGCGCCGCCGTTGCCGGCGCCGGTCGCCGCGCCACGCTACTGGGAGGGCATGATCAGCATCACCGCGCCGCAGGCCGGGCTGATCGTCTACACCTGCGAGGTCGGCGACTGGGTCGAGGCCGGCGATACCGTGGCCGAGCTGGTCGACCCGCTGGCCAACCGCGTGGTACCGGTCAAGAGCCGCATCGCCGGCCTGCTGTACGCGCGGCATCTACAGCGCTATGCCCAACCGGGGCTGGAGCTGTGCCGGGTGGTCGGCGACGAGGAACTGGCCGGCAACCCGGTGGTGCTGGCGCGCTAGCCCAGCGCCCGCGCGAGCTCGCCGAGCCGGGCCATGCCCTGTTCGGCCGACTCGCTCCACGGCGCGCCGTAGTTGAGGCGGATGCAGTGGCGGAACTGCCGGCTCGGCGAGAAGATCGGCCCGGGCGCGAGACTAATGCCCTGCTCGGCCGCCGCGCGGTGCAGCGCCAGCGTGTCGAAACCCTCGCGAAACGCCACCCATAGAAAGTAGCCCCCGGCCGGGCGCGACACGCGGATGTCGGCCGGGAAATGCCGCGCCAGCGCCTCGTTCATGCACTGCAGCTGGCCCTCCAGCGCGTGGCGCAGTTTGCGCAGGTGCTTGTCGTAGCCGCCGCTGTGCAGGTAGTCGGCCAGCGCCACCTGGGCCGGCACGCTGGCCGACAGCGTGGTCATCAGCTTCAGTTGCTCGATGCGCCGGCCGAAGCGCCCCGGCGCCACCCAGCCGATCCGGTAGCCCGGCGCCAGCGTCTTCGAGAACGAGCTGCAGTGCATCACCAGGCCCTTGGTGTCGAAGGCCTTGGCCGGCAGGGGGTAACGTTGGCCGAAGTACAGCTCGCCGTACACGTCGTCCTCGATCAGCGGCACCTCGTGACGCGCCAAGAGCGCCACCAGCTCGCGCTTCTTGCCCTCCTCCATCGTGGTGCCCATCGGGTTCTGGAAGGTGGTCATGAACCAGCAGGCGCGGATCGGGTGGCGCTCCAGCGCTTCGGCCAACGCCGCGAGGTCGATGCCCTCCTTCGGCCGCACCGGGATCTCGATCGCCTTCATGCCCAATCGCTCCAGCGCCTGCGAGGCGGCATAGAAACCCGGCGACTCGATGGCGATCAAGTCGCCCGGCCGCGCCACCGCGGACAGGCACAGGTTCAGCGCCTCCAGCGCGCCGTTGGTGACGATCAGCGATTCGGCCGGCTGCGGCATACCCATGCCCAGATAGCGCAGCGCGATCTGCTGGCGCAGCGCCGCGTTACCCGGCGGCAGGCTGGCCACCGTGTCCCAGGGGTCGATGAAGCGGGCGGTCGACGCCAGCGCCTTGGCCAGGCGCGGTAGCGGAAACAGCAGCGGCGAGGCGAAGGCCGAGCCGAACGGTAGCAAGCTGCGGTCCTGCGCCGACTCCAGCACCGAGAACACCAGCTCGCTGATGTCGACCGCGCTGGAGATGCGCGGCGCGGCGCTGGCCGCCGGCTCGGGCGGGTGGGTAAGTCCGGTGCCGGCCACGAAGTAGCCGGAGCGCTCGCGCGCCCGCACCAGGCCGCGCTCCTCCAGCCGGTAATAGGCCTGGAACGCGGTGGCCGGGCTCACGCCGTACTGGGCGGTCACGGTGCGGATCGACGGCAGCCGGGTGCCGGGCGCCAGTCGGCCGCTGCGGATGTCGGCGGCCAACAGCTCGGCCAGTTCCTCGTAGCGCTTCATCCCGCCCTCATCTGATACGCAAAAATTTCATTTTTCTGATTCTGTTACCGATCAGGCCACGCGTCCACACTGCTGTCATTCCCACTCACCCGAGCCGTATCGTGACTTTCCCTCCCTCTTCCTCGGCCCGCCGGCAAGCGCGGCACGCGCCGCCTACACTGACCGGAGGCGTTCCGCACGCCGCCACCGCCAGGAGCACGCCATGTCCGTACTGAGCGCCGTCGATCTGGCCCGCATCCAGTTCGCCTTCACCGTATCGTTCCACATCGTGTTCCCGGCGTTGAGCATCGGTCTTGCCAGCTTCATCGCCGTGCTGGAGGGCCTGTGGCTGAAGACCGGCCGGCAGGTCTATCTCGATCTGTGCCGCTTCTGGTCGCGCGTGTTCGCGGTGGGCTTCGGCATGGGCGTGGTATCCGGGGTGGTGATGAGCTACCAGTTCGGCACCAACTGGAGCGCCTTCTCCAACTTCGCCGGCAGCATCACCGGCCCGCTGCTCGCCTACGAGGTGCTGACCGCGTTCTTCCTCGAGGCGGGCTTCCTCGGCATCATGCTGTTCGGCTGGGACAAGGTCAGCCGGCGCGGCCACTTCGCCGCCACGGTGATGGTGGCGGTCGGCACGCTGATCTCGATGTTCTGGATCCTGTCGTCCAATAGCTGGATGCAGACCCCCACCGGCTACGCCATCGTCGATGGCCGGGTAGTGCCCACCGACTGGTTCGCCATCGTCTTCAACCCGTCCTTCCCGTACCGGCTGGCGCACATGGCGCTGTCGGCCTTCCTGTGCACCTCGCTGCTGGTGGCGGGCACCGCCGGCTGGCATCTGCTGCAAGGCCGCCGCGATGCGGCGATCAAGACCTCGTTCTCGATGGCGCTCGGCATGCTGCTGGTGCTGGCGCCGCTGCAGGCGATGGTCGGCGACGCCCACGGCATCAACACGCTCAAGCACCAGCCGGCCAAGATCGCCGCCATCGAGGGGCTGTGGGAAACCGAACAGGGCGGCACTGCGCTCAACCTGTTCGGCATCCCCGACATGCAGGCCGAAGAGACCAAGTACGCGGTGTCGGTGCCGCACCTGGGCAGCCTGATCCTCACCCACAGCTGGGACGGCGAAATCCGCGGGCTGAAAAGCTTCGCACCCGAGGACCGCCCCAACTCGCTGGTGGTGTTCTGGAGCTTCCGCATCATGGTGGGCCTGGGCCTGCTGATGATCGCGCTGGGCCTGGCGTCGCTGTTGCTGCGCCGCGGCGGGCGGCTGTACGAGGCGCGCTGGTTCCAGCGGGCCTGCGTGCTGATGAGCCCGGCGGGCTTCGTCGCCCTGTTGGCCGGCTGGGTCACCACCGAGGCGGGGCGCCAGCCCTGGGTGGTGTACGGCCTGCTGCGCACCGCCCAGGCCGCCTCGCCGATCAGCCGCCAGCAGGTCGGCGTGTCGCTGCTGATCTTCGTGGTGGTGTACTTCCTGGTGTTCGGCACCGGCGTCTATTACCTGCTGAAACTGCTGCGCAAGGGGCCGAGCCTGGTCGAACACACGCCGGCAGGCGAGCGCGAGGCCATCGGCGCCATGGCCACCTATTCCGGCCGCCGCCCGCTGTCCGGCGCGGACGAAGCCATCGATTCCACCCCTTCCGAGGAGAGCGGCCATGCTTGATCTGTCGCTGATTTGGGCCGGCATCATCGCGCTGGGCGTATTCGTCTACGTGATGCTGGACGGCTTCGACCTGGGCATCGGCCTGCTGTTTCCGTTCTTCCCGGCGGAGCAGGAACGCGATGTGATGATGAACACCGTCGCCCCGGTATGGGACGGCAACGAGACCTGGCTGGTGCTGGGCGGCGCCGGCCTGTTCGCCGCCTTTCCGGTGGTGTACAGCGCAGTGCTGTCGGCGCTATACCTGCCGCTGACGCTGATGCTGGTCGGGCTGATCTTCCGCGGGGTCGCCTTCGAGATCCGCGCCAAGGCCAACCGCACCCGCCACCTGTGGGACCTGGCCTTCATCGCCGGCTCGGCCACCGCCACCTTCTTCCAGGGTGTGGCGCTGGGCGCCTATATCCAGGGCATCCCGGTGGTGAACCGCGAGTTCGCCGGCGGCGGTTTCGACTGGCTGAACGCGTTCAGCCTGTTCACCGGCCTCGGTCTGCTGTTCACCTATGCGGTGCTCGGCTGCGGCTGGCTGATCATCAAGACCGAGGGCGAGCTGCAGCGCAAGATGTTCGCGCTGATGCGCCCGCTCACCGCGCTGTTGCTGTTGATGATCGCCGTGGTCAGCCTGTGGACGCCGCTGATCGACCCGGCCATCGCCGCGCGCTGGTTCGACCTGCCCAATCTGTTCTATCTGCTGCCGGTGCCGGTGGCGGTGCTGCTGTGCGCGTGGGGCATCTTCCGTGCGGTGGCGCGCCGCCGCGAGCAGGCGCCGTATTTCCTGGCGCTGGCGATCGCCGCGCTCGGCTATGCCGGCTTCCTGATCAGCATCTGGCCGCATCTGATCCCACCGTCGGTGACGCTGTGGCAGGCCGCTGCGCCGCATAGCAGCCAGGCCTTTGCCCTGGTCGGCGCGCTAGTGATCATCCCGATCATCCTGGCCTATACCGCACTGGGCTACTGGGTGTTCCGCGGCAAGGTGCGCGCCGGCGACACCGGCTATCACTGAGGAGACCGCCATGGACAAGACCGCCAAGCCCGGACAATGGCGCTGGTTCGTCGGCCTGTGGCTGGCCGGCGTGGTGGCACTGGCGCTGGTTGCCGGGTTGCTACACCTGCTGATCGATCTGGTGCGCTAGCGCCGTTTTCGGGGCGACGACCCGCCCCGCCACTGATGAAAGGAGCACGAGCATGAGCAAGCCCAATATCCTGCTGGTTCACGGCGCCTGGGGCGATGCCTCGCACTGGCGTCACGTCATCCCCTTGCTGCACGCCAAGGGCTATAAGGTGGCCGCGGTGCAGAACCCGCTCACCAGTCTCGCCGACGACGTCGAGCGCACCACCAAGCTCGCGCTGGCGCAAGGCGGCCCCACCCTGCTGGTCGGCCATTCCTACGGCGGCGCGGTGATCACCGGCGCGGCGCATGCGCCCAACGTGGTCGGGCTGGTCTACATCGCCGCGTTTGCGCCCGACGAGGGCGACAGCCTGGGCGGCATCTTCGCCCGCCAGGCGCCACCGGCCGGCGCCAGCCATATCGTGCCGGATGCCGACGGCTTCCTGTGGCTGGCGCCGGAGGCGTTCCGCGAGAGCTTCGCCGGCGACCTGGACGAGACCGAGGCGCTGGTGATGGCGGTGACGCAAAAACCGATCGCCGGACGCTGCTTCAGCGACGTGGCCGGCCCGCCGGCCTGGAAGACCAAGCCGAGCTGGTATCAGGTGTCGGAACAGGACCAGATGATTCCACCCGAGGCCGAGCGCTGGATGGCCGAACGCATCAAAGCGCGCAAGATCCTGTCGCTCAACGCTAGCCACGCCTCGCTCGCCTCGCATGCAGAGGAAGTCGCGGCGCTGATCGACGAGGCAGCCCGCTCGCTGACGCAGGGCTGAGCCCGTTCGGCCAACCTTGGCCGAACGCAGCTGATAAAAAATGCCGCTCCCGAGGGAGCGGCATTGTCTTGCCTGACAAACGCATTCAGCCCTTGCGGCGCCGGCCGATCAGCCAGGCAATCAGGCCGATGATCACCACCACCGCACCGACCAGCCACGGCAGCAGGCCGGGCAGCTTGGCCAATAGCGGCGGCTCGCCACCCTGCCGCGCCAGCGCCACGTCTTGCGCGCTGACCTTCAACTCCGGATTGCCGTAGTGCTGCAGCGTGTAGTTGGCGACGTCGGCGATCTGCGCATCGCTCAACGGATTCACCAGGCTGTCGGCGCCGAAGCCCGGCATGAACACGTCCTTGCCGTCGGCGCGGCGCACCACGCCGTGCAGGATCACCGCGACCAGGTTGCGCGCGTCGCCGCGACCCAGCGTGGTGTTATGGCTCAACGACGGGTAGTACTGGTCGCGGGTGCCGCTGCCGGTCGGTTGGTGACAGCTGGCGCACACCGCGCTGAACAGCTCGGCACCGGCGGCGCTGTTGCTGGCCGACACGCCGGCGACACCGCGCAAGGTCGCCTCATCGCTGTGGGCTTTCCCGAAGGAGTGGCCCGGCTGCTGGTCGCGCGCGTCGCGGATCTCCGGCAGGCCCTTCACATACACCGCGATCGCCTTCAGATCGGCATCGCTAAGATGCTGCAAGCTGTGCTCGACCGCCTCGGCCATCGGCCCGGCCGCCTGCGCCTTGCCGACCACCCGACCGGTCTTCAGGTACTGAACCACCTCGGCCTCGCTCCAGTCGCCCAGCCCGCTGACCGGATCGGACGTGATGTTCGGCGCGTACCAGGCGCCCAGCGCGCCGCCGGCGTAAGCCTGGCTGGTGCTTTCGGCCATCAGCGCGTTACGCGGGGTGTGGCAGGACGAGCAGTGCTCCAGCGCCTCGACTAAGTAAGCGCCGCGGTTCCACTCCTCGCTCTTGGCCGGGTCGGGCTGGAACGGCGCCTTGTCGAGGAACAGCAGGTTCCAGCCGGCCATCGCCAGGCGCACGCTGAACGGGAACGGCAGCTCGGTGGCCTTGGCCGCACCGTCCACCGGTTCCACGCCGTGCATGAAGTACTGGTACAGCGCGCTCACGTCGTCCGGCGCCAGCTTGGCGTAGCTGGTGTACGGCATCGCCGGGTACAGGTGGGCGCCGTCGGCGCGAATGCCGTGGCGCAGCGCGGCGTCGAACTGCGCCTCGCTGTAGCCGCCGATACCGCCCTGCTTCGACGGGGTGATATTGGTCGAGTAGATGGTGCCCAACGGCGACTCGATGCCGTAGCCGCCGGCGTACGGCTTGCCGCCTGGCGCGGTGTGGCAGGCCACGCAGTCGGCGGCGCGCGCCAGATACTCGCCGCGCTTGACGAGGTCGGTGTCGGCGTCGGCATGCGCGACCGTGGCATACAGCGCCGCGGCGAGGCCGAATGCGCCGGCGCGACGGATCAGGGGATGGAATTTCATGAGGTCTTGGTCTCCGCTCAACTCAGGACGCTTTGCCCAAGGCCTGTTTCAGGGTGTCGGCGATGCGCAGCGACAACGCGGCGATGGTCAGCGTGCAGTTGACGCTGCCGGCCGACGCCATCACGCCGCTGGTCGCCATGTACAGGTTGGCGTGGTCGTGCGCGCGGCACTGGCCGTCCACCACCGAGTCGCGCGGGTCGGCGCCCATGATCACCGAGCCCATCAGGTGGTTGTTCGGCGCGAAGCTGTCGCTGAACTCGATTTCGCGGCAGCCGAACAACTCGGCGATCTTGGCGTAGGCCTCGTGCGTATGCACCGCGCTCTTCTTGGTGTAGTCGCCGATCTGGTAGGTGATCTCCGGGCGCGGCAGGCCCAGCGCATCCTTCTGGTCGGACAGGCGCATGCGGTTGTCCGGCTCGGGCAGGATGTCATGGAAGCTGTTGATGTTGACGGTGTGTGCGCTGCGGTAGCGGATTTCGTCGTCCAGCGCCTTGCCGGTCAGGCCCATGGACAGCGCCTTCAGTGTGGCGTGGCGGGTCTGCACCTGGTTGTTCAGGTGCAGCTTCTTCGACGCCCATTCGCGGCGGAATTCGCCGTCGCGGTGGTCGACGATCGAGGTCATCTCCATCGGCCCACGGCCCGGCCACAGCGGCTCGTCGGCGAGGAAGGTCACGCCGGTGCCAGGATGGTCCATCAGGTTTCGGCCAACCTGGTCCGAGCTATTCGCCAGGCCGTTCTTCCACTTGTCGGTCGCCGACATCAGCAGGATCTTCACCGATTCCAGCGCATTGGCGGCCAGCACGAAGTACTTGCCGGTGACGCGGTGCGAGTTGCCGTCCGGGTCCTTGTAGTGGGCGGCGACGATGCGGTCCTGCGCGTCCACCTCCAACCGGTACACCACCGCGTTGGTCAACAGCTTGGTGCCGGCGCGCTCGGCCTTGTCGACGTGGATGATGCCGCTGTACATCGCGGCGATCGGGCAGATCGGCATGCAGTTGTTGTTGCCGCAACAGGTCGGGCGCTGGTCGTAGGGGCGGCTGTTGCGCGCCACCGGCTCGGACACCAGCTTGAAGCCGTTAGCGTTAAGCACGTCGTAGAAGCGCTGGTCGTTGTACGACAATAGCAGGTGGTCCATCGGGTAAGGCTGGCGACGCGGCGAACCCAGGTCGGTGCCGTCGTTCGGGCCGGACACGCCCAGCTCGACCTCGGCGCGGTAGTAGTACGGCTCCAGCTCGTCGTAGCCGATGCCCCAGTCGCGGCCGACGCCATAGGTCGACTTCATCGTGAAATCGTTCGGCAGGAAGCGCCAGGCCGACGCGGCCCAGTGCCAGGTGGTGCCGCCGACCACGCGCAGGTATTGCGAGGCGTAGGACTTGGCGTCCGGGCCCTTCAGGATCAGGTAGTCGTTGTCCGGCGCGTATTCCGGATGCGGCGCGTGCTTGGCCGCCGGATAGGGGCGCTGGAAGTCGTCCTTGTCGGCCTGGTTGCGGAAGTTCTCGACGATGCGCCAGCGCTCCAGGCGCGGGCCGGCTTCGAGCATCAGCACCGAGGCGCCGGCGGCAGCCAGCTCAGAGGCGACCAGCGCGCCAGCCACGCCGGAGCCGATCACGACGACGTCGGCGGAAAGATTGTCACTCATGGAAGACCTCAGGCCATCGGGGGTTTGGCGACCCAGTAGTTGGGCGCGGCTTGGCAATAGGTGGGCGGCATCAGCACGTCCTTCACCGGCTGGAACATCAACGCGTCGGCATAGGCGATCACCGCCCTGGCATTCGGCCCGTCACCGACTACGCCGGTGTACCAGGCCGCCACGATACGACGCAGCGTCTTGGCAAGCTCCGGGCGCTGCGCGTCGAGCACCGAGGCCAGCTTCTCGACATCGCTGAAGCTGCCCTGCCGGGCGAAGTCGGCCAGCGCCGTCACCTGGGCGGCAAAGTTCTTGTCGCTGGCCGACAGCGCCGCAAAGAGGCGCTCGCCCTGGCGGGCATCGAGCTGCGCGCGGCCGGTAAGCAGATGGGACAGGGTCAGGAAATTGGCGCTTTGCGCGGTCTCGGCACCGGCGGCGCTCTGCGCCAGCGCGCTGCGCCCCCAGCTGCCGGACAGGGCCAGCGAGCCTGCGGCCAACCCCACGCCTATCAACAAGCGACGCCGCGTCGGCATCGCGGGCGCATCGCCCGCGTGCACAGCGCCGTCACGATCATGAGTGGACATTGCGACTCCTTAGAACCTGATCACGATCTATTGCACTCGGGGGAAACTGCGTTGAAATGCCACTCAACATGCGGATCTGTTCGACAAGTCCATTCCGCTTTTTCGCGTCATTTCGCCCGGGCGATCCCTTCGTTCGCGAGACCGTGAATCGGTTTTTAGCTGGCGCGCCCCACAGCCGGACCGCGCCGTCTTGTTCGGTGTTATTCGGAAAGCAGGCTGGGGCCGCGCCGGCCGCTCCCCCCCGGTAACGGTTTTGCCTGGTCGTCCCCCAGGGCATGGCACGGCCCGCATCGACCTCGCTCGGTGCCAACCCCCATGCCGGATGCCTCAGCCTTGGCGCAATGCCGGCTGTTTCACCCTTTATAGAAGCTGGTGGACCCCCGCCTTTCGCACACACAGCGATGCACACACAGCCGCCCCACTCCTGGCACGGTTAAGAAATGTAGTATTACTACTACACAACGTTAACACCATCTCGAAACGCCTCAATGCATAGCCATCAAGACGCAGCAATTTCGGCATTACGTACCGAAAAGTGAATAACGAAGGGAGTTTGCTTAGGAGAAGGGCAATGACGCGAAAGACAGGAAGGTAATTTTACTACTTACATTGATATCGATCAATGCGCCCGTCCGTCGCGTCGGCTCGATTCAGGCGCTGGCCTCGTCGAGCGCGGCTTGATCGGCGGCAGTCAGGCGCAGATCGATGGCCGCCAGCAGCGCCTCTAGCTGCGCCGAGGACGTCGCGCTGACGATCGGCGCCGCCACCGTCGGCCGGGCCATCAGCCAGGCCAGCGCAACGCTGGCCGGAGTGCTGTCGTGCGCCTTGGCCACCTCGTCGAGCGCGGCGAGGATGCGCAGGCCGCGATCGGTCAGGTATTTGCCGACCGTGCCGCCGCGCGCATGGCCGGCCAGGTCTTCCTGACGGCGGTACTTGCCGGTCAGAAAACCGCTGGCCAGCGAGAAATAGGTGATCACCGCTATGCCATGCTGCCGGCACAGCGGCATCAGCGGCTGTTCGAACTCGACGCGGTCGTACAGGTTGTAGAGCGGCTGCAGCGTGGCATAACTCGCCAGCCCCTGCTCCGCGCTGATCGCCAGCGCCTTCGCCAGGCGGGCAGCATTGTGATTGGAAGCGCCGATCGCGCGCACCTTGCCCTCGCGCAGCAGCTGGTCGAAGGCCGCCAGCGTTTCCTCCTGCGGCGTAACCGGGTCGTCGATATGGGCCTGGTAGAGATCGATATAGTCGGTCTGCAGCCGTGCGAGCGAGGCCTCGACCGCCGACAGGATATAGGCACGCGACAGGCCCTTCTGGTCGATGCCCAACTCGTAGCCGACCTTGGTGGCCAGCACCACCTGCTCGCGCTTGCCGCTCTGTTTGAACCAGCGGCCGATGATGGTTTCGGACTCGCCGCCGCGGTTGCCCGGCACCCAGCGCGAGTAGACGTCGGCGGTGTCGATGAAGTTGAGGCCCTTTTCGGCCAACTCGTCGAGCATGCGAAACGAGGCGGCCTCGTCCAAGGTCCAGCCGAACACATTGCCGCCGAAGGCGAGCGGCGCGACGTCGAGGTCGGTGTGGCCAAGCTTGCGGTAGTTCATCGTCGATTCCCCATGGCGCGGGCCACTCCCGCCGCAGGCGGGCCGACCCCGATGCGATAAACCCTTGATGTGATAAACAAAGCCCAGTTCGGCGGGGATCGCCAGTCTGTCTTCGCAGCGAGACAGCGGCCCGCCTTCGCACCTCGCTCCAGCCCGCCCGATCGGCCCGGCACATAACTTGCTTAGATTAAGGCAACGCTGTTGCCCTGGCCCACTGGCCCGGCGCAGACCCCCATCAACCCACCCGACGGCCGCCCCATGCTGCGCATCCTGCTCGTCAACGATACCGACAAGCCCATCGGCACCCTGCGCGATGCGCTGGCCGGCGCCGGCTACACGGTGATCGCCGAGGTCGACGGCGCGGCCGCCTTGCTGCGCGCGGTCGAGGAGCAGCGCCCCGATGTGGTGATCATCGACACCGAATCGCCGTCGCGCGACACGCTCGAACAGCTGGCGGTGATGGGCCACGCCGCGCCACGGCCGGTGGTGATGTTCGCCGACCAGCGCGAGCCGCAGGCGATCCGCGACGCGGTCGGCGCCGGCGTCACCGCCTATGTGGTCGACGAGGTCACCGCCGACAGGCTCGCGCCGATCATCGAGGTGGCGCTGGCGCGCTTCGAGGAAGAGACGCGGCTCCGGAAACGCCTGGCCGATGCCGAGCAAAGGTTGGCCGAACGCAAGCTGATCGACCGCGCCAAGGGGCTGCTGATGGACAAGCGCGGCCTGTCCGAAACCGAGGCGTACGAGCTGCTGCGCCGCCAGGCGATGCGCCAGGGCGAGCGGATCGCCGAGGTGGCGCGCCAGCTGATCGCGATGGTCGATCTGCTCGGCTGAGCACGAGGAACACCTGATGCACGACCACAACCCTTCCATCCCGGATGCTCCGGAGAAGACCGTCCTGCGGCTGGGCTACGTACCGCTGTCCGACTGCGCCCCGCTGGTGGTCGCCCAGCGGCTGGGCCTCGGCGAGCGCTACGGCATCGAGATCGAGCTGCATCGCCAGCCATCGTGGGCGGCGGTGCGCGACAAGCTGATCAGCGGCGAACTCGACGCCGCCCATGCGCTGTACGGCCTGGTCTATGGCGTCGAACTGGGGCTCGGCGGTCCGCAGGCGCCGATGGCGGTGCTGATGACGCTCAACCACAACGGCCAGGCGATCACGCTGTCCGACCGGCTCGCCCGGCAGCTGGCGTCCGGCCGCACGCTGCGCGAGCTGGTGGCCGAGGCACCGCGCCCATTGGTGTTCGCGCAGACCTTCCCGACCGGCACCCACGCGATGTGGCTGTATTACTGGCTGGCGGCGCAGGGCATCCACCCGCTCACCGACGTGAAGAGCGTGGTGATTCCGCCGCCGCAGATGAGCGAAGCGCTCGCCGCCGGTCTGCTCGACGGCTTCTGCGCCGGCGAGCCGTGGCACGCGGTGGCCGAGGCCGAAGGGGTTGGCCGAACGGTGGTCGCCAGCGGCGCGATCTGGCCCGACCACCCGGAGAAGGTGCTGGCCTGCCGGCGCGACTTCGTCACCCGCTATCCGCGCACCGCCCGAGCGCTGACGATGACGCTGCTCGACGCCTGCCGCTGGCTCGACGAGCCGACCCACCGCTTCGATGCGGCCGGCTGGCTGTCCGGCCCCACCTGCATCGGCCGCGCCCGCTCGCTGATCCTGCCGCGGCTGCTCGGCGGCAACGGCCTGCCCGGCGCGCCGCTGCGCTTCTTCGATGATGGCGCGGTCAACTATCCGTACCGGTCGGACGGCTTGTGGTTCCTCAGCCAGTACCGGCGCTGGGGGCTGCTGCGCGGTTCGGCCGACCTACCGGCCATCGCCGCCGCAATTAACCAGACCGCACTGTACCGCGAGGCGGCGACGGCACTCGGCATCGCCGTGCCTGACGACGAGCGATCGTGTGTGTTGATCGACGGCGTAAGCTGGAACAGCCGCGACCCGGTGGCTTATGCCGATAGTTTCGCGCTGCGTGCGCTCGAACTGGCCTGATGCCCCCATATTGCGGCGCACAACACCTGTGCGTCGCAACAAAAAATGCACCGTAACAGTGCGTCGAAAGCTTGGCCGAACGGCCTGTTTCGGCCAACGTTCCATCTCGGCACAACCGATCTGCCCCCTGTTATTGCTGCACCGCATCACCGCACCGCCCGTGCTAGCTGCGACCGCCCGGCCCGGCAGGGAAGCCGTGCTCCGTTTGTTGGCGTCGCACTATCGATAGCCCCACTCCTGGCACGCTCCTTGCCTATAGCTAAGCGACCGGTGCAACGGCGTACCGGCCAAACGAAACAAGGGGGGATGGCCAACGGCGGCCGTCACCCACTAAGGACAACGGCGTCCCCTCATGTGATCACGCATGAGCGGACGCCGTTTTTATTTTGGGCCGAGCACGCCCTATGCCGCCGGGACGCAACAACGCGCCCCGGCACCAGAAGGAGCCTCTGAAAACCGTCGCGAGCGACACGCAGGCGAGGCGGACAGCGCGCAGAAACCGGAGTGGACTCCGTGTCCATGAGGCTTCTGGCTGAGCGAATGAAAGATTCGCTCGCACAAAGCACTGCCCAACGACGCATCCGTGCCGCGCAGCAGGTTTTCGAGGCTCCGAGGAGATGCAATATGGACCGTTCATTCTGGCAGGCAGGACACAAGCCCACGCTGTTTTCGGCCTTTCTCTATTTCGACCTCAGCTTCATGGTCTGGTATCTGCTCGGCCCGCTGCAGGTGCAGATTGCCGGTGACCTGGGCCTGACCACCCAGCAGCGCGGCCTGATGGTCGCCACGCCCATCCTGGCCGGCGCGCTGTTGCGCCTCGCGATGGGCGTGCTGGTCGACCGCATCGGCGCCAAGCGCGCCGGCCTGATCGGCCAGGTCATTGTGATCGCGGCGCTCTTGACCGCGTGGCGGGTCGGCCTCTCGAGCCTGTCCGGCGCGCTGGCGCTCGGCGCCTTCCTCGGCGTCGCCGGCGCATCGTTCGCGGTCGCGCTGCCCTTGGCGTCGCGCTGGTACCCGCCACAGCACCAGGGCACCGCGATGGGCATCGCCGGCGCCGGCAACTCGGGCACGGTGCTCGCCGCCCTGTTCGCGCCGGCGCTCGCCGCGTTGTTCGGCTGGCAGAACGTGTTCGGCCTCGCCTGCATTCCGCTCGTCATCGCGCTGGCCATCTACGCGAAAGCCGCGCAGGACGCACCGGGCGCCGCGCCGACGAAGCGCCTGGCCGACTACGCGGCGGTTCTCGGCGCGAAGGACGCGTGGCTGTTCATGTTCTTCTACGCGATCACTTTCGGCGGCTTCTCCGGCTTCGCCAGCGCCCTGCCCGGCTACTTCCACGACCAGTTCGGCTTCGACGCCAAGACCGCCGGCCTCTACACCGCCGCCTGCGTGTTCGCAGGCTCGGTGATGCGCCCCTTGGGCGGCGTGCTCGCCGACCGCATCGGCGGCACCCGCTCGCTGCTGGTCGTCTACACCGCCACCGCCTGCCTGATCGCGGCGGCCGGCTTCAACGTCGGCGGCGCAGCCGGCGCGGTGGCGCTGTTCGTGCTGGCGATGCTCTGCCTCGGCGCCGGCAACGGCGCGGTGTTCCAGTTGGTGCCGCAGCGCTTCGGCCAGGAAATTGGCGTGATGACGGGGCTGATCGGCATGGCCGGCGGCGTCGGCGGCTTCGCGCTGGCGGCGAGTCTGGGCGCGATCAAACAGGCAACCGGCGGCTACGCCGGCGGGCTGTGGCTGTTCGCCTGCCTGGCGCTGCTCGGCTGGGCGAGTCTTGCCGGGGTGAAACAGAGATGGCGCAGCAGCTGGTCTGCGGCAGCTGCACGAGTTTGAAAGAGGAATTACCCATGAAGAAGCTCAAACTGGTAGTGGTCGGCAACGGCATGGCCGGCATCCGCACCGTCGAAGAACTGCTGACGCTAGCGCCCGATCTGTACGAAATCACCGTGTTCGGCGCCGAGCCCCACCCCAACTACAACCGCATCCTGCTCTCGCCGGTGCTGGCGGGCGAACAGGCCTTCGACGACATCATCCTCAACCCGCTGTCGTGGTACGCGGAAAACGGCATCAAGTTGCACCTGGGCAAGACGGTGACGCAGATCGACCGCGTGCGCCGCGTCGTGGTCGCCGACGACGGAATTGAAGAACCCTACGACCGGCTGCTGCTCGCCACCGGCTCGACGCCGTTCATCCTGCCGATCCCCGGCAAGGACCTGGCCGGCGTGATCAGCTACCGCGACATCTACGACACCGAAGCGATGATCGCGGCGGCGAAAACGAAGAAGAGCGCAGTGGTGATCGGTGGCGGTCTGCTCGGGCTGGAGGCAGCCAACGGCCTGAAGCTGCGCGGCATGGACGTCACCGTCGTGCACCTGGGCGACTGGCTGCTGGAGCGCCAGCTCGACGAGACCGCCGGCCGGCTGCTGCAGAAGTCGCTGGAAGAACGCGGCCTTGCCTTCCTGCTCGGCAAGCAGACGGCCGAACTGGTTGACGACGGCGCAGGCAGCGTCGCCGCGGTGCGTTTCAGGGACGGCGGCGAGGCGCCCGCGGACTTGGTGGTGATGGCGGTCGGCATCCGCCCGAACGCTACGTTGGCCGAATCGGCCGGCCTCTACTGCAACCGCGGCATCGTCGTCAGCGACGCGCTGCAAACGTTCGACCCGCGCATCTACGCGGTCGGCGAGTGCGTCAGCCACCGCGGCGTCGCCTACGGCCTGGTCGCCCCGCTGTTCGAGCAGGCCAAGGTCTGCGCCAACCATCTGGCGCAACTCGGCATCGGCCAGTACAAGGGCTCGGTGCTGTCGACCAAGCTCAAGGTCACCGGCATCGATCTGTTTTCCGCCGGCGACTTCATCGGCGGCGACGGCACCGAAGACATCGTGCTGTCCGACCCGGCCGGCGGTGTCTACAAGAAGCTGGTGATCAAGGACGACAAACTGGTCGGCGCCTGCCTGTACGGCGACACCGCCGACGGCGCGTGGTACTTCAAGCTGCTGCGCGAGGGCCGCACCATCAGCGACCTGCGCGACACGCTGATGTTCGGCGAATCGGCGATCGGCGACGCCGGCGTGCAGGGCCAGAGCCGCGCAGCCAGCATGCAGGACAGCGACGAGGTGTGCGGCTGCAACGGCGTGTGCAAGGGCACCATCGTCAAGGCGATCAAGGACAAGGGCCTGTTCACCGTCGACGACGTGAAGAAGCACACCAAGGCGGCCAGCTCCTGCGGCTCGTGCACCGGTCTCGTCGAGCAGATCCTGATGAGCACGGTCGGCTCGAGCTTCCAGGAGACGCCGAAGACCAAGGCAGTGTGCGGCTGTACCGACCGCACCCACGCCGAGGTCCGCAAGGCGATCCGCGAGCACCATCTGCTCGACCACAAGGCGGTATACGACTTCCTCGAATGGCGCACGCCGAACGGCTGTGCCACCTGCAGGCCGGCGGTGAACTACTACCTCTTGTCGACCTGGCCGCACGAGGCGGTCGACGACCCGCAGAGCCGCTTCGTCAACGAGCGCGTGCACGCCAACATCCAGAAGGACGGCACCTTCTCGGTGATCCCGCAGATGAAGGGCGGCGTCACCAACTCGACCGAACTGCGTCGCATCGCCGACGTCGCCGACAAGTACCACGTGCCGATGGTCAAGGTCACCGGCGGCCAGCGCATCGACCTGTTGGGCGTGAAGAAGGAGGACCTGGTCGACGTCTGGAAGGATCTCGGCATGCAGTCGGGCCACGCCTACGGCAAGTCGATCCGCACGGTGAAGACCTGCGTCGGCAGCGAGTTCTGCCGCTTCGGCACGCAGAACAGCACGCAGATGGGCATCGACCTAGAGACGATGCTGGCGAATATGTGGAGCCCCCACAAGGTGAAGCTCGCCGTGTCCGGCTGCCCGCGCAACTGCGCCGAGGCCGGCATCAAAGACGTCGGCGTGATCGCGGTCGACTCGGGCTGGGAACTGTACGTCGGCGGCAACGGCGGCATCAAGACCGAGGTCGCGCAGTTCCTCTGCAAGGTGAAGACCGCCGACGAGGTGAAGGAATACAGCGGCGCCTTCCTGCAGCTCTATCGCGAGGAGGCCTACTACCTCGACCGCACCGTCCACTACATCGCCCGCGTCGGCCTCGACTACATCAAGGCGCGCGTCGTCGACGATACGGCCAACCGCCAGGCGCTGTACGAGCGGCTGTTGTACTCGCTCGAAGGCCTGCCCGACCCGTGGGCCGCGCGCATCGCCGGCGCGCAGAAGAATGAGTTTATCCCGATCAAGGTCCTCGCCTAAGGAGCGCCGCCATGAACATGCCCACCGAAAAACCCTGGCTGCGCGTCTGCGCCGTCGACGACATCCCGCTGCTCGGCAGCCGCGTGATAACACGCGACGCCGGCAATATCGCGGTGTTCCGCACCGCCGCCGACACGGTGTTCGCGCTGCTGGACCGCTGCCCGCACAAGGCGGGGCCGCTATCGCAAGGCATCGTCCACGGCGAGACGGTCACCTGTCCGCTGCATAGCTGGAACATCGACCTTACCAGTGGCGAAGCGAAGGCGCCGGATGTCGGCTGTGCGCGGCGCTTTCCGGTGAAAGTGGAAAACGGCGAGGTCTTTCTCGTCCTGTGACCGCAAACACCCTACGGCTCTTGGCGACACCAAAGGTGAACGACATGGCAAAGACCATCACCCAATCCACCTGCTGCTACTGCGGCGTCGGCTGCGGCGTTCTGATCGAAAGCGAGAACGGCCGCATCACCGGCATCGCCGGCGACCCCGACCACCCGGCCAACTTCGGCCGGC
Organism: Neisseriaceae bacterium JH1-16; assembly: GCA_025989215.1. Taxonomy (GTDB): domain Bacteria; phylum Pseudomonadota; class Gammaproteobacteria; order Burkholderiales; family Chromobacteriaceae; genus Crenobacter_A. The sequence goes on along the minus strand of JAPDNP010000006.1, from coordinate 275,821 downwards.
TGTGCACCAAGGGCATGAACCTGCCGGCGACCGCAGCGAGCCTGACCGGCCGCGCGCTCTACCCCGAGATGCGGCTGACCCGCGACGCCGAACGCCAGCGCGTCGACTGGGACGCCGCGCTCGACACGGTCGCCGAGCGCTTCGCCGACATCGTGCGCCGCCACGGCCCCGATGCGGTGGCGTTCTACGTGTCCGGCCAGCTGTTGACCGAGGACTACTACGCGTTCAACAAGCTCGCGAAGGGGCTGATCGGCACCAACAACATCGACACCAACTCGCGGCTGTGCATGTCGAGCGCGGTGACCGCGTACAAGCTCGCGCTCGGCGCCGACGGCCCGCCGACCTGCTACGAGGACCTGGAGCTCGCCGACTGCGTGCTTTTCGCCGGCAGCAATATGGCGTACGCGCACCCGGTGCTGTTCCGCCGCCTCGAGTCCGCCCGTTCGGCCAACCCTGACATCAAATGGATCGTCGTCGACCCGCGCCGCACCGACACCGCGGCGATGGCCGACCTGCACCTGGCGATCCAGCCGGGCACCGACGTCGCGCTGTTCAACGGCATGCTGCACCACCTGATCTGGGAGGGGCTGATCGACGCCGATTACGTCGCTGGGCACACCGACGGTTTTCCTGAACTGAAGACGCTGGTACGCGACTACACGCCGAAGATGGCCGCCGAGCTGTGCGGCATCCTCGAGGCCGACCTGATCACCGCCGCCGAGTGGTTCGGCCGCAGCCCTGCGAGCCTGTCGCTGTACTGCATGGGTCTGAACCAGTCGAGCCACGGCACCGACAAGAACTTCGCGCTGATCAACCTGCACCTGGCGACCGGCCAGATCGGCAAGCCCGGCGCCGGCCCGTTCTCGCTGACCGGCCAGCCCAACGCGATGGGCGGGCGCGAGGTCGGCGGCATGGCGACGATGCTCGCCGCACACCGCGACATAGCCAACGCCGAGCACCGCGCCGAGGTCGCCGACGCGTGGGGCGTGCCGGTCGAGCGGCTGTCGGCCGAACCGGGCCTGCCGGCAGTGGCGATGTTCGACGCGATCCGCGACGGCCGGATCAAGGCGGTGTGGATCGCCTGCACCAACCCGGCGCACTCGCTGCCCGACCTCGGCAACGTTGCCGAAGCGCTGGCGGCGGCCGAGTTCGTCGTCGTGCAGGAGGCGTTCGCCAACACCGACACCGTGCCGTTCGCCGACGTGCTGCTGCCGGCCACCACCTGGGGCGAGAAGAGCGGCACGGTGACCAATTCCGAGCGGCGCATCTCGCGGGTACGCGCCGCCGTCGAGGCTCCCGGCGAGGCGAAGCCGGACTGGTGGATCGCCGCCGAGACGGCACGCCGCATCGAGGCGCTGCTCTATCCCGAGTCCCCGTCGCTGTTCCCGTACCAGAGCCCGGCCGAGCTGTTCGACGAACACGCCGGCCTGACCGTCGGCCGCGACCTCGACATCGGCGGGCTCGACTACGCCCGGCTCGAGGCGGACGGCCCACTGCAGTGGCCGCTGCCGGTGGGCGCCGCGACGGGGCTGGAGCGTCGCTACACCGACGGCGTGTTCGCGACGGCCGACGGACGCGCTCGCTTTCACGCGACACCGTACAAGCCGGTCGCCGAGCCGACCAGCGCGCGCTACCCGTTCCACCTGCTGACCGGCCGGCTGCGCGACCAGTGGCACGGCATGAGCCGCACCGGCCGCGTGCCGCAGCTGTTCTCGCACACGCCGGAGCCATCGCTGACGATGCACCCGAACGACGCCGAGCGGCGCGGCCTGAAGGCCGGCGAGCTAGTGCGCGTCGAGAGCAAGCGCGGCGGGCTGGTGCTGCCGCTGGCGGTGTCCGACGAGGTACAAAGCGGCAGCGTGTTCGCCGCGATGCACTGGAGCGGCCAGTTTCTCAACTCGGGCGGCATCAACGAGACGAGCACAGCCAAGGTCGACGGCCGCTCGTTCCAGCCGGAACTGAAGCACGCGGCGGTGCGCATCGAACGCGCTCAGCTCCCGTGGCGCGCGATCGCCGCCTGCCGCTCAAGCGACCTGCTCGCGCTGCACGCGGCGGTGCAGCCCTTGCTCGTCGACTGCGACTACGCCGCGATCAGCCTGCAGGGCGACGACACACTGGTGCTGCGCGCCGCCTGCAACAGCGCGCCGGCCGGCTGGCTCGAGCGCCTGTTCGCCGCGCTCGGCCTGCAGCCGGGGCCGGATGTGCTCGAGTACCGCGACGCGCGCCGCGGCGTGGTGAAACGGGTCGGCTGGAGCGACGACAAACTCGCCGGCTTCGTGTTCGCCGGCGATGCGGCCGGCGGCGACGCGCTGCTCGACACCTTGCTGGCAGGCGAACCATGGCACGGCCCGCGCCTCGCAGTGTTCTCGCCGAAGGGTGTAGTGGCCGCGCCGCGCGACCGCGTCGTCTGCAACTGCACTCAGGTCGGCGAGGCGCAGATCCGCGCGGCGATCGAGCGCGGCGCCGACGTCAATGAACTGAAAGCCACGCTCGGCTGCGGCAGCGTCTGCGGCTCCTGCGTGCCGGAACTGAAACGCCTGTGCGCGGCAACCGCGCCGCAGGCGGCTTAAGAGGGGGATGAAGAGATGAAACAAGGCAAAGTGATCCTGCTCGGTGCAGGGCCGGGCGACCTGGACCTGCTGACGCTGAAGGCGGTAAAGGCGCTCGCCGCGGCCGACATGCTGCTGCTCGACGATCTCGCGAACGCCGAGATCGTCACGCTCGCGCCGCAGGCGCGGGTGATCCGCGTCGGCAAGCGCGGCGGCTGCAAGTCGACGCCGCAGGACTTCATCCAGCGGCTGATGCGCCGCTACGCTCTGCAGGGCAAGACGGTGGTGCGGGTGAAGGGTGGCGAGGTGCTGCTGTTCGGCCGCGCCGGCGAGGAAATCGCCTACCTCGAAGCGGCCGGCGTCTCGGTCGAGATCGTCAACGGCATCAGCTCGGGCCTCGCCGCCGCGGCGAGCCTTGGCGTGTCGCTGACGCACCGCGAGCATTGCCGCGGCGTCACCTTCGTCACCGCGCATGCACAGGACGACTCCGAGCCCGACTGGGACGCGCTCGCCGCGACCGGCACCACGTTAGTGATCTACATGGGCATGAGCCGGATCGCCAGCGTCGCCGCCGGCCTAGCCCGCACCCTGCCCGCGTCCACCCCGACCGCCGTCGTGCAGTGGGCGAGCACCGACCGCGAGCAGCGACTGGTGAGCACGCTTGGGCAGCTGGCCTGCGACGCGCAGGCGGCCGGCCTCGGCAGCCCGGCGATCATCCTGGTCGGCGACGCGCTTGGTGCCCTGTCGCGGCCAAGTCGACAGCAGCAGGTCGCCTAACCTGCCCTGCTCTGCCTCAGGCTCGGCCCACACTCCGCGGTGCTCGGTCAATCCAGAATCGAAATGAGGCAAAAATGCTTACGGGCGATGTGCCCCCTCCGCTTTTTCGCCTCGCTGCCCCTTGGTCCGCAGGCGCTCAGGCCGCCTGGGCGGTGGCGGTGAGCACGATCTCGCGGATGGATACCGACTGGGGCTGCTCATAGGCAAAGCGGATCGCCTCGGCCACGTCCTCGGCACGCAGTACGCCGCCGATCTGCTCCTTCCAGTCCTGGTAATCCTGCCTGATCGCCACATCGGTGGTGTGGCCGAGCAGCTCGGTCTCCACCGCGCCGGGCGCGATGGTGATCACCCGCACATTGTGCTCCGACACCTCCTGGCGCAGGTTTTCCGACACCGCGTGCACCGCGAACTTGGTGCCGCAGTAAGCGACATGGCTGGCGTAAGTCTTGCGTCCGGCCACCGAGCTGACATTGATGATGGTGCCGTGGCGGCGCGCCACCATGCCTGCAAGGACCGCGTGAACGCCGTTGAGCAGGCCCTTCACGTTGACGTCCAGCATGGTGTCCCACTCGGCCGGGTCCTGACGCTGCATCTCGCCCAACAGCATCACCCCGGCGTTGTTGACGATGGCATCGGCCGGGCCGAAGTGCTGCTCGGCCTCGGCCACTGCCGCGACGAGCGCGGCTCGGTCGGTGACGTCGACGGCGCGGCTCAGCGTGTTCGGCAGTTGCAGCGCTTCGAGCCGGTCGAGGCGGCGGGCCAGCAACAGCAGGGGGTAACCACGCTCGGACAGCAGGCGGGCGGTGGCGGCGCCGATGCCGGAACTGGCACCGGTGATGACGATCAGCGGCAGGCTCATGGTGGACTCCATCGATAGAAACAATGTATGAATAGAAGCAGGAATCCAGTTTATCCAGCCTGACATCGGCTGAAAAATGGATTATTTCTGTACCATCCATCGGACTTATCTATGGATATCCGCCTACTGAAGGCCTTCCTCGCCGTGTTCGAGGAACGCAACATCACCGGCGCGGCCCAGCGCCTGTGCGTTAGCCAGCCGACGCTGTCGGTCACCATCCGCCAGTTGGAGGAAACGCTCGGCACCACCCTGTTCGAGCGCCGGGTGCGCGGCGTCGAGGTCACCGAGGACGCCCGCCTGCTCTATCCGCAAGCGCAGCGGTTGGTGGCCGACAGCGAGCGGCTCGGCGCGCTGTTCCGCGAGCGGCGCAGCTGCCTGCCACTGACGGTCGGGGTGGAAGCCGACCTGGGGCCAGGCCAGGTCAGCGAGTTCCTGCGTCGCGCCTGCGCCGCGGTGCCGACGCTGCTGCTGACCGTGGTGGAAGGCTGCGGCGGCGAGGTGCGGCTGGCCGCCGAGGAGGAACGCTGCGAGGACGAGCTGTTCCTGCTGCTATGGGAGGACCCATTCGTGCTGGCGCTGCCCGCCGATCACCCGCTCGCCCGCGCCGCACAGCTTGACCCGGCCGCGCTGGCAGAGGCCGACTGGATCTGCTGCCCCGATCACCCGTCCCACCAGCGGCTGGTGGCGCTGCCGGGCGCAGGCGGGGCCGCGCTGGCGGTGGCGGCGCAGGCCGGCAGTCTGACGCTGGCCGCCCATATGGTGGCGGCCGGGCTGGGTCTAGCGCTGCTGCCGGCCTCGTTGTTGGCCGAACGCCCCGGCATCGTCGCCCGGCCGCTCGACGGCCCGGCGCTGACGCGCCGCGTCGGCCTGTGCTTCGCCGCCCAGGCGCTGCAGCAGCCGGCAGTGGCGCTACTGTATCGGCATCTGCGCGACGCGACCCAGTCCGAGTCCGACCGGCACCGCACAAGCGAGCCGGCTTGACGGAGGTATCCACCCCCCGGATAATTTTCGCCATTGAGAAGTCGGGCTGTCATCAGCGTGCAGTCTGATCTTCGTAAGATTCCGAGCATCCGCCGCTTCAATGGCCAATTGACCGGCGGATTTTCTTTTGCCCACAGCCGACCGAGCCTTCGTTTCACATGACCCACCGTCTGCAGCCAAGCCCGTCCGACCTGTTGCGCCGCCCGCTCGATGCGTTGCGCCTGGCGCTGGGCTGGCTGCTGCTGGCCGTGCTCTGCTTGGGCTGGGGCGCCATCGCACTGCCGCTGCGCCTGATACTGCCTGCCAACACCGGGCGACGCCTGGGCCGCAGGGTGACGATGCACGGCCTGCGCTTCTACATCGCCGCCCTCGCCCGGCTCGGTATCTTCAGCTTCGAGCTCGACGAGCTGGACGCCCTCTACGACGCGGGTCCGCTGATCCTGATCGGCAACCATCCCGGCCTGCTCGACGCGCTGATGCCGATCTCGCGCCTGCCCGACGTCGCCTGCGTGATGAAGGCCAGCCTGCTGCGCAACCCGCTGTTCGGCGCGCCCTCCCGGATGGCCGGCTATATCCCGAACGACGCGCCGCTGGCGATGGTGATGAGCGCCTGTCAGGCGCTGCAGCTCGGCGGCCAGGTGCTGCTGTTCCCCGAAGGGGGGCGCAGCCGCCATCACCCGCTCAGCCCCTTTGGCCCGAGCGCGGCGCTGATCGCCAAGCGTTCCGGCGTGCCGGTGCAGACGCTGATCTTCGAGACCGACTCGGCCTATCTGTGCAAGGGCTGGCCGGTGCTGAAGCTGCCGATCCTGCCGGTGCACTACCGGATACGCCTGGGCGAGCGTTTCGCCCCCGACACCGACATGCGCAGGCTCACCCAGCGGCTGGAACAGCATATCGCCGACGCGCTCACCGCGCCGGGCACCATGACGAGTAAAGAATGACAGTCTGCAACACGCCATCGACCAGCCATCTGGTGCTGATCCCCAGCTACAACCCCGGCCCCAAGGTCTACGAGACGGTGCGCGCCGCACGGGCGCAATGGAATCCGGTCTGGGTGATCGTCGACGGCAGCGACGACGGCAGTGCAGAGGGGCTGCTGGCGATGGCGGCCGAGGACGACGGCCTGCGCGTGGAGGTGCTGCCAGACAACCAGGGCAAGGGCGCGGCGGTGCTGCACGGACTGCAGTTGGCCGAAGCGGCCGGTTTCACCCATGCGCTGACGATGGATTCGGACGGCCAGCATCCGGCCGATCAGATCCCCGTCTTCATGACGCGCTCGGCGGCCGAGCCCGACTCGATGGTGCTGGGCATGCCGCAGTTCGACGCCAGCGCGCCGCGCTTACGGGTATGGGGACGCAAGGTGTCGAACGGCTGGGCCAATCTGGAAACGCTGTGGATGGGTATCGGCGACTCGCTGTTCGGCTTTCGCGTCTATCCGATTGTCCCGCTGATCGCGGTGATGCAGCAGCGCTGGATGCGCCGCTTCGACTTCGACCCCGAGGCGGCGGTACGGCTGTGCTGGCGCGGCGTGCGCCCGGTCAACCTGCCCTGCCCGGTGCGTTACTTCCAGCCCGACGAGGGCGGCGTGTCGCACTTCAACTACCTGCGCGACAACCTGCTATTGTCCGGCATGCACAGCCGGCTGTTCACCGGCTTCGTGCTGCGCCTGCCGTGGCTAGCGTGGCGGCGGCTGACGATGCGCAAGGTCCGCTGACTAGCGGGTACACGTCGCCCGCGCCCCCGATGGGTTACGGCCGTCGGCCTCCCCTACGTTGGCCAGCCTAACGCTTCGCGCCATGCAGCAGAACCAGCCCCCGTTGCGATGAGCGAAGCGCAAGCCATCTTCCACCGGGTCCGACGTTCTGATGGGCTCAGTACATCGCCCCGTTGATCGACAGCACCTGCCCCGAGATATACGCCGCGTCGTCCGAGCACAGGAAACCGACCAGCGCCGCCACCTCGTCGGGACGGCCGGCGCGCTGCATCGGCACCATCTGCTTGATCGCGGCGGCGTCGAAGGCGCTCTCGCTCATCTCGGTATCGATAATGCCCGGCGCCACCGCGTTGACGGTGATGCCGCGGCTGGCCAGCTCCAGCGCCAGCGACTTGGTGGCGCCGTGCAGGCCGGCCTTGGCCGCCGCGTAGTTGACCTGGCCGCGGTTGCCGGCCAGCGCCGCCACCGAGCTGACGTTGACGATGCGCCCCCAGCGGGTGCGGATCATCGGCATCAGCAAGGGCTGGGTGACGTGGAAGAAGCCGTTCAGCGACACGTCGAGCACGTTGTGCCACTGCTCGGCGCGCATGCCCGGCAACACCGCATCGTCGTGCACCCCGGCGTTGTTGACCAGGATCTGGATCGGTCCGTCTTCCAGCAGCGCCTCGAGCGCCGCGGCGCTCTGTTCGGCCGACGTCACGTCGAACGCAATGGCACGGGCGCAGTGTCCCGCCGCCTGCAGTTCGGCCGCCAGCACCTCGGCGCGGTCGAGGCCGCGGTTGGCGTGAATCAGCACCTCGTGGCCCTGTTCGGCCAACCTTCTGCAGATTGCCGCGCCGATGCCACCGCTGCCGCCACTGACCAATGCCCGTTTCATGCCGTCTCTCCCTTGTCCGCATCGAGCCTCACCGCAGCCCGGCCGCTCGCCACCGGCCGCCCTGCGGCGCGGACCGCGAAACGGTACATCCTGTTGTTGTCATCGCCCATCAGCTGCTCGACCTCGATGTCGAGATCGGCATCGAGGTCATTCAGCGTCGCCACCTCCAGCCGCACCTCGCGTACGCTGACCAGATAGCCGGCGCGCGGCGCATCGGTTCGCTGGCTGCTCAAGGTGCCGTGCAGCGCCATCGCCTGCGCCGCGTATTCGATCGCACAGGCCGCGCCGAGCCGGCCATGCTGGCGCAGCGGGTTGGCCGGATCACGGTGGCTGTCGGCGCATGCGCTCAGGCACTGGGCATCCCAGTCGTCCACCCCGGCCAGCAGGCACATGCTGCCCTGGTGCGGGATCAGCCGGGCGATGTCTTCGTGATTCAAGCGCATGGCTGCAGCTCCACCGTCAGCGGTGTCGGCGACTCCAGGCCGAAGCGGCCGCCCTCGCCGCGCGCCAGCGCCGCCAGCATCGGCAGCGCGCGCAGCGACGGCGCCGAACGCGCCAGCGCGTCCAGGCCCGCCACACCGATGCTGCCGGCCTCCGCCGCCTCGAAACCGAGCGCCAGCCGCGCCTGCGAATGTTCGCCGCGCGCGGGGCTCAGCAGCAGCGCCACCCCGCACGGTTCGGGCAACGGCCGCAGCCGGGCGAGCGGCCCCGGATAGGGGCTGTCGTAGGCGATCAGCAGCACACGGCGTTGTTCGCCCCTCACCTGGCCGAGCGCCTCCAGCAGGCCCATCGCGAAGCTCACGTCGTAGGCGCTGAGCGCATTGCTCGGCGCCGTCGCTTGCGCGGCGATGCCCCAATAGCCGGCCGGCGCGTTGTGCACCGAATTGGTGAAGCGGGTCGGCGACACCAGCCGCTCGGGCTCTGCCAGCGTCGAGCAGAGCGCGTGCAGATTGTCACCGTCGCAGCCCGAGGCGGTGAACACGGTGGCAAGCGCGGCCGGGTCGGCGCCGGCCATCGCCGCTGCCTCGAAGCCCAACGCCAGCGCCAGGCGCACCGGCTTGCCGACGCGGCGCCGTTCGGCCGGCGGCAAGGCCTGCGGCACGGGCAGCCGGGTCGGCGCATCCTGCCAGATTGCTTCGCCGCGCAGCTGCGCAGCCAGCATAGGCCAGTCGTCGAAACCGGGGCCGAGCGCCGCCACCCCATCCAGATAGGCAAACAGCCCGTTCATGCATCCACCTTTGCATCGGCACGGCGCAGCACCACGCTGGCGTTGCTGCCGCCGAAGCCGAAGGAATTGCTCATCACCACCCCGAGCGACTGGCGCCGCGGGGTGAATACGTAATCGAGATCGAGCGCCGCATCGAGCGTGCGGCTGCCCGGGCTGCCCGGAATCAAGCCGTGCTTGAGCGCCAGCGCGGCGATCACCACCTCCAAGGCGCCAGCCGCGCCGAGCGTATGCCCGGTCGCACCCTTGGTCGAGCTGGCCGGCAACCGTTGGCCGAACAGGCTCATCACCGCCTGCCCTTCGGCCGTGTCGTTGCTCGGCGTGGCGGTACCGTGCAGGTTCAGGTAATCGACCTGCGCCGGGCGCAAGCCGGCCTGCTCCAGCGCCGCCTGCATCGCCGCCAGCGCACCGCGCCCGTCCGGCGGCGGCGAGGACATGTGATAGGCGTCGCTCGACTCACCGACCCCGGCCAGCAGTATCGCGTCGGCCGGCAGTTCCGCCGCCGGGCGCTCCAGCAGTGCGAACGCCGCCGCCTCGCCAATCGACAGTCCGCGCCGCGCCGCATCGTAGGGGCGGCACGGTTCGGTCGACACCAGCTCCAGCGAGTTGAAGCCGTACAAGGTGGTCAGGCACAGGCTGTCCACCCCGCCGACCACCGCCGCGTCGATGGCGCCCGTAGCGATCAAGCGCGCCGCACTGGCGAACACCTTGGCGCCGGACGAACAGGCGGTCGATACCACGAAGGCCGGGCCGGCCAGGCCCAACTCCTTCGCCACCAGTTCGACCAAGGCCTGCGGGGTGTGGCGGCCGCGATAATTCGGCGGCGCGACGAAGTCACCGCTCTCGTCGAGCCGACGATAGGCCTGCTCGGTCTCCAGGATGCCGCCGGTGCTGGTGCCGAGGAACACCCCGATCCGCGCCGCGCCATAGCGCTGCGCCGCCGCGCGCACCGCGTCGGCGAAGCCGTCCTGCGCCAGGCCCAGCAGCGCCAGGCGATTGTTGCGGCAATCATAGTCGGCAAGCGCCGCCGGCAGCGGCGTGTCCAGGCCGGCGACCTCGCCGACATGGGCGTCCAGCTTCACCGTCTCGAACGCGCACGGCGCGAGGCCGCTGCGGTTGGCCAAGAGCGCAGCCAGCGTCGGGCCCAGGCCCGCGCCCAGCGCGCTGGTGCCGGTGAAGGCGGAAAGGTACAAGGGGTACATCGTCTATCCTTATGGTCGTGCGGCTTCGGCCAGCGTGACAGTGGCAAGGCCAGCGACGCGAATGCGGGCCAAGAGCTCAGGCAGCACCGCCAGGATCACCGGCTCGCCCGACGGCGTGCGCGCGGCATGGGCGTCGTGCAACAGCAGGATGTCGCCGGCCGTCAGGCCCTCGCTCAGCACGGCGAGCACCTTGGCCGAATCGCGCTGACGGGTGTCGAAGCCACGCCGCGTCCAGCTCGCCAAGCGCAGGCCGCGCCGCTGCAACAGCGGATCGAGGAAGAGGTTGCGCAGGCCGGCCGGGGCGCGGAAGAAGCGCGGCGTGCAGCCGGTGATGTCGGCCAAGGTGCGCTGCGCGGCGTCCAGCTCACGCGCCAGCGCCCGCGGCCCGCTCAGCGAAAAATTGTGGCGATGATACTCGCTGTGGTTTTCCACCGCATGACCGCGCGCGACGATTTCGCGGCACAAGGCCGGGTGACGCGCCGCCTGACGGCCGATGCAGAAAAAGGTCGCGCGCGCGCCGGCCGCATCGAGCAGATCGAGCACCTTCGGCGTCACGTCCGGGTCGGGGCCATCGTCGATGGTCAGCGCCACCTCGCCGCGCGCCGCCGCCGCGGCCGGCAGCCGGGTCCAGTTCGGGCCGAGCAGCCGGCTACGCGGCCACAGTCCGGCGGCGGCGAGCAACAGGTGATCAACCAGGAACAGACCCAGCCACCACGGCCAAGCGGCCGGCCAGGCCAGCCAGGCCACGGCCAGCAGCGGATGCAGCAACAGCGACAGCGACACCAGGGGGGTAAGACGGGTTCGTCGTGTCATCATTCCTCCACACCCCACGACGGCACGCGATCGAGCCAAGCGGTCCACAAGGCCCGCCAAGCCGCCCAGTCATGGCCGCCGGCAATCTCCAAACAGCGTTCGGCCGGCCAGCACTCGCGTGCCAGCGCCTGGCTGGAATAAAAACGGTCGGCTTCGGCCAAGCCCAGTTCGACCGGCAATCGCTCCGCCCCACCCTCGCCCAACCAGCGCCAGACGCGCTCTTCCAGATGGCGCTCGTCCCAGTCGGCCTCGTTGGCGGCGGCCCAGCCAGCCGGGCCGCCGGCCGCGCGGATCTGCGCCTCGAGCTGACGGCTGCCCAAGTACGGAGTCAGCGCCAGCGCACCGGCAACGCCCTGCGGCCGCTCGGCGAGATAGGCGAGCAGCACCAGCGCGCCGAGCGAGATGCCGGCCAGCCACAGCGTGGCGAAGCGGCCGCGCCACGGCGCCAGCGCCGCATCGAAGCACGCCAGCGCCGCGCCCTCGGTCACCGCCAGCGGGTCGAGCGGCAGCACCAGCAGGTTGGCCGAAGGATGACGGACCGCCAGCGCAGCGGAGAGCCCGTGCTCGACCGCATCGCCGGGCGTGCTGTAGGCCCCCGGCAGCAGCACCAGCAAAGGGCTGTCGGCGCAGGGCCGGGCGGCAGGTAGGAATAACGCCTCGCCGGCCCTGGCCGGCGGCGTCCATTCAAGCGTTTTATTCATGGCGGTCCAGCATGGCAGCAAACAACAGGGCCAGCAAGGCACCCGGCCCGGCGGTGCTGCCGAGCGCGGAGAGCACCGGCACGCTGGAGAACGCCAGCAGACCGAAGCCCGCCAGCGTCGCCAGGTTGGCGATCAACAGCGACAGCAGCACCTTGGCCGAACGCTCGTTGCCGACGAAGAACAACGCGTAGTTGGAGCCGATCGCCACCACCAGCAGCAGACCGACCAGGTGCAGCAGGTTCAGCGTGCCGCCGAGCACCTGGTGGCCGGCGGCGACCACCAGCACCGCGCTGGCCAGGGGCAGCAGCACCCGGCCGAACCTGGCCGGTGAGCGCAACACCAGCGCCAGCAGCAGCACGATGGCGAGCATGCCGCAGGCCACCAGGGTCAGCGCTTCGTCGAGGTAGGAGCCGTACAGGCGGTTGGACTCGGTCTTCAGGTCGACCAGCTGCAGCGGCGCACCGGCCAACGCCTGGTGCAGGGCCGCCGCGTCGATGCCGGCCGGCGGTGCGCGCAGCGGCAACAGCGCCAGACTGCGGTCGCCCTGCGTGATCAGCAGGCCGTCGAGCAGCAGCGCCAGCGAGCTGCCCTGGAAGCTGGCCGGGTTCAACAGCGGCGCCTGCCGCGCGGCCTCGACCGCGGCGACGAAGGGGGCGAGCTTGGCCGGCTGGATCGGCAGGCCGCTCAGCGCCGCATCGAGCCTGCCGCGCAGCGTCGCCGCGTCGGGCAGGCTGGCGCGCCGTGCCACCTGGGTCGCCTGACTCGGCAAGTAGCGGCTCGGGCTCTCGTAACCGGCCAACAGGCCGCGTGCGACCAGCGCGTCGAGCTTCGGCATAAGCCGTTCGGCCTCGCGCAGCACCGCCTCGCGGTCGACCCCGTTGACCACCGCCAAGTAGCGCACGTCGGGCGCGCTCAGCTCCGCCCGCAGCGACGCATCCAAGCGCTGCTGTTCGAGCGGCACCGGGCTGAGCGCGGCCAGATCGTGGTTCCACAAGGGCTGGCGCAGGCCGAATAACACCGCCAGCGCAGCCAATGCCAATACCGGTACCGACCAGCGCAGGCGGCGCAAGGCGCGTAGGCCTCGCGCCAGCCGTTCGGCCAAGCGGCTCAGGTCGCGCACCGCGAAATCGGCCGGCAGCAGCAGCGGCAGCACCCAACGGGTCACCAGCGCGGCGGCGATCAGGCCGGCGATCGAATAGAGCCCGAGCTGAGCCAGCCCCGGAAAACCCGAAAACAGCAGCGCGGCGAAGCCGCACACCGAGGTGAACACGCCCAGACGGATGGTCGGCCAGAAGCGCCGCTGCCACTCGCCGGCGCTGCCGGCTCCGCCCGACTGGATGAACAGATAGATCGAATAGTCGACCGCCTCGCCGATCAGCGTGATGCCGAAGCCGACGGTGATGCCGTGCACCACACCGAAACCGAGGCTGACCGCCGCCACGCCGGCGATCACGCCGCTGGCGACCGGCACCAGGCCGAGCAGCAGCACCCGCCACGAGCGGTACACCGACCACAACAGCGCGATGATGATCAGGCTGCCGAGCACGGAAAAGCGCAGCGCCTCGCTGCGGATGCGCTCGCGCGCCTCCACTCCGAACACCCCGGGGCCGGTGACCTGCAGCCGGGCATCGGCCAGCGCCGGGTAACGGCCCTCCAGACTCTGGCGCACGGCGGCGAAGTCGCTGTGCAATGCAGCGAGCGCCGCCTGCTGCGCGTCGGTGTCGGAGCCGGCCGCGCGGGTGTACAGCATCAGCAGGGAACGCTTGCCGTCGCGCGAGGCCCACACGCCGTCGTTCAGCGCCGCGCTGTCGCGCCCAGAGAGCATCTCAAGCAGTTGCAGCGTCTCGCCGGTCGGATCGGCCGGCAGCAGCGCCTTGGTCCAGGCGCCGGACGGCAGCGCCAGGCCGGCGATGCTGTCGGCGATCGCCGCATGCAGCCCGACAACCGAGAAGCGCTGCGGGGTCACCGCCGGGCTGAGCAGATAGCGGTTGTCGAACAGCAGCTTGCGCTCGCGCTCGAAGCCACCGGTCTCGCCGTTGGCAACACTGGCGAAGGCGTGGTGCTGGCGCAGCCGGGCGGCCAACTGGCGCGACAGCTCGGCGCGCGCCTCGGGACTGCCGCCCTCGATGCCCACCAGCATCAGCCGCGACACGGTGCCGTCCTTGAGCTGGTCGACCAGCACCTGCTGTTCGGCCGACGGCGCCGTCGGCAGAAACGCCGACATATCGGCGGAAAAACGCGCGCGCGACAGCAGCGCCAGCCCGAACAACAGCGCCAGCAGCCACACCCCGACGATCAGCCCCCGGCGCCGCATCATCAGGGCGCGGCCTTATCTATCGTCATCACCGAGCGATCGCCGTCGGCCTGGACGATCTCGATCTGACGCAGCTCGGCGCGCGCACCGATGATGCGCACCCGGCTGACCTTGGCCAGCATCTTCGGCGCGATCGGCGTCAACTGCAGGCTCCAGCGCTCGTAGTGCCCATCCAGCTCGGTGCGGTAGGCCGCCTCCAGCGCGCGTCTGTCCCCGGCCATCGTGGCGCGGATGCTATCGATGAACACCGCCACCTCCGGATAATCTTGCAGCTTCAACACATGACGGCGGCTGTCGCGTTCGACGGTCAGCGTGCCGGCATCGAGCACCAGCGCCTCGGCCTTCGGCTGCAAGGTGCGCTTCTCCAGGTGATCGGGTGCGCGGTAGGCCAGCTCGCCGGACGACTCCAGCGGCTTGTCGAGCAGGCCGAGGTACTGTTTCTCGATGAAGGTCGCGCGCGCGGCACGGGTCTGCGCCAGTTGACCGAGCAGCTTGCCGAGGTCGAAATCGCCGGCGCTCGCCATCAGCGGCAACGCACACAGCCACAGCGCCACGAGACGTTTAGTCATGGTCAGCCCAGAAATCATAGAAATTGAACCAGTTGTACGGTGCGGCGCGGCATTGCGACTCCAGCCGCGCCACGTAATCGCTCAGCGCCGTCTGCAGCACCGCGTCGCGTTCGCCACGCGAGAGCGCGGAAAAATCGGCCAGCCGGGAAAAATGCAGCCGGTAACGATTGCCGCCCAGGTACAGCGCGGTCATGAACAGCACCGGCCGGCGCATCAGCGCCGCCAGGCGCAACGGGCCTAGCGGGAAACCGGCCGGCGCGCCGAGAAAATCACGGCTCGCCTTCGGTTCGTTACCCGGGCTACGGTCGCCCAGCAAGCCGACCAGACAGCCTTCGTCTAGCCGCGCCTGTACCTCCAGCATCGAGTCGATCTGGCCGAGCGACACCACGTCGGCCATCAGTGCCGGGTTGACTGCTGCCAGCACCTCGTTGATCTGGCGCGCATTGTCCGGGTACATCACCATCGCCACGCGCAACCCACTGTTCCAGCGTCCGACCGTACGCAGCGCCTCGAAACTTCCCAGATGCGCGCCGAGCAGGAACACCCCGTCGCCGCGCGCCATCGCCTCGTCGATCAGTTCGCGCCCATCGATCTCGATGTCGAACAGCTCTGCGCGGTCGTTGAGCAGGAACAACCGGTCGTGCACCGTCGCGGCGAAGCAGAACAGGTGGCGCCAGCGCTCGGCCAGGGTGGCGGGTCGGCCGAATAGCCTTTGCAGATAGTCGCGCGAAGCAGCGCCCGCTTCTGCCCCGGCCAGCAGGAAATACAAGACCATGGGATAGAGCAGCAGCCGAGTCGGGGCGCGCCCCAGCGTCAGCGCCAAACGGCGCATCACCCTCAGCCAGAAAGGCGAGCTACGCTCCGGACGGCGCGCCCATTCGGCGCGCGACTCGCTCACGCGCGCGGCCCCAGCCTCAGCTCGCACTGCATGACCGGGGTGCCGTCCTCGGCGCTCAGACTGCAGCGCCAGCGGCCGGCCACGCTCGCTTCGGCGTCGAAGCGCAGACGGCTGCCCGGCCCCACCGGCTGCAGGAACTTGGCCGAACCGATCTGCAGCGCGCCGGGCTCGATGGCCAGCGCCTGCTGCAGCGCCACGATCGCGAGGTCCAGCAGGGCTGCGCCGGGCAGGATGGGCCGGGACGGGAAATGACCGGGAAAGGCCGGATGATCGGCAGCAATGGCCAGCATCGACGACAGAGGCTCGTTCATCGCCGCCCCCTCATTCGTGCAACGCCGCGCGCAGCGCATCGAGCGGCAGCTTGCTGAGCGCATTGCGCGGCAACGCGTCGACGAACTTCAACGGCCGCGGCAGGAATGCGGCATCGATGCGCTGGCGCAGCGCCGCCAGCAACGCCGGGCGCTCCAGCTGCGGCGCCACCACCAGCGCCGCGAGCCGCGCCACCGCGCCACCTCCCTCCTCCTCGGGCAGGAAGAAGATGCCGTCCTCCACCCCGGGAATCGCCAGCAATTGCTGGGTGAGAAAGCCCAGCGAGCTGCGCTTGCCGGCGACATTGATCAGGTCTGCGGTACGGCCGAGCAGGCGGAACTGCCGCGGACCGTCCAGCGCCACCCTATCATTCAGCCGCTGCGGTTGCGTGAGATGGCCACCCTCGGCGATCGCCCGCTCGGCGCCGTCGGCCCGCAGCGTCACCCCGTCCAGGCACTGCCAGTCGTCCGTCACGGCGCTGCGCCGCGTCGCCAGTTGGCCGGTCTCGGTCGACCCGTAGATCTCCAGCAACGGCGCGCCGAACCTCGCCTCCAGCCGCCCGGCCAGCTCGCCCGCCAACGGCGCGGTCGCGCTGGTCATCAGCGCCAGCTCCGGCAAGCTCAGCCCGCATTCCAGCAGCGTGCGCAGCTGAAACGGCGTCGAGACCAGCACCCGCGGCCCCGGCAACCGCGCCAGCTCTGCCTTGACGTCGGCCGGGAAGAACGGGCAGACATCGGTGAGCAGACCGCCGCCGAGCAGCGGCCGCAGCACCGTCGACTCCAGCCCGTACATATGCTGCGGTGGCACCGTGCCCAGCGCGGCGAAGCCCGGCAGGCGGTCGAGCCCCAACCGGGTCAGCCCGGCCAAGGTCGCCTGCACCAGTTCACCCCACTGCTTGTCGTGGCTCTGCGGGCGCCCGGTGGAGCCGGAGGTGAACAGGCGCACCACCCGTCGGTCGGTCGGTATCGCCGGCGGCGGCCAGACTCCCGCGTCGTCCGGCGCGAGGCTTGCCTCGTCGATCCGCAGCGTCGGCAGCGCCAGCTCACTGTCGGTCTGATCGCTCAGGCACCACAAGGACGGATGCGCCTCGCTCAATTGCGCGAGGCTCTCCGGGCTACGCGAGGCTGGCAGCAGGCACAAGCGCCCGCGCAGCACGCAGGCGGCCAGCGCCACGGCAAACAGGTAGCGGTTCTGGCAGGCATTGAGCAGCGCATCGCCAGCAGGCAGGCGTTCAGCCAAGGCATGAGCGTCGGCCAGGAAGCGCGCCGCACTGCGCGCCCGGCCGCGGAAATACGCCAACGGCTGCTGCGGCCAGCGGTGGCTGATCAGCGGAAAATCGGCAGGACTCGTCATCTCAACGCTCCTGAGCTTGAGCACCCAGCGCCCGGTAGGCGCGGAAGGTGTCGGTAAAGCGCATCTGCTCGCGCCATTGCGGCAGGCAGCGCAGGCGCAGCGCGTACTCCACCACGAACATCAAGCCGGTCAGCGGCAATACCAGCAGATTGCTGAACGCCGACCAGATCGCCAGCGGCGCCAGCAGGAACAGCGCACAGGATGCCCCGAACATGGTCAGGAAGAACCCCGTCCACGTCACGGTGATCCGACGAGTGTAACGGACCTGCGCCGCGTCGAGCCCGCCATGGATCAGCGCGGCTATCCGGCTGCACAAGGGCTGCTGACCGGCCAGCAGCGTGCGCCCGAACATCAGCGCCAGAAACAGCTGGGTGCCGGCGTCCTGCAGGAAATACAGCCAGGAGAAATGTGCGCCGAGCCAGGTGGCGCTCTGCCACACCAGCAGCGCCGCCCCTGCCAACAGCGGCCCCACCCAGCGGCGCGCACCACAGGCGAGGCAGAACAGCACCGCCCCGGCCAGTGGCGGCGTCAGTGCCAATGCCACGCCCAGGTAACGGTGCTGCGCCGGATCGGCCAGCACCCAGTGCGACAGCAAGAGATAAGCGCCGAACAGCAGCGCGACCAGCACGCCCTTGAACGTCATCAACAGGTGCGATGGGCCGCGATGTACGCGGACAGATTGGCCAGCGAAGCGAAAATGCGCGCATTGTCCTCGCTGTCCGAACGCAGCTGGAAACCATAGCGCTTGGAAACCACCAAGGCGATTTCGAGGATATCGATCGAGTCCAGCCCCAGGCCCTCGCCGTACAGGGGCTCGTTCGGATCGATGTCGGCCGCGCCCACTTCCAGGTTCAGGGCGTCGACGATCAAGCCGGCCACTTCCAGCTCAAGTTCGCGGTTTGCCGCGTCAGACATGTTGCTTACTCCAAGTACAAGAAAGGCTGCCGATCGCCAAGCGTCGACAAAAAGCCGTTGATTTTACTGGGGTCAAGCGCCACCAGCAATCGCCGGCACGGATGGCCATGGTGCCGCGTCCGGCAGCAGAGGTGCGCACCGACAGCGTCACCATCAACTTTACAAGGAGAATGCCTGGCCAGGACGACAGGACTGCAAAGGTTTTGTTAACGACTGTTTAGTCATGCCAAGAGAAAGCAGCCGTTTCCAAGTGAGACCTTGTCGTACTCGCGTTTCAGCCTGAACTGCCGCTACAGGACTCACATCACACTCGTAGTGCCTGGTGACCAAGCCAATACAGAGGTTTGAAATCACTAAAAAACATCCAGGGATAAATGAGACCCGATGCCATCCGCCGACAGTCGCCCCAGGCGACTAGCGTTTTCAGGTCAAACAGCAGCCGCCGCTTGATGCAAAGCCCATCGGTCCGTCGGCCGATGGGCTTCGCGGTTTTCCGGGTAGGCAAGGTGCCTATCCCTCGTTCGGCCAAACTTTTGCTCGTGATCGGAGCCACAATGCTGACGCCATCGAGCAGTAAGCCTTCCCGAACATTGATTGCACCCGACCTTGCCTTTCAACGGGCTACCCCCGGCCCAACGCTCTTCTCATCGGTAGTTTCAGGCCTCCTAGCCCGATGCTCTCGGTCCCCTTCCGAACGATGGTAACGATGCGCCCCCACTGGGACGTCACCTGTCGAACCGGCATCGGCTGCCTATACCTGCCCATCGGGCCTTCGGAGGCAGTTCGATGGGCTGGATTAAACCAAAGACTAACGCTGAACCCTGTCTAGAAAATCAAAGCCGATCAAGACAGTCCACCAACGGCTCGCGGGTGTCTAGAAAAATCGGGGGCGACTCACCCGGTCGGACGAGTCCACCGAAATCGAGATGCCCTAGCACCCGTCCAACTCCAACAAGGAACATATCTATCCGGACATAGTGACATGCATTGCATTAAAAAAAGCCCACCTTCCAATTGGTCGGTAGGCTTTGTTCATATCGCAGCTTAATGCTGTCACTCACGCGGGCATTGCAATCGTTCGACCAACCTCAGCCGCACGCTCCCACATGACCGCAGGCGGTGCAGAATTCGCAGCCGTCCTTCTTGATCAGCGCATGGTGGCCGCATTCCGGGCAGGGCTTGCCGGCAATCGGCTTGACGGTGCTGACGCTGGCGCCCTCGAACAGGTCGCCCTGCTCCGGCACCATCACGCCCATCTCCTCGACCGGGAAGCCTTCCTCGGTGAGGATGCCGAGCATCGCGTAACGGTGGATCACCAGCCGCGCCATGTAGGCGACAGTGGACGGCCAGCTGAACGACTTGTCGCTGCCCGGCACGCGGGCGAAGAAATCGCCCTGCGGCTCGGCATAGGTCAACAGCTTGCGCAGCTTCATGCCGATCCAGGCCGGGTCGATCACCCGCATGTCGAGGCTGAGCATCTTGCACAGGCCATCGAGCTCGCGCGGGTAGCTGCCGGCCATCCAGATCGAGTACGGGCGGCGCTGGCCGTTCGGCAGCACCAGCTCCTTCACGAACAGCACGAAGTCGTCGCCGGTCTGCGGGTTGGACACGTCGACCGACCAACTGATCGTACCGTCGGTGCCGGACTTCGGCTCCTTGCGCGCGAACAGCGCGTCCATCACCGGGCTCGGGTCGTCGGCCTTGGCGGTCAGCGCACCGAGCTGCTCGACGCGGTAGTGCACGACCTGGCCCAACGCCGCGGCGGCGCTGCTGGCATACAGCGTGGTCGTGCCGATCTCCATCCGATACTGCTTGTCGCCGACGGTGCGCGACAGCGCGTCGAGCTTGGCGGCGAGCCAGGCGCGGTCGCGGCAGCGCATGTCCATCGACAGTGTCTTGGCGATGGCACCGAGGCCGCGGGTGGCCTCGCTGCCGTTCACCCAGCACTCGAACGGATGGGTGCGGCCGTTCTCGATGTGGCCGACCACCACCGCGAAGTCGCCGTGCTCGTGCTCGACCATATAGGTCCACGACGGATTCCCTTCCTTCAGCTTCGGCCGGTCCGGCCACTTCAGGCTGGCCAGCGCTGGGCTCGGCGCGGTGTTGAGGGAGATGCGGCGGTCCGGGTCGGCTTGGCTCGCCGACAGGTCCTGCGGCGTGGCCGCGGCCGGCTCGACCGACAGCACCGAGCCGAGCACATTGTTCGGCCGGTAGGTGGTGATGCCCTTCAGGCCCGCCTTCCACGCCTCCAGATACAGGCTCTCGAAGTCCTCGAACGGGTAGTCGGCCGGCACGTTGACGGTCTTGGAGATCGCAGTGTCAACGTACGGCGCGACCGCGGCGACCATCTGCATGTGATCGAGCGCGCTCATTTCCAGCGCCGACACAAAATAGTCCGGCAGATTGTCGACGTCGCCGCCCTGCAGGCGGTACAGCCGGTAGGCATGGTCCTCGACGCGGTATTCCTGCTGCGAGCCGTCGGCCATGCGCTTCTTGCGGGTGTAGAACCACGAGAACGGCGGCTCGATGCCGTTGGACGCGTTGTCGGCAAAGGCGAGCGAAATGGTGCCGGTCGGCGCGATCGACAGCAGGTGCGAGTTGCGGATGCCGTGCTGCTTGATGCGTGCCTTGATCGCCGCCGGCAGGCGGCTGACGCAGTGCGGTTCGGCCAAGTAGGCGTCGGCATCGAACAGCGGGAAGGCGCCCTTCTCGATCGC
The DNA here is from genome assembly GCA_025989215.1 of Neisseriaceae bacterium JH1-16. Lineage (GTDB taxonomy): Bacteria > Pseudomonadota > Gammaproteobacteria > Burkholderiales > Chromobacteriaceae > Crenobacter_A. The sequence goes on along the minus strand of JAPDNP010000006.1, from coordinate 255,048 downwards.
CAGGTCCACCGACGCGTCGTAGGACGAATCGCGCATCGCCTCGGATACCTTGGCGGCGAAACGGCGCCCGGCCTCGCTGTCGTAGCGGGTCTTGAGCATGATCAGCGCGTCGCCCAGGCCGGTGAAACCCAGGCCGACACGGCGCTTACTCATCGCCTCGCGCTCCTGCTCCTTCAGCGGCCAGACGGTCAGGTCGAGCACATTGTCGAGCATGCGGATCGACGCGCGCACCACCTTGTCGAAGCCCTTGAAGTCGAAGCTCACCTTGTCGGAAAACGGCTGGCGGACAAAGCGCGCCAGGTTGATCGAGCCCAGGTCGCAGCAGCCGTAGTCGGGCAACGGCTGCTCGCCGCAGGGGTTGGTCGACTCGATCGACTCACAGTACGACAGGTTGTTGTCGCGGTTGATCTTGGAGACGAACAGCACGCCCGGTTCGGCGTGGTCGTAGGTCGACGCCATGATCTGCTGCCACAGCGAGCGCGCCTTGACGGTGCGGTACACCCACAGGCCGTCGTCGCGCTGGAAACTGCCGGCGAATGCCTCGCTGGCCGGCTCGACATGATGGGTCAACTGCCAGTCGGCGTCGTCGACCACCGCCTGCATGAACTCGTCCGACACGCCGACCGAGATATTGAAGTTCTTCAGGTCGCCCTGGTCCTTGGCGTGGATGAAGGCCTCCACGTCCGGGTGGCTGACGTTGAGCACGCCCATCTGCGCGCCACGGCGCGCGCCGGCCGATTCGACCGTCTCGCAGCTGCGGTCGAACACGCGCATGTATGACACCGGGCCGGACGCGCGGCTGTCGGTGCCCTTGACCTTGGCCCCCTTCGGACGGATGCGGCTGAAGTTGTAGCCGACGCCGCCGCCGCGGCGCATCGTTTCGGCCGCCTGCAGCAAGGCCTCGTAGATGCCGACCTTGCCACCCTCCGGCTCGCTGACCGAGTCGCCGACCGGTTGCACGAAGCAGTTGATCAGCGTGGCGCGCAGGTCGGTGCCGGCCGCCGAATTGATGCGGCCGCCGGGAATGAAGCCGTTCTCCAGTGCCTCGTAAAACAGCGGCTCGAAACGGGCCGGGTCGGCCTCCAGCTCCGCCAGCGCACGCGCCACGCGCAGGCGCACTTCCGACACGGTCTGTTCACCGTTCTTGGCGTATTTCTCCAGCAGCACCTCGCGCGAGATGTCCTGCTCGGCCATTGCCGCCACGTTTTCCTGTTTCACGCACGCCTCCCTCGATCTGCAATCACTATTTGGGAGCCGACGGCACTCGCATCGCAAGCACCGGCGGCTCCCAACAATATGTCCGCATCAAAAGCCGGTCATTACACTATATATGGGATTTCCCCGCTTTGACGACCATCAATGTGCCGCCACCGGCGCACTGGCTGCCGTCGGGGTGGGCAGGTTCTGCACACTCATTTTCAGGCCTATCGGCACGCCCTCCTTGCTGCCCTTATCGGCATGTGGCGCGCCGATCGTGAGTCGCGGAGCGAGACTCTCATCGGCCGACACCAGCGCGGCGCGAGTCGCCTTGGCGCGCGCGTCGGCCAGTGCCTTCAGCGACGCGTCGTCGATCTTCTCGGCATCGATCATTTCCTTGTGCATCGCCTGATAACGCGCCGCACCGCCCTCGCCACCGACCATCCTCACCGCGAGCTTGGTGTAGCCGATACGTTGGCCGAACACACTGCGCACCGCCGACTGGATTTCCGGGTCTTCCATGTCCGGGATCGGTAGCGGATCGTCCGCCGCCAGCTTGCGCCCGGCCTTGGCGAAGATCGCCTTGTCGATGCGCGCGCGCGCCAGCGCCTTGTGCTCGGAGTCCGGATCGTAGGTGCCGGCGATCTCGATCGCGGCCTTCGGTCGCTTGGCGAGCACCTGGGCGATCTTGTCGAGCTTCTCGCGCTCCGGCGGCTGCACCGTCGCCTCGCCCGGCACGAAGTACACCGCGTCGAAGCCTTCGCTGCCGAACAGCGCGCCGAGCGCGCGGAACGGTGCGGTGACGACCTTGGTGATCACATTGGTGATCGCCTGCCATACCAGGTGGCCGTAACTGAATTGCGGGTCGTCGAGGCTGCCCTTCACCGGCAGGTTCAGGTCGATGCGCCCATCGCTGTCCTCAAGCAGCGCGACCGCCAGTTTCAGCGGCAGGCGGGTGCCCTTGTAGTCGGGCACCTCGTCGCCGAGCACGATGCTGTTGATCACCACCTGGTTCTGTGAGTCCAGCTGGCGCTTGTTGATCTTGTAGCGCAGGTCGACCGACAGCCGGCCGTCCTTTACCTGCCAGCCGGCGAAGGTGGTGGAATACGGGTTGAGGCCGCCCATCGCGATATTGCGGAAGCGCATGCTGATGTCGGTGTCGTTGGTGACCGCCAGCGGTGCCAGCACGCCGCGCACGCGCAGGTCGCCGTATTTGTCGACGTCGCCGTCGAGCGTGACGGTGCCGCGCCGGCCCGGCCGGGTCGACAAGCCCTGCACCGTACCCTTCAGGTTGTGCACACGGGTACCGAACTGCGGCTGCATCGACAGGTCGGCGAAGTCCATCTCGCCGTTCTTCACCGTGATCGAGCGCACGTCGACCACCGGCAACGGGCCGGCCGCGGCCGGCTTGCTCGCCGCCGCTCCCGGCTTGCTGAACAGCGTCACCACATTGAGCTGACGCTGCTCGTTGAGGATCAGCCGCGCGCGCGGGTCGGTCAGGCGCAGCTCGCGGATGCTCGCGCTGATCGTCTTGCCGGCGTTGACGTTCAAGCCCAGCGCGGCCATCTCACGCCAGGCGATCAGCGGATCGCTGCGGCCCGGCTCGAATACCACCAGCTTGTTGATGCGCGCATCCCCGCTCGCCTTGACGCCGCTCTTGTCCTGGCTCACGTCGAGGTTGGCCGAAGCGGTACCGCTCGTCAGCCTGAGCGGCGTGCCGCTGACGAGGTACGGTGCCAGCGGCACCAACGGCAGGCCGTTGGCGCGGATCACGTAGCGGCCGGCGCCGCTCTCCGGCTGCGTCACGTCGACGCCGAGCTGACCGCCGCCCATGCGACCAGCCAGCCGACCGGCCACCCCGCCGTTGTCCTGCGCGGTCAATTCGCCGCCAAGATCCTGCAGCGTCAACGTCACCGGACGCGGCAGGCTGGCGTCACGCCAGGTCAGCTGGCTGTTGGCGAGCGTCAGCGGCGGCGGAGCCACCTTCCAGCCCGGTTCGGCCGACTTGGCCGGTGCCGGCGTGCTCGTGCCGCCAACCGGGCGCAGCGCCTGCAGCAGGTTGATCCGGCCGGCGCGGTCGCGCTCGGCGGTCGCCTGCAAGCCGTCCACCGTCACCTTGCCCAGCTTCACCGCGTACTTGGCCGAATGCACCTCGCTCGGCTCCAGTTCGGCGTGGCGCAGGGTGGCGAACGGCGCACCGTCGCCCGAGCCCACCGCCACGTTCGACATCGCCACCGTCAGCCCGTCGAGCTGCCAGCCTTGCTCCGGCCCCATCGCGAAGCCGGTCTCGACCTTGTCGATGCTGTATTTCGCCGTCAGCGGCGTGACGAAGCCCTCGTCGATCGTCTCGCCATTCAACCCGGTCAACTGTAGCGATTTCACCTTCACCCGCCACGGCGACGGCGGGCTGGGCTTGACGTTTTCCTGCTTCGGCAACGCCGACAGCCAGTCGATCAGCCCGCCCTGGGTGCGGCGCGAGACCAGGTGCGCATTAGCCAGGTGCACCTGGTCGATCTCGACGGTTTCCTTGCCTAGATCCAGGAGCCCGCCGTTCACCGCCAGCTCGGCCAAGGTCAGCGGCACGCGGGTCTGCGGGGCGGACAGCTCGAGCTGTTTCAGGCGGGCGGCAAACGGCGCCACCTTCAGCTCGGGCGTGGTGCCGGCGAGCGAGAAGTCGTAACTGGCGGTCGCCGACACGCTGCCCTTCGGCGGCGCCGACAGCTTCAGGAACGGCTTGGCGAACGGCCAGACGGTCGCAAGCTGCAGACCGTCGAGCGACAACTTGCCCTTCGAGGTCAAGGGCTGCAGGCGCAGGTCGCCCTTCCAGCCCAGCTTGGCGCCGTCCTGCAATTCGGCGGCGAGCTGGTAGTCGCCGTTGGCGGGCAAGGTGGTCAGATTGGTCAGCTTGAACTGAATCGGGCTCAGCGCGTTCACCACGCCCGGCGCGGCCAGCTCGTCGCGGTAGCTGACCTGGCCCTTCTGGATGTCGATCAGGTCGACGATGACCTTCGGCAGTTCCTTGTTGGCTTCCTTCGGCTCGGGCTTGGCCGGGCCGCTCGCGTCATGAATGAAGCGCGCCCAGTTCCACACCCCGGCCTTGTCGCGCACCACCGCGAGCTTGGGCTCGACCAGGCGGAATTCGGCGGCACGCCAGCGCCCCAGCAGCAGCGAGCGCGGCGTGGCCTCGAGCAACACCTCGCGCGCGGCGAACAGCGGCTGGCCGTTGCCTTCGGCCAACTTCACGTCGGACAAGGTCGCGGTCATCGTCAGCGGGTTAATGGCGAGCTTGCCGATGGAGAGCTCGCGGCCGATGCCGTGCGCCCAGTCGTGGGCGGCCTTGCGCAGCTGGTCCGGCACGATGAAGGCCAGTACGCCGGCAATCACGACCAGCAGCACGAGCAGCGCCAACAGCAGTCGTCGCAACCAGCGCCAACGCGGGGGTTTGACCGGCGCGGCGGCCGGCTCTTCGGAGATGGGGGTTTGCTTGGAACTCATCAGTAGAGGCCTCGTTGAATTCTTGTTCTTCCAGAGCCGCCAAGGAAACGGTGTCGGCAGAGCGGCGCCGTTTCCTTGATGACCGTCAAAAATAATAAACGTGTCGCATCGATACAACGCCGTCATTGCAAGGCGGCAAACAGCGTCGAAATGTCGCGTATTCCTGTACACAGCCTAGATCGCCGCAGCCTCGACAGCGAGAACTTCCAGCCCGCCAGCACTGGGTTTGATGCCGATTATCGCCTTTACACGGCCTGGCATGACGCCGCCGTGCACAAAGCATTGCCCAAGCCCCGCTACGCTGACTAGGATAGCGTCACGCCTGTTGAACTTTTTACGTCAGACAGCGCACAACCTGTTTCACCCAAAGGACATCTCATGCAGCACATCCCCTGGCTCGGCGCCCGTCGCCTGCCCCGCTTCCTCACCGCCGACCGACTCGACGAACGCCGCGCCTTCCTGACGCTGGCCAACCGTGTCGACGGCCTGCTCAATCACGCCCGCCGCGACACCAGCGCCGGAGCCCATCCGTAATCACAGAGGCTTTATGACAACCCCGCATCCGTTAGACCAATGGCTGGACGAACACCACATCACCGAAGTCGAGTGTCTGATCCCGGACATGACCGGCCTCGCCCGCGGCAAGATCGTGCCGCGCAACAAATACCGCCCCGCCGAAGGGCTGCGCCTGCCCGAAGCGGTACTGGCGCTCACCGTCACCGGCGACTATCCGGAGCAGGACTTCACCTCCGAAGCCGATCCGGACATGCGGCTGATCCCAGACCCTAATTCCGTCCGGCTGGTTCCCTGGGCCAATGAGCCGACCGCCCAGATCATCCACGATTGCGTTGACTTCGACGGCACGCCGGCCGAGCTGTCGCCACGCAATGTACTGAAACACATCCTGAAACTGTATGACGACGCCGGATTAAAAGCGGTTGTCGCACCGGAAATGGAATTTTATCTGGTTCAGGTGCAACCGGACGAGGATATTCCGCTATCGCCACCGGTAGGCCGCACCGGCCGCACCGAGGCGGGCCGCCAGAGCTTCAGCATCGACGCGGTCAACGAGTACGACGACATCTTCGACGTGATCTACGACTGGTGCGAAGCGCAGGGCCTGGCGCTCGATACGCTGATCCACGAGATGGGCACCGCGCAGATGGAGATCAACCTGGACCACGGCGACCCGCTCGACCTGGCCGACCAGGTGTTCCTGTTCAAGCGCACCGTGCGCGAGGTGGCGATCCGCAACAAGATGTACGCCACCTTCATGGCCAAGCCGATGCAGGGCCAGCCGGGCAGCGCAATGCATATCCATCAGAGCGTGATCGACAAGGAAACCGGGCAGAACATCTTCTCGAACGCCGACGGCAGCCCGTCCGACGCCTTCCTGCACTACATCGGCGGCCTGCAGCACTACCTGCCGCCGGCGATGCCGTTCTTCGCGCCGTACGTGAACTCCTACCGCCGCCTGTCTCGCTACACCTCGGCGCCGATCAACCTGTCGTGGGGCTACGACAACCGCACCTGCGGCCTGCGCGTGCCGCATTCGGGGCCGGAGGCGCGCCGGGTGGAAAACCGCCTGCCGGGCGTCGACGTCAACCCGTATCTGGCGATTGCCGCCAGCCTCGCCTGCGGCCTGCTGGGGATGCGTGAGCAACTGCAGCCGAGCGAGCCGTTGACTGGCAGCGCCTACGAGCAGCCGCACCAGCTGCCGCGCCACCTCGACGACGCGATCGAGATGCTGGCACGCTGCGAACCATTGGCCGAACTGTTCGGCGAGCACTTCATCAAGGCCTACGCCGCGATCAAGGACGCCGAGTACCGCGAGTTCTTCGATGTGATCAGCCCGTGGGAGCGGCGCTACCTGCTCTTGCACGTGTAAGCCCTTCGTTCGGCCAAGGCCAAGCACGCTAGCCTGGCCGAACACCGCCCTCCTCAACGACACCGCCCTCGGCTCTGCGAGGGCGGTACTGTTTCTGCCGATCTCGCCCCCCGGTAAGACCCCGCCACCCGAGATCGCCTGCAAGGCGATCTGTTTCGTGCGCGCCGCGACATAGTGCCCACGGCAGCGTCTCGCTGGCGCCCCGTCCCGGCTTGCATCCCGACCCAACAGAATGGGCCTAGCCGCTTCAAGCCGCTCCGACAGCGGGGCCTTCTTCTAGACGGCACGGCTCGTCACTTGGTCGGTACAACAGAAGCAGCGCCGGACTCCAGACCCGGCGACCTTGTTACGCCGCAGCGTCCTGGCGAACGACATCGACACGGCCTGGCTGGATGCGAAGCACATGACGATAAAATGACAAATAAATATAAATTGACTGTCCGACGGATTACGACCTTTACTGTGCATATAGTGAAGACACTGGCAAATGAACCCGGGGGTTGGCATGCGTTACAGGAGATGGATTTCGAGTACCGCGCTGACAGCGCTGCTAATACCACTGGCGGCGCATGCCACGCTGGGCAAAAGCGTGGATTCGGTGCAAACGGATCAGAGCCAGATGCAGGCCAGCCGCCGCATGCTGAACGCACCCACCGGCTACAGCGTCCACGAAATCCAACTGCCGTCGGGCACCACGGTACGGGAGTACGTATCGGCCGGCGGCACCGTGTTCGGCGTCGCATGGCAAGGACCCTTCATGCCGGACCTGCGCCAACTGCTGGGCGACTACTTTCCCCAATACGTCGATGCCGCCGCGCTCAAGCAAGCCAGGCACGGCCCGATGACCGTGGCGCAGCCCGGGCTGGTCGTCCGCTCCTACGGCCATATGCGCGCCTTCATGGGCCAGGCCTATCTGCCGGCTCAATTGCCACAGGGTGTTTCTGCCGATGACATCCGTTAAGGAGACCCGCATGCGCACATTCTTGGCGACGATCTGCTTCGGCATTGCGCTGTTACTGGCCGCTTGCGGAGGCGGCGGAGGGGGTGGCGGTGGCGGCAGCCCGGCCGTAGCCCCTGGACCGGCCGGGCCGAACGTCCAGGCCATCAGCATCGATCAGGGGCCGGCCACCAACAGTTTCGTCACCGTCAACATTCCCTATGTATCCGTCACCCTGTGTGCCCCCGGTAGCGGCAGTTGCCAGACCATCGACCATGTCCTGGTCGACACCGGCTCCACCGGCCTGCGCATCCTCGCCTCGGCGCTGAATGTCGCACTGCCGCAGCAGACCAATGGCAGCGGCGTGCCTATCGCCTCTTGCGCCCAGTTCGCCCATTCCTACAGCTGGGGCGCCGTCAAGACGGCCGACTTGAAGATCAGCGGCGAACAGGCCAGCTCCCTGCCGATCCAGGTGATCGGCGACTCAGGCTTCCCGAATGTTCCCAGCACCTGCAGCAGCATCGGCCCGGCGATGAACACCACCTCGGCGCTGGGCGCCAACGGCATCCTCGGCGTCGGGGTCTTCCGCCAGGACTGCGGCAACGCCTGCGTGTCCGGTACGACGGCCAACCTCTATTTCACCTGCCCGAACGGCTCCAGCTCCTGCCAGTCGACCACACAGCCCTTGGCGCAGCAGATCACCAATCCGGTGTCGCTGTTTGCCGGCGACAACAACGGCACGCTGATCCAGCTACCGGCGATCGGCAGCAATGGCAATGCCACCGCCACCGGCTCGCTGATCTTCGGCATCGGCACCCGTACCAACAACGGCCTGGGCAGCGCCGTGGCACTCGGGCTCAACCCGAGCTCCGGTACGCTGAGCGTCACCTACAAGGGCACCACCTACAACACCGGCTTCATCGACAGCGGCTCGAACGCCATCTTCCTCAACGACAGCAGCATCCCAACCTGCGCCAGCGGCTCCGTCGCCGCGGACTTCTCCTGCCCAAACACGCCGCTCAGCCTGTCGGCCAGCAATAGCGGCACCAATACCAGCGGCACAGTCGGCTTCGCGATGGCCAACGCGGTATCGCTGTTCCAGAACAATCCGTCCTATGCCGCGTTTTCCAATCTGGGCGGCCCTGGGTTGAACGCGGCCACTTTCGACTGGGGACTGCCGTTCTTCTACGGACGCCAGGTGTTCACCGCGCTCGAAGGGGCGAACACGCCTGCCGGTAACGGCCCCTACGTCGCCTACTGAACGCCACTGAGTCAAACCCGCCCGCAGTTGTATCGGGCGGGCGCAGGCAACCGCGCTGCCGCGCCTCGATGCCCGACGCGTCCGCGTTTCCGGCGCAGCTCAAAGCGCGGATAATGGCCGCTTTCGGCCAACCTTCCATCCCGTCATGAGCCATCCCGCCCGCACCTGGGACATCTTCTGCACCGTCATCGACAACTTCGGCGACATCGGCGTCACCTGGCGTCTGGCACGCCAGCTGGCGCACGAACACGGCCAGACGGTGCGGCTGTGGGTCGACGACCTGGCAAGCTTCGCCCGGCTCTGCCCCGGTCTGAACGTCACGTTGGCCGAACAGCAGGTTGCCGGCATCACCGTGCGGCTATGGCCGCGCGATGGCTTCCCCGAGGTCGACGCCGCCGAGGTGGTGATCGAGGCCTTTGCCTGCAGCCTGCCCGACGCCTATCTCTCCGCAATGCAGCAGCGTCGCCCGCAGCCCGCCTGGTACAACCTGGAATACCTGTCGGCCGAAGACTGGGTGGACGGCTGCCACAACCTCTCCTCGCCGCAGCCGCGACTGGGCCTGATGAAGCGCTTCTTCTTCCCCGGCTTCAGCGCCGAGACCGGCGGCCTGCTATGCGAGGCCGGCCTGTTGGAAGCGCGCGACGCCTGGCAGGCCGACGAGGCGGCCCAGGCCGCCTACTGGCAGACGCTCGGCCTGCCGGCACGCCGGCCAGACGAATTGCGCATCAGCGTGTTCTGCTACGAGGCCGATGCGCTGACCGGTCTCGTCGAGGCCTGGAGCCAGGGCCCTACCCCGGTCACCGCGCTGGTACCGGCCGGCCGGGCATTGAGCAGCCTCGCACCTCTGTTCGACCAACCTTTGAGCGCCGGCCTGCTGCTGCAACGCGGCCAGTTGACCGTCAAAATACTGCCGTTCACCGACCAGTCCGGCTACGACCGACTGCTGTGGAGTTGCGATGCCAATATCGTGCGCGGCGAGGATAGCTTCGTGCGCGCGCAATGGGCGGCGCGCCCGTTCGTCTGGCACATCTACCCGCAGGACGAGGGCGCGCACCTGGTGAAACTCGACGCCTTCCTCGATCGCTACCTCGCCGCGCTGCCGCCCGAGCAGGCCACGCTACTCGGCAATATGAACCGCGCCTTCAATACCGGGGCTGACGCGGCCGCCTTGTGGCCAAGCTTTACTACAGCCTTGCCGGAGCTAAAGCAGCACGCGCAAGCCTGGGCAAAACAGCAACGCGCACACGGCGAGCTCGCCGGGCAGCTGGTGCACAACGCCGAAAATTGGCTACAATAGCGAGTTTTTCCGGAAATCGTTTTCCAAACAGGACTTTGACGTAAATGAAAACCGCACAGGAACTCCGCCCAGGCAACGTATTCATGCTGGGCAACGATCCGATGGTCGTGCAGAAGGCTGAATTCAGCAAATCCGGCCGTAACGCTTCCGTCGTTAAGATGAAGATGAAGAACCTGCTGACCGGCAGCGCTTCCGAAGCCGTCTACAAAGCCGACGAAAAATTCGACGTGGTCGTGCTCGACCGCAAAGAATGTACCTACAGCTACTTTGCCGATCCGATGTACGTGTTCATGGACAGCGAATTCAACCAGTATGAGGTTGAAGCCGAAAACATGTCCGACGCACTGGCTTACCTGATCGACGGCATGGAAGATGTCTGCGACGTAACCTTCTACAACGGCAAGGCGATCTCGGTCGAACTGCCGACCACCGTGGTCCGCGAAGTGGAATACACCGAGCCGGCCGTCAAGGGCGACACCTCGGGCAAGGTCATGAAGCCGGCCCGCCTGAAGGGTGCCACCCTCGAAATCACCGTTGCCGCCTTCGTGGAAATCGGCGATCGCATCGAAATCGACACCCGTACCGGCGAATTCAAGAAGCGCGCCTGATACCGGACACCGTCGACAGAACGGGAGGGAAACACCCCTCCCGTTTTTCGTGGCCGGCCTCCTCCCCGACCACGCGCTTTACCTGATACTCCCGGACGCCGCCCGGCATCGCCGGCCCCTTTTTGGACGGGCTGACCAACACAGCCCCGAATTATCAGCAATGGAATATCGTACCGAACCCCGACTGCCCGCCTCGCTGGCGCGTCGTGCCACCGCCATCGTCGAACTGCCCGACGGCGTGCTGGTCACCGCCCGCACCGGCGGCCGCTTCGCCCTGCCCGGCGGCAATGCCAACCGCGGCGAACTGCGCCCGCAGGCACTGCTGCGCGAACTGCGCGACAGCACCGGCCTGCGCGCCCACTCCATCCTCTACCTGTTCGACCACATCACCCCACACACCGCGCACAAAGTCTATCTGGTACTGGCGCAAGGCACCCCGCGCCCACAGGGCGAACTGTCGCGCATGGCGGTGATCGGTTCGCCGGACAGCACGCTCGACATGTTCAACGACAGCCGCGCCATCCTGCGCCGCTACGCCCGCCTGCGCGGCGAAGAAGGCCCGAAAGGCGAAGCATTGCGCGCCCTGCTGGGGCTGGCCCGCTACATCGCCAAACTCGATGTGCCCGCGGAGGACCTGTCGGCCGAAACCCCGCAGGATGCCGATGTCGCTCTCGCCTGACTGGCTGCAGCTTAACGAATTCGATTTTCACCAGCGCCTGGCGGCGCACAGCGGCGCTGTGCTGGTGATGTTCGGCCAACCGCACTGCGGCGCCTGCAAGGCCTGGCAGCGCGTACTACCGCGCTGGCGCCCCGACAGCATCGATGCGCTCGCCTACGTCGACGTGGTGGTCAGCAGCGCACTGGCGCACGAATTCGAGCTGTTTCACCTGCCGGCCTTCGTGCTCTACAAAAACGGCGCGTTTCACGCTTGGGTGAACGCGCCGTTTTCACGACAGGGCCTGGCCGGTGCAATTCAGGGCGCGCTGTCGTCCGCCCCCGAAGAGGCTCCCTGACTGCTGGAAGTGTCGCTGAGCAGGTCGGCCGGTACATCGACCCAGCCCAGGCTCGCCGACAGCGTCAGAGTCAGCATCATCAGCCCCAGCGCCACCGGTGCGAACGCCAGAATCCCCAGCGCCACGCGCACCCGCGCCACCTGGCTTACCCGGGACAGCGCATTGATCAGGATGTAGAGGCTGGCCAGCGACAGCGCCAGCGAGATCGCCTGCGCGACGTCGTCAGGCAGCCAGCTCACCAACGGCGCCAGCAATTGCAGACCGTTGCACGCCACCACCAGCCCCAACAACGGCAGCGGGGTGCGCCAGCCCGCCTGACGCAGCCACCAGCCGATGAAGCGGGCGAACAGCACCGTCTCCATCCAGGTAAACAACACGAAGAACAGTACCCGGCCACCGCCATTGCCGAGTTCGGGCACGCCGGCCCCGGCAATCACGCCCAGCAGCGTCAGCGCGAGGCCAACCTGCCAGAGCGGGTATTGATAGTGTTCAAGCGGTGCGACTTTCAGCCGCACCAGGTTGATGGCATCGTCGATCAGAGCGCGCATGGATCAGTCAAAGATAACGGTCTTGTTGTTATAAGACAGGATGCGCTGGTCGAGGTGCCAACGCACCGCGCGCGACAGCACCACTTTTTCCAGATCGCGGCCCTTCTGCACCAGGTCGTCCACTTCGTCGCGGTGCGAGATGCGGGTGACTTCCTGCTCGATGATCGGGCCCTCGTCCAGGTCTTCGGTCACATAGTGACTGGTCGCGCCGATCAGCTTCACGCCGCGCGCGAACGCACGGTGGTAGGGCTTGGCGCCGTCGAAGGCCGGCAGGAAGCTGTGATGGATATTGATCACCTTGTTCGGATAGCGGGTGACGAATTCGTGCGACAGCACCTGCATATAGCGGGCCAGCACCACCAGATCGACGCCAGCCTCTTCCATCAGACGGAACTGCTCGGCCTCGGCCTCGGCCTTGTTGTCCTTGGTGACCGGGATCACATGGAACGGGATACCGTTGAATTCGACCAGACGGCGGCAGTCTTCATGGTTGGAGATCACCAGCGGAATGTCGCAGTCGAATTCGCCGATGCGCCAGCGGTGCAGCAAGTCGACCAGGCAATGCTCGTATTTGGACACGAAGATCGCCATGCGCGGCTTGCGGCTGGACAGCGACACCTTCCATGCCATGTCGTGCTCGCGCGCGATCGGCTCGAAAGCGGCGGCAAAATCGTCCATCGGCAGCGTAAAACCACGCAAGTCCCACTGTACCCGCATCAGGAACAGCCCCTCGACATTGTCCTGGTGCTGGTCGGCATGCATGATGTTGGCGTTGTAGGTCATCAGGAAGTTGGCGATCGCAGCGACCAGCCCCTTCTTGTCCGGGGCGCTGATCAGCAGCGTCGCCGAATGCGTGGCATTGCTCATATTTCTGTCGTTCTCTCTATCGTTGTTGGGGCCGGTGTTAGCCACACCGGCCAAGAATAGCAAAACGCCATCGCTACCGGGGGTAGCAATGGCGCACCCGTGTCTGGGCGTCTCTAAAAACACGTTCTTTAGAGACGCCTTGAGCACTACCCTGCCGACGTTCAGTCGCGCAGGTTGGCCGAATCCAGCGTGTTTTCCAGCAGCGTGGCCACCGTCATCGGCCCCACCCCGCCCGGCACCGGCGTAATGTAGCCGGCCCGTTCGGCGGCAGCGGCAAATTCCACGTCACCGCACAGCGTACCGTTGTCGAGACGGTTGATCCCCACGTCGATCACCACCGCACCCGGCTTCACCCAGGCGCCCGGGATGAAGTTCGGCTTGCCGACGCCGACCACCAGGATGTCGGCCGAACCGACTTCTTCCTGCAGGTTTTGCGTGGCACTGTGGCAGATGGTCACCGTGGCGCGCGCCATCAACAGCTCCAGCGCTTGCGGACGGCCGACAATGTTCGATGCGCCGACCACCACCGCCTTCTTACCCTTCGGATCGATACCGTAGGCTTCCAGCAGGGTCATCACGCCGCGCGGGGTGCACGGGCGCAGCAGCGGCTGCTTGATCGCCAGGCGGCCGACGTTGTACGGATGAAAGCCGTCGACGTCCTTCTTCGGGTCGATACGCTCGATCACGCCCTGTGCATCGATATGCGCAGGCAGCGGCAGTTGCACCAGGATACCGTCGACCGTCGGATCGGCATTCAGTTCGTCGATGCGGGCCAGCAAGTCCGCTTCGCTGGTGGAAGCCGGCAGTTCGTAGGACAGCGAACGGATCTCGGCCTTCTCGCAGGCCAGTTTCTTGTTACGGACGTACACGGCGCTCGCCGCATTGTCCCCTACCAGAATCACCGCCAGCGTCGGAGCCCGACGTCCACTGTTCAGCCGGTGATGCACGCCTTCGCGTACGCGTTCGATTCGGGCCGCTGCTACTGCCTTGCCGTCAATACGTTGTGCCGCCATTGCTGATATTTCCCTAAGATGCGGGCTTCCTGAAAAGGTCGCCTTAAAAACACGATTTTCGCACTTTTTACCCATTCTTCTCAACCGGGTGTTGACAGCCGGCCAGGGAGGCCATATAGTGGCGTCCTCTTGTCGGGGCGTAGCGCAGCCTGGTAGCGCATCTGCTTTGGGAGCAGAGGGTCGTGAGTTCGAATCCCACCGCCCCGACCACAGAATTTGATTTATCTCGATGGGCACGTGCCCGTAGCTCAACCGGATAGAGCACCGGCCTTCTAAGCCGGGGGTTACAGGTTCGAGTCCTGTCGGGTGCGCCAGTTTCGGCGGTGGATATAGCTCAGTTGGTAGAGTCCTGGATTGTGATTCCAGTTGTCGTGGGTTCGAGTCCCATTATCCACCCCACCAGTTTTACTCGTCGCCTTACCGCGTCGATGCACCGTTTCAGTGGTGGATGTAGCTCAGTTGGTAGAGTCCTGGATTGTGATTCCAGTTGTCGTGGGTTCGAGTCCCATCATCCACCCCAGTTAATGAAAAAAGCCCTTGCGAAGCAAGGGCTTTTTTCATGTCCTGTCACCGTGTCATGCCGCCAAGCATCACCTCGGCCCGTCGGCATCCAGGCGGGCACGCAGCCCTTCCCTAGCGCCGGACCGATCCGGCCGTCGGTCGCATCGGTCCGCGCCGCACTCAGTGGTGGTGACGATGACTCTGCCGACCCGCCTTCATCGACGCTGCCGCAATCATCCCGAACAGCGCCTTGAACGATGCCAGTTTCTCCATGTTATCTCTCCTTATCCACCCACACCCCAACCAGCGGCCCCCATGGCCAGAACCGGGAAGCCCCCGATCACTCTTCCCAAAACACCGCACCGCCCGTCCGGGACTGGAGCTAGTACGGCGCATTCTGGTAAAGTCTTGTCGCTAAGATGTAAACGTGGAAAGCATAAGGCAGCCGAGCTAACCGGTGAAACTAATGTTTTTACTGCCGCATTAGCATTTTTCATCCACCGGCGATCGTATACAGTCTTACAAACCGATCGGCGACAATATCCGACGTGCCATCAATTTCTGCTCAACTGCCCTTAAGCGCAATTCATGCACACCGAAGTGACTATTTAATCTAAAGAAATTGCAGATTGGCACTTGTCGGACAAGCAACAGTCCTATAGCATCGAATACATTAGCATGTATCCGATAACCAGAGACTGCTCACCATGACGACCATTTTGCAGCCCATCAAGCGGCAGACACTCACCAGCGCGGTGACCGAGTCGCTACGCCAGCGCATCCTGTCCGGCGAATTCACCGATGGCCAACAACTGCGCCAGGAAGCCCTGTCCAATGAATACGGCGTCAGCCGCGTGCCGGTGCGCGAGGCCTTGCGTCAGTTGGAGGCGGAGGGCCTGATCCAGATCATCGACCACAAGGGCGCCGTAGTATCGAAGCTGTCGCTCGACGACGTGCTGGAACTGCTGGAAGTCCGCGCGATGCTGGAGAGTTCCTTGCTGGCAGCCGCGATTCCGCAGCAGACCAAGGCAGACCACGACGCCGCCGCGGCGACGCTGGCCGAATTCGAAACGGCGCTGAACACCGACGATGTCCGCCACTGGGGCGAATTGAACTCGCGCTTCCACCTGGCGCTGTACCGTGCCGCCGCCCGGCCGAACACGCTGGCGATGATCGAACAGCTGCACAACAAGACCGACCGCTACACCCGGATGCAGATCCTGTTCACTCATACCAAGGAACGCGCCCACGCCGAGCACACCCAGATGCTGGAGATGTGCCGTCAGGGCAAGGTACAGGAAGCGGCCGAATTCATCCGCTTCCACATCCTGTCGGCCGGCAAGGCACTGGAAGAGTATCTGCTGGGCCAACAGCGATGACGCCCCCCGCCCCTTCCTGTTGACCGGCCGCCCGCCTAATACCGGGCGGCCTTTTTCATGGCCGCGCCGCCACCGCGCGCAGGCAGTCGGCCAGTGCCTTCACCGCCATACCGGTGTGTTCCGGATCGGCATACACCAGCGACAGGTCGCCCTTGCGCGTCTGACCGCATTTGAGCGGCAGGCGTAACAGACGCCCGTCGGCCAGCTGCGATTCGACCCGGTCGATCGGCAGCCAGGCGAAGCCGAGGCCGGCCTCGACCACCTCGATGGCGGTCTGCGCATTGCCCAGCGTCCAGCGCCGTTCGGCGCCGAGCCAGCCGTCGTCGCGCGGATTGCGCTCGCCCGAGTCGCGCAGCACCACCTGGTTGTGCATCACCAGATCGGCCAGCGTCAGATCGCGCCCCAGTTCGAACAGCACATGGCCCGGCGCGGCCACCGCCACCAACTCCACGTCCATCAGCCAGTCGCCGATGAAGCCCTGCGGCACCCGCCGCACCACCGCCAGCTCGACCTTGCCGGCGTAGAGCGCCTCGTCGGCACCGGACATCACTACCTCGTGTACCTGCACCCGGGTCTGCGCACAGCTGCCGGCGAATTCGGCCAAGGCCTTGAGCAGCAAGCGGGTGGGAAACAGCGCGTCGACCGCCAGCGTCACCTCCGGCTCCCAGCCCTGGTCGAGTGCCCGCGCCCGCCCCTCCAGCCGCAGGGCGGCGTCGATCAGCGGCCGCGCGTCGCGCAGCAGCGCGTCGCCGACGGCGGTCAGCTTCATACGGCGCCCTTCCGGTTCGAGCAGCGCCACACCCAGCGACTCCTGCAGACGCGCCACCGCATAGCTGACCGAGGACTGGCTGCGATGCAGCGCCTCGGCGGCCTGCGCGTAGCCGCCGTGCTCGACGATCGCCATCAGCACCCGCCATTGCTCCAGCGAGGTGCGCGGAAAGATTTCGTTCATATCTAAAAACCCGATGACTTTGACCGGAAATTTGCGCTTTTTCTATCACATTTTCAAGGAGTACAGTCTGTACATCGCAGTGCGATACATACAGACCGGACTCATTCGGCCAACTCACGCGCTGCGGCAAACCGCAAACTGACTGAAGGAAATCATGATGAAAACCGTAACCCTGATCGCCGCCTCTTTGCTGACCCTGGCTACCGGCATGGCCTACGCCGACCACGGCGCCGAACGAATCCAGGCGCTGAATGGCCGCGAAACAGTGGCACAAGCCGCCCCGGCAGCGAAGAGCGCCGTCGAACGCCAAGCCGCCAACGACTACGCGGCCAAGGCCATCGCAGACAACGCGGATAACTATCGCAGCCACTGAGCCGGCCACGCCTCCGCCGACCGGATGTGGTGAGAGCAGCCGAGCCGTACCGCCAACGGGCTACCCATCGGGTGGCCCGTTTTACTGCGCGCGCCGCCTAGCGCCCTTGACCACCTAAATATCGAATTATCAGATGGTTTGACTAGATTTTTTGCGCTTTTATATCGGCAACCCACCGTCAATAATAGCTTCACACCCGGATGCCATACCGGCTCGGGAATCACACGGAGTCACTCGACATGGACAGACTGATCACCATCGTTTCCCGCATCCTGCTGGCCCAAGTATTCGTCATCTCCGGCTTCGGCAAGCTCGGCGCCGGCTACGCGGCCACGCAAGGCTATATGGCGCACATGGGCGTGCCCGGCTTCCTGCTGCCGCTAGTGATCCTGCTGGAGCTCGGCGGCGGCCTCGCCTTGGCGGTCGGCTTCCAGACCCGCTGGATCGCGCTGCTGCTGGCGGGCTTCGCAGTCGTCACCGCGCTGATCTTCCACCACAACATCGCCGACCAAGGCCAGTTCATCAACCTGATGAAGAACTTCGCGATGGCGGGCGGCCTGCTGCTGCTGGTGCGCTCGTCGGAATCGCAGCGCTGAACCGGCCAGTAAAGGAACCGATATGAAACACGCTGACTTCAAAAGCCGCGAGGTGGAACGCCTGGTCACCGGCACGCCGGTGTCCGACGGCGCCGGGGTGAAGCTGTCGCGGGTGCTGACCGCCGAGCTGCAGCACCGTCTCGACCCATTCCTGATGCTCGACGAGTTCCGCTCGGACGATCCAGACGACTACCTGGCGGGCTTCCCGGATCATCCTCACCGTGGCTTCGAGACCGTCACCTATATGCTCGACGGCCGGATGCGCCACCGCGACAACGCCGGCAACGAGGGCCTGCTGACCGCCGGCGGGGTGCAGTGGATGACCGCCGGACGCGGCATCGTCCACTCGGAGCTGCCCGAGCAGGAAGACGGCCTGATGCACGGCTTCCAGCTGTGGGTGAACCTGCCTGCACGCAACAAGTTGGCCGAACCGGGCTATCGTGATATTCCGGATGCCGAGATTCCGCGCTACACCAGCGCCAGCGGCAATGCGATCAAGCAGATCGCCGGCGACAGCGACGGCCATGCCGGCGCGGTACACCGCCCGGACACCGAGCCGCTGTACCTGGACCTAACGCTGGCCGTCGGCGGCCACGAGACGCTGGCGATCCCGCGCGGGCACAATGCCTTCGTCTACGTCTACCAGGGCGAGGCACAGGTCGGCGGGCGCGGCCAGACGGTGCGCCAACAGCAGATGGCGGTGCTGGGCAACCAGCCGGCTGCGGACGGCGTCACGCTGCAGAGCGCGGACGGTGCCCGGCTGCTGCTGATCGCCGGCCGGCCGCTCGGCGAGCCGATCGCGCAATGGGGGCCGTTCGTGATGAACAGCCGTGACGAGGTCGAACAGGCGATCGACGATTTCCGCAACGGTCGCTTTTGAAAACGGATTCGGCGTAACCTAACCAAGCAGCGCCTGTCCAAGAGGGAGAGAACCATGAGCGTCATCCGCCAGTTGATCGAGCCCAAGGTCCACGACATCGGCTTTCCAGTGCGCCGGCTGTTGCCGGTGTTGGAAACGCGCAGCATTGGCCCCTTCGTGTTCTTCGACCACATGGGGCCGGCCGACTTCGAGCCGAACACCACCGAGGGCGATGTGCGGCCGCATCCGCACATCGGTCTTGCCACCGTGACCTATTTGTTCTCGGGCGCACTGATGCACCGCGACAGCCTGGGCACGGTGCAGCGGATCGAGCCGGGCGCGATCAACCTGATGACGGCCGGACGCGGCATCGTTCACTCGGAGCGTATCCCGGCCGACATCCGCGCCAACGAGACGGTGGTGCAAGGCATCCAGACCTGGCTGGCGCTGCCGGTGGTGTACGAAAACGTCGAGCCCAGCTTCCAGCACTATCCGGCCGACAGCCTGCCCGGCTACGAGCAGGGAGGCGTGCAGTTACGGGTGCTGATCGGCCGAATGGGCGGCCTGACCTCGCCGGTGAGCACCTACGCGCCGACCTTCTACGCGACGGCGGTACTCGACGAGGACGCCACGCTGGAACTGGACGCCGACTATCAGGAACAGGGGCTGTACTTGGTCAGCGGCGCGGTGTCGGTGAACGGCGAGCCGATCGCGGCGGGCCAGCTGGCCCAGTTCGAGCACGGCCAGACGCTGACGCTGACCGCGCAGGCCAACTCGCGGCTGATGCTGCTGGGTGGCGCGCCACTCGACGGCCGGCGCCACATGTTCTGGAACTTCGTCGCCAGCAGCCGCGAACGCATCGATGAAGCAAAGGCCGATTGGGCGGCCGGCCGCTTCGACCCGGTGCCGGGCGAGAGCGAGTTCATCCCGCTGCCCGGCTGAAGCCACGCATGCTCTAGGGAGACGCATATGAGCACCCTGCCGGTCGTCCATCAAATAGAACAGCAACGCTTCGTGGTGCTGGATCAACAGCAGATCGTCGCCGTGATGAGCTATTCGTCGACCGGTGACGGGCAGTTGATCATCGACCACACTGAAGTCGACCCGGCCTACGGCGGCCAGGGACTGGGCCATCAGCTGGTCGACGCGGCGGTTGCCTATGCTCGTGCCAGCGGCCGCAAGATCCAGCCGCTGTGCCCCTTCGTCGCCAGCGTGCTCAGGCAGAAGGCCGAGGCCTATGCCGACGTGTTCTGACCCCACTATTAACTATTACCTCTAGAAAGCCTTCATGAGCGACCTTACCGTCACCCACCAGAGCGAGCAGCACCGCTTCGTGATCCTCGATGGGGCCAAGCTCGCCGCCGAGATGACATATTCGCCGCTCGGCGACGACCGGATGATCATCGACCACACCGACGTCGATCCGGCCTTTGGCGGCCAGGGGCTGGGCTACCGGTTGGTCGAGGCGGCGGTCGACCACGCCCGGGCACGGCAGATGAAGATCCTGCCACTGTGCCCGTTTGCCTCCAGCGTCTTCAAGAAGAAGGGCGAAGCCTACGCCGACGTGTTGTTCGGCTGACGGCCGCTGCCCGCTATGCGGACTTCGTCTTCGGACCAGGCCCCCCCCTGAGCAGGACACAAAAAAACCGCCGCAGAACACTGCGGCGGTTTTCATTGGGCCGGGCCTTACGCCAAGCTGCGGAGCGACTCAGTGGCGCGCCTGGCGCTCCGCCTCGGTCACGTCATAGTCGAACAGCTCGCTGATGTCGTCCTCGTCGAACACGTACTGCTGGTTGCAGAAGTCGCAGCCGATCTCGACGCTGCCCTGCTCCTGCACGATCTCAGCGACTTCTTCACCGCCAAGCATCTTCAGCATCTCGCCGACCCGATCGCGCGAGCAGTTGCACAGGAAGCTCACCGGCTCGGCGTCGAACACCCGCACCTGTTCCTCGTGGTAGAGGCGGTTGAGCAGCACGTCGGCGTCGAGGCCGAGCAGCTCCTCGCGCTGGAGGGTTTCGGCCAGCATCCGCACGCGCGGCCAGCCGTCGGCATCGCCGTGGCCGTCCGGCAGCCGCTGCAACAGCAGGCCCGCGGCGGTCTTGTCGTCGGCAGCCAGCGTCATCCAGGTGTCGAGTTGCTCGGAACGCTGCATGTAGTGCGACAGCATCTCGGCGATGCTGCCGCCTTCCAGCGCGACGATGCCCTGCCACGGCTCGCTGCCGTTCTTCGGATCGAGCGTGATGACGAACATGCCGCCCTCGCCGACCAAGTCGCGCAGGCCCACGTCGGCCACCTCGCCCTCCCACTTGGCGGTGGCGCGTACGGTGCGGTCGGCGTTGCATTCGACCACCAGCACCTTCAGCGCGCCCTTGCCCTGCAGTTGCAGCACCAGCGTGCCGTCGAACTTCAGGTTGGCGGCGAGCAGCTGGCCGGCGGCCAGCAGTTCGCCCAGCGCACTGCGGATCGGCGCCGGGTAGTCGCGGCGGCTCAATACTTCCTGCCAGGCCGCGTCGAGGCGTACCACCGCGCCGCGCACCGGCGTGCCGTCGAACAGGAAGCGTTGCAGGGTATCGGGATGTTGGATCGTGTCAGTCATGATTGGATTCCTCACTAAGCGTTAGGGTGTAGGACGTCATCGGCAGGCTGGAACTGACGTCGAACTCGCAGCCGGCCTTCACCCCCAGCTCGGCAAGCTCCAGCGCCGACAAGTCGCTGTCGTAGGCGGAGAACAGCGCGCCCATTGCGAACTTGCGGCCGGAGCCGATTGCCCAGAACCGGGAAAACTCGTACACCTCGCGCATCGGGTAGACGCCGAAAATACCGTGGGGGTTGGCCATGACCACCATCATCTGACTAGACTCGTAGGGGTCGTCCTCTTCTTCCTCGGGACGCAGGTAGTAGGCATCCTTCAGCTTGGGATGCAGCTTGCGGAAGGTGTCGAAGATGCCCTGACGGGTCGAGAACTCGCTCTTCTTCAGGCCCTTCAGCGCGGTCTGCAGCACCAGGTCGTGGGCGGCCGAGCCCGAGATCGCCAGGTGGCTCGCGCCGACCTGGAAGATCTTGTTGTGGAAGCGGTCGTATGCGGCCAACAGCTTGTGATCGTCGCCGAACGTGGTCTGGCTGTCGGCAGCAATCGCCACCTCTTTGCCCTTGCGAACCACCACAATGGTCGTCATGCGTATCACCCGATTGAGACAAAGACGTTAAGATAGGGCTTAGCCGTCGAATTACAAGTTTTGGAGCCGCTCCGATGTGCCAGCTTTTGGGCATGAACTGCAATACCCCAACCGACATCATGTTCTCGTTCGAGGGCTTCCACCGCCGCGGGGGTCTGACCGACCACCATGCCGACGGCTGGGGCATCGCCTTCTTCGAGGGCCACGGCGTGCGCATGTTCAACGACGACCGTCCCTCGGTCGATTCGCCGGTGGCCGAACTGGTGCGTCGCTACCCGATCAAGTCGGAAAACGTGATCGCCCACATCCGCAAGGCGACGCAAGGCACGGTGAATCTGGCCAACGCCCACCCGTTCATCCGCGAGATGTGGGGGCGCTACTGGGTGTTCGCCCACAACGGCAATCTGGTCGACTACGCACCGGCCAAGGGCCAGTACTACCGCCCGGTCGGCGATACCGACTCCGAAGCGGCGTTCTGCCAGCTGCTAGAGGCGCTGCGCCAGGAGTTCGATGAAGAGCCGGACGAGGACACCCTGTTCGAACGCCTCAATGCGATCACCGGCGAGATCCGCCGTTTCGGCGTGTTCAACTTCATGTTAAGCAACGGCGAGGCACTCTACGTGCACTGCTCGACGCTGCTGCACTACATCGTGCGCCAGGCGCCGTTCGCCGAGGCGCATCTGGTCGACGACGACGTCAGCGTAGACTTCTCCACCGTCACCACGCCGAAGGACCGGGTCGCGGTGATCGCCACCCAACCCTTGACCGACAACGAGCACTGGACGCCGCTGGCGGCCGACCAGCTGGTGCTGTTCCGCGACGGCGCGCCGCAACGGATGTCCAACAACCCGGATTTCCGGTTAACATATTAAACAGCCAAGCCCGGCCAACGGCCCGCCCCACGGCGGGCCGACTCGCTAGACGGAGTCGCCGATGTTCCCGCGCTGTTCGATCGTTCAACCATCCCAACTTGCCGGTAGCTCTCACCGGCCTGCACCGCCTGCCTACTGCGCCGCCCCGCCCCCCGAGCGGCCACGCTGATCTCCGTCCCGTTCCGACGACGTCCCACCGTTCGTTTTTCTGATCACGGAGATCGCCCATGACTGCCCATCTCGACTGCGCACGCCTTGCCGCGCTCGCCCGCCGCGAAGCCGACCGCTTCACCACCGCCCACCCCAAGTCGGCCGAACTGGCCCGCCAGGCCCGCCCCCACCTGCTGTCCGGCGTGCCGATGCACTGGATGAGCGACTGGGGCACGCCGTTCCCGCTGTTCGTCAACGGCGCCAGCGGCAACCGCCTCACCGACGTGGACGGCCACGACTATCTCGACTTCTGCCTGGGCGACACCGGCGCGATGTTCGGCCACAGCCCTGCGCCGGTGGCTGCTGCCATCACCCAGCATGCCGCACACGGCTACACCACCATGCTGCCCTCGCCCGATGCGGTGCGGGTCGGCACGCTGTTGGCCGAACGTTTCGGCCTGCCGGTGTGGCAGGTGTGTACCAGCGCCACCGACGCCAACCGCTTCGTCATCCGCTGGGCGCGTGCGCTGACCGGCCGCGACAAGATCTTGGTGTTCGACGGCTGCTACCACGGCACCGCCGACGACACGCTGGTACGGCTGCAACACGACCGTACCGTGGCCCGTCCCGGCCTGGTCGGCCAGGTGTACGACCTGGCCGCGCACACCGTGGTGGCCGAGTTCAACGACCTGGCCGGTGTCGAGGCGCTGCTGGCCCAAGGCGACGTGGCGGCGGTGTTGACCGAGCCGGCGCTGACCAATATCGGCATGGTGCTGCCCGAGCCGGGCTTCATCCAGGGCCTGCGCGAGCTGACCACGCGCTACGGCAGCCTGTTGATCCTCGACGAGACCCACACCATCAGCGCCGGCTGGGGCGGCTGGAGCGGCGAACTGGGCGTGGTGCCTGACCTGTTGACGCTGGGCAAACCGGTGGCCGGCGGGCTGCCGGCGGCGGTGTTCGGCATGAGCCGCGCGCTGGCCGAGCGCGCCGAAGCGTTTCTGGCCCAGAAAGAGTCCGGCCACTCCGGCATGGGCACCACGCTGTCGGCCAATCTGTTCACGCTGGCGGCGATGCGCGCCAACCTGGAATCGGTGATGACGCCGAACGCCTATGCGTCGATGACCGAGACCGCCCGCTATCTGGCCGAACGGCTCAAGGCGCTGTTCGGCCAACATCGGCTGCCCTGGTGCGTGACCCAGATCGGCGCACGCTGCGAGTTCCAGTTTTGCGCCGAGCACCCGCGCAGCGGCGTCGAGGCCGAGGCGGCGATGGACCACGAGCTGGAAGCCGCGCTGCACCTCTACCTGCTCAACCGCGGCGTGCTGATCACCCCGTTCCACAACATGACCCTGTGCTGCCCGGACACCCACCGCGGCGACATCGACCGGCTGGTCGACACGCTGGGTACCGCCCTCGCCGAACTGCTCGGCTAAGCGCACAGGCCTGCCGGCCTTGCCGTGCGGCTAGCCGGCCGGGCCGCTGCGCCGGCCTGTGGCGGCGACACCAAGCCGCCACAGGCGGTGTCCCGCGCCGCCCCGTCACCCTGATCGCCTATACGCCTTACCTTGTCATCCCTGACGGCGTAAGCTGAAACCAAGGACGACGTGCCGCCCTGTCGCAGTAACGCCCCTCACCACGACGCGGCAAGCCTAGAGCCAAACGGCGGCCAGCTTCGGTGCAAAGTGTGGCAAATAGGCCGGGCGCCGGATGCCCTCGTGGATGGCAATGAGATGTCTGTTAGCTTTTCTATTAATTTTTACCACTAATTGTGGTA
The DNA here is from genome assembly GCA_025989215.1 of Neisseriaceae bacterium JH1-16. Lineage (GTDB taxonomy): Bacteria > Pseudomonadota > Gammaproteobacteria > Burkholderiales > Chromobacteriaceae > Crenobacter_A. The sequence continues at coordinate 230,292 of JAPDNP010000006.1, read as the reverse complement.
AACATATTTAAAAGCCAGGTGCACCATCCCTTTATATCGAGGAGCCTTCTGATGTGGCACACACTACAAAAAAGGTTGGCCGAACGGCGGCTGACCGACCCACATTACCACTTCCTGTTTGACGAACAGCCGGACGAACTGGTCAGCCTCGACTGCGAGACCAGCAGCTTGAAGGTACGCGACGCCGAACTGCTCTCGATCGCCGCGGTACGCATCCGCGGCAACGAAGTGCTTGCCAGCGAGTCCTTCTACGTGAGGGTCAAACCCACCCGCCAGCCCGCCGACGAGGGCGAGTCGCCCGAGGTGGCCCCCGATGCCCCGGCCCAGCTGGAGCCGGTCGAGGCGGTAAAGCAGCTGCTCGACTTCATCGGCGGCCGCGCACTGGTCGGCTATTACCTGGAGTTCGACGTTGCCGTGCTCAATCGCATCGTCAAACCGCTGATCGGCGTGGCGCTGCCCAACCGCCAAATCGAAGTGTCCGGCCGCTACTACGATTACAAGCTGAACCAGAGCCCCGGCAGCACGGTCGACCTACGGCTGAAGACGCTGCTGTCCGACCTACAGATTCCCGCGACGCGGCCCAAGCACGATGCACTGAATGACGCGGTGACCGCCGGGATGATCTACCTGGCGCTGAAGGAACGCGGCTTCGGCTGAGCGGTATCGAGCCAACCGGCACGACGACGCCCAGCGGGACCACCGGTTCGGCCAAGCTTATCGCCATAGAAAAGCGCCCCATGGGGCGCTTTTTCATTGCGCCCCGTCTGGCGCTCACCGCTCACGCTCTTGCCGTCAACCACACGCCGAGAATCAGGGCGCCCGCTCCAACCAGCCTCAGCGGCACCAAGGGGCGCATGGAAGCCCCCAGCCAGCCGAAATGATCGAGCAGCAGCGCCATGATGAATTGCGCGGCCACCACAATGGTGAAAGTCACCGACAAGCCCAATCGGGGAACGCTATAGCCGATTGCCGCCACGATAAGGACGCCCAATATCCCGGCCGTCAGCGTATACCATGGCATGACACTCCACGCCTTCAGATTTCCTCCTTGCAGCATTAATAGCACGATGCCGGCAATAAGCGCTCCGCTGCCGTAATTGATGAACAAGCCTGCGCTCGTTCCAACCCCCTTATCCAATACCCCCATAAATTGGCCCTGCAATGCCACCGCACAGCCGCCAATGACGGCAATGACGGCAATGATCATCAAGCTGATAGAACCATTCATTTCCCGCTCCCATTAATCAGCACGCCATTCGTCCTATTAATCGCCTCCAGACCAATTAATCGAATAACTCCGGCGCAATTCAGATAAATCGATCTTGGCGAAATCACGATTTACTCGTGTCGGATAACAGCTTAATTAGATAGTCATGGCGCGTGAAACGGTATATTTTGACGAATGCCATCAAAATAATTCACGGAAAGAACGCACCCGATGCTGTCGAGAGAATCCCTGCTTCTGATCGACACCATTGCCCGCACCGGCAGTTTCACCGCGGCGGCCAAGGCCTTGCATCGGGTGCCGTCGGCGGTCAGCTATGCGATCAAGCAATTGGAGGAAGAGCTGGGGGTGGTGCTGTTCGTGCGCCAGCATCGCAGCGTGGCCCTGACGCCCGCCGGCCGGCACTTCGTCGCCAAGGCGCGCGAACTGCTCAGCGACATGCAGGAACTCAAGCGCGAGAGTCAGCGGATCGCCAACGGCTGGCAACCGGCGCTGTCGATCGTGGTCGACAACATCGTCTGCGCGGACCGCATCAGCCAGCTGATGTCGGACTTCTACCGGCAGTTCGACGATGTCGAGCTGATCGTGCGGATCGAGGTGTTCAACGGCGTGTGGGAAGTACTGGCCGCCGGGCGCAGCGACATCGCCATCGGCGCGACCACGGCAGTGCCGGTCGGCGGTGAGTTTCGCTTTAGGGACATGGACACCATCGAATGGGCCTTTCTGGTCAGCCCCGACCATCCGCTGGCCGGCATCGAGACGGCATTGCAGCCCGAGGAGCTGCAGCCCTTCCCCTCCATCTGCCTGGAGGACACCGCCGTCACGATCCCGCGCCGCACCACCTGGCTGTTGCCCAGGCAGCGGCGGCTGGTGGTGCCGGACTGGACGCGTGCGATCCACTGCTTCACCGAGGGGCTGGGCATCGGCTACCTGCCGACCCACCTGGCCCGGCCGCTGATCGAGGCCGGCGCGCTGGTCGAGAAGCGCATCGCCGAGCCCAAGGCCGCCAGCCCCTGCTGCGTCGCCTGGCATGGCGACCGAACCTCCCCGGCCCTCGCCTGGGTGATCGACTATCTGGGCGACAGCGACAGACTGCACCGCGAGTGGCTGTCCTGAACGGCGACGCGCCCCGGTAGCATGGTGGTTCGGCCAACCTGGGCACAAAAAAAGCGCGCCCCACGGGGCGCGCTTTACTCCTAACGTTGGCCGAACGGCGCTTAGAATCAGCTCACGATCTCGCGAACGAAGGGTCAGCCAAGGCGAAATGACGTGAAAAAGCGGAATGGACATGTGGTCCATGAGCATTTTGAACGGCATTTCAACGCAGGATCACCCGAGTGCAGCAGATCGTGAGTAGGTTCTTACTGCTTTACCAGCTCCAGCGGCACTGGGATCGACTTCTCGACCTTCTGGCCGTCGATCAGCTTCTTGGCGGTGTCGACGCCCATCTTGCCGATCAGCTCCGGCTTCTGCGCCACGGTCGCGGACAGCTTGCCGGCCTTCACCGCAGCCACCGCATCGGCGGTCGCGTCAAAGCCGACTACCACCACGTTCTTGCGGCCGGCCGATTCCAGCGCCTGCAGCGCGCCCAGCGCCATCTCGTCGTTGTGGGCGAACACCGCGGCCACGTCCTTCTGGCCCTGCAGGATGTTTTCCATCACGCTCATGCCCTTGGCGCGGTCGAAATCGGCCGGCTGCTTGGCCACCACCTTGATCGCGGCGTCGCCGTCGACCACGTCGTGGAAGCCCTTGCCGCGCTCGCGCGCCGCCGAGGCGCCGGCGATGCCTTCGAGCTCGACCACATTGCCCTTGCCGGCAATTTTTTCCTTGATGAACTCACCAGCCATCTTGCCGCCGGCGACGTTGTCCGAGGCGATGTGCGCAGCGACTTCACCGCCGTTCACCGAACGGTCCAGCGACACCACCGGGATACCGGCCGCATTGGCCGCCTTCACCGCCGACACCACCGCGTCGGAGTCGGTCGGGTTGACCAGGATCACCTTCACCTTCTTCTGGATCAGGTCTTCGATGCTGGCGATCTGCTTGGCCGCGTCGTCCTGAGCGTCGACGGTCACCAGCTTGATGCCCTGCGCCTTCGCTTCGTCTTCGGCGCCCTTCTTCAGGGTAACGAAGAACGGATTGTTCTGGGTCGACAGCGCGAGACCAACGGTCGGCTGGCCGCTATCGGCCGCGGCGGCGGACGCCTCGGCACCGCCCGACTGCGGGCCTTCCTTGCTGCAAGCGGTGGCGACCAGCGCCACGATGGAGCCGGCCAGAAGCGTCTTGAGAAGCGAATTCATGGTTATCCCTAGAGAAATAATGCGTGGGTTGTCTTGCAACACCCCGACCGGCATCGCGGGCCGGGGCAAATCTTGGTCAGCGCGCCTGGCGGCGGTCCATCAGCACGGCGAGCAGAATCACCGCGCCCTTGATCACCAGCTGGTAGAACGACGACACGCCGAGCAGGTTCAGGCCGTTATTGAGCACGCCGATCAGCAAGGCGCCGATCAGCGTGCCGACGATCCAGCCGCGTCCACCGGCGAGACTGGTGCCGCCCAGCACCACCGCGGCGATCGCGTCGAGCTCGTAGCTGGTGCCGGCGGTCGGCTGCGCCGAGTTGAGGCGCGAGGTCAGGATCACGCCGGCCAGTGCGGCCAGCGTGCCGGAGATGCCGTAGATCGCCACCTTGACCCGGTCGACCCGCACGCCCGAGATGCGCGACGCTTCCTCGTTGCCGCCCACCGCATAGGTGTGTCGGCCGAAGGCAGTGCGCTTGAGCACGAACCAGGCCACGCCGAACAGCGCGAACATCAGCACCACCGGGATCGGGACCAGGCGGGCGATGTAGCCGTTGCCCAGCATGTTGAAGAAGTCGCTGTTCAGCCCGGTGATCGGCCGGCCGTCGGTATACACCAGCGTCAGGCCGCGGAAGATCGTCATCGTCGCCAGCGTGGCGATGAATGGCGCCACCTTGCCGCGCGTCACGATCAGGCCGTTGGCGATGCCCATCGCCGCGCCGGAGGCCAGGCCGACCGCGGTGGCGGAACCGGCGTCCATGCCGCCCGCCATCAGGCCGGCGGTGATCGCGCCGGACAGCGCCAGGATCGAGCCGACCGACAGGTCGATGCCGCCGGTGAGAATCACGAAGGTCATGCCGAACGCGATCAGCGCGTTGATCGACACCTGACGCATCACGTTGAGCAGGTTGTTCAGCGTCAAAAAGTCGCTGCTCAGCAGCGACAAGGCCACGCACAGAATCAACAGGCCGATCAGCGGCCCGAGCTTCTGGATTAATTTCTGGGTCTGTTTGACCGGCACTTACTGTCCCCCTGTTGCCAAGTGCATGACCGCTTCCTGCGTGGCAGTAGCGGTCGAAAGTTCGCCGGCAACCCGACCCTCGTGCATTACCACGATGCGGTCGGAGATGCCGAGCACTTCCGGCAGTTCTGATGAAATGACCAGCACCGCCACGCCTTCGGCGGCGAGCTGGTTGATGATGTGATAGATCTCGGCCTTGCCGCCGATGTCGACGCCGCGGGTCGGCTCGTCGAGGATCAGCACGCGCGGTTTCAGCGCCAGCCACTTGGCCAGCACCACTTTCTGCTGGTTGCCGCCGGACAGCGACTTCACCTCCAGCTCGGCGTCGCGGGTGCGGATCTTCAGCTGCTCGATGAAACGAGCGACCAGATTCTTCTCAGTCTTGCCGGCCACCACGCCGCTTCGGCCAACGGTGGGCACCGCCGGCAGCGTGATGTTCTCGCGCACCGACAACTCCAGCACCAGGCCCTGGCTCTTGCGGTCTTCGGTGACGAAGCCGAGCCCGGCGCCGATCGCCTCGACCGGGTTTTTGGCCGCGAACGGCACGCCGTCCAGCCACACCTGGCCGCCGGTGCGGCGGTTCAGGCCGAACAGCGTGCGCGCCACCTCGGTGCGGCCGGCGCCCATCAGCCCGGCGATCGCCACCACTTCGCCGGCGCGCACGTCGAGGCAGATGCCCTCGATATGGCCGTCGTCGCACAGCTGGTCGATTTTCAGGCGCACTTCGCCGACGCCGTTGGCGCGCTTCGGGAAGCGCTCGCCGATCTGGCGGCCCACCATCATGTGCACGATGGTGTCGAGGTCGGTGGTGGCGATGGTTTCGGTGCCGACGAACTCGCCGTCGCGCAGTACCGAGATGCGGTCGCACAGCGCGAAGATCTCTTCCATGCGGTGCGACACATAGACGATGCCGACGCCCTGCTCGCGCAGCGCGCGGATCACCGCGAACAGCGCGTCGATCTCGCGCTCGGTCAGCGCGGCGGTCGGTTCGTCCATGATCAGCACGCGGGCGTCCAGCGCCAGCGCGCGGGCGATCTCCACCATCTGCTGCTGGCCGATCGACAGGCTGGCCACCTCGGCGTCGGGGTCGATGCGGCAGCCGAGCCGCGCCAAATAATCGACCGCCAGCCGGCGCATCTCGGCGCGGTTGAGCACGCCGAGCCGGGTCAGCTCGCGACCGAGAAACAGGTTCTCGGTGACGGTCAGCTCGGGGATCAGGTTGAGTTCCTGGTGGATGATCGCGATGCCCAGCCCCTCGGCCTGCTTGGGGTTCTTCATCGCCACCGGCCGGTCATCGACACGGATCTCGCCGGCGTCGGCACGGTACAGGCCGGTGAGGATCTTCATCAGCGTCGACTTGCCGGCACCGTTCTCGCCCATCAGCGCGTGCACTTCGCCGGGCAGGAGCTCGAACGACACTCCTCGCAGCACCGACACCGGGCCGAACGACTTGGCGATGCCGGCCATCTGGATCAGCGGGGTTTGCATAGCCGCCATCAGAAGATCACGCCCGAGTGGAGGATCACGTTGGCGTAGGGACTGGCCTCGCCGGTGCGGATCACCGCGCGGGCATTGCGGGTCAGAGCCTTGAATTGCTCGTGGGTGACCAGCCGCACCGCGATGCCGGCCTCCTGCAGCTGCACCGCGCAGGTGCTCAGCATCGGGTTATGGGTGTGGATCTCGTCGGCCAGCACCGCGCTTTCCACCTGCATGTCTTCCAGCACCACGCGCAGCGTCTCGGCGAACGAGGGGATGCCCGGCGCCAGCGCCAGATCGATGCGTTCGACCCCTTCCGGGATAGGCAGGCCGCAGTCGGCAATGACGATGCTGTCGCCGTGGCCCAGTTCGGCCAACACCCGCGACAACTGGGCGTTCAGGGTTCCGTGCTTCTTCATGCTGTCTGCTCCGCGAGGAAGGTCGCCAGTTCGCCCACCGTCGGCATGCCGCCCTGGGCGCCGAAGCGGGTCACCGACAGCGCGGCGGCGGCGGCGGCGGCGTGCATCGCCGGCTTCAGCCCCTGCTGCAGGTGGGCCGCCAGCGCGGCGTTGAAGGTGTCGCCGGCACCGGTGGTGTCGATGGCATCGACCTTGCAGCCGGGCTGGTGATAGAAAGCGCCCGCCGTGTCGACGTGATAGGCGCCGTGCTCACCACGGGTCATCACCACCTTGCCCGGCAGCTGCGCCAGCAGGTCCGGGAACGGCGTGTCGGGCTGGTCGAGCACGATCGCCAGCTCGTGTTCGTTCGGCGTCAGCAGCGAGGCGCGCGCCAGCAACTCGGCCGGCAGCTTGATCGCCGGGGCCGGGTTGAGAATCAGCGGCACGCCGTGCTTTTCGGCCAAGGCCGCGGTGGCCTCGACGGTGGCCAGCGGTACTTCCAGCTGGGTCAGCACCACGTCGGCCGACGCAATGTCGGCCTCGGCGGCTTCGACGTCGGCCGGGGTGAGCGTATGGTTCGCGCCCGGAATCACGACGATGGTGTTCTCGCCGCCGGCCACGGTGATCAGCGCCACGCCGGTGGCGATGTCGTCGACCACCTTCACATGCCGCGTCACCACGCCTTCGCGGTCGAGTCCGTCGACCAGCTCTCGGCCGAACGCGTCGTTGCCGACTGCGCCGACCATCACTACTTGCGCGCCGAGCCGGCTCGCCGCCACCGCCTGGTTGGCGCCCTTGCCGCCCGGGCAGGTGACGAAGCGCTCGCCGCTCAGCGTCTCGCCCGGCGCCGGAAAGCGACCGGCCTGGGCGACCAGATCCATATTGATACTGCCAACTACCACTACCTTGGGCATGGTCCCTCCCTGCGGGCCCGCCACGGCGCCCGCAAACGCCGCGCCGTGGCCCGCTGCGCACTGGGGCGGCGGGTCACGGCGACGGGTTGGCGGAACGCCATAGGCGGTCCCTGCCTAATGACTACGCATTCGGCATAATATTAGAATGTTCTAAGATAAGATTCTATTTTCCGAGAATCGACAGATCAACTCAATGTCCTTTCGGGACGGGGATGCTAAGCAACTGATTTCAAAGGAATGACTTTGTCGCCAAATGACTACATTCGACAAAATACAGCCCAAGCCGGCCTGAGGCCGGTTTGGGCCGTACGTATCGGATACGCGGCGCACACCGCGTCAGTGCAGGCCGGCACGCGACAGGAAGCGCAGATAACCGACGCCTTCGAGCCAGAAGCCGCCGTCGGCCAGCGGGGTCGCCTCTTCGAGATCGCCCACCGTCAGCACCAGATCCTGGCCTTCGACCCGGGCCTGCAGCGCCACATCGTCGTCGTCGGCGAAGTCGGTGTCATCGAAGCGAAAGTCGAGGCTGACGAACTGGTTGTTCACCTGTATGTAGTCCGCCTGATTCAGCAAATGCAGAATGTCCATGGCACGACCCTCCTCCGCAACTACGACGGTGGCAAGACACGGCAACCGCGCCGTGATAGTGAGCCTCTGACAAAATCTCCTTAGCGTGTCTCGCTGCGTTGTCGCAGGGTCTGCGACGGCACATCCAACCTAAGGCTGCGTCACGTGACTTTGTCAGTCGCTCTTATTAAGCTGCCCACGATCTGCTGCACTCGGGTGAAACTGCGTAGAAATGTCACTCAACGTGCTCATGTACCCTATGTACACTCCGCTGTTTCGCGTCATTTCGCCTTGGCTGACCCATCGTTCGCGAAATCGTGAACCGGTTCTTACAACCAGCCCCGTTCGGCGAACGACTCGGCCGCGTCGGCCGTCACGATGAAATGATCCAGCAGCCGTACGTCGACCAGTTCGAGCGCCGCCTTGAGCGTGGCGGTCAATGCACGGTCGGCTGCCGAGGCTTCCGGACAGCCGCCGGGGTGGTTATGCGCCACGATCATTGCCGTGGCGTTATGCAACAGGGCGCGCCGCACGATCTCGCGCGGATAGACCCGCGTTTCGCTCACCGAACCCTGTGCTACTTCTTCGACAGCGATGACGCGGTTTTGTGCCGTAAGAAACAACACCACGAACACTTCGATCTCGCGCCGGCCTATGGTCCAACGCAGGTAGTCGCGCACCGCTTCCGGGCTCGACAGCGCGTCCGGCGCCTGCAACTGTTCGGCCAACATGCGCCGCGCCAGCTCCTTCACCGCCATGAACTGCGCATACTTGGCGAGCCCCAGCCCGCGCCGCGCCGAAAAGTCCTGTACGCTGGCCGAAAACAAGGCGCCCAACGAGCCGAAATCGGCGACCAGCTCGCGCGCCATATCGACCGCCGACAAGCCCGGCAGCCCGGTGCGCAGGAAAATGGCCAGCAGTTCGGCGTCGGACAACGCCGCCGCACCGCGGGCCAGCAGTTTTTCGCGTGGCCGTTCGTCCTGCGGCCACTCGGCAATCGACATGTCACACCCCCTTTAAACTTGCTATAGCACCGCGCACCGGCCTGCCGCCATGACAAAATCGTAATCGTTTGTAAATTCAGCCGTTATCAACTAGTGCTGCAATAGGCTTTGCGGCCCGCTCGGCTGTCGCGGCTGACCGGGTGCCGCCGAATCCGCTACACTTCACCCCGTTCCCATACCGCCCTTCGTGGCAGGAAGGCCCGCATGACCTCGCGTCGGATTCTCCTTGGCGTCACCGGTGGCATCGCCGCCTATAAGTCGGCCGAACTGGTGCGGCTCTTGAAAAAGGCCGGCCACGAGGTCGAGGTGGTGATGAGCGAGTCGGCCGAACGCTTCGTCACCCCGGTCACCTTCCAGGCGCTGTCGGGCAACGCGGTGTTCACCAGCGTGTGGGACCCGCGCACCGACAACGCGATGGGCCACATCGAGCTGTCGCGCCGCGCCGACGTGTTCCTGATCGCGCCGGCCACCGCCGACATGCTGTTCAAGATCGCCCACGGTGCCTGCGACGACCTGATCTCGACGCTGGCCGCCGCGCGCACCTGCCCACTGGTGGTGGCGCCGGCGATGAACAAGCAGATGTGGCAGAACCCGGCCAACCAGCGCAACGTCGCGCAGCTGATCGCCGACGGCGTGCAGGTGTTCGGCCCAGCCGCCGGCGAGCAGGCCTGCGGCGAGGTCGGCGACGGCCGGATGCTGGAGCCGGAGGAAATCGTCGACCTGCTCGACGGCGTGTTCACCGAGAAGCGCCTGGCCGGCCAGACGGTGCTGATGACCGCCGGCCCGACCTTCGAGCCGATCGACCCGGTGCGCGGCATCACCAACATCAGCTCGGGCAAGATGGGCTACGCGCTGGCGCGCGCCTGCCGCGACGCTGGCGCCGACGTGGTACTGGTGTCCGGCCCGACCGCGCTGCCCCCGCCGGTGGGTGTGCGCACCGTGCCGGTCACCACCGCCCTGGAGATGCACGAAGCCGTGTTGGCCGAAGTTGGCCGCTGCTCGGTGTTCATCGGCGTGGCGGCGGTGGCCGACTACCGCGTGGTGAACCGCGCCGAGCACAAGATCAAGAAGGAAGGCCACGAGGCGCCGGTGATCGAGCTGGTCGAGAACCCGGACATCCTCGCCTTCGTCGCCAGCCTGCCCAACGCGCCGTTCTGTGTCGGCTTCGCCGCCGAGAGCCAGAACCTGCTGGAGTTCGCCGACGCCAAGCGCCGCCGCAAGAAGGTGCCGTTGTTGGTCGCCAACCTGGCACAGCAGGCGATGGGCAGCGACAGCAACGACGTGGTGCTGCTCGACGACGCCGGCACCTACCCGCTGCCGGCCGCCGACAAGCGCGAAGTCGCGCAGTCGATCGTGCGCCATCTGGCTGCCCGCCTCGCCGCGCGGCGCTGAGCGCCCTACGGCCAGCAGCGCCGCCGGATCAAACCGGCGACTTTGAAACCGATTGATGAATCGTTCGGCCAACCTCAGGGTTGGCCGAACCATGTATTTAGCAAGGAATGTACAAGCAATGAAACCGACCGTAGACGTCAAGATCCTCGACCAACGCCTGAAGGACAACCTGCCCGAGTACGCCACCCCGGGTTCGGCCGGCCTCGACCTGCGCGCCGCCGTCGACGCCGAACTGGTGATCGAGCCGGGCCAGACCACGCTGGTGCCGACCGGCATCGCGATCCACATCGAGGATCCGGCGCTGGCGGCGATGATCCTGCCGCGCTCGGGTCTGGGCCACAAGCACGGCATCGTGCTGGGCAACCTGGTCGGCCTGATCGACTCCGACTACCAGGGCCAGCTGTTCGTCTCGGTGTGGAACCGCGGCGACAAAGCCTTCGTGCTGCCGCCGCTCGAGCGCATCGCGCAGATGATCATCGTGCCGGTCGTGCAGGTCGGCTTCAACGTGGTCGACGAGTTCGGCGACAGCGAGCGCGGCGCCGGCGGCTTCGGCAGCACCGGCACCAAGTAAGCGTCACACGCCCTCCGGCATCGCGGCACAGTCACTGCCCGCACTGAGCGCTAGCCGCGACGTGCAGATGCCGGTTCCGCGCCCCCAACGCCCCGCCCTTACGGCGGGGCGTTGTCGTTTCCGGCCATCGTCACGCTGGCGATCATTCCATCAAAAGAATCTTTAAATTATTTGCATATAAGAATTTACAAATTGTTACAAGGACTCCCCCCTGCTTTCCACTAGAGTAACGCCTCTAATTTCTGACAACACAACAGATAGCGCTGAATTTACACGTCGTTTCAGTGACTTATCGTGCACACTGGCTCAAACAGCGGCCAGGACACAATCCCGGCCGGCTCCGGAGACCAGGGGAGAGAACCATGAACCATCACACACACCGCACCATCGGCGCCTGGCCGCTGATGATGACCGGCCTGGGCTCGATCATCGGCTCGGGCTGGCTGTTCGGCGCCTGGAAGGCGGCGATGATCGCCGGGCCCGCTGCCATCTTTGCCTGGCTGATCGGCATGCTGGTCATCCTGGCGATCGCACTGAGCTACGTCGAACTGGGGGTCATGTTCCCGGAATCGGGCGGCATGGTGCGCTACGCGCGCTACTCGCACGGCTCGCTGGTCGGCTTCATCGCCGCCTGGGCCAACTGGATCGCCATCGTGTCGGTGATCCCGGTCGAGGCCGAGGCGTCGATCCAGTACATGAGCTCCTGGCCGTGGGCCTGGGCGCAGGCGCTGTTCTACCACGACGAGCTGACCACGCCGGGTCTGCTGCTGGCCGCGGTGCTGGTAGTGATCTACTTCCTGCTCAACTACTGGGGCGTGAAACTGTTCGCCAAGGCCAACTCGCTGATCACGCTGTTCAAGCTGGCGATTCCGGCGCTGACCGCGTTCGCGCTGATCCATAGCGGCTTCCACGCCGACAACTTCCACGCCGCCGCGCATGGCGGCTTCGCGCCGTTCGGCTGGTCGGCGGTGCTGACCGCGGTGGCCACAAGCGGCATCGTGTTTAGCTTCAACGGCTTCCAGAGCCCGATCAACCTGGCCGGCGAGGCGCGCAACCCGGCGCGCAGCATCCCGTTCGCGGTGGTGTTCTCGATCCTGCTCGCCGCGGTGATCTACGTGCTGCTGCAGGTCGCCTTCGTCGGCAGCCTGTCGCCCGAGGCGCTGGCGCAGGGCTGGAGCCACCTGAACTTCAGCTCGCCGTTCGCCCAGCTGGCGCTGGCGCTGAACCTGAACTGGCTGTGCCTGGTGCTGTACCTCGACGCCTTCGTCAGCCCGAGCGGCACCGGCTCCACCTATATGGCCACCACCGCGCGGATGATCTACGCGATGGAGAAGAACGGCACCATGCCGTCCTGGTTCGGCCAACTGCACCCGCTCTACAACGTGCCGCGCCCGGCGATGTGGTTCAACCTGCTGATCTCGTTCGGCTTCCTGTTCTTCTTCCGTGGCTGGGGTACGCTGGCGGCGGTGATCTCGGTGGCGACGGTGATCTCCTTCTTGACCGGCCCGGTCAGCACCATGGCGCTGCGCCGCGCCGCGCCGGAACTGCCGCGCCCGCTGCGCATCCCAGGCATCGGCGCGATCTCGGCATTCGCCTTCGTCTGCGCCTCGCTGGTGCTGTACTGGGCGCGCTGGCCGCTGACCGGCCAGATCTTCATCCTGATCGCCGCCGCACTGCCGATCTACGCCTACTATCAGGCCCGTGCCGGCTGGCCGAACTTCGCGCGCGACTGGCGCGCCACCCGCTGGCTGGTCGTTTATCTGCTGGCGATGGCAGCGGTGTCCTACTTCGGCAGCCGCGAGTTCGGCGGCAGCGGCGCGATCCCGTTCGGCTGGGACATGGGCCTGGTGTCGCTGCTGGCGCTGGGCTTCTTCCGCTGGGGCGTCGCCAGCGGCTGGCGCACCGACTTCCTCGCCGAAGCGCACCCGATCGAGGAGGAAGAGGCCGGCCCGGGCACCGAACCGGCGCCGCGCCTAGCCGGCCAGCGCGCCTGACCGCCTCCCCATCCTGCAACGCCCGTCGACGACGGGCGTTTTTGCATCCCCTCATCCCCGACCGCTTGGACCGATTTGCCATATGCATGGCGTCAAGCGGCATTGGACGCTACGCGCCGCCGCGCCGTATAAAAACTCCCTCGATTTGAAGCATTCAACCGGCCAGCGCCTGCGTTCGGCCGACCTTGCATCCCATCACGGAGGTTTTGCATGTCCACGCTCGACCCGATCACGCTGCGCCGCCACGGCACCGGCCTGATCGCCGCCGATCCGGCCCGCTCGGCCGGCGGCTATACCCTGTTCGCCCCGCAGACCGCCGGCGGCCGCGTCTACCTGATCGACGCCGACGGCCGCGACGTCCACCAGTGGCAGCTGCCCCACCGCCCCGGCCGCGACGCGGTGCTGCTGCCCAACGGCAACCTCGGCTACAACGGCAACCACCCCGACTCGCCCGAGTTGTTCCCCGGCTGGGCGGTGTGGCACGGCGGCGCGTTCGCCGAGGTCACCCCGGACGGCGAAACCGTCTGGGAGCACACCGACCTGTACCACCACCACGACGCGCAATGGCTGCCGAACGGCCACCTGCTGTACAGCACCGTCGAGCCGCTGCTGCCGGAGATCGCCGCGCAGATCGAGGGCGGCATCCCCGGCAGCGAGGCGCCGGGCGGGGTGATCTACGCCGACGTGATCAAGGAAGTCGACCGCGAGGGCCGCACGCTGTGGGAATGGCGCAGCTGGGAACACCTGGCCCCGGCCGACTACCCGCTGCACCCGGCGTTCGAGCGCTACCACTGGCCGATGTGCAACGCGGTCACCCCGGCCAGCAACGGCAAGGTGCTGCTGAGCCTGCGCAGCGTCGGCAGCGTGATCGCCATCGACAAACACACCGATGCGGTGCTGTGGCGCCTTGGCAGCGACATCGTCGCCCAGCAGCACTGCCCGAGCGAGCTCGCCAACGGCAACGTGCTGGTGTTCGACAACGGCAGCTTCCGTCCCCACCAGTCGATGCCGCACTCGCGCATCATCGAGGTCGACCCGGCGACCAAGACCATCGTCTGGCAGTACAAGGACACGCCGGGCTACGCCTTCTACAGCCCGTTCATGGGCGGCGCGCAGCGCCTCGCCAACGGCAACACCTTCATCACCGAGTCGAACTTCGGCCGGCTGTTCGAGGTGACCCCGGCCGGTGAGATCGTGTGGGAATACATCATCCCGCACTTCGCCGAATACCCGGACGAAGCGGCGCGCGCCTACCTGCCCGGCGCCACCAACGGCGTGTTCCGCGCGCACCGCTACGCGGCCAGTGAGATTCCGTGGCTGCGCTGAGTTAGCACTCTGGCCACTGATCGCCCCCCATGCAATAGAGCCCATATGCCACAGCTGGCATATGGGCTCTATTCGTTTCCCATCGACTTCAATACGATTATCGTTGCCTAGTCGATGCCCCTGGCCTATTGAAAAGAACGATGGCATTAACGCCATCGTCTGATCAACTCGCCATGGGCCAGCGAAGATGACACATCGACCACGCTATCTCAGTCTGATCTTGCTCACCGCCATCAGTGCGTCCACGTATAGCATCGAGGCTGTCGCCGGCTCGCCGGACGCGCCTGCCGCCATCGTCGACAACCAGGCGGGCCGCCCAGGCGTCAAATCCACCGATTTCGACAGCAGCATCGGTGGCATCGACCGCAACGAGGACGGCATCCGCGACGATATCGAAACCTATATCGACCGGACCTATCCCGACCCGCGGCAGAACGCGGCAATGAAACAGTACGCCCGCATCCAACAACGCTATCTGATCGACGCCGACGACCGATCAAAGACAGTCACCAGCACGCGAGTGCTCTACCAGTCGTTCAAATGCCTGCGCGACACGCTGGGCAACAGCTGGGTCGCCAAGTCAAAAGATCTGCTGGCCATGTTCCTGAATACCGAGCCACGCTTTGCAGCCTATGGTCGGGCGATGGACAACAGCGCAGGGGAGTTATACGAAGCCTTCGAAGGCGAGGCCTGCATCGCCTCCTAGTGCTTCCATATAGCCGTGCCACTCACGACAAAGCCCCACCGAAGCGGGGCTTTTGACTGGTCCAACGTTGGCCGAACGCTTCGGCCAACGTTCATATCGACATCAGCACTCCGGCACGCTCACCGGGATGTGCACCGCGATCGCCAGACCGCCGAGCGAGGTTTCCTTGTAGGTGTGCTTCATGTCCTTGCCGGTCTGGAACATCGTCGCGATCACCGTGTCGAGCGACACCTTGTGCTCGCCGTCCTCCAGCAGCGCCAGCTGGGCGACCTTGATCGCCTGCTCGGCGGCGACACCGTTGCGCTCGATGCACGGAATCTGCACCAGGCCGCCGACCGGGTCGCAGGTCATGCCCAGGTGGTGTTCCATGCCGATCTCGGCGGCGTTCTCCACCTGCTCCAGCGTGCCGCCGATCACCGCGGCGAAGGCGCCGGCGGCCATCGAGCAGGCCACGCCAACCTCGCCCTGACAGCCGACCTCGGCGCCGGAGATCGACGCGTTCATCTTGTAGAGCAGGCCGATCGCGCCGGCGGTCAACAGGAAGTTGACCACGCCGGCATCGCTGGCACCCGGGTAGAAGTTGCGATAGTAGGTCAGCACCGACGGCACGATGCCGGCGGCGCCGTTGGTCGGCGCAGTGACCACGCGGCCGCCCGAGGCGTTTTCCTCGTTCACCGCCATCGCGTACAGCATCGGCCACAACATCGCGTCGAGCCGGCCGGCCAGCTGCTGCGAGATCATCTTGCGGAACAGCCCCGGTGCGCGGCGGCGCACGTTCAGGCCGCCCGGCAGGGTGCCGTCGTGGCTGCAGCCGTTTTGCACACAGTCCTTCATCACACCGGCTATCTCCAGCGCGTCGCGGCGGATTTCGTCCTCGCTGCGCCCCAGCGCCATCTCGTTGGCGACCATGATCTGCGCGATGCTCTTGCCCTGGCTGCGGCAGTGTGCCAGCAGGTCGGCGGCACTCTTGAACGGGAACGGCACCGGCAGCGCGTCCGGCTGCGGCTGGCCGTAGGCCTCGTCGGTAACGATGAAGCCGCCGCCGATCGAGTAGTAGACCTGGCTCGCCAGCACGGCGTCGGCCGCGTCGTACGCGGTGAAGCGCATGCCGTTGGAGTGCTTGGGCAGGAATTCCTGCATATGCACCAGGAAATCGCGCTCAAAGCGGAAGCCGACCGGGTACTCGCCGGCCAGGCGCAGCTCGGCGTCGCCGACCTTCAGCTCGCGGGCGCGGCGCTGCAGGTGCTGTGGATCGACGGTGCGCGGGTGCTGGCCTTCCAGGCCGAGCAGCACCGCGTCGAAGGTACCGTGACCGTGGCCGGTCAGCGCCAACGAGCCGAACACCTCGGCCTGCACGCGGGCCACCCGGCCCAGTTCGCCGCGCCCGGCCAGGCCGTCGACGAACTCCTTCGCCGCCTTCATCGGCCCGACGGTGTGCGAGCTGGACGGCCCGATACCGATCGAGAAGATATCGAAAATACTGATCATTGCGGGGTCCCCTGCCAAATCTAATTTTTGCGTCTACTTATGCTGTAGACAGTCTTTGTCATCACTGATTCAGCACAAACTGGGCCGGCTCGGCCACACGCCCATAAAGCTCGCGCCTCACTCGGGCGAACGGCTGTCGAGCCAGATAGTGATCGGCCCATCGTTGACCAGCGCCACCTTCATCTCGGCGCCGAACACACCGGTCGGCACCGGACGCGCCAGCGTGGCGGACAGCGCCGTGACGAAGCGATCGAACAAGGGCTGCGACAACTCCGGCCGGGCGGCGCGGCTGTAGGACGGGCGATTGCCCTTCTTCACGCTGGCGAATAGGGTGAACTGGCTGACCGCCAGCACCTCGGCGCCGACGTCGAGCGCCGAGCGGTTCATCACCCCGGCCTCGTCGTCGAAGATGCGCAGCTGGCTGATCTTGCGCACCAGCCAGTCGATGTCGGCATCGCCATCGGGCTCTTCGACCCCGACCAGCAGCAACAGCCCGGCGCCGATCGCACCGACCACTTCGCCTTCCACCGTCACGCTCGCCTCACGCACCCGCTGCACCAGCACACGCATCGCTATCTCCTGATGTTCTGAATCAGCGCTGCATTGTATCCAAGTCTGACCGCAACGCCGCTACAATATGTGGCTATCGGACAAACGGAGACAACAGCATGCTGATGGTGATTTCACCGGCCAAGACGCTGGATTACGACACCCCGCCGGTGACCGACCGTCACAGCCAGCCGGACTTCCTGGCGCACAGCGCCGAGTTGATCGCGGTGCTGCGCCAGCAGAGCCCGGCCGAGATCGGCAAGCTGATGAGCATCAGCGATGCGCTGTCGGTGCTGAACGCCGGCCGCTACGACAGCTGGCATCCGCCGTTCACCCCGGACAACGCCAAGCAGGCGGTGCTGGCGTTCATGGGCGACGTGTACGAGGGGCTGAGCGCGGCGACGCTGAATGCGGCGCAGCTGGACTACCTGCAGCGCCACCTGCGCATCCTGTCCGGGCTTTACGGCGTGCTGCGCCCGCTCGACCTGATGCAGCCGTACCGGCTGGAGATGGGCACTCGCCTGACCAACCCGCGCGGCGCCAACCTGTATGCCTTCTGGGGCGATCTGGTCACCGACGAGCTGAACGCCAGGTTGGCCGAACAGGACGAGCAGGTGCTAGTGAATCTGGCGTCGGACGAGTACTTCAAATCGGTGAAACCGAAGCGCCTGGCCGGCCGTCTGATCACCCCGGTGTTCCAGGACCTGAAGAACGGCCAGTACAAGATCATCAGCTTCTACGCCAAACGCGCGCGCGGCCTGATGGCGCGCTGGGCTGCGCTACACGGCGTGACCAATCCGGAGGGGCTGAAGGACTTCAACAGCGAGGGCTACGCCTTCGACAGCGACGCGTCCAGCGGCGACCACTGGGTGTTCCGCCGCGATCCGGCCCGGCACTGAGCACCGCCCTTGACCTAGCGCTTGAGCCGCCGGCACCCTTCTTGCCAGCCAAGGCGTGCTAAGGACAGGAAAGAACGGAAACCGCCCGCATGGCGCCCGACCCTACTCGGGGTGACGCCATGCTGTTGTCACCGCGTAATCCGGCCGGCCACCCACAAAACTTGGAAAATATTTCCATTTTCTCTACAATTCGGGCGCGGTCGCGCTAGGGCGGCCGCGTCTTTCATTCCGGATTGTTGCCCCATGAAGTCGCTGTCGCTGCCCGCCCCGCTGTCGCAACTGCTCAAGCAGATCGGACAGATCCACTTCCAAGATGCGCCGTTAACCGGCCTTGCCATCCTGCTTGCGCTCGCCAGCGTCGAGCCGTGGGCAGCGGCCGGCATGGCCTTCGCCAGCGCTGTTGCGTTAGCCACCGCCCGCCTCGCCCGCCTGCCCGCCGACAAGGCCCAGCTCGGCCTGTTCGGCTACAACGCCGCGCTAAGCGGTGCCGGGCTGTTCACGCTGTTCGAGCCGAGCATCGCACTGTTCGGCTATCTCGCGCTGGTCAGCATTGCCAGTACCTTCGTCAGCGCCCGCTGGGTGGCCTGGGGCCGGCTGCCGGCGCTGACCATCCAGTTCGTGGTGGCGATGTGGGGCGCCTGGCAACTGTCGATGCTGCTCGGCCTGCCGCAGTCCGGCGCCGGCTGCGCCAAGGAGCTGGCGCAGTTCCTGCCCTGCGGCATAGGCCAAGTCAACTTCATCGGCAGCCTGTCGGGCGGCCTGGTGGTGTGGCTGGCGATCACCCTCGCCTCGCGCGAGCAAGGGCTGTGGCTGGGACTGGGGGCGGCGGCCGGCTGGCTGGCCAGCTATGCCTTCGACGCGGTTGTGCCGGGTGCCGCCAGCCAAGCCATCGGCCTGGCGGTGAACCTGGCACTGATCGCACAGGGGCTGACGGTGTTCGGCTTGAGCGTGCAGGCCCGCTGCGTCGGCATCGCGCTGGGCGCGCCGGTGTGCCTGCTGTTCGGTGCGATCGGCCTGCCCTACTTCACCTTGCCGTTCAATCTGGTGACCTGGCTGATGCTGTGGCTGGACAGTCCGCCGC
This sequence comes from Neisseriaceae bacterium JH1-16, assembly GCA_025989215.1. Taxonomy (GTDB): domain Bacteria; phylum Pseudomonadota; class Gammaproteobacteria; order Burkholderiales; family Chromobacteriaceae; genus Crenobacter_A. The sequence continues at coordinate 211,384 of JAPDNP010000006.1, read as the reverse complement.
AAATCGATCGGGCCGCTCCGACCACACCTTGAATCCAGACGCAAAAAACCCGCCAATCGGCGGGTTTTTTCATGCTGGCTAGGCCGTCGGGCGGCGCTCGAAGGTGAGCAGCTCCGGGGCGTCGGCAAGCGTCTGCTGCTCGACGCGCTCGACGCGTGACGCCGGCGAGCCTTGATGAGCCCAGGCGACGAAGGCATCGACCGCGTCGCCGTCGCCGCAGACCACGGCCTCGACCGTGCCGTCGCTACGGTTGCGCACCCAGCCTTTGACGCCGAGTTCACGAGCGATGGCCACCGCGCTGTCGCGGTAGTACACGCCTTGGACCTTGCCATGGATGATCAGATGAAGTGCAGCCATTATTGCTGATGCGATTCCCGAATACCGAAAGGTCTTCAGGCTACGCCGAAGCGAACAGGCTGCCAAGGCAAGTGCCGGGTACAAACTGACAAGCGATGTGCGTGCGCCGACCACGTCGGCGCGACGAAATCAGGGAATTACCAGGGGGAAGTAGTACGGAAGTGCGAGAACGGACTTACAGAGCCGCGACGAAAGCTTCGGCGGGGTATACGGCGCTGGACAGACCCAGACGCGAGAGGAACGTTACTTCGAACTTACGGCCGACAGGTTTCACCTGCACGACTTCAAACTGGATGGCTTCGCCATTCTTATGATCAGTGATTTTATGACCCGGTTTCAGTTGGTTAATTTTCATTCATATCCTTTCGTTTTATTTCCAAACCACGATTCTACTACATCATTGATTTTCAAGCAAATTTTAAATTTGACTGTTGGCCCGCCACCTGAGCGGCTCGGGATTGCGTCACTGTAGCAAGCCAAGATGACAAGTATGTGGCACCGCTAACTTAACATGAAGTGGCGCGATGTCAGTAACAATTTAATGACATAGAAGTAATAAGAACAACGCCCCGCCGGAAAGTTCCGGCGGGGCGTTGCTTTACCCGGTAAGGGTATGGTGATCAGCCGACGCGCATGCCCGGCTTCACGCCTTCATCCACGTCCAGCAGGAACAGGCCCTCGCCGTCTTCGACGCCCGACGCGCACACGATCATGCCGGCCGACACGCCGAAGCGCATCTTGCGCGGCGCCAGGTTGGCGACCACGATCACGTGGCGGCCGATCAGCTTCTCCGGCTCCTGGTAGGCCTGGCGGATGCCGGAGAAGATATTGCGCGTTTCGAACCCGAGGTCGACGGTGAACTGCAACAGCTTGTCCGAGCCGTCGACGAACTGGCAGGCCAGCACCTTGCCGACGCGCAGGTCGAGCTTGGCGAAGTCGTCGATGCCGATGGTGTCAGCGAGCGGTTCGTACTGGGCGGCGTCGGCGGCCGGGGCTTGAGTTTCCATGCTTTGTTTGTTCGCTTCGATCAGTTTTTCGATAAGCACCGGGTCGATGCGCTGCATCAGGTGCTGGTAGGTGTTGATGGTGTGGCCGAGCAGCAGGCTGTCGGCGTCACGCCACGTCAGCGGCGCGACGTTGAGGAAGCCCTCGACGCCTTCGGCCAGCTTCGGCAGCACCGGCTTCAGATAGATGGTCAGCAGGCGGAAGGCGTTGATCAGCACGGTGCAGACTTCCTGCAGACGCGCGTCCTGCCCTTCCTGCTTGGCCAGCTCCCACGGCTTGTTGGCGTCGACGTAGCCGTTGACCAGGTCGGCCAGGCCCATCACGTCGCGCAAGGCCTTGGCGTACTCGCGCGCCTCGTAGGCGGCGGCGATACCGGCCGCTTCGGTCTGCAGGCGGGCCAGGATCTCACCGTCGTTCACCGTTTCGGCCAACTTGCCGCCGAAGCGCTTGGCGATGAAGCCGGCCGAACGGCTGGCGATGTTGATGAACTTGCCGACCAGGTCGGAATTGACCCGCGCGACGAAGTCGTCGAGGCTCAAATCGATGTCCTCGATGCGGCTGTTGAGCTTGGCGGCGATGTAGTAGCGCATCCACTCCGGGTTCAGACCGCAGTCGAGGTAGGACTTGGCGGTGATGAAGGTGCCGCGCGACTTGGACATCTTCTGGCCGTCGACGGTCAGGAAGCCGTGCGCGAACACGCCGGTCGGCGCGCGGTAACCGGCGTACTTCAGCATCGCCGGCCAGAACAGCGCGTGGAAGTACAGGATGTCCTTGCCGATGAAGTGATACAGCTCGGCGTCGGAATCGGCGCGGAAGTAGTCGTCGAAGTCGAGGCCGACGCGGTCGCACAGGTTCTTGAACGACGCCATGTAGCCGATGGGCGCGTCCAGCCAGACGTAGAAGTACTTGCCCGGCGCGTCCGGAATCTCGAAGCCGAAGTACGGCGCATCGCGCGAGATGTCCCAGTCGTGCAGGCCGCCCTCGATCCACTCGTTCATCTTGTTGAGCGACTCGGCCTGCAGGTGCGGCTGCACTTCGCCGTCGGCGCGGGTGGACGAACCGGCGGTCCAGCCCTTCAGGAAGTCGGCGCAGTCGCCCAGGCGGAAGAAGTAGTGCTCGGAACTCTTCAGCACCGGAGTGGCGCCGGACACGGCCGAGTACGGATTCTTCAGCTCGGTCGGGCTGTAGGTGGCGCCGCACACTTCGCAGTTGTCGCCGTACTGGTCCTTGGCGCCGCACTTCGGGCACTCGCCCTTGACGAAGCGGTCCGGCAGGAACATCTGCTTTTCCGGGTCGTACAGCTGCTCGATGGTGCGCGACACAATCTTGCCGTTGTCGCGCAGCGTGCGGTAGATGTGCTCGGCGTACTGCTTGTTTTCCGGGCTGTTGGTGCTGTAGTAGTTGTCGTAGCCGATGTGGAAGCCGGTGAAGTCGGCCAGGTGCTCGGTCTTGACGCGCTCGATCAGCTGCTCGGGCGTGATGCCCTGCTTCTCGGCGGCCAGCATGATCGGCGTACCGTGGGTGTCGTCGGCACAGACATAGTGGCAGGCGTGGCCACGCATCTTCTGGAAGCGCACCCAGACGTCGGTCTGGATGTGCTCGACCATGTGCCCGAGGTGGATCGCGCCGTTGGCGTACGGCAGCGCGCTGGTGACCAGAATCTTGCGTTGCGTTGTCATGTAAAAACACCCCGATTGGAATTTCAAGCGATCGATTATAGCAGCAACACCGCGCCGCCCGGCGCGGCCGCGCCAATGAGAAAAGGTTGGCCGAACGGGCGTTCGGCCAACCTTTTCAGGGGGCTGCAGTCAGCGGGTCGGACTAGCGATCAGGCGTCCTGGCAGGCCAGCGCAGGCTCCAGGCTCGTCGCCTCGGCCTCGGCCACGCGTTCGGCCATCGCCCGCGCCACCACCCGGCGCACCAGCCAGGCGTAGCCCAGCGACACGGCCAACGCCAGCGCGGCGAAGCCGGCTTCGCCGAACAGCTTGTGCAGCAGCGAGAAGCCCTCGATACCGACGACATAGATCGCCATACACACCAGGCCGATACCGGCGGCGGTCGCGCCCTTGGACACGTCGCTGGAAGTCAGCGCGAAGCGGTACAGCACCGCGAACGACAGGCCCTCGGCGAACGCCATCAGGCTGGTACCGGCAATGATGTAGTAGTGCGGCACGTCGCTGAACAGACACCCGACGAACATCAGCACCATGCCGGCCAACAGCGGTGCGAGGCCCAGCAACACCGAACGGCCCAGCGGCATCTTGTCGGTGATCTTCACCAGCAGCAGGTTGCCGATGATCAGCGCACCGAACACCGGGAACTGCCACATGCCGTATTCGACCGGGTCCATCTTGGCTTCCTCCATCAGGAACACCGGCGACAGCGCGATCCAGCCGAGCAGCGGCAATGCCAGCAGCGGAATACTCAGCGAAGCGGTCATGAAACGCGAGTTCTTCAACAGCGCGAGATAATCGGCCTTCAGCGAGCGCAGCGACAGTTCCGGGGCCTTCTGCTCCAGCGTCTCCGGCATCTTGCGCCACAGGCCGAACAGCGCAATCGCCGCCACCGCGGCGATCAGCGCGAAGGTCATCCGCCACGGCCACACCGTGATCAGCGCCGCGCCGGCCACCGGGCCGACCAGTGGTGCGATCAGCGCCACATTGGCCATCAGTGCCATCACCTTCACCGCCGACTTTTCTTCAAACGCCTCCTGCACGGTGGCGTAGCCGACCGCGCTGATGAAACACAGACCGATGCCCTGCAGCACGCGCAGCACGGTGAAGCTAACGATGTCGTTGGAGAACAGCGTGGCCAGACAGCTGACCACGAAGAACGCCGCGCCACCCAGCATTACCGGACGTCGGCCCAAGCGGTCGGACAGCGGGCCCATCAGCCACGGGAACAGCGCGCCGCCGAGCAGGAAGGCGGTCATCGCGGTGGGAATCCAGGCGGCGCCGACGCCGAATTCGCGGGTGACGATCACCATGCCCGGCTGGATCATGTCATTGGCGATGTAGACGGAAAACTCGAACAGCACCAACGCGAGCGGAAACAGCAGCGTCGTGCGGTTGAGCACGGAAATTTTTTGCATAGGGGGAATGCCTTTCAACTAAAGAACGAGAGAGGCCTCGGCATCCATTGCGGAGCCGGCTCGCCTCCCGGTATTCGACGCGCCGCAACGGTGCGCCGAAAAAACAAGGCATTGAATCATATAGTGAAACGCCGATATTGACCAGAGTTGGCGACAATCGCCATGCGGGCAGGACAAGGTTGGCCGAACCGTTCGACCTAGCCCGGCGTACCGTTCGCCGCTTCTGTGAGAGCCGTGCGAACGCCGTGGTCTGAAATGAAAAAGCGGTACTTCAGTCGCAAAAACAAGTTTAACGTCATTACTGCACATGAGTCGACGCACGGCCCACGCCGTTGTGCCATTATGGAAACTCTTCAATCACATCAAAGGATTGCGCGATGGGAATTCTGGATACCTTGGGTGAAGTAGCCGGTGCAGTCGCCGCCGTCGAAGGAGCGGAAAAGCTGGACCCGGATGCGGGCCTGCTGACCAAGGCCGCCGCCGCAGTGGCCGGTTTCGAAGGTGCGGGTGCCCTCGAAAAGCTGGTGGAAAAGAAGGAAGACGAAGACAAACCCGCCGATAGCACGGACTCGGGCGATAGCAGCGACGCCCAATCCTGATTGATAGGCATGAACAGGCCCGCATCACCTAAGGTGATGCGGGCCTTTCTGCATTGGTACCGGGGCCAACCGCCCGGCACGCGCGCCGGTTTCATCAACGGTAGAGCTCGGCGTCCGGAGACGCCCCGGGTATCCCTGCGCGGGAAATATCGCTTACAGCATCTCCAGCGGCTGCTTGCGGCGTGGCGGCGCGAATTCGGCATCGAGCCGTGCCAGGTCGTCCTCGTCCAGCACCAGATCGAGCGCGGCGCGGTTCAGTTCCACATGCTCGCGGCGGCCCGACTTCGGGATTGCGATCACATCCGGCTGGCGCAGCACCCAGGCCAGCGCCACCTGCAGCGGCGTGGCGCCATGCTTGTCGGCCACATCGGCCAGCGCGCCGTCCGCCGGCACCCCGCCCTGCTCAATCGGGCTGTACGCCATCAGCGGCATGCGCTGTTGCCGCGCCCACGGCAGCAGGTCGAATTCCGGGCCGCGCCGGGTCAGGTTGTACAGCACCTGGTCGACCTGGCAACGCTCGCCGTTGTCGACACTCCACAGCTCGTCCAGATCGTCGACGTCCAGATTGCTGACGCCCCAGTGGCGAATCTTGCCCTCGTCGACCAGCTGCTCCATCGCCTCGACGGTGTCGGCGAACGGATGGCTGCCGCGCCAGTGCAGCAGATACAGATCGATGCGGTCGGTGCCCAGGCGACGCAGGCTGGCCTCGCAGGCCGCCTTGGTGCCGCGGCGCGACGCATTCCACGGATAGACCTTGCTGACCAGGAACACCTCGCTGCGCCGGCCGGCGATCGCTTCGCCGACCAGCGTTTCGGCCGCGCCGTCGGCGTACATCTCGGCGGTGTCGATCAGGGTCATGCCCAGATCGATGCCGTGCTGCAGCGCGGCGATCTCCTCGGCGCGCGGCTGGCGGCGCTCGGCCATGAACCAGGTGCCCTGGCCCAGGGCGGGGACTTCGATGCCGGATGGCAGGCGGACGGTACGCATGGTGGTTTCTCTTTGCTTGTAATGATTTCGGCATTTTAGACCGTCGAAGCGACGCCGGTCATGCGCGCCTCGGCCAAGTTCGAGTAAACTTGTCGGGTATTATGGAACCCCACTGGTTGCCTGCAATGTTTTCCAAGCTCACCCGACTGTTCCAGTCGCCCTCTACCGACACTCCGACCACCATGGCCCTGACCGAATCCCAAGTGCTCGACGCCGTCGCCGCGCTCGTCGACCCGAATACCGGCAAAACCTATGTCGCCGCCAAGGCGGTGAAAAACCTGCGCATCAGCGACGCCGAACTGGCGCTCGACGTGGTGCTCGCCTACCCGGCCAAGAGCCAGTTCGCCCGGGTCGAAGCCGAGTTCATCGCGGCGCTGGGCCCCTTGGCCGAAAACCGCGCCATCAAGGTGGCGGTGCGCAGCGAGATCACCGCGCATCAGGCGCAGCGCGGCGTGCCGCTGCTGCCGGGCGTGAAGAACGTAGTGGCGGTGGCGTCCGGCAAGGGTGGCGTCGGCAAGTCGACCACCACGGTCAACCTGGCGCTGGCGCTGGCTGCCGAGGGCGCGCGCGTCGGCATTCTCGACGCCGACATCTACGGCCCGTCGCAGCCGCTGATGATGGGCCTGGCAGGCAAACGCCCGGAAAGCCCGGACGGCAAGACCATCAAGCCGCTGGTCAACCACGGTGTGCAGACCATGTCGATCGGCTATCTGGTCGACGAGGACCAGGCGATGGTGTGGCGCGGCCCGATGGTCAGCCAGGCGCTGCAGCAGCTGCTCAACGACACGCTGTGGAGCGAACTCGACTACCTGCTGATCGACATGCCGCCGGGCACCGGCGACGTGCAGCTGACCCTGTCGCAGAAGGTGCCGGTGACCGGCGCGGTGATCGTCACCACCCCGCAGGACATCGCGCTGCTCGACGCCAAGAAGGGCCTGAAGATGTTCGAGAAGGTCGGCGTGCCGATCCTGGGCCTGGTCGAGAACATGGCGATCCACATCTGCTCCAACTGCGGCCACGCCGAGCACATCTTCGGCGAGGGTGGTGCGGGCAAGATGGCCGCCGACTACGGCGTCGAGCTGCTTGGCTCGCTGCCGCTGGATCTGGCGATCCGCCTGGCGGTCGACCAGGGCACGCCAAGCGTGGTCGCCGAGCCAAACGGCCAGATTGCCGACCTCTACAAGACCATCGCCCGCCGCGTGGCGGTGAAGGTCGGCGAGAAGTCCCGCGACTTCTCCAGTAAACTGCCGAAGATCGTCATCCAGAACGGCTAAAGCCATCATGATCGGTGTCTTCGACTCGGGCCTCGGCGGCCTGTCGGTGTGGCGTGAGTTGGTCAAGCAGCTGCCGGACGAGGCGGTGCTGTATCTGGCCGACCGCGGCTACTGCCCCTATGGCAAGCGCAGCGCCGAACAGCTGCGCCGGCGTTGCGAGGCGATCACCCGCTACCTGATCTCCCAGGGCGCGGAGATCATCGTGATCGCCTGCAACACCGCCACCAGCGCCGCGGCCCAGCATCTGCGCGGCCAGTTCAGCCTGCCCATCGTCGGCATGGAGCCGGCGGTGAAGCCGGCCGCGCTGCTGTCCCGGCGCGGCAAGATCGGCGTGCTCGCCACCGAGGTGACGCTGGCCGGCGACAAGTTCCGCGAGCTGGCCGACCGCTACCGCGACCAGGCCGAGGTGCTGGTGCAGCCGGCGCCGCGGCTGGTCGAGCTGGTCGAGCACGGCGACCTCGACAGCGCCCATGCCCGCGCGGTGGTGGCAGGCCAGCTCGAGCCGCTCTTGGCCGCCGGCGTCGACCAGATCGTGCTCGGCTGCACCCATTTCCCGTTCCTGACGCCGCTGATGCAAGAGTTGGCCGGCCCCCACGTGGCGCTGATCGATCCGGCCGGCGCAGTGTGCCGGCAGACCGCGCGGCTGCTCGATCAGCTGCGCACCTCGACGGCCGCTTCGGCCAACTTGGCCGAACGCTACCGCTTCGTCAGTACCGACGACGCCGAAGGCATGCGCGACTTCATCAGCCGCGTATTGCAGCGCAACACTGCCGTCGAAACGCTCACCCTGGAGTAAGCCTTGATGCCCTCTACCCTACGCCTCGCCGCACTGCTGATCGGCGCCGCACTCGCGCTACCCGCCTTCGCCGCACCGTCATGCGAGCAGGTGGTCGCCCGCCTGTCCAGCCAGCTGCCGACCCGACTCGACCAGACCGAGCTGTCCGATGCGCTGCGCAGCCTCGGCCAGAACGGCCGGCTGCCCGCCAAGTTCGTCACCAAACGCCAGGCGCGCGATGCCGGCTGGCAACCGGGTCGACCGCTGTGGAAGGTGCCAGGGCTGGAGGGCAAGTCGATCGGAGGCGACCGCTTCGGCAACTACGAGAAGCGCCTGCCCGCCGGCCAGTGGCAGGAAGCCGATCTCGGCTACAAGGGCAATAAGCGCGGTGCGCAGCGGCTGCTGTTCGCCCGTGACGGCCGACGATTCGTCACCGTCGACCACTACAACAATTTCAGCGAGGTGCCCGCATGTCAGTGAGAACCTGCCACCTGAGGCAGATCGTCAGCCTCGACGCGCTGTACGACGCGTTCAGCCACCAGCTCGACCTGCCGCGCCACTTCGGCCGCAATCTCGATGCGCTGTACGACAGCCTGGTCGGCGACGTGGCCGGCCCGTTCGCCATCGTCTGGCACGACAGCAACGCGGCGCGCCAGGCGCTCGGCGACGACCAGTTCGCCACCGTGGTCGAGCTGCTGGAAGCCGTGATCGACGAACGCGACGACGTTACTCTCGAATTGAAGCCCTGACCCGCCTTCGGCAACACCAGCGCAAAAACGGCGGACGCTGAGCGCCCGCCGTTTTTTTCATACCCATCGATCAACCGTTGATCACCTTCATCGACTCCGGCGTGTAGCGCTCGCCGGCCGCGACGCCCAGGGGGAAGGCCGCATCGAGTTCGGCCAACTCCGCCGCGCTCAACACCAGTCCCACCGCCGCGACGTTCTGCTCCAGATAGCGACGATGCTTGGTGCCCGGAATCGGCACGATGTCCTCGCCCTGCGCCAGCACCCAGGCCAGCGCCAGTTGCGACGCCGTCACCCCGCGCGCTTCGGCCAACGCCTTCACCTTGTCGACCAATTGCAGATTGCGCGCGAAGTTCTCGCCCTGAAAGCGCGGGCTGCTACGGCGGTAGTCGTCGGCGGCGAAGTCGTCCGGGCTGGTCAGTGTACCGGTCAGGAAGCCGCGGCCAAGCGGGCTGTACGGCACGAAGCCGATGCCGAGCCGGCGGCAGGTATCGAGCACGCCGTTCTGCTCCTGGTCGCGCGACCACAGCGAATACTCGCTCTGCACCGCGGTGACCGGGTGCACCCGGTGGGCGCGCTCGATAGTCGCCGCCGACGCTTCGCTCAGGCCGTAGTGGCGGATCTTGCCGGCGGCGATCAGTTCGGCCAGCGTGCCGACGGTCTCCTCGATCGGCACGGTCGGGTCGACGCGGTGCTGGTAATAGAGATCGATGTAGTCGACGCCGAGGCGGCGCAGGCTGCCGTCGACCGACTGGCGGATATAGTCCGGGCTGCTGTTCAGGCCGCGCGCCGCCACGTCGCCGGCGTTGCGCACGATGCCGAACTTGGTGGCCAGCACCACCTGGTCACGCCGCCCGGTGATCGCCCGGCCGATCAGTTGCTCGTTGGTGTACGGGCCATACATATCGGAGGTGTCGAGCAGGGTCACGCCCAGGTCCAGCGCCCGCTGGATGGTGGCGATCGCTTCGGCCTCGTCGTGGCCGGTGGAATAGAAGTCGCTCATCCCCATGCAGCCCAGGCCGATGGCGGAAACTTGCGGGCCGTTTACACCCAGTTGTCTTGTCTGCATTTGCTACTCCCTTCAGTCGGTGATTGGCAGGAGCGAGGCCAGTCGGCAGCGCTTGGAGTGCATTCTGGTTGTTATTAACATCAAGATAAACGGCTAGAATTGGCAAACACTATTCCACTACAAACAACAATAAAGAGGCAAAGCAATGGACCGCTTCCAGGCCATGCTGCTGTTCACCCGCATCGTCGAGCTGAGCAGTTTCAGTCGCGCCGCCGACAGCCTGCAGCTACCGCGCGCCACCGCCAGCAACATCATCCGCCAACTGGAGGCACGCCTCGGCGTGCGACTGTTGCACCGGACCACCCGCCAGGTCAGCCCCACCCTCGACGGTAGCGCCTACTACGAGCGCTGCCGGCGCTTGCTGGCCGATCTTGACGAGGCCGAGTCCTCGTTCGATCACAGTACGGTGGCGCCGAGCGGCAAGCTACGGGTGGAGATGCCTGGCGCATTTGGGCGGCTAATGGTACTGCCGGCGCTGCCGGCGTTCTGCGAGCGTTATCCGGGTATCGAGCTGGAGATCAGTAGCAGCGACCGGGTGATCGACCTGATTCAGGAGGGAGTGGATTGCGCATTGCGCGGGGCCGAGCTGCGCGACTCGACGCTGGTGGCGCGCCGGCTAGCGCCGCTGCAGCAGATCACCTGCGCCAGCCGCGCCTATCTCGACCGGTACGGCGTGCCGCGGACGCTGGACGATCTGGCGCAACACCTGGCGGTGAACTACCAGTCGCCGACCACTCGACGCATCCTCGATCTGGAATTCATCGTCGACGGCCAACTGCGCACGGTGGCGATGCCAAGCCGCCTGACCGTCAACCTGGCCGATGCCTATGTCACCGCCTGCGAGGCCGGTTTCGGCCTGATCCAGGTGCCGCGCTACCACGTCACGGCCGCCCTGGCCGAAAGCCGACTGGTGGAACTACTGCCCGAGTGGCAACCGCCGCCGCTGCCGCTATCGGTGGTCTACCCGCAGCACCGCCACCTGTCGCCGCGCCTCAGGGTGTTCGTCGACTGGTTGATCGAACTGTTCGGAACGGGCCCCTGACATGCGCCCCCTCACGGCCTTATTGCGCCGGCTTGCCCGCCCGCGCGCCTCATCAGGGCCGCTTCGCTGATTACGGCTGGCGACTCCAGAAAGACTAGGTTCGCAGGCTCGCCAGCCGTTCCACCGCTTCGGCCAACCTGGCCACTCCGGTGGTGTAGGCAACCCGCACGTGGCGGCGGGCGCCGTGCACGCCGAAGTCCACGCCCGGCGTAATCGCCACGCCGACCTCGTCTAGCGCGCGTTGGCAATAGGCGTAGCTGTCGTCGGTAACGGCACTGACGTCGGCGTACAGATAGAACGCCCCCTCCGGCACCAGCGGCAGCTGCCAGCCCAACGCCGGCAGGGTGCTAAGCAGGAAGTCACAGCGTCGGGCGAACTCGGCGCGGCGCTGCTCGAGGATGTCCAGCGTGGCCGGTTCGAACGCCGCCAGCGCCGCTTGCTGCGCCGGTGCCGGCGGGCAGAGGAACAGGTTCTGCGCCAGGCGGATCGCCGGCTCCTGCAGGCCCTCCGGCACCACCAGCCAGCCCAGGCGCCAGCCGGTCATCTGGAAGTATTTCGAGAAGCTGTTGATCACGAAGGCGTCGTCGGTATAGCGCAACGCCGTCTCGGCGTCGACGCCGTAGGTCAGCCCCTGGTAGATCTCGTCGACGATCAGCGCGCCGCCCTTCTGTCGGCACAATTCGACCAGCTCGGCCAGGGTGGCGCTCGGCAGCAGCGTGCCGGTGGGGTTGCCAGGCGAGGCCAGCATCAGGCCGGCGGTGCGCTCGTTCCACGCCGCAGCCACCTGAGCGGCGCTCGGCTGGTAGCGGGTGTCCGGCCCGACCGGCAGCGCCACCGGCGTGCCGCCGAACAGGCTGACGAAGTGGCGGTTACAGGGATAGGTCGGATCGGCAAGCAGCATCTCGCTGCCCGGCTCGACCAGCAGACCCAGCGCCAGCTGCAGCGCGCTCGATGCGCCGGTGGTAATGATGATCCGCTCCGGCGACACCACGACGCCGTGGCGCTGGCGGTACCACTGCGACAACGCCACGCGCAGCGCGGTCAATCCCTGCGCGGCGGTATAGAAGGTGTGGCCTTCGGCCAACGCGCGCTGGCCCGCCGCGACGATGGGCGCCGGCGTGGCGAAGTCGGGTTCGCCGACCTCCAGGTGAATGATGTCGCGGCCGGCGGCTTCCAGCGCGCGCGCCTTGGCGAGGATCGCCATCACCTGAAACGGCGCGATATGGTCTAGACGGCTTGCCAGCTTCATCGGCGGTATTCCTTATCGATACGCCCCCGGCCACGCCGGGATGGCGTTTGGTAGTCCTTCGTCCAACCTTGAACACGACCCCGGCAAAGCCAGGGCTTGATCGGCATCTAGCCCGTTCGCCTACCGGTCATGCTGACCGGCGCCAGGCGGGTTCGCACCGAGCCCCGCCCCCAAACGGCCCGCCAAGGTTCGAGCGGGAGACCGTCAACGGTCGGCGGGTCGGAGCCATGAACTTTACACCAGCCACTGCGGCCGAGTACGGCATCGCGTCGGTAACGACGGGCACACCGCACGATGAACGCTTTGCACGGCGCGAAAATGAGAGCAGTGAACCATACTTCGTTGAGAACCCACCCCTGATCAATAGACGGGGGGTAGCGAATATTACAGTGGCAATACGACGATAGAAAATCGTATCGAGTCGGTGAAAAAACATGCACCAGACACGTAGACTGTCGACATTTGAACAAACCATGGCGCGATTTCGATCACGTCATGTTCGATTTGCCGATATATTCGAGCGGTTCCGAACAGGCCGACATCGTTATCGATGCCGGCCTGTCTGGTTGTTGGGCAACGAAAACAACGACAAGTCGTCCCCACTACGGACAACACCCGCAGCCAGGACATCGCAAGCTGGCCATCCCCCGCCGCCGACCACTCCCATCGCGGCTCCAAAACAAGACGCACGACGCGCTAGATGGCACGGCATTCCCTACGCCATACAACACTAAGCCATACAGGGACCATCATGAAATCCAAGAAACTTACCGCCTACATCATCGTCGGGATGGTGCTGGGCATCCTCACCGGCTATCTGTGGCGGGCGAGCCACCCGGACAAGGCGTCGATCGACAGTTTCGTCAGCAACATCTCGCTGTTGACCGATATTTTCCTGCACCTGATCAAGATGATCATCGCGCCGCTGGTCTTCACCACCTTGGTGACCGGCATCGCCAAGATGGGCGACATCAAGGCGGTCGGCCGTGTCGGCGGCAAGACCATGCTGTGGTTCATCAGCGCCTCGCTGCTGTCGCTGACCCTCGGCCTGATCATGGTCAACATCCTCAAGCCGGGTGTCGGCCTCAACCTGCCGCTGCCTGACATCCACGCCGCCAGCGGTGTCGAGAAGAGCGCGCTGTCGTTCCGCGACTTTGCGCTGCACGCGTTCCCGACCAGCGTGATCGATGCGATGGCGCAAAACCAGATCCTGCAGATCGTAGTGTTCGCGATGTTCTTCGGCACCGCCGCGGCCGCGCTCGGCGAACGCGCCAAGCTCTTGGTCGACCTGATGGACGTGGCCGCGCACGTGATGCTGAAGCTGACCGGCTATGTGATGAACGTCGCTCCGCTGGCGGTGTTCGCCGCGATGGCGGCGACGGTCGCCAAGGAAGGCCTGAGCATCCTCGCCACCTACGGCACCTTCATGTTCGACTTCTACGCGACCATGACGGTGCTGTGGATCCTGCTGGCGCTGATCGGCGGCGTGTTCATCGGCCCGCGCATCGTCACCCTGCTCAAGGGCGTGCGCGAGCCGCTGCTGTTGTCGTTCTCGACCGCCAGCTCCGAAGCCGCCTACCCGAAGACGCTGGAACAGCTCGAACGCTTCGGCGTGTCCAACAAGATCGCCAGCTTCGTGCTGCCAGTCGGCTACTCGTTCAATCTGGACGGCTCGATGCTCTACTGCACCTTCGCGGTGGTGTTCATCGCCCAGGCCTACGGCATCGAACTGACGCTCGCGCAGGAAATCACCATGCTGCTGATCCTGATGCTGACGTCCAAGGGCATGGCCGGCGTACCGCGCGCCTCGCTGGTGGTGATCGCCGCGACGCTGTCGCAGTTCAACATCCCGGAAGCCGGCCTGCTGCTCCTGCTCGGCATCGACCACTTCCTCGACATGGGCCGCTCGGCTACCAACGTGGTCGGCAACACCATCGCCACCGCCGTGGTCGCCAAGTGGGAAGGCGAGCTCAAGCACGCCGGGCCGCACCCGCACAAGGCCTGACCCACGGTCCAGCCAAGACGCCTCACGCCCCCGCCCCTGCGGGGGCTTTTTTCGGCCAACGCAAACGGGCCGGCTCCTCAGGGAGCCGGCCCGTTGCCTTTTGGTCTGGGCCCGAACGCTTACGCGGTGCCGGTTGCCTCCGCCTCGTCGCTATTGGCCGCCGCGGTCAACGGCGCGAGGTTACGGCTGACGCTATGGCGACCGTCCACGCTCACCGGCACGTCGCCGGCCAGCGTCACGCGACGCACCACCCGGTGCGCGTCGCCGTAGTCGTTGATCGCATAGTGCTGGGTGGCACGGTTGTCCCAGATCGCCACGTCGCCCACCGCCCAGCGCCAACGCACCGTGTTCTCCAGCCGGGTCACATGCCCCTGCAGCACCGCGAACAGGTGGGCCGAATCCTGCGCCGACACGCCGAGCAGGCGCTGTACGAAATGCCCCAGTACCAGCGTGCGCTCGCCGGTTTCCGGATGCACGCGCACCACCGGGTGCTCGGTCTCGTACTTGGTCGAGGTGAACACCTCCTTGTAGCGGCGCAGCGCCTCCGGGTCGGCATCCGGTCGGATGCCGGCGTAGTCGTAATCGTTGCTGTGCAGTGCCCACAGCTTGTCGGCCAGTTCGCGCAGCTCCGGCGACAGGTCCTGGTAGGCCGTGGCGGTATTCGCCCATACCGTGTCGCCGCCCGCCTCCGGAATCACCACCGCGCGCAGGATCGACGCCTGCGGATAGGCCGGCGAGAAGGTCACGTCGGTGTGCCAGGAATTGGCGCGGCCGCCGTGACGCGAGTCGAGTTCCAGCAGGTAGTCGGTGCCCTGCACCGTCGGCACGGTCGGATGCGCCACCGGCCGACCCAGCTGCTGCGCGAACGCCTCCTGGCCCGCGTCGTCCAGCTGATGCTGACCGCGGAAGAACACCACCTTGTACTTCAGCAGCGCCTGGCGGATCGCCGCCAGTGTCTCGGCCGACAGCTCAGCCGACAGGTTGACGCCACGGATCTCGGCACCGATGCGGCCGGCAACCGGGTGAATGTCGAGGGAAAGGGTCTGGCTCATCACGGGCTCCTAGCAGGGGGAAGTCGGGCGCACCATGCGCCGCCTGGTAGCCGTAACAGCAGGAAGCGTGCCAGCGTGAAGAGCCGCTAACCAGCCCCGTTGGCATTGGTGCGCTGCCTTGCCGTAGAGCCCGCACTGTCTACGGTAGCACGCCTAGCCAGGGCCACTACATTGAGTTTTGCTAGCGGCTCGAAGTCGGCGAGAACGGGGGATGCGGGCAGTACACTGCCGCAAACGCGACAACCAAGGCGTCAGCCAGCCGCGAACGGGCCAGCGATAACGGACACGAGGCAATAAAAAACCGGCCCCCGCAGGGGCCGGTTGGTCAACTCGCCAGGAGTCGGAACGATCAGGCAAGCAGCTGGTTGGTCAGCTCGCGCATGCCGGCGGACAGCATCGCCAGATCCAGCGCTTCGAACGACTGCAGTTCGGCCAACATCTGCTGGCACGCCTCAGCCTGCTGACGACGCTCATCCAGCCATACTTCGCCGAACGCATCGCCGCCGCCGTTGCCCATTGCCTGGCCGGTCAGCTTGCGGTGCAGACGATACAGATCGTCGCGCAGCGCCGAGCGGGCCAGCGCTTGCCAGCGGTTGTCGCGCGGCAGGCGGGTGATCGCTTCGCGCACCCAGTCCAGACGCAGCGCGTGGCCCAGCGTCAGGTAGTTGGCGGCCACCGCTTCGAGCGGCAGATCGCTGCCTTCGGCTGTGTCGATCACGTCGAGTAACGGTACGGCGAACTCCAGGCGCGGCAACAGATGCGCCAGGTGCTGCGGCAGGTTCGCATGCGACAGCAGACGAGCCTCCAGCTCGGCCACCGCCGGGTAGCGCTCGGCGTCGACCAGTTGCGGCAGCACCGCCAGCAGCGCCTGCACCTTGTCGCGGTACTGGGCGATCAGCGCGTCGACCGAACCGATCGGACGCTTGTGACGCAGGATGTGACGGGTGATGCGCTCGATCAGCGTGCGCACCAGCACCATCATCTCGACCTGCAGATCGGCCGGCACCTTGTTGTCCAGCGCCTCGATCTCGGTCCACAGCGCTTCGCCGCCGAATACATGGTTGGCTACCCACCAGGCGCGCGCGATGTCGGCCTCGGACAACGGGGTCTCTTCCTTCAGGCGGAACACGAAGGTGGTACCCATCCGGTTCACCAGCTGGTTGGCCAGCTGGTTGGCGATGATCTCGCGCTTCAGGTGGTGCGACTTCATCTGCTCGCCGAAGCGCGCTTGCAGCGGTTTCGGGAAGTAGTTGACCAGAATCGGCAGGAAGTCCGCATCGTCCGGCAGATCCGACCTCAGGATCGCCTGGTCGAGCGTGATCTTGCTGTAGGCCAGCAGTACCGCCACTTCCGGGCTGGTCAGGCCGCCGCGCGCCATGCGGCGCTCGGCGATCTGCTGCTCGTTCGGCAGGTACTCGAGTTCACGGTTCAGTTCGCCCGCCTTCTCCATCGTGGTCATCATGCGCGCCTGGGCGTTGAGCATCTGCGCCGAGTGCAGGCGGTTAGTGGCGAGCACCTGGGTCTGCAGGTAGTTGTTGCGCAGCACCAGATGGCCGACTTCGTCGGTCATCTCGGCCAGCAACTCGTTACGCTGCTTCAGGGTCATGTCGCCGGCCTGTATCACGCCGCCCAGCAAGATCTTGATGTTCACCTCGTGGTCGGAGCAGTCCACACCGGCCGAGTTGTCGATCGCATCGGTGCACAGCAGGCCGCCCTTCAGCGCGAACTCGATACGGCCGCGCTGGGTGCAACCGAGGTTACCGCCCTCGCCCAGTACCTTGGCGTTCAGCTGGTTGCCGTTGACGCGCAGCGCGTCGTTGGCACGGTCGCTGGCGTCGGCGTGCGACTCGGTCGAGGCCTTCACATAGGTACCGATACCGCCGTTGTACAGCAGGTCGATGTCGGCCTTGAGGATCTCGTGCAGCAGCTCGTTCGGCGCCATGTGGTCGCGGTCGGTCTTCAGCCATTCCTTGACCTGCGGCGACAACGGGATCGATTTCGCCTTGCGCTCGAAGATGCCGCCGCCAGCCGAGATCAGTTCCTTGTTGTAATCGGTCCAGCTGGAACGCGGCAGGTTGAACAGGCGCGCACGCTCGGCGAAGCTCACCGCGGTGTTCGGGTTCGGGTCCAGGAAGATGTGCAGGTGGTTGAACGCCGCCTTCAGCTGGATGTGCTCGGACAGCAGCATGCCGTTGCCGAACACGTCGCCGGCCATGTCGCCGATGCCGACCACGGTGAAGTCTTCGGTCTGGATGTCCTTGCCCAGGTGACGGAAGTGACGCTTCACCGACTCCCACGCGCCGCGGGCGGTGATGCCCATGCCCTTGTGGTCGTAGCCGGCCGAACCGCCCGAGGCGAACGCATCGCCCAGCCAGAAGCCATACGCCTCGGACACGCCGTTGGCGATGTCGGAGAAGGTCGCGGTGCCCTTGTCGGCTGCCACTACCAGGTAAGGATCATCCGGGTCCAGACGGCGCACGTCCTTCGGCGGCACGATCTGGCCGGTCACCAGGTTGTCGGTGACGTCGAGCAGCGCCGAGATGAAGATCTTGTAGCAAGCGATGCCTTCGGCGAGGAACGCCTCACGGTCGCTAGGCGCCGGCAGTTGCTTGCCGACGAAGCCCCCCTTGGAGCCCATCGGCACAATCACCGAGTTCTTCACCATCTGGGCCTTCACCAGACCCAGCACCTCGGTGCGGAAGTCTTCCATGCGGTCCGACCAGCGCAGACCGCCACGGGCCACTTTCGAGCCGCGCAGGTGCACGCCTTCGACGCGCGGGCTGTACACCCAGATTTCGAACAGCGGGCGCGGCTGCGGCAGGAACGGGATCGCGCCCGATTCCAGCTTGAACGAGATGTACGACTTCGGCTGGCCGTCTTCGGCCTTCTGCCAGAAGTTGGTACGGCGGATCGCCAGGATCACGGTCAGGAAACCGTTGAGGATGCGGTCCTCGTCCAGGTTGGCGACCTTGTCGAACGCCTCCTTCAGCTCGGCCTGCAGCTTTTCGGCCAACTTGTCGTCGGCGCTGACCGGGTTGAGGCGGGCATCGAACAGGCGCACCAGGCGGCGGGTGATGTCCGGGTAGTTAGCGACGCACTGCTCGATATAGGCCTGGCTGAAGGTCAGACCGGCCTGGCGCAGGTATTTGGCGAACGCGCGCACCAGGGTGATCTCACGCCAGTCGAGGCCGGCCACCAGCGCCAGACGGTTGAAGCCGTCGTTCTCGGCGCGGCGGGCGAACACCTGGGCCAGCAGCTCCTGGAAGTCCTTCTGCACGTCTTCATTGGCCAGTTGCTCGACGGCACCGCCCAGATCCAGACCGAAGTCGCTGATCCAGACTTCCGAGCCATCGGCGCGGGTGATGCGGTACGGATGCTCGTCCTGCACCTTCACGCCCATGTTTTCCAAGAGCGGCAGGCTGGCCGACAGGCCCAGCGGTGCACCGGCACGGAACAGCTTCAGGTTGAAACCTTGGACCCCGCGCGACAGCGGGCGGTACAGTTTCATCGCCAGCGGTTCGGCTTCGTTCACCGCTTCGATGTGCTGGATATCCAGCACGGCGTTGCGCGGCGCGAATTCTTCGCGGTAGGCGGTCGGGAAGGCGCTCTTGTAGCGGTGGAACAGGGTGTTGCCCTGCTCTTCGCCGGACGCTTCCAGCAGCAGCTGGTGCAGCTCTTCGCTCCAGCCCTTCACCACGCGGGCGATCTCACTCTCGACCTCACCCTCGTGGAAGGCCGGCAGGTTGGTCGAAGAGGTCTTGATGAAGTAGTGCACACGGGCCAGGATGCCGTCGCCGACCTGCACCGAGTACTCGGTGGACAGGCCGTTGAATGCGTTCAGCAACACCTTCTCGACCTTCAGGCGCACCTCGGTGTTGAAGCTCTCGCGCGGCACATACACCAGGCAGCTGACATAGCGGTGGTAGCGGTCCGGACGGGTGAACAGGCGCACGCGCGGGCGTTCCTGCAGGCTGACGATGCCCTCGGCGATCGGCAGCAGCGCCTCGGCGCTGATCTCGAACAGCTCGTCGCGCGGGTAGGTCTCCAGCACGAAGGCCAGGGTCTTGGCCTTGTAGCTGTTGTCGACGTAGTCGCACGCCTTGGTGACGTACTCGACCTTCTTGCGCAGGATCGGGATCTCTTGCAGCGGCGCCTGGTAGGCGTGCGCGGTGTAGAGGCCGAGGAAGCGGCGCTCGCCGACCACCTCGCCCTTGGCGTTGAAACGCTTGATGCCAACGAAGTCGAGATAGGCCGGGCGATGCAGGATCGAGCGGGTCTGCGACTTGTTGAGGATGACGCGTTGCTTGTGGTGCGCCAGTTCGCGCAGCTCCTGCGGCAGTGCTTCGAAACTGGCGGAGAATTCCTTGTCGCCCTGATCCTTCAGGATGCCGAGGCCCGACTCGCGGACGATCTTCAGACGGTCGCGGCCGTCTTCCTTCACCAGGTCGTAGTCGCAGTAGCCCATGAACAGGAAGTTGTTATCGGCCGCCCACTTCAGGAAGTCGACCGCTTCTACGGCCTCTTCGTCGGACGCCGACTTGGCCAGCTCTTCGTTGATCGCGGCCAGCTGTGCACGCATCGCCGGCTCGTCGGTCACCACCAGGCGCAGATCGTCCAGCACGCGCTTCAGGTCGGCTTCGAGCACCTTCAGGGTGGCGCTGTCGCTGACGCGATCGAGCTGCACGTGGATGAACGATTCCAGCGGCAGGCTGCGGTCTTCGGTGCGGCGGATTTCCAAGAGCTTGCCGGAAGCGTCGCGGGCCACCGCCAGCACCGGGTGCACCAACAGGTGCAACGTCAGGTTGTGACGCGCCAGCATCATCGCGATCGAGTCGATCAGGAACGGCATGTCGTCGTTGACGATCTCGATGACGGTATGGGTGCTCTGCCAGCCGTCGCGTTCAAAATCCGGGTTATAGATACGCGCCTTGGCGACACCCGGGGTGCGCTTCTCGGCAAAGTCGTAGTGCGCCATCGCCGAGCCGAACAGGTCCAGCGAGGAGAACCGCGACAGATCCGCATGTTCGGTTTCTTCGAAGTAGATGGGGAAAAACTCGGAACGCTTCTGACTCTCGGTGCCGGATAGCTTGTTCGCAGCCACGGATTGCAGGTCTGCAATCAGGCTCGCCAGCTCGGTCTTGTTCGTAAGCGACATGGGGGTCTTCTCTTGTTGTGTGCACAGGAGTGTGTCGAGGCATTGTAGAGAGGCAGCACCCGCACGGATTTCCTGAATGCGACATCGAGTTACAAAAAAACAGGATGCACTAATACGACCGTTCGAGGACTTGCTCGACCTGAAGCGATCCGGCACCCGTATCGGCTTATAGCAATGCGACGGCTAATTACAAAAACGATTGGATACAAAGCCTTACGACGCCTCGTCATAACAGCAACAAGCAGTTGATTTATCAGCTATTTACCGCACAAAACAAACTTCGTTAGAATGCGCGGCTTTGGCCTCCCAAGGCTTGCCCTGCCGGCCCGGTGCGTTGTTGGCCCAAGGCATTCATGCCAAGATGGTTTGGTGTCAGCGCCCTTGCGCGACTGCACTCAAATAACAACAACCCGGTTTCCCGGCACCGCCCAGCGGGCCTAGGGGATGGATACACACCGGTGCGTACGCCGGCGGTTCGACTGCCGCCACCCCAGGCTCGCACCGCAATCGAGAAGTAGAGAAATCGCATGAAGAAGACCCTGGTATTCGGCGTCATCGCCGCCTCCCTGTTCAGTATCGGCGCCCAGGCAGAAACGCTGCGTTTCGGCATCGACCTCAACTACCCGCCGTTCTCCAAGCAGGGTGCCGACGGTAAGCCGCAAGGCTTCGACATCGACATGGCCAACGCGCTGTGTACCGCGATGAAGGCCACCTGCCAGATCGTGCCGCAAGACTGGGACGGCCTGATCCCGGCGCTGAACGCCAACAAGTTCGACGCCATCATCTCGTCGATGCAGATCACCCCGGAGCGCCAGAAAGCGGTCGACTTCACCAATAAGTATTACAACATCGCCAGCCGGATCATCTCCAAGACCGGCACCCAGGTGAACCAGAACACCTTCAAGGGCAAGAAGATCGGCGTGCTGCGCGCGTCGACCCAGGAGAAGTTCGCCAAGGACTTCTGGGGCAAGGACGGCGCCAGCATCGTCGCCTACAACAAGTCGCCGGAATCGTTCCTGGACCTGAAGGCCGGCCGTCTTGACGCGGTATTCGTCGACGGCGCGGTAGGCGACCAGGAATTCCTGAAGACCGCCAACGGCAAGGGCTTCGCCTTCGTCGGCCCAAACTACAGCGACCCGAAATACTTCGGCATGGGCGCGGGCATCGCGGTGAAGAAAGGCAACAAGGCACTGGCCGAGCGCCTGAACAAGGCGATCGCCGAGATCCGCAAGGACGGCAGCTACAAGAAAGTACAAGACAAGTACTTCAGCTTCGACGTCTACGGCAACTAAGCCGCACGTGAATTCCGGGGCCGCGCTGCGGTCCCGACTGCCATCCCGTCAGATCACCCGGAGAGCCCTGATGAAGCCCCTGATCGCCCTCGGCGCGCTGTCGTGCGCGCTGTCTTTCGCCGTGTCTGCCGAAACCCTGCGTTTTGCCACCGACGCGAGCTACCCCCCGTTTTCCAAGCAGGCCGCCAACGGTCAGATGACCGGCTTCGACCCGGACATTGCCCAGGCGCTGTGCAAGGCGATGAAAGCCACCTGCGAGGTGTTGCCGCAAGATTTCGACGGCATCATCCCGGCGCTGAACGCCAAGAAATTCGACGCGGTGATCGCGTCGATGAACATCACCGACGAGCGCAAGAAGGCCGTCGACTTCAGCGACCGCTACTACAACATGCCGAGCCGCCTGGTCGGCAAGGCCGGCGCCACCGTCAACGACGCCTGGTTCAAGGGCAAGAAGATCGGCGTGCTGCGCTCGTCGATCCAGGAAAAATACGCCCGCGACCACTGGACCAAGCTGGGTGCGTCCATCGTGTCCTACGGCAAGGCGCCTGAGTCGTTCCTGGACCTGAAGGCCGGCCGTGTCGACGCCAGCTTCGTCGATGCCGCGGTTGGCGACACCGATCTCCTCAAGACCCCGAACGGCAAGGGCTACGCCTTCGTCGGCTCGGAATACAACGAGGCCAAGTACTTCGGCAACGGCGCCGGCATCGCCGTGCGCAAGGGTGACAAGGCGCTGCTCGACCGCATCAACAAGGCGCTGAAAGAAATCCGCGCCGACGGCAGCTACACCGCGGTGCAGAAGAAGTACTTCAGCTTCGATATTTACGGTAAGTAAACGTCGCGCAGTGCTGTTCCGGAGCTGCTCCGGGACCGATACTGACGTTGATACTTGAGCCGTCGCGGTCGCGTGCCCTGTGCGCGCGGCCGACGCTACGGCCGAACGGGGATGTAAGCCATGTTCTTGCAGGGTTATCTACCGAGCATTCTCGATGGAGCAATGCTCACGCTCAAGTTGGCGGGCGCCTCGCTGGTGGTGTCCGTGATCCTTGGGCTCGTCGGCGCCGCATTCAAGCTGGCGCACTCCAAACCGCTTCAATGGTTGGCCGAACTGTATTCCACCCTGATCCGCGGCGTGCCCGATCTGGTGTGGATGTTCATCCTGTTCTTCGGCGGCCAGATGCTGATCAACGACATCGCCACCAAGATGGGCTGGCCCGCTCCGGACATCGACCCGATGATCGCCGGCGTGCTGACCATCGGCGTGATCTTCGGCGCCTACATGACCGAAACCTTCCGCGGCGCCATCATGGCCGTGCCGAAAGGGCAGATGGAAGCCGGCGTCGCCTACGGCATGTCGCCGCTGCGGGTGTTCTTCCGCATCACCGTGCCGCAGATGGTGCGCTTCGCGCTGCCGAGCTTCTCCAACAACTGGCTGGTGCTGGTGAAATCCACCGCCCTGGTGTCGGTGATCGGCCTGAACGACATGATGTACAAGGCCGATACCGCCAAATCGGTAACGCAGCAGCCGTTCACCGTCTATGTCGTGGTCGGTGCGATCTACCTCGCCATCACCACCGTGTCCATCCTGGTGCTCAACGCGCTGGAAAAACGCTATTCCACCGGCGTGCGGGAGAGTGAACTGTGATCGACTTTGCACTGATTGCCGAAAAAATGCCGTCCTTCCTGGGCGGCACCGATGGCGCGCCGGTGATGTCCACCACCGACGGTCTGCTGATGACGCTGGAACTCTTAGCGATGTCGCTGGTGCTGGGTCTGGCGCTGTCGGTACCGCTGGCGCTGGGCCGGGTATCGAAGAACAAGTGGATCGCCCGCCCGGTGTGGCTGTTCACCTATGTGTTCCGCGGCACGCCGATGCTGGTACAGCTGTTCATCATCTACTACGGCCTGTCGCAGTTCGACTGGGTACGGCAGAGCTGGGCCTGGGACTATCTGCAGAGCGCCTATGTCTGTGCGATCCTCGCCTTCACGCTGAACACCTCGGCCTACACCACCGAGATCATCGCCGGCCAGATCCGCAACACTCACTGGGGCGAGATCGAGGCGGCCAAGGCGGTCGGCATGGGCCGCTGGCTGATGATGCGCCGCATCGTGATCCCGTCGGCACTGCGCCGCGCGCTGCCGGCCTACAGCAACGAAGTGATCATGATGCTGCAGGGCACCTCGATCGCGGGCCTGGTGACGCTAGCCGACCTGACCGGCGTGGCACGCCGCGTCTACGCCGACACCTACCAGCCGTTCGAGCCGTTCCTGGTGGCCGGCGCCTTCTACCTGGCGCTGACCGTGCTGTTCGTGTGGCTGTTCAAGCGCGCCGAGAAACGCTGGCTCGCCTTCCTCGGCCCGCGTAAGGCGTAAGGGACCACGATCATGCGACGCATCGATCACCCCCTACTCTCGCCCAGCCTCGGCGCGGCGCGGCAACTGAGTAGCTTCCACTACGGCGCAAGCGGCCAGGGTGAGAAGGTCTACATCCAGGCCGCGCTGCACGCCGACGAGCTGCCGGGCATGCTGGTCGCCTGGCAGTTGAAGCAGCGCTTCGCCGCGCTCGAAGCGGCCGGCCGGCTCACCGGCGAGATCGTGCTGGTGCCGGTCGCCAACCCGATCGGCCTCGACCAGACGCTGCTGGGCTACCAGCCCGGCCGCTTCGACCAGGCCTCGGGCGAGAACTTCAACCGCCACTACCCGGCGCTGGCCGACAGCGTCTACGCTGCGGTGCGCGGGCAACTCGGCCAGGATGCGGCCGCGAACACCCGGCTGATCCGCGCCGAGCTCTCGCGCCAGTTGGCCGAACGGCCGGTCAAGAGCGAGCTCGCCAGCCTGCGCAAGACGCTGCACGGCTTGGCATTCGACGCCGACGTGGTGCTCGACCTGCACTGCGACGCCCGCGCCGCGCTGCACCTGTACACCGGTACGCCGCTGTGGCCGCAATGCGAGCCGCTGGCGCGCTATCTGGGCGCCCACGCCACGCTGCTAGCCACCGAGTCGGGCGACAACCCGTTCGACGAGGCCTGCAGCCAGATCTGGTGGCAGCTGGCCGAACGCGCGGCCGCCGATGGCCTGTCGGCACCGATCCCGCCGGCCTGCCTCGCCGTCACCGTCGAACTGCGCGGCCAAGCGGACGTGAACGCCACGTTGGCCGAACGGGACGCCGACGCCATCGTCGCCTTCCTGACCCACCGCGGCGTAGTCGCAGGCCCTGCGCCGGCGCTGCCCGAACTGATTCACCCGGCCACTCCGCTGGCCGGCTCCGAAACTCTTGCCGCGCCCCACCCGGGTGTGGTGAGCTTCCATGTCGAACCGGGCGCCGTTGTTACCGCAGGGCAGCCGCTGATCGATATCGTCGACCCGCTCGACGACCGCGTCACCACCCTCGCCTCACAATACGGCGGCGTGGTCTACGCTCAGGAAAACCGTCATTACGCGACCACAGGCATGGAGTTGGCGAAAATCGCCACCGCCACGGCCTTCAAGACAGGAAAGTTGCTCTCAGCATGAAACCGATCGAACACCCGAACGCCGTGGCCGCGGCCCAGCCTACCCTGGAAAAAACCGGCCAGATCAAACTGCAGGTAGAAGACATCCACAAGTGCTTCGGCCAACATGAGGTACTCAAGGGCGTGTCGCTGACCGCCCACGCCGGCGACGTGATCAGCATCATTGGCTCGTCCGGCTCCGGCAAGAGTACCTTCCTGCGCTGTATCAACCTGCTCGAATCGCCGAACAGCGGCCGCATCGCGGTCGCCGGTCATGAGCTCAAACTGGTCGAGGACAAGAAGAACGGCCACCTGAAAGCCGCCGACGCCAAACAGCTGGCGATGCTGCGCACCAAGCTGGCGATGGTGTTCCAGCACTTCAATCTGTGGGCGCACATGACCGTGATCGAAAACATCATCGAGGCGCCGATCCACGTGCTCGGCATCTCGAAGGATGAGGCGATCGCCCGCGCCCGCAAGTATCTGGACAAGGTCGGCCTGAAGAACGTCGAGGACAAGTACCCGTCGCACATGTCCGGCGGCCAGCAGCAGCGCGTGGCGATCGCCCGGGCACTGGCGATGGAGCCGGAAGTGATGCTGTTCGACGAGCCGACCTCGGCGCTCGACCCGGAATTGGTCGGCGAGGTGCTGAAGGTGATGCAGGACCTGGCGCGCGAAGGCCGCACCATGGTGGTGGTGACGCACGAGATGGGCTTCGCCCGCGAAGTGTCCAACCACGTGATCTTCCTGCACCAGGGCAAAATCGAGGAAGCCGGCAACCCGCGCGAAGTGCTGGTCACCCCGAAGAGCGAACGACTGGCGCAATTCCTCTCGGGCCGCCTGAAATAATCGTACAATAGAGCGTGTTAGAGACGGCCAGTCCCCGTGATCCGGGGCTGGCCGGCCAGGATTCCATTCCGCGCCATGACGCCACCGGGCGGCATGGCGCGCTTATATTTGGTCTGCTAAGAAACGCCTATGGGTCTGCAAACGTCCGCCGCCAAACCGCTACGCTACGGCTTCCTGCTGCTGCCGCACGCCTCCATGTCGGACCTGGCCATCGCCACCGACGTGCTCACCCGGGCCAACCAGCAGGCTGAAAAGAAGCTGTACGAAATCCTGACCCTGTCACTGGGCGGCGAGCCGGTCACCCTGTCGAACGGTTTCAAGTGTCCGGTCGACCTGCCGCTGAGCTACACCCCGAAGCTCGACATGTTGTTCGTGCTGACCGACGACATCCACAACGACGTCAATCTCGACGAATTCTCCCGCGGCATCAACGCACTCAATCTCGACAAGATGCCGCTGGCCGGGCTCGGCTGCGGCAGCTACTGGCTGGCCAAGGCCGGCTTCCTGAACGGCTATCGCGCCACCATCCACTGGCAGGAAATCAGCCGCTTCAACGACGAGTTCCAGGACGTGATCGTCTCGTCCAATCTGTTCGAGATCGATCGCCAGCGCCTGTCCTGCGCCGGCGGCGCCGCCACCTTCGACTTTCTGCTCACGCTGGTCGACAGCCTCCAGGGCCACGAATTCTCGGCGCAGCTGTCCGAGCTGTTCAGCATGGAGCGACTGCGCGCCGGCAACGAGCGCCAGCGCGTGCCGCTGGCCACCCGCATCGGCGGCAGTCAGCCGAAGCTGACCGAGGCGGTCAGCTTGATGGAGGCGAACATCGAGGAGCCGCTGTCCACCGACGACATCGCCTACTACGTCGGCGTATCGCGCCGCCAGCTCGAGCGGCTGTTCAAGCAATACCTGAGCACCGTACCGTCCAAGTATTACCTGGAACTGCGCCTCGGCCGCGCGCGCCAGCTGCTGCAGCAGACCAGCAAATCGATCGTGCAGATCGGCCTGGCCTGCGGTTTCTCCAGCGGCCCGCACTTCTCCAGCACCTACCGCAACCACTTCGGCATCACGCCGCGCGAAGAA
Organism: Neisseriaceae bacterium JH1-16; assembly: GCA_025989215.1. Taxonomy (GTDB): domain Bacteria; phylum Pseudomonadota; class Gammaproteobacteria; order Burkholderiales; family Chromobacteriaceae; genus Crenobacter_A. The sequence continues at coordinate 184,269 of JAPDNP010000006.1, read as the reverse complement.
CGCGCCCAGCGCACCCAGACCTACGTCTCCTGATCCGCCTTCGGCCAACCTCACCCGCCGGGAGAGGCGCCGATGCCCGGAGCCGGCCCACGGCCGGCGGCATCAAGGCCATACCGCGTTGAGATGGAGCCCGACAGGCTTGTAGAGCCATTGGGCGCATGCCGCGCCTTCACGCCATATCGCCCCGACCGTCCCTGTATTCGCGAGACCGTGGGCCGGCTCTTAGACTTCTTGCCCTTGCCGGCGCGTCACGATCGGTCCGGGTTCGACCGCCAGACGCAGCCGCAACCAGGAACGCGCCCCGCCACCCGGGATATTCTCCACCCCGATCTGGCCGCGGAATTGCTCGACGATGGTCTGGCAGATCGACAGGCCAAGGCCCATGCCGTGCGGCTTGGTCGAATGGAAGGGATGGAACAGCATGTCGAGCATATGCGCCGGCACGCCCGGCCCACTGTCCTCGATCTGCAGCCGCACCTCCCCGTCCACCTGCTTGCTGACGATCAACAACTTGCGCCTTGCCGCCTCGTTCTCGCGCATCGCGTCGAGCGCGTTCGACAGCAGGTTGAGCATCACCTGTTCGAGCTGAATCGGATCGACCCGCACCGGCAGCGGCCGACTGTCGAGCTGTAAGTTTATCTCTACGTCCGATGCACGCAGGTCGAACTCGGCCAGCTGCAAGCAATTGGCGACCACCTGGTTCAGATCAACCAGTCCGCTGCTGACCGGCCGCTTGCTGACGAAGGCGCGCAGATTGCGCAGGATATCGGCGGCCCGGCGTGCCTGCTGCTGCGCCGCTTCCAGCGCCGAGCGCACCGGTGCGAGCGGCGCGTCGACCTCGTCGAGTAGGCTGATGCTGGCCTGGCAATAGTTGGCGATAGCGGTCAGCGGCTGGTTGAGTTCGTGCGCGATGCCCGAGGCCATCTCGCCCATCGTGTGCAGCCGGGTCACGTGCGCCAGCTTTTCGATGTGCTCGCGCGCGCGCAGTTCGCTCTGCTCCATCGCCTGGCGAGCGCGGCGCTGCATCGGGGTCAAATCGCGAAACACCACCACCGCGCCGCTGATCTGCCCCTGCCGCGAGAACAGCGGCGCCACCGCCCCGTCGATGGTCCGCAGTTCGCCGCTGGGTAGCAACAGTTGGGTATTCTCCGGCAGCTCGATCGGCACACCACCGCTCAGGCAGCGGTCCAGCACCGATACCGCCAGACTGTCGCTCAGCTCGTAACGCAGGTGCACGCATTCGGCAAACTGTCGCCCGACCAGCTCGCCGTCGGCCTTGAGCAACTGCACCGCCATCGGGTTGGCCAGCTCGATGCGCCGGTCGAAACCGAGCGTCAGCACGCCCTCCCGGATCGACTGCAGCGTCACCAGCGCACGCTCGCGCTGTTCGAACAGCGCCTCGTCGGCGGCGGCGCGCGACTGCAGCAGCGCCGAACGCTGCCGGTAAATCAGCACCATCGACAGGAACAACAGCGCCAGCAGCAACTGCTGGAACAACAAGGTGCCCCAGCGCAGCTCTTCCCAGTGCGGGCTGCGGGTCAACTGCAGGGTGAACGGCTGCGCCTCGCTTTGCAGCGGCAGCACCGCTTCCTGGCCGAACAGCCGCTTGAGCCACGGCTGCGGATGCGGGTCCGCCTGGCTGCCGAACAGTTCGGCCAAGGGATGCGAGGCGGGCTGGCGGGGATTGAACAGCGATAGACCGAGCGCCTGGCGGTCGAGATTGAGCGGCTGCAGCAGGCGGCCGAAGTTCACCGACAGCGCCACCACACCGAGCAGCGGCGGCGGCTTCGTGTTCGAGCCGCTCGCAAACACCGGGCGCAGCAGCAGATAACCACGCTCGCCCGGATAACGCTCGAACGGCGGCGACGCCTGGGTGCGGTCATTGGTGATTGCCTGACGGATCGACGCGGCCAGAATCGGCTCGCGCCAGCTATCCATGCCGAGCAGGTGGCGGGTGTTGTCATTGAGCGGCTCGACCAGCGCCACCGGCAGATAGTCGAGATAGTCGCCGGCCGGACGCCAGCTGCGCCGCCGGCCAGGGTCTTCCTCTCGCACCGAGAAGTCCTGGCCATAGCGCGCACGCATCGTCGCACCGAAGCTGTCCAGGTCGGCACGGGCGACGTATTGGAAGAATTCGACCGTGTAGAGTCCGGGATAACGCAGCAGCAGTTCGTGGCTGAAGCGCTGCAGTGCGTCGATGTCCAGCGGCTGGCGCGAGGCGATCTGCGCCTCGATCGCCGCCACCACCGCCTCGTTCTGGTCGAGCTTGCGCGACACCATCGAATAGACGTGGCGGGTGTCCTTGTCGAACGCATCCTTCAGACGGGCGTGTTCGAGCCGGCTCCAGATCAAGGTGAGCAGCAGACTCAGGCTCAGCCAGATCAGGACAAACAGCCATTTCTTCGGTAGAGGCCGAAGCTCCATCGCGTTTCTTTTCGTCCGGTCGAGTGGCTGTCATTTTATGCTGAACAGGAACACAGCACCATGTCGGCCGAAGCCGAACGGCCATTATTCGAGCCACAATCCGGAGCCGATGTCGCAACTCCAGCAAAGAGCATGTCCATAGAAGAACAAATGGCACCGCTACGCCGCCGTAAAACTCAAATGACATTAACGCTCTAGGCCCGCGACGCTTAACGCCAGCGGCGCAACAACAGCGAATTGCTCACCACCGAGACCGAACTCATCGCCATCGCCGCGCCCGCGATCACCGGGTTGAGCAGGCCGAAGGCGGCCAGCGGAATGCCCAACGTGTTGTAGACGAAGGCGAAGAACAGGTTCTGGCGGATCTTGCCGAGCGTGGCGCGCGACAGCCGGATCGCGTCGGCCACGTGCAGCAAGTCGCCGTGCATCAGCGTCACGTCGGCGGTCTCGATCGCCACGTCGGAGCCGGCGCCCATCGCGAAGCCGACCTCAGCCGCCGCCAGCGCCGGCGCGTCGTTGACGCCGTCGCCGACCATCGCTACCCGGCGCCCCTGTTCGGCCAACCTTTGTACCTCGTCGGCCTTGTCCTGCGGCTTCACCTCGGCGCGGAACGAACGGATGCCCGCTTCGGCGGCGATCGCCCGTGCCGTCGCCTGCTTGTCGCCGGTCAGCATGATCACCTCGACGCCGAGCGCGGCAAGCTGCGCCACCGCCGCCGCCGAAGTCGGCCGCAGGCTGTCGGCCAACGCCAGCAGGCCGACCAAGGCACCGTCGACGCCGACGCCGATCACGCTGTGCCCGCCGCGGTACAAGGCCTGTGCCGCATCCGGCAAGGGCTCGCTACTGACCCACTCCGGCGTGCCGACCCGAACCGTGCCGACACCGGCCAGCCGGGCGCTGACGCCCGCCCCCACCTCGGCGGCGAAACCGTCGACCGGCGACAGCGCCAGTCCGCGTTGCTGCGCAGCCCCCAGCACCGCGCGGGCCAGCGGATGCTCGGAACCCGCTTCGACGCTGGCGGCGTAGCCCAGCAGTTCAGCCTCGTCATGCCCCGCTGCGAGCCAGGTCTCGACCACGCTCGGCCTCCCCTCGGTCAGCGTGCCGGTCTTGTCGACGATCAGCGTATCGATGCGCCCGGCCGACTCTAGTGCCGCCGCGTTACGAAACAGAATGCCGCGCCGCGCGCCGTTGCCGACCCCGACCATCACCGCGGTCGGCGTAGCCAGCCCCAGCGCGCACGGGCAGGCGATCACCAGCACCGCCACCGCATGCAGCAGTGCGCGCACCCAGTCGCCGGTGATCAGACCGGTCGCGAGCAGGGTGAGCAGCGCGATGCCGACCACCACCGGCACGAACACACCCGAGATCACGTCGGCCAACCGCGCGATCGGCGCCTTGCTGCCCTGCGCCTCAGCGACCCGGCGCACGATCTCGGCGAGCATCGTGGTCTCGCCGACGCCGCGAGCGGTCAGGCGCAACATACCGTCCAGGTTGCGGGTGCCGGCATACACCGTGTCACCGGTCTCCTTCGTCACCGGCAGGCTCTCGCCGGTCAGCAGACTCTCGTCGATCTCGGCGCGGCCGTCCAGCACCTTGCCGTCCACTGCGATGTGCTCGCCGTGGCGCACCAGCACCACGTCGCCGACGCGGATCTCGGTCAGCGGCAGCTCAACCAGCTGTCCGTCGCGCTCGACGCGCGCGGTCTTCGGCGCCAACCGCAGCAGCGCCTCGATCGCCCCCGAGGTCTTGCCCTTGGCACGCGCCTCCATCAGCTTGCCGAGCAACACCAGCGTGATCACCGCCGCGCCGGCCTCGAAATAGACATGCTGATCCTGCCAGCCCGCCAAAGTCACCACGGCCGAGAACAGGTAGGCGATGCTGGTGCCCAGCGCGACCAGCACGTCCATATTCGCCCCTCCGCCCTTCAGTGCCAGCCAGGCTCCGCGGTAGAAGCGCCAGCCGATGACGAACTGCACCGGTGTCGCCAGCGCCAGCTGCCAGTAACGCGGCAGCATCAGCGCGTGGTTGTCAGCGAACATCGCGACCATCTCGATCAGGAACGGCAAGGTCAGCGCCAACGATGCCAGGAACCACCAGCGCTCGCGCCGATAGGCGGCGGCGTGGCGTTCGGCCAACGTTGTGCCGGCGGCAGCCGTCTGCAGCGTTGCCTTGTAGCCGGCGCGCTCGATCGCGGCGAGCAGCTCGGCGTCGCCGACGGCACCGGCCGGCGCCGTCACGCTGGCGGTCTCGCTGGCGAAGTTGACGCTGGCGGCGCTGACGCCGGGCAGACGGCCCAGCACTTTCTCGATCCGGGTCGCGCAGGCCGCGCAGGTCATGCCCTCGATGTCGAGGGTGCGCTGCTCGGCCGGCACCGCGAAGCCGGCCCCTTCCACCGCGGCAACCAGAGCCGGCAGCGCGGTGGCGGCCGGATCGAAGTCGAGCCGCGCGGACTCGCTGGCAAAGTTGACGCTGGCCGATACGCCGGGCTGGCGGTTCAGCACCTTTTCCAGCCGCGTGGCACAGGCGGCGCAACTCATGCCGGTGATCGGCAGGGTCAGTGAACGGGTCGACATGAGCGACTCCCTCGGTAATGGCTACGCCTCATTTATACCCCCCAAGGGTATATAAGGCAAGCCGCAAAAAAACCCGTGTCGCAATGACACGGGTTCCTCTGCCCTGAAAACGTCTACGGGCTAAGAGCCTGCTCACGATCTCGCGAACGAAGGGTCAATGACGCGAAAAAGCGGAGTGTACGTAGAGTCCATGAGCCGTTTGGGCGGCATTTCAACGCGGATCACCCGAGTGCATCCGATCGCGCAGGCTCTAGATCCAGCGCTTCTTCCAGAAGTAGTAACCGAGCAGGCTGGACAGTCCCTGCATCGCGCACAGCACGGCGAAATAGCCGTAGCGCCAGTGCAACTCGGGCATGTATTCGAAGTTCATCCCGTAGATGCCGACGATCAGCGTCAACGGCATGAAGATGATGGTGATCACTGTCAGCACCCGCATCTGCACGTTCAGCCGGTTCGACTGGTTGGACAGGTAGAGGTCGAGCATGCCCGACACCATGTCGCGCGACGACTCGAGCGACTCGATCAGGTGTAGGGTGTGATCGTAGGCATCGCGCAGGTAGACGCGGCTCTCCTCGCGGAAATACGGGTGGTCGCCACGGGTGACCTGGTTGAGCGCATCCCGAAGCGGCAGCAAGGCGCGCCGAAAGCGCAGCGAATCGTGCTTCAGACGGTGAATGGTACGCAGCACACCGTTGTCGCGGTTGCCGAGCAGGGTGGAGTCGGCCTTCTCGACCCGCAGCGTAAACGCATCGAGCACGCCGAAGTAGTCGTCGATGATCGCGTCGATCAAGGAATAGGCGAGAAAATCGGCTCCGCGCGCTCGCGTCATGCCCTTACCGCTGTTCAGCCGGTCGCGCAGCCCCTGAAAGAGGCCGATCGACTGGTTCTGGAAGGTAATCACGAAGCCCTTGCCGATCACCAGATAGACCTGGTGATAGCCGAGCCGGCCGCTGCCCGGCTGGTAGTGGAACACCCGCGCCGCGCAAAACAGATAGTCGCCGTAGTCTTCGAGTTTGGGGCGCTGACGCGCGTTGAGGATGTCCTCCAGCACCAGCGGGTGCAGGCCAAAGCGATCGCCGATCGCCTTCAGCACCTCGGGCTCTTGCAGGCCGTACACATTCAGCCACTGCACCTTGCCCTTGGGGCGGTAGGCCAGCCCCTCGGCGACCGAGTGGAACAGCGTCTCTTCGCAGGCGTCGGTGCTGTAGTCGAGCAACCGGATCGACGGTGTCCCCTCCGCCGGCTCGGCACCGTTGCCGCCCACCGCCAGCAGCGAGCCCGCCTCCTCGCCGAGCGTCGGCAGGCGGCTCTTGGCATCCGGATGCCGCATCAGGCGTGCTCTCCCAACTCCAGCGCAAAGCCGATCTTGCGCCACTGCGACACTTCCTGACGGAACGCATTGGCGGTCAGCGGGTTGGCGTCCAACCAGCCCGCGTCCAGCGCCAGGGCAAAGCCATGCGCGTTCATGCGCAGATCGAGCCGCTCTGGCAGCGTGACATCCTGGCGGCGGCGATAGAACAGTGCCGCCAGCCGCAGCGCCACCACCGCCTGCCACATCCCCGGTTCGGTCACCAGCTCCACCATCTTGCCCATGTCGCCGCGATGGCCGACCACGATGGTGGCCAACACGTTCTGCTCGCGCTTGGAGAAGCCCGGCATGTCGGCGTTCTGCAGGATATAGGCGGAATGCTTGTGGTAGGCGGTGTGCGAGATGGTCAGGCCGATCTCGTGCAGCCGGGCAGACCACAGCACCCGCTTGAGCAGATCCTGGTCGACGTCTTCGCCGGCGACCATCCGGTAGAAACGCTCGGCCAAGGTCTGTACCCGCCCGGCCTGTTCGAGGTCGACGTGGTAACGGCGCTTGAACTGGGTCACCGTGGTATCGCGCATATCGCGCTCGCGCTGGCGGCCCATCAGGTCGTACAGCACGCCGTCGCGCAGCGCCCCCTCGGCAACGGTCATGCGGTCGATACCCAGTTCCTCGAACAGCGCGATCATCACCGCCAGGCCGCCCGGCAACACCGGCGCGCGGTCGGCCTTCAGGCCGTTCAACGCGGTGCTCTTCTTGATGCTACCGATCTGGATCAGCTCGTCGCGCAGCCGCTCCATGCCGGACAGGGTGATATCGGCGCTGGAATAGTCATTGATCTCCAGCACATCGCGCAGCGAGCGGGCGGTGCCCGAGGTACCGACCGCCAGCTGCCAGCCCTCGCGGCGATAGTCGGCGGCGATACGCTGCACTTCGCTGCGCGCAGCCAGGATCGCGTCGCGGAACGCGGTCTTGGTCAGCTTGCCGTCCCGGAAATAGCGCAGGCTGTAGGTGACGCAGCCCAGCGGCAGGCTTTCGGTCACTTGCGACTTGTACAGGCTGCCGATGATGAATTCGGTGGAACCGCCGCCGATGTCGACCACCAGACGCTTCTCGCGCGTGGCCGGCAGGCTGTGCGCGGCGCCCAGATAGATCAGCCGCGCTTCTTCGCGGCCGGCGATGATTTCGATCGGGAAGCCGAGCAGTGCTTCGGCCTGGGCGATGAAGGCCGGCGCATTCTTCGCCACGCGCAGCGTGTTGGTGCCGACCACGCGCACCTGGCCGGGCAACAGGCCGCGCAAGCGCTCGCCGAAGCGGGCCAGACAGGCCAGTGCCCGCTCCTGGGTATCGTCGTCGAGGATCTTCTCGGCGGTCAGGCCGGCGCCCAGGCGCACGGTTTCCTTCAGGGTATCGAGGGTATAGAGCTGGTCGTCGAGCACCCGCGACACCTGCAGGCGGAAGCTGTTCGACCCTAGGTCCACAGTGGCAAGGACGTCGTACTGGGGCGTGTTGTTGGTCACGTTGGGCCCATGAGCAAATGAAAATGGCGGTAACCGGATGTTACCGCCATTGCCAAGCCAACGTCACGGGGCAGGCGCCGCCGTATGCACGCTTACGCTTCAGTCTTCGCCGAGCGCTTCGCGCTTTACCTGCTCGATCGAGGTATGGCGGATGTCCTTGCCCTTGACCAGGTAGACCACGTACTCGGAAATGTTCTTGGCGTGGTCGCCGATCCGCTCGATCGCCTTGGAGATGAACAGTGTGTCGATCGACATGGTGATGGTGCGCGGATCTTCCATCATGAAGGTAATCAACTGGCGCAGCTCGGCGGCGAAGTCGTCGTCGAGGTGCTGGTCGGCTTCGAGCAGTTCGAGCGCCGCGGTCGGATCGAGACGGGCAAACGCATCGAGCGCACGGCGCAGCATACGCAGCGCGGCCTGGCCCATCTTGCTCACCTCGCGGAAACGCGGCATCTGGAAGCGGTCGGCCTCGTAGATGGTCTTGCCCATGCGCGCGATCTTCTGGGCTTCGTCGCCGATGCGCTCCAGATCGGTGATGGTCTTGATCACCGTGATCACCATGCGCAGGTCGCTGGCAGCCGGCTGGCGGCGCGCGATGATGTGCTGGCAATCGTCGTCGATCGCCACTTCCATCGCGTTGACCAGTGCATCTTCGGCGATCACCTTGTCGAACTTGGCGATGTCGCCTTCGGTCAGCGCGTCGAGCGCGGCGACGATCTGCTGTTCGACCAGGCCGCCCATCTGCAGCACACGGGTGCGGATAGTCTCCAGCTCCATGTCGAACTGCTTGGAGATATGTTCTGCCATGACGTCCCCTATTCTACTCAGTAACTTCAACAATCGGGCGATGCTAGCCGGCACAGATGACAGCATTGTGACAAGTCGGCTGTCATGTAGTGCCTGGCCCTGCACCGCCCTCGGCCGACCGGCACTTCTAGCGGTGCCTGGCCCAGCTACTAACGCCGCAAAACGACGCTCAGAACCTATTCACGATCTCGCGAACAAAGTGTCAGACAAGGAGAAATGGCGCGAAACAACGGAGTGTACCTGGAGTACATGAGCATGCTGAGCGCCATTTCAACTCAGGTTCCCGATCGCAAACAGCTTCTCAGCGCTTCACCTCGACGCCGCTCTGAGTGCCCAGCAGCAGCACGTCGGCGCGGCGCTGTGCGAACAGGCCGTTGGTGACCACACCGGCGATCTGGTTGATCTTGCTCTCCAGCGATACCGGTTCGGCGATCTGCAGGCCATGCACGTCGAGAATGTAGTTGCCGTTGTCGGTCAGGAATACCTTGTCGCCCGCCGCCATGCGCAGCTCCGGATGCACGCGGCTGCCGGAGGTCGAGAGACGCTCCAGCTGGCGCGCCACGTAGCTGCGTGCCATCGGCACCACTTCGACCGGCAGCGGGAACTCGCCCAGCACCGTCACGTACTTGGTCTCGTCGGCGATGCAGATGTATTCCTTGGCGACGGCTGCAACGATCTTCTCGCGCGTCAGCGCGCCGCCGCCGCCCTTCACCATGTGCAGGTAGTGGTTGATCTCGTCGGCACCGTCCACGTAAACGGGCAGCTCGTCGACCAGCGCCAGATCCAGCACCGGAATGCCCAGCGCCTTCAGGCGCTCGGTGGTCGCCTCCGAGCTCGACACCGCGCCCTGGATCAGGTGCTTGATCGTGCCCAGCTGGTCGATGAACAGGTTCACGGTGCTGCCGGTGCCGACGCCGATGACGGCGTTTTCCGGGATAAATTCCAGCGCTTTCTTGGCGGCGGCGAGTTTCATTTGATCTTGGGTCAGCATGACGGCAACTCCATCGCTATTGTCTTGAGGGTGATGCGGCAATTATCCCATAACGGGCACCGCCTGTCGGAGGGCATTGCCGATCGAATAAAGAAACGACGGGCCGTCGGTGGCTTGCGGCCCTGGAAAATTTAACGCAACAGGCTCAGCCTGGATGACGGGAGAGCAGCACCACGGCCTGCGCTTCGATCGCCTCGGCGCGCCCGAGGTAACCGAGCTTCTCGTTGGTCTTGCCCTTCACGTTCACGGCGCCTTGCTCCAAGCCTAGATCAGCGGCAATGCACGCGCACATGCGGTCAATATGCGGCGCCAGCTTCGGCGCCTGCGCGATCAGCGTCGCGTCGACATTGACCACCAGCCAGCCGGCCGCCTGCACCCGCGCATACGCCTCGCGCAGCAGCACCCGGCTGTCTGCGCCCTTGAACTCGGCGGCGGTATCCGGAAAGTGCCGGCCGATATCGCCGAGCCCGGCACCGCCGAGCAGCGCGTCGGTGATCGCGTGCAGCAGCGCGTCGGCGTCGGAATGGCCGAGCAGCCCCTTGTCGTGCTCAATCTCCACCCCGCCCAGAATCAACGGCCGGCCTTCCACCAGCCGGTGCACATCGTAGCCCTGTCCTACTCGAAACATCGTCGTCATTGTCCTGTTCTGGCCGCCAGAATCGCGGCCGCCAGGGCCAGATCCCGCGGGTACGTTACCTTGAAATTCTGCGCATCGCCCTCGACCAGCCGCGGCGCCAGCCCTAGCGCCTCGACGGCCGACGCTTCGTCGGTGATCGCATCGCTTGCGCCCTGCTCCAGCGCTTCGGCCAACGTCGCCGCGCGGAACATCTGCGGCGTCTGCGCCAGCCACAAGCCACTGCGCGAGACGGTCGCGGCGATGCGGCCGGCGGCGTCGGCGCGTTTCACCGTGTCCGGCACCGGCAGCGCCAGCAGGCCGCCGACCGGGTCGTCGGCAAGCGTCGCGATCAGCCGTTCGACCAGCTCGACGCTGACGCAGCAGCGCGCCGCGTCGTGCACCAGCAGCCAGTCGGCATCGGCCAAGCGGCCGTCGGCACGCAGCGCGCTCAGGCCGTTCTGCACGCTCTGGGCGCGGCTGGCACCGCCGACGCGCAGCACGGTCAGCTTCGCGATGCCCGACCAGTCGAAACCGTCGAACCATTCATCGCCGGGCGACACTACCACCGCCACCAGATCAATCGCCGGCACCGCCGCCAGCGTCGCCAACGTGTGTGCCATCAGCGGCCGGCCGACGAGATCCAGATACTGTTTCGGGGTCGGGCTGCCGAAACGTTGGCCGAAGCCGGCCGCCGGCACCAGCGCGACGCAACGGCTCATGCCGCGCCCTCGGCCGGGGCGGGATTCTCCATGGCGCGCCACAGGCACTGGCCCTTCACCGCCTTGTCCAGGTCGTTCAGGTAACCATCGTGCACCGCCTGCTCGGTCTCGTTGGCGCGTTTCACCAGCAGCGGCTTGCGCTCGAACGCCAGGCCCAGGCCATGACCGGCGCCGCTGTCGACCTCGATGTCCATCATCAGGCTTTCCTGGCCGCGGGTCAGCGCCAGGTACACCTCGGACAGCAGCTCGCAGTCGATCAGCGCGCCGTGCAGGGTCCGGTTGGAGCGATCGATCTCGAAGCGGTCACACAGCGCGTCCAGGCTGTTGCGCTTGCCCGGAAAGGTGTCGCGCGCCATGAACAGCGTGTCGATCACCCCGCCGCACAGCTTGGCGACTGGCGCGAGGCCGAGCCGGTCGAATTCGGCGTTGATGAAGCCCACGTCGAACGGCGCGTTGTGGATGATCAGCTCGGCGCCGTCGATGAATTCGACGATCTCGTCGGCCACCTGCTTGAACTTCGGCTTGTCGGCGAGAAAGTCGAGCGAGATGCCGTGCACCCGCTCGGCGTCCGGATCGATCTCGCGTTCCGGGTGCATATAGAGGTGCAGCGAGCGGCCGGTCAGCTTGCGGTCGACCATCTCCAGCCCGGCGAATTCGATGATGCGGTGGCCCTGGTTGGGATCGAGGCCGGTGGTTTCGGTATCGAGGATAATCTGTCTCATGCTGCTCTTACGATGCGAACGGCAGGCGGGATCGACCGCTGCCGCGGATTGAAAGCGGAAAGACAGCCGGCCCGATCGGGCCGGCATGCAAGCCTAAGGTCAGCGCGCGCACTCCACGCCGCGGTTGGCCAGCTGGTCGGCGCGCTCGTTGAATTCGTGGCCGGCATGGCCCTTCACCCATTCGAAGCGCACCTCGTGACGGTTGCGCTCGTCGTCGAGGCGGCGCCACAGGTCGGCATTTTTCACCGGCTCCTTGGCCGCGGTCTTCCAGCCGCGCGCCTTCCAGCCGTGTATCCACTCGGAAATGCCCTTCTGCACGTACTGCGAGTCGGTATACACCACCACTTCGCAGCGGCGGGTCAGCGCCGCCAAGCCCTCGATCACCGCCAACAACTCCATGCGGTTGTTGGTGGTGTTGGGCTCGCCGCCGAACAATTCCTTCTCGTGCCCCTTGAAGCGCATCAACACGCCCCAGCCGCCCGGGCCGGGATTGCCCTTGCAGGCGCCATCGGTAAACAGTTCGACCACGTTGTCTTTCATTTAGATTCTTCGGAGGGCGGATGGGCCGAATGCCGGCGGTCCGGCCCGGCCACCACCAGGCCCTTGCTCGCCTTGGCCTTGTTCCAGCTCGGCGTGATCAAGCGCATGCCGCGCACCTTCTTCACCGCGGCGATGCCGTACACCCCGGCGGCCACCGGCCACCAGCGATTGCCGGCCGATTCCATGAAGGCAAAGCGGGTGAGCCACTGCTCATGCGTGAACGGCGGCGCATAGGCCATGAACGCCCCGCCGGCCGGCTCCATACCCAGCAGTTTCAGCCAGTCCTTGATGCGCGGCAGCGTCAGGAAGCGGCCGTTCCACGGCGCCTGATCGCGTCCTCGCGCCAGCCGGCGCATCCCCCATAATGAAGCAGGGTTGAATCCGGTCAGCACGACCCGCCCCTCGGGCATCAATACCCGCTCGACCTCGCGCAGCACCTGGTGCGGTTCGCGCGAGAAGTCCAGCACGTGCGGCAGCACCAAGAGGTCGATGCTGCGACAGTCGAACGGCAGCCGTTCCGGCTCGGTCTGGATCACCGCCGACGCAGAACGCCCGACCCTCGCCTGCCAGGCGATGCGGTTGGTGCGCAGGAAATCGTACTCGGCAAGACCCAGCTGCACCGCGTGAAAACCGAACACATCGGCCACGGTACGGTCGTAGAATGCCTGTTCGCGTTCCAGCAGGTAATGACCCAGCTCGGTATCGCCAAGCCAGCGGGCAAAACTGTCCATCTTCGCGCCATTCGTTTGGAGACTGATTCCAGCCATGATTACCGTCACTGCGGTTCACGCCTTTTCAGACAATTATATCTGGCTTTTGCACGCCGCCGGCCGCGCGATCGCGGTCGACCCGGGCGATGCCGGGCCGGTGCTCGCCGCCTTGGCCGAACACGGCCTGACCTTGCAGGCACTACTGATCACCCACCACCACGCCGACCACGTCGGCGGCGTCGCCGAACTGAAGCGCCACTTTCCGGGGTTGACCGTATACGGTCCGGCCGGCATCGCCGGCGTCACCGATCCAGTGATGGAGGGTAGCGAGCTGACGCTGTTCGGCCAACCTTTCGGTGTACTGGAGGTGCCCGGCCACACCCTCGACCATATCGCCTATGTCGGCAACGGCCGGTTGTTCTGCGGCGACACTCTGTTCGGCGCCGGCTGTGGCCGCATGTTCGAGGGCACCGCCCCGCAGTTTCACCACTCGCTGCAGAAGCTCGCCGCCTTGCCGGGCGAGACGCTGATCTACCCCGCGCACGAGTACACCTTGTCCAACCTGCGCTTTGCCCATGCGGTCGAGCCGGGCAACCCGGCGCTGGCCGAGCGCGAGCGCCGCGACCAAGCCTGCCGCGACGCCGACCGCCCGACGCTGCCGTCGACGCTGGCCCAGGAACTGGCGACCAATCCCTTCCTGCGCGTCGACGAAACCGAGGTGCGCGCCAGCTGCCGCCGCGAGGCCGGCCGCGAGTTGGCCGAAGCGGCCGAACGCTTTGCGCTGCTGCGCGAATGGAAGAATCGCTTCCGCTAATCATGCTGGGCGAGTCAATCCTGACGGGTGACCGCTCATAGTCAAAAACAGGCCAAAGCACCTGAAATCATTTGATTTTTTTCATTGACACGCAATACTGACGCTATATAGGATCGGCCAAAATCACAATACCCTCGAGCTGCCGTAATGAAACGTTTAAAGCCACTGGCGTTGTCGCTGTCGCTGCTTTGCCTGTATCAAGTACCCGCCTCCGCGCAAACCAGCACAGCTGTCCCCGGTGGTGTCGACGTCGGCTTGTCCAGCGGACTCGACATGATGCTGCTCAACAGCAGTTTGCTACGAAATGGCGACAACGTCTGGGAACGCGCCCGCGAAGGCTTCCAGATGACCGAAGTCAGCAGCGAGCTGGTCCGCAAGCAAGAACGTTACTACGCCTCCCGTCCGGAATACTTCAAACGCACGCTCGACCGCAGCCGCAAATACCTGTTCTTCATCATGAACGAGGTGGAGCGACGCGGCATGCCGACCGAGCTCGCCTTCCTGCCGCTGGTCGAAAGCTCGTTTAACCCGCTCGCCATGTCGCCGGTTGGCGCCTCGGGCTTGTGGCAGTTCATGCCGGCCACCGGCCGCCAGTACGGCCTGGAACAGACCTGGTGGTACGACGGCCGTCGCGACGTGACCGACGCAACCCGCGCTGCGCTCGACTACCTGGAAAACCTCTACGGCCAGTTCGGCGACTGGTCGCTGGCGCTCGCCGCCTACAACTGGGGCGAAGGCAACGTCAGCCGCGCCATCGCCCGGGTGCGCGCCCGAGGCGAAGAGCCGACCTTCGAAAACATCAATATGCCGGCCGAAACGCGCAGTTACGTGCCCAAGCTATTGGCCGTGCGCAATCTGCTGACAGACCCGGACAAGTACGGCCTGAAGCTAGAACGCTTCCAGAACAAGCCCTACTTCGTCGCCGTCACCACCGGCAAGCACATGGACATCGACATCGCCGCCAAGATGGCCGGCATGTCGGTGCCCGAGTTCAAAGAGCTCAACCCCGGCTTCAACCTGCCGGTATACGCCTACAAGAACGGCCGGCAGATGCTGATCCCGGCCAACCACCTGGAGAAATTCGAGCACAACCTGGCCAAATGGGGTGACAAGCCGCTGATGACCTGGCAGGTGTACACCCCGAACGGTAGCGAAAGCGTCACCGACATCGCCGCCAACTACGGCATGAGCAGCAGCGAGCTGCGCTCGGTCAACCGCCTGTCCGGCAATACGCTGGCCGCCGGCCGCCCGATCCTGGTAGCGATGAAGGGCAACACCACCAGCAACCCCAACCTGATCGACCCCGACGACAGTCCAAGCAGCGCTCCGATGATGATCGCCAAGGCCGACCCAGCTCCGGCCGCCAAGTCGATCAGCGCGCCGCCGATCACCGCCGAGCTCAAGCAAGCGCCGGCCGCGCAGCCGGTGATCCAAGTCGCCGCAACAAAGGCCGTTGAACCGGCCAAAACAGCCCCCGTAGCCGTGCCGACACCGGCTCCGGTCCTGCTCGCTGCCGCTCAACCTCAGAGCCAGCCGGCCACCGTACTCGCACAGGCCGCACCAGCCAGTCCCGTCGTCAACGCGGCCGAGGTGAAACCGGCCGTCGCCGCCTCCAGCAGCAAGGCGATGCCCGCGGCTACTGCGGTTCCGGAATTGGCCGCGGCTTCACCGGCCCAGACCAGCGTACCGGCCAGCGTCAGCGCCGCCACCGAAGCACTGGCCCTGACCGACAACGCCGTCAGTAGCCCGGCACCGGCCCGTACCATCGCGGTAGCCGATGCTACCCCAGTGGTGTCGACCAACGGCCGCCACACCGTCGGCAGCGGCGACACCCTCTATAACATCTCGCGTCGCTACAATATGAGCGTCGCGGAGTTGAAGACGCTGAACGGCCTGAACGACGACAGCGTGAAGCTTGGCCAGGTGCTATCGGTCGACAAGAGCAATCTCGCCACCCCGACCACCCTGCTCGCCCAACAGGACGGCACACCACCGGCCCGCAGCACATCGGGCAAGGCACCTTTCGAATATGTCGCTCAGAAGGGGGATACCCTCTACAGCATCGCACGCAAGTTCGGCGTGGATCATCAGGACATCAAACGCTGGAACAGCGTCAGCATGGTCAACCGACTGCAGCCAGGTCAAAAAGTGAAGATTCTCGGCTTATAAGTCATCTTTTTCCAAAATACGCTTGACACTAAAAAGTAAGTGTATATAATGCGGAACTCAACGGAGAGGTGGCAGAGTGGTCGAATGTACCTGACTCGAAATCAGGCGTACGTTTATAGCGTACCGAGGGTTCGAATCCCTCCCTCTCCGCCAAATTGAGCAAGAGAGCCTCGAGAAATCGGGGCTTTTTTGTTTTCTACGCCGACGTCGATTAAGACACCCTACCGGCGACCGCCTTCTACAAAAATCAGCACCATTCTACAAATCCACAAAGCCGGTTCACGCACTCCATCGCTGCGTCCAAAATCAGCAGCCCCCCCAGCCGTAAACCAGACCATCCGCGTGCGAATTAAAGCCGGATAGCTGCACCCCATCGATTGATCGCGCCCTGCGAGCCCAAGCGGGAGCCCTGAGGCTCAATAGTCGTGGACTCGCACATCGACACGGCAGGCAACTCCATCGTGCCGAATACTAAGGGCGGGATGACACATCCCATTGCAGCGACCACCGGCTGCAAAAGCACTCAGGTGGGCGGGCAGTCCAGGCAAGGCCCGACCAACACCATCCGATATAGAAGCTACATGGAGAAGCCCATTGCACAGGACGTGCTAGGCATTTCGAGGGAAACGGCCGCTGTGCAGATTGCCAAGCACAGAGCGAGATCGGTGAGTAGCCGTGCGTTCTTCGCCGACTGAAGCGCAGGTACGTGCAGCTAACTGGCTCGCCCCCCTCAAACCTCAACTCAGGCGAGAAGGCAGCTCCAGGCCTCCGAGGCGAAACCAACGCGCCAGGTTGTTGAAGTCGCGCCGCTCTCCCGCATTCAGCCGGACATAGCCATCATGAACCCGCTGCTCCAGCTCCGCATCAATGTGGCGGCGCGCCACACTGCGTAACAGCAGCATGAAAGGAGCCAACGCGGTCCGATAGACATGCAGCTCACGTTCCAGCAGAGCAACAGACTGCTGCAACTCTGCTTGGCTGAATGCTGCACGCAGCGAATTGAGAAAGTCGACAGTGAACAGGTCAGACTGCTGTTCGATACGGTCATAGACAAAGAAAGACTGGGTGGCCCGGCGCTTGAGCCGGCCAAAATCGGCCAGATAGACCCCGCCATCCTCACGCAACACCCGACGGATCTGCCGCATGGTCTGCCCCAACATGTCGGTATCCGGCAGATGATGCAGCGACATGGTGCACAGCACGCAGTCAATGGTGGCATCGGCAAAGCCATCCAGACGACTTATATCGCCCAGCTGCAGGCTGACATTGGACAAACCTGCCTGCGCCAGATTTTCCCGAGCCAGTGCCAGCATGCCGCTCGAGGCATCCACCCCGATGAAGCGGGCATCCGGGTGCAGCCGGGCAATCTGCAGCAACTGGTTGGCCGGGCCGCAGGCCAGGTCCAGCACCACGTCGCCAGGCCGGATCACCGGCAGTGACATGACGGCGTGGAAGAAATGGATATAGTTGAGAATGCCGTTGCTGCGGCCACTCTGCATGAAGGCGCGGATCTGGTCGGCATCCTCCATCAGCGCCTGCGGCTCCGGCTCGCGCGCCAACACGGAAGAAGACAGCCGCTCCAGCAGCAGATGGACCATCATGACAGGGGCGGACATCGCTCAGCCCCCCTTCCCGGTTGGTGGGCGGCGGTTTCACCCCATACACGCATTCTGCATCCTGCCAGCATCATGCCCCCTTGCCGACCAGCCGGCGGCACTGCAGCGGCAAACGCAGGACGAAGCCGAACATCAGCCGGATGTGCATCCAAGTCAACAGACGGTTGTCGCGCCAATAATTGAAATGCGACACCCCACCTTCCTCGGCCTGAAAGTACTTCACCGGCGAGGGCAGATTGACCGGCTTTACGCCATGCCAGCACAGGCGGACAACGGCTTCCGGATCGAAGTCGAAACGGCGCATCCAGCGCTGCCGCTGCATGATCTGCCGCAACGGCGCGACCGGATAGACACGGAATCCGAACAAGGAATCACCGATGCCCATCCACAGGGTTTCCAGATTGGCCCACCAGTTGGAAATCTTGCGCCCCTTGACCCGCAGACTGGGCGCACTGGCATCGAAGACCGGCAGGCCCAGCACCATGACCTCGGGCTGCTGCTGCGAACGCGCCATAAAGGCGGGAATCTGCCCGACCGGATGCTGGCCGTCGGAATCCATGCACAGCACGTGAGTGAAACCCAGCCGCGTAGCCTGATCCAGCCCGTGCAGCACCGCGGCACCCTTGCCGCGGTTTTCCGGCAGCACAAATACCTGTAGGCTCTCGTCTTCGGCGGCCATCTGCAACAGCGCCTGCTCCGAGCCGTCGTTGCTGCCGTCTACGACCACCCACACCGGGCTCCATTGCGCACGGGCCGCGCGTACCGTATCCAAAACCTTGGGGCCGGGGTTGTAGCTGGGGATGAGAACCACATGCGTCGTAGAAGAGATGGGCATGGCAGATTTACTGACTAGATATTCATCCCAGTGCGGGATGCTGTTTGATTTTGGCAGAACTTAGCCGATAGCCAGCCTGCAGGTCAAGAATGAGCAGTAATGGCAACCACCTCAATCCAGCCATCGACCCGGGTCGATGGAAAGCCCGATCGACGCTTCGACATGCTGCTGCAAACTGCATGTGGCTTCATTGCACTCACTATGGACCGCGAATTCCTTGTCAGGCACGGCCCGGTAAATCAGCAGAAATACGAGAGGGCGCCATATTGTCCAGCCCCTGCTTAATTAGGGAAAATTGGTGATACTGAGAATAGCCGGCAATGGTGCAGTGCCCTTTTCGCAATCAGCGCCGCCGAGCCGCCCATATCATTCACCAGCTGCCACGTAGTTCGGGTGCCTTCATCAACACATTGCCCGGCAGCACCGTACAAATGGCAGCACGAAACATCTGCTTCGGATGGCGGTTGGTATGTCGCCGGTAAGCTCCTGGTCACTAGAAACTGATGAAACGGAATGCTGCTCTTCATGACCGACCGGGAAATGTGCGACAACGCAGGACAATCTGGACCAGACGGAAACTGCGATTCGACATTACTTCGAATTAACTTCCGGCTTCTGGTCCCCCTCTTTTACGCTATTCGGGCGAGGGCGGACAATCATTCCTGCAGACCAGAATCCGGGACAGTTTTAGTGAGATTGACGGCTTGTCATTGCAGCCCCAGCTCGCAGCCAGAATGCTTGCGGAATCAGGTCGCTGGCAATGCCTACACCATATTTTTACTATACAATTATCGGTTTTTGGTGCACGCCACGTTTTGGATTGAACGCCCATGCTTGAACAAATCATCAAAAACTATCTGGTCAATACCAAGGGCACGGACCCAACCCTGCTTGAAGATCCGGCACTGCAAGTATCCGCCCTAAACCTCGACTCGCTGGACATGGTGGAGATGCTATTCGAAATCGAGGATCGCTGCGGCTTCCAGCTGGAGGACCCCACCCGCTACCCGAAGATGAGCTTCCGAGAAATGCTGGCCGATATCGAGGCCGCCATTCGCCAGCACAACAACGGCGAACTGCCGGAATTCAGTCTCGAAGAGAGCAAATAAATTGGCCAAAGTCCTGATTACCGGCATGGGTGCGGTCAGCCCGCTGGGAGCCGACCTGCCCACCAGCTTCGCTCAGGCACTGGCAGGGCATTGCGCCGTTGGCGCCGCGACTCCCGATATCGCCAAATGGCTGCCCAATGTGCTGCTCGCCCAGGCAGCAGCCGACCCGGCCAGCCTGCTGGGGGGCAAGCATGCCGGTCTGGACCGCGCCAGCCAGTTCGCCCTGGTGGCAGCCAACGAGGCGCTGGCTTCGGCCAACTTTGCCCCGGCACCGGCCGACTCCCGCCGCGTCGGCGTTTATGTCGGCATCGGCTTTGGTGGTGCCCACACCGTTGACGGACTGTACGAACGCTTCCAATCCGCCGTGCAAAGCGAGGGCAAGCGCAATCCCGTCGTGGTGCACCCACTGTCGGTGCCGCGCATGATGGCCAACGCACCGGCGGCGGCCATTTCCATGAGCTACGGTCTGCACGGCGCCAGCCACACCTATTCCGTGGCCTGTGCCTCTTCCGCAGTCGCCATCGGCGAAGCGTTCCGCGCCATTCGCGACGGCTATCTTGACGCCGCCGTGGTGGTGGGCTGCGAAGCCATGCTGACCCCCGGCTCCCTGATGGCCTGGAACGCACTGCGCGTGATGGCCAAACCGCATGCGGACGACCCGTCGCGCAGCTGTCGCCCCTTCTCGCAGGACCGCAGCGGCTTCGTGCTGGGCGAAGGTGGCGCCGCCATCGTGCTGGAGAGCGAGACCCGCGCCGCCGCACGCGGCCAGAGCGCACTGGCCGAATTGTGCGGCTACGGCAGCAGCAGCGATGCCGCCCACCTGACCTCCCCCTCCAGCGCCGAACAGATCAATGCCATGCAGCAGGCGCTGGACGATGCCGGGCTGCGCGCCGAAGACATCCAGTACCTGAACGCCCATGGCACGGCGACCGATGCCGGCGACGTCACCGAGACCGAGTCGATCCGCGGCGTGTTCGGCGCGGCGGCCTCGCAGCTGGCCATCAGCTCCACCAAGGCGATGCACGGCCACCTGATCGGCGCCAGTGGCATCCTGGAATTCGCGCTCAGCGTGATGGCGATGAACAGCGGCTCGCTGCCGCCGACCGCCACCCTGGATCAGGCCGACCCGCGCTGCGATCTGGATTTCATCCCGCAGACCGCACGCCATGGCTGCGACGTGCGCGCCATCATGTCCAACTCCTTCGCCTTCGGCGGCAGCAACGTCTCGCTGGTGGCACGGCGCTACCCAGCATGAGCGACGGCGACTACCAATACCCGATCCAACTGCAGCGCGGCGATATCGAACAGCTCTTGCCGCACCGCGGGGCCATCTTCGTCTGCCGGCACCTCACCATCGAGGGGCCGCACCAGTTCCATGGTGTCGCAAGTTGGCCGAACGACAATGCGGTGATCCAGGGTCACTTCCCGGGCATGCCTATCGTGCCAGGAGTGATGTTGATCGAATCGATGGCGCAGTTTGCCGGAGCCGGATTGCTGGTCGGCGACCCCTATGTCAAGACGCTGCCTCAGGATTCGGTCGGCGTACTGGCGGCAGTGCGCAACTGTTGGTTCAAGCAACCAGTGCTGCCGGAGCAGGATGTGGAGTTTTTCATCCAGTGCCGCCAGATGGCGCCATTGCTGGTACAGGTCAGCGCGCGGGTAAAGGTGGCAGAGCAGGACGTGGCGAAGCTGGAAATCGCGCTGGCCTACGCACCACGCGAGCAGCTGCAGGCAGCCGCTGCCACCAACTGAGGCCGGTCAAAGCCGATCGATAGCTTCATTGTGACTGCATGAATCAAGGCCCATTTCAAGATGGGCCTTTTTTTCTGCTCAGCGCATCGGCACCCAGTGCCACATGCTCTCACCCTGTGGATGGCACGCAGGATGCCCCGGTCGTGAACGCGTGCGGCACTCCCGACGCCCTCGTCACGCCGTCACTTCAATGGCAAGGTGGCAGCCGTCCAGATACTCGATCACCTCTCGCCCCGGCTCGCCACTGGCCAGTCGACGCAGCAGCGGCAGGCTGCGCGCGGAGGGGATGCTCTGGCGCAGCGCTTCCAGTTGCTCATCCTCCATCGTCCCGACTGCCTCCTGGGTGAAACTCAGCCGCAATGCGGCCTTGCTGGCCGGCGTGCGCACCGGGCTCAGCACCATGCCCACCCCCAGCGGATAAGGAATCGGCCGCTGGGCATACAAGGGCTCCGGATAGGCGGTATCGAACGAGATCAGCAGACAGGGCTTGCCGGCGCTCAGCGCCTGAGTCGCAGTTTCGAGCAGGCCGGCGCCGAAGGTCGCGTCGTAGGCGCACAGGCTGGTGGACGCCTCGGTGCAGCGGGTGGCGATGCCCCAGTAGCCGGCCGGCGCGTTGTGCACCGAGTTGTGGAAACGGGTCGGCGAAACCATCCGGTCGTCCGAGGCCAGCACTTCCAGCAGGCTATGGCAGTTCTCGCAGTCGCCGCCGGTGGAGCTGAACACGTTCGGCAGGCTCGCCGCGTCCGCTCCGGCATCGTCCACCGCCGCCAGCCCGACCGCCATCGACAGCTTCACCGCGGTGCCGGCACGACGGCGCTCGGTGGGCGGCAGGATGGCGGGTGCCGTCAAGCGCACCGCTTCCGCCTGGAAAGGCTGCTGCCCCAGCAAGCGCGGTGCCGCTTCGGCCCAGTCGTTCATGCCCGGCCCGAGCAGGCTCAGGCCTTCAAGATAAATCGTCGTCATGCTCAAGCCCCTGCCAGCGAGAAGATCAGGCTGCAGTTGCTGCCGCCAAAACCGAAAGAATTGCTCAGCACGTGGCGCAAGGGGCGCTCCACCGTGCTCAGCAGGTAATTGCATTGCAGGCGTGCGTCCAGGCTCTGCGTGCCCACCCCGCCCGGCATCACGCCGTCGCGCAGGGCCAGCGCGCAGATCAGCGCTTCGATGCCGCCGGCCGCGCCCAGAGTGTGGCCGGTATGCCCCTTGGTGGAGCTGCAGGGCGTGGCGTTGCCGAACAGCGTCTGCACCGCGGCGCCTTCCGCCGCATCGTTGCTGGGCGTGGCGGTGCCGTGCAGGTTGATGTAGTCGATGTCGCCAGGCACCAGCCCGGCCTGCTGCAGCGCTTCGGCCATCGCCGCCTGCGCCCCCAGCCCTTCCGGATGCGGGGACGACATGTGGTAGGCGTCGCTGCTCTCGCCCACGCCGGTCAGCAGGATGTCACCCGGCTGTGTGCCTTCGGCCGACTCCAGCAAGGCGAAGGCGGCGCCTTCGCCCACCGAGATGCCGTTGCGCTCGCCGTCGAAGGGGAGGCACGGGCTGGGTGACACCAGCTGCAGCGAGGAAAAGCCGTAGATCGTGGTCAGACACAGCGTGTCCACGCCACCGACGATGGCCGCGTCGATGATCCCGGCCGCCATCATGCGCTGCGCCGTGCCGAACACCTTGGCGCTGGAGGAGCAGGCGGTGGACACCACCACCGCCGGGCCGGCCAGGTCGAAGAAGCGGCGCACGAAGTCCGCCACCGAATAGGCATTGTGGGTCTCGCGGTAGCTGTGCTCGGCCGGCAGCGCGCCGGTCTGCGGGTCGCGCTGGCGGTAGGCGACTTCCGAGCTGAGAATGCCTGAGGTGCTGGAGCCGAGGAACACCCCCACCCGGTTGGCGCCGTAGCGCGCCACCGCTTCTTGCACCCGGGCTATGAAACCGTCCTGCTCCAGCCCCAGCTGCGCCAGCCGGTTGTTGCGGCAGTCGAAGATCGCCAGATCGTCGCGCAGCGCGACCTCGTCGAGACCAGCCACTTCTCCGACGCAGACATCGAATTCAACGGTTTCCCAGCGCTTCTTGACGATGCCGCCGCGCTGTTCGCGCAGGGCAGCAAGATGGGGAGCCACGCCGGCGCCCAGGGCGCTGGTCAGGGTATAGGCACTAAGTCGGAGAGCTTGCATAAACGACGGGGGGATTCAGCATGGGGTTATAGAAAGCACGGCGGGGGCCTTGCGGCCGCCCCGCCCGCGCTCAAGTACGGGGGTGGATCCTCGCCATCATGGCGGAGAACACCAGCGCCAGCAAAGCGCCGATCGCCACGGTGCTGCCGATGAAGGACAGCACCGGTACGCTGGACGTCCCCAGCAGGCCGAAGCTGGTGACCGTCGCCAGGTTGGCCACCACCAGCGATACCTCCACCTGGCGCTGCTCCGCCTCGCTGCCCAGCTGCTGCTTGTTGGCAAAGAACAGCGCGTAGTTGGAACCGATGGCCACCACCAGCAACAGCCCCACCAGGTGCAGGATGGTCAGCTGGATGCCGCAGGCGTCGAAAATGGCCACCACGCACAGCACGGCACAACCCAGCGGGATGATGACCCGCACCGCCTGCAACCAGCCGCAGGTAAAGCCCAGCAGCACCAGGATGGCCAGGCAGCCCAGCGAGGAGAACACCAGCGCCTCGTGGGTGTAGCTGTCGAAGATGGCCGTGGTTTCCTCCAAGAGGTCGATCACGGTCACCTGGCTCAGCTGCTGCCGCTCCAGCGCCGAACGGACTTTGTCGAGCGCGATCTCGTCGGCCTTCGGCCCTTCGCCGCTCGGGCGCAGCGGCATCAACACCAGATAGCCGTTGGGACGCTTGATCAGCATGGAATCGAGCAGCACGCTGGCCGCACTGCCCTGCAGGCTCTGCCGGGTCAAGAGCGGCTGGGTGCGGCCGTGCTCGACATCCGCCAGGAAGCCCTGCAGCTGGTCTGCCTGCAGCGGCATGCCGCTCAGTGCCTGCTCGAGTCGTTGCTTCGCCTCGGTAGCGGCCGGCAGCGCAGCCTGGCGCGCCCACTGGCTAGCCTGGCTCGGCAGCAGCTCGTCCGGGGTGTGGAAGCCGCCGATCACGCGCTGGCGGGCCAGGTCCTGCAGCACGCGGCGGGTCCGTTCGGCCAACCTCAGCGCGCTTTCCTGGTCCGGTGCACTGAAGCTGGCGACATAGCGCATATCGTTGCCGCCCAGATCGCCGCGCAGCTCGGCATCCAGCTTGTTCTGCTCCTTGGAGATGGAGCTGAGCGCATTGAGCTGACGGTTCCAGATGTCCTGCTGGTGGAATACCAGCACCGCCACCGCAGCCAGTAGCGCCGCCGCCATCACCCAGCGCATGCGGGTGAGGAAGTCCAGCCCCTTCTGCAGCACCAGGCCCGGGCCGCTCAAATCGCGCAGATTGAGCCGCGCCGGCATCAGCCCCGGCAGGATGTAACGGGTCACCAGCACGGCCGTGACCAGGCCGCTGATCGAATACAGCCCCAGTTGAGACAGGCCGGGGAAGCTGGAGAACATCAGCGCGGCAAAGCCGGTGATCGAGGTGAGCACGCCCAGCCGGATGGTGCGCCAGAAATGGCCCGGCTCGTTGCCGCCGGCCCGCTGGATAAACAGGTAAATGGAGTAGTCGACCGCCTCGCCGATTAGCGTGGTGCCGAAGCCGAGAGTCAGGCCATGCACATGGCCGAAGCCCAGGCTGACGCTGGCAATGCCGACCAGAGCGCCGGACACCACCGGGATCAGCCCGAGCAGCAACAGCGGCAGCGAGCGGTAGACCAGCAGCAGCAGCGCGACCACCAGCGCGGTGCCCACTGTGGCCAGTCGCTCCACTTCGCTCTGGATGGTGTTGCGCGACAACACCGACATCACGCTGGTGCCGCTCATCACCAGCCGGGTATCGGCATGCCGCTCGGGTAGGCTGGCAAAGGTCTGACGCACATCCTCCAGCGCCGCCGCCTGCGCGTCGGTATTCAGGCCGGATTCGGCCAACTGCAGCAGCAGCACGGCGCGCTTGCCGTCGCGCGACACCCAGATGTCGTCGCTGGTACGCGGCTGGCTCTCGCCGATGAACTGGTCGAGGATCTGCAGCGTCTCGCCGGTCGGGTCGCGCGGCAGGATCTTTTTCACCACCAGGCCGGCACCGCCGGACATGGCATCCAGCGTGTCCTGGATGGCGGCGTGCAGGCCGGCCGCACTGAAGCGCGCCGGCGTGACCGCCGGGCTCAGCAGATAGCGGTTGTTGAAGAAATATTGCTGGTCGCGTTGCTGGGTCTTGCTATCGCCATTCTGTACCGAGGTGAAGCGCGGGCTGTGCGCCAGCCGGCTCACCAATAGGCGCGACAAGCGACCGCGCTCGGCCTCGTCGCCGCCTTCGATGCCGACCAGCACGATACGGGCGATGGCGCCGTCACGCAGCTGGTCGATCAGCATCTGCTGGCGCGCACTGGGCACCTTGGGCATGAAGGCCGACAAGTCGGCGACGAAGCGGGTCTGGGCGATCACCAGCACCGAGGCCAGCATCACCGCCAGCCAGACCAGCAGCGCCAGCTTGTGGTGACGAGGTTTCATTTCGAACTGGTGTTGGTAATGACCATTTCCGAACGATCACCGTCGGCTTGCAGGAATTCGATGGTGCGAACCTGGGCCTGCTTGCCGGCGATGCGGATCTGACTGATCACCTTCAGCATACGCGGCTGGATCGGCGTCAGGCTCATCTGCCACTGCTCGGTGCTACCGTTCAGACCCACGGTATAGAAGCGCTCCAGAGCGCCGCGATCACCGGACAGGGTGGCGCGAATGCTTTCGACGAAAGCCGCGACTTCGGGGCGGTCAGACAGCGCCACGGTCATCTTGCGGCCGTCGCTGCGCTCCAGCATCAGCTTGTTGCCCTCCAGTACCACGGACTCCGCCTTGGGCTTGAGCGTGCGCTTTTCCAGACGGTCCGGCGCGGTGAAGGCCAGCTCGCCGGACGACTCCAGCGGCTGTTTCAGCACGGCGATGTATTTCTTCTCGACAAAGGTGGCCGTGCCGGACTTTTTCTGGCCCAGCATCTGCATCAGGTCCGCCACGCTCAAGTCGGCCGCCTGGCAAAAACCGGCGATCAGCAATACGGTCAGACCGGCCAACATCTTGCTCATGATAGGTGCACGCATGATCTGTCTAGCTTTCATCCCAAAAATCGTAAAAATTGAACCAGTTAAACGGATAGGCCCGGCAATGACGCTCCAGCGCCGCCACATAGTTGTCGAGCAGCTCTGTCATCACTTGTTCCCTGCCGCGCCGGGGAGAAGCGGAAAAATCCTCCAGCAACTCGAAGTGCACTCGATAGCGGTTGCCGCCCAGATAGACGCCGGCCATGAAGTACACCGGGTGCTTCAGCATGGCCGCCATGCGGAACGGGCCGCTGGGAAAGCGCGCCGGCGCGCCCAACAAGGTGCGGCTCAGATACTGGTCCGGCCCGGATGCGCGATCGGCCAGAATGCCGACCAGCGCGCCCTCCTCCAACCTGCTGTGCACCGTCAGCATCGCGTCCATCGTTCCCAGCGCGATGATGTCCTGCTCAAGCTGCGGGTTGATCGCCTGCATGGCCTGGTTGATCTGGCGGGCATTCTCCGGGTACATCGCCATGCTCATCTGCAGCCCCGGGCGGTGACGGGCCATCGCCCGCAGCACCTCGAAACTACCCAGGTGGGCACCGAACAGTAGCAGCCCCTGGCCGCTGTCGTAATGGCGGTGCAGCGCCTCGGCGCCGGACAGGTCGATGCGAAAATCGTCGAAACGGTCGCGCAGCAGGTAGATCCGGTCGTGAATCGTGCTGGCAAAGCTCAACACATGCTGGTACTGCTCGTGCCAATGCGGCAACCGGCCCAGGCAGCGGGCCAGATAGGCACGCGATGCGGTGCGCGCCTTGCCGCCGAACAGCAGGAAGTAGGCGGCAATGCCGTACAGTATCAGCCGGGAGCAACGTCGCCCCAGCAAACAGGACAGCATGGTCATGACGCGCAGCCAGAAGCGGTTGCCACGCTCCTTCCGCTGCATCCAGACCGGCGTTTCCGAAGTGACCGGCTCTCTCACCCTGCCTGCTCCACGGCGATGGCGAACCTGCCGTCCGCCACCTTGTCCTGTTGATGGAAGACGGCGAAGGCCACTGCCGATTGATCCTGCCGGAACTCCAGCCGCAGCGCCTGGCCCGGGCTGACCGGACGATGGAACTTGGCCAGCAGCACGCCGCCCAGCTGCAGCTGACAGGCTTCCTCGATGGCCAGCACGGCGTGATCGAGCAGCACTACCCCCGGCAGTACCGGACTACCCGGGAAATGCCCGGCATAGGCAGGATGATCTGCGGAGATAGAAAGTGGGACGCTCTGCATGCTTAGTTCCGCTGGAGAATGTGTTGCGCGATCAGGTCCTGCAGCGTGCGGGCCAGAATCTTGCCGTTGCCGTCGCGCGGCAGCGCTTCGACGAACACCACATGGCGTGGCAGAAACACCGGATCCACGTGCTGGCGCAGGCCGGCCAGAATCCGCGCGCGGTCCAGCCCCGGAGCGACCACGAAGGCAGCCAGGCGCTCCACGTCGCCGTTGCCGTTGCGCTCCGGCACGCAGAATACGCCGTCCACCACGCCGGGCAGGCTGGTGAGCGTAGCATTAAGGAAGGACAGCGAGCTGCGCTTGCCTGCCACATTGATCATGTTGGCCTTGCGATCGACCAGGCGGAACACCTGCGGGCTGAACAACTCGACGGTGTCGTTGAGCATCTGCGGCGTTTCATACACCTCTCCCACCGCCCAGAACTCCTGGTCGCGCTCTTCCAGCGTGATGCCCTGCAAGGTCTGCCAATTGCTCTCCTTGTCCGTCTCACGGGTAGCGACCTGGCCGGTTTCGGTGGAGCCGTAGATTTCCAGCACCGGACAGCCCAGCTGCTGGCGGGCCTGCGCGGCCAGCTCGGCCGACAAGGGCGCGGTGGCCGACAGGATGACGGCGATGTCCGGCAGCGCGATGTCCGCCTCCAGCAGCTTGCGCAGGTGGAAGGGCGTGATCACCAACAGACGCGGGGTGGGCATTTCCGCCAGGCTGGCGGCAATGTCCGCCGGGAAGAACGGAATCTGCCCCGACATGCGGCCGCCACCGAAGATGGGCAGCAGCACGCTGGACTCCAGCCCGTACATGTGGCGGATAGGCACCGTGCCCACCACCGAGCACGGCGCGCCGGCCGCCGCCCACACGCGCTCCGCACCGGCCAGAATCGCCAGTTGCAGTCGGCCAAAGGTCTTGAAATGCGACGTCGGCGTGCCGGTGGAACCCGAGGTATACATGCAGGCAATGCGCTGGTCGAACGCAATCTGCGGCATTTCGGCCAACGTTGACGACCCCGTTGCCGACGGCAGGACATCCACCCGAAAATACGGCAGCCTCTCCACCGGACAGTCAGCCTGGTCGCCCAGCACCAGCAGGCCCGGCTGCTCGCTCGCCACCATGGCAATATGCTCGGGAGCGGCCGAATTGGGCAGCACGGTGAGCATACCGCGAGCAATGGCGGCAAACAGCGTCACGGCGAACCAGTAGCGGTCGGCACACAGGTTCATTACCCGCGGCCCTTCAGGCAGCGCGGCAGCCAGCATCATCACCTGGGCGTGAAAAGTCTCCCGATCGATCACCTTGCCATGGCAAAAGGCAAAAGGGGCACGAGGGTCGGCATCGGGCAGCAGTGGTATCAAGCTCATGGAACGGAATGGATCAAGGCCGGCAGGCCGGGGCTATTCGGCTGCGTCCCGGCACTGCGTGTATTTGCGATAGGAACGGATGGTCTGGGCGATGCTGAAGTGCGGCTGCCCTGGCAGCGCGCGCAGGCGGATCAGGTATTCGCCGCCGAACATCAACCCCAGCGACACCGGGGTGAGCAGGGAGGCAAACAGCGCCCACCAGGCCAAGGAGGCAAAAGCAAACAGCAGCAGCGACACGAGGGCACTGGCGGCAAAATAGACGGTCCATGCCAGCGTGACCTTCCAAGTGTAATGCAGATAGCGCGCACTCAGCGGCTCGGCAATGGCGGTGCGGGCAATGCGCGAGCACAGCGCGCCCTCGTGACTGCCCAAGGTGCCGCCGAACATGATGCCAAGGCCGGTCATGATGCCGACGTGCTGGAAGAAATAAAGCCAAGCGGCATGCGCCAGCAACCGATCGAAATTCAGGGCAATCGCCACCAGTCCGCCTAGGCACAGCAGCATGGCGGGCCAGCGAAAGGAAGAATTCCAACAGGCGACGATCACCCCGGCAGTCAGGGGTGCGGCACCGATCAATACCGCGTAGACCGGCGGCTGACTGGAAGAGGACGCCATATAATCCAGCACCAGGTATCCCAGCCCCACCACCGCCAACAAAACCAGGCGCAATTTGCGCCAAAGTCCGGTCATTTGCTGCGATGCTCCTGGATATAGGATGCCAGCGCGCGCAGAGAACCGAAAATAGTGACGTTGGCTTCGCTATCCGTCGTCATCTGCACGCCATACTGCTTGGACATCACCAGTGCGATTTCCAGGATATCGATGGAGTCGAGACCCAGCTCATCTCCATACAGCGGCGCCTCGGGAACAATGGCTTCGGGAGCGACGTCAAGATTCAGCGTGGCAACGATCAGTCCGGCAATTTCGCGCTCCAGCGCCAGATCCGGCTCGATATGTGCAGGGATTTGTTGTTCCATGACTTGCAATAGCAGGGGGCTTAATTGAAGGGAATGGTCGGCAATCGACAATGTCACACAGCTTTTGTATCATCGCCATGCAAATCGAATGATTGCCGAATATATACATATTTAAGCCCGTTATTTGGCATTGGCATGGCCAATATATCAAGGCAAAAAATGATGGCGGAGTATAACAGTACGCATGCCGGCATGCCAACGCACCAAACCTGACATATCTATTAAGGAGTCGTTTTGAACGAGGGCGTGACAAGCAGCCACCCGATGAGCCGAACCGGGATCATGACCATCGTACTGACCCGTTTCTGGTTCAAGATGTTCGGCACCATGGGCTTTACCATGGTATTTTTTGTCGCCTATGTCTACCTGCTCAGGCACCCTGCCTCCCAGGTCACCATCGTTCCCGCCACGCGGCTGGATGAGCTGGTCAGTTTCCAGCCGTGGGCATTGCCGATTTACCTGTCTTTATGGTGCTATGTTTCGCTGCCGGCAGCATTGATGCAGACCCGAAGGGAAATTGTCGAATACGGCTTTCGGGTCGTCCTGCCCTGCCTAATCGGACTGGCGGTTTTCTATTTCTGGCCCAATGCCATCGCGCCGGCAGATATCGACTGGAAGCAATACCCGAGCGTGGCCTTTCTGAAAAATATCGATACCGCAGGCAATGCGTTTCCCTCCCTGCATGTGGCAACCGCGGTATTTTCCGCCCTATGGCTGCACTGGCGCATCCGGCTGCTGCAATTGGGGCGCAGTATCGAATGGATCAATATCGTCTGGTGCGTGGCCATTGCCTACTCCACCATGGCGGTCAAGCAGCATGTTGCGCTGGACGTGCTGGCTGGTACTCTACTCGGCGTGGGCACCGCCTGGCTGACCGGCCTGAAGACCCACGCCCGTGGCGGCAGCCTATCGCAGCCGCTTTGATGCGAGACACACCCCGTCTCATTACCCTGTAGCCGACACACCCGCACCATGAGTCCTGAGCGTAGTTTGCAGTATTTCCAGCACACCACCCCCACCCCTGGCGGCCTGTCCATGCCAGATAGCGTCGGTATCCTGGGCATGAGCAGCCTGGGCCGCCCCGCGCAGCCCGCCGCCTGGCCGATGCAACAGGTGAACACCCCGCTACTCGGCAACTCAATCGAACAGCTGCACGAGTACTGGCACAGCGCCACAGCCTGCCGACGCGGTCAGTTCCAAGATATCCACTTCAGCGCCAATGAGGACCTGCTCTACGGAGTAATCAACCTCGAGGAGGAAGCCGCCACTGCCCACGACGCCGGCACCGCGCTCCAGCAGGCCGCGGAAAAGGCCTATCGCCAGCTGTTTTCCCTGTTGGAAGCCGAAAACTTTCCCCATCTATGGCGGGTGTGGAATTACGTGCCGCGCATCAATGCGGTAGAACATGGGCTGGAACGCTATCGACAGTTCAACATCGGCCGCCACCAAGCCTTTGACGACTTCGCGCGTCCGGTCGACAGCAGCCCCGCCGCCTGCGCGCTGGGCGTAGAACACGGTCCGCTGAGCATCGCCTTCCTGGCGGCGCGCCAGGCACCACACTGCATCGAGAACCCGCGTCAGACCAGCGCCTTCGCCTACCCCCGGCAATACGGACCGCGCAGCCCCACCTTCACCCGCGCCGCCGTCGCCAACAGCGACAAGCATGACATTCTGTTCATCTCCGGCACCGCCAGCATTGTCGGGCACGGCACCGCACACATCGGCGATGTCGTCGCCCAGACCCGCGAGACCGTGGCCAATATCGCCGTACTGGTCGAACAGGCCAGACAGCTGGTGCCAGCTGCCGGCTATACCCTCGACGGGCTGGACTACCGGGTTTACATCCGCCATGCCGCTGACTACCCCAGCGTGCGCAATACCTTGGAACAACTGATCGGCCCGAGCATTCGCGCCGTCTATGTACAGGCCGACATCTGCCGCAGCGACCTGCTGGTAGAGGTGGAAGCACACGGCATCGCCACACGCCCCGAGCGTAGCACCTCACCGCAGGCCAGCCAGACTCCCCGCAACTGACCAACCCCTGCCCCGTTCGCACCATGCCGAGCGCGCATGCAACAGCCAGGCCAAGAGTGTCTAGGAAAGCCAGATCGATTCACCCTATGCGTTGATTCCCCCCCACAGCATTACCCCCCCCCCCTTGTCCTGAGCCAGTTCACGCGATACTTTCAGGGGGTTCAAAACCCTTACGCGCATCGGAGCAGCACATGTGCGTCAACTTCATCCCACCCGATTACATGACGCTGGCCGAATACTTCCATGTCGACTCGCCGGAGGCCGAGTGGGAAGCCGAGGCGTACCAGGACTACCTCACGCCGATCATTCGCCGAAGCGCCCGCGGCGGGCGTCGCGCTTCCTTGGCCAGCTTCGGCATGGTGCCCAAGCGTCACATCCCAACGGGCTTTCGTCCGTTTGCCACGATGAACGCGCGCGCCGAAACCATCGGCCAGAAACCGACCTTTGCACGCTTTTGGCACGCCTGCCAGCTCTGCCTGATCCCGATGACGGCCTTCTTCGAACCGAACTGGGAAACCGGCAAGGCGGAGCGCTGGCGCATCGGGCTGAACGATGATCAGCCGTTCGCGGTCGCCGGACTATGGCGCAGCTGGCGCGAGCACGATGGCAGCGAGTCGCTGGCCTTCACCGCTCTCACCATCAACGCCGACGATCATCCGCTGATGAACCGCTTTCATAAGCCGCCGGCCCCGGGCGAGCCGCCCGACAAGCGCAGCCTGGTCATCGTGCCGCCCGATCAATACGACGCTTGGCTCGACTGCCGCGACCCGGAGCTGGCGCGCACCTTCCTGACGCTCTATGCCGCCGAACAGATGCACGCCATGCCGACACCGCAAGTTCGCACCCGTACCAAATCGCAGCCTCCCGACGGGCCGGAACAAGGCAGCCTGTTCTAAGGCTGGCACCGCTTGATCGACGGCGCCGCAACGCCCCCAGCAAACCAGATACGCGTTGCCAACGAAAATGGCCGAACCCATAACGGGTTCGGCCATTTCGCCTGCTAGGGAGCGACGACTCAGTGCGCCAGCTTGAAGCGCTTGACCTCGGCTTCGAGCGATTGCGCCAGCTGATCGAGCTCGCTGGCCGCATCGGCGACCGAACGGGTCGCGCCGGCATTCTGGTCGATCATCTGCACGATCTGCTCGACGCTGCTGGCCACATCGTGGCTGGCAATGGCCTGTTCCGACAGGCCGCGGCTGACGTCGTCGATCATCCCGACCACATTGTCGGTACTGGTGTTGATTTCGGCGATCGCTCCGCCTGCCTGACGCGCCATCTCCATGCCCCCGGTCACCTGACTGACCGTTTGCTGCATCTGCGTCGCCATATTGCTGGCGCCGGACTGGATCGCCCCGATCATCGCGGTAATGTCGGCGGTCGATGCGGTGGTCTTTTCGGCCAACTTGCGCACCTCGTCGGCCACCACGGCAAAGCCGCGGCCCAGTTCGCCTGCCCGCGCCGCCTCGATCGCCGCATTCAAGGCCAAGAGGTTGGTCTGGTCGGCAATGTCCTTGATCACATTGATGATCGCGGTGATCTTCGCCGCCTCGCCGCCCAGGCCCTGCGCGGTGTTCGCCGCCTGACCGACCGCCCCCGAAATCCGTTCGATCTCGCTGACCATGGTATGGATCACGTCGGCGCCGGAACGCGCCTGATGCCCCGACTGCTGCGACAACCCCTGCGCCTCGCGCGACAGCTCGGAAATGTGGTTGATGCTGGTGGAGATCTCCTCCATCGCCGCCGCCATCGCGCTGGCCGCGCCCGACTGGCGGTCGGAGCTTTCGCGCACGGTGCCGCTCGAGGCGTTCAGGCCGCCGGCGGCCCCGATCAGTCGGGCAGCACTGCCCTGCACGGTACGCAGCGTGGCCGACAGGCCGCTGATGGTGCGAGCCATCGCATTGTTGAGGCGGGCGATCTCGTGGCCGGCCGGGTCGGTGTCGATACGCTCGGACAGATCACCTGCAGCAATGCGTTCGAGCGAGTCGACCGCTGCATCGAGCGGTCGGGTGATGCTGCGCGCCACCAGCGTGCCGGCGACGATGGCCATCAGCACCGCCAGCACGGCGACGGTCAGCACTGCGTGCTCGATATTCTGCGCTTCCTGCAGACGCACCTCGTTGATCTGGGTGTTCACCTGAATGTTGTATTTCGCGTAAGTGCGCAGCGTGTCGCTCAGCGCACGGCCGAGCACCGCGCCCTGCCCGGTGCTCAGCACCGTGTTTGCCCCTGCGATATCGCCCTTCAGACGCAGCTCACGCGCCTGGAGGATATTCTGCTGCCAGGGGGCGAACGCCGCGGTGACCTTGCCGATGTGCGCCTTTTCTTCGTCGAAGGCGCCCAACTGCTGGATCGACTGCTCGAGCAGTTTCATCTGCTCATGGAAGCGCGCCAGCGCCTCGTCGAGCTTCTGGTTCGAGGCTTGCAGGCTGGCCTGATCCGGCGCCAGCACCACGTTGCGCACCTGCACCCGCCCTTCGTTCACCGAGTCGAGCAACAGGCCGATCGATACCGTGCGCGGAAAGGCGATGGTGTTGACCTTCTCGATGCCGGTGGTCAGCGACGCCAGCTGCATCTTGATGAACACGGCCCCGACGATGAACAGCAGCACGATCAGACCGAAGCCGAGGCCGAGCCGGTGGGCGATTTTGAGGTTTTTCATTCTAGGTTCAGTCCCGATATTTTAAATTGTTCTATGCATGATCTTTGGCGCGGAGAGTATATAGGCTTAAAGACAGTAGCTCGAATAACAATCTGGCATTTCCATAAGCCATATCAGGACAAATTAGGAATAAAAAAAAACCGCCCCATCGGGGCGGTCTTGCTGCTCACAGCTCGACGGCTTAGCCACGCATGCGCGCCAGCACCTCGTCGCGACCGATCAGCGCCAGCACCGCGTCCACCGACGGGGTCTGGGCGGTGCCGCACACCAGCACGCGCAGCGGCATGCCGAGCTGACCCATCTTGATGCCCTCGTCGGCGCAGAACGGCTTGAACAGCTCGTGGATGCTCTCGGCGTTCCAATCGGCCAGCGCCGCCAGGCGGTCGGCGAAGCGGCCCATGCGGGCGCGCGACTCGTCCGACAGGTGCTTTTCCAGGTCGGCGGCACTCGGAGTGCGACGCGCATAGAAATAGTCGCACTCGACAGCCAGCGCGTTCAGGTCCTGCACTCGCTCCTTCACCAGCGCGATCACCTCGGTCAGGCACGGGCCGTTGGCCGGGTCGATGTTGGCCGAAGCCAGGCGCGGTGCGATCAGCTGGGCCAGGCGCAGGTTGTCGGCCGCCTTGATGTGCTGGGCGTTCAGCCACAGGAACTTCTCGTTGTTGAAACGCGAAGCCGACGGGCTGACGTCCTTCAGCTCGAACCACTCGACGAACTGTTCCATGGAGAAGAACTCGTCGTCGCCGTGACCCCAGCCCAGGCGCGCCAGGTAGTTGAGCAGCGCTTCCGGCAGGATGCCCTTGTCGGCATAGTCGACCACGCTGACCGCGTCGCGGCGCTTGGACATCTTCTGGCCGTCCTCGTTGAGGATCATCGGCAGGTGGCCGTACACCGGCAGCGGCGCGCCGATCGCCAGCAGGATATTGATCTGACGCGGGGTGTTGTTGACGTGGTCGTCACCGCGGATCACGTGGGTGATGTTCATGTCCCAGTCGTCGACCACCACGCAGAAGTTGTAGGTCGGGCTGCCGTCCGGGCGGGCGATGATCAGGTCGTCGAGCTCCTCGTTGCTGATCTCGATGCGGCCTTTCACCGCGTCGTCCCACGCCACCACGCCGTTGAGCGGGGTCTTGAAGCGCACCACCGGTTGCACCTCGGTCGGCGGAGTCGGCAGGCTCTTGCCGTCTTCCGGGCGCCAGCGGCGGTCGTAACGCGGCTTCTCGCCTTTTGCTTCCTGCTCGGCGCGCATCGCCTCCAGCTCTTCCTTCGACGCATAGCAATGATAGGCGTGGCCGCTGTCCAACAGCTGCTGGATCACTTCCTTATAACGGTCGAAACGCTGGGTCTGGTAGAACGGACCCTCGTCGTAATCGAGACCAACCCAGTGCATGCCGTCCATGATCGCCTTCACCGACTCCGGGGTGGAACGCTCCAGGTCGGTGTCTTCGATGCGCAGCACGAACACGCCGCCGTGCTTGCGGGCAAATGCCCAGGAAAACAGCGCGGTGCGCACGCCGCCGATGTGCAGGTAACCGGTCGGGCTCGGGGCAAAACGGGTACGGATCATGATGGGGATGAACTCGGTCAAATCGCAAAGCGCTATTGTACGCCGCCAGCAAAAAGGCCGGCAAACGCCGGCCAGTCAGACGGGAGCAACAGTGACTTACAGTGACATCGCCGGCACCGCCAGGCCCGCCGGCAGCATCTCCACCAGCAACCAGACGGCAGTCAGCGCCAGCATGCCGGCCATGCTGTTGTTGAACAGCGCCAGACGCCGCGGCGAGTCGAGGAAGCGCTTGATCGCCACACCGCCCCAGGCCCACACCGCGATGCACGGCAAGGTCACCACGATGGCCAGCAGCATGAACAGCAGCGCCGCCTGCCATACCACCATGTGCTCGGGCAGGAACACCATCACCACGTTGAAACCCATCAGCCAGACTTTCGGGTTCAGCCAGTTGAACAGCAGGCCGCCGACGAAACCCATCGCCTGCGCCTCGCCCTGCTCGCCCGGCTGACCGGCATTGGCCATCTTGTACGCCAACCACAACAGGTAGGCGCAGCCGGCCACCGCCAGCACCAGCTTCAGGCTTTCCATCCACGCCACCAGGCTGCCGAGGAAGCAGGTCAGGATGCCGACCTGCAGGCCCAGGCCGATGGCCATGCCCAGCAGCATCGGGATGGTGCGGTTGAAACCGTGGTTGATGCCGGACGCCGCCAGCACCAGGTTGTTCGGGCCCGGGGTGATGCCCATCACCGTCAGGTAGGTTACCAGCGCAATAAAGTTGAGTTGCATGATCGACAGCCACAGCAGATTGAAATTCGTTAGCTGCATGGTACCGAGCGGGGCTGTACAATTACAGGTTCAAAAAAACACTATTGAGACCATCACAGTTTGTAGTTTTCAAAACTGTAATGGTCGGTATTCGATGCAACTGTGCTGGTGACCCGCGATGGCGCAAGAACCGATCTATCAACAGCTGGTGAACGAGTGGATCGATCTGATCCAGAAGGGCGTGGTGCGGCCGGGCGAGAAGCTGCCGTCGGTGCGCAAGGCCTGCGACATGCACAAGGTCAGCCCGTCGACTATCTTGGCCGCCTACCGTGCACTGGAAGACCGCGGCTTCATCGAGGCGCGACCGCAGTCGGGCTTCTACGTGAAGGCGGCGGCGACGCTGCCGCTGCCGCGGATGCGCAAGCAGAGCGTGGCGCAGCCGAGCGGCGAGGCGCTGCTCGACCACCTGGAGGCGGTGCTGGCCGCGCAGGCGCAGGAGGGCTATATCGACCTGTCGCTGGCCAGCCCGCGCGGCAGCGACTTCTACCCCACCACCCGGCTCAAGCACATTCTCAACCGGCTGACCCGCGCCCATCCCGAGCTCGCCACCGACTACCCGTTCCCACCCGGCTCGGCGCGCTTGCGCCGCCAGATCGCGCAGCGCGTGGTCGGCTGGGGCGTGGTACTGGCGCCTGAGGATCTGCTGATCACCAATGGCTGCACCGAGGCGCTGCAGCTGGCACTGCGGGCGGTGTGCAAGCCCGGCGACACCATCGCGGTGGAGTCGCCGACCTATTTCGCGCTGATTCCGTTATTCCGCAGCCTGGGGCTGACCGCGATCGAGATTCCCACCCACCCGAACGACGGCATGTCGATCGACGCACTGGAGGTGCTGTTGGCCGAAAAGCGCCTGAATGCGATCCTGGTGCAACCGACGGTGAACAATCCGCTGGGCAGCAGCATGCCGCTGGCCGCGAAGAAAAGGTTGGCCGAACTGGTCAACCACTACCAGGTGCCGCTGATCGAGGACACCCCGCACGCCGAGCTCTACTACGGCGCCAACACGCCGGACGCGGTGAAGGCCTACGACCAGGACGGCTGGGTAATCCTGTGCTCCAGCTTCAGCAAGGTGCTGGCGCCGGGCTTTCGCATCGGCTGGATGGCACCGGGGCGTTTCCTGCGCGACACCACCCGGCTGAAGTTCGCCTCCAGCATCGCGCAGCCGCGCCTGTTGGAGGAAACCTTGGCCGAATACCTGGAGAGCGGCGGCTTCGACCACCACCTGCGCCTGCTGCGCCGCCACTTCATGGCGCAGATGGAGCGGCTGCGCGGCTTCGTCGCCGAGCGCTTCCCGGCCGGCACGCGCGCCAGTTCCCCGTCCGGCGGCTGCCTCTTGTGGGTCGAGCTGCCTCCGCAGGTCGACACGCTGGCGCTGTTCCGCGCTGCGCTGGCCGAACGGATCACCGTGGTACCCGGCCTGCTCTACTCGCCGCGCGGCCGCTACCGCAACTGCCTGCGGCTGTCGTGCTGCTACCCGTGGAGCGACGCCTACGAGCGCGCACTCGGCCGGGTCGCCGAGCTGGCTGCCGAGCTGAGTCAAGCGGGCTGAACAATGCAAACGGCCCCCTGCCATCAGGCAAGGGGCCGTTTGTACCAGGCCGATTCGGCCAATGTTCGAATCGCTCTTGGAATCAGACCTGATGGCCCGCCTTCGATGCCGTCTTACCCGGCAGCGACGACTTGGCGCGGGTGCCGGCGGACGGCGACGAGGCATCCGGCACCGGCTCCATCAGCGGCTCGGCCGGTGTCACCGGCACGGTCACCTTCGGCGCCGGCGGCTGCTGCCAGCGCACCACGGTCAGATCGCCATCCATCTTGGCGCCGCCCGGATTGCGGCAGCTCAGGCATACCGGCTTGCCATTGCGCGTCTTCAGCGCCTCGTTGACGCGCTTGCCGAACACCGCCACACCGCGGTCGTGCTGCCACGACAGCAGTGCGTCGGCCAGCGCCCGGTATTCGATGTCCTTGTGCTTGTAGCCGTCGTGATAGGCGGTCAGCCACAGCTGGCCGGCGCTGTCCTCGTTGAGCAACACCGACTGGTAGGCCACCGTCACCGATGCGCCCTTCTTCACCGTACCTGCCAACTCCAGCGCATCGTCGTTCTTCATCCGCACGCAGCCGTGGCTGCGGAAGCCCGGCACACTGGCCGGCGCGTTGGTGCCGTGGAATCCCAGGCCCAGCTTCGGCTCGCCGAAACGGATGAACACCGGGCCGAGCGGATTGTCCGGCCCCGGCGGCACCACGGTCTGCACCGTCTTGCCCTTGCGGCGCATCTCGTCCTGAATCGACTTGGGCACGTGCCAGCTCGGGTCGCGGTACACGCCCTTGATCTCGTAGTCACCGGTCGGCGTCGCCGTCAGCATCTTGCCGACCGCCACCGGATAGCTCGCCACCAGGCTGCCGTCCTGAAACACGAACAGCCGCGTCTGCGGCAGATTGACCACGATATGCTGACCGGCGGTGTTGACCGGCAGATCCGGCAGAGGTACCTGCGCACGTGCAGCAAGCGGCAACACGCCAAGCAGCAGACCCACCATCATTCGCGACCACACCAAACCACGCATCGAAACGTCCATCCATCCTGAATATTGGGTAACGGGCGCATCTTAACAGAAATTAACCGATCTCGCGGTGTGCCAAAAAAGCGCTGCACCCCTGCGACTTTTTTGAGAAAATCGCGCCTTTAGCTTTTGATTTGACAAGCAAAACAATGACGCATTCCCTCCCGATCGCCCTGATCGAATCGCTGGACTATGAAGGCCGAGGCGTCGCCCGCGTCGACGGCAAGACCATCTTCATCGAAGGCGCCCTGCCGTACGAGAAGGTCAGCTACAGCAGCTTCCGCAAGAAGCCCAGTTACGAAACCGCCGACACTGTTTCAGTATTGAAGGAAAGTTTCGTTCGCACCAACCCGCGCTGCCCGCACTTCGGCGTCTGCGGCGGCTGTTCGATGCAGCATGTCGAACCGACTGCCCAGGTGGCGATGAAGCAGCGCGTGCTGGAAGACAACCTCGCCCACATCGGCAAGGTCAAGGCCGAGCGCATCCTGCCGCCGATCAGCGGCCCGGCCTGGGGCTATCGTCATCGCGCCCGCATGTCGGCGCGCTTCGTCGAGAAGAAAGGCAGCGTACTGGTCGGCTTCCACGAGAGGCGCTCGAGCTTCATCGCCGACATGCACGAGTGCCACATCCTGCCGAAGCACATCTCCGACCTGATCGACCCGCTGCGCGACTTCATCGCCACGCTATCGATCAAGCAGCGCATGCCGCAGATCGAGATCGCCGTCGGCGCCGAGCTGGACGTGCTGGTGTTCCGCAATATGGACCCGATCACCGCCGAGGACGAGCGCCGCTTCGCCGCCTTCGCCGACCTGCATCGCAGCGCCGAGCGTCCGCTGCAGATCTGGCTGCAGCCCAAGGGGCCGGATACCTGTTACCCGATCTACCCGCTCGACGCGCCTAAGCTGACCTACCGCATCGACGACTTCAACATCGAGATGCCGTACTACCCGACCGAGTTCACCCAGGTGAACCCGCAGATCAACAATGTGATGGTCAGCCGCGCACTGGGGCTGCTCGACCCGCAGCCGGGCGAGCGCATCGCCGACATGTTCTGCGGCATCGGCAACTTTACCCTGCCGATCGCCCGTTCGGGCGCCAATGTGCACGGCATGGAAGGCAGCGAGGCACTGGTCAAGCGCGCGGTGGAGAACGCCACCCACAATGCGCTGCAGGACAAGGTCAGCTACGAGATGGCCAACCTGTTCGACGTGACCGAAGAGAGCTTCGCCGCGCTCGGTCAGTTCGACAAGATGCTGATCGACCCGCCGCGCGACGGCGCGGTGCAACTGGTGAAGGCGCTGAACGACGAGACCGCCCCGCCGCGCATCGTCTACGTGTCCTGTAACCCGGCCACGCTGGCGCGCGACGCCGGCGTGCTGGTGCATACCAAGGGCTATACGCTGAAGGCGGCCGGCATCATCAATATGTTCCCGAACACCGCCCACGTCGAATCGGTCGCGCTGTTCGAGAAAACCGGCCCGTGCAAGAGCCGCGCCGAGATCGAGGCCATCGAAGCCGAGGAGCAGGCCCGCCGCGATGCCGCCAAGGCGGCCAAGAAGGCGCGCGAAGAAGAAGCCGCCCGCATCAAGGCCGAAGAGGAAGCCGCCCGCATTGCCAACAAGGAAGCGCGCTACGCCCATTACCTGGCCAACAAGGAGTACTACGACACCCGCAGCGCCAAGTCCGAGGACTGAACCTGACGTTGTCGCTTAGCACACGCCCGAGGCCGACCGCCTCGGGCGTTTTTCCTTTCGATGTCAGAAGTACAAGCCCTCTTGCGCCGACGATCCCCGCAAACAGGCGGAAGATTTGTCGGATAATGCAGTTTCCTTCTCGCCGAGCAGACCGATCACCATGAAACACCAACCACTGAGCGACCGCGACTACCAGCGCCTGGGCGATACCCTGGCACGCTTCAAGAACCAGGGGGCGATGAGTCTGGAAAAGCTCGACGGTTTCTTCGCCGCCATGCTGTGCGGGCCGGAGCCGGTCAAGCCGACCGAGTGCCTGACCGACATTCTCGGCGAGGCCTTCGACGACGAGCGGGCATTCCCGACCGAGAAGTCGCTGGAGCAGTTCGTGTCCTTGCTGATGGGCCACTGGTTCGACATCGCCGACACCTTGCACAACGAGGGGGAATTCCACCCCTGGCTAGAGACGGACGCAGAAGGCGTGGTGCACGGCAACGAGTGGGCCGAGGGCTTCAGTACCGGCATGGAACTGATGATCGACGACTGGGGCCTGTTGTTCGACGACGAGGAAGAAGCGCAGGCTCTGGTGCCGATCATGGCGCTGCTCTATGAACACCACCCCGACCCGGAGATGCGCCCCTATCTCGATGCCGCCGACCCGCAGCAGCGCGAGGCATGGCTGGCCGGCATTTCGCCGGCGGTGGCGTCGATCCACCGTTTCTTCGCGACGATCCGCAAGCAAATCGAAGAAGACAATCTGTAATGGCTTGCCAGGGCCGAGTCGAGCGAACGTTCCGAGCAATGCGGAACCGCTCTTCGGCCCTTCTCTCTTCTTGCCTCGCCTCGAATCACCGGTGAAATGGCGCCAATCAGAGCGTAGCCCGACTCCAGCCAACGACGGCTGATTAGCTACAGAGCCGCAGTGCCATTGCACGACATGCCCCATCTGGCTGGGAGTCTGCCCGTGGATTCGACTCTCCTGACCGTGCAGATGCCGCTCACTCGCCCCTCGACAGATCTGACACGTCAAGGCCTCGACAGAAGACGCCATTCAGTGAGCCCAGGCCACCTTGGCCGAACACCCATCGTCATGAAAAGTGCCGGTTCCGTTCCTTCTTTCCTGAACTCAGAAAGCCGATACCACCCAGTTCTTGCCTTCGACGAGATTGTCGGCCTGCTTTCTATAGGTGACACAACCCAACACTTTCATGCAGAAATGATAAATGTCATTTGCACGAAACCTCGAATAAATTACTATGGCATGTATTTCGTGCAAATGGCGCTGACTCAGAACCCGAATCCACGGGAAAAGGCAAGTCATTGCGTGACAAATCGCCCATCCGCCTCGAACACTCGGTTACATGTGCTCACAAATGGCGAACAGACGGCGCAGATTTCACTTCGTAGTATGCAGCTCTAAGGACGCACCGATTTGCGGTGCCGAACCGACAACAATCAACGACTTCTCTGAAGGACCACATCATGAAAAAGCTGACTCTGATCGCTCTGTCCGCCGCTATCGGCCTGGCTTCCACCGCTGGTTTCGCTGCTGAAACCAAAGCTGCTCCGGCTGCTGCCGTTAAAGTAGCTGCTTCGGCTCCGACTGCTGCTGCCGCTCCGGCCAAGCATCACGCCAAGAAACACCACGCTAAGAAGCACGCCAAGAAAGCCGCTTCGGCTCCGGCTGCTCAGAAAGCCCAAGCCGCCAAGGACGCTTCCGCTCCGGCCGCTGCCAAGCACACCGCCAAGAAACACCACGCTAAAAAGCACCACGCTGCCAAGAAAGCCGCTTCGGGCGCCGCTCAGAAAGCCCAAGCCGCTAAGGACGCTTCCGCTCCGGCCGTAAAGCACACCCACAAGAAGCACCACGCTAAGAAGCACCACGCTGCCAAGGCTGCTTCGGCTCCGGCTCAAAAAGCCCAAGCCGCTAAGGACGCTTCCGCTCCGGCCGCTGCTAAGCACACCGCCAAGAAACACCACGCTAAGAAGCACCACGCTGCCAAGAAGGCCGCTCCGGCTTCCGCTGCCAAGTAAGGCAGTCTGATTAGGCGGCTCCGCCGCCTGATCGACAAACCGCACCGCCAGTTGGCCGAAAGGCCTGTTGCCGGTGCGGTTTTGTCATCCACAGCCCAGCGGACGGCAGGTATACTGGTAGCTCGTTCATCACATGAGACCTACCCCGGTTGGAAAACCTCTTACTGGTC
The DNA here is from genome assembly GCA_025989215.1 of Neisseriaceae bacterium JH1-16. GTDB lineage: Bacteria > Pseudomonadota > Gammaproteobacteria > Burkholderiales > Chromobacteriaceae > Crenobacter_A. The sequence goes on along the minus strand of JAPDNP010000006.1, from coordinate 140,856 downwards.
ATTGCGGCGTTTGCTCTGGTCGCGCTCAATGGCTTCTTCGTTGCAGCCGAATTCGCCCTCGTCAAACTGCGCCAGACCCGGGTACGAGCACTGGCCAAACATCACGGCATCCGCGGCCGGCTGCTGATTCAAGTTCACTCCCATCTCGACGCCTACCTATCCGCTTGCCAGCTGGGCATCACGCTCGCCTCGCTGGGCTTGGGCTGGATCGGTGAACCCGCATTCGCGCGTCTGCTGTCCCCGCTGCTGGAAACCATCGGCATCCAGTCGGCCCAGCTGATCCACGGCATCTCGTTCTTCTTCGCGTTCTTCACCATCTCCTTCCTGCACATCGTGGTGGGTGAGTTGGCCCCGAAATCGATGGCGATCCGTCGCCCCGAGAACGTGTCGATCTGGACGGCAACCCCGCTCTACCTGTTCTACTGGCTGATGTATCCGGCGATCTGGGTGCTGAACCACAGCGCCAACACCATCCTGAAGCTGGCCGGCCTCGATGGCGGGCACGGCCACGACTCCCAGTATTCGTCGGATGAGCTGAAGCTGATCCTGCGCAGCAGTCGCACCACCGAGAAATTCACCCGTGATGAGTGGGTGGTGATGGCGCATACGCTGGATTTCAGCGAGCTGCAGGTGTCCGACCTGATGCGACCGATCGGCGAGGTGACCGGCCTGTACCGCGACCGCACGCTGGACGAGAACCTGGAGACCGCCTACCAGCACCGCTTCAGCCGCTACCCCTACTTCGACCACGATGGCGAGACGGTACTCGGGGTGATCCACCTGAAAGACCTGTTCCTGGCGCAGAAGCACGGCAAGACGCTGCACTCGCTGGAACACTACCTGCGCCCGGTCGAACTGGTGCCGGAAGACATGCCGGCACTGGAGTTGCTGCGCCTGTTCCGCAAGGGTGTGCCGCACTTCGCGATCGTCGGCTACAAGGGTCAGAACCCGCTGGGCTTTCTGACGCTGGACAACCTGCTCTCGGCGCTAGTCGGCCAGATTCGCGACGAGTTCCGCCAGGACCAGAACGACTGGACCCGCCTCGACGACGATACGCTGATCGGCAAGGGTAGCCTGCCGCTGTTCTCGCTGGAGCGCGCACTCGGCATCGACATCGACAATGAAGAAGTCGAATCGATCGGCGGCCTGGTGATGAACAAGCTCGGTGATCTGCCCAAAGAAGGCCAAAAGATCGACTTCGAGCAGTTCAGCGTGGTGGTGAAGAAGATGAATGGCCCGCGCATAGTGCTGGTGCGGGTCTACCCGAAGCTGCCGCTGCAAAGCCTGCAGTAAGCCGACAGCGCTACTCCCAACGGCCGTGCCGGTTGCCAACCATTCGAGTTGGCGGCCGGCACGGCCGTTTTACTGTCCACCGCTTAGGCCAAGCTACCGCACACCATTTCTCTCTACACGAAATCGTCCGACAATCGATTGGCGACACTTTTACCTCTCGGTCGCGGTAAGCCCGCTATTTTCCTCCCCTTCATCAGCGGTACCTGATAGGCATTTTTCACCTTTTTTTGATTGCCTCACTGCCTAGTGAAATAGTTTGTTTCTCATAACGTGCAATTATCAATAATTTATTTCATATAAACCGAAAAAATCACAAAAACCCACCACTGAAAGATAACGAAAGCTTATATAGCTATGCCCTAACCGCAGGATGTGATGCTACACTTTTCACGTCATGATCAATGCATGACAGGCGGTTACCGGCTTCGGCTACCGCCCTGTGACAGCCGCGACCATAACGCGGCGTTAACAACAGCCTATCCGGCCATACAAGTAGCAAGGCTCCCTACCGGGAGTTATCAGGAGAGACCATGCAAGACAATCAAGAGACCCTTCATCGCGGGCTCGAGGAGCGCCACATCAATCTGATGGCGCTGGGTGCCGCCATCGGCGTCGGCCTGTTCCTCGGTTCCGCCACCGCAATCAAGATGGCCGGCCCGGCGATCATGATTTCCTACGCGCTCGGCGGCTTCGCCATTTTTCTGATCATGCGCGCGCTCGGCGAGATGGCCATCCACAACCCGGTGGCCGGCTCGTTCAGCCGTTATGCACAGAACTACCTCGGCCCGATGGCCGGCTATCTGACCGGCTGGAACTACTGGTTCCTGTGGCTCGTCACCTGCATGGCCGAGATCACCGCGGTCGGCATCTATATGGGCATCTGGTTCCCGGATGTGCCGACCTGGATCTGGGCGCTGAGCGCACTGGTGATCATGGGTTCGGTCAACTTCATCGCGGTGAAGGCCTACGGTGAATTCGAATTCTGGTTCGCGCTGATCAAGATCGTCACCATCGTGCTGATGATCGTCTCCAGCCTGGGCATGATCGTGTTCGGCCTGGGCAACGGCGGCATCGCCACCGGCATCAGCAATCTGTGGAGCCACGGCGGCTTCATGCCGCACGGCTGGAGCGGCGTGTTCATGTCGCTGCAGATGGTGATGTTCGCCTACCTGGGCGTGGAGATGATCGGCCTGACCGCCGGTGAGGCGAAGAACCCGAAGAAATCGCTGGCGCGCGCCATCGACTCGGTGTTCTGGCGCATCCTGATTTTCTACATCGGCGCGCTGTTCGTGATCATGGCAATCTACCCGTGGGATCAGATCGGCACCACCGGCAGCCCGTTCGTGATGACTTTCGAGAAGATGGGCATCCCGGCCGCCGCTGGCATCATCAACTTCGTGGTGCTGACCGCCGCGCTGTCCTCGTGCAATAGCGGCATCTTCAGTACCGGCCGCATGCTGTACAACCTGGCGCAGCAGAAGCAGGCGCTGCCGGTGTTCGCCAAGGTCGGCAAGAACGGCGTGCCGAACGCGGCCGTGCTGCTGTCGGTGGTGGTGCTGCTGGGCGGCGTGCTGTTGAACTACCTGGCGCCGAAAGAAGTGTTCGCCTGGCTGACCGCGATCTCGACCTTCGGCGCAATCTGGACCTGGGCGATCATCCTGCTGTCGCAGCTGAAGTTCCGCCGCACCCTGTCGCCGGCGCAACTGGCATCGCTGGCCTACCGCATGCCGCTGTTCCCGTACGGCTCCTACATCGCGCTGGGCTTCCTGGCGCTGGTAATCGGCCTGATGGCCTACTTCCCGGATACCCGCGTGGCACTGATCATCGGCCCGGGCTGGTTGGTGTTCCTGGTGGTGATGTACTACCTGATGGGCTTCAACAAGGACAAGGCAGAGCCGGCTGGTCGTCCGGCCACCCAATCGTTGTAAGAACCTGCTCACGATCTGCTGCACTCGGGTGATCCTGCGTTGGAATGCCGCTCAAAATGCTCATGGACTCCATGTCCACTCCGCCTTTTCGCGACATTCCGCCTTGACTGACCCTTCGTTCGCGAGATCGTGAATAGGTTCTAAGCAGTAAGCAGCAGCAAGCAGGCCATTCGGCCAACCTTCTAAAGCAAGTGATCAAGCCCCGCCTCGGCGGGGCTCTTTTTTTGCTTCCCCCGACTGACGTTGGCCGAATCCTGTGGTGCATGGGATCGATGTTGAGGCGCTGGGGCGAGCTGCGACTGCGCCGGGCGAGACCACCAACGCACAGCCCGAACGAGGGCCCCCATTAGCTCCACAAAAAAGGCCGGCACGCCCCCAAGGGAGCGGCCGGCCAACAGGACCAACGTACTGGTCCGAGAGCAGAGCAGCGGAAAACTCAGCCGGCGCTCACCTGCGCGAGCATCGCCTGGCGGCGGCGCAGCAGCGGCGGCACCACCAGGATCGCCGCCGTCACCAGCAGGATCGCCAGCGAGATCGGATGGGTGAAGAACACCGTAGCGTCGCCCTCGTTGATCGCCATCGAGCGGCGGAACTGCTTTTCGGCCAAGGGACCGACGATCAGTCCGACCACTAGCGGCACCACCGGGAAGTCGAAGCGGCGCATCACGAAGCCGACCACGCCGACCAAGTACAGCAGCATCAGGTCGAACCAGCTCTGGCGCAACGCATAAGCGCCCATCGTCGCCAGCAGCACGATGCCACCGTAGAGCAGCGGGCGCGGCACCTTCAGGAACTGCACCCACAGCCCGACCAGCGGCAGGTTCAGCACCAACAGCATCACGTTACCGATATACAGGCTGGCGATCAGCCCCCATACCAGCTCCGGGTAGCTGTCGAACAACAGCGGGCCGGGCACGATGTTGTATTGCTGGAAGGCCGACAGCATGATCGCCGCGGTGGCCGAGGTGGGGATGCCCAGCGTCAACAAGGGCACCAGCGTGCCGGTGACCGCGGCGTTATTGGCCGCCTCGGGGCCGGCCACGCCTTCGATCGCGCCCTTGCCGAACTCGTCCTTCGCTTCGCCCTTGGCCAGCTTGCGTTCGGCCGAGTAGGACAGGAAGGTCGGCATCTCGGTGCCGCCGGCCGGCAGCGTGCCGAACGGGAAGCCGATCGCGGTGCCGCGCAGCCACGGCCACCAGGAGCGTTTCCAGTCGCTGCGGCTCATCCAGATCGAGCCCTTGATCTTCTCCAGCGCCGCGCGGGTTCGGTTCTCGAAAGTCGCGGTGTACAGTGTCTCGCCGATGGCGAACAGGCCCATCGCCACCACCACGATGTCGATGCCGTCGATCAGCGGCAGTTGGCCGAAGGTGAAGCGCGCCTGGCCGGATTGCTCCTCGATGCCGATCAGCCCCAATGAGAGGCCGAAGAACAGCGCGGTCATGCCCTTCAGCGGCGAGGAGCCTAGCACCGCCGACACCGCCGCGAAGGTCAGCATCATCAGTGCGAAGTTCTCCACCGGGCCGAGCTTCAGCGCCACATCGGCGACCAATGGCGCCAGCAGCGTCAACAGCACGGTGGCGATGGTGCCAGCCACAAAGGAGCCGATCGCCGCGGTGCTCAAAGCCGGGCCGGCGCGGCCGAGCCGTGCCATCTTGTTACCCTCTAGCGCCGAAACGATGCTGCCCGCCTCGCCCGGGGTATTGAGCAGGATCGAGGTGGTGGAGCCGCCGAACATCGCGCCGTAGTACACGCCGCACAGCATGATCAGCGCGCCGGTCGGCTCGACGCTGTGGGTGACCGGCAACAGCAGCGCCACCGTCACCGCCGGGCCGACGCCCGGCAGCACGCCGATGGCGGTGCCGAGCGTGCAGCCGAGCAGCGCCCACATCAGGTTGGCCGGGGTCAGCGCGGTGGCGAAGCCCAGGTCGAACAGTGCTTGCAAGGATTCCATCTACAGCACTCCGGTAATCAGCGACGGCAGGTTGAGGCCCAGCAATACGAACAGCTGGAACAGCCCCCAGGTCAGCAGGAAGGACAGCACGGCGTCACGCCACGGCTTCTTGGTTTCGAGCGCGCGGCAGATGCCGAAGCACAGCAGCGTGCCGGCCAGGGTGAAGCCGATCAGGCCGATCAGCGCCATGTGCGCGATCAGCGCGCCGGACACCATGGCGAACATGCGCCAGTCGGCGTCGGGCTGCGGCTCGGCGCCCTCTTCGGCCGGTTCGGCCAACCTCGCCGGGCGACGGGTGGCGCGCAGCAGCAGCGCGCCGCCGCACATCACCAGGCCCGTCACCACCAGGGTCGGGAAGAAACGCGGCCCGATCCTGGCGTAGCCGGCATCGGCCGGGATGTCGGTGATCTGCCAGGCCATGATCAGCCCCAGCACGATCACCCCCAGGGCGAGCCATTGCTCGCCGGTTGCGCGGCGGCTCATCGCTCAGTTCCCCAGCTTCAGCTTCTTCACCGCCACGCCGGTGCGTTTGATCTCGTCGGCGAGGAAGGGCTTGAACTGGTCGGCCGGCTGGTACATGTCGATCCATTCGAGCTTGGCGGCGCGTTCCTTCCAGGTCGGCGTCTTCAGCGCCGCCTCGACCATGCTCACCAGCTGCTTCTTCTGTGCATCGCTGATGCCCGGCGCGCCGAACACGCCGCGCCAGTTCACCACCGCCACGTCCAGGCCCTGCTCCTTCAGCGTCGCCACCGGGATATCCGGCTGGCGCTTCTCGGCCGACAAGCCCAGCGCGCGCACCTTGCCGGCCTTGATCAGGTCGGCCAGCTCGCCGTAGCCGCTGATGTAGGCGGCCAACTGACCGCCGAGCACCGCCGCCTTGCCCTCGCCGCCGCCGGCAAACGGGATGTAGTTGAGCTTGGCCGGATCGACGCCGACCTTCTCGGACAGCTGCGAGGCCATGATGTGGTCGATACCGCCGGCCGAACCGCCGCCGAAGCTGACGCTGCCCGGCTTGGCCTTGTAGGCGGCCATCAACTCGTTGATGGTCTTGTACGGCGACGCTGCCGGCACCACCAACACGTTGTACTCGCCCATCAGCCGCGCCACCGGCGTCACCATGCCGAAGTTGACCGGCGACTTGTTGGTCTCGATCGAACCGACGGTGATCGCGCCGGCCACCAACAGCGCGTGCGGGTTACCGCGGTCGGTGTTGATGAACTGCGCCATACCGATGGTGCCGCCGGCGCCGGCCTTGTTCTCTACCACCACATTCTTGGCCTGGCCGGAAGCACGCAGCGCATCACCCAGCGTGCGGGCGATGGTGTCCCAGCCGCCGCCCGGGTTGGCCGGCGCCATGATCTTGAACTGGTCGACCTGGGCCAGCGCCGACAGCGGAAGCGCGGTGATCAAGCCGGCGAGCAGCAGTTTGGTAAGTTTCATGGGGTTTCTCCTCTGTAAGTCTTTTGTTGTGGGGTACTACCAAACCCACCCTCAAAGCTGCTGCGCGGGTGTGATCTCGGGTTGGGCAGTGCTCGGAATCCTCATGTACTCCCGGTACATTCCGGTTCCTGCGCGCTGTCCGCCCCGAGCTGACACCAGCTCGCGACGCTTTGAAGACGGGTTAATTGCTTTTCGAATTCAAGACAGGCTGATCGCCAGATAACCGGCATACAGCCCGCCGTTGACCAGCAGATGCCAGACCTTCAGGCGGTGGGCGAACAGGCGCAGCCAGGCGGCGGCAATGAAGGTGATCAGCACGCCGGCCAGCACCTCGGTCTGCGGGTTCCACGGCGTCAGCGCGATGCCGATCGCCGGCAGCAAGGTGCCCTGGAACACCATCGCGCCGGTGATGTTGCCGAAGGCCAGCGTGTCCTTGTGCTTGCGGATCCACAGGATGGAATTGATCTTTTCCGGCAGCTCGGTGGCGATCGGCACGATCATCAGCGACAAGAGCAGCGCCGACACGCCGAGCAGCTGCGCGGTAGTGTCGACGTGCTGGATGAAGCCGTGCGCACCGTACACCAGCAGCGCCAGGCCGCCACCTAGCTGCAGCAGGATGGTCGCCCAGTTGGTCGGCAGGCCGAACTTGGCGAGGAACATCGGCGAGTCGGCCTCGGTGGCGTGGCCGTCGTCGACCAGCGAAGCCGACGCGCGCAGCGTCTGCATCACGTAGACGAAGTACAAGAGCACCAGCGCGGCGCTGATCAGCACGCGGCCGAAGCCGTACTCGTGCGGGATGAACATCGCCACCGCGGCCAGCGCGAACGCGATCAGGAAGGTGTTGAGGTCGCGCACGAAGCCGCTCTTCTCCGGGCGGAAACCGCCCTGCCCGCCGCGCTGCTTCCAGGCGAACAGGGTCATCAGGCACACCGACAGCGTCGAGAGCATCAGGGGCGCGCCCAGGATCGCACCGACGCCGATCTCGTGACTGGTCTGGACGTTGCCGCTGGCGGTGCCGCCGAAGATTGCCAGGATAGGCACCAGCGTTTCCGGCAAGGCGGTGCCGACCGCGGCGAACAGCGAGCCGGTGACGCCTTCGGAGATCTTCAGCTTGTCGCCGAGGTGTTCGAGCGCGTTGGTGAACACCTCGGCGGCGACCAGGATGACGATCAGCATCAGTAATAGGGACAGCAGTTCGGCCAACATCCGTGGAATCCTTTGTAGTGGGTCGTTGTTATTGGTGTGGGTGAAGCACGCGCCTCGTCGGGCGCTGGTGATGGAATGCCCCGGCGTCAGTGCGGCGGATTGAAGGCCAGGTCGCGCCAGCGCCTGAGGAACAGGCCCTGTTTGGCGCTGTCGAGGTAGACCAGCAGGCCGCTGCCGACCTGGATCGGCCGCCACTGGCTGGAGCGGGCATCGAGCGACACCCCGTCCAGCCGGCGCGGCAGGCCGGTGCGAATCGGTGGCAGGCCGGTGGCATCGGCGAGCTTCTGCTGGCCTTCGGCCGACAGCAGGTAATCGGTCCACAGCCGTGCCGCATTCGGATGCGGCGCCAGCCGGCTGATCAGGGTCAGACGCGACACCACCAGCGCATAGTCCTCCGGCACGCGCCAGCCGATGCGCGGATTGGAGCGGGCGAGCTCGGCGGTGTACGGCCCGAGCAGGTTGTAGCCGAACTGCGCCGAGCCGTGACCGAGCTGCAACGCCATGGTGCGGCTCTGCTCCTCGCGCAGTCGCAGCGCCGGGCCGAGCGCTTGGGCGAGATCCCAGAACTCCGGGTTGTAACGCGCGTCCTGGGTCAGCAGCAGGTAGCCGACCGCCGAACCCTCGATGTTGTAGCCTGTCAGCGTCCATTCGTGGTGAGCGGCGAGCTGGCGGCGCAACTCGGCGTGGGTATGCGGCGCCTGGCGGTCGCTCATCGCGTGCCGGTCCCAGGCGAACACCACCGGCTCGAAGGTGGTGCCGTAGGTCTCGTCGCGCCAGCGCGCCCAGTCGGGCAGCGCATTGCGTTCCGGGGACGAATAGCGCTGCGCATAGCCGTCGTTGACCAGCTTCGCCTGCAGGTCCATCGCCGAGCTCCAGGCGATGTCGGCGACACCGTGCCCAGCATCGACCTCGCCGCGCAGCTGGCGGTACAGCTCGGCGCTGTTCAGGTCGCGATAGTCGACGCGCAGGAAGGGATAACGCTGGCGGAAACCGGCCAACAGCGGGCCGATTGCCTGCGCGTCGGTGGTGGAATAGATGGTCAGCGCGCCTTCGCGGCGGGCCGAGTCGACCAGCCGCGCGTAGCCCGCCGGGTAGGCATCGCCGGCAATCGCCGGCAGGCTACAGGCCAGGCACAACAGCAAACGGGCGAAACGGGCGAAACGGGCTATCGATCTCATCGGTCCAACACTCGGGCTAGTCGGTGTTAGCATTCTCGGACCTTCAGCTTTCAAATCGCTTTCAAGAAACTGTCATGCGCCTGTTACTCGTCGAAGACAATCCGGAGCTGGCCGACTGGCTCGGCCGTGCCCTCACCGCCGCCGGCCACGCGGTCGACCTCGCCCGCGACGGCGTCGAGGCCGACCAGCTGCTGGCCTTCGAGCCGTACGCGCTGGTGATCCTCGACATCGGCCTGCCGCGCATGGACGGCTTCGAGGTGCTGAAGCGGCTGCGCCGCCGTGGCAACCGCGTGCCGGTGCTGGTACTGACCGCGCAAAGCGGCATCGACGACAGGGTGCAGGGGCTGGACCTGGGCGCCGACGACTATCTGGGCAAGCCGTTCGAGTTGGCCGAACTGGAGGCGCGCACCCGCGCGCTGCTGCGCCGCTCGCAAGGACGCGAGGCCGGGCCGCTGGCCTGTGGCCGGCTGCTGTTCGAGCCGCAGGCGCGTCGGGTGACGGTGGCCGGCGAGGCGCTGGCGCTGACCCCGCGCGAGCTGGCGGTGCTGGAGGTACTGCTGTACCGCCAGGGCAAGCCGGTGACCAAGGACACCCTGGCCGAACAGATCGTCCGGCTCGACCAGGACCTGAGCCCGGACGCAATGGAAATCTACGTGCATCGCCTGAGGAAGAAACTGACCGGCAGCGGCGTGCGCATCGCCACACTGCGCGGCCTGGGATATCTGTTGGACGCGGACGATGCAGCCTAGCCTGCTGCGCCAGCTCTTGGTGTGGATCGTGCTGCCGCTAATCCCGCTGGTGCTGATCAACGGCTGGCTCGCCAGCAGCAATGCGCGCGCTTCGGCCGACCGTGCCTTCGACCGCACGCTGCAGGCGTCGGCGCGCAGCATCGCCGAACGGGTCACCGTCGAGGGCGGCGAGCTGGTGGTCGACATCCCGGTGGCGGCGCTGGAGATGTTCGACCCCAACTTCCAGGACCGGGTGTTCTACCGGGTCGGCTTCGCCGGCGCCAGCACCATCACCGGCTACCACGACCTGCCGCTGCCTAGCCCCCTGCCCGCCAGCGGCGAGCTGGCCTTCTACGACACCCACTACCGCGGCGAGTCGCTACGCGTCGCGGCGTACAGTTTCCCGCTCTACTACGGCGGCGCGCACCGCCAGATGCTGGTGCAGGTCGGCGAGACCACCAGCGCGCGCCAGGCGCTCGCGTTGCAGCTGCAGCGCGACTCGCTGCTGCAGCAATTGCTGCTGGCGCTGGCGGTGGTACTGTTCACCAGCATCGGCATCCACCAGGTGCTGCGGCCGCTACGCGAGGTTGGCCGAACGCTGAACGAGCGCGGCGGCGACCCGGCGCTGCGCCTGGACGAGAACGCGGTGCAATCCGAGCTGCAGCCGCTGGCACGCGCGCTGAATCAGACGCTGGAAAAGCTCGAGGAACAGCTCGACGCTCGGCAGCGCTTCGTCGCCGACGCCGCCCACCAGCTACGCACACCGCTGACGCTGCTGAAGACCCAGGCCGAGCTGACCGCACGCGAGCCGGACGGCGCGCGGCGCGACGAGGGCCTGGCTGCGCTGGTGCGCAGCACCGACCAGGCGATTCGTCTCGCCAACCAACTCTTGGCGCTGTCGCGCGCCGAACCGTGGCAGGCACAGCAGCCGGCTGCGCCGTTCGACCTGGCACGGCTCGCCCGCGAGGTCTGCGGCGACTTCATCGCGACGGCGCTGGCCAAGCAGATCGACCTCGGCTACGAGGGCGCCGAGCATGCCCAGCTCAGCGGCCAGCCGCTGCTGCTGCGCGAGCTCATGTCCAACCTGATCGACAATGCGATCCGCTACAGCCCGGTGGGCGGCGTGGTCACCGTCGCCGTCGGCCCGGGCGATGCCGGCTGGTGCCTGTCGGTACAGGACAACGGCCCGGGCATCCCCGTGGCTGAACGGCAGCGCGTGTTCGAGCGCTTCTACCGCGGCGAACATGTCAGCGACAACGAGGGCTGCGGCCTGGGCCTTGCCATCGTCGCCGAGATCGCCCGGGTGCACGGCGCCGACGTCACGCTCAACGAGCCTCCCGGCGGCGGCCTGCTGGTCGCACTGACGCTGCCGGCAGCCAGTTAAGGCACCGCCCTCCCCATCCAACTTCGCGCTGATGCCATGCAATCCCGGCCGGCTGTACCAGCCTGCATGACGTCCGCTTCGCGACGCATATCGACGAGCCAGCCGAAGGCATTCAGCCCCCGATCATCAAGGACGTCGGCGCGGTGCCCAGAACCTTGGCCGAACAGGACGACATGGCTAGCGATGGGGTGCGCGAGCAGCTACCGATCCGGGCCGACACGGCATCCTCATCCCGCCCGTTTCGCCGCACGGCCCCTTGACGGCCGAGTTCCTCTTTCTCTAAAATCAATTGTTAATGATTATTATTCTTAATTAATCACAACACACCGGCCCTAGAACCTGTTTACGATCTCGCGAACGAAGGGTCAGCCAAGGCGAAATGACGCGAAAAAGCGGAATGTACACAGAGTACATGAGCATTTTGAGTGGCATTTCAACACAGGATCACCCGAGTGCAGCAGATCGTGAACAGGTTTTTAGAACGGAGTGAACAGCCAGCCAGGTACCCCGCGGTTTCCGAGCCAGCCATTGCAGATCATTGGAGACTCGGAGACTTACCTTGCGCCACCCACACCGCCTTACCCCGCTCTGCGCCGCGCTCGTCGGCGTGCTCGCCAGCAATGCCAACGCCGCCGACAGCCAGTCCAAGGGCGGCGCCGAACTCGACACGGTCAGCGTCACCGCCACGCGCACCGAAACCGCGCTGAACAAGACGCCGGCCAGTATCTCGGTGATCACCGCTCAGGACATCGACGAGCAGATGCCGCGCGACCTGAAAGACCTGCTGCGCTTCGAGCCGGGCGTCACCGTGACCACCACGCCGTATCGCGGGACCAGCGCGGCGCAGGGCGGCGGCAAGGGCAGCAACAGCAGCGTCAACATCCGCGGTCTGGACGGCAACCGCGTGCTGTTGATGAAGGACGGCATCCGCCAGCCCTATGGCTTCAGCTACGGTCCACAGCAGTCCGGCCGCGGCGACTTCACCGACCCGGAAGAACTCAAGCGCCTGGAAATCCTGCGTGGCCCGGCCTCGACGCTGTACGGCAGCGACGGTTTGACCGGCGCACTGAACTTCATCACCAAGGATCCGCAGGACTTCCTGAAAGACGGCCGCAAGCAGTACTTCTCGCTGAAGGAAACCTACCGCTCGGTCGACCAGAGCTGGGAAACCAGCGGCACCGCCGCGGTCGGCAACGAGACCTGGCAGGCGATGGTGGTCGGCACCTGGCGCAACGGCGAAGAAACCCAGAACATGGGCAGCAACAATTCGGCAAGCACCCTGCGCGACACCCCGAACCCGCAGAACAACCGCTCGGACTCGGTGCTCGCCAAGTTGCGCTACACCCCGGATGCGGTCAACGCCTTCAAGCTGAGCGTCGAGTCGGTCAATAGTCACCAGGATACCCGGGTGCTCAATGCCCAGGGCGGCGCGGCGCCGACCTCGGTCAAGAATCTGAACGACAGCAACAAGGGCGAGCAGAACCGCGCCAGCTTCGATTACGACTACGACAACGACGCCAGCCCATGGCTGCAGAAACTGCATGCGCTCGTCTACGTGCAGGACTCGAAGACCGTCCAGTACAGCCTGGAAAACCGCAACAACAACACCAGCCGCTGGCGCCAGGGGACCTACGAGGAAAAGTCGGTCGGCGGCTCGCTGCAGGCCGATAGCGCGTTCACCACCGGAGCGCTACGCCATGGTCTGATCTACGGCTTCGACATCAGCCAGACCAAGATTTCCGGGCTGAGCGAAGGCGGTGGCGTGTCCTCGTCGGGCTTCCCGAACCAGTATTTCCCGGATACCGACTATGACCAGCTGGGCGTCTACCTGCAGGATGCGATCAACGTAGGCAGCCTGACCGTCACGCCGGGGCTGCGCTACGACAACTACAGCCTGAACGCCAAGGCCAGCCCGCTGTACAAGGGGGTGCTGGTCGAGCAGAGCAAGGGCGAACTGTCGCCGCGCCTGGCGGTGATGTACGAGTTCATGCCATCCCTGTCGGCCTACGCCCAGTACGCCCACGGCTTCCGCGCTCCGACCCCCGACCAGGTCAACAACAGCTTCGGCAACCCGGCGCAGGGCTACACCAGCATCGGCAACCCGAATCTGAAGCCGGAGACCAGCGATACCGTCGAGTTGGGGCTGAAGGGCAAACTGCTGGCCGACCACAGCCTGATCAACTATGCGGTCGCCGCCTACCAGGGCCGCTACAAGGACTTCATCAATCAGGTCATCGTCAGCGGCAATATGACGCCTTCCAACCCGTCGGTGTTCCAGTACATCAACAATGCCCGCGCCGACATTCATGGCCTGGAAGGCCGGGTGGACTGGAGGTTCGACAACGGTCTCTCGTTCCGCGCCGCCGCCGCCTACGCCCATGGCACGGTGCAGGACGAGAAGGGTCAGGACGTGCCGCTCAACAGCGTCAACCCGATCACCGCCTCGATCGGTGCCCGCTACGACAGCGACGAGCGCTGGTTCACCGAAGCGTTCGCCACCTACCGTCTGGCCAAGAAAGGCGGCGACGTCGATCTCTCCAGCGATTACAGCGGCAAGGCGGCCTTCCTGCCGGGCTCGTCGGTGGTGTTCGACCTGATCGGCGGCGTCAAGCTCAACAAGTACGTCAGCATCAACGCCGGCATCTACAACCTCACCGACCGCAAATACTGGGAATGGTCGAATGTCCGCGGCGTGCTCGACAGCAGCCCGGTCAAGAACCTGTACACCGCGCCGGGCCGCAACATCACCGTCAGCCTGAAGCTGGAATACTGAGCGCGAGCGCGCAATGAAAAACCGGCCCCTCGGGGCCGGTTTTCTGTTTCGGCCAACGTTGGCCGAACGGGCAGCTCAGGCAATCAGGCCGGCGCGTAGCGCTCGCCGACCTTGGCCACGCGCATGAACGCCATCAGGTCGGCGACGGCGGCATCGCCCTCGGCCGGCGACCAGGCCGCCAGGTTTTCCTCGGTCAACGGCGCGTACGGCCCGAGCTTCACCTCGAACACCACGCTGCCCGGCTCACAGGACTGCACCGAGTGCCAGGTGTTCGCCGGCATTTCCAGCACGCGTGCTTCCTTGCCGAGCAGAATGCGCTCGCTCACCACGCCGGCCTCGTCGAAGATGATCACTTCGAACGAGCCCTTCAACACGGTCAAGAGCTCCCAGCTGTGGCTGTGGCGGTGCGGACGCACATAGGTGCCCGGCTCCATCGCGATCGCCAGGCGCTGCACCGGTGCCGACAGCTCGGCGTGGAAGTTGCGGTTGGCTCGCAGGCGCGGCGCGGCGGCGGCATTGCCGCTGAGCGTGTCGAGGTCGGAATGGGTGAGCGTCAGCATGAAAACTCCTAAAACAGGTGCGCAAAGCGCTTGCTGGTATAATCGCGGCCGCCGAGCTTAGCACGACTGCCCCGCGCGGTAACAAAATCGCTACATGCGGGGGATTCTGCGCCGGCGGCGGCTGTGCGATGATGCCCGGCGCCCCGGCAATGCTGGCGGCGTAAGCTTGTCCTAAGCTTCACCGCATAGGCTCTGAACCTTTCGTCCCCAACCCGATCCCATTCCCGATGAACGAACACCACCGTCCTGCCTCTTCCGTCTCTGACCGACCTCGCAGCGCCTGGGTGCTGCTGGGCTGGCTGGCGCTTGCCGTCGTCTGGTTCGGCTCGCTCGGCTACCGCGCGCTGATCCACCCCGACGAGGGCCGCTACGCCTCGATCTCGCTGGAAATGCTGCAAGGCGGCGACTGGTTGACGCCGCACCTGAACGGCTTCCTCTATTTCGAGAAGCCGATCCTGCAGTACTGGATGGGGGCACTCAGCTTCGCGGTGTTCGGCATCAACGAATTCGCCGCCCGTTTCTGGCCGGGACTGACCGGCTTCCTGACCGTGGTCGCGGTCGGTATCACCGGCCGCCGCCTGTGGGGCGAGCAAGCCGGCCTGTTCGCGGCGCTGACCGCCGCCGGCAGCACCTGGATCATCGGCAACAGCCACTTCCTGACGTTGGATATGGGGCTGACCTTCTTCCTGACCGTGGCGCTGTGCGGCTTCCTGGTGGCGCAACGCGATGAGGCAAGCGACACCGAGCGGCGCAACGCGATGTGGCTGACCTGGGCGGCGATGGCCGGTGCCACGCTGTCCAAGGGTCTGGTCGGCCTGGTGATTCCGGGCGCCACGCTGGTGCTGTACAGCCTGACCACCTGGCAATGGACCTTCTGGCGCCGCATGCACTGGGCAAGCGGCCTGGTGCTGTTCTTCGCGCTGACCGCGCCGTGGTTCGTGGCGGTGTCGCTGAAGAACCCGGGCTTCTTCGACTTCTTCTTCATCCGCGAGCACTTCCAGCGCTTCCTCACCACCGAAGCCAAGCGCACCGGCCCACTCTACTACTTCGTGCCGGTGCTGATCGTCGGCCTGCTGCCGTGGACCACGCTGTTGCCGGCGATGCTCAACACCGGCCTGCGCCGCGAACCGGGCAAGGCTTTCCAGCCGCTGCGCCTGCTGTTGATCTGGTCGGTGTTCGTGTTCGTGTTCTTCAGCATCTCCAAGTCGAAGCTGCCGTCCTACATCCTGCCGATGTTCCCGGCGCTGGCGCTGTTGGCGGCCCGCTACTTCATCGAGATCGACGCGGCGAAACTCAAGCGCCACCTGCTGTTCCCGATGGCCTTCTGGCTGATCCTGCTGGCCGCCGTACCGTTCGCCGGCCACTTCGCCTCGCCGGACTCGCCGCTCGAGGTACTGATCCCGTTCGCGCACGCGGTGGCGCTGGCCGCGGTGCTGTTCCTGGTGCAGGCGCTGTTCGCCTGGCGCCTGCTCGGCAGCGGCCGCAAGCTTGCCGCGGTGGCGCTGATCGCCGCCGCCAGCCTCGCGTCGGTCACTACCGCCTCGCTCGGCCACGACAGCTACGGCCGCCAGCTCAAGAGCAGCAAGATGCTGGTCGAAAAGCTCACCCCCTACCTGAAACCGGACAGCCAGATCTTCTCGGTGAGTTATTATGAGCAGTCGTTCCCGTATTATCTCGACCGCAAGGTGACGCTGGTGAACTACGTCGACGAGTTCGCCTACGGTCAGGGCCTGGATCCGGCACGCTGGATGCCGAAGGTGGCGCAGTTCACCGAACGCTGGCGCGCCATCCCGCACACGGCGGCGATGATGGCGCCGAACACTTACAAGGACTTGCAACAACAGGGCCTGCCGATGCAGATCGTCTATCAGGACGCGCGTCGGGTGGTCGTGGTCAAACCATGAAACTGATTGAATTCGGATTGATTCTGCTGGGGGTGCTGCTCAACGCCGCCGCCCAGCTGTTCCTGAAGGCCGGGGTGCGCCAGATCGGCCACTTCGACTTCTCCTCGGCCAATATCGTGCCGATCGGCTGGTCGCTGGCGACCAATCTGCCGATCATCGGCGGCCTGTCCTGCTACGTGATCAGCGTAGTGGTGTGGATCATGGCGCTGTCGCGCGTCGAGGTCAGCATCGCCTACCCGATGCTGTCGATCGGCTACGTGGTCAACGCCGGCCTCGCCTGGTGGCTGTTCGGCGAAGCGGTCACCGTGCAGCGCCTGGCCGGCATCGCCGTGATCATCATCGGCGTAGTCTTGGTCGCGCGCAGCAGCTGAGAGCCTGTTCAGAATCTGTAGCGAGCGGCCCTCAGCGGGGTGAAGAGCAGCGCAGAAATCGGAGTGGACGTGGTTGTCCATGAGGATTTCGAGCAGCACATGAGCCCCGATCAGGGCCGCGCAGCAAGATTATGGACAGGCTCGGAGCCCTTTCGGCCAACCTTTGGACAAGAACCCCATGGACTTCCTGCCGTTTACCCGTCCTAGCATCGACGAGGACACCATCGCCGCCGTCGGCGACGTACTGCGTTCCGGCTGGATCACCACCGGCCCGAAATCGCGCGAGCTGGAAGCCGCGCTGTCCGCCTATGTCGGCGGCCGCCCGGTGCGGGTGGTGACCTCGGCCACCGCCGCGCTGGAGATGGCGCTGCGCATCGCCGGTGTGCAGCCGGGCGACGAGGTGATCACCTGCCCGCTCAGCTGGGCCGCCACCGCCAACGTGATCCTCACCGTCGGCGCCACCCCGGTGTTCGTCGACGCCGATCCGGTCACCCGCAATATCGACCTTAACAAGGTCGAGGCCGCGATCACCGCCAAGACCCGCGCGATCATCCCGGTGGATCTGGCCGGCCTGCCGGTCGACCGCGACCGCCTCTACGACATCGCCGGCCGCCACGGTCTGCGCGTGATCGAGGACGCCGCGCAGTCGATGGGCGCCAACTGGAATGGCCGCGCCATCGGCAGCTTCGGCGACCTGGTGTCGTTCAGCTTCCACGCCAACAAGAACATGACCAGCGGCGAAGGCGGCTGCCTGGTGCTGAACAACGACGACGAAGCGCGGCTGTTCGAGAAGCTGCGCCTGCAGGGCGTCACCCGCTTCGCCGACGGCACGATGGACGTCGACGTGCTCGGCGGCAAGGCCAACATGACCGACATCGCCGCGGTGATCGGCCTGCATCAGCTGAAGAAGCTCGACGGCTTCAACGAACGCCGCCGCGAGCTGGCCCGCCTCTACTTCGAACACTTCGATAAGAGCCTGGGCTGCGAGCTGCCGCCGGCCGACTTCGAGCAGAGCAACTGGCACATGTTCCAGCCGCTGCTGCCGCTGGCCAAGATGTCGATCTCGCGCGCCGAGTTCATCGACTCACTTAAGGCCGAAGGCGTCGGCGTCGGCGTGCACTACCCGGCCATGCACCTGTTCACGCTGTTCCGCGCCATGGGCTTTGCCGAAGGCGACTTCCCGCACGCCGAAGACATCGGCCGCCGCACCGTCACCCTGCCGCTGTTCCCGGCGATGCAGGATGCCGATGTGATCCGCGTCTGCCAGGCAGTCAGCCGTGTGCTGCGTCCCGCATTGAAATAACGGAGCCCCATGACCTCCCCCATCGATCTTTCCGTCGTCATCCCGGTTTACAACGAAGAAGACGGTCTCAACGAGCTGTTCAACCGACTCTATCCGGCGCTCGATGCGCTCGGCATCCGCTACGAGGTGGTGTTCGTCAACGACGGCAGCCGCGACGCATCGCCGCGCCTGTTGGCCGACCAGTTCCACCTGCGCCCCGACGTGACCCGCGTGGTGCTGTTCAACGGCAACTTCGGCCAGCACCGCGCCATCCTGGCCGGCTTCGAGCACAGCCGTGGCGAGCGCATCGTCACGCTGGACGCCGACCTGCAGAACCCGCCAGAAGACATCGCCGTGCTATTGGCCGAAATGGACAAGGGCCACGACTACGTCGGCTCGATCCGCCGCCAGCGCAACGACAGCTGGTGGCGCCACGTCGCCAGCCGCGCGATGAACCGGCTGCGCGAGCGCATCACCAAGATCAAGATGACCGACCAGGGCTGCATGATGCGCGCCTACAGCCGCCGCATCATCGACACCATCAACCAGTGCAACGAGATGCATACCTTCATCCCGGCGCTGGCGTACCAGTTCTCGCAGAACCCGACCGAGGTCATCGTCGGCCACGAGGAACGCTTCGCCGGCGAGTCGAAGTACTCGCTGTACAGCCTGATCCGCCTGAACTTCGACCTGATGACCGGCTTTTCCTTGGTGCCGCTGCAGATGTTCTCGTTCATCGGCATCATCATCTCGGTGCTGTCGGGCTTCTTGGTCGTCTACCTGGGCGCGCGCAGACTCATCCTCGGCCCGGAAGAAGGCGGACTGTTCACGCTGTTCGCGATCGCCTTCCTGCTGATCGGCATCGCGCTGTTCGGCATCGGCTTATTGGGTGAATACATCGGCCGCATCTACCAGGAAGTACGCCAGCGCCCGCGCTACGTGGTCTCTGCGGTGCTGGAACAGAAGGAGCAGCCATGAGTCGTGCCGTCGTGTTCGCCTACCATAACGTCGGCGTACGCTGTCTGTCGGCGTTGCTCGGCCGCGGCGTCGAGGTGGCGCTGGTGGTCACCCACCGCGACAACCCGAACGAGACCATCTGGTTCGGCAGCGTGCAGAAGTTGGCCGAAAGCCACGGCATCCCGGTGATCACCCCGGACGACCCGAACACCCCCGAGGTGCTCGAGGCGGTGCGCGCGGCCAAGCCCGACTTCCTGTTCTCGTTCTACTACCGCAATATGCTGAAGGCGCCGCTGCTACAGGTGGCGCCGCGCGGCTCGTACAATATGCACGGTTCGCTGCTGCCGAAGTACCGCGGCCGAGTGCCGACCAACTGGGCGGTGATCCACGGCGAGACCGAGACCGGCGCCACCTTGCACGTGATGAACGAGAAGCCCGACAACGGCGCCATCGTCGACCAGTTCGCCGTGCCGATCCTGCCGGACGACACCGCGCAGGAGGTGTTCGACAAGGTCACCGTCGCCGCCGAGCTGGTGCTGTGGCGCTGCCTGCCGGGCTTGCTCGACGGCAGCGCCGTCTTCACCGAGCAGGACCTGAGCCTGGGCGGCTACTTCGGCGGCCGCAAGGCCGAAGACGGCCGCATCGCTGCCGGCATCGGCGCCAAGCAGCTGCACGATTTCGTGCGCGCGGTCACCCATCCCTACCCTGGCGCGTTTAGCGATATCGACGCCGGCCGCGTGGTGATCTGGCGCACGCTGCGCGCCGGCAACGTTGGCCGAACCGTCGAGCGCACCGAACTCTATGCCGATGCCGACGCGCTGTATCTTGCCTGTGCCGACGGTGGCCGGCTGCGCGTGCTCGACGCCAGCCTCGGCGATGCTCCGCTCGATGCCGCGGCGTTCCGCACCCGCTTTGGCAACGGCCCGATTGCTCTCTAGAATTGACGTTTAACTAGCTCAACCTCCGTCGCCAGTCGCGACGGCAGAGGAAACCCACACAATGAAAAAAGTCCTGATCCTCGGCGTGAACGGCTTCATCGGCCACCACCTGACTCGCAGCATCATCGATAACACCGACTGGGAAATCTACGGCATGGACATGCATGCCGACCGCGTAGCCGAGTGGATGGACCACCCGCGCTTCCATTTCTTCGAGGGTGACATCACCATCAACAAGGAATGGATCGAATACCACGTGAAGAAGTGCGACGTGGTGCTGCCGCTGGTCGCCATTGCTACCCCGTCCACCTACGTGAACAACCCGCTGCGCGTGTTCGAGCTGGACTTCGAAGCCAACCTGCCGATCGTGCGTCAGTGTGTGCAGTACAAGAAGCACCTGGTGTTCCCGTCCACCTCCGAGGTGTACGGCATGTGCCACGACGAAGAGTTCGACCCGGACAACTCCGAGCTGATCTGCGGCCCGATCAACAAGCCGCGCTGGATCTACTCCTGCTCCAAGCAGCTGATGGACCGCGTCATCCACGCCTACGGCATGGATCAGGGCCTCAACTACACCCTGTTCCGCCCGTTCAACTGGATCGGCGGCGGTCTGGACAACATCAACACCCCGAAGGAAGGCTCCAGCCGCGTGATCACCCAGTTCCTGGGCCACATCGTGCGAGGTGAGACCATCAAGCTGGTCGACGGCGGCCACCAGAAGCGCGCGTTCACCTACGTGGACGACGGCATCGCCGCGCTGATGAAGATCATCGAGAACAAGGACGGCAAGGCATCGGGCCAGATCTACAACATCGGCAACCCGAGCAACAACTTCTCGATCCGCGAACTGGCCCAGATGATGCTGGACCTGGCGCGCGTCTACCCGGAATACCAGCTCAACGCCGACAAGGTGAAGGTCGAGGAAACCACCTCGGGCGCCTACTACGGCAAGGGCTACCAGGACGTGCAGAACCGCGTGCCGAAGATCGACAACACCAAGACCGATCTGGACTGGGCGCCGACCGTTGTAATGGCCGACGCACTGAAAGGCATCTACGACTACTACCGCGATCAAGTGGTAGCGTCGCGCGACCTGTCGCAGTAAGTCCGCTGTGCCGCGGCGGGCCGCCCGGCCTGCCGCCGCACTCGTGGGGCCCGCAGCCCCACACGCAAGACCACGGTCGCTGACCTGTCCGTGCTTTTGCCTGTGACGCCGCGGCACACCGTCTTTTCCCCTACCTTCCGAAGCAGCCTGCCATGAAAACACTCGCGCTCAAGATCGACGTCGACACCTGGCGCGGCACCCGCGAGGGCGTGCCGCAGCTGGTCGAGATCCTCAAGCGCCATCAAGCCGGCGCCACCTTCCTGTTCAGCCTCGGCCCGGACCACACCGGCCGCGCGATCAAGCGGGTGTTCCGCCCCGGCTTCCTGTCCAAGGTGTCGCGCACCTCGGTGGTCGAGCACTACGGCATCCGCACCCTGCTGTACGGCACGCTGTTGCCCGGCCCGGACATCGGCCGACGCGAGGCAGCGCTGCTGCGCTCGGTGCGCGACGACGGCTTCGAGGTCGGCATCCACACCTGGGACCACATCAAGTGGCAGGACTACGTCGCCGGCAAGGACGCCGCCTGGACCCGTGCCGAGATGCAGAAGGCGGTGCAGCGTTTCACCGAGATCTTCGGCACCCCGCCGCGCACCCACGGCGCGGCCGGCTGGCAGATGAACGAGGCGGCCTACGCGCTGCAGAAGGAATTCGGCCTCGACTACGCTTCGGACGGCCGCGGCGAATATCCGTTCCAACCGGTCGACGCCCAGGGCCGCGACCTTGGCGTACCGCAGCTGCCCAGCACCTTGCCGACGCTCGACGAGCTGATCGGCATCGACGGCTGGACCGCCGACAATGTGCACGAACACCTGCTGGCTATCACCGCCGCGCCGAGCACGCACGGCCACGTCTATACCCTGCACGCCGAGCTGGAAGGCATGAAGCTGCTGGCCACCTTCGACCGCCTGTTGGCCGGCTGGAAGGCGCAGGGTTACAAGCTCGTCTCGACCGCCGAGCAGTTCGCCGCGCTCGATGCGGCCAACCTGCCGCGCTGCCGCGTCGAAATGGGCGAGATCCCCGGCCGCAGCGGCACGCTGGCACTGCAAGGCGCCGCGATAAGCGAGTAAGATTAGCCCTACGGCCGCACCCGACCGGAAGCCATCTGACGATGCCTTCCGGTTTTGCTTTTCGCGCCGTCGGACCGGTCACAGATGCCGGCCGTTTTCATCCAGCGCCGCCACGAACCCGAACCGCCACGCCCATCCGGTGCGCGGCCCACCTCGTCGCACCACTGCAGCAGTCAGGGTTCGTCAACGGCGCCATAACAGAATCCGTCATGACCTCCAGAACCCTCGCCGCGGGACTGCCGCTGCTATTGGCCGCGCCACTCGCTTCGGCCAACGTCGACGGCGCCGCGCTGTCGCCGCTCTACGCCCTGCCCTTCGCGGGCCTGCTGCTGTCGATCGCGCTGTTGCCGCTGATCCTGCCCAAGCTATGGCACCACCACTTCGGCAAGATCGCCGCCGGCTGGGCGCTGGCGCTGTTGATTCCGTTCGGCCTCGCCCACGGCGCCGCCGAGCTCGGCCACGCACTGCTGCACACCCTCTTGCTCGAATACCTGCCCTTCATCATTCTGCTGGTGGCGCTGTTCACCGTCGCGGGCGGCCTGTACGTGCGCGGCAATCTGCACGGCTCGCCCGGCACCAACACCCGCCTGCTCGCCATCGGCACCCTGCTGGCCAGCCTCACCGGCACCACTGGCGCGGCGATGCTGCTGATCCGGCCGCTGCTGCGCGCCAATGACAACCGCCGCTACAAGACCCACGTGGTGGTGTTCTTCATCTTCCTGGTCGCCAATATCGGCGGCTCGCTCACCCCGCTGGGCGACCCGCCGCTGTTCCTCGGCTTCCTGAAGGGCGTCAGCTTCGGCTGGACCGCCGCTCACCTGTTGCCGCCGATGGCGGTGGCCAGCGTGCTGCTCTTGGCGTTGTTCTACCTGGTCGACCGCCACTACTACCACAAGGAGGACGAGCTGCCGCCGCTGCCCGACCCGACGCCCGACTCGCGCGTCACGCTGGAGGGCAAGGTCAACCTGGCCCTGCTCGGCGTCATCGTCGGCGCGGTGCTGCTGTCCGGCGCCTGGCATCCGGGCATCAGCTGGCAGCTGGCCGGGCTGGAAGTGCAACTGCAGGACGTGCTGCGCGACGGCCTGCTGCTGGCGGCGACGCTGCTGTCGCTCAGCCTGACGCCGGGCCGTTGCCGCACCGCCAATGTCTTCAACTGGGGGCCGATGCAGGAGGTGGCCAAGCTGTTCGCCGCCATCTTCGTCACCATGATCCCGGTGCTGGCGATGCTGAAGGCCGGCGCCGCCGGCCCGTTCGCGCCGCTGGTGGCGTTGGTCAAGCACCCGGACGGTTCGGCCAACCCGCTCGCCTACTTCTGGCTCACCGGCGCGCTGTCGAGCTTCCTCGACAATGCCCCGACCTATCTGGTGTTCTTCAATCTGGCCGGCGGCGACGCCCAACAGCTGATGACGACCGGCGCGGTCACGCTGACGGCGATCTCGGCCGGCGCGGTGTTCATGGGCGCCAACAGCTACATCGGCAACGCGCCCAACTTCATGGTCAAGGCGATCGCCGAGGAACGCGGCGTGGCGATGCCGAGCTTCTTCGGCTATCTGGCCTGGTCCGGCGCCATCCTGCTGCCGACCTTTGTGCTGATCGGCGGGCTATTCTTCTGAGGCGTAAGCGCCACACCCACCAGGGGCCGTTCGGCCCTTTTTTTGCGCCCACCCGCTCGGTATGTCGGCCAAGCCTGGCGAACCCTCTTAATGACAAGTGATTGTTTTCTTGACAGCGCTGCCGACCAAAAATAAAACGAACATACGTTTGGAGTTTGAATTCTAAACGGACACAACAAAGACAACATCAAAGGAGAACCCAGCATGCGCACCCTCACCCGCGTCCTTCTGGCGCTGCTTGTCACCGTTGCCGCCTGGCAGGCACGCGCCGACGACACCTATACGCAGACCCGCTACCCGATCGTGCTAGTGCACGGCCTGCTCGGCTTCGACAAGCTGTTCGGCGTCGACTACTTCTATCGCATCCCAGCCGAACTGCAGCGCAGCGGCGCCAAGGTCTTCGTCGCCCAGGTGTCGGCCACCAATAGCAACGAGGCACGCGGCGAACAGCTGCTTGCTCAGGTGCAGCAAATCCTGGCGCTGACCGGCGCTGCCAAGGTCAATCTGATCGGCCACAGCCAGGGCGGCCCGACCATCCGCTACGTCGCCTCGGTGCGCCCAGATCTGGTCGCCTCGGCCACCTCGATCGGCGGCGTCAACGACGGCAGCAAGGTCGCCGACGCGGTACGCGGCACCCTGCCGCCGGGCAGCGTGTCAGAGGCAATCGCCGCGCAGGCCGCCAACGCGCTGGTCGCGCTGATCAACCTCGGTTCCGGCGGCACCGGCCTGCCGCAAAACAACATCGCCGCGCTCGACGCGCTGACCACCACCGGTACCCGCGCCTTCAACGCCAAGTATCCGGAGGGACTGCCCAAGACCGCCTGCGGCAACGGCGACGAAGTGGTCAACGGAGTGCGCTACTACTCGTGGAGCGGCACCAAGCCGCTCACCAACCTGCTCGACCCGAGCGACCCGCTGCTCGGCCTGACCTCGCTGGTCTTCGCCGGCGAGCCGAACGACGGCCTGGTCAGCGCCTGCTCCAGCCACCTGGGGCGGGTGATCCGCGACAACTACCGGATGAACCATCTCGACGAGGTGAACCAGGCCTTCGGCCTGACCGACCTGTTCGAGACAGACCCGGTGACACTGTTCCGCCAGCACGCCAACCGGCTGCAGCAGCAAGGGCTATGAGTCAATCTGTGAATCGTCCGCTGCGCTGGGCGCTGATGGGCGCCGTCGCGGCGGGGCTAGTGGCTGGCACCTGGTGGCTGCAACGCCCCACCGAGCCGGCCAGCTTGGCCGAAGCGACGCAATCGCCCTCCTGGGATAAGCCTGTGGCCGCCGACGGCGCCTTCGCCCTCGACGGACAGCAGCAACTGCGTGTCGATTCGGCGCTGCGGGCTCGCTTCGACTACCTGCTCAACCTCGCCACGCCCCCCGACCTGACCTGGCTCCGTCGGCAGCTCGAGCAGCAACTGGCTCAGGCGGGCCTGCCCGCCGCTGCCCGGCAGCAGGCGCTGCTACTGTTCGGTCGCTATGTCGAATATCGGCGCGCATTGGCAACGCTGACGACTCCGGGCGGCAATGGCCAGCTCGACGCGCGGCAGGTGCGCGCCAGCCTCGATGCCCGCGCTACACTGCGACTACGCTTCTTCGATGCCGCCGACGCCCGCGGCCTGTTTGGCGCCGAACAGGACGAGGACGAAGCGATGCTGGCTCGGCTAGAGCTCCAGCAACGCCCCGGCCTCTCCGGTGCCGAACGACAGCGCCTGTTGGCCGAACTCGACAGCCGCTTGCCGCCGGGTGAGCGGGCCGCCCGGCAGGCGCCGGTGCAGCACTTGTTGATGGCGCAGCAGGCCGCCGCACTGCGCGCGCAGGGTGCCAGCGAGGACGACATCTACCGACAGCGCGCCAGCGAGTTCGGCCAAGCCGTAGCAGAAAGGTTGGCCGAACTCGACCGCAGCGAACAGGGCTGGCAGCAACGCCTGAGCAGCTACCGACAGGCCGCCGCCGCACTCGACGCCGACTCGAGCCTGTCTGCCGACGCGCGCGCCCAGGCGCTCGCCACCCTGCAGCAGCGGTTCACCCCGCAGGAACAGCGCCGGCTGGTTGGTGCGCTGGCGCTGCAACAAAGCCAGCAAGTCGCCGCCCAATAGGGCTTCGGCCAACGACAACGGCCCGACCGCACAGATACGCGGTCGGGCCGTTTCTTTGATGCTGCAACAGGCTGATGCCGGCTCAGATCCGGTAGCTTGCCCCGGTCATCAACTTCGCCGTCAGCGTCATCATGCCGCGCACCGGCAGCGGCAGCTTGGCCGCGCCCTGTTCGTGAGCCATCTCGGCATGCTTCACCTCGTCATCGCGCATCTGCTCGACGATGGCGCGGCTCTTGGCATCCTGCTCGGGCAATTGTTCCAGATGGCTGTCGAGATGCGCCGCGACCTGGTGTTCGGTTTCCTCCAGGAAACCCAGGTTCCACCTGTCGCCGAGCAGGCCGGCGGCCACGCCCATCGCCAGCGAACCGGTGTACCACAGTGGGTTGAGCAGGCTAGTTCGTCCGCCCAGTTCATGAATGCGCTGTTCGGTCCACGCCAGGTGCTCGACCTCTTCGAACGCCGCCTGCTTCAGCGCCTCGCGCGCCGCCGGGTCGCGCGCCGTCAGCGCCTGCCCCTGGTAGAGCGCCTGGGCGCACACCTCGCCGCAGTGATTGACACGCATCAGGCCTAGCGCATGCTGCTTCTCGGCGTCGGACAACTCCGACTCCGGCAGTGCCGCGTCCGGATGTGCACGGCTACTCGCGGCAGACGCAAAAAGCGTGCGCAGGCCGCGGTCGAATTCGGTAATCAGGGAATCGAGCAACATGGACCACCCATCGGCAATTTTTCCCGGCGATTATACCCGCCCACGCCTTGGGCCGCTGCCGCTTGCTGATATAATCGGCAGGTTTTCAGACAACTAATTGAGCAAGAGGACATCCCCGATGAATCTCGACCGTATCGCCCCGGGCAAGGACATGCCGAACGACTTCAACGTCGTGATCGAAATCACCGCCAACAGCGCACCGATCAAGTACGAATTCGACAAGGACTCCGGCGCGATCTTCGTTGACCGCTTCATGGGTACCTCGATGATGTACCCGGCCAACTACGGCTTCGTACCGAACACCCTGTCCGGCGACGGCGATCCGGTCGACGTGCTAGTGGTGACCCCGTTCGGCCTGCCGCCGGGCGTCGTGGTGCGCTGCCGTGCACTGGGTCTGTTGAAGATGGAAGACGACGGCGGCGTCGACGCCAAGCTGGTGGCTGTGCCGGTCGAGAAGCTGTGCCCGATGTACAAGGACATCCAGAAGCTGGAAGACCTGCCGCAGTTGCTGCGCGACCAGATGGTGCACTTCTTCGAGCACTACAAGGATCTGGAAAAGGGCAAATGGGTGAAAATCCAGGGCTGGGGCACGCTGGAAGACGCGACCCACGAGCTGGTTGAAGGCGTGAAGAACTTCAACAAGCAGGCCTGATCGCCCACTCATCACAACGCCGGCCTCGCGCCGGCGTTGTTGCTGCTGCGCCCCAGCACGGGCCCAAGCGCTGTGCTGCAGTGCAGAAACCGTTTCCCCCCCATACAAAGCGGGCTACCATGATCAGGTAGCCCGCCAGTTCCTTATATGCCGATTGGTCAGTGCTGATAGTAGTTTTCCGGATTGGCCTTGATCGCCTCGCCAGCTTTCTTGTCAGCAGCCTTACGCTGTTCATCGGTCAGAGCCGGCTTATCGGACATCAGCGTTTCACTGCTGGAACCGGTGGCCATCGTGGTTGCATTGCTATCCATCGGCATGCCACCTACCCGGTTATGCTGCCAGTAACCACCGCTCCCGCTACTCGCCATGGCGGCGCCCGAAGCAGCGACGAGAATCATCGCAAGTAGAGACTTTTTCATCACGGGTCTCCTTCGAAGACAAACAATTAATACGGTTGATAGTGAGTTTTCCCCTGTATTAACGTCGGCCCAAAGGGTCGGCACCGTCAGTAGTGTCACTGACTAGGCAGAACAACGGGTCTTGGCGGTCGGCTGACCGCTGTGCCTGTTGGTCGCACAAGTATCGCTTTGCTTACATAGCAACAGTATAGATAGTTTACCGCGTTACTAAATCGAAGCTATTTGACCTACTCGTCCAGGAAATCCGAACGATGAAACTGTCACTCGATGCCCTGCTGGTACTGGATGCGATCGACCGCAAGGGAAGTTTCGCGGCTGCGGCCAACGAGTTGCACCGTGTACCCTCGGCGATCACCTACTCCATGCAGAAGCTCGAGCAAGACCTGAACGTCGCCCTGTTCGACCGCAGCGGCCACCGCGCACGGCTGACCGACGCTGGCGAGTTACTGCTGAAGGAGGGACGACACCTGATCGACGCCGCGATCATGCTGGAGCAGCGCCTGCGCAAGCACGCCACCGGTTGGGAAAGCGAACTACGCATTGCTTTGAGTGACCTGATTAATTTTAGTGCCCTGCTGCCGCTGATTAAAGCCTTCGATGGTCTGCAATGCGCCACGCGGTTGCGCTTTAGCAACGAGGTATTCGGCGGCACTTGGGACGCACTGGTCGACAACCGTGTCGACCTGGTGCTGGGTGCGCCGGACGACTCTCCCCCGGCCAGCCTGATGAAACGCGAGCTGGGCCGCATCCCCTTCGTCTTCGCCGTCGCTCCGCATCATCCGCTGGCCGGGCAGCCCGAACCGCTACCCGAACACGTCATCCGCAAGCACCGTGCCGCCGTGGTTGGCGACACCTCGCGCCGACTCGCGCCACGCTCCACCTCCGTGCTCGATGGCCAGGATGTGCTGACCGTGTCGTCGCTACAGGAAAAACTGCTGCTACAAAGCAGTGGCCTCGCCACCGGCTTCCTACCGCTGCCGGTGGTCGAGCCGCTACAGGCCGATGGTCAGTTGGTGGTCAAACAAACCGAACTGGTGCGCGAACCGGTACGGCTCTACTACGCCTGGAAAGACCCGAACCCCGGCAAGGCGCTCAGTTGGTGGATCGAGCAACTCAGCGAACTACAGCACCCGATTTTCATCTCGGAGATCCCTTGCTGACCGTCTCCAGCGTCGGAAACGCCCTGCATCTGAACTGGCTCGGCCAACGACTGACCGATCAGGGCATTGCCGTGTCACCCGGCTCCGCGCCCGCCGGCCTCGCCGACTGGGTCGGACTATGCCAGGACACGCTGTGCCTCGATACCGCCGACGCCCTGCATTGGACTCGTCAGCAGCGCGCTGCACACTGCAGCGCACTCAAACTCGACTACCTCGAACTGGCCGGCCCCTGGCAAGAACAGGGCGGCCGATGGGGGTTCATCCTGTTCGTCGGAGGCGATGCGCCGGCACTAGAGCGAGCCCGGCCATTGCTTGACGCGCTGGCGCCGTTGCCAAGTGCTTGGCTGCACTGCGGCCCGGCCGGTGCAGCCAGCTTCACCGCCACGGTATTCGCCACCTTGAGCCAGCCGCTCGCCGTGCTGCCTCAGTTATCGCCGGAGCAGTCGCCGCACGCGGCAACCGACTGGCAGGCGCTACTCGCCAAGCAACTGGATACCACACGCCGACTCGGCCAGTTGGCCCGTGACTACCTGGCAAGCCAAGGGCTGCCGGAAGCAGTCCCTTCCTTAGCCGAGCCCCCCCCTCATTACGCCGCCCTGCTCGCCCAGCTGCTGCTGGTGATTGCCTCGGCACTGGATGACAACAGCGCCTCCCAATGACAAAGCCCGCCATTGAGGCGGGCTTTTGCTTACAGCGAAGAACGGGACGACTTAGACAGTGGCCTTCTTCGTGCGCGCTGCTGCGGCACCAGCGGCCTTCACCGAGTTCGATGCGGCTTCGACACCGGCCTCGGCCAGTTCGCTACCTACCTTGCGGGCGGTCTCGGTCACGCTCTCAAAAGCAGCGTTGGTGGTGGTGACGAAGTTTTTCAGTGCATTCACTGCCACGTCGGAGCCAGCCGGTGCATTCTTGGCCAGTTGGTCCAGAGTGGTCAGCACCGATTTGTTCAGATCGGCGATCTGCTCTTCGAACAGCGCGGTGATTTCGTTCTGGGTAGCCACGGCTACGTCATAGACCTGACGAGCGGTCGTAAAGGCCTGGTCGATGCTCGGCTGGACCTTGCTGGCCTGCAGGTCGCTCAGGGACTTGGCGTCTTTCACTTCGGTCAGCGCCTTCAGCGTCTGGGCGTTGTCGGCCAGCACCTTGCGCGACAGTTCGAGCTGCAGGTTGGCAACACGCTCAGCGCTGGAGATGAACAGCGACGACAGGCGAACCGCTTTATCGAATTGTGCTTGGCCCAATGCGACGAAATCCTGAGATTGAATAGACATGACAGCTCCTTATTACGGGGGTAAGTAGCGAAGCCACGACAGTTCACCATCGTTAGCCTGCGGCGTTTTGCTGCACTGCAACAATCCACATACTAGACAACGCGATTTGCGACGTCAAGTTTTTCTTGTGCGACGCACAATAACGGTAAATCATTAATAAGACGATTATTTTCCTCAATTAAACCTAGGAATTGTTGCGACAACATGAAATGACGTTCAACTATAGACGTAATACTCAGCTCCGCCACATTTCTGCAACATTCCGACCGTCTGCCGACTTGCGTTGAAACCGGGAGACCAAGCCGATACACTCCCGCCATAGAAGAAATCTATTTATCCGGAACATCATGAGCCAGACGGCCCACGCCTTCGACATCAAGTCCGCCAGCCTCGATTTGCTGGCCTTGCTACTTAAGACCGCAGACCCGGTCGAACTCAGGGCAGCGCTCGATGCACGCTTCGGCAGCGCGACCGAAACGGCCAGCGAGGCCTTCGTGCTCGACCTCGATGCGCTTCCGAATGCGGCCGAACTGCCGCTTGCCGACTTGCTACCGTTGTTTTCTCGCTACGGTATACGGGTGGTAGGGCTGCGTCACAGCAGCCGTGCGCTGGCGACATTGGCCGGCCAGCACGGTCTGGCCTACAGCCAGAGCAGCGCTCCGGCGCGCGGCACGCTGAACGACGTGGAGTCGATCGAAGTACAGGAGCCTCCGGTTGCCGCTGAAGCACCGCAGGCCCCAGCCCCTGCTCCGACGCTGATCATCGATCGCCCGGTGCGAGCCGGCCAACAGATTTATGCCCGCGGCGGCGATCTGGTCGTGCTGGCGATGGTCAGCGCCGGCGCCGAAGTCATCGC
This sequence comes from Neisseriaceae bacterium JH1-16, assembly GCA_025989215.1. GTDB lineage: Bacteria > Pseudomonadota > Gammaproteobacteria > Burkholderiales > Chromobacteriaceae > Crenobacter_A. Next base: position 110,018 of record JAPDNP010000006.1, on the reverse strand, counting down.
CGATGGCAACATCCATATCTATGCCCCGCTGCGCGGTCGAGCGCTGGCCGGCGCGCGCGGCAACCTCGACGCACGCATATTTACCCAGTCGATGGAAGCGGAACTGGTGTCGATCGCCGGCGTCTATCGCACCATCGAGCAAAGGCTGCCAGAGAGCATCCTCGGGAAACCAACTCAGATCTACCTCGACAGCGAACGCCTTGTGATGACGGCGCTGGGTGAATGATTCAACCGACTTCACAGTAAGGAATCCAATTCGTGGCAAAAATCATCGTTGTAACGTCCGGCAAGGGCGGTGTGGGCAAGACCACCACCAGCGCCAGCTTCGCCTCTGGTCTCGCCCTGAAGGGTCACAAGACTGCGGTGATCGACTTCGACGTCGGCCTGCGCAACCTCGACCTGATCATGGGCTGCGAACGCCGTGTGGTGTATGACCTGATCAATGTGGTCAACGGCGAAGCCACCCTGAACCAGGCCCTGATCAAGGACAAGCACTGCGACAATCTGTTCGTGATGCCGGCCTCGCAGACCCGCGACAAGGATGCGCTGTCGAAGGAAGGAATCGAAAAAGTCCTGAAAGAGCTCGACGAAATGGGCTTCGAGTACATCGTCTGTGATTCGCCGGCAGGTATCGAGAAAGGCGCGTTGCTGGCGCTGTACTTCGCCGACGAGGCGATCATCGTCACCAACCCGGAAGTGTCGTCGGTACGCGACTCGGACCGCATCCTCGGCATCCTGGCGTCGAAATCGCGCCGCGCCGAGAACGGCGAATCGCCGGTGAAAGAGCACCTATTGATCACCCGCTACGCCCCGAGCCGCGTCGAAAAGGGCGAGATGCTGTCGGTCGACGATGTGAAGGAAATCCTGCGCGTGCCGCTGATCGGGGTGATCCCGGAATCGCAGGCGGTGCTGCAGGCGTCCAACTCCGGCTCGCCGGCCATTCATCTGGACGGCACCGATGTGTCCGAGGCGTACAAGGATGTGGTGTCGCGCTTCGTCGGCAACGACAAGCCGATGCGCTTCCTCGATGCGCCCAAAGTGGGCTTGCTAAAACGTCTATTCGGAGGCTGAGCCCATGTCGCTAATGGAACTGATTTTCGGCAAACGCCAGAAAAGTGCAGAAATCGCCCGCGAACGCCTGCAAATCATCCTGGCGCACGAACGCAATGGTCGCACCGGCACGCCGGACTACCTGCCGGCTCTGCAGCGCGAGCTGATGGAAGTGATCTCGAAATACGTCCGGGTCAACCAGGACGACATCAAGGTGCAGCTGGAACGTCAGGACGATATGGACGTGCTCGAAGTCAATATCGTGCTGCCGGAAAACCAGCGCTAACGGTATGACGCTGACCGAACTGAGATACATCGTGGCGGTGTCGCGCGAGCGGCACTTCGGCCGCGCCGCGCAGAGCTGCTTTGTCAGCCAGCCGACGCTGTCGATCGCGATCAAGAAGCTCGAGGACGAACTCGGCGTGACGCTGTTCGAACGCGGCGGCACCGAGGTGGCGGTCACCGAGATCGGCGAGCGCATCGTCGAGCAGGCGCAGCGCGTGCTCGAGGAGGCCGACACGATCAAGCAGCTGGCCGGCGAGCAGCAGAACGAGCTGGTCGGCCCGCTCAAGCTCGGCGTGATCTTCACCATCGGCCCCTACCTGCTGCCGCGGCTGATCCCGGCGCTGCGCATCCTGGCGCCGAACATGCCGCTGATCCTGGAAGAGAACTACACCGCGCGCCTGGCCGAGATGCTCAAGCGCGGCGAGGTGGATGCGATCATCGTCGCCGACCCATTCGACGAGCCGGGCACGGTGGCCTATCCGCTCTACGACGAGCCGTTCGTGGTGGCCACGCCGAAGGGCCACCCCTTCGAGAAGCGCAAGACTATCCGCACCTGCGAGCTGGCCGACGAGAGCGTACTGCTGCTGACCCAGGGCAACTGCTTCCGCGACCAGGTGCTGGCGTCGTGCAGCGAGCTGGCCAGCCGGCAGAACCACGCCGGGCTCGCCGGGATGCTGCAGGGCAGCTCGCTCAATACCATCCGCCACATGGTGGCGAGCGGCATGGGCGTGACGGTGCTGCCGAACACCTCGGTCAGCGCCGCCGACGATGTGCTGTTCTCGACCGTGCCGTTTGCCGCCCCGGCGCCGCAACGCCGCGTGCTGCTGGTGACACGCAAGCAGTTCTTCCGCAAGGCGGCGATCACTACCTTGCAGCAGGCGGTGTTCCGCTCCGGCCTCGCCGGCGTCACGATGCTGGAAGACGAGGCGGCGGTCGCCTGAACACATCGCTACTTGCTGGACAGTTGGCCGAACGCCTTGCGGTGTTCGGCCAATTTTTTGCCCGTTCCATAGTGCAAGCCGACTCTGCCGCGCGAGCCCAAAGACTCCGCTACCCCACGCACTAGATAACTATCCTAGGCAGCCATTCTCAGTCACCGCCCCACGCCGTCGACTAGAACGGTCACACGGGGCCCACTTCGGTGATCAGCCCTCTTTCCGAATACGACTCTTCTCGTGATAGCCCCTGTCACAGCCAGCACTGAGGCGGTCGCCTGTCCTGGAAAAACATGGCCGAACCTCGAAGGGTTCGGCCATGTTCATTCATTCCGGCAAAGTCAGCCTACCGACTGCAGCTAGCTGGACAAATGTCTGGCCCTTTCGGGCCCTAGCTGCCGTGCCTCTGCTAGTCGCCGCTCAGGCCGCGCGCACCAAGGCCGCGAGGCGGGCGATACCCTCTTCGATACGCTCGGCGCTGGCATGGCTGAAGTTGAGGCGCAGGTGACCCAGCCCGTCCTGCGGGTTCGGATAGAACGGCTCGCCGGGCATGAAAGCCACATTGTGCTGCTCCAGCGCGACTTTCAAGAGCTCGCGGGTGTCGATCGCCCGGTTCAGCTTCAACCAGAAGAACAAGCCCCCCTGCGGGGTCTGCCAGCTTGCCAGATCCGCGAAGTGACGCTGCAACGCCTCCTGCATCGCATCGCGCCCGGCCCGGTAGGTGACCGCGAGTTTGGCAAGGTGAGCTGGATAGTCCGGGCTGTTCAGCCACTGGGTCACGAACCACTGCGCCGGCCGATTGGCGTGCAGATCGGCCGCCTGCTTCAGCTTGATCAGGTGCGGCAGCAGTGTCGGCGAGGCAATCAGGTAGCCGAGACGCAGACCCGGTGCCAGCGTCTTGGAGAACGAGCCGGCGTAGATCCACGGCGCGGACTTAAGGTGCGACACCAACGGTGCCGGCGCAGCGCCGTCGTAGGCCAGTGCGCGATACGGGTCGTCCTCGAACACCGGCACATTGGCCGCATCGAACACTTCGGCCAACTCGCGACGATTGGCCGCGTCGTAACAGGCGCCGGACGGGTTCTGGAAACTCGGAATCAGATAGGCGAGGCGCGGTTTGGCAGCGCTGATCGCGGCCTGTACCACCTCGGCTGGCAGGCGGCCATCCTGTTGCGGCACCGCGGTGATGCTGGCCCCGAACAGATTGAAACACTGCAAGGCGGCGAGGAAGGTCGGCCCTTCGGTCAGCACCGGCGTGCCCGGATCGACGAACAGCTTGGCGGCCAGGTCCATCGCCTGCTGAGAGCCAGTCAGCACCAGCACCTGCTGCGCCTCGCAGGCGATGCCCATCTTGTTCGCCTCGGCGGCGATCGCCGCGCGCAGCGCCGGCTCGCCCTCGCTGGTTCCATACTGCGCCAGGCCCTGCGGGATGCCGCTGAAGTCGAGGGTGGGCAGACAGGAAGGCGCCGGCAGGCCGCCGGCAAACGAGATCACTTCGGGGCGCTGGGCGGCGGCGAGGATTTCGCGGATCAGCGAACCGGTCAGGCGTTCGATGCGTTCTGAAAACATGCTAAGCTCCGGGCAGGTGGATTTATGGCAACAACTCTGACCTAAATATGCGACTACACGAGCCAGTACGTCAATATGATTGACTTAAAATCCGACGCAGAACTGCGCGCGGCGATGGAGGTGTTCTTCCAGGCCTACCGCGCCTTCACCGCCAAACCGGACCAGATGTTGGCCGAACGGGGTCTGGCGCGGGTGCACCATCGCATCCTGTTCTTTGTCGCGCTGTATCCGGGCTTGAGCGTCAAGGCACTGCTCAGCGCGCTCGGCGTCAGCAAGCAGGCGATCCATGCACCGCTGCGCCAGCTGGTCGAGCTGCAACTAGTCGAAACCCGTGTCGCCAGCCACGACAAGCGCGTGCGCGAGCTGTGGCTGACCGCCACCGGCGCGGAGCTGGAGCTGGCACTGCATCGCGAACAGGCGCGCCTGCTGCGCGATGCATTCGCCGATGGCCCGCTCGCCACCCGCGACGGCTGGCTGGACGGCAACCGCCGCCTCGCCAATGCCGAACAAGCCGAGGCTTGACCCTGTAGCGACTACGGGGTTTTTACTGCCGGTCAGGCGACCTCCATCGCCCACCTCGACCGGGAGACCCCGATGCATTGCCCGACCTGCCCCAACGAAACCTTATTGATGGGTGAACGCCTCGGCGTGGCGCTCGACTACTGCCCACGCTGCCGCGGCATCTGGCTGGCACCCGGCCGGCTGGAACAGCTGCTCGGCCAGCAGCCGTCACAAGCTGAGCCGGCGCGCCACAAGGATAGCCACGCGCCGCGCCAGGAACGCCCTGGCCACGACCGCCATCACGGTGGCGGTTGGCGGCGCTGGTTCGACTGAGCCCCCCCCAAATGCATTCGGCCAACCCTGCGGGGTTGGCCGAATGCATTGCACTACCTCAATTCGCCGAGGGTGGCGGCGGGGCATCGATGCGCCGATAGAATACCTCGAGCACCTCGATCTCCTCGCGCCCTTCCGGGCCGTTGAACACCACCAGGTCGCCCTCGCGCGCCTTGATCAGCGCGCGCGCAATCGGCGAAATCCAGCTGATATGACCATGCGCCAGATCGAGCTCGTCGACACCGACGATGCTGACCGTCTGCTCGTGGCCGTTGCCGCGCAGCATCGTCACCGTGGCGCCGAAGAAGATCTGGTCGGTCGCTTCGCGCGTTTCCGGATCGACCACCTCGGCCGCCTCCAGCCGCTTGGTGAGGAAACGGATGCGCCGGTCGATCTCGCGCAGCCGGCGTTTGCCGTACAGGTAATCACCGTTTTCCGAACGGTCGCCATTGCTGGCCGCCCAGTTGACGATGTTGACCACCTCGGGACGCTCGCGGTTGACCAGGTGGTAGAGCTCGTCCTTCAGGCGTTGCCAGCCCTGCGGGGTGATGTAGTTCTTGGTTGACCCAGGCAACTGCTGCTCGGCGGGCAGCTCGTCGTCGAATTCGTCGTCGTCCGACTCGCGGGTAAAGGCTTTGCTCATCGTTACGCCATCCACAATGAAAAATGGCCTCCGGCAAACGCCGGAGGCCATTTAAGTCTACACCTTAGTTGCGGTCCTTGGCCTGACCGGTAATGGTCAGCTTGGCCCACTTCATGATGTTGGCGACTTCGATCTCGTTCAGTTCATAGAACTGACCGCGCTTCAGGCGCGCCGGCAGGCCGATCGGGCCGAAACGCACGCGCATCAGGCGGCTGACGGTGAGGCCGACGCTCTCGAAGATGCGACGCACTTCGCGGTTGCGACCCTCGCGGATCACCACGTTGTACCAGTGGTTGGCACCTTCGCCGCCGCGATCGATGAAGCGGTCCAGCTTGGCCGGGCCGTCGTCGAGCAGCACTTCGGTGGTCAGCCATTTCTTCTGGTCGTCGTTCACTTCGCCCAGCACGCGTACCGCGTACTCGCGCTCCACTTCGAAGCTCGGGTGAGCAAAGCGGTTCACCAGCTCGCCGCTGGTGGTGATGATCAGCAGGCCCGAGGTGTTCACGTCGAGACGGCCGATGCTGACCCAGCGGCTGCTGCGCGCCTGCGGCAGACGGTCGAAGATGCTGACACGGCCACCCGGATCGTCGCGGCTGACGATCTCGCCTTCCTGCTTGTGGTAAATGATGATGCGCGGCAGACGGTCCGGCCACTTCAGCTTGATGTTGTCGCCCTTGACGGTGACACGGTCCTGCGGACCGACGTGATCGCCGATCGAGGCCTTCTTGCCGTTGACCAGCACCAGGCCCTGCTCGATCCACTCTTCCATCTCGCGACGCGAACCAACGCCGGAAGCAGCCAGTGCCTTCTGCAGACGTACCGGCTCGATGTCTTCGGACTTGACGCGGGCTTCGCGCAGGCGGTTGGCACGCGCCTGGGTTTCCTGGTTCGGGTTACGCACCACCAGCTTCTTGGCCTTGGTGGTTACCGGCGAACCGGCAGTGCGGCGTTCGTTGCCGAAACGGCTGCGCACACCGGTGCCCGGCTTGCGGCCGGCCGGCAGCGACTCGTCGTAACGCACACGGGCTTCATGTTCCTGCTCCGGGGTGCGACGCGGCTGCTCGCTCTTGCCGCCGACATGACGCTCGTCGCGCTGGAACGGCTTGCGCTCGTCGTTACCGAAGCGACGGTTGTCATCACGTTGGCCGAACGGCTTCCCGCCTTGACCACGCGGCGCGCTGCCCGAGCCGCGCTGGTCGTCGCGCTGAGCAAACGACTTGCCGCCTTCGCGGCGCTGATCGTTGCCAAAGCGACGGTTGTCGTCGCGTTGGCCGAACGGCTTGCCACCTTCGCCACGCGACTCGCCGCCGAAGCGACGGTTGTCATCGCGCTGGCCGAACGGCTTACCGCCTTCACGGCGCTGATCGTTACCGAAGCGACGGTTGTCGTCGCGTTGGCCGAACGGCTTGTTACCTTCACCACGCTGCTCGTTGCCGAAGCGACGGTTGTCGTCGCGTTGGCCGAACGGCTTGTTACCTTCACCACGCTGCTCGTTGCCGAAGCGACGGTTGTCGTCGCGTTGGCCGAACGGCTTGTTGCCTTCGCCACGCTGCTCGTTGCCGAAGCGACGGTTGTCGTCGCGTTGGCCGAACGGCTTGCCACCTTCGCGGCGCTCGTCGTTGCCGAAGCGACGGTTGTCGTCGCGCTGGCCGAACGGCTTCGGACGACGGTCTTGGCCCTGCGGTGCATTGCTGAACGGGCGCGGTTCGTTGCCGAACGACTTCGGTGCGCGGCGCTCATGCCCCTGGCCCTTGCCCTGCCCTTGCGGTGCATTGCTGCTGACCGACTTGATGAAGCCACCAGGCTTGCGCGGAGCGCTCGGCTGGCTGCGGGTGTCACGCGACACCGGCTGGCGGGCGTGGTTACGTTGTCCTTTAGACATAACTTTCCTGTTCTGTGTCGGGGTCGGCGCCTACCTCGGCCGACGCGTCGTCCGCGTCGCCTTCATCGGCAGTCGCCTCGTTGGCCTCCGGGATCACCAGAGTGCCCAGTTCGGCCAACGGGGGCAGATCCTTCAGGGAATTCAGCCCCAAATCATCGAGAAACTTGCGGGTGGTTGCGTACAAGCCGGGTCGCCCCGGCACGTCCTTATGGCCGATCACTTCGATCCAGCCCCGCTCCAACAGCGTCTGCATCACGCTGGTGGATACCGACACGCCGCGAATCGACTCGATGTCGCCGCGGGTGACCGGCTGCCGGTAGGCGATGATCGCCAAGGTTTCCATCACCGCCCGTGAATAACGGGGCGGTTTTTCCGGGTTCAGCCGCGCAAGATAGGGCGTAAATTCCGCCCGCGCGCGAAAGCGCCAACCGGAGGCGAGCTTGACCAGCTCAATGCCCCGGCCACGCCAGTCGCCCTGGATATCGTCCAAAATGTCGTTGATCAGCGCCGCCTTGATGTCTTCGGTGAAGAGCTTCTTCAGCATCGCCACCGTCAGCGGCTCGGAGGCGGTCAACAGCGCCGTCTCGAGCACGGTCTTGAGGTACTTGAGATCGGTAATGGTGGACATAGAGCAGTGTAGTCCAAATAGAGACTTTCGCGCGAAGGCGCGGATTTTACACGGTTTTTTGCTATGGCGCAGGGGTTTTGCTGCGACCCAACAATCCGGCCGACTCTATATGGGGCGCTGAACCCGTTGATTAGTGTCCCTGCGCTTGATAACTAGGCCGCCACTAAGGAGTCATTCACGACAAAGGCATGCAACGTTAGAATCATGACGTATTTATGCCAAGACTGCGCGATGGAAAAATATCTGAAGTACTACAATTTCGACCCCATCCAGCTGATCTATTGCGGTAATGGATCAGAGCGCTACTTTCGCCTACTCGCATTCGATAACAGTCGGTACGACAACAGAATCGACGAACGATGGTTATTGGCCAATAACCCCGCAGCTATCCTGGAATCACTCAGCCTACAGCCCGACTCACCCTGCAAGGTTACGTTGAAAACAGAGTATGCCAACCACCGCTTCACGTTTCAGAGCTACGACAGTCAAGCAAGGCGGCACCATGGTAGATGGTCATCGTTCTCTTGGTTCACTTTCCACTGGGGCTTTGCGCGCTTCAGTGTATCCAACGACACCTTGGATCATTTTCAGCGCGACCTGCGCCAGCACCTGCAAAACCCCACTCAGACGATCGCCAGCCGCACATAGATAGGCTGATAGGCGGCATCCTGGCTGACCTTGATCATGCCTTCCTTGACCAGCTCCAGCACCGCGATGAAGTTGACCACCAGATGCGGTACGCCCTTGTCGATATCGAACAGCTCCTCGAACGCCACATAGTCGCGGCCGTCCAGATAGCGCAGGATCCAGCTCATCTGCTCGCGCACCGACAGCTCGTCCTTCTCCACCTGGTGGCTGCGCTTGTGCTTGGCGCGCGACAGGATGGACAGCCAGGCCTGGCGCAGGTCGATGGCGGCGATGTCGGGCAGCCGCTCCTCGGCCGCCTGTTCGAGCAGCACCGCCAGCCAGGCGAAGTCGCGGTCGGCCTGCGGCATCTTGTCCAGCTCCAGCGCGGCGAGCTTCATCTGCTCGTATTCGAGCAGGCGGCGCACCAGCTCGGCGCGCGGGTCGTCCGGCTCGTCCTCGGCATCGGACGGCGGGCGCGGCAGCAGCAGCCGCGACTTGATCTCGATCAGCAGCGCAGCCATCAGCAGGTACTCGGCGGCCAGCTCCAGCCGTTCGGCACGCATACTGTCGATGTAGCCCATGTACTGCGCAGTGATCTCGGCCATTGGAATGTCGAGCACGTTGAGGTTCTGCTTGCGGATCAGGTAGAGCAGCAGGTCGAGCGGCCCTTCGAAGCTCTCCAGGATCACCTGCAGCGCGTCGGGCGGGATGAACAGATCCTGCGGCACGTCCAGCACCGCCTGGCCGAACACGTGCGCGATCGGGGTATTGGCCGGCAGCTCGGGCGCGGTGAGGGCGAAGTCGTCCTGCTGCGTCTCAGCCACGGCGCCCTCTCCCGTTCGGCCAACGTTGGCCGAACGCGCACGACACGGCGCCGCCCGGGTGGCGGGCGGCAGGCAGAACGTCAGGCAGGCCGTGTCGTGTCATCGTGATTCCAAGATCAAAACGGGGCCGATGGCCCCGTACAGTTACGGCAACGCCGCTGACAAACCCCAGCGACGCGGTCCTGCTCGCCGTGCTGCCGCAGACAGTACACATAGTACCGCAAGGCAGCACAACAACGCCGCGAGGGGTTTGTCGGTGACGTTAGTAGCCCAGGCCCATCGCGTTGCGCACCTCGCGCATCGTCTCACTCGCATGGGCGCGGGCGCGGCTACAGCCGTCGGCGACGATTTCGCGTACCAGGTTCGGGTTGTCCAGATACTGCTGGGCACGCTCGAACATCGGCTGCTGTTCGCGCAGCACGCCGTCGATCACCGGCTGCTTGCACTCCAGGCAACCGATGCTGGCGCTCTTACAGCCGGCCTGCACCCATTCGCGGGTCGGCTCGTCGGTGTACACCTGGTGCAGCTGCCACACCGGGCACTTGGCCGGATCGCCGGCGTCGGTGCGGCGCACCCGCGCCGGGTCGGTCGGCATCGCGCGCACCTTCTTGGTCACCGATTCCGGCGCCTCGCGCAGCGTGATGGTGTTGCCGTAGGACTTGGACATCTTCTGGCCGTCCAGACCCGGCATCTTCGACGCGGCGGTCAACTTGGCCTCCGGCTCCGGCAAGATGATCTTGCCCTTGTTCTCCAGGTAGCCGAGCAGGCGTTCGCGGTCGGCCGGGCCGATGTTCTGGCTGCCGACCAGCACTTCACGCGCCGCCAGCAAGGCCTCGGCATCGCCATCCTGCAGGTAGCGGGTGCGCAGCTGTTCGAGCTGCTTGCCGCTCTTGCCCATCTTCTTGATCGCCGCTTTCGCCAGCTCCTCGAAGTTCGGCTCGCGGCCGTACAGGTGGTTGAAGCGGCGAGCCACTTCGCGGGTCAGCTCGATGTGCGGCACCTGGTCTTCGCCGACCGGCACTTGGCTGGCGCGGTAGACCAGGATGTCGGCCGCCTGCAGCAGCGGGTAGCCGAGGAAGCCGTAGGTGCCCAGGTCCTTGGTGCTGAGCTTCTCGATCTGGTCCTTGTAGGTCGGCACCCGTTCCAGCCACGACAGCGGGGTGACCATCGACAGCGCCAGGTGCAGCTCGGCATGCTCGGGCACGCGGCTCTGGATGAACACGGTGGCCTTGTCCGGGTCGACGCCGGCGGCGAGCCAGTCGATCACCATGTCCCAGATGCTGGACTCGATCACCGACACGTCGTCGTAGGCGGTGGTCAGCGCGTGCCAGTCGGCGACCATGAACAGGCAGTCGTGCGCGTGCTGCATCTCGACCCAGTTCTTGATCACGCCGTGGTAGTGCCCGAGGTGCAGTTTGCCGGTCGGGCGCATGCCCGAAAGAATGCGATCAGCCATATGAATGCGGTTTCGTTGGTTGGAAGACAGGCAAAACAAGCCGGGCAAGGTTCGCGACAAACCTTGCCCGGCGGGTGTTCCGGCCGCGTCGTTTACAGAAGTTGACTGAGCAGATAATACACGAGGTTCATGAACGGCCTCATGATCGGCGACAGCAGGCCGGTCAGCAGCAGGCCCATCAGGATCCATACGCCATACGGTTCGATGCGCGAATAGCGGTAGGCGGTGCCCGGCGGCAGCAGGCTCTCGACGATGCGACCGCCGTCCAGCGGCGGGATCGGGATCAGGTTCAGCACCATCAGGCTGACGTTGATGCCGACGCCGGCCTGGCTCATCAGCCGCAGCGGTTCGGAGTAGGAGCTGTCCATCACCACCGACAGCTTCAACAGCAGCACCCAGATCACCGCCATCGCGAAGTTGGCCGCAGGACCGGCCGCCGCCACCCAGCGCATGTCGCGCTTGGGGTTGCGCAGCCCGCCGAAATTCACCGGCACCGGCTTGGCCCAGCCGAACAGAAAGCCGCCGGTCATCAGGCACAGGATCGGCAACAGCACGGTGCCGATCGGGTCGATGTGCTTGAGCGGGTTCAACGTCATCCGCCCCATCATGTAAGCGGTGGCGTCGCCGAAGCGCTTGGCCGCGTAGGCGTGTGCCGCTTCGTGCACGGTGATGGCGAACAGCACCGGCAAGGCGTAGATGGTGATTTTCTGGATCAGATCGTCCACTGCAAAGCGTCCCTTTATCTGTGACGGTAAGTCCGGCCGTATTCGACCGGTAGTAATCGTTATTGTTCTTAAATGGTGCCAGCAGCGCCCCACTGCAATGCCTACAGCCCGAAGATCGCCGGATCGCCCTTGCCCTGGCGCAGCAGCTCCACGCCGTCGGTCATGTCGATCACCGTGGTCGGCTCGGTGCCGCACCAGCCGCCGTCGATCACCAGGTCGACCTGGTGCTCCAGCCGGTCGCGGATCTCGTACGGGTCGGTCAGCGCGTCCTCGTCGCCCGGCAGCATCAGCGTCGAGGACAGGATCGGTTCACCCAGTTCGGCCAACAGCGCCTGCGTGGTCGGATGATCCGGCACGCGCAGGCCGATGGTCGAACGCTTCGGGTGCAGGGTGCGACGCGGCACCTCTTTGGTGGCCTGCAGAATGAAGGTGTAACTGCCAGGCGTGGCGGCCTTCAGCATGCGGAACTGGCCGTTGTCGACCTTGGCGTAGTGCGACAACGCCGACAGATCGTGGCAGACCAGTGTCAGGTGGTGCTTGAGGTCGATCTCGCGGATCTTCAGCAACCGCTCCATCGCGTTCTTGTCGCCCAGCGCGCAGCCGAGCGCGTAACAGGAGTCGGTCGGGTAGACGATCACCCCGCCCGCCTGCAGGATCTTCACCGCCTCGCGGATCAGCCGCGCCTGCGGATTGTCCGGGTGAATCTGGAAAAACTGCGACATCGCTTTCTCCTTATTGTGGTGGCGACTCGTCGATACTAGTTGGCCAGAGTCATCCTCAAGCTTTCCCCCAGCGGGACCATACCGGCTTGCACAGCGGCGGCAGGTCCTGCGTCAGCCCCACGTCGCGGCCGCCCTCGCCCGGCGCGTGAAAATCGCTGCCGGCGCTGGCCAACAGGTCGAAGCGCTCGGCGTACAGCGCGTACTTGTGCATATCGTCGAGGCTGTGGCTGCCACTGGCCACCTCGATCGCCTCGCCGCCGGCATCCTTGAAGTCGAGAATCAACCGTTCGGTCAACGTGCGACCGAAGTCGTAGCGCCCCGGGTGGGCGATCACCGCCACCCCGCCGGCGGCGCGGATCCAGCCGACCGCGTCGGCCAGGCTCGCCCACTGGTGCGGCACATAGCCCGGCTTGCCCGGGGTGAGGAACTTGCGGAACACCGACTTGGTGTCCTTCACCACGCCACGGTTGACCAGGTAGCGCGCCACATGGGTGCGGCCGACCATTTCCGGATTGCCTGCCAAGGCCAGCGCACCGTCGTAGACGCCGTCAATGTCGGCCTTGAGCTTGAGCTGTTCGGCCATCTCGGCCAGACGGCTGAGCCGGCCCTGACGGATGCCGTCCAGCCCTTCGGCCAACGTGGCGTTGTGCTCGTCGACATTCAGGCCGACGATGTGGATGGTGTGCTTGGCCGACCAGGTCACCGATACCTCGACGCCGGCGACGAAGCCGACGCCGTGTTCGGCCGCCGCGGCACGCGCCTCGGCGATGCCGGCGGTGCAGTCGTGGTCGGTCAACGCCACCAGGGTGGCGCCGCGCCCGGCCGCGCGCTCGATCACCGCGGTCGGCGACAAGGCGCCGTCCGAGGCGGTGGAATGGAAGTGCAGGTCGATACTGGCCATGGTCTCAGCCCTTTATGCCGTTGCGCGCCTTCCAGGCGGCAAGCTGGGCACGGTAGTCGTCCATCTGTTCACGATAGATGTCCCAGACGCACGGATCGCAACCGGAATCGCAGCAGGCGCCGTCCGCCGGCGGCTCGGGGGCCTCCGGCTCGGGGTCGAACGGGTCGTCGTCCACGGAGCGGTCCAGCTCGACGTTGCCCGGCAACGGCGTATCGCTCATGCCGCCACCACGCGGATGGTGAAGCCGTCGCCGCTGACGGTCTGCCCCGGACGGATCTTGCAGGTCTTGCGCAGTTCCACCTGGCCATCGACCTGGACATTGCCCTCGGCGATGAAGTGCTTGGCTTCGCCGCCGCTGCTCGCGACCGAACACAGCTTCAACAGATCACACAGGGCGATGTACTCGCTGTTCAGTTCAAACGTTTCATTCATTTCATTCACACTCCGGCTGGACAGCGCTGTGGGTGCGCTGTGGACAACACTGCCAAGCCCTTATTCGCTAAGCGGTTTTTACCACTGACTATTTTTTGACCAGCCCGGCGTCGACGAGTTTTCCCGTTATCGGCCAACTATCCCCACCCGTTTGGGACAGCGCTGTGAGCGGACTGTGGACAAACCACGCAAGTGGCTGATCCTACGTAGTTTTACTGCGCTCGCTTATTTTTTAAGCAGCGCCATGATCACCGCCTGCGCCGCGGCGAGGCGCGCCTCGTGAGAGCCGGCGACAATCAACGGGGCGACACCATCACGCGTCAGCGCCGCCAGATACAAGCCATACAGCCAGTCGCGCTGGTCTGGATGGCTGCGCAGCGGGTCGGGCTGCCAGGCGATGTCCGGCCGCGCCAACAGCGTCAGTGCGTAATCGTGCGGGCGGTCGAGTGCCAGCAAGCGCCCGCTCGCGGCGCCGAACGCGACCTCGGCCCAGATGCGGTTGGTCAGCGCGGAGCTGTCGCACAGCAGCACGCGGCAGGCTGACGCCGCCGCATCCTCGCGGCGCTGCTGCTCCTGCGCGATCGCCTCGATGTCGGCCATGGTCGGCGCATAAGGTCGCGCGGCGTAATACTCGCGCGCATACTCGTCGACCCTAGCCACCGCCACGCCCTGCGCACTCAGTGCCGCCTCGAGCGCTTCGGCCAAGGTGCTCTTGCCGCTCGACTCCGGCCCGACGATCGCGACCCGCAGCGCCGAAGAATCCGTCGTCACCGCTGCCCTACCCCTGCCTTGAAAACCGCCCATTATACGGCGTGGCGCCCCCCAGGCCCTAAGCACCGCTCGCAAAACCCGGCGCCGCAGTACCGGCCCCCTCTTGGCACAGCCCGCTCCGGCAAGACCAGGCCCGGGCACGATGCCAAGCAGTTGTTATCAACAACAGCCCAGTTTTACACACCGAGCGGGGACTGTGATGTGGAACGGCTGTGGACAACAAAGCTAAACAGCTGATCCAAATAGCCTTTTACACTCCTGACTATTTTTTAATCACCGACAACAACTTGCCCCCAAGTGACGTGGAGAGCGATGTGGACCGGTTGTGGACAAGTTGGCCAAGTACCTGCCGTAGCAGGGCTTTTTATCAACTGCGTATTTTTTAGGCAGAACCGCCGTATTCGGCCGCGCTCGCCCGGTTCGAGCCAGCGTGGCCGCACCGGCTAGTCGTTGAACTCGCCGACCTGGCTCTTCTCCAGCAGCGCGCGTGCCAGTGCCGGCTCCAGCTGCTGCGAGGCCAACACGGTCAGCTTCGCTACCGCCGCCTCCGGCGTCATGTCGGCACCGGGCAAGGCACCGGCCTGCGCCAGCGGCTGGCTGGCCGCATAGGCGCCGATCGCCACCCGCCCACGTACCACCTGGGTCAGGTTCAGCACCAGGCTGCCCGCCGCAGTGGCGGCGCGTACGCCGTCGAGCAATGCCGGCTCGGCCGGCGCATTGCCGTTACCGTAGGACAGCAGCACCGCCCCGGCCGGCTTGCGCTCGGCCAGGGTCTGGCCGACCAGTGCCGCGGTGGCGCCCGGCGCCAGCATGAACAGCAGCACTTCGGCCGACTCGTCGAGCCGCACCGGCGCAAAATCGCCACGCGGTTGGCGCCAGTGCTTGCGGTGCCAGGCGACGTCGATGCCGAACTCGGCCAACGGCGCGGCGTTCGGGCTGTCGAAGCCGGCGAAACTGGCCGCGTCGAGCTTGCGCGCGGTCACCCCGCGCAGCAGCACGCGATTGAACGCCAGTGTCACCTCGCACAGATCGGGCTGCGCCGCCGCTTCCAGCGCGTCGGCCAGATTGTTCCAGCCGTCCGAGCGCGGATGCACCAGCGGCAGCTGCGAACCGGTCAGCACCACCGGTTTGCCAAGACCATGCAGCGCGAACGCCAGCACGCTGGCGGTATAGGCCATGGTGTCGGTGCCGTGGATCACGACGAAGCCGTCGTAGGCCGCGTAGTTGGCCGAAACGTCGTCGATCAGCCGGTTCCAGTGGGCGATGGTGATGGCCGACGAGTCGATCAGCTCGGGATATTCGATCACGTCGATCGTCAGATCGGGGCGACGGAAACGGTCGAGCAATTTGGGCAGCAGGCCTGGTACCGGCGCGAGACCGGCCGGGGTGTGGTCCATGCCGATGGTACCGCCGGTATAAAGGACGAGCAGGCGTGTAGCCATGCATTCTTCTCCAGTGTTTTAAGAGCCGCCGCCTCCCGTTGCATCACGATGTCACCGGCTGCTTTTTATGTATTTCAGCCTGGATCGTCATGCCGAACGGGCAGCGACTCCGGTTTATTAGAGGGGTCGGCGCGAGCATAGCGCAAAAATGGCGCGGGATCGCCGCGCCATCGGGGTCAGTAAACCATCGGCATCCTCTGATGCCGGTATAGAAGCATTAGACGCTGCGCACCAGAATGGTCAGGATCAACAGCGGCGCCGCATAGCGCACGAAGCCCTTCACCGCGTGCAGCCAGCCCGGCATGCGCCCCTGCGCCAGCTCGTCGCGGATGGTCGGCCATACCCGCCAGCCGATGAACAGCGCCAGCAGCACTTCGACCACCGGCATCAGTAGGTTCGAGGTCAGGTAGTCGAGCAGGTCGAACACCCCCTTGCCGAACACGGTGTACTCGCTCCACACCCCCAGCGACAGCGAGGCCGGCACACCCATCAGGAAGATCGCCAGCGACACCAGGATCGCCGCACGGCGGCGCGCCATGCCGAATTCGTCGATCATGAAGCTGACCACCACTTCCAAGAGCGACACCGACGAAGTCAGCGCAGCGACCAGCAGCAGGCAGAAGAACAACACCGCGAACAGTTGGCCGAACGGCAGGTGGGCGAACACCGCCGGCATGGTGATGAAGGTCAGCCCCGGGCCGGCCGACGGGTCGAAACCGAAGGCGAACACCGCCGGCAGCACCATCAGGCCGGCGAGGAAGCAGGTGGTCACGGTCAAGGCGATCACCCACAGCGCCGAGCTCATCAGATTGGCCTGCTTCTCCACGTAGGAGCCGTAGGTGATCATGATGCCCATGCCCAGCGACAGCGAGAAGAACGCCAGCCCCATCGCGTCGACCAGCATGCCGCCGGTTACCTTGCCGAAGTCCGGAGTAACGAAATAGACCAGGCCTTCCAGCGCGCCCGGCAGCGTCAGGCCGCGGGCGATCAGCACCAGCATCAGCACGAACAGCGCCGGCATCAGGAATTTCGACAGATTCTCGATGCCCTTCTGCACCCCGCCGATCACCACCGACAGCGTGATCAGCGCGAAACCGGCGTGATAGAACAACGGCTCGATCGGATTGGCGATGAAGTGGCTGAAGATGGCCGACAGCACTTTGGAATCGGCCGTCAGGATGCTGCCCTCGAGCGACTTGCCGATGTAGGCGATCGTCCAGCCGCCGACCACGCTGTAGAAGGAATAGATCAGGAAGCACACCAGCACGCCGATGTAGCCGACGATGGGCCAGGCACCGCCCTTGAGCTTGCGGAACGCGCCGACGGCACTGCTGGCAGTGGCGCGGCCGAGCGCCATCTCGCCGACCATTAGCACCAGCCCCAGCGTCAGGCAGATCAGCAGATAGATGAACAGAAACGCACCGCCACCATTGGTGGCCGCCACGTAGGGAAACTTCCAGATAGCACCGAGGCCGATCGCCGAGCCGGCGGCAGCCAGAATAAAGCCGAGGCGGGAGCCCCATTGAGAACGAGCCATGAAGATCACTTTTTACCTGGGAGCCGCCACCTTACCGACGCGCTTGCTCTGACTGCCCGGCAGGGCGCGGTCGGCAACGGCACCAGGATCACTTCACTGACGTTGGCTAGCGGCTCGAATACGAGAAATCCGCGCCCATGCCGGGCACGGCTGCGTCGTGACGCCTTGCGGGCGGCACGCTCAGAACCTGCTCACGATCTCGCGAACGAAGGGTCAGCCAAGGCGAAATGACGCGAAAAAGCGGAATGGACATGGAGTCCATGAGCATTTTGCGTGGCATTTCAACGCAGGATCACCCGAGTGCAGCAGATCGTGAATAGGTTCTCAGACGCATGGCCTCTTTAATGGGAGGACAGGCAGTGACACGTTGACTACGGCGCGGGGCCGCACAAGCTGGGATGAGCCGGCATCGGGTAGCGGGCGGTGGCGCCGCGGGTGAGCAGCGCACCGGCCTGCCGTCTGGCGGCAACGCATCGGTGGGTCGGCCGAAAGGCCGGTCGAACGGACCGGGCGGGTAGCGCCCAATCAGAATGACGAATGTATACATTATACGTAAAAATCGTAACATGCCCAAAACCGCTTGGAAACGATTTCTCGTCAGCGGTTTGCGTGCGCAAAACCCACCAACAGGAGAGAAACCTCCGCCCGCCTGCGCCCCGGACAATGACAAATGAAAAAATATGACTGATCATCCAACCGACATCTGCGCCGTTCATCCTCGCCCAGCAGGAGCCACCATGCCCGCCATCATCCAACAATGCATGCCCACCCTCGTCTCGCTCGATCAGGAAGAGAGCATCGCGTTCTACCGCGACCGGCTCGGCTTCATCCTGCAGCGCCAGGACCCGGACTACATGATCATGCGCCGCGACAGCATCGAACTGCACTTCGGGGCCTGTGACGACCGGCAGATCGCCGAGAACACGTCCTGTTATCTGCAGGTCAGCGACGTCGACGAGCTGCACCGCGAGTTCGTCGAGCGGGGCCTGGTGCTGCCCGAGCCGAGCGTGCGCCTGTGGGGCATGAAAGAGTTCTACGTGGTCGACGTGCACGGCAACCTGCTGCGCTTCGGCCAACCGGCCTGACAGCGCCTCGCCTCCTGCCCGCAACGCCAGGGGCTAGCGGCAGTGGAGCTTGGCCGAAGCGCCCTTGGTCCACGCGCCTTGCCCGGTCGTCCAGCCTCGGCCGGTTTGGCGCCGCAGGAACCGGGACGCTGGCTCAGCCATAGCGCGCCAGTTGCGGCAGGGCATCGGTGAACAGCCCGTCGGCGCCCCAGCCGAACAAGCGCAGCGCCGCATTCGGCTCGTTCACCGTATACACCAGCAGTCGATAGCCACAGGCCCGGATCGCCGCCGCCTGCTCCTCGCTCAGCCAGTCGCCGTCCACGTGCACCGACACGCAGGCGAGCCGCGCCGCCACCGCCGCCCAGTCGGCCGGCAACGCCTCGAACAACATGCCGCGCGCCAGTTGCGGCGCTGCCTGCTGCGCCGCGGCCAGCGCGGTGTCGGCGAACGAAGACAGCAGCACCTTGTCCTCCTGCCCCGCCCACAGCTGCGCCACCGCCTCGGCCACCACCCGGCCGGTTTCTTCCTCGCGCCCCGGGCACGGCTTGATCTCGACATTCGCCCACAGGCCGTGTTCTCGGCAGTAGGTCGCGATCGTCGCCAGATCCGGCAGCGGCTCGCCGGCAAACTCCGGCGACAGCCAGGCGCCGGCATCCAGCCGCGCCAGCTCATCCCAAGCCTTGAGCCGCGCCGGACCGTAGCCATCGGTAGTGCGGTCGAGGTCGTCGTCATGCAGCAGGTAGGGATGGCCATCGGCCGACAGCTTCACGTCGAACTCGACCGCGCGGTAACCGTGCTCGACCGCGCAACGCATGCCGGCCAGGGTGTTTTCGGGGGCGAGCCGGCCCCCGCCGCGGTGCGCGATCAGGCGCGGAAAAGACCAGGACGCATTCATTAGCAACTCCAGCTAAGCCCAGGAACGACGGCGATGTCACGATGCCGGCCGCATCAATCGTTTCGGCCAACCTTCAAGAGAAATTCGCATTCTTCCCTGCAATAAATCGAAGATTGTCTACGCTATCCAGTATTGATGAAAGATTTGTTACGTCATGCAACGGTAATAATCAGAACCTAGTCTCGTCCCGTTTTAGTGATCGTCCCCCCTACTCTCAAGGAGAGCTCAACGTGAAGCGAATCGGACTGCGCTGTATCCCCCTGCTGTTAGCCTTCGGCGCCGGCCACGCGATGGCTGCCGACAACACCCTGCGCCTGCTGACCTGGGCCGACTACGCACCGAAAGACGTGATTGAGCAGTTCAAGAAGGAAACCGGCATCAACGTCGAAGTGACGCTGTCGAACAACGAGGAGATGATCTCCAAGCTGCGCGCCACCGGCGGCTCGGGCTTCGACCTGGTGCAGCCGAGCCAGGACCGCATCGTCAGCGCCCAGAAGGAATTCCGCATCTACAAGCCGCTCGACCTCTCCAAGGTTGACCGCAAGCTGTTCATCCCGTCGATGCTCGGCGCCACCGAGAAGATCACTTCGCTCGACGGCAAGGTATATGGCCTGCCCTATGTGTGGGGCACCGACGGCCTGGTAGTCAACACCAAGGCCGCGCAGATCGCTGATTACACCGACCTGTGCAACCCGGCCTACGCCGGCAAGGTCAGCATGCGCCTGAAGCGCCCGACGCTGATGGCGTTCGCGTTCGCGCTGGGCGAGAACCCGTTCAAGCTCTATAGCAACCCGCAGCAGTACGGCGCGCTGATGAACAAAGTCGGCGACAAGCTGATCGCCTGCAAGAAGAACGTGAAGTACTTCTTCGAGAACAAGGACCAGATGCTCGGCGACCTGCGCAACGGTGCGCTGGTCGGCGCGATGATGTGGGACTCGGGCGGCTGGAAGCTCAACAGCGAGAACCCGACGCTGAAGTTCGTCGCCCCGAAATCGGGCGCGATGGGCTGGGTGGACACCTATGCGCTGCCGGCGCGTGGCAAGAACGACGCCGCCGCCTACAAGTGGATCAACTTCACCATGCGCCCGGAGATCGCCGCCAAGATCGCCAAGTCGGTGGGCAACTTCTCGGCCTCGCAAGGCGCCGACAAGCTTGCCGATCCGAAGCTGAAGGCGCAGTTCGCCGACAGCTTCCCGCCGGCGGTGATGCAGAAGATCAACTGGTACCCGGCGGTGCCGGCCGGCCTCGAAGAGATCGAAGGCCGCGTGCTCGACCGCGTCAAGGCCGCTAGCTAAGCCCGTCCGTACCGGCCGCTTCGCCTACTCACGATCTGCTGCACTCGGGTGATCCTGCGTTGAAATGACACTCAAAATGCTCATGGACTCCCTGTCCATTCCGCTTTTTCGTGTCATTTCGCCTTGGCTGACCCTTCGTTCGCAACGATCGTGAGCAGGCTCTCAGGGCGGCCGGTTTTGCTTTCCGTCGCAGAAAGCCGGCGCCCACGGGCCAACGGCTTCGTACGCGATCACACTGCTGACCCCATCATGTCTACCATCCCCGACCTCGAACTTGCCACCGTCAGCAAACGCTACGGCACCTTCAGCGCGGTGGACGAGCTGTCGTTCTCCATCGCCCCCGGTTCCTTCTTCTCCATCCTCGGCCCGTCCGGCTGCGGCAAGACCACGCTGCTGCGGATGATCGCCGGCTTCATCGAGCCGGACGCGGGCGAGATCCGCATCCGCGGCCAGGCGATGCAGGGCGTCGCGCCGAACCGCCGCCCAGCTACGATGGTGTTCCAGCACCTGGCGCTGTTTCCGATGATGAGCGTGGGCGAGAACATCGCCTACGGCCTGAAACGCCGCGGCGCCAAGGCGGCCGAGATCCGTAGCAAGGTCGGCGCGATGCTGGAACGCGTCGGCCTGCCCGGCGCCGAGCACAAGCCGGTCAGCGCGCTGTCCGGCGGCCAGAAGCAGCGGGTGGCGATCGCGCGCAGCCTGGTGCTGGAGCCGACACTGCTGCTGCTCGACGAGCCGCTCGGCGCACTGGACCTGAAGCTGCGCGAGCATATGAAGATCGAGCTCAAACAGCTGCAGCACGCGATCGGCACCACCTTCATCTACATCACCCACGACCAGTCCGAGGCGCTGGTGCTGTCCGACACGGTGGCGGTGATGAACCAGGGCCGCTTCGAGCAGTTCGGCACGCCGCAGTCGCTGTACTACCAGCCGGCCAGCGCCTTCGTCGCCGGCTTCGTCGGCGCCAACAACCGCTACGCCGCCCGGGTCAACGCGCTGCGCGGCGAGTTGGCCGAATGCGTCACCGACAGCGGCCTGCCGCTGATCGGCCGCATCGTCGGCCCCGCGCCGCGCCCAGGCGACGCGGTGGATCTGTTCGTGCGTCCGGAAACGGTCAGCCTGGCGCGCGAGGCTGTCGACCTGGCGCACTGCGACCTCACCGTCGATGCCGAGGTCGACAGCCTGCTGTTCGACGGCGCCAACTCCTCGGTACTCTTGGTCGACAAGGCCAGCCGCACCCCGCTGCGCGCCGCGCTGCCGCAGAACGGCCGCTTCGCCAACCTCACCCCTGGCGAGACGGTGAAGCTCGGCCTGCAGGTGAACCAGATCTGGGGGTACCCGGCCCGATGACGCGCCTGCTCCTGTCCCCCGCTAAGCTAGGCCGACTGCTGCCCTTTTGGCTGCTGCTGGCACCGGCCTTGATCTGGCTGGTCGGCCTGATCGTGCTGCCGCATCTGGACCTGCTGTGGCTATCGCTCCAGACCCGCCCCGACGGCGGCGGCGACTACGGCTTCGGCATTGGCAACTACCTGACCTTCTTCGACGAGCCGCTCTACTGGCGCACCTTCGCCCGCACCGCGGTGATGTCATTAATCGCCACCGCGCTGACCCTGCTGATCGCCTTCCCGCTCGCCTGGTATCTGGCCAAGATCGCCCAGGGCCGCCCGCGCCAGCTGTTGTTCGTGCTGTGCCTGCTGCCGTTCTGGGTCAGCGAGATGGTGCGCACCTTCGGCTGGATCCTGCTGCTGCAGAGCAATGGGGTGATCCCGCACCTGCTGCAGCGCTTCGGCTTCACCGACCAGCCGGTCGAACTGCTCTACCACGACGCCACCATCCTGCTGGGCCTGGTGTACTCGTCGCTGCTGTTCATGGTGATTCCGCTCGCCAACACCCTCGACACCCTCGACGATGCGCTGATCGAGGCCGCCTACAATCTAGGCGGCAATGGCGCGTCGATCCTGCGCGACATCGTGCTGCCGCACGCGGCGCCGGGCATCGCCGCCGGCACCATCGTGGTGTTCATGCTGACGCTGGGCAACTACCTGAGCCCGGTGCTGCTCGGAGGCAAGAATTCGCTGTGGTTCACCGAACAGATCTACAGCCAGTTCATCACCCGCTTCAACTGGCAGCAGGGCGCGGCGTTCGGCTTCCTGCTGCTGGGCCTGTCCACCCTGATGGTGTGGGCGGGGCTGAAGCTGACCGGTCAATCCTTCGGCGAGACGATGCGCAAATCATGATTCCCTCCCTGCCCCAACATCCGCTGGCGCGCCTGTTGCAGCACGGCTACGCCGCGGCGTTCTACCTGTTCCTGTTCCTGCCACTGGCGGTGGTACTGCTGTTCGCCTTCAACAATGCCGACTACCCCGCGCCGCCCTGGCACGGCGCCACGCTAGACTGGTTCTTCGCCAGCGGCGAGCACGGCCGCACCGGCCTGTTCCACGACGACGAACTGCTGACCAGCATCGTCAACAGCCTGGTGGTCGCCTGCTGGGTGGCGGTGCTGTCGGTGCTGGTCGGCACCTGCAACGCCTTCTTGCTGGAGCGGATGGCATTTCGCGGCAAGCGGCTGTTCTCGCTGGCGATCCTGCTGCCGCTGGTGATTCCGGGGGTGATCCTGGGGATTTCGATCCTGGCCTTCGCCAGCAAGATCGCGCTGTTGGCCGAAGACCTGTGGGGCTGGGAACTCGACTTCCTGCGCCCGGGACTGCCGCTGGTGGTGTTCGGCCAGTTTTCCTACATCGTCACCATCGCCACGCTGACCATCGCGGCGCGGCTGAAGCGCTTCGACCGCAGCCTGGAGGAAGCGGCGTTCAATCTGGGCGCCAGCCGGGTGGCGACCTTCTGGACCATCACCCTGCCGTATCTGCGCCCGGTGCTGTTCGGCTCGTTCGCGGTGGCGTTCTTGCTGTCGTTCGAGAACTTCAACACCACGCTGATGCTGGCCGGCTCCGAGCCACCGTTGACCATCCTGATGTACGGGCGGATGCGCAACGGCGCCACGCCGGTGCTCAACGCGATCAGTCTGGCGCTGATGCTGACCTCGGCGCTGTTGGCGCTGGCGATGATGCGGCGCAAGCGCGAGCACCACTGAGGCGCGAAGACGGTCCGGTGCCCCAGCGGAAAACAAAAAGGTTGGCCGAACGAATTCGGCCAACCTTTTTCACATTGCATGTCGAGCAGTTCGCCCGGCCCGATGCCGTGCGCAGCCCGCCGCCGGCCGAGCCCGCGACAACTCAAGCCAGCCGATGACGACGTCAGTGGCTGCGTCCGTCGAACGGCACCCGCTTGATGCCGGACAGATCCACGTCGTCGAGACAACGCGCATTGATCGCCGCCATCGCCACGCCGTTGTGTTCACCCAGCCCCAGCGGCGCGCAGCCGCAGGTCGGGCAGAACAGGTGGCGGATCTTGCCGGAGTGGAAGGTGTAAACGCTGGCGATGTCCTCGCCCTTGAGGTCTGAGAGCTGGCTCTTCGGCACGAACCAGTGCAGATAGCCCTTCTTGGTGCAGATCGAACAGTTGCATTCGAGCAGCGAGTCGATCTCGCCGTCCAGCTCGAACGCGAGCTGCCCGCAATGGCAGCTGCCGTGATAATGCATACCTCCCTCCCCTGATCTCATTGGCGTCCAGTACGCCATTCAAACAGTCTAGACGACCGCGGCCGGTACGGCCTGCGCCTGGGCAGGCTCGCTGCACCAACGGGCAAAGTCGTCGCCGGTCATCGGGCGGGCGTAATGAAAACCCTGGATTTCGTCGCAGCCGAGCGAGCGCAATACCTCGGCCTGCGCCTCGCTCTCCACCCCCTCGGCCACCACCGTCATGCCCAGCGAGTGCGCCATTTCGATGATCGGCGCGACGACCGCCCGGGCCGCCGGGTTCTGTGCCAGGTCCTTGATGAAGGAGCGATCGATCTTCAGCTCGTTCGGCGCCAGCTGGCGCAGCAGCGACAGGCTGGAATAACCGGTGCCGAAATCGTCGAGCGATACCGGGATGCCCACATCGCGCAGCATCCGCAACACCTGCTCGGTGCGCGTCATATCCGCCATCACCACCGTCTCGGTGATCTCCAGCGTCAACAGCCGGTGCGGCACGCTGTAGTGAGCGAGCCTGGCGATGATGTGTTCGGCGAAGCCCTCGCGGCCGAACTGCTGCGGCGAGATATTGATCGAGACCGGGATGGCCCGGCCGGCGGCAAGCCAGCGCTGCTGTTGCTGAAGCGCCATCTCCAGCACCTGATTGCCCAGCTCCATGATCAGCCCGGAGCCCTCCATCAGCGCGATGAACTCCTGCGGCGCCACGATGCCGCGCTCGGGATGCTGCCAGCGGACCAGCGCCTCGACACCGTTCAATTCACCGCAATAGGGATTGAGCTTGGGCTGGAAGTACAGCACGAACTGCTGCTGGGCCAGCGCAGCGCGCAGCGCGCGCTGCTGCTCGACCAGGTTGCCCGCGGCCAGCTCCAGCTCCGGGCTGTAGAAGCGCACATGGTTCTTGCCGCTGCGCTTCACCTCGTACATCGCGCTGTCGGCCATCGGAATCAGCTTTGCCACCTTGTCGGTGTCGCTCGGGAAGGAGGCGATGCCGATCGAGCAGCTCAACTCGATCACATGGCGCCCCAGCTCGATCGGTGTGCGCACCGTGTCGATCAGGCGGGTAGCCAGGCTGTTCAGGTACGGTTTGTCGCGCGCACCGATCACCAGCAGGATGAACTCGTCGCCGCCGATCCGCGCCAACAGATTGCGTCGCCCGCCGGCCTCGGCCAGCCGCTGGGCCACCTCGACCAGCACCTCGTCGCCGACCTGATGGCCGAGCGAATCGTTGACCGGCTTGAAACCATCCAGGTCGATGAACGCTACCGACAACGCGTCGCCGCTTGCCTGCAGCTCCGCCAAACGCGCCTCGAACGCGCGCCGGTTGGCCAGGCCGGTCAGGCTGTCGCGGGAGCTGATCAGGCGCAGCTCTTCATTGGCCTTGCGCAGCGACGCGGCCAGCTTGGCGGTCTGGCTTTCCAGCCGAGCATCGAGCACCGCGACGACCCAGGCGATGGTCAGCAGCGCCAGCGAGCCCCCCACCACCAGCGTCGCCAACAAGTCGTCGGAGATCGGATTGCGCGCCCCGCAGATCGCGCCGGGCGCGAACTCGGCCGCTGCCATCCCGGTGTAGTGCATGCCGGTAATCGCCAGCGCCATCACCAGGGCGGCCAGCAGCTTGTACCAGCCGGCATAGCGTCTAGCCAGGCGCAGCTTGAAGCAGATCACCAGCGCCGCGATCGACGCGGCGATCGCGATTGCCACCGACAAGGCGAATAGCCCCGGCCGGTAGTGGATCGCCGGCATCATCATCAGCGCCGCCATGCCGGTGTAGTGCATCGCGGAGATGCCCACGCCCATCAAGGCGCCGCCGGCCAGCACCGAGCCCCAGCGAAAGGCATGGTGGCTGAGCAGGCTCAGCGCCACCCACGACGAGCACAACGCCAGCAACCAGGACAGGAAGGTACGCGGAATGTCGTAGCCGAGCAGGATCGGCAGCTGGAACGCCAGCATGCCGGTAAAGTGCATCGACCAGATGCCGGTGCCCATCACCACCGCCCCGCCGATGCGCCAATAACGCGCATCGACCAGATTGGCCTGGGCGAGCCGACCGGAAATACTCAGCGCGGTGTACGACGCCATCGCCGCCACCAGATAGGACAGGGCGACCAGTAGCCAATCGTAGCTGGGGATCATTGCGGCTCCCGGGCGAAGGGAGGAGTTGCTTGCATCAATGTACCTCTGGGCGCGTTATGGCTAAGCCCACGGAGAGCCCGGCACGACAGCGGCGCCGCAGCGGGACGGGGATAAACAGTGCCGCCCACAGGGCGGCAGGGGAAATGCTATGTCACTCACATCATGGCGGTTATCGACGCGGGTACAGTCGGCTAAAGGGATGGCCACAGTGCCTCTTGCGCCTAAAGCAAGCCAATGAGAATGACATAGGCACCATCTTACCAAAATGTCACTGCCACACGCCGAAATGATCGCAACTAGCGCCAACAGGATGGTCGGCAGCGGCAAAGCCTCGCCGCAACGCCATAGCGGAAGCAATACCGGCCACACCCCGACTCAGCCGGCCAATAGCCGTTGATAGCGCTCCAGATCGTTGACCGAAAAGCACACGAAATACACGTGATCGAGCGGCCCCGCTTCGGCCAAGCTTGCCAGCACCGTCGCCACGGCGATCTGCGCCGCCGCTTCGGCCGGATAGCCGTACACGCCGGTGCTGATGCACGGGAACGCCACCGAACGCAGCCCATGCTGGCGGGCCAGTGCCAGCGAGTTGCGATAGCACGACGCCAACAGCGTCGGTTCGTCATGGCCACCGCCCTGCCACACCGGCCCGACGGTGTGGATCACATAGCGCGCCGGCAACCTGAAGCCAGGTGTGATGCGCGCCTCGCCGGTCGGACAACCGCCGAGCAGTCGGCAGGCCGCCAGCAACTCCGGCCCGGCGGCGCGGTGGATCGCCCCGTCCACTCCGCCGCCGCCGAGTAAGGAGCGCTTGGCGGCGTTGACGATGGCGTCGACGGCCAGCGTGGTGATGTCACCCTGACACGCCTCGAGTCGCATCGGCATCGCTCTCCTCCCAATAGCCAACGCGGCGGTGACTCACCGCCGCGTTGGCTAGACTTCGACCCGCCTTAGCCTTGCCACCGGCACTCTGCGAAGCAACCTTGGCCGGGCATGCGGCTACTGCTCGCTCAACGCCTGCCGGAACAGCTGCGGCGCGATGCGCCAGTCCGGCGGATACGGCACCGGCCAGGCTCCGTTGCTGTCCTTGGCATTGAAGTACACCAGCGACGTCAGCAACGGCAGCTTGCCGGCGGTCTCCTGCAGATCCTGCAGAGCCTCGCGTCGGCGTTCGACCGAGCCGTTGACGCCGAGCTCGGCGACGATCACCGGCCGCTGATAACGATACACTCGGCGGTATTTCTCTTGCAGGATGCTGGCCGCCGAGTGCTGGTCGCCAGCCGGCTGCACGCCGCATTCCGGACAGTCGAACACCGACAGGCCGACATAGTCCACATAGTCGCGGCCCGGGAAGTAGGCCGGCAGGGCCGGATCGCCACGCGGCGACCAGACGAACTGCAGGCGGCTGCTCGGGGTGCGGCACTGGTCGACGAAATGCTTGTACGCGCCGACATAGCTGGCCGGGTCATGGGTCGCCCACGGGTAGCGGCCGGTCGGGCTTTCCATTTCATGCGCCCAGCGCACCATCGGCGCTGCGGCGAGGCTGTTCATCGTGTCGCACAGCGAGCGGATTTCCGGATCGTAAGCGCCGCGCCGCACGTCTTTCAGCAGAGCCGGGGCACTGCGGCCCACCTCCGGCCACGGCTCGACCGTCACCATCAGCTGGCGGTGGCGGCGCTGTGCATAGTCGGCGGCGGCCACGATGCGCGCCCGTGCATTCGGGTCCACCCACGACACGAAGATGTGCTCGATCTTCACCTGCTTGTCGTTGGCCGAAAAGGCCTTGCTCGGATCGTAGACCCCCAGGGCCAGCGGCTCGCGTTGCTGATCCGCGATCAGCAACGGCGCCCCGCCCGAACGCCACAACACCCCCTCCATCCCCGTCGACAACCGCGTGGTCAAGCCGACAACCAAGGCCAGCGCCGTGGTGACGAACAAGCCGCGCTGCAACAGCGGTCCCTGGCCGAACAACAAGCGGGGAGCCGGCAGGGCGAGCCCGCGTTCACGGGCGTGCTTCACCACGATCAGCACGGCGATTGTCAGGTAGGTCAGGCAGTTGAACATCGACAACAGGTAGAAGCCGCGCGCATTGCCGGCATGGCCGACCAGCAGCACCGGCGCGATGCAGAACAGCGACAGCACGAGGTAGGGCAGCAGCACCCGCAACGGCGCCCGGGCATCGCCGCGGTCGGTCTTGGGCGTGACGCGGAAGTCGAACTCGCGCCCGCGCAGCCAGTCCACCACCGCCGAGCCCACGCCGAGCAGCGACCATGGCCAGCGCGCGAAGTGGAACAACAGTGCCTCCCACGACAAAACTTTCGCATCGTGCGGCCGGAAGTAACCGGTCTTCCTGACCCAAGTCATCAGCGCAAGGATGCTGACCGTCACCAGACTGGCGTACAGGAAGTACGAGGTGTAAGCGATGTCGACCCAAGCCCGGTGAGTGAACAGCGCCACCACCGGCATGATCACCGAGGCCGCCATGGTCAGGGAGAACAGCGGGTACCAGAACTGCGAGAACAGGAACTGCGCCTTCAGCCGCCAGGGCAGCGGGCTCAGGTACTGGCGCGTGTAGCGCAGCAGGATCACCACCAGGCTCTTGGCCCACTGGAACTCCTGGGTCGCCATGTCGGCGAAGGTGCGCGGCCCCTCGCCGTGCGCGATCGCATCGATGGCGTGGATGCCACGCCATCCCTTGGCATTCATCATCAGCGTGGTCGAATGGTCTTCGGCCAACTCCGGCCCCAGGCCGCCAATCTCGCGCAAGGCGTTCAGGCGCACCGCGTAGTGAGAGCCGATGCACAGCGGCGCCATGCCGCCGTTGTAGCCTACCTGCAGCGCCCCGTGCAGGGCCGCCTCGGCATACAGCCGGCCGCGGGCGGACCAGCTGTCCTTCGCATTGCTGTCGCAGATGCTCGGCGCCGACACATAGCCGACGCGCGGATCGGCGAACGGCCGCAGCATCGCCTCCAGATAGCCCGGTGCCGGCACATGATCGGCATCCAGCTGCGAGACCACGTCGTAGCGGCCATAGCCGTAGTGGTCGTAGAAATAGGCCAGATTGCCTTCCTTGCACTTGGTACGGCGCGGCCAGGAGGTGTTGTGGTAGGCGGCAACGCCGCGGCGCGACGACAGGAACACGCCGTGCTGAGCGCACCAGTCGATGGTCTCGTCGCTCGGGTCCTCGTCGGCCAGCCAGGTATCGTGCGGATAGGACTGGGCCAGCATCGCCTCCAGCGTGGTGCGCACCAGCTCGAACGGCTCGGACGGCGCCTTGGTCACCACCATCGCCACCTTCATACCCGGCGGCACCGGCCGCGCCGGGTTGGCGATGCGGGCACGGGCGAACACGGTCACGAAGTAAGCCGGAATGATCGTGGTCCAGAACAGCACGACGGTGTTCGCGATGAAGCGGAACGTATCGATGTTGTGTTCGGGGCGCAGCCACCAGACCCAGAACACCGCCAGGCTGATCGCCCAACCGGCGCACAGCAAGGCAAACACCCAGCGCTGCTTGCCGGACAACAACGGCACCAGCAACGGTGGTTCGGCCGAGGGCGTGGTCTTCACCCCCACGCCGGGAAAGCTCGGCCAAGCCGAGCCCGCGTGCGGCGTGGCCCAGTGCGCCATCGGCGCCGTGTAGCCGCCATGACGTTGGCCGAACGAGGCCGCGAACAGGCCACGCGCCCCCTGTGCCCGATGGGCGAGCCGGCGCGTTCTGCCTGGCCATTTTGCGATGGATATGCGCGCTGCCATGGATCACTCCCCTTACTGAATCGGCGTTTTACTCGGCCTGCTGCTGGATGACCGAAGTCGGATCCGACTCGAGCGTGATGGCAAAGGTCGGATATGGCACGGTTGTCGAGTCGAGCTTGGCCGATACCGTGGTGAACACCTCGGCGTCATCGTTGGATGCCAGCCGGTCGGAGCCGTCCTCGGCGCCGATGGTCACCGAGGCGGCCGCCACCTCTTCGAAGGCATGCGACGCCGTACCGTTCACCGGCACCGACGGATAGGCGCTAGCCCGGTACGGCACCGCGCTGGTCGCCACCGGCGCGACCGGTTTGCTCGGGCGGCGGCCGACTCTCACGTAGTGACGGAAGCCGTTGCCGCGCACCGCGCCCTCGTCGAACAGATTGCGCAGGTCCACCATCACCGGATCGGCCATATAGGCGGCCAACTCGCCCAGGTCGCAGTCGATGAAGCTCTTCCAGTCGGTGAGGATCACCAGACCGTCCGCATTCTTGATCGCGCCGACCGGGCTGGTACTCATGGTGATCTGCGGCAACAGGCGCGCCGCCTCGGCCGGCTGCGACGGGTCGTAGGCATGGATGCGCGCGCCCCGTTCGGCCAACGCCCGCACCAGCTCGATGCTGGGGCTCTCGCGCACATCGTCGGTCTGGCCCTTGAAGGTCAGCCCGAACACCGCCAGCCGCTTGCCGGCCACCGCACCGCCGCAGGCCGCTTCGATCTTCTGCAGCACCACCTCCTTGCGTTGGCAATTGGCCTCGATGGCGGCGTCGACGATGCGCATCGGCACGCTGTAGTCGGCGGCCGTGGCCTTGAGCGCACGGGTGTCCTTCGGGAAGCACGAGCCGCCCCAGCCCGGCCCGGCCTTCAAAAAAGCGGCGCCGATGCGATGGTCGGCGCCGATGCCGGTGGCGACGCGCTCCACGTCCGCCCCCACCGCCTCGCACAGATCGGCGATCTCGTTGATGTAGCTGATCTTCACCGCCAGGAAGGCATTGGCGGCGTACTTGATCACCTCGGCGGTCTCGATCTCGGTGGCCAGCACCTCGTAGCCCTGTTCGGCCAACGGGGCATAGATCGCGGCGAGCACCGCCTGCGCACGCTCGTCCTCGGTGCCGTAGACGATGCGGTCAGGATGCAGAAAGTCGCCGATCGCCGAGCCTTCGCGCAGGAATTCCGGATTGGACGCGACCGCCGCTTGCTGCCCGCTAGCCAGGCAGCGGGCTACCACCTGCTGCACCCGGCGGTTGGTGCCCACCGGCACGGTCGACTTGATCACCAGCACGGTGAACTGGTCGATGCTGGCGGCCACCTGCTCGGCCGCGGCCAGTACATAGCGCAAATCGGCCTGGTCGGTGCCGGGGTGGGACGGCGTGCCCACCGCGATGAACACCGCGTCGCGACCGCGCACGCTGGCCGGCAGATCAAGGCTGAACTGTAGGGCGCCGCGCGCAACATTGCGCGCCACCAACCCGTCGAGTCCAGGCTCGTAGATCGGAATGCGCCCGCTCTGCAGCGCACCGATCTTGGCCGGGTCGTTGTCGATGCAGACCACCTCGTGGCCCAGTTCCGCCAGACAGGCGCCGGTGACCAAACCCACATAACCGGTGCCGACAATCGCGATTCGCTGCTCCATTTCGCGCTCCCCGAATGTTGTTGGCTGTTCGCTAGTGTTATTGAATGCGGCCAAGCTCGCCGACGGCAGACTCCAGACCATCGCCGTGCGGGGCGACTCGTCGCTGCCAGTTGACCGCGGTCGCCACCATCGTCTCGATCTCGGTGTAGCGCGGCCGCCAGTCGAGCAGCTGCGCCGCCCGATCGGCCTGGGCATACAAGGCCGGCGGGTCGCCCGGCCGGCGCGGTGCATCGCGCACCGGCACGGGTTGGCCGGTCACCGCCTCGACCGCCCGGATCACCTCCAGCACCGAGGAGCCGTGGCCGGTGGCCAGGTTGAAAGCGCTGCTGACGCCGCCCGCCGCCAGGTACTGCATCGCCAGCACATGCGCGTCGGCCAGGTCGGCGACGTGCACGTAGTCGCGTACCGCCGAGCCGTCCGCCGTCGGGTAGTCACGTCCCATCACCGAGAACGGCGGCGCGCAGCCCAGCGCCGCGCCGATCGCCAGCGGGATCGCATGGGTCTCGGGGTCGTGGCGCTCGCCCAGCTCGCCGTCCGGATCCGCGCCGGCCGCGTTGAAGTAGCGCAGCGCCGCCCAGCGCAGCCCGTAGGCGCGCTCATAGTCGGCCAGCATCCGCTCGGCCACCAGCTTGGTGAAGCCATAGGGGTTGACCGGCTGCTGCGGGGTGGATTCGGAAATCGGCAATTCGGCGGGAATGCCGTAGGTCGCACAGCTCGACGACAGCACGATGTGCGGCACCTCGTAGCGCAGCATCGCGTCGAGCAGCGCCAGGGTGCCGAGCACATTGACGCGGAAATAGCGGCTCGGCGCGGTCACCGACTCACCGACATAGGCCAGCGCGGCAAAGTGCAGCACCACGTTGGGACGGCATGCGGCGAACACCGTATCGAGCGCCGCCTCATCGAGCAGGTCGCCGACATGCAGCGGCCCCCAGCACACCGCGTCGGCATGGCCGGTCGACAGGTTGTCGAACACCACCGGCTCGTGGCCGGCCAGCGCCAATGCCTTGCAGGTATGACTGCCGATATAGCCGGCCCCACCGGTCACCAGCACTTTCATGACAGTCGCTCCGCAGTCGGTGCCGACAGCCATAGTTCCTCGCGAAAGCTCTCGATGGTGGCCGCCAGCCCTTCGCGCAGCGCCACCGCCGGCTGCCAGCCGAGCAGCGATTTGGCCAAGCCGATGTCGGGGCGGCGCTGCCGCGGGTCGTCCATCGGCAGCGGGCTGGCTGACAGCCGCGAATGCGAACCGGTCATCTCGACCACCAGCTGCGCCAGTTCCTGCATGGTGAATTCGCCCGGATTACCCAGGTTGACCGGCCCGGTCACCCTGGATGGCCCGCGCATCAGACGGAAGAAACCCTCGACCAGATCGTCGACGAAGCAGAACGAGCGGGTCTGCGAACCATCGCCGTACAATTCGAGCGGCTCGTCGAGCAGCGCATGGACGATGAAATTGGACACCACGCGGCCATCGCGCGGACTCATGCGTGGCCCGTAGGTATTGAAGATGCGCGCGACGCGCACGTCGACGCCGTAGGTGCGCTGGTAGTCGAAGCACAGCGTCTCGGCGGCGCGCTTGCCCTCGTCGTAACAGGCGCGCGGCCCGATCGAGCTGACCTGGCCGCGATAGCTCTCTACCTGCGGATGCACCTCCGGGTCGCCGTACACCTCGCTGGTCGACGCCTGGAACACCCGCGCCCCGGTGCGGCGCGCCAGGTCCAGGCAATGTTTCATGCCCAGCACATTGGTCATCATCGTGTGCACCGGGTCTTCCTGATAGCTGGGCGGCGAGGCCGGACAGGCCAGATTCCAGATTTCGTCGACCTCAACGTCCGGCAGGGTCTCCGCCACATCCGCCTCGATCAGCATGAAGCCGGCTACGCCGCGCAAGTGCGCGACATTGGCCCGCCGCCCGGTCATCAGATTGTCGACGCACAGCACCCGTGCGCCCTCCGCCACCAAGCGGTCGCAGACATGACTGCCAAGAAAGCCGGCGCCGCCAGTCACCATGGCGACCTTGCGCTCCCTGCCGGCATGAAACCCTATCGTGGCCATAGCCCCTCCACCCATTTGTGAAGGCCCACGTTGAGTGACCTTCTAACTTCCCCTCAAGGTATGAAGAACTTGCAAGATTTATTAACCCCCGCGCCTGTGCGACGACGCATTATCGATATTCATATTGAGAATCAACATCACACAGTTCTTTAAAAGTGTCTTAAAACTGTGACAATCAAATGCTAGCACAGGAATTTGGGCCTGCAAGCGGGTACGCTAGCTAGACGCATGCCGAGCCGCAGAACATCTGCCAGGCAGGCGATGGCCGGACAATTCTAAAGACGCAACGGTTTGCCAGAATGGACATTAATGCTCATTCAAGAAGCGGCGAGCAGGGCAGATAAGGCCCGGTGACGGAGATGGGCTGACATCGTTGCGATGGAGCACGATGTACCTCATGCCCCGAAGAGAACGGCCCTACATCTAAAGACCAACGGAATAACCAGGCCATTTCCATACCCGAAGTGAAGGTGCGCGCCGCGCTACCCTTGCCAATCCCGGCAAAAGCCGCTAAATTCTGCCGCTCAATGCAAGACGCGCGGGTGTAGCTCAATGGTAGAGCAGAAGCTTCCCAAGCTTACGACGAGGGTTCGATTCCCTTCACCCGCTCCAGCGCACCCTGCCCGCTGCACCCCCAACGCACACGAGCCCACCCTATCTCCGCGACGATGAACTGGAATTCTGGCCGGCTGTGGCTACGTCTCTTCGTTTACGGCACCGGCACGGCTATCGCCCTGTTCGTCCTGCTGCAAAGCCTGATCCTCTGGCAATTCGATGCCCGAGCGGTACGACTCGCGCTTAGCCAAAGCGTCGCCGACACCGGTCGCGTAGTCCGCATCGACGGCGACATCAAACCCCAGGTCTTCCCCCGCCCCGGCGTGATCGTCAACGACATCAGCGTCACCGAGCGCGATGGCAAGACGCCGGCCGCCCAGGCGGCGCAGCTTGAGCTCGATCTGGCCTGGCTGCCGCTGGTCACCGGCCGACGCGAGATCACGTCGCTGATCATGTCCGGGGTCTCGCTGAAACTGGCCCGTCTGGCCGACGGCACCCTGTCGATCGCCGACCTGTTCCGCCCGCACACCCAGGACAATTACAGCCTCAAACTCGACCGCGTCGCGGTACGCAGCGGCACGCTGGAACTGCAGGACGACGTCACCAACAGCCATGCCCGACTCGAATCGATCGAGCTCGACGCTGATGATCTGCGCAGCGACGCGCAGATTTCCGCCGGCGCGCGGCTGATCAGCGGCCAGCGCAATATCAGCCTGGCGGTGTCCACTCCGCTGTCGATCCAGGACGACCAGGTCAGCATCGAGGCGCTCGATGCGGTGGCGCTGTCGCAGATCGCCGGTCTCGGCGAGACGCGTCTGGCGATCAAGGGCAAGCTCAAGCTCAACTTCGCCACCTTGCAGGCCACCGGCGACGACCTGTCGGTGCAGCTGAACAGCCAGCAACCGCAGGGCAGCCTGACGCTGACGCTGCCGTCGCTGTCGGCCAGCTTCAATACCGTCGATATGCCGCGCGCCCACCTGGTCGGCCAGCTGGGTTACGGCAAGAGCCATTACCAGTTCGAGGGCGACCTCGATTCTATGCAGTTCGGTGAAAACAGCCTGAGCGCACGCCGCCTGAACGGCACGATGACCTGGCGGGTCGGCGAGCACGCGATGACGCTGGCGATGAATGCGCCGTTCTCGCTCGCCAACCTGAATCAGTTGAAACTGCAGCCGCTGGCGCTGACCGCGCGCGTCGCCACCCCGCTGTTGCCGCGCGGCCAGCTGGCCGCCAAGCTGGAGGGAGCGCTGACCGGCACGCTCGACGACGATCAGCTCAACCTGCGCGTGGCCGGCAAGCTCGACGGCTCGGACATCGCGCTGACGGTCAACCAGTTCGGCTTCGTGCGACCGCGTCACGAGGCGACCGTGTCGATCGGCAAACTCGACCTGAACCGCTATCTGCCGGAAGCGAGCGGCGACCCGGTGGCGATCCTGAACAATCCGAAGCCGATCCCGCTCGACTGGCTCGACTTCATGGACCTGACCGGCAATGTGGCGATCGGCGAGCTGTCGGTCGGCCGCTTCAAGATGAACGACGTGTCGGCCAATGTGCGCGCCACCCCGCGCGAACTGGAGCTGACCAATCTGCTGGCGGAGATCTACGAGGGCGAGCTGACCGGCCGCGCCCGACTGGTGCGCGACCGCGTGCCAAGCCTGGAACTGGAACAGACGCTGAAGGGCATGCGCATTCGTCCGCTACTGAAGGACTTGTTCGACTTCAACCGCCTGGAAGGCCGCGGCAGCGGCACGGTCGACCTGCGCGCCGATGGCGCCAGCTTCCTGTCGCTGCGCAACACGCTGTCCGGCACGGTGATGATGAATCTGTCCGAGGGCGCGCTGACCGGTATCGACCTGGTGGCGGCACTGAAGAACCTGCCCGCCGAGCTGAAGGAATCGAACACCTCGATGGCCGCCAACGCCAACCAGAAGACCACCTTCAGCACCCTGTCGGCCAGCCTGGCGCTGAGCAACGGCATCGCGCGCAACCAGGATCTGAAACTGGCGTCGCAGTTGGTCAATCTGTCCGGCGGCGGCAAGCTCGACCTGGTGCAGAACATCGTCGACTACACGCTGGACGTGCGCGCCAACCCGAAGGAGTTCGCCCGCCTGCAGGGGGTGAACGTGCCGCTGAAGATCACCGGCCCGATCAATTCACCGGTGTACGCGCTGGACTTCAACGCGATGGTGAAGGGCAAGAAGACCGAGGGCGAGCGCCAGCAGGCGCTGAAGCAGGAGCTGAAGAAGCAAATCGGTACCATCCTGCCGTAAGCCCTAGCTCGAATGCCCCCAACAAGCCCGCGCCTGTCGCGGGCTTTTTGGTGTGGCCCTCCAGCGCTACGCAACGACGCGGACTCCTCACAACTTGGCCGAAGGTTGGCCGAAAGAGTTGGCCGAAAGAAAAAAGCCGGGAGCTGTCGCTCCCGGCTTTTTCCCCGCCCTTCACCGCTGTTCGGCCAACGCCGTGCTCAGCCCTCCAGGAGCCGCGACTCGGCCTTGGCCAGCTGCTCCGGCTGGCCGAGCAGTACTAGCACATCGTTGGGCATCAGCTCGAAGCCGTCGTCGAAATCGGTGCGGCGGACCTTGTGGCGGCGGATCGCCTTCACCGTCACGCCGATGCCAGAGAGCCCCAGCGCGCCGAGCGGCTGACCGATCGCCGCCGCGCCGTCCGGCAGCTGCACGCTCAATAGTCTCGGCAGCAGGAACTCCTCCACTCCCTCGACATCGTCGGTCAGGCCGCGGAAGAAGCCCTTGAACAGCTGGTAGCGCTCCTCGCGCACCGTACGGATGCGGCGCAGCACCCGGCCCAGCGGCACGCCAGCCACCATCAGCGCTTGCGACGCCAGCATCAGGCTGCCCTCCATCACCTCGGCCACCACCTCCTCGGCCCCGGCCTGACGCAGCGTGTCGATATCGGTGTCGTCGACGGTGCGCACGATCACCGGCAGGTCCGAGCGCTCGCCGTGCACCGCGTCGA
Source organism: Neisseriaceae bacterium JH1-16 (assembly GCA_025989215.1). Lineage (GTDB taxonomy): Bacteria > Pseudomonadota > Gammaproteobacteria > Burkholderiales > Chromobacteriaceae > Crenobacter_A. The sequence continues at coordinate 72,800 of JAPDNP010000006.1, read as the reverse complement.
GGATGCGTACCGCCGCATGCGTGTCGGCGAAGGTGATCACCAGCGCCTTGGCGCGCGCCAGCCCCGCGGCGATCAGTACTTCCTTGCGGCCGGCGTCGCCGAACACCACATGGTCGCCGGCCTCGCTGGCCTCGCGCACCCGCTGCGGGTCCATGTCGAGCGCGAAGAACGGCACCCCCTCGGTCTCCAACAGCCGCGCCAGCGCCTGGCCGCTGCGGCCGTAGCCGCAGATCAGCACGTGTTCGTTCTTGCTCATGCTCTCGACCAGCACTTGGTGCAGATTGACCGACTGCAGCATCCAGTCCTGGCGGATCACCCGGCGGCAGATCGCCTCGGCGTACTGGATCAGGAACGGCGCGATCAGCATCGAGATCAGCACCGCCGCGATCGCCGCCTGCTCGGTGCTGGACGACACCAAGCCCAGGTTGCCGGACAAGGACAGCAGCACGAAGCCGAACTCGCCGCCCTGCGCCAGCGCCAGCGCACCGCGCAGCGCATCGTTGTTGCGGTGACCGAACGCGCGCGCCAGCACGAACACGATCGCGAGCTTGGCCGGAATCAGCAAGGCCAGCAGCAACAGCACGTCCACCGAACGGTCGAACAGCACCGACAGCTGCAGCTTCATGCCGACGGTGATAAAGAAGAAGCCGAGCAGGATGTCGCGGAACGGCCGGATGTCCTCCTCCACCTGATAGCGGTACTCGGTCTCGGAGATCAGCATGCCGGCGACGAAGGCTCCGAGTGCCAGGCTCAACCCCGACAGCTCGGTCAGGTACGCCACGCCCAGCGTCACCAACAGCACGTTGATCATGAACAATTCACTGGAGCGCTGCCGCGCCACCAGGTGAAACCACGGCTTGAGCAGCCGTTGGCCGAACGACAGCAAGAGCGCGAGCACCACCACCACCTTCACCGCCGCCAGGCCCAGGTCCATCCACATCGTGTCGCTGCCGCCGGCGAAAGCCGGCAACAGAATCAGCAGCGGCACCACGGCGATGTCCTGGAACAGCAGCACGCCGATAGCCAACTGACCGTGCGGCTGCGCCAGCTCCAACCGTTCGGCCAACAGCTTGCTGACGATCGCCGTCGACGACATCGCCAGCGCGCCCCCGACCGCGAAGCCGGAGAGCGCGCTGCCGGTCAGCACGATCGCCACGCCGGTCACCAACAGCAGCATCATCACCACCTGAGCGAGGCCGACGCCGAACACCAGTTTGCGCATCGCCTTGAGCTTGGGCAGCGAAAATTCCAGGCCGATCGAGAACATCATGAACACGATGCCGATCTCGCCCAGCATCGTGGTTTCCTCACCCACCGGCACCAGATTCATCACCCCGGGGCCGGCCAGGAAACCGACCACCAAGTAGCCGAGCATCGGCGGCACCTTCAAGCTGCGGCACAGGGTCACGGCCAGCACGGCAGCGAGCAGGACGATCACGAGCGGGGCAAGCGAATGCATGGGGGGTAGGAACTTTCGGATTAGGATGATGGCCAATGGTGCTCAAGCAAAAGTTACACCAGCCGAACGTGTTCCGAGTATAACTTGATATACTGACCGCCTATGGAAAACGCTGTGAACGAAAAGCGCCTGGCGTTGGCGCGCGAGGTCCTCAAGACCGAAGCCGACGCGATTCTCGCGATGGGGCAACGCCTGAACGGCGACTTCAACCGCGCCGTCGAGGCCATACTGGCCTGTAGCGGCCGACTGGTGGTCACCGGCATCGGCAAGTCCGGCCACGTGGCGCGCAAGATCGCCGCCACGCTCGCCTCCACCGGCACGCCGTCGTTTTTCGTGCATCCGGCCGAGGCCGCGCACGGCGACCTGGGCATGATCACCGACCGCGACATCCTGCTGGCGCTGTCCAACTCGGGCGAGAGCGACGAAGTGATCGCGCTGTTGCCGGCGCTCAAGCGCAAGGGCATTCTGCTGATCGCGATGACCGGCCGCACCGCGTCAACGCTGGCCCGCGAAGCGGACATCCACCTTGATGCCTGGGTAGCGAAAGAAGCCTGCCCGCTCGGTCTGGCGCCGACCGCCAGCACCACCGCGGCGCTGGCGCTCGGCGACGCACTGGCGGTGACACTGCTCGACGCCCGCGCCTTCCGTGCCGAGGATTTCGCCTTGTCGCACCCGGGCGGCAGCCTGGGGCGGCGTCTGCTGGTTCACGTGCGCGACGTGATGCACAGCGACGCTGCACTGCCGGTGGTAAAGAGCGGTGCCTCGCTGAAAGATGCGCTGCTGGAGATGACCCAGAAGGGCCTCGGCATGACCGCCGTGGTCAACACCGACGGCTCGCTCGCCGGCATCTTCACCGACGGCGACCTGCGCCGCACCCTCGACCGCACCCTCGACCTGTCCGGCCTCGCCATCGACTCGGTGATGCACGCCAATCCGCGCACCGTTCACGCCGACAAGCTCGCCGCCGAAGCGGTCAAGCTGATGGAAACCCACAAGATCAATGGCCTTCTGGTGCTCGACGAAACCGACCGGCTGGTCGGCGCACTCAATATGCACGATCTCCTGAAAGCCGGCGTGGTGTGACGCCGTCGGGCGCCCCACAGCGCCCGGCCACCTCCCCGCCCCTGCCGAAAGTCACTATGAAACCGTTTATCGAACTCGCCCGCCGGGTGAAACTGCTGATCATGGACGTCGACGGCGTGCTCACCGACGGCAGCATCTTCATCACCGCCGGCGGCGAGGAAATCAAAGCATTCAACACCCTGGACGGTCACGGCCTGAAAATGCTGCAGGCCACCGGTGTGAAGCTCGCCATCATCACCGGTCGCGATGCCCCGGGCGTCGCCCACCGCGCACGCGGCCTAGGCATCGACTACTATTACGCTGGCATCCACGACAAGCGCGCGGCGCTGGACCAACTGCTGCTCGAGTGCGGCGTCGGTGCCGACGAGTGCGCCTATATCGGCGACGACGTGGTTGACCTGCCGGTGATGCGTCGTGTCGCGCTCGCCGCCGCGGTGCCCGAATCGCCGAACCTGGTGCGCCAGCACGCCCACTACGTGACCGGCGCCTCCGGCGGACGCGGCGCGGTGCGCGAGCTGACCGAACTGATCATGCAGGCGCAAGGCACCTTCGATAAGGCGATGGAGCCCTACCTCGCATGATCCGTTCCCACCGTCCCTTCGTGATCATGCTGGTTGTGCTGATGGCCATCCTGACCTTCTGGCTCGACCAGGTGTCGCGCTGGAGTCCGGGCGAGCAGCAACTCGATCCGAACAAGCCCGAGTTCGTCGCCGAGAACTTCACCGCCACCCGATTCGGCCCGTTGGGCCTGATCCAGGACCGGATGACCGCGACGCGGATGTGGCAGTACCCGGACAAGCACGAAATGTACTTCGAGTCGCCGCTGATCAAGATTTACGACAAAGGCGTGATGCAGTACCAGATTCAGGGCGAGGTCGGCCGCTACGACACCAAGACCAAGATCGCCTTCTACGACAAGAAGGCGACCCTGTTCAAACCGGCCACCGCCAAGGACCCGGAGACCACGATGGTCACCACCGCGCTGTGGGCCGACACCGGCAATGGACTGGCCCGTTCGTCGACGCCGGTCACCGTGCACTACGGCCAGTCGGTGGTGAACTCGGTCGGCTTCAGCTACGACCAGAAGGCCGGCCTCATCACGCTCCATTCCCAAGCAAAGGCAACCTATGTCAAACCGTAAGCGACTACTCGCGCTGGGCCTCACGCTTGCGTTCGGCATCGTCCCGCTCGCACACGCCGAGAAGGCCGACCGCGACAAGCCGATTCAGATCACCGCCGATACCGGCACGCTCGACCAGCTCAAGGGCATCACGGTGTGGAAGGGCAATGTCGTCGTCGTACAGGGCACGATGAAGGTCAATGCCAACGAAGTCACCGTCACCCGCGACGACAAGGGCAACCAGACCCTGGTCGCGCTGGGCAAGCCGGTCACCTTCCGTCAGAAGGTCGAAGGCAAGGACGAATGGATCGATGGCCAGGGCAGCCGTCTCGACTACACCACCATCACCAATCTGGCCGTGCTCACCGGCAACGCCCGCATCAAGCGCAACCAGGACCTCGTGGTCGGCAATGTGATCACCTACAACACCGACACCGAGCAGTACGAGGTGAAAGGCGGCAGCGCCACCGGCCCGAACAGCGGCCGCGTCACCGTGATCCTGCAACCGCAGACCGTCAACGGCGGCAAGAACAGCACCGGTAAACCATGAACAAAAGCGTTCTCAGCGTCGCCAACCTGCAAAAGCGCTTCAAGAAGCGCACCGTGGTGCGCGACGTGTCGCTCGACATCCAGAGCGGCGAAGTGGTCGGCCTGCTCGGCCCGAACGGGGCCGGCAAGACCACCAGTTTCTATATGATCGTCGGCCTGATCGCCGCCGACGACGGCATCATCCATCTCGACGGCCGCGATATCACCGGCCTGCCGATCCACCAGCGCGCCCGGATGGGCCTCGGCTATCTGCCGCAGGAAGCGTCGATCTTCCGCAAGATGACGGTCGAGAACAATATCCGCGCGGTGCTCGAGATCAGCGGCCTGAAGGGCGACCAACTGGAGAACGAGCTCAACCTGCTGCTGGACGACCTGAACGTCGGCCACCTGCGCGAGAGCAACGCCCTGTCGCTGTCCGGCGGCGAACGACGCCGGGTCGAGATCGCCCGGGTGCTGGCCACCCGGCCGCGCTTCATCCTGCTGGACGAACCGTTCGCAGGTGTCGACCCGATCGCCGTGATCGACATCCAGAAGATCATCTCCTTCCTGCGCGAACGCGGCATCGGCGTACTGATCACCGACCACAATGTGCGCGAGACGCTGCGCATCTGCGATCGGGCCTACATCATCAGCGAAGGCTCGGTGCTGGCCTCCGGCCTGCCTGAAGAACTGGTCACCAACGAAAGGGTGCGTGAAGTGTATCTCGGCGAGCACTTCCACCTTTGAAACAGGAATCGCGGTTGTCATGAAGCAAGCCCTGCAACTGAAGGTCGCGCAGCAACTGACGCTGACCCCGCAACTGCAGCAGTCGATCAAACTGCTGCAGCTGTCCACGCTCGACCTGCAGGCGGAAGTAGAACGCTTCCTGCTCGACAACCCACTCCTGGAGCGCCCCGACGAACACGGCAACGGCGCTGACAGCAATAGCGGCGACGGCCAGACCGACGCCCCTGCGCTCGACGGTCAAGGCGATTCGGCCAACCTCGACGACGGCGGTGGCGAACACGAGCGCGACACGCTCGGCGCCGAGCTGACCGACTGGGGCGGCAAGGGCGGTGGCTCCCGCGACGGCGACGACGACAATCCCGACCCGCTGTTCAACGTGCCCTGCCCGGTCACCTTGCGCCAGCACCTGCTCGCCCAGTTGGGCGAACTGTCGCTGCCCGAACGCGACCGCGCCATCGTCACCGTACTGATCGAGGAGCTGGACGAGGACGGCTACCTGACCGTCGGTCTCGACGAGCTGGCCAACAGCCTGCCGGCCGAGCTGGAGCTGGACGAGGACGAGCTCGCGGTCGGCCTCGCGCTGCTGCGCCAGTTCGACCCGGCCGGCATCGGTGCTGGCAACCTGCCAGAATCGCTGACCTTGCAACTGGCCCGCCTCGACCCGACCGCACCCGGCTATGCGCTGGCCCAGGCGATCGTGCGCGATCACCTGGTACTGCTCGGCAATCGCGACTTCGGCAAGCTGAAGAAACTGCTGGCCACCGACGACGATACACTGCGCGCCGCCCAGGCGCTGATCGGCCGCCTCAACCCGCATCCGGCCGCCGGTTTCGGCGAGGGCGAGACCCATTACGTGATCCCCGATGTGATCGTCAGGAAACGCAAGGGGCGCTGGCTGGCCGAACTGAACCAGCATGCCGTACCGCGCCTGAACATCAATCCGATGTACGCGCGCACCGTCACCGAGAGCCGCCAGAACGCTGGCGAGCTGTCGGGTCGGCTACAAGAAGCCAAGTGGCTGATCAAGAACATCCAGCAGCGATTTGACACTATCCTCAAAGTGTCGGAAGCTATTGTTGAACAGCAGCACGCGTTCTTTGAACAGGGCGAAGTAGCGATGCGACCGCTAATTTTGCGGGACATCGCCGACCAATTGGGACTGCACGAATCCACCGTGTCCCGGGTCACTACGCAGAAGTATCTGCTGAGTCCGCGCGGCCTGTTCGAACTCAAGTACTTCTTCGGCAGTGCCCTCGACACCGACGGTGGCGGCGAGTGCTCGGCCACCGCGATCAAGGCGCACATCCGCCAGATGATCGACGCCGAAAACGCCGAGCACCCCCTCTCCGACAGCAGCATCGCCGACCAACTGGCCAAGCAGGGCATCCAGGTTGCCCGTCGCACCGTGGCCAAGTACCGTGAAGCGTTGCAGATCCCGCCCGTCAACCAACGAAAAAAACTATAAGCAGCCTCTTTAAAACAGATGCGGCTGTACCCATCCAATAAGGGACCACTCGCAGGCCCGGCGCGATAAGCCAGGCGGTTTTCACAAAAAGGAGTAGGGTATGAACTTCAAACTGACCGGTCTCCACCTCGAAGTTACCCAGCCACTGCGCGACTATGTCGAAAGCAAGCTGGATCGTGTCACCCGTCACGTAGATAACGTGATCGACGTGGCGGTAACCCTCTCTGTCGACAAACTGATACAGAAAGCCGAAGTCAACGTGCACCTGTCCGGCAAGGACATTCACGTCGAAGCCACCGACTCGGACATGTATGCCGCGATCGATGCCTTGGTCGACAAACTCGACCGCCAGGTATTGCGCCACAAGGAAAAACTAGACCAGCGCCGAGCGCCGATTCCACAGCCACAGGAGCCACAGGTCGAAGAAGGCACGCTGTAATCGCCAGCTGACGCAAACGGGAACCAACGGTTCCCGTTTTTGTTTTTCCGGTCTCCCCTTTCGAGGTAGGTTACCTCGGCGTAGAATTGACCGGTTTTTTGTGATTCGCAGCGTATCAAGCCATGAGCCTAGTCGGCAAAATCCTCACCCTGGACCACATCCTTCTCGACCTCGATGTGGCGAGCAAGAAGCGGGTGTTCGAACAAGTGGGCCTGTTGGTCGAGAACGCCTACGGCATTGCCCGTAGTGAAGTGTTCGATTGCCTGTTCGCCCGCGAGAAGCTCGGCTCCACCGGGCTGGGGCAAGGCGTCGCCATCCCGCACGGCCGTGCCCGCGGCCTGAAAGAAGCCGCCGGCTTCTTCATCCGGCTGAAGGCACCCATTCCGTTCGATGCGCCGGACGGCAAGCCCGTGCAGAGCCTGTTCGTACTGCTCGTCCCCGAAGCGGCGACCGATCTGCACCTGCAGGTGTTGTCGGAGTTGGCACAGCGTTTCTCCAGCCGTGCGCTGCGCGAGACGCTGCTGACCGAAAACGACCTTCCCACCATCCACCGCCTTCTGAGCGAATGACCTGCCCATGCCCAGCATAACGGTACGCAAGCTTTACCAGGACAACCAGCAAAAGCTCGACCTCAACTGGGTAGCCGGCACCGGCGGTGCCGACAGCCAGATCGCCAACGTCGATCAGCGCCCTACCCTGGCACTGGTCGGCCACCTCAACTTCATCCACCCCAACCGCGTCCAGGTGCTCGGTCTGGCCGAGGTGGACTACCTGAACCGGCTCGAACAGTCGGCGGCCAAGACCGCGCTCGACCAGCTGTTCCACAAGAGTATGGCGGTAGTGATCGTCGCCAACAACCAGACCGTGCCGAAGCTGCTGCGCGACTACTGCCACACGCACAATGTGCCGCTGATGACCTCGCGCCTGGAAAGCCCGTACCTGATGGACGTGCTGCGTATTTATCTGGCGCGCACGCTGGCGGTATCGACGGTGCTGCACGGGGTGTTCCTCGACGTGCTCGAGATCGGCGTGCTGATCATGGGCGACTCGGCGATGGGCAAGAGTGAATTGGCGCTGGAACTGATCTCGCGCGGTCACGGCATGGTCGCCGACGACGCGGTCGAGTTCTACCGCATCGGCCCAGAAATGCTGGAGGGCCGTTGCCCGCCGCTGCTACGCGACTTCCTCGAAGTGCGCGGCCTGGGCATCCTGAACATCCGCACCATCTTCGGCGAAACCGCGGTGCGGCCGAAGAAGGTGCTCAAGCTGATCATTCACCTGGTCAAGGCCAACGACCAGGCGATGCAGGCGCTCGACCGCCTGAACATCCAGTCCGAGACCCAGGACATTCTCGGCGTGAAGGTGCGCAAGGTGATCCTGCCGGTGGCGGCCGGCCGCAACTTGGCGGTACTGGTCGAAGCTGCCGTGCGCAACTACATCCTGCAGCTGCGCGGCATCGACAGCACCCGCGAATTCATCGAACGACACACCAACTTCCTCAGGGACCAGGAAAATGCGCCTGATTCTGATTAGCGGGCTGTCCGGCTCGGGCAAGTCGGTGGCGCTGAAGATGCTGGAGGACTCCGGCTTCTACTGCGTCGACAACCTGCCGGCGACGATGCTGGGCGACGTGATGGACCTGTACCGCGACTTCGGCTACGACCGCATCGCGATCAGCGTCGATACCCGTTCCAGCCCCAGCCTCGGCGCACTGCCGCAGAAGATGGACGATCTGCGCCAGCTTGGCGTCGACGTACGGCTGCTGTTCCTCGAATCGAAGACCGACACCCTGGTCAAACGCTTCTCCGAGACGCGGCGCCGCCACCCGTTGTCCGCTCCGGGCCGCACCGTCGAGGAGTCGATCCGCCTGGAGCGCGACCTGCTCGAGGCCATCTCCGAACTCGGTCACCGCATCGACACCAGCGAGCTGTCGGCCAATGCGCTGCGCAGCTTCGTCAAGCAGTTGGTCGGTGCCGACACCGGCCGGCTGACGCTGCTGTTCGAATCGTTCGGTTTCAAGCACGGCGTGCCGCTGGACGCCGATTTCGTGTTCGACGTGCGCTGCCTGCCCAACCCCTATTACGACCCGGTGCTGCGCCCGCTGACCGGCAAGGATCAACTCATCATCGACTACTTCGAGTCCGAGCCGATGGTGTCGATCATGATCGCCGACATCCAGCGCCATATTTCGAAGTGGCTGCCGGCGTTCAGTCAGGAAAACCGCAGCTACCTGACCGTGGCGATCGGCTGCACCGGCGGCCAGCACCGCTCGGTCTACATCGCCGAGCAGTTGGCCGAAGCCTTCGCCGACGAGCAGGTGCTGATCCGCCACCGCCAGCTCTATCGCGACGCATGATCCGTCCCGGCCTGCGGCCGGGTGACTGGCTGGTGCTGGCGGCCGGCATCCTGTTAACCGCCTGGCTGACCCTCACGCTGTGGCAGCGCGGCGCGGCGCGCGACGTGGTGATCCGTGCCGGCGGTCAGCCTTATCGCACCGTCAGCCTGCGCCACGATCAGTTGATCGCGGTGCCCGGCCCGCTCGGCATCACCGAAATCGAAATCGCCCACGGCCGCGCCCGCATCCGCCGCGACCCGAGCCCCCGCCAGTACTGTGTGAAGCAGGGCTGGCTGGAGCACGCCGGCCAGATCGCGATCTGCCTGCCCAACGCCACCAGCATCGAACTGACCGCTCCCGACGCCCCGTATGACAGCCTCAGCTTCTGACCGCCTCGTACTTGCCGCCGACGCCAGCGACCACCGCGTCGCGCGGCTCGCCGCGCTCGCCATCGTGCTGGCGCTGGTCGACGCCGGCATTCCATCGCCGCTGCCGGGGGTAAAGCCGGGCCTCGCCAACATCGTCACGCTGATAGCGCTATCGTGGTATGGCTGGCGCGTGGCGCTGGCGGTGAGTCTGCTGCGCATCTTCGGCGCCGGGCTGCTGCTCGGCTCGCTGTTCACCCCGGGCTTCTTCCTGAGCCTGGCCGGCGGGCTGGCGAGCCTGGCCGGCCTCGCGCTGGTTTCGACTTGGCCGCAGCGCTGGTTCGGCCCGGTCAGCGCCAGCCTGGTCGCGGCGTTCTGCCACATCGCCGGACAGCTGGCCCTGGCGCGCTGGCTGTTGATCCCGTCCAACGGCATCCTATATTTCGTTCCGATTTTCGCGCTGACCGCGCTGGTGAGCGGCCTTGCCAACGGCCTGATCGCCCAGAAACTGATGGAGGCTCCCGATGCGAGCGACTAACACCGTGACCGTGGCGCTGACCGGCGCCTCCGGCCTGCCCTACGGCCTGCGCCTGATCGACTGCCTGCTGGCCGCCGGGCGCCGCGTCTGGGTACTGTATTCGCAGGCCTCCCAAGTGGTCGCCAAGCAGGAGATGGACCTGACGCTGCCATCGCGCCCGGCCGAATTCGAGCGCTGGTTGGCCGAACGCCACCAGCCAGCCGAAGGACAGCTCAAGGTATTCGGCCGCGAGGAATGGTTCGCGCCGGTTGCCTCCGGCTCCAACCCGGCCGATGCGATGGTGGTCTGCCCGTGTTCGATGGGCACGCTGGCGGCGATTGCGCTGGGCACCTCGGACAACTTGATCGAGCGCGCCGCCGACGTCAGCATCAAGGAAGGCCGCAAACTGGTGCTGGTGCCGCGCGAGTCGCCGCTGTCGGCGATCCATCTGGAGCACATGCTGAAGCTAGCCCGCCTCGGCGTGGTGATCCTGCCGCCGGCACCGGGCTTCTATACTCACCCGCAAAGCATCGACGACATGGTCGATTTCGTGGTCGCGCGCATCCTCGACCAGCTGAACGTCGAACACCAACTGCTGCCGCGCTGGGGAGAATGAGATGAGCACCGCCGAGCCGATCTACCGCCTGAGCGCACTGCGCGCACTGGAGCAGCGCGCCGACGCCGCCGGCCTGAACCTGATGCAGCGCGCCGCCCAGGCCGCGGCAGACTGGCTGGACACGCGGCTCGCGCCGCACGGCCGGGTACTGATCGCCGTAGGACCGGGCAATAACGGCGGCGACGCGCTGTGGCTGGCGGTCAGGTTGGCCGAACGCGGCCAGCGGGTCGAACTGCTGGTGCCAACGCCACCGACCAGCCCGCCGGCCATCGAGGCGCTGGCGGCCTGCCGTTCGCTGGGCCTGTCGGAACGGGCCACCCTCGATGGCATCAGCCAGCCCGACGCGCTGATCGACGGCCTGTTCGGCATCGGACTCTCCCGGCCGCTCGCCGGCGACTGGCCGGCGCTGATCGAACGGCTCAATGCGCTGCGCTGTCCTTGCTACGCACTCGACGTCCCCACCGGGCTGGACGGCTGGACCGGCAATGTACACGGCACCGCGCTGCGCGCCGATGCAACGCTGACCTTCCTGTGCGCCAAGCCGGGCCTTCATACCGCCGATGGCGCCGACTACGCCGGGACGGTGACACTAGCCACGCTCGACGTGCCGATCGAACTGCTACCAGACCCCGACGGCGAACTCAACCGCGCCGATGCCCGGGTTCTCGCCCGTTCGGCCAACAGTCACAAGGGCAGCAACGGCACGGCCGCCGTGATCGGCGGCGCGCCAGGCATGCTCGGTGCGGCGCTGTTGGCCGGCCGCGCCGCGCTAGCAGGCGGCGCCGGCAAGGTGTTTCTGTGCGCGCTCGACGCCCGCCTGCCGGTCGATCCGGCCGCACCGGAGCTGATGGTCGCGCCGCCGGCGCAGGCCTTGCAGCCCGGTATCGGCGTGGTCGCGATCGGGCCGGGCCTGGGCCAGAGCGGCAAGGCACGCCACTGGCTGCGCGCGGTGCTGGAACAGGCCAGCGCCAAAGTGATCGACGCCGATGCACTGAACCTGCTCGCCGGCGATACCCAGTTGGCCGAACGGCTCGCCGCCAGTAGCAGCCCCAAGGTATTGACTCCGCACCCCGCCGAAGGGGCACGGCTGCTCGGCGTCGGCACCCCCGACGTCCAGGCCGACCGCGTCGCCGCAGCTCGCGCCCTCGCCGCTCGATTCCAGTCGGTGGTAGTGCTCAAGGGGGCCGGCAGCGTCATCGCCCGCCCGGACGGCTTCTTCCGCGTCAATGTCAGCGGAGGCCCGGCCCTGGCGGTGGCCGGCCAGGGCGACGTGTTGTCCGGCGTCGTCGCCGCCTTGCTCGCGCAGGGCATGAGCGCATTCGACGCCGCCTCGCTGGCGGTACGCGCACACGGCCTCGCCGGCGATGCCTACACCGCCGAGCAAGGTGGCCCGCTCGGTCTCAGCGCCTCGGCGACGTTGCCCTACCTGAGCCGTGCCTTGAACCGGCTGATGGCCCCGCCAACACCGGGACTTACGAACGCTTAACAGTTCCTAACAGTTCTTTACAATTGTGGCGCATATCACGCGCTAGGATGGCGGCAACTCACTACAACAGAGAAGCCCCATGAAGAAGCGATACTTTCTGATCCCGGCAGCGCTGCTGCTGACCCTGGCTGGTTCGGCCTTCGCCGGTGGCTCGACCATTCTCGGCGGCGCGCTCGGCGGCGCGGCTGGCTCCGCAATCGGCGAGTCGGTCGGCGGCCGTGACGGCGCGATCCTTGGCGGTGCGCTCGGCGGCGGTGCCGGCGCGGCGATCGGCCACGACTACGGCCAGCGCCAGGAAGAAGTGCGCTACGTCGACCGCGATTACTACCATGACCATGGTCGCCATCGCGGCTGGCGGCACCATCACCACGACCGCGACTGAGCCCGTCTCTTAACGAGCCGACCCTCCGCCCCGCCCTGCCGCTCCCGTCGGCCCGGCGGGGCGGTTGCTTTTGCACCTCACCACCACGATCACGGCGAGCCAACCGCCTGCAGTATCACGTCCAGCCATCGCTGCCCTGCTTTCCCCGCCACTCATGCCGCGCCCCATGGGGCCGCGCTCAATATTTGCTAACACTTCCTGACAAATCGTCATCGTCATCCACGATAGCATCCCGGCACGAATCTAAAATAACAAGGAGTTACGTCATCATGAAACACCACATCTTGCTCTGTGCGACATTCGCGCTGACGCTGTCCGGCCTGGCTCACGCTAGCACCGGCACCATCCTCGGCGGTGCGCTTGGCGGCGGCGCCGGTGCCGCAGTCGGCGAGTCGGTCGGTGGTCGCAATGGAGCCATCATCGGCGGGGCAATCGGAGGTGCCGGCGGTGCAGCGATCGGCAACGATTACGACCGCCGCAAGGAAGCCCCGAAACATCGCTACAAACGCTATAAGAAACACCGCCACCACTACCGCGACTAAGGCCCGCTGACAAACGCTCTTGGCCTTGTTCGCTGCCTCGCCGTAGTACCTGCGCCCATGGCAGCGCGACAGGCCAAAGCGACTACGCAAGTGTTGCCAGCGGCCCTCGGCCCGCTTCGAGACACCGCTACTGATGCATACCTCGCCACCCTCCTCGCCCCGGCCTGTCTCACACATGCCGGGGCGCCGCTTTGTTCCCCTCGGGCAAGCCGGACTGAGGCTCCCCACTGCACCTCCAGCCCTGATCAAACGACCAATATTTGCTAACAGTTCTTTACAACTGTGACGGTGACGCCGGGCTAGCATGAGTGCATCAAACGAAACCACCGAGGATTCCATCATGAAACGACAGCTACTACTCACCGGCGCACTGCTGTTCACCCTTGCCGGCTCGGCCTTTGCAGGCGGCTCGACGTTGCTGGGCGGTGCACTGGGCGGCGCGGCCGGTGCGGCGATCGGCGAGTCGGTCGGAGGGCGTGACGGTGCGATCCTCGGCGGCGCACTCGGCGGTGCCGGCGGCGCCGCGATCGGCAACGATTACGACCGCCGCCAGGAAGTGCGCTACGAGCGTTGGGATGGGGATCGTCACTGGGGCGGCGACCGTCACGAAGACTGGGATCATCGCGGCTGGGACCACCGAGGTTGGGACCACCGAGGTTGGGATCACCGTGGCTGGGATCACCACGGTTGGGATCATCGGGGCTGGCACCACGACGACTGGGACCATCGCCGCTGAATCCCAAGTCAGGCACTTGAATACTGCAGCTTCTCTCTTCGCGTAACAACTGACGCGTTCCGCCACGACCGGGCTTCCCTACCGGCTCGTGGCGTTTTTTTGCCCGTCATTCGATTGGCTCCAATCGCCATTCAGTCGTCAGCCCGACTTCCTGTCGCTAGAATGGTCTCTTTTGCCTGGAGCCCGACCGTGACGCGCCAATCCCGCGCCTTTGCCTTCGGCCTCGCCGCCGTACTTGCCTGGTCGACCGTGGCCACCGCGTTCAAGATCAGCCTGCAGCACATGAGCCCGGCACAGCTGGTGCTGTACGCCTGTGCCGCCTCGCTCGTATCGCTGTTGGCCATCCTCGCCGGCCAACGCCGGCTCGGTGACTACTTATCCAGTCTCGGGAGCAACTGGCGCCGTTCGCTGACGCTCGGGGCGATCAACCCCTTCGTCTACTACCTGATCCTGTTCCAGGCCTATTCGCTGCTGCCGGCGCAAGAAGCGCAGGCGATCAACTACACCTGGGCACTGACGATGACGCTGCTGGCCGTACCGCTGCTACGCCAGGCGCTGACGGTGCGCGACGCGCTGGCGGCGCTGGTCTGCTACCTGGGAGTGCTGGTGATCGGCACGCGCGGCGACGTACTGGGACTGTCGTTTTCGGATGCGCACGGCGTGCTGTTCGCGCTCGCCTCGACCGTACTGTGGGCCGCTTACTGGATCTTCAATACCCGCGACACCCGCGAGCCGGTACTGGCACTGGCGCAGAACTTCACCTTCGCGCTGCCGCTGATCCTGGCCTGGTGCGCCGTCACCGGCGAGCTGCGCCTGGTAGCCTGGCAGGGGCTGGCCGGTGCCGCCTATGTCGGCGCGCTGGAGATGGGCTTCACCTTCGTGCTGTGGCTCAGCGCGATGAAGTTGACCGAAAGCACTGCCAAGATCGCCAACCTGATCTTCCTGTCGCCGCTGCTGTCGCTGCTATTGATCCACCAGATTGTCGGCGAACCGATCTACCCGTCGACGCTGACCGGCCTTGTGCTGATCCTGGGTGGCTTGGTGCTGCAGAAGCTGCCGCTGGGCCGGCAGGTGCTGATCCGGCCGCGCTAGGCTTGGCCGAATCACCCCAAATAAAACGGCGCCCCGCGGGGGCGCCGTTTTGCTGGATGCGATAGTTGGATCAGACGAACCAGAACACGCTGATGAATTGGCACAGGCTGCCACCCAGCACGAACAAGTGCCAGATGCCGTGACCATGGCGAATCTTCTCATCGTTGAGGAACCAGTAGATACCGATGCTGTAGATGATGCCGCCGGCCGCCAGCCACATCAGGCCCGGTGTCGATAGCGAGGCGACCAGCGGCTTGATCGCCACCAGCACCAGCCAGCCCATCATCACGTACAGGATCATCGACAGCACGCGGGTGCGCCGGCCCAGCGTCACTTCCTGGACAATGCCGAACACTGCCAGCCCCCAGGAGACGCCGAACAGCGTCCAACCCCACGGGCCGCGCAGCGTCACCAGGCAATAGGGAGTGTAGCTGCCGGCGATCAGCAGATAGATCGCCGAGTGGTCGAACTTCTGCAGCACCGCCTTGGCCCGCCCCTTCACGCTATGGTACAGCGTCGAAATCAGGTAGAGCGCCACCAGCGTCGTGCCGTACAGCGAGAAGCTGACGATCTTCCACGGGTCACCTTGCAGGCTGGCCGACCAGACCAAGGCCACCAGCGCTGCCACCGACAGCACCGCGCCGACCAGATGCGACACGCCGTTAAAGCGTTCGCCGTAATACATATTGTTCTCCTTGCCGCACCGGACAGTGGCCCGGACGGATGCGTTGTTCTTGCCAGGATAGGCCAAGGGCAGCCAGTGCGGTTCCCCAGATGGCGCCATCCTGCATGCACATGACGCGTGGCGGCTCAGTCGCCGTCGCACCGCGATGCAAGTGCGCTACTTTACTCCGCAGGGTGCCTTGGCAGCAGCAGCAATCTGTATTGATTTTGTGACGCATCAAATGTGCTGCTCGCATCCGCCCTGCACCCGAGCCGAACTCCCCACATCTCGGGCGGCGTGCTCCGCTGATCTGGAAGCCCCCGCAACGCCCCCGACACGATCATCGAGTAGGCCTGCTGCCGCGCCAGAATGCAAAAAGGGCGGGATCGCTCCCGCCCTTTTCAGGCAACAAGGTTGGCCGAATGGCCGAACGCTCAGGCCAGAGCCGCGAACACCTGGTCGCGCACGGTCTCGACCGCCTGCGTGCCGTTCACTTTCACATACTTCGGCGCGGTGGCGTCGCCGGCAGCCGCTTGCTGCGCGTAGTAGCCGACCAGCACTTCGGTCTGCTCGTGGTAGACGTCCAGACGCTTCTTGACGGTCTCTTCCTTGTCGTCGTCGCGCTGTACCAGCTCTTCGCCGGTCACGTCGTCACGGCCTTCCACCTTCGGCGGATTGTACTTGACGTGGTAGGTACGACCCGACGGCAGGTGGGCGCGACGGCCCGACATGCGATCGATGATCGCCTCGTCCGGCACGTCGATCTCGACCACGTAGTCGATGGTCACGCCGGCTTCCTTCATCGCCTCGGCCTGCGGAATAGTGCGCGGGAAACCGTCGAACAGGAAACCGTTGGCACAATCGGCCTCGGCGATGCGCTCCTTCACCAGCCCGATGATGATGTCGTCGCGGACCAGGCCGCCGGCATCCATGATCGCCTTGGCTTCCAGGCCCAGCGGGGTGCCGGCCTTCACCGCGGCGCGCAGCATGTCGCCGGTGGAGATTTGCGGGATGCCGTATTGTTCTTTGATGAAGTTGGCCTGGGTGCCTTTACCGGCGCCCGGTGCGCCCAACAGGATCAGTTTCATGGATTCTCCAGATAGCAAGATGGGACAGTGTCGTTATTCGTTTCAGGCCGGACGCGCGGCCAGCACGGCACGCACCCGTTCCAGGTCTTCCGGGGTGTCGACGCCTGCGGCCGGCGCCTCGGCAACTTCGGCCACCGCGATCGCGTGGCCGTGCCACAGCACGCGCAGCTGCTCGAGCGCCTCGAACTGCTCCAGCGGCGACGGCGCCAGCTGCGCATAGGTCGACAGGAAGCCGGCCCGATAGGCGTACAGGCCGATGTGCCGCAGCGCCGGTAGGCCTGCCGGCAGCACGCTCGCATCTTGGGCGAACACGTCGCGGGCCCACGGCAGCGGTGCCCGGCTGAAATACAGCGCGTGGCCGGCGGCGTTGCACACCACCTTCACCACGTTCGGATTGAAGAATTCTCTCGCATCGCCGATCGGGTGCGCCGCAGTCGCCATCGGTGCCGCGCTGTCGGCGAGCAACTGCGCCACTTGGTCGATCAGCACCGGGTCGATTAGCGGCTCGTCGCCCTGCACATTGACGACGATCTCGTCGTCCGGCATCGACAGTAGCTCGGCCACCTCGGCCAGGCGGTCGGTGCCGCTGGCATGGTCGGCACGGGTCAGCACCGCCTCGATGCCGTGTGCCGCGCAGGCGGCCAGGATGTCGGCGTGATCGGTAGCCACCACCACGCGGCGGGCGGCGCTCTTGGCGGCCTGCTCGGCCACGCGCACCACCATCGGCTTGCCGGCGATATCGGCCAGCGGCTTGCCCGGCAGGCGGGTCGATGCGAGCCGCGCCGGGATCACCACCGAGAAGCCGGTCATTTCACCTCTTCCTCGGGGGGCAGCTCGCGCGCCTCGCCCTCCAGCATCATCGGGATGCCGTCGCGGATCGGGAAGGCCAGACGGTCGCCCTTGCAGATCAGTTCCTGCTTGGGTTTGTCGTAGACCAGCGGGCCCTTGCAGATCGGGCAAACGAGGATGTCGAGAAATTTAGCGTCCATGGGGAATCTTCAGTGTGCGGAGGATCCAGCCGGCCAGATCCGGCTCAATGCGGGCGGCAACCGGCAGGACCCAGAGTTTAGCATGATTGACCGAGCGCAACTTGACCGCGTCCTTGGCGGTCACCAGCACCGCGTCGGCGTCCTGCGGAATATCCGACGGAGCGAAGGCATGGTGGTCGGGAAACGCCAGCGTGCGGGCCGGCTCGACGCCGAGCGAGGCCAGCGTGGCGAAGAAGCGCTCCGGATGGCCGATGCCGGCCAGCGCCACCACCTTCTCGCCGGAAAAATCGGCGGCGCGACGGGTGACGGCCGGGTCGGCCAGCGCCACGAAGCGCTCCGGCGCCAGGCGCATCGCGAACCTGGGTACGCTGTCCGGCAGTCGTTCGGCCAAGGTCGGGCAGCCGGCGCCGTTGATCACCAGCGCATCGGCGCGGCGCAACCGGGCCGTCGACTCGCGCAGCGGTCCGTTCGGCAGCAGGCAGCCGTTGCCGAAACCGCGCGCGCCGTCGATCACCACCACCTCCAGATCGCGCCCCAGCCGGTAGTGCTGCAGGCCGTCGTCGGACAGGATCAGGTCGAGTTCGGGATGCGCGTCGACCAGCGCGGCGGCGGCGGCCACCCGGTCGCGCCCCACCATCACCGGCACCCCGGCCGCGGCGATCAACAACGGTTCGTCGCCGACCTCGTCCGGGGTGTGTCCGGCCGATACCAAGGTTGGCCGAACGTGGTTGCCGCCATAGCCGCGGCTGACCACGCCGACCTTGACTCCCTCCTCGGCGAAGCGCGCGATCAGCGCCTGGGTCAGCGGGGTCTTGCCGACCCCGCCGACGTTGATGTTGCCGATCACCACCACCGGGCGCGCCACTCGGTGGGTGCGCAGCAGGCCGATACGGAACAGCCCGCGACGCAGCGCCGCCAGCAGCGCAAACAGCCCCGCCAGCGGGGCCAGCAGGGCTGTTAGCCAGGGTTTGGGGCGATACCAGTGGCGTTCGATCCGGCCGCTCACGGCGTCTCCATCTGGGTGGCGAAGGTCAGTTGGGTCAGCCCGGCCTCGCGCGCCGCCTCCATCACATTCACCACCGACTGGTGGGCGGCCTTGCCGTCGGCGTTGATCACCACCACCGGCCGGGTCTTGCCGTCAGCCGCCGCCTTCAGCGCCGCCACCAGCGTCGCGCGCTGCGCATCGGGCAGCTTCTTGTCGCCGATGGCAAGCTTGCCGTCGGCGGACAGCGCCACGTTGATCTGGGTGGTCTTCTGTTCCGGCGTCTCACCCGCCGCGGTCGGCAGGTTGATCTGCATCTCGGAGAAGCGCGAATAGGTGGTGGTGACCATCAGGAAGATCAGGATCACCAGCAGCACGTCGATCAGCGGGATGAAGTTGATTTCCGGCTCGTCGCGGCCGCGACCTCGGCGAAAGTTCATCGTGCCATCCTCAATGCTGACCGTTCTGACGCTCGCCGTGCAGCACTTCGACCAGCTTCACCGCCTGCATTTCCATGTCGACCAGCAACGAGTCGACCTTGGCGCGGAAGTGGCGGTAGAACATCATGCTGGGAATGGCGACGATCAGGCCGAAGGCGGTGTTGTACAGCGCGATCGAGATGCCGTGCGCCAACACGCGTGGATCGGTGCCGCCCGGCGACTGCGAGCCGAAAATCTCGATCATGCCGACCACGGTGCCCAGCAGCCCCAACAGCGGCGCCATCGCCGCGATGGTGCCGAGCGTGGTCAAGAAGCGCTCCAAACCGTGCGCGATCACCCGGCCCTCGTCCTCGATCGCTTCCTTCATCACCTCGCGCGAACCGCCGACGTTGCGCAGGCCGGCGGCAAACAGGCGACCCAGCGGCGAATGGCGTCCCAATTTGTCGAGCAGCGCCGGAGCGGCGCCGTTGACCCGATATTCCTGTACTGTCTCGCGCAGCAGCCCGTTCGGAGCAATCAGCGTGGCACGCAGGCTGTAGAGCCGTTCAAAAATGATCGCCAACGATACGATAGACGCGACGATAATGGCCCAGATCGGCCAGCCGGCCGCCTCAATGATTGACCACACTTGGGCTTTCTCCCCGGGGTTAGCAAACGCTAAACTTTAGCCGGTTGCGGCAACCTTCCGCAACCGCCGTGGCAAGAAGCCCGGCGCTCACGAGCGGCGATCGACGCCGTCGGGCGGGTGCGTCCCGACCGTCGGTAAGTTGTGATTTTTAAAAGAAAAGTCCGACGCATCCACAAAAGCTGTGGATAACTTTGTGGATAGCCCCCGAAAAACCCGGCCAAATCCTGACAAATCAAGGCTTGCGCTGGGACCGCCCAGAAAATGCGCCGTCCGACGAAACCCTTTAAAATCAGTGCATTGATCAGTTTCAAGCGATTTCAGTCGCACCTTATGTAAGACAATCGACGCCGCCCCCTTCCTGGCGACGTCCCTGTGGATGACTTGACAAGAATGATTTTTGCCCCTTCGGCCAACCCCGACGACGTGATCAGCGTCTCCGCTCTGAACCGCCTCGCACGTGAGTTGCTCGAGCTCGGCGTACCGCCCGTCTGGATCAGCGGCGAGATCTCCAATCTGACCCTGGCCGCCTCCGGCCATGCCTATTTTTCGCTGAAAGACGGCAGCGCCCAAGTGCGTTGCGTGATGTTCCGCAACCAGGTGGCCCGCCTTGCCGCCAAGCCGCGCGAAGGCATGCAGGTGGAGCTGCGCGGCCAGGTGACGCTGTACGAAGCACGCGGCGAGTTCCAGATCAACGTCGAGACCTTACGCAGCGCCGGCCTCGGCCGGCTCTACGAGGCCTTCGAAAAACTGAAGGCCAAGCTCGAGGCTGAGGGCCTGTTCGCCGCCGGGCGCAAGCGCGCACTGCCGCCGCACCCCCGCGCGATCGGCATCGTCACCTCTCCGGCGGCCGCGGCGCTGCGCGACGTGGTGTCGACGCTGCGCCGGCGCATGCCGAGCATCCCGCTGATCCTCTATCCGACCCCGGTGCAGGGCCTGGGCGCCGAACAGCAGATCGCCGCGGCGATCCGCCAGGCCAGCGCCCGGCGCGAGGTCGACGTGCTGATCGTCTGCCGCGGCGGCGGCAGCATCGAAGACCTGTGGGCGTTCAACGAGGAAGTGGTAGCGCGCGCAGTGGCCGACTGCACCGTACCGGTGGTCAGCGGCGTCGGCCACGAGACCGATTTCACCATCTGCGACTTTGTCGCCGACCGGCGCGCGCCGACGCCAACCGCTGCTGCCGAGCTGGTCTCGCCCAGCCGCGAGCAACTGCTGCAACGCGTCGAGCAGGTGCAGCGCCAGCTCGATCGAGCACTGGCACGGCTGATGACCGACAAGTCCCAGCAGCTCGACTTCCTGACCCGCCGCTTGGTACACCCCGGCGAGCGGCTGGCGCGCCAGCGCGATACGTTGAAGTTGGCCGAACACCGCCTGCAAAACCGCATCCGCGCCTGCCTGGACAGCCGCAGTCGCCGACTCGCCGCGGCCGAAGCCCGGCTCGCCCGGCTACTGCCCGACCTGAGCCAACAGCATCGCCTGCTCGACCAGCTCGGCGAACGGCTAGGCCGCAGCGTGGCGCGTCTGCTGTCCGAGCAGCAACGCCGCCTGGCACGCTGCGAAGGCACGCTGAGCGCACTAAACCCCGAAGCGGTGCTGGCGCGCGGCTACGCCATCGTGCAGAAGGCCAACGGCCACACGGTCAAGGCACCGCACGAGGTGGTGCGTGGCGAGCGGGTAACACTGAGGTTGGCCGAAGGACGCACCGAGGCGATCATCGACCCGCCGGCGAGCGAGCCTGTGGTCCAGGCGGAACTGCCGTTCTGAGCCTGGGATGCCTTGCTTGACAGCGAACGGGGCCGGCCTCACCATGACCAAGATCAAACAACCGTTTGAAACCCATGAAGCCGACCCCTCGTCTCGCCCGCCTGCTGATCAATCTGTGGCCACCGTTCCTCGGCGCCGGCATTCGAGTGCGCGCCATTTCCGCCGACTGGCGCGACGTCACCGTGGCGATGAAGCTTCGCCTGGGTAATCGCAATTATGTCGGAGTGCACTTCGGCGGCAGCCTGTATTCGATGACCGACCCCTTCTTCATGCTGATGCTGATCCAGACGCTAGGTCGCGACTACATCGTCTGGGACAAGAGCGGCAGCATCGACTACCTGAAGCCTGGGCGCGGCACGGTCAGTGCGCGCTTCATGGTCGACGAGGCGATGCTCGCGACAATCCGCGAGATGACGGCAACCGGCGACAAATACCTGCCGCAATTGCAGGTGGACGTGGTGGACGAGCAGGGCGAGGTGGTGGCGCGAGTGCACAAGACCCTGTACATCCGCCGCAAACAGAAACGCCCCGTGGCGACCGAGGTCGCCGCCGGGGCGTAGATATGGATTCTGGCGCGTTAGTCGCTAAAACCACAGAAGACTTCACGCATCATCTTCAGCACTTCGAGGGTGCGGATATCGCCGACCCGGTAATAGACGCGGTTGGCGTCCTTGCGGGTACGCAGGACTCCCTTGTCGCGCATGATCGCAAGGTGCTGGGAAATATTGCTCTGTGAGGTGCCGACCTTGTCGACAATGTCCTGCACACTCACCTCCTGATCGCCCAATACTGAAATGATCTTGAGGCGCAAAGGATGTGACATCGCCTTCATGGCACGCGACGTCTGTTCGATCTGGTCATCGTTGAACAGCAAGATGTACTCCCGTTTCCCTGAGTTTCTATGTGTCGGCCGATTAAACGACTCTGATTGTGGTTACAATACTAATTGTAATACGCATCAACATCAAGAACTTCTAATATTCGATAGTGCCCATCATGTCACCCATCACCCCGGTTCTGCTGCTGATTCTCGACGGCTTCGGCCACCGCCCCGACGGCGAGGACAACGCTATCCTGCACGCCCAAACCCCCCATTTGGACAAACTGCGTCAGGACTACGCCTACGGTACGATCGATGCCTCCGAGCACTCGGTCGGATTGCCCAACGGCCAGTTCGGCAACTCCGAAGTCGGCCACCTCAACATCGGCGCCGGTCGCGTAGTCCGTCAGGACATCACCCGCATCGACAGCGACATCGAGGCCGGCACCTTCGCCAGCCAGCCGGTGATCGCCGAGGCGATCAAACGGGCCAAGGGTCACACCCTGCACCTGATGGGCCTGCTATCGGACGGCGGTGTTCACGCGCATGAAAACCATTTCCACGCACTGATTCGCGCCGCCCATCAAAATGGCGTGGAACGCATTAGAATACATGCGTTTCTCGATGGCCGCGATACCCCGCCGAAAAGCGCGGAATTGTATCTCAAACGTCTCGACGCAGTCTGCGTTGACAACCCGGGAGCCCGCCTCGCGACGGTGTCGGGCCGCTATTGGGGCCTAGACCGCGACCTGCGCTGGGAACGCGTCGAGCCGGTATACCGGCTGATGGTGGACGGCGAAGCAGAATACCGCGCGGTCAGCGGCCTCGATGCGCTGAACCTGGCCTACGAACGCGGCGAGACCGACGAGTTCGTCCTGCCGACCGTGATCGGTTCGCGCAGCCCGATCGAAGACGGCGACGTGGTGGTATTCATGAACTACCGCGCCGACCGTGCCCGCGAACTGACCACCGCGCTGACCGGCCCGTACTTCAACGCCTTCACCGCGCGCCGCCCGCAGCTGGGCTACTTCGCCACTCTCACCTCCTACGGCGCCAACTACATCAACCCGGTCGTCTACCCGCCGCAGAAGCTGGTCAACGGCTTCGGCGAGTACCTGGCGCGCCTGGGCCTGAAGCAGCTGCGCATCGCCGAGACCGAGAAGTACCCGCACGTCACCTACTTCTTCAACGGCGGCGAAGAGCAGGAATACCCGGGCGAGACGCGCATCCTGGTGCAGTCGCCGAAGGTCGCCACCTATGACCTGAAGCCGGAGATGAGCGCACCGGAAGTGACCGACCGCATCGTCGACGCCATCCACAGCGGCCAGTACCAGGCGATCATCTGCAACTACGCCAACGGCGACATGGTCGGCCATACCGGCGTGTTCGACGCCGCGGTCAAGGCGGTCGAAACGCTCGACCAGTGCGTGGCACGCTGTGTCGCCGCGATGCAACAGGCCGGTGGCGAGGTGCTGATCACCGCCGACCATGGCAACTGCGAACGGATGTACGACGCGGCCCACCATCAGCCGCACACCCAGCACACGCTGGACGTGGTACCGTTCCTGTACGTTGGCCGCAAGGCTGCGGTCCGCCCGGGCGGCGCGCTCAAGGACATCGCACCGTCGCTGCTGGCGATGATGGGCGTGCCCAAACCCGATGAAATGACCGGTGAATCGTTGATCGACTTTCAGTGAAACCCCTTCTCGCCCTCCTCCTCGTTTCCGGTGCCGCCTGGGCGGCGCCGGACCCTGCCTTGAGCACCGCGCCGCACCAGCAAGACCTGAGCGCGGTGCGCAAGCAGATCGATAGCGTCCAGAAGGACATCGCCCAGAAGGAGACCGTGCGCAAGGAAGCGCAGAGCGCCATCCAGCAGTCGGAACAGGCGCTTCAGGTCACCAAGCAGGCGATTGCCACTCTCGAAAAGAAGCAGAGTTCGTCCGCGCGTCAGCTCGACGAGCTGCACGCCAAGCTCGCCGCCACCCGCGCCCAGGTCGCCGACACGCGCGCCCGGGTCAACAAGATGCTGGTCAGCCAGTACAGCCGCGGCCAGCACGACGCGATGAGCCTGATGCTGAACGCGAGCGACCCTAACCAGAGCGCGCGCGATCTGGCCTACTACAAACACATCGCCCGCGCGCAGACGCAGCTGGTCGCTTCTCTGAAAGACCAGCAGGCCGAGCTCGAGACGCTGGAACAACGCCTGCAGGCCGAGTTGGGCCGGCTGGAGGACCTGTCGGACAGCAAGAGCCAGGAAAAGGACCACCTGGAGAGCACTAAGCAGCAGCAACAGGTGCAGGCCCGCCAGATCGCCACGCAGATTCAGAGCCAGCAACAGAAGCTCACCGAACTGAAAGCCAGCGAGAAGCGTCTAAGCAACCTGATTGCCGAGATTCAGCGCCAAATCGAAGCGCGCCGCCGCGAGGCGGAGCGCAAGGCCGCCGAAGCTCGCAAGGCACGCCTACTGGCGGCCCAACAGGCTGCCAAGAAAGAGAACGAGCGCCGCCGCAAGTTGGCCGAACAGGCCAAGAAACAGGGCAAGCCGGTCCCGGCCGAGGCCCGCAAACAGGCCAAGGTCAAGGTCGAAGAGCCGGCGACCACCGTCGACGATGTCGCCGACAGCAGTGCTTCGGGACGTGGCTTCAAGAGCCTGCAGGGCAAAATGAAGCTGCCGGTCTCCGGAACACTGGCCGGCCGTTTCGGCACGCCGCGCAACGAAGGCACCAGTTGGAAGGGCGTGTTCATCAAGAGCGCTCCAGGCCAGCCGGTGCGTGCAGTGGCCGATGGCCAAGTCGTCTACGCTGACACCCTGCGCGGCTTCGGCAACGCGATGATCGTCGACCACGGCGGCGGCTACATGACCGTCTACACAGGACTGTCCGGAATTGGCCGCGGCGTCGGTTCCAGCATCAAGGCCGGGGATACCATCGGTAACACCGGGGCGCTGGACAGCGGTGAATCGGGGCTGTACTTTGAAATCCGTTACATGGGACGACCAGTCAACCCACTGGCCTGGGCCCACTAGCCGTCCTCTCGGAGACATTTAGTGGCAATCAGCAATCAACGCATCAAAAAACTGACCCTGCTCTGCGCCGGAGCCCTGGCAGGGGGCGTGTTCACCCTGAGCCTGCAGGCCCTTGCCGACAAGGACGTGACCGGGCCGCTGCCGCTGAACGAGCTGCGCACCTTCGCCGAGGTGTTCGGCCGCATCAAGCAGGACTATGTCGAGCCGGTCGACGACAAGAAGCTGATCAACGAAGCGATCAAGGGGATGCTGTCCGGCCTTGATCCGCACTCCGACTACCTCGACCCGGAGGCCTTCAAGGAACTGAGAGAAGGCACTCAGGGCGAGTTCGGCGGACTGGGTCTGGAGATCGGCGCCGAAGACGGTTTGGTCAAGGTGATCTCCCCGATCGAAGACACCCCGGCACAACGCGCCGGCGTGAAGAGCGGCGACCTGATCGTCAAGATCGACGAGACTCCGGTACGCGGCCTGTCCTTGACCGATGCGGTGAAGAAGATGCGCGGCAAGCCGGGCAGCAAAGTCACGCTGACCATTGCCCGCAAGACCGAAACCAAGCCGCTGGTGCTGACGCTGACCCGTGCGATCATCAAGACCAAGAGCGTGCGCTTCAAGCTGCTGGAGCCGAACTACGGCTACCTGCGCATCGCCCAGTTCCAGGAACACACCGTCGAGAACCTGATCCAGGGCATCCAGACCCTGATCAAGCAGAACAAGGGACCGCTCAAGGGCGTCATCCTCGACCTGCGCGACGACCCGGGCGGCTTGTTGAACGGCGCAGTCGGCGTATCGTCGGTGTTCCTGCCCAAGGATCAGTTGGTGGTGTACACCGAGGGCCGTGCGCCGGATGCCAAGATGCGTCTGACCGCCAACACCCAGAACTACCTGCGTCCGGGCGAATCCGATCCGAACGTGGTGCTGCCGGCCGACATCAAGACGGTACCGCTGGTGGTGCTGGTGAACGGCGGGTCAGCCTCGGCTTCCGAGATCGTGTCCGGCGCACTGCAGGATCACAAGCGCGCCCTGATCGTCGGCACCCAGACCTTCGGCAAGGGCTCAGTACAGTCCATCCTGCCGCTGGCGAACAACGGCGGCATCAAGCTGACCACCGCCCGCTACTTCACGCCGAGCGGCCGTTCGATCCAGGCCAAGGGCATCACTCCTGACGTGCAGATCGAAGACGCCAAGCTGACCAATGCCCAGCAAGGCCTGCGCATCCGCGAGGCCGACCTGGAGAACCACCTGTCCAACCCGGATGGTGACGGCAAGGCAGACAGCAAGCCGAGCAAGGTGATCGAGCCGCCGAAAGCGGAGCCGAACGGCGGCGACAAGAACAAGGGCGACGATCAGGACCAGGCCAACCCGCTTGGCCCGCGCGAACCGAACCCGGCTACCGACTACCAACTCGGCCAGGCCTTGAACATCCTCAAGGTCCAGCAAATACTGCTGAAGAAAGGCTGAGGAGCGACCAGTCACCGCATGGCGCCCTCTGCCTGGCAGAGGTGACGCCATGCCCGACTCGGAATGCTGTAAAAGCCGTACGCTACACCTAGCGCGCGCGCAGGACACCGAGCCTGCCGCGCGCTTATTTCATCCGTTACCAGGCTTCACTGTACTCGCCCTCCCCTCGCATCGGCGGCTGCTGATCAGCTACACCCTGCCCGAACATACTCTCGCCGAAGCGCTGCAACGACTGCAGCTTGCCGGCATCGCGCTCGACCCGCATCCATGGTCGCGCTGGCATCTGGTCCTGCAGACCTACAGCGAGTCCGTGCAATTGCACAACCTGGCCGCCCCCGTCAGCAGCGACCGCCGCCGCGAAGCCTTCAGCACGCTCTATCAGCGCCACACGCACGGCGACCACGACGACACGCCCGAAGAGTGGCGGCAGTACCGCTAGGCCTCGACCGCAAACGGGGCAGCCAAACCCCGTGCCGCTGCCATTCATCGGGCTTTCCTGCTACGCTTTCGGGTTTACCATCCATCCGTTTACTTGGCGTTGCCATGACAGGCCGGCAGTGTGTCCGACCGGCAGCGCCGCAGGCAGGAGCGCTTGCATGCTGACCCGCGAATTCGTTCTCTCCTTCCGCGAAGCCACCCCGTATATCAACACCTTCCGCGGACGCACCCTCGTGATCGCGATCAATGGTGAAACGGTGGCCGGCGGCCACTTTTCCAGCCTCGCGCAGGACATCAACGTGCTCACCAGCCTGGGCGTACGCATCGTGCTGGTGCACGGCGCCCGGCCCCAGATCGAGTCGATGCTGAAACTGCGCGGCCTGGCCCGACTATTCCATCGTCAGCGCCGCGTCACCGACTTCGCCACGCTGGAAATCGTCAAACAGGCCAGCGGCGCAGTGCGGCACGACATCGAGGCCGCGCTGTCGATGGGTATGCCCAATTCGTCGATGCACGGCGCGCACCTGCGCGTGGCAGGCGGCAACTACCTGACGGCCCAACCGCTCGGCGTGATCGATGGCGTCGACATGCAGTACACCGGGCAGCTGCGCAAGCTCGACGTCACCGGCGTGCGCCAACGCCTGGAAGCGGGCGAACTGGTGTTGCTGTCACCGGTTGGCTACTCGCTCACCGGCGAGGCGTTCAATCTGGCGATGGAGGACGTCGCCACCCACGTCGCGATCACCCTGAAGGCCGAAAAGCTGATCTTCTTCGTCGGCGGCCCGGGCGCCACCACCGCCGATGGCAGCCGGATCAGCACACTCACCGCGCAGCAGGCAGAGGAATTCCTGGACAACAACACCCCGCCGGACGACGTGGCCACCTACCTGCCCTGCGCCGTCCGCGCCACCCGCGACGGCGTACCGCGCGCCCACCTGATCAATGGCAACGAGGACGGCGCGCTGCTCGCCGAGCTGTTCACCCACGGCGGTGCCGGCACCATGGTGGCACGCGACCCGCTGGTCAAGGTGCGCACCGCCAGCATGGAAGACATCGGCGACATCCTGGCGCTGATCCGGCCGCTGGAGGAACACGGCATCCTGGTCAAGCGCAGCCTCGAGCACCTGGAGATGGACATCAACAACTATTCGGTGCTGGAGCATGACGGCAAGGTGTACGGCTGCGTGGCGATGCACACCTTCGACGATGCACCGATGGCCGAGCTGGCCTGCCTCGCCGTCTCGCCCGAAAAGCGCGACTCCGGCTACGGCGAGATGCTGCTGCGCCATGTCGAGTACCAGGCACGCACCCGCGGCATCGTCTCGCTGTTCGTGCTGACCACCCAGACCGCCCACTGGTTCGTCGAGCGCGGCTTCAGCGAGGCGCAGATCACGCACCTG
Source organism: Neisseriaceae bacterium JH1-16 (assembly GCA_025989215.1). Classification (GTDB taxonomy): domain Bacteria; phylum Pseudomonadota; class Gammaproteobacteria; order Burkholderiales; family Chromobacteriaceae; genus Crenobacter_A. Next base: position 44,195 of record JAPDNP010000006.1, on the reverse strand, counting down.
CCGCTGACCCGCCAGCGGCTCTACAATTACCAGCGCCGCTCCAAGGTATTCGTCAAGGCGCTGTGATGCGCGGCTTATGGCCTCTCGCTCGCCTCTGTGACACAATTGGCCATTAGTATTCGATTATCAGAGCAAGGAATCCCCCGATGACCCGCATGGTTAACTGTGTAAAGCTTGGCCGCGAAGCGGAAGGCATGGACTTCCCCCCGCTGCCCGGCGAAATGGGCAAGCGCCTGTACGAAAGCGTCTCGAAAGAAGCCTGGCAAGGCTGGCTGAAACACCAGACGATGCTGATCAACGAAAACCGTCTGAGCCTGGCCGACCCCCGTGCGCGCCAATACCTGATGGCCCAGTTGGAAGCCTACTTCTTCGGCCAAGGCGCCGATGCCCCGGCCGGCTACGTGCCGCCAGCCGCTCAGTAAATACATCCCCAGCCCTCGTTTCGAGGGCTTTTTTGTCCCGATCACCGCAGAAACGAAGACTCCGTATGTCCCAACCGCACGATCTGCTGCTCAACCGTGAACTTGGTCTGCTCGAATTCAACCGCCGCGTGCTGGCGCAAGCCGAAGACGAAGCGCTACCGCTACTGGAGCGCCTGAAGTTTCTCTGCATCGTCTCGTCCAACCTCGACGAATTCTTCGAGGTCCGCGTCGCCTGGCTGAAGGACACCGATCAGCTCACCCCCAGCCGCATCCTGCCCGACGGCGCCACGCCGCGACAGACGCTGGACAAGATCACCCGTGCGGCACACGAGCTGGTTCGAACGCAATACGGCGTGCTGCGCGAGGTGCTGCTGCCGGCACTGCGCGAAGAAGGCATCGTGTTCCTGCGCCGCTCGGAATGGACACCGGAGCAGCGCGAGTGGATCCGCGGCTACTTCTTCCGCGAACTGATGCCGGTGTTGACGCCGATCGGCCTCGACCCTTCGCATCCGTTTCCGAAGGTGCTGAACAAGTCGCTCAATTTCGCGGTGGAACTGGAAGGGCGCGACGCGTTCGGCCGACAGTCGGGCATTGCCATCGTGCAGGCGCCGCGCATTCTGCCACGCGTGATCAAGCTGCCATCCGAACTGGTCGGCGGCCAGCACGGCTTCGTGTTCCTGTCGTCGATTCTGCACTCGCACGTGCACGAGCTGTTCCTCGGCATGACGGTGAAGGGCTGCTACCAGTTCCGCGTTACCCGCAACAGCGAACTGACGGTGGAAGAGGAAGACCTCAAGAACCTGCGCACCGCGTTGCAGGGCGAATTGCGCCATCGCCAGTTCGGCGAAGCGGTACGGCTCGAAATCGCCGACACCTGCCCGGCGCACATGGAAGACTTCCTGCTCACCCAGTTCAACCTGAACCGCGACGAGATCTTCCGCGTCGACGGTCCGGTCAACCTGGTGCGGCTGATGCAGGTGCCCGACCTGGTCGACCGCCCGGAACTGAAGTTCCTGCCATTCCAGCCGACGCTACCGCCGCTGCTGGAGAAGAAGTCCAACTTGTTCGAGGCCCTGCGCCAGGGCGACCTGCTGCTGCACCATCCCTACCAGTCGTTCCAGCCGGTGATCGACCTGCTGCTGCTGGCCGCTACCGACCCTCAGGTCGTGGCGATCAAGATGACCGTCTACCGTACCGGCACCGACTCGGTGCTGATGGACTCGCTGATCGCGGCGGCACGCGCCGGCAAGCAGGTGACGGTGGTGGTCGAACTGATGGCGCGCTTCGACGAAGAAGCCAATATCAGTTGGGCCTCGCAGCTGGAGGATGCCGGCGCGCACGTGGTCTACGGCGTGTTCGGCTACAAGGTGCACGCCAAGATGCTGATGGTGGTGCGCCGCGAGGACGGCCAGCTGCGCCGCTATGTCCACCTGGGCACCGGCAATTACCACCCACGCACCGCCCGCCTCTACACCGACTTCGGCTTGATGACCTGCGACGAAGAGCTCGCCAACGACGTCAACGACATCTTCATCCAGCTCACCGGCCTTGGCCGCGCCGGCAAGCTCAATCAACTGTCGCAAAGCCCGTTCACCCTGCACGGCATGGTGATGGAGTCGATCGAGCGCGAGATCGAGCATGCCGAGGCCGGTCGACCGGCACTGGTCATCGCCAAGATGAACGCCCTGCTGGAACCACAGGTCATCCAGGCGCTGTACCGCGCCAGCCAGGCCGGCGTGAAGATCCAGCTGATCATCCGTGGCGTCTGCGCGCTGCGCCCCGGCGTGGCCGGCCTATCCGAGAACATCACCGTGCGCTCCATCGTCGGCCGCTTCCTCGAGCACACCCGGGTGTTCTACTTCCTGAATGACAAGAAGGAAGACCTGTACATTGCCAGTGCCGACTGGATGGGCCGCAACTTCTTCCGTCGTATCGAAACCTGCACGCCGATCCGCGACCCGAAACTGAAGCGCCGGATGATCAAGGAAGGCCTGCGGCTCTACCTCGACGACAACGTCAATGCATGGGAGATGCAGGCCGATGGCAGCTACCGGCGCAAGAGCTCGCGCGGTCGTGAGCGCTCGGCGCAGGAAACCCTGCTCGCCGAGTACGCGCGTTGATGCCGCTACCCGACATCGCCGGCTACGCCGGCGCCACCGTCCTGGTGCTGCTCGGCCTGACGGGCACGATCTTCCCCGCCCTGCCGGGCCTGCCGCTGATGTTCGGCGGCTTTCTGCTGGCCGCCTGGCTCGACGATTTCCAGCACCTCGGCCCACTGACGCTGCTGGTGCTGGTCGTCCTGACCTGCGTCGGCCTGCTGATCGACGCCTTCGCCGGCCTGCTCGGCGCCAAGGCCACCGGCGCCAGTCGGCAAGCGCTGTGGGGAGCGTTCATCGGCAGCCTCGTCGGCCTGTTTTTCGGCCTGCCCGGCGTGCTGCTAGGGCCGCTGCTCGGCGCGGCAGCCGGAGAATTTGCCGCCCGTCAGGACCTGCGCCAGGCTGGCCGGGTCGGCATCGGCACCTTCCTCGGCTTCATCATCGGCACCGTTGCCAAGATCGGCTGCGCCTTCGCGATGCTCGCCACGGTAATGCTGGCCTGGTTTCTTTAGTCGGCGCCCGGGCGTTTCTTTCGGATGCACTGTCAACTGACGGTGCATCCCCCTCCCCTCAGTTCACATTCGCGGCCAGCTCCATCAAGGGCTGGCCATGGGTGAACTCATAGCGATGCCCGTCGTGTTCCTCGATCGTCATCCAATAGGCGATGCTACCGCCGCTGTCACGCGGCACGCTAAGCAGCAAGCCCCCCCTTGCTCGGCTATTGCGGCAATCCGGTCGACCTCCTCGCTCAAGTCACACAGGAAGCCGAATTGGTCGAACGGGGCCGTGGCGTGGCCGGGCAACAGCAGTACGACGAACAACGACACTGCCGTAGTCACCGCAGCCGGGCCGAACCAGACGGTGCTACCGCCCTCCTGACGCCTATCGCGCAGCAATTGCAGCCCACCATAGCGGGCAAAGAAAGCGATGAACGCTCCAGCGTCGCTAACCCGGATGGTGATATGAGTCCAACGAACCGCCATGACAGGCTCTGCTAAACGTCCATGCACAATGCCGCGGCACGGATCGCCGATACCGAGGCGCGCAACCATGACATTGCATCCAGCACTTAATTGAGTTCCAGCTGGATTCGACCAACGTTGGCCGAACTGGGAAAGGGAAGGTTGCCGCAGCCACCTGAGATGGGCTGAGAGGCCGATGACACGATGGACACGTCCAAAGCCAAAACGCCTCGGCTACTGCCAAACGTAACCGAGACCGCGCTGCTCGTCGACGGCAACCAGGCCTTCATCGACGCAACGGTAGTAATGATGAGACTCGTCCGCCGGGGATGGCACAGTGGCCGGCCACCATGATGCCGTATCGAACGGCTTGCTGAGCCGCTCCGGTATCGCCGGGGCGCAATCAAGTGGCAAGGCCAGCGTCTTGTTGTCGGGCAAGGCGAAGCGCACCATGCTGCGGTTGGTGTCGAGATCGTGCGCCTCGTCGATCGCTCCGGTATCGGCAGGCAGCCAATCGGGCACCCAACCGTGATCAACCGCGCCAACGGACTTCGCCTCCTCGTAACTGGCGTAGTGATTGTCCTGGCGGTCCGAACAGGCACCGAGCGTCGCCAACAGCAAGGCGGCGCCGACGAGTCTCGCGGTAAGGCGCATGGATATCTCCCCCTGCCCGGCCATAAGACGGCCAGCCTGCCTTAAGTATTGGCCGAAGTCCTGCGATTCACCGCCCCATTCCACAGAGCCCTGCAAAAAAACTGCTTGGGATGGAATAGGGATTTAGCGGAAAAAGACAATAAGAAATGAAATAAGCGGGAGAAAAACAAAAGCCAGCCAGCGAAAAAACAAAAAGCGCCTGAGTTTCCTCAAGCGCTTTTTGATATAACTGGCGTCCCCACGGGGGACTGTACCCCATGCGGCCGAAAGTAGCGACCTGGGTGAACTTCCTTTCGCTTGCGATACTCGCCTCGACCAATCATAGAGCAGGAATATCTACTGGAGCCAGAAGAGTCCACCATGGCAGACTCCTTGGTTGTTGGCCGAAATCTGACTATTCGGCGGGTACGACAACGTAGAGGTAGGGCGCCGGATGCGTGCTACCGACCAAGAGCAGTCCTTCCCAGCATCCCGCTCGAAAGGCCTCTCCTCGGCCAGAGCAGACGATTATGCCTAATTCATGAACGACTGCCATAAAGCGGTTGCGGTCGTACGCTTTGCAGAACTAGACGCCCGTAAGCAGTCGTTCAACGGCTTAGTTGACCGGCGCCGGAGTCTCGGGTAGGAGCGCTGGTCGTTGCAGTATTCTTGCTTATAGCTGATTACTTGCTCCAGCTCGGCCAGTCTTGCGGCACAAGCGCCGGCGGATTCATCCACGGCTCTTCGATCAGGGCGTCCTGGAACCAATCATCAGTAAAGTTAGCATGCTCGGTGACGATGAGCTGGAAGCCAGGGACCAGTTCCTTCGTATAGTTCAGCAGCGTCTCAAACAGCTTCATGGCGGCCTCTAGGTCGGCATCCACGCGCTTGACCTGCTCCGCATCCCCCGCCACCGACTCGTAGATGGTCTGCGACGGGAAATAGACCTGCGTCGGCTGGTCCAGCATCAGGAAGCGAGGTATAGGGATGTGGTTTTCCGATGCGTAGTGGTGCAGGGCCAGCAGAGCAGAGATGTGATACGCCAGCCAGTTCGCGCCGCCGCCGGTGCGAATCATCGGAACTGGATTGCCTGGACGCTGCACTACTACGGTTAGGTTGCGCATGTCCAGCCGGAACGGAAACTCCGAGAAGAAAGCCTTGAACTCCTTCACCAACGAGGTCATGGTGTTGGAGACGTGGGTAATGACCGATTCCATCCGCGCGTCTGCATCGTTGCCGGCGTCCGCGCTCTCTTTAATCTGGTCGAGCTTCGCCTGCAGGCGCTCGACTTTGAGCTTCAGCGTGCTGATGGCATTGCTTGGATTCAAGCTGTCCAAGTAGAAGCTGATTCGGCCTTGAACCTTCTGAGCACGCTCGTTGGCGTCTTCTTGGGTTGCTGCCTTCTCATCGGTCAGGACCGCTGCGTTGAGATCGACTTCGACTTCACGGATGGCGTCCTTCAGTTGGCTGGCGCGGTCGGTGAGCGCTGCCAGGTGCTCATCCAGGCGAGGGCGCGCGCCGCCAACGTACTCAAGCTCTCTGTTCAGGCTCGATAGCTCGGCCATCAGTGATTGAGCAACTCCATCCATGCGGGCGTCTTCCTCTTTCAGGAACGGCCACTGCCAAGCACCATTCGACGCTCGCGGCAGCGCATTGATGGACTCAAGCCGGGAACGCTGCTCCTGGGCCTCGGTCTGGAAGTCTGACGCGCCTTTGACGTACCTCTGCGCGGATGCAATCTGGTCGAGGACCTGGCGGCGCTCTGTCCGTAGATTTGAACGACGTGCCTGGAGCTTCGCCATTTGACTCTCGGCCATGAGCGCTACCTGCCCGGGCCGCCAGCTAAGGACTTCCCGAAGGGACGCGACCAGGTCGCTCTCGGCTCCGTCCGTACTCGGCTTGGCACGACTTGGCGAGTTGCTGAAAGGGATACCCACAGCCCGCGCCTCACCCAGCAGGCCCAAGCCGCGCGTGTCCAATGCGTCCTCAGTCTCTTGTGCCAGCTTCAGTTCTTTCTGAGCAATCTTCAGCTCGCGCTGCGTCGCACGTCGGTTCGCCTCAGTCTCCATGTCGCCGACGTTGGAGATGCCGAAGAGGACGGCAAAGGTGTCACGGATGGTCTGGGGAAGATGTTCCTCTGCTTGTCGATAGAACAGCAACTCCTTACTGGCTACCAGGCCTTGCTTCTGGAAGAGGTAGAACACCGTGTGCTTGACGTTGACGGAGTAGCCGGTGCGACTACTGCGCTCAGGAACAGGCGTCTTGGTCTCCGGAATGCCCAGCAGGGACGACAGCAGTTCGTGGACAAGTTCGTCGCCACCATTGTGCTTTAGGGCGTTGAAATCCGGCGTCTGAATCTGCCTACCGCGCATGACCATTGCGAGCGAGCACTTAACCTGGCCCGGCTTGGGGTTCGGCTTGGCGACGAACACCTGCTCGTGCGGAAACTGGAACGTGACCGCGAACCAGGACACCTTCTCGCGGATGAAGCCCTCCGCAATTTTGCACTCGTCCTCTCCCATGCAGTACTCGACGATGTCCGAGAGGGACGACTTACCCGTTGAGGCCAGGCCGGTGATGATGTTCAGCCCATTGGGATTCAGGGTGAGGTCGCGCCTACGGCCGTCGTGGCTGTAGATATGAATAGAAGCAATCTTCATGGGCGGATGGACAAACTGGTGTAGACCGTCACGCGGTCGTTAATCTGGGCGAAATCGCGGCCGAGGACGACTGCAGCGGCGCGGCATCTTTCGGCGTCTTCGGTGTTCAGCGGCTGGGATGACACGCGCCTAGGTATGAGGCTGATGCAGCCGTCATCGCCCACTCTGATGCAGCCCTTGCTTGCGAGCAGTGCGAAGGCCTCTGTGGCGTACTGGACAAGCGCCCGAGCCCGTTCAGCGAAGTCGACCAGCAAGTCCGGGCGCAGTGCGAAGACCCGCAGCACCGACCGCCGCTTGTTCTCCAGAATCTCCTCACGTGAGGCCTGATGTAGGCACATCGGCAGCACAAGCAGCGTCAAGGAGTACGGCATTGGCTTCCCGGCAATACGCTCGTACTCACGGATGGCCGCGGCCAAGACCACTGCGCAAAACGCAGGGTTGAAGAGGTTCCGCTCTTCAAACGGGCGAGATGACCAGTCCCTCATGCTGTCACCTTCGACGTGGCAGCCTTCAGGCGCTCAAGAAACTGCGGATGCCAGTGCACGCGCGGCATCGGCTTCTCGTCAGCGAGGATGTGGAAGCTGCCGCGGCGAACGAAGTCCTCCGTGACGTCCTTGCGGATTTGCAGGCCCTTGGACTGGTTCTCTGCCCAGTCATACAGCTGGCGGCCCGCAGCTTGGTACTCGGCCTCGTTCTGTGGCGCCTTCACCATGGCCCAGCCTCTGGCGCGCTTCCATTCTTCGACCAGGCGCCGCTCGAACTTGCGAATCTCGCCGCCGACAAGGGCGTTAACACGCGACCAATGTGCGCGTTGGGAGAACGCGCGGTAGAAGTCCAAGATTGCCATCTCCAAGCTGTCGCTGGACATGGCAATCGCCCGCAGCTGCTCGACGAACTGCCGGGTGTCTTTCATCGCGTCAATTCCCTCGTCAGGGTAGGCGTCGTCGAAGGTGATTGGCAGGCGCTCGTCGTAGTACTCGCTGTTGACCTGCGCAAACTTCGCCCAGACCTCGGCGCCGGTAATGGGCTCGCGCTCGCCCTGGATAAGCTCTATAGCTTCCCTGAGCCACCACCCTTCCATGCGTTCACGGACATCAGTGCGGAACTTCGCAGCCACCGACCGCAGAAGCGGGGCGAAGGCGGCATCCAGCTCCATGATGCGCAGCGAACTATCGGCAATCACGATGCGGGCCAGGAAGTCGTCCTGCTGGGTCGCGGTCAACGAGCTGAACTTGTTTTCAATCTGCGCACTCAGCTCCGCCTTCGAGCCCTTGAGCTCGGTGACGAGCTGCTTTGCGAAGTCCGCAGGCTTGGCATCAGCACCGTCGAGGAAATACCGAAGCAGCGAGGTGGGACCGACGCGCGCCGTCGTTGCCATGCAATATGAGTGGTCGCAGGCGAGGTTGCCATCGCGGATGTACCGGTCGAGCCAGATGCGGACCGACTTCCAAAAGTCGGTCGACAGCGTGGCGACGGTCTCGCCGACTTTCTTGTGCTTCAGCGATATCAGCGTCTTTTTGCCGTCGACGTCGCGCAGTTCAACGTCGTCGTCGGCCTCGATGAGCAGTGCTTGGCTTTCGTCCTGCTTCATCAGGTGCGCGAGCGCGAAGCGAATCTGGTAGACGTAGCCGAGCCCCTGCGCGCCGGCGGCGTACTTGTCTGTTTGTGTTGCCACTTGTCCTCCCTTGCTTGCCCACAGCCAATCACAGGCGCCTGATACCCATGCACGAAGCATTGCCGATACAGGTGACCAGAAGACTCCAGGCAATATCTACGAGAATTTATGGCATCCATATGTGGCGCAGCCAATGACATAGGGATTGTGCCAGCCGCACTCTCGCCTGTCATTCTGTGAGCATCACTTGCCTACGGCTGCTTAGGAGCAATTTCCCCGATGTCCACTTCTGGCCGACAGCAGTCATGCAAGCACAACAGCATTGTGACTGCTTTGGCCGAGAAGCGGACACTCATTTAGATCGGTGTGACAGCCAGCTTTAGATAGAAACCAGTCCTTAGAAAGATTTCATAAGTCCCTAAGGCATTGAGTTTAATAGGATAGTGACGAAGGGCAGCTACAGCTCTCCCACCGTAAGAGATTGCACCTAGAGGATGGTGAGATATCCGACACCATCGACAATTTGATGGCCACTACGGGGGTCAAGTGGCCGGCATTCGCACGATAGAAACGATCATCAGAAAGATGAACTCCACCATCAAGGTGGGAAATTAGGACAACTTAATCTGACCACTTAGTAGCGGTTCCACGGTCAGTGTGGGGCTGCGCCCGCAACAAGTTGCGATACGCGAACAAATAACAAGGCGAGCCCCGCAATGCGGGGCTTTTAGCCGGATATTTCGCTCGCGTGGTGCGAGCGAATCATATGAGATTCCAATTGCGCAGATTCACTGTCCTAGTCGCTATACCGTGTAGGAACTAACACTTCGATTCAGGACACCATGCGGGATGCCACCCCTCATGCGTTGCATGCCACGGGGTCGCCAACCCCGCACTCACACTCGCCGCGGGGGCGGATGCCCCCTCATTCCGGCTGCCAACCGGAATAGCTTGCGGAAGCCGCATGCCCCTAATCGGGCTGGTGCGGCTACGATGGGCGCTGGATGGTGAAACCCCATCCTTCGACCCAATCGATCTCAAGAGATTGGGCGACCGTGAAACGGTGCATCTGAGGAAATGCGGATGTGACCTGTGTGGAGGTGAAAACAGGAACCGACCTGTCTGCGGCATCTGCGGAAACGGGATGACGTATGCCGGACGTGACGGCTGCTGAGGGTATGGAGACATACCAGGGATCTGAGGCGAAAGCTGGATGATCCGGTACCTCGGGAAACCGGGGATCGCTGATAGCTCAAGCACGTAACGGCTCCCAACAGGGAGCTGTCCGGAGTGTGATCAAGCCGTTGCCGCGCCCGAGCGCGGTAATCGGTAGTCCGATGATTGGCCTGACCCGGTAGGTGACCGGCTTTGGAATCTCGCGGCACTGAAACCTGCCTGTGCAGGGTAAGCGTAGCGACGGTCAGGGCATGAGGACGGCGGCGTGATCACACGTAGTAGCACCACACTAAACGGGGAGTCTCCGTCCTTATACATCCGGGTGGCACCGGTATGGAGGCGGAGAGGGAGACCGGCTAATTAGCGTTAGAAACGGGAGGCTGAACCGATGCAGGTCTCACGGAGTAGCGAAAGGCCGGCGCAAGCGCAAAGCGGTGACTTGGCGGGAGCCAGGGTGTGAGTTGAATTAAGCGCAGCCGGGTGGCACCGGCTTTCAAGAGGGTTGGCCCCCTCTACGCGATGGACAGTGTGCTGACCATCATTTCTTTCCTCTTTTTCCGCCCCTGCTGGGGGCGGTTTTCTGTTGATGGCGGGGTCGTCACGAGACCAGTGTCGGCACATGAGTTGTGCACGGGGCGCCGACGGACAGCGTCGCCGAGGGGCTATACGGGAGAGGCCCCCCTCGAAAGGCTCTCCGCCATGTTGATAAAATTGCGTCACACCCTTGCCACCTTCCTGCCCCGGCTGTGCGCACTGCTGGTGGCCATCCTGTTGTTGCAGCTCCCGCCGCGCCGCGGCTTGGCCGTCCTTTCTACCTGACTGCTATTCGAAGTGCTCATAGCCATGATCGATAGCTGGATCATTCGAACGGTCCTGCCTGAGCACGGTGCGGCTACCACGGTGAACAGTGGTTCGGCCCAGGCTCTCCCCAGGCTCCTGGCAACCCACCCACAAAATCTTCTACAGCACACCGTTCGACTTCAGTGACGTCGCTATACAGCGATAGGTCCACTACTGAAGGAGCCCCTCATGACCGCCCACTCCGGACGCCCGTTCTGTTGGCGTGTTGGCCAAGGTCTGATCGATGCCGCCGGTCCTGCTGCCCTGTTGGTCTGGCTATCGCAGTTCCCAGCCCCGCTAACGGTCGAACACTGGTGGCAGTTCACCAGTACCTGGTTGGTTTTCCAGATCAGTGGTAGCGCGCTGCGCTACTGGGGACGACCGAGGTCAGATCGCTCGTAAGCCCCATCCCGCCACTTTTTTTCTACCGTCCTCTTCATGAGGACGATTTTTTTGGGACGGGCGTCGCTATACGGGGTAGGACCCATCCACCCGTACAAGACCTCCAATGCACACCCGACTCCTCTTCGACTTACCCCCCACCAACCACCCCGATGTGCTCGCCGGCGATGGCCAGCGCTGGCTGATCGTTGACGGCACCGATGGGCCCACGCTGTTGCTGAGCATTCAGAATGGCGCAGACCTGATGGCGAGGCTCTCTCGCTTCGACGGCCAACTGGCCCAGCTGGACGGCCCGGTGGCATTCCAGCGTGCCTGGCTGCATGCCGAACACCATTTGCAGTGGCAGTTTGCCAATTATCTGATCAATCAGCGCCATCTCGATCTGCAGGAGCTGCAACAGGTGGTCCGGTTCGAACAGCAACGCCGCAAACTGTTCGCGTATGCATTAGGGACTCGCTGACATGAAATCCCGTTTTGATCGCTATACGGGGTAGAACCACCACACACCGAGGACCCTCACCATGATCACTTTTTACGATCCGGAGCAAACCATGAATCAACACCCGTTGCCGTTTCTGCTGCTGCACACTGCCCAGCGTGAGTTGTGGACCCGAGATGAACTGCTGCAGGCACTGCAGATGAGTCCGGAGCGCTTCGACGGCCTGTTGGATGGTCAGTTGGCTGCCGACAGGTTGAGCCTGACCGAGCTACGTTCGATGGCCGAGGTGCTGCGGTTGCCGCCAGTGCTGCTGATGGTGCTCAGCGGCCGCCTGCAGCAAGACGACTGGGTGTGCCCCGGTACCCAGGTCGACACGACACCGGCTTGGTTGTCGCATCGGGAGATGGCATTGGGGCTGGCGGTGGCGCAGCAGGGGGACCCGTCGCCGGTCGACGTCAACCTGCTCGCAGCGCTGCAGCATAACCTGGCGCAGTGGGGACTGGCCCAGCGGCCGGTCACCTGGCAGGACAAGTTCGACGCCGGTCCAGACATCCCTTGACCCTTTCTTACCTTCCTCCCCCGAGTGCGCTCGAGGGATTTTTTTGATTGGGCCGGCGAAGATCGGCGTACCGGTAGCTATATGAGGTGTCATTCCCCCGCACAGGACACCTTATGCAACCCTCCAATGAGACCGGATTTCCCGCCTTTGATGAACGACATCCATTGTTGTGGCTGATTCATGAGGCCGCCGAGCTGCGCTGGCTTTGTTTCAGCGAAGTCGCCCAACAGCTCCAGATCCGTCGTCAGCGCCTGGCCGCGTTGTTCATGGGGCGACTGCCACTCATAGACCTGACCGAGCCGGAACGACAGACCATCGCCGACTGGCTGGTGCTGCACCCGCTGGCGGTGATGCTGCTGGCGGAGCAGCTATCGCTCGACACACTGCAATTGCCCGGACGGAGCTGGCATCCGGTACTCATGCGGCAACGATTGGCCGAGAGGCTGCACGGCGGCGAGTGCGTTGATGTGCTGGCACTACGTTTGGCGCTGGCACACTACCTAGAAGGCATCGGCCTGGCCGCGATGCGGCCAAGGCACAGCTAAGCAGAAGACCACTCTTCCTGATTCAGCCCCATCTAACGATGGGGTTTTATTTTACCTTTGTCTGAAGTAGAAGTTCGACCTGAGCGGTAAGACGGTCTGCTGTTCGGCCTTAGCGGACGAGCCGACTGGATGACCCAGATGTCCGCTACCGGCCCAGGCCGTGTGTAAACCACTCGCGTGCGGCGGGTCGCGATCAACGTAGGGACGATATAAGCAACATTGCTGTCGAAGCGCCGGACTCGATTCAGCAGGTGTTCGGCGGCCGGTGATGGGGCCTGAAGCGGGTGGGTACGTGACTAAGGCGGTCATGACGCGAACAAGGACCGGCGCCCCTCAAACCCTCATCGCTGCCATTGCGCCTCTCACCCCGAGCAGCGCAATCAAGCGCTTGAGGTTGTAGGCCAGTACGTGAAGGCTCATCTCCGTACTCACCCGCGCGAGCGTCTTCGTCAAGAAGTGCGTCGACCCCATCCAGGACTTGATCGTGCCGAACGGGTGCTCAACCGTCTGCCGTCGCACGCGCATCTTGTCAGGTTCACGATCCAATCGCCGCTGCATCTGATCAAGCACCGCCTCGTGCTCCCAGCGTTTGACACGCCGTTCGGTGCCGGTGGTGCATTGCTCCTTCATAGGACAGGTCTTGCAGACCGAGCACCAGTAGCAATGCAGCAGCATGCCATGCTCAATGGTTGAGTAGTGCTTGATCAGCCGCTGCCCTGCCGGACAGCGGAACTCGTCAACGTTGGCCAGGTAGATGAAGTCCTGCTTGCCGAAACGTCCCTCAGCCTTGCTGCCTGAGGTCAGTGGCTTGGGCACGTAGGCGGTAATGCCGGCCTGCTCACAGGCCAGGATCTCTTCGCCCTTGAAGTAACCACGGTCCGCCACGACGGTCAGCTCTTCGATCCCTGTGGCATCGCGCGCTTGCTGCGCCATCGTGAATAGCTGGTTACGATCATTGCCAACATTGGTTACCTGGTGCGCGACGATCAGATGGTGCTTGTGGTCGACTGCCGTTTGCACGTTGTAACCAACGATGCCGGTGCCACGGCCACTAGTGGCCATGGAACGTGCATCCGGATCGGTCAGGGAGACTTGGCCATCCGGCGCATCACGCAGCCGCATCTCCATCTCCTTGAGCGCTTGCATCTGCTGCTTCAGGATGTCGATCTTGTCCTTGAGCCGAACTGTCTTGGCTTCAGCCACCTCAGACTGGGTACGATCGGCGGTGTCCATCGCCGCCAGATAGCGGTCGATGCTTTGCTCGATTTGCGCCATGCGCGCCTGGAGCTTGCCGCTGGTGAAGTTGCGGTCGCGGTTGTTCACCGCCTTGAACTTGCTGCCGTCGATGGCCACGATGGCCTGCGAGAACAGATCGAGCTGGCGGCACAGGACCACGAACTGACGACACACGTTGCGGATTGCCGGGCCGTTGTCACGGCGGAAGTCGGCAATGGTCTTGAAGTCCGGCATCAGGCGGCCGGTGAGCCACATCAGCTCGACATTGCGCTGGCTCTCGCGTTCCAGCCGCCGGCTGGACTGGAGGCGGTTGAGGTAGCCATAGAGGTAAATCTTTAGCAGCACCGACGGGTGATACGACGGTCGCCCCGTCGCCGCAGGCGCAACCCCTTCGAAGCCAAGGGGGCCCAGCTCGAGCCCTTCGACGAAGGCCTCGACGACACGAACCGGATTATCTTCGGTAACGTAGTCATCCAAGCACTCAGGTAGCAAGGTGATCTGCGTTCGGTCTTCGCCTTCGATAAAGCGTTTCATGCCGTGGCCCTGCTTACCCCGATGGCATCAGTGTAGTCAGCGATCGCGTTTCCACACAGCCTGGATCGGAAGCAGACACCGCCTCAACTTAGCTCCGAGGTCTACTTTGGCCGAGAAACAGCTACTTTGGGCGGCATCAGCCCCGAAGCCTTTGAATGGGTCTCGGCGCGAGGCTCACGAGCGATTCAGGAAAGCGGGGGCGATTCAGTTCGAGAGCGGCCTCCCTTCTGATAGTCCATGCCCAGAAAACCAATTAGTGGTGATTTCCCTGGCCCTTCTCAGAGGCAGTATCATTCCAGAAAGCCATCAGCTTTCACTGGTTTTCCGGGCGCTTCTTACAGGCTACATTGTAAATGTAGGTTAGGTCGCCACTAGGGCATCGTTCGGTTGTATTGTAAATACCTATTTGACGGTTCGCCGAAAGCGCGTCATGGCGTCATGGCGTCATGGCGTCACCACTGAGGGTAGAGACGGTATTTTGGCTGAAGTTGACTGAATGCATCTTGGCCCCTACCTAAATATCTATTGTTCATACCCACGCACTTCCCCAAATTGAAATGCATTAACGTTAATTAATTGAGGATTATTAATGGCACAAAGTGCACGACCAAAAAAAGAGAAATATCCCACCGCCAAATCTCTCGGAGTTGATCTATCAATAGCATCACTTTATCAATTAGATAGTTTGATTTCAGAAGCACAAGAAGCCATCAAAGCTATTCGCATCAAGGAAAGACGTCAAGCTGAGAATGCTATTATGAAGTTGGCAAAGGGGTCAGGCATCGACCTCGCCAGCCTTACGGAGCTTCCACTTGCCACCACGCCAGCCAAACAATCTCGACCACCGAAGTATGTAAATCCAGTTAATGAAAAAGATACATGGACGGGTCTGGGCCGGAAGCCAGAGTGGCTTGTTACGTACTTAGAAAATGGCGGACTTCTTGATAGGTTGTTAATTAAAACAAAAGCATAGTTTCAATACTATTATTGAATAGCTTCGTGGCCTCTTGAGGTGACACTGTGTAAATCAATTAAGATTTTCCCGTTTGAGAAACACATCTGACCTTGTTCTATTTTAATAATCGCGTCTGCATTTGACGAGAAGTTGTCGCCCTGTGGGAAATCTAAAACGACTGTTTATCTGCCGTAACTGTCATTCTA
Organism: Neisseriaceae bacterium JH1-16; assembly: GCA_025989215.1. Taxonomy (GTDB): domain Bacteria; phylum Pseudomonadota; class Gammaproteobacteria; order Burkholderiales; family Chromobacteriaceae; genus Crenobacter_A. Next base: position 28,915 of record JAPDNP010000006.1, on the reverse strand, counting down.
TCTTCGGTGAACAATGGCTGCTTCACTTCTGAAAGAAGTCATCGCTGAACCACTGCTCGAATGCTCGGCAAATCCAATGGGGAACTGCCGGCACTAGAGCGTCCAATGTCATAGCTGAACGCACCCCGGCTATATTGACGTATTCAACGAATGCCAATCGCGGCCAACCCTAACCATAGGGAGACAGCAATGTCTTTTGATTTCGACTTGTTCGTGATTGGCGCCGGATCCGGCGGGGTGCGTGCCGCGCGTTTCGCTGCCGGATTCGGAGCCAGAGTGGCGGTGGCCGAGAGCCGCTATCTGGGGGGGACCTGCGTCAATGTCGGCTGCGTACCCAAAAAGCTGCTGGTCTATGGGGCACATTTCAACGACGACTTCGAACAGGCCTCCGGTTTCGGCTGGACCGTCGAACAACCAAAGTTCGACTGGGCCACCCTGATTGCCAATAAAAACCGGGAGATTCATCGCCTCAACGACATCTACCGCCAGCTGTTGGCAAATAGCGGGGCCACCTTGTTCGAAGGGCATGCCCGGCTCTGCGATGCACATACCGTGGAAATCAGTGGGCAGCGCTTTCGCGCCGCGAACATCCTGCTGGCCACCGGCGGCTGGCCGCAAGTGCCAGACATTCCAGGCAAAGAGCTGGTGATCACCTCCAACGAGGCGTTTTTCCTGAAGGCACTGCCCCGCCGTGTGTTGGTAGTCGGCGGCGGCTACATCGCCGTCGAGTTCGCCTCAATCTTCCATGGATTAGGTGCACAGACGACGCTGCTGTACCGGCGGGAGTTGTTCCTACGCGGCTTCGACCGCAGCGTGCGCGAGCATTTACGGGAAGAGCTACTGAAGAAGGGCTTGGATCTGCAGTTCAATGCCGATATCACCCGCCTCGACAAGCAGGCTGACGGCAGCCTGGCAGCCACGCTGAAAGATGGTCGTGTGCTGGAAGCCGACTGCGTGTTGTATGCGATCGGGCGTCATCCGATGACGGACGACCTGGGCCTGAAGAACACGGCCGTCGAGCTGGATCAGCATGGCTTCATCAAGGTAGACGACGAATACCGCACCACCGAGCCCTCGATTTGGGCCATAGGCGATGTAATTGGACACGTGCAGCTCACCCCGGTGGCGTTGGCCGAAGGCATGGCGGTGGCCCGCCGGCTGTTCCGCCCGGAAGAGTACCGCCCGCTGGATTACAAATTAATCCCCACCACCGTATTCAGTCTGCCGAACATCGGCACGGTCGGACTCACCGAAGAAGAAGCCCTCGGCGCCGGACACAAGATCAAAGTGTTCAACAGCCGCTTCCGCCCGATGAAACTGAGCCTAACCGCATCCCAGGAGAAAACCCTGATGAAACTGGTGGTAGACGCCGACACCGACAAGGTGCTCGGTTGCCACATGGTTGGCCCCGACGCGGGGGAGATTTTGCAGGGCATCGCCGTGGCCTTGAAAGCGGGTGCCACTAAGGCGATATTCGACGACACCATCGGCATCCACCCCACCGCAGCGGAAGAGTTCGTCACCATGAGAACACCAGTCAACGAATGAACCGAACTGGGCAGCTCCTGAAAACTGAGTCGCCCCCCTTGTTCTCACCGTTCTCCTCACAATACATTTCTCTACCCTGTATCGGGCTAAGTCGCGTCTTTACCAGACAGGTCTCTGTTGCGTGCTTCAAAGAGCCTGATCTGTTGCTCGGCTTCGGTGGTGGTAGTGGTATCGCCCGTCTCCTGGCCATCCTCCTTAGCACCTTTGTGGGCAATGACGTCGAATGCCTCATCAACCAAGTGTACCCACACTATCCTGACATCGCTTTTGAGCTGTCGCCAGCTTCCTTTCATGGAATGACTATTCATCGCAGAGTCCTTCTATTTTGGCTTACACGCCGCATGTACGGAATACAAGCCACCAAGCCATGGCTTTGCCGCCATCAAAAGATGCAGAACAGTAGCACGATGACCGCCAGAACCAACAAATTACGAATAAACCCTAAACTACCAAAACGCCAAAGGCCTCATGTCATGACGGCATGAAGCCCCTGGTTTCCTTGAAAATTAAGCACTATTAACTATTGTATGGAGAATTATAAAACTACCTAATAACCATTCCCCTGATCGGGATATATATCGTGCCGATGTTGATCATGGTCATCTTTGTAGTCGTGGTGATGCTCTTGGTAACGCGGGGCATACTCTTGGTTGTACCAACTATCCTGCACGAATAAAACCCTCTCGTTGCATGCATTATACTCACGGCAGTGAGTGCGCCAATGTTTGGCATGATCAAGCGGGACACGCAAATAGATAGGTTGACGATCCATTGGCACCTGTTCGATGGCTATCGGCTGACGATAAATAACTTGTGGTGGCGGATAGCCACCAATATCGATTCTTCCGTAAAAATTAGGCTGACCTATTTGAACTGAAACTCCGACATCAGCGGCTAGCACTGCTGCCCAACCTGTACTAGCCACTAGCGTCACCACCATCATAAGATGCTTCATGTAGCCACTCCTACTTTAGAGTGCAGACACCTCTCCTATTGAACCTTCCTTAAACTCAAATCAATATTGAACCGTCTCTTCTTGGGGTGTTACGATGTTCAATTTTCAATTCAAACAACAGGTGCCTGCAAAGCGCAAAATTCAGTCGCCCTCATGGATTTTTATATAGCTTTTGACTGATGTTACCCCTTCTGTTTCACGGGCAATAGACACTGCCTTGTTAGCTTCTTTCCGAGACTTGACCTCTCCGCTCAAGATGACTCCCCCTCTGTTGGCTGTATCAACCTTGACATAAATCAGGCTGCTCATTTTTTCATCGGCCAACTTAGCCTTAATTTTTGTCGTTATTAGTGAGTCTTTCGCATACGCTTCGGGATGAGAGCGATCCATATCTTGACCGGAAGCATGACTTATCACCGGAGTAAGCAATGAGCCTATGATAAATATTGTCGATGCAAGCTTACATTTCATAGCTTTTCCTTTTGCTCAACAAGATGTAGGAATGCAAATGGTGCGGCTACTTTTACTCAATGTCTGTTCGTTAGCACACATACCAAACTCACTACACTCCTTTCATCACCAGCATAACGATCAAAGCCAGTAAGACGAGTCCAATCCCTCCACTGGAGCCCATGATCCCACCCTCTACTGTAGAGGCGCGCGGACATACACCGATCAACAATAAAACCATGATGAACAGTAAAACTACTCCTAACGACATTTCGGCCTCCTAAGGTCGAGCCACATCATCGCGTGATGCGGCGATTACTAACTTATGCTGTCACCACATTGCAGATTTTCACGATCGTAATGTCGTTTCGAAGGAGAAAAATGTCTGTACGCTATCGCACGTAACCGCCACCATTTTCCTATTGCTGCACAATAATTTTATGTGCGCTGCCGTACAGACATAGGGCTGATATAAGACGATACTTATCAGCACAGCGGCAACAATACCGATTGACATCTGAACGAAAGCCAGGAGATTCGCATGAACAAGAGTCAACTAATAGGAAGAATCAAAGAGGTATCTGGAATTGTCAAAAAATCGACTGGCAGAGCCATTTTCAACAAAACCCTGGAGACGAAAGGAAGGCTAGAGAAAGCCGCTGGAAAAATACAAGTGGGGTTTGGCAACCTAAAAGATCACTTAAAGAAATTAGTACCTTAACGTCCATCATGGAATACGTATGAATCACAAAAAGCGATTAGGACCTCCATTAATAACCCAACCACTACTCCATGAAAAATTTGACTTGGCAATAGTTTAAGATCATCTTTCTTGGAAGAAATTGAAAACCATTGCCACAACTGCAAAAACAAAGAGAAGATTGATTAGTCCTCCAAAGGTGTACGATGTCATCACGCCCAACACCCACAGAAGCAACAATATAACGGCAATTATCTCAAGCATGGAATCACCTCCAAAGCGTGAAGTTTCCATCTATATTCCGTGAGTCCCAAATTATTGTAAATAGCATTGAGCAGTGCACACGCACCACTCAATGCCATTCTTGTGAGCCACCATCAGTAGGAAGCCTGCCACTCATCACTCCAGTGGAAATTTACATTACGGATTGAGTGCCCCGATAGTGCAACGGCACGTCGTTCCTCATGACCATTACGACCGATGACGATGAAGTACCGTCCAGCCGGCAATTTAACGTAGACATAAGGCCCCGCCTGATTCAAAGAAAGAACCGAACTACCCTTCATCGTTTGAATATCGACATCGATCCCGGCGAGATACTCATTGCTCGTTCCCCTAGAAAAACTCATGTGTAAATTGTAGCCTTTGGCCTGCCTGATAGCCTGAGACTCATCCAAGCCAATACCACCGGACAAGTAGGAAACTCCATTCTGTTGCTGCGGCTCCAGCTGTACTGCAGACCTATCGGTAGGCTCGCCATTGACGACCTGTAAAGCTACAGGCGATACACCTAAGAATATGGAAAAAGCAATTCTTGAAAGCACTGGTAAAGAGATGGATTTCATGACGGGCACTCCTTGCTTCGCATGGAATTAATGGAGCTCCTTAAAATGGCACTTCACTACATCGATATGCTTCTGCAATCATCCAGACCGGCTAGCAATCAATCGCTCCCGCACTGGACGCGAGCTCTTTTACCATTTCCATGCAACTATTTAACTGACCCAACATCATCGGAAGCGCACTCTCAGAGAGAACGCACCGCGACACAATTGGAGTGAAGATTTATACTCTTCGACCTTGAAAAAATCGAAAAAGCAATACGATGACGGCTAGGGCCAATAGAATATGAACAGCCCCACCCATGGTGAAAGATGTCAGCATTCCCAGCGCCCATATAACCAACAGAATAACAATGATCGTTTCAAGCATGGTGTCGCCCCCTGTTACGGTCTGAGCAATCGACATTTCAGTAGCGTAAGCGCAAAGACGGGAGTGGGTCTGTACGCTAGTACACACATCTGCATTTGTTTTGCGACGGCTGAGGGTAATACGCTCCAAGCGTCCATCAATGCCCTTCATCGCTTGGTCTGTCCCAGGCTCTGTCGACATACAACGCAGATAGAACGCCGACTATACTGCGACACAAGGAAGCCATTTTTCGCGAGGTGGCAGCTATGTCCGAGTCTCCCCTACCACTACAGAACCATCTACTGGCAGCCCTGCCGGCCGATGTGCTCGAACGCATACACCCCTATCTTGAGTTGGTGCCTTTGCCGCTGGGTAAGGTACTGTACGAGTCCGGGGATGCTCTGCACTACGTCTTCTTCCCTACTGACTCCATCGTGTCACTGCTCTATGTGATGGAGAGTGGGTCTTCGGCTGAGATCTCTGTGGTAGGCAATGAGGGGCTGGTCGGCATTGCGGTGTTCATGGGCGGCGAAAGCACGCCGAGTCGCGCGATCGTGCAAAGTGCTGGCCAAGCTTTTCGCTTGCCCGGGCAACGCTTCAAGGATGAGGTGAACCGCCACGCCGAGTTACTGCAGTTGATGCTGTACTACACCCAGGCCCTGATCACGCAGATGGCCCAAACCGCGGTGTGCAATCGCCATCATTCGATCGACCAGCAGTTGTGCCGTTGGCTGCTGCTGTCGCTGGATCGCCTCCCGAGCAACCAATTGACCATGACCCAGGAGCTGATAGCCAACATGCTAGGGGTGCGCCGCGAGGGGGTGACTGATGCTGCCGGTAAATTGCAGAAGCTCGGTGTGATCGAATATAGCCGTGGCCACATCACCGTACTGGACCGCCCCAAGCTGGAACAGTTGTGCTGCGAGTGCTACGCAGTGGTCAAGAAAGAGACCGATCGCTTGCTTCCCTACGTGCCTCATCCCCCATTCAAGTGACGAGCCCTCGCGCGATCAGATAACAACATCACGCTCGACGCCCTTGGTTGTGATTGCCCCTCTGAGCCCCGCACGGGGTGGCTCATTACTCTTGGCAAAGTCGCCACATCAGACCAAGCACATCAATGGGTCAAGTCGAACTACTTGTCGGGGGGCTGGGTTCACGCACGGGCTTGGGTAGGGTCGGCTCGTTACCGTTGACCCCCGATCTTCTGGGAGGCTTAGCGACTTTCGTCTTGGCCTTTGTCGTGCCGTTGTCCTGGCCTGGTTTGCGGGACTTACCCATGACTGACCTCCGAGTGGCTTCCGAGCCATGCGAGCGTCCAAAGAACTGATAACTACGGTGGCACTGAACGGGCCCGGCGTCGGTGCGTTCTCCCACTTATGCCGCAGGTAAGGTCCAGGTCCGGCAGAGGCCTAAGCACTACCGATACCCCCTGCCTGCAAAGCCGGTAGCTCAGCGCCTTGGCAGGAGCTGCCATTTCTTTTTTACCGATTACATCTGCAACGTAATGTGGTTCAACGAACAGACAGGTGTCGGGCCATCGGCGACCCTGTGACTGTACTTTCCTGAACCGGGTTGGCAATTTTCAGCAGCCGAGAGTTCGGGTTGCCCACTAAGCGCGCTGCGCTCGGCCAGAACTTTGTCCCTATTGGAAACGGTCATGTCCCGCTGCATACCGCGGGAGTGCCCGGTTCGCCGTGCTCTGCCCTTTTCACCTCCTGACGGACTGACGATGCCTACCTCAGCAGCCGCCCATGACACAGGAGAGCAAAGAATGCGCTACTTGCTCGTTGCCCTAACCATGCTGCTATTTCCTGCCGCACTCAGCCATGCCCAAGTCAGCATCAGCATCAATGTGCCGGTGTATCCGAATCTGGTCCTAGTGCCTGGCTACCCTGTCTACTATTACCCCGCAGCCAGGTCGAACTACTTTTTCTACTACATAAAGGCCCGACGATCATAAGGAGGTCCCCATGAAATTGACTCGACAAATCACGTTACTTCTGCTGACAGCAGTCCTCGGAGGCTGTTTCTGGGGACCGGGTTACCATAGAGACGGAGGCTATGACCATGGCAGTGGTTATGACCATGGCGGAGGAGGATACGGCCATGGCGAGCACGGCATGAGTAACGGCGGTCAGCGGCCGCTGGAAGACCAAGGTCGACAAGACAATGATCACCGGGGCTACTGATATCGGTTTGTATAATCCGTGGACGTCTCGTTATTGATAGCACTTAGGTAAGCTGGACGGCCTCTTGGGATTGTAGGGAGCATCGGCCATGCGCACGCACCCTCTGAATAGTGTCGATTTTCGCTCTGAAGCTACACAAGTCTGAGGCGTTTCAATACCCCCGGCCACCCCTTCTGCGGAACAGAAGAGGATTTTTTTTATGGCCGACCATGATGAATTCATTAGAGAGCAGAGATTGGTCAACAGCCCCTAGGCCATCTCGAGCGAGCGGCGCGGCCAAAGGGCGCTCCTCTTCGCGTACTCGCGCAGAGCCGCTCGATGCCCTATACGGTCCGTGGAGTCTCGTTGAGTGCGCAAACGCACAGACATGCCGCGCTCACCGCGTGCACTGTGCTAGCAGAAGCCTCTCAATGACCCTCGGAGTAACCTTATGAACCCCATCACCTTTTTCATCGTGTTCATCTTCCTGGCCGTCGGTGCCTTATTGGGCGCAATGGGCTATCTGGTTCTGGGAGTCGCTCTGTGGATCATCGGTGCCGTCATCGCGCAGTCGTTGAAGATGGCCAATACCTGGCAGAAATTTGTCGTACTGCGTGCAGGGAAGCTGCAAGGAGTCAAAGGTCCCGGCCTGTTCATGATCATCCCGGTCGTTGACAGTGTGGTGGCAGTGATCGATGAGCGCATTCAGACCACGGCTTTCAATGCCGAACAGGCGCTGACACGGGATACAGTGCCGGTAAACGTTGATGCCATCATTTTCTGGCATGTTCATGATGCCCAGAAAGCGGCGCTAGCGATCACCAACTACCGGCAAGCCATCGATCGCGTGGCACAGACCTCGTTGCGCGAGATGATTGGCTCTTCGATGTTGGCGGCTCTGCTATCCGACCGACACGCGGCAGACCTGCAGTTGTGCGAGGAAATCGGGGAAAAAACGATCGAATGGGGCGTAACAGTCAGCTCGGTCGAGGTGCGCGATGTGGCAATCCCGGTCGCGCTGCAGGATGCGATGTCCCGCCAAGCCCAGGCCGAACGTGAGAAGCAGGCACGCATCATTCTTGGTACCGCCGAGGCCGAGATCGCAGGTAAGTTTGTCGAGGCTGCCAAGATCTACGTCAGTCAGCCAGGTGCCTTACAACTGCGCGCAATGAACATTATTTACGAAACAACCAAGGAACGCGGCACAACCATCCTGATCCCAAGTTCGATGGTTGACAGCATGAACCCGGGAGCCGCCATCGCGCTCTCCTTAGCGTCACAAGCTGGAATGCCCCACTCGGTGAACCAAGAGTTGAATCAACCGGTGAAACCCTTGGCTATCGCGCCAGAGTTAGCGCTGTTGCCATAACATGAAGAGCGGTGTCTTCGCCCCACTATATGTTGTTACCGGATCCCAACGTTGATGGGACCACCGATTTAGTCAGTTGATCCAAGGGCGGCTAATGGCCGCCCAAGATCTGTACATCCCACATGCCATGCCCTTTCAGTCCACCACATGGAAATGACTCGTACTTTTTACTGAACCGACTGAGCCTGACAGCTCATGCCAATGTCGGCATAGCCTTCACCCCATAAGGTATGTAGGCAAGCGCACAGACAAGAATTCGCGCTTAACGCAACCTGTTCTTATGACTCAACGCTGGCCCGCAAACGTTGGCCGAAACAGCATTTCTTACCGTCTGCTTACTATGCAGCCTGTGCCGTCGAGCCAGTAGCTAGCTGGGCTTGGCCAAACGATGATCAGGTCGAAAGCTGCTTAGCTATCCAGTCAGCCTTGCCCTACAAGGAGTGAGGTGCCGGAGACCCGATACTCGACAAAGAGGTAATGCCATGAAAACGCTTCTTAACCTCACACACGGCACGGCTGTTGCCATCGTGATACTCAGTTTGACCGGCTGTGCCGGCATGTCTTCACAAGGTAGGAACACCGCCGTCGGTGCCGGTGTCGGAGCTGTTGGTGGTGCCGTGCTCACAGGCGGTAGTGCCCTTGGAACAGTCGGCGGCGCTGCTGTCGGCGGCATTATCGGTCATGAGGTCAGTCATTAATACTGCGTAGTGACACTGCCCCCTGCCTCGCGAGCCGCTTTTTTGCGGCTCGCATCATGCAGATACATACTCACGGCTAACTTTACGGCAATGACCCAACGATAATCGAGGCCAGGAGCGATATTCAAAAATAGGCACAGCGACATGTTAATAATCGAAAATTACTATGCCATATGAAAATGCCCTCATTTATAATGAGGGCACAAATCCATTCATCACGGAACTAGAATTCGTCTTGATGTGCGTAGTATTTTATATCTATTAACTCGTCGAGGCGTCGGCGATTGCTACGACGTTTTTCAGCGATTCGAGGGTTACAGATAGGAATCGCATAACGGCTAACGATACGCCTGTATTCATGCGGTTCTTTTTGAATGGCATGGTATTTTAGATGAGTTCGGACGGCATGCATATAGGCACCTCCTCATAGTCCTGAACTTGGGTGCGATGAAGATCACACCTTGCAGGCTGGCAATCGCTGTGTCGATAAAACCACTCTATTAGGTTGCCTACCAGTTTAATTATAGAGTGCTCCAGTGCTAGTACCGATTTAATACTACTATTGATGCTTAGCAACCCATGCTAGCGAGAGAGGCCATGGGTTTGAGAGGCCTAATGCTGACTTTGTAGCAATGACAACGTGGGTGATTGGCTCTACGCGATGTTGCCCAGCACACGGACACCTCCTCGATTTGGCAACTAACCTTGCTATTTGGTTCGCTCCTCTCGCGCGGCGAGGCCACTACGGCTCCTCCTTGCCGTGCGAAGCTCAAGAGGAAATAGGCTCCTGCCATGACCCTGCCCTTCTGGTCGTTGTTCATCGGACTGCTACTCATCACCATGGTACTGGTCGGGACTCTTCTGGCCCGCCTGTTGCTCAGTAGTGCCATGATCTACCTGGGCATAGGCTACGCGCTCGGGCCTGGCGGACTAAACGTGATCACCCCTGACCCGGCGCGCTACGCAGACAGTTTGGAATCGATCGCCTTGGTGGCCTTGCTTATCTCACTGTTTACCGTCGGCCTGAAAATGGGGACTGTGCCCTTGTCTGATCAGCGCTGGCTGCTTCCATTGCGGTTAGCCTTCCTCTCCATGGCGATCACTGTGGGGCTGATTGCAGTCGTAGGAGTGTGGGGACTGGGGCTGTCTCTTGGCGCGGCAGTACTGCTGGGCGGCATTCTCGCCCCGACTGACCCGGTACTGGCGTCTGGCGTGCAGCCGGAATCCGGGACAAAGCCAGATCGACTTCAGTTCAGCTTAGCCGGCGAAGGTGCATTGAATGACGGCACCGCCTTTCCCTTCGTCATGCTGGGACTGCATTTATTAGGTGCCCGCGGACTAGGCTTCGGTATTTGGCATTGGTGGTTGATCGACGTGCTGTGGGCAACAGGGGGCGGGTTGTTCATCGGGGCTGCATGCGGGGCGCTGATTGGCAGACTCGTCGTCTATCTGCGTACCCGTCATCAACTAGCAGTAGGCCTCGACGAGTTTCTCTCCCTCGGGCTGATGGCAGTCGCATACGGCGTGGCCCAATTGTCTCTCGCCTCAGGATTTCTGGCGGTGTTCGCCGCCGGTCTGGCACTGCAGCGCGTGAAGGAGCAGCCCCGTGCCGGGGCAATATCGCTGGGAGCGGCCTCGGGTTCGAGCGGACACGACTATGGTGTGTTGGCGACCCACTCCCTCCATGCGAGTGCGGTGATGACACATGCGGTACAAGGATTCAACGAGCAGTTGGAAAAGCTGGCCGAATTGGCGATTGTACTGCTCGTCGGTGCGATGCTGTCATACGCGACTCTGTGGACTGCTTTGTGGTGGTTTATTCCGCTGCTGTTTTTCTTACTACGGGCTCTGGCGGTTTCGGTTGGCCTATTGGGCGAACCACTGGCCACAGGGCTGCACTCGATGATCGGTTGGTTCGGGATTCGTGGAATCGGTTCCGTGTTTTACCTAATGTTCTCTATCAACCACGGTATAACCGCTCCACTGGCGCAAGAATTGATCACACTCACGTTAGTGGCCGTGGCAGTGTCCATCATGGCGCACGGAATGTCGGCAGGATTATTGATGAAATGGCACAGGCGGCGCCAATCCAAGGCACCATGAGACAGTACGGTGTCCCCACTTACTTCAAGGTAAGCTTTGGGTCGAGCTCAGGGGGAGCTTCACCGGACGATCGGCTTTCGGCCAAAACGGTCACTTAGACCTTCGAAAAGTAATGGTGCCTTCTTGATAAGTAATCCGCCATTTACATATCTACTAAGTCAAGGGAAATTTAAAGAGCCGGCCCGCATCGCTGACGCTGAAACAGCGGGCCTATGTAATCAACCCTGCCCATTTACCACTTGGCGGGTCGAGCTGGTTAACTGATAACTGGGAGAACCAAAAGGGTGACTGGTGAATCTAATCGAAGTTATGGTTACCTAAACTCGGGAGAACCACATGACGATCGTCGGAGAGATTCCTGATAGAGTGAAGCGCTTAGCCACTTCGCTTGTCGCAGCATGCGAACATGGGGCCGGTCAGCATGAAGTAGAAGCATTTGTGAAAAGTGTACTGGTTGATCTCCCAGACTTGTCAGACCGAGAGCGTTTAGCTACGTACCTTCATTTGCTGTCGACTGACTCCAAGGCCGAGCGTGCCCAAGGAGTAAGAGATGCGTTACAGCACGCGAAGGAGCGTGTGATCAGCCCTGACTGACAAGTCAGCCTAAAGGCGGTTTTTCATACTTGTGCAGCCTCTCGCTATCATCTTACCGTTTCTACGGTATGCATCTTGATGTGACGGTTGATGCGCGCAGCTTAGAATCAAGCTGCAACCGAATCGACGGCTAGCTCTGGCCTCGACCGGTCCGTCCCGCCCTGTTCGGTCACTCCCCCCTCAAAACAGCTGATCTCTTGCACACGTGGCCAGAGGTAATCAACCTGGCACTCGCCAATCCGCACTAGCTGGTGACGACCATCAATTTCAGCATCGTCGTCATTGATGGCCTCTAGTACCACGAAGGTCATCAGGTTGCCAGTAACCTTGTGTTGAAATTCAACTAGGAATTTCATGATGCCCTCCAAATAAAAGGCCCCGCACAAGGCAGGGTCATGGGATGACTCGGCGAATTGGTCCACGTTGTATGTAGCCCCTTTGCCTCTCTTGTCTATAAGTAGTATGCCCACCTAACTGCCACTTCGTCTGTGCGCTAAACGACCGAGAAGCATTTCGGATATAGTTATTTAGCTCGCTGGTTCAGCATGCAATGCGGGTCAAAAAGCAGCCCTCAGTAAGCGCGACGACGGTATTCACACGTTCCCCCTGCTACCCTTGAGCGGACATGCCAAGCAGCACTGGAGCGATGGTCATCGGCTTCCTGGTCTACGGGGTGAGCCTGGCCTTGTTCGTAGTGGCATTGCGCACCACGGTACCATCCGCATGGATGCCTATTTCTTTGTCGCGCCATTCTTCGGTGCGGTACTGGCCTTAGCGATAGGCGAACCGATAACCCTACCGCATTGATCGCTTGGGACAGATGGGGATTGGCATCTGGCTGCAAGTGACCGAGCGTCGCGAGCACGCCTACAACGAATTGAAATCTCCGTCCGCTTAGCGTCGGTTAACGGACGTTATCGATAGGGCTGCTTTGGCCGAGGAGCGGTCGTTGGTGCCGTCATCACCGAACGGCTATTACTGGTCGATTTCTGCCAGGGCACAGACGGCCAACTTCACCGGGTTATTCACTGTACCGCTCACTCTATTTCCCCCTGTTTTTGCCTATACGAGGCATCACGCTGATTAGGGGAAATGTTGTCATGTCGGTTCGTCAATTTGTGTTCACCCGTGAAGCCGCCGCGCTTCAACGGCTACTCGATTGGGTGCAGCGGGGCTACCCACTGTGGACCAGCGGCGAAGTGCCGCTGGCCAAGGGCCCCGCGCTCATCGCCAAATTCCAGCAGCGCTATCGGACCGATGCCAATAAGGATTTGCGTTACCGGCTGCGGCGGCAGGGCCAGGCGGCAGCAGCGCTGGTGCTGTTATACCGGCCGGCGAGTGCCACGCTGTGCTGGTGGTTGCTGGTGCCACGTGACGGGGAACAATTAGCGCATCGACTGGAGCGGCTGCAAGATGCGGCGACTCGGAGCGGACGGCTGAATTGCCACGGTCTGGAACTGGTGCAGTTGGTGCATCCGCACAGCGGCAAACTGCGCTGGACCTGGCGACTGGGCGCCGAATTGGAGCGGACCAAGCGCGAGCGGTTGATCGTGGCGATCCGCCAAAGGGACTTTCAGGAAGAAGCGGGAATCCAGTACGAACTATGGCAACTACCTGGGTTTGGCGGCGTGCGAACGCAAATCGGCAAATTGGCGGCGCTGCGCCGGGCCGAGCATCGCCGCCGCGGCAACCCCCAGCCGGCCCCCTGGCCGGCCTTTTTGCCTTACTTACGACGCCAGGCGAGTGACGAGCGCAATGGTTGTTGGATGCACCAGTTGCAGCGTTGACACTCTCCTGTCCTCTTTCCGACCGAGCCATCAGGCTATTCACTGCTGGTCTTTTTCGGCCAGTACGACTGGCCGTCCTGCCGACTAGTCAAAAAAATTTTCATTCTGCTCACGGCATTGCATCCGCAGTGCCTATATACAGCTGCGAGCATCACCGCTCGCAGCCCGGATGAGTCGCTGGCCCAGCGTTCCGGGTCCACCCTGGGCGGAGCAAAACAACAATGAAAACCCCCTCCGTTGCCATCTGGATGCCGTTGTATCTGGGCGACTATCTGGCCGAAACCGGACGTCTTTCCACGGAACAGCACGGCGCCTATCTACTGTTGCTGCTCGATTATTGGCGCAATGGTCCGCTGCCCGATGAGAATGAGGTGCTGGCCCAGGTCACTCGCTTGTCACTGGGAGACTGGCTGGTTCATCGCCTCGCTCTGGAACCGCTGTTCGTCGTGCGCGACGGGGTCTGGAGGCATCCTCGCTTGGATGAGGAACACGCCAAGGCATCGACCCATGCCGAGCGCAGCCAAGAGCGCGCCCGTCGTGCGGCTGAGGCGCGCTGGGGGCCTGCGCGTACGGCGCAAGCTGCAGAGGGCAATGCAGATGCATTGCTCACTGATTGCCCATCACCTTCACCTTCACCTTCAACAACTTCAACTTTGTCCAAAGAAATAGCTAACGCTATTTCTTTGGACGCGCCGGCGGCGCGTCCAAAACCAAAAAAATCTTGCGCCGTCACTCTTAGTCAGGCTCCCCAGACGCTGACCCCGACACCCGAGCAGAGCGCCCTGGCACAAAAGCATGACCTGGATCTACCGTTGGAGGTGCAGCGTTGTCTGGACCATTACCAGGCCCGCGGTACGCGGTTCGCCGATTGGCAGGCGGTATTGTCGAACTGGCTGCGCAACGCCGCGGTGTTCAAGGGCGAGCGGCAACGACAAGCGGCTCAGCACAGCGCTGCCCCGAGCCGGGAGGCTGTGCGTGCCGGGGCGGCACGCGCAATCGGACTGGGCGCATGGCTAGCAGAAATCCCCGCCACCAACGTGATCGAGGGCGAGGTAAGCGATGAGCGCGCCTAATAGCATCCCCCTGTCCTGGGTCGACAAAATTTTCAGAGAGTTGCACGGCCGGTTTGGACAGAATTTTCTGGGGCAGTTTGCCACGGGCCAAACGACCCCTGATGGCGACGACACCGGCGTCCTCAATGCCAAGCGGGTTTGGGCCAAGACGCTGACGCGGGCAGGAGTCACTGTCGCGCAGATCGAGCAGGGGCTGTGGGCGACCTATCCGAGGCCTCCCAGTTGCGATGCCTTCCTGCAGGCCTGCCAGCCGGAGACTGCCGTCTTGGCGGACAGCGAGGCGCTGTTCCATCGAGCGGCGGCAGAGCTGCGCAAACGGCGGGCACACCAACCGCAGCATTGGCCGAATCCGGCTCTGTTCTGGGCGGCGATGTCCATCGGCGGCGACCTGCTGGTGCAGGATTACCGCACGTTGCGCGGCCGTTGGGAGGCGGCACTGGCCGAAGCACGCCGCGATGTGGCGCCGCGGCCGATTCCTGAGGTCGAACCGGAACACGCGTTACCGCCACCACCGTGGCGGCGCGAGGAGGCACAGCGGCGCGTGAGCGAACTGCATCTGTCTCGATTCGGCAGCACCACCAACGGGAAGGCGCACTGGCTACGCGTGGCGGCACAGCCCGAGCGCTATCCCCAGCTGACCCGGCAGTACGCCTACGAGGCCCTGACCAGGCTAGGCATCGCGATTCCTACCGGTCTGAGTCGGTATTTCCCCCACGCGGAGTGAGCTACAGGCAGGCACGCCACTGAAGTGGTGTGCCTGTGAGGTGTCCGCACCCATGCCGGATGCTCTGGGGGCTGCCGAGCAGGGCCTCCAAACCTTTCAAAAAAAAGTTTGCGCTGCCGCACAGAACCCCGTTCCTCGTGGCTATACGAGGATGCAGCTCTCAATCTGAAACTCACTTAGAAGGAGTTAACCATGATCGATTCACGCTACCCCCACAACCAAGTCGATTGGCCGATCGGCTCGTTGGTCATCCATGCCGAGGATGGCAAAAGATTTGATATGTTGATGGTGGTGGTCGGCCGTACCGCCCAAGGCGAGTACCTGACCCGCTACGCGTTGCCGTTTTTTCAACCGCCGAAATGGTTGACCAAGGAATGGTGCAATCCGCGCGAGCTGCTGCTCGACCCGCAAAACTTCGGCATCACCGTGCCATCGCCGTTCTGAACTAGTAGCCCCGATAGGGGCGCTGCGCCTCTGCCGCCCCTGCCCTGCAGGGGCGGTTCTGCTTTACCGCGACACACACCGCTTGCTCATGCCGGTTGGACATAAAAACCTGCTTCTACGCGTCCAATCGATCTAAGAAAAAGCATCATTCGGTAGCTACACCCTGAGTCGACATTCTTTGCGTCTACCCATGGCAACCCTGGATCTTCACCCCATTGCACTTAGCGGCCGCGATCACTCCGCGCTGGTCGAAGCGTTGGCTCAACTGCTGCTAGCCGACCATCAGCGCTGCCTTGCTACGCACGCCACTCCCGCTTCTGCGGCTCCGCTGGCTTATGCTAAGCCTATTCCAAGACTTCGTTCAGCCATGGAGGACGCATGAGCCTAGCCCCTATTGCGGCGATTTACGCTCGTAAATCGACAGACGACGACCGGCAGGTCGATGACAACAAGTCGGTTGCTCGACAGATTGCGCAGGCACGCGCCTATGCGGCCCAGCATGGTCTGCAGGTGCCGGACGATCTGGTATTCGTCGACGACGGCGTGTCCGGCGCCGAGTTCCGTCACCGTCCCGGCCTGCTGCGTTTATTGGACCGTCTAGCCGACTTCGAGGCATTGATTGTCAGCGAGGACAGTCGGATCGGCCGCGATGCGGCTCGCACTACCATCATCGTCGAACAGATCCTGGCGGCGGGGGTACAGATCCACTATTACCTGACCCGCCAGGTGCAGCGCGAGCTGGACGCCATGCAACGCGCTCAGCTGATGCTGCAAAATATGTTCGCCGAATTCGAGCGGGAGAAATCCTCGCTGCGCACCCGCGATGCGTTGGCGATACGCGCCAAGCAGGGCTGGGTGACCGGCGGGCGGGTCTATGGCTACGACAATGTTAGCGTGACGGGCGTCGCAGCCGACGGCAGCCCTACCCGTTCCCACACCGACCACCGCATCAACCCGGAGCAGGCAGCGGTGGTGACCGCGATCTTCCGCATGTGCGCCGACGGCTGGGGCACCAAGGCGATCGCCAAGGCCCTCAACCTCGACCCTAGCGGCGAATACCCTGCGTTGAATCTGAAGTACTTTGGCGGCCGGCGGGTGACCGCGCCGCGTAAAGGCACCGGCTCTTGGACGGCTTCTGGCGTTAGTGAAATGCTGCATCGCGAGCGCTACATCGGCCGACTGGTATACGGCCGCACCCGCAAACGTTATCAGGGTGGCACGCAAACCCGTCAGGTCGCCGAACAGGAGCAACACATCGAGGCAGTCCGCGAGGATCTGCGCCTCATTCCGCAGGCGCTATGGGACGAGGTGCAGCGGACCCTGCAGCACCGCAATCAGCGCTGGCATGACATTCGCAGCCCAGAGGTGATCCCGACAGCGTTTACCGGCCGCCACACCCGCTACCTGCTCAGCGGCCTGATGCGTTGCGGCTGCTGCGGTGGCTCGATCGTGGCGAGTTCCGGCACCTCCGGAGTAGCCCGCGAGAAATATACGTTCTATGCGTGCAGCTATCGGCGCAACCGCGGCGCCTCAGTCTGCCCGAACCATCACACCGAACGGGCGGAAATACTGGAGCCGTTGCTGCTGGGCTGCCTGATGCGCCAAGTGCTGACGCCGGAGGCCATTGCTGCCGCGGTCGAACGGGCGCTGGGATCGCTAGCCAGCCCGTCCCAAGGGTCGAATCGGACCGATCAGCTGCAACTGCTCGACAAACAGCTAGCCGCCGAGCAGAGGCGGGTCGACAACCTGATCGACTTCATCGCCAGTGGCCAAGTCTCAGCCGCGGTGACCGAAGCGCTGGCGGCGGCAGAGCAAAACAAGCAGGCATTGCAATCGCGGAGAGCCGAATTACAGCAACAACTGGAAAATACCAGCGATGAACCGGATCTGAACGCCATTAAATGTCAGATGATTGAGCGGACCACGTCTTGGAAAAACTTACTTGAGGAGAACCCTCAGGAAGCACGTAAAGTGCTGTCGATACTGATCGATCAGCCGTTGACGGTGGAGGTGGTCAACGATGATGACGGCGGAAGAGCGTGGAAGATTAGCGGACGGGTAAAAGCAAACAGGCTTCTGCCCGAAGAAACAGAAGCCTGCCGCATAAATATGGCGTCCCCACGGGGAATCGAACCCCGGCTACCGCCGTGAAAGGGCGGTGTTCTAACCGCTAAACTATAGGGACTGATGTGGTGCACCCGGAGCGATTCGAACGCCCGACCCTCTGGTTCGTAGCCAGATACTCTATCCAACTGAGCTACGGGTGCACGGTAGCTGGCGGAGAAAGAGGGATTCGAACCCTCGATACAGGTTTAAGCCCGTATGCTTCCTTAGCAGGGAAGTGCCTTCGACCACTCGGCCATTTCTCCGTCGAGCGAGGCGCCATAATACTTTTAGCACTTCGCCCTGTCAAGCTTTTTTATGCTTCCGGTTGTTGATCCAAACCGAAAGCTTTATGCAGTACACGTACGGCCAGTTCCAGGTACTTTTCGTCGACCAGCACCGACACCTTGATCTCGGAAGTGGAGATCATCTGGATGTTGATGCCTTCTTCGGCCAGAGTACGGAACATGGTCGAGGCGATGCCGCAGTGCGAGCGCATGCCCACGCCGACGATCGACAGTTTGGCGACTTTGTCATCGGCATCAATCTTGGCTGCGCTGATATGGGTCTGCACGTCGCGCAGGATGGTCAGCGCGCGTTGAAACTCGCCGCGCGGCACGGTGAACGAGAAATCGGTGGTGCCATGCTCGCCGACATTCTGGATGATCATGTCGACTTCGATGTTGGCGTCGGCGATCGGGCCGAGAATCTGGTAGGCGATGCCCGGCTTGTCCGGTACGCCCTTGACGTTGATACGCGCCTCGTTCCGGTCGAATGCGATGCCGGCGACAATGGCCTTTTCCATGTTTTCGTCTTCCTCAAACGTAATCAGCGTGCCCTCGCCTTCGTCCTCGAAACTGGACAGAACGCGCAGTCGCACCTTGTACTTGCCGGCGAATTCCACCGAGCGGATTTGCAGCACCTTGGAGCCGAGGCTCGCCATTTCGATCATTTCCTCGAAGGTCACCGTCTTCAGACGGCGCGCCTCCGGCACCACGCGCGGATCGGTGGTGTATACCCCGTCGACGTCGGTGTAGATCTGGCATTCGTCGGCCTTCAGCGCAGCGGCCAGCGCCACGGCCGAGGTGTCCGAGCCGCCACGGCCGAGCGTGGTGATGTCGCCCTGCTCGTCAATGCCCTGGAAGCCGGCGACGATCACCACCTTGCCCTCGGCCAGGTCGGCGCGCATCGCCTCATCGTCGATGGTCTGGATGCGGGCCTTGGTGTGCGAGGAGTCGGTGGTAAGCCGAACCTGCCAGCCACAGTAGCTCTTGGCGTCGAGACCGATTTCCTTCAGCGCCATCGCCAACAGGCCGATGGTGACCTGTTCGCCGGTGGAGACAATGACGTCGAGCTCGCGCGGATCAGGATATTCCTGCATTTCCTTGGCGAGGCCGATCAGGCGGTTAGTTTCGCCGCTCATGGCGGACAGAACCACGACTAGGTCGTGCCCCTGAGCCTTCCATTTGGCGACGCGGCGGGCAACGTTCTTGATGCGCTCGGTAGAGCCAACCGACGTGCCGCCGTACTTCTGTACGATGAGTGCCATGCTTGCTTCTTGTACGGATGTGAACAATATCGAATAGGGATTCTGTTCATATCTTTGCCATAAAAGCAAGGCCAATCTAGGGCAAGCCCCCGTCCCTTTTTTCTGCAGAGCAATAAGCACCGCAAGCTTGTGCCGCCCACTAGCTCAATCTCGCTGCATCCGCCCCGCATGCGTATAAATATTGGCACGACCGGGTCGCGCAAAGCCCACCAGCGTCATCCCGTAATCCTGCGCCATCTGCACCGCCAGCGTCGTCGGTGCCGATACCGCCAGTAGGATCTCGACGCCGACCTGCGCCGCCTTCTGCACCATCTCGAAGCTGGCCCGGCTTGTGACCAGCACCGCGCCGTCCATCCAGCCCTCTTTCACCCGCCGGCCGATCAGCTTGTCGAGCGCGACATGGCGACCAACGTCCTCGCATACCGCGGCGAGTGTGCCGTCCGGCCGCACCCAGGCGGCGGCGTGACAGGCACCGGTACGCTGCGACAGCGACTGCGCCGCCGGCAAGGCGGCCAGCGCCGCGTCGAGCGCCGCCAGGCTCAAACGTTGGCCGAACGGCAACGGCGCCACCGGGCGGTGCACTTCGGCCAACTGCTCGACCCCGCACAATCCGCAGCCGGTACGCCCGGCCATCTGGCGGCGGCGCTCCTTGAGCCGCTCGAACGCACGGCTTGCCAGCTCGACGCGCGCCTCGATGCCATCGGCGCGCTCGACCAGTTCGATGTCGTAGACCTCGGCGGCGGATGCGGCGATGCCCTCGCTCAGCGTGAAGCCCAGCGCGAACGCGACCAGCTCCTGCGGCGAAGCCATCATCACTGTGTGCGCGAGGCCGTTGTACACCAGCGCCACCGGGCTCTCCTCGGCCACCCAGTCGTGGGCATCGCTCGGCGTCTCGCCGGCACGCCATTGCAGCAGTGGTAGCGAACGGCTGGATACGTCGGGCTTGTCGTCCTGAATGTCGGACAAATTCATCTACACTTAACCTCTGAAACTAGCGTTTACACGGCAGCGGCCGGCTCGCCATGCCGACTACCGCCTGACGCGACTGTTCGTCCCCCGTTGTGGAGGCTCTTCATGCAAGTCAATCGACGGCAGTTCTTCAAGCTGACCGCTGGCAGCATGGCAGGTACCACGATCGCCGCGTTGGGCCTGCTGCCCGAGCAGGCCTTGGCCGACGTGCGCAGCTACAAGCTGCTGCGCGCTACCGAGACGCGCAATACCTGTCCCTACTGTTCGGTCGGCTGCGGCATTCTGATGTATAGCCTCGGCGACGGCGCCAAAAACGCCAAACCAGCGATTTTCCACATCGAGGGCGACCCCGACCACCCGGTCAGCCGCGGCGCGCTCTGTCCTAAGGGCGCCGGCCTGCTCGACTTCGTGCACAGTCCGAATCGGCTGAAGTATCCCGAAGTGCGTGAAGCCGGTGCGAACGAGTGGCGACGCATCAGTTGGGACGAAGCGTACAGCCGCATCGCCCGTCTGATGAAGGCCGACCGCGACGCGAACTTCGTCGCCCAGAACGCCGACGGTATCACCGTCAACCGCTGGCTCACCACCGGCATGTTGTGCGCGTCGGCATCGAGCAACGAAACCGGCTGGCTCTCGCAGAAATTCACCCGCGCGCTCGGCATGCTCGCGGTGGACAATCAGGCGCGCGTTTGACACGGACCGACGGTGGCAAGTCTTGCCCCAACATTCGGTCGCGGCGCGATGACCAACCACTGGGTGGACATCAAGAACGCCAACCTGATCATCGTAATGGGCGGCAACTCCGCCGAGGCGCACCCGGTCGGCTTCCGCTGGGTGATCGAGGCGAAGACGCGCAACCACGCCAAACTGATCGTCATCGACCCGCGCTTCACGCGCACCGCGTCGGTGGCGGACCTGTACGTGCCGATCCGCAGCGGCACCGACATCGCCTTCCTGTCCGGCGTGATCCGCTATCTGTTGACCAACAACAAGGTCAACCGCGACTACGTGCTCGCCTATACCAACGCAAGCCTGCTGGTGCACCCTGACTTCGCCTTCGACGACGGGCTGTTCACCGGCTACGACGCGGCCAAGCGCAGCTACGACAAGGCTAGCTGGGCCTATCAGCTCGACGACGCCGGTCATGCGAAGCGCGACGACACCCTCGCCGACCCGCGCTGCGTGTGGAACCTGCTTAAGGCCCACGTCGACCGCTACACCCCGGAAATGGTCGAAACACTGTGCGGCACGCCGAAGGACGCGTTCCTGGCCGTGTGCGGCCACCTGGCCGATACCGCCGCGCCGGACAAGACCGCCTCGTTCCTGTACGCGCTGGGCTGGACCCAGCACTCGGTCGGTTCGCAGAACATCCGCACCATGGCGATGATCCAGCTGCTGCTCGGCAACATCGGCATGGCCGGCGGCGGCGTCAATGCGCTGCGCGGTCACTCCAACATCCAGGGGCTGACCGACATCGGCCTGCTGTCGACCAGCCTGCCGGGCTACCTGACCATGCCGTCGGAAAAGGAAGCTACGTTGGCCGAACACTTGGCCAAATACACCAGCAAGCCGCTGCTGGACGGCCAGCTCAACTACTGGGGCAATTACCCGAAGTTCTTCGTCTCGCTGATGAAGGCGTTCTGGGGCGACAGCGCCCGCCAGGACAACCAGTGGGGCTACGACTGGCTGCCCAAGTGGGACAAGGGCTACGACGTGCTGCAGTACTTCGAGCTGATGCACCAGGGCAAGGTCAACGGCTATCTGTGCCAGGGCTTCAACCCGATTGCCGCCTTCCCCAATAAGAACAAAGTCAGCGCCTCACTCGCCAAGCTGAAATACCTGGTGATCATGGACCCGCTGGTCACCGACACCTCCACTTTCTGGAAGAACCACGGCGAGCAGAACGACGTCGACGCCGCCAGCATCCAGACCGAAGTGTTCCGCCTGCCGACCACCTGCTTCGCCGAGGAGGACGGCGCGATCGTCAACTCCGGGCGCTGGCTGCAGTGGCACTGGAAAGGCGCCGACGGGCCGGGCGAAGCGCTACCCGACACCGAGATCCTGGCCGGCATCTTCCTGAAGCTGAAGGCGCTGTACGCCAAGGAAGGCGGCGCCTTCGCCGAACCGATCGAGAAGCTGTCCTGGGCCTACGGCAACCCGGCGATACCGCGCCCGGACGAGCTCGCCAAGGAGATGAACGGCAAGGCGCTGGCCGACCTGCCCGACCCGAAGACCCCCGGCCAGTACCTGGCCAGGAAGGGCGAACTGCTGCCCGGCTTCGCGCTGCTGCAGGACGACGGCAGCACCAGCTCCGGCTGCTGGATCTTCGCCGGCAGCTGGACCCAGGCCGGCAACCAGATGGCGCGGCGCGACAATGCCGACCCGTCTGGACTCGGCAACACGCTGGGCTGGGCCTGGGCCTGGCCGGCCAACCGCCGCATCCTCTACAACCGCGCCTCGTGCCGGCCGGACGGCACGCCGTGGGACAAGTCGCGGGTGCTGATCAAGTGGGATGGCGCCAAGTGGAGCGGCATCGACGTGCCGGACTTCAAGATCGATGAGCCGCCGGGCAGCCCGATGAGCCCCTTCATCATGCAGGCCGAGGGCATGGGCCGACTGTTCGCGCTCGACAAGATGGCCGAAGGGCCGTTCCCCGAGCACTACGAACCGTTCGAGACGCCGCTGGGCACCAACCCGCTGCACCCGAAGGTGGTGTCGAACCCGGCGGCGCGGGTGTTCCCGGGCGACCTGGAGCAGATGGGCAAGGCCGATCACTTCCCCTACGTGGCCACCACCTATCGGCTGACCGAGCACTTCCACTACTGGACCAAGAACGTCTGGCTCAACTCGGTGCTGCAACCGGAACAGTTCGTCGAGATCGGCGAGGCGCTGGCCAAGGAGAAAGGCATCGCCCACGGCGACATGGTGCGGGTGTCGTCCAACCGCGGCTACATCAAGGCCAAGGCGGTGGTCACCAAGCGACTCCAGCCGCTACACGTGAACGGCAAGACCGTGCATCACATCGGCATCCCGATCCACTGGGGCTACGAAGGCCTGGCGAAGAAGGGCTTCCTCGCCAACACCCTGACCCCATTCGTCGGCGACGCCAACACCCAGACGCCGGAATTCAAGTCGTTCCTGGTCAACGTCGAGAAACTGTGAGGGAGGCCGACCATGGCATTGCAATCGTTGGACATCCAACGCCGCTCGGCCTCGCCGACCCAGCCTCCGGTGGTGCGCGAGCACGTCACCGAGGTCGCCAAGCTGATCGACACCAGTACCTGCATCGGCTGCAAGGCCTGTCAGGTGGCTTGCTCGGAGTGGAACGACCTGCGCGACGAGATCGGCAGCAACGTCGGCGTGTACGACAACCCGGCCGACCTGTCGGCCGAAAGCTGGACGGTGATGCGCTACGCCGAGGTCGAGGAACACGGCAAGCTCGAATGGCTGATCCGCAAGGACGGCTGCATGCACTGCGCCGACCCCGGTTGCCTGAAGGCCTGCCCCAGCCCCGGCGCGATCATCCAGTACAGCAATGGCATCGTCGACTTCCAGGAGGAGCACTGCATCGGCTGCGGCTACTGCATCGCCGGCTGCCCGTTCAACATCCCGCGCCTGAGCAAGAAGGACAACAAGGTCTACAAATGCACACTGTGCTCCGACCGGGTCGCGGTCGGCCAGGAGCCGGCCTGCGTAAAGACCTGCCCGACCGGCGCGATCCGTTTCGGCAGCAAGGACGACATGAAGGAGTTCGCCGCCGAGCGCGTCGCCGAGCTGAAGACGCGCGGCTTCGAGCAAGCCGGCCTGTACGACCCTGCCGGGGTCGGCGGCACCCATGTGATGTACGTGCTGCACCATGCCGACAAGCCCGAGCTCTACCACGGCCTGCCCAAGGATCCGGCGATCAGCCCGCTGGTCAGCCTGTGGAAGGGCGCGCTCAAGCCGCTGGCCACGCTCGGCATCATCGCGGCCGGCGTGGCGGGCTTCCTGCACTATATGACCGTCGGCCCGAATCGTGCCGATGACGACGAGGAGGGCCCGCGATGAGCCGCCAACCGCTGATCGTGCGCTACCGCGCCGCCGACCGCATCAACCACTGGCTGGTGGTGCTGTGCTTCCTGCTGGTGGCGCTGTCCGGACTGGGCTTCTTCTTCCCGGCGCTGTTCTGGCTGACCGGCGTACTCGGCACCGGCCCCACCGCGCGCATCCTGCACCCGTTCATCGGCGTACTGATGGTGCTCGGCTTTGCCCGACTGTTCGTGCGACTGTGGCGCGACAACCGTTTCGATGCCGACGACCGTCGCTGGCTCGGCGACCTGAGTGGCGTGCTGCGCGGCCACGAGGCCGGCGACACCGGTCGCTACAACGCCGGCCAGAAGGGGTTGTTCTGGCTGATGGGCCTGTGTCTCGTGCTGCTGCTGTGCAGCGGCGTGGTGATCTGGCGGCCCTACTTCGCACCGGTCTTCCCGATCCCGCTGATCCGGGTCGCGCTGCTGCTGCACTCGGCCACCGCGATCCTGCTGATCGTCGGCATCATCGTGCACATCTACGCCGCCTTCTGGGTGAAGGGCTCGCTGCGCGCGATGGTGGAAGGCGTGGTCACCCCGGCCTGGGCAAAGAAGCATCACCCGCGCTGGTATCGCGAGGAAGCCGGCGCCCACGTTGACCACAAGCAACCTTGAGCCTCCAAGCCGACCCCGCTGCTTCGGCCAACCTTGAGCCGCGTCGCCGTACCCCACCGGCCGGCGACCGGCTCGCCCCGATCTAGGAGCACCATGGCCATTCGAATCGTGCCCGAGCACGACATCCAGCGGCACAGCATCGCCATCGCCCCGCTGCGCCTGCCGCAGCCGCGCAGCCTGTACCGCGAGCGCGCCGCCCGCCTGCTCACCTTGGCCGAAGGGCATGCGATGGCCGACTTTCTGCGCTTCGCCGCCCGCATCGCCCACCACCAGGACGCACTGGTGCACGCCCAGCCGGTCGCCTTGCCCGACATCGCCGGCCTGCTCACCACCTGTGCCGCTCACGAGCTGCCGCCGCTGTCGGTGGATGGCTGGCAGCGCCAACCCGACTGGCAGGCGCTGCTCGACGGCCTGCTGGAACGGGTCCGCCCCGATGCCGGCCTGCCGCCCGCCGTCCAGGCGGCTGCCGAGCGCCTCGCCGCCGCCACCTTGGCCGAACGTGAGCAATGGGCCGATGCGCTACTGGCTGGCGACGCCGCCCCGGTCGGCCCGGCGGCCGCCCCGCTGCTATGGGCCGCGCTGTCAGTGTACTGGAGTCAGCTCGCCGCCCAACTGGCCGATTACGCCGCGATCGCCAGTCCAGACGGTCAGCACGCGCTCTGCCCGGTGTGCGGCAGCGCCCCGGTCGCCAGCGTCGTGCGCATCGGCGATGCCGCCGGGCTGCGCTACCTGCACTGCAGCCTGTGCGAGAGCGAATGGCATCTGGTGCGCAGCCAGTGCAGCCACTGCGACGCCAGCCGCGACATCGGCTACTGGGTGCTCGACAGCGAGGATGCCGCCACCCGCGCCGAAAGCTGCGGCGACTGCCACGGCTATCTGAAGCTGATGCGCCAGGACAAGGACCCAGCCGTCGACCCGGTCGCCGACGACCTGGCCACCCTGGCACTCGATGCGCTGGTCGAACAGCAGGGCTACGCCCGCACTGGCCCCAACCCGTTCCTGTTCGGCGCCTGAGCCGCGCAAACGCCATCGGTCCCCGACAAAGCCGCTCGCTGCCGAGGCACGCCACGAGTCCGACTACTCCGCCGGTCTTCAGAGCGATAACGCGCCATTTACCTTGAACAGACCTAAACCCGACCCGGACCTTAGCTTTTCCCTTTCACCCTCATCAAATAAACCTATTTCCGCCTTCAATTACAGGGCATTAGTATTCAAGAGCAGCGCTCGGGCTAGGTACCGAACCGAGTGATTGAGTGTCCACGTTCATCCAAGGAGACAAGGCATGTCGACTGAAACGAAGTGTCCGTTCAAGCATACCGCTGGGGGCGGCACGTCGAACCAAGACTGGTGGCCCAATCAACTAAACCTGCGAATCCTGCGCCAACGCTCCTCCCTGTCCGACCCGATGGACAAGGACTTCAACTATGCCGAAGCGTTCAAGAGCCTCGATCTGGCGGCCGTAAAAAAGGACCTGCTGGTGTTGATGACCGATTCTCAAGCATGGTGGCCGGCCGACTTCGGCCACTACGGCCCGCTGTTCATCCGCATGGCCTGGCATGGCGCCGGCACCTATCGCACCGGCGACGGTCGGGGCGGCGCCGGGTCCGGCCAACAGCGCTTCGCGCCGCTGAACAGCTGGCCGGACAACGTCAGCCTCGACAAGGCGCGCCGGCTGCTCTGGCCGATCAAGCAGAAATACGGCCGCAAGATTTCCTGGGCCGACCTGATGATCCTGACCGGCAACGTGGCGCTGGAATCGATGGGCTTCAAGACCTTCGGTTTCGGCGGCGGCCGCGAGGACTCGTGGGAACCGGAAACCGACGTCTACTGGGGCGCCGAAACCACCTGGCTGGCCGACAAGCGCTACAGCGGCGACCGCGACCTGGAAAACCCGCTGGCCGCGGTGCAGATGGGCCTGATCTACGTGAACCCGGAAGGCCCGAACGGCAACCCGGACCCGCTGGCGGCGGCGCGCGATATCCGCGAGACCTTCGCCCGCATGGCGATGGACGACGAGGAAACCGTGGCGCTGATCGCCGGCGGCCACACCTTCGGCAAGACCCACGGTGCCGGGCCGGCATCGAACGTCGGGCCGGAACCGGAGGCGGCGGGCCTGGAGGAACAGGGCCTGGGCTGGAAGAGCAGCTTCGGCACCGGCAAGGGCGACGATGCCATCACCAGCGGCCTGGAGGTGATCTGGACCACCACCCCGACCAAGTGGAGCAACGACTTCTTCAGCCATCTGTTCGGCTATGAATGGGAACTGACCAAGAGCCCGGCTGGCGCCCACCAGTGGACGCCGAAGGGCGGCGCCGGCGCCAATACCATTCCGGACCCGCACGATCCGTCCAAGCGCCGTTCGCCGTCGATGCTGACCACCGACCTGTCGCTGCGCTTCGACCCGGTCTACGAAAAGATCTCGCGGCGCTTCTACGAGAACCCGGACCAGCTCGCCGACGCCTTCGCCCGCGCCTGGTTCAAGCTGACCCACCGCGACATGGGGCCGCGCGCACGCTACCTCGGCCCGGAAGTGCCGGCCGAAGAGCTGATTTGGCAGGACCCAATCCCGGCGGTGAGCCATCCGCTGATCGACGAGCAGGACGTGGTCGCCCTGAAGGGCAAGGTGCTGGCGTCGGGGCTGTCGGTGTCGCAGCTGGTGTCGACTGCCTGGGCCTCGGCCTCCACCTTCCGCGGTTCGGACAAGCGCGGCGGCGCGAATGGCGCCCGCATCCGCCTGGCCCCGCAGAAAGACTGGCCAGTCAACCAGCCGGCCGAGCTCGCCAAGGTGCTGAGCACGCTGGAGGGCATCCAGAGCGACTTCAACAAGGCGCAGAGCGGCGGCAAGCGGGTGTCGCTCGCCGACCTGATCGTGCTGGCCGGCTGTGCAGGCGTCGAACAGGCGGCTAAGGCCGGCGGCCATGCAGTGACGGTGCCGTTTACGCCGGGCCGCATGGACGCCACCGAAGCGCAGACCGATGCGACCTCCTTCGCGGTGCTCGAACCGATCGCCGACGGCTTCCGCAACTACCTCAAGGGCCAGTTCACCGTGCCGGCCGAGGCGCTGCTGGTCGACAAGGCGCAGCTGTTGACGCTGAGCGCGCCGGAAATGACAGTGCTGCTGGGCGGCCTGCGCGTGCTCGGCGTCAATGCCGGCCAGAGCCAGCACGGTGTGTTCACCCTGCGGCCGGGCACGCTGACCAACGACTTCTTCGTCAACCTGCTCGACATGGGGACAGAGTGGAAGCCTGTGTCGGACGCCAAGGATGTGTTCGAGGGTCGTGACCGCGCCAGCGGCCAGCCCAAGTGGACCAGCACGCGGGTCGACCTGGTGTTCGGCTCCAACTCGGAGCTGCGCGCGCTATCCGAGGTGTACGGCAGCGCGGATGCACAGGAGAAATTCGTCCACGACTTCGTGGCCGCCTGGGACAAGGTGATGAACCTTGACCGCTTCGAACTAGCGTAAGTGCAGCGCGGGCCGTGACGGCCCGCCCCCTCACCACGGCCGATCGCAGGACCGGCCGTTTTTGTTGGTCCTGCACAAGCGGCGGCATCACCTGATACTTCCCCCATCATCCTCCTTCCCTCTGCAACAAGAAGAGAACAAGGTTGGCCGAACGACCGGGAAGGAAGAGGAAGAATGGCTGCAGAGAGCCACCACCAGGAGCGTGGCGTTTGGTGGCCGCAAAGCACAAAGCCCCAGCTCGGAGAGCTGGGGCTGGTTGTGGGGAGTCTGGCGGTGACCTACTTTCACATGGCGAATGCCACACTATCATCGGCGCGGAGGCGTTTCACGGTCCTGTTCGGG
>JAPDNP010000005.1:45274-372523 GCA_025989215.1 Neisseriaceae bacterium JH1-16 | reverse complement strand
CCGCACTCACGCTTGGTTTGCCGCGCTCGGCAAGCTGTGCATTCGCTTTGAGCGACAGCTGGATACCCATTACGTCCTGCTCAAGCCAAGCGGGCTTGCTCCATGATTTGCTTGCGCTTTGCCGACCGGTTTTGTTAGCGACTCTTACTTCCCGATGCAGAAACGGCTGAAGATCACCCCCAGCAAATCATCGGGGGTGAATTCTCCGGTAATGCGGCTGAGCGCGTCCTGCGCCAGCCGCAGCGCCTCGGCCATCAGTTCGCTCTGCTCGTAGACGAGCTCCGCTTCAGCCAACCTTTGCTGTCCCTCTCTCAGCGCTTCCAGGTGGCGTTCACGGGCCAGGAATAGGCCTTCTTCGGCGCCGTGCCAGCCTACCTGGGCGAGTAACTGTTGGCGTAGCAGCTCTACTCCTTCCCCGCTCTTGGCCGACAGGCGCACGCTGGCGTGGCCATCTTCGTGACTCAGGCCGGCGGCTTCCCCGGTCAGGTCGATCTTGTTGTAGACGAACAGGCGCGGCAGGCGGGTGGGGAGTTGGCCGATCAGCGCCTGCATCTCAGTGGTCAGGCCGTTACGCTGGTCGATCAGTACCAGCGCCAGGTCAGCCTTTTCGACCGCAGCCCAGGTGCGTTCGATGCCGATCTTCTCGACCACGTCGTCGGTGTCGCGCAGACCGGCGGTGTCGATGATGTGCAGTGGTACGCCATCGATGATGATTTCCTCACGGACGGTGTCGCGGGTGGTGCCGGCGATGTCGGTGACGATGGCGATGTCGTCGCCGGCCAGCGCGTTCATCAGGCTAGACTTACCGACGTTGGGCGGACCGACCAGCACCACGTGCATGCCTTCGCGCAACAGCGCACCTTGGCGGGCAGTGCCGAGTACCTTGGCGACCTGCGCCTGCAGGCCGGCGAGCTTGCCGCGGGCGTTGGCGGCTTCGAGGAAGTCGATGTCTTCCTCGGGGAAGTCGAGGGTGGCTTCGACCAGCATGCGCAGGTTGATCAGCTCGTCGACCAGGATGTGGATCTCGTGCGAGAACGCACCCTTCAGCGACTTGAGCGCGCTCTTGGCGGCGGTTTCGCTGCTGGCGTCGATCAGGTCGGCGACGCTTTCGGCCTGGGCGAGGTCGAGCTTGTCGTTGAGGAAGGCGCGCTTGGTGAACTCGCCCGGTTCGGCCAACCTGGCGCCGAGCTCGACGCAACGCGCCAACAGCATCTTCATCACCACCGGGCCGCCGTGGCCCTGCAGCTCGATCACGTCTTCGCCGGTGAAGCTGTTGGGGCCCGGGAAGTACAGCAACAGGCCGTTGTCGATCGCACTGCCGTCTGCGGCGTAGAAGTCGCTATAGGTGGCGTAGCGTGGCTTCGGGGTCTTGCCGCCGCTGATCGCCTGGGCAAACGGCAGCAGCCCCTGGCCGGAGATGCGGATCACGCCGACCCCGCCGCGCCCCGGGGCGGTGGCGATGGCGGCGATGGTGACGGGGCTGTAGGCGAACGACATGGCGGTTTCCTGCGGTAAAAGCGGTCAAGGTTGGCCGAACCGGTCTGCTGTCCCGACATAGCTCGGTGCTGGCTCATGGGCAGCTACCGTAGCAGACCTTTCTGCCTAGCACTGTCAGTGGCAAGCAAGGATGATGGCGATGTGGGCAACGCGATCGCCAGCGGCGGCTTATCGGGACGGAGTGTAAAACCGGTTCGGCTAACCTTCTCCAAGGGTTTTCATCAAATAGTCCGAGTGTAGATGGACTGGCTGCGACTCTACCCGATTCGGGCTCGCGGCGAAAAGCGATGGGTCGAATGGCCCGATAGCGCGTCCAGCTGGGCTAGTCCGGTAGTGCAGTACTGCCCCACCCGGCGCCGGCGCGCCGCCCAGCGCTACGCACTGCACAGAGGACTGGCTGCAGTTCCTGTAGCGCTTCGTCCCTCTCATTACCTGCACCGCCTGCGGCAGCACCCCCAGCCGCAATGGCTTCACTAGGCTTTGTTCACTGCCCTAACTCTCCCGACGCTGCGACGCGGCCTCGTCGGGTCTGTGTCATCTACGACAAGCTCATCATCAAAGAGCGGTTAGCGGCGCGCGTGCGGCCGAAACAACACTCCCTGCCCGTTGCGCCGCTCTTCGTCCTACTGAACAACCGGCGGCAGCCAGCCCAGTTGGCACTGTTTCACTGAGTTTTATAACGGCACTAGCCGCACCACTTCCCTACATGGAAAAAGCCCGGCCACTGGGGCCGGGCTTTCTACGCGAGAGCGGAACAGGTCAGCTTTGCAGCTTGGCCTTGTTGGCTTTTCCGATCTGGCGGTTGATGTGCCATTGCTGCGTGATCGACAACAGGTTGTTGACGAAGTAGTACAGCACCAGGCCGGCCGGGAAGAAGAAGAACATCGCCGAGAACGCAATCGGCATGATCTTCATCATCTTCGCCTGCATCGGATCGGCCGGCGGCGGGTTGAGGAAGGTCTGCGCGAACATGGTGACGGCCATCAGCACCGGCAACACGAAGAACGGGTCCGGACGCGACAGGTCGTGAATCCAACCCACCCACGGTGCCTGACGCAGTTCGACCGAGGCCAGTAGCGCCCAGTACAGACCGATGAACACCGGGATCTGGATCAGGATCGGCAGGCAGCCGCCGAGCGGATTGATCTTCTCGGTCTTGTACATCTCCATCATCGCCTGCTGCAGCTTCATGCGGTCGTCGCCGTGCTGCTCCTTCAGGCGTTCCAGACGCGGCGCCAGCGCCTTCATCTTACCCATCGAGCGGTACGATGCGGCGGTCAGCGGGTAGAACACCGCCTTGACGATGATGGTCAAGAGGATGATCGCCCAGCCCCAGTTCTGCACCAGGCCGTGCAGCTTGGTCAGCAGCCAGAACAGCGGCGAGGCGAAGATGTGCACCATGCCGTAGTCTTTGACGCGCTCCAGCCCATCGGCGGTGGCGACCAGGGTATTGTAATCCTCCGGGCCGGCGTACAGCGGCACGGTGATCGACTCGGACGCACCCGGCGCCAGTGTCGGCAGGTTCACCAGTGCGGCGGCCGAGAACAGGTCGCTGCCGTTGGCCTTCAGGTCGAACTGGCAGGCCTGCGCATTGGCGCACACGCCCTTGCCGTCCAGCGGGTTGAGCAGCCAGGCCGACACGAAGTAGTGCTGCACCATCGCCACCCAGCCGTTGTCGGCATTCTTGACGTAGTCGCCCTTGCCCTTGGTCAGGTCGTCGAACGTTACCTTCTGGAACTTGCCGTCGGTGGTGTAGACCGCCGGGCCGGTGAAGGTGTGCGCGAAGCGACCTTCGCCTTCCGGCGCCTTGCCGTCACGCAGCAGGCGGAAGTAGGCGGTCGGCGCCACCGGTGCGGTGCCAGTGTTGGTCAGGTCGTAGCGCACGCCGATCTCGTACGAGCCCTTCTTGAAGGTGTACACCTTGCTGACCTTGACGCCATTGGCTTCCGGCGCGGTCAGTTTCACCTCGACCGAGTCACCGTTGAGGGTGTAGCTGGTCTTGTCGGCGGTGAACACGGTCTTGTGGGTCGGCAGCGCCGGGTTGCTGGCGGCGATCAGGCCGGTCTGCGCGACGTACACGCGACCACCCTTGTCGGTCAGCAGCTCGAACGGCTTGGTCGCATCCTCGGCCGAGTCGTGCTTGAGCAGGTCGAGGCCACGCAGGTCGCCGCCCACGGTGTCGATCTGCGCCTTGAGCACGTCGGTGGTGACGGTGATGCGCTGGCCCGAGGTGAGCTTGGCGGCATCGGCGGCCGGCGAAGTCGGCGCGGTGCCCGGAGCGGCCGGTGCGCCGCTGGTCGCGGTGATCGCCGGTTTGGGCGGCGTCTTCGGCGCAAAGAATTCCTGATACCCGAGCAAAATGCCCATGGACAGGACGATGAAAGCTATTAGTCGCTTGGAATCCATCTGTCTGTTCGATTCTCGTCAGGGAACGGGGTCATAGCCGCTGCCACCCCAAGGGTGGCAGCGCGCCAAGCGCCTCGCCGCCAGATAGCCGCCCTTGAACGCACCGTGCTTGCCCAGCGCCTCGACCGCGTAGGCGGAACAGGTGGGCTGGAAGCGACAGCGCGGTGCCAGCCAGGGACTTATCGCCAGCTGATAGAAGCGGATCAGGAGGATGAGGAGGCGCGACATCGGGCCAGTTTAGCAAAGAGTGCGTCTAATGCCGTCATGGCCTCGGCGCGATTTTCACGCGTGTAGGCCAGTTTGGCGCGTACAACAAAGTCGATGCCGGCAAAGTCGTGCTGGTGAAGGCGGAACCACTCACGCACGGTGCGCTTGATGTAGTTGCGACGATTCGCCCGCTTGGCGACCTTTTTACCGACCACCAGACCGAGTCTGGCGTGGTCGAGGCCGTTGGGTAGGGCGTAAACCTGAAAGTAGCCGTTGCTGCGCGACTGACGCAAACGAAAAACGGATGAGAACTCATCCGTTTTCAGAAGCCGATAGGCGCGGCGAAAGCGGTAAGCCAAACTTACACGGCCAGACGCTTACGGCCCTTGGCGCGGCGAGCGGCCAGAACGGCGCGACCACCACGGGTCTTGGAGCGGACGAGGAAGCCGTGGGTGCGCTTGCGACGGGTAACGGACGGCTGGTAAGTGCGTTTCATGTTCTGATTCCTAAAGGGAACGGGAATAAACCCGTGATTACACAGGCAAAGTTCCCCATTGTCAATCGCTGATTTTTTCCGCGCCTGTGGATAACTTTGCCGAAAACCGATAGAATGCTAACACTTATCGCACCACCTCCGCTGCAACAACCGTTCGCTTGGCCTTACGCCATGCTCGCGGGCCGCGCCGGCGGTGCCCCTGCCTTGACGAATACGCGAGGCGCGGGGCCGGCCCGGGGCCGCCCGGCGCGTGCCCAACTGCCGTACCCGTGCCTTTTTTGAAGTGTTGCGGGCGCGACCAAGTAATGTAGATCTGGTATCAATGGACTGTAACCAATTCTGGCCGGCGTGCCTGACGCGGCTTGAGGACGAGCTGTCCTCGCAACAATTCAATACCTGGATCAAGCCGCTGGCGGCCGAAGCCAGCGATGAAGGCATTGTGCTGCTCGCGCCGAACCGCTTCATCCTGCAATTCATCAAGGACCGTTTCCTGGCGCGCATCGAGGAACTGGCGGTCGAGATGATCGGCGAGATCGGCATCGAGCTGCGCGTCGGTGCCGGTCGCGCGCCGGCGGCCCCGGCCGCGTCGAGCGCTTCGGCCAACCAGAAGCCGAGCGCGACCGATGCGCCCAGCGCCGTGACCAGCAGCGTGCCGCCGGTATCGCCGGCCAAGCAGGCCGCGGTGAAGGCGATCGGCGGCGGCGGCCACGAGAGCACCCGTCTGAACCCGGCGTTCACCTTCGACACCCTGGTCACCGGTAAGGGCAACCAGCTGGCGCGCGCCGCCGCGCTGCAGATCGCCGAGAACCCGGGCGACGCGGCCTACAACCCGCTGTTCGTCTACGGCGGCGTCGGCCTGGGTAAGACCCACTTGATCCAGGCGATCGGCAACCACGTCTACCAGAAGAACCCGGCGGCGAAGATTCGCTACATCCACGCCGAGCGCTATGTGGCCGACATCATGCGCGCCTACCAGCACAAGGCGTTCGACGAGTTCAAGCGTTACTACCACTCGCTCGACCTGTTGCTGA
Source organism: Neisseriaceae bacterium JH1-16 (assembly GCA_025989215.1). Taxonomy (GTDB): domain Bacteria; phylum Pseudomonadota; class Gammaproteobacteria; order Burkholderiales; family Chromobacteriaceae; genus Crenobacter_A. The sequence goes on along the minus strand of JAPDNP010000005.1, from coordinate 366,886 downwards.
TCGACGACATTCAGTTCTTCGCCGGCAAGAACCGCACCATGGAAGAGTTCTTCTATGCGTTCAATGCGCTGATCGAGGGCGGCAAGCAGGTGATCATGACCTGCGACACCTACCCGAAGCAGATCGAGGGCATGGACGAGCGGCTGATCTCGCGCTTCTCGTGGGGGCTGACGGTGGAAATCCAGCCGCCGGAGCTGGAAATGCGCGTGGCGATTCTGATGAAGAAGGCCGAGGCCGACAATCTGAAGCTCGACCACAATGTGGCGTTCTTCATCGCCCAGAACGTGCGCTCGAACGTGCGCGAACTGGAAGGCGCGCTGAAACGCGCGGTGGCGTACTCGCGCTTCAGCAACCAGCCGATCACGCTGGAGCTGGTGAAGGAAGCGCTGAAGGACATCCTCGCCGCCGGCAACCGCCAGGTCACCGTCGACGCCATCCAGAAGACCGTGGCCGACTACTACAAGATCAAGCTGTCGGACATGCATAGCAAGAAGCGCTCGCGCGACATCGCGCGGCCGCGCCAGATTGCGATGGCGTTGGCGAAAGAGCTGACCCAGCTGAGCCTGCCAAACATCGGCGACGCCTTTGGTGGCCGCGACCACACCACGGTGCTGCACGCCTGCAAGACCATTGCCGAAATGCGCCAGAATGACGGCGACATCGGGCACGATTACGATACGTTGCTAGCCATGCTGCGTAACTGATAACCAGACCAACGATTTCATACGGGAGCCCCGAGCATGCTGATCCTGCAAGCCGAACGCGACGCCCTGCTCAAACCGCTGCAGGCCGTTACCGGCATTGTCGAACGCCGTCACACGCTGCCGATTCTGTCCAACGTCCTGATCGAGAAAAAGGGCGGCCAGGTCAGCCTGCTGGCGACCGACCTGGAAATCCAGATCACCACCGCCAACACCGAAGAACTGTCGGGCGAAGACTTCCGCCTGACCACCTCGGCGAAGAAGCTGCAGGACATCCTGCGCGCGGTACCGGCCGGCACCATCACGCTGGACCAGCAAGACGGCCGTCTGACCCTGAAGGCCGGCAAGAGCCGCTTCAACCTGCAGACGCTGCCGGCTGACGACTTTCCGCTGCTGTCGGTGAACGGCGCCGCCGAGGCCTCCTTCACGCTGGCGCAACGCGAGCTGAAGAAGCTGCTGGCCCAGGTGCAATTCGGCATGGCGGTGCAAGACATCCGCTACTACCTGAACGGCCTGCTGCTGCAGACCGAGGGCAACCAGGTGCGCCTGGTCGCTACCGACGGCCACCGCCTGGCGTTCTCGTCGACCGCGCTGGCCGACAGCCTGCCGAAGGCCGAGGTGATCCTGCCGCGCAAGACCATCCTGGAGCTGTACAAGCTGCTGCAGGACAGCGACGAGCCGATCAACATCGAGCTGCTGTCCAACCAGGTGCGCTTCAGCTTCGGCAGCACCGTGATCATCAGCAAGGTGGTGGACGGCAAGTTCCCCGACTACAACCGCGTGATCCCGCTGGATAACGACAAGCTGTTCCTGATCAGCCGTCTGGACTTCCTGCACGCACTGCAGCGCGCGGCGATTCTGGCCAACGAGAAATTCCGCGGCGTGCGCCTGGTGCTGAAGGCCGGCAGCCTGTCGATCCTGTGCACCAACAGCGAACAGGAAGAAGCCGAGGAAGAGCTGGAAATCGGCTACGACGGCGGCAGCCTGGAGATCGGCTTCAACATCAACTACCTGCTCGACGTGCTGACCAACCTGTCGGTCGACACGCTGCAGCTGGCGTTCGGCGACGGCAACCGCTCGGCGCTGGTGACGATTCCGGACTACCCGGACTTTAAGTACATCGTAATGCCGATGCGCATCTAACGAGTTGCTCACAAAACCCTTCTGGCGTTGTTTCGCTGCCTTGCCGTACTACTTGTACTGTCTTCGGCAACACCGCCCAGCCAGAATCGCTTCGCTGGGTTTTGTGAGCACTCTAGGCGCCGGTGTTCGGCCAACGTTGGCCGAACCGGGAACCCGAAACCGTAGCGAGCGGCGCGCAGGCGAGGCGGACAGCGCGCAGAAACCGGAATGGACTCGAGGTCCATGAGGATTTCGAGCACTGCCCAACGAAGCATCCGCGCTGCGCAGCAAGGTTTAGCGGTTCCCTTCAACAACGACGGGCGGCGGTATCCGCCCCCACCGAGTTAAGCAACAAAGAGACGACGCGTTTATGAGTGAACAGGAATACGGCGCGGACAGTATCAAGGTCCTGAAGGGTCTGGATGCCGTCCGTAAGCGCCCCGGCATGTACATTGGCGATACCTCCGACGGCACCGGCTTGCACCACATGGTGTTCGAAGTGCTGGACAACGCCATCGACGAGGCGCTGGCCGGCCACGCTGACACCATCCGCGTCATCATCCACCCGGACAACTCGATCTCGGTCGAGGACAACGGCCGCGGCATTCCAACCGACATTCACCCCGAAGAAGGCCGCTCGGCCGCCGAGGTGATCATGACGATCCTGCACGCCGGCGGTAAGTTCGACAGCAACAGCTACAAGATCTCCGGCGGCCTGCACGGCGTGGGCGTATCGGTAGTGAACGCGCTGTCCGACTGGCTGAAACTGAAGGTCTGGCGCGACGGCAAGGTGCACGAGATGGAGTTCCGCCGCGGCGACGCGGTAGCCCCGCTGACCGTCACCGGCCACACCACCCATCGCGGCACCGAAGTGCACTTCCGCGCCAGCGAAGAAACCTTTGGTCTCGTCGAGTACCACTTCGACATCCTGGCCAAGCGCATCCGCGAGCTGTCGTTCCTGAACCAGGGCGTAGCGATCACCCTGATCGACAAGCGCACCGGCAAGGAAGAGAGCTTCGCGTTCTCCGGCGGCGTCGGCGGCTTTGTCGAGTACATGAACCGCAACAAGACCGTGCTGCACCCCAAGGTGTTCTACGCCCTGGGCGAGAAGGACGGCATGAGCGTCGAAGTGGCGATGCAGTGGAACGACTCGTATCAGGAGTCGGTACAGTGCTTCACCAACAACATCCCGCAGCGTGACGGCGGTGCCCACCTGACCGCACTGCGCCAGGTGATGACCCGCACGCTGAACCAGTACATCGAACAAAACGAAGTGGCCAAGAAGGCCAAGGTCGAGACCAGCGGCGACGACATGCGCGAAGGCCTGACCTGCGTGCTGTCGGTGAAGCTGCCCGACCCGAAGTTCAGCAGCCAGACCAAGGACAAGCTGGTTTCCAGCGAAATCGGCCCGGTGGTCAACGAAGTGATCAGCGACGCGCTGAAGGACTTCCTGCTGGAAAACCCCAACGACGCCAAGATCATCACCGGCAAGATCGTCGAAGCCGCCCGCGCCCGCGAAGCCGCGCGCAAGGCCCGCGAGATCACCCGCCGCAAGGGCATCATGGACGGCATGGGCCTGCCGGGCAAACTGGCCGACTGCCAGGAAAAAGACCCGGCCAAGTCCGAAATCTACCTGGTCGAGGGTGACTCCGCCGGCGGTTCGGCCAAGCAGGGCCGCGACCGTAAGTTCCAGGCCATCCTGCCGCTGAAGGGCAAGATCCTCAACGTCGAGCGCGCCCGCTTCGACAAGCTGATCGGCAGCCAGGAAATCGCCACGCTGATCACCGCGCTGGGCTGCGGCATCGGCCAGGACGAGTACAACCCGGACAAGCTGCGCTACCACCGCATCATCATCATGACCGATGCCGACGTGGACGGCGCGCACATCCGCACCCTGCTGCTGACCTTCTTCTACCGTCAGATGCCGGAGCTGGTCGAGCGCGGCCACATCTACATCGCCCAGCCGCCGCTGTACAAGGCCAAGCACGGCAAGCAAGAGCGCTATCTGAAGGACGACTTCGAGCTGAACCAGTATCTGCTGCAACTGGCACTGGACAAGGCCGAGCTGCGCCCTTCGGCCAACGCCGACGCATTGTCCGGCGACACCCTCGGCACCATCGCCCGCCAGTTCCTGCAGGCGCGCGCGGTGATCGACCGTGAAGCCCGCGTGGTCGACCCGCTGGTGCTGCAAGCCATGCTGAAGACCCCGCGCCTGTCGCTGGCCACTCCGCAGGACGGCCGCGCCACGCTGGAAGCGCTGCTGCCGCACGTGCCGGCCGACGAAATCGTGCTGGAGCTGGTGCGCGACGAGAAGAACGACGCCGAGTACATCAAGATCACCCGCAAGCTGCACGGCAACGTGCTGGTGACCTGGTTCGACCAGGACTTCCTGGAAGGCGGCGACTACGACACGCTGGCCAAGACCGCCGAAATGCTGATCGGCCTGCTCGGCGACGGCGCCGAAGTGCGTCGCGGCGAAACGGTGAAGCCGATCGTCGAATTCGGCGAAGCACTCGACTGGCTGTTGGCCGAAACCAAGCGCGGCATGGGCATTCAGCGCTACAAAGGCCTGGGCGAGATGAACCCGGAGCAGCTGTGGGAAACCACCATGGACCCGACCGTGCGCCGTCTGCTGAAGGTGAAGATCGAAGACGCCATGGGCGCCGACGACGTATTCACCACGCTGATGGGCGACAACGTCGAACCACGCCGCGCGTTCATCGAGAGCAATGCGTTGATTGCTCGGAATATTGATGTGTAAAGCGCACTTGTAGGTTCTCAAAAAAGTTGAGAAAACTCACAAATAAATGATCCACCGGAGCCCGTCTCCATAGCAAAAGGCCAGCCTCGTAAGGCTGGCCTTTGTGCTTTACTGGTGCTGGTGCAAGATCAATCACAGTTCTGCGATAATGCTTTTATCATGGCTCTCGAGGCGGCTAGAGGCGGCGTAGGTGAAGCACACCACGAAAATAGACGTATCGCGCCCTTAGCCAGTGCGGCTTCATCATCTACACAGCGGCTGCAGACTCCGATGGCACCTTGGGTGGATTGGTCGAGTTGGGCAAACCAGAAAATTTGGAGCGTCTGCTGGTTCAAGCTTTACATCGCGCGCGTATTTGTTCCTCCGATCCCCTGTCTGCTGGAGCCTACCTATTAATAGGAGATACGCCAACCACAGATGGAACCATTGCTTTCCTGAGCAGGCGAATTCGAGGGTTGCATGTTGGAGGGAAAACTGCCCTCGCGTGGGCGGGTATTGTTCACAACGTTGCTTTTCGGGAACGGGTTGTCCTCTGGGGATGCTCCTCTTACACATTTCCCGCTTGGGTTGGAGAAACCATTCTCTATTCGTACCAGACCACGCGTCTTTTCAAAGATGAGATGGCCTATGATTTCCAGATAAGGCCAAAGCCGAATCGGTCCCCACTTGTGCTCGTTTCTTCGCCAGAGCGTGCCCTGCTTGAGCTAGTGAGCGAGATCGGCAAAGGGCAATCCTATGAAGAAGCCGAAAACCTGGTCATTTCCATGCGCAATTTCAGGCCAACGGTCCTTCAGACGCTTCTGTCTCAATGTACTCAGATCAAGGTTCTACGGCTGGTCAGTCGCTTAGGACAAGCCGCTGGCTATTCTTGGGCAAATGAACTGCCTGAACTGGTGGCGAAACTGATTAAATCAAGACAACAAGCCCAGTAGCTTGAAAAGGTCGGAAGCAATCGTCCTGGACAGGACGGCTAGAGTGTCTTGAACATCTCCGGATCGACAAGCTCTCTGAGCTTTATCCCCAAAGCGTCTGCCAGCAACCCCATGTTGTCGATGGAAATGTTGCGCTCGCCGCGTTCGACCTCTGACACGTACGTTCGGCTCAAGCCAGCCTGTAAGGCAAGAGCCTCCTGCGAAATCTCTTTCAATCGTCTAGCCTGTCGCAGGTTGCGTGCAAATATCCAACCGGCAGTTGAGCGAAGCATCTATGTGGACGGGGCAAAAACTGGAGACATCCATATGGCCGCGGCTGGTGATAGCTTGCTGGTTTTGAGCTACATCCCCAAGGAGAATGCACTGGCGGTCCTAATTGATGAGTCTTCCGACCGTACTGCCCTTCATGACCTGCTCATGAAGGAAGCTCAACGAGTTGCTGACGAACATCGTGCAGCTGTTATCTCAAAGATTACGCCGCTGCCACATACTGATCGCCTCCCTGGCTGCGATGCTTTCCTTCGACTGGGAGAAGCTGAGAGGAAGGCTCTGCTTGCTAGGATGACGATCCGCCCCGAGGCTAGCAGTATTAACACTCTTCCCGATGACATCGCAAACTGCTTGGTGAACTTTCCACCCACACACCGTCATGTTATTTGCACTCGCTTGATCGAGTGGTGGGACTTGCAAATTATTTTCACTTTATGCGGCAAGCGGCAGCGATGTATTTCAAAGCTTGAAGTGCTGGAGAAAATATCTGAGATTGCTGGTGAGATAGAGCGAGAAGAACTATCTGCAGATTTTGAGATGAGTGTTATACCGGATGGTCATAAACCCGACTAGATGATTGTAGAGCAAATCGATTTGGTTGGAGGGACTCCGAACGATGTGCGAATTGCCGTGCGTGAAGAATGGCGTGCGAGGTCACAGCGCCATAAATGGTGCACCGAACGCTTAGATATGGCGACTCGTATCGGGCTGTACGATCAGCTGCTGCTAGAAACTTGGCAAGACAAATTTTACCGCATGGTCGAGGATTGTGACGGAAGTGATGATTCTCACAAACAAAAGCAGGGCCATGAATTGTTACGTTGGTCTTTTGATTTTGCGCATAAAGAAATACGCCCATTCGCACCCAACTGGAATGCTTCTTACTATGTTCGCGGAAGCTACCAAGTACTAGCTGCTGACATACAGGTCGGATGGCACCCTCAATTCGAAAAATTGCTTAAGAAAAACACATGACAATAGCGCATGATATTTTCATTGAGACAAATCCAGCCTTTTGTGCTGCAGTCCTTGCGAAATTTTGTGATGCCCATATTGGCTACAATAGAATCAAGCCCATATTGCCGGTATCGTATTTGATTTTGCCTATAGCTCTTTCAGAAGATCTCGCCATGACTTTCGAAAAGAGGACTAAGGATACTGGACTTCTTGTATGGCTAGAACGAAGCCCGAAAATTCTGGATAACTTTGCTAAACGAGTGAATGACACTCTACAAATAACAACTGATGCTGTTCGCTTTGGTTGCATGTCTGGAATTCTAGAATTGAATGGCGATGGTTACTTGGCTTCTGCTGGGCTGAATATTTCCCCATCAATTCTTAACGGTGCTAACAGCGGTGCTTTTAAGCGGGGGCGCCTACTTGGAAATTGGTTTGCTGCTGCAGGGTCGGCACGTGCTGTTATGGAAGCAATGGGGGTTTCCGTATGAGTCGCTGGAATGTTGAGAAAATTTTCTTTTTCGGGGTCGAGGGCGCTTTTCGTGAAATTGTTTTTGATCCAGGCCAAGTTAATGTAATCACCGGAGCCTCTGGAACAGGCAAGTCTGCTGTCATTAAAGCGCTAGACTATTGCCTAGGTTCTTCCCGGTGTGGATTGCCAGTTTATGTGCGGAGGCATTGCTTGGCTGTGGGGGTGAAGTGGGTACGGGAACAAGATGAGATGATAGTGGGGCGCCTGGTGCCACCTGTGGGCCAGGGCACTAGTGATCACATGTACATAACGTCTGGCCGTGGTTTGCCGATACCTCGGATGATTGATCAATTTGAAGGCCGTGCTACTGTTGCCGCAGCTAAAGCGATCCTTGAACGAGCATTCGGCATTGGTGATCAAGAAAAAGGAAGTATACCAATGCCGGAACGGGAGGTGCGAGATCGTGCCACTGTCCGTCATGTTACGCCTTACATCTTCGTAACCAAAGAGGTAATTGATAGCGAAACTGTTCTCCTGCATGGTCTAGATGACAGCAAGAAGGCAAGTGGAATTATTACCTCAATGCCCTATTTCCTAGGGGTGAGCACGGCGGCATCAGCTGCAGTCGAGCGACGCTTGAGGCAGGCTCGCAAGGCTCTTGAGGTTGAAACCGCTCGTGAAAATGCACGCATATCTAATGATAATATGATTAAGCAGCGTGCTCGAATACTACTGACGGAAGCGCACCACCTTGGGTTGGCTTCACCAGTATCGATGTTAGAAGATGATTATGAGCTTGTATCTCTCCTCCGGCAGATCCTGGTGGCGGATGATGAAGCCAATCAATATCCTAGTGAGAGTGAGTTGGGTGCATTGCACGATCGCCGACGCGGGGTACTGACAGAAATTAATCAAACCAAGCGTAAACATCGCGCGATGTCGTTGGCCGCAGCAGAGTCTCATGCCTATGAGAATGTGGTAGTCAAGCAAAAAGACAAGTTGCGCATTGCTGAGCATCTTAATCTACTAGATATTCCGGCTACTTGTCCAATCTGTGAGGCGACGACTGATGCTGGTAAAAATGTGGCTCTGGCATTAAAGAACTCGTTGGAAATTATCCGATCCGAGAGTAGTGAGGTGGGACGCATTCGCCCCAAACTCGATGCTGAAGTGCTTTCGTTGGCTGAAAGAATTGAAACGCTAAGTTTTAATCTTAGGGAGCTTGATGCAAGTATTGTTTCTGCCGTGAACCAGATTCAGGAAGGGAAGCGTCTGGCTGATTTGGCACAATTGCACGCGTACTACCGTGGAAAAGTAAGTTATTTCTTAGAAACACTCGATGATCAGTTGCTCCGCCCGGCTAAGGATCTAAGCAATTTACATGAAGAAATTTCATATCTCGAAGCTCAGCTAGATATTGACAATAGGAAGGTCCGCCTTCAGCGAGCAGAGGCAGCCATATCACGGTTTGCATCGGAAGCTTTTTCTGAATTACCGAAAGAGGAGCCTTGCGTCAATGCGGAACTGCAGTTTATTGCGCGAGAACCGCGCATAACAGTGGTGGAGCCAGGTCCGGCAGGGGCTATTCTGTCCATGGCAGATGTCGGGTCCGACCAGAACTATCTTGCTGTACATATTGCTCTTGCATTTGGCCTCCAACGTTTCTTTCAGAAAGAGGGCCGACCAGTTCCAGGTCTACTTGTATTGGATCAACTCAGCCGTCCTTACTTTCCGAGTCTTGGGGAGGGTGGCACAGCAGAAGATACCAAGCAACCTGATGAAGAAGAAAATCTAGACGATCCGGAAGCTGTTGCTGATCGCAAAGGACGTGATGTGGTCACAATTAGCGCTGCTGATGAGGACTTCCTTGCCATGCGCCAGCATATAGATTTCCTTTTCAAAGAGGTAGCGGCCCGCACTGGGTTACAGGTGATCTTACTGGAGCATGCCTATTTCAAGGATGATGAACGCTACGTGAAGGCCACAAAGCAAAGATGGACACGTGCTTCTGGAAATGCACTAATCCCAAAGGACTGGAAGCGTCGCCCTGAATCTAAGTGATATAACCATTCAATCCACCGCGATGTGGAGCGACTTAATTCAAGTGTGAGACCATGATGAAGATAGATATTTATCGTCCTGCTAACAGAACAGACCTATACCTATTCTTAAGGGAAGGTGCCAACCCGCATATCGTCTTGGCTGACATGCTTGCGCAGTTTGGTCCACTAGTGCTTGTAAAATCACGCGACATCATTTCTGGACAGAAGCTAGTTGGAATTAGTGCAGATGAGATATTGGCGAATATTGAGCGCGCAGGGTTTCACATTCAAGGAGTGAATATCACCACCCAAGTGTCCGAGGGCGGCGCGGCACTAGGGGGAGGAATTCTCGGTGCCAGTGTAGGTGGTCCTATTGGCGCGATTATCGGTGCAGTCCTTGGCTATGCGCTTGCAGAGCACGCAAAGAAGGTGCCCGATGAACTTTGATCTAAATGCTTTCGTGAAAATAGGCCCTGTCATCTCAGGTCTCCTCGTCATGGTTGCCTGTTGGGCATACCGATGGTTCAAGTCAAAGCCAGTCACAGTAGAGGATATGTTTGTCGTTGGTATAACAGGCAGCTCTTTTCCATCGGGGGTCCTCTTTGTAATCGCAGCCTTCGATTCCAGCCTACTTGCCAAAGTATCAGAAGCCCCGGTTTACATTGGCATCGCTGGCTGCGCAGTTCTCTATATTGCAGGCAAGACTGTTCGTGAGAAGGGGGCGGCCTAAACCTATATGGGGGAGGGGAACCCTCACTGACCGCTCTGAGCAAGAAGAAGCTACCGTCATTCAGCGGACAAATTCGATCGAACTCTTTCAGCCTTGACCAGACATTAATTGTAGGGACGTTAGTGACCGCTCCTGGCCGAGAGTAGTTGTTTTAACACATTGGCATGAGCGGTCGTTTGGGCAGATGAACTTCCCGCCACACAGGTACCCGAGCACGGATGTCTGCTCCTCTGTGCCAAAGTAGCCAGTCACACCCAGACGCAATCCGTTCCGCTATCCATGCCAAAGCGGACTTCTCTGTGACCAAGAGATCCGTGTGGATTCATGAGTTACTCCTATGTAGAAAAATGCAAATAGGATAATATTGATGCTCTGTCCGTATATTGATGTGAATAGATGGGCAAAGGCGGGTTGATTTCCTTGTAAATCAATTGCTTAGTGACTGGCTTCTCTGCCCCATTATCAACTAGTAGACTGACCGCCAGGCCGTCTACTAACAAGTTAGCTATTTAGTAAACCAACGAAAAAAGGAACCGCACATGAAGTTCACTTTAGTTCGCAACATCTATTTTCATTCGCCGAACACCGGGCTCGTATCCAAGTATGTCTCCAAGGAAGTTGAGTCAGAAATTACCCCGCAAATAGGGTTCGAATTTGAAGATTCTGCTTGGCACAGAAATGATCCGATCAAGGCCGAATCAATTAGCATTGATTCCGAAACGGGGAAATGCACCGTAAACCTCAACCCAAAGGAAGTTGGGGCAGAATCGGATGTCGAAAAATTCTATAGCGTTGCGGTGCAGTACCACGGATGGAAAAACTGGTTAGAAAGCTAATCATTGATAGTCATAGCTAATAAATCCATCAAGCGGACCCGCTAAAGCGGGTCGCTTATATCCGTTATACGTCCCTAGTCGTGGAGTGTGAGCTGGAGAGCCCATTCGGCGTCATAGGTACTCATTCTTCGGGCTTTAATACGCGGCACTCTGTTCAGTACAAGTTATGAACTGAGTGCCGCGGCCTAACCCCTAAGCTCTAACGTTCGAGATCATTAGCCATGCAATTGCCGACGCGTATCCGTCAACACAAAGCAGAATCCGACTCGTACGCAATACTGCTGTACAAGCTGCGCAATATTGGCATCTTTCGGAACGTGACCGAGAGTGATTATGGGATAGATTTCGAAGTAGAGATCGTGCATGGCACCAACGTCACCGGGACGTACTTTAAGGCACAAGTTAAGTCATCTGAGAACCTAAAGGTACGGAAGAAGGATGGTGTTCCGGTTGTTGGCGGAATCAAAGAAAGCACGTTGTACTACTGGACAGAGCTCAGCTATAAGAGTCACGTAATCGCATTTGCTGTTGATCTGAAGAGTGAGGAAATCTATGTGTCGCGCCCGCTGTTCTGGCAGGCAACTACCTTGATCAATGGCGACAAGAAGTCAAAGAGCATTGAGTTTTTGCCGCCGGTTGGCGCAAGTGAGGACCAGAAAGTTAGAGACATAATGCCTGGTGTATTGGCGCTAGCCTTCGCGTTGTCGCCGTCAATTCCCGACATCATCTATAGCCACAAGCTGGCTCTTCGCTATTTTGGGCAGTTCTTGTCCCTTTATGTAGATGTATTTCACTATGACGTGCATTGTGAAATTCATGACATTGATGCCTTCAAGACTCTTCTCGATGCCTGTCGCGTTCTGCTAGCAGAAGCTAGTGAAGACGACTTCGACTTAGGAAACCACGATAAACGCTTCCGGTACTCATTCGACTACTGGGTAAAAAATTCTGGCGAATGGGCAACAGACGAAGTAACGAACTTTAGCGCACAGACTCCGGTTAGAGTGTTAATCCCTTTGCTTGTTAGGAAGTTAAAGAAACTCAGGACCATTGTATTTAGCGGGAAATATTACTGGGCTTATAAGGACCCCACTTATCTGAGGCTTGTATACGAGACCAAGTTGCCATCTGATTCGACAGAAGAGACGTTACGAGATTGGGGCTACAATTTTGAACAGTACCAACACGAAGTCATAGGCTTTAGCCTCTTCAAGAACTTACCAGTAGCGGACTTGGAAAAGGCAGGAATAAAGTGATCTCTGACCCGGCAGCCAATCCGGACCTTGAGCGTTAGGCAAGTCACCGCACGTTGGGAGAGACTCCACATGTATGCAGAGGCTGTCCCAACTGAGCGATCCTGGCCTATGCTAGTGATGTATATCGCTTGGAACGGGCTGGTTGCATGCCCACGTTTGTACCTGCACCAGCACCGGAGCCGGCAACGCAAAGAAAAGGAGTATGAAGTATGCGCGATTTTATGAGGGAGTTCATGCGCGCTGCGAAGGAGGGGCCGCGTATCTACTTTGCCCCGATCATAGGTGCATACCGGGCCATTCAGGAAGAGTGTCGCCGTCGTTGAGTTTCACTCGCTCCCTTGGCTCCGGGTGTCTGTAGTAATAGCCTCCATGACCGACGCGAGCTCTTCTGATAAGTCCTTGTGATGGCGCATTAGGTAACCTGAAATGGCTTCGTTGCGAATCAGCCGCGAGATGTAGCCTTTCGCAACGACCAGCACAAGCATGGTTTCACCCAGCGTCTCCTCCACTAACTGGTAATCGTGGTGGAGCTTTTCCATCTCAAGCTCCATATGTGCGATATCTTCTGGTGTGACTTCAGTGTGCTTGTTCTTTTTCTTGTCGATCAGTTGCTCAGATCGTGTCGCCACCAGGATCATGTCGACATAGCTTTGGGTGAACCGGTTGGCAGAGAGCATCATCTCGGCCGCCTCGATCTGGCGCATGGGCTTCATCTTGCGTAATACGCGAAATACCTGCCGGCCAATCATGCGGTCTTTGAGCAGTTCGACCACTTCCGGGGCAATACCATCCAGCAGGTGTTGACGCTCATGGATACGGTCAACGTTGACATTGAGCACCTGTGCAATGCGTTCGGCCGGCACCCCTTTCTTGATCGCCGCCAGGATCATCTTGTGCTCCTGAATGGCACTGACCCGGTTGATCTGACGGTTGTAGGTGAACCCTTCATCGTCAGTTGAAACCAGGCAAACAACTTCCTGATCCCCCAGCTCTTTCAGAGCCTCAAGCCGTAAATGGCCATCCAGCAAGATAAAGTGCTGGGCATCCCCGTTGATCTGCTTTTCCGGGTGCACGGCTAGCGGCTCGACGATACCGAGTTCACGGATAGAGGCCAGAATCGCTTGGTATTTGACCGACTTCAGCACGTCCTGGCTGACCAGACGAGTCGGCAAGATGCTCTGGATTGGAACCCTGATGGTTTCGGCCTCGAAACCCATCCGCACCTGTGTCATGCATGCCCCCCTCCACATACCCGTTCCGCGAGTGGTTGCGGCATGTCTTGAATATTCTCCGCCCGGAGCAGGGTCAGGAAATGCTCGTCAGCCATCAAGCGTCGCAAGGCAGTGGTAACAAAAAGGAGGCGTTGGTCGTTAATCTCGGCCTTTTTGACCATCAGTTTTTGCCGACGGACCTCAGCCTGGTAGGTCTTCAGGAGCTTCTGCGGAGTGACATTTTTATCGCCGCGACGGTGCCAGCCTCGTCGATAGCCTTTGCCGAACGCGGTGCGTTGTGTAATCAGTCGCCGTACCCGCATCAGCTGGTCACCTTTGAGCAAGCCTGATTCGTAGGCCTGCATCATGGCACTTTGGATTTCGTCATCACCCGATCGCGCAATCTCAGCGGCCATGGAAATCGACAGCCAGCCGCTTTCGACGGCGCCAATCAGGCGCTCCTCCCCCTGGCGCAACAGATAGATGATCGTGTTGATATAGCTTGGGTCCAGTCCGGTCTTTTGCGCGATCTGTACATTGTTATAGCCCCGGTCTTCCAGTATCCGGACCGCATCCAGCAAGTCATGGTTGGAGTGCTTACGCCGGGCCAGGTTTTCCACCAGGCTGATCAGGTAGCGGTCGACCTCGGAAGCCTCTACCACGACACAGGGAATCTCCCTCTCTCCCAGCATCTGGTAAGCCTCGTAGCGGCCCTGTCCGCAGATCAGGTCGTAGTTCTGCCCAGTCTCGGCCGTGCCCCTTTCCGCAACGGTGATCGGCCGTTTCAGCCCTAGGGTGGCAATGTTTTCCACCAGGCGGGCAAAAATCTTCTTGTTGCGTACGCGCGGGTTGAGCACCCTGATCCGGTCAAGTTCGATGAGGCGAATCTCTGACTCGCCGTTTACATGGTGCAGGGTAGGGAGAGCGAGTGTCATGACAGCATCTCCCGCAAGGACGTGCGCCGCGCCAGCACAAACAATGGCTCCAGCGAGTCGAACCGGTAGATTTCCAGCCCGGCTTCGTTTTGCTGCGCCAAGGTCAGCTTGGCCACTGTCATATCGATCGCCGGCAACAGGTAGTAATCCAATGTCTGGGTGCCATCTGGCGACATACGTACGGCGACGGTAATGTCGGGAAACAACCCAGTGTCGAAGCGAATGATCCAGCGGCTCGAGCCCGCTTGGGTCATCCTGCACCGGCTGAGCACCAGCGAGACGGTGAATTCTTCGTTGATGATGAGCAGGCCGTTCTCTGGATCTGTCGTCACCCGGCCTCCCAAGGACCGGATGTGCTCGATCGTTTCCTCGACCAGATGAGGATACTGTTCACGTAAGCCGCGATTGATCTCGATGTAGCTGAAATCCCGATCTGGGGTATAACCGATCAGGGTATAGCACCGCAGCAGGCTGCCGAACCGACTCAGATAGGCGCTACTGGAGGGACAGTTTTCAGCTTCGTCGATCACCAGGCCGGATAGGCTCCCCTGCTGCAGGTACAGCTGGCGCAGCGCATCCAGCATTTCTTCGTCAGACAGGCGATACGAACGGGACTGGATGATGGCCTGGGCTGCATTGAACAGCGTTTTATTGACGATGGGTTCAAAGGCCCCATCGGCCCGTACCCACTGGTCAGGGCTGTTACGCACGCGTTGGCTTTTTAGCTTGAACGAGCCGTGGTTCCAGACGTTGTTGCCGATGTATTTTTCGTTGATCAGCACCTGGTGCACCGTGCCACGTGTCCACGCTCGCCCCAGGTCTGTTGTTATGCCTCGCTGGTTCAGCATGCCGGCGATTTCTTGTTCGCTTCGCCCTTCCTCCACGAAGGCTCGGTAAATGTCCCCAATGATGGCCACTTCTTCCTCCGGGCCAGGGATCAAGATGATCCGGTCCGTCTGAATACTCTTGTGTTCTCCCCGTGTCAGCAGAGCTTTGGGTGCCCCGGTGTGATCGACCAACTGCCGGCGCAATCCGTAACCGGTCGTTCCCCCTTGTCGATAGCCCCGCTCGATCAACCGTGCCTGGCCGGCAAACACCTTCACGGACAGCTCACGGCTGTACTCACCCGCCATGGTGCGTTTGACGCTCTTGATGATGCTCGACACCGGGCTGCCGTCGTTGACGAACTGTTCCGCGCAGTACTGGACGGACACACCGGCGTGCTTACAGCGGATTTCATAACTGGCACTTTCATCGGGATCTTGAAAGCGTCCCCAGCGGCTCACGTCGTAGACCAGGATGGTGGAGTAGTCTGCTGCCCCTGTCTCGACGTCTTCCAGCAGGTTCTTCAGCGCATCACGGCCATCCAGGCGCAAGCCACTTTTCCCCTCGTCGGCGTAAGTGCGGACAATCTCTATGTTTCGTTGCTGTGCGTACAGGAACAGGGCGGCAGCCTGGTTTTCTGTGGAGTACTGCTGATGCTCGGTCGACATGCGGACGTATGCCGCTGCCCTGACAGGGTAGGGGTATGGCGTACTTCCTATGCGACTGCTCGACAAGTGGTTCATGACGAGCTCCTGCTTTACTGGCCGGTTAACGGATGGTGGGCCAGGCGCCAGGCATCGGTGAGGTGATTGCCGGCGTGGTGGTTCCATTTCTCAATCTAGCGGGAGGAATCGGAAAGATGTTGCCGAAAACGGGCAAGGTTTTGCCGAATGGGCCGACAGAAGGCTCCGAAGTCGATTATGCCAATCAAATTTCAGCGGCTTTGCAAAAGGAGCTGGGACGATCCCATCGCGCAACCAAGACTGTGATGCGATGGACGGGAGCCAGCGAGCGAACAGTCAAAAACTGGATAACAGGGGAACGAGGACCATCGGGGGACTACCTGGTGGCCTTGATTCGGAATTCGGACGAAGTGATGCAATGCATTTTGCATATGGCGGATAGGCCCCAGGCGGTCGCTATCGCCAAGATCCCAGACATCGTCCGACTCATGTGCGAGGTTCTTGAGTTGTTTGGAAAAGCAGGCGCTGACGACCCGACTAGACCGGACCCAGAGTACCGAGGTCAGCAGGCGCAGCTGGAAGGGGTTCAGGCCGAGAGGGGAGGCTGACAGAAGGACAGAACCTTGGAGCAACTATTGTGTGAATCCGATAGGATTTTCTCATCTTTTCTGCGAATTCCTACGGTGGAGTTTACAAAAAAATTGCACAACCCCTTGATTTCTAAAGAGGGTCGTTCGCAAGTATTGTGTGATCCTATAGCACTAGAAGGCGGAGGTTGTTCCGTTAATAGAAAAGGCCAACCGCTTTCGGTTGAGCAGTGCATTCTGTTGTAGCCGGGCCATACAGCAACATACCTTCCTCCTTTTCTGTTACCCGGCTTTCGGCCAACCTTGGCCGTGTCGTGGGCCTGTTTGCCGCTAGCCTCCTGTAAGGTAGGCCGAACGGCTGGCTATTCGACCAACTGGTATCCCTCCCCACCGGCCCCTTTTGCCGCCTGGTTGCAATACGCATTATGCTGAAGCACTATCAATCCATTTTTCCTAACCCGAACCGTCTATCCGTGAAAATCATCGTCCTGTTCCCCACCAAGACCGAAGCGCAGTTTTTCGACCACCCCGCCGCCGAGGTGGCATTTTGCGGGGTGGGGCTGACAGCCTCCTCCAGCGCCACCACCCGGCTGATTATCGAGCGCCGGCCGGATGTGCTGATCCTGGCCGGCATTGCCGGGGTGTATCCAGGTTCGTCCTATAAGATCGGCGACACCGTGCTGGTGGCGAGCGAGCGCGAGGCGGACCTGGGCTTTTTCACGCCGCAGGGCTTCCGCCACCTGGCCGAGCTGGATCTGGACATGGATTTCGAGGTGAATGCGGTGCGCCACTGCCCGCACCTGCCGGCCAACCCGCCGCTGCCCTTGGCGCATAGCATTTCACTGAACGCAGCGATGGCGCCATTTGTGGCGACCGCCGGGGTAGATATGGAAAACATGGAAGGCGCGGCATTTTTCCATGCCTGCCTTGAGGCCGGGCAGACCTTCTTCGAGGTGCGGTCGATTTCCAACGAGGTGAAGCTGGAAGAGGAGGAGTGGGATTTCGACGGCTCGATCCGCAACCTGACCCAGGGGGTGAACACGCTGATCGACTATCTGCTGGCGCAGGCCGCATAAGGGTCGCACACCGGCCCGGCCAAAGCCGGGCATGCCGCCCCTGTAGCCCCGCCGCTGGCGGGGCTTGTTGTTGGCGCCGAGTTAGCAGCGGTGCCCGCTACAAACCCACAGGCCGATACGGTTCGGCCAACAAGCGGGTCAGATACCGCTCCAGCAATGCCGCATCGAACTCCGGCTTGCGGATGGCGGTATCGGCCAGGAAGCGCTGCACATTGCGGCAGCCCCATAGAGAAGAGCCCGAGCAGCGGCGGCCAGCAGTCGCCCGGAGATGCGCCCCTATAGGCCGAGCACGGGGTTACGCCAACGCGTGTTTGCTGCCTGCGGTTTGGTCAGACGCGCATGCGATGTGCCCCGGACGCGGTCTGCGGCGGGTTACGGTCAGTCAATGGAATCAATTTAAGGCGTGGTGCCCATGGGCAGAATTGAACTGCCGACCTCTCCCTTACCAAGGGAGTGCTCTACCCCTGAGCTACATGGGCCCATAAGGGCTTTGCTGCGAGGAAGCGTGGGATCAGCCTGGGTGGCTGTGCTTCCTGCTGGGTGTTGTTTGGGTGGCTCCCCGACCTGGGCTCGAACCAGGGACCTACGGATTAACAGTCCGGCGCTCTACCGACTGAGCTATCGAGGAACAGCAAACAAGAGGGCGGATTATAGCGATGTTCGCGCTAAGCACCAAATCCATTTTTGCGGGCCGCCGGCCGCATCGACGTGGTTGTCGACGGTAGATAGCAATAGGGCGCCTCGCGCTGCGCGCGGGCAGTGTCGCGAGGCATGGCGGGCGCCTGGCCAGGCAACATAGTCAGCAAGCCAATTCATTCAATCAGGACAAGCACTTAGCGCCGATAGGCAGCCCGCCTCCGCATTCGGCCAACGTCGGCAGGTCAGCCAGCTTGGCCGAACGCTTCGCCCATCTGCTGCCGCAGCCATTCGACACACTCCGCCACCTGCGGGCTGCGCGCCGGGCCCTGGCGCGACACCAGCGCGATCTGCCGTTCGATGCGCGGGGCGTCGAGCGGGCGGCTGGCCGGTTGATCCGGCAAGGAGAGGTGGGACATGGCCTCGGTTGCCAGCCCGGCCTTCGGCCAACGTTGCAGGGGGTAAACGCTGGCGCGATTCGCTCATGCGAGCGGGCTGCTGAGACAAGGGGCAAACAATCCTTGTCGCCATTACCATGACGTTACTTACGACTAAACGCTGCCTTACGTAGTCATTCGTTAATGCGGCACATGCACAAAAGGCCAACCGAAAGCAGGTTGGCCTTGTGCTTAGCCCTGATCGACGCAGACTGCCGGTTCCGGCGGGCGGTAGATCGATGCGCTGGACTCTACAGAGGCCAGGAAGGATGCTAGGAATGCTGGCCCGCCAGCGTGAATTTCTTTCTCAGCCGGCGTACCCCGAAGAACACGCACAGCGCCACCGGGGCGATCAGCAGGCCTTCCGCCACCTCGGGCTCGATGGCGAACCCGCCGCCCTTAAGCGCCTTCAGCCCCACTCCCAGCAGGCTTAGCACGTAGTAGGAAATCGCGGCCACCGACAGGCCCTCCACCGCGTGCTGCATGTGCAGCTGGGTCTGCGCCGTGCGGTTCATCCCTTGCAGCAGGGCGTGGGTTTGGCGCTCCTGCGTCAGATTGACCCGGGTGCGCAGCAGATCGACCGCCCGCGCCACCAGGGTGGCCAGCTGTTCCTGCCGCGCCTGGACGGTCCGGCAGGTGTCCATCGCCGGCGATTGCCGCCGTTCCATGAATTCGCCGATGGTCGGCACGCCTTCGATGCGCTCTTCGCGCAGCTCGGCGATGCGCGCCGACAGCAGGCGGTCGTAGGCGCGCGACGCGCTGAAGCGGTTGCTGTGGACGCCCAGCGCCTGCACCCGCACGGCCAGGTGGGTCAGCGACTGCAGCAGCGCCGCATCGTCGCGGCCGTCGGCGTTGGCGTCCATGCGCTCCATGATGTCCGACAGTTCGGCCTCGAGCTTGCCGAGCGCGCCGGTCATCGTGCGGGCGATCGGCAGCGCCAAGAGCGCCATCATCCGGTAGGTCTCGATCTCGGCCAGGCGCTGCAGCAAGCGCCCCACCTGCGCCTCGCGGAAGTCCAGGTCCAACACCAGGAAGCGCGAGAAGCCGTCCGGGTTGATATGCCAGTCGCACCATACCTCGCCGCCGCCCAGCACTCGGCTGCCGACCAGCACCGGCCCGGTAAACCACGGCTTGAGCGAGCCATGGGTCCTGGTCGCCATATCGCCGCAGAGCACCTCGGCGTGCAGCGCCACCAGCCGCTTGCCCTCCAGCCTGGCGAGCCACGACGCGGGCACCCGGCTGATCGCCGGGTCGGAAAACGGCTCGCCGTGCGTGCCTTCCAGCACGAAGGTGAAGGTGGAGAACTCGGTATGGCGCTCCCATTTCAGGTAGAAGCCGTCGTGCTGAAACCGGAAGTGGCTGGCCGACGGGGACGGCGGTGTGGTGCCGAGCGTGGCGCATAGCTCGGCGATCAGGCGTTGATGCACGTCGCCGCCCGCCTCCTCGGCGTAGACGGCAAGGTGGGACAGCCGGGCCGGGCCCTCCAGACGAAGGAAGGGACGGGCGTGCGCTTCGCCTGCCAAGGGCCCCCGCAGGGCGTGATCCAGCATGGTTCGATTCCTGTCGTTGTGATTTCCTACAATGCGGTAGCTCCCGCGATTCGCCGCAGGGCCCGGCGGGCGGAGTGATCGCCGCGGCCACGCAGGCGCTGTCGTCCGACAATCGACAGTCTACCGTCATCATCCGTTCCGCCAAGGCGACAGGCAACGCTTCATACGTTTTGGTCGCGATGCGAAACGTCCCCTTGTTTCCAAATTGCCCGGTCCGGGTGGCGCTAGCGTATCGGCACCGACCTGCCTTTCGTCGCTGACATGGTAGATCGGATGGCGCGACGTTATGATTGCGCCTATCTCATCGCAGTTGAAATGCGAACGGGCATTTTTATGTACGTAAAATCCCCATGCCCTAATGTTCAGGAAATCCTGGCGCAGACGCTGGAACAGGCAAGCGACGGTGTAGTGATCGTTGACGGCCAAAACGGCATCGTGCTGTTCAACCAGGCCGCCGAGGCACTGTGGGGAGTCCATCGCGACGAAGTGCTGGGCCGGCCCATCAATAGGCTGGCGCCGTTCGCGACGATCGCCCGCCACGATGACCCCGCCTGTAGCAGCAGATGGGATGCCATGGTCGGCGCGAGCGTGGAGGTGGCGATCGAGCGCCAGGATGGCGCGACCCTGTGCGGCGCGATGTCCGTCTCCAGGCTGCGGGTCGCAGAGTCCGTTCTCTACGCGCTGTTCATCAGGGACGTCACCGAGGAGGTGCGCCGCCGGGAAGAGCTGCGCCTGCTATCGCTGGGGGCCAACGAGACCGCCAACGCGGTGGTGATCACCGGGCCCGACAGCAGGATCATCTACGTCAACGACGGCTTCACCCGCATGATGGGCTACGAGCTCGCCGAGGCGCGCGGCAAGATTCCCAGCGAGCTGTTGGCCGGACACCATACCGACCCGCACGCCATCGAGTACGCCCGATCGCATGTGGTATCCCAAAAGGATTTTCACGTCGAGGTGCTGATCTACGACAAGCAGGGCAAGCCGTTGTGGATCTCGGCGGTGATCAACCCGGTGTTCGACGAGGATGGCCTGCTCAAGAACATGGTCGCCGTCTACACCGACATCACCCACACCAAGATGCATGAAGTGCTGCAGCACAAGGTGCTGAACGCGATGGCGCGGGAGGCCCCGCTGCTGACCGTGGCGGAGTTGATCTGTCGAGAGGTGGAGCACATCGCGCCCGATATCGTGGTGTCCATCCTGCGCGTGGATGCGGAGGACAAGCTGCGACCGCTCGCCGCCCCCAGTCTGCCCGAGCATATCGCGCAAGCAATCGACGGCGTGGCCATCGGGCCCAATGTCGGCTCCTGCGGCACCGCGGCGTACTGGGGTGAGCAGGTGGTGGTGACCGATATCACCACCGACCCACGCTGGGCGTCGTACAAGGACTTGTTCTTGCCACTGGGCCTGGTCGCCTGCTGGTCCAACCCGATCAAGTCCAGCGACGGCCGGGTGCTGGGCACCCTAGCCTTCTACTACCGCAACCACCGCGAACCCAACGAATTCATCGAGCGCCTGTCCGTCGTCTGCGAGCACCTGTGCGCCCTGGCGCTGGAACGCGACGAGGCCCGCGTGCATATCCGCCAGCTCGCCTTCTACGATGTGTTGACCGGGCTGCCCAATCGCAGGCGCCTGTATGCCAAGGCGACGCAGGCCATCAAGCGAGTGACGCGCGCCAAGTCCTCGTTGGCGGTGCTGTTCGTGGATCTGGACCGCTTCAAGCAGGTCAACGATTCGCTGGGCCATTCGGTGGGTGATGAGCTGCTGTGCGAGACGGCGCAGCGGATCAAGGCCCAGTTGCGGGACAGCGATATCGTCGGGCGCCTGTCGGGCGATGAATTCGTGATCGTGGCGCCTGGCTGCGATAGCCTGCAAGCTGCCGAGATCGCGGAGCGTGTGCTGGCGGCGCTGTCCGCCCCCCTCGTCATCGGCGGGGTGAAACTGAGGTCGTCCGCCAGCATCGGCATCAGCCTCTATCCCGACAGCGGCCACCATATCGAGCAGCTCTTGCAGCACGCCGACATGGCGATGTACCAGGCCAAGGTGGCCGGCCGCAACCGCTATTGCTTCTTCAGCGCCGAGATGAACCGGCAGGTGCAGGAGCGCCAGACCCTCGAGCTGGCGCTGCGCGAAGCGCTCGAGCAAAAGCAGCTGCAGCTGCATTACCAGCCGCAGGTCCGGCTGGAAGATGGCCGCCTGTACGGTGTCGAGGCGTTGGCGCGCTGGCATCACCCCCAGCTGGGCGAAGTGTCGCCGGCCCGCTTCGTGCCCTTGGCCGAAGAGTGCGGCCTGATCGCGGAACTGGGCCACTGGACCCTGCACGAGGCCTGTCGGCACTTGGCCGACTGGCGCCGCCGCGGTCTCGCGATCCCGACCGTGTCGGTCAACCTGTCGCCGAAGAATTTCCACCACATCGGGCTGCCCGGGCTGATCGCCGACATCCTGCAGCAACACGGGCTGGCGCCCGGCGACTTGACGCTGGAGATGACGGAAAGCGTGCTGATGGACGACGCCCCGGAAACCCTGTCGACGATAGCGGCGCTGCACGAGCAGGGCGTACGCCTGTCGATCGACGATTTCGGCACCGGCTATTCGAGCCTGGGCTATCTGCACCGCCTGCCAGTCGACGAGCTCAAGCTGGACAAGCGCTTCGTGCACGACCTGGACAGCGACGAGGCATCCCGTGCGCTGACCCAGGCGATCATCCGCATCGGCGAGAGCCTGCGGCTGACGGTGGTGGCCGAGGGGGTGGAAACGACAGCCCAGCAGCAGTTTCTGGCCGGAAGCGGCTGTCAGGTGGTGCAGGGCTTTCTGTTTGCGCGCCCGATGCCCATCGATGCACTGGAGCAGTGGCTGGCGACGGCGCCGATCGCGTTGGTCTGAGCGGCCACTCAACCCGACCGGTCAGCAGGCGCCCTGCTCAGCGGCGGCGAGATGGAAGGTTGGCCGAACGCATCTGCCCGCCTGCTCCATATCCGATAGCCAACAATGAGCCGCCGCCCTGCATCGGGGCCGCCCACGGGGCTGGCCGCGCACGGATGTCCGCTCTTCCTTGCCTGAGGCGCCCCCAAACGGGCCTCTCCAACCGCTATCTCGGCACGACACGGGCTACGGCCAGCGCGGGCAAATGTAACCGTCTACCCATCGTTACGTGCTTACCACCCGCTGCGCCTGGCACGGGATTCGGCCAACCTCACAGCTAGGCGAACGTTTAGCCCCGCCATTGCTGCCCACACCCCTAGTTGGCCGAAGCGCGGGCATCCCGCAGGGCACCGTACCTTTGGTAAAACCGCCCGCTTCGCCGCACACCGCGTTACACGCCCTTACCTTTGCCGCACAGACGCTACCCGGGCCGCTTCGTAGTATTCACCTCAAGGACGCGCCGACAACGACGCCACACTGAAACGAAACCAAACGACTTGAGGATTACCATCATGAAAAAACTGACCCTGATCGCCCTGTCCGCTGTGTTCGGTCTGGCTTCGGCTGCCGGCTTCGCCGCCGACGCCAAACCGGCTGCCGCCCCGGTGAAAGTCGCCGCTTCGGCCCCAGCTGCCTCCGCGCCGGCCACCAAGCATCACAAGACCCATAAGCACCACAAGCATCACGCCAAGAAGGCCGCTTCGGCCGCCGCACAGAAGGCTCAGGCCGCCAAGAAAGAAGCTTCGGCCCCGGTGGTGAAACACCACAAGGCAGCGCCGAAGAAAGCCGCGTCGAAGCCGGCCATGCAAAAGGCCCAGGCCGCTAAGGATGCATCGGCACCGATGGCTAAGAAGCACAAGGCTGCCAAGTCGCACAAGCCGGCTCACAATGCCATGGCCAAGAAACCGGCCGCTTCCGCCGCCAAGTAAGTCGCTAGCTCAGCCCGCTTGCGCTGACGAAAAGCCCAGCCAGAAATGGCTGGGCTTTTGTGCGTTGTCCGGCCCCCAAGACGCAGCAGGCAGGGTCCGGAGCAACGCTTACCGGCCGGCCCCTGCGGCCGCTCAGGGCTGCAGCAACAAGGCACCGCGTACTTCGCCGGCTTCCAGACGCCGATGCGCTTCGCTCGCCTGTGCTAGCGGCAAGTGGTCCGCGATGTCGATGACCAGGCCGGCGGCGAGCCGTTCCAGCGTGGCCTGCGCCCCGGCCCGGTATTGCTGCGCATCGGCCATGAAGCCGAGCACGCTGGGCCGCGTCAGCGCCACGCCACGCGCCGCAGCGATGTCGCCGGCCTCGGCGGGTACTCCGGCGCCGGACACCCAGCCGATACTCGCCACCATGCCCCCCGGTCGCGCGGCGGCAATGCTGCGCAGCAGCGTCTCGCCGCCGATGCCGTCGATCACCAGGTCGGCGCCGGCAGCGTCGGTCGCGTCCAACACCGCCGCCACGAAGTCCTCTTGCCGGTAATCCACCGCCCGATCCAGCCCACGGGCATAGGCCAGTGCCGCCTTGTCCGGGCCGCTGACGGTGCCGATCACCCGAGCGCCCAGCGCCTTGGCCCACTGGATCAGCATCAGGCCCAGCCCGCCCGCGGCGCCGTGCACCAGCACCGTCTGGCCCGGTTTCAACGGCCACACCTGCTGGAGCAGCATATAGACGGTGATGCCGCGCAGCAGGCTGCCGCCCGCGGCATCGGTGGCCACCGCGTCGGACAGGGCGATCGCCCGCTCTGCCGGCAAGTCGAGCACGCTGGTATAGCCGCCGATGGACGCGCCGGCCCAGGCGACGCGCTGACCAACGTGGAAGGCGGTGACGGCGCTGCCGACCGCCTCGATCACGCCGGCGCCCTCCACCCCCAGCACCGCCGGCAGCGGCACCGGGTAGAAGCCGTTGCGCTGGTAGACGTCGACGAAATTGACGCCGATGGCGTGCTGGCAAATCCGCACCGCGTCCGCCGCAAGCGGTGGTAGCGCAAACGTGGCGGGCTGCAGGACGGACGGATCGCCGGACTGGGCGACGCGGATGGCGAGGGTGGATGACTGGCTCATGATGGGCTCCGTTGACGATGTACAGTCACGATAGCCATGTGCAAAATAAACCGGAATTCCCAATAAAGGCCCAGTTACTGTGCAAAATTCGACAGACGCTTCGGCGGCGACGCGCCCGGATGACATCGCCTGGGATGACGTGCGCTATTTCCTGGCGCTGGCCCGGCTGGGCAGCCTGTCCGCTGCCGCGCGTGCGCTGGCGGTCGAGCATTCCACCGTGTCACGCCGGGTCGGCGCGTTGGAAACGAGGATAGGACTGCGCCTGTTCGACCGCCTGCCGCGCAGCTGGCAGCTGACCGACGAAGGCCGCGCGCTGCTGGAGCCGGCGCAGCGCATCGAAGCCGAAGCGCTGGCGTTCAGCCGCGCGGCGCTGGGCATGACCGCCCTGCAAGGCACCGTCAGGCTGTCCGCCCCGCCGGTGCTGGCCAGCCAGTTCCTGATGCCGCTGTTGGCGGCGCAGCGCCAGCGCTGGCCCGGCATCGTGCTGGACCTGGTGGGGGAAGTGCGCGCCGCCAATCTGCACCGCCGCGACGCCGATCTGGCGATCCGGCTGTCGCGCCCGGATGAGCCCGGCCTGGTCGCCCGCCGCCTGGGCAGCATGGGCTACGGCTTGTACGGCAGCCGCCGCTGGCTGGAGACGCCCCGCGCCGATTGGGCCTTGCTCGGCTATGGCGAGGCGCTGCAAGGCGGGCCGCATCAGGCGTGGCTGGCCGACTATGCCGGCACCACGCCGTGCGTGCTGGTCGCCAACGATTTCGCCACCCTGCATCAGGCCTGCCGCGCCGGGCTGGGCGTGACCGTGTTGCCGCACTTCATCGCCCGAGGCGATCCGGAACTGGTGGTATTGGACGAAGGCGCGGCGCCGATGCAGCGCGACATCTGGCTGGCGGTGCACCCCGACGTGCGGCGCTCACCCCGGGTGCAGCGCATCGCCGAGTTGATAGTCGCGATCATAGAGGAACAGGCCGAGCGCCTGGCCTGAACGCGCGGGCCGAGAGCAGATTGCGGCAGCGTCGGCCGCCGGCAGCCTCCAGGACTTCATCGATTTGGCACGACGCGGGCGGGCAAATGTAACCGATTACCCACCGTTACCCGCTTACCGTCCGCTGGGCCCACGGCGGGATTCGGCCAACCTCATGGCCGGACGGGCATTGGCCCCCGCCGTTGCGGCTCGCACCCCTAGTCGGCCGAAGCGCGGGCATCTCGCAGGGCACCGTACCTTTGGTAAAACCGCCCGCTTCGCCGCACACCGCGTTACACGCCCTTACCTTTGCCGCACAGACGCTACCCGGGCCGCTTCGTAGTATTCACCTCAAGGACGCGCCGACAACGACGCCACACTGAAACGAAACCAAACGACTTGAGGATTACCATCATGAAAAAACTGACCCTGATCGCCCTGTCCGCTGTGTTCGGTCTGGCTTCGGCTGCCGGCTTCGCCGCTGACGCCAAACCGGCTGCCGCCCCGGTGAAAGTCGCCGCCTCGGCCCCGGCCGCTGCGCCGACCGCCAAGCATCACAAGACCATCAAACACACCCACAAGGCGGCCAAGAAGCCGGCCGCTTCGGCCGCCGCGCAGAAGGCCCAGGCGACCAAGACCACCGCCTCGGCTCCGGTCGTGAAACACCACAAGGCGGCTCCGAAGAAAGCCGCGTCGAAGCCGGCGATGCAGAAGGCCCAGGCCGCCAAGCACCACTCGAAAAAGCACCATCAGCACAAGCACCACCACAAAGCCGCTGCCAAGTAAGCGTCTGACCCCGGAAGGCCGCTGACGCCTCGCACGCCGCCCCGAAATGGCCCCTCCGGCCGGTTTCGCGGGCGGCGTTGTCGTATAGACGAAGGTCGCCATACCATGGGCGTGACGCCATGCCTGTAACATGGACACTTGATTATCTTCACCTGACGATGCAACACTTTTAAGAACTTCGGCCCGTGTCCCGCGCCATCCCGGTGAGCGGCGGGCCGGATAATGCAGTACCCCTTCGGCAACGATAAGGAAGACGACTATGCGCAAGTTCGTGATGATCGCTCTGGTAGCGCTGGCTACGGCCAACGTGGCGGCCTACGCTGCCGACGCCAACACATGTGCCGCTCAGGCCACCAGCAAGAAGCTGGCCGGCGCGGCGAAGAACAGCTTCCTCAAGAAGTGCGAGAAGGACAGCAAGGCTGCGTCGCCGCAAGCGATGTGCGAAGGCAAGGCCGCCGACAAGAAACTGGCCGGCGCCGCCAAGAACAGCTTCGTGAAGAAGTGCGTGAAGGACGCCTCGGCCGGCTGATCGCCGTCGACGGTAATGCAAGCGGGCCATCCCTGGGGGTGGCCCGCTGTCGTTTGGGGCGGCAGTACGCCACCCCAATTTCAAGCGCTGATCTTCAAGCGCTAAAGGTTGGCCGAACTGGGCTCACAGGCCGCGCTGGCCGGTGATCTCGTCGAAGAACGCCTGCTCGTTCGGCGCGCGGCCGAGGAAGTCGGTGACCATGCGGGTCGGCGCCACCTCGCCGCCGCGCTGCAGGATCAGCCGGCGATAGCGCTGGCCGGCCACCGGGTCCATCACGTTCTTGCCGAAGCCGGACAGCATATCGAGCGCCAGCACCTCCGACCACATATAGCCGTAGTAGCCGGCCGCATAGCCGCCGGCCAGGTGGCCGAAACCGGCCGGGAACAGCGTGCCGGCGTCGTAACCGAGCGGGGTGGCGCCTTCCAGCCGGCTCCACGCACCCATCACGTCGGTGACCTGCGGGCCGACCAGCGCCATGTCGAACTGCGCGTACAAGCGCTGGCGGGCATACTGCAGGCCCTTGCCGAAGCGGCGTGCATTGTTCATCTTGGCGATCAGCGCCGGGTCGATCGGCTTGCAGCTCGGGCAGGCCTCGCTGAACACCTTGAGCGACTCGGGGCGGCGCGCCCATTCCTCGTACATCTGCGACGGTGCCTCGACGAAGTCCTGCTTGACGTTGGTGCCGCCGAGCACGCTGTCGCGGGTGTTGGACAGCACGCCGTGCAGCACGTGGCCGAACTCGTGGAACAGCGTCTCCAGCTCGTCCGAATCCAGGCCCACGCGATCGAAGTTGGTCACCAGCACGCTGACCGGGGTGACGCCGGCGCGGTGGCTGACGTTGCGCACACCAAAGGCGGCGGCATGGCCATACTTGTTCTCGCGCGGGTAGAGATCGAGATAGAAAGAGCCTAGGTAGTTACCGCGGCCGTCACGCCCCTCGAAGACGTCGAACGCCTTCACTTCCTTGTTCCAGCGCGGCAGGCTGCGGTTTTCCTTGAAGCTGACGCCGTACAAGCGGCTGGACACCAGCAGCACCCAGTTCACCGACGCCTCGGTGGGAAACTGCCGACGCACCTCGGCCTGGTCCAGCTGGTACTTGGCCTTCTTCAGGCGGTTCTGGTAGTAGGTCTGGTCCCAGCGCTTGAACGGGGCGGCATCGCCGTCGGCGCGCTTGAGAGCGGCGAGCTCGGCGATCTCCAGCTGCTCGAGCGCGGTCACCTTGCCGCCGACCTTGTCGAGGAACTGGGTCACCGCAGTCGGCGTGCCGGCCATCTTGGTGCGCAGCGTCCAGTCGGCATAGCTCGGGTAGCCTAGCAGCTGCGCCTGCTGGCGGCGCTTGTCGGACAGCTGCTGCAGGATGGCGATGTTGGCCTGGCCGCCACGGTTCTGGAACTCGACGTAGAAGCGCCGGCGCGTCTCCGGGTTGCTGGCGTAGCCGAGCACGTTGTCGCGCACCGGGTAGGACAGGTCGACCAGGTAGCGGCCGTCCGGCTGGCGGAACTTGGCCAGCGCGGCCAGATCGGTGCCGGCGAGCTCGGCGGCGCTGAAGGTCAGCCTGGCCGGCTCTGCCTTGTAGGTGGCGACGTTCTTGTTGAACTGGGTGGCCAGCGTGTCGAGCTCGGTCTGCAGCGCCTTGAACTGGGCGCGCTTGGCGGCTGGCAGCGCCACGCCGTAGGCCTCGAAATTGTCGAGCAGCACCTGGCGCGCCATCGCGTCCGGCGCGTTGCCCGGCTTCACCGCGCGGATGCGCTCGTACAGCGCGCTC
The DNA here is from genome assembly GCA_025989215.1 of Neisseriaceae bacterium JH1-16. GTDB lineage: Bacteria > Pseudomonadota > Gammaproteobacteria > Burkholderiales > Chromobacteriaceae > Crenobacter_A. Next base: position 337,856 of record JAPDNP010000005.1, on the reverse strand, counting down.
TTCTGGTAGAGCTCGCTCCACAGCCCGCTCAAGCTCACCGTGCAGGCGTCGCTCGCGTCGCGCACCTTGGCATCCGGGCTGACCGCGGCCAGCAGTTCCACCGGCCCGGCCATCGCCTGCACCCGCACCGCCATGTCGTTCCACGCCGCCAGCATCGGCGTATGGGCGATGTCGGCCGGCTTCACTGCCTCCATCCGCGCGGCCATCGCCAGCGCGGTGCTCTTCACCTGCTGGCACTGCGCCTTGACCTGCTCGCCGGAGCCCTGAAAGAACGCCCCGCGCATCGGCTCGGCGGCCCAGGCGGACGCGCCGATCGGCAGCACCGCGGCGGCCAGCAACCACTGCTTGATCATATTGTTTCCCTCTTTTATTGGATGTGTATTCCTCTACCACGGGCCGCTCGTGGCCGCCCTGGCGAATGGCAAAAGTATATTAAATACAGAAAATATGCCAATTGGATTTTGAGGGTCCTGCGTTGGCGGTGCATCGCGAAGCGGCCCCGACCAACAGTGCGCCGGTAAGTTGGTCTACAGCCCCCTGCGCAGGGCTTGCCTCGCCTCCCACTCGTGATAGAGCGCTGCTCGCCCAGGCTGATGCGCCCCCTCGCCCGAGCCGTGCTCGAATGGAATGCCTTGTGCATTTAACAGCTAGTGCAATAAATCCCACGTCTTCTGACTGCAATCCATTTACCAGTCAATACAAAAACTTAGACGTTCAAGATAGCCAGAAAGCACTTTTCGCTTATTTCATAAAGTTTATTGTCATTAACCGCTTAGGTATGATCTTGTTCTTTTTCACCCGTTCTATGGGTGTCATTTGGAGATCGACGCGTGAAACAAGTTAGAACGACGCCCCTGCTCGCCGCCATGACGGTGCTGGCCATGCTGGGGGGCTGCGCCACCGAAAGCTCTCGCACCCTGGAGGCACCGAAGGTGGCAAGTGCCGCCAAGCCCTATAACGGCCCACGCACCCTGATTGCAGTTGGCAAATTCGATAACCGCTCAAGCTATATGCGCGGCATCTTTTCCGATGGCGTGGATCGCCTGGGGGGACAAGCCAAGACCATCCTGATCACTCACATGCAGCAGACCAACCGCTTCAATGTGCTGGACCGGGACAACCTGGGTGAGATCCAGCAGGAAGCCGCGTTCAAGAAACAAGCGCAAGCCATCAAGGGGGCCGACTTTGTCGTGACCGGCGATGTCACCGAGTTTGGCCGCAAGGAAGTGGGGGATAACCAGTTGTTCGGCCTGCTGGGCCGCGGCAAAGCGCAAACCGCCTACGCCAAGGTCAACCTGAACATCGTCAACATCCGCACCTCCGAAGTGGTGTACTCCAGCCAGGGCGCCGGCGAATACAGCCTGTCCAACCGGGAGATCATCGGTTTTGGTGGAACGGCCAGCTACGACTCGACCCTGAACGGCAAGGTGCTCGACCTGGCGATCCGTGAGGCCATCAACAATCTGGTCGCGGGCATCGACTCCGGCGCATGGCAGCCGGGCAAATAACAATAAACAGCAACGCAAAAACAATATGAAGAAAAACAGAATGTCAGAACGTCGCGTTTTAACCCTGGCCCTGTTCAGCGCGGTATTGCTGGCGGGGTGCAGCACCCCGCCCAAGACCCTGTATCAGTGGGAAGGCTACCAGCCGCAGGTGTACGAGTACTTCAAGGGACAGGGCAACGCGGAACAGATCACGGTACTGGAGCAGGATCTGCAGAAGATTCGTGCGAAGGGAAACATGCCGCCTCCAGGGTATCACGCTCACCTTGGCCTGTTGTATGCGGCCATTGGCAAGGACGATCAGATGGTGCAGCAATTCCAGACAGAGAAAGAACTGTTCCCGGAATCGACGCCCTACATGGATTTCCTGCTGAAAAAATACAAGAAGCGCGAGGGTTGAGATGATGAACAAGCTACTGAAACGACTGGCCTGTCTGTCGCTGGTCCTGCTGGTCGTGGGCTGCGCCGGTACCCGCGCGAACTACGATTACGCGGCCTTCAAGCAAAGCCGCCCACGCTCGATCCTGGTGCTGCCGCCGCTGAACGAGTCGCCCGACGTCAAGGCGACTTACAGCATGCTGTCGCAAATGACCTATCCGTTGGCCGAAGCGGGCTATTACGTGCTGCCGGTAACCCTGGTCGACGAGACCTTCAAGCAGAACGGGCTGACCACCGCCGGCGACATCCACGCCGTCCCGCCGGCCAAGCTGCGAGAGATCTTCGGGGCGGACGCCGCGCTGTATGTGACGGTATCCAAGTACGGCACCACCTACACCGTGTTCGACAGCGTCACCACGGTATCGGCCAATGCCAAGCTGCTGGATCTGAAAACCGGGGCCACCCTGTGGACCGGCTCCGCGTCCGCCTCCAACAACGAGGGGGGCAACAACTCCGGCGGCGGGCTGATCGGCACGTTGGTCGCGGCGGCCATCAAGCAGATCGTCAACAACGTCAGCGATGCCGGCCATTCCGTGGCCGGGACGACCAGCCAGCGCCTGCTGGCGGCTGGCCGGCCGAACGGCATCCTGTACGGTCCGCACTCGCCGGTTTACGGCACCGACTGATTGCTCGCTGTCCCGCAAGCCACCACCATGCCAGCCTGACCCAGGCTGGCATTTTTTACGCGAGCACGGTTGCTCACGGACCTATCCATCGGTTGGCCTTGGCCGAACACGGCGTTACATCCCCTTACCTTTGCCACACAGACGCTGCCCTGGCTGCTTCGTAGTATTCACCTCAAGGACGCGCCGACAACGACGCCACACCGAGATACAAAACCCTACGACGAGGTAACCATCATGAAAAAACTGACCCTGATCGCCCTGTCCGCTGTGTTCGGTCTGGCTTCCGCTGCCGGCTTTGCCGCTGATGCCAAACCGGCTGCCGCCCCGGTGAAAGTCGCCGCCTCGGCCCCGGCCGCTTCCGCTCCGGCCGCCAAGCATCACAAGACCCATAAGCACCACAAGCATCACGCCAAGAAGGCCGCTTCGGCCGCCGCGCAGAAGGCCCAGGCCGCCAAGAAAGAGGCTTCGGCCCCGGCCGTGAAACACAAGGCCGCCGCCAAGCCGAGCCACAAGGCCGCCAAGAAACCGGCCGCTTCCGCCGCCGCTCAGAAAGCCCAGGCTTACAAGAAGCACCACCATCGCAAACACCACCACAAGCACTACGCCAAGTAAGCGCGAACATGGCGGGAGCCCCGGCTCCCACCACCCCAACGCCGCTACCGCGGGTTGGCCGAAAGGCCGGCTTCCGGAGCGGCGTTTTGCTTGCCCGCTCGTCTGTCGCGCGGCGGCCCCGGCCGCTCCGCCACGGGCTAATACAGGGGTGGGAGCGCACTGCGCGAGGGAGGATAGGGCATGGACCGGCACGAGTATCAGGTGCTGAACGTGGACGGCGGCGTGCCGATCCAGCTGTGGACCCACGGCGTGCCGGTGGAAGACGCGGCCCGGCGCCAGCTGATCAACACCGCCCGGCTGCCGTTCATCTTCGACCACATCGCGGTGATGCCGGACGTGCACCTGGGCAAGGGCTCGACCATCGGCAGCGTGATCCCGACCCGCGGCGCGATCATCCCGGCGGCGGTCGGCGTCGACATCGGCTGCGGCATGATGGCGGTGCGCAGCACACTGACCGCCGCCGACCTGCCGGACAATCTGCACGGGCTGCGCCACGCGATCGAGGCGGCGGTGCCGCACGGCCGCACCGGCGGCGGGCGGGCCAACGACCGCGGCGCCTGGGGCATGGTGCCGCCGAAGGCGGTGGACGCGGCCTGGGCGGCGCTCCTGCCCGGCTTCAGCCGGCTGACCGCCCAGTACCCGAAGCTCGCCAAGACCAACAACTATTACCACCTGGGCACGCTCGGCACCGGCAACCACTTCATCGAGGTGTGCATCGACGAGGCCGGGCGGGTGTGGTTCATGCTGCACAGCGGCTCGCGCGGCGTCGGCAACGCGATCGGCAGCCTGTTCATCGAGCTGGCGCAGGCGGACATGCGTTCACACCTGGCCAATCTGCCGGACCGCGACCTGGCGTACTTCGAGGAGGGCAGCCGCCATTTCGACGACTATGTGGCGGCGGTCGGCTGGGCGCAGGACTACGCGCGGCGCAACCGGCAGGTGATGATGGACAACGTGATCGCGGCGGCGCGGCGCGCGATCGGCAAGCCGTTCGCGCTCGACGAGCAGGCGGTGAACTGCCACCACAACTATGTGCAGCGCGAGCGCCACTTCGGCTCGGACATCCTGGTGACGCGCAAGGGCGCGGTGTCGGCGCGGCGCGGCGAGCTGGGCATCATCCCCGGTTCGATGGGGGCGAAGAGCTTCATCGTGCGCGGCCTGGGCAATCCGGACAGCTTCTGTTCGTGCAGCCACGGTGCCGGCCGGCTGATGAGCCGCACCGAGGCGAAGCGTCGTTTCAGCGTGGCCGACCAGCAGCGCGCGACCGCGCAGGTGGAGTGCCGCAAGGACGCCGAGGTGATCGACGAGATTCCGATGGCGTACAAGGACATCGACGCGGTGATGGCGGCGCAGCAGAGCCTGGTGGAGGTGGTGCATACCTTGCGGCAGGTGGTGTGTGTGAAGGGGTGAGGGCCGTTATAGCGCCGGTCCCACCGGCGGGGCTGCTCACTGTTAGCTGCGCAGCAACTTCGTTGTCTTGCTTCGCCAAGACAGCAGTAAGCCGACGCCCCCGATGCGCTGGCTTGTGCCCTCCCACACGCCTGCCAAGCAGTCAGACGCTAACGTCGCGGCACTCGAACGTGCAATGGCTGGAGCTCATCGGTGGTTAAAAGAGCACGCACTCGTACCCATCACGCCATTCGGTCAACTTTGGGTGTGAGCGGTGCCTTTGTCGGTCTCGCCCGACAGGCGAGGTACTTTCTTTGCTTCGTCAAAGAAAGTACCCAAAGAAAGACGACCCCAATGCACTGGCCTTCGGCTTCCCTCGCGCCTGCCAAGCGGCCAGGCGCCGCCGAACTCGCGAGCGGCTAACGTCCGCCCGCTCGAACAAGCGGCGGCTTAAAACCTGTCCGCTTGACGATCGCTCGGCAGCGCAAAGGGGAGGGGCAGGAGGATTGCGACGTCTCTGGTGGTTGGGATGTGTGGGGCGCTCAATCGGCTGGGCATCAAGGTTGACCGAACAGGCTCGACTAAATGGATGGCTAAAGTAGGCGTTCGGCCAACCCTCTACCTTATCCACAGATAAGTGCTAATCGACCATTTTATCCACAGCAGACAACAGTGACGGGGATCCGTTGATTTGCTTTACCTCGTCTTATTCACTACTGCTGCCGGTAAGCACCCCATCCCCTTCGACGCCGCCGAGGACGGCGCGGTCAACGGGGGATGTCGGCGAGCACTGTCCGAGTGCCGACGTAGTCGGCGCGAGTTGCGCAGCCGCCCGTTGGCCGTGGCGCCCGCAGGGCAGCCCGCAAAGCGGGCCGGCGTCGTGGGGTCGCCTTTTCTTTGAGTACTTTCTTTTGGCGACGCAAAAGAAAGTACTCCGCCCCGCCGGGCGGGACCGGCGCTGCCCCAATCCCCACTTACGTTGGTCGAAACAAAGACCCCCACCAATCCACGTTCCTGAGCACCAATAAAAAAAGCGCGATTTCTCGCGCCTTTCCTGCTGCGTCACGGCTCAACCCGTCACACGACTCGACATTCGGCCAACCTTGGCCGAACCAGGTATCACCCCGCTGGCTGCAACGCCGGCACCACACTGTCGCTGACCTTCCAGCGCCCCTCGCCGCTCAGCTCCAGCTGGCGCGGGTGGTGGGTCAGCAGCGTGCTGCGGTGGCCGACGCTGACCAAGATGGTGTCGGTCAGCCGCTCGCGCACCAGCCGGTACATCGCGTCTTCCATGCCCTCGTCCATCGCCGAGGTGGCCTCGTCGAGGAAGGCTGCGACCGGGCGGGCCAGCAGCAGTCGGCCGAACGCCAGACGCTGCTGCTCGCCCAGCGACAGGATGTGACCCCAGTCGGCCGGGTCGTCGAGCCGATGGCTCAGATGCCCCAGCTGCACGTCGACCAGCACCCGACTGGCGTGTTCGTCGTCGGCCCGCTCCGGCGATGCCGGGTAGTACAGCGCGTCGCGCAGCGTGCCCAGCGGCAGGTAGGGCTTCTGCGACAGGAACAGCACCCGGTCGGCCGGGCGCACGATGCGGCCGTCGCAGTACGGCCACAGCCCGGCGATGGCGCGTAGCAGCGTGGTCTTGCCGGCGCCGGAGCGGCCGCGGATCAGCAGCGGCGAGTGCGGATCGACGCTCAGCGTCAGGTCCTCGAGCAGCACGGTGTTGGCCGGGGTGCGCACCGTCAGCCCTTCGAGTGCGACGCGATGCCCTTCGTCGCGCACGTCCGGGATCGGCAGCGCGTTGGCGTCGACGATCGCGTCGGTGAAGCCGGACAGACGGTTCAGCACTGCGCGGTAGCCGGCGAAGTCGTCGTAGGCGCTGCGGAAGAACGACAGATTGTCGTGCAGCGTGCCAAAGGCCTGCGAGGTCTGCATCAGGTCGCCGAGGTTGATCTGCTTGGTGAAGAAGCGCTGCGCCTGGATGATCATCGGAAACACCACCGAGATCTGGCTGGCCACCAGGTTGAAGCCCTGGAACTTCATCGACCGGAACACGATGCGCCAGACGTTGTCGATCAGCCGGCCGAAGCGGTTGCGCAACAGCGCGCCCTCGATCTTCTCGCCGCAGTAGAACGCGATGCTTTCGGCGTATTCGCGCACCCGCACCAGGGTGTAACGGTAGTCGGCGTTGAAGCGTTCGTTGAGGAAGTTCAGCCGGATCAGCGGGCGGCCGATCTTGAACGCGATCACCGTGGCGATCAGCACGTAGACGTAGACCAGGAACACCATGCCGCGCGGGATCACCTGCCCGAACAGGTGCACGTCGCCGGACAGGCCCCACAGGATCATCGTATAGGCGAAGGTGGACACCATCGCGTTGACCACGCCCATCGACAGCGACAGCGAGCTGGACACGAAGCTGGCGATGTCCTGTTGGATACGCTGGTCGGGGTTGTCGCCGACGTCGGCCAGATATTGGCTGCGGTAGTAGGCCTGCTTGTCGAGCCAGCGGGAGAGCAGGTGCTCGTTGAGCCACACCCGCCAGTGGATCGAGAAACGCTGCTGGATGTAGTAGTCGAGCAGGATGCGCACGATGTGCACGCTGGCCAGCACCGCGAAGATCGACAGGCTGACCCAGAACGCGTTCTCGTCGAGCTTCTGCAGCGCCGAGTAGAGGCCGTTGTACCAGGTGGAGATCAGCACGCTGATGCGCACCGCCAGCAGCGTCATGAACAGGATCAGCGCCATCACCGCCAGCGGCTGCCAGCTGCGCTTGGGCGAGAAGTACGGACCGGCCAGCGCCCAGAATTGCTTGCCCCACAGCGTGGAGCGCACCAACAGATAGCCGACGGCGATGAACAACACCATGGTGATGCCGTAGGCCTTGGCCAGCCAGACGGCACTCGTTAACAGTTCCTGATTCCAGTGCATTTTGACTCCGGGACGGGATACCCAAGTTCGATGGGAGGCGGCGCGGGGCCGTTATTCCACGATACTACGGCAGAGCGCCGTCCGCCTGCATTGGTTCCGTCGGATCAGGCCGCCGCGAGCCGGGCGGCGCGGCTCCGCCGCCAGCGTAGCAGCAGCGGCACCGCCAGCCACAGCAGCGAAGTGGTCGGCATCAGCCCCACCGACAGCCAGTCCAGATGCTGGCGCACCCAGCCGTTCTGGCCCAGCCAGTAGCCGGTCAGCATCAACCCGCCGGCCCACAGCAGCGCGCCCAGCGCGTTATACAGCGCGAAGCGCCGCCACGGCATGGCGGTGAGGCCGGACAGGAAGGGCGCGACGGTGCGCACGATCGGCAGGAAGCGGCCGATCACCACGGTCGGCCCGCCGAAGCGCTCGAAAAAGGCGCGGGTCTTGGCGAGGTGCGCCGGCTTGACCCAGCCGCGCCGGATGAACAGCCGGCCTAGCCGCGAGCGGCCGATCGCGTAGTTGACGCCGTCACCGGCAATCGCCGCCGCGCTGATCAGCGCCACCGGCCACAGCGGCGACAAGCCGGCCAGACCCAGCACCGCGCCGGCGGCGAACAGCATCGAGTCGCCGGGCAGGAAGGGCAGCAGCACCAGCCCGGTCTCCAGGAACACCAAGAGCGCGATCAACGCACAGCCGAGCGGCCAGTTGTGCGCCACTAGCGCGTTCAACGCCTGCTCGTTGCTCAACACCCCCAGCCACTCATTCACGCTCATCCGTCCTACTCGCTGCGCTGCGCCGAAAAGCCGCGAGTGTAGCGCAGCGGCGGCGCCGCGCCATGGCGGATGATGGACGGGCGGCGCTGGTCAGCCGTCGCGCTTTGCGTTAGGGTGGCGGCCGCCCCGTCACCCTCTGGAGTCCCGCCTTGGAACGCATCGCCGTCATCGACTTTGAAACCACCGGCATCAGCCCCGGCGCCGACTGCCGCGCGACCGAGATCGCCGCGGTGTTGGTCGAAAACGGCCGGGTGGTGGACCGTTACCAGAGCCTGATGAACGCCGGAGTGCGGGTGCCCGCCTTCATCGAGCAACTCACCGGCATCAGCACCGCGATGCTGAAGAGCGCGCCGTCGGCGGCGACGGTGATGGCCGAGGTGGCCGACTTCGTCGGCGCGGCGCCGCTGGTGGCGCACAACGCCGCCTTCGACCAGAAATTCTGGGACGCCGAGTTGGCCCGCATCGGCCGGGAGCGGCAGCAACCGTTCGCCTGCTCGCTGCTGCTGGCGCGCCGGCTGCTGCCCGACGCGCCCAACCACAAGCTCGGCACGCTGACCCGCTGGGCCGGCCTGCCCGCCACCGGCCAGGCGCACCGAGCGCTGGCCGACGCCGAAATGGCCGCCAACCTGCTCGGCCACCTTCACGAGCGACTGGCCAGCCATTACGGGCTCCGCCAGGTGTCGCACCCGCTGCTGTGTCAGCTGCAGAAGGTGCCGGCCGCCAAGGTCGACGCCTTCCTGGCGCGCGCCGCCGGCCGGGCCTGAGCGACACTCCGCTTCATCCATCCCCGCTGCGCGGGGGCGTACCGTGGCGCCCGGAGTGACGCGACATTCACCCAGCGATGAATCCACTCCGAGCGGCCCGGGCCGCCATCACGCCAGACGCAGATCGACACCGGTCGGGTCGAGGGTGGTACCGCCGCCGGACACGCTGACGCTGCCGCCCTGGCCGTCCAGCGTCACCCGGCTAGCCAGCTGGCGGATGTCGCCGCTGGTGCGCTCCACCAACCAGCTCACCTGATCCAGCGCCCCCTTCTGCATCAGCCGGGTGTAATCGCGTTGCGACTGCTGCGACAGCTGGTAGGCACGGATGTCGTTGCTGACATTGCTGATCTGGATAAAGCGGTTGCGCAGCTGCTCGTTATCGGCGAACAACTGCTCGATGCGCGCCTTGTCCGGGTGATCGCCGTCGACCAACACCGCGCCGTTCATCCCCGCCATCAACTTCACCGCCGGTGGGATCGCCACGCCCAGTTCGCGCAGCTGGCTATTGCTGTCGGCGGCAAAACGCTTGAGCTCGCTGGCCAGTCGTTGCGGCAGCGCCGTCATGTCGATGGCGCCGTTGCGGGTGGGCAGCGACTCGATGTCGAGCGGCGAGCGCGCCTGACGGCGCGGCGTGGCGGCAGCCTCTGCCGCCGTGGGGGCAAGTTCTGCCGCCGTCTTGGCACGGCTCAGCCCGGCGACGAAGCCGGCCGCGGCCGGTACGCTGGCACGCCAGCCCGTTTGCAGCGCAGTAGCAGTGGAGGGGGACGAGGTCGAAACCGTCGGGGCGAACAGGCTCATTACTATCTCCTAACATGTCAAACGACTATATGACAGCAATATTCATGCCTAAAAAATATTGTCGCCAGTATTAGCATGACAAGCAGGCAGGCGGCCGCCCCGCTGGTAGGATCATCATTTGAACGATCCCGCCGGCCGCCCACCCGCGCCGCCGGGTGGGTCAGCCCATAAGGACTGCTATGCCCGCGCTCTCGCTGCCGCTACCCCGGCAACTGCTCGCGCCATTTCGCGGCCTGCCCCGCTCGGTGTACGTGCAGGTGCTCGCCACGCTGATCAACAATATGGGCGGCTCGACCAAGCTGTTCCTGCCGCTGTATTTCCTCGAGCACTACCGGCTCGGCTACACCCATATCGGCCTATTGATGGGCGTGTACGGGCTGGGCAGCTTTCTCGGCGCCTATTTCGGCGGCAGCCTGTCCGACCGCATCGCCCCCCATCGGCTGACCCAGGGCCTGCTGGCCGCCAGCGGCGTGTTCTGCCTGCTGCTGGCGATGCCGCTGCCGCTGGCGGTGTTCCCGGTGTTGTTGCTGCTGGCCGGCCTCGCCGATGGCGGTTTTCGCCCCGGCAATATGCGCCTGGTGCTGGAGCCCTGTAGCCCGGCGCAGCGCCCCACCGCCCAGGGCCTGCAGCGGATGTCGACCAATCTGGGCGGCGCGCTCGGCGGCATCAGCGGCGGCCTGCTCGCCAGCGTCGGCTTTTCCTGGCTGTTCCTGGCGCAGGGGCTGACCAGCCTGATCGGCGCCGCGTGGATGGCGTACAGCTACCACCGCGCGGCCCCGCCGCCGCGCCCTCAGCCCATCGTCCACAGCAGCGAAGCCGGCCGCTCCGCCTGGCTGGATCGCCCCTTCCTGCTGCTCGTGTTCGGCCAGCTGCTGGCGCTGACGGTGTTCGACCAGATCTACGGCACGCTCGGGCTGTTCCTGCGCGAGCACTACCACCTCGGCCCGCAGTGGCTCGGCTATCTGTTCACGCTGAACTGCCTGATGGTGGTCGGCCTGCAGCTGCCGATCGCCCACCGGGTCGGCCGCTGGGGGCTGACGCGCAGCTCGCACGCCGGGGTGATCTGCGTCGGCGTGTCGTTCCTGCTGTTGAACCTGGGCAATGGCGTGCCGTGGGCGCTGGCATCGATGGCGGTGCTGACGATGGGCGAGCTATTGGTGTCGCCGACCTGGGCGGCGATCGTGATGCGGCACTCGGAGGGCCGCCGCCGCGGCCAGTACATGGGGATCTACAACGCCGCCTGGGCGGGCCGCACGCTGTTTGCACCGGCGCTGGGCACCTGGGCGTATGGCCAGTTCGGCGGGCCGCTGTTGTGGTGGCTGTGTGCGGGGGTGGCGGGGCTGGCCTTGCTGGTGCACTGGCCGGTGCTGCCGCGGATGCTGGGGCGGGAGTGAAGTGCGGACTTGTCGATCGAAGCGGCCTGTGGGCCGCTTTTCTGATGGAATATCGCTTTGTAGAAACGCTAGCGGGAACGGTCGCCTTTGTCGGTCTCGCCCGACCGGCGAGGTACTTTCTTTGCTTCGTCAAAGAAAGTACCCAAAGAAAGACGACCCCAATGCACTGGCCTACGGCTTCCCTCGCGCCTGCCAAGCGGCCAGGCGCCGCCGAACTCGCACCGCGCTAACGTCGCGGTGCTCGAACAAGCGGCGGCTTAAGACCTGGCCGCTTGACGATCGCTCGGCAGCGCAAAGGGGGATGAGTAGGAGGATTGCAACGGTTATGGCGACTGCGGCGGAAAAGCACAGTAACGGATCAACTGGCTGGGGGACCAAGGTTGGCCGAAGCAGAGCTGATGTGAGTGTTTTGGGGAGGCTGCAGAGCAAGCTCTCGGCCAACCTTGGTGTTTATCCACAGACAAATGCTAACTGCCCACTTTACCCACAGGTGGCGACAGCCCCGTTGCCTGACTCCATTCACGGCTGCCCCAGACAAGCACCTTACCCCCTTCGATGCCGCCGAGGACGGCGCGGTCAACGGGGGTAGTCGGCGAGCACTGTCCGAGTGCCGGATTTCGCCGGCGCGAGTTGCGCAGCCGCCCGTTGACCGTGTCGCCCGCAGGGCAGCCCGCGAAGCGGGCCGGCGTCGTGGGGTCGCCTTTTCTTTGAGTACTTTCTTTTGGCGAGACAAAAGAAAGTACTCCGCCCCGCCGGGCGGAACCGGCGCTGCGGCACGGTGCACGACAATTGCCCTAGCTCGAAGCCAAAACAACACCGCCAATCGCCGCAAGCCTAACCCACAACCAAACCGACGTTGGCCGAACGGCCCTCATTACCCACGGGCATCCTGATGCCCACCAGAAAAAAAGGGAGCCCCCCGGCTACCTCTTATTCATCACGCGCCTTTCGGCCAACCTTTGCCGCATCACTCCGTCGTACTCGGATTCCAAAACGCTTGGCTGACGAAATCATGGCTGACCAACAGACCGACGATGCGATCGAGCTCGCCCGAATCGACCGAGGTCGCCTGCAAGGTCGCGTTGATCTCCACATCGTCGTCGCCGAACGGCAACACATCCAGGTCGGCCACCGGGTAGTTGGCGGTCTCCAACATCGCCTCCATCGCCGCCAGCGCGGTCTTCTGCTCGGCGCGGCTGGCGATCACGCACAGGATGTAGGTCAGCTCGCTGGCCGCATCGTCGATCGGTCGGCGGTTGATCGCGTTGGCCAGCGGCCGCAGCAAGGTGTTGGCCGACAGCACGAACACGGCGGCGAGGATCGCCTCGCCCAGCAGCGATGCGCCGGCGCAGGCACCGGCTGCCGCCGAACCCCACAGCGTCGCCGCGGTGTTCAGGCCGCGCACGTTCAGCCCTTCCTTCATGATCGCACCGGCGCCGAGAAAACCGACGCCGGACACCACATAGGCGACCACCCGGGTCGCGCCGTCCGGCCCGGCCAAGCGGCCGGCCAGGTCGACGAATACCGCCGCGCCGACCGCCACCAGCGCGTTGGTGCGCAGGCCGGCGGTACGCTGCCGGTACTGGCGCTCGTAGCCGATGATCGAGCCGAGTACGAACGCGACCGCCAGGCAGATCAGCGTGTTGAGCAGCAGCCAGGGGCGGAAGTTGTCGATCACATCCAGGGTCATGGCTGTCCCCTTTCAGAAAGCAAAGCGCGATGCCTGTGGCATCGCTGTGATTATTGGTGGATTCGGCCAAGCTTGCCGGTAAACCGGGTCAAGGTTGGCCGAATCGTCGAGCGCTGCGAGTAAAACACAGCCACGTTACAAGGCGCTGAGCGGGCCCAGCGCAGCGATGCCGGCAAGGCGCGCCGCCGAAGACAGTACGTTAAGTACGGCGAGGCGGCGCAACGCGGCCGGCAGGGTCCGCTCAGTGCCCCGCACCTACTGCCAGCCGTAGCGGCGGGTGTAGATGCCCTTCATCGCCTGCACCAGCGCCATATAGCCGAACAGGATCGCCACCAGCCACGGGAAGTACGCCAGCGGCAGCGCGGTCAGGTAGAAGTACGGCGCCAGCGAGCTCATCGGCAGCGCGATGCCGATCACCATGATCGCCACGGTCATCGCGATCAGCGGCCAGGCGGCGCGGCTCTGGATGAACGGCAGCTTGCGGGTGCGGATCATGTGCACGATCAGCGTCTGCGACAGCAGCCCCACCACGAACCAGCCGGACTGGAACAGCGTCTGCTGCTCCGGGCTGTTGGCGCCGAACACGAACCACATCAGCGCGAAGGTCGCGATGTCGAATACCGAGCTCAATGGCCCGAAGAACACCATGAAGCGGCCGATCTCGTTCGGGTTCCACTGCTGCGGCTTGGCCAGCAGCTCCTCGTCGACGTTGTCGAACGGGATCGCGGTCTGCGATACGTCGTACAGCAGGTTCTGCACCAACAGGTGCAACGGCAGCATCGGCAGGAAGGGGATGAACGCGCTCGCCACCAGCACCGAGAACACATTGCCGAAGTTGGAGCTGGCGGTCATCTTGATGTACTTGAGCATGTTGGCGAAGGTCTTGCGGCCCTCGCGCACGCCCTGTTCCAGCACCATCAGGCTCTTTTCCAGCAGGATGATGTCGGCCGCCTCCTTGGCGATGTCCACCGCCGAATCCACCGAGATGCCGATGTCGGCCGCGCGCAGCGCCGGCGCGTCGTTGATGCCGTCGCCCATGAAGCCGACCACGTGGCCCGCCTCGCGCAGCGTGCGTACGATGCGCTCCTTCTGGCTGGGGCTGAGCTTGGCGAACACGTTGGCGGTCTGTGCCACCGCCGCCAGTTTCTCGTCGCTCATCGCGTCGATCTTGTCGCCGAGCACCACGCCGTGAATGGTCAGACCGACCTCGCGGCAGATCTTCTGCGTCACCAGCTCGTTGTCGCCGGTGAGGATCTTCACCTCGATGCCGCTCTCGCGCAGCGCCGCCAGCGCCGGGCGGGTGGTCTCCTTCGGCGGATCGAGGAAGGCGATGTAGCCGACCAGGGTCAGCTCCTGCTCGTCGGCGACGCCGTAGCTGTCCTTCAGCGGCAGCAGTTCGCGCATCGCCACCGCCACCACGCGCAGCCCCTCGTGGTTCAGCTCGGCGGTGTGGCGACGGATCTCGGCCAGCCGGCCGGCATCGAGCGGCCGCACCGTGTCGCCGCGGCGCACATGCGTCGACACCGCCAGCACCTCTTCCAGCGCGCCCTTGCAGATCACCAGATGGGTGTCCTCGTGACGGCTCACCACCACCGACATGCGGCGCCGCTCGAAGTCGAACGGAATCTCGTCGACCTTGCGGAACGCCTGCGCGACGTTCAGCTCGCGGTGCACCTCGGCGTGCTCCAGCACCGCCACGTCCAGCAGGTTCTTCAACCCGGTCTGGTAGTAGCTGTTCAGGTAGGCGTATTCGAGCACCTCGTCGCATTCCTCGCCGTACACGTCGGTGTGGCGCTCCAGGAAGATCCTGTCCTGGGTCAGCGTGCCGGTCTTGTCGGTGCACAGGATGTCCATCGCGCCGAAGTTCTGGATCGCGTCCAGCCGCTTGACGATCACCTGCTTGCGCGACAGCAGCACCGCGCCCTTGGCGAGCGTCGAGGTGACGATCATCGGCAGCATTTCCGGGGTCAGGCCCACCGCCACCGACAGCGCGAACAGCGCCGCCTCGACCCAGTCGCCCTTGGTGAAGCCGTTGATGAACAGCACCAGCGGCGCCATCACGAACATGAAGCGGATCAACAGCCAGCTGACCTTGTTCACCCCGAGCTGGAACTGGGTGGGGCTACGGTCGCTGCGGGTCACCCGTTCGGCCAAGGCGCCGAAATAGCTGCGGTTGCCGGTGCCGACCACCACCGCGGTGGCCGAGCCGCTGACCACATTGGTGCCCATGAAGCACAGATTGTCGAGCGCCAGCGGGTTGCTGCCCTTGGCGTCGCGCACCGTCGGGAATTTTTCCACCGGCAACGATTCGCCGGTCATCGCCGCCTGGCTGACGAACAGGTCTTTGGCGGCGAGCACGCGCAGGTCGGCCGGGATCATGTCGCCGGCGGACAGCCGTACCACGTCGCCTGGCACCAGCTGCTTGATCGGCAGCTCGAGCTGGCGCACCCGCCAGGCGCCGGCGTGTTCGGCGCCACCGCGCCCGCCCAGCGGGCCGAGCAGCTCGGCCGAACGGCGCGACAGGCCGGCCGGCACGCGCAGGCTGGTCGGCAGCCCGGCAGCCCCGGCGCCCTGCAGCGACAGCCGCGCGGCGAAACCGCGCTCCTCGTCGGCGGGATCGTCGCTGCCCACCGGCACGCGGCGCAGCACGGTGGCGGTATTGCTGACCATCGCCTGCAGCTTCTCGGCGGCGCGGTTGGAGCGGCCTTCCTGCACGAAGCGCAGCAGCGTCGAGATCGCCACCATGGTCGAGATGATCACGGTGGCCTCGGTGTCGTCGGTCAGGAACGACACCAGGGCCAACACCGTCAGCAGCACGTTGAACGGGTTGCGGTAGCACAGCCACAGGTGCTGCAGCCACGAGATCGGCTTTTCGTGCGCCACCTCGTTGGGGCCGACCCGCTCGAGGCGTTCGGCGGCGGCATCCTCGCTCAGCCCGTCCTCGCGGCTGTGCAGTTTTTGCAGCAGCGCCGACGGTTCGAGCCGGGACGCCTGGGCCAGATCACGGGCCAGTTCGGCCGGCAGGTCGCGGTTGGCCTGGCTGCCACGCAGCATGTCGAGCACCGCCAGGCGGCGGAAGTGGCGGCTGTGCACGCCCTTGTTGATCAGTTGCAGCAGTTGCTGCTTGAAGATGTCGAAACGCATGATCTCTCCTCGACCGCGAGACGATGGCCATCCTCGGCCATCGCTCGCGGCGATCCGATTGAGAGTCACCGACCCGCCCGGCTACGCCCGGGGGCCGCCCGACCTGAGGTCATGACGGCGCCGGCACGCGCAGCACGGCGGGTTGATGGCTCGATTCGAGCAAATCAATGCGCACCCGCGTGTGCCGACCCCAGGGGCAGGCACACGTCGGCGCACGCTCGGTGGCGACAAGCAGGCAGCGCGCGGGGCGCCGCGCCGCGGTCGGCAGCGAGGGCGATTTGCAATACGGTTTTGCTGGGAGAGCGCGGGGCCGGCAGGAATGCCGGCCCGAACGCCGCTGCCCGTGTCCGACACGGGCAGCGGCAGAGAAGACTGTCGTTACCTATGCCTGGACGGGGTTGGCCGAAACCGGCCTGGGACCGTTACTAGAACAACTGTCCAAGTCAGGAACTCCATGTAGAAATGACGGGCGGACCTTAACACAGCCCGTTGCGCTTGTGCAGCATAAACGCATGGAAAAACGTACATACGTCGTCAAAGTAGACGAAAAAAGGCACAATTTCGTCATTCGTGATCGATTATCGACCCACGACGGCGAATAACGCGACGGCAGCGGCTTATTGCCGGAAATGGCGGGAAATGGTCGCGAACGTCACGAAAACGCCACGTTCAGCGGCCTCGGACACGTCACCGCAATCCGCCGCCCGGCTCACTGCAGCGTGGCGCGCGCGCCGGCCAGGTAGCCGGCCAACAGCGCATGCCGGCGGCGCTCGTCGAAACGCAGCCAGATCGCCAGCCAGTCGTCCGGCAGGCCGACGCCGGCCAGCGACGCCAACGCCGCGTGCTGCAGCCGGCAACCGGCGTCGGTGCAGTCGTAGGCCAGCGCCAAGGCGTCCGAATACTGGCGCCGACCGACCCGGCCGAGCTTGTCCGGCCACGGTGCCGCGCCCAACAGCACCCGGCCGGTATAGAAGTACTGCGAACGCACGAAACTCTGGCAGCTTCGCAGTTGTGCCGCCCAGCAGGCCACGAGACGCGGTGGCAAGGCCAGCGGCGACGATGGGGTCTCCATGCTATCGCTCCGCTTTTGTTGCAACGCAGCAATTTTTATACGCCGGCCATCACCGCTTCGCAAGCGCGGCGACGTGACGCTGTGGTCGACGCACCACGCAAAAAAGCCGGACGGGGTACCGTCCGGCTTGGGCTGACGCTAGTGCGCCGTCTTACTTCTTCTCACTGATCTGGTCGAACACGCCACCGTCGTTGAAGTGCTTGGCCTGCGCCTTGCGCCAGTCGCCGAATTCCTCGTTCAGGGTGAACAGCTTCACTTTCGGGAACTGGCTGGCGTACTTGGCGGCCACCTTCTGGTCACGCGGACGGTAGTAGTTCTGCGCGGCGATCTCCTGGCCTTCCGAGGTGTACAGGAACTTCAGGTACGCTTCGGCCGCCTTGCGGGTGCCATGCTTGTCGACGTTCTTGTCGACCACCGCCACGCTCGGCTCGGCCAGGATCGACACCGACGGGGTCACGATGTCGAACTTGTCCGGACCCAGCTCCTTCTGCGACAGGATGGCCTCGTTTTCCCAGGCCAGCAGCACGTCGCCCAGGCCACGCTGCACGAAGGTGATGGTGGCGCCGCGGGCGCCGGTATCCAGCACCGGTACGTGCTTGAACAGCTCGGCCACGTATTCACGCGCCTTGGCTTCGTTGCCGTTGTTCTTCTTCAGCGCGTAGCCCCAGGCCGCCAGGTAGTTCCAGCGCGCGCCGCCCGAGGTCTTCGGGTTCGGGGTGATCACCTGCACGCCCGGCTTCACCAGGTCGCCCCAGTCCTTGATGCCCTTCGGGTTGCCCTTGCGCACCAGGAACACGATGGTCGAGGTGTACGGCGCGCTGTTGTTGGCCAGGCGGGTCTGCCAGTTGTGCGCCAACAGGCCGTGGTCGGCCAGCGCGTCGATGTCGTAGGCCAGCGCCAGCGTGGCGACGTCGGCTTCCAGGCCGTCGATGATCGAGCGCGACTGCTTGCCCGAGCCGCCGTGCGAGGCCTTGATCTCCAGCGCCGGGTTGCCCTGTTTCTGCCAGGCGGCGTTGAACGCCTTGTTGACGTCCTGGTAGAGCTCGCGGGTCGGGTCGTAGGACACGTTGAGCAGTTGTTGGGCCGAGGCGGTGAAGGTCAGCCCCAGCAACGTGGCGGTCAGGATCGAGCGGCGAAGATTCAGCGTCATGATTGGTCTATCTCCAGATAGCGTTAGCAAGCAGACCCCGAGTCCGATGCCGACCCGAGCGTTGGACGCAGTCTAAAATCAAGACGCATATAATCTGAAATGATAAAATATTACTAATTGATAACTAAAAAGTTTTTGCCGTCGTCATTCATATATTCCATAAACGCATTTAATACTAAATTTAAATCACTTCCAGGTATATGCAGATTGCCCTACGCTAGGGCCTGAATGCGATTGAGGACCACCCCATGTTCAAGCTCCCCGACAACGTCGAGTACCTGATCCAGCCCGGCTGGAAGAACTCGCCGGACGACCATTGGCAAAGCCACTGGCAGCGGGCCTTGGGCGCGCGCCGGGTAGAGAACGGGGACTGGGACACGCCGCGGCTGGACGACTGGCTGGCCGGGCTGGAACGCGCAGTGGCGGCAGCGAGCCGCCCGGTGGTGGTGGTGGCGCACAGCCTGGGTTGCATCGCGGTGGCGCATTACGCGCGCCTGCACGGCAAGGGCCTGGCCGGTGCGCTGCTGGTAGCGCCGGCCGATGTGGAGCGCACCGCCGCGCCATCGACGCTGGCCGAGTTCGGCCCGATCCCGCGCGAGCGCCTGCCGTTTCCGGCGCTGGTGGTGGCGAGCACCAACGATCCGTTCTGCCACGCCAGCCGCGCGCAGCAGATGGCGCTGGCCTGGGGCGCGCCGGTGCACTGGTTGGCCGAAGCCGGCCATATCAATGTCGATTCCGGCCACCGGGTCTGGCCGGACGGCTGGCGCCTGTTGGCGGCGCTGACCCAGGCGCTGCGGCTGCCGCCGGGACAGATGGCCTATTGATTGAACAACGGCCAGACACGACACGGCCCCGGCAGCGCAAGCGACCGGGGCCGTGTCGCGTCGGCAGTCGGCTCAGCCGGCGCTGACTTGCGAATGCAGGGTGAAGCGGCTGCCCGGGTGCAGCAGCCGCGCGAAGCTGACCAGGCGGCGGTACGACCAGGCGCGGCGCAGCACCAGCAGGCAGGGCTCGTCGCAGGGGATGCCGAGGCGGCGCTGTTCGACCGGGCTCGGCTGCACCGCGCTGACCGAGTGCTCGAAACTGGTCAACGGACAATGCCGCTTGATGAAGGCGAGCGGGGTCTGCCGCGTAAAGTCCTGGCTGGCGAAATCGGCCGCCCATTCCGGATTGAAGTAGCGCTCCTCCAGCTGCATCGCCAGGCCGTCCTCGCGGTGCAGCAGCAGCAGGTGGCACACCGGGGCGCCGGGGCGCAGGCCGAAGCGCGCCGCCACGTCCTCCGCCGCCGGCACCGTCTCCAGCAACAGCTGCTCGGCGCGATAGGCATGGCCGCGGGCGACGATCTCGGCGGCGATGTCCTGTTCGTTGTCGACCAGCGGCGCCTCCACCTTGGCCTCGGCGACATAGGTGCCGTCGCCGGCGAAACGCAGCAGCACCCCGGCCTCGGTCAGGTCGCGGATCGCCTTGCTCACCGTCATGCGGCTGACGCCG
Organism: Neisseriaceae bacterium JH1-16; assembly: GCA_025989215.1. GTDB lineage: Bacteria > Pseudomonadota > Gammaproteobacteria > Burkholderiales > Chromobacteriaceae > Crenobacter_A. The sequence goes on along the minus strand of JAPDNP010000005.1, from coordinate 318,094 downwards.
AAGACGCGCGCCAACTCCAGCTCCGGCGGAATCTTGTGGCCGGGCTGGAACTGGCGGGAGCGGATGCCGTCGAGCAGATAGGTCTTGATGCGCTGGTAGCGCGGCGAACGGGTCGGGGTCGGCTTAATCATGGCTCGATTCTAGCCAGCCGCCTGCCTACTTATTAAGCAAAACCTGATACGTATTTGCGCCGGATCAAGCCGGCTTGCCGACCGGGCCGGCTGGCAGTAGCGTTATGCCCATTGCCTACCCCGGTATCCCCTAATGACCGTCCCCGCCCTGCTCGCCGGCCTGCCCGGCCTCACCGTGACCCAGCACGAACAGCGCCTGACGCTGGCCACCGCCGATTTCAGCGCCGAGCTGTCGCTGGCCGGCGGCCAGCTGCTCGGCTACGCCCCGGCCGGTCAACGCCCCTGGCTGTATCTGTCGCCGCTGGCGCGCTTCGCGCCGGGCCAGGCGATCCGCGGCGGCGTACCCCTGTGCTGGCCGTGGTTCGGCGCCCATCCCGACGACGCCGCCCAGCCCGCCCACGGCGTGGCGCGCACCTCGTTGTGGCAGCTGGCCTACGCCCGCCTCGACACCGAGGTGCTGACCTTGCAGCTCGCCGGCCCGCGCCACGGCGCACTGGTCGCCGCCCTGACGCTGGTGCTGAGCGCCGACGGCTTCGCGCTGACGCTCGCCACCCGCAACGACGGCACGGAGCCGGTCATGCTCAGCCAGGCGCTGCACAGCTACTTCGCGGTCGGCGACTGCCGCGAGGCGACGCTGTACGGGCTGGAAGACGCCGGCTACGACGACAAGCTGACCGGCACGCGCGAGCCGGCCGGCGGCGCGCCGCTCGGCTTCAGCGGCGAGACCGACCGCATCTACTACCCGGCCGCCGACGCGGCGCTGCGCCTCGCCGACCCGCGTTGGCAGCGCACGCTGACGCTAAGCGCCAGCGGCTCGGCCAGCTGCGTGGTCTGGAATCCGTGGGTGGACAAGGCGACCCGGCTGGCCGACCTGCCCGACGAGGCCTGGCCGGCCTTCGTCTGCGTCGAGACCAGCAATGCCGGCAACGATGCGCGCCGCTTGGCGCCGGGCGAGACGCAGCGCCTAACCGTGCGGGTGCAGGCCGCCGCCTTCGATCCACGCTAGCCCGCCCGGGGCGGCAGACGCGGTATAATCGGAGTCGTTCTCAGCTTGATACCCGACACACCCTATGGCCCGCCTGGACCCGATCGCCCGCTATCTGCCGCACACCTTCGCCAACGGTACCACCGTGCGGCGCTTCGCCAAGCCGTGCCCGCGCTGCCGCCAAGTGGTGGAGTCGACGGACATGTACGGGCAGCTGGCCGTGCTGCAAGACCGGCTGTTCGTCGCCGCCGAGGGACGCTGCCGCCATTGCCACCATCGCTTCTCGATCGCCTGCATGATCAGCAACGACAAGCACGTGCATCGCGTGGCGCTGCCGATGTGGGCGTTCAAGCTGTGGCTGAAGATGGCCACGCGCAACACCATCCAGCCCTCCGACCCGAACTGGTCGCTGCCCGAGCCGGAACCCGAGCCGACCGTCCCGTCGCTGGCCGACGGCGACGTGACCATGGCCGACACCATCGTCGGCCGTTACGACGGGCTGGAGATCCCGGCGTGGATCCGCCACGACGGCCGCCGCTACAACTTCGAGCGCACCATCGCCACCGGTCAGTCGCCGCAGCTGGCGTCCAGCGAACAGCTGTTCCGCGAACGCCTGGTGTACCGGCTGGAGAACAGCCTCGACGTCACCGTCTGAACCGCGACCAGCGTCTATCAAGCAAAAAGCCGTGCTTCCGACTGGGGCACGGCTTTTTGTTTCATGGCCTTAGATTGGACTGCGGCTTTGTCGGTCTCACCCGATTCTTTCTTTGCCTCGTCTAATACGTGGAAACGTATGCCACCCGCCTCGTCTTTCGGCCAACGTTGGTGAGACTTGTCGCTTTGTCGGTCTCGCCCGACCGGCGAGTTCCTTTTCTTGCTTCGCCAAGAAAAGGAACCAAAAGAAGGCGACCCCACCGCGCTGGCCTTCGGCTTCCCTCGCGCCTGCCAAGCGGCCAGGCGCCGCCGAACTCGCGGGCGGCTAACGTCCGCCCACTCGAACAAGCGGCGGCTTAAGACCTGGCCGCTTGACGATCGCTCGGCAGCGCAGAAGGGGGATTTGCAGGTCGACTGTGGAGGTTGTGACTACGCAAGGAAAACGGCACAGCTAATCTGCGCGCACCAACGTTGGCCGAACGATGGAGCTCTCACCAACCGGACACCGATAGAAGCTGGAACCTATCTGTTCGGCCAAGCTGGGCTTATCCACAGCAAAGTCACCAACGAGGGCTTTATCCACAGCGGCCGAAGACGCGGTACTAAGCAGCACCGATCCAAGCCTAAGCGCGTTCGGCCAACCTTGGAGCCAGCCACGGCAAGGTTTCAAACCAAGCCCTTTCACGCCCGCTTCAGACGATCACCCCAGTCCCTTCGACGACGCCGAGGACGACGCGGCCAACGGGGGAAGTCGGCGAGCACTGTCCGAGTGCCGACGCAGTCGGCGCGAGTTGTGCAGCCGCCCGTTGGCCGTGGCGCCCGCAGGGCAGCCCGCGAAGCAGGCCGGCGTCGTGGGGTCGCCTTTCTTTGCCTACTTTCTTTGGCGAAGCAAAGAAAGTAGGTCGCCCGTCGGGCGGGACCGACAAGACCACAGCCCTCACCAACGTTGGCCGAACAACACAATAACGCCCCACTTCGACCAACCCTACACCTCAGCCGGTCGGCCTATCGCAAAACTCCTCACTACGCCCCGGCGTAATCCCCCCATACCGTCTGCAGCGCCGCCACCGCCGCCAGCGCAGCGGTCTCGGTGCGCAGCACACGCGGGCCGAGCGTCAACGGCGTCCAACCGGCATCGATCGCGGACGCCTCCTCGGCATCGGTGAGGCCGCCTTCCGGGCCGGCCATCAGCCACAGCCGCTGCGGCGCACTAGCGAGGTCCGCCAAGCGGCCCCGCCCCTGCGGCGACAGCAACAGCCGCGCATCGGCGGCCGGCGCTTCGGCCAACCATTGCGCCAGCGTCAGGATCGGGCGCACTTCGGGCACGGTGTTGCGGCCGCACTGCTCGCAGGCGGCGACGACGATTTCCTGCCAGCGCGCCACGCGCTTGTCGGCGCGCTCGCCGGACAGCTTCACCACCGCCCGGGCGCTGGCGATGGGCTGGAACACGCTGACCCCCATCTCGACGCCCTTCTGCAGCGTGAACTCCATCCGGTCGCCACTGCTGATCGCCTGCGCCAGGCCGATATGGAGCGGCGACTCGCGGCTGAGCTCGAGCCGCGCGTCAACCTCAACCACCGCGTCGCGTTTACCGAGTTGAAGCAGCGTCGCCGGATATTCGCCGCCGCGGCCGTTGAATAGCGTCAGCGTGTCGCCGGCGACCAGGCGCAGCACCTGCACATGGCGCACCACCTCGGCCGGCAGCGGCAGCGTCTGGCCGGCGTGCAACTCGGTATCGACATAGAATCTTGGCATGGTGGGGAAAGTCCTGTGTAATGAGGGGCTGCTGCCCGCCGGCCGTATTGTGCCGACTTTGCCGCCGCCATCCAACCGGAGTTCGCCCGATGTCGACCCGCCTGCTGTCTGCCCTGTTTGCCGCATCGCTGGCGCTGGCCGCGCACGCTGACGACGACCCGCGCCAGTATCAGCACGGCGCCAGCATCGTCGAGCTGTCCGGTCAGGCGCCGCAGCTGATCTGGTCGAGCTCGGGGCTGCCGCCCAAGGGCGCCGAGCCCGACGGCAGCTGGAGCCACGACATCTATGTGATGCCGTTCGACGGCAAGATCGTGGACGGCGTACCGCAGAACGCGCGGGTGCTGATCGCCAAGCCCGAGGCGCAGGAACCGGCAAGTAGCGCGGTGAACAGCGCCGGCCGGCTGATGGTGACGATGGAGGACGGCTGGAACGCCCGCCGCACCATCGCGCAGCGCTACGGGGTATACGATGCGGCGTTGAAGCCGATCCGCGGCTACCCTCAGATGGTGGAGGACGGCGGCCATTCCGGCCACGTCGCCGCCGCCGGCGAGCGCTTCGTGGTGTTCTACTCGACCGAGTGGGTGCAGGGCGGCGGCGAGAACAACCTCGGCTCGGGCCGCGACGTGCGGGTGCGCGTGTACGATGGCGGTGGACGGCTGCTGCACAGTACGCCGATCAGCGTCGGCCGACGCGACTGGTGGCCGGTGCTGGCGTCGTCGCCGACGCGCAGCCTGCTGGTGTGGCAGCGCTTCGTGCCGAATTCGGGGCAGGCGCGGCTGTTCGCCGCCGTGTACGACCCCGAGCGCGGCCAGCTGGCCGGCGCGCCGTTCGAGCTGTTGCACGACGTCGGCTACTACCGCTACCAGGTGGCGTGGCTGCCCGCCGTCGGCCGTTTCGTGCTGGCCGCGACCCGCATCAACGGCGAGGGCCGCGCCTGGCTGATCGCCCCGGACGGCCGGCGCCTGGCCCAGCTGAGCTGCCTGCCGCCGCCGCAGCGCGAAGGCTCGCCGGTGGTCGACGGCACGCGGCTGGCGCTGCCCTTGGGCGACGGCGGCGCGCTGTTGTTGAACGCCAGCGCGGAGAGTCTGAAGGTGGTCGGCCGCAGTGCCAGTCGACCGTTGTTGTCCGAATCCGGCGTGGTCGGCCGCTTTACCGGTGCCAACGAGCTGACGCTGCTCAGCCTGGACCGGATCGGCCTGGCCCGCCATCGCCTGAATATTGCCGAGCCCGAGCCGGTGGCGGATTGCCCTCTGCCGCCGACGGCCCTGGAGTAAACGAATAGCTACTGATAATAGGCTCGAATATGCCCGTACTCGATGAGGTCATTCGCGTTGTCCGCGAAGTCGCCCACAGCGAGGTGATGTCCCGTTTCCTGCGCGTCGGTTCCAGTCGCAAGGACGACGGCTCGCTGTTCACCGAAGCGGACCTGGCCTGCCAACAGGCGCTGGCCGAGCGCCTGCCGCGCCTGTTGCCGCACCCGGTGCTCGGCGAGGAGATGACCGAGGCCGAGCAGACCGCGCTGTGGCAGGCGCACCGCGACGGCCTGTGGGTGGTCGACCCGATCGACGGCACCACCAATTTCGTCAACGGCCTGCCGTATTTCGCGGTCTCGGTGGCGCTGATGGTCGACGGCGTCAGCCAGATCGGCGTGATCTACAACCCGGTCAGCAAGGAAATGTTCTACGCCGAGCGCGGCTGCGGCGCCTATCTGAACGGCACTCCGCTGCCGCTGAAGAAAACCGTCAACTCGATCGGCGACGCGATCGCCGGGGTCGAGGTGAAATACCTGCGCTCGGGCAAGCTGGCCAGCCGGCTGGCCAGCCTGGCGCCGTGCGGCAGCCAGCGCAATATGGGCTCGTCGACGCTGGACTGGTGTTTCCTGGCGGCCGGCCGTTACGACGTCTACCTGCACGGCGGCCAGCGGCTATGGGATTACGCCGCCGGGGCGCTAATCCTGGAGGAGGCCGGCGGGCGGCTCGCCACCCTCAATACCGACTATTACTGGAGCGATACGGTGTGGAAACGCTCAGTGATCGCCGCGCTGCATCCCGAGCTGTTCGCGCAGTGGCACCGCTGGGTGCGGATGAACCAGTAGGCCCACTGCAGCGCCGGCCCGCCAACGAAAAAGAGGAGCCCCCCGGCTCCTCTTTTCTACTGCGGCGCGTTCTGGATCGGCGCTTATTTGGCTACCGACGCGGTGGCCGCCGCGGCCGGAATCGGGGCGGTGGCGGACTGCGCGGTGGTGGACGGCTTCAGACGCTTGGTGTCTTGGTCTTCGCGCTCGACCGGCTTCTTGCTACCGAGGTGAGCGTGATGGATGGGCTTGTAACGGTGCGGCTTGAGCGGAGTCGACGGCACCGGCTTGGCCGGCGCCTTCACTTCGGCCGACTTGGCGACCACGATGGTCGGGTGACTGGCCGGCTGGCTGTCGGCGGCGTAGCCGCTGGCAGCGGCGGCGCCGAGCGCGGCGGTAACGACCGCAAGGGTCAGGTGTTTCATGGCATCCATCCTTCCGGGCTCGCTCTAGACGTTTTATCGCGAGGCGCTATTAGCGCCTCCTTATTTTTTGTCATGGTACGAAAGCCGGCCGAATAGCGTCTGTAGGCGAAATGTCAGCAGATGTAACCAGTTGTTCGACATAACAAGACGCATTCATATTTAGCGCCGCCAGCGCCACCCGACGCAGCGTTCCCGCCAGGGGCGCGGCCGCAGAAAACGAGGCGTGGCCGACGTTTCTGCGCAGTTACGGTCCAGGGAGTACGGCCAGGCGGCGCAATAAGGCCCGGAAGGTGCTGTCAGCGGCGGTACACCCCGGGATCGTGCCGTTCCATCACCCGTTCCGGCGCGGCCAGTTCGGTGAAGCCGAAGCCGGCGTAGAGCCCGTGCGCGTCGGCCGTCACCAGCATCAAGCGGCGCAGCCCCTGCAGCTCCGGCTGCGCCAGCAGGAAGCCGACCAGCTCCTTGCCGATGCCGGCCCCGCGCGCCTCGGGCAGCACGAACACGTCGGCCAGATACGCGAAGGTGGCGCGGTCGGTCACCGCGCGGGCGAAGCCGATCTGGCGGCCGTCCCGGTAGGCGGCCGCGCACAGCGAACCGTCGATGGCGCGCTCCAGCACTTCGCGCGGCAAGCCGCGCGACCAGTAGGCGTCTTCGCTGAGGAAATGGTGGATCAGCTCGCGGTCGAGCCGGGCGGGATCGGTGGAGAATTCGACGGACATCGGTGGCTCCAGGGGGGAGAAGCCACCAACTTAGCATGCGTCGAAACGGTTCGGCCAACCCGAGGGTTGGCCGAAGGCGGGGATGACCGCTAGACGGCGCGCTCGCGCCGCTGGCGCAGCAAACGCAGCAGACCCGCACCGGTATAGAGCGCCAGACCGCCCCAGATCAGCCCGAAGCCGATCAGCCGCGCACCGTCGAACGGCTCCTGGTACAGCCACACCCCGAGCAGAAACTGCAGCGTCGGCGACAGGTACTGGATCACCCCCAGCGTCGCCATCGTCAGCCGGCGCGCGCCGGCGGCGAACAGCACCAGCGGCACGGTGGTGACCACGCCGGCGCCGACCAGCAGCAGGTTCGACACCGCGTCGAGATGGCCGAACACGCCGCTGCCGTTATGTTCGGCCAGGGTCAGGCCGACCAGCGCGATCGGCGCCATCAGGAAGGTCTCCAGCGCCAGCCCCTCCAACGACGGCAGCTGCGCGGTCTTGCGCAACAGGCCGTACAGCGCGAAGGTCAGCGCCAGCACCAGCGCCACCCAGGGCACGCTGCCGACGCGCAGCGTCAGCCACGCCACGCCGATCGCCGCCAGGCCCAGCGCCGCCAGTTGCGGCTTCGCCAGCCGCTCGCCCAGCACCAGCCGGCCGAGCAGCACATTGACCAGCGGATTGATGAAATAGCCGAGACTGGCCTCGACCACCCGGCCGTGGTTCACCGCCCAGATGTAGACCAGCCAGTTCAACGACAACAGCGTCGAGGACAGCGCGAACAGGCCGAGCCGGCGCGGCTGGCGCAGCGACTCGCCCAGCCAGCCCCAGTGTCGGCGCACGGTCAGCACCAGCACCAGCAGCAGCGCCGACCAGACGATGCGGTGGCCGAGAATCTGCTCGGCCGGCACCGCGGACAGCGGCTTCCAGTACAGCGGGAACAGGCCCCAGCATAGATAGGCGCCGATGGCGAACAGCGCGCCGCGGCCGGCGTCGTGGGATTGGGCAGAGCTCATGGGAAAGTGTCGTCGGTGATGATCACGCGATTATGCCTGCCGGGTCGCGATGCTGCACTGGCACAAAAGCCGCAAGCACCTTGACCGATCGTCGTGGCTGGCTGCGGCGTTTTGACGTTTACGTAAGCGGAATCTATAGTCGAGCGACAACCCTTGCCCTATAACCAGAGAAAATCGGCAGCCCGTGGCCTATCCGGCCCGGGCCGGGAAGTGAAGGCGCCACAAGCGCACGTCTCACTATGAGGAGAAACGAACCGATGTCCTCGCACGACCATTCGCTGCGCGAGCTGACGCTCGACGACAAATACACCCGCCCGACCGGGCAGGTGTTCATGACCGGCATCCAGGCGCTGGTGCGGCTGCCGCTGTTGCAGGCCGACCGCGACCGGGCGGCCGGGCTCCATACCGGCGGCTACGTCACCGGCTATCGCGGTTCCCCCTTGGGCGGTGTCGACCAGGCGATGGCCAAGGCCAGCAAGCTGCTCGACCAGCACCGCGTGGTGTTCCAGCCCGGCATCAACGAAGACCTCGCCGCCACCGCGGCCTGGGGCACCCAGCAGGTCAACCTGTTCGGCGGCGCCAAGGTCGACGGCGTGTTCACCCTCTGGTACGGCAAGGGCCCGGGCGTCGACCGCTCCGGCGACGTGATCAAGCACGGCAACGCCGCCGGCACCAGCCCGCACGGCGGGGTGCTGCTGGTGTGCGGCGACGACCACGCCGCCAAGTCGTCGACCTTCCCGCACCAGTCCGACCACATCCTCGCCGCCAGCATGATCCCGGTGCTGTCGCCGTCCGGCGTGCAGGAGGTGATCGACTACGGCCTGATGGGCTGGGCGATGAGCCGCTATTCCGGCTGCTGGGTGGCGCTGAAGGCGATCTCGGACACGGTGGAGAGCGCGGCGGTGGTCGACATCTCGCCCGAGCGGCTGCCGATCGTGATCCCCGACGACTTCCCGATCCCCGACGGCGGGCTAAACATTCGCTGGCCCGACCCGCCGCTGGCGCAGGAAGAGCGCCTGCTGCACCACCGCCTGTATGCGGCGCTGGCATTCGCGCGCGCCAACAAATTGAACAAGGTGGTGCTCGACTCGCCGAATGCGCGCCTGGGCATCATCACCACCGGCAAGTCGTATCTGGACGTGCTGCAGGCGCTCGACGACCTGGGCATCGACGAGGCCACCGCTGCCGAATTCGGCCTGCGCATCTACAAGGTCGGCCTGGTCTGGCCGCTGGAATCGGAAGGGGTGCGCCACTTCGCCGAGGGCCTGGACGAGATCCTGGTGGTCGAGGAAAAACGCCAGATCATCGAGTACCAATTGAAAGAACAGCTGTACAACTGGCGCGAGGACGTGCGCCCGCGCGTGGTCGGCAAGTTCGCCGAGAAGGGCGAATGGGCGCTGCCGCACGGCGACTGGCTGCTGCCGGCGGCCGGCGAGCTTACCCCGGCGATGATCGCCCGCGCGATCGCGGCGCGGCTGACCCGCTACGTCGACAGCGCGGCGATCCGCGAGCGGCTGGCGTTCTACGACGACAAGGAAGCGCAGCTGGTGCGCCCGCGCGAGTCGATCCCGCGCGTGCCGCACTACTGCTCGGGCTGTCCGCACAACACTTCGACCCGCGTGCCCGACGGCAGCCGCGCGCTGGCCGGCATCGGCTGCCACTACATGGCGATGTGGATCGAGCCGAACACCAGCATGTTCAGCCAGATGGGCGGCGAGGGTGTGCCGTGGATCGGCCAGGCGCCGTTCACCGACACCCAGCACGTGTTCGCCAACCTGGGCGACGGCACCTATTACCATAGCGGCCTGATGGCGATCCGCGCCGCGATCGCCGCCAACGTCAACATCACCTACAAGATCCTCTACAACGACGCGGTGGCGATGACCGGCGGCCAGCATGTCGACGGCCCGCTCGACGTACCGATGATCACCCGCCAGCTCGCCGCCGAGGGCGTGCAGCGCATCGTCGTCACCAGCGACGACGCCGGCAAGTACCAGGGCGTCACCAACCTGGCGCCGGGGGTGGAGGTGTACGACCGCCACGAGCTCGACCGGCTGCAGCGCGAGCTGCGCGAGGTGAAGGGCGTGTCGATCCTGATCCACGACCAGACCTGCGCCGCCGAGAAGCGCCGCCGCCGCAAACGCGGCGAGTACCCCGACCCGGCCAAGCGGGTGTTCATCAACCAGGCGGTGTGCGAGGGCTGCGGCGACTGCGGCGAGAAGTCCGGCTGCCTGTCGGTGCTGCCGGCCGAGACCCCGCTGGGGCGCAAGCGCCGCATCGACCAGTCTAGCTGCAACAAGGACTACTCCTGCCTGGACGGCTTCTGCCCGAGCTTCGTCACCGTCGAAGGCGGCGGCCCGCGCAAGCCGGCCGGCCGTGCGGCCAACCTCGCCGCCTTGCCGACGCTGCCCGAGCCGCGTCTGCCGGATTCGCGCCAGCCCTACGGCATCATGGTCACCGGCGTCGGCGGCACCGGCGTGGTGACCATCGGCCAGGTGCTGGGCATGGCGGCGCACCTGGACGGCAAGGGCGTCACCATCCTCGACATGGCCGGCCTCGCACAGAAGGGCGGCTCGGTGTGGTCGCACGTGCGCATCGCCGACAGCCAGGACGCGCTGCACGCGGTGCGCATCGCCGCCGGCGACGCCAATCTGGTGCTCGGCTGCGACTTGGTGGTCAGCGCCAGCGCCGAGGCGCTCGCCAAGCTGCGCGAGGGCTACTCGTCGGTGGTGCTGAACAACTTCGAATCGCCGACCAGCGCCTTCCTGAAGAACCCGGACGCGCCGTTCCCGGCGCGCAGCATGCGCGACGCGCTGCGCGAGGCGGTGGGCGAATCGCACTTCCACGAAGTGAACGCCACCAAGCTCGCCACCGGCCTGTTGGGCGACGCGCTGGCCAGCAATATGTTCATGCTCGGCTACGCGTGGCAGCAGGGCCTGGTACCGGTGTCGCGCGAGGCGATCGTCAAGGCGATCGAGCTGAACGGTGCGCAGGTGGCGTTCAACCAGCAAGCATTCGAATGGGGCCGCCACGCCGCCCACGACGTACGCGAGCTGGACAAGCTGGTCACCCCGAATGCGGTGCTCAACTTCATGCCGCGCGAGACCCCGGACGCGCTGCTGCACGACCGGATGAGCCGGCTGACCGCCTACCAGGACGCCAAGTTGGCCGAACGCTACCGCATCCGGCTGCAGGCGATCCGCGCCGCCGAGGAGCGCGCCAAGCCGGGCAGCACCGCGCTGACGGTGGCCGTCGCGAAGGCCTACTACCAGCTGCTCGCCTACAAGGACGAGTACGAGGTGGCGCGGCTCTATACCGACGGCGAGTTCGCCCGCCAGTTGGGCGTCGAGTTCGACGGCGACTTCAAGCTGCACTTCCACTTGGGCGCCGGCTGGCTGACCGGCGGCAAGCCGAAAAAGGTCAGCTTCGGCCCGTGGCTGCTGACCGGGATGAAGTGGCTGGCCAAGCTGAAAGGGCTGCGCGGCACGCCGATCGATCCGTTCGGCTGGCAGGCCGACCGCAAGCTGGAACGCCAGCTGATCCGCGAGTTCGAAACGCTGCTCGACGAGCTGGAGACCAGTCTGCACCGCGACAAGCTCGCCACCGCGGTGGAGTTGGTGCGGCTGACCGAGAAGGTGCGCGGCTACGGCCATGTGAAGGCACGCCACGCTGGCGAGGTGGCACCGAAACGCGAGGAGTTGCTGGCCCAGTACCGCAGCCCGCCACCGGTGCGCCACGCGGCTTAAAGAGCTCCTTGTTGTTGATGACGATTGCCCGGCCGGATGGCCGGGCTTTTTTATGGGGGCTGGGGAGGGGGAGATAGATGTGACGCCCCCTCTCCGTGGTTTTCGGCCAACGTGGGTGAGGGCTGTGACCTTGTCGGTCTCGCCCGACTGGCGAGTCCCTTTTCTTGCTTCGCCAAGAAAAGAAACCAAAAGAAGGCGACCCCACCGCGCTGGCCTTCGGCTTCCCTCGCGCCTGCCAAGCGGCCAGGCGCCGCCGAACTCGCACCGCGCTAACGTCGCGGTGCTCGAACAAGCGGCGGCTTAAAACCTGGCCGCTTGACGATCGCTCGGCAGCACAGAAGGGGATGGGCAGGTCGACTGCGGCGTTTGTGACTACACAAGGAAAACGTCGCGGTACCCTGCTCGCACCAACCAACGTTGGCCGAACAATGGCGCTTTTACCAACATGACACCTGATCGAAGCTGGAACCAGCCTGTTCGGCCAACCTTCGCTTATCCACAGCAAAATCACTACCGTGGCCTTTATCCACAGCCCCATGAAACGCTGCAATCAAGTATCAAAGCCACGGGGTAAACCAAACCCCTTCACGCCGGTTACAGCCGACCACCCCATCCCCTTCGACGCCGCCGAGGACGACACGGACAACGGGGGATGTCGGCGAGCACTGTCCGAGTGCCGGCGCAGCCGGTGCGAGTTGCGCAGCCGCCCGTTGGCCGTGGCGCCCGCAGGGTAGCCCGCGATAGCGGGCCGGCGTCGTGGGGTCGCCTTTTCTTTGAGTACTTTCTTTTGGCGACGCAAAAGAAAGTACTCCGCCCCGCCGGGCGGGACCGGCGTTGCCACATATCTCACCAACGTTGGCCGAACCCTCATGCAGTCCTTTCTTGAGGACAAGGCCTACGGCGTTTCCCGCGTTTGGCCAACCTTGACCGACCCACCGCAGGGTTTCAAACCAAGCCATTCCAAGCCCGTCTCAGACGCCCCCCATCCCCTTCGACGCCGCCGAGAACGGCGCGGCCAACGGGGGAAGTCGGCGAGCACTGTCCGAGTGCCGGCAACGCCGGTGCGAGTTGCGCAGCCGCCCGTTGGCCGTGGCGCCCGCAGGGCAGCCCGCGATAGCGGGCCGGCGTCGTGGGGTCGCCTTTCTTTGCCTACTTTCTTTGGCGAAGCAAAGAAAGTAGGCCGACCCGCCGGGCGGGACCGGCGCAGTCACAGCCCTCAACGTTGGCCGACCAAAGAGGACAAGCCCCTCAGCCCTTCCCCACCCCAAAGCAATGCGCCAGCGTCGGAAACGCTCCCGCCCGCACCTCGGCCGCATATTGCTCCAGCGCCGCATCGGCATCGCGCAGCAGCTCGGCATAACGCTTCACGAAGCGCGGCGTGTAGTCGCCGAACAGGCCGAGCGCGTCCTCGCTGACCAGCACCTGGCCGTCGCAGGCCGGCGAAGCACCGATGCCGATGGTCGGGATCGCCAGCTCCGCGGTCAGCGCCCGTGCCAGCGGTTCGGCCACCCCTTCCAGCACCACCGCGAACGCGCCGGCCTCCTGCATCGCCAGCGCGTCGGCACGCACCTTGGCGGCGCTGGCGGCGTCGCGGCCCTGGGCGCGGAAGCCGCCCAGCGCGTTCAGCTGCTGCGGCATCAGCCCGACGTGGGCCAGCACCGGCACGCCACGCACGGTGAGGAAGCGCACCGTGTCGGCCATCTCGACCCCGCCCTCCAACTTGACCGCCTGCGCGCCGGTCTCGGCCAGTACCCGCGCGGCGCTGGTGAAGGCCTGCTCGAGCGAGGCCTGGTAGCTGCCGAACGGCAGGTCGACCGCCACCACCGCGCGCTGGCTGCCGCGCAGCACCGCCTGGCCGTGCGCGATCATCATTTCCAGCGTCACGCCCAGGGTGCTGGGCAGGCCGTACAGCACCATGCCCAGCGAGTCGCCGACGATGATCAGCTCGGCGTGGCGGTCGGCCAGCCGTGCCATCGGCGTGGTGTAGGCGGTCAGCGACACCAGACTGCCGGCGCCCTTGCGGCGGGTCAGCTCGGGGACGCCCAGGCGGGCGAGCGAGGCATGGCTGCTCATAGTCAACTCCTTGTCAGATCAACGGAGCGCCACGCTATCATGCGGCCTTGTACCGCCACTTGCGCCCAGCCGCCACACCATGCCGCCAACCGGACAGTCCGTCGCCGACGGGCTGGTGATCCCCACCTGGGACGCCCTGCCCGCCCCGCTGTACTTCCGCGCCCACGCCATTCCGGCCGGAGTGACGGTGCCGCTGCACCGCCACCCCTGGGCGCAACTGCTCTACGCCTGCCGCGGCCTGATGCAGGTCGACACCGAGAGCGCCCGCTACCTGCTGTCTCCCGAACAGGCGCTGTGGATCCCGCCCGGCACCGCGCACGGCGTCAGCGTCGAACACGAGGTGTGGTGCCGCAGCCTGTACCTGGACGCGACGCTGCCCTTGCCGTTCGGCCAACGTTGCGAGGCGCTGACGGTGACGCCGCTGTTGCGCGAGCTGATCGCCGCCGGCAGCGCGCTGGCGGCCGAGGACTCGGACCCGGCCGAGGTGGACCGGCTGGTGGCGGTGCTGCTCGACCGCCTGCCCAGGCTGCAAGCGGCGCGGCTGGTGTTGCCGCTGCCGAGCGACCCACGGCTGCGCCGCCTCGCCGACGCGCTGTTGGCCGAACCGGGCGACGAGCGCCGCATGGAAGACTGGGCACGCCAGGTCGGCGCCAGCGAGCGCACGCTGGCGCGGCGCTTTCGCGCCGAGACCGGGCTGGGTTTCCGCGCCTGGCGCCAGCAGCTGCGGCTGCTCGCGGCCCTGCCACGGCTGCAGGCCGGCGAAGCGGTGACGCGGGTGGCGGCCGACAGCGGCTACGCGTCGACCTCGGCCTTCATCGAGGCGTTCCAGCGCCAGTTCGGCTGCACGCCGGGACGGGTGGGAATGGCCTAAGGTGAGACAACGACGCCCCATTATTTTCTTTACCGGCAAATAGTACACCAGTAAACTATTTACTCATTCCCGCCTCCGGTCCCGACGGTCATGTCCCGCTTCGAACAACGCCTCGACGCCTACTGCGCGCTCAATCCCGCCGCCGACCGCGAGTCGCTGCTGCTGGCGCGGCTGCTGATCCTGTCGACCAAGCGGCTGCGCAGCCAGCGCAACCAGGCGCTGCAACCGCACGGCATCAGCTACAACCATTACGCCACGCTGGCGCTGCTGGCCGCCGACCAGGCCGAGGGGGTGCCCACCTCGCCGACCGGCATCAGCGAGCTGCTCGACGTCTCCAAGGCGCAGGTGACCAAGATGGTCGACGCGCTGGCCGACAAGGGCTGGGCCGAGCGCCGGCTCGACGAGCACGACCACCGCCGCTTCAGCGTCGACATCACCGACGAGGGCAAGCGCGAGCTGGCGGCGATGCTGGACATCGTCGGCGCCGCCTCGCAGCGCTTCGCCAGCCGGCTCGACGCCGCCCAGCGCCACCAGCTGGTCGGGCTGTTGACCCGCCTGCTGGACGACGGCGACGACACGGCAGCGGACGAGGCATGAGCGGCCTAGGTGTTGGCCGGCTGCGCGCACTCAAGCGCGGCGCGCTGCTGTGGCTGCTCGGCGGCATGGTCGGGCTGGAGATGATGGAGGCGAGCCTGTACAGCTTCGCCTCGTCGGCGATCATGGGCGGGGTCGGCGCGGCGCCGGAGGAATACGCGGCGGCGGCCACCGCCTACGCCTTCATGAGCATCGCCACCATGCTGCTGCAGGGGGTGATGGTGCGCTGGCTCGGCTACCGCCGCTTCATCGGCGGCGCGCTGCTGCTGTTCGCGCTGGGGGGCTTCGCCGCCGGCAACGCCGGCTCGGTGAACCAGCTGATCGCCGCGCGCGCCTTGCAGGGCATCGGCGCCGGCGCGTTCTGGAGCGCCCGCATCCTGATCAACCTGCTGGTGAAGCCGGAGCGGCGCAGCGGCGCGATCCGCGTCTATCTGTTCGGCCTGTTGTTCGGCTCGGCGATCGGCCCCTTGATCGCCAGCAAGATGGTCGAATACGACGGCTGGTCCTGGGTGTTCTTCGCCTCGATCGGCCCGGCGCTCTTGCTGTTCCTGTTGGCGCTGTGGGTGCTGCCCGATGCCGACCCGGAACCCGACCCGTACGAGAAGCTGCAGCTCGGCCACCTGCTGGCCTTCATCGGCGGCCTGGTGGCGGTGCAGCTGTTGCTGCAGCAGGTGCGCTTCGATTTCTTCAGCCACCCGCTGCGGCTGGCGATGTTCGGCTTGCTGGCCTTCGCCCTGTTCGCCACCTTCATCTACCACCAGCGTCGCCACCCGACGCCGCTATTGAATCTGCGCCTGCTCGGCAATGCGATGTTCGCCAGCGGGCTGTGGTTCTACTTCATGTACTACCTGCTCACCACCGCGTTCAGCTATCTGTTTCCGCAGTTCGCCGAACGGGGTCTGGGCATCGACCTGACCGAGGTGGGCTGGCTGATGACGCTCTCGTCGCTGATCGGCGTGGCGTTCAGCCTGTACTTCCTCGGCGTGATGAAGAAAGTGCGCCGGCGCAGCACCCTGGTGCTGGCGGGCTTCCTGGTATTCGGCCTCGCCTGCCTGTGGGCCACCTGGCTGCCGGCCGAGGTCGAGTCGGTCGACCTGCTGCCGATGCTGCTGCTGCGCAGCACGCTGACGGTGCTGATCGCACTGCCGCTGGCCGGCATGACCTACACCTTCCTGCAGGGCCACGAGTTCAGCCACGGCTACCGCACCCGCTTCATCGTGCGCAGCCTGTCGATGTCGTTCGGCACCTCGCTGGGCGCGGTGCTGCTGCAGAACCGCCAGGCGCAGCAGGGGGTGAACCTGGCCGCCAACGTCAACCTGGCCGAACCGGCGGTGGTCGACTGGCTGGCCACGCTGCAGCGCCATTTCGAGTCGCTCGGCTACGACCTGGCGCAGAGCCACGCCGCCGCGCTCGGCGTGCTGCAACAGACGCTGAGCCGCCAGGCGCTGCTGCTGGCGAGCCAGGACCTGTTCACCCTGCTGGCGGCGCTGGGCATGGTCGCGTTCGCCATCGTACTGATCCAGCGCCGGCTCAGCTGACACCCGCGTCCTCGTCCTGACACGCCGCCGCCAGCCGCGCCGCCAGTGCGAGACCCAGCGGCGACAGGCCGGGGCGATGCTGCAACGACAGCTCCATGCCCTCCACCGCCGGCAGGCCGCTGTCCGGCCCCAGCACCCGGTGGCTGTCCAGCAGCGCGCGACGCGGGATCAGGCTGACGCCCAGCCCGTCGCCCACCGCCGCGCACAGGCTGGTCAGGCTGGTGCTGCAGTAGCTGATGCGCCAGCGCCGCCCCAAAACTTCCAGCGCGTGGATCATCTGGTCACGGTACAGGCCGCCGGGCGGAAACACCGCCAGCGGCAGCGGCTCGCCGCCAAAGGTCGGGTGCTCGCGACTATCGATCCACAGCAAGGGCTCGGGCCAGGCGGCCACGCTGGCGCGCTGGCCGGCCGGCTGCTTGACCAGGATCAGGTCGAGCTCGCCGGCGTCGTACAGGCGCTGCAGCTCGCCGCTCAGGCCGCTGGTCACCTCCAGGCGCAGGCCGGGATGGTCACGGCCGAAGGCGGCCAACAGCGGAGTCAGCCGGCCGGCGGCGAAGTCCTCGGGCAGGCCGAGGCGCAGCACCTCGTCGAGCGGCGCATCGCCGAACAGGTCGGCCGCCTCTTCGGCCAACATCACCAGCCGGCGCGCGTGGCCGAGCAGCCGCTCGCCGTGCTCGCTCGGGCGCACCGAGCGCGGACCGCGTTCCAGCAGCGGCCTGCCGACCGTCTCCTCGAGGCGGCGGATCTGCTGGCTGACGGTGGACTGGGTCAGGTGCAGCCGCTCGGCCGCGCGGGTGAAGCTGGCGCAGTCGACCACCGCGACGAAGCTCTTCAGCAGTGTGAGATCAAGCATCGGTTTTCCAGTGTGAATGCCACTATAGGCCATTCAATCATTTCATTTCCCACTAGGCAAGCGGCTGCCTACACTCGCTTGATCCAGAGGAGTACGACAAGATGGAACAAACGGAACAATGGCTTAGCCGCGCCATCGCGCTGGCCGAGCAGAATGTCGCCCGGGGCGGACGGCCGTTCGGCGCGGTGCTGGTGCGCGACGGCGTGGTGTTGGCCGAAGCGGCCAACCAGATCGCCGCCAGCCACGACCCCACCGCCCACGCCGAGCTGTTGGCGCTGCGCCAGGCCGGCATGACACTCGGCAGCCCGCGGCTGGACGGCGCGGTGATGTACGCCAGCGGTCAGCCCTGCCCGATGTGCCTGGCGGCGATGCACCTGGCCGGCGTCCGCCACGCCTACTACGCCTATTCCAACCAGGACGGCGCCGCCTACGGCCTGTCCACCGCGGCGCTGTACGCCGAGCTGGCGCGGCCTGCCGCCGAGCAGTCGCTGCAAGCGCACTACCGGCCGGTGCGGCCGGACGGCGTCGATCTCTACCAGAGCTGGCAGCGGGCGCAGGAGGTGCAGCATGGCTGAGACCGTCCTCGACGCGCCGCGTGCCCGCACCGGCGGCGCGCTGCTGCTGGCCGCGCTGCTGCTGGTGGCGCTGAACCTGCGCCCGACGCTGACCTCGATCAGCCCCTTGCTCGGCGACATCCGCGCCGCCACCGGCCTGTCGTTCCGGCTCGCCGGGCTGCTGACCACGCTGCCGGTGCTGGCGATGGGCGTGTTCGCGCTGGCCGGCGCCCGGGTCAGCCGCCTGTTCGGCGACCGCCACGGCGTCAGCCTGGCGCTGCTGGTGATCGCCGCCGCCTGTGGCTGGCGCTGGAGCGCCGCCAGCGGTGCGGCGCTGATCGGTAGCGCGGCGTTGGTCGGCGTCGGCGTGGCGCTGATCCAGGCGCTGCTGCCCGGGGTGATCAAGCACAACTATGCCGCGCGGCTGCCGCAGACCATGGGCCTCTACTCGGCGGCGATCATGGGCGGCGGCGGCCTCGGTGCGGTGGTTAGCCCCTGGGTGGCGCACCAGAGCGGCAACTGGCACGCCGGCCTAGGGGTCTGGGTCGTGCTGGCGCTGGCGGCGCTGCTGGTGTGGCGCGCGGTACCGGGCGAAATGCCCCCGGCCGCCAGTGCCGGACGCGGCCTCGGCCCGCTGCTGCGCAACCGCCGCGCCTGGCTGTTGGCGCTGTACTTCGGCCTGATCAACGGCGGCTACACCAGCATGGTGGCGTGGCTGCCGCCGTTCTTCGTGCAACGCGGCCTGACCGCCCAGCACGCCGGCAGCCTGCTCGGCCTGATGACCGCCGCCCAGGTGGTGGCGGCGCTGTCGCTACCGGTGCTGGCGCTGAAGAGCCGCGACCGCCGCCCGTGGCTAGCGTTGGGCTTAAGCCTGCAGCTGGCGGGCTTCGCCGGCCTGATCCTGCAGCCCGACGCGCTGCCGACGCTGTGGGTAATGCTGATCGGCTTCGGCCTGGGCGGCTGTTTCGCGCTCAGCCTGATCCTGACCCTCGACCACCTGCACGAGCCGCGCCGCGCCGGCGAGCTGGCCGCCTTCGTGCAGGGCGCCGGCTTCGTCATCGCCGCGCTGGCGCCGTTCGCGATCGGCTGGCTGCGCGACGCCGGTGCCAGCTTCACCGCCGGCTGGCTGCTGCTGACCGTGTCGGCGGCGGCGATGTTGCTGGTCACCCGTCGCTACGTCCCCGAGGGCTACGCCGCGGCGATGCACGGCATCGTACCGGGCGAGTGACAACGATTCATCGCTGAATTATCACGGCCGGTATGGCCTGCCCCGGGTGGCGGCTCTACAATCCGGTCATGGGCCGCCCCTTTTCGATAAGGGGGCGCCCTTCTCCCGCCGCTTCGGCGGTACGGCATCTCGTCCAATACGACCGGTCGCCGTGCCCAGGCCGGCCGGCGGTTTCCAACCTGTGAATGAAGCTGCAATGACCCCCACCCCGCATCACCTGTCCCGGCCCTTGGTCCTGCTGTTCGCTATCGCATGTGGCACGATCATCGCCAGTCTCTATTACTCCCAGCCGCTGTTGGCGACCATCGCGGCCAGCTTCGGCCGCCAGCCGGCCAGCGTCGGCTACCTGGTGACGCTGACCCAGATCGGCTACGCGATCGGCCTGGTGCTGGTGGTACCGCTGGGCGACGCGCTCGACCGCCGCCGGCTGATCGTCGGCCTGCTGGCCGCCAGCGTCGGCGCGCTGCTGATCGCCGCGTTCAGCCCCGGCTTCAGCGCGTTTGCCGCCGCGAGCGTGCTGGTCGGCATGACGTCCTGCTCGGCACAGCTGCTGGTGCCGTTCGCCGCCTCGCTCTCCGACGAGCGCCAGCGCGGCCGGGTGGTCGGCACGGTGATGAGCGGCCTGCTGCTCGGCATCCTGCTGGCACGCACCGTGTCCGGGCTGATCGCCGAGCTGGCCGGCTGGCGCGCGGTGTACATCGCCGCCGCGGTGCTAGTGGCGCTGCTGACGCTGGGCCTGGCGCGGGCGCTGCCGCGCGATCAGCGCGACATCCCGTTCCAGTACGGCGCGCTGCTGAAATCCCTGGGCACGCTGATCCGCACCGAGTCGGCGTTGCGCGAGCGCTCGCTGTACGGTGCGCTGGCGTTCGCCTGCTTCAGCGTGTTCTGGACCGGGCTGACCTTCCTGCTCAGCCAGCCGCCGTACGGTTTCTCGGAAGGCGAGATCGGCGCGTTCGGCCTGGCCGGCGCCGCCGGTGCCTTGTCGGCCGGCTTCGCCGGGCGGCTGGCCGACCGCGGCCGCGGCGGGGTGGCGACGGTGCTGTGCAGCGGGGCGATCCTGCTATCGTTCGCCTTCATCGCGCTGGGCGCGCACTCGCTGGTGGCGCTGCTGGTCGGGGTACTACTGCTCGACATCGGCGTGCAGGGCCTGCACATCTCCAACCAGAGCGTGATCTATACGCTAGCGCCGGAGATGCGCAGCCGCATCACCACCGTCTACCTGACCAGCTACTTCATCGGCGGTGCGGCCGGCTCCAGCGCCGCTAGCGTCGCCTATGCGGCGGCTGGCTGGTACGGAGTGTGCCTGGCGGGCGCGGGATTCGCCGGCTTGCTGTGCGTGTGGCAGCTGGCGCGGGCGCCGCGGCGGCGGCTGGCAGAGCAACGCGGCTGAAGGTTGGCCGAAGACGTGGATCTGACGTGAAGAAAGCGGCCGGTTGGTCGCTTTTTTTTTGTGGGCGCCGGGCTTGCACCCATGGATGTGTGAAGCCGTACTTCGGTGATTTTGGCCAACGTTGGTGAGAATCGTGGCCTTGTCGGTCTCACCCGATTGGCGCGGTACTTTCTTTGCTTCGTCAAAGTACCCAAAGACAACGAAGTTGCTGGCAGCTAAAGACGACCCCACGACACCGGCCCGCTGTGCGGGCTGCCCCGCGGGCGCCACGGCCAACGGGCGGCTGCGCAACTCGCACCGGCTAACGCCGGCACTCGGACAGTGCTCGCCGACGTCCCCGTTAGCCGTGCCTTCCTCGGCGGCGTCGAAGGGCGATAGGGTGGTTGTCGGCTGCCCCGTGAATGGAACTCGCGAAATCAGCGGAGACTGGAGGGGCTCTGGTTGTGGATAAAGCGGCCCGATAGCGCTTCACTGTGGATAAGCCTCAAGGTTGGCCGAAAGCCAGCTAAGTCATCCCCTCAAACCGAACCGCTTTCGGCCAACCTTGGCACCTCGATCAGCAGACCTAACAGCGCTTCATGTCTCAGCAATCAGAACTGTCGCAATCATCCTGCCCGTCCCCTTTGCGCTGCCGAGCGATCGTCAAGCGGCCAGGTCTTAAGCCGCCGCTTGTTCGAGTGGGCGGACGGTAGCCGCCCGCGAGTTCGGCGGCGCCTGGCCGCTTGGCAGGCGCGAGGGAAGCCGTAGGCCAGCGCACTGGGGTCGCATTTTCTTTGGCTACTTTCTTTTGGCGAGACAAAAGAAAGTAACCCGCCCCGCCGGGCGGGACCGGCGCTGCAACCTTCCTCACCAACGTTGGCCGAAAAGCACAATGGGTTACGGCGCGTAAACGCCCCACCCTTCAACAGGCGCTAATCGCCACTTGCACTCGTGCACCCCAACAGTCCCGCAGCAACCCACAGGCTTGTGCCCGTTCGGCCACCCTGATCAGCGCGGATAGATCGACCCGCCGCCGAGCAAGCGGCTCACCGCCACCGCCAGCACCGCCGCCAGCACCACCGGCAGCAGCAGCGCGTACTGGCCGGTCATCTCCGACAGCATCAGCATCGCCATCAGCGGCGCCTGGGTGGCGCCGGCGAGCAAGGCGGTCATGCCGACCAGCGTGCACACCGCCAGCGACAGCGCGCCGGGCCACAGCGCATTGGCCGCCAATCCGGCCAGCGTGCCGAGCGCCGCGCCGACGAACAGCGTCGGGGTAAACACGCCGCCGACCGCGCCGGAACCGGTACTGGCCGCGGTGGCGACCAGCTTGGCAAGCAGGATGCCCAGCACCAGCTGCCAGGCGAGCGGCTCGTTGAGCAGCCGCGTCACCGTGCTGTAGCCGTTGCCCCACACCTCCGGATAGACCAGCGACAACAGGCCGACCAGCAGGCCGCCTGCCGCCATCCGCCACGGCAGCGCCAAGGGCAGTCGGCCGAACAGCCGGTGCGCGCGCTCCAACAGCGCGATATAGGCCGGCGCCGCCGCGCCGACCAGTAGTGCGATCAGGCAGTAGCCGGGCAGCTGCCATAGCGACAGCGCCGGCAGGGCGGCGAGGTGGTAGACCGGCTCGTAGCCGAACAACTGGTAGACGGTACTGCTGGCCAGCACCGCCGCCACCACCAGCGGCACCAGCCGGCGCACGTGCAGCCGGCCCCAGACGATCTCGGCGACGAACAGCACCGCCGCCAGCGGCGCGTGATAGGCCGAGGCGAGGCCGGCGGCGGCGCCGCACGACACCCACAGCCGGCGCCGGTAATTGGGCAGGCGGCGCAGCTGGCCGGCCAGCGAGCCGACCAGCGCGGCCAGCGCCACCATCGAGCCCTCGCGGCCGATCGAGCTGCCCGAGGCGATCGACAGCAGCGACGAGGAACTCTTCACCAGCGTGGTGCGCAGCCCGAGCCGGCCGTCGCCGACCCGCACCGCCTCCATATAGTCGCCGGTGGCCGAGCCGCGCGCGAGTGCCAGGCCCTTCTGCAGGATCACGCCGGCGATCAGCCCGCCGATGAGCGGCACGGTGACGCGCTGCCACGGCGCGAGCGAACGCGCCAGGCTGACCAGGCCGTTGCGCGGCTCGTCGGCCAGCAGCGACTCGATCAGGTACAGCAGTTCGCGGAACAGGATGGTGGCGAGCGCGCCTGCCACACCGAGCACGGCGGCGGCGGCCAGGTCCGTCAGCGCGGCGCGCAGTCGCCAGCGATGGAACAGGGAGGAGAGGGGAGGAAACCGCAACATGCAGGAACTCTGGCAGTCACCGTCGGTCAATGCAAGCCGACGGTCGGCCGTGAAAATGAAAAGCGCCACGGTGACCCGTGGCGCCCTCCTTCTTTTTTACGCCGTTGTAGCAGCGCTTCTTGTACAGCTTCTCCGTAAACCTGTGCGGCGCGTCGGTGTGTCTGTCGACAACCAAGCGCTTACTTCACTTCCGCTACAATATCCTTACTGAACACCTTTTCGCAATACTTGCATTTCATTTTCGTGTCGGTAGCGGTCGGCTTGACGTAAAAAAAGCTCTTCACCGGCTCGCCGTGCGAGATGCAATTGGAGTTCGGGCAGTCGAAAATCCCCTCGATCGTCTCCGGCAGTTCCAGCTGGTGCTTCTTCACCACCTCGAAGTTTTCGATCACGTTGACGGTGGCGCGCGGCGCGAACAGCGCCAGCTCGTTGGCCTGCTCCTCGGTCAGCGCGATGTTCTCCACCTTGATGATGTCCTTGGCGCCCATGTGGCGGCTCGACAGATTCAGCCCCACGGTGACGCGTTCGCCGGTTTCGGCCAGCTTGAACAGGCGCAGAATCTTCATGCCCTGACCTGCCGGCAGGTGATCGATGACGGTGCCTTCCTTGAGGGCTTCGACGGTACGGGTGTATTGCATGTCAGTTCCTTTGATTCGCTATCCGTTGGGGGCTGCTCAGACGGTTTCGTTCAGCACCAGCGCCAGCAGCGCCTGACGTGCGTACACGCCGTTCTTGGCCTGCTCGAAGTAGTAGGCATGCGGTGTACTGTCGACATCCGTGGCGATCTCGTCGACGCGCGGCAGCGGGTGCAGCACCCTCAGATTGGTGCGGGCATTGGCCAGCATGTCGGCGCGCAGCACGTATTTCCCCTGGATCTTCTTGAATTCGGCCTCGTCGAAGCGCTCGCGCTGCACCCGGGTCATGTACAGGATGTCGACCTGCGGAATCACGTCGTCCAGGCTGCTGACCAGGGTGTACTGCACGCCCTTCTCGTCCAGCTCCTCGCAGATGTAGTCCGGCATCGCCAGCGCCTCGGGCGACACGAAGTAGAAGCGGCAGTTGAACTGCGACAACGCCTGGGTCAGCGAGTGCACGGTGCGGCCGTACTTCAGGTCGCCGACGAAGGCGACGGTCAGGTTTTCCAGCGTGCCCTGGGTTTCCTTGATGGTGAACAGGTCGAGCAGGGTCTGGGTCGGGTGCTGGTTGGAGCCGTCGCCGCCGTTGATCACCGGCACCGCCGAGAACTGGCTCGCCAGGCGCGCCGCGCCTTCCTTCGGGTGACGCATCACCACCGCATCGGTGTAGGAGCCGATGATCTTGATCGAGTCGGCCAGGGTCTCGCCCTTCTTCGCCGAGGTGTTGCCGCCGTCGGCAAAGCCGATCACATTGCCGCCCAGACGCTGCACCGCGGTCTCGAACGACAGGCGGGTGCGGGTGGACGGTTCGAAGAAACAGCTGCCGATCAGCTTGTCCTTGAGCAGGTCATTGCGCGGCGAGTGCTTCAACCGCCCGGCGGTATCCACGACGAGTTCCAGTTCCTCCCGACTGAAGTCCGGGATCGAAATGATGTGCTTTCGGTAGAGTGGATTGGCCATGGCTTCGCTTTCCTTCTTGCTCGTCTCGTCAAATTTCGGCCAAAAAAAAAAGCCCCCGTTCAGGAGCTTATTTTCTGGAAACACTAAGGGCTCGGAACACCGAGGACGCCAGCAACGGCCCAACCCCTCCGTCTCGGGAGGTCTGCGGCAGTGCAGCGTGGTTCAGCGTCTGGGTCATGGGGATGTTCCGAACAAAACTGCGGGATTTTAAAACAGATTGCCCCCGCTGCAACAGGGTGGATGTCGCTTTTTGGACAGAAACCTGACCAAAAGCAAAAGCCGCTGCCAAAGCAGCGGCTTAGCTACCCTGACAGCATCAAAGTTGCCGCAATACCAGCGCCTGCTCGGGGGCCGGGAAGCCCGCACGGCCCAGCTCCTCGCGGATCGCCAGGTTGGTGTCGAAGTACACCTGCCAGTAGTCGGCCGGCTTGCAATAAGGGCGCACCGCCAGCACCGGGCCGAGCGGGGTGAACTCCAACAGCGCCACGTCCGGCTTCGGTTCGGCCAACACATTGGGAATGGCGGCCAGCTTGTCGCGCAGCAGCGCGATCGCCTGCGCATGGTCGGCACCCGCGGCCAGCTGCGCCTTAAGGTCGACACGGCGGAAGGCGTTGGCGCTGTAGTTCTGGATGTTGTCGGAGAACAGCTTGTTGTTGCCGACCAGCGTCTTGACGTTGTCCGGGGTGTCGATGGTGGTGGCAAACAGACCGATCTCGGTGACGGTGCCGGTGACGCCGGCGGCGCTGATGATGTCGCCGACCTTGAACGGCCGCAGCACGATCAGGAACAGGCCGGCGGCGAAGTTGGCGAGCAAGCCGCTCCACGCCAGGCCGATCGCCACGCCGGCAGCGGCGAGCACCGCGGCGAAGGTGGTGGTCTCGACGCCGAGGTAGCCGAGGATGCCGATCACCAGCAGGATGGTCAGCGACACCGACAGGAAGGAATGCACGTAGCGCACCAGCGTGGCGTCGACGCCGCGCCGGGCCAGTTGCCGGTCGAGCAGGCCGGCGGCGAAACGGATCAGCCAGCGGCCGATCACCCAGAACAGCAGCGCGCCGATGGCCTTGAGCCCAAGCTGGACGGCAATGGCGTGCCAATTGCTCCAATCGATCTGGTTCATTACATCCCCTTTCAATGCAATTGACGAATTGACTGCCGTACCAGCATAGAGACTATGACATCTTTATGCCATAGGGGCAGATCGCCTTATTGCGGCGACGGAACGGGGTATTTTTGTGCGTTCTTCACCAGCTTGTCGCGCACCGCCGCGTCGAGGTCGACGCCGAGCACGTCGGACAGGCGCACCAGATACAGCAGCACGTCGGCCAGCTCCTCGTTGAGATGGGTCCAGCTGGCCGCATCATCGCCGAGCCGGGCGCACTCGGCGTCGCTCTTCCACTGGAAGATCTCGGCCAGCTCGCCGACCTCGCCGGTCAGCGCCAGCATCAGGTTGCGCGGAGTGTGGAAACGCTGCCAGTCGCGCTCGTCGGCGAAGCGTTGCAGGGCGGCGGACAGCGGGGCGAGATCGAGCAGCGGGGAGTCGGACATCGGTCGGGGTTTCCGGTAGAAGATGGGCAAGGTTGGCCGAAAGGCGGGCATCAGCGGCAAGACCGCGCGTTCGGCCAAGGGCAAGCCCGCAGTATCGCCAAGCCGGCACACCAAGACAAACGCCCCGCAAGCGGGGCGTCGACGGCACGATGCAACACCAGCCCTCAGCCCAGCAGCCCTTCGGCCGACATCGCCTGCTGCACCGCCGGGCGAGCGGCGACGCGCTCGACATAGGCCTGCACCGCCGGCCACGGAGCGAGCGACAGCTTCAGGTAGTTGGCCCAGTTGAGCACGGTGAACAGATAGGCATCGGCGATGCTGTAATCGCCCAGCAGGTATTCCTTGCTGGCCAGCTGACCGTCGAGCCAGCCGAGGCGCCGCTCCAGCCGTTGCTGCGCCCCGGCTTTCTCGTCGGCGCCGGCGGCGGGGTTCCACAGCGGCGAGAAGCCCTTGTGGATCTCGGTGGCGGTGAAGTCCAGCCACTCGATCAGCCAGTAGAACGCCGGCGTGCCGTGCGGCGGCGCCAGCCGGTGCTGCGGCGCCTGGTCGGCCAGGTACAGCGCGATCGCCACGCATTCGGTCAACAGCGTGCCGTCATCCAGCTGCAGCGCCGGCACATAGCCCTTGGGATTGATGCCGCTGTAGTCGGCGCCGCCTGCGGTACGGTGCGGCTGAACACGCAGGTCCACCGCCTCCAGCTCGCAAGGCAGGCCGGTCTCGGTCAGCAGGATGTGCGCGGACAGCGAGCAGGCACCGGGGGAATAGTAGAGCTTCATCGGGTTCTCCTTGGAACCTGCTCACGATCTGCTGCACCCGGGTGATCCTGCATTGAAATGCCACTCAACATGCGGATCTACTCGATAAGTACATTCCGCTTCTTCGCGTCATTTCGCCCGGGCGCTCCCTTCGTTCGCGAGATCGTGATCAGGTTCTTGACCAGTAGACAGTCACAGCAGCTGACAGGCCTCGTCGAAGTCGAGACGCGGGCTGCGCGGGTACAGCTGGGATGGGTCGCCGTAGCCGAGATTGCACAGGAAGTTCGACTTGATGTGGCTGTCGGCGAAGTATTCCTGCTGGAAGCTGTTCTTGACCGGGTCGGCCGGGAAGAACTCGTGGTCGACCTTGGCATTGTCGAAACCGGACATCGGCCCGCAGTCGAGCCCCAGCGAGCGCGCGGCGATCATGAAATAGGCGCCCTGCAGCGAGCTGTTGCGCTTGGCAGTCACTTCGGCCAACTCCGGGGTGTCGACGAACCAGGCGCGGGCATCGGCGTGCGGGAACAGTTTGGGCAGCGCCTCGTAGAACTTCGCGTCGTAGGCGATGATCGCCGTCACCGGCGCGCTCATCGTCTTGTCGACGTTGCCCGGCGCCAGCGCCGGCAGCAGCCGCTGCTTGGCCTCGGCGCTGCGCAGAAACACGATGCGCGCCGGACTGCAGTTGGCGCTGGTCGGCCCCCACTTCATCAGGTCGTACAGTTCGCGCAGCGTGGCATCGGACACCGGCTGGTTCAGCCAGGCGTTGTGGGTACGGGCCTGGCGGAAAATCAGGTCCAGGCCCTCGTCGTTCACTCGCTTGCTCATGTCTGCCTCCCGGTTGCTTGGAGGGCGGCGACACGCCGCCCACGTAACACCTTAGACGCTGACGGCCGCTGTCGCGGAGCCCGCCGCTAGACGGGCGCGCCCAGGTAATCGGCGATCTGGCGCTGGCTGACCCGGCCGAGATAGCGCTGGTCGGCGTCGAGCACCGGCAGCCAGTCGAGGCGGTGTTCGTAGAGCCGCGCCAGCACCACGCGCAGGTCCTCGTCGGCGCGAGCGATGGCGCGGAACGGCTGCAGGCCGGCTCGCCCGGTCGCCACATAGCCCTGGGCACGGCCGGCTGCGTCGATCACCGGCAGCGCGCGATGGCGGCGTTCGCCCAGCGCCGCGCGCTGTTCCGCCTCGCTGGCGGCCTCGCTCAATACCGGCTCGCCGCCCTGTTCGGCCAAGGAGCCGGCCTGCACCAGCAACAGGCGCTTCAGGATGCGGTCGTGGCCGACGAAGCTGGCGACGAAGTCGTCGGCCGGCTCGGCCAGCACCGTGTCCGGGCTGGCGCATTGCACGATGCGGCCCTGGCGGAACACCGCCACCTTGTCACCCAGCTTGATCGCCTCGTCGATGTCGTGGCTGACCATCAGCACCGTGGTGTTCAATTCGCGCTGCAGCGCGAAGAACTCGGCCTGGATCGACTCGCGGTTGATCGGGTCCACCGCGCCGAACGGCTCGTCCATCAGCAGCACCGGCGGGTCGGCCGCCAGCGCGCGGATCACGCCGATGCGCTGCTGCTGGCCGCCGGACAATTCCTTCGGATAGCGCTTCAGGAAGTGAGCCGGGTCCATCTGCACCAGCGCCATCAACTCGCGGGCGCGATTGCGGTAGGCGGCCTTGTCGAGGCCGAGCAAGCGCGGCACCACGGTGATGTTGTCCTCGATGGTCATATTGGGGAACAGGCCGATCTGCTGGATCACGTAGCCGATGCGGCGACGCAGCGTCACCGTGTCGATGTCGCGGGTATCGGCGCCGTCGATCAGCACCCGGCCCTCGCTGGGCGTGATCAGCCGGTTGATCATCTTCAGCGTGGTGGTCTTGCCGCAGCCGGAGGCGCCCAGCAGCACGCAGATCTCGCCGCGGGCCACCTGCAGGTCGACGCTATCGACCACGGTGACGCTCTGGCCGTGCTTCTG
Source organism: Neisseriaceae bacterium JH1-16 (assembly GCA_025989215.1). Lineage (GTDB taxonomy): Bacteria > Pseudomonadota > Gammaproteobacteria > Burkholderiales > Chromobacteriaceae > Crenobacter_A. Next base: position 289,367 of record JAPDNP010000005.1, on the reverse strand, counting down.
CGCGAAGCGCTTGGTGAGTTGTTCGAGTCGGATCATGGTCGCAGTCCTTTCGGGGTCAGGCCGCGCTGGGCCAGGTTCAACAACGCATCGCAGACGATGGCGAGCACGCTGATCAGCAGGGCGCCGGCGATCAGCTGGCGCACATCGCTCTGGCTGATGCCGTGCAGGATCAGGGTGCCGAGGCCGCCGGCGCCGATCAGGCTGGCGATCGCCATCACGCCGATGTTCATCACCACCGCGGTGCGCACGCCGGCAAACAACAGCGGCACCGCCAGCGGCAGCTCCACCAGATACAGGCGCTGCCAGAAGCTCATGCCGAGACCGCGGCCGGCCTCGCGGATGCCCGGCTCGATCAGGCTGAACGCCGCGTGGGTGTTGCGCACGATCGGCAAGAGCGCGTACAGGAACACCGCGGTCACCGCCGGCACCAGGCCGATGCCGTGGCCGAAGCGCGAGAACAGCGGAATCATCAGGCCGAACAGCGCGATCGACGGGATGGTCAGGATGATGGTGGCGATGCTCAGCACCGGCGCGGCCAGCGCCTTGAAGCGCACGATGACGATACCGAGCGGCACGCCGATCAGCATCGCCAGGCCCACCGCCAGCCCCACCAGCTTGAGGTGCTGCCAGGTCAGGCCGGCGAGATAGGCCGGGTGGTCGAACAGATAGTGCAGGGTGTCCATGTGGCGCTCCTCAGATCAGGCCGTGGGCGGCGAGGAAGGCGCGCGCCACCTCGGCCACCGGCTTGTGCTCGATGTCGACCTGGGCGTTCATCGCGCTGATGGCGTCGTTGCTGAGCAGTGCCGACAGCGTGTTGAGCTGTTCGGCCAACTTGGGGTTGGCCGCCAGCACCTCGGCGCGCACCACCGGGGTGGCCGAGTAGCTCGGGAAGTAGTGGCGGTCGTCCTCCAGCACGGTCAGGTCGAAGCCCTTGATGCGCCCGTCGGTGGTGTACACCAGCCCAACCGGCACGAAGCCGTCGCGGATCGCGTTGTAGACCAGGCCGGCGTCCATCTGGCGGACCTGCGGCCGTGCCAACGCGAAACCGTAGCGTGCCTGCATCGGCTTCAGGCCGTCGCTGCGCCCGGCGAATTCCGGGTCGAAGCCGAACTGCCACGGCTTGTTGCCGGCCGCTTCGTCCGCCTGCATCGCCCGCACCATGTCCGACAGGCTGCGGATGCCACGCGCCTCGGCCACCTGGCGTTGCATCGCGAACGCGTAGGTGTTGTTCATCTTGGCCGGGTTCAGCCACACCAGCCCCTTGAGCGCATCCAGATCGTGCGCCTGCTGCCAGGCGGCCTGCGCGTCGCTCGGCGCGTCGACATGGTGGTAGACCAGCAAGGCGGTGCCGGTGTAGTCCCACACCAGGTCGAGCTGGCGGTTTTCCAGCGCGGTGCGCATCAGCACGGTGGCAAGGTCGGTCTTCTGGCTGACCGGGTAGCCCTGGGCGGCCAAATACTGCGCGGTCAGCGACGACAGCAGGCTCTGCTCGGTGAAGTTCTTGCTGCCGATGGTCAGCGCCAGCGCCGGGGTGGCGGCGAGGGCCAGCAACAGGGCGGCACAAGCGCGCCGCCAGCGGGAGAATCGGAACATGCGTCCTCCTCTTGGATGGGGATGACGGATGGCCGCCGGACGAGGCCGGCGACCGCGAGAACCAAGAAGCGGTTCACGATCTCGCGAACGAAGGGTCAGACAAGGCGAAATGACGCGAAACAGCGGAATGGACACCGAGTCCATGAGCATGTTGAGCGGCATTTCAACGCAGGATCACCCGAGTGCAGCAGATCGTGGGCCGCTTCTCAGGCGGCGAGGCCCGGGGTCAGACGCCGCCCCAGCGCCGCGACCAGGTAGTCGAGCACGAAGGCGACCAGGGCGGTGGCGGCCGCGCCGATGAACAGCGCGTCGGGCTGGTTGAGGTAGATGCCCGGGAAGATCAGCTCGCCGAAGCTGCTGGCGCCGATCAGGAAGGCCAGCGGCGCGGTGCCGACATTGATCGCCAACGCCACCCGCACCCCCGACACGATGTAAGGCAGCGCGGTGGGCAGCTCGACGCGAGTCAGCCGCTGCCAGGCGGTCATGCCGATGCCGTCGGCCGCCTCGGTCAGCGCCGCCGGTACCGCCGCAAGGCCGCTGTAGGTGCTACGCACGATCGGCAACAGCGAGGTTAGGCACAGCGCCACGATGGCCGGATGGTCGCCGACGCCGAGCACCACCATCGCCAGCGCCAGCACCGCCATCGGCGGCAGGGTGTTGCCGATGTTGAACAGCTGCATCACCGGCTCAGCCCAGCGGCGCAGTCGTGGCCGGCTCAACAGCACGCCACTGACCAGGCCGATAACCAGCGCCCAGCTCATCGACACCGCCACCAGCCACAGGTGCTGACGGGCGAGATAGACCAGGTCCTCGTGATAGGGGGCGAGCATGGCCGAGCCGTACCAGGCCCAGACCAGCGCCACCAGCGCGCCGGCCAATGCCAGCCGGCCGCGGTAGCGCGCAAAACCCGCTCTGTTCTGCATGTGCGTCCTCCTTGGCGAAGGGTGCCGACGACGACACCCGATCGCTGTAATGATCGCGACAACTGCATGAGCTGCCAGATGAAAGCCCTGACAGGAGCGTGGCGCTCCAAACGGGACGAAACGGACGGCGCCGAGGCGCCGAAGTGCACAGCCTGCCCGGCTGTGTAACAGAGTGAGCCCATGTTCCCGAACGCAGCGCGGCCCGGGTGGGAATCGTTTTTTACCGTAACACATCTATCGGGGATGACAAACCCTGTTGGCCGATGAATTTGTCGTCATTTATCGGGTTAATTCCGGATTCAGCAGCTAATTTACGCGATTATCTAAAATAAGAACGACCCGTCCCGATCGCTGAATTACCCCGTTCTGGCCGCTAACGGGTCGCCTCGACGGCGGTTTTCTGCGGTTTCGTCGCCGTTCTATCCATTTGTCGATGTCATTGCCTTGTCATCGGCACGTCATCATCACGGCCTATTGTCTCGACGCAAAGATACTAAGCCGCCACCCCGTACCACACCGTTCGATGACGTGTCGCCGCCGTTCGTCGTGCGTCTGGCCGCCCCTGCCACAAGCAGGCCGCCGCCACAACCTCCATCCGGGGTGTTCGTGCCGCATCGCCCGCTTCCCAGAATGACATTTCCATCAACCGCTGCGAGTACTGTTCCAATATGAAACCCGCCAAGCCGCTGATCTGGCTGCCGTTGCTGGCCGCCCTGAGCGCCCCGACTGCGCACGCGCTGAACATCCTGATGTGTAACGACGACGGCTTCACCGCCGCCAACCTGCGCGCCACCGCGCTGCAGTTGAAGGCCGCCGGCCATAACGTGATCGTGTCCTCCCCCGCCGACAACCAGTCGGGCAAGGGCGGTGCGATGAACTTCCTGGCGCCGATTCCGGCCGTTACCGCCAACGAGCGTGGCGTGACTGACAAGGCCCTAAGCGCTGGCGCCGCCGGCGTCGGCACCGCGCCGGACGATGCCAGCGTCTACTATGTCAACGGCACCCCGACCATGGCCTGCCTGTACGGCCTCGACGTTGCCGCCCCGCAGGTGTTCGGCAAGGCCCCGGACCTGGTGATCTCCGGTCCAAACGAGGGCGCCAACACCGGCATGGTCAATATGAGTTCCGGCACCGTCAGCAACGCCTACTACGCGATCAACCGCGGCCTACCGGCCATTGCTTTCAACGACGCAATCCCAACCATCACCGCTTTCGCCAGCGTGGCCGGCAACCAGAGCGCCCATGCCTACGAAATCGGTACCATAGTGGTGAAACTGGTCGCCATGCTGCAGGCCAACCAGAGCAAGGCGGGCGGCCGCCTGCTGCCGCCAGCCACCGGTCTGAACGTCAACATCCCGCTCTTTACCGCCGGATCGGGCAGCAGCCTGCCGTTCATCCTGACCCAGATGGGGACCGCCACCGACTACGCACCGGCGTTCTACGCCGACCTGTCGCAGAACCCGCTCGCAGCCGGTTATTACGGCCAGTCGCTGGCGGCCATCCAGGGCAAGCCGGGCATCGGCCTGGTCAGCAACGGTGTGGCCAGCAACGCGAATACCCTGCCAAGCGGTACCGTCGTGCCGAAAGACAACAATCCGAAATCCGAAGGCAATGTGCTTAGTCAAAAACTCGGCATTGCAGTAACGCCGATGCAGGGTGTGCCGCAGGCCAGCCGTTATCAGGTCGAAGCGGTGCGCCTGAAGCTGCAGTCGCTGCTGAAATAAGCGGGAGCGCATAATGAAACGATATGCCCCCCTCTTTCTCGTGACCCTGCTCGCCGCCTGCTCCTCCGGTGGCGGCGATGCCCCGGCCAGCAGCGTCAGCGGCACCCCGAGTAACGGCGCCCAAGCGGGCGTGCTCAGCGGCGACCCGGCCGGCAACTACGGTGAAGCCTATGTCAGCAACGGTCAGGGCTACCTGCTGGTCTCGACCAGCGATAACGAACCGACCGCCGCGCTGTACAAGCTCGGCCCGGGCAACAGCGTGCAGCGCGTGCCGCCAACCGCCAACGGTGCGGCGGTATCGGCCAGTTTCGCCAGCGGCGCCAACCCCGACACCAGTCCCGCCCCGACCCTGGCGGCACTGGCTGGCAGCTATAGCGCGGTCGCCGGACAACAGCCGCTCGACTTCAGCATCGCCGCCAACGGTGCCCTATCCGGCGGCGGCAGCTGCACAATCAGCGGCCAGCTCAACGGCAACGTCAGCTACGGCAGCGCCCTGTCGGCCAGCTTCACGTTGCAGGGTTGCGGTGCCGGGGTCGACGGCAGTTACACCGGCCTGGCGCTGCAGCCTGCCAACGCCGACCCGGCGCGACTGCGACTGGTCGGGGCAAGCGGCAGCCAGGTGCTCGATCTGCTCGCTTATTGACCCGGCTTCGGCCAACACGACAACGGCAGCCCCCGGGCTGCCGTTTTTGCTGAGCCATACCTCCTTAACACTTCGCAATCATTTGCCGCCGACAGGCAAAACTTGCTTTACATCTATCGACCACACTGCATAGCAGCAGGACGGCAACTGGCCGTCCGCCAACCTTCAAGGAGTCCATCATGAATGTGTTGAACAAGCTGCTGATCGTCGGCCTCTTGGCCGGCAGTGTCGCCGCCCCGGTACTGGCCGCCGATGCGACCCAGCCCGCCCCGCAGCAGAAGTATTTCCACCACATGGACCCGGCACAGCGCGAAGCGCTGATGGCCAAGCGCCAGCAGGAACTGCACGACCAGCTCAAGCTGCAGCCGAACCAGGAAGCCGCTTGGCAGCGCTACAGCAACGCGATGAAACCGGGTTCGCGTCCAGAGGAGCCGAGCCGCGAGGACCTGGCCAGGATGACGGCACCGGACCGGATGGCGCTGCACCTGAAAGAGCTGAAACGACATGAGATCATGATGGGACAGCGCCTCGACGCTACGCAGACCTTCTACGCTCAGCTGACGACGCAGCAGAAACAAACCTTCGACGCTGCTACGCTGCCGCGCCACCCTCATGAGGAACACGAGGCGAAGCCGGCCCAGTAAGCCCGAGCCCACCGCGCCTCCAGCGAGGACATCACGATGAAGATCACACTACGCCTGGCCAGCCTGAGCCTGCTGACCATCCTGGCCGCCGTACAAGCTCCCACCGCCTTGGCCGAACCTCGTTGGCAGGGTGACTGGCATGACGGTCATCACGGCGACTGGGGCCACCGCGACGACTGGCGCTGGCACGGCGGTTGGCGTGGCGACGGTTGGCGAGGCGACGGTTGGCACGGCGGTTTCCACCCGCGCGACATCGAGCGCTGGCACGGCGGCTACTGGCATCACGGCTACTACGGCGGCCGCCTTGGCTGGTGGTGGGTCGTCGGCGGCGCCTGGTACTTCTATACCCAACCGGTCTACCCGTACCCGGACCCGTACATCCCGGCCGTGCCGGTGGCTCCGGCCGCCCCGCCTCCGCCGGCCGGCTCCTGGTATTACTGCGGCGCCAACGGCCAGTACTACCCGTACACACCGAGCTGTCCGGTGCCGTGGACCCCAGTCGTACCACGCTAATCATTCCAACGCCCCGCATCGCGGGGCGTTGTTGCGATCAGTGAAACCCGTCACCCTGCGCTGTGGACAAGTCGCTTATCCACAGAGGGAATGGTAACAAGCCTCTTATCCACAACAGGCGTTCAGGCGTACAGCGCACTGCTGACGAACACGCCGAACACCACCAGCAACGCCGACCAGAGCCGCACCATCACCGGCGATTGGTGAGTCCACCAGAACAGCACTGCGCGAAAGCGCACCAGCCCCATCAGCGGCAGCGCCACCGCACCGAGCAGCGACAGCACCGCCAGCACGTGAAACACCAGCGGGAAACTCGCCAACGGTGCCACCTGCCATAGGCCGACACCGAGCAACAGGCGCAGAATGGTCGCGCCCCACAACCCGGTCTTCGACTGCCAGTCGCTGACGAAGCTCACCAGCCCGCTCGGCGAGGCCAGCCCTAATATCCCAACGAAGGCGACGAACACCGCCACCGCCGCAACCAGAAACGCCACCATATCCGCCCCCTGTCCTGTTATTTGGTACGACGGCATTACGCCTTCGTCATGGTCAGTATAGATTGGCCGAATCGGCACGGTGCCATGATGCAATACGGCCGCCCGAAGGCGGCCGTGCGTGGCGTGAAACAGAAGCTAAAGCCCAGCGATGTGCTCCCGCCAGTACCCTGCCGCAGCTACGACGAAGCAGGGCCGCTTACCGGAGGGCTTAATCGGCGGCGCTTACTGCGGGCGCTGCTTGAAGAAGGTCAACGGCGCGGTCACCGGCACCGCAGACGGCGGCGGCGAGGCGAGGATGTGCTTCTTCATCTTGCCCATCACGTGCATCTCGCACGGGCGGCAGTCGAACTTCAGCGTGTAGGTCTCGTTGCCGGTCTTCAGCGTCATCGGCTCGGCGCGCACCTGGCCCATCACCCCCTTCACGCCCTTGGCCTGTTTCGGGCACAGGTTGTAGGAGAAGCGCAGGCAGTGCTTGGTGATCATCAGGCTGACCTCGCCCTCTTCCTGGTGCGCCTCATAGGCCGCGTCGATCACTTCGACGCCATGCTTGCGGTAGAACTGCCAGGCCGCCTGGTTGTAGACGTTGGCGAGGTAGCTCAGCGTGGTTTCCGGATACGCCACCGGCGGCTCGACCGGTGCCTTGCGCGGCTGACGCGGCCAGGCGGCGAGGCGCGCCTGTTCCAGCTGCTCGATCGCATCGCGGCGCAGCGCGTTGATCGCCGATGCCGGCACGAACCAGGCTTGCGCCAGCGCGAGGCTGACGTCGTGGGCGAAGAACATGGTGTTGCCGAGCTTGGCCAGGCTGTCGCGCAAACCGGCCTCGGCCTTCGCCGCATCGCGCGCGGGCTCGAGCGCCAGCTTGGCCGAAACGGTGGCGCTGACGCCGTCCTCGTCGGTGACCGTCAGGCTCAGGCCGTCGGCACTGTCGGTAAGAGTCAGCCACACGCCGATGCGGCGTTCGGCCGACTTCTTCAGCAGCGCCAGCTCCCAGGCGTGGTCGCGGTTGCGGTTAATGGTGGTGCCGACCCTGAGGCCGACCAATGCCGCCGGCTCGTTCGGCCACACCCGCCAGAGCTCGCCGTCCTCGCCCTGGCCCATGTGCTGCACGGTGTTGGCCGGCACGCCGATCACCTCGCGCTTCTGCATGAAGTTGAGGCCGTCGCCGTTGGCGAGCGACTCGGCGGTTTCCAGCTCCAGCCAGTCCTGGCCGACCCGGGTGACGTGGCCGATCGGCACGCCGACGAACTTCGGCGAGTCGAACGCGCCGATGTCGATCTTGCGGCCGGTGGCGAAGTAGTCAGTGCCGCCGCGGTTGAAGGTCTTTTCCGGATTCGGGTCGAAGTAGATCTCGCTACTGCCGCTCGATGCGCGCGCCAGCTCCGGGCGGGTCTCGAGGATCTCGTCGAGCAGCAGCCGGTAGTGCGAGGTGATGTTCTTGACGTAGCTGACGTCCTTGTAGCGCCCCTCGATCTTGAACGAACGCACCCCGGCGTCGATCAGCGCCGCCATATTGGCGGTCTGGTTGTTGTCCTTCATCGACAGCAGGTGCTTCTCGAACGCCACCACGCCGCCGTTGTTGTCGGTCAGCGTGTAGGGCAGGCGACAGGCCTGCGAGCAGTCGCCGCGGTTGGCGCTGCGACCGGTGTCGGCGTGGCTGATGAAGCACTGGCCGGAGAACGCCACGCACAGCGCGCCGTGGATGAAGTACTCGATGGTCGCATCGGTACCGACCGCGTCGGCCGCCTTGCGGATCTGCGGAATGGTCAATTCGCGCGCCAGCACCACCTGCGAGAAACCGGCGTCGGACAGGAACTTGGCCTTCTCCGGGGTGCGGATGTCGCACTGGGTCGACGCGTGCAGCTGGATCGGCGGCAGGTCGAGCTCCAGCAGGCCCATGTCCTGGATGATCAGCGCGTCGACGCCGGCGTCGTACAGCTGCCAGATCAGCTTCTGTGCCGGCTCCAGCTCGGCGTCGTGCAGGATGGTGTTGAGCGTGGTGAAGATGCGCGCGTGGTAACGGTGGGCGAACTTCACCAGTTCGACGATCTCGCTCACCTCGTTACAGGCGTTGTGGCGCGCGCCGAAGCTCGGCCCGCCGATATACACCGCGTCGGCGCCGTGCAGGATCGCCTCGCGGCCGATTTCGACGCTCTTGGCGGGCGACAACAGTTCCAGTTGATGGGCGGGCAGGCTCATGGGCGACCTTTGCAGACGGCGGCAATGACAAAGCGCGGAATTATAGCGGAATCAAGCGATTAGCACGAAATCCGCCGACGGCTTGCGCCCGAAGCCGGCCGGTCGGCTCAAACCAGCCGCTTCATCAGATACTTGGGCGATTCCTCGTAACCCTGGCGGGCGTAGAAACGATGCACGCTTTCGCGCCGGCGGTGCCAGCCGGGACTGATACCGTCCGGTCCGGATCAGGCCGGCGCCGCCACATCGCCCGGCAGCAGCGAGAACAACCAGGCGTCGCACGGCTCGCCGCGATAGTTCAAACGCCAGCGCGCCACGCCGTCGAGCTGCGCACCGAGCTTTTCAGCCACCCGGCGGCTGCGGACATTGCCCAGTCCCACCACGATCTCCAGTCGGAACAGCCCCAGCTCGGCGAAGCCGAAGCGCGCCAGCGCAAGCGCCGCGCGCCCCGCCAGGCCGCGGCCGGTGTAGTCGCTGTGCACCCAGTAGCCGAGGTTGGCAAACTGGTGCACCCGGTTGATCTGGTTGATCGACACGCAGCCGATTACCCTGCCGCTGGTGCGCTCGACCAGGCCGTAGTCGTAGTCCAACCCCACCCGGCGGTGAGTGGCCGAGGTGAGCAGGTAGGCGAAGCTGTGTTCCAGTCCATAATCCGGCGTACACCAGCCCTCCCAGGCGCCGATCTCGCGGTGTGACGCGCGTATCGCCAGATAGAGCGACTGGATGTCGGCCTGCGTCAGCACGCGCACCTCCAGTTCTTCGTCGCGGTAGAGGCGGTCGGACGGGTTCGGTTCCTGCAGGGTGATCATGGCAATGGCGGACTCAGGCGCCGCGGGACAGATCCTGGCTCAACAACGAGTAGCCGGGCAGGCTGCCATCGTGGCGCCACGCCGGCGGCGCTTCGACAGTACGTACTCGTCGAGCCGGCCTATCGCCCCGCTCGCGGCGAAATGGAAGAACGACGTGGCAAAGAAGGTCTGCGCACCGTGGTCGACCCGCAGCGGCACCTGTACCCGGCCGTCGGCCTGCGATGGACTTCCACACCGCTATCGACCAGCCCTCGGGATAGGCCGCGTTGACATGGACGATCGCCTCGCGGCCGCTGAAGCACTCGCGGGACGTCCACCACACCATCTCGGCCCGTTCATCGAGCACGGCCCAGTCGCGGGCCTGATAGCGCGTCCATAGCGCAAGCGCCCGGTCGCGGTTTGACTGCTGTGGCTACATGATCAGCCGATCAGCAGGCCGGCTTCGGCCAACTTGGTCCGCAGCGCGGGCAGGCCGCCCTGGTATTCCCAGTACATCACCCGGCCATGCGAGCCCGTCACCAACAGGTACTTCGCGCTGATCGACTGGATGCGGTCGACCAGTACCAGCTTGTCGACGAACTGCGTCTCGTTCACTTCCTCGACGATCTCTTGATGGTCCTCGTCGTAGCCATGAACGATCAGTGCGGTGCGCACCGATACCGACAGGTATGTCATCTTTGCCTCCAAGGTGGCGGCGATGCCGAAGCACTCCCCACCACCGAACGCTAGTGTGGCTAGCCTTCGGGTAGGGGTCCACGGGCCAGCGCCGGATTTACGGATAATTTACGCTCGGGCTGCCTCGCGTTCCGCTCAGTGCCACGCCATCCAGCCGGCCAGGGCGATCAGCGCAGCCAGCCCGGCCATGCCGGCGCCGAGCAGCAGCCGGGTGCGCACCCGCAGCACCTCCACCGCGCGCACCAATTGGTCGTTCTGTTCGGCCAACGATTTGATCAGCGCCGACGATGCCAGCGCCTCGTGGCGCAATTCGGCCACCTGTTCCTCCAGTTGCGTCAGCCGCGCCGCATCGCCCACCGGCAGCTCCACCGGCGCCGCATGGCTGCCCTGTTTCTTCTTCACGCTATGCCAGAGCTTTTCGGCCCCCTGCACGATGGTCGGCGTGGCCGACAGCACGTCGCTCCACGGTATGGCCTTGAAGGCCGCGATCCAGCTGATCGCCATACGGGCATCCTTTTGACTGCGCCCATCCGGGGCGGGAGTGATGAGACCGCGCCGGGGCGGCGCCGTTCCAAACGGCGACGGCCGTCTGGTGACGGCCGTCTGTCTTGCGAGCTGACCCGGCTTTACTCTTCCTCGAACACCACCTGGTAACCCGCCGACAACCGCTGCTGCACGTCCTGCGGCACCGCATCGTAGTGGCTGAGCAGCAGTGCGTAGGCGCCCTGTCCGGCGGTGATCGACTTGAGCCGGCCGGCGTAGCCCTCCAGTTCGGCCAACGGTACCTGGCCGCGGATCAGCACCATCGCCTGCGACAGCGGCTCGGTGCCGGTGACCTGGCCGCGCCGGCCGATCAGATCGGCGGTCAGGTCGCCCAGCCGGGTGTCGGGCGCGGTGATCTCGATCGCCACGATAGGCTCCAGCACGATAGGGTGCGCCGCGTGCAGCGCCTCCAGCATCGCCTTGCGTCCGGCCGCCTGGAAGGCGATGTCCTTCGAGTCGACCGAGTGGCTCTTGCCGTCGTACACCGTCACCTTCAGGTCCTCGACGCGGAAGCCCGCCACCGGGCCGGCCGCCAAGGCCGCGCGCACGCCCTTTTCCACCGAGGGGATGAACTGACCGGGGATCACCCCGCCCTTCACCTCGTCGACGAACCGGAAGCCATCGCCACGCGCCAACGGCTCGATGCGCAGGAACACCTCGCCGAACTGGCCGGCGCCGCCGGTCTGCTTCTTGTGGCGGCTGTGGCCGTCGGCCGGGCGGGTGATGGTCTCGCGGTACGGCACTCTGGGCTGACGGGTCTGCACCTCCAGCTTGTAGGTGGTCGCCATGCGGTCGAGCAGATAGCGCAGGTGTAACTCGCCCATGCCGCGCAACACCGTCTCGTTGGTGGCCGGATCCTGATCGACCCGCACGCACGGGTCCTCGGCCGGCAGGCGGTGCAGCACCTCGGCGATGCGCTGCTCGTCGCCGTGGCGCTTGCCCTCGATCGCCAGCCCCTGCATCGGCGTCGGAAACAGCAGCGGCTTGAGGAAGATGTGGTCCTCGTCGTGCGAGTCGTGCAGCACCGCGTCGAACTCGATCTCGTCGACCTTGGCCACCGCGCCGAAGTCGCCGGGGATCAGGCTGTCGACCTCGTCGTAACGCTTACCCTGCAAGCGCAGCAGGTGGCCGACCTTGAACGGCTTCTTGCCGTCGCCGACGAACAGCAGGCTGTCGCGGCGCACCGTGCCCTGGTGCACACGGAACACCCCGAGCTTGCCGACGAAGGGGTCGATCACCACCTTGAACACATGGGCGAGCACGTGCTTATCCGGGTCGGGTGCCGAGCGGAACGGCCGCGCCGCCTCGCCCTCGCCCTTGTAGAACAGCGGCGGGTTGCCCTCGGCCGGGTTCGGCGCCAGCCGGGCCAGCACGTCGAGCAGTTCCGGGACGCCGGCACCGCTCTTGGCCGAGACGAAACACAGCGGGATCAGGTGACCGTCGCGCAGCGCGCGCTCGAACGGCGCGTGCAGTTCCTCGGGGCGTACCTCGCCCTGCTCCAGATAGCGCGCCATCAGCGCCTCGTCGACCTCGACCACCTGGTCGACCAGCGCCTGGTGCGCGTCGGCCACTGATGAAAAATCGGCCTCACCGGCCGGATTGAAAAAGCAGTCGACTACCCGACGCGCCCCGTCGGCGGGCAGGTTGATCGGTAGCACTTCCTTGCCGAATGCCTCGCGCAGCTGTGCCAGCAGGCCGGGCAGATCGACCCGCTCGGCGTCGATCTTGTTGATCACCAGGATGCGACAGAGGCCGCGCTCGCCCGCCCAGTCCATCATGCGGCGGGTGGACAGCTCGATGCCGTTCTGCGCATTGACCACCACCAGCGCCGTCTCCACCGCGGTCAGCGCCGCCAGCGCCTGGCCGACGAAGTCATGGTAGCCCGGGGTGTCGATCAAGCGCACCTCGGCGCCGCCATGGCGAAAATGCGCCAGCGCCGAGCCGAGCGAGTGCAGGTAATCGCGCTCCAGCGGGTCGAAGTCGCACACCGTGTCGCCGCGCTCCACCGTGCCCGCCGTAGTAATCGCGCCGCTCTTGCACAACAGCGCTTCGGCCAACGTTGTCTTACCGCCGCCGCCATGGCCGACCAGCGCGACAGTGCGGATTGCTTCCACCGGGTAGTTGGGCATGACCGTCTCCGAGCGTAAGGTGTTTGGAGTATAGGCAGACGCCGACGGTAGCGTGGGGGGGAGAACACATCACAACGTCAATCTGCCATGGCACCATCCATGACGACAGCCCTAGCCATCGCTGACGACTCAGGACGCCGACCAGAGCGGCGGGCTCAGCCGCTCGGTATAGTCGCTGAACATCAGGTTGAAGCTGATGCTGATGCGCCCCGCCTGGCTGGTGTTGGCATCAACCGAGTGCGCCAGATAGGACGGGAACAGCAGCAGCGTGCCGTCCTGCACCCGCACCACCACCTGGTCGGTGTTGTCGGCGGTCAGCGCCGTCACCGGCGGGCGGATGATGCCGGTCTGCGGGCGCGGGTCGTGAAAGTTGATCGTGTCGGCGCCCGGGTGGGTGCTCAGGTAATACACGCCGCTCAAGAAATTGTTCGGGTGGCTATGCACACGATGCGCCGCACCGGTGGCCAACACCGTCGCCCAGCAGCCGGTGATCTCGATGGCGTCATAGCCGATGCGCAGAAAGCGCAGGATGCCCCGCGCCGCCAGCTCGATGCAGTCGACCAGCGGCCGCAGTTCGGCGCGCTGATGCAGCGTCTGCTCCGATTGCCAACCCAGACCCGGCGCCAGATCGGCCGGCCGCAACTCCGCGAGCACGCCCAGCACGGCAGCGTCGATCACCCGCCGCCGCGCCGCCGCCAGCTGAAGTTTCCAGACCAGCGACGGAAACATCGGCAGCACTTCCGATGCTTCGCACCACTCATCCTGCTGTTTTGCCATGGCTGCCCCGCCCGACTCGTATGCCCTTCCCACCTGACCATAGGCCGTCACAGCGCTTGCGCACAAGCCGCCTTAACGGCGGCGCAGCCGGTACAGCAGCCAACCGTAAACGGCGCCGTTGATCAGCAGCACCCCCACTCCCAGCAGCAGTTGCAACGAGCGGGTCAGCCCGGCCGGATACAGCAGCGGGACGAGGTAATGCTCGACGAAGCCACCGCTATACGACGCCTGGCCGGCGGCGTCGCGCAGCCATTGCTCCAGCGGCGTCAGCGGACAGATCCAGCCGGTGAACTCGGCCAGCGCCCCCCAGCCGACCGCCGGCAGGTGCAGCCAGGCAAGCCGCGGCCAGCGCAGCACCAAGCCCCCGCCGAGCACCACGAACAACACGAAGCCGCAGTGAATCAGCAGCACCAGGTCGACAGCCAGACGGGCGATCATGCGGCACCTCCAATAGCGCGCCCGGCGTGGTCACCCCTAGCGCGCGGCGAGCTGTCCGAGCAGTGCATCGACCGCCCCCTTGGTCGCCTCGGGCGTCGCGCCTGCCGCCCCAACGACGATCGGCGACGCGCCCCGGGAGCAGGCCAGCCACACGGTATTGCCGCCTAACTCGCCGAACCACAACAGACCGTCCTCACCACCCCAAGTCGCCGAGTGGATACCGGTCGCCTGGGCCCTGCCGAGCGCGGCGGGCAGCCGCTGCGAACACTCCGTCACCGGGAAGCTTGCCATGGCCGAGCCGAGAGAGACCCACGGCACGCTTGGCTGCTTTCCCGCAGCCGGGCCCGACGCCTCGTCTTTCGCATGGATCGTCGGCGGCCAGAATTCGACGGTCTGATTATTGAAGACGGCGTAGCTCGCCAGTACGGCGATATAGACGGCGGCCGCCAGAATCAGCCAATTCGGCAGCTTTTTGATGATCTCCCCCATACGGCGTCTCCCGACTGTGGGGGTGCTGCCGCAGCGATTACCGAGCGCTCGGGCATCCCGACAAATTCAAGCTAGGCCAAGCGTTCCGACTGCGCCAGCCGGCCCAGCCCGTGCTTCGGGCTACGCCGCCTCGATCAGGCCCTTCTGCTCGGCCTGAGCCGGGTCGGCGAACAGCGCCAGTGCCGTCGTCATCGGCCTAAAGCCCAGCTGCTGGTAGAACCCCTCCTTGCCGGGGAAGGTGTAGAGGATGATCTTCTTGTGCCCCTGCGACAGCGCCACCAGCCGGGACACGATCACCTTGCCGATGCCCTGTCCCTGATGGCTGGGATGCACCGCCACATCGCAGAGGTACGAGCAATCGACCCCATCGGCCAACGCCCGCCCGGCGCCGATCAGGCGGTCGTCGTCGTACACGAAGCAGCGAAACCGGCTGTTGGCAAAGGCCACCGCCAGGTCGGCCGCCGGCTTCTCGCCCAGCGGGGTCGCCCGATACAAATCGGAGAGCGCCTGCCAATCCATCCCCTCCAACGCGTCTTTCCATTCCAGTGCCAAAACTCCTCCGATCTGTGTGTCTCTCCACTGCGGCCGTCATCAAACCGTCGGCGGCAAACCGCTCCGTGCCTGCGCCTCGAGTTGCTCCAGCCACAGCTGGTGGTATTTATGCATGCGCCGGGGCATCGCCAGATTGCTCAGACGCGCCAGCCAGCCGTGCTGCGTCTCCTCCGTCAGCACCAGGCAGCCGCGCTCGGACGGCTGCAGCACCCAGGCGTGATACGCGTCGACGCCGAAAGCATAGGCATCCCAGCCGATCCGCTCGCCCGGCACGTATTCCAGCACCGTCGAGGTAATGGTGATGCCGAAGGTCTTCCAACGGAATCGGCTGCCTGCCCTCAAGTCCTGACCCGACCCGTCGAGCGGGCGGACCTGCGCGGCATTGGCATACCAGCTGGGCCACAGCGGCGCACGTATCAGCCACGCCCACACCCGGGCCGGGGCGGCGGCCATGTCCAGCTGGTTGCGCACATGCACGGGACAACGGGCGGGGTGGTAACGGTCGGGCCAACGCACTGCGGGGGACGCTGCCATCGAGGTTCCTTGTTCTAGCCGTACGGGGTGTGACGGGGCTGGGCCTGGCCTTGTCTCACCGCCCGTGGCAGGGACTCGCGGCCCTGCCACGCTCGGCGTCCGAGAACCTGTTCACGATCTCGCGAACGAAGGGTCAGGCAAGGCGAAATGGCGCGAAACAGCGGAGTGTACTCATCGAGTAGACAAGCATATTGAGCGCCATTTCAACGCAGGATCACCGCATGAAGATCGACTGCAGCAGATCGTGAACAGGTTCTGAAGGCTAGGACAGGTCGCCGCGATGCACCAGATGCACCTTGTTGCCGTCAGGATCGCGCAGATAGGCCCCATAGTAGCCATCGCCATAATGGGGTCGCGGCCCCGGCAGGCCCTCGTCCGTGCCGCCTGCCGCGATACCCGCTGCGTACGCGGCGTTGACCGCTGCCGGCGACGGCGCGGCAAACGCCACCATGCTGCCGTTGCCGGCACTCGCGGCCCTGCCATCGAAGGGCATGTAGACATAGAAGCGTGGCAGCGCGTGGTGTGGAGACCCCCAGCACGCCGCCGCCGGGCCGCCGTCGGGAACGACGACGCGCCGTTGCAAGCCCAGCGGCACGAGCACTGCATCGTAAAACGCCGCCGCCCGCTCGATATCGCGACAGCCGACGGTCACGTGACTAAACATGGAGAGTCCTTTTCTTGCCCAGGCGAGGGCTGCGTGATGGACGGGAAAAAGCTCAGCCTTGGCTAGGCCCGCTCCCTGTTTTGGCGATCGCCTTCAGCACCGCAGGGGCAATCAGCCGGTGCATCGGCTTCACAGGAAGCATATACGCCCGACCGAGCAGGTTATTCACATGGACGACGGTCGTGACCGTCACGATGACCTTCCCGGACGGCGACTCGGGCGTGCGGTGCACCGACAGCGTCACGTTCAGGTGCTTGTCCTGGTCGCCGAGCAGCACTTCGCCGAAGCGATTGTCGATCAGCGTAAAGATGCCGACGCGATCGCCCGGCCGATAGTCGGCATCGCTTTTCGAGCTATCCAGATTATCGAGTGCACCGAGGTCCTTCAGCCCCAGCAGCGACACCACCCGATTGCGCAGTGCCATGCAGCTATTCACCCAGGCCGGGGTGTGCGACAGCGCCTTGCGAAACTGGCCCAGTGCCGAGAGCGATGGATCTGCTGCCTCGACCGACCAGGCATCGTGAAAATAGGCGCCGGGCAGCTGCCTGGCGATCAGGCTGTTCGCGGGCGCGCAGGTTTCAAGTGCTTGAGTGCTCATAGGGTCCCGTGTTTGGGTTCAGCAGCGACCGAAGGCCGCCTGCAGCAATGAAGAGACCGGTTCCGGCTCACCCGCCCACCGGGGTGCACAGCTCCACCAGCACACCATCGGGACAGCGCAGATAGGACACGACCTGGCCCCAGGGCTTTTGCGTCGGTGCCGCCATCTCCACCGCGCCGGCGGACAAGGCGGCAGCATGCGCCGCGGCGACATCCGGGGTGACAAAGGCCACTTCGAACCCCAAGGGCTGCGCCGATTGATGCGCCGCCACGTGGCCGCCCGGAAAATTCATCTCGCCGAGTTCGTGCGCGGCAAAGGCGAGCGTGGTTTCCCCGGTATCCAGTTCGCCGTAGGTACCCGACTCGTGGAGAAACCGTTGCTTCAACCCGAATGCCGTCTCGTAGAAACGCAACGATGCCGCTACGTCCGGCACATAGATGATCGTGTAGCCAAGTTTCATGCTGCTCACCCTTTCCCGTATTTAGGGGGCTAATGCCTGAATGAAACCGAGCCGCGAAGCGGCTTCGGCTTCATTCAGGTCTGGTCCGACTTCGCTCGCCTTGGCTTTGTCTTTACGACGGAGGTATTGAGGGCGATCGCGGCAAGAATGAGCGCCTTGAACGCGTCTGCGTCGATCTCCTGCCCCTCATGGATATCAATCGCGCGCCTTACGTTCCCGTCGAGGCTCGAGTTGAAGAGCTCGGCCGGGTCCTCCAATACAGCCCCCTTGGCGAAGGTCAGCTTCACGATCGACTTGTAAGACTCGCCGGTGCAGATGATCCCGTCGTGCGACCAGACGGGGGTGCCCATCCACTTCCACTCCTCGACGACGTCCGGGTCTGCCTCTTTGATGAGCTGGCGCATCCTGCCCAAGGTCTCTCCACGCCAGTCCCCGAGCTCAGCGATTCTCTGGTCGATCAGCTCAGATGCCGACTGGCCCTCGGTTGAATCCGACTTTTTCATTTTCTTCTCCTCTGCAAATGGGATCTGGTAATCGGCTAACGCCTGAAATAACGAGCGAAAAAGCGCAAGCTTTTTACGTCCCTGTTGATTGAACCGTTAGAAAAGCTTTTTGAACCTAAAATCAAGACAACCATCCCTTACCACTGAATTGATTGTTAGATTTTTATCAAAAAAGTAATTCTTCTGGCCATTTGAGAAAAAATCGTCATGAACTTCTACAACAGGGACTTTCCCAGAGCACCCAACAATTGAATGATGGCTAGATGAAAACTGTAAGAAGCGGCTTTCCACTATTTTTTCTACCAACTTCTCAATTGATTCATCTGGTGCGATGTCGATATCAAGGGGCCCCACTTGATCGTCTGCGGAACAAACTGCATCCCTATTGATTGTAATCCGCATGATGAAATCTCTAACGTTTGACATGAGCGGGCCGCGGAGGCCGTAGGCCGGAGAGGGTCCGCTCGATGGAAGGGTTAGGCCCCAGCTTCGCGAAGCAGCCGCAGTAAGTTTTCTTCTGGTTTGACTTCAATCGTTTCTCCCACAGACGTGTGAATCAGCGCCCGCAGCGTTCGGAGGTTCTTCTGCGAGAGATCTTGGACGAAGCCAGTAGCGAACTCTTTGGGCCAAGACGGTAGAGCAAGAAACGAAACCATGAAGGTTACTTGCTCGCCATGCGCGAGCTGCTTTGGATACTGCGGCGTGTACTGCCCATAGAGAGGCTGCATGCTGTGGCGGGCGTTCTTTCCACTTCCAACGCGCCACCCGACCGAATTTACGGTAACTGGCCGATCTCCAAGATTGACTATGGTGAAACCGACGTGTTCTTCCGCAGGCGTGCCATCGCCTGCGAATACGAGCCGCACGCCCACAGTGGTGCGTACGCGGATTCGCTCGGCTCGAAGTGCAAGACGTAGCGAGACGATGACTGCGGCCAGCGTGGCCGCCCCGGCTACCCACGTGCCGATGGCGTTCCAGAGTTGGATATGTTGGTCGAGGGTCATGGGTTCTTCTGGGGCCTAACGCCTAAAATCAGCGGCCTGCGCCAGCAGGTCCGCTGGGTTGAAATGTTAGGCATTTATCGCCCTTGAAAAATATGCACGCTCAACATCAACAGCTCGCCATTCGTGATCTGCCCCATCCCAGTCTTTCCATTTGCAGCTTGACTCAACATTAAGCTGATAGGCTTTATCTATTAGATACCCACAATACTGATTGTATGAGTTAACAACAGCCTTTGAAATTGGTCCTGTCGCTGGCATTTCAGAGGATGTACCTCCAAGCGCGCGGGATATATGAACATCGTACACACCAATTTTTTCTGGGCACACGAATGATAAAATTTTTGTGCCAAATGCAATGCTTACCCACGGAATTTCGCAAATTTCTTTTAAAGCCAGACCGAATTGATTTTTGTCGATGAGGTCAGTCGCATGGCGCAACGCAATTGGCAAGTTATTTATCCCGTAAGTATCTATTGATTTCTTGCTTCTTGCATTTCCAAAAAATAGTCGTTTAACTCTTGCCTCTGCTAGACCATGGTTGGCATGGCCCTTAACCCAATAGTTTCCCCAGTACGTAACGGAGGCTAGCCCTAAAGCAATATCATTAACATTTTCTGAACACAGCAGTTTTCCATGATATGAATCCAAACTCCGTGTGGAATGAAAAGTAACACTTGGATCAATATGCAATGGCTCACTATGGCGTACGTATATAAAATTCTCATACGCAATCGGTAAGTCGCCAAAAACTCTCAGGTGCGCTGCTGGATAATTGTATTTTGATCGTTCAGATGAGTAATTCATGAGCAATGCCTAACTAGTATTAGACGTCCTAAATGACGTAAAAAAATACGTCGGGAGAGGTACAAGACCCCTTCCATCCATTTGGACAGCTTGCCATATCAGCATCTATGACAAAAGGGTTTGCGTGAACCTACAGGCAAACATGTCGTGGTTTCCCCCAAGTTGCTCGATCAAGTCATCGACCGCATTCGCCTCAGGCATTACAGCCTGCGTACCGAACAGATCTACACCACACGCCAGCTCACCCTGTTTCACGGCAAGCAACCCCTTCGCGAAATAGGAAGGTCGAGGCTTTCTGCGCTATCTGGCTCAGGGGACATCTCGATCCACTCCCACTGAACCGACGACCCTCAACGTTGGCCGAAGCGCCACCCATTCGGCCGACTGTGGATAAGTGCCGACGTGCATCTCGTAACAAAACCGCACTACTCGCCCCGCTACAATGCGTAGCAGTTATCCACAGGACCCTGCCATGACCCTGCTGCAAACCATCATCCTTGCCATCGTGCAAGGCATCAGCGAGCTGTTTCCGATTTCCAGCGTGGCGCACGCGGTGCTGACGCCGTGGGCGTTTCACTGGGATCTGACGCCCGAATTCCTGAAGGTGCATTTCCTGCCGGTGGTGGTGCTGCTGCACCTGGGCACGGCGGTGGCGCTGCTGTTGTACTTCCGCAAGGACTGGATCGCCTATGCGAAGAGCCTGGTCGGCGGCCGCGATGCGGTGGCGCGGCGCGAACTGCAACTGGTGGTGATCGGCACGGTGCCGGCGGCCATCATCGGACTGATCTTCGAGAAGGCATTGAAGGGCATGTTCGCCAATGTGGTGTTCGCGGCGATCTTCCTGATCGTGAACGGGGTGATCCTGTTCGTCGGCGAGAAGGCGCGCAGCCGCGGCCACAAGGAGCTGACCGACCTGACGGTGCCGCAGGCGCTGGGGGTGGGGCTGGCGCAGTCGCTGGCGCTGATTCCGGGCTTTTCGCGCTCGGGTGCCAGCATGGTGGCGGGCTTCTGGGCCGGGTTGAGCCACGGTGCAGCGGCGCGCTTCTCGATGCTGCTGGCCACGCCGATCATCGTCGGCGCCAGCGTGCTGGAGATCCCGAAGCTGGCGCGCCAGGCCGACGCGGCGACGTTCCAGACCGCGCTGATCGGCGGGGTGGTGGCCGGGGTGGTGGCCTATCTGAGCGTGTGGGCGCTGATGAGCTGGTTCAAGCGCCAGGAAGTGAACGCGATGCGACCGTTCGCGCTGTACTGCTGGATCGTCGGCGCGCTGGTGCTGTTCTTCCACTGAGCGGCGACGCTACAACACAAAACGGCAGCCCACGGGCTGCCGTTTTTTATTGGGCGATGTGTTCGGCCAACGTTGACCGAAGCGGACCGCTCAGCCCGGTACCGCGGCCGGGTCCATGTAGAATAGCTCCCAGACGTGGCCGTCCAGGTCCTGGAAACCGTGGCCGTACATGAAGCCGTAGTCGATTGGGTCCTTGTAGTTGCGCCCGCCGTTGGCGAGCGCCTTGGCGACCATCTCGTCGACCTCGGCGCGACTGGCGCAGGACAGACACACCAGCACCTCGGTGGCTTTGTGCGCGTCGCTGATCGGGTTCGGAGCGAAGCCGGCGAACTTGGCTTCGGCCAGCAGCATTACGTAGTTGTGGCCGTCGGCCACCACCATGCAGGCACCTTCGTCGTTGCTGAACTGGGCATTGAATTCGAAGCCCAGCGCGCGGAAGAAGGCCAGCGAACGGTCGAGCTGTTTCACCGGCAGGTTGACGAAGATTTGGCGGCTCATGTGGTCTCCTTGATTGGGGGGCGTTTACCCGACTGATTATGCCAACAGCAACTCTATCAATGCTGAGAATATTTTGCTCGGACCTTTGGCCATCCGGCCGTCGGCGACGACATACAAGAACGGCAGCCATTGGCTGCCGTTCTTGCTGACGCATGCGCCGCTTTCCCGAGCAACGTCTTAACCGTAGAAGATGTATTTGACCAGGAACAGCGCGGCGATCACCCAGCTGGCGGCGTGCACTTCCTTGACGCGGCCGGTGAACAGCTTCAGCACCGCGTAGGCGATGAAGCCGAACGACAGGCCGTTGGCGATCGAGTAGGTGAACGGCATCGCCAGCACCGCCAGTGCGGCCGGCGTCGCCTCGGTGATGTCGCCCCATTCGACGTCGATCAGCTCGTGCAGCATCAGGCCGGCGACATACAGCAGCGCCGGGGCGGTGGCGTAGGCCGGCACCGAGCCGGCCAACGGCGCCAGGAACAAGGCGGCGAGGAACAGCACGCCGATGGTCAGCGCGGTCAGGCCGGTGCGACCGCCAGCCTGCACGCCGGAGGCGCTCTCGATGTAGGCGGTGGTACTGCTGGTGCCGATCAGCGAGCCCAGGAAGATGGCGGTACTGTCGGCGAACAGCGCGCGGCCCAGGCCCTTGTAGCGTTCTCCTTCCATCAAGCCGGCGCGACGCGCCACGCCCATCAGCGTGCCGGTGGCGTCGAACACCTCGACCAGCACGAACACCAGGATCACCTGGAGGAAGCCGCCGTGCAGCGCACCGGCGATGTCGAGCTGCAGGAAGGTCGGTGCCAGGCTAGGCGGCGCGGAGAACACGCCGTTGAACTGGTTGAGGCCGAGCAGCATGCTCAGCACCGTCACCGCGATGATGCCGATCAGGATGGCGCCGCGCACGCGCAGCGCATCGAGCACCGCGATCACGAAGAAGCCGAAGATCGCCAGCAAGGTCGGCGCCGCATGCAGATTGCCCAGCCCGACCTTGGTGGCCGGGTTGGCCACCACGATGCCGGCGTTGCCCAGCGCGATGATGGCGAGGAACAAGCCGATACCCGCCCCGATCGCGCAGCGCAAGGACTTGGGCACCCCGGAGATCAGCCAGGAGCGGATGCCGGTGGCGGTGAGGATGATGAACACCGTGCCCGAGATGAACACCGCTCCGAGCGCCTGCTGCCAGCTGTAGCCCATCGCCGCCACCACGGTGAAGGCGAAGAAGGCGTTCAGCCCCATGCCGGGCGCCATGCCGATCGGCCAGTTGGCGACGAAGGCCATGATGATCGAACCGGTGGCGGCGGCCAGGCAGGTGGCGACAAACACCGCGCCCTTGTCCATGCCGGTGGTCGACAGAATGGTCGGGTTGACGAAGATGATGTAGGCCATCGTCAGGAAGGTGGTGAGGCCGGCGATCAGCTCGGTCCTGGCGTTGGTGTTGTGCTCTGACAGCTTGAAGACCCGCTCTAGCATGGCGATGCTCCCCCTGGCGTAACGCTGCTATTTGGCTCACGTGGCCGCGCCGGAACGACGCAGTCATTCTTTCTTCATAACGTGAAGTATATGAAGTGAATATCAGACTGCCAGTTGGCATTAACGTCGCCACAAAACCCAGCGCAGCGCTCTTGGCTAGAAGTGCCGCCACAGACGGCAAAGCAGCACAGTCAGTGACTCTTTGGGAAGAGGCGGGCTAGGAGGCGTCGGGCAGCTGGTAGTCGAAGCTGTAGTGGTGCCGGCCGTCGGCGATCTCGATGCTCATCCGGCCGCTCAGGCCGAGCAGCGCGTCGGTGCCCGAATCGGGCACCACGGTCACCGACAGCTGTGCCGCCCCGCGCGTCAGCGTACCGCTGTGCTGCAGCACGAAGCTGCCGGCGCGGCCGTGCAGGGAGCCGATCACCCGCTCGATCGCCACATAGCCGGCCGACCCCGGCACCGTGGTGCCCGCCGACAGCATCTCGCCTTGGCTGGTGGCCAGCAGGTCCCCGGTGAAGCGCTTGTCGATCGCGCGCCGGCCGAGCAGTGGATTGGCCTCGGCGTGGTGCAAGGTCAGGGCGGGCAGTTGCACCTCGAAGGTGCCGGTGGCGTGAGCGTCCATGATGACTCCTGGCTAGTGACGATAGTCCATTAGCATAGCAGCGGCCGGTTGAACTCGGTGCGCCACTGCGCCGGATCGGGGCTGGCCTCGGGGCCACTGACGTAGCATTCCCACAAGTCCGGCGCAGCGGCATACCCCGCCGCCGCGATCCTGCCCATGAACTCGCCCCAGGCGTCGGCCAGGCCTTCGTAGGGGCCGTGATAGACGGTGCGCGCCACCGTGGTGGCCGGCAACTCGCCCGGCTGCACCCTACCGGCCGGCGCGACCGGTGTGGCGACGGTCACGCCGAGCTCGAAGTCGAACAGCGCCGGGGCCAGCCGCAGGTGATGGCAGAACCACGGCCCGGTGGTCGCCACGCCCTGGGCGGCGACGGCGGCCAGCAACTCGCGGTGCGCCGGGCCCATCACCTGCTGGATCTGCTCACGCGGCACGGTCAGGCGGATCACCGCGGCCAGCCGGCGCGGCACTTCGACGATCTGCATCGGGTCGAGCATGGACAGTCCTTTCAAGGTTGGCCGAAGCCTGGCTTGTAGCGTCGCCGACCAAGCCTGCGCTGCGGGTCTCGGCCAGGCTCGCTGGCGCAGAAAACAAAGTGTCTGCGAACGCGATGTACGGCAAAGCGGCACAAGGACGCCGGAAGTAAGAACCTGTTCACGATCTCGCGAATGAAGGGTCAATGGCGCGCAACAGCGGAGTGTACTCATCGAGTAGACAAGCTATTGAGCGCCATTTCAACGCAGGATCACCGCATGAAGATCGACCGCAGCAGATCGTGAATCGGGTCTAAGCGGCTTTCAGTCGCCCAGGTCGCCATAGCGCCCGGCCAGCACCACTACATAGCCGTCCGGATCGCGCAGCCATAGCTCGCGGTGCCGGGCATTGGGGTTCACCTTCGGCCCCTCCAGCACCTCAGCGCCCAACGCTCGAACCCGCACCAGCGCCTGGTCGAATGCATCGGTCTGAAACCACAGCAACACGCCGTTGCCCGGCGCTCGGACGCTGTCGCCCAGATGCGGGTGGCCGTGCGCGTCCCAGTGGTGCAGTTGCAGGATCATCCGGCCGTCGCAGACGAGCTGTTCGTAGTCGTCGCCGCCGTGGCCGCTGTCGGCGCCGAGCAGCGCCTGGTACCAGCGGCTGCTGGCCGGCACATCGCGCACCGCGATCAAGGGTTGAGGCTGCATCGGTTCTCCGGTCGGCCAGCGAATTCGAGGCCGTTCGGCCAACGTTGGGACATCACGCCTCGCGCAGCCAGGGCTGGCCCTGGCCCCGCTCCAGATAGCCGCGCAGGCTCTCTTCGAGGAAGAACGACCAGCCGCTGCGGCAGGACTCGCGGCACTCCAGCAACTGCAGCCCGACATGGGTGAAGTCGAGCCGCGAGGCTGCGCCGCCCAAGGGCTGGATCGCGAAGCGCACCGTGGTGCCGACCCAGTCCCCCAGGTCGGCGTAGCCGGTGCTGTCGCTGTGGCGCGAGTCGACGCATTCCCACACCAGCAGGTGGGGCGGCTCGTGCTCTACGGTCTTCATTACCGCGTAGAAGCCGCCGCCGGGAAAATGGAACGACGACACGCCGCCAATGCGCTCGTCCACCTCGGCAAACAGCGTCCACCAGCCTTGCGTGCCGGTTTCGGTGGCGAGCGCGGCGAACAGCTGCTCGGCCGGAACGGTGTAGTGCAGGTGCAGCGCGAAGTCGGAGGGGGGATTCGTCACACCGGTCTGCATAGGCAGCTCCTGGTTGGGAAGGCTCGTGCGATTGACTGCCGCTCGGCGCTTATTGCTTCTCGGGCATCGCCGACGAGTGGTGGCTGGTGATCAGCCATTGCGAGCCATCCCAGCGGTAGGTGTAGGTATAGCGGGCATGCACGACGGCGCCCGTCCTGGCGAAGGTGAAGGTGTAGAGCCCGGCATCCACCGCCGAATTGCAGCCCAGCTCGATGAAGTGCAGGTCGATCTTGCCAGACGGGCGGTCGACGAGAAAGTGATCGAAGTAGTCCAGCTTCTCTGCCACGGTGAGGCGCGGCTTGTTCGATACCGTCGGCAGCAGGATCGATCGTTCGGCGTAGTTGGCCACCACCTGCTGCGGGTCGTGGGTTTGCAACGAGCGGTTCCAGCGGTCGAACAGCGCCGCGATCTCCTGCTCCGAGGTGGGTTTGCAGCTTGCCGTGCTCGAGGCCTGCGCAACGGGGGAGGCTGGGTGGGTGGCACATCCGGTCAGCGCGAGCGCCAACAGGGCAACGCTGGCTAATTTCATGGCAGAGCTCCTTTGGTAATGGAAGTCGTAACGCCCCTTGCCCATCCTTCACGAGTAAGAACAGGCGTCTGGACCGCCACCGGGCTCTTGCCGCAACCCTTATCCGCTGTCGCCTCTTTGGCAAGATAGCCTGCCCAAGCGGCTAAGCAAAGCCGTTTGGATCGCCCCGTGCCCGCCAACAAAAACGGCAGCCCGCAGGCTGCCGTTTCGCTGGTCAACGTTGGCCGAACGGCCTGCGCTTACACCTTGTCGTAGAGCTTCGCGCCGCCCTTCATAAACTCGATCGACTTCACTTCCATGCCTTTTTGCAGCGCGTCCTGCTCGGACACGCCCTGGGCGGCGGCGAATTCGCGCACGTCCTGGGTAATCTTCATCGAGCAGAAGTGCGGGCCGCACATCGAGCAGAAGTGCGCAACCTTGGCGCTGTCTTTCGGCAGCGTCTCGTCGTGGAACGAGCGCGCGCGGTCCGGGTCCAGGCCGAGGTTGAACTGGTCTTCCCAGCGGAACTCGAAACGTGCCTTCGACAGCGCGTTGTCGCGGATCTGCGCGCCCGGGTGGCCCTTGG
This sequence comes from Neisseriaceae bacterium JH1-16, assembly GCA_025989215.1. Taxonomy (GTDB): domain Bacteria; phylum Pseudomonadota; class Gammaproteobacteria; order Burkholderiales; family Chromobacteriaceae; genus Crenobacter_A. The sequence goes on along the minus strand of JAPDNP010000005.1, from coordinate 262,970 downwards.
CGAGGTCGGCGGCGTGGGCGGCCAGCTTGTAGGTGATGATGCCTTCCTTGACGTCGTCCTTGTTCGGCAGACCCAGGTGTTCCTTCGGGGTGACGTAGCACAGCATCGCGGTGCCGTACCAGCCGATCTGCGCGGCGCCGATCGCCGAGGTGATGTGGTCGTAGCCCGGTGCGATGTCGGTGGTCAACGGGCCCAGGGTGTAGAACGGCGCCTCGTGGCACCACTCCAGTTCCTTGTCCATGTTCTCCTTGATCAGCTGCATCGGCACGTGGCCCGGGCCTTCGATCATCACCTGCACGTCGTGCTTCCAGGCGATCTGGGTCAGTTCGCCCAGCGTCTTCAGTTCGCCCAGCTGCGCGGCGTCGTTGGCGTCCCACACCGAGCCCGGACGCAGGCCATCGCCCAGCGAGAAGGCGACGTCGTACTCCTTCATGATCTGGCAGATGTCTTCGAAGTGGGTGTACAGGAAGTTTTCCTGGTGATGCGCCAGGCACCACTTGGCCATGATCGAGCCGCCGCGCGACACGATGCCGGTCATGCGGTTGGCGGTCAGCGGCACGTAGCGCAGCAGCACGCCGGCGTGGATGGTGAAGTAGTCGACGCCCTGTTCGGCCTGCTCGATCAGCGTGTCCTTAAAGATCTCCCAGGTCAGGTCTTCGGCCTTGCCGTTGACCTTTTCCAGCGCCTGGTAGATCGGCACGGTACCGATCGGCACCGGGCTGTTGCGCAGGATCCACTCGCGGGTTTCATGGATGTTCTTGCCGGTGGACAGGTCCATGATGGTGTCGGCGCCCCAGCGGATGCCCCAGGTCATCTTGTCGACTTCTTCGCTGATCGACGAGGTAACGGCGCTGTTGCCGATGTTGCCGTTAATCTTCACCAGGAAGTTGCGGCCGATGATCATCGGCTCGGATTCCGGGTGGTTGATGTTGTTCGGAATGATGGCGCGGCCACAGGCCACTTCCTGGCGCACAAATTCCGGGGTGATGGTGTCGACCGTTGCTGCGCCGTAGTTCTCGCCCGGGTGCTGGCGGGTCATCAGATCGAGCAGGCGCTGGTTGCCGCTGGCCTTCAGCGACTCGACATAGGCGGCACGGTTCTGGTTCTCGCGGATCGCGATGTATTCCATTTCCGGCGTGATGATGCCGCGGCGCGCGTAGTGCATCTGGGTAACGTTGGCGCCGGCCTTGGCGCGGCGCGGCTTGCGGGTCAGGTTGAAGCGCAGGTGGTCAAGCTTCTCGTCCGCTTCGCGGGCGCGGCCGTAGTCGCTGGACAGGCCGTCGAGCTGTTCGGTGTCGCCACGCTCGTCGATCCAGCCGGCGCGGATCGGCGCCAGGCCGTCGCGCACGTCGACCTTCACCGCCGGGTCCGAATACGGGCCGCTACAGTCGTACACATAGATCGGCGGGTTCTGCTCGCCGCCGAACTGGGTCGGGGTGTCGGCCTGGCTGATTTCGCGCATCGGCACGCGGATGTCGGGGCGCGAACCTTCGACGTAGATCTTGCGGGAATTGGGCAGCGGCTGGATGGCGGCTTCGTCCACCTTCATGGCCTGATTGAGGTCGGCATGTGCGTTCATGGTGTTCTCCTGCGAAAAGTGTGGGTTTTTCGACGCAGGAGACGGGGTGGCCGCGCGGATGGACCCCGGGCAGGGGTTGGCGGCTTGCACGCTTCCCTACGCCGGTATTATCCGGGTCAGGTTCCAAGGGTGTTTCTCACCCGCACGCAATAGCGTGCAGGACCCCTAGCGATGCCAGACATTCTGAGTGGACAAACGGCGGAAATGATTTCCGGATTGCCCACAGTGCTGTGAAGGTACGGCAAATATGGGATAATCGCAAGTTATCTCATGCACTTGCAGCCGGAGTCGGTCAATGAATTTTGAACAAGCCCGTTTCAATATGGTTGAGCAGCAGATCCGCCCGTGGGATGTGCTCGATATCAAGGTGCTGGACCTGCTGATGGAGGTCAAGCGCGAGGAATTCGTCGCCGACGCGCAGAAGAATCTGGCGTTCATCGACACCGAGCTGCCGCTGCCCAACGGCAGCCGCATGCTGCAGCCGAAGGTGGAAGCCCGTCTGCTGCAGGATCTGGACGTTGAGGCCGACGACAAGATCCTCGAAATCGGCACCGGCTCGGGCTATGTCACCGCGCTGCTCGCCGCGTTCGGCCAACAGGTTTACAGCGTCGAGATCGACGCTGCGCAGAAAGACCGCGCCGCCGCCCACCTGAAGAAGGCCGGCGTACACAACGCCACGCTGATCGAGGGCAACGGCCTGAACGGCCACGCCGCCCAGGCGCCGTACGACGCGATCTACGTCGGCGGCTCGCTGCCGGTGGTGCCGGAAACGCTGAAGGCCCAGCTGGCCGTCGGCGGCCGCATGGTGGTGGTGGTCGGCGACCTGCCGATGATGCGCGCACTGCGCATCAAGCACGAAAGCCAGGGCGTGTTCAGCGAAACCGTGCTGTTCGACGTGGTGATCGACCGCCTGAGCGCGATCGACGCCGCCGAGCCAGACCGCTTCAGCTTCTGATGAGCGGCGTAAGCGAAATCAGCGCGTCGGACCTGGCCGCCTGGCTGGCCGACACCTCGCGCCCCCAGCCGCTGCTGCTCGACGTGCGCGAAGGCTGGGAGGTGGCGACCGCCGCCATCGCCGGCTCCCGTCACATGCCGATGAACCTGATCCCGCTGCAGATGGGCGAGCTGCCGGACGACGTGGCGATCGTCACCGTCTGTCACCACGGCGTGCGCAGCTATCATGCCGGGCTGTTCCTCGCCAATGCCGGGTTCGAGCCGGTGCTGAGCCTGAAGGGCGGCGTGGACGCCTGGGCCAGCGAGGTCGATCCGACGATGGCGCACTACTGAGCGCGAACTAACGGGGTCGTTCGCGACTCTGTTCTTCAGCCCCGAGGCGGCCTTGTGCCGCCTTTTCGTTTGTCGGTCGGTATTCGGCCAACCTCCTGCAGATTTCCGATGAGCCTCGATTACCTTAGCCCCGCCCTGAAACGCGTCCATCCCGACTGGGAGACGGTGTTGCGCCAGCCCGGCTGCGCCCGCACGCTCGCCTCCATCGACGCGGCGCTGACGGCCGCCATGCACGACGGCAAGACCGTCTACCCGCCACGCGAACTGATCTTCAATGCGCTGAGCTTCGGCAGCCCCGCCGACGTGCGGGTGGTGATCCTCGGCCAGGACCCCTACCACGGCGACGGCGAGGCGATGGGCCTGTCGTTCTCGGTGCCGGACGGGGTGCGCGTGCCGCCCAGCCTGCGCAACGTCTACAAGGAGCTGGCCGCCGACCTCGGCGTCGGCCCGGCCAACAGCGGCGACCTGAGCGGCTGGGCGCGCCAGGGCGTGCTGCTGCTCAACAGCGTGCTCAGCGTCGAGGCCGATCGCGCCGGCAGCCACGGCAAGCTCGGCTGGCAGACCGTCAGCGACGCGCTGATCGACGCGGTGAACCGCGACAACCCAGGCTGCGTGTTCCTGCTGTGGGGCAACTGGGCGCAGGGCAAGGCCGAGCGCATCGACACCAGCCGCCACACGGTGTTCTGCTCGGCGCATCCGTCGCCGCTGGCGGCGCACCGCGGCTTCTTCGGCAACCACCATTTCTCGCAGGCCAACGCCTGGCTCGCGGCGCGCGGCCGCGGCACCATCGACTGGGCGCCGGCCGCCCAGCCCGGCCTGTTCGGCTGAGATCGCCCCATCATGGAAAAAGCCGCCTGATGGCGGCTTTTTCACGTCTGTTCACAGCGAACTGAATCCCGTTATCTCTAGGAGGCGTTCGGCCAAGTTGGGCTCGGCATGGTCCGCCTGCCCATGGGCGCGGCCATCCCGCTAGACATCGTCGATCAGCACCACCAGGTCGGTGACGCCGGGATCGAGTCCGAGCTGTGACATCAGGGTGGTGAGCTGGCCGCGGTGATGGGTCTGGTGGTTGAACACATGCATCAGCACCGGAAACAGCGGCTTGGTCGCCGCCACGCCGCGCATATTGCGGTAACTGAGCGGCTGGTCGAGCTCAACCTCGGTCAGCGCCGCACACCAATCGAGCAGCAGCTTGTCGAGCGCGCGCCGTTCGGCGAGGCAGCCGGGCAGGCTGTGACTGAGCCAGCCGTTCAGTGCCTGCGGCGCCGGCCGCTCGCGCAGCACCGCCAGCACGCCCGGCTCCGGCAGCTCGGCCAGGCGCTTCATCCACAGCAGGTCGCCGATCAGCAGGTGGTTGAGCGTACCGAGCAGCGAGCCGAAGAACGCGCCCATATTGCCGCCGAGCGCCGCCTCGGGCAGCTCCTCCAGGCAGTGGTAGAGCTTCTCGTTCATCCAACGGTTGTATTCGGCCATGCGCCGCACGTGGGCGAGCCGGCTACCGGCCTCGTCGAGCCGCCGCCCGCACACCGCGGTGCGGCGACTGCCGGCATGACGGCGCTGCGGGTCGTCGTAGGCGGAGAGCACCTTGTAGCCGGCCTTGCGCATCATGCCGGCCGAACCGAGGTTCTCCTCGTGCCGTTCGGCGGTCAGCCAGCGGATGCCGCGTTCGGCCAGGCGGCCGTTCAGTTCGCGCAGCAGCCGTGCGCCCAGGCCGCGCCCGGCATAGTCGCGGTGCACCACCGCCTCGGCCAGATACGCCGCCTGGCTCGGCGGGATGTCGGCCGGCCGCATCGCCGGATAGGGGTCGTCCGGGCGCCAGATCAGCGCGCCGACGATGTCGCCGCCGGCCCAGGCCAGCATCGCTCCGCCCTGCCCGGCCGCCAGCGCGGCCAGGGTGGCCGCCACATTGTCCTCGGGCAACCAGTTCCAGGGGTTCGGGCCGTGCTCGCGCAGCAGCAGTCCGATCGCCGGCGCCTCATCGGGGTGCGCCTCGGCGACTTCAACGCTCATCGCGACGCCAGACATGGTATTCCTCCTTGAAGACAGACTCGATCCGCCCGACGGCCGATTCCCTAAACGCGCCTGTCACGACGGCGAACCGGCAGGGCATGGGATGGCCGTCTTACAGATAGATGCTAGCTTGCAGAGTATGTCATTAGGATTGCCGCGCCAAGCCAGATTGATGCAACGCAGCATCGCCGCCGTCCTGGCGCTAACATCCGCCGGCCCCCATGGACCCAGGCCTTTCCCCTCCAATCTAGTCCAGTTTGTCGTCCGCCGCGCCGGCGATCGTGCAATGCAAAAAAGCCGGCATCGGCCGGCTTTTTTCGTTATCGCATCTCGATCAGCGTGCTTTGTTCTTGTTCATCAGCATCAGCTTGACGTACTTGTAGTAGGACACCTCGGCGTTGGACACCGCCAGCACGAAGCCTTCGGCGCCGTCGAGAAAGCCGCGCTTGATCACATAGGTGCGGAAGAACGCCCAGAAGCCGTGGCCGATCGCCGACGCGAGCGAGGCGCTCTTGCCGCGCTCCTGCATGGTCAGCGCACCGGCACTGGAGTAGTCGTTCACCTTGGCCAGCGACTCGTGCAGGTCGGCCACCGCGTAGTGGATGATCGGCCCGTCGAAGCGGCCGGTGCTGCCGGCGATCTTCAGGTGGGTATGGGTGCGCACGTCGGTGAAGCGGCCCTTGTCGCGACGGAACAGCCGCACAATCCGGTCCGGCCACCAGCCGGAATGCGCCATGAACTTACCGCAGAAGCGCGAGCGGCGCGGGGTGGAGAACGCCGCATGTTCGCTGTCGTTAGCCAGCAATTGCAGGATTTCGCCGCGCAGCTTGTCGCCGACATGCTCGTCGGCGTCGAGGCACAGCACCCAGTCGCCGGTCGCCTGGTCGAGCGCGCGGTTCTTCTGCGGGCCGTCGCCCGGCCAGTCGGTCTCGAACACCTTGGCGCCCAGTTCGCGGCACAGCGCCTGGGTGCCGTCGGTGCTGCCCGAGTCGAACACGATCATCTCGTCGACCCAGTCGCGCACCGAGCGCAGGCAGTCGCCGATATCGTGGGCTTCGTTCATCGCCACCACGATCACGCTGATCGAGGCGCGCTTGGATGGAGCGGTCATAAGCGGGGCTTGCGAATCAAAACGCCGATTCTACCGTACGCCAGTGCTTGCCAGCAGCTGTTCGACGTGGCGGGTGACGTCGGTATCGTAGCCGATCTCGCGGCGCGGTTCGGCCAACCTCGCCTCGCCGGCGCCGACCCTGCGTACCGCTTCGGCCAGCACGGCGCCGAGGCTGGCGGGGTCGCGACGGTCGAAGCGCAGGCAGGCGGCGTCGCTGAGCACCTCGGTGCAGCCGATATTGTCCGCCAACACCAGCGGGGTGCCGCACAGCGCCGATTCGATGCCGATCAGGCCGAATGGCTCGTAGCTGGAGGCGAGGATGGCGTAGTCGGCCGCCTGGTAGAGCTGTTCGATCTGTTTCTGGTAGCCGAGGTCGACCAGATTGCGCCCGGGCGCGTCGAGCGGCCGGCCGACCACCGCCAGCAGCACCGGCAAATCGCTGGCTTCGAACGCGGCGCGCAGCACCGGCAGGCCCTTGCGCAGGTGGCTGGACGAGGGGAACACGAACACCACCTTGTCGTCGGGCAGGCCGAAGCGGCGGCGCAATGCGCGGCGCTGCTCGTCGTTCACCACGGCGAAGCGCTCGCCGCTGACCGGGGGATAGATCGTCGAGAGCTTGGCTGCCGGCACCTGGTAGAGCCGGCCCAGTTCCTCGGCCATCAGCGCCGAGTGGGCGATCACCCGGCGCGCATTGGCATAGAAACGGCTTTCCAACGCGATCTGGCGGCGATCCCAGAAACCGGCCGGCTTGCCGCTGGCGGCGAGGTAGCCGCGGTGGGTGCCCCCACACACGGCGATCTCGGACGCGGCGTTACGGTTGCAGCCAATCAGCAGTTCAACGCCGTGGCGGGCCTTTTCTGTCGCCAGAGCGCGGGAAAACGCTCCGTCGCGCAGTTTGCCGGGCAGCCAGCCCACTTTGATCTCGACCGGCTCGATCAGTTGGTACTCGGCAAGGCTGCGATCGAAACGGCGTGCAAAGAAGGTCGGCGTGATTCCCAACTGGTTCAAACCGTTCACCAGGTCGAGCGCATAGCGTTCGAAACCGCCGCTGTAGCCGAAGGCGTTGCAGGCAATGCCGATCTTCATCGTTGTTCTGTCCATCATGTCGTGGCGGCACTTTACCACGCCGCTCACACCGCCATCCCGATGGCCAGCCGCCCATTCGGCCGAGTCAGCGGGGGAAAACCCGGCTGTAATCGACATTAAAGCGGACCAGCCATTGCACTGGTGGTCCGCCTGTTGGGGCTTATCCACATGGCGGCGAAGCGCTGAAGTGGCGATGGCCCTGCTTTTCAGCAGTCTTTCATTCCGCATGCATCAGAAATGCAGTCCACATGCATAAAACCGAGTGTTTCCGGGGATAAAAGTACCTTGATAGCTACTTGCTATCAGCACAGCTGCTTTTCTGTACGCCTTGTTCCCGCGTTTCTAGCAGTCCAGTCCGTTTGTCCTTGCGTGTCTTTTTTTGCAGACAGAAAAATGGTTCGGTTCACAGTAACGGTTCTTTTCTTAGTTGTTCTTTTTTTAAATGGATGAAACTGATACTAGTGCCCTTGTTTCTGTGGATAAGTCATATTTCCATCTAATTTCAGTACTTTAGCTAGTCTTCAACCTTGTTGGCGACTGCCTGGTCTGTGCTCGTATCACTTGTGGATAAGTTTGACGCGATGTCTGCAAGCAGGGTTATCCACATGTCGACGAGCAACTGATCAGTGCTGTTTGTGCAGGACCGATTTCTGCCGCGTCTCATTCTTTTCTCTTTACCCTTTTATAAAATGAAACTACTGATGTACCCGGGACAATTGTGTGGATAAACCGAAAAAACAGCTTGTTATCAGTATGTTCAGTTGTTGATAGCCCTGGTGGGCAGTGGCCGGCTGGAGCAGGTGTAGATTGTGGATAAATCCGTGTTGGCTTATCCACAAGCGCTTATCCACATAGCACCAGCACGCGGCGAGCTTGGTTAACCACAGCCGCGCTCGGGTACAATGCGCCGCATGATGAATGTGCTGATCGTGCGCACCTCGTCGATGGGCGACCTTATCCACACCTGGCCGGCGCTCACCGAGCTCAAGACGCACTACCCCAATCTGTCGCTGACCTGGTTGGTCGAGGATGCCTTTGCCGATATCGCCGCCTTGCATCCCGCCGTGGTACGGGTGATCCCGTTCTCGTGGCGGCGCTGGCGCCGCGCCCCGCTGTCGCCCGCTACCTGGCGCGAGGTGCGCGCCTGCAAGGCGGCGCTGGCCGACGGCGGCTGGGACCAGGTGGTCGACCTGCAGGGCCTGGTGAAGAGCGCGATCCCGGCCCGCTGGGCCCGCGCGCCGCTGGCCGGCTACGACCGCAACAGCATCCGCGAGCCGCTCGCCTGCCTGTTCTACGACAAGACCTACGCCGCCAGCTGGCAGCTGCCGGCGATCGAACGCTGCCGCCGCCTGCTGTCGCAGGTGTTCGGCTACACAAGCAGCGGCGCGCCGCGCTTCGGCGTGCCCGCGCCGGCCAAGCCGGCGGCGGCGCCGAGCGATGCTTATGTGGTGCTGCTGCACGCCACCAGCCGCGACAGCAAGCTGTGGCCGGAGGCGCACTGGATCGCGCTGGGCAAAGCTTTGGCCGAACGGCATGGCTGGCGCGCGGTGCTGCCCTGGGGCAACGCGAAGGAGCGCCAGCGCGCCGAGCGCCTCGCCGCGGCGCTACCGGGGGCGCTAGTGCCGCAGCGGATGGGCCTGCGCGACGCCGCCGGCCTGCTCGGCCACGCCGAGGCGGTGGTCGGCGTCGACACCGGCCTGCTGCACCTGGCCAATGCGCTCGACGTGCCGCTGGTCGGTATCTATACCGACACCGACCCGGCCGCGACCGGCGTGGTCGAGACGGTGCGTTCGACCAACCTGGGCGGCGAGCGGCAGTGCCCGGACGTCGAGACCGTCTATCAGACGCTGCTGGCGATGCACGGGGCGCCGCGATGAGCGTGGCGCGGCGGCTCTATACGCTGGCCGGCTGGCTGATCCGACCGCTGCTCAAACGCTATCTGAAGAAGCGCGCCCGTAAGGCGCCGGCCTATCTGGAACACTGGGACGAGCGCTTCGGCGACGGCTACGCGCCGCGCGCCACCGGGGCGATCTGGATCCACGCGGTGTCGGTGGGGGAGACCCGCGCCGCGCTGCCCTTGGTGCGCGCGTTGCGCGCCCGCTACCCGGACACGCCGCTGTTGATCACCCAGATGACCCCGACCGGCCGCGCCACCGCGCTTCAGCTGTACCCGGACGCCGAGGTGCGCTACCTGCCATATGACTTCCCGCAGGCGGTGGCCGGCTTCTTCGCCGCCTACCGGCCGCGCTTCGGCGTGCTGATGGAAACCGAGCTGTGGCCGAATTTGATCCACGCGGCAGAGCAGGCCGGCGTGCCGCTGCTGCTGGGCAATGCGCGGCTGTCCGACAAGTCCTACCGCGGCTACCGGCGCGTCGCGGCGCTGATCCGCCCGGCGCTGGCCAGCCTCGCCGGCGTGGCGGCGCAGACCGAGGCCGATGCGGCGCGGCTGGTGTTGCTCGGCGCACGTCATAGCAAAGTCTGCGGCAACACCAAGTACGACTTCGCGCCGCCCGAGGCGCAGCTGGCGCTGGGCGAGACCTTCCGTACCTGGCTGGGGGAGAAACCGGTGGTGGTGGCCGCCAGCACCCGTGACGGCGAGGAGGCGCTGCTGCTGGCCGCCTGGCGTGCCGTCCAGCCTGCTGCGCGGCTGGTGATCGTGCCGCGCCACCCGGAACGTTTCGATTCGGTTGCCACCTTGGCCGAACAGCAGGGCTTCAGCGTGGCGCGACGCAGCGCGACGACCGGCCCGCTGGCCGACGACGTCGACGTGTGGATCGGCGACAGCATGGGCGAGCTATTCGGCTACTACGCGGCGGCCGATCTCGCCTTCGTCGGCGGTAGCTTGCTGCCGCTGGGTGGGCAGAACCTGATCGAGCCGGCCAGCGTCGGCGTGCCGGTGCTGTTCGGCCCGTCGATGTTCAATTTCCCGCAGGCGAGCGAGCTCGCGCTGGCGGCAGGGGCAGCGCTGCAGGTGGCCGACGCCGACGCGCTGGTCGCCGAGGTGGCGGCGTTGCTGGCCGATGGCGAACGGCGTCGTGCGATGGGCGCGGCGGCGCTGCGCTTCACCACCGCGCACCGCGGCGCCAGCGAGCGCATCGTCGACTACTTCGCCGAACGGTTGGCAGTCCAGGCGTGCCGCTGAGCGGATCAAGACGAGTTGACGGTTGCGCCGCGCGAAGCGCGGGTTGGACGGACCAAGCCAAGTTCAGCTAACACCGGCGCCGAGGATGGTTTCCGGGCTGCTGGTGAAAAAAATTCGGCCAACCTTTGCAGGTTGGCCGAATCGTTTGGTGCGGGTCGGGCGGGAGCACTCAGGTGCGCAGTTCCAGCTCGTCGTAGCCGCGCCACTTGTACACCGCCATCGACAGCAGCCAGCTCGCCACGAACAGGCCGATGATGAAGTAGCCGATCGCGCCGAAGTGGTCGTTCAGCGTGCCGACCGCATCCCAGAACGTGCCCTTCAGCTGCAGCTTGTCGGCCGCGAGGCCCAGCGCCTCGATGCCGCCGATCACCAGCGCCACCAGCACCGACACCAGCGTGATGGTCATGTTGTAGTAGAGCTTGCGGATCGGCTTGATGAAGGCCCAGCCGTAGGCGCGCAGCATCAGGATGCTGTCGGTGGTGTCGATCAGCGTCATGCCGGCGGTGAACAGCGTCGGGAACACCAGGATGGACCACACTGACATGCCCTTGGCGGCCGACGCCGCCGAGATGCCCAAGAGGCCGATCTCGGTGGCGGTGTCGAAGCCGAGGCCGAACAGCACACCCAGCGGGTACATGTGCCAGCCCTTCGTCACCAGCCGGAACACCGGGCGGAACAGCCGCGCCAACAGGCCGCGATCGGCCAGCAGCAGGTCGAGATCCTCCTCGACGTAGCGCTCGCCATTCTTCACCCGCCGGAATGCCCGGTACACCGAGCGCAGGATCAGCAGGTTCATCAGCGCCAGCGCCAGCAGGAACAGCGACGACACGGTGGTGCCGATCACGCCGCCGATGTCCTTGAACTGGTCGAAACGGGTCTGCAGCGCCATCGCGGTGGCGGCCACCGCTACCGACAGCACCACCACGATGGTGGAGTGGCCGAGCGAGAACATCAGCCCGACCGTGACCGGGCGCTTGCCCTCCTGCATCAGCTTGCGGGTGACGTTGTCGATCGCGGCGATGTGGTCGGCATCCACCGCGTGGCGCAGGCCGAAGCTGTACGCCAACAGCGCGGTGCCGAGCAGCACCGGGTGGTCGCGGAAGGCGAGCAGCGCCCAGGCCCAGGCCGCCAGGTTGAAGCCGATCAGCAGGCCGTAGAGGCCGAACACCTTGCTGCGCAGATTGTCGTCGGCGTCGTTGAACACCGAACGCAGCACGCTCACGAGACTGCGATTTGCCATCGGGACGGTTCCTCGTCGTTAGGCCTGGCGGGCCGCGGCCGACAGGGTGAGCATGCCTTTTTCTTCGATGAAGGCGATGATCTCGGCCAGACCCTGGCCGATCTTCTGATTGGAAAACACGAACGGGCGCTCGCCGCGCATCTTCTTCGCGTCGCGGTCCATCACCTCCAGCGAGGCGCCGACCAGCGGGGCGAGGTCGATCTTGTTGATCACCAACAGGTCGGACTTCATGATGCCCGGCCCGCCCTTGCGCGGGATCTTGTCGCCGGCCGACACGTCGATCACGTAGATGGTCAGGTCGGACAGCTCCGGGCTGAAGGTGGCCGCCAGGTTGTCGCCGCCCGACTCAACGAACACGATGTCGAGGCCGGGGAAGCGCGCGTTGAGGCGGGCGATCGCCTCCAGGTTGATCGACGCGTCCTCGCGGATTGCGGTATGCGGGCAGCCGCCGGTCTCGACGCCGATGATGCGCTCCGGGTCGAGCGCGGCGTGCTTCACCAGGAACTGGGCGTCTTCCTGGGTGTAGATGTCGTTGGTGACCGCGGCGATGTTGTACTTGTCGCGCAGCGCGCGGCACAGCGCCAGCGTCAATGCGGTCTTGCCCGAGCCGACCGGGCCGCCGATGCCGACGCGCAGAGGATTGGAAGCCATGGAATTCTCCTTACAGGGTTCGAAAGCGGCGTTCAGGACCTGAACAGCCGCGAATATTGCGTTTCATGCTGCATCGACAGCCAAGCTAGGCCCGGCGCGAAGCCGGACTCGGGGCCGGCCGGCAGCATGGCGACCACCGCCGCCAGTCGCGGCAGCAGCGCCGAGAACAGCTTCTGGCCGGCCAGCTGGCCCATCGGCAGTGCCTTCATCAGCACCATCACCTGGTTTTCCAGCCAGGCCCACAGATAGCCGGCCAGCGCCGATTCGGCGTCGATGCCGAGCACCCGGCTCGCCATCGCCCAAGCGACCGGCAGGCCGAGCGGCTCGAGCTCGGTGAGCGTGCGGCGCTGCGCCTCGCTCAGTTCCGGCAGCTCCAACAGCAGCACGCGCAGCGAGTAGCCGGTCTGCACCGTCTCGGCATACAGCTCGGCCGCCTCGCGGCTGGCCAGCCACAGCGAGTTGGCCGAAGCGAGGCCGGCCGCATCGTCGGCGGCCGCCGCGGTGAGCGCCTGGCCGAGCAGCGGCAGCTCGAAGCGGGTGAGCGGGCCGGCGAGCTGTTCGGCCAACCACACCTCGGCACTGATGGTGTCGTGCACCCAGCCGTGCTCGATCGCCGACTCCAGGCCCTGCGAATAGCTGTACGCGCCGATCGGCAGCGCCGGGCTGGTCAGGCGGAACAGTTGCAGCAGCGCGAGCGTGTTCATGGCTGCGCCTTGGCGAACTGGTGCAGTTTCGGCGCGTAGTGGAATTCGGCCTCCTGGCCGTGCGAATGGTGGTGGCCGCCGCCGTAGGCGCCGGTCTCGGGGTTGAACGGTGCCTCGACGGTGCTGAGCGTCACGTCGAAGTGGCGCTCCAGCATGTCGATCAGCACGTGGTCGCAGGCGAGGCGCAGCCAGCCGTCGCCGACCTCGACCGGCACGTGGCGGTTGCCCAGGTGGTAGGCGGCGCGCGCCAGCTCGGTGGCGCTTGCGGCCACCACGTGGCTGAGCGTCTCGATCGCGGCGTGCACCTCGACCACCCGGCCGTCCTCGGCGCCGAGCAGCGCACCGTCACGTAGCAACTGGCCACGTTCCAGGAACAGGCCGATCTCCTCGCCGGAGGCGGCGCGGGTGCGCAGCCGGCTCTTCTGGCGCAGCTCGAAGGTCAGCGACAGGGTGTCGTCTATGCGTTCGGCGGTGTCGATGGTGCGGGTTAGTACCAGCATGACAGTCCTCTCAGTCGCCCATTCATAGTCCTGTTGCACGGGACTCAGCGGGGATCATGAGCTGCTCGAAATCCTCATGGACTCCATGTCCACTCCGGTTTCTGCGCTGCTCTTCACCCCGCTGAGGCCCGTTCACGACGGACTCTGAACGGGCTTTTAAAACAGGAAGTAGCGCTGCGCCATCGGCAGCACCTCGGCCGGCTCGCACCACAGCAGTTCGCCGTCGGCGTAGACCTGGTAGGTCTGCGGGTCGACCTGGATGTCCGGCAGCCAGTCGTTGTGGATCAGATCGGCCTTCTGCACCGTACGGCAGCCCTTCACCGCCACCAGGCGCTTCTTCAGCCCCAGCCGCTCGCCGATGCCGTCGTCCAGCGCCGCCTGCGACACGAAGGTCAGGCTGGTGTCGGCCACCGCGCTCGGCAGCGCGCCGAACATCGGCCGGTAGTGCACCGGCTGCGGGGTGGGAATCGAGCCGTTGATGTCGCCCATCAGCGCGGCGACGATCACGCCGCCCTTGAGGATCTGGTTCGGCTTCACGCCGAAGAAGGCCGGGCGCCACAGCACCAGGTCCGCCAGCTTGCCGACCTCGATGCTGCCGACCTCGTGGGCGATGCCGTGCGTGATCGCCGGGTTGATGGTGTACTTGGCGATGTAGCGGCGCGCGCGGAAGTTGTCGTTGCCAGGCGCGTCCTCGGGCAGCGGGCCGCGCTGTTTCTTCATCTTGTCGGCGGTCTGCCAGCAGCGCAGCACCACCTCGCCGACCCGACCCATCGCCTGGCTGTCCGACGACATCATCGCGAACGCGCCCTTGTCGTGCAGGATGTCCTCGGCGGCGATCGTTTCGCGGCGGATGCGGCTCTCGGCGAATGCGACGTCCTCGGCGATCGCCGGGTCGAGGTGGTGGCACACCATCAGCATGTCGAGGTGCTCGTCGATGGTGTTGACGGTGAACGGCCGGGTCGGGTTGGTCGAGCTCGGCAGCACATTGGGCAGGCCGCAGGCCTTGATGATGTCCGGCGCGTGGCCGCCGCCGGCGCCCTCGGTGTGGTAGGTGTGGATGGTGCGGCCCTTCAGCGCGGCGATGGTGTCTTCGACGAAGCCGCCCTCGTTCAGCGTGTCGCTGTGGATCGCCACCTGCACGTCGTACTGGTCGGCCACCGCCAGGCAGTTGTCGATCGCCGCCGGGGTGCTGCCCCAATCCTCGTGCAGTTTCAGGCCGATGGCGCCGGCCTTCACTTGCTCGATCAGCGGCCCCGGTTCGCTGGCGTTGCCCTTGCCGGTAAAGCCGAGGTTGATCGGCAGGCTGTCGGCGGCCTTCAACATATTGGCCATATGCCACGGCCCCGGCGTGCAGGTGGTGGCGCTGGTGCCGGTGGCGGGGCCGGTGCCGCCGCCGATCAGGGTGGTGATGCCGGAGTAGAGCGCCTCGTCGATCTGCTGCGGGCAGATGTAGTGCACGTGGGTGTCGATGCCGCCGGCGGTGACGATCAGTCCTTCGCCGGCGATGATCTCGGTGGACGCACCGATCACGATGTCGACGCCGGGCTGGATGTCCGGGTTGCCGGCCTTGCCGATCGCGGCGATGCGGCCGGCCTTCAGGCCGATGTCGGCCTTCACCACGCCCCAGTGGTCGAGGATCAGCGCGTTGGTGATCACCGTGTCCATCACCTCGGCATGCAGCGCCTGGCCCTGGCCCATGCCGTCGCGGATCACCTTGCCGCCGCCGAACTTCACTTCCTCGCCGTAGACGGTGTAGTCGCGTTCCACCTCGATGATGAGGTCGGTGTCGGCCAGGCGCAGCTTGTCGCCGACGGTGGGGCCGAACATCTCGGCGTAGGCTTGACGGGATATTTTCATCACAGTGCTCCCATCACGTCGCCGCGGAAACCGACCACGCGGCGTTTGCCCGCCAGCGCGACCAGCTCGACGGTGCGGGTCTGGCCCGGCTCGAAGCGTACCGCGGTGCCGGCGGCGATGTTGAGGCGGAAGCCGCGTGCGGCGGCGCGGTCGAACGCCAGCGCCGGGTTGGTCTCGGCGAAGTGGTAGTGCGAGCCGACCTGGATCGGCCGGTCGCCGGTATTGGCGACGGTCAGCGTCACCGTGGCGCGGCCGACGTTGAGTTCGATATCGCCCGGTTGGGCGATGAGTTCACCGGGAATCATTGGGTATTTCTCCGGAACAGGGTCTTGAAATAGATCGCGTTGGGGCGGAACTGGCCGTCCGGTCCGCAGGCGTAGTCGGGTAGTCCGCCGAGGTACTGGTAGCCGAGCGAGCGGTAGAACGCTTCGGCCGGCGAGCCGGCCTCGGTGTCGAGGTAGAGCAGACCGCGTTCGAGCGCCAGTGCCTCGGCTTCCAGCGCCGCCATCAGCCGGCGCGCAGTGCCCTGGCGGCGCTGGCCGCTCGCCACCATCAGCTTCTGCACCTCGGCACGGTTGGTGCCGTTCTGGCGCTGCGCCAGCTCCAGCTGCACGCTGCCGAGCAGGCGGCCGTCGTCATCGAGCGCCAGCCACAGCCGGCGTGAGCAGTCGGCTAGCGAGGCGGTGAGGCCATCGACCCAGGCCTGGGCGGTGGCGAGCGTGATCGGCAGCACGAAGCCGATCGAGGTGCCGTGCTCGACGCTGTCGATGAGCAGCCGGGCCAGCGCGTCGCGGTGTTCGGCCAAGCTTGTGGCCGGTAGCGGCAGGATGGTCACAGCGGCCTCAGGGTATCGGCTGGTGGACGGTGACCAGCTTGGTGCCGTCCGGGAAGGTGGCCTCGACCTGGATGTCGGGGATCATCTCCGGCACGCCGTCCATCACCTGGTCGCGGCCGAGGATGGTGGTGCCGTAGTGCATCAGCTCGGCGACGGTCTGGCCGTCGCGCGCGCCTTCCATGATGGCGGCCGAAATCAGCGCCACCGTCTCCGGGTAGTTGAGCTTCAGGCCGCGGTCGCGGCGCCGTTCGGCGACCAGCGCGGCGGTGAAGATCAGCAGCTTGTCCTTCTCGCGGGGGGTCAGGTCCATATCAGGTGTTCCAGATGCGCGGCGCCACCGCGTCGAGGCCGACGGCCTCGGGGCGGATCAGGCGCCAGAGTTGGCGAAAAGCGGTGTGGGCGGCTTCGGCGGAGTCGCCGAGAAAGCGCGCCACCCACAGTTCGGGAAGCTGGCTGATCGCGAGCAGGCCGTCGGCGTTCAGCTCGCGGCAGGCGGCGGTGAGCTCGGCCGGCAGCTTCGGCCCGGCGAACAACAGCGTGCCGACCACGCTGTGGCCGGCGAGGCCGATGCGGCTGTCGAGCAGCGGGTCGGCGCCTGCCAGGCGCACCGGCTCGGCCCAGATCAGCCGGCCGTCGCGCACGATGCGGCTGTCCTGACGCCATTGGCCGGTGGCGAAGCGCTCGTTGGCGGCCGGGCGGCCCAGGCAGACCACGTCGCTGTAGATCAGCCGGGCATCGCCTGTGAGTTCGAAATGGTTGGTGAGCGTGGTATCGCTGCCGTCGAACAGGATGGTTTCCTGCGGCAGCCATTCGAGCACGGCGTCTTCGGCCAGACGGGCCTGCAGCGTCTGGCTGGCGGCGCGGCCGTGGGCGCGGTACCACTTGGCGGCGCCGGGGCTGGTCAGCAGCGCGTGGGCGCCGCTGGCGAGGTCGATGTCGAAGGTGAGGATGTCGCCGCCGGCGATGCCGCCGGGCGGGTGCACCAGGATCTGGTGGCAGACCCCGCCGGTCGGTTCGGGGTGGAAGTGTTTCTGCACCCGAAGCGGGCCGAAATGGCGGCGATGCACCGGAATGGTGCGTTCACCATGCCGGGCATAGCCCAGTTCCAGCCGGGCAGTCCAGCCGGGCAACAGGCCGGTCGCGGCCGTGGGTAGATCGCGGTGCATAAGGCGTTGGCTGCATCGTGGGCGGTCACCGTTGCGGGGCAGAGGGCCGGGTAGGCGCGTCGTGCGGGCACGGTACTGACCGCCGTGGGGTTGGTCAGCAAGCATTTTTATGTCAAGAGACTACGTTGCGTTTTTTGGAAACGCATTTCAAAAAGCGTAACGGTTTGTAAAGCTTAGCGGTTGACATGGGAGCGGGTCGGCGGGACTAGCCGCAGAGCGTGCTTATGGTTGGGTATTAGCAACAAGCGTGCCAAAAGACAACGCCGTCGGGCTGGGCAGCGCGACGGCGTCGGTGGAAGGGGTTTTCAGCAGTGGGACGGTCAGCCGGGTTGAGTGCCCTCATCCTCCTCATCGACGCCGCCGCGCGCCCAGAACAGCCGGTCGGGGATGTGCTGGCCCATGCCGGGACGGAACGCATTCTTCAGCGTCTGCCAGGTGTATTCCTGCGCTTCGCGCACCGCCTCGGGCACCTGGGCGCCGCTGGCGAGCATGCCGGCGATCGCGGCGGCCAGCGTGCTGCCGGCGCCGTGATAGCTGGCCGGCAGCCGCTCCCAGTGGTCGGCGCGCACGATGCCGGCGCCGTGGTACAGGGTGTTGGTGACCTGGCGGGTATTGTCGTGGGCGCCGGTGACCAGTACGTATTCGCAGCCGAGCGCGGTAAGCCGGCGCGCCGCGTCGTTCAACTCCAGGCCATCTTCCTCGTCCGGGTCGTTGACGGCGAGGCGGCGCGCCTCGTGGCTGTTCGGCGTCAGCACGGTGACCTGCGGCAGCAGCAGGTCGCGTAGCGCTTCGATCAGCTCCTCGTCGGCGAATTCGTGGCCGGCGCCGCTGGCGAGGATCGGGTCGAGGATCAGCGGTACGTCCGGGTAGTCGGACACCAGTTCGGTGATCGCGGCCACGTTCTCGACGCTGCCGATCAGGCCGACCTTGAACGCGGCAATGCGCATGTCTTCGAGCAGCAGCCGTGCCTGGTCGAGCACCCATTCGGCGTCCATCACCAGCATGTCGGCGACGCCGCTGCTGTCCTGTGCGGTGATCGCGGTGATGACCGACAGCGGGTGGCAGCCGAGGCTCGCCAGGGTCAGGATGTCGGCCTGCAGGCCGGCGCCGCCGGACGGGTCGGAGCCTCCCAGGCTCATTACTACCGGGGGCAGAAGTATGGACGTGCTCAAGGCGTACCCTCGTCGTTGTCGGTGTCTATCCTGCCGGCATTCAAGCGTGAAACCGGCCGGCCGGCAAGCCCCGCGCCGCGATGAGCAACGCCGGCACCATTTGCCATTACAATATTCATTTTACCCGAGCGTTAGGACAAAGCATGCGTACCTGGATGTGTCTGATTTGCGGTTTCATCTACGACGAGGAAGCCGGCCGTCCGGAGGACGGGATTGCACCGGGGACTCTTTGGGAAGACGTTCCGCCGAACTGGACTTGCCCGGACTGCGACGCCCGCAAGGAAGACTTCGAGATGATCGAGATCTGATCCGACTGCCAGGGAGCCATCACGATGCGTCAACGCCTGATTTGTCTGAGTCTGACCGCTGTCATCGGCACGGGCCTGCTGGCCGGTTGCCAGAGCACGACGCTGGGGGGCGCGACCAATTCGTCGCGCAGCCAGCTGTTGCTGGTGTCGTCCGCCGAGGTGAACCAGGGCTCGGCGCTGGCCTACAACCAGACGGTGAGCAAGGCGCGCTCGGGCGGTGCGCTCAACACCAACAAGACCTACGTGAAGCGGGTCAACGCGATTTCGCGGCGCCTGATCGCGCAGGTCGGGGTGTTCCGACCGGACGCAGTCGGCTGGCAGTGGCAGGTGAATGTGTTCCAGAGCGACGAGGTCAACGCGTTCTGCATGCCCGGCGGCAAGATCGGTGTGTACAGCGGCCTGATCGACAAGCTGAAGCTGACCGACGACGAGCTGGCAGCGGTGATGGGCCACGAGATTTCGCATGCGCTGCGCGAGCACAGCCGCGAGCAGCTGTCGCAGGAGGTGGCCAAGCAGCAGGGGCTGTCTATCGTCGGCGCGATCGCCGGCCTATCCGGCGAGACGATGGGGCTGGTGAACATGGCGAGCAAGTACGCGCTCACCCTGCCGTTCTCGCGCACCATGGAGAGCGAGGCCGACACGATGGGGCTGGAGCTGATGGCGCGGGCCGGCTACAACCCAGAGGCGGCGGTGAATGTGTGGCGCAAGATGCAGCAGCTCGACCAGGGCGGCAGCGTCGAATTGTTGTCCACCCACCCGTCCAGCGCGACGCGGATCCAGGACCTGCAGTCGCACCTGCCGCAGGTGATGCCGTTGTACCAGGCGGCCAAGAACAAGTACCGGAACGCCCCGTGAAGCCCGATACCGCTGCGCTGCTCGCCCACGCGCTGACCCTGCCCGGCGCCAGCCACGACATCAAGTGGGGCGTGGACGTGGTGTCGGTGGCCGGCAAGATGTTCTGCATCGTCGGCGAGGAGCGGGTCAACTACAAGGTCGGCGACGACGACTTCCTGGCGCTGACCGACCTGCCCGGGGTGCGGCCGGCGCCGTACCTGGCGCGGGCGCGCTGGGTGCGGGTCGACGACTGCGCCGCGCTCGATATGGCGGCGCTGAAGGACGGCATCGCGCAGTCCTGGCAACTGGTGGTGGCGAAGCTGCCCAAACGCACCCAGCGCGAACTCGGAGCGATCGCATGAGTTACCCGGTGCTGAAGGCTCTGCACATCTGTTTCGTGATCGCCTGGTTCGCCGGGCTGTTTTACCTGCCGCGGCTCTTTGTGAACCTGGCGATGGCCGAAACGTCGGCCGAACGCGAGCGGCTGCTGTTGATGGCGCGCAAGCTGTTCCGCTTCATGACGCCGCTGGGGGCCTTGGCGGTGCTGTTCGGGCTGTGGCTGATGTTCGGCTTCGGCTTTGCCGGCGGCTGGCTGCACGCCAAGCTCGCGCTGGTGGCGGGGCTGATCGGCTATCACGGCTGGTGTGGCCGGCTGCTGAAAGCGTTCGCCGCCGGTGAGAACCGGCACAGCCACCGCTGGTACCGGGTGTTCAACGAGGCGCCGGTGCTGGTGATGTTCGCGGTGGTGTTTCTGGTAGTTTTGAAACCGTTTTGAGGCCGCGCCCGCGGGGGCGGCTGGTAGGAAGGATTGAGCATGGCTCTGGAAATTGAACGTCGTTATCTGGTGGAGGGCGACGCCTGGCGCGTCGGCGCGGTCGGCGAGCGCTACCGCCAGGGATATATGTCGGTCGACCCGGCGCGCACCGTGCGGGTGCGAGTGGTGGGCGAGCAGGCCTGGCTGACGCTGAAGAGCCAGATCAGCGCGGCCAGCCGCCACGAGTTCGAATACCCGATCCCGCGCGGCGACGCCGACACGATGATGGGGGCGATGTGCCCGATGGTGGTCGACAAGATCCGCTACAAGATCGCCTACCAGGGCTTCATCTGGGAGGTCGACGAGTTCTTCGGCGACAACGCCGGCCTGGTGCTGGCCGAGATCGAGCTGCCCGACGAGGCTACCGCATTTGAGGTGCCGGCGTGGATCGGCAGCGAGGTGACCCAGGACGGCCGCTACACCAACGCCTATCTGAGCACCCACCCGTACACCCGTTGGCCGAAAGACTGATCGGCTCCACACGGAAACCGCGCCGACGCGCCAGGGATGCCCTGTGCTGCCGCGGCGAACAATGAAGGAAACAAGATGTCCCGCAACCTCGAACTGTTCGAACGCGCCAAGGCGCACATCCCGGGCGGCGTGAACTCGCCGGTGCGCGCCTTCGGCAGCGTCGGCGGCACGCCGCGCTTCGTCTCCCGCGCCAACGGCGCCCATTTCTGGGATGCCGACGGCAAGCAGTACATCGACTACATCGGCTCCTGGGGCCCGGCCATCGTCGGCCACGCCCACCCGGAAGTGATCGCCGCGGTACAGCAGGCAGCCGTCGGCGGCCTGTCGTTCGGCGCGCCGACCGAGGCCGAGATCGACATCGCCGAGGCGATCTGCTCCTTAGTGCCGAGCGTCGAGCAGGTGCGCCTGGTGTCGTCCGGCACTGAGGCGACGATGAGCGCGATCCGCCTGGCGCGCGGCTTCACCGGCCGCGACACGATTATCAAATTCGAAGGCTGCTACCACGGCCACTCCGACAGCCTGTTGGTGAAGGCCGGCTCCGGCTTGCTCACCTTCGGCAACCCGAGCTCGGCCGGCGTGCCGGCCGATTTCACCCGCCACACCCTGGTGCTGGAGTACAACAACGTCGAGCAGCTGGCGAAGACCTTCGCCGAGATCGGCGACAGCATCGCCTGCGTGATCCTCGAGCCGATCGCCGGCAATATGAACCTGATCAAGCCGTCGGCCGAGTTCGTGAAGACGCTGCGCGCGCTGACCGAACAGCACGGCACCGTGCTGATCTACGACGAGGTGATGACCGGCTTCCGCGTCGCGCTCGGTTGCGCGCAGAGCCTGCACGGCATCAAGCCCGACCTGACCACGCTGGGCAAGGTGGTCGGCGGCGGCATGCCGCTGGCGGCGTTCGGCGGCCGTGCCGACATCATGGGCAAGATCGCCCCGCTCGGTGGCGTCTACCAGGCCGGCACCCTGTCCGGTAACCCGGTAGCGGTGGCGGCGGGCCTGAAGACGCTGGAAATCATCCAGCGCCCGGGCTTCTACGAAAACCTGTCGGCGCAGACCGCCAAGCTGGCGCAAGGCTTGGCCGAAGCGGCCAACAGCGCCGGCGTGACCATGTGTGCCGACTCGGTCGGCGGCATGTTCGGCGTCTACTTCAGCGACACCATCCCGAACGGCTACGCCGACGTGACGAAGAGCGACCTGGAACGCTTCAAGCGCTTCTTCCACGCGATGCTCGACGAGGGCGTGTATCTGGCGCCGTCCGGCTACGAGGCCGGCTTCGTCTCGGCCGCGCACGACGATGCGATCATCGCCGCGACGCTGGACGCCGCACGCCGCGCCTTCGCCAAGGTGGCCTGAGCCGGGTCACACACCGTCACGCAAGCGCCAAGCAGCGCTTACAGACAACGACGCGCCGGGGCGCGTTTTTCATTGATCGGGCCGCCCAAGGGCGGCCCGTTGTTTTGCGAGGTCCGATTCATCCATGTTCAAACCGTTCTTCATCGCAGGCCTGTCCATCGCGCTGGCCGGCTGCGTCAGCTCCAACGATCCCTACGGCAACAACAACGCCAGCACTAATTCGGTCAGCAACCGCGACCTGATGATCGGCGGCGCGGCACTGCTCGGGGGCATCGCCGCCGGCGTGGCGTTGTCCAAAAACAAGAACAAGCAGCAGGACAACGACGCGAACAATACCGGCTCGGGCAGCCAGCTGGTCGGGCTGGGCGGCCTGTGTCTCGACATGAACGGCGGCATCCGCAACGGCGCTTCGGCCAACCTGTGGAGCTGCAACGGCGGTGCCAACCAGCGCTTCCGCCTGGAAGGCGAACAGCTCAAGGTCGGCGACCGCTGCCTGGATGTGCAGGGCGGCAACCGCGGCAACGGCGCCGGGGTGATTGCCTGGTCGTGCAACGGCCAGCAGAACCAGCGCTGGAGTATGGGCTGGGATGGGCGCATCCGCAGCCAGCTCACCGGCAAGTGCCTGGACGTGCGCGACGGTCGTGCGCAGGCGGGTCAGCAGGTGATGGTGTGGGACTGCAATGGCGGCAACAACCAGCGCTGGCGCTGGGGCTGAGATCGCTCCGATCGACAGGGAAAACGGCACGCTCACGAGCGTGCCGTTTTCGTTAGGGGACGATGAGGGCCGTCTTGTGGCGGTGCGGTTTCATCACGCTGCATAGGGTATGCTGACATTTTCATTATTTAGTTGTCTTTGTAATTCAAAATGCATGTTTTCTACACTCGCCCCGAAATTCACGGGGTAGCGGGCGACTGGTCGTTCGTAGCCGTAACGGGGCAAATCTGGCAGGTACGGCCTGCGGGAAGGTAGAGCAGCGTGGCGAGCAAGCAGAGCAAGCTGATTGGGGTGGTGTTGGCCGTGGTGGTAGTGGCCGCGGCGGTGGGCGCTTACTGGAAGTGGGGCAAGGCCCGCTCCGGTGTGAGCATCGAGTCGATCTCGCTGAAGGACGACAAGGGCTGGAGCCAGGCACGCGACATCATGGACAAGATGTACGGCAAGACCAGCTATGACGAGCAGGGGCGTTGTTGGTCAACCACGTTGAACGAGAACGACTACTGCATGAAGCCGATCGCCTTCGACCGTGTCGATGTCGGCAACGAGCAGCGCCTGTACCTGGCCACCTCCGGCGACATGCCCGGCGCTTCCCATACCGATTCCGATGGCGCGGTCGGTGCTTTCGTCCTGAACGAGAAGACCCAGGAGCTGATCGCCTCGACCGAGATCATGGCATTCACCAACGATTCGGCGAAGGGGCCGACCGAAGCGAAGCTGGTCGAATTGTCCGCCAGCGGGTATCTGGGCTGGTTGGCCGAAGGGGTGCAGAATCTGAACGGCGGGATCGTGATCGCACAGCCTTATGTGTTGGCGCCGAAGGGCAAGGAGATTGTCGATCTGTCAGGGCTGTTGCCGGGTTCCATCGGTTCGGACGGAGATATTGCTACCCGCTACACCTACCAGCCTGACAGCAGCGTCCGTTCGGCCAAGGTGTTCCCGATGATCGTGACAGAGAAGGACGAGAAGAGCGGCAAGTTCCGCACTTTCACCGCGTCTTTCGATACGCGCGACTGGAGCTATCAGTGCCATGACGAGGCTTGCGGCAACCGTGCGTCCGATGCCGGCCTGCTTGAGGACGAGGGAGATGAGCCGCAGCAGGAAGCGCCGCCGGCCAATGCCAACGAGGCACTGTTCGGCGACAAGAAGCAGCTGTCCCAGGCCGACCTGAAGACGGTGCTGACCGCGCTGGGCATGCAGTATGTGGTCAAGGACAACGACAACTGGGGTTTCGTCACCGCCGACTGCCAGGAGCCGTTCCGCCTGTCTGGCGAGGTGTACGATCTAAACGGCGACGACAAGGACGAGGTGTGGATCAACGGCGGCAATAGCTGCACCTCCGGCGCTACCGGAAAGTCGATGTGGTTGTTCGTGCGCGACGAGAGCGGCGTCTATCGCAAGAACTTCGGTTTCCCCGCTTCCAGCGTGAACTCCAGCAAGGAGTTGAATGACGGCTTCCCCGAAGTGCGCTTCGGTGGCACCGGCTTCTGTGAGGCGGTGTGGCGCTGGAACGGCAAGGAATACGAGCACGTGAAGAACATCGCCACGCAACCGGGCGGTTGCGACGGCAAGTAAGGACGACATCGAACGGCTGCGCAGGCAGCCGTTTTTCATGGTGCATGGCGGACGTTCGACCTGCCACGGTTTTCTGGGGGTAACGCGATGAGGAAGTCGTTGCTGCTTGGGGCCATGCTAACCAGTTCCGCGATGGGGGCTATGGCGAGCCAGACGGTGCAGCTGGTCAATATCTACGGCCAGTGTCTCGATGTCGGTGAGCGTGAGGGGAATATCGGCGGCTCGCCGTTTCTCGCCCGCTGCGAAGCGGGTAAGGCCAGCCAGCGCTTCCGGACCGACGGCGACGTGCTGAGGGTCGCGGATCGTTGCCTGGATGTCAGAGGCTGGGCCGGTAAGGAGGGAGCTGATGTGATCGTGGCATCCTGCTCATCCGGGACCAGCAGTCAGCGCTGGCAGCGCGGCACTGCGGATGGCTATGTTCACAACCAGTTTGCCGGCCTGTGCCTGGAGCTGGGCAGGCAGGCAGGGCCGGCGCGGCTGGCACGTTGCAGTGGTGGGGCCAGCCAGTCCTGGAGTTGGCAACCGGTGAAATGAAGGGAAAGGCTGCCGAGAGGAAGGCAGATAGAAACGGCACGCTTATGAGCGTGCCGTTTTTCATGGTTGGCCGAATCCCGTTGTCGTTCGGCCAAGCCAAGTTACCGCAGCGGGGTCCGGCTCACACCATCATGCCGGGGCCGTGCCGCTCGGGCACAGCGATGCCGCGGACCCAGTCGCGCACCGCGCGCGTCTTGCGCTCGTCGCGGCGGCCGACCGGGTAGACCAGATAAAAGGCGAAGCGCTTGAGCACTGGGCCGACCGGCAGCCGGGCCGCCGGTCGACCCGGCCCGGCTTACTGGCCGCGCGCGCGGCGCACCGTGACCGATTCGCCGCCGATCCCCCAGTTGTCGGTATCGACCTCGTCGATCACCACCACGGTGGTCGCCGGGTTCTTGTTCAGCGTCTTCTGCAGCAACTCGGTCACGCCGGCGATCAGCGTGGCTTTCTGTTCGGCGGTGGCGCCTTCGCGGGTGATCTTGATGTTGACGTAGGGCATGGGGGTCTCCAGGGCTTGGTGGGTGGATCAGGCGCGTTGCGGCGCGAATGAGGGTTTGGGTGGGCGCGAGGCGAGCAGCGCACCGAGCGACACGCTGACCATGCCGGCGGCGAGCCAGCCGGTGAGCGGTTCGCCCAACAGCGGCACGGCGGCCAGGCCGGCCAGCACCGGCACCAGCGCGATCACCGCGCTGACCCGGGATGGGCCGAGCGCTTGGACCGCCTTGAGAAACAGCACCATCGCCAGGATGGTCGGGCCGATGCCCTGGTAGAGCGCCTGGATCGCGATGGTCGTTAGCGGCGCGGCGGCCAGTGCCTTGGGCAGCGCCACAAAGTAGACCGGCAGGTAGAGGATGGCCGAACCGAGGGCGATGAAGCGGGTCAACAGCCACGGCGAATAAGCCCAGCGCTTGGCGAGCACGCTGAACAGTGCCCAGGCCATCGATGCGGCCAGCAGCAGCGCGTCGCCGCCGAGCTGGCCGGCCAACGCCGGGTCGTGCATCAGCGGCATCGCGGTCAGCACCACGCCGGTGCCGATCAGCAGGTAGCCGAGTGTGCGCTGCGGGCCGGGGCGTTCGCCGGCCAGCCACCAGGCGATCACCGCGATCAGGAACGGTTGCAGGCCGGGCAGCAGGATGGCGCCGTGCGCGGCCGGCGCGTGTTTGAAGCCGGCGTAGACCAGCACGCCATAGCCGACGCCGCCGAGCACCGCCAACAGCCACAGCCGCGCATCGCGCAGGCTCTCGCGCGGCAGCGGGCCGAACATCAGCAACAGCAGCACCGATGCGGTGCCGAGGCGCAGCGCCAGGATGTCGTAGGCGGTCAGCACGCTCTTGCCGCCCAGGCGCGAGATTACGATGAAGCCGGTCCAGATCAGCAGGGTGCCGAAGGCAGCCAGATAGCCGGCGCGTTGGGAGGTGGGGGACATGCGGGGTCTTTCGCCGTTAGCTTGTGTTCATAAGACTAGGCCGGATTGTCGTTCATTAAAAATGAATTATCCTGATACAAATGATCACCAGGAGAGAACGATGGATCTGGACGACCTGAGCATCTTCCAGGCGGTGCTGCGCGAGGGCGGCATCACCCGCGCGGCCAACCGGCTCAACCGGGTGCAGTCGAACGTCACCACGCGGATCCGCCAGCTGGAGGACGACCTGGGCGTGGCACTGTTCCTGCGCGAGGGCAAGAAGCTGATCCCGTCGGCGGCCGGCCGGGTGTTGGATGGCTACGCGCAGCGGCTGCTGGATCTGGCCGACGAGGCGCGCGCGGCGGTGGCGGACAATGTGCCGCGCGGTCGGATGCGCTTCGGCTCGATGGAAAGCACCGCGGCGGCGCGGCTGGCGCCGGTGCTGGCGTCGTTCCACGCCTGCTATCCCGAGGTGCAGCTGGAGTTGCGCACCGCCGGCACCGGCAGCCTGATCGGCCGGGTGCTGGGCGGCGAACTCGACGCGGCGCTGGTGTGCGGGCCGGTGCACGACGCGCGTCTGGTTAGCGTGCCGCTGTTCGAAGAGGAGCTGGTGGTGGTGGCAGCGCTCGGCCACCCGCCGATTAAGAGCGCGGCCGACGTGCGCACCCGCAGCCTGCTGGCGTTCGAGCCCGGTTGCGCGTACCGGCAGCGCCTGGAGAACTGGCTGACCGCCGCCGGGGTGACCGCCGAGCGCATCGTCGAATTGTCGTCGTATCACACCATGGTCGGCTGTGCGGCGAGCGGCATGGGCATCGCGCTGGTGCCGCGAAGCCTGCTCGACAGCCTGCCGGCGCGCGGCGCGGTGTCGATCCACCCGCTGCCGGCCGCGCTCGCCCATGCACAGACGGTGCTGGTGCGGCGCAGCGGCGTGGCCGCGCCGGCGGTTGATGCGCTGGTGGAACTGCTGCGGCAGTCGGCGGGCTAGCTCCGACTCGTCGCATTCGCGGCGCTCGGTCCCAGGCCGGGACAAGCCTAAGAACCGGTTCACGCTCTGCTGCACTCGGGCGACCCTGCGTTGAAATGCCGTTCAACATGCGGGTTTATTCGATGAGTACACGCCGCTTTTTCGCGTCATTGTCCCTTCGTTCGCGAGATCGTGAACCGGTTCTAATGGCCAGGGCGGGCGCTTAGCCGGCCAGCGCGGCAAGCACCGCCGCATCGAGCGCCAGCGGGTGGGCGGTGACGCGCAGCAGGTGCTTCAGCGCCGGGTGCGGCGGGCGATGCACCGCGATGCCGTCGGCGAGCAGGCTGCGCTGGATCCGTTCGGCCAACGCGGCGTCCGGGTAGGCGAGCGCGACGAAGTTGGTGTGGCTCGGCAGCGGCGCGCGGCCGTGGGCATGTAGCGCGGCGGAGAGCTTCTCGCGCAGCGCCAGCGTTTCGTCGACCAGGTCGCGCGCGTAGTCGGGCGCGTCGAACAGCGCCTGGGCCGCCGCCTGCGCCAGCGCCGATAGCGCATACTGCGGACGGATCTGGTCGGCCTTGGCGACGATGTCGGCCGATGCGATCGCGTAACCTACCCTGAGGCCGGCCAGCGCGTACGCCTTCGACAGCGTCCGGAGCCGCACCGTATTCGGCAGCACGCCATGCGGCGGCGCGTCGGCCGGGTCGGTGCAGAAGTCGACATAGGCCTCGTCGAGCAGCAGCACGGTGTCGATCGGCAGTGCGGCGCGCAGCGTGGCGATCTCGGTGGCGCGGTAGTAATGGCCGCTTGGGTTGTCCGGGTTGGCGAGGTAGACCAGCGCCGCGCCGGTAGCGTGCGCGCGGGCGGCCAGCGCGGCCAGGTCCGGCGCCAGCAGGCCTTCGCCTGCACGGTATGGCACCTCGTCGACACGCAGGCCGCAGCCTTCGGCGAAGTAGCGGAAGGTCGGGTAGGTACCGGCGCTGGCGACGACGGTGTCGCCGACATTGCCGAACAGGCGCAGCGTCAACAGGATCAGGCTGTCGGCGCCGGTGTCGAACAGCACCTCGGCTGGCTGCACCCGGTTGAGCGCGGCGGCGCGTTCGCGCAGCGCGAAGGCGTAGGGGTCGGGGTAGAGGCGGGCCAACTCGGTCGCGGCGGTGCCGAACAGCGCCAACAGCGCCGGCGCCGGGTCGGGAATGCTCTCGTTCGAACCGATCCGGGCGGTGATCGGGTGGCCGAGCGCGGCCTCCAGCTTCACGATGCCGGGGAAGGGGTTGACGATCGGGTGGTGGTCGAGGTGTCGGGCGAAGCGGGTCATGGTCGGCTCCTAGTCGTTCGCCCCATTCTAGTGCAGGTCATGACGACAGCACAGTGGCTTGCCACGCGGCCCGGCGCCGGGAACCTACTTACCCATCTTGCCGCATGTCCCCGTTCGGGGGCGATGCGCTGCGTTCACCCCGCCGGGGCCGCTCGCGACAGGGGCCGAACGGGCACTCGTGGCGCCGCAGCCCTTGCTTATTCCAAGCATAGGCCCATCACAGTTCGTTCTGCAGCGTCTTGTAGCCGCGCACCAACTCGACATTGGTGCGTGCGACGTCTTCGGAGAACTCCGACGCCGCCACGCTGACCGTGGGGATCGCCGCCAGGTCGGTCTGCGGGCCGATGCGCAGCGTCGACGGCACGTAGAAGCCCGCCGGCAGATCGCAGCCGTCCAACCACCGCGTTGTGGCGTACCACGCAGCGCGTGCCCACCGTGCAGTTGAACAGCACGCTGTTGAAACCGATGAAGGCGTGGTCGTCGACGCTGCACGGGCCGTGCACGATGGTGCGGTGCGCGATCGAGCTGTGCTCGCCGATGCTCACCGCCGCGCCGGACTTGGAGTGGATTACCACGCCGTCCTGGATGTTGGAATTGGCGCCGATCTCGATCGGCTCCATACCGCCTGCCGCATCGACCTCGTCGGCGCGGATCACCGGCAGGTCGCCGGACGGGTTCTTGCGGATCATGGTCGGAGTGCTCGGGTCGAAATTGGAAATGTTATATAGTTACATTTTCGCCGCCGACCCGCCGCCTCACTGCGGCAGCCGCTGCTGCGCTTCGGCCAACAGCGTGGCCGAGAAACGCTCCAGCCGCGGCGTCTGCAAGGCCCAGCAGTGCCAGTACAGCGTCACCACCGGCGGCTCGTCGGGCAACAGGTCGACCAGGCTGCCGTCGGCCAGCCGTCCGGCCACCTGCAGCTCAGGGCAGATGCCGTAGCCCAGGCCGCGTTCGACCGCGTCGAGCAGGCTCTGCACCGACGGCACGATCAGCACCGGGAAGTCGCCGATGCCGATGTTGAAGCGCGATTCCAGCGTGCCTAGGTGCAGGGTGTCGCGGCGGTTGAAGATGATGCCGGGGGCCTGGCGCAGCGAGGCGCGGTTGACCCCGCCGGAGAAGTGACGCGCGGCGAAGGCCGGGGTGGCGATGCAGCGGTAGCGCATCAGGCCGAGCCGACTGCTGACGCAGCCGGTGGCAGGCGTTGCGGTGCTGCTGACGCAGCCGAGCACGTCGCCGTTCTTCAGCAGCGCCAGCGTGTGGCCCTCGTCCTCGACGGTGAGCTGCAACAGCAGCCGTTCGCGGGCCACTACGCTGCCTACCGCGTCGAGAAACCAGGTGCTGAGCGAGTCGTTGTTGAGACCAACCGGCAGCGCCACGTAGTCGTCGTCGACGTCGCCCTGCAGATCGCCGATCAGTTCCTGCTCGAGCAGCCCCACCTGGCGCACATGGCGCAGCAGCCGCTGGCCGGCGGCGGTGGCGCGCGCCGGCGTGCCGCGCACCACCAGCATCTGGCCGAAGCGCTCCTCCAGCAGCCGCAGCCGCTGCGACACCGCCGACTGGGTGATGCACAGCCGCCGCGCGGCCTTGTCGAAATTGCCCTCCTGGACCACCGCGTCGAGCGCGGCGAGTAGCTTGTAGTCGAACATGATTTTTTCTAATGGTTAGAGAATTTAATTAGCTTTTCTTCATTGTAGTGGCGGTCCACCATTTGGCCACTGATAACGATGGCCTGGGGAGAACGACATGACTTATCTGCCGCTGCTGGAAGGGTTCGGCATGGGGGCGAGCCTGATCGTGGCGATCGGCGCGCAGAACGCCTTCGTGCTGAAGAGCGGCCTGCAGGGCCGGCACCGGCTGCCGATCGCCCTGTGCTGCGCCTTGTCCGACGTGCTGCTGATTGCATTGGGCGTGGCCGGCGTCGGCGCGCTGATCGCCGCCAGCCCGACGCTGCTGCAAATTGTCCGCTGGGCTGGGGTGGCGTTTCTGTTGTGCTATGCCGGTGCCGCCCTGCGCCGTGCCTGGCGCGGCGAGTCGATGGCGTTGGACGGCCGCGACGAGCGCGGCCTCGCGGTGGCGCTGATGACCACGCTGGCGGTCACCTGGCTGAACCCGCATGTGTATCTGGACACGGTGGTACTGCTCGGCGGCCTGGCGGCGCGCTACCCGGGCGAGGGGCGCTACTGGTTCGGCACTGGCGCGATCGTCGCCTCGTTCGTGTGGTTCTTCGCGCTGGCCTACGGGGCGCGGCTGCTGGCGCCGCTGTTCACCAAGCCTGCGGCCTGGCGGGTGCTCGACGCAGGTGTCGCGGCGATTTTGCTGGCGATCGCCTGGGGGCTGCTGCGCGGCTAGCGCTCGCGGCGGACCAAACAAAACGCCCCGGCATGCCGGGGCGTTTCACGTGGAACATCGGGCGTGCTGCATTCAGAGGTCGAGTACCAGCTTGTTGCCCTGCGCGCGCGAGACGCAGAGCAGCATGGTCTTCTGTGCCGCTTTTTCCGAGTCGCTTAGATAGCTGTCGCGATGGTCGGCTTGACCTTCGACGATGGCCGTCTCGCAGGAGCCGCAAATCCCCTCGCGGCACATGCAGTCCACCTTGACGCCGGCTTTCTCGATGGCCCGGAGCAAGGTTTCCCCGGCGGCGACCTGCAAGGTCAGCTTGCTTTTGGCGAGCATGACCTCGAACGCGCCGCCGGCCGTGTCCACCTCGTTGCGGAATTGCTCGTAATGGATGCGCTCGTCGCTCCAGCCGGCGGCGCGGGCCGTTGCGATTACGGCCTCGTTGAGCGAGGCCGGGCCGCAGACATAAACATGGGTCTGCTCGGGCTGTTCCTTGAAGAGCGCCGCGAGGTCGAGCCTGCCGCCATAGTCGCTCTCATGCAGTGTGAGCTGGCTGTCGGAAAGCAGGAGCGGCAGGCTGTCCAGGTATGCCGCACTTTGGCGGTTGCGGAAACAGTAGTGGAGCTCGAAGCCGGCCGCCTGCGTGGCCAGCGTCTGGATATGTGTCATGAACGGGGTGATGCCGATGCCGCCGGCGATCAGCAGGTGCTTGCCTGCCGCGCTGGCGAGGCCGAACAGATTGCCCGGCGGGCTGATCTCGAGCTCGTCGCCCGCCTCGACCCGTTCGTGCAGGAAGCGCGAGCCGCCGCGCGAGGCTTCTTCGAGACGCACGCTGATCTGGTAGCGGCTCGTGTCGTCCAGGTTCCCGGTCAGCGAATAGGCGTTGCTGATCCGGCCGTCGGGGCTGTCCATATGCACCGAGATATGGCTGCCGCTTTCGAAGGCGGGTAGCGCGGCGCCGCTGGCGGGCTGCAGGGTGAAGCGTTTGATGCCGATGGCCAGCTGCTCGATGCTGGCGACCCGGACTTTGATCGTTTGGCTCATCTTGGGGTCCTCGATGGCAAGGGGTACAGGGTTGGCGAGGCGGGACGGCTTGCCGCCCCGCCGAGCGCGGCCGAGGGTCAGTTGATGACCGTCAGCTTGGCGGCAACCCACACGATGGCGACACCGGCGGCCAGCGCGAGGTAGGGCAAGTAACCGGCGCGCGCGTGAGGCAGTTCCATGTCGCGGCGCATCGATTCGGGGAAGCGGCCCTTGTCCTGTACGTAATGGCGGTAGATGAACACCGGCACGATCAGGAAGGTCGCGATCAGGCCGTTGCGCAGCGTGTTTTCACCCTGGAAATTGGCCCCGGCACCGACGAAGGCGAGGTCGAAGAAGCCGCACAGCGCGCCGAGCGCCAACAGCCAGTTCTTGCACTTGTACGGGCGCGGCCAGTCGGCGCGGTCGAGGCGGTGGATCCAGCCGGACTGCAGGTTCAGGAACACGAAGATCATGTAGCAGACGTTCGAAACCGACAGGATCGCCATGTAGTTCGACAGCAGCAGCAGGAACAGGTTGAAGATCAGGTCGGTCCACATCGCGCGGGTCGGCGCGCCGTGTTCGTTCACGTGCGACAGGTACTTGGGCAGCCAGCCGTCGACCGATGCCTGGTACAGCGTGCGCGACGAGCCCATCATCGACGTCATCACGATCAACAGGATCGACAGCACCAGCATCACCACGATCACGTTGAACACCACCGCGCCGCCGCCGACGAACTTGGCCATCGCCGCGCCGACACCGGAGCCATCGACGATGGCGGGGGCCAGCATGCCCGACAGACCCAGCTCGCCCTGGAAGGCGATCGGCACCGCGATGAACATGAACAGGCACAACAGGCCGGACGAGAAGATCGCCTTGAACGTGTCCTTCTGCGGGTTCTTGAACTCGCGGGTGTAGCAGACGGCGGTCTCGAAACCGAAGGTCGACCAACAGGCCAGGAACATCGCGCCCATCGCCGTGCTGATGCCGGCGGTGTTCCAGTGGCCCATCACCGAGGCACCCGAAGCGTCGTGCGTCAGCGGCAACAGCGGCAGGAAGTGGGTGGACGGCATGTCGCCGGTAAACAGCGGTACCAGCGCGATCACCAGCAGCGGCGTCAGCGAGGCGATGCCGAGGATGCGCTGTGTTTTCGCGGCCGCCGCGGCGCCGCTGTGCTGCAGCTTGAAGGTCATCAACAGGAACAGCATCGCGAGGATGAAGGTCGAGTTGATCCGCAGCGTCAGGCCTTTGCTGATCACGCTCAAGTCGAGCAGGGTCAGTTGCCAGGTGTTGATGACCGAGTTGGCCGGGAACAGGCAGCTGAGCATATAGCCGGCGGCGAGGCTGGTGCCCAGCGCTAGCATCGGCGACCAGGCGATCCAGTTACACCACACCGACACCGGCGCGACGAACTTGCTGTAGCGCACCCAGCCGAGCGCGCCGTACACCGAGGCGCCGCCCGACTTGTGCGGGTAGAGGCCGGAAATCTCCGCGTAGGTGAAGCACTGCGCGAAGCCGACCAGGATCGCGACGATCCAGATGATCCAGGCCGGCTGGCCGATGGTGGCGGACACGCCGCCGATGGTGAACAGCACGCCGGCGGGCACGCCGCTCGTGACCCAGAAAGCGTCCTTCCATGTCAGGTTGCGATGCAGGTCGTGGCTTTCCGCCGCGGGCTGCGCGTGGGACTGCGGGGTTATTGCGCCTATAGGCAGCGCTTTTTCTTGCGAACTCACTATATGTCTCCTTTGTTTTCCTGGTCGCCGCTTGTCGGGAGTCGAGCTCCGTCGCGGTCTGCCGTTCGAGTCTTGTGCCGTCTTCGGGTCTAGTGATTGCCCGATTGTCCGACTGCCAGGGAGTGAGTCGCTTCGATTCTGTTCGCTCGCTTCATCGATGTCTCCTTTGTAGTGGGGTGTTGCTGCCGCTCTATGGCTGGCTGTTGTATTGCTGGCCGTACATTGCGGCAGCGGTGCGGGAAACCCGCTGGGTTGTTTCCCAAGAGAAAATTAACTAAAAGTAAATTAATTTACCAAAGGTTACGATGGCGAGTATAGGAACGGCGTTTAAGAAAAAACAATAAAAGATTTATATCGATCGCCATGACGCGTTAGCGATGGCGGGAGGAAGCCGGTTGCGGGGGGCGAAGAGGAGGTCGCCGAAGACGCGGGAACAAAAAAAGCCGCCCCTATGGGCGGCTGTTCGTATGGGCGGGCGTAAAGCGCCGTTCTAGCTGGGGAATCGGTTCCGCTACGCGTCGGAACCGCGGCGTACCGTCACGCCGGCCAGGCTGCGCGACGGAATCGGACGGCGCCTGTCAGCGCTTTTGACCGGCCCCGGTCTCCTCGATGACGGTGATCAGGTGCGCAGGCTTGCCGGTGACCGGGTGACGGCTTAGCGAGGTGGTCACCTTGGTCCAGACGGTGTCGCCGTTCTGTTTGATGAAGCGCTTCTCGAGGGTATAGGTGTCGATGCGGCCGGCCAGCAGGTTGTCGAGCAGCGCCAGGTTCTGGTCCAGGTCATCGGCAACGGTGAGTTCCTGGAAGGTGTGTTCGGCCAAGGTGGCGTCGTCGTAGCCGAGGATGTCGCACAGTTTCCTGTTGGCGCGCAGCCAATGGCCATCGAGGCCGACGTGGGCGATGCCGACCGCCGCCTGCTCGAAGATCGCGCGAAAGCGCTCTTCGCTCTCGCGGAACGCCAGTTCGGCCAGCTTCTGGCCGGTGATGTCCTGCGACGCGCCGATCATCGTCATGGCGCGGCCGTTCTCGTCGAAGCTCACCTCGCCCTCCTCGCGGATCTCCCGCCGGCTGCCGTCGGGCAGCGAGATCGCGTACTCGACCCGGTACGGCTGCCGGTCGACGATCGCGGTGCGGATCGCCTCCTGGATGCGCGTGCGGTCTTCCTCGACGATGGAGGCGAGGTAGCGGTCCATCGTCACCTTGAACGCCTGCGGCGCCCAGCCGAAGATCCGGTACGCCTCGTCGGTCCACGAGCAGTCGTCGGTCTGGATGTTCCAGTACCAGCCTCCCAGGTGGGCGATCTCCTGGGCCTTGGCGAGCAGCGCCTCGTTCTGGCGCAGTGCCGCTTCGGCACGCCGTCGCTCGGTGATGTCGAGGCTGACGCCGATCATCTTCACCGGGCGTTGTTCGACGTCGCGCACCAGCGTCGCGCGCGACGAGATCCAGCGTGTCTCGTCGTGGGTGCGGATGCGGAACTCCCACTCGTGCATCTCCTGCGCCGCGAGGCTCCGCTGCAGCACCTCCTTCAGTCGCGCGACGTCGTCGGGGTGCACGCAGGCCCAAAAATCGTCCATGGTGCGGATGTGGCGGCCGAACAATGCCTCGTCGTTCGACGAGTAATTGAGCGCGTCGCTCAACACATTCCACTCCCAGGTGACGATGCCGGACACCTCCTGCGCGAATTTCATCCGCGCCTCGTTCTCCATGATCTCGGACAGGTGCTTCTGGCGCAGTTCCTTGATGTGCGGGTCGGTCGCGCTGCTCGCCTCAAGGTCGGCGATCGCCTGTTCGCCATAGCGCAGCCACAGCCAGTTGACGCCGATGAAGCGTGCCAGTGCCAGCAGGCGCTCGTACTCGATCTCGCCGCCGCGCGTCCATTTGTGTACCGCCGACGGCGACACCGACAGCGCCTCGGCCACCTGCTTCAACATGATCCGTTTGCCGTCGAGCACGCCCTTGAGGCGCGTGGCAAAAGTATCTTCGCTCATCGCACTGCCCTTTAACTGATGGTGAATCGTTGCTGCGCACCTTACACCAGCCGGGGTGGTCTGCGCGACCTTGCCGCGCCGGGTATCGCCGCAAAATAGCCAATGCAAATCGAATTCTAATTTTCGATATGTTTTTTGTAGTTGATTTACCGGCGGCGCTGTTACTAGACTTCAGTTAAATCACTAATGGTGATTTATTTAACCAATAGTAAATTATCCCGCAGAGGACAAAGAGGAGACACTATGCAACACGCCCACATTGCCCCGGCCTGCGACACTGCCGGCCAACTCGCCTACACCCTGCCCGCCCACTACTACACCTCGCCCGAGATCTTCGAGCAGGAGAAGCAGACCATCTTCAGCAAGAGTTGGGTCTGCGTGATGCACAAGAGCCAGGTCGCCGAACCGAACCAGTACGCGACCGCCAAGGTCGCCGGCGAGAACGTGTTCGTCGTGCGCGGTCGCGACGGCGTGTTGCGTGCCTTCTACAACGTCTGCCCGCACCGCGCGCACGAGCTGTTCGCCGAGGGCGCCGGCAAGGCTAAGAACGTGATCACCTGTCCGTATCACGCGTGGGCGTTCGGCCTGGACGGCAAGCTGATCCACGTGCGCAACGCCGAGAACGTACCGGGCTTCTGCAAGGACAACGCCGGCCTGACGCCGGTGCGCGTGGAGGAGTTCTGCGGTCTGGTGTTCGTCAATCTCGACATGGACGCGGTGCCGTTGGCCGAACAGGCCAAGGAGCTGAACGACGAGATCCGCGCGCGTTGCCCGGACGTCGACAGCCTGGTGCCGGCGCACAAGCTCACCTATGAAATGAAGGCCAACTGGAAGGTGGTGGTCGACAACTACCTGGAGTGCCTGCACTGCCAGACCGCGCACCCGGCGCTGGTCGAGTCGATCAAGATGGAAACCTATCTGCACAAGGTGCGCGGCATCTATACCAGCCAGATCGGCCAGACCCGCTCGGGCAGCGACGCCTTCACCTACGACAACCAGGCGCCGAACACCGACTTCGCCGCCTACTGGCTGTGGCCGAACGTGACGCTGAACGTGCTGCCGGGCGACGGCAACTACGGCGTGTTCTACATGTTCCCGGTCGACGCCGACACCACCATCCAGCACTTCGAATTCTATTTCCGCGACAGCACTCCGACGGCCGAGCAGGAACAGTTGATCGAGTACTACAAGAACGTCCTGAAGCCCGAGGACCTGTCGATCGTCGAATCGGTGCAGCGCGGCCTCAAGTCGCGCGGCTACCGCAACGGCCAGGGCCCGCTGTTGATCACCGACGACAAGACCTCGGCGATCGGCGAGCACGGCGTGCAGCACTTCCAGCAGATGGTGCTCGACGCGCTCGCCTGAGCCCCCTAACCGATACCAGGAACAACGACATGATTCAGACCCAGCTCTACATCGACGGCCAGTGGCTGGCCCCGCTCGCGAACGGTAGCCGCGCCATCCTCAGCCCGGCCGACGAGACCGTGATCGCCCAGGCCGCCGAAGGCACCCGCGACGACGCGCGCCGCGCGATCGCCGCCGCCCGCCAGGCGTTCGACCGCGGCCCGTGGCGCGACAGCACCATCCGCGAACGCGCCAAGCTGCTGAACAAGATCGCCGAATTGATCGACCGCGACGCCGAGAACCTCGCGCGCCTCGAGTCGCTGAACACCGGCAAGACGATCACCGAGAGCCGCACCGACATGGGCGATATCGCGGCGACCTTCCGCTACTTCGCCGGCCTGGTCGCCGCCGAATCGGGCGCGGTCAACGAGGCGCCGCACCATGTGATCAGCCGCACGCTGCGCGAGCCGGTCGGCGTGTGCGGCCTGATCACGCCGTGGAACTACCCGCTGCTGCAGGCGGCGTGGAAGATCGCGCCGGCGCTGGGCGCGGGCAACACCGTGGTGATCAAGCCAAGCAATCTGACGCCGCTGACCACACACCGCTTCACCGAGTTGCTCGCCGAACTCGACCTGCCCGCCGGCGTGTTCAACCTGGTGACCGGCGGCGCCGAGGTCGGCGCCGAGCTAGCCGAGAGCCTGGACGTCGATCTGGTGTCGTTCACCGGCGGCGCGTACGCCGGCGAGAGCATCATGAAGGCCGCCACCGGCAACTTCAAACGCATCGGCCTGGAGCTGGGCGGCAAGAACCCGAACATCGTGTTCGCCGACGCCGACCTCGACACCGCGGTCGACTACGCGCTGAATGCGGCGTTCTTCCACGCCGGGCAAGTGTGCTCGGCCGGTTCGCGGCTGATGGTCGAGGACGCGATCTACGATGAATTTATCGAAAGGTTGGCCGAACGCCTGCCGCGCATCGTGATCGGCAACGGCTTCCACGCCGAGACGCAGATGGGCCCGGTGCAGTCGGCGCAGCAGCACGAGAAGATCCTCGGCCTGGTCGAACTGGGTCTCAAGGAAGGCGCGCACCTGGTGCACGGCGGCAAGCGTCCGGCGGGCGAGATCTACCAGAAGGGTTTCTGGCTGGAGCCGACGCTGCTCGCCGACGTGAACGCCGAGATGAAGATTGCCAAGGAGGAGATCTTCGGCCCGGTGATCACCGCCGAGCGTTTCAGCTCCGAGGAGGAAGTGCTGCGGCTGGCGAACGACACGCCGTACGGCCTCGCCGCCGCGGTGTGGACCCGAGACCTGAACAAGGCCAACCGGATGTCGCGCGCGCTGCGCTTCGGCACCGTATGGGTTAACGACTACCACCCCTACTTCCCGGAAGCGCCGTGGGGCGGCTACAAGGCGAGCGGCATCGGCCGCGAGCTGGCGCGCATCGGGCTCGACGAGTACACCGAGCTCAAGCACAGCTACATCAACCTGGCACCGAAGGCGATGGGCTGGTTCGGCGCGTAAGCATCGTCCACAGAGCCCTTCTGCTGGCGCCGGCCTGCTGCACGACTATGCCGGCGCACCTCGGCGGAACCGCCGGGCCGGGTGCATGCCCGCCCGGTTCGGCCAACCTTTCGCCTTGACGAGCGCGCGACGCTGGCCCACGTTGGCCGAGCTTGCGCGCTCAACCCACCGTTAAGGAGATTGCGATGAGCGCAATCAAGGAATACGACTACATCATCGTCGGTGCCGGTTCGGCCGGCTGTGTGCTGGCCGCGCGGCTGACCGAGGACGCCGATGTGTCGGTGCTGCTGTTGGAAGCGGGCGGCCCCGACTGGCGGCTCGACTGGCGCACCCAGATGCCGGCGGCGCTCGCCTACCCGCTGCAGGGGACCACCTACAACTGGGCCTACGTCACCGAGCCGGAGCCGCACATGGGCGGCCGGCGCATGACGCAGGGCCGCGGCAAGGGGCTCGGCGGTTCGTCGTTGATCAACGGCATGGTCTACATCCGCGGCAACGCGATGGACTACGACGGCTGGGCCGAGAACGCCTCGCTGGAAAACTGGAGCTACGCCGACTGCCTGCCGTACTTCCGCAAGGCCGAGACCTACGACAAGGGCGCGAACGACTACCACGGCGGCGACGGTCCGCTGCATGTGACCACGCCGAAATCCGGCATCAGCCCGCTGTTCGACGCCTTCATCCAGGCCGGCGAGCAGGCCGGCTACCCGGCCACCGACGACCTGAACGGCTACCGCCAGGAAGGCTTCGGCCCGATGGACCGCACCACCACCGCCAAGGGGCGGCGCTGCAGTACCTCGCTCGCCTATCTCGACCAGGCCAAGGACCGGCCGAACCTGACCGTGCATACCCGTGCGCTGGCCGACCGGGTGCTGTTCGCCGGCACGCGCGCCGTCGGCGTCGCCTACCTGCAGGGGGACGAGCCGCGTGAGGCGCGCGCGCGCCGCGAGGTGATCGTGTCCAACGGTGCGATCGCGTCGCCGCAGCTGTTGTTGCGCTCCGGCGTCGGCAACGCCGACGAGCTGCGCGCGATGGGCATCGACCCGGTGGTCGATCTGAAGGGGGTCGGCGAGAACCTGCAGGACCACCTGGAAATGTACCTGCAGTACGAATGCACCAAGCCGGTGTCGCTCTACCCGGCGCTGCAATGGTGGAACAAGCCGGCGATCGGGCTGGAATGGTATTTGAACGGTACCGGCACCGGGGCCAGCAACCACTTCGAGGCCGGCGGCTTCATCCGCAGCAGCGACGAGTTCGCCTGGCCGAACCTGCAGTACCACTTCATCCCGCTGGCGATGAACTAC
Source organism: Neisseriaceae bacterium JH1-16 (assembly GCA_025989215.1). Taxonomy (GTDB): domain Bacteria; phylum Pseudomonadota; class Gammaproteobacteria; order Burkholderiales; family Chromobacteriaceae; genus Crenobacter_A. The sequence goes on along the minus strand of JAPDNP010000005.1, from coordinate 223,090 downwards.
GACGGCAGCAACCCGGTGCAGAGTCACGGCTTCCAGTGTCACGTCGGCTCGATGCGCTCGCCGAGCACCGGCTTCGTCAAGCTGGCCAGCCGCGACCCGCGCGTGAAGCCGCGCCTGTTGTTCAACTACATGGCGCATGACGTCGACTGGCGCGAGTTCCGCGCCGGGGTGCGCATCACGCGCGAGATCATCGCGCAGCAGGCGATGGACCAGTTCCGCGGCCGCGAGATCAAGCCGGGCATGATGATCCAGTCCGATGCCGAGATCGACGCCTTCGTGATGGAGCACGCCGAGACCGCACTGCACCCGTCGTGCACCTGCAAGATGGGCGATGCGAGCGATCCGGAAGCGGTAGTCGACAAGGCCGGCCGCGTGCACGGCGTGTCCGGGCTGCGCGTGGTCGACGCGTCGATCATGCCGCGCATCGTCACCGGCAACCTGAACGCGCCGACCATCATGATGGCCGAGAAGCTGGCCGACGTGATCCGCGGCCGCGCGCCGCTGGCGCGTGCCACCGCGCCCTACTACCGGGCCGGCGGGAACCGGCAGGCCGGCGAGCGTGCGCTGACGGAGCTGAGCATGGCCAAGTAGGCCTGGCCGGCCTGTCCCGGGGCGCCGCAGGCGTCCCGGTCTATCGCATCCTTGCTACGGTTTTCAACATGTATGACCTGATCGGTTTGATCGGCGTAGTCGCCTACCTCGCCGCCTATTTCGGCGTTCAGCTAATGGGCTGGAGCCCGGAGAGCCCGCGCTATTTCCTGCTCAACGTGCTCGGCCCGGCCTGCATCCTGGTGTCGTTGTCGCACAGCTTCAATCTGGCGTCGTTCGTCACGCAGTGCACCTGGCTGCTCGTCACCTTCTTTGGCTGGTGGCGGGTGTGGCGGCGTCGGCAGTTTGACGCGCTGGCGAGGGTGGGCCGCTCCTAGAAAACAAAAACGCCCCGGCATGCCGGGGCGTTTCACGTGGAACAGTGTGCAGAGCCGGTTCAGAATCTGTCGCGAGTGGCCCTCAGGGGGGTGAAGAGCAGCGCAGAAACCGGAATGGACATGAAGTCCATGAGGATTTCGAGCAGCGCATGAGCCCTGATCAGGGCCACGCAGCAAGATTATGACTGGCTCTTACAGCTTCTTTTCCATCATCAGATACGCCTGCCCGCCCAGCGCCGACAGCTGATAGCCCTGTGCGGCGTACAGGTTTCGGCCAACCTGGTTGTCCGGACGGACTTCCAGCGTCACCTTGCAGGCACCGCGCAAGGCGGCCGCGGCGTCGACCGCGTCCATCAAGCGCCGGCCGATGCCCTGGCCGCGCGCGGCCGGCAGCACCGCCAGGTCGTGCAGGTTGACGGTGGGCGCGGCGGCGAAGCTGGAGAAGCCGAGCACGCACAGCGCGATGCCGAGCGGCTCGCAGTCGCGCTCCGCCACCAGCGCGAAGGTGGACGGGTGGGCGGCGAAGGCCGCGCCGAGCGTGGCGTGCGATTCGGCCGACAGGCCCTCGCCGCCGCCCATCGGGTCGCGGGCATAGCCGTCGACCAGCGCGACCAGGATGGCCTGGTCGGCGGCGCTGGCGCGGTCGAGTTCGCGCACGGTCACGCTCATGCCAGCAGCGCCTTCTCGTTGGCGAGGATCTCGTCCAGCGTCTCGCGGCGGCGCACCAGCTTCACCGCGCTGCCGTCGACCAGCACCTCGGCGGCACGCGGGCGCACATTGTAGTTGCTGGCCATCGTCGAGGCGTAGGCGCCGCAGGACAGTACCGCCAACAGGTCGCCCTCGCCGAGCGCGAGATCGCGGTCCTTGCCGAGGAAGTCGCCCGATTCGCAGATCGGGCCGACCACGTCGCAGCGCTGCGAGGCGGCGGCCGGCTTTTCGGCGACGGTGACGATGTCGTGGTAGGCCGAGTACAGTGACGGGCGCATTAGGTCGTTCATCGCGGCGTCGACCACGGCGAAGTTCTTCTCTTCGCCGAGCTTCAGGTACTCGACGCGGGTCAGCAGCACGCCGGCGTTGCCGACCAGCGAGCGGCCCGGTTCCAGCATCAGGTGCAGATTGCGGCCCTGCAGGCGTTCGGCCACGCTGGCGGCGTAGGCGGCCAGGTCCGGCGGGGTCTCGTCGGTGTAGCGGATGCCGATGCCGCCGCCCAGGTCGATGTGGGTGAGCACGATGCCGGCCGCGGCGAGCTGGTCGATCAGCACCAACAGGCGGTCGAGCGCGTCGACCAGCGGGGTGACGTCGGTCAGCTGCGAACCGATGTGGCAGTCGATGCCGACCACGTCGAGGTTCGGCAGGCTGGCGGCGAGCTTATAGGCATCGAGCGCGGAGTCGAAGGCGATGCCGAACTTGTTGTCCTTCAGGCCGGTGGAGATGTACGGGTGGGTCTTGGCGTCGACGTCCGGATTGACGCGCAGGGACACCGGCGCCTTGCGGCCGACGCTGCCGGCCACCTCGTCGAGGCGCTTCAGTTCGTTGATCGACTCGACGTTGAAACAGCGGATGCCGGCCTCGAGCGCGAAGCGCATTTCGTCGGCGCTCTTGCCGACGCCGGAGAAGATCACCTTGGCGGCATCGCCGCCGGCGGCGAGTACGCGCGCCAGCTCGCCGCCCGACACGATGTCGAAACCGGAACCGAGGCGGGCGAAGCGCTGCAGCACCGCCAGGTTGCCGTTGGCCTTCACCGCGTAGCAGATCAGCGGGTCGAGGGCGGCAAAGGCGTCGCGGTAGGACTGGTAGGCCGCGTCGAGCGCGCGCGCCGAGTAGACATAGAGCGGGGTGCCGTATTGTTCGGCCAAGGTGCTCAGTGCGACGTCGTCGACGGCGAGCGTACCGTCGCGGTAGGTAAAGGCGTTCATGGGCTGGTTTTGTCCTGGTTGGTATTCTGGGCCGGTTCGGCGGCGGGGGCCGAGGCAGCGACCGGGGCCGAGGCGGCCAGCGGCGCAGAGGCGACCGGCCGGGCTGCCGGCGCGTGATGCTTGGCGTTGGGCTTCGGCAGGTAGAGCGGCCCCTTGTAGCCGCAGGCGGTCAACAGGCCGGCAACGGCGGCAAGGGCAATCACGGTTCGCATGGCAATCGGTCGCTTATGGCAAAATTGCCATACTAGCAAAGCCGGCCGATGCTGGCAGCCCACCCTTTCCGACGGAACCCGCCCCCATGACCGAAAGCGAATTTCTCGACCTGTCCGATGCGATCTTCGCGCGCATCGAAACCGCCATCGACGACGCCGGCCTCGACGCCGACTACGTCACCAACGGCAATGTGCTGGAGCTCGACTTCGACGGCACCAAGGTGATCGTCAACCGCCACACCCCGAACCAGGAGCTGTGGATCGCCGCCAAGACCGGCGGCTACCACTTCGCGCTGAAGAACGGTGCCTGGCTGTCGGCGCGCGACGGCGCCGAGTTCTTCGCCACGCTGTCCCAGGTGGTCAGCGACGCCGCCGGCGAGCCGTTCAGCCTGCCGGCCTGATGCCGGTCGAACTGTGGGGGCTGGGCGGTCTCGCCGCCTCGGCCTTCCTGTCGGCGACGCTGCTGCCGGGCAATTCCGAGGTGGCGCTGTCCGCCTTCCTCTATAAGTGGCCCGACTGGCTGTGGGCGGCACTGCTCGTCGCCACCGTCGCCAACAGCGCCGGCAGCGCCACCAGCGTGTGGCTGGGCCGGCGCGTGCCGAAGAAGGAACTGTCGCCGCGGCTGGCGCGCTGGTTCGAGCGCTTCGGCCCGGCCACGCTGCTACTGTCCTGGGTGCCGTTCATCGGCGATGCGATACCGCTCGCGGCCGGCTGGTTGCGGCTCAAGTGGTTGCCCTGCCTAGTCTGGATTACCTTGGGCAAATTCCTGCGCTATGCCGCGATCGGCCTGGCGATGCACTATGTCTAGGGCCTGTCATGGCCCTGCGCCGGCCCGGCCGCGTGCCGGCCGTTTAATACACTCACGCTAAAGATTGTCAGAGAAACCGAATGTCCAGTAGTCATATCCCCCGCAAGCGCTTCGGCCAGAACTTCCTGCAGGACGCGCGCGTGATCGAAGACATCGTGCGTGCGGTCGGCCCCGAGCGCGACGATACCGTGATCGAGATCGGCCCGGGCCTGGGCGCGATCACCGAGCCGTTGCTCGACCGCCTGAACCACCTGCACGTCGCCGAGATCGACCGCGACATCATCGCCCGGCTGAAGAACCGCTTCAGCGCCGAGCGGCTGACCATCCACGAGGGCGACGCGCTGGCGTTCGACTTCGGCAGCCTGCCCGGCCGGATCAAGATCGTCGGCAACCTGCCGTACAACATCTCCACCCCGCTGCTGTTCCACCTGGCAAGCTTCGCCGACAAGGTGATCGACATGCACTTCATGCTGCAGAAGGAAGTGGTCGAGCGCATGGTGGCCGAGCCGTCCACCGCCGACTACGGCCGCCTCACCGTAATGCTGCAGTACCGCTTCGAGATGGAGAACCTGTTCATCGTGCCGCCCGATTCGTTCTACCCGCCGCCCAAGGTCGACTCGGCGGTGGTGCGGATGATCCCGAACCCGGGCCGGGTCGGCGTGGCCGCCGACGAGAAGCAGTTCGCCGAGCTGGTGGCGCAGGCGTTCGGCCAACGTCGCAAGACGCTGCGCAACAACCTGAAGGGCGTAGCCGACGACGAGGACTTCGCCGCGCTGGCGATCGATCCGGGCATCCGTCCGGAAAACCTGCCGGTGGCCGACTATGTGCGGCTGGCCAACCACCTGAAGGCGAAAGGCGATTGAATATTGCCGCTTGTCCGACAGCGGATCAGCGGGCAGAATCGGCCTCTCATGTCATCGTCTGGTGACGATGACAATAATAATTCAAATGGCTTGTCGCGCGACGGTGAGTCAACGCCGCGCCGGCATCGCCCGGTGCGGCGGCCCCTACAAAGGTTCCGGTCGACCCGCCCACCCATAAAGCGCGGGCGGCCATTAGCAGCAGCAACGTTATCAACAGGAGAGACTGTCATGAAAGTACGTACACAGCTGATCGGCGCGGCGGTAATCGGTGCCCTGGTAGCGGCACCGGCGATGGCTGCCGAGCTCACCGGTACCCTGAAGAAAATCAAGGAATCCGGCGTGATCGTGCTGGGTAACCGCGACTCTTCGATCCCGTTCTCCTACCTGGGCAACGACCCGCAGAAGCCGATCGGCTACTCGGTGGAGCTGGCCAACAAGGTGGCCGAGGCGGTGAAGAAAGAGCTGAAGATGCCGAACCTGCAGGTGCGCTACAACCTGGTCACCTCGCAGACCCGCCTGCCGCTGGTGCAGAACGGCACCGTCGACCTCGAATGTGGCTCGACCACCAATAACCTGGAACGCCAGAAGCAGGTGGACTTCTCGGTGGGCATCTTCGAGATCGGTACTCGCCTGTTGACCGCCAAGAATTCCGGCGTGAAAGACTTCGCCGACCTGAAGGGCAAGAACGTGGTGACCACCGCCGGCACCACCTCGGAGCGTCTCTTGAAGGCGATGAACGTCGAGAAGAGCATGGGCATGAACATCATCTCGGCCAAGGATCACGGCGAGTCGTTCCTGATGCTGGAATCGGGCCGCGCGGTGGCGTTCATGATGGACGATGCCTTGCTGTACGGCGAAATGGCCAAGGCCAAGAACCCGGGCAACTGGGTGGTGACCGGCAAGCCGCAGTCGTTCGAGATCTACGGCTGCATGCTGCGCAAGGGCGACCCGCAGTTCAAGAAGGTGGTCGACGACGCGCTGAAGGCGACCTACAAGTCCGGCGAAGTGGACAAGATCTACGCCAAGTGGTTCGAATCCCCGGTGCCGCCGAAGGGCCTGAACCTGAAGTTCCCGATGTCCGACGTATTCAAGAAGCTGGTGGCCAACCCGACCGACAAGTCGGCCGAACAGCTGTAATTCGCGTCGCTGACGCGGTAACGGGGGCGGTCTTGGTGTGATAACGCCAGGGCGACGCCCTTTCTTGGCTTTTGGGGGGGCGGTACGCCGGCCGCAAGGCGGCGGCGGTCTGGTCGCGCGCGCCTGCGCGCGGCACCGGCTCCCCGTTGGAGGTGACGATGAATTACCACTGGGACTGGGGCGTGTTCTTCAAGTCCACCGGCATCGGCCACGAGATCTACCTGGACTGGTTCATCACCGGCCTGGGGTGGACGATCGCGGTGGCGCTGGTGGCCTGGGTGATCGCGCTGATCCTCGGCAGCCTGCTTGGCGTGATGCGCACGTTGCCGAACAAGGCGCTGTCGGGCTTCGCATCCGGCTATGTCGCGCTGTTTCGTAACGTACCGCTATTGGTGCAGCTGTTTCTCTGGTACTTCCTGGTGCCGGACTTCCTGCCCGAGTCGCTGCAGACCTGGTTCAAGCAGGACCTGAAGCCGTCGACCTCGGCGTATATCTCGGTCGTGGTGTGCCTGGGGCTGTTTACCGCGGCGCGGGTGTGCGAGCAGGTGCGCACCGGCATCGAGGCGCTGCCGAAGGGGCAGAGCAACGCCGCTTACGCGATGGGCTTCACCCTGCCGCAGGTGTACCGCCACGTACTGCTGCCGCAGGCGTTCCGCATCATCATCCCGCCGATGACCAGCGAGTTCCTGAACGTGTTCAAGAACTCGTCGGTGGCATCGCTGATCGGGCTGATGGAGCTGTTGGCGCAGACCAAACAGACCGCCGAGTTTTCGGCCAACCTGTTCGAGGCGTTCACGATGGCGACGCTGATCTACTTCGTGCTCAATATGAGCCTGATGAAGCTGATGGGCTGGGTGGAAAACCGGGTGAGCGTGCCCGGGCTGATCGGGAGCAACGGCAAATGATGGACTTCAGTCAGATCGTTCCGGCGCTGCCGGCGCTGGCCGACGGCATGGTGCTGACCCTCAAGCTGCTGGCGATGTCGGTGGCCGGCGGCGTGGTGCTCGGCACCCTGCTGGCGCTGGCCCGGCTGTCGAGCCTCCCGCTGCTGTCGGGGCTGGCCAAGTTCTATGTGAACTATTTCCGCTCGATTCCGCTGCTCTTGGTGATCTCGTGGTTCTACCTGGTGGTGCCGCTGATCTACACCTGGCTCACCGGCAGCTTCGAGCCGGTCGGCGCGTTCACCTCGTGTCTGGTCGCGTTCGTGATGTTCGAGGCGGCGTACTTCTCCGAGATCGTCCGTGCCGGCATCCAGTCGATTCCGAAGGGTCAGGTCAACGCCGGCTACGCGCTGGGGATGCGCTACGACCAGGTGATGCGCCTGATCGTGCTGCCGCAGGCGTTCCGCAAGATGACGCCGCTGCTATTGCAGCAGAGCATTATCCTGTTCCAGGATACCTCGCTGGTGTACGCGGTGGGCCTGCTCGACTTTCTCAATGCCGCCCGTTCGAAGGGGGACATCGTCGGCCTGCCGCACGAGTTCCTGATCTTCGCCGGCGCGGTGTACTTTGTGATTAGCATGGGCGCGACGCAACTCGTCAAGCGCCTGCAGAAGAGGTTCGCGGTATGACAGCCATGATTCAGCTCTCCAATGTCAGCAAGTGGTACGGCAGCTTCCAGGTGCTGACCGATTGCACCACCCAGGTCGCCAAGGGTGAGGTGGTGGTGGTGTGCGGCCCGTCCGGTTCGGGTAAATCGACGCTGATCAAGTGCGTGAACGCGCTGGAGCCGTTCCAGAAGGGCACCGTGCTGGTCGACGGCATCTCGGTCGGCGACCCGAAGACCGACCTGCCCAAGCTGCGTAGCCGCGTCGGCATGGTGTTCCAGCACTTCGAACTGTTCCCTCACCTGTCGATCACCGAGAACCTGGCGATCGCGCAGATGAAGGTGCTGGGCCGTTCGCGCGACGAGGCGCATGAGCGCGGCCTGAAGTACCTGGATCGGGTGGGCCTGAAGGCGCAGGCGGCGAAGTTTCCCGGCCAGCTGTCCGGCGGCCAGCAGCAGCGCGTGGCAATCGCCCGCGCGCTGTCGATGGACCCGATCGCGATGCTGTTCGACGAGCCGACCAGTGCGCTCGATCCGGAAATGATCAACGAGGTGCTCGACGTGATGACCGGCCTGGCGCACGAGGGCATGACGATGATGTGCGTGACGCACGAGATGGGTTTCGCCCGTCGCGTCGCCGACCGGGTGATCTTCATGGACCAGGGCCATATCGTCGAGGACTGCACCAAGGAGGAATTCTTCGGTGCGCCGCGCGGCGAGCGCGCGCAGCAGTTCCTGTCGAAGATCCTGCAGCACTGAGCCGACCTAAGGTCTCGAACGCCGCCCCATTTCAGGCGGCGTTTTTTATGGGTGCTATAGAATGAATTTAGAAACGCTAACAGAGCCCGGGGTGGCGGTCCTGGCCTGGCAGAGCAGCGATGCCGGGAGGGTTCTGTTAACGGTTCTTAGTCCCCCATCGAGGTGGGGGCCCCTGCTATCCACGGCGTGCCCGTCATCATGTCCGAGCCTGAGGTGTTTCTTGGCCGACAGCCTATCGTCGACCGCCAGATGGAACTGGTGGCGTACGAGTTGCTGTTCCGCTCCAGCCGGGAAAACCGCGCACGGGTGGTCGACGAGCAGTTGGCGACGGTGACGGTGCTGCAGCGGATGTTCGTCGACCTGGGGCTGGTCACCGCGCTGGCCGGCCACCCCGGTTTCGTCAATGTAGGCGAGGAGCTGCTGATGGGCCCCTTGCTTGATGCGGTGCCGCCGACCCAGTTGGTGCTGGAACTACTGGAGACGATCGCGATCACTCCGGCGGTGATCCGGCGCTGCCGAGCGCTGAAGGAGCACGGCTTCAAGCTGGCGCTCGACGATCTGGGGAGTTTGTCGGCCGCCCACCGGGCGCTGCTGCCCTGGATCGACTACGTGAAGCTCGAGCTGCCGGCGCTGGATGCGGCGCATTTGGCGCGGCTGGTGCACGAGCTCAGGCACTACGACCTGCAACTGTTGGCCGAAAAGGTCGACTCGCGCGAGGTGTTCGAGCGCTGCCGCGAACTGGGCATCGATCTGTTCCAGGGTTACTACGTGGAGCGCCCCACCGTGTTGTCACGGCCGAGTACCAGTTCATGACCCCATGGCGAACAGCGCCGGGTTGCTCGCCCAGCGTTGTGCCTCGGCGGCGCTGACCCGTCCGCGGCGTAGCAGCTGCAGCAGGCTCTGATCCAGCGTCTGCATGCCCTGTTGCTGGCCGCTTTGCTGTACCGATACCAGTTGCGCGAGCCGGTTCTCGCGGATCAGATTGCGTACCGCGCCGGTGCCGAGCAGCACCTCGTGCGCGGCCACCCTGCCTTCGCCGTCGTGCCGTTTCAGCAATACCTGCGCGATCACCGCGCGCAGGCTGTCGGCCAGCATCGTCCGTACCCAGTCCTTTTCCGTCGTCGCAAACAGGTCGATGATCCGGTCCACTGCCCGGGCCGCGCTGCCGCTATGCAGCGTGCCGAGCACCAGATGGCCGGTCTCGGCGGCGCTCAGCGCCAGTCTGAGCGTCGCCGCATCGCGCAGTTCGCCCACCATGATCACGTCCGGATCCGCGCGTAGCGCACTCTTGAGCGCCTCGTCGAGGCTGTGCGTCTCGCGGCCCAGTTCGCGCTGGTTGATCAGACTGCGCCGGCTCTCGTGCACGAATTCGATCGGGTCTTCGATGGTCAGGATGTGGCTGCCGCGATGGCTGTTGATGTGATCGAGCAGCGCCGCCAGCGTGGTCGACTTGCCCGAACCGGTTGGTCCGCTCACCAGCACCAGGCCGTGTGGCAAGGCGGCGATGTCGGCGAGGATGGCCGGCGCGTCGAGCTCGGCCAGCGTCGGCACCCGTGCCGGGATGGGGCGGAACGCCGCCGCCAGGCCGCGCTGCTGGCGGAACACGTTGGCGCGAAAGCGCCCGATCCCGGTCAGTGACACGGCGAAGTCGCCCTCGGGCATGGACTCGAAGCGGCGGCGCTGCGTGGCATCCAGCACGGTGGCGATGCCTCCGTGTAGTGTGTCCGCCCCCAGCGAGGGCCACGCGAGCTGCTGCAGTTCACCGTCGATGCGCAGCATCGGGGGCAGACCTGCCGACAGGTGCAGGTCGGATGCCCGATATTGCATGCACAGCGCCAGCAGTTCGGCCAAGTCCATTGTCTATTCCCATGATTAATTTCAATGATAATGGCATCAAGTGGCCGGGGCGCAAAACAGCCGGTGGCGATAAGGCCACCGGCCGGCTTACCTAAAGAGGCTGCTGCGCTTAGAAGCTATGCACAATCTGCGGCACTCGGGCGATCCTGCGTTGAAATGGTACTCAATAGCTTGTCTACTACTATGAGCACACTCCGCTTTTTCGCACCATTGACCCTTCATTCGCGAGATCGTGGACCGGTTTTCAGGCGAGGGTGTTGACCTGGGTGCCGACCGTGCCACTGGTGGCCAGCGACGGGGCGGTGCCGGTGGTGTTGGATGCCTGGGTGGCATCGGCCTTGTGGCCGCCGCCGTGATGGCGGTGGTGGTGAGCCTGTTGAGTCTGCTGGGTCTGTTGGGTGGACTGAGCGGTGGTGTTGCTGGAGACGCTGGAAATCGACATCGTCGATCCTTTCGTTCTGAAGGAAAGAAGTTTCTTATGGCACGCCCATGGCATGAGCGCCGTGTCATTGTCGGCATTTGGGTGGCATAGCCAAGTGGGCTTAACAAACATTTACAAATAGCGGGACGACTTTACGATTGTCTGACAGTGGCCGGGCGGCGACGTTGCTGCGCCGCAACGTTCACGGGCACGGCGCCGCGGGTGTAGCGGTATCGTCGCCGTCGCGCTTCCCCTTATACTTCCGTATCCCATTCATGTTTGGACGGCGCGTGCCTGGCCCGAACCGGCAAGACAGATCGGCAAGACAAGGAAGGACATGACTCATCCGATTTCCCGTGCGCTGGCCGAGGTCGGCGCGCGTTTGGCCGCCGCCGAAGCCGCGGCGGCCCGGCCGACCGGCAGCGTTACGCTGCTGGCGGTCAGCAAGACCTTTCCCGAGGCGGCGCTGCGCGAGGCGTACGCCGCCGGTGCCCGCCAGTTCGGCGAGAACTACGTGCAGGAGCTGAGCAGCAAGGCGAGCGAGCTCGCCGACCTGCCCGACCTGGTCTGGCATTTCATCGGCCCGCTGCAGTCGAACAAGACCCGCCCGGTGGCAGAACTGGCACACTGGGTACATTCGGTCGACCGGCTGAAGATCGCCGAGCGGTTGGCGGCGCAACGCCCGGCGCACCTGCCGGCGCTGAACGTCTGCCTGCAGGTGAACGTGTCGGGCGAGGCGAGCAAGAGCGGCTGCACCCCGGACGAATTGCCGGCGCTGGCCCGAGCGGTCGCGGCCTTGCCGCAGCTCGCGCTGCGCGGCCTGATGTGCATCCCCGAGCCGACGCCGGACACCGCCAGCTTGGCCGAACAGTTCGCGCTGCTGCGTCGGCTCAAGGAACAACTGGCCGCCGAGGGCCTGGCGCTCGACACCCTGTCGATGGGCATGTCGGCCGACCTGGAAACCGCGGTGGCCGAGGGCGCCACGCTGGTCAGAGTCGGCACTGCCATCTTCGGTGCGCGCGACTATTCCCAGCCCTGAGCGGACTACCCCCAACAATAACGAGAGGACGAACAGCATGCAGATTACCTTCATCGGCGGCGGCAATATGGCGACCGCCATCATCGGCGGCCTGGTCAAACAGGGCGGCCACCAGATCCACGTGGTCGACCCGAACGCCGATCGCCGCGAGGCGCTCGCCGCGCTGGCGGGCGTGACCGCCGGCGAGGCGGTGCCGGCACTGTCGGCCGACGAGGTGGTGGTGCTGGCGGTGAAGCCGCAGCAGCTCAAGGGGGTGTGCGAGGCGCTGTCGGCAACGCTGAACGGCGCACTGGTGGTGTCGATAGCCGCCGGCATCCGCCTGGAAGCGCTGAGCCGCTGGCTCGGCGGCCATCCCCGCATCGTGCGGGTGATGCCGAATACCCCGGCTATGGTCGGCAAGGGCGTATCCGGCCTGTTCGCCGACGCGACGGTGGGCGAGGCCGACCGCAAGGCGGCCGACGCGATCATGGCGGCCACCGGCGCGACGCTGTGGCTGGCCGACGAGGACGGCATTGACGACATCACCTGCGTGTCGGGCAGCGGCCCGGCCTATGTGTTCTATTTCATGGAAGGCATGATCAACGCGGCGCTCGAGGTCGGCTTCACCGACGCCGAGGCTCGTCGCCTGGTGCTGGCCACCTTCGAGGGCGCGGTCGCGCTGGCCCAGTCCACCGATACCGACATCGCCCAGCTGCGCGCCAACGTCACCTCCAAGGGCGGCACCACCGAGCGGGCGATCGCGCGCTTCGACGCCGAGCTGGTGAAGGCGGCGATCGTGCAGGGCGCCCGCGACTGCCGTGCCCGCTCGATCGAGCTGGGCGAACAGCTGAGCCGGGACTGATCCATGTTGGCCGAAACGCTGCAATTCCTCATCAAGACGCTGGCCGACCTGTTTACGCTGGTGCTGCTGTTGCGCTTCTATCTGCAGATGGTGCGGATGCCGTTCAAGCATCCGCTGGCGCAGTTCTGCCTGTCGCTGACCAACTTCGCGGTGCTGCCGGCGCGCAAGCTGATCCCGAGCATCAAGAGCTACGACAGCGCCACACTGACGCTGGCCTGGCTGGTGTGCCTGGTCGCCAACGTGATCGTGCTGGCGCTCAACCCGTGGCCGTACAACTTTGCCGCCCCTCAGACCTGGCTGTCGCTGGTGCTGTTGTCGGTGCTCGACGTGTTCAAGCAGTCGCTCTATCTGTTGATGGGCGCGGTGCTGGTGCAGGCGGTGATGTCGTGGGTGAACCCGTACAACGCGATGGCCCCGGTGCTCGACGCGCTGACCCGGCCGTTCCTGAAGCCGCTGCGCCGCTTCGCGGTCGGCGGCGTCGACCTGTCGCCGCTGGTGCTGTTCCTGCTGATCCAGGTGGTGCTGATGCTGCCGGTGCGTTTCATCGAACTGTCGCTGGTCGAGCAGCTGAAGCTGGTGGTGTAAAGGAAATCGCAATGAAGAAACTGCTTTGCGTGATGGCGCTGCTTCTCGCGGCCGGCGCCGCCCAGGCCAACCCGGCGCTGGCGCAGAAGTACAGCTGCACCGCCTGCCACGCCGCCGACAAGAAGATGGTCGGCCCGTCCTGGCAGGAAATCGGCCGCAAGTACGCCGGTGACAAGGCCGCCGCGGGCAAGCTGGCCGCCAAGGTCAAGGCGGGCGGCTCGGGGGTGTGGGGGCCGGTGCCGATGCCGCCGAACCCGCAGATCAGCGACGCCGACCTGAAGACGCTGGTGCAATGGGTCCTGACGCAGAAGTAAGCGTCACTGAAGAAAACGCCGCCGCCCTAACCGGGCGGCGTTTTTTTTTGCCGGCCCGGCCCGGCCCGGCGCCGGATCGGAACGGCGCCGCCGCGCGAATCGATAAAGTTGTCTTCACGTTGGCCGAAAATCGTGTCATTGTCATTAATCACCGGGTGGGCGGGACGAGGCGGCCATAATCGGGCTTGTTTGCCGGGCCGGATGGGCTATACCTGTGTCAGCCTTGTGACAAGCACTGAGCATGGTTCAAGATGGTTGCTTATTCTCCGAGCGGTCGGTAATCTTGCCTCCCTGTTTGCCCACCAACTTTTTGATGGAAGCCTAACTATGGCCAAGCTGACCGAACAAGACATCCTCAATTGGAATGGCGGCGACGACGACTACATGAACGCCGAGCACCTTGAATTCTTCAAGGAGTTGTTGTTGCAGTTGCAGCAGGAAATGCTGAGCAACGCCAACGCCACGGCCAACCATCTGCAGGAACAGGAAGCCACCCCGGATCCGGCCGACCGCGCCACCCTGGAAGAGGAGTACGCGCTGGAACTGCGTACCCGCGACCGCGAGCGCAAGCTGCTGCAGAAGATCGGGGCCTCGCTGCGCCAGATCGAAGACGGCTCCTACGGCTACTGCGAAGACACCGGCGAGCCGATTGGCCTGAAGCGCCTGCTGGCCCGCCCGACCGCGACGCTGTCGGTCGAGGCGCAGGAGCGCCGCGAACGGATGAAACGCCAATACGCGGACTGAGCGCCGTCCGGCTCGTCCCGCCTGCCGACGCCGCCCATTGGGCGGCGTTTTGCTTTGTCGGACACACTTGTCGCAGTGCGCAAAATGCGGGTAGTCTCTACTCATATCAGAATAAATCACCGACATTGAGAAACCGCCATGCAACGCCAGACCGACGACGTCAGAATCCGTGAAATCAAAGAACTGCTGCCGCCGATCGCGCACCTGTACGAGCTGCCGATCAGCGAGTCGGCGTCCGAGCTGATCTACACCACCCGTCGCGACATCGCCGCGCTGCTGCGCGGCGAGGACGACCGCCTGCTGGTGGTGATCGGCCCGTGTTCGATCCACGATACCCAGGCGGCCGAGGAATACGCCGAAAAGCTGCTGAAGCTGCGCCGCGAGTACGCGCGCGAGCTGGTGGTGGTGATGCGCGTCTACTTCGAGAAGCCGCGAACCACGGTGGGCTGGAAGGGGCTGATCAACGACCCGCACCTGAACGAGAGCTACGACATCAACGCCGGCCTGCGCATAGCGCGCAAGCTGCTGCTCAACCTGAACAGCATGGGCGTGCCGGCGGCGACCGAGTTCCTCGACATGATCACCCCGCAGTACTTCGCCGACCTGATCTCCTGGGGCGCGATCGGCGCGCGTACCACCGAGAGCCAGGTGCACCGCGAACTGGCGTCCGGCCTGTCCTGTCCGGTGGGCTTCAAGAACGGCACCGACGGCAACCTGAAGATCGCCGTCGACGCGATCCGCGCCGCCAGCCAGCCGCACCACTTCCTGTCGGTGACCAAGACCGGCCATTCGGCCATCGTCTCCACCGGTGGCAACCCGGACTGCCACGTGATCCTGCGCGGCGGCAAGGAGCCGAACTACTCGGTCGACCATGTGCGCGCCGCGGCGGGCGAACTGGCCGCCGTAGGCCTGGCGCAGAAGCTGATGGTCGATTTCAGCCACGCCAACAGCCGCAAGGACTACAAGCGTCAGATGGAAGTGGCCGAGGACATCGCCGGCCAGCTGGCCAATGGCGACCAGCACATCTTCGGCGTGATGGTGGAAAGCCACCTGGTCGAAGGCCGTCAGGACCAGAAGCCGGGTTGCGAGCTGGCCTACGGCCAGAGCATCACCGACGCCTGCATCGGCTGGGACGACACCGAGAAGCTGGTGAAAACGCTGGCCGACGCGGTGCGCGCACGCCGCGACAAGCTGGGTACCCCGGCCGGCAAGTAAGCCCGTCGTCTCCCGCCAGAACACGCCCGGCCCTGTGCCGGGCGTTTTGCATGGGTTTCACGTGAAACACTCGAGCGAGTCCCCACGCCCTTCTTCCCGTGCACGTCGACACCTGGCAATGGCGACCATCTGATTTGTATCAACTGGCATGGCGGTCATTGCGATGAGCATGACCCTGGCCTCGCTAGACTAGCTGCATCGCAACATGTTTCCGGAGTGTCCGATGTCCCGCCTGCCCGTCTCTCTATCGCTAACCACCCTTGCCGCGCTGTTCGCCAGCCATGCCGTGTTCGCCGTGCCGACCGGCTCGGATTACATCGACGACAGCCAGTTTCTGACCGCCGCCAAGACGCGGGTGCTGCCGCCGGATATCCCCTGGCAGGGTAAGAGCCTGGCGTTCGCGGTGAAGCCGGACGACGCCTGGGCGACGCCGCTCGAGGCGTCGAACTTCACCCGCACGCCACGCTACACCGACACGGTGGCGTACCTGGAACGGCTGGCGAAGGCCAAGCCGGGCCTGATCGAGCTGGTGAACCTGCCGGAGAAGACCGACGAGGGCCGGCCGTTCGTGATGGCTGTGGTGTCGAAGAGCGCCGACAAGTCGCCGGCCGGGCTGAAGAAGACTGGCAAGCCGACCATCTACATCGAGGCCGGCATTCACCCCGGCGAAGCGAACGGCAAGGACGCCGGGCTAATGATGCTGCGCGACATGACAGTGCGCGGCACCCAGTCGGGCCTGCTCGACAAGGTCAACCTGCTGTTTGTGCCGACGGTGAACATCGACGGCGACATGCGCTACGGCAAGTACGGCCGCATCAACCAGCACGGCCCCAACGAGACCGGCTGGCGGGTCAACGCGCGCAACCTCAACCTGAACCGAGACTTCACCAAGCTCGACAGTCCGGAGATCCGCAACGTCGCCTACGCGCTCGACCGTTACGATCCGGACTTCTTCATCGACACCCACAGCACCGACGGCATCAACTACCAGTACGACGTCACCTACTGCAATAACGGCACCGGCTGGTCGCCGGCCGCCAATGCCTGGATGGACAAGGTGATGACGCCGAAGGTGTTCAAGACGCTGGAGGATTACGGCCACATCCCGAACGTGTGCATCTCGATGAACGACAACGAGCGGCCGGAGAAGGGCTACTACCCCTACTACTCGGACCTGGCGCGCTTTTCCAACCAGTACGCCGACATCCGCGGCATCCCGGGCATCCTGGTCGAGCTGCACGCGATCAAGCCGTACAAGCAGCAGGTGCTCGGCAACTACACGCTGTACCAGTCGCTGTTCGAGACCATCGCCGCCAACCAGGACAGCCTGCGTCGCGCGATCGCCGCCGACCGGGCGCAGCTGAAGGATCGGAAACAGGTGACGCTGACCTGGAAGGAGGCGGCTGGCAAGCCGCAGCTGGTCGAGTTCAAGGGCGTGGCGGCACAGAAGGTGAAGTCGCCGGTGACTGGCGACACGGTGACGCTGTGGACCAACCAGCCCAAGACCTACCAGGTGCCGCTGACCCCGCTGACCGAGCCGGACCTGGTGATGAGTCGGCCGAAGGGCTATGTGGTGCCGGTCGAGTACCGCGACGTGATCGCGCGGCTGAAGGCGCACGGCATCGCGATGACCACCTTCGACAAGCCGACCACGCTGGACGTCACCGTCTACCGCATCGACGACATCAAGCTCGGCACCCCGTTCGAGCCGGACCGCGAGTCGGCCGACAAGATCCCCGGCTACGAGGGGCGGCTGCTGATCGGTGGCAAGCCGGTGGCGCAGCAGCGCAAGGTGACCTACGCGCCGGGCTCGGTGCGCATCGACACCGACCAGCGCCTGGGCGTGCTGGTGATGGACCTGCTGGAGCCGGCCAGCCCGGACTCGTTCCTGCACTGGGGCTTCTTCAACGCTACGCTGACCTCGGCCGAGGCGCCGGAAACCTATGTGATGGAGCCGATGGCGCGCAAGATGTTGGCCGAAAGCCCGGCACTGAAGCGCGAATTCGAAGCCAAGCTGAAGAGCGACCCGGCCTTCGCCAAGGACCGCAACGCGCGGCTTACCTGGTTCTACGAACGCACCCCGTTCGCCGATACCAACCGCTTCCTCTACCCGGTCGGCACCCTCAAGTAAGCCGCCGTTTTCGGCAAAAAAGCACCCCGCCACGGCGGGGTGTTTTTGCTGGCGCAACGAGGCTCAGCCGCCCTCGCCCGCCACGCGCGGCCCCGGCCATTCCGGGCGCGGGTCCGGGTCGACCACCGTCATGCCGACGCCCTCGGTGGCGCGCACCGGCACACCGGCCGGGTCGAAGTCGTTCAGGCAGAACACGTTGACCCCGTAGTGGTCGGGCGCGGCGCGCTTGCGGTGGAACGGGTAGATGCCGCAGCGCGAACAGAAGTAGTGCTTGGCCCGCTGGGTGTTCCATTGGTACAGGGTGAGCGACTCCTCGCCCTGCAGGAGGGTCAACTGGCTTTCGTGCACCTTGGCCATCAGCGCGTTCTTCTTCACGCACAGAGAGCAGTCGCAGGTGGTCAGTTCGGTGATGGCGGCGTCGAGGCGAAAGCGTACCGCGCCGCAGTGACAGGAACCGTGATAGCTGGGCATGGGAGATCTCCGAAGTTCGGCCAACCTTAGGCACGCTCGAGCTCAGCCTGCATCGCCGCCGCCAGCGCGCGCTGGTTGTCATCGCCGGTGGCGAAACGGGCGATCACGCTGTCGCGGTCGGCACGCGCGCGGTTCTGGCTGAGCTTGAACTTGCCGATGAGGCTGTCCACCGCGATCTCGAAGCCGACGATGTGCGGCAACAGGCCGGCCTGGCGCTCGGCGTCGTAGCGCCAAGGGTTGGCCGAACCCTGCTCGAAATAGTCGGTGAGCGCCGCCATGCGCGCGTGCAGCTTCGCCGGCTCGGTGATGCGACTGAGCACGCCGTCGGCGTACACCGCCTGGTAGTTCCAGGTCGGCACCATATTGGCGCTGACGTAATCGTTCGGCGACACGTAGTCGTGCGGGCCGAGGAATACCGCGCGCACCCGGTCGCCGTCGAACAGCGTGTCGAGCTGGCCGTTGGCGCGCGCCAGGTGGCCGAACAGCGTGAGCGGCTCGCCGGGGCGGGACACCGGCACCAGCGCCAGGTGGCTCAGTTCCGGCAACAGCTCGCCGTTGCTCAACAGCAGCGCGAACGGCCAGGCCTTCAGCGTCGCGACGAGTCGTGCGGGATCGGTTTCGAGGAAATGCTCGGGGATGTAGGGCATGGCGGGCTCGCGGGGACGATGGGGACGAGACCATCGTAACGGCCTGCCCGGGTGGCGAACAGCGCCAAAACGCCCGGCATTGCCGGGCGTTGTCGGAACCACTGCCGGATGGGCTTACGGCAGGCGGGTGATGCGGCCGATGGATGGCACCGCCAGCTTGGAGGCGCTGGTATAGCCCTTGAAGTAGGCGTCCAGCGCATCGACGTCGGCGATACCGACCACGCGGTTGCGGCCCTGCTTCAGCACCGAGAGCCCGTCGCCGCCATCGGCCATGAAGTTGTTGACGGTGAGGCGGTAGTCCTGGGCCGGCACCACCTGCACGCCGTTGATGGTGATGCTGCCCGGCAGCACCTTGCTGCCCACCGGCGCGCTGGCCGAGTAGCTGTAGCGCAGCGTGCTCGACACCTGCATCACCCGGGTGCTGGTGGCGGTCCACTGCTGTTCGAGCAACTGGGCCAGCTCGGTGCCACTCAGCGTCAGCGTCACCAGTAGGTTGTTGAACGGCTGGGTGGTGAACAGCTGGTTGTAGGTGACGCTGCCATCATTGATCGACGGCTTGATGTCGGCGCGGATGCCGCCCGGGTTCATCAGCGCCAGCTGCGCGCCCTGCCCCACAGTGGCGGCCAGCTGGGCGTCGGCGATCACGTCGCCCTGGGTCGATTCGCCGGCGGCGTTCTGGCTTTTGAGCAGGTCGCCGGCGGCATAGCCGGCCACGCGGTTGGCCAGCGGCGACACCAGGGTCTTGTACAGGTCGACCAGCTGGGTGACGGTACTGTCCGGGGTGATGTCGCGGGTGGCGACGCGGTTGGTTGCCTTCAGCGTGGCCGGCACGATGGTGCCGCTCTTCGGGTCGAGGTTGAAGTCGATCTCGGTGAACATCTGCCCGTAGTTGTAGGCGCTGGTGACGCGGCGGCCGTCGATCACGCAGTTGTAGGCGCGGTGGGTGTGGCCGGACACCACCAGGCCGACCGCCTTGTCGAAGCCTTTGACGATGTCGACGATGGCGCCGGAGATACCGTCGCAATCGTTGTAGTTGCCGGTCTGCAGGCCGCCCTCGTGCACGACGACGACGATGGCGTTGACGCCCTGCTTCTTCAGCACCGGCACCAGCTTGTTGACGGTGGCCACCTCGTCCTTGAACGACAGGCCTTGCACGCCGGCGGCGGTGACGATGTCCGGCGTGCCTTTCAGCGTCATGCCGATGAAGGCCACCGGCACGCCGCCGAAGCGCTTGATCTCGTAGGCCGGGAACAAGGTGCTGCCGTCGGTCTTCTCGACGTTGGCGGCGAGGAACTTGAATTTCGCGCCGTCGAACTTGCCGCCGTTCTGGCAGCTGGTGGTGCTGCCGGTTTTGCAGCCACCGTTCTGCATGCGCAATAGCTCGTCTTGGCCATCGTCGAATTCGTGGTTGCCGACCGCATTGATGTCGAGGCCGAGCTTGTTCATCGCCTCGATGGTCGGTTCGTCGTGAAACAGGCTGGAGATCAGCGGGCTGGCGCCGATCAGGTCGCCGGCCGATACCACCACGCTGTTGGTAACCAGGGCGCGGCGCTGCTTGATCCAGGCGGCCAGGGTGTCGGCGCCGCCGGCGGTGAGCTTCAGCGTCTTGCTGCGGTCGCTCGGGTCGGGAATGTTGACGGTGGCGGTCGGCGCTTCCAGGTTGCCGTGGAAGTCGTTGATCGCGATCAGCCGCACCGGTACCGGGGTGCTGCCGACATCGGCGGTGGCGGATTTGTCGGCGCTGGTGCCGGTGGACGAACCGTTCTGGCAGCCGGCCAGCACGGCGCTGATGGCCAGGGCGATCAGCAGGGGGCGGAAAGACATGCAAAAACTCCTCGGTGGGGGGAAGGCGAAACCGAGGAGGGTACGGGCGCACTATGACGTCGTATTCACAGTTTTGTGACTAATACTTCTTATGACTAACAATAGGGCGCGATAAATGACTCGGGCATTGTTGGGCGATGCCGGCTAGAGCCGGTCAGTGTCGAGCGCGGCTAGCGCCTCGGGGGTGTTCAGATTGGGGAACGGTTCGACGAAGAAAACCTCGCGGGTATGCAGGCCGGCCAGCCAGTCGCGCAGCCGGCGGCTGTCGCCCTGCAGGAACTCGATCAGCTGCGGCAGCACGCGGCGATTCAGCAGCGCCAGCGTCGGGTGCAGCGAGTGGGCATCGCAGGCGATCACCGCGTCGGTCTTGTCGGCTTGGCGTTCGGCGAACAAGCGCGCGACGAAGTCGGCCGGCAGCCGCGCCACGTCGCAGGGCATCGTCACCAGCCAGTCGTGGCTGGCATGCGAGAGGCCTTCGGCCAGGCCCGCCAGCGGCCCTTGGAAACCGGGCAGGCTGTCGGAGAGCACCGGGTGGCCGTAGGCGCCGTAGATGTCGAGATGACGGTTGGCCGAAATCAGTACCTCGGCCGGGGGCGGGGTCTGCGCGGCCAGCGCGGCCAGCGCGTGCTCGATCAGCGGCCGGCCGGCCAGCTGCTGCAGGCCCTTGTCGGCACCGCCGAAGCGGCGCGCGCTGCCGCCGGCCAGCACCAGCGCGGAGTAAGTCGGCACGCTCATTGCGCCATCCAGCGCGCCGCCGCGTCGTCGTCGCTGTCCTTGGCGTCGACCCAGCGGCTGCTGCCGTCCTGGTAGTGCTCCTTCTTCCAGAACGGCGCGCGCGTCTTCAGGTAGTCCATCAGGAATTCACAAGCGGCGAACGCGTCGCGCCGATGGCCGGCGGCGACCACCACCAGCACGATTTGCTCGCCCAGCGGCAGGTAGCCGACGCGGTGGATGATGGTGGCGGCGGTCAAGGGCCAGCGCTGGCGCGCCTCGTCGACGATGCGCGCCAGTTCCGCCTCGGTCATGCCCGGGTAGTGTTCCAGTTCCAGCGCGGTGACATGCGCCGCGTCGCCGTAATTGCGCACCAGACCCACAAAGCTGGCGATCGCGCCGGCCGCCGGGTTGCCGGACAAGGCGGCGATCTCGGCGCCGGGTTCGAATTCGGCATGGCCGACCCGTATCGTGAAGTTGCTCATCTCAGCCTCCGGTCACCGGCGGGAAGATCGCCACTTCGTCGCCGGCGGCAAGCGCGGTGTCCGGGCCGGCCATGGTCTGGTTGACCGCGACGCGGAACACCCGGCCGCTGCCCAGCTCGTCGGCCCACACGCCACCGCGCGCGGCCAGTTCGGCCAATAGTTCGGCGACGCTGGCCGCGCCGCTGTCGAGCGTTTCACCGCCGCGGCCGAAGGTGTCCTTCAGCCGGGCGAAGTAGATCAGGTTCAGGGTCATGCTGCGCACTCCGCGATAGATTGCTTCAAGTGTAAAGAATGCGGCGGTCTAGGCCAATGCATCGATCGGGCTAGTCCGCCGGACGGATCCCCTGCCCCGTGCCGGGCCGGCGCCACAGCGCATGGCGCTCGGCGTGCTGTTCCTCGGCGTGGAAGGCCAGCGCGGTCTTGAGCAGGTCGCTGCGGGTGATCAGGCCCAGCAGGCGCCCGTCGACGCCGTCGCGCACCGCCAGTCGCTCCAGCCCCTGGCTGGCCAGTCGGCTAGCCAGCACGCGGCCGCTGTCGCCGGGCAAGGCGAACGGCTGGCCTGCCGCGTCAAGCAGGGTGGAGAGCGGCGTGTCGGCCGGGTGGGCGGCGGCCAGGTGCACCAGCGTCACCTCGTCGAGCAGGCCGAGATAGCGCGCGCCGTCCAGCACCGGATAGGCGCGGTGGCGGCCCGGGCCGAACTGTTGTGCCGCTTCGGCCAACGTGGTCGCGGCCGGCAGGGTGACCAGTTCGCGGCTCATCAGCTCGTCGGCGTGGCTGCGCTCCAGCGGGTCGACCGCGTACTCGCGGAAGATGTGCCGGCCGCGCCGGGCGATCTTTTCGGTGAGGATGGAGCGGCGCATCACCCGCACCGTCAGCGCGTAGGCCACGGTGCAGGCGAGCAGCACCGGCAAGAGCGCGTTGACGTCGTGGGTCAGCTCCAGCGCGAAGGCGGCGGCGGTCAACGGCGCACCGAGGGTGCCGGACAGCATCGCCGCCATCGCCACCAACGGCCACAGCGCGGCGTGGCTGCCCGGGAACAGTGCGGCCAAGAGGGTGCCGAGCCCGGCGCCCATCATCAGCAGCGGTGCCAGTACCCCGCCCGAGGTGCCGGAGCCGAGCGCGATCACCCAGATCACGCACTTGACCAGCAGCAGGCCGGCGACGATGCCGAGCGCCAGGTGGCCGTTCAACAGGTCGCCGATCACGTCGTAGCCGACGCCGAGCGCGCGCGGCTCGAAGTAGCCGCCGATGCCGACCGCGAGGCCGCCCAGGGCCGGCCACCACATCCAGTGCAGCGGCAGGCGGTGGAAGGCGTCCTCGACCTTGTACAGTGCCGCCGACAGCGTCGCCGCCAACGCCCCGGCGAGCAGGCCGGCCAGCACGCTGATGGGCAGCGCGTCGAACGACGGTACGACGGTCGCCAGCGGGAACAGCGGGCCGCTGTCGATCAGCAAGGGGCGCATGAACGCCGCGACGGCGGCGGCCAGCGCCACCGGCACCAGGCTGCGCGGGCGCAGTTCGAACAGCAACAGTTCGACCGCCAGCAGGATGGCGGCCAAGGGCGTGCCGAACACCGCGGTCATGCCGGCGGCGGCGCCGGCCACCAGCAGCGTCTTGCGCTCGGCGGCGGTCAGGTGGAACTGCTGCGCCAGCAGCGAGCCGATCGCCCCGCCGGTCATGATGATCGGGCCCTCGGCGCCGAACGGCCCGCCGCTGCCGATCACGATGCCGGACGACAGCGGCTTGAGGATGGCGACCTTGGCCGACATCTTGCTCTTGCCGAACAGGATCGCCTCCAGCGCCTCGGGGATGCCGTGGCCGCGGATCTTGTCCGAGCCGTAGCGCGCCATCAGCCCGACGATCAGGCCGCCGAGCACCGGCACGGCGATCACCGCGAGGCCGAGCGCATGGCCGGCCGGCGAGCGCGCCGCGATCGACAGCGTCTGGTAGAAGAACAGGTTGGTGAACAGGCGGATCAGCGTCAGCAGCAGCCAGGCGCCGCCGGTGGCGAGCACGCCGATCGCCAGCGCCAGGGCGGTCAGGCGGGCCTGGCCGGGGGCGAGGGCAAAGTCGCGTTGGTGGTTCATCGTCTATTTCCGGTGTGGGTGGGTTAAAAGCCGCTAACGAAACGTCCATGGCGCTGTTAGGCGGCCTTGCCGTACTGCTTGTACTGTCTGCGGCCACATGGTGAGCACAGTCGCTTCGCGGAGTTTTGTTAGCGGCTCTCATTAAGTGTCGTGTGCCCGGGTTGACCCGTACGCAAGAGCGGTTAGCATGGGGGCCTGTTCCGTTTCGAGGCCCCCCCTCATGTCCATGCCGCCGCTTGCCAAGGCCGATTACGAAGCGCTCGCCGAATTCCGCTACCAGCTGCGCCGCTTCCTGCGTTTCAGCGAAGAAGTCGCCCAGGAGCACGGGATCACCGTGCTGCAGTACCTGCTGCTGTTGCAGGTGAAGGGCTATCCGGGCCGCGAATGGGCGACCGTCGCCGAGTTGGCCGAACGGCTGCAGTCGCACCACCACAGCGTGGTGGCGCTGGTGTCGCGCTGCGAAAAGGCCGGCCTGGTCGAACGCCATCCCGGGCGCAGCGACCAGCGCTGCGTCGAGGTGCATCTGACCGGCCACGGCGAGGTGCTGTTGGCCGAACTGGCGCTGCGCCACCAGCAGCAGTTGGCCGAAGTGCAGGGCGAGCTGAAGATCCCGGCGGTCGGGGGCATGCTGAGCTGAGCCGCTGTTGATCAGGCGCAAGTTCGGCTTGACTGTATCACAATACGATATAAAATTTCTCGTCATTGCCTGACGCCGACGCGAGGCCGGCTCCGCCGCTGTGGCGGCTCGCCGCTACCGCAGGCCAGGCCCGATCAACCCGCGCCGTGGCGCCGACCCGCTCGGCGCGCGGCCTGATGTGATTTCCCCATGTCTTCCCTACTGCAATTGTTCGCCTGGAGGCGCTGGTGGCCCGAGCCGATGGCGCTGAGTCCGGCGCAGAAGATCAAGGCCGGCCTCGCCGCGCTGTTGGCGATCGGCGTCAGCGCCGCGGTCACCCACTGGACGGTCGGCAACGCGCCGTGGCTGGCCGCGTCGATGGGCGCCGCCTCGGTGATCCTGTTCGTGCTGCCGGCGAGCCCGCTGGCGCAGCCGTGGTCCTTCGTCGGCGGCCACCTGGTGTCGGCGACCATCGGCGTGGCTTGCGCCAAGCTGATCGGTCAGCCGGTGCTGGCCTCCGCCTGCGCGGTCGGCTTCTCGATCATGGCGATGACCTTTCTGCGCTGCCTGCACCCGCCGGCCGGCTCGATCGCGCTGATGGGGGTGATCGGCGGCCCGGCGATCAAGGCGCTCGGCTTCGGCTTCGTGATCAGCCCGGTGCTGTTCAACTCGATGCTGATGCTGGGCATGGCGCTGCTGCTGAACAATCTGTG
This sequence comes from Neisseriaceae bacterium JH1-16, assembly GCA_025989215.1. Lineage (GTDB taxonomy): Bacteria > Pseudomonadota > Gammaproteobacteria > Burkholderiales > Chromobacteriaceae > Crenobacter_A. The sequence continues at coordinate 198,223 of JAPDNP010000005.1, read as the reverse complement.
GCTGCGCCACCCCTACCCGCGCCCGCTGCCGGCGGCCAACCCGCACGAGGTGGCCGACGCACCGCCGCTGGCGCGGCTCGGTGTGCAGGCCGACGATCTCGACGCGGCATTGGCGCACTACGGCGAGCTGCTCGACGTCGGCCGCGACGACCTGGCCGGCGTGCTGGCGCTGGCGCAGCGCTATGCCGCCACCCGCGCCCACGACGGCATCCGCTGTGCCGACATCATGAGCCGCGACCTGATCACCGTTGCTGCCGAGACCGGTCTGCAGGAGGCCTGGCGCAAGCTGCGCCGCCACCGCATCCGCGCGCTGCCGGTGGTCGACGACGAACACCGGGTGCTCGGCATGCTGGCGCTGGTCGATTTCCTGAAGCGGCTGGACGGCCAGCCGGAGGGGCTGCGCACGCGCTTGATGAAGCTGCTCGGTCAGGGCGGCCGCGCCGCCACGGTGGCATCGATCATGACGACGCCAGTGGTGTGCGTGACGGCGGATCAGCCCATCGTCGACGCGGTGCCGCTGCTGTCCGACCGCGGCCTGCACCACCTGCCGGTGCTCGATGCACAGGGCCGGCTGGTGGGCCTGGTGACCCAGTCCGATTTGATCGCCGCGCTGTATGCCGGCGGGAGTGCGGTGCCCGGGCCGGCTCTTTCGGCCAACGTTGCCTAGTGCGAGAGGACGCTGCCCCGTTCGATGGGGCAGCGTCCTTTTCACGGCGCGGCAATCGCGCCGGCTTGCTTTACCCCTCTCTATACCCGCTTCGAATCCCATCCATTTCGGGGCCCCACTGGACCTGCGATGACGGCCCGGTCGCCCTGGCCGGCAGTGCACCACAGCCAGGCTCACCCCGTATCAGCAGCCCCATCGACAGCACCTGCCGCTTTTTTACGCACCGTCCAGCGCGCCGCGTCTGATCGGGTGGCGCCGAATCTGGCAAAATAGCGGGCCGCGGCCGTCGGCACGCGCGCCATGTCGGCGCGCACGACAGGGCGCGGCGTACGCACAGGCCACATGAATCTCAGCAGTCAGACGCAGCAGCCCGCCCTCGACGTGACGGAACACGGGGGCCTGAAGGTCTTGTCGGTGATCCCGCCGATGACCCAGCTCAACACCCCCTACCCGTCCACCGCCTACCTGACCGGCTTCCTGCGCACGCGCGGCGTCGACGCGGTGCAGGAAGACCTGGCGCTGGCGCTGGTGCTGCGGCTGTTCTCGCGCGACGGCCTGGTCCAGTTGCGCGAGGCGATCGACGCGATCCCGCTGCGGCGCCGTTCGGCCAGCGTGGTGTCGTTCGACGAGCAGTTCGAGCGCTACGAGGCCACCGTCGCGCCGACCATCGCCTTCCTGCAGGGGCGCGATTCCACCGTTGGCCACCGCATCTGCACCCGCAACTTCCTGCCCGAGGGGCCGCGCTTCGCCTCGCTCGACGTCTATATCGACGAGGACGGCGGCGATCCGCTCGCCTGGGCGTTCGGCGCGCTCGGCCTGCAAGACCGCGCCCGCCACCTCGCCACGCTATACCTGAACGACTTGGCCGACGTGTTGCGCGATGCGGTCGACCCGCGCTTCGAATTCGTCCGTTACGCTGAGTCGCTGGCGATGAGCCAGCCGACTTTCGAGCCGCTGGCGCGCGCGCTGGCGGCCAAGCCCACCCTGGTCGACCGCGAACTGGAAGCGCTGACCTTGGAAGCGGTCGCGCGCCACCAGCCCGACCTGGTGCTGTTGTCGGTGCCGTTCCCCGGCGCGGTGTACGCGGCGTTCCGCATCGCCCAGACCATCAAGCGCCACCATCCGGCGATTCGCACCGCCTTCGGCGGCGGCTTCGCCAATACCGAGCTGCGCGAGTTGGCCGAACCGCGCGTGTTCGACTACTTCGACTTCGTCACGCTGGACGCTGGCGAACGCCCGCTGTTGGCGCTGCTGGAACACCTGCAGGGCAAGCGCTCGGCGTCCCGGCTGGTGCGCACCTTCGTGCGCGACGAGACGGGCGAAGTGCGCTACCGGCACTTTCCCGAGCCGGACGTACCGTTCGAGGACTGGGGCACGCCGACCTGGGACGGCCTGCCGCTCGACCGCTACCTGTCGCTGCTCGACATGCTCAACCCGATGCACCGGCTGTGGAGCGACGGGCGCTGGAACAAGCTCACCGTCGCGCACGGTTGCTACTGGAAGAAGTGCAGCTTCTGCGACGTGACGCTCGACTACATCTCACGCTACGAGACCGCCTCGGCCACCGAGCTGGTCGACCGCATCGAGAAGATCATCGCCGAGACCGGCCAGACCGGTTTCCACTTCGTCGACGAAGCGGCGCCGCCGAAGATGCTCAAGGCCTTGGCCGAAGAGCTGCTGCGCCGCAAGGTGGCGATCTCGTGGTGGGGCAATATCCGCTTCGAAAAGTCGTTCACCCCGGAGCTGTGCCAGCTGTTGGCCGAATCGGGCTGCATCGCCATCTCCGGCGGCCTGGAGGTGGCGTCCGACCGGCTGCTCAAGCTGATGAAGAAGGGCGTGTCGGTCGACCAGGTGGCGCGCGTCACCTACGGCTTCGCCGAGGCCGGCATCCTGGTGCACGCCTATCTGATGTACGGTTTCCCCACCCAGACGGTGCACGACACCGTCGACGCGCTCGAGTACGTGCGCCAGCTGTTCGAGGCCGGCTGCATCCAGTCCGGCTTCTTCCACCGCTTCGCCTGTACCGTGCACTCGCCGGTCGGCAAGAATCCGGAGGAATACGGCGTGACGCTCGAGCCGCTGCCGCCGGGCGATTTCGCCAAGAACGACGTCGGCTTTGTCGACCCGACCGGGGTCGACCACGACGAGCTGGGCGCGGCGCTGAACAAGGCGCTGTACAACTACATGCACGGCATCATGCTCGACGAGGACGTGCGCCGCTGGTTCACCGGCAAGGTGCCGCGCCCGCGCGTGCCCAAGCACTTCATCGAGCGGGCGCTGATGGGGCGCTAGGCATCGGCGTGTGCCAGAGAAAACGGCAGCCTATGGGCTGCCGTTTTTCATGCTCGTTCGGCCAAGCTTGGCCGAACGGTTTCACGTGAAACCTGGCGGGGACCCGTCACCGGCATCGAGCCGGCCACGGGCCGGAAGGCCGCGTGAGTCGCGGGCCCGACGGGGAAAACGGCAGCCTGTGGCTGGGCTGCCGTTCTGTGTGATGGGCTAATGCTGGACGGGGGCGCGCCCCTTCTCCGTTGCACCGGGGCTGCCTACGCGATGCGCTCAGCGGTGCAGCAACTGCACCAGCAGAAAGTAAATCCCGGTCGCGATCAGCGAGGTGGTGATCAGTCCCGAGACATTCAGCACGGCGATGACGCCGACGAGCAGCAGCGATGCCAGCGCGGCAACCGGTTCCTTGCTGGCCTCGCTGTAGGCGATGTACACCGCGAAATTGATGAACACGGCGGTCGGCAGAATTCGCTCGAGATAGCGCTGGGTGCGGTCGCTGAGCTGCAATGACACGAAGGTGGGCACGATGCGCACCAGGCAACTGGTGCAGAACAGGGCGGCGATGGCGATCAGCACGGCCGGGCTCATAGCTTCGCCCTCTTCAGGATGGCGGTGGCCAGCAGCACGCTGGGAATCCAGAAATACACCGGGCCGAGCAGTTTGATCAGCAGCAGGGCCGTGACGGCGCACAGGCCGACGGCGACGAGCGCCTGCGCTGCCCGCTTGCCGGGCTCGAACAGCCGCAGGCGCAGCTGGGTGATCGAGAGGTACATCAGCACCACGCTGGCGGGATAGCCGAGGTTGACGTTGGCGCCGATCCAGGCCGTGGGGATCAGCCTGCCCAGCAGCGCGCCGAGCAGTGCCGCCAGCACCCAGGCAAGGTAGATGGTGCCGCGGATCACCCAGACGGCGGCGGGACGGTCCTGCTCCTGCTCGGTGGCATAGGCCTCGTCGCCGAGCATATGGGCCAGCAGGGCGCGCTGGCCTATTGCCCGCGGCAGGCGCCTCGACGACATATAGGCGATCGGCAGGTAGCGGCTGTTGATCGAGGCGGTGATCAGCAGCATGGTGAAGAACCCCGCGCCGGATTCGGCCAAGGGCAGCAAGGCGAACTGCCCGCTGCCCGAGAAGCCCAGCAGGCTGATCAGCACGACATCCAGCAGAGACCAGTCGGCGCGGCTGGCCAGCACGCCAAACAGCATGCTGACGGGCACGATCGCCAGCGCTGTCGGTGCAACCCGGCGCAGCACGCCGCCCTGGCTACTAGCGGCCGCGATCGCTTCAGAATCGACTTGCATACTCTCATCCTGTGCAGAACGCTCCGCCGGACGCGGAGCGTGCGCCGCTCAAACGGCGTCGGCCACCGCCTCGCGCTCATGGGTCGGGCCATAGGCCCGGTTGTGCCAGCGGTTGATCTCGATCACCCAGATGTCGCGATAGCCCACCTCGCCGTTGGCCGGCTCGATATCGCTCGCATAGTGGATGTAGCGCTCGTCGTCGATGATGATGGCCTGGTTTTCCTCCAGCATCTGCCGATGGACGATTTCCCGGGTGCACGGGTCGATGACCTGGGTCTCGCCGCCGTTGACGTTGTGCCGGCGGGCAATGGCGATCACGCTGTATTCGTGTCCGTCCCGGTGCGGCCCCTCCGGCACGGTGACGCCGCGGAACTCGGCATTGACCACCACGCGGATCTGGTTGACGTTGATCTGGAACGCAGTCCCCCTGTCGATGGGCAGGTTATCCAGGACGCAGGCGATCAAGGGCGAAGGGTCGACCTCGAGCTGCTCGCGATGGCGGAAAACGCCGCCCGCCTCTTTCAGCTTGATGTAGCGCGCCGACTGGATGTATTTGCGCTGCGGCAGCAGGGCGAAGATCCACTGCCCCTCCTCCCAGTAGCCGAAATACTGGGACAGGCGAATCTCGCGCAGGCGTCCCATGCTGTGCGTATCGCGCGGCATGTTCGCGAACGAGTCGAGCACGTTCTGGGGCAGCACCGGCATATCGACGACGCAGTAGCCCTGGCTGGCGTAGGCGCGGCCGGCGGCCCCGAGGTGTTGTTGTTTAATGGCTGAGTGCATGTTCTCGGTCAATCTGTCTGAAGGTCGAAGGTGGCGATTTCATAGGGCTGGAGCGATTCGATGTGCTTGCGGGTGATGCCGCGATAGAAATCGCAGGCCGCAGGCTCGACCACATCCACCGTGGCGTACTTTTTTTCCAGAGGGCCAAGGCACAATCCGCCGCAGAAGCCCTCGATTTCACAGCCGTTGCAGAAGGCCGGGTTGTTGCGTCGTAGCCGGGCGTGGTTCTGGTAGGGTTCGGCGTCGAGGATCTGTTCGCCCTCGGCGATATGGCCCAGCAGGGTGGAGCCGGCCTTGCAGGCGAAGACCGAGCCGTTCGGCTCGATGCTGAACTGCGCGCCCTTGGCGGAGCAATTCTTGAAGCCCCGCGTGGCGACGGCGTCGAAGCCCAGCAGCACCTGGAAGATCTGGTGCCAGTAGCCGGTCAGCACCACACCGCGGCTGCGGCCGTATTCGATGACCCGCCACAGGCGGTCGACGATGTTCTGGGCGCCGAAACTGGCATAGAAGGTCGGGTCGAAATCCACCACCACGCCGATTTCGCCGGCGCCAACGGAGACGGCCAGATCGACGATGGACTCGTCAAAGTCGTTCCAGGTCGCCGAGGTCAGCGCGGAATTGATCGCGACCCGGTTCCCGTGCCGCTGCAGGCGGCGCAGGCCTTCCATCACCACCGGCGTGCTGTCGTCGCCATTCTTGAGCGGGCGGCTGGGGCTGGTCGGCGAATCGAAGCTGACGCACACGGCCACCTTGTGTCGGGCGAAGGTTTCGGCCACTTCTTCGGTGATGAGCGAGCCGTTGGTGACGGTCGAGTAATGGATGCGAACGCCGTCGTTTTCGCCGGCGCCGAATCGGTCCAGCACCGCCTTGATGGTCTTCCAGTTAAGTAGAGGCTCCCCGCCGAAGAACTGCAGCATCACCTCCTCCACCCCCGCCGAGCGCGCCACCGCCAGCGCCGACTCCACATAGGCGACCCCGTCGGCCGGTTTCATCGAGCGATTCTTCGGGTCGTACTGGTGGTCGAAGCGTTCCTTCGAGGCGTAGATCGAATCGTTGATATTGACCTTGATGGTTTCGCGCGCGCTCAGCCGGGAGGTGTCGACCTTATGGAACTCGGCTTCCGCCGACATTTCCTTGCCCTGCACGCCTTCGAAGCAATAGGTGCAACCGAAATTGCAGGCATTGGCCAGGATCAACTGGATGATGTTGACCTTCTTCTCGACCCGGTCGGACTGCCAGGGAGCAAGCTGGTTGGTGTCCGATCTGACCACGACCTGGCGCGCGATCAGTTGCTGGATCAATTCCATCGTTCGGTTATCGACCTCGCCGGCCAGGATATCGGCGGGCAGGAAGCGCGGGCGTTTGAAACTGTCCAGGACTGCCTGTGCCGCCTCGTCCAGAAAGAACAGGCCGCCCAAGTGTCGATGGTAGGTGGCGAGTCGATCGCCAACTCTGCTCTGAACGACATGTTCTGAAAGTACGTAGGATTCGGTTTCCATAGCAATTCTCGGCGTGCGGACACTATTGATTCGATAAAGCGAAGGCACCGCCTTGATTGGCAGTGCCTCATCGTCATGGCGGGTTTACTTGCTCAGGCGGGTTTTCAGCTGGAGGCCGGTAACCGCACCGATGGTGCCGCCCACGGTACCGCCGACAGTGCCACCAACCGTTCCGCCAACGGTGCCACCCACGGTGCCGCCGACCGTTCCACCCACGGTCCCACCCACGGTGCCACCTACCGTTCCGCCGATGGTCGAAATGCTAGTCATGGAGTTCATCCAGTTTTCCTCTTCCAGGTAATGTCGGGCGCGAAAGGTTTTCCGCGCCATTGAAAAGCACTCAAACCGAGTGCAAATCTGCTTGGCTTGGGCTGTCTGAAACAGCCGTCAGGGCTCGAATGGAAAAGGCTGCGCAATCGGGTGAACAGGCCTGAATAAGCAGGCCGTCACGTCGCGAGTCATTTCCGGTGAGACACCGGGCAAACCAATTGAAAGTTGAAGCGGGATATATCTGCGCCGTGCCATCGAGGTGTATCGGGCAGGTGATTTATATCGATGCGCGCAGTGTAGGGAGGGCGGGGTTTTGACGTCTTGTAAGATCGTGCAGGCTGGCGGTGGGCGTGCAGCCGGGTCAGGCGGGGGTCAAGCCAGGCTCAGCATGCGCAGCCAGCGGGCAGGCGGCAGGCCATAGGTACGGGTGAAATGGTGGGTCATATGGCTCTGGTCGGTGAAGCCCGCGATGGCCGCGGCATCCGCCAGCGAGTGGCCGGCGATCATCAGTGCCCGGACGTGGTCGAGCCGGCGCATGGTCAGATAGCGGTAGGGGCTGGTGCCGAACAGGGCGCGAAAGTCGCGCGACAGGCTCCACCGGTCGCGTCCGGTGGCGACGACGAGTTCATCGAGCGTCATCGCGCGCTCCAGCGCGCCGTGGATGTATTCCCTGGCGCGCTCCGCCGCCACGAAATCGAACGATTTCCTGCCGCGCGGCGAGCCGGCCACCGTCGCCAGCGCCTGGGCCAGGTCGTACAAGGCGTCTTCTTCTTCCAGCGGGTCGATCAGGCAATCCATCCCCTGCATCAGGGTCTGGGTCGCGGCATAGAGCCGCGGGTCGCGCGAGATGCCGTCTGGGATGAACGGCAGTGCCTTGCCCCCCAGCGCCTGCTGCAGCAGCGCGGGTTCGACATAGATGATCCGGTAGCGAAAGCCATCGGCGGTGCCCGCTTCGCCGTCGTGGAGTTCGTCGGGGTGCAGGACGATGGTGCCGCCGGGCAGGCTGTGCCGCATATTGCGGCGGTAGTTGAAGCTGTGGACTCCGGAGAGCGTTCGGCCGATGGCATAGGTGTCGTGGCGATGGGGGTCGAAGCCGTACCCGCTGAAGTAGGCTTCGATGCGCTCCAACTTGGTCGATTGCGGGCCGCGGATCACCCAGTCCTTGTTACCGCTCATCGTTTTCCTGTTTCCATTCAGTCTGGTGAGTATATGCCATCGGAGAATGGCGCGGTGCCGGGGCAAGCATCCGCTTCTGGCCTTTCTTTCCCGTCGGCCATAAGAATGCCGCCCAACAGGGCGGCATGTGGATTGCGCGGCTTCCGTCTAGCTGGCGCTCTTCGCCAGTGCGTCGCAGCGATTGATTGCGGTATTCCTGTAGGTGGGCTTATTAATACCGCTCATTTAAGCAGGAAGATGGTTTCGAGCGCCCCGCTATTATTGACGACGAATTCGGTCGTGGTAACGTCGTTGAAATAATACTGATAGGTGGTGGACGAACCCAGATTGCCTTGTTTAACGGCCTTGCCGAAGGTCTTTTCAATCTTGCGCTCGGAGTCGCCCAGCTTGACCCCCTCGATGTTGCCCGCGAAAGGTGCGTCCATCCGGATGGTGGTGGCCTTCTCTTTTTCAAAGATCACCCAGACGCCTTTCGTCTTCAAGCGCAACTGAAGCTTTTTGACGGCCGTTTGAGTGCCAGGCGACTGGTAGGGTTCCGGTTCCATTCTGGTACCCAGCGCTTTCTGCACTTCTTCAACGGTATCGCCGATTTTTATTGGCAAGCCGTGCATTTTCACTTCGGCCTGTGCCGTCAGCGACAGGCTTAGAATAATTGTTGTAATAATTGTTTTTGCTATTCTCATATTTCTCTCTCTGAGGTCTTGTGTCACCGTTGGTGATTATAAATCGCGGCACTAGCCATCATCGCGATGGATAGGCTGGCCGCTTATTGTAAAGCGGTAAGATTATACATTTGTTGAACCGCATAGATTGGGCGTTGCTATTGTGCGGCAATGGCAATAATGATGATATATTTGGTTTTGTTGCACATATTTAATGCCGACATTATTTCATTGAAAACGCCATCGGTTTTTTATTAATAAATATTAATTCTGATTGGGAAGAAGTGTGGGGAGGTACCTAACTCTCTGTAATGTTGACCGAAGCCATAAAAAGATTCTTCACGGAATTTAGGAGGAAGCGAGTTTGGACCGCGGCTTTGTTGGTCTCGCCCGACAAAGCCACGGTTCGCAGAATTGTGTCCTATGACACACATCCCCGAATTCCCTAACTTCAGTGAAGAATCATAAAAAATGCCGCCCCTTGGGGCGGCATTGTCGTTGGGTCGAAACCCGCTTACTTGACGATCTGGGCCAGCTCGCCCTTGGCGTACTTGGCCGCCATGGTGTCGAGGTTGATCGCCTTGATCTTGCTGGCCATACCGGCAGCGCCGAACGCTTCGTAGCGCGCGATGCAGATGTCGCGCATCGCCACGGTCGATACCGCCAGGAACTTGCGCGGGTCGAATTCGGATGGGTGCTGCGCCAGGAAGCGACGCACCGCGCCGGTCGAGGCCAGGCGCAGGTCGGTGTCGATGTTCACCTTGCGTACGCCGTACTTGATGCCCTGGACAATCTCTTCCACCGGCACGCCATAGGTTTCCGGCATCTCGCCGCCGAACTCGTTGATGATCGCCAGCCATTCCTGCGGTACCGACGAGCTACCGTGCATCACCAGGTGGGTGTTCGGCAGGCGCGCGTGGATCGCCTTGATGCGGTCGATCGCCAGGATGTCGCCGGTCGGCGGACGGGTGAACTTGTAGGCGCCGTGGCTGGTGCCGATCGCGATCGCCAGCGCGTCTACGCCGGTGTCCTTGACGAACTGGGCCGCTTCTTCCGGGTCGGTCAGCAGTTGCGAGTGATCGAGCACGCCTTCGGCGCCGACGCCGTCTTCCTCGCCGGCCATGCCGGTTTCCAGGGAGCCCAGGCAGCCGATTTCACCTTCCACCGACACGCCGCAGGCGTGGGCGAAGTTGACCACGGTACGGGTCACGTCGACGTTGTAGGCGTAGTCAGCCGGGGTCTTGCCGTCAGACTTCAGCGAGCCGTCCATCATCACCGAACTGAAGCCCAGCTGGATCGAGCGCTGGCACACGTCCGGGCTGGTGCCGTGGTCCTGGTGCATCACTACCGGGATGTGCGGGAATTCTTCGACCGCGGCCAGGATCAGGTGGCGCAGGAACGGGGCGCCGGCGTATTTGCGCGCGCCGGCCGACGCCTGCACGATCACCGGGGCGTCGACCTTGTCGGCCGCTTCCATGATCGCGCGCATCTGCTCGAGGTTGTTCACGTTGAACGCCGGCAGACCGTAGCCGAACTCGGCGGCGTGGTCCAGCAGCTGTCGCATCGAAACGAGTGCCATACTGTGTCTCCAGGATTATCGGTAGGACGCGTCGCCGGCGGCGCCGCATCGTTAGTCGGGGTTGGTTTGGTGCCTATTGTACCGTCATGCGTGGCGCGACACGCTGGTCAGTAGCGCACCGGCGCTGACGAAGCAGCCGCCGGACACCTTGTTGACCAGCTTCAGCCGCCGCGCATTGTTCATCCAGTGCGCCATCTTCTGCCCGCCGCTGGCGTAGATCTGCTGCCAGACGCTCTCGATCACGAAGAAGCTCGCTGCCAGCACCGCCAGCTGCGGCCCCTGCGCCAGCTTCGCGTCCATGAACTGCGGGAACAAGGCGGTGAAGAAGATGAACGCCTTCGGGTTGCTCATGGATACTAGGAAGCCGGTGCGAAAGCGTTGCCAGGCGTTCGGCAGGCGGGCCGGTTCGGCCAAGGCGCTTTCCTCGACCGGCGTCGGCGTCGCGCGCCAAGTGCGGATGCCGAGGTAGATCAGATACGCCGCGCCGGCATACTTGACCACGCTGAACAGCAGCTCCGAGGTTGCCAGCAGCGCCCCTAGGCCCGCGGCCGAGCCGAACATGATGATCGCCAGCCCGCTCATCAGGCCGGCACAAGTCGCCAACGTGCGGCGCACTCCGTAGTGGATGCCATGCGTCATCGCCAACAGCATGTTCGGGCCGGGCGTGGCCGACACGAAGAACACGGTGGTGACGAACAACAACCAGGTTTCGAGCGGCATGGCGGGCTCCGTACAAGCGATGGCAAACGTCCAGTTTATGTCGAGCGGGCGGTTCCCGCCACCGGCCGCGCCAGGCGGCCGGTTGGGGGACTGACGGCGAGGCCGATCAACCTTGAGCGCGCGCGCTCAGGATCGCCACGGCCGGCAGTTCCTTGCCCTCGAGGAACTCGAGGAAGGCGCCGCCGCCGGTGGAGATGTAGCTGATCTTGTCGGTAACACCGAACTTGGCGATTGCCGCCAGCGTGTCGCCGCCGCCGGCGATCGAGAATGCCGGCGATTCGGCGATGGCGTGCGCCAGCGTTTCGGTGCCACCGGCGAACTGGTCGAACTCGAACACGCCGACCGGGCCGTTCCACACCACGGTGCCGGCGCGCTCGATGATCTCGGACAGCGCCTCGGCCGAGGCCGGGCCGATGTCGAGGATCATCTCGTCCTTGGTCACTTCGTCGACCTGCTTGAGCGTGTCGTCGGCGTTTTCCGAGAACTCGGCCGCCACCACCACGTCGGACGGCAGCGGCACATCGCCACCGTGCGCGCGGATCTTGGCGATCACCTTCTTCGCCTCGGCCAGCAGTTCCGGCTCGGCCAAGCTCTTGCCGATGCCGTGGCCTTCGGCCAACAGGAAGGTGTTGGCGATGCCGCCGCCGACGATCAGCTGGTCGACCTTGTCGGCCAGGCTCTCGAGGATGGTCAGCTTGGTCGACACCTTGGAGCCGGCGACGATCGCCACCAGCGGGCGGGCCGGCGCTTCCAGCGCCTTGGACAGCGCGTCGAGCTCGGCGGCCAGCAGGATGCCGGCACAGGCTTCGGGCGCGAACTGCGCGACCGCGTGGGTCGACGCTTCGGCGCGGTGCGCGGTGCCGAAGGCGTCGTTGACGAACACGTCGCACAGGCCGGCGTAGGCGCGGCCCAGTTCTTCGTTGTTTTTCTTCTCGCCGCGGTTCAGGCGCACGTTTTCCAGCAGCACCACCTGGCCCGGCTCAACGCTGAGCGGGCGCTCCTGCCAGCTCTGGTTCACCGGCACGGTCTGGCCGAGCAGCTCGGACAGGCGTACCGCGACCGGCGCCAGGCTGTCTTCCGGCTTCGGTTCGCCCTCGGTCGGACGGCCCAGGTGGGTCATCAGCACCACGCCGGCGCCGTGCGCCAGGCAGTGCTGGATCGACGGCAGGCTGGCGCGAATGCGGGTGTCATCGCCGATCAAGCCGTGTTTCACCGGCACGTTCATGTCGACGCGGATCAGGACGCGTTTACCGGCCAGATCCAGGTCGGTCAGTTTCTTGAATTGCATGATTCCATCCGTACGGACGCCGCGCGAGGCGTAAGCCTGTGCGCGGCGTGGGCGATCAAAGGGCGCTTAAACGCTTACTTGGCGAACATCGCGCGGGCGGTGCGCAGCATCTGCTGGCAGAAGCCCCACTCGTTGTCGTACCAGGCCAGTACCTTCACCATATTGCCGTTGCTGACCTTGGTCAGCGTGGCGTCGAACACCGAGCCTTCGGTGCTGTGGTTGAAGTCGCTGGAAACCAGCGGCAGGGTGTTGTAACCCAGCGTACCCTTCATCTTGCCTTCGGCGGCGGCCTTGACGATGGCGTTCACTTCTTCCACCGAGGTGTCGCGACCGGCTTCGAAGGTCAGGTCGACCAGCGAGACGTTGATGGTCGGTACACGCACCGAGAAACCGTCCAGCTTGCCGTTCAGTTCCGGCAGCACCAGACCCACGGCCTTGGCGGCGCCGGTCTTGGTCGGGATCATGTTGTCGGTAGCGCTACGTGCGCGACGCAGGTCCTTGTGACGCACGTCGGTCAGCACCTGGTCGTTGGTGAAGGCGTGAATGGTGGTCATCAGGCCTTTGACGATCTTCAGTTCGTCGTTCAGCGCCTTGGCGACCGGGGCCAGACAGTTGGTGGTGCACGAAGCGTTGGACACCACGGTCATGTCGCTGGTCAGCACTTCGTGGTTCACGCCGTAGACGATGGTGGCGTCGACGTCGTCACCGCCCGGAGCGGAGATCAGCACTTTCTTGGCGCCGGCGTCGAGGTGCAGCTGGCACTTGGCCTTCGAGGTGAACGCGCCGGTGCATTCCAGCACCAGGTCGACGTTCAGCTCGCGCCACGGCAGCTCGCGCGGGTCGCGGGTGGAGAAGAACGGGATCACATCGCCGTCGACGATCAGGTTCTTTTCGTCGTGGCTGACTTCGGAGGCGAAGCGGCCGTGCACGGTGTCGAACTTGGTCAGGTGCGCATTGGTGGCCAGGTCGCCCGAGGCGTTGACCGCAACGATTTCGAAATCGCCACGCAGATTGTATTCGTAGATCGAGCGCAGGGCCTGGCGGCCGATGCGGCCGTAGCCGTTGATCGCGATACGGATGGTCATTTTCTCTCCCAAAATGATGAAAAGGCCGCCCGGTCATGGTGCCGGGTCGGCCTGTGTGTCGATTTACTGGATCACGTTCTTGGTTTTTTGGATGACGTTTTCCACGGTGAAACCGAATTCCTTGAACAGCACCGGTGCCGGAGCCGATTCGCCGAAGGTGTCGATGCCGACCACGTCGCCTTCCAGGCCGACGTACTTGCGCCAGAAGTCGGACACGCCGGCTTCGATGGCGATGCGCGGGGTGCCGGCCGGCAGCACCGAGGCCTGGTAGGCCTTGTCCTGACGGTCGAACACATTGGTCGACGGCATCGATACCACGCGTACCGCGATGCCTTCTTCGGCCAACGCCGCCTGCGCCTTCAGCGCCAGTTCCACTTCGGAACCGGTGGCGATCAGCACCGCACGGGCGTCGGCCGCGTCGCGCAGCACGTAGCCGCCACGCGCGATGTCGGCCACCTGCTGGGTTTCACGTGAAACGAACGGCAGGTTCTGACGGCTGAGGATCAGGCTGGTCGGGCGGGTCTTCTGCTCGATCGCGTGCGCCCAGGCCACCGCGGATTCGGTGGTGTCGCACGGACGCCAGGTGTCCATGTTCGGGAGGTAACGCAGCGTGGCGACCTGCTCCACCGGCTGGTGGGTCGGGCCGTCTTCGCCGAGGCCGATCGAATCGTGGGTGAACACGAAGATCGGGTTGATCTTCATCAGCGCGGCCATGCGCAGCGCGTTGCGCGCGTATTCGCTGAACATCAGGAAGGTGCCGCCGTACGGACGCAGACCGCCGTGCAGCGTCATGCCGTTCATGATCGCGGCCATGCCGAATTCACGCACGCCGTAGCTGATGTAGTTGCCGTTGCCTTCCTTGTCGATCCACTGCGAACCGCTCCAGTTGGTCAGGTTCGAGCCGGTCAGGTCGGCCGAACCGCCGACGAATTCCGGGAACGACGGCGAGAACGCTTCGAGGGCGATCTGGCTGGCCTTGCGGGTGGCGACGGTCTGGCCGGCGTCGATGATCTTGGCGATCGCGGCGGCCTTGGCGTCTTCCCAGCCGGTCGGCAGCTCGCCCGCCATGCGGCGTTCGAACTCGGCGGCCAGTTCCGGGAAGGCGGCGCGGTAAGCGTCGAAACGCTGCTTCCATTCGGTTTCGCGCGCGGCGCCGGCGTCGCGGGCACCCCAGGCGGCGTAGATGTCGGCCGGGATCTCGAACGGCGCGTGCGGCCAGTTCAGGTGTTCGCGCGCGGCGGCGATTTCGGTGGCGCCCAGCGCTGCGCCGTGCACGTCGTGGCCGCCCTGCTTGTTCGGGGCGCCGTAGCCGATGGTGGTCTTGCAGCAGATCAGCGTCGGACGGTCGCTGGTCTTCTTGGCGGTCTGGATCGCGGTGGCGATCTCCACCGGGTCGTGGCCGTTGACGTTCTTGATCACCTGCCAGCCGTACGCTTCGAAGCGGCTCGGGGTGTTGTCGGTGAACCAGCCGTCGACGTCGCCGTCGATCGAGATGCCGTTGTCGTCCCAGAACGCGATCAGCTTGCCCAGGCCCCAGGTGCCGGCCAGGCTACATGCTTCGTGCGAGATGCCTTCCATCAGGCAGCCGTCGCCGAGGAAGGCCCAGGTGTGGTGATCCACCACGGTGTGGCCGTCACGGTTGAACTGGGCGGCCAACATCTTTTCGGCCAACGCCATGCCGACCGCATTGGTGATACCCTGTCCGAGCGGGCCGGTGGTGGTTTCGATGCCGGGCGCGTAGCCGTATTCCGGGTGACCCGGGGTGCGGCTGTGCATCTGGCGGAATTGTTTCAGGTCGTCGACCGACAGGTCGTAACCGGTCAGGTGCAGCAGGCTGTAGATCAGCATCGAGCCGTGACCGTTCGACAGCACGAAGCGGTCGCGGTTGGCCCAGCTGGGGTTGGCCGGGTTGTGCGAGAGGAAATCGCGCCAGAGCACTTCAGCGATGTCGGCCATGCCCATCGGGGCGCCGGGGTGACCGGATTTGGCCTGTTCTACCGCATCCATCGACAGGAAGCGGATCGCGTTGGCAAGCTCGGTTCGGGTGACCATGTCGGAAAAAACCTCGAGACTGTGAATATCCGGAAACGGCGCTGTCATCGGGAATGGAAGCGCCGCGAAATCAGCGAATTATCGCCGATTTTGCCGTGCTGCGGCAACCGGCCGCAGTGCACTTTGCTTGACCTCGCCATCATTTTGGTCAAGCTTTTCAATAGCATGGCGGTCTATCCGACCGCCGATCACCTGGAGGATGCATGAGTCTGCCCGATTCCCTTTACCCGTCGCCGGCCGGCGTCTCCCCCCGTAAGGTCGGTGCCGGCCGCGGCTGGCGCTGGATCGTCGAGGCGTTTTACCTGGTCCGCCCGCAGCCCCTGACCTGGGTGCTGCTGGCGTTGACCTTCATCGTGATCAACCTGGCGATCAGCCTGGTGCCCGGCATCGGCCAGGTGCTGTCCTTCCTGCTGTCGCCGGTGTTCGCCGGCGGCTTCGTACTGGCGGCGCACAAGGCGAGCCAGGGTGGCGAGCTGGAGCTGACCGACCTGTTCGAGGGCTTCCGCCGTGCGCTGCAGCCGCTGTTCGGCGTGGCGCTGTTCTGTATCGTGCTGGTGTCGGTGGCGCTGCTGCTGATCGGCGTGATCGGCTCGGCGCTGGGCGTCGGCGTGAATGCGAGCGGCAGCGTCGGGGCCGGAGTCGGCTTCAGCATCGTGCTGGTCGTGCTGGCGGTGGTGCTCGGCTTCGCGATCGGCGCGGCCACCTGGTTCGCCCCGCCGCTGGTGACGCTGTCCGGCCAGGGCGCCTGGGAGGCGGTGAAGAACGGCGTGCGTGGCGGCCTGCTCAACTGGCCGGCGATGCTGGTGTGCGGCGTGATGATGACACTGCTGTTCGGGCTGGCGCTGCTGCCGCTGGGCCTGGGCCTGCTGTTGTGGTTCCCGGTGATGTACGTGACCGGCTATACCGCGTGGCGGGACGTGTTCGGCGAACCGCTGCCGAGCTGAGCCAGGTTGTGCCGAAAAACAACGCCGGCGGATCGATGCGATCACGCCGGCGTTGTTGCGTTCAGGGCCGTGGTCTAGCCGGCGGCGGCCGGGCGGCGCATATCGATGTGCAGGATGCCGCCGTCGTCGTACGGCTCGCCCTCCGGCTCGAAGCCGAACTGGCGATACAGTTCCTGCGCGACGATCTGTGCCGACAGCATCAGCGCCGCCCCCGGCCACAGCCGGGCGCACTGGACGAGTGCTTCGGCCATCAGCTGGCGACCGATGCCGTGGCCGCGTCGCTCGGGTGTCACCACCACCCGGCCGATTGCCACGGCGCTCGGATCCTTCCCGCCCGGCGCGATCAGCCGCGCATAGGCGATGAGCGTGCCGTCGCCGTCGCGGCCGCACAAATGCCAGCAGTCGAGGTCGACGCCGTCGACATCGCCGTAAATCGAGCGCTGCTCGACCACGAACACCTGGTCGCGCAACTGCAACACCTGATACAAGCCCTGCGGCGTGAAACCGTCGAAACGGTGGCACTGCCACTGCAACAGGCTGGCCATAGTAGAATCCCCCGGTATCGTTACCCCAACACCATAGCACGAGGCGTTCGCGCCCCGTGCGGCGTACCTGCCCATGACAAGTGAAACCCTGTTCCCCGAGCTGGACGATGGCGACAAGCTGCCGCCGTCCGGTAACCCGCCCGCCCTTGTGAGCGACGACGACGGCGACTGGCTGGCGCTCGACCAGTACGCCGAGCGCGCTTACCTCGAATACGCGATGAGCGTGGTCAAGGGCCGCGCGCTGCCCGAGGTGGCCGACGGCCAGAAGCCGGTGCAGCGCCGCATCCTGTACGCGATGAAGGACATGGGCCTGACCACCGGTGCCAAGCCGGTGAAGTCGGCGCGCGTGGTCGGCGAAATCCTGGGTAAGTACCACCCGCACGGCGACAGCTCGGCCTACGAGGCGCTGGTGCGCATGGCGCAGGACTTCACGCTGCGCTACCCGCTGATCGATGGCCAGGGCAACTTCGGCTCGCGCGACGGCGACGGTGCCGCGGCGATGCGTTACACCGAGGCGCGCCTGACCCCGCTGGCCGATCTGCTGCTGTCCGAGATCGACATGGGCACGGTCGACTTCGTGCCCAACTACGACGGCGCGTTCGACGAGCCGAAGTTGTTGCCGGCGCGGCTGCCGATGGTGCTGCTCAACGGCGCCTCGGGCATCGCGGTCGGCCTCGCCACCGAGATCCCGCCGCACAATATGCGCGAGGTTGCGGCGGCGGCGGTGGCGCTGCTGAAGAACCCCGAACTCGACACCGCGGCGCTGATGCAGCACGTGCCGGGCCCTGACTTCCCGGGCGGCGGCCAGATCATCACCCCGGTCGAGGACATTCTCAGCGCCTACGAGACCGGCCGCGGCAGCGTGCGGGTGCGCGCCAAGTGGGAAGTGGAAAAGCTGGCGCGCGGCCAGTGGCGGGTGATCGTCACCGAGCTGCCGCCGGGCGGCAGCGCGCAGAAGGTACTGGCCGAGATCGAGGAGGCCACCAACCCGAAGCCGAAGGCCGGCAAGAAGGCGCTGAGCCAGGAACAGCAGAACCTGAAGAGCCTGATGCTGTCGATGCTCGATCGGGTGCGCGACGAGTCGGACAGCGAGCAGCCGGTGCGGCTGGTGTTCGAACCGAAATCGAGCCGCCAGGACCCGGACGACTTCATCAATCTGCTGCTGGCGCAGACCAGCCTGGAGGGCAACAGCTCGTTCAACCTGGTGATGATCGGCCTGGATGGCCGCCCGGGTCAGAAGGGGCTGAAGTCTATCCTGCAGGACTGGCTGGACTTCCGCGTTGAGACGGTGACGCGCCGCCTGGCGCATCGCTTGAGCCAAGTCGATCGGCGCATCCACATTCTCGAAGGCCGGATGATCGCCTTCATCCACATCGATGAAGTGATCCGGGTGATCCGCGAGTCGGACGAGCCCAAGCCCGACCTGATGAAGGCCTTCGGCCTGACCGAGGCGCAGGCCGAGGACATCCTCGAGATCCGCCTGCGCCAGTTGGCGCGACTGGAAGGCTTCAAGCTGGAGAAGGAGCTGTCCGAGCTGCGCGAAGAGCGCGACGGGCTGCGCCACCTGCTCGGCAACGAGGAAGCCAAGCGCCAGCTGATCATCGACGAGATCGAGGCCGACGCCGCCAAGTACGGCGACGCGCGCCGCAGCGAGATCAAGGCCGCCGAGCGCGCCTCGTTGACTCAGACCGTCGCCGACGAACCGGTGACCATCATCCTGTCACAGAAGGGCTGGCTGCGCGCCCGGGTCGGCCACAACGCCGACCTGTCGACGCTCAGCTTCAAGGACGGCGACGCGCTGGCGACGGTGCTGGAGACCCGCACCGTCTGGCCGCTGATCGTGCTCGACAGCAAGGGCCGCGCGTATACCGTCGATGCCGCCGACGTGCCGACCGGCCGCGGCGACGGGGTGCCGGTGACGTCCCTGGTCGAGCTGCAGGACGGCGCCAAACTCGCCCAGGTGCTGGCCGGCCCGGCCGAGGCGCGCTATGTGGTTGCCGGCAGCGGCGGCTACGGCTTCATCGCCAAGATCGCCGACATGGCCGGCCGGGTGAAGGCCGGCAAGGCCTTCATCACCCTCGACGACACCGAGACGGTGCTGACGCCGGTGGCCGTGCCGGCTTCGGCCAAGCTCGAGACGCTGCAGCTGGTCGCTGCCGCCGACAACGGCAAGGTGCTGGCCTTCCCGGCCGCCGAGTTGAAGGAGCTGGCCAAGGGCCGCGGCCTGATGCTGATGGCGCTGGACGCCGGCGAGTCGCTCTCCGCGATCGGTCTGGTGGCCGGCGACAAGGCGCTGCTGTCGATTACCGGGCCGCGCGGCAAGGACGGGGTCGAGAAGCTGCTGCTCGCCGACTTCGTCGGCAAGCGAGGCAAGAAGGGCAAGCCGTCCGGCAAGAAGGGCACGGTGACGGCGATCCGCGATCCGGAGGCGGTGGAGAAGTAAGCGCGGGGCGCTGTGCGATCAAGGTTGGCCGAATCGGTGGGATGCCGGTTCGGCCAATTTTTTTGTTGCGAGGGGCCGTGATGCTGTAATCCATCGCGTTGTTTGGCCAACGTTGGTGGGGCTTGCGACAGCGCCGGTCCCGCCCGGCGGGGCGGGATACTTTCTTTTGCCTCGCCAAAAGAAAGTATCCAAAGAAAAGGCGACCCCACGACGCCGGCCCGCTTCGCGGGCTGCCCTGTGGGCGCCACGGCCAACGGGCGGCTGTGCAACTCGCGCCGACTGCGTCGGCACTCGGACAGTGCTCGCCGACTTCCCCCGTTGGCCGTGTCGTCCTCGGCGGCGTCGAAGGGGGATGGGGTGGTCAACTGAGGCGGACGTGGAATGGCTTGGTTTACCCCTTGCCTTACTGCTTGGCGGCCGCGTTTCTGGTGGCTGTGGACAAAATTCGTTCCGGTGACTTTGCTGTGGATAAGCCAAGGTTGGCCGAACAGGATGGTCTCCGCTTCGATCTGGCGTCGGGTTGGTGAAAGCGTCGTTGTTCGGCCAACGTTACGGCACTTAAGCAAAGAGTGGCGGCGGGGTTTGTCTTATGTAGTCACAACTGTTGCAGTCGACCAGAAAATCCCCCTTCTGCGCTGCCGAGCGATCGTCAAGCGGCCAGGTTTTAAGTCGCCGCTTGTTCGAGTCCCGCGACGTTAGCGCGGGGCGAGTTCGGCGGCGCCTGGCCGCTTGGCAGGCGCGAGGGAAGCCGAAGGCCAGCGCGGTGGGGTCGTCTTTCTTTGGGTACTTTCTTTGACGAAGCAAAGAAAGTACCTCGCCAGTCGGGCGAGACCGACAAAGCAGCAAGTTGCACTAACGTTGGCCAAGCGAGGTGATGGGCTATGACGCAGAGCGTCTCCCCGATCCCCGCCGGCGGTGGTCCTTACTTCCCGATTAATTCCCTCGCAATAACAAAGGGAGCCTCCTGGCTCCCTTCTGCACGATCCCGTTCGGCCCAACTTGGCCGAGCCAACACCGGGCCCTCAGCCGCGCGGCAGCGTGTCCAGCTTCAGCGGCAGCGGCACGCCCAGCCAGCGCGCCGCCTCGGTATGGCCGACGAGCTCGTCGGCGATCACCGGGTGGATCAGCACCGGCAGCGTGCCGCGTTCGCGCTCCAGCAGCGCCACCACGCTGTCGTATTCGTCGGCAGCGAAATTCAGCTCGAACATCGGCCGGGTATGCGGCCCGACCTCACGGTCGATCAGCCGGCCGAGCCAGCAGTGCGGCAGTCGTTCGGCCAACAGTACGTGCAGCGCGGCGGCTTCGGTGCGCTGTTCTGGCAGGAAATACAGGTGGGCGTGATAGCTGGCGGCCATGATGTCGGGGCGGGACAAAAGCGTATTGTGCCCGAAACCGACACGGCCCACGCTACCCAAGCGGCGCCCGATCACCGTCGGCAGCGAGCCCCGGTCGGCATGGCGCGGTCAGCGGGGTGTGGCATGCGCATCGTCTCAGTGCGGCGCGGCGTGGCGCAGCTTCATGTAGAGCATGTCCTTCAGGTGCAGTTTTTCCTTCTTCAGCACCTCGATCTCCATCGAGCTGGCCAGCTCGATGCGGTCCTCCATATTGCGGATGCGCGTATCGAGCGCACAGTGCTGGTCGAACAGTTGGCCGAACTGCGGGTCTTCCTGGCGCAGGCGGGCGATCAGCTCGCTGTATTCGGGAAACATCGGCTTCTCCTCGAAACGGACGGCGCCCCGGATAGGCGTCGTGCTCTTTCATGCTAGACGGGCGACGAACCGGCGGCTTGCCCGGGTGGTTCGGGCGGCGCTGTCCGGCCGACGCACGCAGCAAAAAGCCACCCCGTGGGGTGGCTTGGGTAGATTCGGCCAACGTCGGTGCTTAAGAACCCGCTCACGATCTGCTGCACTCGGGTGATCCTGCGTTGAAATGCCGCTCAACATGCTCATGGACTCTGTGTCCATTCCGCTGTTTCGAGTCATTTCGCCTTGGCTGACCCTTCGTTCGCGAGATCGTGAGCAAGTTCTTAGGCGATCACCGGTGCGAGGTCGCGTTCGGCTTGTTCCAGCGTCACGCCGCGGCGCGTGGCGTAGTCCT
Source organism: Neisseriaceae bacterium JH1-16 (assembly GCA_025989215.1). Classification (GTDB taxonomy): domain Bacteria; phylum Pseudomonadota; class Gammaproteobacteria; order Burkholderiales; family Chromobacteriaceae; genus Crenobacter_A. The sequence goes on along the minus strand of JAPDNP010000005.1, from coordinate 176,829 downwards.
GCACCTGCTCCATGGTGATCTTGCCGACGCCGAAGTAGCGGCTGTCCGGATGGGCGAAGTAGAAGCCCGACACCGCCGCGGTCGGCAGCATCGCGTAGCCCTCGGTCAGCGTCATGCCGATGTTCGGCGCGTTCAACAGCTCGAACAGCGCCACCTTCGGCGTGTGGTCCGGGCAGGCCGGGTAGCCTGGCGCCGGGCGGATGCCACGGTATTCCTCGTCGATCAGCTGCTCGTTGCTCAGCGTCTCGTCGGCGGCATAGCCCCAGAACTCCTTGCGCACCCGCTCGTGCATCCGCTCGGCGAACGCCTCGGCCAGGCGGTCGGCCAGCGCCTTCAGCAGGATCGCCGAGTAGTCGTCGTTGGCGGCCTCGAAACGCGCCACGTGTTCGTCGATGCCGATGCCGGCGGTGACGGCGAAGGCGCCGAGGTAGTCGGTCTTGCCGGTTTCACGTGGAACCACGAAGTCGGCCAGGCACCAGTTGGGCTTGGCCGGGTCGTCGTTGACCGGCGCCTTGGGGATCTGTTGGCGCAGGTTGTGCCACACCATCGCCACCTGGTCGGTGGCCGGGTCGCGGATCTCGATGTCGTCGGCGGCGACGCTATTGGCCGGGAAGAAGCCGATCACGCCGGCGGCGGACAGCCACTGTTCGTCGACGATCTGCTTCAGCATCGCCTGCGCGTCGGCGAACAGCGAGCGCGCCGACTCGCCGACGATCTCGTCGTCGAGGATGCGCGGGTAGCGGCCGGCCAGCTCCCAGCTCTGGAAGAACGGCGTCCAGTCGATGCGCTCGACCAGTTCGGCCAACGGATAGTCGCGGAACTCGCGCACGCCGACGAAGCTCGGCTTCACCGGCTGGTAAGCGGCCCAGTCCGGCGCGAAGCGGTTGGCGCGTGCCTTCTCCAGCGCGATCAGCTTGGACGCGGCATCGCGGCCTTCGTGGATCGCCCGCGCCTTGGCGTAGTCGTCGGCGACGCTGGCGACGAAGCCGTCGCGCAGCGTGTCGGACAGCAGGTTCGAGCACACGCCGACCGCGCGCGACGCGTCCGGCACATAGATCACCGGGCCGGCGTAGTTCGGCGCGATCTTCACCGCGGTGTGCACACGGCTGGTGGTGGCGCCACCGATCAACAGCGGGATGTCGAAGCCCTGGCGCTGCATCTCTTTGGCGACGTGGGCCATTTCTTCCAGAGACGGCGTGATCAGGCCGGACAGGCCGATGATGTCGGCCTTGTGCTCGATCGCCGCGTCGAGAATCTTCTGGCACGGCACCATCACGCCCAGATCGATCACCTTGTAGTTATTGCAGCGCAGCACCACGCCAACGATGTTCTTGCCGATGTCGTGCACATCGCCCTTCACCGTGGCCATGATGATCACGCCCTTGGCCGGCGCGTCGGCCAGACCCAGGCGGATCTTCTCTTCCTCGATGAACGGCTCCAGGTGCGCCACCGCGGCCTTCATCACCCGGGCGGATTTCACCACCTGCGGCAAAAACATCTTGCCGGCGCCGAACAGGTCGCCGACCACGTTCATGCCGTCCATCAGCGGGCCTTCGATCACGTGGATCGGCCGCGCGGACTTGAGGCGCACCTCTTCGGTGTCTTCGACGATATAGGTGGTGATGCCCTTGATCAGCGCATGCTCCAGGCGCTTTTCCACCGGCTGGTTGCGCCAGGCGAGGTCTTCGCCCTTGGCTTCCTTGGCGTCGCCGCGGAAGCTTTCGGCCAGGGTGATCAGCGCTTCGGTCACGTCGCCGCCGTCCTTTGCCGGCCGCATCAGCACCACGTCCTCGATGCGCTCGCGCAACACCGGGTCGACCTCGTCGTACACTTCCAAGGCGCCGGCGTTGACGATGCCCATGGTCATGCCGCGCTGGATGGCGTGGTAGAGGAATACCGCGTGGATCGCCTCGCGCACCTTGTTATTGCCGCGGAACGAGAACGACACATTGGACACGCCGCCGGAAATCTTGGCGTGCGGCAGGTGCTGCTTGATCCAGCCGGTGGCTTCGATGAAGTCCAGGCCGTAGCGGGCGTGCTCCTCGATGCCGGTGGCGACCGCGAACACGTTCGGGTCGAAGATGATGTCTTCCGGCGGGAAGCCGACTTCGTCGACCAGGATGCGGTAGCTCTTCTCGCAGATCTCGATCTTGCGCGCATAGGTGTCGGCCTGGCCGACTTCGTCGAAGGCCATCACGATCACCGCGGCGCCGTAGCGGCGCAGCAGCCGGGCCTGCTCGACGAACTTGTCGCGGCCCTCCTTCATCGAGATCGAGTTGACGATGCCCTTGCCCTGGATGCATTTCAGGCCGGCCTCGATCACTTCCCATTTCGAGGAGTCGATCATGATCGGCACGCGGGCGATGTCCGGCTCGGCAGCGATCAGATTCAGGAAGCGCACCATCGCGGCGTGGGCGTCCAGCATGCCCTCGTCCATATTGATGTCGATCACCTGCGCGCCGTTGACGACCTGCTGACGTGCCACGTCCAAGGCGGTGCTGTAATCGCCGTTCAGGATCAGCTTGGCGAAGGCGCGGCTGCCGGTGACATTGGTGCGCTCGCCGACGTTGACGAACAGATCGCTGTCGCCGATGTTGAACGGCTCGAGGCCCGACAGCCGGCACTTCGGCTCGATGGCGGGTAGCGGGCGCGGCGGCACGTCCTTCACCGCCTGGTAGATCGCGGCGATGTGTTCCGGCGTGGTGCCGCAGCAGCCGCCGACGATATTGATCAGGCCGCTTTCCGCCCATTCCTTCACCGACACCGCCATGTCCTCGGGCGACAGGTCGTAGCCGCCGAAGGCGTTCGGCAGGCCGGCGTTGGCGTGCACCGATACGTAGCTGGCCGAGATGCGCGACATCTCTTCCACGTAGGGGCGCAGCAGGTCCGGGCCGAGCGCGCAGTTCAGGCCGTAGGAGATCGCCTCGGCGTGGCTGAGCGAGTTGTAGAACGCCTCGGTGGTCTGGCCGGTCAGCGTGCGGCCGGACTGGTCGGTGATGGTGCCCGACACCATGATCGGCAGGCGGGTCGCCTCGGGGCGCTCGTCGAAGTAGCGGTGGATGGCGAACACCGCCGCCTTGGCGTTCAGCGTGTCGAAGATGGTTTCGACCAACAGCAGGTCGGCCCCGCCCTTCATCAGGCCGTCGATCGCCTCGGTGTAGCTTTCCACCAGCGCGTCGAAGGTGACGTTGCGGTAGCCCGGGTCGTTGACGTCCGGGCTGATCGAACAGGTGCGGTTGGTCGGGCCCAAGACGCCCGCGCAGTAGCGCGGCTTGTCTGGATTCTTCGCGGTCTCGGCCTCGCACAGGTCCTTCACCAGACGGGCGGCGGCGTGGTTGATTTCCCACACCAGGCTTTCCATCTCGTAGTCCGCCATCGCGATCGAGGTGGCGTTGAAGGTGTTGGTCTCGATGATGTCGGCGCCGGCATCGAGGTAGGCCTGGTGGATGCCGCCGATCACGTCGGGTCGGGTCAGCACCAACAGGTCGTTATTGCCCTTGACGTCGCTATGCCAATCGGCAAAACGCGCGCCGCGGTAGTCAACCTCTTCGAGCTTGTGGCGTTGGATCATGGTACCCATGCCGCCGTCCAGAATCAGGATGCGACGGTCGAGCAGGGCGGACAGCGGGTGAACAATGGCGTGCGTCATGGCAATATGGGCGATTAACGGCTAAATATGTACGGCATAGTGCCGCGTGTTGCAGGCATCTTACCATGGCACCACCGCATCACCCGGCACCGTTAATAACAACAAGGCACAAACATATGCGGTTGATTCATAAGGCACTACCAGTTCTATTGGGGGGACTGTGGGCCTGCACTCACGTGCACGCCGCGGAGCCGCCGGCACTGACCATCGGCGTGGCCGAGTCGGACGGTCCGGCGATTGTCAGGCTGGCCGGCAGCGATGAGCAGCCGGAGCTGGTCGGCGGGCTGTCGAAGGAGATCGGCGACTCGCTGGCACGGGCGCTGGGCACCCAGCCGCGCTATATCGTGCTGTCGCGCAAGCGCGTCGACAGCAGCATCGAACAGAGCCGCGTCGACGTGGTGTGCAACGCCAACCCGGCGTGGTATCGCAGCCCGGACAAGCTCGGCTGGACCAATGAACTGTACCCGCAGATCGAGCGGCTGGTCAGCCGGACCGACGTGCCGAACATTCAGCGCGTCGACCAGTTGGCCGGGCACAAGATCGGCACCATCCTCGGTTATTCCTACGCCAGCGTCGACCCGCTGTGGAAAAGCCACCAGGCCACCAAGGTCAGCGACACCCGCGCCGACCTGCAGATGAAGTCGCTGCTGGTCGGGGTGACCGATGTGGTGATCAATTCGGAGCTGGAGCTGGCCTCGTGGGCGCAGAGCCACCCGAAGGAGGCGCGTCAGGTGAAGATGCACCCGATGACGCTGACGACACTGCCGACGATGTGCGCGGTGGCACCGAAGTCGGCCTGGTCGGTGGCGCAGCTGAACCATGCGATCGCCGAGCTCATTCGCACCGGCGAGATCAAGACGATCTTCCGCCGCTACCAGTGGCAAGGTAACCGCTAAGAACCTGTACACGACCCGCTGCGCTCGGGTGATCCTGCGTTCGCGAGATCGTGAACCGTGCTAAGCGCGGCGAGCTTTGCTGCGACTGCTACGGTCTGCGGCCGGCAGGCCGGCGCGGCCCTGTTCCCGGGGACCGGCTTGGCCGAACGCTGGAGTCGCCCGGCGGGCTGCTCTACACTGCGGCCAACCTCGTCACCCGGAGCGCACGATGCCCGCCGTCGTCTACCTGCACGGTTTCAATTCCAGTCCGCAATCGGCCAAGGCGCGCGAGACCGCCGCCTGGCTCGCCGCCCACGCTCCCGAGATCGAGTTCCATTGCCCGGCGCTGCCCTTTGCGCCGGCCGCGGCGCTGGCGCTCGCCGCCGAACTGATCGCCCGCCTGCCCGCCGATACGCTCTTGATCGGCAGCTCGCTGGGCGGCTATTACGCCACCGACCTGGCCGAACGGCTGGATCGGCGCGCGGTGCTGATCAACCCGGCGGTGCGGCCGTTTGCGCTGCTCACCGACCACCTCGGCCCGCAGCACAATCCCTACACCGGCGAAGACTACACGCTGACCGCCGCCCACCTGGCCGAACTACAGGCCGCCTACGTCGCCCGCCCCGATCCGCGTCGCTACTGGCTGGTGCTCGGCAGCGCCGACGAGACGTTGAACTGGCGCGAAGCGGCCCAGCATTTCGCCGGCTGCCGCCAGACCGTGTTCAACGGCGACGACCACCGCCTGCAGCGCTGGACGGACTGCCTGCCGGCGCTGCCGGCATGGTGGCGCGGGACGCACTGAGCCGACGCGGCGCTTCTTCCCGTTGCCGGGCCGGACGCCGCCTCTTGAGCGGCGGGACTTGCTGACGCTGGGTGGACAGGATGTGCAACAGGCGGATTGACTCGGCAAGTACGGGTCGCCGTGCGCGCCATTGACCCAGTGTGGGCGAGATCGCGAACGGGTGCAGGGGCTTCAGTTGCCGCTATGGCGGGTCACACAGCTACGCCGCTCGGCACCGAAGTGTTCGGCGCAGGTGGCGTCGGCATCGGCTTGGCGGCGGCAGCGCACCGGGTCGGCGGCGCGCGAACAATCGGATGGGGCGAGCTGGGCGCGGACGCACTGGCGGCGTTGGGCGCCGACGAAGCGATCGCAGCTCTGCTGTGCCGCGACCAGGCTGTCGCAGCGGCGGCTGTCGCGGTTGCGACGGCAATTGAGCGGGGGAGTGTATTCCTGCTGGCAGGCGCGCTGCTGGTCGGGCGGCAGGTCGGAGCAGGACAGCGTGCCCTGGCGGGCGATCTCGCAGCGCTGCGGGGCGATGGCGTTGCGACAATCGGGTGCGGCGGCGAAGGCGACGCCGGATAGCAGCATCCCGCACAGCACGGCGATTCCGGCGATCCAGCGCATCACACGACTCCCTTGTCTAACGTCAAGAAGGCCTTGTTCGGCGAGCGACGCGTTTGACGGGCTCAGTCGCGTTGATAGTTATCGCGCAGGCGGTCGCGCCAGCGATTGCTGGGCGGACGCTGCGACTGGTCGCGGCCTTCGTCAAACGCGGGTCGGCCCTGCTGATCGCGCTGGCGTTGCCAGCGTTCCTGTTCCTGTCGGCGCGACTGGCGCGCGTCATCCGGGCTGATGTCGCCGTTCCGGATCGCTTCTTGCAAGCGCAGATTTCGCAGGCGGTAACGATCCTGTCCCGGGTCTTGCTGCCCTTGCCCACCGTGGCCAGCCCAGGGGGGCGGGCCGGCAAAGGCCGGTGCAGCACTCAGGACAAGTAGCAGTAACCCACCACAAAGCATGCTACGTATCATAGTTCGATTCTATACCGATGTCGGGGATGTCGGGTTCCTCAGGCGCAGGATAGGGTGGGTGGCAAACCGGCTGCGCGTCGCCTGGATCGTGAAGAAGCGCGCGCCGGACCTGGCCGACGGTGCGGCCCGACCCGCTGGAGCGGCCGCTTGCGGCGGTCAATTCGCTCCTCGGGATGAATGCAGTGTAGCCAGCAGGTGTTGCCCTAACATGTGCGATGCGCCGCCGAATGTTAACGAGTGTAAAGGCCGGCCGACTGTTAACGAGTATGTCGCGGCGCACCGCCGTTAACGATTGTTGACCGGGCGGGGCTGACCGGCGTTCCCGAACACGCTAACCTTGAGATGCAGTCATTCCCATGTTCTGGGGCATTCCGCCCTGATCAGCCACAGGCTACACGATGGACAACGCCAAGATTCTCGTCGTCGACGACGATGCCAAGCTGCGCGACCTGCTCAGCCGCTACCTGACGCAGCAGGGCTTCAGTGTCGACACCTTGCCCGATTCGCGCGACCTCGACCGCAAGCTGTCGCGCAACCGCCCCGACCTGCTGGTGCTCGACGTGATGATGCCGGGCGAGGACGGCCTGGCGGTGGTGCGGCGGCTGCGCGCGCAGGGTGAGAACCTGCCGGTGATCATGCTGACTGCGCGCGGCGAGGACATCGACCGCATCCTCGGCCTGGAAATGGGCGCCGACGATTACCTGCCCAAACCGTTCAATCCGCGCGAACTGACCGCCCGGGTACAGGCGGTGCTGCGCCGCCATCGCGCCACCCCGGCGCTGACCGCCAGCCATACCGCCGACGACGTGATCGAGTTCGGCCAGTTCGTGCTGCACCTGGGGCGGCGCGAGTTGTGCCACGGCGAGCAGCCGGTGGCGCTGACCAGCGCCGAATACGCAGTGCTGGCGGTGCTGGCCGCGCATCCGCGCCGGCCGCTGACCCGCGAACAGCTGATGGAGATGGCGCTGGGCAAGGGCGGCGGCGATTCGCTCGACCGCAGCATCGACGTGCACGTGTCGCGTCTGCGCAAGGCGCTCGACAGCGGCGACAACGGCGCGCGCCACATCCAGACGGTGTGGGGCTATGGCTATGTGTTCGTACCGGACGGGCAGCAACGCGAATGAGGTGGCTGAACCGGCTGCGCCGCGCCTCCGATACGCTGTTCTTCCGGCTAATCCTGTTGGTGGTGCTGGCGGTGATCAGCAGCCAGATGTTCACTCTGTGGCTGGCCGCGCGCGAGCGCACCCACCTGCTCAGCCAGCAGCTCTATACCGAGGTGGTCAATACGCTGGCCGACCTGGAGGGCATGCTCGACGTGCTGCCGCGCGCCGAGCGGCCGCGCTTTCTCGAATCGTACAACCGCCCCGGCCTGCCGCAGCTGCTGCCGAACGATGCGGCCAACGGCATCGAGTTCGCCGACCGGCTGCCCTCGCTGGGCGAGGCGCTGGGCGAGCGCCTGTCGGCCGGCCTCGGTGAGCCGGTGCCGGTGCGCTGGCGCACCGTCGGCGACCGCCGCGAGCTGTGGGTGTCTGCCCACGTGGTCGGCGAGCAGTACTGGCTGGTGTTGCCTTTGGGGCGCTTCACCGGCGGGCCGACCCACGCGATCTGGCTGGCGGCGACGCTGGCCTCGCTGCTGGCGATGGTGGTGGCGTTCCTGATCGCCTGGCGGGTCACCCGGCCGTTGACCCGGCTGGCCGGCGCGGCGCGCGAGCTCAGCGAGGGATCGACCCCGGCGCCGGTGCCGCCGAGCGGCCCGCACGAGCTGGTCAGCTTCACCCGTCACTTCAACAGCATGGTCAGCGCGCTCGATACCGCGGCGCGCGAACGCCGGCTGATGCTGGCCGGCCTGTCGCACGATCTGCGCACCCCGTTGACCCGCTTGAAGCTCGGCGTCGAACTGCAGCCGGACAACCCCGACCGCGACGGCATGCTCGACGACATCGACGAGCTGTCGCGTATCGTTCGCCAGTTCATCGACTTCGCGCGCAGCGAGGAAGTGTCGCATCGCGAGCCGGTGGCGTTGGCCGAACTGGCCGACAGCGTCGTGGCGCGCTTCCTGCGCGAGGGGCTGGACGTGCGGCTGGAGTGCCATGCCGAGCCGGAACTGCAGCTCGACGCGCTGGCGCTGGAGCGGCTGGTGTCCAACCTGATCGAGAATGCGCGCCGTTACGGCACGACGCCGATCGTGGTGACGGTGGATGGCGACGACGCCCAGGCGAGTTTGACCGTCACCGACCAGGGCGCCGGGATTCCGCCGGCGCAGCGCGAGGCGGCGCTGGCGCCGTTCGAAAGGTTGGCCGAACACCGCGGCACCGACGGCGGCAGCGGACTGGGTCTGGCGATCGTGTCGCGCATCGTCAAGCAGCACCAGGGCGTGCTGCGCTTCGTCGATCCGGAGGGCGGCGGCTTCGGAGTGCAGATCGAGCTGCCGCGCTGAGCGCGAGCGGCACTCCCCCGCTTCGGATCGTTGGCCTCTCAATGAAAAGCCGTGCCCATCCAGGGCACGGCTTTTTTGATGGCCGCCAGGTCGGCGAACCGGTGTGCCTTGTGAGGCGAAGGGCTCAACGCTCGCCCTTGGCCAGCCGGCCGAAGCGCAGCGGCACCACGCCCTGCGCCCAGGCCACCCCGGCCAGGATCAGCAGCGCGCCGGCCAGCATCGCCGGGCGCAACGGTTCGCCCAGCAACAGCACTCCCCACAGTACGCCGAACAGCGGTACCAGATAGGTGACCGTCACTGCCCGGGTCGCGCCAAGCCGCGCCAGCAGCCGGTAGTAGAGCAGATAGGCGAAGGCGGTGCTGCCCAGCGCCAGGCCGGCGACCGCCAGCCAGCCGTTGCTCGGGATCGGCGCGCTCGGCCAGTGGCTCAGCGCCAGCGGCAGCGTCAACAGGCTAGCGACCACCAGGCTGCCGCAGCTCGAGACCCGCGGTGGCACCCCGACCAGCAGGCGGCGCGCCAGGTGCGCGGCGATGCCGTAGCTGAAGGTCGCGCCGAGCATCGCCAGTACCGGCAAGAGCCCGGCACCATGGCCGGCGCCAAAACCGCCCTTGCCGGCCACCAGTACCACCACGCCGGCCAGACCCAGCAGCAGCCCGACCAGCCGGCGCTGGGTCAGCGGCTCGCGCGCCAGCGGCCAGGCCAACAGCGCGGTCATCAGCGGGGTGGTGGCGTTCAGCACCGAGCCGACCCCGGCCGGCAGGCTGAGCAGCGCCCAGGCGATCAGCAGGAAGGGCAGCGCCAGGTTCAGCAGGCCCATCAGCGCCAGCGGCCCCGCATGGCTCTTCACATAGCGCCACTCGCCGGACAGCAGCACCAGCGGCAGCAGCACCAGCGCCGCCAGGCTGACGCGCAGCGCGATCAGCGCCAGCGGGCCGAACAGCGGTGCGGCGACGCGCATGAACAGGAAGGACGCGCCCCAGAGCGCGGCGAGCAACAGTAGCGACAATAGATCCTGGCGTTCCATCAGGCGTCCTCGGTAGCGAAGGCAGCGAGCCGGTCGGCCGCGGCGGTTTTCCAGCCTAGCAGGGCCGCGGGGCGGCCGATACCCCGGTGCACAGTGCCGGGCATCCCTGCGGTGCGTCCTACCCGCTGGCCGGGGATCAGCGGGGCGAGTGGAATGGCGGCGACGGCGGGGCCCGCGAGCCATTCGGCGTTCGGCCAACGTTGCGTCACCCGCAGCGGCGGTGGGATGGCGTCGTCGACCCATGTGGTGAGAGCGACATCCCGTTCGCTGGCGGTGATGACCGATGGGTCGAAGCGGGTGGCGTGCCCGCCTCGACGCAGGCCCGTCCCGGCGCGCGAGCACGCGCCCACTGTCGGCGCCGCCAGCGTGACGGAGTGGCCGGGGTGTGGCGGCCACGTATCGACGCAGACGGGCGCTAAGTGGGTCGCTGCCAGCGTCGGCAGCGGGGCGAAATGCAGCGGGCCGGCCCCGGCGCTGCGGGCGAACCGCCGATGCCGATCGTGCCCGGACTGCATCGGCGGCACGGCCAGCACCGCCGGCGCGAGCCGTTGGTAATCTCTCGCTTGCAAGGTATCTTCTTTGTCTGACAACATGACGTTCTCCTACCGGAATCCCTTGCGTCGAGTGTAAGTGGCCGACCCGCCCGTTTCGACCCGATTCTTGCTGAAACGACCCCGTTCAGCCCACCGTCTGCGGCCGTCGCGACCCGCTCCAGCTATCGACGGCCGGGCCGATAACAATGATGTCGCCCCCCAATTCCACCGGATGCTTGCCAGATGAAGATGACACTACGAACCCGCCTATTCTCGGCGGTGGCGATAACCATGGTCGGCATGGTGCTGGTTGCCGGCACACTGATCTATTCGCAACACGACACCCTGCTCGACGCACGCAAGGCACAGCTGGCCGACCTGGTCGACACCGTCAATGCGCAGTTCGCCCGCCTCGAAGCGCGCGTGCAGAGCGGCGAGCTGACTCGTGCCCAAGCGCAGGCGATGGCGGTCGACATGGTCAACCACACCCGCTACGGCCAGAACGGTGACTACTTCGTGTTCGATACCGACATGATCGAACGCGCCACCGCGACCGCTCCGCAATTCATCGGCAAGTCGCTGCGCGGCGCCAAGAGTGCCGACGGCGTCGATCTGGGCGCAGCCTGGGAAACCATGCTCAAGCGCGACGGCGGCAAGGGCTATATCGAGTACGCGTTTCCGAAGGCCGCCGGCGGCGAACCGAAGCCGAAGATCGGCTACGCCGCCGAATTCGCACCGTGGGGCTGGTACACCGCCACCGGCGTCTACGTCGACGATCTGAACGGCCAGTTCTGGAACAGCGTGCTGCGCGTCGGCCTGATCACCGGCGTGGTGATGCTGGTGTTGGTCGGCATGATGACGATGATCTCGCGCCGCATCCTGACGCAGCTGGGCGGCGAGCCGAGCTACGCGGTCGAGGCGGTGCGCGAGATCAGCGCCGGCAACCTCAACCATCGCATCGACGTGAAGGGTGGCGACGATAGCCTGCTCGGTAGCATCGCATGTATGCAGCGCGACCTGGCGACGATGATTCGCGGCATCCGCGAACACGCCCAGGCGCTGAGCCAGACCACCGTGCGCATCCGCGATTCGGCCGACCAGGTGTCGACCGGCTCCGGCCAGCAGGCCGAGGCGGCCTCGGCGATGGCGGCGGCGATCGAACAGCTCACCGTCAGCATCAACCATGTGTCCGATAACGCCGGCGAGGCGCTGCAGCTGACCCAGGCCAGCGGCGAGGAATCGCGCGCCGCCAGCGAGGTGATCGGCCGCGCTACCGGCGAGATCCGCACCATCGCCGGTGCGGTCAACGACACCGCCGGCACGCTGGAGACGCTGGGCGGCCAGGTCGGCAATATCTCGACCATCATCGGCGTGATCAAGGACATCGCCGACCAGACCAACCTGCTGGCGCTGAACGCGGCGATCGAAGCGGCGCGTGCCGGCGAGCAGGGCCGGGGCTTCGCGGTGGTGGCCGACGAGGTGCGCAAGCTGGCCGAGAAGACCGCCAGCTCCACCCAGGAAATCGCCGCGATGATCAACAACATCCAGGGCAGTGCCGACCAGTCGATCCGTGCGATGCAGACCGCGGTGGCGCGCGTCGAGGAAGGCGTGCGGCTGGCCCAGGAGTCGGGCGAGGCGATGCACGGCATCCAGCAGAACGCCGAGCGCGTGGTGACGGTGAACCACGAGATTTCCGGTTCGCTGAAGGAGCAGAGCATCGCCAGCAACGAGATCGCCGGCCAGGTGGAGCGGATCGCCGGCATGTCGGGCGCCAACGCCGAGGCGGCGCTCCGCGCCAACGACGCGACCCGTCATATGGCCGAGCTGGCGCAGCAGATGGAGCAGGCGGTCAGCCGCTTCCGCGTCTGAGTCACTGTCTGTTTTGCAGAAACGCCGCCCGATGGGCGGCGTTTTTCATGGCGGTTTCACGTGGAACACCGGGCGGGGCGCAACACAGTGTCGCAGCGGTCAGCGGGCTGGCAGGAAAGCGAGTACCGCGGCCAAGAATTCGTGCGGGCGCTCGATGTTCGACAGGTGCACCGTCGGCAGCACCAGCAGCTCAGCGTTCGGGATGCTAGCGGCGATCTGTTCGCCATGGCTGGCTGCGGTCACCGTGTCGTCCCGCCCGGCGATCACCAGCGTCGGCCGGGTGATGCGGGCAAGCTCGGCGCGCATATCGGTATCGCGCACCGCCGCCCACGAGCCGGCCAGGCCGTGCCGGTTGGTGGTGAGCAGCATGGCGCGGAATGCGTCGACGACCGGGTTGGGCTTCGTCAGCATCGCCGGCGGGAACCAGTTGCGCAGGAAGGTGGCGGCGGTCTCGCTCATGTCCTCGGCCTGCAGCACCGCGGCGATCGGCGCGTCCCACTGTTCGGCCGGCCCGAGGTAGGCGGAGGTGTTGCTCAGGATCAGGTGGTCGAGCCGTTCGGGGGCGTGGATGCCCAGCCACTGGCCGACCAGCCCGCCGAGCGACAGGCCGAGGAAATGCGCGCGGCGGATGTCCAGCGCATCGAGTAGCTCGATCACGTCCCGGCTCAGCCGCGCCAGCGTATACGGGCCGGCCGGCACGCTGGAGGCGCCATGGCCGCGGGCATCGTAGCGCAGCACCCGGAAGTGCTGTGACAGTGCCTCGATCTGGGCGTCCCACATGTGCAGGGTGGTGCCGATGGAGTTGGACAGCACCAGCACCGGCCGGTCGGCCTGGCCGTCCAGTTGGTAGGCAATGCTGGCACCGTCACTGGTGGTGAGGAAATGGGTGGTGTTCATGCTCGGCTCCTGGTTGGGGGTGGGCGGTGGGCCCACCCGGTGACAGCGGATGTCATGAGGTGGAGCATAGCGAGCGGCGGATAAGGAAAAAATTACAAAGAATTGGCATTCTTTGTCATAGTTACTGACATGAGTGATTTCATGCTGCACGACCTGCAATGCTTCGACGCGGTGGTCAAGGCCGGGGGCTTTCAGGCGGCGGCCGTGACGCTGCACCGCTCCCACCCGGCGGTGTTCGCCGCCGTGGCCAAGCTGGAGCGCCAGCTGGGCCTGACGCTGCTCGACCGTAGCGGCTACCGGGTCGGCCTGACTGAGGCTGGCCGTTCGTTCCATGCCCGCGCCCAGCTATTGCTCGGCGAGCTGGCCGGCCTGCGCAGCCATGCGGCGCAGCTGGCGATGGGGGTGGAGAGCGAGCTGCACGTGGTGATCGGCGATCTGTGCCCGCGTCCGTTGATGCTGGGCCTGCTGGCGCGCTTCTTCGCGCACTGCCCGGACACCCGCCTGCACCTGCATTTCGAGGCGGTGACCGGGCCGATCGAGCGACTGAAGGCCGGCGAGGCCGACCTGATCCTGCACCGGGTCGACCAGGCCGATCCGGCGGTGGAGTGGTTCGACCTCGGCACGGTGCGCCTGATTCCGGTGCTGGCGCCGGGGCTGCTGCCGGCCGACTTGCCGCGGCCGACCCGGCCCGCGCAACTGCGCGGGCTGACCCAGTGCGTGATGCGCGATACCGCGAACGTCCCCTCCCCCGGCACCGCCTTCGGCATCGACGGCGCGCACCAGTGCACCGTGCCCGACCAGCTGATGAAGAAGGAAGTGATCCTGCAGGGGCTGGGCTGGGGGCATTTGCCGGGCTTTTTGATCGAGGAGGAGCTGCAGAGCGGCCGGCTGGAATCGATCGCCGGTCGCCATCTGCCCGGGCGCAGCGAGGCGCTGGTGGCGGCGCGGCGTGCCGACCGGCCGCATGGCCCGGTGGCCAGCCGGCTGTGGGACTACCTGCGGGAAGAGGCACCGGGGATCCGGGCCGCACTGGCGGCGTCGTCCCGCTAGCCATCCGCGGCGTCGATGCGCCTGACAGGCACAAAAAAAGGCTGGCCGTTCGGCCAACCTTTTCGGTATTTCGCGAACAAACCCGCGATGCGTTTACTCGCCCATCGCCGCCAGCAGCTCGGCCTGGTGTTCGGCCGACAGCGCGTCGGTCATCTCGAACAGGTCGCCGTCCATCACCGCGTCGAGCTTGTACAGCGTCAGGTTGATGCGGTGGTCGGTGATGCGCCCCTGCGGGTAGTTGTAGGTGCGGATGCGCTCGGAGCGGTCGCCCGAGCCGACCAGGCTCTTGCGCTCGGCCGCTTCCTTGGCCTGCTGCTCGCGACGCTGGATGTCGTTGATGCGGGCCGCCAGTACCGCCAAGGCGCGCGCCTTGTTCTTGTGCTGCGAGCGGTCGTCCTGGCATTCGGCGACGATGCCGGTCGGCAGGTGGGTAACGCGTACCGCCGAGTCGGTCTTGTTGATGTGCTGGCCGCCGGCGCCGCTGGCGCGATAGGTGTCGATGCGCAGGTCGGCCGGGTTCAGCACTACCTCGACCAGTTCGTCGGCCTCGGCCATCACCGCCACGGTGCACGCCGAGGTGTGGATGCGGCCCTGGGTTTCGGTGGCCGGTACGCGCTGCACGCGGTGGCCGCCCGATTCGAATTTCAGCTTCGAATAGGCGCCCAGCCCGTCGATGCGCACGATCACTTCCTTGTAGCCGCCCAGGTCCGATTCGGACGCCGAGACCACTTCGACCTGCCAGCGGTTGCGCTCGGCGAAGCGGGTGTACATGCGCAGCAGGTCGCCGGCGAACAGCGCCGCCTCGTCGCCGCCGGTGCCGGCGCGCACTTCGAGGAAGATGTTGCGTTCGTCGTTCGGGTCTTTCGGCAGCAGCAGCTTCTGCAGCTCGACGTCGAGCGCGTCGAGCCGTTCGCGGCCCTCGGCGATCTCTGCCTGGGCGAATTCCTTCATCTCCGGGTCGGCCAGCATCTCGGTGGCGGCGGCGATGTCGGCTTCGGCCAACTGGTAGGACGCAAAGGTCTCCACCACCGGGGTCAGCTCGGCGTGCTCGCGGGTCAGCTTGCGGAATTCATCCATGTTCTGCGTGGCCGCTTCGCTGGCCAGCAGGTGAGTGACCTCTTCCAGTCGCTCGGTCAACGTCGTCAGTTTGGCGGCGATCGACGCTTTCATCAAAAATCACTCCGGTTCAATCGGTAAAGCCGCGCGATGGTGTCGATCAGCGCGTCCTGCTCGTCGCCGCGCGCCTGGGACAGCGCCTGCGTCGGCGGATGCAGCAATTTGTTGGTCAGTTGCTTGGACAGGGTCTCGAGCACCTGTTCGGGCGCATCGCCCTTGGCCAGCTGCTTGAGCGCGGCGTCGAGCGCGTTGCGGCGCACCCGTTCGGCCTCGTCACGTAGCGCGCGGATGGTCGGCACGCTGTCGCGCTGCTTGAGCCAGCCGACGAATTCGTCGACCCGCTCGCGGATGATCTGTTCGGCCTGCTCGGCGGCCACCTGGCGCGCCTCGCGGCCCACTTCAACGATGCCGGCGATGTCGTCGACGCTGTACAGGAACACGTCGTCCAGCTCGGCGACCTCGGCCTCGATATCGCGCGGCACCGCCAGGTCGAGCATGAACATCGGGCGGTGGCGGCGCGCCTTGATCGCGCGCTCGACCAGGCCCTTGCCGACGATGGGCAGCGAGCTGGCGGTCGACGACACCACCACGTCGTAGCGCGCCAGCGCGTCGGGCAGCTCGGACAGCAGCATCGCGTTGCCGCCCAACTGACTCGCCAGCTTCTCGCCACGCTCCAGCGTGCGGTTGGCCACGGTGATACAGGACGGGTCGCGCGCGGCGAAGTGGGTGCCGACCAGCTCGATCATCTCGCCGGCGCCGATGAACAACACCTTCAGCTCGGAGATGGTCGGAAAGATCTGCTCGACCAGCTTCACCGCGGCGGCGGCCATCGACACCGAGCTGGCGCCGATCGCGGTCTTGCTGCGCACTTCCTTGGCGACCGCGAAGGTGCGCTGGAACAGGCCGTTCAGCAGCGTGCCGAGCGTGCCTTCGTGTTCGGCGACGCGCACCGCGTCCTTGATCTGGCCGAGAATCTGCGTCTCGCCCAGCACCATCGAGTCGAGCCCGGAGGCGACCCTAAAGGCGTGGCGCGCCGCCGAGGCGGTGTCGAGCTGGTACAGGTACGGCGCCAGCTCCGCCGCTTCCATGCGGTGGAACGCCGCCAGCCAGGCCAGCGCGGCTTCCGGGTCGTTGGCGGCGCAGTACACCTCGGTGCGGTTGCAGGTCGACACGATGGCCGCCTCGCGCGCCGCATGCGAGCCGACCAGGCTGGCCAGCGCCGACGGCAGCGTCTCCGCGGGAAAAGCGAGCTTTTCACGGATGGCGAGCGGGGCGGTGTGATGGTTCAGACCGAAGGCGACCAGATGCATCGGGACGAGGCAACAGCGTTGACAAAGGTGACGATTTTACCTCAAGCGGGGCCCCCCGTGGCGGCCAACACCATCCAGGGGCGATCGGCGTGCGCTTGATCCAGCTCAGCGGCAGTTCAGCGGCCGCTCGCCGTTTTGCCGCCGCGGCTCTAAGATACGGCCATCTTGCCTCAGGAGAGTGGTCCCCATGTCGCTGAATCTCGCCGATATCCGCCAGGAATACGCGCAACACGAGCTGTCGCCGGAAGACTGCCTGCCCGACCCGGTCGCGCAGTTCGAAGTCTGGCTGCACGAGGCGGTGACCGCCAAGGTGAACGAGCCGACCGCGATGCACCTGGCCACCGTCGGCGCCGACGGCCGGCCCTCGGCGCGCATCGTGCTGCTCAAGGGGGTCGAGGACGGCCAGCTGGTGTTCTACACCAACTACCTGAGCCGCAAGGGCCAGGCGCTGACCGCCCACCCGTTTGCCGCGCTGACCTTCTTCTGGCCGGAGCTGGAGCGCCAGGTGCGTATCGAGGGCCGGGTGGAGCGGGTGGCGCCGGAGGTGTCGGACAGCTACTTCGCCAGCCGCCCGTATACCAGCCGCCTGGGCGCCTGGGCGTCGGAGCAGAGCCAGGAGATCCCGGGCAAGAGCACGCTGGTGAAGCGCGCGGCGATGTTCGGGGTGAAGTTTCCGCTGTCGGTGCCGCGCCCGGAGCACTGGGGCGGCTTCGCGCTGGTGCCGGACCGGCTGGAGTTCTGGCAGGGCCGGCCGAGTCGGTTGCACGACCGGGTGGAGTATCTGCTGCAGGAGGATGGGCAGTGGCGGCGGGCGCGGTTGGCGCCGTGAGCTAGGGTTGCGGCGGGTGATGCCCGCCGTCGCGATTGAAGCTTGGCCGAACGGGATTGGTTTTCCGTTCGGCCAAGCTTTTTTGTATTGCGGTGATTTGTGCAGTGAGTGGAGGTGGTGATGTCCGTCACCCATCGTGCTTTTCGGCCAACGTGAGTGGGGATCGGGGCAGCGCCGGTCCCGCCCGGCGGGGCGGAGTACTTTCTTTTGCGTCGCCAAAAGAAAGTACTCAAAGAAAAGGCGACCCCGATGCGCTGGCCTTCGGCTTCCCTCGCGCCTGCCAAGCGGCCAGGCGCCGCCGAACTCGCCCCGCGCTAACGTCGCGGGACTCGAACAAGCGGCGGCTTAAGACCTGGCCGCTTGACGATCGCTCGGCAGCGCAAAGGGGATGGGCAGGATGATTGTGACGGAGCTGAATAGGAACGTAAAAGCGTAGTAACGGATCAATTCGCGGTGGCACTAGGTTGGCCGAAATCCACCTGTTTCGTAGAGGCCGAGTGGCAGGCTTTCGGCCAACCTTGGGTCTTATCCACAGCAGGGCATTAACTGACCAAGTTATCCACAGTACGCCGCTCTCTCTTCACCCAACTGACTTTCCGATCAAGACAAGCGAACCTTACCTACGCACACCCCATCCCCCTTCGACGCCGCCGAGGACGACGCGGCCAACGGGGGACGTCGGCGAGCACTGTCCGAGTGCCGACGTAGTCGGTGCGAGTTGCGCAGCCGCCCGTTGGCCGTGGCGCCCGCAGGGCAGCCCGCAAAGCGGGCCGGCGTCGTGGGGTCGCCTTCTTTTGGTTCCTTTTCTTGGCGAAGCAAGAAAAGGAACTCGCCAGTCGGGCGAGACCGACAAGGCAACAGGTCTCATCAACGTTGGCCGAAAGACATCAGGTTTTCAAGTCCAGCCCTAGTCGATGTTTTCCCCTGAGTTTTCATCCAGCCACTGTCCGCAAGGCGTTAAAGTGAGCTTTCCGCCAAGTGAGCTAGGCAACGTTCCCCGCTATCTTCAACGTCGGCCAAACCCCTCCCCACCCCCAACAAAAAAGCCGCCCTCACGGACGGCTTCCTCTCCCCTCCTTCGGCCAATCGTCACCCAGCCAGCCGAAAGCAGGACACTCAGTTCTTCAGAATCTTCGGATTCGAATTGCCCCATACCGTGTACAGGTCGGCCAGCAACGCGCCGTTGATGGTCTCGGTCTCGTCCTGGGTGATCTCCGCCTTGCCCTGCTTGCCGAACAACACCACCTCGTCGCCCGCCTTCACGCTCGGCACGTCGGTCACGTCCACCATCAGCGTGTTCATCGACACCTTGCCCACCACCGGCACGCGCTGGCCGTCGATCAGCACGAAGCCCTTGTTGGTGAACACGCGGCGGTAACCGTCCGAGTAGCCGACCGGGATGTTGGCCAGCTTCGAATCGCGCTTCAGCGTGTAGGTGCGGTCATAGCCCACCGTGTTGCCGGCCGGGTAGCTGTTCACCGACGCCACGCGCGACTTGAACTGCATCACGCGCTGGTACTCGGTGTGCGACGGCACGGTGTCGCCGAACAGCGCGCCGCCCGGGCGCACCATGTCCAGGCGCGCTTCCGGCACTTCCAAGGTCGCGAACGAGTTGGCGGCGTGCACCGTCACCTTCTTGCGATCGAGCTTGCTGTTGGCGAACAGCCAGGCCACGTCCTGGTTGAACACTGCCAGGCCCTTCACCACGTCTTCCTTCTCTTCGATCGGGAAGTGCGTCATCACGCCGACCACCTTCAGGCCGCGCATCTCGGTGATCGCGACGGCGTCCTTCTTGCCCTGCTCGGTGGCCATGTCCACGCCGTTGCGGCTCATGCCGGCCGAGTTCAGCGCCAGGTGCACGCGCAAGTCGCGGCCGTGGCGACGCGCAAGTTCGCCGGCTTCGCGGGCCAGGTCGACGTTGCCCATCAGCTCTTCCATGTTGTACTTCAGCGCCGCGTTGATTTCCGGCAGCGTGGCGGTGCGCACCCGCACCAGGGTGCCCTTGAAGCCGCTGGCGCGTACCACGCGCGCCTCTTCGTTGCTGGCGATGCCCACGCACGGCACGCCGGTCTTGATGATGGTCGGCATCAGCAGGCCGATGCCGTGGCCGTAGGCGTCGGCCTTCAGGATCGCGCAGATCTTCGACTTGCCAGCCATTTCCTTCTGCAAGGTGCGGATGTTGTGCTCGAAGGCGGCGCGGTCGATCTCCACCCAGGCATTGCTGGCGGCGACGCTGACGGCGGCCTTGCCGTTGCTGGTGGTCAGCGGCGGGGCGGCCTGCACCTGGCCGTTCAGGAAGATCAGGCCCAGGGCCAGCGACAAGGCGGTACGGGTCATTTTCATGGTCGTTCTCTCTCCGGGGGGCCGTGGCCGGCCCCTGCTTGTTATGGACAGCAGCGGGCCGATGGCCGCAAGGCGGATGCCGTACGAATCGAATTTGCTGCCAAGAGATGCTATGCCGATGACCGAGGGACGTCGTTTGAGATCGCGACAGAAATATCCAATTTCCAACTTTTCCTATCGAAAATTAAGCATTTGGAATTGAATGGCGCAGGGGCAATGAAAAAGGCAGCCGGATGGCTGCCTTTCTTCTAGGCGGGACGCAGATCAGTTCTGCACGGGCTGCTTCGGCGCGGGGCTGGTGCTGGGCGACTGGCCCGCCGCTTCATTCTTCGTGGCGTTCAGTCTGTGCCGGTCGGCGGCACGCTCTTGCCCCTTGTCGTGATCCGCTGCCTTCAGCCCATTCGAGTTCAGCGTCTTCTTACTGCCGATGTGCGTCTTGCTGTGGTGATGGGTTTTGTCGCTCTTCGAGCTGTGTCGATCAGCGGCCCGCTCGTGCCCCTTGTCGCGGTCAGTCGCATGCCGCCCGTTCGAGTTCAGCACGCTTTTGCTGCTGACGGGCGCCGCGGCGTTGCCGCTGGCATGGTTCGCGCCATGAGCGCTGCCAGCATGTCCGCCACCGCCACCATGTCCGCCACCGCTACCATGGCCATTGCCGCCGGCGAAGGCGAGGCTGCCCGCCCCGAAAAGTACTGCCGCCGCTACCACGGCCAGAGTCTTGCTCGACATGTTTGTTCTCCCGTTATCGTTGCCGGATTGCCGATGCCTTGTGCACCGCATGTAAATGCACGGTCAGCATATGTAAAGTTGGCGGCAAGGACTGTTAAGGAGTGTTAACAATTGATAAGGCGGGCGATGGCGCCGGGTTCAGGGGCGTGACGGGTGTGGAATGGGCCGGCCGGAGTGGATCCCACGGCGCTCGTGGGATCGCCGGCAGGGGGTGGCGACTACCGGGCCGCCGGGTTTACTTCATCGCGTTCCACTTCAGGATCGCTTCCTTCTTGTTGTCGGTCTGCGGGCCGATCGCGGTGCAGTTGCCGTAGCCGAGGTAGCCGCTGCACTGCACCCAGAAGCGGTGCGAGCCGGAACGGCCCACTTCGGCGGCGGCGCCGCACTTCGGGCAAGGTTTCGGAACCAGCGGGGCCGGGTTGTTCATGGCGGGTTTGAAGTCTTTGGTCATCATCTGTTCATGATACGGCGCGGGCCGCGCTACTCCTAGTCGGATGCGCAGCGCGGCTGTGCGATTCACCACTGCGGCTTGCTGAAAACGCGGCGGGGCTGGCGGATTCGGCGCAGCGTCCGCCGGCCGCACAGCTGATCGATTTTGTCTGAACGTTGGTCGAAAGCCTTGTCGCGCCTGGCCTGGCCGGCCGCGCCGTTCGGCCAAGGTGCGCAGGCACGGCGCTTGCAATGGCCCCTGCATCTTTCGACCACGACAAGGATGTGCAGCATGGGCCACCCCACCGTCTACCCCACCGGCGCCACCGTCTACCACCCCGACAAGGCGTGGAGCGGCTATACCGTGTTCCACGCCGAGGGCGTCGGCACGGTGCTGATCGACATGAACGGCCGCGAGGTGCAGGTGTGGCAGGGGCTGCAGGGCTTCCCGGCCAAGCTGCTGCCGGGCGGCCAGGTGTTCGGCAGCACCGCCAAGCGCAACCCGCAGCACGCGTTCCAGGACCAGGTCGACCTGGTGCAGGTGGACTGGGATGGCAACATCGTGTGGCGCTTCGACGGGCTGGAGCAGGTGAGAGACCCGGGCGAGCCGAGCCGCTGGGTGGCGCGCCAGCACCACGACTACCAGCGCGCCGGCAGCCCGACTGGCTACTACGCGCCGGAGCAGGCGCCGCAAACCGCCGGCGGCAACACGCTGCTGCTGGTGCACGAGGAACTGCACAACGCCAAGATCTCCGACCAGCGGCTGCTCGACGACAAGATCGTCGAGGTAACGTGGGACGGCCAGATCGTCTGGGAATGGCGCGCCAGCGACCACATCGACGAGCTCGGCTTCGACGACGACGCGCGCACCGCGCTGTTCCAGAACCCGAACCAGCGCCAGTTGGCCGACCGCAAGGTGGGCGACTGGCTGCACATCAACTCGTTGTCGGTGCTGGGGCCGAACCGCCACTACGACGCCGGCGATGTGCGCTTCCACCCGGACAACCTGATCTGGGATTCGCGCGAGGCGAACATCATCGCCATCGTCGACAAGGCCAGCGGCAAGATCGTCTGGCGGCTCGGCCCGAACTACGACGGCAGCGAGGCGGAAAAGGCGCTCGGCTGGATCATCGGCCTGCACCACGCCCACATCATCCCGCAGGGCCTGCCCGGCGCCGGCAACCTGCTGGTGTTCGATAACGGCGGCTGGGCCGGCTACGGCGCGCCGAACCCGGCCTCGCCGGACGGGCTGCGCAATGCGCGCCGCGACTACTCGCGGGTGCTGGAGATCGACCCGGTCAGTCTCGCCATCGTTTGGCAGTACACCCCGGCCGAGGCGGGCTTCGTGGTGCCGCTCGACGCCTCGCGCTTCTACAGCCCGTTCATCAGCAGCGCGCAGCGCCTGCCCAACGGCAACACGCTGATCACCGAGGGCTCGGATGGCCGGCTGTTCGAGG
Source organism: Neisseriaceae bacterium JH1-16 (assembly GCA_025989215.1). GTDB lineage: Bacteria > Pseudomonadota > Gammaproteobacteria > Burkholderiales > Chromobacteriaceae > Crenobacter_A. The sequence goes on along the minus strand of JAPDNP010000005.1, from coordinate 154,476 downwards.
TGACGCCGGAACACGAGCTGGTGTGGGAATACATCAGCCCGTACTGGGGCACCGGCTGGGCCAAGCTGAACCTGGTCTACCGCGCCTACCGTGCGCCGTACGACTGGGTGCCGCAGCTGCCGGCGCCGCTGGAGGTGCCGATCGCCAAGCTCGACGTGACCACCTTCCGCGTGCCGGGCGCCGCGGCGATCGGTCGCGACCGGGTGACTACGGTGAAGGGCGTGGCGGGCAGCGCCGGCGCGGCGGACTTCTGCGTGGCGACCAGCGACGAGGAGCCGGGCTCGCCGCTGGGGTGAGCTGTATCGCCAGGAACAAGGCCGGCAGCCCGAGGGCGCCGGCTTTTTTGTTGCCGGCGTGGCTGGCTCGACTATGCTTTAGGAATATTTGTGCGTCGCATCATGCGCGCCTGCCCCGGTAGTGCCCCCACGAAAGGAATATTCCGATGCGACAAGTCAGCCCCAAACTGGCCGCCTGGTTGGCCGAACTGAATCGCCAGAGCGAGGAGGCGATCAAGAACGGCTACCTCGTCACCGTCACCAGCGCGCGCGAGGCGCTGGCCAATCTGACCACCGCCTTCGTGCCACCGGGTCCTGCGATCGCCTGGGTCAACGACGAACTGATCGCCGGCTCCGACTACACCGTGCCGGTGCGCATCTACCATCCGGCGCCGAGCGAGGCGCGGCCGGTGATCGTGTTCTGCCACGGCGGCGGGCATATGGCCGGCAGCGTGGCGGTGTACGACCCGATCTGCCGACGCCTGGCCGCCGCTACCGGCCACATCGTGGTGTCGGTCGACTACCGCCGCTCGCCGGAGAACCCGTATCCGGCCGGGCTGACCGACGCGTACACGGCGGCGCGCGGGGTGTGGGGCGCGCTGGAGAAGCGCCGGTTGCCGTTCCGCCGCGAGCTGACGCTGGCCGGCGATTCGGGCGGCGGCGCGTTCACCGCCAGCGTCAGCCGGCTGGCGCAGTTCGACCCTCTGCTCGCCATTGCGCGCCAGGTGCTGGTCTACCCCAGCCTCGACTACACGCTGCGCCTGCCGTCGGTGAACGAGAACGGCGAGGGCTATTTCCTGACCAAGGGCCGGGTGGCCTGGTATTTCGACCACTACTTCCAGCACGCCGAGAACCGCCTGCCGCCGTCGCCGCTGTACGGTGAGTTCACCGACAAGCTGCCGAAGACGCTGGTGATCACCGCCGGCTTCGACCCGCTGCGCGACGAGGGCATCGCCTATGTCGAAAAGTTGCGTCTGGCCGGCGTGCACGCCGAGCACCGACAGTTCGACGATCTGGTGCACGGGTATTTGAGTTTGGAGGCGATGATCGAGGAGGAGTGCGCGGCGACCTATGGTGCGATCGCCGCCTTCGTCAACGGCTAAGAGCTGCTGATAAAGCCCTCCCGGCGTTGTTACGCTGCCTTGCCGTACTCGTTGTACTGTCTACGGCAGCGCGTCTAGCCGGGATCGCTTCGCAGGGCTTTGTTGGCGATGCTAGGGAGCTGTTCACGATCTCGCGAACGAAGGGTCAATGACGCGAAACAGCGGAATGGACATAGCGGTCATGAGCATGTCGTGCGGCATTCCAACGCAGGATCGCCCGAGTGCAGCAGGTCGCGAGCAGGTTTTGAGCTGGGGAAGACAGGATGAGGGCGGCCCGATGCTCGTCTGGGCGCCGCCGCAAGTTGGCCGAACGCCGATGCTGTGCCGTCCAGCGATCCGCTTCCCTGTCTTGCTCCCGCTTCGTCCATACCAACTGATCCTAGGGACTACTCGGTGGCGCCGGCCGCCAGCAGCACGTTCTTGGTGAATACCAGCGGCGTGCAGCCGGGGTTGAGATAGGTGTAGCGACAGTCGGAGGCGTAGGCGACGGACTCGCCGGCGGCGAGCTGGCGAGTTTCGCCGGGCAGTTCCAGCCGCAGCGTGCCGGCCACCACGTAAACGATCTCTTGGCTGCCGGCCGGGTCGGCCTCGGCGTCGTAGCGCTCGCCGGCGCCGAGCTGCCATTGCCACAACTCCACCGTCTGCGTTCCCTGTCGTACGCTCTGCAGCAGCGTGCCGTGGCTGTCGCTGCGCTGCCAGACCCGCACCGGGCTGGCCGGATCGGCGCCGGCCTCGTGCACCAGCTCGGCGAAGCTCAGCCCCAGCGCGCTGGCGAGTCGGTCGAGCGTGGCAAGGCTGACGTTGCTCTCGCCCGCCTCGATATTGACCAGCATGCGCCGGCTGACGCCGGCGGCGGTGGCGAGCTTTTCCTGGCTCAGGCCCTGCCGCTGGCGGGCGGCGCGCAGGTTGGCCGAAACGGTGAGGATCACCGGCAAGATGGCGGAATCGGTCATTTGGGCACTATATTGCACATAGGGTTTTCTGTGCAGTATAGTGCACCAATGTGCCGCCCCGCGGCAATCCTCCACCCACCCGCCGAGTCCGCCCATGAGTGCCACCACCTGCCTGGACGCGCCGCCGCCGCGCCGTTCGTTAATGCCCGATGCCGTGCTGATCGTCATCACCATGATCTGGGGCGCAACCTTCCTGACGGTGCAGACCGCGCTGCAGTGGGCCGGGCCGTACGGCTTCGTCGCGCTGCGCTTCGGCGCCGGCGCGCTGGTGGCGCTGGTGTTGGCCAGGCGCACCCTTGCCGGCCTGACCCGTGCCGAGCTGCGCGCCGGCATCGTGGTCGGCAGCGTGCTGTTTTTTAGTTATTCATTGCAGACGCTCGGTCTCGCCCATATCAGCAGCAGCAAGTCGGCGTTCCTGACCGCGCTGTACGTGCCGCTGGTGCCCTTGTTCAGCTGGCTGCTGTTCCGCCACCGCCCGGTGCTGGCGGCCTGGCTCGGCGTGGGGGTCGCGTTCATCGGCCTGCTGCTGCTGTCCGACCCGCGCGGGCTGAACTTTCACTTCGGCATCGGCGAATGGCTGACGCTGGCCGGTGCGGCGGCGATCGCGCTGGAGATCTGTCTGGTCGGCCGCTACGCCGGGCGCTGCGAGCCGCGCCGGGTGACGGTGGTGCAGCTGGCGGTGGTGGCGCTGCTGGCGACGATCGCGATGACGGTCAGCGGCGAGCCGCTGCCACAAGCCACGCCGGGGCTGCTCGGCTGCGTGGTGGCGTTGGGTTTCTCGACCGCGGCGATCCAGATGGCGATGAACTGGGCGCAGAAGACGGTGCCGGCCACACGCGCAACCATCATCTTCGCGATGGAGCCGGTGTGGGCCGGCCTGGTCGGCTGGCTGGCCGGCGAGTCGCTGACGCTGCTGGCGATCAGCGGCGCGGTCTTGATCGTGGCGAGCGTGCTGGTCAGTCAGTTGGGGGCGAAGAACCCCGCCCCGGCCTGAGCGATTCGGCTAACCTTAACAAGCAAACAGCCCGGCAGATGCCGGGCTGTTTTGTATTGCGGGACGCGGCTCAGCCGCCCTGGCGGCGCCAGGTCAGCCAGACGCGCAGGTCGAACTCGCGCTGGTGGTAGTCCGGCTCCATATGGCAGCACAGCTGGTAGAAGGCCTTGTTGTGGTCCTTCTCCTTCAGGTGCGCCAGTTCATGCACCACCAGCATGCGCAGGAACGGTTCCGGCGCGTCGCGGAACAGGCTGGCGACGCGGATCTCGTTCTTGCTCTTGAGCTTGCCGCCCTGCACCCGTGCGACGAAGGTGTTGGTGCCGAGCGTGTGCTGCACCGGGTCGAGGCGGTTGTCGTACAACACCTTGGACAGCGGCGAACTGTTGCGCAGAAAGCGCTGGCGCAGCGCCTCGACATAGTCGTACAGCGCGCGGTCGGTCTGGATCGCGTGGCTCTGTTCCGGGTAGCGCTGCGTCAGCCAGTCGCCGAGCTGGTTGGCGTCGAGCAGCGCCTGCACGCGCTGTTGCAGGTCGGCGGAATAGCCGGCGAGGTAGGGTAAGGCGGACATGGCGGTCTGAGGGCCTGCTTACGATCTGCTGTACTCGGGTGATTCTGCGTTGGAATGCCGCTCGACATGCTCATGGACGCTATGTCCACTGCGCTGTTTCGCGTCATTGACCCTTCGTTCGCGAGATCGTGAACTGGTTCTGAAAGAAAAACAGGCCGCCATTGTAACGCGTCGCCGTCGATACCACGGCACCTCAGTGCCGGGCGGCGTCCTGCTCGGCCAGGTAGGCGGCGATCACGCTCTGCCAGCGCGCGGCCAGGCCGGCCTCGCCGCAGGCGGGCAGGCGGCGGCGCGGCTGCTGGTTGAGATGCAGCTCGGCGCCGTCCGCGTCGAACCACAATTCGCCCTCGGCGAAGCGGCGGTACTGCAGCGGCTCGCGCTCCATCGCGCGGAAGGTCAGCGCGGTGGGCGAGGCGCCGTCCAGCCACAGCCAGTGGTAGACCCGCTCCTTCGGGCTGTCCGGTGGCAGGTCGAGGCGTTTGATCTCGACCAGGGCGGCGTGGTCGTCGGCAAAGGCAAACAGCGATCGAAAGGTCGGGGTTGTCATGGCAGGCTCCGCGAAAATCAGGGACAGGGTCGGCCGAACGGGCGGCAGCGCAGGCAGTATGGCAAGGGCGCCGCCGCGGGCCAAGACTGACATGCGTCCCCCCGCTGGGCGGACGACGGTTGGTAGCGTATCGGTGCGGGGATGCGACATCGTGCAGTGCAGCAGCGTGTCGTGCCGGGAGGCGGGCGCGGACGCTGCTTGGTTGTCGCCCGCAACACATCGCCGCCTCGGCTAGGGAAGCCGCAGATCGCGAGATTGACCTAGCGGCGGCGTTGTTGCCACACGAGTCTCGGGGCAAGAACGTGCTTGCCTAGCAAGGCACCGAGCGGCGCTTAACATTTGCTAACAGAGCTTCACAAGCCATACATACCGACCCGCCTATACTCCGCGCCAGCAGTGCCTGCTACTTCTCCCGGAGACCCCATAATCATGAAAAGAATCCTGCCCCTCGCCCTGCTGCTGGCCGCCGCCGGCGCCGAGGCCGCCACCTTCACCGATCACGCCACCGTGCTGCGTAGCGACCCGCAATACGGCACCGTGACTGACAATTGCCCTGCCCCGGCGCTGAATACAGACGACGTGGCCAATGCGGTTGGCGGTCTGGTGACGGCCGAGAACGGCGGCGCGCTGCTCGGCGGCATCGTGGGCGGGGTGCTGGGCCATCAGGTCGGCGGCGGCCGCGGCAAGACTGCCGCGACCATCGTCGGCGCACTTGGCGGTGCGATGGCCGGTCGCACCATCGCCCAGAACCGCAACGGCACCGCCCAGCCGCAACCGGTGACGCAGGCGTGCGCCAGCCGCCAGGTGGTGACCGGCTACGCCGTCACCTACGAGTACCGCGGCCAGCGTGAGACGGTGACCATGCCCTACGACCCGGGCAAGAAGCTGGAGCTGACGGTGACCGCGCAGCCGGTAGTGCGCTGAGCCCATGCCGACCCTCAGAACAGCCTGCCCGACGGTAGGCTATGCGGAGGGCCGGACTAGCCGGCTGCAATTCGGAAACAAAAAAGGTTGGCCGAAGCCAACCTTTTTTCGCGTGTCTACCCAGTGGATCAGGCGGCGGCGTTCGCCTCGCCGTGCACATGCGAGCGGCCGCCGCGCATCAGCCGCAGCGTCGCGATCAGTGCGCACACCGCCGCCACGCTCAGCCACACACCCGGCATCGCCTTGTTGCCGGTGGCGTGGATCAGATAGGTCGCGATCGCCGGGGTGAAGCCGCCGAAGATCGCGGTGGCCAGGCTGTACGCCAGCGAGAAGCCGGTGGTGCGTACCGCCGGCGGCATCACTTCGGTCAGCGCCACCACCATCGCGCCGTTGTAGCTGGCGTAGATGAACGACAGCCACAGCTCGACCAGCAGCAGGCGGCCGAACGACGGGTCGCTGGTCAGCCACAGCATGGTCGGGTAGGCGGTGATCAGCATCAGCACGGTGAAGGCGATCAACAGCGGCTTGCGGCCGACCCGGTCGGAGAACATGCCCATCACCGGCAGCCAGAAGAAGTTCGAGATACCGACGCAGACGGTGACGATCAGGTTGTCGACCTCGCCGAGCTTGAGCACTTCCTTGCCGAAGGTCGGCGTGTAGGCGGTGATCATGTAGAAAGACACGGTGGTCATCATCACCAAGAAGGCGCCGTTGAGCACCAGCGCCCAGTTCTGCTGGATCGAGCGGAAGATCTGGCCCAGGCTCGGGTGCTCTTTGCGCGCCTTGAACGCCTCGGTTTCCTGCAGCGAGCGGCGGATGATGAACAAGAACGGCACGATCAGGCAGCCGATCAGGAACGGCACGCGCCAGCCCCACTCGCTCATCACCTCTTTCGGCAGCAGGCTGTGCAGCAGCACGCCGAGCAACGCGGCGAAGATTACCGCCACCTGCTGGCTGGCCGACTGCCAGCTGACGTAGAAGCCCTTGTTGCCCGGGGTGGCGATCTCGGCGAGATACACCGATACCCCGCCCAGCTCGACGCCGGCCGAGAAGCCCTGCAGCAGTCGGCCGACCAGTACCAGGATCGGCGCGGCGATGCCGATGCTGGCGTAGCCCGGCACGCAGGCGATCAGCAAGGTGCCGGCGGCCATCAGGCCGAGCGTCACCAACAGGCCGACGCGACGGCCGTGGCGGTCGATGAAGGAGCCGAGCACGATGGCGCCCAAGGGCCGCATCAGGAAGCCGGCGCCGAAGGTGACCAGCGACAGCATCAGCGAGGCGAATTCATTGCCGGCCGGGAAGAAGGTGTGGGCGATGGCGGTGGCGTAGAAGCCATACACCATGAAGTCGTACATCTCGAGGAAGTTGCCGCTGACGACACGGAATACCGTGCGCGCCTGCGACTGGCGGGGCTGACTGGAACTGGACATCGTGGATTCTCGCTCTTGGGGCATAACGCCTTAGTTGTTAGTGGGGCAGCGCGCCGTCGTTCTTGTGTGGGCTGTGCGGTCGCGGTACACCGATCCTTGCGAGTGGTACTGTAGCGTCGCTCCGGCTTGTCGACACCTTAGGGAATTCCCTAGCCCGGCTCGGCTTGGGGCTTGGGCATGTGGATGCTGCGGCGCAATAAAAAAGCCACGCAAAAACCGTGGCTTGGCCGAAAGAGCGGCGGGTTCAGTCGGTGCGCAGTGCGAACGGCACCAGTGGCCGCGGTGCGATCGGCGTCGACAGGATCAGCGAGGTGCGGGTCTCGCCCAGGTGGTTGATGCGCGCCAGCGTTGCCTCCAGGTGGGCGACGTCGCGGGCGATCAGCCGGAACACGTAGGAGTCCTGGCCGGTGACGTGATGGCATTCCAGCACCTCGGGCATCTCGTCGAGCAGCGCCAGCAGCGTCGCCTTGTAGGGCTGCGGCACGGTGATGCCGATCAACGCCTGCAGCGGATAGCCGAGCTTGTCGGGCGCCACCTCGGCGCGATAGCCGCGGACCACCCCGGCCTCCTCCAGGCGGCGCAGCCGCTCCGACACCGCCGGCACCGACAGGCCGACCGCTTGCGCCAGCTCGGTCAGCGACAGCCGCGCATTGGCCTGCAGCGCGGCGAGCAACTTCCAGGCCTTGCCATCGATTTCCATCGTTTCGTCCTTTTGCCCTTTTACCGAAAAATAGCAGGCGATACCGCCATCGTGCCTTAAAACTGCCATGTCATGCCGGGCGTCTGACGCGCACACTGTGGTGATTGCCATCACGCAGGAAGGGAGCGCAATGAGCGGGCTCACATTGTTCGGCCAAGCGCTGCTGGTCGGCTGGGCGATCGCCGCGCCGGTCGGGCCGATCGGGCTGTTGGTGATCGAGCGCACGCTGCATCGCGGCCGCGCCGCGGGTCTCGCCTCCGGGCTCGGCGCCGCATCGGCCGACGCGCTGTACGCCACCTTGGGGGTGGCCGGGCTGGGGGCGCTGACCGGCTGGCTGACCCGGTTGACGCTGCCGCTGGCACTGGTCGGCAGCGCTTTTCTGATCTGGTTGGGCGCCGCGACCCTGCGGCGCGTTCCGGCCGAGCGGGCGGCGAGCGGCGGCGGTGCGGGGCTGGCCGGCTACACCGCCAGCGCCTTCGCGCTGACCTTGAGCAACCCGCTGACCATCCTGTCTTTCCTTGCGGTGTTCGCCGGGCTGGCCGGTCGGCAGCAGTTCGGGGTCGCCGCCGGGGTGCTGATGATTGCCGGGGTGTTTGCCGGTTCGGTACTGTGGTGGCTGATGCTGGCCGGGGCGGTCGGCTGGCTGGGCGGCAAGCTGTCGGTGTGCTGGCGATGTCGCCTCGACCGGGTGTGCGGCGCGCTGCTGCTGGGGATGGGACTGCTGCTCGGCGGACGTGCGCTACTCGGATGAAGAACCGACGGTGGCCGGTTTCACGTGAAACGGTCCGGCCGAATTTGATCTGCATCAATGGCTGATTGATGTAAACGACATAGTGTGTCGGCACTATTTACGTCATAGGGCTGTTGCGATGAAACCCTTTCGGATTGGCATGATCGGCGCCGGCGAAACCGGCACCCCACTGCTGGCGGCCCTGCTGACCGCCCCCTACGTCGAGCTGGTCGGCGTTGCCGACCTCGACCACTCTCAGCCTGGTATCCGGATGGCGGCCGCGCACGGGGTCTACGTGACCCGCGACTTTACCGAACTGGCCCGTCTCGGTGCCGGCGTCGACATCCTGATCGACGTCACCGGCGTCGGCAGCGTGCGCGAGACGCTGCGCCGGCTGATGCAGGAAACCGGCAACGAGCACACGCTGATCATGCACGAGCGCATCGCCTTGCTGCTGATGTCGCTGGGCTGCGGCCGGCAGGCCGATTCCCGGCACGAGCTGCTCGGTTACGGCTAAGCGGGGTGGCGCCGCCGGGGACGCGGCGGCCGGTCCGCGGGGCGGTCGTCCGGCGCACGAGCGCCATTCTTCGCCGCGTAATGACCGTTCGGGCGGGTCGAGCCGGCAAACGGCGACGGACGGCGCGCTGCGCCGTGTAACACTTGCTTAAAGGAGCTATCACATACTCAGGAGGGGTCTGCCATGTCTCGTTCTGGGTACGCGCTCATGAGTCTGTTGCTCGGCGGCCTGCTATCGCCGGCGCAGGCTACCGATTTAATCGTCAGCGGCTCGGTCGGTGCGATGACCCTGCCTCACGGGCCGGGAGGTGTCGACGACTACCGCGTCGCGGTGGGCTGGGTGCTGCCATGGCAGTGGTGGGACAACGATGTCGGCGTACTGCAAACCCGCGCCGAGCTGGTCGGTGGCTACACTCGGACCCACGTCGATCCGGTGTGGAGCCTGATTGCCGCCCCGGTGCTGCACTACCAGTTCAAGACCGCGCGGCCCGATTCGGGGCCGTTCGTCGAATTGAGCGTCGGGGTCGCGGTAATAAACAACACCCAATGGTCCGCCACCCGCGACCTGAATACCCACTGGCAGTTCGCCGACCGGGCCGGCATCGGCTACGCGCTGGGCCGGCACGAACTGAGCGTCAACTACCTGCACTTTTCCAATGCTGACCTCAGCAAGCCGAACCCGGGCGGCGATGTGGCGAACCTGCGCTACAGCTACCGCTTCTGATTCCGTTCAGTCCGGCGTTTCGCCCTGCAGCAGCGGTATCGCCTGGGCGAAATCGGACAGGTGTTCGAGCAATACCCTCACCTTGCGCGGCAGCTGCTGCTGCGGCCACACCGCGTAGACCGGCCGCTGCGGCGTGTGCCAGCCGGGCAAGAGCCGCACCAGCCGGCCGCTCTCGATCGCCTCGTGGCAAAACGGCAGCGGGCAGTAAAGCAGGCCCAGCCCGGCTTCGGCAAGGCTCACCGCCAGTGCCAGCTCGTTGAGCCGGCAGCGTGCGGGCGGTGACAGCTCGACCAGCTCGTCGCCTGAGTGGAACTGCCAGGGGCCGAGCGGCTCGATCACTAAGAGTTCGTGCTGCGCCAGCTCGTCGGGATGGGTCGGAGTGCCGCACCGGGCGAGATAAGCGGGCGCACCGACCAGCGCCAGTTCGATCGCACCGATCCGCCGCTGGCGCAGCTTCGGGTCGTCCTGTGCACCGACGCGGATCGCCAGATCGGCGCCGTGCCGCCACAGGTCCTCGTTCTGATTGCTCAGCGTCAATTCCAGCCGGATCGCCGGCCACGCGGTGAGGAAGCTCGCCCACGCCGGTGCCAGCAGGCCGCGTCCCAGGTTGACGGGTGCCAGCACCCGCAGCGTGCCCTTCACCTGGTTGAGGTCGTCGTCGAGCGCCGCGGTAGTCTGCTGCAGCGCGGTCAACAGTGGACGGCACTGCTCGTAGTATTGCCGGCCCTCCGGCGTCGGCTTCAGGCTGCGCGCTGCTGCGCAGCAGCAGCTGGCAGCCGAGCTCGGCTTCCAGCTTCTGCAGCCGGCGGGTCAGCGTCGCCGGCGGCAGATCGAGCCGGCGCGCGGCGGCCTGCAGGCTTCCGGTGTCGACTATTGCGATGAAGAGCGCCAGATCGTCGAGCATGATTCCAATTTTGCAATTTCAGATTGAAAAATAGACTGTAGTTGGCCAGATCGGTGTTGGCTAGGATGACGGCATCACCGCTGTTATCTCCAGAAAGGAGCACCCCATGTCCGACGCTACCCGCCTTCGCCTGACCTTCTCGCTGTTGATGTCTGGCCTGATGTCGCTGCTGATGACCGGTTGGGTCAGCTGGCTGAACCTCGGCTTCGGGCCGGACTTCGTTGCCCGTTGGGGCCACGCCTTCGTCGCCGCCTGGCCTGCCGCGTTCTCCATCGTGCTGATCCTGGCGCCGGGCGTGCAGCGTTTAAGCCAGCGGTTGACCGCACGCCGCCTGGGGCGGCCGTCCACCTGCTAGCCGGCGCATACAAAAACAGCCTGGTCGTCGACCAGGCTGTTTGTTTGTCAGGGGCTCAGAGCCTGTTCACGATCTTTTTACGGACTGCGCTGGCCCGGCAAACGGCCAGATGCTAGGCGGGCAGTGCCGACCTTAGTCGTTCTAAGGTCAAGCCGACCAACAACGCAGCGGGCCGTTTGCCGGGCCAGCCCTCCGGGGCCGTCCCCTGCCGGCGCATAGCGTTGTCGTTCGTCCCAGGCAGTGAATGCACTGCCAGGGACTCTCTCCTAGCGCTGCATCCGGCAGGGGGCGGCCGCAGCTGCAAAAAGATCATGTACAGACTCTTACACCGGCCACAGCGGCGGCTCGTCCATCAGCGCGATCTGCTCGCGCAATTCCAGGATGCGGTCCTGCCAATAGCGCGGGCTGTCGAACCACGGGAATGCCACCGGGAAGGCCGGATCGTGCCAGCGCCGCGCAATCCACGCGCTGTAGTGGATCAGCCGTAGCGTGCGCAGCGCCTCGATCAGGTACAGCTCGCGCGAATCGAACTCGCAGAAGTCCTCGTAGCCGGCCAGCAGGTCGGCGAGCTGGCGGCTCTGCTCGGCGCGCTCGCCCGACAGCAGCATCCATAAATCCTGCACCGCCGGGCCGCTGCGGCAGTCGTCGAAATCGACGAAGTGCGGGCCGGCGTCGGTCCACAGCACATTGCTGGCGTGGCAGTCGCCGTGCAGGCGCAGGCTGGCGACGTCGCCGGCGCGCGCATAGCAGCGCGCCACCCCGTCGAGCGCCTGGCGCGCTACGCCCAGGTAGACCTCGCGCAGTTCCGGCGGCAGGAAGTCGCCGGCGGCGATGAAGGCGAGCGGTTCCTCGCCGAAGCTGTCCGCATCGAGGCGGGGACGGGTCGTGAACGGCGTGATCGCGCCGACCGCATGGATGCGGCCGAGGAAACGCCCCAGCCATTCGAGCACGTCCGGGCGATCCAGCTCGGGCGCGCGGCCGCCGCGGCGCGGGTAGACCGCGAAGCTAAAGCCGGCGTGCCGGTGCAGCGTCTCGCCGTTGAAGGCCAGCGGCGCGACCACCGGGATCTCGCGTTCGGCCAACTCGGCGACGAAGGCGTGCTCCTCGCGGATCTGCGCCTCGCTCCAGCGCTCGGGCCGGTAGAACTTCACCACCAGCGGCGGCGCGTCGTCCAGGCCGACCTGGTAGACGCGGTTTTCGTAGCTGTTGAGCGCGAGCAGGCTGCCGCTGACCGGCAGGCCGAGGCCTTCCAGTGCGGTCAGCAGCGTGTCCGGCGTCAGCGCCGCGAACGGGGGGGTTGGGATGGGGCTCATGGCGCCATTATACGGCCCATGTCCGGTGCAGGATCGGCGGCTCTCGGGCGAGCCTATGTGCGGGGCCGTTCGGCAGGCCAGGCGGCCGCGGCGGTCCTGCATCGCAGCGCGGCAAGACGCTCGCGCGACGCTGCCCCGCCTCGCCGGAATCGATGCGATTGCAAACCGTTACCACAATCTCGTGGCGTGGCTGGCGCCGGCGGAGTAGGCTTTAACTGATTATTCCCTGACGTTACTATCAGCCATCATGAGTAATCCGCCCTTCCCCGACCCCACATCGCTGCGCCACTTTCCGCCGTTCTGGCGCTTCTGGTTTGCCCGCGTCTGCCTCACCGGCGGTTTTCAGATTCTCTCTGTCGCCATCGGCTGGCAGGTGTACTCGCTGACGCATAGCGCGCTCGATCTCGGCCTGGTCGGCCTGCTGCAGTTTCTGCCGCGGGTGCTGCTGGTGTTGGTCACCGGTAGCATCGCCGACCGCTACGACCGGCGCCGCATCGTCGCGACCAGCATGGCGATCCAGGCGCTGGTGGCCGGCCTGCTGTTGCTGGGCAGCCGGGACCTGGGCTTCTCCACCACGCGCGCGCTGATCTTCGTGCTGTCGGTGGTGATCGGCGTGTGCCGCTCCTTCGACATGCCGACGATGCAGGCGCTGCTGCCCAATGTGGTGCCGCCGACGCTGCTGGCGCCGGCGATCGCCGCGACCGCTTCGGCCAACGAGGCGGCCACCATCCTGGCGCCGGCGCTGGGCGGGCTGTTGTATGCGGTCGGCGCGGCGTTCACCTACGGCCTCGACATGGCGCTGTACCTGGTCGGCATGGCGCTGGTGGTGAGCCTGACGGCGCGGCGCAGCGAGCCGCTGCGCGAGAAGCCCTCGCTCGATTCACTGCTGGCCGGGGTACGCTTCATCCGGAGCCGGCCGGACATCCTCGGCGCGATCTCGCTCGACCTGTTCGCGGTGCTGCTCGGCGGCGCCACCGCGCTGTTGCCGATCTATGCCGGCGAGATCCTGCACACCGGCCCGTGGGGGCTGGGGCTGCTGCGCTCGGCGCCGGCGGTCGGCGCGCTGGCGATGTCGGCGTGGCTGATGCGCTATCCGGTGAAGCGCCGGGTCGGCTACGTGATGTTCGCCGCGGTGGCGGTGTTCGGGCTGTCGACCATCGTGTTCGGCGTGTCCGAGCACTTTGCGCTGTCGCTGGGCGCGCTGGTGGTGCTCGGCGCCTCGGACATGATCAGCGTGGTGATCCGCAGCACCTTCATCCAGCTGGAGACGCCGGACGAGATGCGCGGCCGGGTCAGCGCGGTCAATTCGCTGTTCATCGGCGCGTCCAACCAGCTGGGCGAGTTCGAGTCGGGCATCACCGCCGCGGCGTTCGGCACCGTGCCGGCAGTGGTGCTCGGCGGCGTCGGTACCCTGGCGGTGGTGGGGCTGTGGATGCGCTGGTTCCCGGCGCTGGCCCAGTGCGATACGCTGGAGCCACCGGCACAGCGTAAATAGTTCGACATTAAAAGATCTGCTTCGTGCATCATGGCTGCATAGACGGTGCCGGCGCGGCCGGCATGGCCATGGAGACTTCATGTTCTGGATCGACAGTTCGATTAGTTACCTGATACAGACCTGTTACAGCGCCGTGGTGACGCTGACCTTGTTGTTGTTCTGGCTCAGCAACCGCGAGGAGCGCGAGCTGTTGACCTGGACGCTCGGCTGCTCGGCCAGCACGCTGTTCTCGCTGATGGTGGTGCATCGCGAGCAGATGCCGATGCTGCTCAGCGTGCTGCTGCTCAACAGCCTGTCGTTCGGCTTCGTGACCGCGCTGTGGTTCGGGCTGCGCCAGTCGCATGGCAAGACGCTGCCGTGGCGCAGCACCGCGACGGTGCTGGTGGTGGCGCTCGCGCTGCTGGCCGCGGCCACGCTCGACGACCGCTTGCGTATCCGGCTGATGGTGGCCAACACGACGATGCTGCTGCTCTGTGCCGCGATGGCCAGGGAGCTCCGTTCGTCGCGGCGGCTGCTCGCCTCGCCCGGTCACACCTTGAGCGCGCTGGTGCTCGCCCTATTGATGGCGGTGTTCGTGGTGCGTTTCGGCGTCATGCTGCTTGCGCCGGCGGGCTCCAATCTGCTCGCCGACTCCTGGCAGCGCCTGCTGCAGTTTACCGCCAACCTGCTGTTCTTCGCGTTGGTGCTCGGCGGCCTGCTGCTCACCAACGAGAAGCTGCTGTACCGGCTGGCGCATCTGGCCGAACGCGACGCGCTGACCGGCCTGTACAACCGGCGCGCGCTGCTCGATCTGGCCGAGCGGGCGGTCGGCCAGCAGGCGCTGCTGGCGGTGCTGATGATCGACCTCGACCACTTCAAGACCATCAACGACCGTTACGGCCACGCCGCCGGCGACGCGGCGCTGCGCCAATTCGCCGAACGGCTGACCCAGAGCTGCCGGCGCGGCGACCTGATCGGCCGCTACGGCGGCGAAGAGTTCTGTGTGGTGCTGCCGGGCGCCACCGCCAGCGTGGCGCAGCGGGTGGCCGAGCGCTTGCGTGCGGCGATGGCCGCCGAGCCGGTGATGTTCGGCCAACAGCGCATCGCAGTGACGATCAGCATCGGCCTGGCCTGTCAGCGCCCGGAGCTGGCCGAACTGGAGCCGCTGCTGGCGGCGGCCGATTCGGCGCTGTACCAGGCCAAGCGGCGCGGCCGCAACCGGGTCGAGCTGGCCGGACAGCAGGCCGTACAGGCCGCCGAGACGGCGGTGGCCTCAGTCTAGCGGCAAGCGCTCGACCAGCCGGCGCAGTGCGTCCTGTACCGCCGTCTCGCTGCGCCCGGCCGCGTCCTGGTTGCCCTGCCAGTAGACGCTGCCATCCGGGCGCTGCGCGGTGAGCGACGCCACCGGCACCGTCTCCACATCGTAGGCCGGCCCACCCCGGTAGCCGCCGCCCACCCCCCAACCGTTGCCACCCCAGCCGCCACGGCTGTAACCGACCCCGATGCCGACATTCGAGCCGGGCGCGATGCGTTGCTGCGCATCGACCCGGAAGCACAGGCGCAGCGCCGGGTGTGTCTGGTCCTCCTGCAGGCCGCGCAGCGACAGCCGTAGCCGCAGCCAATCGGCCAGGCTCTCGGCTCGGCCGGCATCGGGCAGGCAGTCGAGCTTGTAGCTCAGCGCCGCCACCGCGCCGTCGGCAGCCAGCGCCGGGACGGCGATCAGCAGTGCGCTGAGCGCGGCAGGCAGTGTGCGGCGGGCAGATCGGAACATGCGGGTACTCCTTGAAACGGGATGAGGCTTGGACGCGTCACGGCGCGGCGGGTTCGGTGCTTCTCCGTTACACTCAGCCGGCATTGACTCTGAAAGACGCAGTAATGGCCAAGTTTGCCACGTTGGTGGCGTTCTTTGTGGCGGCGATCGAGCGCGGCAGCTATCGGCCGGGCGACGCGCTGCCCTCGCTACGCGCCACCTGCACGACGCAGCGCGTCAGCATGACCACCGCCAAGCGCGCCTACCACGAGCTGGAGCGGCTCGGGCTGATCGAGGCGCTGCCGCGCGCCGGCTTCCGGGTGGCCAGCGGTGCGGCTCCTACCGCCGCCCCCACCCCGCTGGCGGCCTGGGGCTCACCCTTCGTCAACCCGGCGCTGTTCGACGGCCGGGCGCTGGCGCGGGCGGCGGCGCGCGCGCTCGCCGACTACCCGGCGGCGCTGGCGAGCCTCGACGCGGCCGGGCTCGCCAGCCTGCGCCGCCAGCTGGCGCAGCGCTACCGCGCCCAGGGCGTGGCGCTCGACTGGGACCAGCTGATCATCACCTGCGGCGCGATGGAGGCATTGACCCTGGCGGTGCAGCTGGCCACGCGCGGCCGGCCGGCGCGGCTGGCGGTGGCGGTGCCGGCGTTCCCGGGCCTGCTCGGCCTCTTGTCGCAGTGGGGCATCGCGGTGCTGCCGCTGGCGGTCGACGACGCCGGCGGGCTGGACCTGGCGCTGCTGGAGCGCGAGGCGGCGGCCGGCACGCTCGCCGGCGTGGCGGTGATGCCGACCTTCCAGCACCCCACCGGCCAATGCCTGAGCGAGGCCACCCAGCGCGCGCTGCTCGACTGGGCCGAACGGCACCGGCTGCCGATCATCGAGGACGACAGCTATCACGAGCTGGCGCTCGACGGTCGGGCGCCGCCACCGTTGAAGGCGCTCGACCGCAGCGGGCTGGTGTTGTACTGCGCCGGCTCGTCCAAGTCGCTGGCGCCCGGCTACCGGGTCGGCTGGCTGGCGGCCGGGGGATGGCACGAGGCGGCGCTGCAGCTGAAGCAGAGCCAGACGTTGGCGTCGCCGTTGCCGAGTCAGTTGGCGCTGGCTGAACTGTTGGCCGAACGCGGCGACGAGGCGGCGCTGGCCAGTCTGCGCGCAAGCTTGGCCGAGCGGCTGGCGGCGATGCGCGCCAGCTTGGTCGAACGGCTGCCGGCGGACTGCCGGCTGAGCCGGCCTGAGGGTGGCTATTTCCTGTGGCTGGCGCTGCCCGCCGGTTTCGACCTGGCCCGGCTGCTGGCGTCGGCGCAGGCGGTCGGCATTCATGTCGCGCCGGGCGGCTTCTGCTACCCGGCAGGCGATGGCCCGCCGGCCCTGCGCCTGAACGCCAGCTACTACCAGCCGGACAGCCAGGCCGGGCTGCTCGACTGGCTGGGCGCCGAGATCGCCCGCTTGGCGCAGCAGGCGGCCGCATCGCACTGAACGGAGGGGCATCCAGCTACGCCGCCTCGCATTCGCGCTATTGACGACGCCTACTCGCCGATGAAGCGCGAGTCCTCGCTGTGGCGCAGCGCCGGTTCGGTCAGCGACACCACGGTGAAGCGGATCGGATGGCTGCCGCTGCCGGCCGACTCTGGGCTGGCCTGCACCCGCAGCTGCACGGTGCGGGTCGCCTGCGGCGGCAACGTCAGCACAGGCGCGTCGGCCAGGCGGATGCCCGGCAAGCCCTCCACCCCCAGCTGCACCCGCTGTGGGCTGGCCTGGGTGTTGACCAGTCGCAGCGTGTAGCCGTTTTCCAGCCAGCCGTCGTTGGTCTCGCGCACCAGGAAGGCGCGGTCGCGCAGCACGTCGACGATGAACGGCGTGCGCAGCAACAGCATCGCCATGCTGCCGGCCAGCACCACCAGCATCAGCGCCGAGTACACCATCACCCGCGGGCGCAGCATGCGGCGCGGGATGTCGCTCGCCGCCACGCGGCCGGCCATGCTGTTTTCGGTGGCGAAGCGGATCAGGCCGCGCGGCGCGCCGATCTTGTCCATCACCGTGTCGCAGGCGTCGACGCAGGCAGCGCAGCCGATGCACTCGTACTGCAGGCCGGCGCGGATATCGATGCCGGTCGGACACACCTGCACGCACACACCGCAGTCGACGCAGTCGCCGCGTCCGGAGGCCGACTCGCTCTTGCGGTGCGCACCGCGCGGCTCGCCGCGGGCGGCGTCGTAGGACACCACCAGCGTGTCCGGATCGAACATCACCCCCTGGAAGCGTGCGTACGGGCACATGTGCTTGCACACGCTCTCGCGCAGCCGGCCGGCCAGCAGGTAGGTGAAACCGGCGTAGAACAGCAGCCAGAACCAGGCCCAGCCGGACAGCGTGCCGTCTAGCAACGCTGCCGCCACTTCGCGGACCGGTACGAAGTAGCCGACCAGGGTGAAGCCGGTGACGAGCGAGAACGCGATCATCAGCCCGTGCGAGGTGCCCTTGATGCGCAGCTTGCGCAGCGACCACGGCGCGGCGTCGAGCGCCTGGCGCTGGCGCGGCTTGCCCTCCACCCAGCGCTCGATCCAGGTCATGATTTCGGTGTACACCGTCTGCGGACAGGAAAAGCCGCACCACAGCCGCCCGGCCAATGCCGTCCACCAGAACAGCGCGATCGCACAGAAGATCAGCAGCGCCGCCAGGTAGACGAAGTCCTGCGGCCACAGCGTCAGGCCGAACAGGTGCAGCTGGTTGCCCGGCAGGTCGAACCACACTGCCTGGCGACCGTTCCAGGTCAGCCACGGCAGACCCAGGTAGACCAGCTGCGTCACCAGCACGGCGATCACCCGCCAGTTGTTGAAACGGCCGCGGGTCAGCCGCGGGTAGATCTTGATCGGAATCGCTTGCGTGCTCATCGCCGCCTCGTGGTGCAAAGGGATGGTTCGATGCTAGGCAGGTAGGGCGGGGTCGCAAAGACACAGGAAGGGGGTGAAACAGGAGCACAGCCGCAGCGTTTCACGTGGAACCCGTCGTTGCATATGGAATTATTTGTGGCGCTTAATTGTGCATTTGTATTAAACGTTGCGACGGAGCAGCCGATAGTCTGGATAAGACTCGGCTACTACAGAAAACACCGATGAATACCACCCTGTTCGGTACGGCGGCCTACCCGCTCGCCACTACCGCCAGCCCGCTGGGCGCGAATCCGCCCGCCACCACGCCCACGCTGCTCGCTGCGCTCGACGACGAAAACCAGGTGTCGATCAGCGACCAGGGCAAGGCCAAGCGGCAGGCGACGCTGTCGCCGCTAGCCCTGCTGCAGCAGACGCAATCGGCGGCGCAGTCGCAGGGCTCCTCGCCGCGCAAGAGCGCCGCGCGCGCCAAGATCGAGATGCTGAAGAAGCAGATGGACATGCTGCGCAGCATGCTGGCCGGGCTGGACCCGCGCATGGCCAAGGCGCTGCTCGGCCAGCTCAAGCAGATCGCCCAGGAGCTGAAGCAGACGGCGGCGGTGTTGGGCGAGAGCGACGGTGGCGGAAGCGTCGCCGGCGGTCAGAGCGCGGCGCTGCCGGTCAGCATTCCGACGGCGCCGTCGGGCGATGCCGCATCCGGCGGTACGACCGATGATGGCCAGGACGCGGCTGCTGTGGCCCAGCAGGCGCAACAAGTGCAGCAGGCCCGGCAACAGGTGGTGCAACAGCAGACGGCCGATGCGCAGGACGGCGAGGCGGGTCAGGCCGCCGCCGCGACGGCCAGCGCCCCGTCGACCAGCCAAGTGCAGGCCGAGGTCAACGCGCTGCAGAGCAAGGTCGAGCAGCAGGGCAAGGAAGCGCAGCCGGCCGGCCAGGGCGGCGACAGCCGCGGTAGCGACGCCGAACTGATCATGTCGGCGGTGCGCAAGCTCAAGCTGCTGCTGGCGGCGGTGAAGAGCCAGTTGAAGAGCAACGACGATCTGAAGAGGACGGAACGGCAGACCCAGGCGGCCGAGAACATTGCCGAGCAGCTCGCGGCGGGCGGCGATGCCCAGCTGTCGGGCGACGCCGGTGGCGGCTCGGTCGGTGTGTCGGTACAGGCCTGAGCATCGCCTGCCGGGCATGGCCCGGCCATTGTCATCACCGGGGTATGGCCGCGTTGTGACGTTGCCCTGCCCCGCTTCACCCGGCGGGCTCGACCCCGCCTGTGGCGGCCTTCGGGCCGCCTTTTTTTCTGGTCGGCCTGCTCGGGGTGCGTCCCTTGCCCAAGCCGCGTGGCGTGGTAGCGCAGACGGCGCGACTCGCCGGGCTCTTGGGGGGCTACTGCGTGGCAAGGCTGATGATGCTGCGTTGCGACAGGGCATACGGCCAGACGGCGCAGCGCCGGGAGGGGGCGCTCAAGGCGGTGCGGCCGCGAAGGCGGCCTCGAGAAACTCCACCAGCACCCGCACCTTGCGCGGCAGGTGCTGGCGGTGCGGGTAGAGCGCGTAGAGCTGCAAGGGCGGCAGCGGGTAGTCGGCCAGGATCTCGATCAGCCGGCCGCTGGCCAGATCGTCGCCGACCAAAAAGGTGGGCTGGCGGATGATGCCCAGGCCCTGGCGCGCCGCGTCGAGCAGCACGTCGCCGTTGTTTGCCGAAAGGCCGCCCTGCACCGTCACCACCCGTTCCGGCCCGAAGGTCCAGCGGTCGGCCGGCTGGCTCAGCGTGTACAGTAGGCACTCGTGGCGGGCCAGCCCCTCCGGCGTGGCCGGCGTACCGTGTGTGGCGAGATAGCCGGGTGCCGCGCACACCACCACCCGGATCGGCGCCAGCGGTCGCGCCACCAGCGTGCTGTCGGCCGGCGCGTCGCTGATGCGCAGCGCCAGGTCCACCCCCTCCTCCAGCATGTCGATGCGCCGGTCGGTCAGCTCCAGCTCGACCGTCACCTGGGGATAGCGCTGCCGGAATTCGGCCAGCAGCGAGCCCAGGTGGCGCACGCCGAAGGCCAGCGGCGCGTTGATGCGCAGCCGGCCGGCCGGCTCGACGCTGGTCTGGCTCGCCGCCGCCTCGGCCTCGTCGATCTGCGCCAGGATCACCGCGACCCGCGCCAGGTAGTCGCGCCCGGCCTCGGTTAGCGCCAGCCGCCGGGTGGTGCGCTGTAGCAGCCGGGTGCCGAGGTGGCGTTCCAGCCAGTTGACGTACTTGGTCGCCATGCCGCGCGACAACTGCAGCCGCTCGGTGGCGGCGGTAAAGCTGCCGCTGTCGGCTACCGCATGGAACACCCGCATCGCGTTGACCAGGTCCATTGCTTCGTCTCCATTGTTGCCATATAGTCAGCAATTTTCTGCATTTTTGCGTGTTTATTGGCGGATGGGCAATGGTCTTTAATAGCGACATGCCGACAAGGCAACGACCACCCCCAAGGAGTAGCACCATGATCGATTCCCGCACCGCCCCGTATGCCGCCTTCGTGCTGCGCCTGTCGCTGGGCCTGATGTTCCTGGCCCACGGCCTGACCAAGCTGTTCGTGTTCACCCCGGCCGGCACGGCGCAGTACTTCGCCTCGCTGGGCCTGCCAGCGCCGCTCGCCTATCTGACGATGACGGCCGAGATCGTCGGCGGCGTGCTGCTGATCCTCGGCGTGGCCGGCCGTCAGGCTGCCGCCGTGCTGATCCCGCTGCTGCTCGGCGCGACCCTCTTCGGCCATGCGCACAACGGCTGGTCGTTCACCAACCAGGGCGGCGGCTGGGAATACCCGGCCTTCCTGGTGGTAGCGGCGCTGACCGTGGCGCTGCTCGGCGACGGCGCCTTCGCGCTGAAACCGCTCGGCCGCACCGCCAAGTAAGCCCCATCCAGTCAGAGTAGAGTGAATGATGACCCGTGCGGCGCCCCGATCCGGGCGCCGCACCCAGCCTTTGAGGAGCCCACCATGAGTTCGCGTTTTCCCAGCCTGTTCCTGTCGCACGGCGGCCCGTCGGTGCTGATCGACGGCTCGCCGGCGCCGGCCGCCTGGCGCGACTGGGCGGCTAGTCACCCGGTGCCGCGTGCAGTGGTGATGCTGTCGGCGCACCGCCCGGCGCTGGCCGCCACGGTGGCGAGCGCCGACACCTGGCGCACCATCCACGATTTCCGCGGCTTCCCGGCCGAGCTCTACGAGTTGTCCTACCCGGCGCCGGGCGATGCCACGTTGGCCGAACAGGTGCGCGCGCGGCTTGCCGCCGCCGGCATCGCCGTCGAGCCGGACCACCGCGACGGCCTGGATCACGGCGCCTGGGTGCCGCTGCTGGCGATGTATCCCGAGCACAATGTGCCGGTGGTGGCGCTGTCGGTGCTGCCGCGCGCCGATGCGGCCGCGCACTACGCACTGGGCCAGGCGTTGGCCGGCCTCGCCGACGAGGGCATCCTCGTGATCGGTTCGGGCAGCCTGACGCACAATCTGTACGAGGTGATGTGGAACGACGGCGAGGTGCCGGACTGGGTGAGCGAATTCCGCGATTGGATGCTGGCGAGGTTGGCCGAAGGCGATCTCGACGCACTGCTGGACTGGCAGGCGCGCGCGCCGTACGCGGCCGAGAACCACCCGACCGACGAGCACCTGCTGCCGCTGTTCTTCGCGCTGGGTGCCGGCGGCCGCGAGTCGACGCCGCTCCATGCCGGGGTCGAACACCGCTCGGTGGCGATGGACGCGCTGGTGTTCGGCGGATAGCCGCCGGGGCGCTTGGTCGGATCAGGGGGTTGGCTTCGGCCAACCCCTTTTGCGTTGTCGGGGCAGTTGCAAACGATTCGATAGGCGATAGTGTCTGCATGACGTTTAATTGTTAAGACGCATGCCTGCAGCTAATCAGTCATGCCAACGTCACCGTAGCCACCTAGAGTGGCTTGATGTCAAGAAAATGGGCGTGCGTGGGATACGCCCTGACAACAATCGTTCCTAGGAGTCGTGGATGTCCCGTTTCAATCGTCGTGAATTCTTGAAGGGCGCCGGCGCGCTGGCCGGTGCTTCGCTGCTGCCGCCGGCCTTGCAACAGGCGCTGGCCGCGCCGGCCCAGTCCGGCACGCTCGGCTCGATCGCCCACGTGGTGATCTTCTCGCAGGAAAACCGCTCGTTCGACCATTACTTCGGCTCGATGCGCGGCGTGCAGGGCTTTGCCGACGACCACCCGCTGCTGCTGCAGGGCACCACCCGCTCGGTATTCGTCCAGAAGAACGGCACCGGCCAGATCGCGCCGTGGCATCTCGACTCCACCGTCACCTCCGGCCAGTGCGTGCAGGACATCTCGCACGACTGGAACGCGATGCACAGCAGTTGGAGTCGCGGCCGCCTCGACAACTGGGTCGGCGCCCACGGCAGCTATGCGATGGGCTATCTGGCCCGCAACGATATCCCCTGGCACTACGCGCTGGCCGACGCGTTCACCGTCTGCGATCAGTTCTTCTGCTCGACGCTCAGCTCCACCAACCCCAACCGCCTGTACATGATGACCGGCAGCATCGACGCGGCCGGCAAGTACGGCGGCCCGGTCACCGACAACACCGAGCCGGCGGCCGGCTTCAAGTGGACCACCTACGCCGAGCGGCTGCAGGCGGCCGGCATCAGCTGGCGCGTCTACCAGGAGCAGGACAACTACGACGACAACGCGCTGGCCTGGTTCGCCAACTTCAAGACCGCCCCGGCCGGCTCGCCGCTCTACGTCAACGGCATGCAGCGCCGCGTGCCGGCCGACTTCGCCGCCGACGTCGCCAACGACACCCTGCCGGCGGTGTCCTGGGTGATCGCCCCGGCCGCGCTGTCCGAGCACCCCTACTACGCGCCCAACAAGGGCGCCAACTACGTCAGCCAGTACCTGCAGGCGCTGGCCGCCAACCCGGCGGTGTGGCAGAAGACCGTGTTCATCCTCACCTACGACGAGAACGGCGGCTTCTTCGACCATGTGCTGCCGCCGATCCCGCCGGCCGGCACCACCGACGAATTCATCAACGGCACCGCGATCGGCCTGGGCCAGCGCATCCCCACCATCGTCTGCTCGCCGTGGAGCACCGGCGGCTATGTCGCCAGCGAAGTGTTCGATCACACCTCGGTGCTGCAATTCCTGGAGAAATGGACCGGCGTCGCCGAACCGAACATCAGCGCCTGGCGCCGCCAGGTGTGCGGCGACCTGACCTCGGCGTTCGATTTCACCGCCAGCAACACCACCTTCGCCACGCTGCCGGACACCACGGCGCTCGCCACCTTGGCCGACCAGCAATGCAAGAACCTGCCGACGCCGACCGCGCCGACCGGCACCCCGGTGCTGCCGCCGCAGGAGGCCGGCCAGAAGCCGCTGCGCGTGCAGCCCTACCAGCTCGCCTGCTGGCTGACCCAGGACCTGGCCGCCGGCCGGGTGTGGGTCAACTGGAGCAACGCGGGCAGTAAAGGCGCGGCGCTGCAGATCAACGCCGACACCTATCGCACCGACGGGCCGTGGAACTACCTGGTCGCCGCCGGCACCAGCGGCAAGGACTACTTCAGCGCGGTGAAATACGGCAACGGCTACTACGACCTCGAGCTGCACGGCCCGGGTCAGTTCTTCCGCCGCTTCCGCGGTTATCTGAACGCCAAGGCGGTGAACGGCCAGCAGGAACCGAGCGTGGTGCTGGCCACCAACGGCGTCGGCCAGCCGGTGTCGATCACCTTCAGCAACAGCGGCAGCCAGGCGGTCAGCTTCACCGTGCTGCAACGCAACGGCGACGCCAGCGCCACGCGCAGCTGGACCGTCAACGTCGCCGGCGGGCAGAGCGTGACGCAGTCGTTCCCGACCCTGCAGGACTGGTACGACTACGGCATCACGCTGGCCGGTTCCACCGTGTTCTACCAGTCGATGGCCGGCCACGTCGAAGGCGCCCCGGGCGTGTCGCGCCCGCCGGTGCAGCGCTGGTGATGCGATGCGCGCGCTGATCATCGCCGCGCTGGTGCTGGCCGGCGGCGCTGCCGGGCTGGCCTGGCAGTTGGCCGACGACGCGCCGAGCGCCTCACTGCATGTGGTCGACGGCGCCGGGCGACCGGCACCGGCGGCGCAGCAGGCCGCATCGGCGGTGCTCGTTGCCGAGTGCGCGCCGGTGCAGCTGGCGCGCTGGTCGCTGCTCAATATCGAGCGCGACGCCGGCGGCCGTCCGCTGCGGGCGCAGCTGTGGGCCAGCGGTCAGCCGCTGCGCACGCTGGCCGCCGGGCAGCCGCTGGACGGCCCGCTGCGGCTGGAGCGCGTCGACAACGACCGGGTGGAACTGGCCTGTGCCACGCAGCGCCGGGTGCTACGGCTGGCCGGTGCTTCCACCGTGCCGGCTGACACGCCGCCGCAGCACACCGCGCTGGCGGCGCCGAACGGCAACTGACGCTTCGGGCGCCAGTCGGTGCCGTATGCCGCACCGTTTCATCAGCAAGGGTTGGCTTCGGCCAACCCTTTTTTGTCTGCGCCCGCGCGGTTTTTACGAAGTTTTTATGCGAACGGCAAAGCAATTTGCCGCTTTTTTACGGCCCGCTCCCTAGCATTAGCTCAGAACAAGACACGGACCTGACCGTACCTGCGATGCATGACCTTGTGGAGGCGTTGCGATGAGCCCCTGGCACTATTCCCCACTGTCGTTCCGTCACGATCTACCGGCCGAGCCGGGCAGCCGGCTGCCACTAAACCGGCTCTTGTTGGCCGAACGCCGTCTGGTGCTGTTGTCGCGCCTGCCGCCGGACTCCGTCGCCGCGCCAAGCAGGCCGGCACTGGCCGGCTTGCTGCGGCGCGTACGGGCCTGGCTGAACGGTGGCCGGGGGTGAGCGTGCGGCTCCGGCTCGGCAGCCTGGCTTTATGGCTGGGGCTACTGGCTTTATGGTTGGGGTTGCTGACAATCTTGCCGAAGGCGCAGGCCATGACCGGGCCAGGCCACTGCGAGCAGGTGGATGCGGACGACGGCCGTACCAACCGTGCCGCCGCCGTGGCCCGCGACCGGGCCTTCGAGACGGACGAGGTGGCCGGATCGCGGCGGGGATGGCGCGACTGTCTGCCGCGCCTGCGCGAATTGGACGGCGGCGATATCGGCCTCGACCCGAACGATGGCCGCGCGACGGTGCCCGGCGGCTTCGTCGCCACCGGTCGTCTGCTCGGCATGCTGTTGATCTGGGCTGGGCAACAGAGCGTGCTGATCGGCGTACTGCTCGACGAGCCTCGGGGGCCGCGTGGTGCGGCGCTGGCTTGTTCTCTCCCCGCTCCGGTGGCCGGTTATCGGGCGTAAAAAAACCGGGGCTAGCGACCCGGTTTTCGTGCGGCGGGCAGGCGTCTCAGTGCTTCGCTTCCTTCAGCCGCGCGAACTCGACCAGCACATTGCGGCTGGCGTCGGCGACCCACAGCTGGCCGTCCTGCACGGTGACGGTCAGCTGCATGCTGCGCTCGACCATCGCGACCAGTTCGGCCAAGGTGGCGGGCTCGATGCTCCACACCGCCAGATTGTCGAGGCGGTCGAGCTTGCCGGCGATCTGCGGCCACCACACCTCGGCGGCGCGGCCGCCGTAGCTGTACAGCACCGCCTGCTCGGCGCGGGCGCTGGCCTTCTTCAGCCGCTTCTCGTCCGGCTCGCCCAGGTCCACCCACAGCTCGATCTCGTCCGAATAGTTCTTCTGCCACAGCTCCGGCTCGTCGTCGTCGCACAGGCCCTTGGTGAAGGTCAGCGTCTCGCTGGCGTGGCGGGCGAACGCGATCAGGCGCAGCATCATTCGCTCCAGTGTCTCGGACGGATGCTGGGCGATGGTCAGGTTGTGGCTCGCGTAATAACCGCGGTCCATGTCGGAGATGCTGAGCTCGGCTTTGTAGATGGTGGCTTTGAGCGCCATGGGGTCGGGTTTCGCTGGTCGAAAGCCCGACAGTGTAGCGGGTTTGGCTGACGCTGGCTGCGCCGCGGCGTCAGGCGGTCTGCGGCAAGCGCCAGCGGCCGCGCCCGTCGCGCTTGGCGTCGTACATCGCCTGGTCGGCATGGCGCAGCAGGCTTTGCAGGCAGTCGCCGTGCTCGGGGTAGATGGCCACGCCGATGCTGGCGCCGACCCGGGTCGGCGGGCTCAGCGCCGCGTTGGCCTGGCGCACCGCTTCGATCAGCCGCTCGGCCATCGCCGCGAGCGCGCCGGGCTCGGGCTGCGGGTCGAGCACGATCACGAACTCGTCGCCGCCCAGGCGCGCCACCGTGTCGCCGGTACGTACCGCCTCGCTCAGCGCACGCGCCACCGCGATCAACAGCCGGTCGCCCGCCTCGTGGCCGTAACTGTCGTTGACCGGTTTGAAGCCGTCCAGATCGATCACCAGCACCGCCAGCCGCTGGCCGTCCTGCTGGGCGCGCAACAAGGCGCTGCCCAGGCGCTGGTGCAGCAGCAGGCGGTTGGCCAGGCCGGTGAGCGGGTCGTGGTGCGCCATGTGCGACAGCTTGTTCTCGCTCGCCAATAGCCGGGCGTTGATCTTGGCCAGCTCCCGGGTACGCTCGCCGACGCGTCGCTCCAGCTGCTGCTCGGACTGGCGCAGCACGTCGAGCATCGCCTCCTTGCTGGCGAGCGCCTCGGCCTGGGCGGTGTCCTTCTCGCGCCGCGCGGTCTGGATGCGGTCGGCCAGAGCGAACGATAGCAGCAGCATCTCCAGCGCCGAGCCGATCTGCATGCCGTTGGCGGTCAGCGCATTGGTCGGCAGCCAGGCGAGGTTGCGCAGCGCCATCATGCCGACGCCGAGCAGCAGCAGCGTCCAGGCCAGCAGGAAGTAGCGCGCGCCAGCTTGGCGGCGGCGCAGACTGACCACGCCGGTGATCACCGCCACCAGCGCGAAGCTGGCACCGGACAGCGAGGTGAGGATGGCGCACCAGCGGTACGGCAGCGCGAGCGGGCCGAGCGCGGCGATGGCGAAGCTGCCGGCCAGCAGCAGAATCAGCCGGTCCAGCCGCGGCGCATTGACACGGGTCGCGAGAAAGTTGCGGGTGAACAGCGCGCCGAACAAGCCGGTGGCGGCGAAGCCGCTGCTGAACACCGCGCTGCCCCAGTTGGGCCAATGGGGCCACAGGAACTGGTTGCCGAAGCCGTTCAGCGACAACTGGCCGACCGCCATCGAGGCGGCGAAGGCGACGTAGATGAGGTGGTTGCGGTCGCGCAAGGACAGATAGAGCAGCAGGTTGTACAGCGCCAGCGCCAGCAGCATGCCGTAGTAGAGCGCCAGCAGGAAATAGCTGTCCTGGTTGTGCGCGGCGAAGGCGTCGGGCCGCCATAGTTCCAGCGGCACGGTCAGCGAGCCTTCCGAGGCGACGCGCAGGTAGACGGTCTGCGGCGTCTGCGGCCGCATGTCGAGCGGCACCACGAAGTTACGGTGCGGGATCGGGTGGCCGGTCGCGAACGGCAGCTTGCTGCCCATCGCCCAGTGCCGGCCCTCTGCGGGCAGGTAGACATCGACATGGTTGAGCGCCGGAAAGCCGACTTCCAGCAGCCAGCGGCCGGCGGCTGCCGGCGCGGCGTCGACGGTGAAACGCAGCCAGTAGGCGCTGGCCGAATAGCCAAAGTTGAGGTCGCGGTCGGCCGCCTGGATGGCACGGAACCGGGCGGCACGGTCCGGCTGGCGTACCTCGGCGAGCTTCAGCCGGCCGCTCGGGTCGCGCAGTACCTCGACATGGCCGTTCGGCGACAGCTGCCCGCCCTGCGCCGGCAGCGACAAAGTGGTGCCGGCTTGGCCGATGGCGGCGACGAGGCACAGGAAGACGGTGAGCAGCAGCTTGACCATGGTCGGCATAGGGTTGGATGTCCACGGCATTATGCGACAAGCCCGGCCTTCTAGGCAGAATACGATGCCGCATTGCGGCAAATGGGTTTGCCCGGCGCGCATTACCCGGTAGACTGGCGACCTTTCCCGCTTGATTCCCATTCCGACCGGTTGGCGGCTGCAATGCTCCGCTATGCCCAAGCGCAATATCTCTCATGATGGCTGAATGGGGGCCGTGCTACGCACGGCAGGCCGTCGCAGGATAGCTACTGATGACCACCACCACATTTGCCGACCTCGGGTTGGCCGAACCGCTGCTGCGCGCCGTTGCCGACACCGGTTACACCTCGCCGACGCCGATCCAGGCCCAGGCCATTCCGCTCGTGATTCAAGGCGGCGACTTGCTGGCCGCCGCGCAGACCGGCACCGGCAAGACCGCCGGCTTTACCCTGCCGCTGCTGCACCGCTTGTCCGAGCAGCCGGTGAAGCGCGCCGGCCGTCCGCGCGCGCTGGTGCTGACCCCGACCCGCGAACTGGCTGCCCAGGTCGAGGAATCGGTGCGCACCTACGGCAAGTACCTGCCGCTCAAATCGATGGTGATGTTCGGCGGTGTCGGCATCAACCCGCAGATCGCCGCGCTGCGCAAGCCGGTCGACATCCTGGTCGCCACGCCGGGCCGTCTGCTCGACCACGCCGGCCAGAAGACCATTGACCTGTCCGGCGTCGACATCCTGGTGCTCGACGAAGCCGACCGCATGCTCGACATGGGCTTCATCCACGACATCAAGAAGGTGCTGGCTATGCTGCCGGCCAAGCGCCAGAACCTGCTGTTCTCGGCGACCTTCTCCGACGAGATCAAGGCGCTGGCCGACAAGCTGCTCGATAACCCGGGCCTGGTCGAAGTGGCGCGCCGCAACACCGCCAACGAGCTGGTGGACCAGAAGGTGCACCTGGTCGACCGCGACAAGAAGACCGAGCTGTTGACCCAGCTGATCAAGGACGGCAACTGGCAGCAGGTATTGGTGTTCACCCGCACCAAGCACGGCGCCAACCGCCTGGCCGAAAAGCTCGACAAGAGCGGCATCCCGTCCGCGGCGATCCACGGCAACAAGAGCCAGAACGCCCGTACCAAGGCGCTGGCCGACTTCAAGAGCAGCGATCTGCAGGTGCTGGTCGCCACCGATATCGCCGCGCGCGGCCTGGACATCGACCAGCTGCCGCACGTGGTCAACTTCGAGCTGCCGAACGTGCCGGAAGACTATGTGCACCGCATCGGCCGTACCGGTCGTGCCGGTTCCAGCGGCGAGGCGGTGTCGCTGGTGTGCGTCGACGAGCTGAAGCTGTTGAAGGACATTGAGAAGCTGATCAAGAAGCCGGTGCCGCAGTTCACCATCCCGGGCTTCGAGGCCGACCTGACCGTCGCGCCGGAACCGATCATCCGCGGTCGCCAGCAGCAGGGCGGCGGCCAGCGTCGCGGCGGCAACGGCCAGGCGGCGGGTCACGCCGACGGTCGCGCGCCGCAGGGCCGTGGCAGCCATCAGCAGGGTCGCGGCAACGGCCAGGGCAAGAGCGCCCAGCCGGCCAAGGGCGGTCAGCCCAAGGCCCAGGGTCAAGCTCAGTCTCAGACCCAGCCACGCCAGGATGGCCAGGGGCAGCGCAGCAAGGCGCCGGCCAAGAAGGGCCCGCAGCAGCCGGCCGCCCATTCCGGCCAGCGCCGCACTGCGCAGCCCAAGCCGCAGGCGCCCCGTGGCGAGCCGAACGGCAATGTGATGCCGCCGCCGCCGCGCGAAGTGAACGGCAACGTGATTCCGTCGCGGAAGCCGGAGCCGAACGGCAACCGCGTCACCGCGGGCCAGAACCGCAGCCGCAACGGTGGCCGCGGTCACGGCCAGAGCGCCGCGCTGTTCAACGCGCCGCGCAAGCCGCGCTGAGCGGTTTCCCGCTTGTCAAAACGCCCGGCCAGTCCGGGCGTTTTGTTCGTCTGCTTTTCTCGTGGAGGTTTCGATGAGCAACACCCCGCCCGCCTGGCTGAGTCCGGAACAGTTGGCCGACCTGGCTCCGGCGCTGCAGCGCTACCTCGCCGCCGAGCACGAGCTCGAACTCGGCGGCTTCGAGGCGCAGTTTCTGTTGGGCTTCGTCGCCGAGCAGATCGGCCCGGCCATCTACAACCGCGCCTTGCACGATGTGCAGAAGGTGGTCGCCGAACGTTTCGAGCGACTGCAGGACGATCTGTGGCAGTTGGAGCAGGCGCCGTAAGCGACGCTGTGGCCCGCAGGGGCAGCCAGGGCGGCCGGATGCGATGGCGGTTGTACGCATCGAGGCGATAAGCCTGTCGAGCCTCGTTGCAGCCAGCCGCGCCCGAGTGCGAGGCCATGCAAGGCTCTTCTGAAGAGCCGCCGACAGTACCCGTACGGCAAGGCCGCGCAACAACGCCAGGGGCGTGTTGTTAGCGGTGCTAAGCGGCTAGCTTGGCCACCAGCGGTACCAGCGGTACCAGCAGTGCCAGTCCGGCCACCAGCAGCAGCGCGCCGCTCGGGCGCACCAGGCCGTGCAGACGCCGCCGCCAGCATTCGCGGTCGAGCAGCACCGCCAGCAAGGCATTCCAGCCGAACACCGCCGCTACCATCCAGACGGCCAACAGCCATCGGGCCGGCACCGGTGTGTCCGGAGCCAGGCCGAAGGCGAACAGGCCCAGATAGAACAGCCCGTTTTTCGGATTGCCGCAGGCCGAGGCCAGCCCGACCAGCAGGTGTCGGCCTGCTGCGGAGTCGACCGGCGCCGCTTCGGCCAACGTCGGCTGCCGCAGGCTGTGCCAGCCGATCAACAGTAGCAGGCCGGCGCCGATCAATTGCAGTGCGTCGAACAGCCAGCGTTGCTGTACCAGCTCGGCCAGCCCCAGCGTCGCGAGCATAATCCAGGCAGCGTTGCCGAGAGCGATGCCGGCGGCACAGCGCAGCGCGCCGGCGCGACCGTGACGTAGTGTGGTCTGCAGCATCAGCAGGCTGTCCGGGCCGGGGCTGACGAGTGCCAGCAGGTGGGCGCCGGCGAGCAGGATCAAGGGGGTGGACATCGTCTCTCCTCGCGATGGAAAGACGGCAGTGTGGGATGGGCCGGCGGGGCGGTCTTGCAGGAAATTGCAGCGGCTCAGGCGATGAGCAGACTCGCTGCGCGCGCTGTCAGCCGCGGCCGGCCAGCGTGCGGTAGCGCCCCGGACTCAGCGCGGTATGCGCCTTGAACACACGGCTGAAGTGGCTCTGGTCGGCGAAGCCGGCAGCCAGCGCCACCTCGGCGAGCGGCCTGCCCGCCTCCAGCCAGCGCCGCGCCAGGCTGACCCGCTGCGCCAGCTGCCAGGCGTGCGGGGTCTGGCCATAGGCGGCGGCGAAGCCGCGCAGCAGCCGCCACGGCGACAGCCCCGCCTGTTCGGCCAACCTTGCCAGCGGTACCGCCGTGCAGGCGTGGTCGGCCAGATAGTCGCGGGCCCTGGCCAGGCCCGGCGCGATGGCGTGCGGGTGGGCCGGCGCCGTCTCGTCCGCGCCGAGCAGCTGGGCCAGTGTCCGCCACAGCGCCTGGTCGGCGGCGAGCGTTTCGCCCTGCGCCAGCGCCGTGGCCAGTGCGTCGAGTCGGCCGAACAGCGCCGGCTTGGTGTTCAGCAGGCGATTGCCGGGCAAGGGCCGGTCGAGCTCGCGGGCGCGTTCGGCGAGAGCGCGGGTGTCCAGATGCAGCATCCGGTACGCCCAGCGCTGGTCCGGCGCCGGATTGCAGGCATGCACCTCGTCCTCGCGGACCCAGACGCAGCTGCCGGCGCCGATAGGCTCGATGTGGCGGCGGATCTGACAGCGGCTTGTGCCCGCCAGCACCTGGCCGAGCGAGGCGGTGTCGTGCAGGTGCGGCGCGTAGCAGGCGGCGCTGTCGTGCGCCTCGCGCAGCGTCCAGCCGTCGCCGTGCCAGAAGCGGGCCTCCATGTCAGCGCGCGCCCACTCAGTGGGCGCTCATCTTGGAGAACAGGTTGAGCACCAGCACCCCGGCGATGATCAGCGCGATGCCGACCACGGCGGCGAAGTCGGGCTTCTGGCCGTACAGAAGCATCGCCACCCCGGTCACCAGCACGATGCCCAGGCCCGACCACAGCGCGTAGGCGATGCCGACCGGCACCGACTTGAGCACCAGCGACAGCATCCAGAACGCGATGCCGTAGCCGATCACCACCACGATGCTCGGGGCGAGCCGGGTGAAGCCGTCGGCGGCCTTCAGCGAACTGGTGGCGATCACTTCGGCGACGATGGCGATGGCGAGATAGACGAAACCGTTCATGAGCAGATCCTAATCAGAAACCCGGCTACTGTGCCGGGTTTGCGCGGTGCTGGCCAGCGCCGGGCGTGTCGGAGCGGTGGCGGCAGCACGACGCGGCCGCTACACTGCGGCCATTCTGACCTGCGAGGACGCCCCGATGACCGTACGCATCTACCACAACCCGCGCTGCTCCAAGTCGCGTGAAACCCTGGCGCTGCTGGAAGCGCGCGGCATAGCTCCCGAGGTGGTCGAATACCTCGTCACCCCGCCAGACGCGGCGGCGCTGGCCGGCCTGCTCGACAAGCTGGGCCTGGAACCGCGCGAGCTGATGCGCCGCAAGGAGCCGGAATACGCCGAGCTGAACCTGGCCGATCCGGCGCTGAGCCGCGAGGCGCTGATCGCCGCGATGGTTGCCCATCCGCGTCTGATCGAGCGGCCCATCGTGGTGGTGGGCGACAAGGCGGCGCTGGGCCGCCCGCCGGAACAGGTGCTGACCATCCTGCCCTGAGCCGTTCAGCCAACGTTGGCATCGCGTACCCCCGTTGGTGTAGCTACCGATTGCCGCAGGGTTGTGTTGTTGCCGCGGTCTGCTTGGCCAAGGCCGCTGCGCGTGTCAGTGGCGCTTCGCAATGAAAAAGACCGGGCTATGCCCGGTCTTTTTGCATGACAGGTGCGCTCAGCGCCCCAGCACCAGCTTCAGCCCCAAGCCGATGAACACCGTGCCGGCGACACGGTCGAGCCAGCCGCCGACGCCGGGACGGCGCTGCAGCCAGGCACCGACCTTGCCGGCGCAGTAGCCGAGCAGGCCGAACAGCAGCGCCGCCTGCAGCGTGAATAGCACGCCGAGCTGGGCGATCTGCCAGCCGGTGTGGCCGGCGCGGGCGTCGACGAATTGCGGCAGGAAGGCGAGGAAGAACAGCACCACCTTGGGGTTGATCGAATTGGCGATCAGGCCCTTGCGGAACAGCGCCCACGGCGCCTCGGGGCCGGCGGCGCGCGCCTGGCCCAGTCCGCCGCCGGCGTAGCGGATCGCCTGTACGCCGAGATACACCAGGTACAGGCCGCCGGCCAGTTTCAGCGCGGTGAATGCCATCGGCGACGCGGCGATCAGTGCCGACACGCCCAGCGCGGCCAGCACGGTGTGGTTCAGGCAGCCGGTGGCGCAGCCCAGGCCGAACGCCATGCCGGCGCGCCGGCCGCGTGCGGCGCCGGTGCTCAGCACCATCAGGTTGTCTGGCCCGGGCGACACGGTGATCAGCATCGCGATGGCGAGAAAACTCAGCGCTTGATCGAGGCTCAGCAGCATGGCGTATCCTGTGATGATGGGTAGACGGCCTACCATAACGCCGCGACGCTTCGCCGCCAAGCGCCGTTCTTCCCGCTGCGAGCCGCCTCGCTCTCGCTGGTCGCTGTACCGCAAGCGGGTGTACGACGCTCCGGATCGCGCCGCTTGCCCGTGATGGAGCACCACTCGGAGGTCCGACCCCGTCATGCGTCTGTTCTTTGCCTGCTGGCCGCCGGCCAGCGCCCTGCCCGCCCTGCACCATCACACCGAGCGGCTGCGCAGCCATCTCGGCGGCCGCCCGGTGCCGCGCGTGCGCTTGCATCTGACGCTGGCCTTTCTCGGCGAGATCGACGAGGCCAGGTTGGCCGAATTGTGCGAGCTGGCGGCCGTGGTGGCGTCGGCCAGCACGGCCGGGCTATTGCAGTTCGACTCCGTCGGCGGCTGGGACAACGGCATCGGCTGGCTGGCACCCAGCGCGCCGCCGGCCGGCCTGGCCGAACTGGTCGAGCGGCTGAATGCCGCGCTGGCGGCGGCCGGCTTTGTCGTCGAACGGCGCCGCTATCGCCCCCACCTGACGCTGCTGCGCGCTGCCCGCCAAGCCTGGCGGCCTCATCCGGTCGCGCCCTTGGCCTGGCCGCTCGACCACCTGGCGCTGGTCGCCTCGACGCTGGACGCGCGCGGGACGAGCTACCAGGAGCTGGCGCGCTGGCCGCTGAGCGCGCCGCAATGACGGTCACGCTGTTCGGCGTCGATTTTTCCAGCCGGCCGAGCCGGCGCAAGCCGATCGTGGTCGCGGTCGGGTATCTGGAGGATGGCCGCTGCCGGCTCGACGCGCTGCACCGCTTGGCGACCCTGGCAGAGTTCGACGCCTGGCTCGCCATGCCAGGCCCGTGGCTGGGCGGTTTCGATTTCCCGTTCTCGTTGCCGCGTGCGCTGGTCGAGGCCGAAGGTTGGCCGAACCGCTGGCCGGCCTTGATGGACTGGCTCGCCGCGCTGCCCGCCGACTCGGCGCGGCCATTCCTGAAGGCGCGCTTTAAGGCCTGGTGCGATGCCCGTCCGCCGGGCCAGAAGTTCGCCCACCGCGGCTGCGACCGGCTGGCCGGCTCGTCGCCGTCGATGAAGTGGGTGAATCCGCCGGTGGCGTGGATGCTGCTGGAAGGCGCGACAAGGCTGGCCAAGGCCGGCGTGAGCGTGCCGGGGCTCGCCGACGGCGATGCGCAGCGTATCGCGCTGGAGGCCTATCCCGGCTTTCTGGCGCGTCAGATCACCCGCGCCTCGTATAAGAGCGACGACAAGGCCCGGCAGACCGAGGCCCGTCGCGTCGAGCGAGCCCGCATCGCCGCCGCGCTGGAGGCCGGCGCCCTGCCCGGCTGGCCGATGCTGACGCTGGCAGCCGAGCTGCGTACCGCACTGCTCGACGACGGCAGCGGCGACGCGCTCGACGCCACTCTCTGTCTACTGCAGGCTGCCTGGGCCGAGCAGCGCCGTGAGCGGTGTTTCGGCCTGCCTGCGGATATCGACCCGCTGGAGGGATGGATCGTGTCGGTGCCGGGGAGTTAGAAACCCTCTCGCGGCGTTGTTGTGCTGTCCTGCCGTACTACTTGCACTGTCTACGACAGCACGCCTAGCCGGGACCGCTGCGCTGAGTTTTGTTGGCGACCCTTAGCCAAGGGTTGGGACCGTATGCCGGTACGTGCTTCTCGCCGCCGATGGGGCTGCACGGCCTGACTAGCCCGCTCTTTCGCTAGAACAGGCTCACGATCTCGCGAACATGGGTCGATGGCGCACAAAAGCGGGTACCTCCATCGAGCAGACAAGCAGGCCCGGCGACATTCCAACGCAGGCCGCTGGTCGCGAACCGGTGCTTACACCCGGCGTCCGACGATGATCAGATCGCGCTTCACCCCGTCCAGCTCGGCAACGGCCGGCAGATCACCCCAGCGCTGGAAACCGTAGCGTTCGAACAGCGTCAGGCTCGGCTGATTGTGGCCGAAGATGAAGCCGAGCAGCGTGTCGATGCCGAGCGCCGGTGCACGCGCGATCGCCTCGTCGAGCAGGCGGCGTGCCAAGCCGCGGCCGCGGCAGTCTTCACGTAGGTAGACGCTCAACTCGGCAGTGCCCTGATAGGCCGGCCGGCCGTAGAAGTCGGACAGGCTGGCCCAGCCGAGCACCTCGCCGTCCTGTTCCAGCACCCACAAGGGCCGGCGCTGCGGCTGATGGGCATCGAACCAGGCCTGGCGGCTTTCGACGCTTACCGGTTCCAGATCGGCGGTGACCTCGCGCGAGGCAACGGTGCTGTTGTAGATGGCGACGATGGCCGGCAGATCGGCGGTGCTGGCGAGGCGAAGGGTCGGATTCATGGTGCGGATCGCGTGAGGACTCAAGACGCCTATTGTGACGCAGTGCCTCGATGTCGTTAAGAGCCGCTGATCCCCCTGGGGGTGCGGCCTTGCCGTACGTTCTAGCAGCACTGCCTGCGCCAGCGCGTCTAGCCAGGTTCGCGGCCGGCTTTTGTCAGCAGAGCGGCTAAGCCGCGATTCCCGGTAGTCCACTCACCCCGAGTTCCTGGCATCGGTTTGCCGTTCCAAGAGCCTCTCAGGCTCCGTCGGACTGACTCGCGCCACAGAGCGGTGCTCGGCTCTCGTTTGGACTTGGCCGAAGGGCTCGAGTCCATCGGGTTCGGGGATGGTTTCTTGGAGATGGCAGAGGATTTTTTGGTGGGTTTTATCAGGTGGTCTGATCGTCAAAAATGCATTTGTAAATTATTTAATGAATAACATGTGTATACGAATGTTATTGATTGCGGCATTCGTTGCTTGAAGCGCGCTTGCTAACCGAGGCTTGCCGCTTGTCGGAGCCACGCAGTCGGTCGTCGTTTGTTGCGCGACCCCGACACACTAGACGGAACGGTCGATTTTTACGCCAAGTTATTCATTTTGTTATGGAAATATCCGCGCAGTTCGACTAATAGGTATGGATACCGTTGGCTACCCATTATGCTCAAGCTAAAGCATATGTCATGAACGACGAGTAAACTGACGTCAAAGATCAGACGGCGGCCGGAGGCTGGCGCGGGCCGCAGATAACTACAAAGGGTTTCCTCTGTTGAACATTCCGGTTTCGCGGCACACGGGGCTTGCGCTCCGTCTGCTCGTCGTGCCCGCCATCGCCTTGCTGTATGCATTGGTCGGCGGCGCGGCCGCCCTGCTGTTCCCGTCGCAGGGGCTGCTGCCGGCACCACTCTGGCCACCGGCCGCATTGGCGCTGGTGCTGTTCATCTGGCGCCGCGGGCACGGCTTGGTCGGGGTCTGGCTCGGCGCCTGCTGGGTCAGCTTCTATCAGGCCGGCCTGCCGCTGCCGGAGGCGATGCTCGCCGGCGCCACTTCGGCGCTGGGGCCGTGGCTCGGCGCCGGCGTGCTGCGTCATCTGCACCGCACGCCGGTACGCCTGTCGCGCCAGAGCGATGTGTGGCCCTTCCTGTGGTGCGGTACGGTACTGCCGTCGCTGATCTCCGCACTGGGCGGCGCTGTGGCGTTGTCGCTGGCCGCCAGCAACGATGCGCTGACGCTCGCCACGCTGTTCCTGCGCTGGTGGTTGTCCGATGCCGGCGGCATCCTGCTGTTCGCCCCGATGGCGCTGCTGGTGCTCGATGCCTTCGAGCGTCCCGGCTTCTGGGGGCAGTGGCGCTTCGTCGAGCGGCTGATCCTGACCTGTTGCACGCTCGGCGTCGCCACCATGCTGTTTTGGCAGACCAACGATCGCGGTGGCCAGCTGGCGGTGCTGTCCTTCCTGTTGATGCTGCCGCTGATCTGGACCGTGGCGCGTTTCCCGCTGTGGCAGTCGCACCTGCTGTCGATGCTGGTCGCCCTGGTGGCGATCACCGGCACCGCGCATAGCGGCGGGGTGTTCTATGTGGACTCGATCCGTCAGGCCATGCTGTGTACCGGTACGCTGGTGATGGTGCAGTCCATGACGCTGCTGGTGGTCGGGGCGCTGGTGGCCGAGCGCGAGGAGTCCGAGCTGTTCCTGCGCGACGTCAACCAGCATCTGGAAGACAAGGTGCGCGAACGCACCCGCGAGCTCACCGAGAGCGAGGCGCGTTTCAAGCTGGTGGCCGATGCGGCGCCGTTCCCGATGGTGATGAATCAGTTGTCCGACGGCCGGGTGGTGTATGCCAATCCGCGTGCCGAAGCTCTGTTTCATTACCAGCTGCAGCCGGCCCAGCCGCTGTTCGTGCAATCCTTCTATACCAGCGAGGCGGAGCGGGACCAGATCGCCGGCATCCTGCGCAATCAGGGCACTATTCTCGACCGCGAGGTCGAGCTGATCGACGGCTACGGTCGGCGCTTCTGGGCCTGGTTGTCGTGCACGGTGATCAAGAGCAACGGCGTGCTGTGCGTGCTGACCGGTATCAACGACATCAGCGAGCGCAAGCGTCTCGAATCCAGCCTGAAGGCGGCCAACGATGCGCTGCGCCGCCATGTAAGCGAGATCGAGGAGTTGCAGCATGGCCTGCGTGAGCAGGCGGTGCGCGACCCGCTGACCGGGCTGTTCAACCGCCGCTATCTCGACAGCACCCTGGCGGGGACGCTGTCGCATCTGCAGGCGCTGCAGCGCCCGGTTGGGGTGATTATGCTCGACGCCGATCATTTCAAGCAGATCAACGACAAGTACGGTCACCTGACCGGCGACATGGTGCTGGCGACGCTGGGCCAGTATCTGCGCACGCATTTTCGCAGCGACGACATCGTTTGCCGCTATGGTGGCGAGGAGTTCATCGTGGTGCTGCCCGGCGCATCGATGGAAGTCAGCTACGCCAAGGCCGAGGGGCTGCGCCAGGGCGTGGCCGACCTGGTGATCCCGGCCGGCAATGGCCGCCTATCGGTCACCCTGTCGCTGGGGGTCGCCTGTGCGCCAGAGCACGGCTGCGACATGGAAAGCCTGCTCGACGCTGCCGATGCGGCGCTGTACGCGGCCAAGACCGATGGTCGCAATCGGGTGTTCCG
Organism: Neisseriaceae bacterium JH1-16; assembly: GCA_025989215.1. Classification (GTDB taxonomy): domain Bacteria; phylum Pseudomonadota; class Gammaproteobacteria; order Burkholderiales; family Chromobacteriaceae; genus Crenobacter_A. Next base: position 115,972 of record JAPDNP010000005.1, on the reverse strand, counting down.
TGCCTCGTCCGCAGGGCCGGTGCAGGGACTGACGGCCTCCCACGGTGACGAGCAGCCGGTCTAAGCGCGACTGACACCCCCGGCGCTGTTGTGGGACCCCTTGCCATACTTCTCGTATTTCCCCGGTCGGAATCGCTGCGCTGAGCGTTCCGATTCGCTTCGGCTGAGTCGGCACCGGCATCGGCTTATCAATGCCAATTGCCCCCTGGGTATCGCTTTTCCTCCCGTTGCCGTTTGGTTCGCGAGTTCGTGAGCCGGTCATGGCGGTGCCCCGATAGTACCCGATGCTACCGAGGTATGCCGGCAGGAGGGGGCCTTCAGACGGCGCCGCATGGCGGCTGTGCTACCATCGCGCGGATGAAAGAACTCTACCGACTCCTGCACGAACAAGGCTTCGGCAGCCGCAAGGACTGCCGCAAGCTGATCGAGGCCGGGCTGGTTCTGATCGACGGCGAGGCCGTGCTCGATCACCGCCAGCCGGTCGACCCGACTGCGCTCGACGAGATCGAAGTGGACGGCGAACCGTGGCCGCTGCTCGAATTGCCGCTGTATCTGCTGTTGCACAAGCCCGGCGGCTACGAGACTTCGCACCGGCCGCTGCACAATCCGAGCGTGTTCCACCTGTTGCCCTACCAGTTCGAGGCACTCGGCATCGCCGCGGTCGGCCGGCTCGATGTCGACACCACCGGCCTGCTGCTGATGAGCACCGATGGCCAGTTCGTCCACGCGCTGACCTCGCCGAAGAAGCAGGTGCCCAAGTGCTACCGGGTGACGCTGAAGCATGCCGTCACTGACGAACTGGTGGCCCGGTTGCTCAAGGGGGTGTATCTGAAGGACGATGATGAGAAGGTGATCGCCGAGGCGGTGACGGTGGTCGACGAGCACACCATCGACATGACGATTACCCAGGGCAAGTACCACCAGGTCAAGCGTATGGTCGCGGCGGCCAGCAACCGGGTCGAGGGGTTGCACCGCCTGAGCCTGGGCACGGTCGAGCTGGGCGATCTGGCCGAAGGCGACTGGCGCTGGCTGAGCGCCGGGGAGTTGGCGGCGCTGGGGTTCTAAACCCGGCGGTGGCTGGACGAGGAAATGAACAACGGGAAGCCTTGGCTTCCCGTTGTCGTTGCTGCGCCGGCTGTCGGCTCAGTAGCCCATTTCCATCGCCATGCGCAGGCACTGGCTCTCGTGGCGGTGCGCTTCATTCTCTTTGCCGGTCGCCTCGAACAGCCGCGCCAGCTCGGCGTGTGCGGTCAGCGTCGGGGTCAGCGACAGGCTGGCCTCCAGATAGCTCTGCGCCTTGCCCCACAGCTGTTGGGCCAGCGCCAGGCGACCCAGCGCCAGCAACAGCAGATGGTCGTCCGGACGGCTCTTCAGCCAACCTTCGGCTTCGTGCATCAGCGCCAGGCGCTTGTCCGGCGACAGGCTGGCGGCGAGCTGGCCGAGCTTCTGCGCCAGTTCCGGCGTTGCGCTGTCTTCGCTGGCGAGTGCCTGCGCAATCAGCGTCGCGGCCTGGTCGCTGTCTTCCAGCGCTATCAGGCGGGCAACCACGTCGGCCAACAGGTCCGGGTTGGCGCGTTCCACGTCTGGAATACGCTTGAGCCAGGTCTGGATTTCCGGGCCGCTGGTCAGCGCGCCCAGCTGCTGGCGATAGGCGGTCAGGCGGTAGCGGCGCGCCTGTCCGGCATCGATTGCATCCGACTTGAGCAGCTTCTCGGTCAGTGCCAGCACCGCGTCGGGCTGCTTCTGTAGCAGGCGGATGCGCAGCTCGATCTTCAGCGCGCTGGTCAGGTTGGGCGAGATCGCGCGGGCGCGTTCGATCGCGGCCAGCGCGCCCGGCGCGTCCTTGGCGTCGAGCTTGAGTTCGGCCTCCAGCACGTGGTGCGCCAGCTGCAGTCGCGACGGTAGGCCGTCGAGCTTGGCTAGGTACTGGTTGCGCTTGTCGTAGTCGCGCATAGCGCCGGCGGAGCGGGCTGCGATCAACAGCGCCAGCGCGCGGTTGTCCTCGCTGTACTCGTCGTCGATGGCGCGGACCGCCTCGCGCTCGGCGCGCTGGAAGCGCCCCTCGAAGAAGGCGATGCCGGCCTCGCGCAGTGCGTGGCGGGCTGCTTTCAGCTTCTTCTGACGCTGGAAGCGGCGCACTTCCTCGGGCATGCGCGCGGCGATGCCAATCAGCCTCAGCACGAAGTGCACCGCCACGATCAGCAGCAGGATGCCGATGATCAGCGCGTTGAACGACACTTCCATGCGGTACGGCGGCAGGAACAGGATGGCGTAGCCGGTGTTGACGGTGGAGGCGAGCCCCACCAGCACCGCCAGCGCGAACAGGCCGACAATCCAGATCACGAATTTCACGGCTGGTCCCCCGTGCCTTGGGCGTCACGCACCGCCTTCAGGCTAGCGTTGAGGTCGGGCAGCGCGACGTTGAGCGGGGCGCCTTTCAGTTCGGCCAGGGTGGCGAGCCACTTCCGCGTGGCCGGCGCATCGCGGTCGAAGTAGCGCTGTACATAGCTCTGAGCGCCGGCGATGTCGGAGTTGTAGGTGTTGCCGTCGCGCTGGATCAGCGCCAGGCGCGCGTCCAGCAGGCGCAGCTTGAGGTTCTCGCGCAGGAAGAACGCCTGCTCGGGCGACAGCAGCAGCGCCTCGGGCTTGTCCATGCGGCGGATATGCACCAGCTCGCCCAGGCTGCGGCTGACGTCGGCGATCAGACGCTCCCACATCGGTTCGGACGCGGCCACCGGTGCCGGCAGCACGCTCTGCTTCGGCGACAGCCGATGCTGGTCGATCACCAGCGGCAGGTTGTCGACGCCTAGCTGCAGTTGGTCGATCTTCACCGTCAGGCCGACGATGTCGAGGAAGGGCAGCGCCTTGAGCGTTTCCAGGTCTTTCGCCACTGCGCGCTTCACGCTGATCAGCTGCGGGCGGTCGAACTTGGCGAGCCGGGCATCGACGCCTTCGAGCGCGGCGATGGTGGCCGGCACGTTGCCGGCCAGCTGCAGCTGCTGGCTGGCCACCGCCAGCGTGTGCTCGACCTCGGACAGCAGCCAATCGGAGCGGTTCTTGGTCAGCTCCTGGTACATGTTGTTGAGCGTGGCGTACTGGCCGGCCGATTCGTTGACGCGCGCCTCGACCACCGACAGCTTGCCGTCGGTGGCGCGGCTGGTCGCCAGTGCCTGTTCGGTCAGGCCGCGCAGTTCCTTGGCGGCGCCGCCCGATTCGGCCAGGCGTTGTGCCAGCGCCAGCTTGACGTCGGCTAGTTCGCGGCGGGTTTCATAGTATTGCCAGCCGGACACGCCGAGCGCGACCAGTGCCACCAGGAGGGCGGCCGATAGCGGCGAGCGCCGCACGGGCTTGATAGGGGGGGATTCGATGGTTTGCGTTTCGCTCATGGGTGGCGTTGGAACCATTCGCTGAGGCCGTCGACCAGTGCGTCGTCGCCGGCGGGGGTTGTCACGACATGGCGCGCGCCAAGCTGCGCGAGCCGTTCGGCGATGCGTGCGTGCGGCACGCTGTACAGCAGGGATTGTAACGTCGCCTCGCGGGGGCGGCCAGCCAAGCTGAATAAACGCTCGGCGATTTCGATCGAGGTGACACAGGCCGCCACCAGTGTGCCAGCCGCGGCGGCGCTGTCAAACGCGGCCCAGTCGGGCGTGGCGTCGACGCGGCGGTAGACTTCGGCGAACTCGACCGTGGCGCCGCGCGCGGCTAGGCCTTCGGCCAACTCGGCGCGCCCTCCGACGCCGCGCACGATCAGCACCCGCTGGCCGGCGACATCGCTCAGCGCCGCTTCGGCCAACAGTGCGGTGCTGTCGGCGCCGCTGGCCGGGTGGAGCACCGGCCGGCCGGCGAGCGCGGCGAGGCGCCGTGCGCTCGGCGCGCCGACGCAGGCGAGCTTGGCCGAAACCGGGTGGTCGGCAAGTGCCGGCCAGGTGACGTCGATCGCGCTCGGGCTGACGAAGACCAGCCAGTCGGCGCGTTCGGCCAAGCCGGGCAGCGCGGCGAGTGCCGCCGGCTGCGGCACGATCTCCAGCAGCGGAAAGGCGAGCGGCATCGCGCCGGCGGCGGCGAGGCGGGCGGCCAGCGCCACGCCCTGGGCTGCCGGGCGGGTGACCAGCACGGTGCGGCCGGCCAGGCTCATCTCAGCGCTCGCCTTCGGCCAACACCGCGGCGATCAGCGGCAACGCGCCCTGGTCGACCAGCTTCTTCGCCACCACCCGGCCGAGCGCGTCGGCGTAGTTGAGCGGCGCGATCGCCTCGGCGCGCAGCACCACCGAGCCGTCCGGATGGGCGACCAGCGCGCGCAGCGTCAGTGCGCGGTCGTCGGACAGGGTAGCGAAGGCGCCGAGCGGCACTTGGCAGCTGCCTCCCAGCTCGCGGGCCAGTGCCCGTTCGGCGGTGACGCAGGCGGCGGTGTCCGGGTGATTCAGCGGGGCCAGCAGCGCGGCGACATCGGCCCGGTCGGCACGGATCTCGATGCCGAGCGCACCTTGCCCCGCGGCCGGCAGGCTCTCGGCCGGGTCGAGCTCGGCGCGGATGCGTTCGGCCAACTCCAGCCGCTTCAGGCCGGCGGCGGCCAGGATGATCGCGTCGTAGTCGCCGTTGTCGAGCTTGGCGAGACGGGTCTGCACATTGCCGCGCAGCGGCTTGACGGTCAGCTGCGGGTAGAGCGCGCGGATCTGTGCCTCGCGGCGCAGGCTGGAGGTGCCAACCACTGCGCCCGCCGGCAACTCGGCGAGGCTCGCATAGCGGTTGGAGACGAAGGCGTCGCGCGGGTCTTCGCGCTCGCTGATCGCCGCCAGCGCGAAGCCGTCCGGCAGCGTCATCGGCACGTCCTTAATGGAATGCACCGCCAGGTCGGCGCGACCGTCGGCGAGAGCGGTTTCCAGTTCCTTGACGAACAGGCCCTTGCCGCCGATTTTCGACAGGGTCTTGTCGAGGATCTGGTCGCCCTGGGTGGTCATGCCGAGGATCTCGACGGTCAGCTCGGGATGGAGCGCCTCGAGGCGGGCCTTGATGTGCTCGGCCTGCCACAGGGCGAGCCGGCTTTCACGGCTGGCGATGACAAGTTTCTTCATGGTGCGCGGGGTATGGATTGGAATAGTCAATGGTGGATGCGCCGATTCTAGCACGGCATGAAATGGCTGCCCGGTGGCAGGTCAAACGGCTATCGGCGTTTTTATTGCAGTTTGATCAGCTGTTTATAGCAAAACGAGCTAAGGGAACAGCGGTGCTAACTTGGTATGATCGATAGCGGGTCGAAGATCCGTCAGGCAAGCCACCGCCGCTGGTGGTTTGCCTGACCGCTTTTCACGCCATTTCATAACCATAGCTATATCGGGGAAGTAGATGAGTCACCAAGAACTGGATAAGGACTTGCCGCTCAAGCAGGACCTGGCGCGGCTGGACGCGCTGCTGGCCGACATCCTGGCCGAGCAGAGCGGCCAGGCGATCCGCGCCGAACTGGCCGCGCTGCCGGACGCCGGCGCCAGCGCCGACGAGTTGGCCGAACGGCTAGGCACGCTGACCGGCCCGGACACCACCGCGCTGGTGCGCGCCTGTGGCTTCTACGCGCAGATGTACAACATCGCCGAGGACCTGCATCACGCCCGCCGCCGCCGCGCCCACCGCCTGGCCGGCTCGGCCCCGCAGCAGGGCAGCTTGCGCCGCGCGCTGCAGAAGCTGCGCGAGGACGGCGTGACGCTGAAGCAGCTGGGCGATGCGCTGGCCGACGCCAGCGTGGTGCCGGTGCTGACCGCGCACCCGACCGAGGTACAGCGCCAGAGCGTGCTGGACGGCCAGCGCGCGGTGCGCACCTTCCTGTGTCAGCTCAACCGCGACGACCTGACCGACGACGAGCGCGACGATCTGACCGACAAATTGAAGCGCGTGCTGTTGACGCTGTGGCAGACCTCGGAGATCCGCCACTTCCGCATGACGGTGAAGGACGAGATCGAGAACGGCGTCGCCTACCACCCGCTGACCTTCTTCCAGGCGCTGCCGCGCCTCTACGAGCGGCTCGAGAAGCAGATCCGCGCCGGCTGGGGCGATGCGCCGGCGCTGCCGTCCTTCGTCAAGGTGGGCAGCTGGATCGGCGGCGACCGCGACGGCAACCCCAACGTCGACGCCGACGTGCTGCGCCACGCGATCACCCGTCAGGCCGGCGTGGCGTTCGAGCATTATTTCTACGAACTGGCCGGCCTGTACCGCGAGCTGTCGCTGTCCAACCGCCGCGTCAGCGTCAGCGCCGATGTGCAGGCGCTGTCCGATGCGTCGCCCGACCAGGCCGAGGCGCGCCGCGAGGAGCCGTACCGCCGTGCGCTGGCGCGCATCGAGGCGCGGCTGTCCGGTTCGGCCGAGGCGCGCGGGCTGGCCGTCCGTGGCCGCTACCCGGTCGGCGAGGCCTACCAGGATGCGGCGGCGTTCGCCGCCGACCTGGCGATGTTGGCCGATTCGCTGCGCGCCTACGGCAGCGCGATGTTGGCCGAAGACGGTCGTCTGTCCCGGCTGATCCGCGCGGTCGACGTATTCGGCTTCTACCTGATGCCGGTCGACCTGCGCCAGCATGCCGAGAAACACGCCGCGGTGGTCGCCGAGCTGTTTGCCCAAGCCGGGCTGGAAGAATACGGCGCGCTCGACGAGGCGGCGCGGGTACGCGTGCTCAGCCGCGAGCTGGCCACGCCGCGACTGCTGTACTCGCCGTACCTGAGCTACAGCGCCGACACCGAGAAGGAGCTGGCGATCTTCCGCGAGGCCAATCGCATCAAGGATGTGTACGGCGAGGGCGCGATCAGCCAGAGCATCATCTCCAACTGCGCGACGGTCAGTGACATCCTGGCGCTGGCGTTGCTGTGCAAGGAAACCGGCCTGATCCGGCTGGAGAACGGCACGCCGCGCGCGCGCCTGAACCTGGTGCCGCTGTTCGAGACCATCGGCGATCTGCAGAACGCCACCGTGGTGATCGACGCGCTGTTCGCGCTGCCGTGGTACCGCCAGCTGCTGCAAAGCCGCGGCGATCTGCAGGAGGTGATGCTTGGCTACTCGGACAGCAACAAGGACGGCGGTTATCTGACCAGCCAGTGGGAGTTGGTGCAGGCCGAGAAGCGCCTGGTGCAGAGCTTCGCCCGCGCCGGCGTCAAGCTGCAGCTGTTCCACGGCCGCGGCGGCTCGGTTGGCCGCGGCGGCGGCCCGTCCTACGAGGCGATCATGGCGCAGCCGGCAGGTAGCGTCGCCGGGCGCATCCGCATCACCGAGCAGGGCGAAGTGATCGCGTCGAAGTACGCCGACACGCTGAACGGCGCACGCAACCTGGAGGCGCTGGTCGCCGCCACGCTGGAGGCCAGCCTGACCGGGGCAGCGCACGGCGAGACCGACGAGCCGGTATTCGCCGAGCTGTCCGGCGATGCGTTCGCCGCCTACCGCGCGCTGGTCGAGACCGACGGCTTCATGCAGTACTTCATGGAGGCGTGCCCGATCGCCGAGATTGCCAAGCTCAACATCGGTAGCCGCCCGGCCTCGCGCAAGAGCCTGACCTCGATCAAGGATCTGCGCGCGATCCCGTGGGTGTTCTCCTGGTCGCAGGCGCGGCTGATGCTGCCGGGCTGGTTCGGCTTCGGCGCGGCGGTGAGCGCCTACCTGGCCCGCCACGGCGACACCGGTCTGGCACGCCTGCAGAGCCTGTATCGCAGCTCGCCGTTCTTCAAGGTGGTGCTGTCGAATATGGAGCAGGTGATGGCCAAGGCAGACCTCGCGATCGCGCGCCGCTACGCCACGCTGGTGTCCGACCAGGCCCTGGCCGAACGGCTGTTCGGCGCGATCGAGGCCGAGTGGAACCAGACGCAGAACGCGCTGTTCGCGATCACCGGCCAGACCCGTCTGCTGCAGGACAATCCGTCGCTGGCGCGCAGCCTGGCGATCCGGCTGCCGTACCTGAACACGCTGAACCTGCTGCAGGTCGAGCTGTTGCGTCGCCTGCGCGCGGACGCCAACGACGCCGAGGCGCTGTGTGCGATCCACCTGACCATCAACGGCATCGCCGCCGGCCTGCGCAACAGCGGCTAAGCGAGCTGATAATGATGGCCTGACGGTCGCACCAAAAAGAACACCCCGCCTCGGCGGGGTGTTTTCGTTGCGGCTCGGTCTGGATCGGCTTAGCGATCGCTGCGCAGCGGGCCGTATTCGGCCGGCACCCAGCGGTAGCCTGGCCGCTCGGCCACCACATGGCCGATGCCGGGGAACGGCAGGTGCGCTCCGGCGATCCACAGCTTGTCGCGAGCGGCCTCGGCCAGTACCCGCTTGCGCGAAGCAATGGCGCGCGCCTGGTCGACGTCGAATTCCATCGACACCTCGGGGCGGCGGAACTGCACCGAATGGCTGTGCATCAGGTCGCCCCAGACCAGCAGGCGCTGGTCGCGGGAGCCGAACAGGTAGCCAGCGTGACCGGGGGTGTGTCCCGGGGTCGGCACCACTTCGACACCGGGCAGCAGCGTCTCGCCGGCCTGGTAGGTCTTGAAGCGGCCGGCGGCGCGGTACGGGGCCACCGCCTCGCGCGCCATCTTGAACAGGCCCTGCTCGGCCTGCGGAGCGCGGGCGGCGCGTTGCTCGTCTAGCCAGTAGTCGGCTTCGGTTTGGGCGACGCGCACCGTGGCGTTGGGGAAGGCCGGCTTGCCGTCGGCGCTGGCGATGCCGCAGGCGTGGTCCGGGTGCAGGTGGGTCAGCAGCACGGTGTCGACCTGTTCCGGCTTGTAGCCGGCGGCGGCCAGGTTGGCCGAAAGCCGTCCCAGCGTCGGGCCGAAGCACTGCGCCGCGCCGGTATCGATCAGCACCAGCTGCTTGCCGGTGTTGATCAGGTAGCCGTTGACGGCGGTCTGTACGCCGCGCTGGCCATCGATGAAGCTGCGCGCAAACAGCGTCTGCAGATCCTTGGCGGCGATGCCCTTGAGCAGCTTCTGGTCGAGGTCGACATAGCCGTCGTACAACGCGGTCACTTCGAGATCGCCCAGCGCCATCCGGTAGAAACCGGGCGCCTGGGTGCGGGCCTGAGCGACCGGCTCGGCATGGCTAGTGGAGGCCGTGCCCAGCAGCGCGGCGGCAAGGGTGAGGGCCGGGGCGAGCCGGCGGGAGAATCGCATCATGTCGTTTCGGGGGGCTGAGCGACGTGCCGTGAACGGTAGGTCGGCGCAGCCATCTTGATTGAGGAACGAACTAATTTGATGCATTTGCCATTATTTCAAGACGATTGTCGTGCCAATGGCTTGAAAACGCCGACACCCCGCCGGGGCGGGGTGTCGTAAGGCCGGTGCGGCGGCTCAGTCGGCGGTCTGCGCCTGCATCTGGCGCCAGCGGCGGAAGCGTTCGAAGGCGTCGCCACGGTCGGCCCAGCAGCGCGCCACACTGGGGCGTTCGGCCAACTGCTGGTACAGCGCGGTGAGCTGCGGCGACTGGTCGATGAAGCTCTCGCCGCACAGCGCGCGCGTCGACTCGGCGATGGCCGGCAGCATTGCGGCAGCGCTGATATCGGCGAAGGTGAAGCCGTCGCCGGTCAGCCACGGGGCCAGTTTGGCGCGCCGCAGCACGGCGGCGAGGCCCTGTTGCATGTCGACCAGCACCTGGTCGCGCTGGGCGTCGCTGAGCGGGGTGCCCCAGATCAGATGGCGGATCAGCAGGAAGGCGGGTTCGAACAGATAGTGCTCGAACAGCGCGGTCAGTTCGCGCGCGTGGGCGCGGCCGAGCGGGGTCGGCGGCAATAGTGCGGTGGTCGGGTAGGCGTCCTCTAGCCACTCGAGGATCACCGTCGATTCGGCCAAGGGGCTGCCGTTGATCTCGACATAGGGGATGCGGCCCATCGGGCTCTTGGCCAGCAGCTCGGGCGCCTGCGACGGCGGGGTGAACACTTCCTGGAAATTCACGCCCTTTTCGAGCAGGGCGATCTTGACCTTGTTGTAGTAGGGGGACAGCGCGGCGCCGTACAGGGTGATCATCGAGGCGACTCCATGGGGGATCGGTTCTTTGTAACACGGCGGCGCCGGCCTTGTGCGCAAAAAAATGCCGCCCGGGTGGACGGCATGGTCGGCATGGCCGGGCCGGATCAATGCGGCTGGGCGGCGGTCAGTGTCATCTGCTGGGCCTTCTGCGCCAGCAGCTTCTTGATGATGGGCACCGCCTGGGCGGCGGCCTTTTCGCCCTCCAGGATCGCTTGGTTGCGCTGAGCGAAGCCGGTGGTGCCGATGTGCTGTACCTGCGGACGGATGATCACGTCGGCCTGCTTCAGTTCCTGCTGCAGCATCGGCACGCTCATGATGTTGAGGCTCTGGTCGAGGATGGACAGGAAGCCGCCGCCGCTGCCGGCGCGTGGCCGCGCCGAGATGTCGACCGCGATCACGAAGTTGGCACCCATTTCGCGCGCCGCGCTGACCGGCACCGGGCTGGTCAGCCCGCCATCGACGTAGCGGTGGCCGGCGATCGCCACCGGCTGGAACACGTTGGGGATGCTGGCCGATGCGCGTACCGCCTGGCCGGTGTTGCCGGTGCGGAAGACCATGCGCGTGCCGCTGTCGAAGTCGGTGGCGACCGCGGCAAACGGGCGGGCGAGCTTCTCGATCGGGCGGTTGCCGACCTGGCGGTTGACGTAGTCGGCCAGCGCCTCGCCCTTGATCACGCCGTCGCTCGACAGGCTGAGGTCGGCCAGGTTGGTCTCGTCGAGCTGCGTCGCCTTCTGCTGCAGCTGGAAGCCGTTCAGGCCGGACGCGTACAGGCTGCCGACCAAGGCGCCGGCGCTGGTGCCGGTGACGATGTCGGCCTTGATGCCGGCGTTCTCCAGCACCTTGATCACGCCGATATGGGCGAAGCCCTTGGCGGCACCGCCGCCGAGCGCCAGCGCGATCTTCAGCTTCGGCGGTGGTTTCACCTCGGCCGGCGGGGAGGTCGGGGTTGGTGCGGTGATCGAGGTACAGGCGGCCAGCGTCAGCGCGGCCAGTAGGGCAAGGGGGCGTAACAGTGATTTCATCATTGAAAAAGGCCGGGGTCGCCGGCCTGGGCATGTTCTCAAAGTTAGGTTCAGCGCGGCGCTTGACCGGGCTTGGTGAATTCGATCACCTGGCGTCCGTCGGGCAGCAGATTGGCTTTCTGCTTGGGTCGGCCGAACCAGGCGTGCCCATATACGACTTCGTAAGTCGCCGGGAGTTTCCCATCGCGGCGGCGCGCCTCGTAGGCGGTGCATACCTGCTGCCAGGCGTGCTTGCCCATCAGGCCGCGGCCGCGACCGCCGGTGGCGTTGTGCGCGCCGATCGCCTTGAGGTCCTGCATCACCGCGCGGGCGTCGTCGTAGGTCAGCACGATCTTGTCCATGTCCATCACCGGCTCGCCGAAGCCGGTGCGCACCAGCGCGTCGCCCAGGTCGTGCATGTCGATGAACTGGTTGACGTGGGTGGCGCCATCGATGCCGCCGAACGCCGCGCGCAATTCCAGCAGCGTGTCCGGACCGAGCGTGGAGAACATCACCAGCCCGTCCGGTTTGAGCACGCGGCGGAATTCGGCGAACACGCTGTCCGGCACGTTAACCCACTGGATCGCTAGGTTGGACCAGATCATGTCGACGCTCTGGTCGGCCAGCGGCAGCGCTTCCAGGTCGCCGCACACCTGCCAGGGCGAGCGGGACTTGCCCAAGAGTCGGCCGAAGAAGCCGGCGCCGTCCTGCTGCTTGGCGCGCGAGGCCTGCAGCATCGCCGCTGCCAGGTCCAGCTCGATGATCCGGGCATCCGGATAGCGTTCGCGCAGCTGCGCGGCGCCGTAGCCGGTGCCGCTGCCGGCGTCGAGGATCACCGCCGGCTCGTGCTTGATATAGGCGAGCCGTTCGGCCATGCGGTCGGAGACTTCGCGCTGCAGCACGGCGGCGGAGTCGTAACTGGCGGCGGCGCGCTCGAAGGCGGCGCGTACCCGCGCCTTGTCGGTGTAAAAGGCTTCGCTCATGCGTGGTGGTCCAGGTGACGGCGCAGCGCCGCCACAAAATCGGTCTCGTGCGACAGGAAGGGCGCGTGCGAGGCCTGCGGGAATTCGGTCAGGATGGCGTCCGGCAGCGCATAGGCGAGCCAGCGCCCGGCGCCGATCGGGGTGATCATGTCACGCACGCCGAACAACAGCGCGGTCGGGCAGGCGATCTCAGGAGCGATCGCGCGGGCGTCGGCATCCAGCAGTAATTGTAACGCGGGTGACAGTCCTTGCGGGCGGCCGTGCGCGAACAGCAGCTCGCGCAATGCCTTCAAGGTGTCGCGCGCGGCCGGGGCGCCAAGGGTCTGCAGGGCGAGGAAACGCTCCAGCGTCAGTTCGAAGCTGGTGTCGAGGTTGGCGCCGACCGCTTCGATCTGGGCGCGCGGCTGGGCGAAATCCCAGCTCTCGTCGCGCACGAAGCGCGGGCTGGTGGCCACCAGCGTCAGGCTCTGCACCGTGTCGGGATGGCGGGCAGCCCAGTGCTGGGCGATCAGGCCGCCGAGCGACCAGCCGACCAGCTGCAGCGGCAGCGGAAACTGTTCGGCCAACAGGTCGGCGATCGCCTCGCCGGTATAGGGGCCGTCGGGCAGGGCGCTGGCGCCATGACCGGGTAGGTCGACCAGATGCAGCGTGTAACTATCGGCCAGCTGTTCGGCCACCCGGGCGAACACGCCGCCGTGTAGGCCCCAGCCGTGCAGCAGTACTACGTCCGGGCCGTGGCCCAGCGTCTCAACAAAGCAATCCATCGGCGCAAGATGCGGGTAAAACGCTATTTGCGCAAGAGTGCGATGCGAAAGAAGCCGCCCAGGCCGGCGGCTTCGTCGTGGGTCTTGATCAGGTGAGTGGCGGCGACCAGATCGCCGAGCCGACGGTTGATATCGGTGGCGATCAGCCGGGTCAACAGGTTGGCCGAACGGCGCAGCAGGCCGGCCCGGCCGGTGTCGGGCAGGAATTTGTCGAACACCACGACGCGGCCGCCCGGCTTCAGTACCCGTTCGACTTCCTTGAGGCAGGCGATCGGGTCGGGGATCACCGCCAGGATCAGGTGCAGCACCACCGCGTCGAACTCGCCGTCGGCGAAGGCCAGCCGCTCGCCGTCCATCACCCGCGTCTCGATGCCGAGGCCGAGCTCGCGGGCGCGCTCCTGCAACTTGGCGAGCATGCCGGGGGAGATGTCGATCGCGGTGAGCCGGTGGCAGGGCATCAGGAAGTCGAGGTCGAGGCCGGTGCCGGCGCCGACGATCAGCAGCCGTTCGTCGGCCAGCGGTTCGAGCAGGTTGATCGAGCGGCGCCGCTGGGCGGCGAACAGGACCGCGATCCGGTCGTAGAACGGCGCGTAGAGGTTGTAGCGCAGACGATTAAACTGGCTGGCAAGCGGGTGCGACATGATCGGTCACCTCGACGAGCGGTGCCGCCAGCCGTGACCAATCCAGTTGCTCGGCCGGCGCCGGCATCGCGAAATAGTAGCCCTGCAGGGTGTGGCAACCCATCTCGCTTAGACGGCGCAACTGGCCTTCGGTTTCCACCCCCTCGGCCACCACTTCCAGGCCGAGTGCCTTGGCCAGCGCCAGGATGGCGCGCACGATCGCGTCGGCCTCGTCCTTGCTGTCGACCTCGCTGACGAAGGCGCGATCGATTTTCAGTTTATCGAAGCGGTAGCGGTGCAGATAGGACAGCGCCGAGTAGCCGGTGCCGAAGTCATCCAGCGCCAGGCGCACGCCGAGCTTGCGCAGCGCGGTCATCACCATCGCGGCGGTGTCCGGCTCGTCGATCAGCGCGCTTTCGGTGATCTCCAGGTACAGCGTGTCCGGCGGCAGGTCGAGCTGACGCACCAGCGTGGTCAGCCAGGCGACAAAGCCGGGATCGTGGAAGTTGGACGAGGACAGGTTGATGTGCAGCGCCAGCGAGGCCGGCACCCGGCCGGTCAGCTGCCAGCGGGTCAGCTGGCGGCAGGCGGCCTCGATCATATAGCGGTCCAGCCGCACGATCAGGCCGCTTTCTTCGGCCACCGGCAGGAAGGCGGCGGGTGACATCATGCCGCGTTCCGGGTGGCGCCAGCGCACCAGCGTCTCGAAGCCGACCAGCTCGCCGGTGATCGCGTGCACGAAAGGCTGGTAATAGGGGATCAGTTGGTCCTGTTCTTCCAGCGCGCGGCGCAGTTCCGTTTCCAGCGCCAGCTGGTCGGCCTGGTCGCGGCGCAGCGCATGGTTGAACAGGGTGTAGCCGTGCCGGCCCTGCTGCTTGGTGCGGTACATCGCGTGGTCGGCGTCGCGCAGCAGGTCGTCGGCCTGGTGGTACAGGTCGCGGTCGGCCAGCACCACGCCGACGCTGGCCGAGGTGAACACTTCGCGGCTGTGCAGGATCACCGGGTGTTCGAACTCGGCGACGATGCGCCGCGCGATCGGCTCGCAGTCGTCGAAGCTCTTCACCTCGGACAGCAGCACCGCGAATTCGTCGCCGCCGATCCTGGCCAGGAAGTCGGTCTGGCGCAGGCAGCGGTGCAGCCGCGCGCCGACCTCGAACAGCAGGTGGTCGCCGGCGAGGTGGCCGAGCGTGTCGTTGACGCGCTTGAAGCGGTCCAGGTCGATGAACAGCACCGCGAAGCGTGGGCCGCCGCCGACGAACTGCTCCCAGCTCTCGCGCAGCATGCGGGCGAAGTAGGCGCGGTTGGGCAGGTTGGTCAGCGGATCGTGCAGGCTGTCGTACTTGAGCTGGGCATTGGCCGCGTCGAGCTCGCTGGTGCGCTCGCGCACCCGCGCCTCGAGCGCGGCATAACTGCCCTGCAGCGCCTCGAGCGCGCGCAGTCGCGACAGCGCGGCGCCGATGTGGTTGGCGACGAACTCGAGGATTTCCTGCTCGCGCAGGCTGAAGCGCACCGCGCCGTCGTCGCTCGACACCGCCAGCACGCCCAACAGATTGTGTTCGCTGAACAGTGGCACGCCCAGCCAATTGACCCGGCTGCTCTCGCCCTGGGCGTTGCTGGTGGCCATGAGCGGCCGGCCGCTGTGCAACACCTGCTCGATCGGGCCGCGCCCTGGACGGCGCGGTGCGGTGCTGCCGCTGCCCGAGTCGTAGGGAAAGCTCAATAGATCCTGGCCGGCGTCGTACAGCGCGACCAGGCAGTGGCTGGCCGGCATCAGCTCGGCCAGCAGCCGGTGCAGGCCGGCGAGGAAGGCGCCGAGCGACAGGCTGGTGTTGGCCAGTTCGGCGATGCGGTACAGCACGCCGTGCAGCCGTTCGTGGTGCTGGCGGTCGGCGACCTCGGCGCGCAGCCGGGCATTCACCCCCTCCAGATCGCTGGTGCGGCATTGCACCTGGCGCTCCAACAGGCCCGGGTAGCGCAGCGTGTCGAGGGCGAAGCCGAGGTGGCGGGCGACCAGCAGCAGGCTGGCCTGTTCGGCGGTGGACAGTGCCTCGCCCTGATAGCGTTGCAGCACCAGCGCGCCGATCGGCTGACCGAGCGCATTGATCAGCGGTACGGCCATGCCGCTGCTGGGCAGCGGCAGGTGCGGCGGGCAGGGCCAACCCTGTTCCTGAACCAGCCGTGCCAGTGCGTCGCGGCTGTAGTGCAATGGCTGGCCCGACTTCATTAGATGGTCGGCCAGGCGCGCCGGCAGCGTATCGCCGGCGGGCTGGCCCGCGTCGAGCGGATGGCGCGCATCGCGGTACAGGGGGAAGCGCAAGGTGGCGTGCTCGTCGTCGAGCAGCGCGATATAGCAGTGCTGGGCGTCCATCAGCCGTTCGAGCCGGCGCAGGAACTGCTGGGCCAATTCTTCGGTATGGCCGCACTGGTGGCCGAGTTGGCTGATGTCGAGCAGGATTTCGTGGGACAGGCGGGAGACGGTCAGCGCATCGCGCAGGCGCACGCACAGCAGATGACCGGTCATCAGCTCGGCGAGCGCATCGAGCTCGGGGCCGGCCTCGCCGCGCCAGACCAGCCAGCCGACCGTCTGCTCCGCCTCGCGAAGACGCAGCGCCCCGCCATCGACCGGCGCGGCAAGGCCGGCCTGCAGGGCATCGGCGCTGGGCAGCGTGTCGGCATTGCCGAACTCCGCCAGGCGTTGCCAGCGACTGCCACGCGGCGCCCAAATGGCGATGCCCGACAGCGAACCGTGTCGGGCCAGCAGGGCCAGGGCGTTGTCGAGCGCAGCCGGCGGCGTTAGCAGATTGTCAGCCGTGCTTGTCATCGAATGATCGTGGCGCTTTCAGCATATATACACACTACGACAGGCCGGGCATTTTCTTTAGCGGATGGACCACACGGCATCGCTCGATACCGCTGCCGCACGCCATTTCATCGCCTGCCTGACATTCCCCGATCGGTGGCGAGCACGACACACGGCCGACGGGGCCCCCTTATTCTAGTTGTTGCAGCACCCCGGCCAGCAGCCGGCAATCGACTTCGCTATGCGCGGCCGACAGCGCGATGCGCAGTCGGGCACTGCCTTGCGGCACCGTCGGTGGACGGATTGCCGGTACCCATAGCCCGGCGTCGCGAAGCGCCGCCGCAACCCGCAAGGCATCGGCGTCGCTGCCGATCAGCAGAGGCTGGATCGGCGTGCGAGAGTCTCCTAGCATAAACCTTCCGGCGGATATCATGACACGACATTGTTGCACGCGTTCGAACAAACGTTTGCGTCGCCAGCCTTCCTCGCGTAACAGCGCCACGCTGGCACTGATGGCGCAGGCCAGCGCCGGGGGTTGCGCGGTCGTATAGATGTAGCTGCGCGCCTTGTTGACCAGCCAATCGATCAGCCGTCTCGACCCCAGCACCGCGGCGCCGGCGACCCCGGCGGCCTTGCCTAGCGTCGCCATCACGATCACCCGGTCCGAGCCGGCCAGCGCCGGACATTCCCCCAGGCTGCCGCGCCCGTCGCCGAGCACGCCGAAGCTGTGCGCGTCGTCGAGATAGAGCCAGGCGTCGTAGCGTTCGGCCAGGGCCAGCAGCCCGGCCAACGGCGCTTCATCGCCATCCATGCTGTAGACCGAGTCGACGGCAATCAGCCGGGTGCCTGCGGTGCTCTGTTCAAGCATCTCGGCGAGCTGTTCGAGGTCATTATGCTTAAAACGCTTAAAAACAGCACGCGATAATACGCAGGCGTCATTGAGGGAGGCGTGATTGAGTTTGTCGGCGAAGACGGTGGCGTGGCGATCGAGCAAGGCGGTGAGTACGCCGAGATTGGCGGCGTAGCCCGACGAGAACAGCAAGGCGGCCTCGGTGCCGACAAAGTCGGCGAGTGCCGCCTCGGCTTCTTCATGCGCGGCGAAGTGGCCGGCGACCAGGTGCGAGGCGCCGCCGCCGACCCCCCAGCGTGCCACGCCTTCCTGTACCGCCTCGATCAGGCGCGGGTGATTGGCCAGGCCGAGATAGTCGTTACTGGCGAACGAGACGAACTCGCGGCCGTCGATCGTCAGCCGGGGGCCCTGGGGGCTGTCGAGCAGGGTGCGCTGTCGGTAGCGGTGTGCGTCGGATAGGGCCGACAGTGCGTCGGTCAGTTGAGTCGGGCGCATGGCGGTCTCCACAAAAAAGCTTGGCCGAAGCGCTCTCATTATATAGAGAGTGTTTCGGCCAATCGGGTGGTGCTCAGGGTGGTGATTTAAAGCGGTGCGAGGTCGAGCTTGGTCAGCAGCACGCGGTCGGCTTCCACGTCCGGGTTGCCGGTGGTCAAGAGCTTGTCGCCGTAGAAGATCGAGTTGGCGCCGGCCAGGAAGCACAGTGCCTGCATCGCCTCGGGCATGCTGCGTCGGCCAGCCGACAGGCGCACATAGCTCGCCGGCATGGTCAGCCGCGCCACCGCGATGGTGCGCACGAACTCGGTCCAGTCGAGCTCCTCGGCACCCTCCAGCGGCGTGCCTTCCACCTTCACCAGACTGTTGATCGGCACGGACTCCGGCTGCGGCTCGAGGTTGGCCAGCTGGGTGATCAGGCCGGCGCGGTCCTCGCGCGTTTCGTTCAGGCCGACGATACCGCCGCAGCAGACCGACAGGCCGGCGCCGCGCACCTTGCCGAGCGTGTCGAGGCGGTCTTCGTACTCGCGGGTCTGGATGATGTCGGCGTATTTGTCCGGCGCGGTGTCCAGATTGTGGTTGTAGTAGTCGAGGCCGGCGCCCTTCAGCTTCTCGGCCTGGCCATCCTTCAACAGGCCGAAGGTGGCGCAGGTCTCCAGGCCCAGTTCCTTGACCTGGCGCACCATATCCAGCGTCTGCTCCAGGTCGGCATCTTTAGGGCCGCGCCAGGCGGCACCCATGCAGAAGCGTCCGGCGCCATTGGCCTTGGCAGCCCGCGCGGCGTCAACCACTTCGTCGACCGTCATCATCGGCTGGTTCGCCACCGGGGTGTCGTGGTGTACCGACTGCGGGCAGTAGCCGCAGTCTTCCGGGCAGCCGCCGGTCTTGATCGACAGCAGCGTCGACAGCTGTACCCGGGTCGGGTCGAAATACTGGCGATGCACCTCGGCGGCGCGGAAGACCAGCTCCATGAACGGTAGCGCGTACAGCGCCTCGACTTCGGCGACCGACCATTGGCCGGATTCTTGATGCAAGGTGGCGGGACGCTGGAAAACGATCTGATTAGATGACATGGCAGTATTTGTCGACTAAGACATTTAAGGATCAACACTGCGAGCCATGCTGCGCGATGCCTCTTAAGCTGTCAAACCTACTGGACCGTTTTATTAACAGCTGTCCATTTTTTACGCGGCATTGCGTGCTGTGCGGCAAGGCCAATTTCGCTATCGGTATTTGCGAAGATTGTCAAGGTGAATTGCCGTGGTTTCATGGCCCATCTTGCCCGCGCTGCGCCATTCCGCTGGCGGTTGCGGCGCCCCTATGCGGTCAATGCCAGCGCGAACCGCCAGGTTTCGACCGTCTCGACGCGGTGTTGCGCTTCGATTTTCCGCTCGCCGGGCTGGTTCATGCGTGGAAATACGGTCGTCGATACGAATTATCCGGGGTGATGGCCGATGTTTTTACGCTAAATGTCGATAATTTCGGCGAAAAACCAGATTTGGTAATGGCGGTGCCGTTGGCGCCGGCAAGGTTGGCCGAACGGGGCTTTAACCAGAGCGAGGTGCTGGCGCGCGCGTTCGCTGCTACACTGGCCAGCCCGTTTTCGGCGGATGGAGTGTGGAGGAAACGCAACACACCTCCGCAGGCCCGTTTGACGCTGGCCGAACGGCGCCGGAATTTACGCGATGCTTTTGGCGTAGATCCTGCGGTAAAAGGGCTTCACGTGCTGTTGGTGGATGATGTCGCCACCTCCGGATCGACCCTTTCCGCACTGGCCCTGGCGCTGAAAAAACAGGGGGTAAAACGGGTCTCTGCCAGGGTGCTGGCACGGGCAATTTCTTCAAAAACTTGACCAAGCGTTTGATTCCTTGGAACAATCCGCCTCGCTATCAATGTTTACCGTAGTTCTCTATCAGCCGGAAATCCCGCCCAATACGGGCAATGTGATTCGATTATGTGCCAACACCGGCTGTGAACTGCACCTGGTCAAACCGCTGGGCTTCCCGCTCGACGACGCTAAATTGCGTCGAGCCGGACTCGACTACCACGAGTATGCCCGGCTGGTGGTTCATGAAGACTTTGACGCTTGCCTGACCGCTTTGTCGGGTCGTCGAATCTTCGCCGCCACCACCAAGGGTGCCACCCGTCATGACCAGGTGGCTTTCCTCCCCGGGGATGTATTGCTGTTCGGCCCCGAGTCGCGCGGCCTGCCGGAAGATGTGCTTGCACGCTTTCCCGCCGAGCGCCGGATCCGGCTGCCGATGCGACCGGATTCCCGCAGCATGAACCTGTCTAACGCCGTCGCGGTGACAGTGTTCGAAGCCTGGCGTCAAACCGGCTTTCAGGGAGGAAGTTGAAGTTCACTGTTGGCACAACAGCATAAGGGAGGTATATGAAACCTGTTCTCCGATGGCTGTGGCTAGCTTTTCTCAGTCTGGTACTCGTGGCTTGTTCCACCGTAAAGCCCGCCAGTGCCACTAGTCAGCCCAAGAAGGTCGCCAATAAAGGCGCCTATTTCCAGAAAGACGGCCCGGCCGATCATATTCCAGTGAACCTGGAGCTGGTGCCCGATGCGGTGCCACAGAACGAGCCGCTCATCCGGTCCGCCAACCGCCCGTATACCGCAATGGGCATGAGTTTCCGTCCGGATACCAGCGCCAAACCCTACGAGGTTGTGGGGCGAGCATCCTGGTACGGCAAGCAGTTCCACGGTCGCAAGACCACCTCGGGTGAACGCTACGATATGTTCGCGATGACCGCGGCGCATCCGACGCTGCCGATCCCGAGTTATGCGCGGGTGACCAATCTGCAGAACGGCAAGGAAGTGATCGTGAAGATCAACGACCGTGGACCGTTCCACCCGCATCGCGTGATGGATATGTCTTACGCGGCTGCCTACAAGCTTGGCTTCGTCAAGAATGGTAGTGCCAAGGTACGTATCGAACGTGTCTGGCCGGCAGCCGGCGGCGAAGCGGTAGCGCACAATGATCGTTCGGCCGAGGCCGACGAGGCCAAGCCGGTCTACCTGCAGTTGGGCAGCTTTTCCAAGCTTGCCAGTGCCGAAGCGCGTCTGAAGGAGCTGGTCGCCCAGTTCGACCGTCAGAAGGACGCCAAGCTCGGCATCGTCAACCAGCAGGGTAACTATCGCGTGCGCATGGGCCCGTTCGACAACCAGGCCGATGCACAGAAGACCGCATCGCAGCTGAGCGTGACCGCCCAGGTGACCACCAGCTAAGGCGACGGCACAATCAATACCAGAAAAGGCGAGGAACCAACGGTTCCTCGCCTTTTTTTATGCCCTGGCACCGGGCGTAAAAAACCCCGGCCCCACTGGGGGTGGGCCGGGGTTAGAAGCGCCTCAATGTCAGATCAAGGCACCCGCTCAGGGAGGGTAGCGGGAGGCGCCAAAATGACGCCTGCGTTTTAGTGGTGAGCGGCGCGCTAAAGTTCCCGAATGGGTTCAACTGCCGGAGGCGTCGTCCTCGGGCGGCGTCTGGGTCTCGTCGGCGAGCGCGAACCAGTCGGCGACCACCTTCTCTACCGTGTCCATCCCCTGCTTCTTCAGGCTGGAGAACAGCTGCACGCTGACCGGTTGCTGCGCGGCGCGGTCGGCTAGTGCCTCTTTCACCTTGGCCAGCGTCTTGGCCTGGTCCTGACGCGACAGCTTGTCGGCCTTGGACAGCAGGATGTGCACCGGCCGGCCGGTGTCGCCGAAGAAGTCGAGCATGCGCACATCGAGCTCTTTCAACGGATGGCGCGCGTCCATGATCAGGATCAGCCCGACCAGGCTCTGGCGGCTCTGCAGGTAACGGCCGAGCAGCTGTATCCAGTGGGCGCGTATCGGTTCCGGCACCTGGGCGTAGCCATAGCCGGGCAGGTCGACCATGAACCGCTCGTTGCCCAGGTCGAAGAAGTTGATGTGCTGGGTGCGCCCCGGGGTCTTGGAGACGTAGGCGAGCCGGGTGCGGTTGGTCAGCGTATTGATTGCGCTGGACTTGCCCGCGTTGGAACGGCCAACGAAAGCAACCTCGGCCCGGGTCGGCGGAAGATCTTTCAGGTGGTTGACAGTGGTATAAAATGTGGCGTTCTGAAAGATAGACATAGTAGTAAGGCAGAAATCAGTTGGTATAGAATAGCAGGTTTAGAATTGCCACTCTTGTGCAGACAGTTTCCGCATTCACCTAAGGAGCGACCATGAAACCTAAGATGCTCTTGGCGCTGGCCGCCTTCGCACTGGCCGGCAGCGCTTTCGCCGCCAGCCCAGTCTATAAAGGCGATCCGGCAAAGGGCAAGCTGATCGTGGATCAGGTGTGTGCCGCCTGCCATGGTGTTGACGGCAATAGCGCAGCTTCGGCCAACCCTTCGCTGGCCGGTCAACACCAGAAGTATATCTACGAGCAGTTGAAGGCGTTCAAAGGCAATGTGCGCAAGAACCCGATCATGATGGGTATGGCCGCACCGCTGTCGGATGACGATATGTGGAACGTGTCTGCGTATTTCAGCTCGCAGAAGATCAAGCCGCGCGAGGCCAACGACAAGTCGCAGATGGCCCTGGGTAAGCAGATCTACCGCGTCGGCAATGCGAACACCCATGTGCCGGCCTGTATGGCTTGCCACGGCCCGGCCGGCTCCGGCATCCCGGACAAGTTCCCGCGCGTGAGCAGCCAGCATTCGGCCTACGTGCTGACGCAGCTGAACAACTTCAAGGCCGGAACCGAGCGCAAGAACCCGGTGATGTCCGATATCGCGTCGCGGATGAGCGATGCCGAGATGAAGGCGGTGGCCGAGTATATCTCCGGCCTGCGCTAAGCGCTGCGCTGACGAGCCCTCCCCGGCGTGTTGCGTGGGGGTGGTGCTCGCGGTACTGTCTGCGGCGGCCCGTTATGGCCGGATCCGGTGTTGCCGGACGTTGTCAGCGACTCCACGCCTCGTCGAGGCCCCGCACCGCCGGTGCGGTGTCGGGCGCAACTTTCGCGCCCCGTCTTACTCAAAAGGGGAGCCCGCTCGGGGCTTCCCTTTTTTTGTGCCGTACAAATAAATGAAAACAAGCAAACGCCAGGCCGGTTTTGGCTCTTCATTGTTCGAGCTGTTGAGCTCGATGCGTTTTGCCATCGGCCTGTTGACCATCCTGGCGATTGCCTCGGTGGTGGGCACGGTGCTCAAGCAGAACGAGCCGTATCCCAATTACGCCTTCGAGTTCGGGCCGTTCTGGTTCCGCGTGTTCGAAGCGCTGGGTCTCTACGATGTCTACCATTCGGCCTGGTTCCTGGTGATCCTGACGTTCCTGGTGGTATCGACCACGCTGTGCATCGTGCGCAACGGCCCAGGCTTCATCAAGGAGATGAAGGGCTACCGCGACAAGGCGAGCAATGTGTCGTTGCAGGCGATGAAGCACAGCGTCGAGCTCGACGGCAACATCAAGCCAGAGAAGCTGGCCGCCTACCTGAGCGCGCAGGGCTACCGCTTCAAGGTGCGCGAGCGTGACGACGGCGCGACGCTGTTCGCCGCGAAGAAGGGCGCCGCCAACCGGCTGGGCTATTTCTTCGCGCACATCGCGATGGTGGTGATCTGCATCGGCGGCCTGTTGGACGGCAACCTGCCGTTGAAGCTGGGCGAGCTGATCGGCAAGGTGGTGCCGGAGACGCGCGACATCCCGCAAAGCCAGATTCCCGAGCCCAGCCGTCTGTCAGCCGGCAACCTGTCGTTTCGCGGCAACGTTACTATTGCCGAGAACAGGAGCGCTGACGTGATCTTCCTGAACGCCGGCAACGGCTACCTGGTGCAGGAGCTGCCGTTCATCGTCACGCTGAAGAAGTTCTATGTCGACTACTACAGTAACGGCATGCCCAAGCTGTTCGCCAGCGACATCGTGGTGACCGACAAGAAGACCGGCAAGGAAACCCCGGCGAAGGTGAAGGTCAACCACCCGCTGATCATCGACGGCGTAGCGATCTACCAGGCCAGCTTCGGCGACGGCGGCTCTCCGCTGCAGCTGAAGGGCTGGAACTTGGCGCAGCCGGCGATGGCGCCGGTGATGCTGCGCGGTACCTCGCTGGCCAGCCAGCCGCTGACCGCGAACGGTCGCGATTACCAGCTGGAGTTCGGCGAGCTGCGCGTCTTTAATATCGAGAGCATGGGCGGCGAAGCAGGGGGCGAGAAGAGCTTCTCCGAGCGGATGCACGATGCGCGCGAGGTGAAGCACGAGAAGGCGCTGAAGAACGTCGGCCCGAGCGTCACCTTCAAGCTGCGCGACGCGCAGGGCCAGGCGCGCGAGTACCAGCAGTACATGGCGCCGATCACGCAAGACGGCGCGGACTATCTGGTCAGCGGCGTGCGCAGCGAAGTGGCCAAGCCGTTCCAGTTCCTGCGCCTGCCGCTGGATGACGACGGCAAGCTCGACACCTTCATGCGACTGCGCGCGGCGCTGCTCGACCCGGCGCTGTTCGACCAGATCGCGGCGCGCACCACCGCCAAGGCGATGCAGAGCCAGGCGATCAGCCCGGCGATGCAGCAGCAGTTCCAGAGCAGCGTGAAGTGGGTGCTGGCGCGCTTCGCACAGGGCGGTTTCAACGGGCTCGAAACCTTCCTGGACGACCGGGTGCCGGCCGACAAGCGCCAGGCGGTGGCGCAGACCTATGTGAAGATTCTGCAGGGCGCAGTGGTCGATGTGATGGAAGTGGCGCAGGCGCGCGCCGGCGTGAAGCCGCTGACGCCGGATGCCAAGCACTATCGCTTCCTGCTCGACAGCCTGGTCGGGGTCAGCTCGCTGCACGACTATGGCTCGCCGGTGTTCCTGCAGCTGACCGGCTTCGAGCAGGTGCAGGCATCCGGCCTGCAGATGACCCGCAGCCCGGGCAAGAATCTGGTCTACCTCGGCGCGCTGATGCTGGTGATCGGCATCATGCTGATGTTCTACGTGCGCGAAGTGCGCCTATGGGTGCTGTGCTACGGCGACAAGGTGCGCGTGGCGATGAGCTCGAACCGGCATAGCCGTGACCTGGATCGCGATTTTGCGCGCCATACCGAATCTTTGAATCAGTTAGTGCGAGACGCCTAATGGAATTGGTCCACTCTTACGAAAACCCCTCGCTCCTGAAGCGGCTGTCGGCCGTCGACTGGGGCTACGCGCTGCTGGTGCTGGCCGCCGCCGCGTATACCTTCGTGCTGTACGGCGACGTGCTCGACTACTACGAGAAGCTGATCCTGGCCGGTGCCGCGCTCGGTCTGGTGGCGCTCGGCTGGTTCTGGAAGCCGTGGCGGGCGTTCTTCCCTGCCTCGGGCGCCTTGGCGCTGGCCGGCGTCAGCCTGTACCACGGCGATCTCGGTCGCGCGCAGACCGCGTTCTGGCTGAAGTACGCGCTGTCGAGCCAGTCGGCGATCATGTGGATGTGCACGCTGTTCTTCCTGGCCACGGCGGTGTTCTGGGTCGGGCTGATCCGCCGCTCCGACACGCTGCAGAAGATGGGCAGCGGGCTGACCTGGTCGGCGGCGTTGCTGGGCCTGACCGGCCTGTTCGTGCGCTGGTACGAGAGCTATCTGATCGGCAGCGATGTCGGTCACATCCCGGTGTCGAACCTGTACGAAGTGTTCGTGCTGTTCTGTCTGATCACCGCGCTGATGTACCTGTACTACGAAGCGAAGTTCGCGGCCCGCCAGCTGGGCGCCTTCGTGCTGCTGGTGATCACCGCAGCGGTCGGCTTCATCCTGTGGTACTCGTTCGACCGCCAGGCGCACGAGATCCAACCGCTGATCCCGGCGCTGCAGTCGTGGTGGATGAAGATCCATGTGCCGGCCAACTTCGTCGGCTACGGTTCGTTCGCGCTGTCGGCGATGCTGGGCATCGCCGAGCTGTTCGTGCTGCGCGACGCCCAGCGCGCCGAGACGGCCGGCGACGAGGCGCAGCCGGGCTGGTTCGCCCGCCGCCTGCCGAGCGCCGATGTGATCGACGAGATGATGTACAAGGCGATCGCGGTCGGCTTCCTGTTCTTCACCATCGCCACCATTCTCGGCGCGATGTGGGCGGCCGATGCCTGGGGCGGTTACTGGAGCTGGGACCCGAAAGAGACCTGGGCGCTGATCGTCTGGCTGAACTACGCTGCCTGGCTGCATATCCGCCTGGTGAAGGGCTGGCGCGGCGCGCCGCTGGCGTGGTGGGCGGTGATCGGTATCTTCGTCACCAGCTTCGCCTTCCTCGGCGTGAATATGTTCCTGTCGGGCCTGCACTCCTACGGCGGCCTGTAAGTAGTCCCCAAGGTTGGCCGAACCGTTCGGCCAACCTTGCCCCCACACCCCGGTGACGCCTCAGGCGCACCGGGGTGTGTCGTTTCAGAGCCTGTTCACGATCTGCTGCACTCGGGTGATCCTGCGTTGAAATGTCGCTCAACATGCTCATGGACTCCCTGTCCATTCCGCTGTTTCGCGTCATTTCGCCTTGTCTGACCCTTCGTTCACGAGATCGTGAGCAGGTTCTCAGGCCGGCGGATGTTCGGCCAGCCAGTCGAGCAGCGCGGCGAGTCGCACCGATTTCTGCAAGCGTTCCGGAAAGACCGCCCACAGTACCGCTTCGCCGTCGGCGCCGCCGCAGCGCCAGTCGGGCAGCACCGGCGCCAGTCGTCCGCAGGCCAGGTCGTTGCGCACCCGCTCCAGCGGCAGCCGGGCGATGCCGCAGCCGGCCAAGCAGGCCTGGTACAGCGACTGCAGGTCGTTGGCGAGCAGCCGGGCCGGCGGATCGAGTCGCCGGGACTCGCCGGCCCGTTCCAGCTGCCACGGCGCCGCGCGGCCGGCATCGCCGTAGCGCAGGCAGGCGTGCTCGGCCAATGCATCGGGGTCGGTCGGCGTGCCGTGTGCGGCCAGATAGGCGGGGCTGGCGCACAGCAGACGCTGATAGCGGAACAGCCGGCGCGCGCGCAAGCTGGAGTCGGGCTGTGGCCCTTCGCGGATGCCCAGGTCGAAGCCGCGCTCGATCAGGTCGAAGCGCTCGTCCGAGATGCTCAGTTCGACCTGGATCGCCGGATAGCGGGCCAGGAAGTCCGCCAGCGCCGGCACCACGAACAGATTGCCCAGCAGCAGCGGCGCGGTGACGCGCAGCAGGCCGGTCGGCTCCTGCTGCGCGGCGGCCAGCGCGGCGCGGCCGGCTTCATCGGCGGCGACGATGGCGCGGGCGTGCGGCAGGTAGCGGCGCCCGGCCTCGCTCAGCTCGACGCGGCGGGTGGTGCGGTACAGCAGTGCCGCGCCCAGTTCCTGCTCCAGCTGGCGGATCTGCCGGGTGACGCGCGACGGCGTCAGCCGGTAGGCCGCTGCAGCACCGGCGAAGGAGCCGTAGTCGGCGATGTGCAGCAAGAGGCGCAGCGTGGCGAGCTCGGGCATTGTTATCACTTTCGCAATTCTGTATTGCGCTATTTGCCGCTTCCCCGCGCGGGCTGTCAACGCCAGACTGGACGCCTTACCTGGAGGCGATGATGATCCGACCCTTTTCGGCCGACGCGGCCTATGCCCAAGACCTGCCCACCCGTGCAGCGCAGCCGCCGCTGGCCGGCGAGCAGCAGTGCGAAGTCGCCGTGCTCGGCGGCGGCCTGACCGGGCTGACCGCGGCACTGGAACTGGCACGCGCCGGCGTCGATGTGGCGCTGGTCGAGGGGCGGCAGTGCGGCTGGGGCGCCTCGGGGCGCAACGGCGGCCAGGCGCTGGCCGGTCTCGCCGCGAGCATGGACAAGGTCGAGGCGGCGCTGGGGGTGGCGGCGGCGCAGCGGATCTGGGCAATGACGCTGGAAGGCCTGGAGCGGCTGAAGCGCCAGGTCGGCGAGTTCGGCGTCGACTGCGAGTTGGCCGAACCCGGCTATGTGTATGCGGCGCTGAACCCGGCGCAGCTGGCGGACCTGGCTGCCTGGCAGCAGAAGGCCGTCCGCGACTACGGTTACGACGGGCTGACACTGCTCGATCGGGACGGCATCCGCAGCCATATCGGCAGCGAGCGCTATGTCGGCGGCGCGTACGACGCGAACGAGGTGCACCTGAACCCGCTGAAGTACACGCTGGCGCTGGCCGATGCGGCACGCGCCGCCAGCGTGCGGGTCTACGAGAACAGCACGGTCGAGCGTATCGAGCGCGGCGCGGCGCCGCGCCTCGTCACCGCTCGGGGCAGCCTGCGCTGCCGCAGCCTGGTGCTGGCCGGCAATGCCTACCTCGAGCAGGTGCCGGAACTCTCGCGCACCATCCTGCCGGTGGAGAGCCACATTATCGCCACCGAGCCGCTGGGCGAACGGGTGCACGACGTCCTGCCGACCGGGGTGGCGGTGGCCGACTGCAATCAGGTGCTCGATTACTACCGCTGTTCGCGCGATGGCCGGCTGTTGTTCGGCGGTCGTGCCGGCCCGCTGGTGACGCAGCGCGCCGAGCATGCGCGCGAGAGGATGCTGAAGGTGTTCCCGCAACTGGCCGATGCGCGCATCGACTACGCCTGGGGCGGCTATGTCGACGTGACGCTGAACAAGCTGCCGCATTTCGGCTGGCTGGCGCCGAACATCCTGTTCGCCCAGGGCTTCTCCGGCCACGGCCTGGCGCTAACCGGTCTGGCCGGCCAGCTGATCGCCGAGGCGCTCGGCGGTGAGCCCGAGCGCTTTGCACTGTTCGAGCAGCTGCCGATGCACCGACTGCCGGCGCTGCCGGGTCTACGGCCGCTGGCGATCCTCGCCGGCACCGCCTGGTACCAGTGGCAGGACCGACTCAGCGCACGGCGGGCTTGAGCGTGTAGGGGCAGGGAGGTCTCGGGCGGGGAGAAGGGTTGTCAGCCAGGTTGGTGCGGGGGCCGGCTAGCCCGGCAGCGGGGGCGGCGGATTAGGCGTTGCGTCGCCATGGCCAGCCGGCATCGGCTTTGACCGCGCGGCGGCGACGCGGCAGCATGGCGGACCGAGACTGTTTTCCCTACCCGAGATGCCCTGGTTCCTGTATGTGATCGAATGCGCCGGTGGCCGGCTCTATACCGGTATCAGCACCGACGTGGCGCGCCGTTATGCCGCGCACGCCGCCGGCAAGGGGGCGCGTTACACCCGGCTGCATCGACCCGAGCGCATCCTGCTGACGGTGGAGTTCGATGACCGTTCGACGGCCTTGAAGGCCGAGTATGCATTCAAGCAATTGAGTGCTGCCGAGAAGCGCGCGTTCTGCGCGCGGCACGGCGGCACGACGATTACTACCTGCAGTTAGCTGGCTGCCGGCCAGCTGCCGATCTCGACGCTGTCGAGGCGCCGGCCGCGTTCCAGCTCGAAGCCGACTGCGCCGTTCAGGGTGGCGCCGGGCTGGAGGGTGCCCTGGGTCAGCTCGCGGTCCATCAGCCCCGGGGTCAGGCGGCGACCCAGGTCGTCGCGGCCGTACAGCTTGAGCTTGTCGAGCGAGCGCGGCTGGGCGGCGGTATTGGTCAGCGCAATGTGCGCGACGACCTTGCCCGGTTCGGGCACTTGCAGCTTTTCCACCTTCAGCTGGGCGAGCGCCGGCGCGCCCGGCGGGACGGCGTGGGCGAGGCCGGCCGCCAGGCTCAGGCCGGCGGCAAACAGCAGGGACTTCATGCGGCGTCCTTTCGAATCTCGGGGTAACGGCGACGCCGTTATCTTCGGCCAGGCCCGGCCGCGGCGACAGACCCGCTGTGTGCCGTTTGGGTGACGGTTGGTGACAGCCGGACGACATGCCAAAATGAGACTATTTGTCGGAGCGCTGTCATGAGCCTGCATTACCACCTGATTCCGGTTACCCCATTCGCACAGAACTGTTCGGTGCTGTGGTGCGACGTCACCCGGCGCGCCGCGGTGGTCGATGCCGGGGGCGACATCGCCCGTATCAAGGGCTGGGTCGACGCTCAGGACCTGACCATCGAAAAGCTGCTGCTCACCCACGGCCATATCGACCACGCCGGCGGCGCGGCGGCGCTGGCTTCCGAGCTGGGCGTGGCGATCGAAGGCCCGCAGTCGGCCGAAAGCTTCTGGCTCGACCAGTTGCCCAGCCAGGGCCAGATGTTCGGCTTTCCGCGCAGCGAGCCGCTGACGCCGGATCGCTGGCTGGAAGAGGGCGATACGGTCAAGGTCGGCGAGGAGACGCTGGAGGTGATCCACTGCCCGGGCCACACCCCCGGCCACGTGGTGTTCTACAGCGCGGCGGCCAAGTTGCTGGTGGCCGGCGACGTACTGTTCCAGGGCTCGATCGGCCGCACCGATTTCCCGATGGGCAACCATCAGCAGCTGATCGACGCGATCCAGCAGAAGCTGTTCCTGCTGCCCGACGACACCACGGTGATCCCAGGCCATGGCTCGCTCACCACCATCGGCGCCGAGAAGCGCCACAACCCTTTCGTCGCCGACCCGCGCTACCGCTGATGAGCCCAGAGTTCGATCGCGCCGTGCTGGCGCTCTTGGCCACCGTGCCGCCGGGCCGCGTCACCACCTACGGCACCTTGGCCGAACTGGCCGGCTACCCGCGCCACGCCCGCCATGTCGGCCGCCTGCTCGGCCATCTGCCCGATTGGGCGGTGGTGCCGTGGCAGCGGGTGGTCGGCAGCGGCGGACGCATTGCCCGGCCCGGCACGCCGGGGGCCGACTACCAGCGCCTGTTGCTCGACGCCGAGGGCATCGAGGTCGAGGGCAGCGGTCGGGTCGATCTGCGCCGCTACGGCTGGCCGGACGGGCAGTTTCGCTGAGCACCTGCTCAACATGTAGATGTACCTGTGTACATTGCGCTGTTTCGCGCCATTTCGCCTTGGCTGACCTCCTTCGTTCGCGAGAGCCTGAACAACTTCTAGGCCCCGGCCCCGATGACGCTACCGCTGATGTGGTGGCGTTTTTTCGTGGCACAAAAAAACGCCACCGGGTTGCGGTGGCGAAAAGGATGGAGAGAGACAAGAAAACCGTTCACCTGTCTGCGAGGCAGCTCGCAGCCGGGCGGTGTAGGCATTGGCAATGCTGCATGCCGGCGATGCTGCTTCTGCAACGGCATATTGCTTTATAGAAAGATGGTAGCCAGTCTCATCTTTGCGGATAGATACACGTTACGCTACATCGGCATTGCTTAGCAAATGATTTATTGTTTTCGCATTATTTTTGCATTTTATTGAAAGATGAAGAAGGTATAACGGTGGGAAGGTCCACTTGAAAACCAGCGGAATGTGGGGTGCAGCCAGTCGTGTTGGTCGGGGTAGCGCGGCAGGGCAGCGGTATGGATGAGGTGGCGCTGAAACGAGCGAGGGGCGTGAGATGCGGTTGCGTGCCGAGTGCTGATCAAGGGGCGGGAGAGGAGGCGATGAAGTCGAGTAGCCGGCGGGCGCCGGCTACCGTGTCGATGGTCGGGGTTCAGCCGCGCAGCCGGATCGTCAGGCCCTTGAGGAAATTGCGCAGGAACTGGTCGCCGCAGGGGCGGTAGTTCTTGTGGTCCGGGCTGCGGAACAGCGCGGACAGCTCGGGCTTCGACACGCGGAAGTTGGCCAGTTGCAGCGTGGCGATCACGTCGTCCTCGCGCAGCTCGAACGCGACGCGCAGCTTCTTCAGCACCAGGTTGTGCGACATCGGTTCGAGCGGCGGCTGGCGGTCGCTCGGGCCGCGCCGTTCGATGATCAGGCCGTCGAGGTAGGCGGACAGCACCGCGGCCGGGCAGTCGACAAAACCTTCCTCTTCGTCTTTCTTCAGATAGGAGGCCAGCGTCGCGCGGTCGATTTGCTGGCCGGTCAGGCCGATCACCTCAATCATCTTGATTTCGCTGCTGTCGAGCAGGTAGCGCAGGCTGCGCAGGATGTCGTTATTGGTCATCGGCGTGGTCTCGAAGGGAAAGGGGCGGATGATAGCGCGAATCGTGTCTCGAGGAGCGCATCGCAAAATCGGCGCTCAACGCGTCGCGAGCGGGTGTCCGCCTGGGCGGGCAGCGTGCGGGAACCGCTGTGTACTGTAGTACATCAGGGTTCCTGCTCGCTGAGCATGCATGATAGTCATGCGCGCCGACTGCCCGCCTCCGAGCTCACGCCCGCGCCGCCGCGGTGAGAGTCGATTCTCAGCCGCGTCCGTTCGCCTGGCGATACAGCTGGATCAAGCGCGCAGTCGAGCTGTCGTGCTGCGCGTCCTTCAGCTTGCCGGTCAGTTCGGCGTGGATGGTCTTGGCGAGCTGCTTGCCCAGCTCCACCCCCCACTGGTCAAACGAGTTGATGTGCCAGATCACCCCCTGCACGAAGATCTTGTGCTCGTAGAGCGCGATCAGCGAGCCGAGGTTGCGCGGGTCGAGCCGCGACATCAGCAGGGTGTTGGTCGGGCGGTTGCCGCCGAACACCTTGTGCGGCACCAGCGTCTCCAGCGCGTCGCCGGACAGGCCCTGTTCGGCCAACTCTGCGCGCACCTCGTCGGCGGTCTTGCCGCGCATGAACGCCTCGGCCTGGGCGAACACGTTGGCCAGCAGGATCTCGTGGTGGCCCGGCAGGCTGGAGCGGTTTTCCAGCGAGGCGATCAGGTCGATCGGCGAGATGTGGGTGCCCTGGTGCAGCAGCTGGAAGAACGCGTGCTGGCCGTTGATGCCGGTCTCGCCCCAGATGATCGGCGCGGTCTCGAAGTCGACCGGGTTGCCGTCCAGCATCACCTGCTTGCCGTTCGATTCCATGTCGAGCTGCTGGATGAAGGCCGGCAGGCGGTGCAGGTACTGGTCGTACGGCGCGATCACGTGCGAACCGCCGCCGTAGAAGTTGATGTACCAGACGCCGATCATCGCCAGCAGCACCGGCATGTTGGCCTCCAGCGGCGCATTGCGGAAGTGCTGGTCCATGCTGTGCGCGCCGTTGAGCAGCTCGGTGAAGTTCTCCTCGCCCAGGTACAGCATGATCGGCAGGCCGATCGCCGACCACAGGCTGTAGCGGCCGCCGACCCAGTCCCAGAACTCGAACATGTTCGCCGGGTCGATGCCGAAATCGGCCACCGCCCGCTTGTTGGTCGACACCGCGACGAAGTGCTTGGCCACCGCCTTCTCGTCGAGCGAGCGCGCCAGGAACCATTCGCGCGCGGTGATCGCGTTGGTCAGCGTCTCCTGGGTGGTGAAGGTCTTCGATTCGACCACGAACAGCGTGGTCTCCGAGTGCACCCGCTTCAGCGTCTCCTTCAACTGCGCGCCGTCGACGTTGGAGACGAAGTGCATGTTCAGGCGCGGGTGGCCGTAGGGCTTGAGCGCGCTACAGACCATCAAGGGGCCGAGGTCTGAGCCGCCGATGCCGATGCTGACGATGTCGGTGATCGGCTGGTTGGTGTAGCCCAGCCACTCGCCCGAGCGCACCGCGTGGGCGAAGCGGGTCATCCGTTCCAGCACCGAATTGACCTGCGGCATCACGTCGACGCCGTCGACGCGGATCGGCGCGTTGGTGCGGTTGCGCAGCGCGATGTGCAGCGCGGCGCGGTTTTCGGTGGTGTTGAGCTTCTCGCCCTTGAACATCGCCTTGATCTTGGCCGGCAGGCCGACCTCGCGCGCCAGCGCCATCAGCCGCGTCAGCGTCTCGTCGCCGAGGCGGTTTTTCGAGTAGTCGAGAAACAGGCCATCCACTTCCAGCGAGTAGCGCTCGGCGCGGCCCGGGTCGGTGGCGAACAGATCGCGCATGTGCACGTCCTTCGCCTCGTCGAAGTGGTCCCATAGGGCCTTCCAGGCGGGCAGGTCGGTGAGCAGGCTCATGATTCTCCTTGGTCGTTCAGAGGCGGTTGGCGCAGCCGCTTGCGGGTCAGGCTGCGTTTCACTTTTTCCAGTTGCGGGATCAGCGCCGGGCCGCGCTTGAGCGCGACGCCGACCGCCAGCACGTCGATCAGCACCAGGTGCACCAGGCGCGACAGCATCGGGCTGTAGGTGTCGGCGTCCTCGGGCACGTCGGCGGCCAGCACCAGGTCGGCGCATTCGGCCAACGGCGAGTGCGGCTTGGTGATCGCGATCACGGTGGCGCCGTTGTCGTGCGCCAGCGTCACCGCCTCGATCAGGTCGACGGTGCGGCCGGTGTTGGAGATCGCCACCACCACGTCACCCTCGCCCAGCAAGGTCGCCGCCATCGCCTGCACGTGCGGGTCGTTGTACGACACGGTCGGCAGGCCGAAGCGGAAGAACTTGTGCTGCGCGTCGGCGGCGGTGATGCCGGAGTTGCCCAGGCCATAGAACTCGACGCGGCGCGCGCCGTTCATCACCTCGACCGCCGCCTCGACCGTGGCCGGCTCGACCTGATTGCGGCAGGCGATCAGCGCGGCGACGGTGTTGTCGAAGACCTTGGCGGCGATGTCGGGCATCGCGTCGTCGGGGCGCACCGTGGCGTGCACATAGGGCACGCCGGGCATCAGGCTGGCGGCCAGTTTCAGCTTGAATTCGGACAGGCCGGACACGCCCAGCGAGCGGCAGAAGCGGATCACCGTCGGCTGGCTGACCCCGGCGCGGCGCGCGATCTCGCCGACCGCCTCCTGCATCACCGTGTAGGGCTGGGCCAGCACCAGCTCGGCGACCTTGCGTTCGGCGGCGGACAGATTGGCCAGTTCCAGGCGCACCCGTTCGAGCAGATTGCCGGATTCCAACAGCGGGGTATCGGGATGACTGCTCATGGTGACCAGTACACGGTGAGCGGCAGCGCGAGGAAGGCGCCGACCGGGTAGCGACTGGCATCAAGCCGCGCCTGTTCGGCGATGGTGCGCTTGGCGGCGCCGGCGATCGCCAGCTGCAGCGCCTCGGCACCGGCGAGCATGGCCAGCGTCAGCGTCAGGCGGCGGTGTGGCGCGGCCGGCGGGGTGATCGCCAGCACGCGCTGGTGGCCGTCCGGGTTCAGGCCCTCGGCCAGGCCCTCGGCGCGCGGGAACAACGAGGCGGTGTGGCCGTCCTCGCCCATGCCCAGCACCGCGACGGTCAAGCTCGGCAATTCATGCTTGAGGCGCGCGATGTCGGCGTCCGGGTCGGCCGGGTCGGTGACCAGCGGCAGGAAGTGCGCCGCGGCGGCTCGGCCGACCAGCAGGTGCTCGCGCACCAGCCGGGCGTTGCTGTCCGGGTGGTCGGCCGGCACGATGCGCTCGTCGACCAGGGTGACGGTGACGCGCGCCCAGTCGATGTCGGTCTCGGCCAGCGCCTCAAACAGGGCGATCGGCGACTTGCCGCCGGAGACCGCCAGCGCGGCCGAGCCGTCGCGCTCGATCGCGGCGGCCAGCCGCCCGGCGATGGCGGCGGCCTGGGCCTCGGCCTGCGCGGCCGGGGTGTCGAAGGTATGCCAGATGACGCTCATGCAGTATCCCGCGTAAAAGGTTGGCCGAACCGTATCAGCTTTCCTCGTGCCAGGCGACGCCGTTGCGCGACAACAGCGCGCTCGACGCGGCCGGGCCCCAGCTGCCGGCAGTGTATTGCTTGGGCGGCGTGGTGGCCGCCTCCCAGGTGTCGATGATCGGTTCGACCCAGCGCCATGCCTCGACCAGTTCGTCGCGACGCATGAACAGCGCCAGGCGTCCGCGGATCACGTCGAGCAGCAGGCGCTCGTAGGCGTCGGCGCGGCGCGAGCGCGACATCTCGTGGAAATCGAGGTTCAGATAGGCCGGCTGCAGCACCAGCGAATCGCCCGGCGCCTTGGCCATGAAGTGCAGACGGATGCTCTCCTCCGGCTGCAGGCGGATCACCAGCTGGTTGGCCGACAGGCCGGTCGGACCGGGCACCAGCTTGTGCGGCACGTCGCGGAAGTTGATCACGATCTCGGCGACGCGCTCCTGCAACCGCTTGCCGGTGCGCAGGAAGAACGGCACGCCGGCCCAGCGCCAGTTGTCGATCTCGGCCTTGATTGCGACGAAGGTTTCGGTGTGGCTGTCGGCCGGAATGTGTTCCTCGTCGAGGTAGCCCTTCACCGGGCGGCCGCCGACCGCGCCGGCCTTGTACTGGCCGCGCACCGTCTTGTTGGCGACGTCGTCGGGGGTGAACGGGCGCAGCGACTTGACCACCTTCAGCTTCTCGTCGCGGATCGCGTCGGCGTCGAGACTGGCCGGCGGCTCCATCGCGACGAAGCACAAGAGCTGCAGCAGGTGGTTTTGCACCATGTCGCGCAGTGCCCCGGTTCCGTCGTAGAAGTCGCCGCGGCTCTCCACGCCCAGGTCCTCGGCGATGGTGATCTGCACGTCGCGCACCCACTCGCGCCGCCACAGCGGTTCGAACAGCGCGTTGCCGAAGCGGATCGCCAGCAGGTTCTGCACCGATTCCTTGCCCAGGTAGTGGTCGATCCGGTACAGCTGGTCCTCGGCGAAGTGCTTCGCCACCGCGTCGTTGATCGCGTTGGACGAGTCGAGGTCGTGGCCGAGCGGCTTCTCCAGCACCACGCGCACATGCTTGTCGTTCAGGCCGACCGCGGCGAGGTTCTCGCAGATGCCGGAGAACAGGTCGGGCGCGGTGGCGAGGTAACAGACCACCACCCGCTGCGGATGGCCGGACAGCTTGTCGGCCAAGCCGGGGTAGCCGGCGGCGTCGGAGGCGTCGAGGCGGTAGTAGTCGATGCGCTCGCAGAAGCGCGCCCACTGGCCGGCATCGAAGTATTCCTTGATGTGAACCCGGGCGTGCTCCTCGACGAAGCAGAGGTATTGCTCGCGCGACCAGTCCTTGCGGCCGAGCGCCAGCAGGCGGCCGTCGGTGTTGAGCGAGCCGGCGGCGTGCGCCTGATACAGCGCCGGCAGCAGTTTGCGCATCACCAGGTCGCCGGTGCCGCCGAACAGCACCATGTCGAAAGCGGGGGTAGGGTTCACGCCGGATCTCCGAGGGGCAGGTAGTGGTAATGTAGTAATACTACCAAAGCGTAAGGGCTTGTCCAGCCAGTTTAGCGAGCCGCGCGTGACATCGCCGCGATTCCTTATAAGCGTGGGAATCTTTTGGCATTTTTACGACGGTCGGTCGAGCGGCCCGATGGGGTGGCTTGCTTTTTATTTGTAGTAAAACTACCATCTGGGTATCGTTTTTTACCGTCCGGACCGTTGCCATGTCGCTGCATCCTGTCGTCGCCGAGGTTACCCGCCGTATCACCGAGCGCAGCCGCCCGACCCGTGCCGCCTATCTCGCGCACCTTGCCGCGGCGCAGCGGCAAGGCCGGGTCGAGCGCAGCCAGCTGTCCTGTACCAACCAGGCGCACGCGTTTGCGGCGATGCCGGACGACGCCAAGTTCCGCCTGAAGGCGGTCGAGAAGCCGAACCTGGCGATCGTGTCCGCCTACAACGATATGTTGTCGGCGCACCAGCCGCTCGAGGCCTTCCCGGCCTGGATCAAGCAGGAAGCGTTGAAGGCCGGTGCCACCGCGCAGTTCGCCGGCGGCGTGCCGGCGATGTGCGACGGGGTGACGCAGGGCCAGGCCGGCATGGAGTTGTCGCTGTTCTCGCGCGACGTGATCGCGATGAGCACCGCGGTGGCGCTGTCGCATCAGATGTTCGACGCGGCGCTGTACCTCGGCGTGTGCGACAAGATCGTGCCAGGCCTGATGATCGGTGCGCTGGCCTTCGGCCACCTGCCGGCGCTGTTCGTGCCGGCCGGGCCGATGACCACCGGCATGTCCAACGACGAGAAGGCGCATATCCGTCAGCTCTACGCCGAAGGCAAGGTCGGCCGCGCCGAGCTGCTGGAATCGGAGTCGCAGAGCTATCACGGCCCGGGCACCTGCACCTTCTACGGCACCGCCAACTCCAACCAGATGCTGATGGAGATCATGGGCCTGCACCTGCCGGGCACCGCCTTCGTCAATCCGAACACCCCGCTGCGCGAGGCGCTGACCCGCGCCGCCGCGCGCCGCGCGGTACAGATTTCCAACCAGGGTGAGGCGCCGACCCCGATCGGCCACGTGATCGACGAGAAAGCCATCGTCAACGGCATCGTCGGCTTGCTCGCCACCGGCGGCTCGACCAACCACACCCTGCACCTGGTCGCGATCGCCCGCGCGGCCGGCCTCGACATCTCATGGGACGATTTTGACGAGTTGTCGAGCGTCGTGCCGTTGCTGGCACGCGTCTATCCCAACGGTGGCGCCGACGTGAACCATTTTCACGCTGCCGGCGGCATCGGTTTCGTGATCCGCGAGCTGCTGTCCGCGGGTCTGCTGCACGACGACGTCAACACCGTCGCCGGCAGGGGACTGACGCACTATACGAACGAACCGTGGCTCGACAACGGCGAGCTCGCCTGGCGCGCGGCGCCGGCGTTGTCCGGCGACCTGGACGTGCTGCGCCCCGTGACGCAGCCGTTCTCGGCCGACGGCGGGCTGAAGCTGGTCACCGGTCCACTGGGCCGCGCGGTGATCAAGGTGTCGGCGGTGAAGCCGGAACACCGCCTGGTCGAAGCGCCGGCGCTGGTGTTCGACAGCCAGGACGCGCTGCTCGACGCGTTCAAGCGCGGCGAGCTGGAGCGTGACTTCATCGCGGTGATCCGCTTCCAGGGCCCGCGCGCCAACGGCATGCCGGAACTGCACAAGCTGACTCCGACCTTGGCGGTGCTGATGGGCCGCGGCTTCAAGGTGGCGTTGGTCACCGACGGCCGCATGTCCGGCGCGTCCGGCAAGGTGCCGGCGGCGATCCACGTCAGCCCCGAGGCGCTCGACGGCGGCGCGATCGCCAAGGTGCGCGACGGCGACCCGCTGCGTCTCGACGCCGATGCCGGCACGCTGGAAGTGCTGGTCGACGCCGCCGAATGGGATGCCCGGCCGTTGGCTTCGGTTGATCTGTCCGCCAACGATTTCGGCGTGGGCCGCGAGCTGTTCGCCGGCTTCCGCCACACCGCTGACCGCGCCGAGGCCGGCGCCATGAGTTTCCGCCACCCGCTGTGGCACTCGAACAAGGATTGATGAGATGACGATCGACGCGCTTTCCCTCCTGCAAGACGGCCCGGTGATGCCGGTGATCGTGCTGTCCGACCCGGGCCTGGCGCCGGAACTGGGCCGCGCGCTGGTCGCCGGCGGCATCCGCGTGCTGGAAGTGACGCTGCGCACTAAGGGCGCACTGGCCGCGATCAGCCGGCTGCGCGAGGAAGTGCCCGACGCGATCGTCGGCGCCGGCACGGTGCGCACCCGCGCGCAGTGGGAAGCGGCGCTGGAGGCCGGCGCGCAGTTCGGCGTCAGCCCGGGCCTG
Source organism: Neisseriaceae bacterium JH1-16 (assembly GCA_025989215.1). Taxonomy (GTDB): domain Bacteria; phylum Pseudomonadota; class Gammaproteobacteria; order Burkholderiales; family Chromobacteriaceae; genus Crenobacter_A. The sequence goes on along the minus strand of JAPDNP010000005.1, from coordinate 77,393 downwards.
ACCGGCGAGCTGGCCGCCGCGGCGCGTTCGAGCAACGTGCCGTTCATCCCCGGCGTGGCCACCCCGTCCGAGGCGATGCGCGCCGCCGACGAAGGCTTCCTGATCCAGAAACTGTTCCCGGCCGAGGCGGTGGGTGGCGTGAAGCTGCTCAAATCGCTGGCCGGTCCGCTGTCGGAACTGCGCTACTGCCCGACCGGCGGCATCAGCGAAAAGAATGCCGGCGACTATCTGGCGCTGCCGAACGTACTGGCGGTGGGCGGCTCCTGGCTGACGCCGGACGACGCAATTGCGGCGCGCGACTGGGCGCGTATCACCGAATTGGCGCGTGGCGCGCGGGCACTGCGCGAGCGCTGAGCTTAACGATTTCTCCTTGTGTTTTTTGTTGTACTTCTCTCCCAAGGGCGACCATGTGTCGCTCTCTTTTTTTGTTTGGGGGATGGGGCTGCGAGGTTGGCCGAAGGAGCTTTTCGGCCAGCGTTGGTGGGGGCTGTGGCCTTTGTCGGTCTCGCCCGACCGGCGAGGTCCTTTCTTTGCTTCGCCAAAGAAAGGACCCAAAGAAAGGCGACCCCAACGACGCCGGCCCGCTTCGCGGGCTGCCCTGCGGGCGCCACGGCCAACGGGCGGCTGCGCAACTCGCACCGGCTGCGCCGGCACTCGGACAGTGCTCGCCGACTTCCCCCGTTGGCCGCGCCGTCCTCGGCGGCGTCGAAGGGGGAATGGGGTGCTTGTCGGAAACTGTCGTGAATAGGGCTAGGCAAACCAGTGAATGCCCGGGACTGTTGCTCCCTGTGGATAAAGCGGTCGATTGGCACTTGTCTGTGGATAAGATCTAAGGTTGGCCGAAAGCCTGTCAAATCATCCTCTTAAACTGGGTCGCTTTCGGCCAATCTTGACACCCCAGCCAGTTGACTCGTCACGGAGCGTTCTTTCTCCAGTATTCAGAATCATTACAATCATCCTGCCCATCCCCCTTTGCGCTGCCGAGCGATCGTCAAGTGGCCAGGTGTTAAGCCGCCGCTTGTTCGAGTGGGCGGACGTTAGCCGCCCGCGAGTTCGGCGGCGCCTGGCCGCTTGGCAGGCGCGAGGGAAGCCGTAGGCCAGCGCATCGGGGTCGCCTTCTTTTGGTTCCTTTTCTTGGCGAAGCAAGAAAAGGAACTCGCCGGTCGGGCGAGACCGACAAAAGCAGCAGATCGAGCAAACGCTACCGAATGGCTGGCGACAGACAGGGTTGGCCGAATGCTCCCTTCTGCTCAGCCAACAAAAAAGCCGACCAAAAGGTCGGCTCTTTCAAGCAGTGCGAAGCAGAGATTACCCAGCCTGCAGTGCACCTTCGCTGCTCACCTCCACCTCGACCGTGCCGCCGGCACCAACCTCGTCCGCACTCTCCTCGGCCAGGTCCTGATGACCCTCCACGCCGAGGAAACGGAACTCGATGGTCAGTTCCAGCTCGTCGACGCGCACCACGCCCAGGCGCACGGTGTCACCCGACGCCAGCGTCGGCAGGCCCGGCACCCGCACCCGCATCGGCAGGCCGTTCAGGCGCAGCAGGTCTTCCTTGATGAAGTTGGCGGTGATCTCGCTGACGCCTTCCTGGCTAAACCAGCGCAGGCACCAGAAGTACTCCAGCCGGTCCTGGAAGCCCAGGTAGGCGCTGTAAGCCGCGTCGAAGTCGCGCAGCACCGCGAACAGCATCGCGTCGCCCTGCTCGAACTGCGGCGTCTCGCCGCGGATCATCGCGGTGAGCTGCCGCTGGTTGACGAAGTCGGCGGCGCGGCGCAGCGGCGAGGTGCTCCAGGCGTACTGCGCGACGCCCAAGCCGACGTGCGGCTCGGCCTTGGTGGTCATGCGCACCTTGCCCATCGTCTGGGCGCGGTACAGCGCTGGGATGCCGGCCTCGGCCAACATGCGGCCCCACTCGCTGTTGGCGAGGATCATCAGCTCGGACACCAGTTTGTCCATCGGCGCGCCGCGCTTGCGCGTGGTGATCTGTACCTTGCCATCGACGATGGCGAAGTTGTAGTCGCTCTGCACCGGACGGCTCGGGTCGTGCTTGCCGCGGAATTTCTCACGCGCCACGGCGAACTGCCACAGCCACACCAGTTCGTTCTTGAACGGGTAGTCGGGGCCGAAGCCCGGTTCGGCCAGGGTCTGCTCGTTGAACACCTGCTCCAGTTGGTCGTGGCGCAGGTTGGCGGCGATGCGCACCTTCTCGATGCGGTTTTCATAGCCGACCGGTTCGAACTCAGGGGTGACCTCGACGTACAGGCTGAGCGCCGGGCAGTCCAGCCCTTCCTGCAGCGTGAACGCCTGCACCAGCTCGTCCGGCAGCATGGTGATCTTGTCGCCCGGGAAATACACCGTCGACAGGCGCTGGAACACCACGCGCTCGATCTCGGAGCCGACCGCGATGCCCAGCGTCGGTGCGGCGATGTGGATGCCGACGCGCTTGTTGCCGTTGGGCAGCTCGGTCACCGACAGCGCGTCGTCGATCTCGGTGGTGGCGGCATCGTCGATCGAGAACGCGGCCACGTCGGACAGCGGCAGGTCGGTTTCCGGGGTCGGCGCCGGCAGTTGGCCGAAGCCGCGGCCCTTCGGGAAGTGCTCCATCAGGAAGCCGGCCAACAGGTAGTCTGGCACCGACGGGATGCCGCCGAGCGCGGCAGCCAGTTTCAGCGGCGACAGCGCCTTCTTCTGGCAGGCGGCGTCGAAGGCCTTGAATTCGAGGGTCTGCTTGTCCGGGCGGTGCAACAGCGTCATCAGCTGGCTGCGGATTGCGTCCGGCAGCTGGCCTGCGACCATCTCGGCCACCCAGGCGTCGATCTGTTCCTGTTCGCGCTTCTTCTTCTCGATGCCGGCCAGCGCGGCCTTCAGCGATTCTTCCGGCGCGGCCTTGAAGCGGCCCTTGCCCTTCTTGTAGAAGTACATCGGCGCGCCGAAGATGGTCAGCAGGATCGCGGCGCCTTCGACGGCGTTCGGTTTGTGGCCGAAATACTCGGCGGCGATGCTGTCGAAGTCGAACTCGTCCTCGCCGCACACTTCCCACAGGAAGTCGACGTCGATCTCGGCGGCCTGCGCCTCGGCGGCCGGCAGGAAGTCGGCCAAGGGGCTGGTGAATTCGATCATCACGTTGGCCGCTTTGATCTTGGCGCGCTTGCCGTGCAGGGTGTCGACCTGCAACGAGGCATCGTTCTTGGTCACCACGGTGCCGACTTTGAAGGCACCGCTTTCCTCGTAAAAAATATTCATGCGCGCGCTAGCTAATGGTGGGGCTGGGAAGGAAGCGATTATAGCAGTGGGACGGCACTGCCCGGCAGCCGCCCGACGACGGGCGCGCCGAACGACCGGCCGCGAAAGGGGAGCCGCCGCGGGCCCCTCAAGTGGGGTGCGCGGCGGCCGGGCATCGTGTGGTGCTTACAGCGGGTCGGCGAGGAACAGCTTGACGTTGTGCTCGTTGAGCAGCTTCTGCAGCGGCTCGGGCGGCTCGTTGTCGGTGTAGATGGCGTGGAATTCGCTGATGTGACCCATGCGCACCAGGGCGTTGCGGCCGAACTTGCTGTGGTCGGCGGCCAGGTAGCGGTGGCGGGCATTGGCCATCATCGCCTGCGCGACGCGCACCTCGCGGTAGTCGAAATCGAGCAGCGAGCCGTCCGGTTCGATGCCGGACACGCCGAGGATGGCGTAGTCGACCTTGAACTGGTTGATGAAGTCCAGCGTTGCGACGCCGGTGATGCCGCCGTCCGACGCGCGCACCACCCCGGAGGTGATCATCACGGTGAAGTCCGGGTTGGTCGACATGATCGACGCCACGTGGATGTTGTTGGTGATGACGCGCAGCCCCTTGTGGGTATTGGTCAGCGCCACCGCCACCGCCTCGATCGTGGTGCCGATGCTCATGAACAGCGAGGCATGATCAGGGATGCTCTCGGCGATCATGTCGGCGATGTGCGCCTTTTCGCTCTGGAACTTCCCCTTGCGCGCGAAGTAGTCTTCATTTTCCACGCTGCTGCCCAGCGCGGCGCCACCGTGGTAGCGGCGCAGCAGATTGGCTTCGCACAGCTGGTTGATGTCGCGGCGGATGGTCTGCGGGGTGACGTCCAGCAGCCGAGCCAGTTCCTCGATCGGCATGAAGCCGTTGTCGCGGACCAGCTGCAAAATTCTGTCGTGTCGAGGGGATCGGCTCATGATGGTTCGAAAGCGAAAATTACCCGTCTGTCTTTAACATAGATGTGACGACACGAGCAAATCCGATGCGCGCTTTCTTCAATTTCGATACACAAACTGCGCGATTGTCCGGCACTACGCGCGCTCGGGCTTGACCTGGCCCGGGGCACGCAGGCGGGGCCAGTTTCATGCGTGGCTGAACAGCGGTTCGACCGGCGCCGGCAGATCGGCACGGCCGTTGTCGGCCAGATAGTCGGCGAACTGCACGAACGGCATCGGTCGGGCGTACAGGAAGCCTTGCAGCAGCGTGACCTGGCGGGTGCGCAGGTAGTCGACCTGGCGCTCGGTTTCCACGCCTTCGGCCACGGTGACCAGATTCAGTTGCCGCCCCAGTGCGATGATCGCGTCGAGCACCGCGCTGGGGGCGTCGCTGCGGATGGTCGCAACGAAGCGCCGGTCGATCTTCAGGTAGTCCACTTTCAGCTCGGTCAGATAGGCGAGGCTGCTGTGGCCGGTGCCGAAGTCGTCGATGGCGATCTTCACGCCTTGCTCGCGCAGCCGCTGCAAGGTCGCTTGGGTGTCGCCGGTCGATTCGAGCGCGACCCGCTCGGTCAACTCGAGCACGATGCGGCCCTGCTGGGGGGCGACCGCGTCCTGCAGCAGCCGGGTGTCGGCGCTCAGCGCCGGGTCGGCCAGCTGGTTGGGATTGATGTTGATGCTCAGGTGAAAGTCCGGCGGCAGCGCCAGCCGGCTCAGGTCGGCGGCCACCTGGCGCATCAAGAGCGCGGTGGCGGCGGCGATCTGGCCGTTTTCCTCCAGCTGCGGGATGAAACGGTCGGGCGGGATCAGCGCCCCGCCGGGTGGCTGCCAGCGCATCAGCGCCTCGGCGCCGATACAGCGGCCGCTGCGGGCGTCGATCAGCGGCTGGTAGTAGGGCAGGAACTCCTGATTGCGCAGCGCCTGTTCCAGCCGGCCGCTTTGCGCGCGCCAGCGCTGCAGCGCCCGACGGGTGGCAAGGCCAGTCAGCACGCCGACCAGCAGCAGCAGCGGCAGCTTCAGCTGCAGCGTATCCAGCACGTGCAGCCACAGGTGACGCTGCGAGGTATCAGCGAGCACGCTGAACGGGTAGCGTTGCGAGTCGACCTTGACCGACAACGCGCCATGGTGCGGCAGGTTGGCGAGCAGCTGGGCGCCCAGGTAGAGCTGCTCGCCGACCAGCAGACCCTGGTCCTGCAGATTGTTCAGCAGCACCCGGCGCAGGAAGGGCCGCAGCAGCTGCATGTCCAGCGTGGCCAGCACGCTGTGGCCGTCGGGCAGGCGGCGCAGCACCTCCAGGCTGGTGCCGCCTTCGCCGGCGGAGGGGCGCGGTGCGAGCCACAGCGTTTCCGGGCGGGCAAAGCTCAGCTGCGGCATGGCGATGTCGACCCGTCCCTGAGAGGTCAGACAGTACAGGCGTTGCTGATTGATCGCGCCGATGGCGCGCAGATAAGGGTTGGCCGCGACCACCGGGATCAGGCGCGTGCGCAGCTGGGGGCAGGGCAAGTCGATCAGCGGCTCGACCTGGCGCAGCGAGACGCCGACGTCGTCGAGCAGCCGGTCGATGGCCTGCTGGCTGATACGGGCGTTCTGCAGCGTTTGCTGCTGAACCCGGTCGATCTCCTGATAGCCGAACAGCAAGGCCAGTAGCAGCGTGGCCAACAAGCCGACCAGTGTCGTGAGAAGCAAGTCTTGGCGTTGCCGGCTGGCGAGGCGGGTTCCGAACGGGGACGAGGAGGACGTCATGGAGAGAGGTTGGGTCTTCCGGCGGCGATCCCGCGCCCGGTTCGGCGGCAACGGGTGATGTCTGTTGGTGGGCCTCAAGCCAGACCGGGCGGACTGTTCAGGGTGAGGCGATCCCTTTTTCCTGCCTGGAATGGTAAGTAAAGAATGAAGGCATAATTATTAATCAAGCCGCCAGAATAGTGAATTTAAATAAACCGAGTTGTGACAAAAATGTCGAAGAATTGTAAGTGTTCACTTGCTAGCCAGATAGCATCTTAACTCGTCGATCGGCATCGGCCGGGCGAACAGGAAGCCCTGCAGGAACTGGACGCCGTTCTGCTGCAGGTAGCGGCGCTGCTGTTCGGTTTCCACGCCTTCGGCGACCATTTCCAGATGCAGCCGGTGGGCCAGTTCGATGATCGTTTCGAGCACGGTCACGCCCAGCGAGTCGCTGCCGATGGTGCGAACGAAACCCTGGTCGATCTTCAGGTAGTCGACATTGAGCTTGTGCAGGTAAGCGAGGCTGCTGTGGCCGGTGCCGAAGTCGTCGATGGCGAGCTGCACCCCATGCGTGCGCAACTCGGCCATCGTCGCCTGTACCTCGGGATCGTTGTCGACCACGCCGCGTTCGGTCAGCTCCAGCACCAAGCGGATGTCCCGCGCGGCGAAAGTCTGCTGGAACAGCCGGCAATCATCGATCAGCGTCGCCTCGTGCAGGTGGACCGGCGCCAGGTTGACCCCGACCTTGAAGCCGTCGGGCAGGGACAGCGTTTGCAGGTCGGCGCGGATGCGCTGCATCAGCTGACGGGTGATCGGTACGATCAGGCCGGCTTCTTCGGCCAAGGGGATGAACAGGTCGGGGCGGATCAGCCCCTTGTCCGGGTGGCGCCAGCGGATCAGCACCTCGACACCGCGGCAGCTGCCGTCGTCGGCCTGGAGCACCGGCTGGTAGAACGGCTCGAATTCGCCCTGAGTCAGCGCCCGGCGCAGTTCGCGCTCGGCCGAGTCGCGCCGGGTCAGCAGGCGATGGGTGAGCAGGCCGCCGGCGAGGCCGCCCGCCAGCAGCAGGCCGAGCAGCAGCGAGTAATGCTGCCAGAAGAAGCGGTTCAGCGTCGGCTGGTCGACCTGCACCGTGGCGTGCAGCGCCGGAAAGTGCTTCGAGGTGGCGCTGGTTTCGATCGCCACTACCGAAGGCGTGGCGGGCGCGCTGTCCAACGCCTGGCCTTCGCGGTTGAGATAGCGTGAGCCGACGGTCAGGAAAGACACGCTCTCCGGGTCGGTCTGGGTCGGGATCAGCGTCTCGGCCACGAAGTGGTTGAGCAGGCCGACCAGCACGCCCCGGTCACCCTGTTCGATGCGCAGCAGCAGCAGCGGTTGCTGCGGGGTCAGCGAGTTGCCCGGCATCAGCAGCAGGTTGCCGTTGCGGCGTAGCCGCTCGCGAGGATAGGAAAAGCGGGCTGGGCCGCTCAGCGACGAGCAATAGCCTTGCGGGCCGCGGTACAGCGCCAGCGAGCGTACATAGGGCGTCAGCGCCGCCGACATCACCAGCTGCTCGCGGGCGACCAGGCAGGGCTGGTCGAGCAGCGGCAGGCTGCGCCGGCCGGCCGCCTGTGCGTGAAGCAGGATGTCGTCGGTGGCCTGGATGATCTCGGTGACTCGATGGTCGGCTTGCTGACGCAGCCAGGTACTGGCCTGGTAATAGGCGACCGCGGTACCGATGGCGGGGCAGAGCAGCGCGACCACCAGCGCGGCGAGCAGCGGCAGCCGGCGGGACGGGGGGAATAGTGCGCGAAAGGCCTGTAGTTTGGCGGGCATGCAGGTCCTGAGAGAGCGGCGGGGCCGTAAAACGATGTCCGCGAAGCGCGCTGGCGCGTCGCACAGCGACAAACTCTACTAGACAGCTGCCGCCAAGCAAAACCGGACCCGTCCGATTCTGCTTGGCAGGCGTGTGGACAGGCTCGGTTTACCGGCGGCGCTCAATGCACGCTGATGTCCTCGAAGCTGGTGTTGAGCGGGCTGATCACCACGCCCTGCACATTCTTGCGCGCCGCCTTGTACACCATCGTATAAGCGATCGGGCTGAACGGCAGTTCGCGGCCGAATATCAGCTGCGCGCGCGAGTACAGATTGCTGCGACCCTTCATGTCCTGCATGCCGCGCGCCTGGGTGACCAGTGCGTCGTAGTCCTTGTCGCACCAGCGCGCGCTGTTGCTGCCGCCGATCGCCGCGCAGGACAGCAGCGTGCCCAGCCAGTTGTCCGGGTCGCCGTTGTCGGCCGACCAGCCGAGCAGCGCCGCGTCGTGCTCGCCCTTCTTGATGCGCTTGTTGTACTCGCCCCACTCGTAGCTGACGATCTTGGCCTTGATGCCGACTTTCGCCCAGTCGGACTGGATCATCTCGGCCATGCGGCGGGCGTTCGGGTTGTACGGGCGCTGCACCGGCATCGCCCACAGCGCTACCTCGTAGCCCTGCGGTACGCCGGCGGCGTGCAGCAGCTTCTGTGCCTCGCCCGGGTTGTACGGTATCGCTTTTAGCGCCTTGTAGCCCCACTGGCCCGGCGGGATCGGGTTGTTGGCGGCGATGCCGCTGCCCTGGTAGATGCTGGCGAGAATCGCCTTCTTGTCGATCGCCATGTCCAGCGCGCGGCGCACGCCGGCCTGGTCGAGGTATTTCTTCTGCGTGTTGTAGGCGAGGAAGCCGAGCGTCATGCCGGGGCGCGAGATCAGCTGCACCTGCGGCGCCTTCTTCAGTTCGGTGATGTCGTCCGGCTTCAGGCTGTCGGCCAGCTGGCACTCGCCGGCCTTCAGCCGTTGCGCGCGTACCGCCGAGTCGGGGGTGATCGCGAACACCAGGTTGTCGATCTGCACATGGTTGGCGCGCCAGTAGCCAGGATGGCGCGCATAGCGGATGGTCGCATCCTTCTGGTAGCCCTTCAGCACGAACGGGCCGGTGCCGACCGGTTTGAGGTTGATGTCCTGCGGGCGGCCCTGCTTCAGCAGCTGTGCGGCGTATTCGGCCGACAGCACCGAGGCGAAGTCGGTGGCGAGGTTGGGCAGGAAGGCGCTGTCCGGTTGCTTCAGCACGAAGCGCACCGTATAGGCGTCGATCTTCTCGACCTTGTCGATATTCTTGTCGAAGCCGGCATCGGCGACGTAGGGGAACTCGGTCGGGTAGGCCTTGCGGAACGGCAGGTTCTTGTCGAGCAGGCGGTTGAAGGTGAACAGCACGTCGTCGGCGCTGAAGTCACGGCTAGGCGTAAACCCCGGGATGGTCTGGAACTTCACGCCCTGGCGCAGCGTGAAGGTGTAGCTGAGCCCATCCTGCGACACCTGCCAGCGCGTCGCCAGGCTCGGCGCCAGCCGGGTGCTGCCCGGCGCATAGTCGACCAGGCGGTTGTAGAGGGTCGCCGACGAGGCGTGGAAGGTGGTGCCGGTGGTGAACTGCGCCGGATCGAAGCCCTCCGGGCTGCCTTCGGAACAGTAGATCAGCGTGCCGCCGGCATGGGCGGAGGCAGCGAAAACCAGGGCGGGCAGGGCCAGGCGGGCAACGGAGCGCAGCATCGGGAGAACTTTCGGACGTTGTCGGACCGATTAGTCTACTGACTTACCGTTTATGGAGGAAATACCTACATGCGATTGGATAATGTCGTATCTGTCTATGTGGTCGGCATGCGACGTTGGCCGAAGCGGCTCCGGCCAAGCTGACGGGCAGCAAAAAGGCCGGGCGAGCCCGGCCTTGTCGATGCGTCGTGCTGCGGCTCAGCCGGCCAGGCGGGCGCGGTGGCGGGCGATCTGCGCGCGCACCTGGTTCGGCGCGGTGCCGCCGACGTGGTCGCGCTGTGCGAGCGAGCCTTCCGGCGTCAGCACCACGAACACGTCCGCGTCGACCAGCGGTGAAAACTCGCGCAGCTTGTCCAGGCTCAGGTCGGCGATGTCGACGCCCTGGGTCTCGGCAAAGCGCACCGCCAGCGCCACCACTTCGTGGCTGTCGCGGAACGGCAGGCCCTTCTTGACCAGATAGTCGGCCAGGTCGGTGGCGGTGGCGAAGCCCTGCAGCACCGCGGCGCGCATCGGCTCCGGCTTGACGGTGATGCCGCGCATCATGTCGGCGTAGATGCGCAAGGTGTCGACCAGGGTGTCCACCGTGTCGAACAGCGGCTCCTTGTCTTCCTGGTTGTCCTTGTTGTACGCCAAGGGCTGCGACTTCATCAGCGTGATCAGCGCGATCAGGTGGCCGACCACGCGGCCCGACTTGCCGCGTACCAGCTCCGGCACGTCTGGGTTCTTCTTCTGCGGCATGATCGACGAGCCGGTGCAGAAGCGGTCGGCGATGTCGATGAAGCCGACGCGCGGGCTCATCCACAGGATCAGCTCTTCGGACAGGCGCGACAGGTGGATCATCACCAGGGACGCGGCGGCGGTGAATTCGATCGCGAAGTCGCGGTCGGACACCGCGTCGAGCGAGTTCTGACACACGTCGTCGAAGCCCAGCAGCTGCGCGGTGTAGTAGCGGTCGATCGGGTAGGTGGTGCCGGCCAGCGCGGCGGCGCCCAGCGGCAGGCGGTTGACGCGCTTGCGCACGTCCTGCATCCGTTCGGCATCGCGGCTCAGCATCTCGACGTAGGCGAGCATGTGGTGGCCGAAGGTGACCGGCTGCGCCACCTGCAGGTGGGTGAAGCCCGGCATCACCGTGTCGGCGTGCTGCTCGGCCAGGTCCAGCAAGGAGGTCTGCAGCTCGGCGATCAGGCCGGCGATATCGTCGATGGCGCTGCGCAGCCACAGGCGGATGTCGGTAGCGACCTGGTCGTTGCGCGAGCGGCCGGTGTGCAGGCGCTTGCCGGCGTCGCCGATCTTGTCGGTCAGGCGCTTCTCAACGTTCATGTGCACGTCTTCGAGATCGAGGCTCCAGTCGAAGCGGCCGGCGCGGATGTCGTCGAGGATATCAGCCATGCCTCGGCGGATAGCGGCCAGGTCGTCGTCGGACAGTACGCCGGCCTTGTTCAACATGGCGGCATGGGCGAGCGAGCCTTCGATGTCGAACGCGGCCATGCGTTGATCGAAGGTGACAGACGCGGTGTATTTCTTGACGAGTTCGGCTACCGGTTCCGAGAACCGGCCGGACCAGGCTTTGCTATCATGCATGACATTGTCCACCCAGGGTATGCGATCGGAAAATGGCCATTATACGTCAATCGTCCGGGCCGGCTGCGCTGCCTGACTTCCGCCGTGCCGCGATCCTGGGGCGGCTGCTCGCGGCGGTCGCCCTGCTGCTCACCCTGCTGGCGCTGCTCAAAGCCGAGACGGGGCAAGGCTTTGTCGCGGCCTGGCTGGCTCTGGCGCGGGCCGCGGCGCCGGGTTTGGCGCTGACCATGGCGGGTCTCGCGCTGGCCAGCCCGTGGCTGGCGCACCGCCGTTACCCGGTGCCGTGGGGAGTGGCGCTGGCCGTCGCGGCGTTCGCGCTGGTCCAATTGTCGGGCAGGCTGGCCGGTCATGGCTTCGCCTGGGCGTCGCTGGGCTGGGCCGGGGTGCTGTCGCTGCTGCTGATGCATTATTTCGCCTTGCGTGAGCGGGCGCTGTCGCCGGCGCTGCCCGAGGCGCGGCTGGCCGCGCTGACCGCGCGCATCCGTCCGCACTTCCTGTTCAACAGCCTGAACGCCGCGATCAGCCTGATCCGCAGCCGGCCGGCGCGCGCCGAGATGGTGCTGGAGAACCTGGCCGACCTGTTCCGCGCCCAGCTGGCCGACCCGGGACGCAGCTCGACGCTGGCGCGCGAGGTGGAGCTGGCGCGGCTGTATCTGGCGATCGAGGCGGAGCGGCTCGGCGAGCGGCTGAAGGTGAACTGGCAGCTCGACGCGCCGGACGACGCGCTGCTGCCGCCCTTGTTGCTGCAGCCGCTGGTCGAGAACGCGGTCAGCCACGGGGTCGAGACGCTGATCGTGCCAGGGGTGATCCGCATCGAAGCGGTGTTGCACCGGCGCCGCCTGACCATCACCATCCACAACCCGGTGGCCGACGAGCCGGCGCTGAAGGTGGCCGGCAACCACATGGCCCTGGGCAATATCGCCGAGCGGCTGGCGCTGATGTTCGACGGCGACGCGACGCTGTCGACCGAGCGTGGCGAGGACAGCTTCGTCACCAGGCTGGAGCTGCCCTACCGGCCGGTGGCGATCGATACCCATTTGCCGGCGTTTCTGCGCGAACGGACTTAGTGCGGCGAAGTTCGATGCGTGGCGCGCCGTACACCAGGAACACGGGAACGGGCTGGGCCTATCGCACAGCCAACACTAATCCGGTTGTTGCGTTGCCGTACTACTCGAACCGTCTAGGGGGCGGATCTTGCCGCAGATATGCCCCAGAGTGTTGCTGGCGGCCGCTTGGCAGCGGTTGCTGATCGATAACGTTGGCCGAAGCGGCCGCGGCTGACAAAGCCGTGGGGTCATTGCCCCGCATCGAACAGCGTCAGCTGCTCCGGCATCACTTGCCCATCCTCGCTCATCCGCACCCCCACCCCCAACAGCCGCACCGGCCGCGCGCCGCGCGCCCAGGCGACGTCGAGCAGCGCCGCGTAGCCTTCGGCGTCGAGCCGCTGGCCCAGGTGTTCGGCGGTGGTCTGGGTGAAGTCGGCGAACTTGATCTTGACGGTGAGCTGTTTGAACGGCGGGCTGCCGGCGCGCTGCCAGCGTTCGGCCAACATGGCGAGCAGCATCGGCAGCTCGGCGTGGCAGGCGGCGCGGTCCGGCAGGTCGCGCACGAAGGTTTCCTCCACCGACAACGACTTGCGCGGCCGTTCGGTCTCGACCGCGCGGTGGTCGATGCCGCGCGCCATCTGGTAGAGCCGCTCGCCGAAGCGGCCGAATTGCTCGGTCAGCTTGTCGAGCGGCCAGGCGGCGAGATCGGCGCAGCTGGCGATGCCGAGCCCGGCCAGCTTCTCGGCGGTGACGCGGCCGACGCCGTGGATCTTCTTCACCGGCAGCGCGGCGACGAAGGCGGCGACGTCCTGTGGACGGATTACCCATAGCCCGTCCGGCTTGTTCCAGTCGCTGGCCACCTTGGCCAGGAACTTGTTCGGCGCCACCCCGGCGCTGGCGGTGATGCCGACCTCGGCGCGGATGCGTGCGCGGATTTCCTCGGCGATGCGGGTGGCGCTGCCCTGGTGGTGCGGCGAGGCGGTGACGTCCAGATACGCCTCGTCGAGCGACAAGGGTTCGATCAGCTCGGTGTAATCCTGGTAGATCGTCATGATCTGCCGGCTGGCGGCGCGGTAGCGCGCCATGTCGGGCCGGATGATCTTGAGCGTCGGGCAGCGCTTGATCGCGGTGGCCGATGCCATCGCGCTGTGCACCCCGTAGCGGCGCGCGATGTAGTTGCAGGTGGCGATCACGCCGCGCGCGTCGGGGCGGCCGCCGACCGCCAGCGGGATATCGACGAGCGAGGGGTCGTCGCGCATCTCGATCGCGGCGTAGAAGCAGTCGCAGTCGACGTGGATGATCTTGCGCTGGGGCGCGTCCATCGTTTCGGCCAACCTTGGGGGTCAGGCCGGCGCGTCGCTGTGGCCGAGCCCCTTGTCGGGGGCGACGCGGTCGCGCACCAGCTGCTTCAGCGCCTTGATGTCGGGAAAGCCGCCGTCGTCCTTGCGGTCCCACAGTCGTTCGCCGTCGAGCCACACCTGGAAGATGCCGCCCGAGCCCGGTTGCAGGCTGACTTCGCCCAGCTCCTTCTCGAAGGTGGTCAACAGTTCCTGCGCGTACCAGGCGGCGCGCAACAGCCAGCGGCAGCCGGTGCAGTAGCGGATTTCAATGCGGGGGGAAACGGTAGTCATGGTGCCGGTCATGCGTAAAAGCCAAGCATAACCGATGCGGAAGGAAGTGGGAGGGCCGGTGCGGTTTATGGTGTTGTGCGGCTTGTCTCCTCCATCGCTTGTAGGCTTGGCGATGCATTTTTGTCCGACAATCCGGCCACTCCGCTGCGCAGTCTGCCCGGAGTTTGGCTCGCGGTAAAGCCCCTTGTATCGATATGGCCGCCGGCTGTGACGGCGGCGCAACGCGATCGCGGTGCGTCGCCGCCTTGCCGGGCCTGGCGGAATCAGCCTTGCGGATGCTCCGGCGTCGGCAGCACGCCCTGGCTCGCCAGGTGGAACAGCAGCCAGCCGATCGCCGCGATGCCGAGCAGCGCCGCCAGTGCGACCAGCAGGCGCAGCAGCAGCGTCAGCGCCCGCGAACTCTGTACCGGGTCGGCTGGGGCCGCCGCTTTGGCCTGTGGCTTGGCCGGAGCGGGCGCCGCCGCGGGCGGCAGTGGCAGCGCCGGTTCAGGGTGCGGTGTTGGCACGGCGGGCAGGACGGCCGCGGTGTCGGTTGCCAGCGGTTCGGTCGCCGGCAGTGCCACCGGTACCATTAGCGCGGTGGCCTCCAGCTCTTCGGCCGAGGCGCCGAAGCGTGCCAGTCGCGCGGCCAGCCGGCGGCCCAGCGCGAGCGGCGGCGGCGCGCTCAGCTGCGGGCGGCGCTCGCGGATGATGCGGCTCTCCACCAGCACGAACACCACGCACAACAGCGGGATGCCCAGCGTCAGCGCCGGCGCCTGGCTGGCGATCCACGGGGCGATCAGCGGGTCGTCCACCGCGATGCGCCCGGCGATCCAGGCGATCATCGCGCTGGCGGCCGGGGTCAGCAGCGGGTTGTCGTCGAGCAGCCGGGTAATGAACAGGCTGCCGTACATCAGCAAGGGCACGCTGAGCGCCAGCCCCAGGATCAGGAACAGCACGCTGCCCTGTGCCGCCGCCGCCAGCGCCACCACATTGTCGAGGCTCAGCACCAGGTCGGCGCTGACCACCATGATGACCGCCGACCACAGCCGGTCGGCGTCGCTGCGCTCCGCCATCGCCGCCTCGTCGGGCTCCAGATCGCCCAGCAGCAGCTTGACCGCGATCACCAGCAGCAGCAGCGCGCCGATCAGGCGCAGCAGCGGCAGCTGCAACAGGAAGCTGACCACCGTGGTCAGCAGCACCCGCAGCAGGATGGCGAAGCCGGTGCCGATGGCGACGGCGCGCTTCACCAGCGGACGCGGCAGGCCGCGGCAGGCCAGCGCGATCACCAGCGCGTTGTCGCCGCTGAGGATCAGGTCGAGGAAGAACACCTGGAAGGCGAGCGTGGCCGCGTGGCCGAAGTTGTCAAAGCCCATGCTGTGCGGTCCCGCCTTGTGCGTGTTGGTTCATGGTGCTCATCCCAGCGCTCCGGCGATGCCGGCATACAGGCCCAGTGCCGCGGTCAGCGCGAATACCACGGCGACTACACGGGCATAGCGGCCCTGCAGCCGGTGCTCTGCGGGCAGCTCGTGGTAGGCCAGCCAGTACAGGAAGCCCAGCACCACCGGCAGCAGCAGCGCGTTGATCACGCCGGTGGCGATCGACAGCCGTACCAGGTTGATGCCGGACGCGACCAGTACGCCACCGGCCACCAGCATCAGGCCGAAGGCGGCGTAGAACCACGGCGCCTCGCGCGGGTGGCTCTCCAGCGAGTGGCGCTTGCCGCTGACCTCGCCGAGCGCCCAGGCTGTCGACAGGCACACCACGATGGTCGCCACCAGCGCGCCGCCGCTCAGCGCCATCGCGAACAGCAGCTTGCCGGTGTGCAGGCCGAGCACCGCGGTGAACGCCTCGGCGATCTGCGGGATGCTGTCGAGCACCACGCTGCCGCGCCCGGCGAAGGCGGCTGCGGCCGCCACCAGCACCGCGGCGGTGACCACCTGGCACAGCAGCGCGCCGACCAGGGTGTCGAGTCGTGCCGCCTTCAGGTCGGACAGGTCCAGGCCTTTGTCGATCAGCGCCGACTGCTGGTAGAACACCGTCCACGGCATGATGCTGGTGCCGAGATTGGCGGCCATCAGATAGAGATAGTCGCGATTGCCGAGCGGCATGTGGCGCAGTTGGCCGAACAGCTGGCCGTAGTCGGGCTGGGCGCGCCAGGCGACCACCAGGAAGGCCAGCTCGAACACGCCGAGACAAATCGCCACCCGTTCCACCGCGTGATAGCTGCCAGTGCAGACCATGGTGAAGATCAGCAAGGCCAGCAGCGCGATGGTCTGCCATACCGGCACGCCGAACAGCTGGCCGACGCCGGCGAGGCCGCTCATCTGCGTCACCAGCGCGCCGAAGCAGCTGATCACCAGCGTGGCGGTGGCAATCCGGGCGGCGACCGTACCGAAGCGCTGCAGGATCAGTTCGCCGTAGCCCTTGCCGGTGCACAGCGCCAGGCGCACCGTCAGTTCCTGCACCACGAACAGCAGCGGGATGATCAGGAACTGCAAGAGCAGCAGGCGATAGCCCCACTGTGCGCCGCTTTGCGAGGCGGTGATCACGCTGCCGGCGTCGGTGTCGGCCAGCATCACCACCAGCCCCGGGCCGAGCGCGGCGGCGAGGTGTTTGAGGCGGCGCAGCGTCGGCGGGCGGACGGGTTTCATCGCGGCGGGGGCGGAGGGCGGCATCTCAGCGCTTCCCGCCGGCCGCGCCCGGCCCGTTGCGGAAATCGTGCAGCAGCGCCGAGTCGGGCGATAGCACCAGCGTCGCGCCCGAGTCGGCCAGCGCGTGGCGGTAGGTCTGCAGCGAGCGGTAGAACTTGTAGAACTTCGGATCCTTACTGAACGCCTGTGCCAGGATGCGGTTGGCGGCGGCATCGCCCTCGCCGCGGGTGATCGCGCTCTGGCGTTCGGCCTCGGACAGGATCACGGTGCGGTCGCGGTCGGCCTTGGCCTGGATCTGCTGCGCCCACTCGGCGCCCTGGGCGCGCAGTTCCTTCGCCTCCTGCTGACGCGCCGACTTCATCCGGTCGTAGATCGCCTGGCTGGTCTCCAGCGGCAGGTCGGCGCGGTGCAGCCGCACCTCGCTCACCGCCACGCCGAGCGGCTGGGCGCGACGCGCCACTTCCTCCTGGATGCGCGCCTCGATCTGGCCGCGCTCGGTCGATAGCAGTGCGGTGAGCGGCACCTTGCCCAGCTCGCGGCGCAGCGAGGTGCTGACCAGCTGGTTCAGCTGCGCGCGCGCCTGTTCCTCGGTGCGCAGCGACTGGTAGAAACGCAGCGGATCGACGATGCGGTAGCGGGTGTAGGTTTCGGCCTCCAGGCGCTTTTCGTCGCCGAGGATCACCTGCTCGGGCGGCGGCGCCAGCGTCTGCAGCCGGGCGTCGTAGAACTGCACGGTGTCGATCACCGGCAGTTTCCACTTCAGGCCGGGTTGTTCGCTGACGTCGATCGGCGCGCCGAGCCGGATCACCAGCGCCTTCTGCCCTTCGGCCAAGGTATACAGGGTGGAGCTGGCGAGCCACAGCAGCGCAAAGCCGCCGAGTACGCCGATGCCGCGCCAGGATTTGATCATTTCGCGGCTCCCTTGGCCTTGGCCGCACCTTCTTGCATCTGCAGATACGGCACGATCCCGGCGCCCTTGCCGGTGGAATCGGTGACGATCACCTTGCTGGCCTTCTTCAACACGTCGTCCATGCTGTCCAGATAGAGCCGCCAGGCGGTGACGTCCTTGGCCTGCGCGTAGCTCTGGTACACCGAGTCGAAGCGCTTGGCCTCGCCTTCGGCCAGGTTCACCACCTGGCTCTTGTACGCCTCGGCATCCTGCTGGATGCGTGCGGCCTCGCCGCGCGCCTTGGGCAGGATGTCGTTGCTGTACGCCTGCGCCTCGTTGCGGGCGCGCTCCTGATCGGCACGGGCGCGCTGCACGTCGTTGAACGCATCGATCACCGCCGATGGCGGGTCGACCCGCTGCAGCTGCACCTGGGTGACCAGGATGCCGGCGTGTTCCTGGTCGAGCAGCTGCTGCAAGCGATCGCGGGTCTGGTCGGCGACCTGCTGACGGCGGTTGGACATCGCCGCCTGAATCGGCGTGCGCGCGATCACCTCGCGCAGCGCGCTCTCGGAGGCGATGCGCAGCGCGGCCTCCGGGTCTTTCACCTTGAACAGGAACTGGCCGGCGTCCTTGATGCGCCAGAACACCACCGCGTCGGCTTCGACGATGTTCTCGTCGCCGGTGAGCATCTGCTTCTCGCGCGGGTCGGTCACGCCGGTGGGCATGTCGTCGTAGAGGTTGGCGAGCCGGATCAGGTTGATCTGGGTCACCTTGGGCAGCAGCACCGTCTCGACGGGCCAGGGCAGGTGGTAGTGCAGGCCCGGGCCGGTGGTATCCGCCCAGGCGCCGAAGCGCAGCACCACGCCCTGTTCGTCCGGTTGCACCCGGTAGACGCCGGCCATCAGCCAGGCGCAGGCGATCAGCCCCAGAAGCAGGGTCAGGCCGCGGCCCTGCAGACCGAACAACTGCAGGTAATAGTCGAGCCGGCGGCGCAGCCCGGCGAAGGGCATGGCCGGGGTGGCGGCGGCATCTTGCGAAGGAGAAGCCATGCAGGTCTTTCCATTATGTCTCGGCCCACGAGGGGGCGGGCCGCTGAGCCAAGCCGACCGGCCAGGTTGGCCGAAGGGCTTGGCTAAACGGCCCGACACCGGGCCGGGCCCGGTGTCGGTACTACGTATTCACTGCGGCATCAGGCCAGCGCCATCTGCAGCACGCGATAGATCACCATCCCCATCGCCACCACCAGGTAGCCGCGCAGCACGCCCATCCAGATGCGGTTGCGCTGCGACAGCACCATCGCCGGCAGCTTGTCGAGCGGCGCCATGCGCCAGCTGTACAGCGCCTTCAGGTCGAGCTTGCGCTCCTGCTTCGGCAGGCCGCCCTTGTCGGCCTCTTCGCGGGCATGCAGCACGTTTACCGCGATCGCGATCACCAGGCTGACCACGCCGCCGCCGATCAGGATGTCGGTAATGGTCTCGCCGGAGATGTCCGGGAACACCACCGCCGCGGTCAGGATGATCGACAGCAGCACCAGCACCGCCACCACCACCGCGGTCAGCAGGTTGGTTGCGCGGCTGTTCACCCATGGGCCCAGCACGTCCTTGTCGTTGCACAGGATCAGCAGGAACACGGTGGCGCTCGGCAGCAGCACGCCGGCCAGCGTCTGCACCGCGTTGGTCAACAGGCCCAGCGGCACGCCCGGCAGCAGCACCAGCGCGGCGGCCAGCGCGATCAGGCCGCAGTACATCGCGTAGAAGCCCTTGGCGTCGCCCGGCTTGCGGTGCAGCGAGTGCTTCAGGCTCAGCACGTCGCCCAGTGCGTAGGCGGTCGACAGCGACACCGCCATCGCGCCGATGATGCTGGCGTCGATCAGCGCGATCGCGAACAGCGTCCCCGGCAGGCGGCCGTAGTACTTGGCGAAGCCGGTTGCCACTGCCCCGGCGTCCTGGAAGTGGCCGAACTCCGGACGGCCGGCGAACAGCTGGGCGGTGAAGGCGATCATCGCCACCGCGCCGATCACCACCAGCGCGATGCCCAGCCACAGGTCGGCGCGCTCGTACTTGATGAAGCGCGGGGTGATGCGCTTGTCGATCACATAGCTTTGCTGGAAGAACAGCTGCCACGGCGCCACAGTGGTGCCGACGATGCCGATGATCAGCAGCATCACGTCCGACAGCTTGCCGCCGGCCGGCATCTGCGGCACCAGGAAGTCGTGCGCCACCTGGGTCATCGGCGGGTGCACCATCACGAAGATCGGCACCAGCACCAGGCTGCCCACCACCAGAATCAGCGAGAAGCGTTCGAAGCGCCGGAAATCGCCGGTACTGGCCGACAGCATGATGAACACCGCCGCCAGGCACACGCCGGCCACCTTGGGCACGCCGAGGAAGTCCATGCCGAGGCTGATACCGATGAACTCGGTGACGATGGTCAGCGCATTGAGGATGAACAAGTCGATCGCGCTGAACGCGCCCCAGAACTTGCCGAAGCGCTCCAGGATCAGCCGGGCATGGCCGACACCGGTGACCGCACCGAGGCGCAGCACCATTTCCTGGTTCACGTACAGCACCGGGATCAGCAGGCACAGCGTCCACAGCAGCGAGGTGCCGTAGTTCTGGCCGGCCTGCGCATAGGTGCTGAACGCGCCGGCATCGTTATCGCCGACCATCACGATCAGGCCGGGGCCGAGGATCGCCAGCAGGGTCTTGAAACGCTGCTTCCAGTTTTGGCGGACTTCGATATCGTCGTGGCGGATGGTGCCGAGCGCACCGCGAATATCGCCGACGTGCGCCGTATCCAATACGGCGGTTTCCGCTTTTTGATTGGCCATGGGGAATACTCCCTCTCATTAAGTGGGGTAACGCGGGCCAATGCGGGGCGATATGGCTATTTGAGCAAAATAGCCATGTGGTCCCGCGATCAGCGTTAAACGACAGCCCAGCGATGAAGTAAATCACGCCGGCTGGATTTGCCGGTCACGCCAGATAGAGGGAGCGGGGGATATGGGGAGCGATTAAAGAACGCGGTCTTTATTTCTCCCATCCAACGGAGCCACTCTGGCCAGCGTGACCGGCCAACTAGGACTGGGGTCCATGAATCAACGGCTCCTTAGAATGAGAAAAATGGCGGCGCAGTTGCCGCAACAACGTCATAACGTGCCAGCCCCTGTGGTGGTTGACCGCGGGGGGCGGCGTCATCGTCGCATCGAAATGGTCGGGCAGCTCCTGAGGAGCCTGCAGAGTCGGGTCCAGCAACATGCCATAGTGCATGATCCTGCCTCCAGCGTAGCGGGAGGCGTGCAATCAAGGGCTTGCCTACGATACCGAGCGGGCTTAAGCCGTGATCAGACGCATCCCGGGGCAACGGGAATCCCCACGAACGGGGGGCGGCTGCGACAACTGTCGGATGACATGGCACCTCCTTTTCGACGACGACACATCACGGCCACAACACAGGCGTGCAAAAGGACGGGCAATACCCAGATCGGCCGAACGCAAGGCGCGCACGGAGACGGCAAACTGACGGCAGAGCCGAGTTCGGGTAATGCGTTATACGGGGTGCACAGAAGAAACTACCGATGCGCACCGCTTGCCTGGAGCAAGACGGCGGCTTAAGAAAAAAGCAGAGGTCTTGCCAAGCTTATTGGAAATACATGTCCTGTTGACGACTATGGCTGTCCAAGGCCGTGACACCTCTTTTAACTAAACAATTGGATTGTAGGTAATTACGTTAGTGAGGGTCAACGCAACTTGTGTAACCGAATGTTCGAATGGCAATGGCAATTTATTGTTGAAACGGGCATTGCGTTTATTGATGATGCATCGCTGCGCAAAGAAGATCATTAAATGCCGTGGGCGCGGCAACGCCACGGCATTTAATGAATGGGCATGTTCAATGCGCGTGTGCGTCGCCGGCCCCGGCGGTGTCGTCGACGGTTACCTCGACGGTGACCTTGCCGGCGCGCTTGAACGTGAGCGTCAGCGGGAAGTGCTCGCCGTTCTTCAGCGGCTTGGCCAAGTTCATCAGCATCAGGTGGGCGCCGCCCGGCTGCAGCGTTACGGTCTGGCCCGGCGCGATCGCCAGGCCGTCCTTCAGCTCGCGCATCTTCATCACGCCGTTCTGGTTGAGGTTCTGATGCAGTTCGACCATGCCGGCACGCGGGCTGCTGGCGCCGAGCAGGGTGTCGGCCTCCTTGCCGTGGTTGACCACCGACAGGTAGGCGCCGCCGACGGCGACGGTCGGCGCGGTGCTGCGGCTCCACGGGTGCGAGACGGTGAGCGAGCCGGCCTGCACGTCGTGAGCGAAGGCGGGCAGCGACAGACAGAGGCAGACGGCGGCGGCGAGGCGGGTGAGCATGGGCAATCCTTCATGAGACGGGTGCCCTGAGCCTAGCATGAATGCGGGAGGGGCCCGTGCGGCCGAATGTCGCAGCGCTGCTTGCGCCGAGGCGACACCGGCTTGCCGTAACACGACTGCGCTTCGGCAAGGGGCGCGTTCCCCGCTAGAATGCAGCACTCCTTGGTCGACTCCTGGCATTCATGTTCAATCTGTCCCTGCAGTTTCTGTTCGGCGGCCTGGTGAGCCTGCTCACCATCACCAACCCGCTGTCGAAGATCCCGCTGTTCGTGTCGCTGACGCAGAACATGACTGAGCGGCAGCGCGGCCAGCAGGCCAAGATGGCCTGCATCTACGCGGCGGCGATCATGCTGGTGTGCCTGATGGCCGGCAACCTGATCCTGGCGGTGTTCGGCATCTCCTACGGGGCGCTGCGCATCGCCGGCGGCTTCGTGGTGGCGGTGCTCGGCTACCGCATGCTGTTCCTGACCCAGGACCCGCAGATGACGCCGCGGCCGAGCAACGAGCGTGAGGACTATTCGTTCTTTCCGCTGGCGATGCCCGGCATCAGCGGCCCCGGCACCATCGCGGTGGTGATCGGCATCTCCACCGAGATCATGGAACAGCCGAGCTGGCCGGGCCGCGCCGCGGCGTTCTTCATGACCTTCCTCGCCATCGCCGGCACGTCGGTGGGCATGTGGCTGGTGCTGCGCTCGTCGACGCTGATCAGCCAGCACATGGGCCGCGCCGGCCGCGAGGTGATGACCCGGCTGATGGGCTTCCTGTTGATCTGCGTCGGCGTGCAGTTCGTCGGCTCCGGGGTGCGCACCTTCATGGCCGGCTCCTGAGAACCAGTTCACGATCTGCTGCACTCGGGTGATCCTGCGTTGAAATGCCACTCAAAATGCTCATGTACTCCATGTACATTCCGCTTTTTCGTGTCATTTCGCCTTGGCTGACCCTTCGTTCGCGAGATCGTGAACAGGTTCTGAGTCTTGGGCCCCGCCCCGTGGCGCCGCGATCCGGCTTGTCGCGCCGGGGCGGGCCGCGCAGAATGGCGCAAACCGACCCTGCCTACCCGCCATGTCCAGCCCTGCCGCCACTGAATTCACCCGCTTCTTCCGCGCCGACGATATCGGCACGCTGGAGTGCCAGGCGGCGCGCTATGTCGACTACAGTTTCGCGCCGCACTTCCACGAGGAATACGTGATCAACACCCTGCTCGACGGGGTGCAGTCCTATGCCTATCAGGGCGGCCAGTACCGGGCCGGGCGCGGCGCGCTGGTGCTGGTCAACCCCGGCGCGGTGCACACCGGCAAGGCAGGCAGCGACGGCGGCTGGGCGTATTGCGGCTATTTCCCGTCGGTGGCGTTGATGCGCGAGTTGGCCGAACAGCTGGCCGGCCGACCGGTCGAGCCGTTCTTCCGCGACACGGTGGTGATCGACCCGGAGTTGGCCGAACGGCTGGAGCGGCTCTACCGCATCCTGAGCGACAGCGACGATGCGCTGCTGCGTGAATCCTGGCTGTACGCGGTGTTGGGCGACGTGGTGACGCGCCACATGCTCGGCCACACCCCACAGGCGATACAGGCGCGCCACAGCGTCGAGCGGGTGCGCCAGCTGCTGGCCGACCGGCTGGCCGACAACCTGTCGCTGACCGAGCTGGCCGCCACGGTCGGCCTGTCGCCGTATCACCTCAATCGCAGTTTCCGCATCGCTTACGGCCTGCCGCCGGTCGCCTGGCGCAACCAGTTGCGCCTGACCCGCGGCCGCGCCTTGCTGGCGCAGGGCGTGCCGTCCGGCGAGGTGGCCGGCCGGCTCGGTTTCGCCGACCAGCCGCACTTCACCCGCGCGTTCCGCCAGGCGCTCGGCATCACGCCGGCCGCCTACCAGCAGGGCCTTGGGGTGACGGCCCGGGTAGCGCGCTGAGGCTGAGCCAGCCCGGTTCATTACGTCCACCCGGTTGTTTCGGCCAAGCTGGCAATGCTGGCCGGGCTCTTGGCTCAGGCCGGGCTGGCGTGGCGGGCGAGCGTGTCGAGATCAAGCTCGGCGGCGGCATCGGCGATCCGCCGGGCGAAGCCGGCGTAGGCCGGCTGATCGTGTCCAAGTGCCCGTGCCCAGCTCTCGATATCGCTGATCCGTCCCGCTTCGACCAGCTCGCGCAGCTCGGCGAGCCGGTCCGCGTCCGGCCTGGGCGGTGCCGGCTGGGGCGGCCGGGGCGCGAGTAGGGGTTCGATCGCATCGAGCAGCTGGTCCGGGTCGGCCGGTTTGAGCAGCTGCGCTTCGAAGTGCAGCCCGTCGGGGTAGCCCGCCGGCCGTTGTGGGGGCTCGGCCGAATAGAGCAGCACCGGCGGCGGCGCTGGCAGCTCGCGGAGGGCGCGCAACAGTTCCCAGCCGTCGCGGTGCGGCATGCGCTGGTCGGACACCACCACGTCGACCGCATGCCGGCCGAGCAGCCACAGCGCTTCGTCGCCGTCGGTGGCTTCGAGCACGGTGTGGCCGGCGCTGCGCAGCCAGTGTGCGGTCAGCGCGAGGCTGTCGGGTACATCGTCGGCGACCAGCACCAGATGGTTCTGCAGGGCGGTGGTCCGCACCGTTCCGCTCGGTTCGGTCACGGCGAACAGGGCGGCCTCGTCCTGCACCTCGATGTGCAGCGTGAAGGCAAAGCGGCTGCCGACGCCGAGCTGGCTCGTCACCGTCAGGTCGCCGCCGAGCTTGCGCACCAGCGATCTGGCGATGACCAGGCCGAGCCCGGTGCCTTCGTGCCGGCTGGCGTTGTCGCCGCGCTCGAAGGGTTGGAACAGCCGCGACAGCGTGTCCGGCGACATGCCGATGCCGGTGTCGTGCAGCTCGAAGCGCAGCGTCGCGCTGTGCGGCTCGTCGCCGCGGTCGAGGCGCTGGATGGCCAGGCGGATCGTGCCGGCCTCGGTGAACTTGGCGGCGTTCGAGATCAGGTTGGACAGCACCTGGCGCAAGCGCTTGAAGTCGGTGTTCAGCACCGCGGGCAGGTCGGGGGCGCTGTCCAGTACGAAGCGGTTGTCGTGGGCCATCGCCAGCTGCTGGGCATCGCTGGCGACGCCGTCGATGAAGGCATGCCAGTAGCCGGGCGCGGGGCTGATCGTCACTTCGCCCAGTTCGCCACGCGAGAAGTCGATCAGTTCGTCGATCAGCTCCAGCTGGTGGCGGGCGTTTTTCTCGATGGCGCGCCGGCATTTCGGCAGGTCGGCGCCCGGATGCATCAGCAGCCGCGCGTAGCCGATGATGGTCGACAGCGGGGCGCGCAGGTCGTGGCTGATGTGCGCGAGCAGCGCGCTTTTGGCCTGGTTGGCGCTCTTGGCCGTTTCGAGGGCGACGTTGAGTTCCCCGGTACGGGTCGCGACGAGCTGTTCGAGCTCCTCGCGCTCCTTCTCGCGGAAGGCCAGCAGCGAGGCGGTGGCCTGGTCCTTCTGCCGGCGTACCCGGCGCATCTGCTGGGTAAAGGCGACCAGGAGCAGGAAGGTGCACAGCACCCCGGCCAGCGGCACGCCGTAGGCCGAGAAACGGTCGGGGGCGCGCAGGCCCAGGTTTTCCAGCACGCGGGTGAGGTTGCCGAGCGAGATGGTGAAGGTGGCGATGGTGTAGGCCCAGCTGGTGGCCGGCCCGCGCACCAGCGACCAGAAGCAGAACAGCGGCAGCGCGACGGTGATCAGCAGCCCGAGCTGGGTGCCGAGCCGCGCGCCGATGGTGTAGTCCACCAGCTGCGACAGCACGGTGGAGATCACCAGCCCGCCCATCAGCCACACCATGAAACGGTCCCAGCGCGGCATGTGGGTGCGCGTCTCCAGGAATTCGCGGAAGAACAGCAGGAAGGCGATCAGCGAGACGTTGATGCTCAGCGAGATCAGCCGCGTCGCCATCCAGGTGGCGTCCGGCCACAGGTAGCGGACCCCGAGGCCGGTCATGCCCAGTTCGTAGACCACGAAGGTCAGCGCCGATAGGCCGTGGAAGGCATAGCCGCGCTGGCCGAGTGACAGGAACAGCATCAGGCTGTACAGGCCGAGCACGGTGAGCGAGCCGAGCTCGAAGCCGCGGATCAGGCCGGTAGCGGCTTCCTCGGCGCGTAGTGCCTCCGGCGACCAGAGCCGCGGCACGATGGATATCGCCGAACGGGAGGTCACCCGCCAGACGAGGTCTTGGTGTCCGCCGGGGGCCAGGGTGACCGGGAAGCTCGGGCTGGTGGTGGCGAGCGGCCAGCGGGCGAACGGGTACAGCAGCCCGGCCTGTTGTGCCTGCCAGCGGCCGTTCTCCAGGCGGTAGAAGGTGATGTCCTGCAGCCGCGGCGAGCCGATCTCCACCCAGACGGTGCGCGGCTGGGGGCCGGGGTTGTAGAGACGGGTGCGCAGCCAGAACGCCGCGCGCGAATAGCCCGGGGTGAGCTGGGCTGGGGCGGCCGGGGCGAAGCGGCCATGGGCCAGTGCGTCGGCCAGCGTCGCCTCGCGGCCGTCGTCCTGCCACAGCTCGACCGCGGGCTGCAGCGAGCGGCCGGCTTCCTCGGGCAGCAGCGTCAGCGTGGCGGCATGGCCGATCAGGCTCCACAGCAGGCCGAGCGCGCCGCAAGCCAGCCACAGCAGATGGCGCAGTCTCATGCCTCCTCCTCTTCTGCCACCGGTCGGCCGGCGCGCACCGACTTGCGGTAGGCGGTCGGCGTCAGGCCGATGCGTTCGCGAAACGCGGTGGCGAAGTTGCCGGCATTCTGGAAGCCGAGCTGGTCGGCGATGTCCTGGATGCTGGTGTCGGTTTCGGCCAACCAGCGGCGCGCCGTTTTCAGCCGCTCCTCGCGCAGGTAGCCGAACACCGTCAGCCCGGTGCGCTGGCGGAATACCGCCGACAACTTCTTCTCGTAGCTGCCCAGCTGTGTCGCGATCTCTTCCACGGTCAGCGGCTCGCTGAGTCGATGGCGGATCAGTGCGATGCCGGCTTGCAGCAGCACCTCGTCCGGATCGAGCGGTTCGGCAGCGAGTGCCTGCGGTGCGCTGTGCCGGCCGGCCAGCTGCAGGTGGATGCGCACGCGTGCCAGCACCTCTTCGGCCAGGAAGGGCTTGGACACATAGTCGACGCCGCCGATCGACAGCCCGGTCAGGCGCTCCTCGGGTGCGGTAGCGGCCGACAGGAACACCACCGGGATGTCGCGGGTCTGCGGGTCGGCCTTCAACAGCCGGCAGGCGGAAAACCCGTCGGCCTTGGGCATGCGCACGTCCATCAGGATCAGGTCGGGGCGCAGCGTCTGGGCGCGCTGGTAGCCCTGGATGCCGTCGAAGGCGACCGACAGGCGGAAGCGGTGGGCATCGAGCAGGTTCTTCAGCAGGCGCAGTTCATCGAGCGAGTCGTCAACGATCAGCAGGTGCGCAGTGGCAGGCGTGTCATTGGCATTAATCATTTGCTTTGCAATGAATTTATTATGTATTAAGAATGCTACCGCGCTTTGTCCAACAAATAGCCATCTCTCTCGCATTTTTTCCCTTAGTACATCGCGACTGTTGCATTCGGCGCCAAGAAGCGTGGGATGCAGCGCCAAGTACGATGATTCGCCTTTTTTCAAAGAATCTGTCCGTCTTCGCAAAATAAAGCCAATCGTCATTTCGCTAGCATCGGTCCAGGCCCGGGCAAGGGGTTTCCGTCGCGTCGGTGCGTCATGCAGGGGGGGCGGCCAATAGCGCGCGTCCGGCCCGGCGATAGGGGCAATGCAAGAGGAAGACATGAGGAAAGCAGACAGAATCTATTGGCTGTTGATGACGGCGGGGGTGGTGTTCGTGCTGACGACCTGCTTGCTGGCCGGGGCGTCGCTGCTCGGTGCCGACAGCCTGCACTGGGACAGCCTGCGCAACGCGGTGAAGCGGTTCGACACCACGACAGTGGCAGTCGACCCGCAGGCCTAGCAGGACCTTGGGGGAGTCCGCTCGCGGCAAGCTGGCTGGGCTGAGACGGGCCGGGTGTCAGGGCAAATGCCCCAGCGCAAGATCGTTCAAGACAGTGCCGCGGGTTTCGGCCAACATGCAGCATCCACCCCATGGTTCGTGATGCGATGACTTCCGCTTCCTCCCCCTTGCTCGCCGGTGCGCGCGACAGCGTGCCGATGCTGGTCGGCGCCGCGCCGTTCGGCGTGATCTTCGGCACGCTGGCGCTAGGCGCCGGCCTCAGTTCGGCCCAGACGCTGGCGATGTCGCTGATCGTGTTCGCCGGCTCCTCGCAGTTCGTCGCGGCCACGCTGTTCGCCGGTGGCGCGGCGCTGCCGGTGATCTGGCTGACCACCTTCGTCGTCAATCTGCGTCACGCCCTGTATAGCGCCACGCTATTGCCCTACGCGCGCGACTGGCCGCTGCCCTGGCGCGCGATGCTGTCGTTCTGGCTGACCGACGAGACCTTCGCGGTGGTCGAGCACCGCATGCGCGAAGGCCTGGCCGAGGGCGGCCGCGCCTACTGGCTCGGTTCCTCGCTGGCGATGTACAGCAACTGGTTTGTCTGGACCGCGGTCGGCGTGGTGATCGGCGAGGCGGTGCCGGGTCTGGCCGGCTGGGGGTTGGACTTCGCGATGGTGGCGACCTTCGCTGCCATCGTCGCGCCGGCGTTGAAGCATCGCCCGTCGCTGGCCGCCGCCTGTGCGGCCGGTGCAGTGGCGCTGGTGGCGCGTCACCTGCCGTACAAGCTCGACCTGATGGCGGCGGCGGTGGCGGGTGTCGCCGCCGGCCTGTTGGCCGAACGGCTGTCCGGCGAGCAACAGGAGGCCTCGGTATGAACCACTGGCTGGCAATCGGCGGCATGGCCGTGGTGACCTTCCTGATCCGCGCGAGCTTCCTGGTGTTCGGCCAGGGGCTGGTGTTCCCGCCCTTGGTGAAGCGGGCGCTGCGCTACGTGCCGGTGGCGGTGCTTCCGGCGCTGGTGGTGCCGATGGCGCTGGCGCCGCAAGGCGAGCTCTGGCTGTCCCCGATGAATCCCTATCTGATCGGCACGCTGGTGGCCGGGCTCGTCGCATGGCGCACCCGGAATACCCTGCTCGCCATCGTGATCAGTTTCATCGCCTATGCAGCGGTACGCTTTCTGACTCGCTGACTCGTGAGCAGGGTCGGCGAGAGCCGGCGCTTTATTTGCGAGTCTGTCTGCTTTCACAAAGATTTTTTTCTGTTTATCAAATTTGCTATTCAATCCACCGGAATAGCATCGCTTCCGCGTGCCTGAAATGGCACCGGGATTCCGCCGCTTGATCATTCCCCTTTACCTGCCTGTCGGGTGCCCTGAGCCGTTCTGAACGAATGGTCGGTGGGCCGTGAGTCCTTCGTGTCCATATCGGCTCGGGTCATTTGCCTCGACCGTCGATCTGGACGTTTGTCCCCGACCTCGAAGGTGGTGCACCCGTGACTCTCCGCGATCCCTCCAAGCAACTGAACATTCAACGCAAGAAGACCGCGACCGCCGTCGTGCTTGCGCTATCGAGCCTGGCGCTCGCTGGGGCGAGCGCCCCCGCACTGGCTGCCGGAGGTATTCTGACCAACGACACCTCACTCACAGGCGTCATCAACGGTAAGCAATCCACCGGCTATCTGGTCGAATCCGGCACCCTGACCGTCAACAACGCCACACTGTCCAACTTCACCACCACTGGCGGAGCCGGCAGCGGCGGTGGCGCCGGCCTGGGTGGGGCCATCTTCGTCAACAACGGCGCCGCAGCGGTGATCAACAACACCACCTTCTCCGGCAATAGCGCACGCGGTGGCAAGGGCGGAGTCGGCAGTGTCGGCGGTTCGCTCAACAATCTGTTCAACGGCGGCAGCCCCGGCAGCACTGGGGTGGCGGGCAGCAGCGCAGACTCCGGCGCCGCCTATGTCAACGGCGGCAATGGCGGCAACGGCTATAACGGCGCCAACGGCGGTAATGGCAGCAACGGGGTTGGTGGCATCGGCGGCGTCGGCGGCAACGGCTCGTCCGGCGCCGCGATTACCGCGGACACGGTCAAGGCCGCGGTCGATGCCGCCTACGACCTGGCGACCTCGGCCGAGGACGGCGAAACGGCCGCGTTCTACGGCGCCCTGGCGACCGAGATGGGTACCCTTGCTGGCGAGGCAGCGGCCAACCCGCTGACCGCCGCACTGGCGGGCAGCTTTACGGCTCTGGCGGCCACCTTCACCGAGCAGGCAATCAGCAGCGTACCCAGCAAGATCTCGGCAGACGCCGTCAAGGCCATCGCCGACGCCGCTTACACCACCGCGATCACCGCGACCAACCTGCAGGTAGGCGTAGCTGGCAATGGCGGCACCGGTGGGGCCGGTGGTAATGGCGGCAACGGCGACTTCGGCTATGGCGGCGGCACCGGCGGGGCCGGTGGCAATGGCGGCAACGCCTATGCCAGCTCCAAGGCGGTCGGTGGTGCTGGCGGGGGCGGCGGTACCGGCGGCGCAGGCGGCCTCGGTGCCGGCGGTGGCAGCGGCGGCGCGGGCGGCAATCCCGGCACCGACGGTAGCAGCGCAACCAACTTGGGGGCCCAGGGCAATGGCGGTAATGGCGGCGTGGCCGGCTTTGGTGGTGGTTCCGGCAGTACCGGCGTCGGCAACAATACCTATGTCGGCGGCAACGGCGGCTCGGGCTACGGCGGCAGCATCTTCGTTGCGGCGGGCGGCTCGCTGACCATCAGCGGCGATACCACCTTCAGCCGCGGCAGCGTGCGAGGCGGCAATGGCGGCGCGGGCAACGGTGGCCAGGCAGGTCAGGCCGGCAACGCTGCCGGTACCGATCTGTTCATGATGACCGGCTCCAACGTGGTGCTCGACGCGGGCGACGGCCACACCATCACCTTCAATGGCACCATTGCCGATGACAGCGCCGCCTCGGTCGGCGGCATGCCCAATGCCACCGGCGAAGGGGCCGGGCTGGTAGTCAAGAGTGGCCTGGTGGTGTTCAACGGCAACAATACCTATACCGGCCAGACCCGGCTGGACGGCGGCGTGCTGCACGCCGACGACGGCGTCGGCCTCAACACCGACAGCAATCTCAATTTCAATTCCAACGGTAACGGCGGCGTGCTGCTGACCGGAGCCGGTGTGTTCGATCGCTATACCGGCAGCGACAGCAACCGGGTGCAGTGGCAGGGTTCCGGCGGCTTTGCCGCCGTCAACCAAGACCTGCAGGTCACCCTCAACGGTGGCGACCAGCTCGTCTGGGACGAGGATGGCTTCGTCAAGGCGGGCAATGCGCTGGTATTCGGCGCGCAACAGGCCACCAACCAGGTCACCTTCACCAACGATATCGATCTGAACGGCAAGAACGGCGTCGTGCTGGTCACCGCCAATCAGAACAACAGCGACCGCGCCATTCTCACCGGTGTGCTGTCCGACGGCTCGCTGACCGTGGGTGATGCCAGCCACGGCGGGGTGCTGGTGATGACCGCGGCCAATACCTATGCCGGCGGCACCACCGTCAACGGCGGCACGCTGCAGCTCGAGCAGAACGGCCAGCTCAACGCCAACGGCGCCATGGTCGTGAACAGCGGCGGCACCTTCGACATCTCCCACACTGGCAACCAGACCATCGGCACCCTGGCCGGCGGCGGTACCGTGCGGCTCGGCGCCAACACGCTGATCCTGAACCAGAACGGCGACACCACCTTTTCTGGCGTGCTGCAGGACGGCGGCGATGCCGGCGGCAGCAATGCCGGCCTGGAAAAAGACGGCAGTGGCACGCTGACCCTCAGCGGCGCCAACACCTACACCGGCCAGACCCAGATCAACGCCGGCACGGTGACGCTCGATGGCAGCCTGGCGAGCCAAACGGTCAACGTCGCACAGGGTGGCACTCTGAACGACAACCACGGCGGCCTGGCCGCCAATGCGGCGCTCAGCAACGCCGGCACGCTGTACCTCGGCGCCGACGACACCGTCGCCAGCCTGAGCAACAGCGGCACCATCAACGGCAGTTCGACGCTGACTGCGGCCACCTACGCGCTGAACGACGGCTCGGTGGTCAACGCCAACCTCGGCACCGGCGTGCTGACCGCCAACGGCGCGGTGGCGCTGAACGGCACCAGCGCGGCGGCGACGGTGACCATCCAGAGCGGCGTGACCACGCTGGGGTCGGCCGAACGGCTGCTGGATAGCGCCGACGTGACGGTGAACGGCAAGCTGGTGCTGGGCGGCAACGAGACCATCGGCACGCTGGCCGGCAATGGCAGCGGCGTGGTGGAACTGAGCGGCGGCAAGCTGGCGCTCAATCAGAACAAGAACACCGCCTTCGCCGGGGTGATCCAGGACAGCAGCGCCGGCGCCACCGGCAGCCTGCAGAAGGACGGCAGCGGCACGCTGACGCTGAGCGGCGCCAACACCTACACCGGCCAGACCCAGATCAACGCCGGCACGGTGACGCTCGATGGCAGCCTGGCGAGCCAAACGGTCAACGTCGCACAGGGTGGCACTCTGAACGACAACCACGGCGGCCTGGCCGCCAATGCGGCGCTCAGCAACGCCGGCACGCTGTACCTCGGCGCCGACGACACCGTCGC
>JAPDNP010000005.1:0-45179 GCA_025989215.1 Neisseriaceae bacterium JH1-16 | reverse complement strand
CTGGGCGGCAACGAGACCATCGGCACGCTGGCCGGCAATGGCAGCGGCGTGGTGGAACTGAGCGGCGGCAAGCTGGCGCTCAATCAGAACAAGAACACCGCCTTCGCCGGGGTGATCCAGGACAGCAGTGCCGGCGCCACCGGCAGCCTGCAGAAGGACGGCAGCGGCACGCTGACCCTCAGCGGCGCCAGCACCTACACCGGCCAGACCCAGATCAATGCCGGCACGGTGACGCTCGACGGCAGCCTGGCGAGCCAAACCGTTAATGTCGCTCGGGGGGCGGGACTCACGGTCAACCATGGTGGCCTGGCCAGTAATGCCGTCCTCGGCAATGCCGGTACGCTGACTATGGGCGCCAACGACACGGTGGCGAGCTTCGTCAACAGCGGCACGGTGAATGGCAACGGCACGCTGACCGCGGCGACCTACACCCTGAACGACGGTTCGGTGATCAATGGCAGCCTGGGAAGCGGCTCTCTCTTGACCCATGGCAAGGTGCAGCTGAATGGCACGAGCCAGGCCGAGAATGTGCATATCTTCTCCGACAGCGTGCTGACCCTCGGCGGCGCCGACCGGCTCAGCCAGCAGGCGGCAGTACTGGTCGATGGCGAAATGGTGCTGGGCGGCGGTAACCAGACCATCCGCACCCTGAATGGTGGCGGCACCATCAACGTCACCGCCTACAAGCTGAATGTGACCAGTGGCGGCGTGTTCACCGGCACCATCAACGCCTCGGCGACCAACTTCGTCACCGACGGCGGCAGCCTCAACCTGTCGCAGGGCACCACCACCTCCCAGACCTCGACGGTATCGAATGGCAGTACCCTGAACGTCAACAACCAGGGCAAGCTGGCCAGCACCACCACCACGGTGGCCAAGGGCGGCACGCTGAACGTCGACAGCAGCGCCAACCTCGGCTACCAGATCCTCAACGGCGCAGGGGTGGTGAACACGGCCAGCGGCAGCTTCGACAACGTGTCCGGTTCCACGGTGAAGGGCTTCCTGACCTTCAGCGGCGACTATGTGAACCACGGCACCTTCGCGCCGGGCAACTCGCCGGGCCTGATCACCATCGCCGGCAACTACACCGAAGCCGGCCTGCTGCAGACCGAGCTGGAAACCACGACTCCGGTGCTCGGTCACGACCAGATCCGCGTCGGCGGCAAGGTGACGCTGCAGAGCGGCAGCGTCCTCGACGTGCAGACCTACGGCGGCGTGCTGCCGACCCGCGGCAATGTCTACCAGGTCATCGCCGACCTAAACGGCGCGGCCAAGCGCGTCAACGGACGTTTCGGCACGGTCGAGTTCGATGCCGACGGCGTGGCCGGTCCGGGCGCTGCGGTGAAGAATGCCGCCGCGGTGTTCGACGTGGCCACCGGCCGCGTGCTTGCCACCGGCCTGAACGGCGCGGGCAGCAGCTTCGCCGACCTGGGTAGCAGCACCAGCCAGCGCGCCGCCGCCAACGCGCTGCTGCAGGCTGCCACCGCCCCGGTCGGTATCAACCAGATCGACTCGGATACCGTCGCCGGTCACCTGGCTACCGAGTTCATCACCGCCAACGGCGCCACGGCTTCGGCCAACGCCGAGCGCTTCGTGCCGCAGTACTACGGCAGCATTGCCGACTATGCGCTGTACACCGGCCAGTCGGTTGGCAAGTTGCTGCTCAACCGCAGCCTCGACACCGCCAGTGCCCCGGCCGCCGCGGACCAGAACGGCTCGGCCTTCACCGGCTACCTGCACGGCCGCTTCGATACCGCCGACCAGGCCAATGTGAGTCGCGACGACTTCTATCTGGGCGGCGAATACCGGCTGGGTGAGGGTCTGGCGTTCGGCGGTGTGCTGACTCAGAGCAACGGCGATCTGTCGGCCAACTTCGGCAAGGGTTCGGCTAAGGGCCAGAGTGGAACGCTGTATGGCCGTGTGATGCTGACCCCGGCCTGGCAGTGGCTCGGTAGCGTCGGCTATACCAGCTACGACTACAGCCTGAACCGCGTCACCGTGGTCGGCAACGCCAGCGGCAGCACCCGTGCGCACGCGGTCAATGCCAGCCTCGGCACCGTTTACAGCGCCGAACTGGGCGAGCGCTTCGCGCTGATGCCGTACGCCTTCCTGAATTACGGCAAGGCGTCGGTTGGCGGCTTCACCGAGCAGGGCAGCGATCAGAGCCTGATCCTGAGCGGCTACGATGCGGTTCGTACCTCGGCGCAACTGGCGGCTTCGCTGGTCTGGAAGTCGGCCGCCGATGCGCTGCCGTGGCGTTTGGCGCTGGATCTGGGCGTGGAGAGCGTGCTGGGCGACCGCAAGGACCCGATGAACGCCACCCTGGCCGCCGCGCAGCAGGTGCAGTTCCCTATCACCTTCGCCAGCGGTCGCAAGACCACCGGGCTGGTCGGTGTCAGTGGCAATGTGGGGTTGAGCAAGGACCTGAGCCTGTTCGGGCGCTACAGCTATGCCGGCGACAACGGCGACGGCCAGAGCCTGCAGCTGGGGGTCAACTACAACTTCTAAGTATCACGACAATGACGACAAGGCTCCTTCGGGAGCCTTGTTTTTTTGGATAAATCCACAGCTTGCCAAGCCTGGGCTGACAGTTTGTCCACAGATTTATCCACAGGGTTGGCCGAAGTCGGTCTGGTTTCGGCCAACCCTGTGTCGTCTTTTCATCAAGCTGTGTCGCGGACAGTGGCCCGTATCTGCCATCGAGGCCACCCTCCCTTTACTCGCGTCGGCATAGTTGGCGCCGCAACGCCTTGTCATGACTGCATTGAGTGGTCTTATCATCAGCCTGCCGTATGGGCAGGGCGTATCTCAGGCCGCGCTGGCCTGGCGCCCCTGGCAATGGGCGGCGAAGTCCGGCCGGGCGATCAGCGCCTCGGCGATCTGCACCGCG
Organism: Neisseriaceae bacterium JH1-16; assembly: GCA_025989215.1. Lineage (GTDB taxonomy): Bacteria > Pseudomonadota > Gammaproteobacteria > Burkholderiales > Chromobacteriaceae > Crenobacter_A. The sequence continues at coordinate 42,289 of JAPDNP010000005.1, read as the reverse complement.
TTCAGCGCCGCGCCCTTGCGGATATTGTCGGCAACAATCCACAGGCACAGGCCGTGCGCCACCGTGTCGTCACGACGCAGCCGCGACACGTAGACCGGGTCGCGGCCGGCGGCGGACCACGGCGTGGCGTGCGGGGCGTCCTGCAGCACCAGGCCCGGCGCGGCGGCGAGGCGGCGGCGCGCCTCGTCCACTGACAGCGGAGCGGCGAATTCGATGTGTACCGCCTCGGCATGGCCGACCCGCACCGGCACCCGCACGCAGCTGGCCGACAGCCGGATCGCCGGGTCGACGATCTTGCGGATTTCCTCGGCCATCTTCCATTCCTCCTTGCTGCGGCCGTCCTCCAGCAGCACGTCGATCTGCGGCACCACGTTGTGCGCGTAGGGCGGCTCGGCGTCCGGCGCTCCATCCTGAACCGGCTGCGCCAGCTCGGCGTCGAGCTGCTCCAGCAGGCGGCGACCGCCGCCCGACATCGACTGGTAGGTGGCCACCACCACCCGGGTGATCGGCGCGGCGTCGTGCAGCGGTTTCAGCGCCACCGCCAGTTGGATGGTCGAGCAGTTGGCCACCGGCAGGATGCGTTTCTGCGCCCAGTCGTCCAGCGCCGCCGGGTTCACCTCCGGCACCACCAGCGGCACCTCGGGGTCGAGGCGGAACGCCGAGCTGTTGTCGATCACCACGCAGCCGGCCGCGGCGGCGCGCGGGCTGATCAGCCGCGAGTGCTCGCCGCCGGTGGACAGGAACAGCAGGTCGGTGTCGGTGAAGTTGTGGTGGTCGAGATCCTCGACCACCAGCTCGGTGTCGCCGTAGCGCACGGTACGGCCGACCGAGCGGGCCGAGGCCAGCGCGACGATGCGGGCGGCGGGAAAGCCGCGTTCGGCCAACACCTGCAGCATGGTGCTGCCGACGTTGCCGGTGGCGCCGCCGACGGCGATGCGATAGTGCATGGGAGTGCTCCTTGTGTCAGTAGAGGTGCATCCCAGCCTAGCGATTCGGCTAAGATAACCAAATCGAATTAATCGCATAGAGCACTTCAGTTTTTCTTATTCATGGACAGTGACCTGATCAGGACCTTTCTTGCCGTGGTGCGCTGCCGCAGCTTCGTCGCCGCCGCCGAGCAGGTGCACCGCAGCCAGGCGGCGGTGAGCCAGCAGATCCAGCGGCTGGAGGCGCAGCTGGGTGGCCAGCTACTGCTGCGCAGCAGTCGCGAGGTGCGGCTGACCGCCGCCGGCGAGCGTTTTCTCGATTACGCGCAGCGGCTGCTGGCGCTCGGCGAGGAGGCCGGCGCGGCGGTGCAGGGCTTGGTGCGACCGCGGCGCCTGCGGCTGGGGGTGGTGGAGGACGTGGCGGCGTTCAAGTTGGCCGAACTGTTGCGTCGCTTGGCCGAGGCGGCGCCCGACCTGCAGCTAGAGCTTGATTCGGCGGCGACGCGTGAGCTGCTGCCGCAGCTGGGCATCCGCTACGACGCGGTGCTGGGCATGGCACCGGCCGGCCAGCATGCCGGGCGCGAGCTCGCGCGGCTGCCGCTGCGCTGGCTGGGCGAGTGGGACGGCGCCGGTGCGCTGCCCTTGGCGTTGCACCCGGACGGCTGCAGTATCCGCCGGCTCAGCATCGCGGCACTCGATACCGCCGGGCGACCATGGCGCACCGTGATCGTCGCCAGTGGGGTGGCGGCAACGCTGGCGGCGGCCCGTGCCGGGTTGGCGGTGACGGTGCTGGCCGACGGGCTGGCGCCGGCCGACCTGCCGCGCCCGAGCGGCCTGCCGGAGCTGCCGGCGATGGCGATCACCCTACACCAGAGCGAGGACGCCGACGCGGAGGCGATCGAACTGCTGGCGAGGCTGAGCCGCGAGGTGCTGGCCGGCTGAACGCCGGCCCGCCCGGAAAACGACACGGCGCGGCGACCCTCATCGGGCGGCCGCGCCGTGCGCGTGCGACTGCGGGAGCCGGCTTACAGGTTGTGCACCAGGATGAAGCCCACCAGCACCGGTGCGGCGAAGCGGTACATCAGCTTCAGCGCCAGCGTGCGGCGCGGGCCGATGCCCAGCTCTTCGCGCAGCACCGGCCAGGCCTTCCAGCCGGCCACCAGCGCGGTGCCGATGCCGCCGAGCGGCAAGAGCACGTTGGACGCGGTGTAGTCCATCAACTCGAACACGGTGCGCCCGGCGATCTTGTAGTCGGCCAGCAGGCCGAACGACAGCGAGGCCGGGATGCCGGCGAGGAACACCAGGCCGGCGATCACCATCGTGACCTTCTTGCGCGGCAGCTGGAATTCGTCGATCGGGAAAATCGCGATCAGCTCCAGCAGCGATACTGACGAAGTCAGCGCCGCCAGCAGCAACAGCGCGAAGAACGCCACCGCGAAGACTTGGCCGAACGGCAGGTGATCGAACACCACCGGCATGGTCAGATAGGTCAGGCCCGGGCCGGCGGCCGGGTCGAGGCCGAAGGCGTACACCGCCGGGAAGATCATCAACCCGGCCAGGATCGAGGTCAGCACCGTCAGCACGGTGATCCACAGCCCGGCGTTGACCAGGCGAGTGTCTTTCGGCAGGTAGGAGCCGTAGGCGAGCATGCAGCCGGCGCCGACCGACAGCGAGAAGAACGCCAGGCCCAGCGCATCCACCGCCATCGCCGGGGTGACGCGGCTCCAGTCCGGCGTCAGGTAGGCGGCGACGCCGGCGGCGGCGTTGGGCAGGGTCAGGCTGCGCGCGATCAGCACCAGCATCAGGATGAACAGTACCGGCATCAACAGCTTGCCGGCGCGCTCGATGCCGCGCTGCACCCCGGCCATCACCACTGCCAGCGTCAGGCCGGCGAACAGCGCGTGGGTAACCAGTGGCGCGATCGGGTCGCCGACATAGCCGCCGAACAGTGCGCCCAGCGCCTTCGGGTCGGAGCTGATCGCCTGGCCGGTCAGCGCGAACCACAGGTAGCCGATGGTCCAGCCGCCCACCACGCTATAGAACGACAGCACCAGGAAACCGGCCAGCACGCCGATGTAGCCGACCGCGCTCCAGCGCGGGCCGGCCAGCTTGCGAAACGCGCCGACCGCACCGCAGCCGGCGGCGCGCCCGAGCGCGGTTTCGGCCAGCAGCAGCGCCAGGCCCAGCGTGAAGGTGATCGCTAGGTACAGCGCCAGGAAGGCGCCGCCGCCATTGGTGGCGGTGACGAAGGGGAATTTCCAGATCGAGCCGAGGCCGACGGTGGCGCCGGCGGCGGCCAGGATGAAGCCGAGCCGTGAGCCCCATTGCGTGCGTGCCATAGAGTGTCTCCAGTGGGCCACCGCAAGGGGAAGAGAGAACGTAGTCCATCGGCCGCCCTGCGGCGGCCGGGTTCAATGCAATACCATCCCTGTGCCGCCTCGAGTCAGAAGCGCCACCACCAGTTGCGTGCGGTCGGGAGGGTTTGGACGAATTTCATGGTGCCCCAAGCTTGCCTTGCGCGCGACGCCGGCGTCAAGGATGTTGGATACATTCTTCGATCTGGATCAAATGCACAGCGGCGCCTGCTCGGGCTGCACCAGCCGGAAATAGTCGGCGGTGTCGAGCACGATGGAGCGGTCGAGCCGGCCGGCGTTGAAGGCGATCTCCGGGTAGCGGGTCGCCAGCGCCGGATCGACCACCAGGCGCAGCTCGGGGTCGAAGCTGAACGGCGGTACCGCGCCCATCGGGCAGCCGGTCAGCTGTTTGGCCAGCTCGCGATCGGCCAGCGCCGCCTTCTTGCCGCCGACCGCGGCGGCGACGCGGGCGAGGTCGGCTTGCTGGTCGGCAGGGAATACCGCCAGCACGTGGGCGCGCAGGCTGGAGGTGAGTCGCACCCGGCAGACCAGCGCCTTGGCGCCCTGGCCGACGGCGGTGCCGCGGATCGCGGCGATCGCTTCGGAGCGGCCTTCGGCGGGGTGTTCGATCACCCGATAGCGGGCGTTGCCGGCGTCGAGCAGGGCGGTGATCTGGTCGAAGATGGACATGGTTTTCCTGGGACGGGGTATGGTGTCAGGGAGAGATTGTTGATGATTTGGTGAGGGTGGGGCAATGGGGGCGGTCTTGTTCAGCTGGTTTGGGGCTTTTTCGGCTAACGTTGCAGAGGGTTGTAACAGCGCCGGTCCCGCCCGGCGGGGCGGGATACCTTCTTTTGTCTCGCCAAAAGAAAGTATCCGAAGAAAAGGCGACCCCGCGACGCCGGCCCGCTTCGCGGGCTGCCCTGCGGGCGCCACGGCCAACGGGCGGCTGCGCAACTCGCACCGACTGCGTCGGCACTCGGACAGTGCTCGCCGACTTCCCCCGTTGGCTGCGCCGTCCTCGGCGGTGTCGAAGGGGAATGGGGTGGCTGATTGAGACCGACGTGAAGCCGACTGGTTAACCCCCGCTCCGAGTTGGTATGCCGGACCTGTTAGGGTTGTGGATAAGGTTCGACTCGGCAGTTTTCTGTGGATAAGCCAAGGTTGGCCGAAAGGGCTAGTTCCGGTTCTGACTCAAAACAGGGCTTAGAGGACTAGTGCCGTTCGGCCAACGTTAGTATGGAAGTGCTGAGGCAGTAGTGTTTTCCTTGGTCGCTATCGTCTCAATCGACCTGCTCATCCCCCTTCTGCGCTGCCGAGCGATCGTCAAGTGGCCAGGTTTTAAGCCGCCGCTTGTTCGAGTGGGCGGACGTTAGCCGCCCGCGAGTTCGGCGGCGCCTGGCCGCTTGGCAGGCGCGAGGGAAGCCGAAGGCCAGCGCGGTGGGGTCGTCTTTCTTTGGGTCCTTTCTTTGACGAAGCAAAGAAAGGACCTCGCCGGTCGGGCGAGACCGACAAAAGCCACAGCTCTCACTGACGTTGGCCGAAAGGCGGCGAAACCTCGTCAGGATCCCTGTTAGTGAGTGATTCAAAAAAAAGTTGGCCGAACGGAACACCCACCCCGTTCGGCCAACCTCTATCCTGCCCAATCTCAACCAGCCCTACAGATTCTTCACCAGAATCACCCCGATCAACACCGGCGCCGCATATCGGCAGGTAAACAACCACCCACGCCGCGCCAGCCCCGACAGGCCCGCCTCGTCGGCCAGTCGGCCGGCCGACCTCCAGCCCGCCAACAGCGCGAAGCCAATACCGCCGACCGGCATCGCAATGTTCGACACGAAATAGTCCATCGCGTCGAACACGCTCTTGCCGAAGATCTTCACGTCCGCCCACACCCCGAACGACAGCGACGCCGGGATGCCGCAGACAAATACCGCCAGCGCGATGCCGACCAGTACCTTGCGGCGTGGCAGCTTCAGGTCGTCGACGAAGCAGATCGCGATCAATTCCAGCATCGCCACCGACGAGGACAGCGCCGCCATGACGAGCAGCGCGAAGAAGGCGATCGCGAAGCCCTGGCCGAACGGCAGGTGGTCGAACACTACCGGCATGGTCATGAAGGTCAGGCCCGGGCCGGCGGCCGGGTTCAGGCCGAACGCTGCCACCGCCGGGAAGATCATCAGCCCGGCCAGTACCGCCACCGCGGTAGCCAGTCCGACCACCCACAGCGAGGCGTTGACCAGGCCGGCGTCGCGGCCCATGTAGGAGCCGTAGGCGACCATCGCGCCGACGCCGAGCGACAGCGAGAAGAACGCCAGCCCCAGCGCGTCGACCACCATCGCCGGGGTCACCTTGCTCCAGTCGGGGGCGAGGAATTCCAGCACGCCGGCCCAGGCGCCCGGCAGCGTCAGCGCGCGGGCGATCAGTACCAGCATGATCACGAACAGCGCCGGCATCAGCACCTTGCCGGCGCGCTCGATGCCCTTCTCGATGCCGCCGAGCACCACGCCGAGGGTCAGCGCGGCGAACAGGCCGTGCATCAGGATCGGCTTGATTGGGTCGGACACGAATTCGCCGAACATTGCCGCCAGCCGCGCCGGGTCGGAGCTCAGCACCGAACCGTCCAGCGCCTTGCCCAGGTACGCCAGCGTCCAGCCGCCCACCACGCTGTAGAACGAGAGCAGCACGAAGCCGGCGACCACGCCGAGCACGCCCAGCCCGGCCCACGGCGTGCCGCCGAGCCGCTTGAACGCGCCGACCGCACCGTTCTGCGCGGCGCGGCCGAGCGAGATCTCGGCGATCATCAGCGCCAGGCCCAGCGTGAAGCTGAACAGCAGGAACAGCAGGAACAGCAGGAACAGCAGCAAGAAGGCGCCGCCGCCGTTCATCGCGGTGACGTAGGGGAATTTCCAGATCGCGCCGAGACCGACGGCCGAGCCGGCGGCGGCGAGAATGAAGCCGAGCTTCGATCCCCAGGTGTTGCGGGACATAGTGCTTCCTTGCATAGAGGTTGGCCGAACGGCAGGGGCCGCTCAGGCATGCCCGCCGCGCGGCGGCGGCAGGCAGGGCGCGGGCCTTAGAACCTGGTTACGATCTCGCGAACGAAGGGGCAATGACGCGAAAAAGCGGAATGGACTTATCGAACAGATAAGCATGTTGAGTGGCATTTCAACGCAGGATCACCCGAGTGCAGCAGATCGTGAATAGGTTCTTACAGGTTCTTGATTAGGATCACCGCGACCATCAGCGGCGAGATGAAGCGGCAGCTGGCCAGCAGCGCCACGCGCAGCAGCGGGCCGGGGGCGAGCTCGCGCTCGATCACCGGCCAGACGCGCCAGCCGGCGAACAGCGCCACGCCGATGCCGGACAGCGGCATCATCACGTTGGAGACGCTGTAGTCCATCGCGTCGAACACGGTCTTGCCGAACGCGGTCACGTCCGACCAGCTGCCGAACGACAGCGCGGCCGGGATGCCGCAGACGAACACCGCCAGCGACACCGCGATCACCACCGGGCGGCGCGGCCAGTGGAAGGCGTCGAGGAACACGGTGACGATCAGCTCCAGCATGTTCATCGCCGAAGTCAGCGCGGCGACGAACAGCAGGAAGAAGAAGGCGACGGCGAAGCCCTGGCCGAACGGCAGGTGGTCGAACACCACCGGCATGGTCATGAAGGTCAGGCCCGGGCCGGCGGCCGGGTTCAGGCCGAACGCCGCCACCGCCGGGAAGATCATGAAGCCGGCCAGGATCGCCACGCTGCTCGACAGCGCCACCACCCACAGCGCCGAGCGGCCCAGCGCCGCCTCCTGCTTCACATAGGAGCCGTAGGCGAGCATGCCGCCGGTGCCGAGCGACAGCGAGAAGAACGCCAGGCCCAGCGCGTCGACCACCATCGCGGCGGACAGCTTGCTCCAGTCGGGGGTGAGGAAGGTGGCGACGCCGGCCAGCGCCCCCGGCAGCGTCAGCGCGCGGCCGATCAGGATCAGCATCAGCACGAACAGCGCCGGCATCAGCAGCTTGCTGGCGCGCTCGATGCCCTTTTCGACGCCGCCGATCACCACTGCCAGCGTCGCCAGCGCGAAGGCGCCGTGGGTCAGCACCGGCCACAGCGGGTCGGACACATAGCTTTCGAAACCGGTCTTCAGCACCGCCGGATCGGCGCTGAGCACCGAGCCGTCCAGCGCCTTGACGATGTAGCCGATGGTCCAGCCGCCGACCACGCTGTAGAAGCAGTACAGCACGAAGGCCGCCAGCACGCCGAACAGACCCAAGAGCGGCCAGGCGCCGCCGGCCAACACCTTGAAGGTACCGACCGGGCCGCGTCGGCCGGCGCGGCCGATGGCGAATTCGACGCTCAACTGCGCCAGGCCCAGCGTGAAGCTGAAGGCGAGGAACAGCAGCAGGAACACGCCACCGCCATTCATCGCAGTGACGTAGGGGAATTTCCAGATCGCGCCCAGGCCGACGGCCGAGCCGGCGGCGGCGAGGATGAAGCCAAGCCGGCTTCCCCAGGTGGAACGGTTGCTCATGACGGGTCTTTCTTATTGTGGTGTGGGCCGCGGCAAGCACAAAAAAACAACGGCCGCCTGGTGGGCGGCCGGTTTGCGTGTTGGATGATGCTGGTTAGCGGCACATGATACGGCGGCTCGCCCGGGTCGGGTAAGCGGCGTAGTAGTGAAATGGCTGGCGCGTCATGTACATCATCATTCGATCATATTCTCACTGTGCATTGGATACTGTCAATTCTTCACGCCGAGCGGTCGCGACAGATTCCGCGATTTCCGGTGGGGCGAACAATAATTTGATGCGATCATTCCATGTTTTTGCGTGGAATGTTTCAGAAAACATGCCGCGCCACTCGCTAAACGTCACCGTTAGCGGGTTGAACGACACGACCCGCTTTACCGTGCCGTAGTCGCACGGCTCGGTCGGGTCCTCCTCGACATAGCTGCCGAACAGCCGGTCCCAGATCACCAGCACGCCGGCGTAGTTGCGGTCGATGTATTTGGCATTGCGGGCGTGGTGAACGCGGTGGATCGACGGGGTGTTGAGCAGCCGTTCGAGCGGGCCGAGCTTGGGGATGGCCTGGGTATGGACGAAGAACTGGAAGGCCAGATTGAGCAGTACGATCGCCACGATCAGCGCAGGCTGAAAGCCGAGCCAGGCCATCGGCAGCCAGAACAGCCACATGCCGGCGATCGGGTACATCAGGCTCTGGCGGAACGCGGTAGACAGGTTCATGTGCTCGGAGCTGTGGTGTACGCTGTGCGCCGCCCACAGCCAGCGCACCCGGTGGCTCATGCGGTGGAACCAGTAGTAGAGAAAGTCCTGCACCAGGAACAGCGCGACGAGACTGGTCCAGCTGCTGTCGAAGCTGTGGATGCGCCAGTGGTTGTACACCCAGGCATAGATGGGGATGACGAACAGCCAGGCGAGCTTGTCGGCGCCCTGGTGCAATAGCGCCAGCCCGGTATTGCACAGCGTATCGCGCCAGCGGTACACCGTGTCGTCGCCGCGCCGGTGCCACCAGACCATTTCCCACGCGATGCAGCCGACGAATACCGGCGCCAGCGCCAACAGGATCAACTGCACGTCAAACCCCATCGCCCTCTTCCTCGTGTTGGCCGTTTGCCGGCTCTGTTGTGTTGCTCAGGAATACTAATCAAGCACTTGTTTGAATTCAAGCGGGATCGCGCCGCCGCGCCGCTTTCGGCCAAGCTTGTCGCGTTTGCGCTCGGACGCAGTGCAGCATTTTGCGAAGCGGTGCGCCCAACAAAAAGCCGCCGCCCCTGGGGGCGACGGCTTGGCGGTGAGACGCTTGCCTAGCTTGGCCGAAGCGCTATTTGCGCTGGTTGGCGATGCCCATCAGCATGCCCTGACCGACCAGGATCGACAGCGTGGCGGTGCCGCCGTAGGAAACCAGCGGCAGCGGCACGCCGACCACCGGCAGGATGCCCGACACCATGCCCATATTGACGAAGGCGTAAACGAAGAAGGTCAGCGTGATCGCGCCGGCCATCAGCCGGCCGTACAGCGTCGGCGCGCGCGCGGTGATCATCATGCCACGGCTGATCACCAACAGGTACAGGATCACCAGGATCACGTTGCCGACCAGGCCGAATTCCTCCGAGTACACCGCGAAAATGAAGTCGGTGGTGCGCTCGGGGATGTAGTCGAGGTGGGTCTGGGTGCCGTTCAGCCAGCCCTTGCCCCACGGCCCGCCCGAGCCGATCGCGATCATCGACTGGATAATGTGGTAGCCGGCGCCGAGCGGGTCCTGCATCGGGTCGATCAGCGTCAGCACGCGCTTCTTCTGGTAGTCGTGCATCACGTTCCAGATGATCGGCAGGCTGCCGAGGAAGGCGATCAGGCCGCCGATGATCAGCTTCCACGACAGGCCAGCGAAGAACATCACGAAGAAGCCGGCGGCCATGATCAGCGTGGCGGTGCCCAGGTCCGGCTGCTTCAGCACCAGCGCGCCCGGCACCACGATCATCAAGCCGGCGACCAGGTAGTGGCGCCAGTTCAGCGACAGCTCGTACTTCTGGAAGAACCACGCCAGCATCATCGGGATCGCGATCTTCATGATCTCGGACGGCTGGATGCGGGTGATGCCCAACTCCAGCCAGCGCCGCGAGCCGTTCACCACGATGCCGAACAGCGCCACCCCGACCAAGAGCAGCAGGCCGACCAGGTAGATCGGCGGGGCGAAGTTCATCACCAACTGCGGGCGCATATAGGCGAGGCCCCACATCACCGCCAGCCCCAGCACGGTGTAGCCGAACTTGGCGGTCAGGCGGCCCCAGTCCTGATTGTCGGCCGAAAACAGCACGAACAGACTCAATACGTAGATCAGACCGAGGAACAGCATCAGCCAGCCGTCGAGCGGCTCCTTGATGAAGTCCCACAGGCGCTTAAGGGGATGGGGTTGCATCGGTGGTTTCCTGTTCAGCGGCGGCACGCTCGGCCTGGGCGCGGGCGGCGGCGTTCGGGTCGACCGAGCCGGTCTTGATGGTGGTCAGCTGGCCGGCGAGGTCCGCCGGCACCTTGCCGAGCATGTAGTAGTCGAACAGCGCGCGCGCGATCGGCGCGGCCGCGGCGGCGCCCCAGCCGGCGTTCTCGACGATCACCGCCACGGCGATGCGCGGCTGCTCGACCGGCGCGAAGGCGACGAACCAGGAATGGTCGCGTTGCTGTTCGGCAATGGCCGACGAGTTGTACTTGGCGCCCTGCTTGATCGCCACCACCTGCGCGGTACCGGTCTTGCCGCCCATGGTGTACTGCAAGCCGACGCCGATCCGCGCGGCGGTGCCGCCCGGCTTGAGCACGCTCTGCATCGCGCGTTTGACGTATTCGAAGTTTTCTTGTTTGAACGGCAGCTGGCGAAGCGGCTGCGGCTCGATGCGGCGCTCCTTGCCGGTCTTGGCGTCGACCACTTCCTGCACCAGGTGCGGCTTGAACACCTTGCCGTCGTTGGCGATGGTCGCCACGCCGTTGGCCATCTGCAGCGGCGTGTAGGCGTTGAAGCCCTGGCCGATGCCGATGCTGACCACGTCGGCCGGGTACCAGCGGCGCACTTCCGGCTTGTAGCGCGCGAAGCGCTTTTCCTTCCATTCCTTGGACGGCAGCACGCCGGTGGCCTCGCCGTCCAGATCGATGCCGGTCTTGCTGCCCAGGCCCAGCTGCGACAGCACCGGGTGGATCTTGTCGATGCCCATGTCCCAGGCGAGCTTGTAGAAGAAGGTGTCGCTCGATACCTGGATCGCGCGCGCCAGGTTGGCCGAACCGTTGCCGCGCTTGTTGGAGTCGCGGAACTGGTGGCTGGAGCCGGGCAGGGTGAAGAAGGCCGGCGCCGGGCGCACGTCGTTGTAGCCGATCGAGCCGGTTTCCAGCGCCGCCATCGCCATGAACGGTTTGAAGGTCGAGCCCGGCGGGTACACGCCGCGCAGCGCGCGGTTGATCATCGGCTTCTGCCAGTCGTCGTTCAGGCCCTTCCAGCTGGCGCTGTCGATGCCGTCGACGAACAGGTTGGGGTCGAAACCGGGCTTGGACAGGAAGGCCAGCACGCCGCCGGTCTGCGGGTCGATCGCCACCAGCCCGCCGCGACGTTGGCCGAACAGCTTGTCGGCCAGCTCCTGCAGGCGGATGTCCAGCGCCAGCTTCAGCGTGTTGCCGTTGATCGGCGCGGTGCGGCGCAAGGTGCGCACCGCGCGGCCGCCGGCGTCGGTCTCCACCTCCTCGAAGCCCGAGGTGCCGTGCAGATCGTCCTCGTACACCGCCTCGAGACCGGTCTTGCCGATGTAGTCGGTGCCGCGGTAGTTGGCGGTCTTGCCGTCTTCCTCGAGCTGGTCCTGGTCCTTCTGGTTGATCCGGCCGATGTAGCCCAGCACGTGGCTGGTCAGCTCCTTGAACGGGTAGTCGCGGAACAGCCGTGCCTTCACTTCGACGCCGGGGAAGCGCCAGGCGTTGGCGGCGACGCGCGCGGCCTCCTCCTCGGACAGCTTCATCTTCAGCGCCACCGGCTCGAAGTTGCGCGACTCGGACAGGAATTTCTTGAAGCGCTTCATGTCGCGCGGGGTGAGGTCGACCAGCTTGCCCAGTTCGGCCACCGTGGCATCGAGGCCGCCGGTCTTCGACGGCGTCACCTCCAGCGTGTACGCCGAGTAGTTCTGCGCCAGCACCACGCCGTTGCGGTCGACGATCAGGCCGCGGTTGGGCAGCGTCGGCACCAGCGAGATGCGGTTGTTCTGCGCCAGCGTCATGTAATGGTCGTGCTGCAGCACCTGCAGATAGACGAAGCGGCTGATCAGCACGATGAACATCAGCACCATGAAGCCGTACGCGACCACCATGCGCAGCTGGAACTGGTCGTCGTCGGATCGGGTGTTTTTCAGGCGGGTAGGGCGCGGCATCCGGGCAGTCTTACAGCGAGCGTTGGCGGTACGGCAGCACCAGCAGATTGGTCAACAGCGGCCACAACAGCGCGCCGATCAGCGGCGGCAGGAAGAAGCTCCAGCCGACGAAAGCCGAGCCGGTCGCCATCCGCGCGACCACCATGATCAGCTGGTTGACCTGCAACAGGCCGAGCACCGCGATGGCTTGGATGCCCAGATTGAACATCACCAGCTGGCGCTGGCGTAGCAGCACCAGATAGGCGGTGATGGTATAGGCGAGCGCATGCTGGCCGAACAGGCCGGCGGTCGCCACGTCGGCGATCAGGCCGAGGATGAAGGCGGTGCCGATGCCGACCCGGCTGGGCTGGTTCAGCACCCAGTACAGGATCAGCATGCCGACGAAGTCGGGCAGCCAGCGCACCGAGCCGACCGGCAGCGGCACCAGCTCGACGACCAGCGCCAGCGTGAAGGTCAGATAGATCAGCCGGCGCTTCACCGGTTTGAGGAGTTCCTGCGGACGTTCCATCGAGAAAACCTAACGTGGTGCGGAGGCGGACGCCGCCTTGGCGGTTTTGGCGGCCGGCTTGGCGGCGCCCTTGTCCGCGGCCTTCTTGGCGGCCTTCTTGGCGGCCTTGGCTGCCGCTTTGGCCGCCTTGGCATCGACAGGGGCGGCGGGCTGCGCCGGCTTGGGCGCCGGCGGCATCTGTTTCTCGCTCACCACCAGCACGTAGCGCGAACTCTGCACGCCGGCATAGGGGATGCAGGCGACCCGTGCGAACGCGGCGCCGGCATTGCGATCGACCTTGCCGACCTGGGCCACCGGCACGCCGGGCGGGAACACGCTGTCGATGCCGGAGGTGACCAGCCGATCGCCTTCCTTAACGTCGGCGTGGATCGGCATGTAGCGCAGTTCCACCCCGCCGCCGTAGCCGTACAGGATGGCTCGCTGCCCGGTGCGTTCGATCATCACCGGCACCATTTGGTTCTTGTCGACCACCAGCGTCACCTCGGCGGTCAGCGGCTGTACCCGGGTGATCTGGCCGAGCAGGCCGTGGCTATCGAGCACCGGCATGCCGCCGCGCAGCCCGGCATTGGTGCCGCGGTCGATGATCAGCTTGTTGGTGAACGCATCGCGACCGGTGTACAGCACCTCGGCCTGCGCCGCCACATCGGTGCGGCTGGATGCGATCTGGCCGAGCGCTTTCAGTTCGGCCAACTCGCGCTCCACCGTGGCCAGACGGCCGAGCTGGGCCGCATTGCTCAAGGCCGCTGCGCGCAGCTGGCGGTTTTCCTGCTGCAGCTCGGTCTGCGAGGTGAGGAAGCTGCCCAGGTCGCGAGCGCCGGAAACCGGCGCGTTGACCGCCCACTGCAGCGGGTAGAGCACCACCGACAGCGCTTCGCGCGCCGGCTCCATCAAACCGAAACGGCTGTCCGCCACCAGGAGCGCGATCGACAGCGTCGTGCAGCTGATCAGCCGGACGAGCGGACGCGGACCCTGGCGGAAAAAGCTGGGGGTATTGGCGAAATCCATGCAAAAAAACGCCGCCCCGTCAGGAGCGGCGCGGCTTCCCGCTTAAGGTACGTTGGTGAAGATGGTGCCGACCTTGTCCATCTTGTCGAGCGCCTTGCCCGAGCCCATGACCACGCAGGTCAGCGGGTTCTCGGCGACAAACACCGGCAGGCCGGTCTCTTCGGCCAACAGGCGGTCGATGTCTTTCAGCAGCGCTCCGCCGCCGGTCAGCACCATGCCCTTGTCGGCGATGTCGGCGCCCAGTTCCGGCGGGGTCTGCTCCAGCGCGATCTTCACCGCCGAGACGATCTGGTTCAGCGGTTCGGTCAGCGCTTCGAGGATCTCGTTGCTCGACACGGTGAACGAACGCGGGATGCCTTCGGCCAGGTTGCGGCCCTTAACTTCCATTTCGCGGACTTCGGCGCCCGGGAAGGCGGAGCCGATGGTCTTCTTGATCTCTTCGGCGGTGGTTTCGCCAATCAGCATGCCGTAGTTGCGGCGGATGTAGTTGATGATCGACTCATCGAACTTGTCGCCGCCGACGCGCACCGAGTTGGAGTACACCACGCCACCCAGCGAGATGATGCCCACCTCGGTGGTGCCGCCGCCGATGTCGACCACCATCGAGCCGGTCGGCTCTTCCACCGGCAGGCCCGCGCCGATCGCGGCGGCCATCGGCTCCTCGATCAGCTCGACGCGGCGCGCGCCGGCGGCCAGCGCCGAGTCCTTGATCGCGCGGCGTTCCACCTGGGTCGAGCCGCACGGTACGCAGATCACGATGCGCGGGCTGGCGGCCAGGCGGCTGGAGGTCACTTTCTTGATGAATTGCTTGAGCATCTGCTCGGTGACGGTGAAGTCGGCGATCACGCCGTCCTTCATCGGGCGGATCGCCTGGATGCTGCCCGGGGTGCGGCCCAGCATTTTCTTCGCTTCGCCGCCGACGGCGAGGATCGATTTCTTGTTCGACGGCAGGTCGCTGTGGATTGCCACTACCGACGGCTCGTCGAGCACGATGCCCTTGCTGCGCATGTATATCAGGGTGTTGGCGGTGCCAAGGTCGATGGCGAGGTCGTTGGAAAAGTAGCCGGTCAACAGACGAAACATTGGAAGCAATCCTGAATGTGTTTGTCGGAGGTTGATCGCCGCCCGGCGCTATCGCCCGAGTCGACGTCGCCGCCGTGTGCAAAGTGTCCGCCCCGGAGGGCGCCGAAGCCGGCTGCAAAAGGCCGTTCGGCACCGTCGTGACGCATCGTTAATCTTGGGAGAAACAAACTCCCTATGATACCCTATAAAGCTTGGATTATTAAAGGTTTCAGAGGTCTCCATGTCGCTGACGCATCAGGATGTTGCCCGTATCGCACGCCTCGCCCGCATCGCGGTTACAGACGAGGAAATCGCCGCGACCGGCGCCCAGCTCAACAACATCTTCGGTTTAATAGAAAAAATGCAGGCGGTAAATACCGATGGCATTGAACCGATGGCCCATCCGCAGGATGTCAGCTTGCGCCTGCGCGACGATGTGGTCACCGAGACCGACCGTCGCGAGGCCTTCCAGGCGGTCGCGCCGCAGGTCGCCGCCGGCCTGTTCCTGGTCCCCAAAGTCATCGAGTAACTCTCGACCGGATTATCAAGGTGTTGGTTCCATTTCGGCCAGCATCCATCTTGCTGTAGGTTTGTCACGCCATGATTAACGCTACCCTGAAAGAACTGTCGGCCGCGCTGGCCGCCAAGTCGGTCTCGAGCGTCGAGCTCGCCGGCCAGTATCTCGACCGCATCGCCGCGCTCAACCCGGCGCTGAATGCCTTCATCACCGTCGACGCGGGAAAAACCCTGGCCGAAGCGGCCGCCGCCGACGCGGCGCGCGCCGCGGGCCAGGCCGGCCTGTTGACCGGCGTGCCGCTGGCGGTGAAGGACATCTTCTGCCAGCAAGGCTGGAAGACCAGCTGCGGCTCGAAGATGCTCGACAATTTCATCGCCCCGTACGACGCGCACGTGATCGAGCGGGTGCGTGCCGCCGGTCTGGTGACGATCGGTCGCACCAATATGGACGAATTCGCGATGGGTTCGGCCAACGAGAACAGCTACTACGGCGCGGTGAAGAACCCGTGGGACCTGGCGGCGATTCCGGGCGGTAGCTCCGGCGGTTCGGCCGCGGCCGTGGCCGCGCGCCTGGCGCCGGCCGCGCTCGGCACCGATACCGGCGGCTCGATCCGCCAGCCGGCCAGCCACTGCGGCATCACCGGCATCAAGCCGACCTACGGCGTGGTGTCGCGCTACGGCATGGTGGCGTTCGCCTCCTCGCTCGACCAGGGCGGCCCGATGGCGCAGACCGCCGAGGATTGCGCGCTGCTGCTCAACACCATGGCCGGCTTCGACGGTCGCGACTCGACCAGCCTGGAGCGTCCGACCGAGGACTACACCCGCGAGCTGAATAATTCGCTGGCCGGCCTGAAGGTCGGTCTGCCGAAGGAATACTTCGCCGCCGGCCTGTCGGCCGACGTGGCGCGGGTGGTCGACGCGGCGGTTGCCGAGCTGAAGAAGCTCGGTGCCGAAGTGGTCGAGGTCAGCTTGCCGAACACCGAATTGAGCATCCCGGCCTATTACGTGATCGCGCCGGCCGAGGCATCGAGCAACCTGTCGCGCTACGACGGGGTGCGCTACGGCCACCGCGCGGCCCAGTACAAGGACCTCGCCGACATGTACGAGAAGTCGCGCGCCGAGGGCTTCGGCTCCGAGGTGAAGCGCCGCATCCTGGTCGGCACCTATGTACTGAGCCACGGCTACTACGACGCCTACTACCTGAAGGCGCAGAAGGTCCGCCGCCTGATCGCCGACGACTTCAAGCGCGCGTTCGAACAGTGCGACGTGATCCTCGGCCCGGTGGCGCCGACCGCCGCGTTCAATATCGGCGAGAAGTCGAACGACCCGGTCGAGATGTACCTGTCGGACATCTACACCCTGTCGGTGAACCTGGCAGGCCTGCCGGGCATGAGCGTGCCGGCGGGCTTCGCCGCCAACGGCCGTCCGATCGGTCTGCAGATCATCGGCAACTACTTCAGCGAAGCGAAAATGCTGAACGTAGCGCACCAGTTCCAGCAGGTAACCGACTGGCACCGCCAGGCGCCGGCGCTCTGATCAATGCGATTCGCAGGTTGGCCGAAGCGTTCGGCCAACCCCGACATAGAACTTAATAGGATTTCTCGACCATGAAATGGGAAGTCGTCATCGGTCTCGAGGTGCACACGCAGCTCAACACCGTCTCCAAGATTTTCTCCGGCTCGTCCACCGCCTTCGGTGCCGCGCCCAACACCCAGGCGTCCGCGGTGGAGCTGGCCTTGCCCGGCGTACTGCCGGTGATGAACAAGGCCGCGGTCGACAAGGCGATCCGGCTCGGCCTCGCGCTCGGTTCGACCATTAATAAGAAGAACGTGTTCGCCCGGAAAAACTACTTCTATCCGGACCTGCCCAAGGGCTATCAGATCAGCCAGATGGACCTGCCGATCGTCGAGCACGGCTCGCTGACCATCCAGGTGGGCGACGCCGAGAAGGTGGTCAACCTGACTCGCGCCCACCTCGAGGAAGACGCCGGCAAGTCGATTCACGAAGGCCTGGAAGGGCTGTCGGGCGTTACCGGCATTGACCTGAACCGCGCCGGCACCCCGCTGCTCGAAATCGTTTCCGAGCCGGAAATGCGCTCGGCCGAAGAGGCGGTCGCCTACGCCAAGGCCTTGCACACGCTGGTGACCTGGCTCGGCATCTGCGACGGCAACATGCAGGAAGGCAGCTTCCGTGTCGACGCGAACGTATCGGTGCGTCCGCTGGGCCAGGCCGAGTTCGGCACCCGTTGCGAGATCAAGAACCTAAACTCCTTCCGCTTCCTAGAAGCCGCGATCAACTACGAGGTGCATCGCCAGATCGAGCTGATCGAAGACGGCGGCCGCGTGGTGCAGGAAACCCGCCTGTACGACCCGGACAAGGGCGAGACCCGCTCGATGCGCTCCAAGGAAGACGCGCACGACTATCGCTACTTCCCGGACCCGGACCTGCTGCCGATCGTGATCGCCCAGGCGCAGATCGACGCGGTGCGCGAGCAGATGCCGGAACTGCCGGGCCAGATGAAGGCGCGCTTCGTCGACAGCTTCGGCGTGTCCGCCTACGACGCCAGCCTGCTGACGTCCAGCCTCGCGCTTGCCCAGTACTTCGAAGCGGTGGCCACCGCCACCGGCCAGGGCAAGCTCGCCGCCAACTGGATCAACGGCGAACTGGCCGCCAGCCTGAACCGCGACGGTCTCGACATCGCACAAAGCCCGGTGTCGGCCGAACGGCTGGCCGGCCTGGTGACGCGCGTCGCCGACAATACCCTGTCCAACAAGCTCGCCAAGCAGGTGTTCGAGGCGATGTGGGGCAGCGAGCTGTCGGCCGATGCCATCATCGAGCGCGACGGTCTCAAGCAGGTGTCCGACGTCGGCGCGATCGAGAAGATGGTCGAGGAAGCAATCGCCGCCAACCCGAAGGCGGTCGAGGAGTTCCGTGCCGGCAAGGAGAAGGCGCTGAACGCACTGGCCGGTCAGGTGATGAAGGCATCGAAGGGCAAGGCCAATCCTGCCCAGGTGCAAGAGATCCTGAAGCAAAAACTCGGCGCGGCCTGATAGTCAAATTCAATGCGGACGGCATGTCTTCTGACATGCCGTCCGTGTTTTTGCGGTTACATTAAATAGATCGGTTGTTTGTAATTAAATCATTTGATTTAATGTCTGGGTGTTCTGATTTGCCGAATCTATTGGTATTCCTGGAGTATCCCTAAGTCATTGTCGCAAAAGGCGATTCGCATAAGTCGATGTTGACCGGGTCGTGCATCTTCCCTATAGTGGCGGAAAGTGGGAAAAAGTGGGTGGAAGTGGGGAATTTTTTCCCGAACCGACTCTCAATAGGCCATTAGTCAACAATCATGTTCGGCGGCGTAAGCGCACTGTCTCTCGATAGCAAGGGTCGCCTGGCCATTCCGGCACGGCACCGTGAAAGCGTGTTGGCGTCGTTCGGTGCAGCGCTGGTGGTCACGCTCGACTCGCCGGATCACTTGCTGATCTACCCCGAAGCCAACTGGCGGCCGATCGAGGAAAAACTGGTACGACTGCCCACCGGTAATCCCACGCTGAAGGCTTACCAACGCCTGGTGCTCGGCCACGCCGAGACGCTCGAGATGGACGCCGCCGGGCGCATCCTGCTGCCGGCTCGGCTGCGCGAGCGCGTCAAGCTCGACAAGGACGTCGCGCTGGTGGGGATGGGCAACCGTTTCGAACTGTGGAATGCCGCCGACTGGGACGCCCAGACCGACGCGGCGCTGGAATTGGATTCGGCCGATCTTGCGGCCAACCTTGGAGATTTCTCGTTGTGAGCACCGCTGCCTTTGTACACCGCACGGTGCTACTGACCGAGGCGGTCGACGCCTTGGCTATTCGCCCCGACGGCACCTACGTGGACTGCACGTTCGGCCGTGGCGGGCACAGTCGCGCGCTATTGAGCCAGCTCGGCCCGAATGGCCGGCTGATCGCGTTCGACAAAGACCCGGAGGCGGTCGCCGTCGCCGAGGCCCTGGCAGCCGAAGATGCCCGTTTCACCATCGTGCACGAAGGCTTCGAGACCTTCGCGCGCGAACTCGACCGACTCGGCATCGACCGGGTCGACGGCGTGCTGATGGACTTGGGCGTGTCTTCGCCGCAGCTGGACGACGGTAGCCGCGGTTTCAGCTTCCGCTTCGATGCGCCGCTCGACATGCGCATGGACACCACGCGTGGCCTGACCGCGGCCGAATGGCTGGCGAGTGCCGACGAAGCCGACATCAAAGAGGTGATCAAGACTTATGGTGAAGAGCGGTTTGCTCACAAGATCGCAGCAGCCATTGTTGCGACAAGGGCTGAGTCCCCGATCACGACGACGCGCGAGCTCGCCGGCCTCGTGGCGAAAAACGTCCATACTCGCGAACCGGGTCAAGACCCCGCGACGCGTACCTTCCAAGCGATTCGCATCTATATAAATCGCGAGCTCGACGAGCTGAAGGCGGTGCTGCCACAGGCGGCCCGCCGTCTTGCCGTTGGCGGACGCCTGTCGGTGATCAGCTTCCACTCGCTGGAAGACCGCATCGTCAAACACTTCATGAAAGACGCCAGCACCGCCGACAAGCTGCCCAGCTGGGTGCCGGTGCGCGCCGCCGACATCGGTGAGGCGCCGCTGAAACTGGCCAGCAAGGCGATCCGCGCCGGCGCCGACGAGGTGCGCGAGAACCCGCGCGCCCGTTCGGCCGTGCTGCGCGTCGCCGAGCGCACCGCCGCAGCGTGGCCGGAGTCGCAGGGATGAACCGCCTCAACGCCGTGCTGCTGGTAGTACTGGTGATCTCCGCCATGGCGGTGGTCACCGCGCAGCACGTTTCGCGCCAGCTTTATATCGAGCTCAACCGTGAGCAGAAGCTGGCCCGACAACTCGATGTCGACTACGGCAAGCTGCTGCTGGAGCAGAGCACCTGGGGGGCGCACGCGCTGGTCGAACGCGCCGCCACCACTCGCCTCGATATGCATCTCCCCGCGCCCCGGGAGGTGCAGGTCATCGCACCGAAAGGGGGCACCTGATGCGTGCCGTCCCTCTCAATAACCGCCGCCTCAATCCCGGTCCGGCCCCCTCGATGGGCCCGGGCCGTGTGCGTTTCGTGTTGCTCATCCTGGGCGGGCTGTTCCTGGTGCTGATCCTGCGTGCGATGTACATGCAACTGGTGCAGCAGGATTTCCTGGTCGGCCAGGGCGACGCGCGCTTCCGCCGCACCTTGACGATGGAAGCCAACCGCGGCGTGATCACCGACCGCAATGGCGAGCCGCTGGCGATCAGCACCCCGGTACAGTCGATCTGGGCGAGCCCGGCCGGCATGCCGCCGGTGCCGCCGGAGAAGGTGGCCGCGTTGGCCAAGCTGCTGGAGCTGCCGCCGTCCGAGCTTGCCGCCAAGTTCGCCGACAAGCGCCGTGAATTCGTTTATCTCAAGCGCCAGATCAGCCCGCAGTTGGCCGAAAGGGTCGCCGCCCTCGGCATCCCCGGCGTGGCGGGACAACAGGAGTTCCGCCGCTACTACCCGGCCGGCGAGTCGTTCGCCCACATCATCGGCTTCACCGGTGTCGACGGCAAAGGCCAGGAAGGCCTGGAGCTGGCGCGCGAGAAGATGTTGGCCGGCAAGAACGGCAGCCGCGTGGTGCTGCGGGATAGGCGCGGTCACATCGTCGAAGACCTGGCGGCGATCGAGCGGCCGCGCAACGGCCAGACGCTGGTGCTGGCGATGGACCAGCGCATCCAGTACATCGCCTACCGCGAGCTGAAGAATGCGGTCGAGCTGAACAAGGCCAAGGCCGGTGCGGTGGTGGTACTCGACGCCAAGAGCGGCGAAGTGCTGGCGCTGGCCAACTACCCGTCGTTCAACCCGAACAACCGCGAAGGCACCACGCCCGAGATGCTGCGCAACCGCGCGGTGATCGACCTGTTCGAGCCGGGCTCGACGATGAAACCGCTGTCGATCGCCGTCGCCCTCGAGGAGGGTAAGGCTCGAGTCAACACGGTGCTCGATACCCATACCTACAAGATCGGCCCCGCCACCATCCGCGACGTGTCGCCGCAGCCCAGCCTGGACATCACCGGCATCATCAAGAAGTCCAGTAACGTCGGCGCCAGCAAGCTCGCGCTGATGGTGGCGCCGCAGGATTTCTGGGACTACTACGACTCGCTGGGCTTCGGCCGCAATCCGGGCTCCGGTTTTCCGGGCGAGGCGGCCGGCCGGCTGCGCAACTGGAAGAGCTGGCGGCCGATCGAACAGGCCACGATGTCGTTCGGCTACGGCGTGTCGGTGAGCCTGCTGCAGATGGCGCGAGCCTACACCATCTTCGCCAACGATGGCGTGTTGCTGCCGCTGTCGCTGTATAAGACCAATGCCCCGATGCCGGGCAAGCGTGTGCTCAGCCAGAAGACCGCGGACGAGATGAAGAGCGTGCTGGTGGCCAACAGCGAACCGGGTGGCGGCGCAGTCGGCGGTCGCATCATCGGTTACAGCATCGGCGGCAAGAGCGGTACCGCGCGCAAGCTGGAAGGCCGCACCTATGTGGCCAATAAGCACCGTGCGCTGTTCATGGGCTTTGCGCCGGGCAAGAACCCGAAATTGATCGTGACGGTGATGATCGATGAACCGTCCGCTGGCAAATACTACGGCGGCGCGGTGGCCGCGCCGGTGTTCTCTGCGGTGGCAGGCGGCGCGCTACGCGTGCTGAACGTGCAACCGGATGAGCCGACCAACAATACTCTGCTACCGGAATCGACCCCGGTACCGGCCGACTTTTAAAAGACGCAAGGACATGATCAGTCGCCAGACCCCATTGCCGGAGTGGAACCCGGCGGAACTCGAGAAACTGGGCATCCTGGCCCGCCGCGTCGAAGCGGATAGCCGTCGCGTGCTGCCCGGCGACGTGTTCCTGGCCTGCCGTGGCGAGCACGTCGACGGCCGCGATTTCATTCCGGCCGCGCTGGCGCGCGGCGCGGCGGCGGTGCTGTGGGACGACGCCGACGGCTTTACCTGGAAAACCGAATGGGCGGTGCCGAACCTGCCGGTGCCGAACCTGCGAGAACGCGCCGGCATCGTCGCCGCCCATGTGTTCGGCCAACCCAGCCGGCAGATGACCGTACTCGGCATCACCGGCACCAACGGCAAGACCTCGATTTCGCACTGGCTGGCGCAGGCATTCAGCCTGCTCGACCAGAAGGCGGCACTGATCGGCACCGTCGGCAACGGCTTCTACGGCGAGCTGACCGAGACCTCCCACACCACGCCCGACCCGGTCACCGTGCAGCAGCGCCTGGCCGAATACCACCGTCAGGGCGCGCGGGTGGTGACGATGGAGGTGTCCAGTCATGGCCTCGACCAATCGCGTGTCAACGGCGTCAGCTTCGCCACCGCGGTATTCACCAATCTGACCCGCGACCACCTCGACTATCACCACGATATGGCGAGCTACGGCGCGGCCAAGGCGAAACTTTTTCACTGGGAAGGCCTCAAGCAGGCGGTGATCAATGCCGATGATGCTTTCGGTCGAGAATTAATTGCCGGTATCGATCAGACTCGCACCCAGGTGGTGAGCTACGGCCTCGAGCAGGGCGATGTGCGCCCGCTGTCGCTGACGGCCTCGCTCGACGGCTTGGCGCTGCAGGTCACCACGCCGTGGGGCGAGGTGGCGATCCGTACCGCGCTGCTCGGCCGCTTCAACGCGGCCAATTTGCTCGCCTGTCTCGCGACGCTGTGCGTCAACGGCGTCTCCCTTGCCGACGCGGCCCGGGTGTTGAGCCGTATCCAGCCCGCGCGCGGCCGCATGCAGCGCGTCGGCGGCGGCCACGAACCGCTGGTGGTGGTCGACTACGCCCATACCCCGGATGCGCTGGAAAAAGCCTTGTCGACGCTGGCTGAGATTCGCCCGGCGGGCAGCAAGCTGTTCTGCGTGTTCGGCTGCGGCGGCGACCGCGACACCGGTAAGCGCCCGATGATGGGCGGCATTGCCGAGCAGTATGCCGACGTAGCCGTGGTGACCAGCGACAATCCGCGCACCGAGAACCCCCAAGCGATCCTGGTCGATATCCTGGCCGGCATGAAGGCGCCCGGCCATGTCGAGGTCGACCGTGCTGCGGCGATCCACTGGGCGGTGAAGGCGGCACGCGCCGGCGACGTGGTGCTGATCGCCGGCAAGGGGCACGAGGAATACCAGGACATCAACAAGGTGAAGCAGCCGTTCTCCGACTTCAGGGTCGCCGAGGATGCGCTGACCGCCTGGGGGGCCGCGCATGCTGACGCTTGAGCTAGCAGCGGAGCTGGCCGGCGGTCGCCTGGACGGCGTCGATGCCAGTGTCGGTCGCGTGGTGACCGACAGCCGCGCCATCCAGGCCGGCGACCTGTTCGTCGCCCTGCGTGGCGAGCGTTTCGACGCGCATGACTTCGTCGCCCAGGCGTTGGCCGACGGCGCAGTGGCGGCACTGGTCGCCGACGATTTCGCGCTGCCGGGCGCGACGCTGATTCGCGTCGCCGATCCGCTTGCCGCATTGGGACGACTGGCGGCCGGCTGGCGCGCCCGTCTGTCGCCGCGAGTGGTTGGCATCACCGGCTCGAACGGCAAGACCACGGTCAAGGAGATGCTGGCGGCGATCTTGTCTGCCCACGCGGGTAGCGAGGCGGTGCTCGCCACCGCCGGCAACTTCAACAACGACATCGGCCTGCCGCTGACCTTGTTGCGGCTGACCGAGCGGCACCGCTATGCGGTGATCGAGATGGGCATGAATCACCCAGGCGAGATCGCGTATCTAACCCGGCTGGCCCGTCCGGACGTGGCCTTGGTGAACAACGCGCTGCGCGCGCACCTGGGCGGTTTCGACGGCGTGGAGGGCATCGCCCGCGCCAAGTCGGAGATTTTCGAAGGCCTGGCCGAGTCGGGGCTGGCGGTGATCAATGCCGATGATGCCAACGCGGCGTTGTTCCGCGCTGCGGCCGGCGCATATCGCCAGCTGAGCTTCGGCCTGGAACAGGGCGAGGTACGCGCCAAGGCGGTGGAACTGGATGGCCTCGTCAGCCGTTTCACGCTGGTGAGCCCGGCGGGCGAGGTGGCGGTGACGCTGCCGGCGGCCGGCGTGCACAACGTGCGCAATGCCTTGGCCGCCGCCGCGCTGGCGCTGGCCTTCGAGGTGCCGCTGGCGACGATCGCGGCGGGCCTCGCCGCCTTCGCCGGCGTTAAGGGCCGCTTGCAGCAGAAGCGTGCCGCTTGTGGCGCCACGGTGCTCGACGACAGTTACAACGCCAATCCGGACTCGATGAAGGCCGGGCTGGATGTGCTGGCCGGCTTTGCCGCGTCGCGCGTGTTCGTGATGGGCGACATCGGTGAGCTGGGCGACACCGCGCCGGAACTTCATGCCGAAGTCGGAGCCTACGCTCGTTCGCTCGGCATCGAGCGCGTGCTGACGCTGGGCCCGCTGGCGCGCCGCGCCGCCGAGGCGTTCGGCCAGGGTGCAGAGGCTTTCGACGAGCTGCCGGCACTGCTGGCGGCGCTCGATGAGGGATTGCAAGCGAACGCGACCGTACTGGTGAAGGGCTCGCGCTTCATGAAGATGGAACGGGTGGTCGACCACCTGGTGCAGCAATAACAGACGGCACGCCACAGGGCGGGCCGGAACGATACACGACTGGGAGCTTTACAAGTGCTTGTTTGGTTAGCGGATTGGCTGGGTGAATACATCCGCGCATTTAAGGTGTTCAACTACATCACGCTGCGTGCGCTGCTGGCGTGCCTGACTTCGCTCGGCATTTCGCTGGTGATGGGCCCGTGGGTGATCCGGAAACTGACCGAGCTGAAGGTCGGCCAGGCCGTGCGCAACGACGGCCCGCAGACCCACTTGGTCAAGGCCGGTACCCCGACGATGGGCGGCTCGCTGATCCTGTTGTCGATCACCATCACCACGCTGCTGTGGGCACAGCTCGACAACAAATACGTGTGGCTGCTGCTGGCGGTGTTGCTGGGCACCGGTGCGATTGGCTTCGTCGATGACTGGAAGAAGGTGGTTCACAAGAATCCGAAGGGCCTGTCGGCGCGCGCCAAGATGATCGGCCAGTCGCTGATCGCGATCGGCGCCGGCGTGTACCTGATCTTTACCGCCAGCCTGCCGACCTCAACCGAGCTGATCGTGCCGTTCTTCAAGAACGTGATCTACCCGTTCGGCGCGATCGGTTTCTGCGTGCTGACCTATTTCGTCATCGTCGGCACCTCGAACGCGGTGAACCTGACCGACGGCCTGGACGGCCTGGCGGCGCTGCCGACCGTGCTGGTCGCCGGTGCTCTGGCGATCTTCGCCTACGTGGCCGGCCACGCGGTGTTCGCGAAATACCTGTCGCTGCCGTTCATCCCGGGTGCGCACGAGGTGGTGGTGTTCTGCGCGGCGATCTGCGGCGCCTGCCTGGGCTTCCTGTGGTTCAACGCCTACCCGGCCCAGGTGTTCATGGGCGACGTCGGCGCGCTGGCGCTGGGCGCCGCGCTCGGAACCGTGGCGGTGATCGTGCGCCAGGAAATCGTGCTGTTCATCATGGGCGGTCTGTTCGTGATGGAGGCGCTGTCGGTGATGCTGCAGGTGGCCTCGTTCAAGCTGACCGGGCGACGGGTGTTCCGCATGGCGCCACTGCACCATCACTACGAGCTGAAGGGTTGGAAGGAGACCCAGGTAGTGGTGCGCTTCTGGATCATCACCATGATGCTGGTCCTGGCCGGCCTGTCGACGCTGAAGCTGAGGTAAGCCATGGACTTCGCCAATCAGCACGTCATCGTCGTCGGCCTGGGGGATACCGGTCTCGCCAGCGCGGCCTGGCTCGTGGCGCATGGCGCGCGCGTTACCGTGGCCGACAGCCGCGAGACGCCGCCGAACGTGGCAACGTTGGCCGAGCGGCTACCGGGTGTGGCACTGCGTTGCGGCGCCTTTGACGAGTCGAGCTTCGCCGACGCCGACCTGCTGGTGGTCAGCCCCGGTGTGGCGCTGGCGACCCCGGCGGTGGCGGCGTATATCGCGGCCGGCGGCCCGGTGGTTGGCGACGTGGAACTCTTGATGCTGTCGCTGCGCTCGCGCCCAGGCAAGCTGATCGCGATCACAGGTTCTAATGGCAAGACCACCGTCACCGCACTGGTCGGCCACCTGTGCGAAGCCGCCGGCCTCGACACCGTCGTGGCGGGCAATATCGGCCTGCCGGTGCTGGAGGCGCTGTTGGAGCGAGAACAGAGCGGCATCTGGCCCGACGTGTGGGTGCTGGAACTGTCGAGCTTCCAGCTCGAGACCACCACCAGCCTCGCTGCCGATGCGGCGACGGTGCTGAACATTTCCGAGGACCACCTCGATCGCTATCAGGACTTGCTCGACTACGCGCACAGCAAGACCGCGGTGTTCGGCGGCAGCGGCGTGCAGGTGCTCAACCGCGACGACGCGCTGTGCCGCGCGATGTGCCGGCCGAACCGCCCGATCGCGTGGTTCTCGCTGCAGGACGCATCGGCCGATTACGGGCTGATCCGTGAGCAGGACAACTACTGGCTGGCCTCACGCGGCGAAAAGCTGCTCGACGTCGCCCAGCTGCAATTGACCGGTCTGCACAACGCCGCCAATGCGCTAGCCGCACTGGCGCTGACCGAGGCGATCGGCCTGCCGCGCGCGGTGCTGCTTGAAGGTCTGACCACCTTCAAGGGCCTGGCGCACCGGGTCGAGCTGATCAACGAATTCGACGGCGTTGCCTACATCGACGATTCGAAAGGCACCAACGTCGGTGCCACCGAGGCGGCGCTGAACGGCATGACCCGCAAGGTGGTGCTGATCGCCGGCGGCGACGGCAAGGGCCAGGATTTCGCGCCGCTGAAGCCGGCGCTGGCGCGCATTGGCCGCGCGGTATTGCTGATCGGTCGCGACGCGCCGAAGCTGCGCGCGGCGCTGGCGGGCTCGACCCTGCCGCTGATCGACTGCGCGACGCTGGAAGAGGCAACTCGCCAGGCCGCGACGTTGGCCGAAAGCGGCGATGTAGTGCTGCTGTCGCCGGCCTGCGCCAGCCTCGACATGTTCCGTAACTACGCCCACCGCGCCCAGGTGTTCATCGACACGGTGGCGGCGATCAAACAGGAGCGGCATCCATCATGATGGTCGGCGCCCAGGCCCGTCGTTTCGTCCCCACCACCGCGCTCGATGAAGCGCTGGCGTGGGCGATCGCGCTGCTGTTGTCGTTCAGCCTGGTGATGGTGTACTCGGCGTCGATCGCGTCGGCCGAAGCCGACCCGACCATGCACAACCGCTACTTTTTCCTGATCCGTCACGCGGTGTTCATGACGATCGGCCTGGGGTTGGCCTATGTGGTGTTCCACATCCCGGTGAAGTTCTGGGAGGAAAAGGCCGGCTGGGTGTTCCTGGTCGCGCTGGTGCTGCTGTTCGCGGTACTGGTGCCCGGCATCGGCCGGGTGGTGAACGGCTCGCGGCGCTGGATCTCGCTGATCGTGTTCAACGTGCAGCCGTCCGAGATCATGAAGTTCGCGATGGTGCTGTTCAGTGCCCGCTACGTGGTGAAGAACGTCGCCAAGCTCGACAGCATCAAGGAAGGCTTCTTCCCGATCTTCGGCGTGATGCTGGTGGTGGCCTTCCTGCTGTTGATGGAGCCGGACTTCGGCGCGCTGATGGTGGTGGCGTCGATCGCGATGGGCCTGCTGTTTCTCGGTGGCATCAATATGCGCATCTTCACCGGCCTGGCGATTTTCGGCGTGGTGGCGGTGGTGCTGCTGATCGTGCTGTCGCCGTACCGGATGAAGCGGGTACTCGGCTTCATGGATCCGTGGGACGACCCGTACGGCAAGGGCTACCAGCTGTCGCACTCGCTGATTGCGATCGGTCGTGGCGAATGGTTCGGCGTGGGCCTGGGCGCCAGTGTCGAGAAACTGTTCTACCTGCCCGAGGCGCACACCGACTTCATCATGGCGGTGATCGCCGAGGAATTCGGCTTCGTCGGCATCTGCCTGGTGATCGGCGTTTATGCATGGATCGTGCGCCGCGCCTTCCGCATCGCCGATCAGGCCAAGGATTTGGAGCGTTACTTCCCTGCACTGGTGGCGCAGGGCATCGGCATCTGGCTCGGCATTCAGACCTTTTTCAATATCGGCGTGAACATGGGCATTTTGCCGACCAAGGGTTTGACCCTGCCGCTGATGTCGTTCGGCGGTTCGGCGCTGATCATGAACCTGGCGGCGATGGCGGTGCTGCTCAGAGTGGACTGGGAAAACCGCCGGGTGATGCGCGGCTACAAGGTGTAGCGCGAGAAAGAACATTGACATAGAGTGTCGCGCTTTATCCGGAGCGGCACCGTTCGGCGCACGGCGATGTGCCGTATGCGAAACGAGCAGACAATAGCGGCCCCCGTGGGGCCGGAACGGCAGGGTTAGAGAAGGGTACATGGCAAAGCGCACGATCATGGTGATGGCCGGTGGCACCGGTGGACATATATTCCCCGGCCTGGCGGTCGCCAAGGAGTTGGCTGCGCGCGGCTGGTCGGTGATCTGGCTCGGCGCCGACGGCGGGATGGAAACGCGGCTGGTGCCGGAGCACGGCATCGCGATCGAGACGCTGAAGATTCGCGGCGTGCGCGGCAACGGTCTGCTGCGCAAGCTGACGCTGCCCTTTGTGATGGTGCGGGCGCTGCTGAAGAGCGCCGTGGTGATCTTCAACCACCGCCCGGACATCGCGATCGGTTTTGGCGGCTACCCGGCGTTTCCGGGCGGCCTGATGGCGCGATTGCTGTGGAAGCCGCTGGTGGTGCACGAGCAGAACTCGGTCGCTGGGCTGACCAACCGGGTGCTGGCCAAGATTGCCAACCGTACCTTGTTCGCATTTCCGGGGGCGTTCCCGGGCAGCAAGGGCCTGGTCGGCAATCCGGTACGCGCGGATATCGCCGCGCTGCCGGCACCGGCCGAGCGCTTCGCCGGCCGCAGCGGCCCGCTGAAGCTGTTGGTGGTCGGTGGCAGTCTGGGTGCCAAGGTGTTCAACGATACGGTGCCGCAGGCGCTGGCGATGTTGGCCGAAGCGGAGCGCCCGCAGGTGGTGCACCAGGCCGGCGCGAAGCAGATCGAGGAGTTGCGGGCGAATTACCAGCAGGCCGGCGTTGCAGCCGACTGCCGCGCCTTCATCGCCGATATGGCGGCCGAGTACGCCGCCGCCGACGTGGTGCTGTGCCGGGCCGGCGCGCTGACGGTGGCCGAGCTTGCCGCCGCCGGGGTGGGCAGCCTGCTGGTGCCGTTCCCGCACGCGGTGGACGACCACCAGACCGGCAACGCGCAGTTTCTGGCCGAGGCCGGTGCGGCGCGGCTGGTGCAGCAGAAGGAATTCGACGCGGCCGGTCTGGCGAGCTGGCTGAAAGTGCTGAACCGGGCAGAGTGCCTGAGGATGGCCGAAGCGGCGCGCGCCAAGGCGTTGACCGACGCGGCGGCCCGGGTGGCCGACGTGTGCGAACAACTGACGCAGGAATGATTTGCCCCGTGGCCAGCCGGCGGCGGGGAAGGTGACAGAGAAGCAGCATGAAACACAGGGTCAAACACATACATTTCGTAGGCATCGGTGGCGTCGGCATGTGCGGCATCGCCGAGGTGCTGCTCAACCTCGGCTATATCGTGTCGGGTTCCGACATGGCCGACGGCGTGGCTACCAAGCGGCTGGCCGAGGCCGGCGCGCGCGTGTTCTTCGGCCACGATGCGACCTACATCCAGAACGCCGACGTGGTGGTGACCTCGACGGCGGTGAAGGCGGACAACCCCGAGGTGATGGCCGCGCGCGAACGCAACATCCCGGTGATTCCGCGCGCAATGATGTTGGCCGAACTGATGCGCTTCAAGCAGGGCATCGCCATTGCCGGCACGCACGGCAAGACCACCACTACTAGCCTGACCGCTTCGGTGCTGGCGGCGGCGGGGCTCGACCCGACTTTCGTGATCGGCGGCAAGCTGACCGCGGCCAATACCAATGCGCGTCTGGGTAGCGGCGACTTCCTGGTGGCCGAGGCAGACGAGTCGGATGCGTCGTTTCTGCACCTGGCGCCGGTGATGGCGGTGGTGACGAACATCGACGCCGACCACATGGATACCTACGACCACAGCTTCGACAAGCTGAAGCAGGCCTTCGTCGACTTCCTGCACCGCCTGCCGTTCTACGGCCGCGCCGTGCTGTGCATCGATGACGCCAACGTGCGCGAGATCCTGCCGCAGGTGAAGAAGCCGGTGACTACCTACGGCTTCAGCGACGACGCCGATGTGTACGCCGAGAACGTGCTGGACGACGCCGGCCGGATGCGCTTCGACGTGGTGGTGAAGAACGGCATGCTGACCCGCTTCCCGGTGGTGCTGAACATGCCGGGCCGCCACAACGTGCTCAATGCCCTGGCGGCGATCGCGATCGGCATCGAGTGCGGTGCCGGCGTCGAGGCGATCCAGCAGGGTCTGGCCGAATTTGCCGGGGTCGGACGGCGCTTCCAGCGCTACGGCGAGGTGGCGATCCCGGGTGGTCACTTCACCCTGGTCGACGACTATGGCCACCACCCGGTGGAGATGGCGGCAACGCTCGCCGCGGTGCGCGGCGCGTTTCCGGACAAGCGACTGGTGCTGGCCTTCCAGCCGCACCGCTATACCCGCACCCGCGACCTGTTCGAGGACTTCGTGAAAGTGCTGTCGACCGTCGATGCGCTGCTGCTGACCGAGGTGTACGCGGCGGGCGAAGCGCCGATCGTCGCGGCTGACGGCCGGGCGCTGGCGCGCGCGGTACGGGTCGGCGGCCGGGTCGAGCCGGTGTTCATCGACGAGATCGCGGCGCTGCAGCAGACCGTGTTCGACGTGGCGCAGCCGGGCGATGTGGTGGTGACGATGGGCGCCGGTTCGATCGGCGCGGTGCCGGCCAAGCTGGTGGCGGCCGCCGCGCAGTAAAGACAACAGCAACCGGCCGGGGACGCCCGGCCTGACAGGATAAACGAGAGCATGCAGCAGTTTGGCAAAGTAGCCGTGATGATGGGCGGCAATTCGGCAGAGCGCGAAGTATCGCTGATGAGTGGCGGCGGCGTGCTGGCGGCACTGTTGGCTAAGGGCGTCGACGCGCACGCCTTCGATCCGGCGGACAAGCCGCTGGCGAGCCTGACGAGCGAGGGCTTCGATCGGGTGTTCATCGCCCTGCACGGCCCGTTCGGCGAGGACGGCACGCTGCAGGGCGCGCTCGAGACGCTGGGCATTCCGTACACCGGCTGCGGCGTGATGGCGTCGGCGATCGGCATGGACAAGTGGCGCACCAAGCTGTTGTGGCAGGGCGCCGGTCTGCCGATCCCGGCCTTCGAGATGCTGGACGACGCGAGCGATTTCGCCGCGGTGGAAGCGAAGCTGGGCCTGCCGCTGTTCGTGAAGCCGGCGACCGAGGGTTCGAGCATCGGCGTGACCAAGGTGAAGGCGCCGGGCGAATTGCGTGCGGCGTACGAGGAAGCGAAGAAATACGACCCGCTGGTGATCGCCGAGCAGTTCATCGGCGGTGGCGAATACACCTGCGCGGTGATCGACGATGCGGCGCTGCCGACGATCAAGATCGAGCCAGCGACCGAGTTTTACGACTATCAGGCCAAGTACTTCCGCGACGACACGGTGTATCACTGCCCGAGCGGCCTGCCGGAGGCGGCCGAGTCGCGGATGCGCGAGCTGGCGCTGACCGGTTTCAGAGTACTGGGCGGACGCGGCTGGGGGCGGGTCGACTTCTTGATGGGAGACGATGGCACGCCTTATCTGCTGGAGATCAATACCTCGCCGGGCATGACCAGTCACAGCCTGGTGCCGATGGCGGCGCGGGTAGAGGGGCTCAGCTACGAGGATCTGTGCGTGAAGATTCTCGGAACGGCCCATGTGGGATAACCACCAGGCGCTCAAGAGCCTGGCCACTGCCCTGACGCTGGCGGCGCTGGCAATGCTGTTGTACGCAGGCGGTTTCTGGCTGGTGCATTCGCCGCTGTTTCCGGTGCGGTCGATCTACATCCAGGGCGCGCTGAAGCGGGTGACGCCGGTGCAGTTGAAGTACATCGCCGAACACGAGTTGGCCGGCACGTTCTTTACGCTCGACATCGACAAGACCCGGGCGGCGTTCCAGAAACTGCCGTGGGTAAGCGAAGCGCAGGTACGCCGACGTTGGCCCGATGCGTTGTTCATCACGGTGAACGAGCACGTGGCGCTGGCGCGCTGGGGCGAGAACGGGCTGATCGACACCAACGGCGAGTGGTTCGATGCCGCCAGCGACCAGAACCTGCCGGTCTTGGTCGGCCCGGCCGGCAGCGAGAAGACGCTGGCGACGGCGCTGCCGAAGCTGCAACAGGCGCTGGCGCGTTCGAACTTGAGCGCGGCACAGGTGGAAATGTCGGCGCGCGGTGCATGGCGCATCGAACTGTCGAACGAGATTCGGCTCGAACTGGGCCGCAACGACGTGGAGGCGCGGACGCGCCGCTTCGCCGAGTACTGGAAGGGAAACCTGGCAGCGCTGCCTTACAAGATTGAGTACGTAGACATGCGCTACCCCAATGGATTCGCCGTGAGGATGCCGGATTACAAGGGCTCCGCGGCGCAGAAAACAAAGCCTTAAGTGTTGGAGCGACAGGTGAGCAAACCGAAGGAAAGCAAAAACATGCTGGTGGGGCTGGACATCGGCACCTCGAAGATCGTGGCGATCGTCGCAGAGGTGCTGGATGAGGGCCAGATCAACATCATCGGCATGGGCCAGACCCCGTCGCGCGGCCTGAAACGCGGCATGGTGGTCAATATCGAGTCCACCGTGCAGGCGATCCAGCGTGCGCTGGAAGAGGCCGAACTGATGGCCGACTGCAAGATTCATGAAGTGTTTACCGGCATTGCCGGCAGCCACATCAAGAGCGTGAACTCGCACGGCATGGTGGCGATCAAGGACCGCGAGGTCACTCAGATGGATATCGACCGGGTGATCGAGACCGCCCGCGCGGTGACGATCCCGCCGGACCACCAGGTGCTGCACATCCTGACCCAGGAATACAGCATCGATGGCCAGGAAGGCGTGCGCGAGCCGCTGGGGATGAGCGGCGTGCGGCTGGAAACCCGCGTGCACATCGTCACCGGCGCGGTGTCGGCGGCGCAGAATGTCGGCAAGTGCGTGCGCCGTTGCGGCCTGGAAGCGGCCGACCTGGTGCTACAGCCGATGGCGTCGGCGATGTCGGTGCTGTCCGAGGACGAGAAAGACCTGGGCGTGTGCCTGATCGACATCGGCGGCGGCACCACCGACATCGCGGTGTACACCAACGGCGCGATCCGTCACACCGCGGTGATTCCGATCGCCGGCGACCAGATCACCAGCGACATCGCGATGGCGCTGCGCACGCCGACCAAGGAAGCCGAGGACATCAAGATCCAGCACGGCGTGGCGCTGGTCAGCTTGACCGAGCCGGGTCAGATGATCGAGGTGCCGGGCGTGGGCGAGCGCGGTCCGCGCCAGATGTCGCGCGTGACCCTGGCCGAAGTGATCGAGCCGCGTGTCGAAGAATTGTTCCAACTGGTGCAGCTGGAGCTGCGCCGTTCCGGCTTCGAGGAGCTGCTGTCGTCCGGCGTGGTGCTGACCGGTGGCGCTGCGCTGATGCCGGGCATGGTCGAGTTGGCCGAAGAGGTGTTCCACCTGCCGGTGCGCATCGGTGTGCCGAAGTACGTCGGCGGCCTGTCGGAAGTGGTGAAGAACCCGCGCTTCTCGACCGGCGTTGGCCTGCTGCTGTACGGCAAGGACCAGACGCAGATCCAGGTGGGTCCGAAAGTGGAGGGCGCCGGCATCGGTTCGATGTTCTCCAAGATGAAAGCATGGTTTGCCGGCAATTTCTGAGCCGCCGGCAGATTTCGGGTAGCGAGGCTCGGACGTGAAAGCTCAGTTCAAACGAGGAGAGTGAAAATGAGCATGGTATTTGAAGTAATGCAGGAGACGGCCCAGGAGGCTGTCATCAAGGTGATCGGCGTTGGCGGCGGTGGCTGCAACGCGATCGACAATATGATCGAAGGCACCCTGCGCGGCGTCGAGTTCATCTGCGCCAATACCGACGCGCAGTCGCTCAAGCGCAACCGCGCCTCGATCCGCCTGCAGTTGGGTACCACGCTGACCCGTGGTCTCGGCGCCGGCGCCAACCCGGAAGTGGGCCGCAATGCGGCGCTGGAAGACCGCGAGCGCATCGCCGACGCGCTGCGTGGCGCGAACATGGTGTTCATCACCGCCGGCATGGGCGGCGGCACCGGCACCGGTGCGGCACCGGTGGTGGCCGAAGTCGCCAAGGAACTGGGCATCCTGACCGTGGGCGTGGTGACCCGTCCGTTCCAGCATGAGGGTAAGCGCCAGACCGTGGCACAGGCCGGCATCGAAGACCTGAAGAAGCACGTCGATTCGCTGATCGTGATCCCGAACGACAAGCTGATGGAAGTGCTGGGCGAAGACATCACCATGCGCGAGGCGTTCCGTGCCGCCGACGACGTGCTGCGCGGCGCCGTGGCCGGTATCGCCGAAGTGATTACCTGCCCGGGCCTGATCAACGTCGACTTCGCCGACGTGCGCACCGTGATGAGCGAGATGGGCCTGGCGATGATGGGTTCCTCGCACGCCGCCGGTATCGACCGCGCTCGCGTTGCCGCCGAACAGGCCGTGGCCAGCCCACTGCTCGACAACATCACGCTGGACGGCGCCCGTGGCGTGCTGGTCAATATCTCGACCGCGCCGGGCTGCCTGAAGATGAGCGAATACCGCGAGATCATGGGCATCGTGCGTCAGTACGCCGACGACGAAGCGCAGATCAAGTTCGGTACCGCCGAAGTGGAAGACATGGCCGAAGACGCGATCCGCGTGACGCTGATCGCCACCGGCCTGGGCGCGAAGAAGACCCAGCGCGACGAGCGTCCGGACTACATCAAGATCGTGAAGACCGGCACCGACGACCGTCCGGTCGAAGTGATCGACTACAACGACCTGGATGTGCCGGCGGTGATGCGCCAGAGCGGCCGTCGTTCGGCGCCGATGTCGACCGACTTTTCCAACCCGGAGGTGAGCGAGTCGTACGATATCCCGGCATTCCTGCGCAAGCAGGCAGACTGATAGTCATGCGCTATTGAATGGCTTGCGGCAATCAATAAATTGCCGGATTGCGCTGTGTTAACATCAGCGTATCCGCCTTATTGTCCGTCGCGAACATCATGATCCAGCAGCGCACACTATCCCAGTCCATCAGTGCAACCGGTGTAGGCCTTCACTCCGGCGAGCGGGTATTGCTCGTGATGAAGCCGGCCGACCCTGATGCGGGCATCACTTTCCGCCGAACCGACCTGCCCGAGCCGGTCGATGTGAAAGTGCAGCCTTCGCTCGTGAACGACACGCGTCTCTCCTCGACGCTGGTAACCGATACCGGCGTGCGTGTCGGCACGATCGAGCACCTGATGTCCGCGATTGCCGGGCTTGGGATCGACAACCTGTTGATCGAAGTGATGGCGGCAGAGATTCCGATCATGGATGGCTCTGCCGCACCATTCATCTACCTGCTGCAAAGTGCCGGCATCGTCGACCAGGCGGTGCCCAAGCGTTTCATTCGCATCCTCAAGCCGGTCGAAGTGGTCGAAGGCGACAAGTGGGTGCGGCTCGAACCGCACGACGGCTTCAAGGTGACGCTGTCGATCGAGTTCAACCATCCGGCGTTCAATCTGGCGCCGCAGACGGTTGAGATCGACTTCGCTAACCATTCCTATATCGAGGAAATCAGCCGCGCGCGTACCTTCGGCTTCATGCACGAGGTCGAGTACATGCATAGCCACGGGCTGGGCCTGGGCGGCAGCCTCGACAACGCGATCGTGATCGACGACGAGTACGTGCTCAATCCGGAGGGGCTGCGTTTCCCGGACGAGTTCGTGCGCCACAAGATCCTCGATGCGATCGGCGACCTGTACGTGATCGGCCACCCGTTGATCGGCGCGTTTTCCGGCCAAAAGTCCGGGCACGCGATGAACAATAAGCTGCTGCGCACCTTGCTGCTCACGCCGGATGCCTGGGAGTACG
Source organism: Neisseriaceae bacterium JH1-16 (assembly GCA_025989215.1). Taxonomy (GTDB): domain Bacteria; phylum Pseudomonadota; class Gammaproteobacteria; order Burkholderiales; family Chromobacteriaceae; genus Crenobacter_A. The sequence continues at coordinate 5,944 of JAPDNP010000005.1, read as the reverse complement.
TCAGCTTCAGCGATCCGGCCGAGGCACCGTCGAGCTTCCACCGGCTGCCGGATGTAATCTGATGTTCTGGCTGCTGCGCTTATGGCTGTTGGCGATCATCCTGATCGTCGGCTGGGCGATGACCTGCTATATGCTGACGCGCAACCGCGACTACCTATACCGCGCCCGGCTGGCGATCCGCTGGTCGAGCTATGTGATCGGCCTGGTGGCGCTGTTCTGGGTCGCGCGGCGTTTCCTGCTGTAATTCCCGTCCTGTTTTAAGAAAATCACTATTCGAAACCCCGCGATGCGATTCCGGCCCGGTGCATACACCTGGTCAGGCGGGTCTCGGCTCCGTGGACACCCGGTAACGCGCGTTTTGTTAGCGGCGCTCAGGCTCGCTACACTGTAGAGCATCGTCTACTGAGGAATTCCGATGTCCGAACTGACCCATTTCGACGCCGCCGGTCAGGCCCATATGGTCGATGTCGGCGCCAAGGCCGAGACTGCGCGCCGCGCGGTGGCCGAGGGCTATATCCGCATGTTGCCGGCCACTTTTGCGCTGGTACAGGGCGGCGGCCACAAGAAGGGCGATGTGATCGGCATCGCGCGTCTGGCCGCGATCATGGCGAGCAAGCGCACTGCCGACCTGATCCCGCTGTGTCATCCGATCGCGCTGACCCGGGTGGCGGTGGAGCTGGAGCTGCTGGAGTCCGCCCACGCGGTGCGCATCGAAGTGACCGCCGAGACGGTCGGCAAGACCGGGGTGGAGATGGAGGCGCTGACCGCGGTGAACGTCGGCCTGTTGACCATCTACGATATGTGCAAGGCGGTCGACCGCGGCATGGAGATCGGCGGCGTGCGGCTGCTCGAGAAAGAGGGTGGCAAGTCCGGCCACTGGAAGGTCGACGCATGATCCGCCTGGTGCTGGCGGCATTGCTCGGCGTTTCGGCCAACCTGGCGTTGGCCGAAACCTTGCCGGCCTGCACGCCGGCGAGCGCGGTCGGCAGTCGCTGCGAGGTGGCGTTGGCCCAGCTGCGTCCCACCCAGCCCGGCGTCGGCCTGCTGCAGGTGGCCGACGAGCAGGCCAAGCTGGCCAAACGGGCCAAGAAGGACTCGGCCGAGGACTTCCAGCGCTATCTGATCAAGAAGCGCATTCCGCTGGTGATCGGCCCGGACGGCGGTTTCTACCTGGTCGACCGTCATCACTTCAGCCGCGCGCTGTGGGACAACGGCGTGCGCCAGGCGCCGGCGGTGATCGAGGGCAAGCTCACCGATGCGGCCGGTTTCTGGTCGACGATGCAGGCGCGCAACTGGGCGTGGTTGAAGGACGAGCACGGCAAAGCGATCGACCCGACCACGCTGCCGACCAGCGTCGCGGCGCTGCCCGACTATCCGTACCGCTCGCTGGCCGGCTACGCCGAGGACGACGGGCTGTTCCGCAAGAACGGCCAGGTGTTCTTCATGGAGTTCGCCTGGGCGCAGTATCTGGGCGAGCAGCTGGGCTGGCGCCGCATCGACCGGGCGACGCTGCCGGCGACGCTGGACGCGGCCCGGCGTGCAGCCTGCGCGTCGACGGCGGCCAGCCTGCCCGGTTATCCGGGTACCGCCTGCGCGGTGCACTGACACCGTCGCCACATAAACAAGGCCCGCGTATAGCGGGCCTTTTTTTCGGCCAAGGTTGGCCGAACGCGAGCAGGGCTGGCTTACAGCACGCGCTTGGCGTAACAGTCCTTGTCCAGTTCGCGTACCTCTACCGATACCTGCAGCGGCCGGCGCACGGTCTCGTCCAGCTCCAGCTCGGCGCTGTTGACCAGCGCTTCGGCCAACTGGCGGCGCACTTCCAGCGGCCGGCCGGACAGCAGCGCGACTTCGATGTGGATGAAGCGGTCGGGCGCACCGTCGCCGACCAGTATGGTATCGAGCGCGACCGCGCGGCTCTTGATGTCGGTGGCGCTGAACAGGCCGCTGGCGATCAGGGTGCGGTTGAGTACCTTGAGCAGTTCGCGCGGCGCGAAGTCGTCGGCCAGCTCGGTGCAGTATTCGAGGGTGAGGTGGGGCATGGGATCTCCTTCGGGGTGGGCGAACGGGTCAATCGTGCAGGTCGGTGAGCATGGTGCGCTGCGGATCGGCTTCGCGGCTGATCAGCAGCACCGCAAGCAGGATCAGCGCGCCGCCGGCGAGCTGGCTGGCCGACAGCGCCTCGCCCAGCAGCGGCCAGGCCAACGCCAGCGTCACGACCGGTTCCAGCGTCGACAAGACCGCGGCGCGCGCGGCGCCGACCTTGCCGAGTCCGGCGAGAAACAGCGCCAGCGCCACCACGGTGCACAGCAGCGCCATCCCCAGGATCGCCGCCCAGCCGTGCCAGCTGGCGGGGCCGTGGAAGCCCTCGACCGCAACCAGTGCACCGTTGCTGGCGGCGGCGGCCATGATCACCACCGCGGCACCGGACAGGGCGGGAGCATTGGTGGCGAAGCGGCTGCCGGCCAGGATGTACAGCGAGTAGATCAGGGCGGTGGCCAGTCCGAGCACCAGGCCCAGCGGCTGCGTCGACAGGTCCTGGCCGACGGTGATGGCCAGCCCGGCCAGCGCCAGGATCAGCGCGGTCAGGCGCTGGCGGGTGAGCTTTTCCTTCAGCCACAGCGTCGACAGCAGCAGCACCACCGCCGGGTACAGGTAGAACAGCAGCGCCACCGTGCCGGCCGAGGCGAAGCGCAGCGCGTTGAAATAGCACAGCGAGCTGGCGGTGTAGCCGAGGCCGCCCATCACGAGCAGGGCGACCAGGGTGCGGCCGCGCGGCCAGGGCTGGCGCTGCCAGATGAGCCAGGGCAGCAGCAGCGCGCCGGCGAGGAAGAAACGCAGGAACAGCAGGGTGCCGGCGCTGGCGCCGTCGGCATAGGCGTAGCGGGCCAGGATGGCCATGCTGCCGAAGGCAGCGGCCGAGGCGAGCACCTGCAGGGAACCGGTCAGGCGGGTGGACATGATCAGGGCGGGTGAAACGAAAGCGTCATTGTCGCCGAGCTTCACCTGCCTGTCATGGGTGGTGCGCTTACTGCTTGGAGGCGAGGCGCAGCAGTGCGACGGCGGCGTCGTTGTTCAGCGGGGTGCCGTCGTTGCAGAACAGTGTGCGCAGTCGGCCGCGCAGCGTATCCGGCAACGGTCTCCAGTCGGCCTTCAGCGATTTGATCCAGCGGTGGTTGACGGTGTCGCCGAAGGCGTAGGTCTTGATCTGGCGACCATCACAGCGCAGCCCCTCGTAGCTGAGGTTCTCGGCGCCGGCCGGGCTCTTCACCTGCAGCACGTAGCGGATCACGTGGTCGGTATCGACGGTGAGGCTCTTGGCGTCGATGGCGGCCTGGTTGGTGAAGGTGTTGTCGACGTGGAAACCGACCCAGTCGGGCTGGGTGGGGAAGGCCGGCAGCACGGTGTCGTTCTCCTGCCAGGGTTTGTCGTCCTCGAGGACGTAGGTCGAGTTCTTCATCAGCATGTCCGGGCCGCTGGCGTAGCTGTGCAGGGCCAGCAGCGACAGGGCTGTCGCGGCAATCAGGCGTTTCAAAAGCGTCTCCCGTAGATCGGGCCGGTTGGGGCTTCCCCCTGCTCCGGCGTACAATGGCAAGCATCCATTCTAACGCGATTGACCGGGTCGGCTGCCGTGTTTGGCCCGACGGTCTGTCGCTGCCTGTCATCCAGAGAGATTTCGGCCATGCAGACCGACCAACAGCTAGACCTTTCCGGGCTGAATTGCCCGCTGCCCATCCTGCGCGCCAAGAAGGCGCTGTCCGGCATGGACAGCGGCACCGTGCTCGAGGTGATCGCCACCGACCCGGGCGCGCCGCGCGACTTCGAGGCGTTCTGCCGCCAGACCGGCAATGCGCTGCTCGAATCGAGCACCACCGCCGAGGGCAAGTTCCGCATGGTGCTGCGCCGAAAATAGAATTGTTATAACATAACTTTTATAGCTATCGTCTACCGAGGAAATGCCGTGCAACTGACCCTGATCCGTCCCGATGACTGGCACCTGCACCTGCGCGACGGCCACGTGCTGTCGTCGGTGCTGCCCGACACCTGTCGCCAGATGGGCCGCGCCATCGTGATGCCGAACCTGAAGCCGCCGGTGACCACGCTGGTGCAGGCGCAGGCCTATCGCGAGCGCATCCTGGCCGCCCGTCCGGCCGGTTCGCGCTTCGAGCCGCTGATGACGCTGTATCTGACCGACAACACCCCGGCCAGCGAAATCCGCGCCGCCAAGGCCTCGGACATCGTGCATGGCGTGAAGCTGTACCCGGCCGGCGCCACCACCAACTCCGACCACGGTGTCACCAGTATCGACAAGGCCATGCCGGCGCTGGAGGCGATGGCCGAAGTCGGCATGCCGCTGCTGGTGCATGGCGAGGTGACCGATGCCGAGATCGACATCTTCGATCGCGAAGCGGTGTTCATCGACAAGGTATTCCAGCCGCTGGTGGCGCGCCTGCCGGAACTGCGCGTGGTGTTCGAACACATCACCACCAAGGACGCCGCCGAGTTCGTCGCCGGCGCTTCGGCCAACGTGGCGGCCACGGTGACCGCGCATCATCTGCTGATGAACCGCAATGCGCTGTTCGTCGGCGGCATCCGCCCGCATCACTACTGCCTGCCTGTGCTGAAGCGCGAACTGCATCGCCAGGCGCTGGTGAAGGCGGTCACTTCCGGCTCCGAGCGCTTCTTCCTCGGCACCGACAGCGCACCGCACGCTCGTGGCGCCAAGGAAGCGGCCTGCGGCTGCGCCGGCATGTACACCGCCCACGCGGCGATCGAGCTGTACGCCGAAGCGTTCGAGGCGGCCGGCGCGCTCGACAAGCTCGAGGCCTTCGCCAGCCTGAACGGCCCGGCGTTCTACCGCCTGCCGGTCAACAGCGACACCATCACGCTGGTGAAAGAGCCGCAGAAGGTAGCGGCCGAACTCGCCTATGGCGAAGAAGTGCTGGTGCCGCTGCGCGCCGGTGAAATGATCGGCTGGCAGCTGCGCTAATTCAGCGCTGCCTCCATCCTGCAAACGCCCGCCTCGTGCGGGCGTTTTGTCGTCTGTTTCATGGCGCTGGGGGCCGGGTGTTGTGATTTGGCCGCGTCGCCACTCGGGCTATATCACGCCTGGCGGCAAGCAGAAGCTGGTCGGACAAGATGGGTTGGTACTTTGGTCGCCTAGCCATGCCAAATGACAGGCCGTGTGGATGAGTCTGGAAGTGGTATTGGTCTTGGCGGGCTGATTTGTATGGGTTTTGTAAAGATTCGCCGTGACTGGTTTGCTGGAAATCGGCTGGAACGCACGACGGTCAGCAGGGGGAAATCGGTGTCGGTGAAGATACCTTCAGCATAGAGTTGGCTAGAAAATCGCGATGAACGAGCGATGTGAAGTTTTCTCGACCCGAAACTATCGCAAAATTGTCATTAAAATTTGCTAGAGAAGCGCGGCAATTGTTGCCATGACGCTTGAACAGCGAAATTTCCCCTGCGCATAATGGCCCACCACTTGTATCCAATCGAGTGGATGCAAATCAGCGCTGGCTAGTGGGGCGGTAGACCCTGCCCCATCCGGTGACAAGAAATAGAGGGAGATTCGCTCAAATGCAAAACAAGACCACGCTGCACCTGCTCGCCGCTTCGCTGACGCTGGCGTTCGCCGGCAACGCCTTCGCCGCCAAGATTCCGGCCGGGGTCCAACTGGACGCCAAGCAGGAACTGATCCGCAACAACGCCTCCGAGACCGAAACCCTCGACCCGGCCCTGGCCGAGTCGGTCGGCGCCAACAACATCACCCGCGACCTGTTCGAAGGCCTGACCGCCACCAACGCCGAAGGCGTGGTGGTGCCGGGCGTGGCCGAGAAGTGGGAACAGAAAGACCCGACCACCTGGGTGTTCCACCTGCGCAAGAACGCGGTGTGGTCGAACGGCGAGCCGGTGGTGGCCGGTGACTTCGTCTACGGCT
>JAPDNP010000004.1 GCA_025989215.1 Neisseriaceae bacterium JH1-16 | reverse complement strand
GCGAGGTGGGACCACGCCTTCCCATCCCGAACAGGACCGTGAAACGCCTCCGCGCCGATGATAGTGTGGCATTCGCCATGTGAAAGTAGGTCACCGCCAGACTCCCCACAACCAGCCCCAGCTCACAAGAGCTGGGGCTTTGTGCTTTATGCTCGTCATTCGCCCCGTATGGCCGTGCAACTATCCCGCCCCGGCCGTTCGGCCAAGCAAGTTCCTTATTCCGCACCACTTTGGCCCCAGCACCGCTGGGGTGCCGCTACCGGCATGCCTCGCGCCTTCTCGCGGAGCTTGCTCACTGATGCCATCCGGCCGCAGGCAAGATGGACCAAATGCCTATGGCTTGGTTTCTTCGCTTTTTTCGCCGACCCACCTCCAATTTCTATCGATCGGGGCTTCTGAATGATTACCTGCAGAGCATGCCGATAAGATGTATGTATTACCAGCATGGCAAGTGAATGCATTGGCAAATGCATAGTGGGTCGATGCAAGGGCTTACAACAGCAGGGAATGTGGTAGACCGTTCGTCGGCGCTTTTTCGTCGAGTCGGGCAGATTTGGGGTAGTTCATTCGATCCTTCAGTCGATTTCGACTTATCGCTCCATCCATCGTCGTGATTTGCCCTTTGGTCGCCGATTGCAAGGCGGTGGTTGAGAAATCGACTACGAGCCATACGAGCGATGGCTGCTTTGCGCGAGAGGAGGGTTTGGTATCACGATCAAAGTTATGCCGGATATGCACTTGAGCTGCAAGTGCAGCGGGCATTGCCTCGTGCCTGGTTTAAGGAAGAGGCAATGATCCTAGATGCTAACGCTAATGACATTTTTAGATCGTTTGCTTTTCCCACTTGTCACAATCATTTCAAAACATTTCATCGTCATTTCGATTGCTTTCTCGTTCCTCTATTCCAGACTGAAAGTCAGCTGGCATCACTGGATGCTTATGTCACTTTCAACTCTTGTTGAACTGGGAGAGGTTGATGGAACGGATCAATGGACACTGGCTGCTGGTCACTCTGCTGGCCGCAAGCCTGGTTGGCTGCGCGTCGGGGGGCGGCTCTCTCTCGGGGGGGGCGAAGACATCTGCTGCGACACAAGGTGGTAGCCTGCCGGGTGGTACTGGAGGGGATGGCAGCGGTGATGGTGCTTCGGGTGGGCTTGCCGGTGGTGGTGGTAGTTCGGGTGGGGCCAGTGGTTCAAATGCTGGATCGGGCGGAGGCTCCGGCGGTAGCGGTCCGGCCGCTGCGTCCGACGTACTGATCGGCAATGTCGGCAAGACCGGCAGCACAACCGGTGGTGTGGTGTCGGCCATTGGTGATCAGATTGCATCGATTAGCCCTCCTGTGCTGGGTAATAGCCTGCCGACCGCCGTCGGTGCGACGGTGGGTAGTGTGGGTGCAACGCTTGATCACGCCTCATCCGGAATTACCCAAGGCTTGGGCAAACTGACGACGACAGCCGATCCGCTCGGTACTACACTGGAAATTGTTCCAGGGGCTGTAAATGATGTTGGCAAGACCGTTTCGACGGCGAGCTCCATCGTGGCGGCCTTGGGTAGTGCTCCTGGCATTGCGTCAATCCCGTTGGCGAGTCCGCTGCTGGGGACTGCGGCGGGGCTGGTCGATAAGACTGGGCAGGTCGTGTCGAAGGTAGGCGGTGTGCTCGACGGCGTGGGGGATTCTGCACCGGTACTGGCGCTGACTTCGGTGGGCAGCAATCTGGTCAAACCCCTGGTCGGAACCGTAACCGGTCTGACCGGCACGGTAGGCCAGACAACGGGCTTGGGTGTGCCTGTAGCCGGCTTGCTTGGAACAGTAGGTGGTGCCGTCGCTCAAGCCGGGAATACGATCGGCGCGGCGGGTAACGGCAATCCGATTGCCGGAGCGACCGGTGGGCTGGTGACGCAGCTCGGCACGACGGTAGCGTCGGTGGGCGGCTTGTTGATGGCCCCTGCGGCAGGCGGTCTCGGCTTGCCGATACTGGGCGGTGCTGGTGGCTCGAATCCGGTGGCAGGGCTTCCCATCGTCGGCCCGGTGTTGTCGAGTGTGACCGGTGCAACGGGCGGTGCAGGTGGCTTGCCGGTGTTGGGCCCGGTGTTGTCGAGTGTAACCGGTGCAACGGGCGGTGCGGGTGGTCTGCCGGTGTTGGGTCCGGTGCTGTCGAGCGCTACTGGTGCTAGCGGGGCAGGTAATCCACTCGCTGCCGTGGCGTCGTTGCTGCCGATCGGTACGCTGACTTCTGGGCTCGTTGGGGTGTTGCCGGTTAGCAGTCCGTCTGGCAAGCCTGGCCAATCGGATAGTGCTTCGAGCGGGCAAGGCGCCACGAATCCGCTGACTTCGCTGTTGGGTCAGGTAACCGGCGGACTGGGCGCGCTGACCGCACAAAAATAGCCATAACGGCGGACGTTCCCCCGCTTGCTGGTCGATAGAACCGGCAGCGGGGGAACGTGCTATTTTCAACAAGGGGATGGTGTGGTTCGAACGTATCGCTACGTGCCATGGTTGCTGCTGCTGTCGATCAATTGTGCATGGGCCGATAATCGGTTGATGCAGGGCAATGCTTACGAGGCCCTGCCTCGTCCCGAGCTGGCCCCGGGGTCACGGCTGCTGCCCAAACTGAACGAACCCATGACCCCGGCGCCCGCGGTGCCGGCGACTTCCTCTCTAGAGCAGGTCACGATCGTTCCCCGTCATTTCCAGGTTCAGGGCATGAATGCGGTGCCGCTGAGCCTGGTCGCGCCGCGCCTGGCGGCCACGGCCGGCAAGCCGCTGACGCTGCAACAATTGGGCGGCCTGGCGGCCAGCATCACCAATGAATACAAGCAGCGCGGTTATGTGCTGTCGTATTGCTATGTGCCGCAGCAGGACTTTGCCGATGGCAATGTGCGGCTGGTGGTGGTAGAGGGCTATGTCAACGAGCTGAAGCCGGATGGCCAGGCAGGCAATGCCGAGGCGATGGTGCGCAAGGTGGCCGGAGCACTGCTCAACGAGCGGCCGTTAACGCAGGCGACTTTCGAACGCGTCGCCGGCCTGCTGTCGACGCTACCGGGGGCGCCATCGACGGTGACGATCAACCCGCCGACCACTACCGATGGCGCGACGGCCGCGCAGATTGTCAGTGATCGAAAAATGTTCAGCAGCAGCGTGTCGCTGGATAGCAATCACCCGGGGATACGCGGCACCCTGATCGCGACGCTGAACGGACTGACGCCGTTGGCCGAACAGACGACGGTCAGTGTATTGATTCCAAGCAATAAGGACTCGGAGCGCTACGTCGGGATCCGGGAAACGGTGCCGATGTCGGCGAACGGTCTGAAAGTGGTAGCCGACTACAGCAATTACCGCAACCGCTATGACGCGCTGGTTTCGACTGCGGTCGGTGACTTTCAGCGCGAAGTGCTGCAGGAGAAGGGCAGCCTGGCCTTGAGCTACCCGGTGGTGGTCAGCGGCAAACTGTTGGTCAATGCGGCGCTGGGGGTGCAGGCGGCGCGCGATTCGGACCGTTACAAGCTGCAGGGCAGCGATCTGCAATTGGCGAGCGAGACGCATACTCGTGCGGCGACGCTGAGCGTGGATGCGGTGCAGGCGGCCTGGGGAGGGCGCAATAGCGCCAATCTGGCCTACGCCCATGGCTTTGACACGGCCGGCGCATCGAGCCAGTCGTCGCAGGTGGACTTGGCGTATCAGAAGCTGTTGCTGGGGCTGGGGCGGTTTGACGATTGGGGGGGCGGCTACAGCAGCCAGCTGTCGGGGGTGGCGCAGTTCAGCGACGATGTGCTGCCCTCGTCCGAGCAGCTGAGCTTCGGTGGCAACCGTTTCGGCCGGGCATTCGACCCGGGCGCGATCGGTGGCGACAAGGGCTGGGCCGCTTCGCTGGAGCTGGGCAAGCGCTTCAGTTGGTCGAACCGTTGGTTGAACGACATTCAGGTCTATCTGTTCGGCGAGCATGCGCGTACCAGCTGGAATACGCCGGGCATTGCTTCGGCCGGCATCGGCAGCGCGGGTATGGGCACGCGCCTGAGCGACAGCCGTCACTATCTGCTCGACTTGTCGTTGGCGCGTCCGGTGTCGGTGCCAGCGGGCCTGGCCGAGCGCTATAGCGTGCGCTACAACGTTTCCTACAGTTACAAATTCAATTAAGCGCCGCGGGCAGAATGTCCTTGGCGCATAGCTGGTGCTGCCTGGGCCGCATGGACTGGCCAGGGGCGGCTATGCCGAGTGGCGGGAGCTCGCCGGGGCCGCCATGCCTGTGCAGACAGAGGTCTAGCCGGCATCCTTCAATAGCGCAGCGAGCTGCTGTTCGTCGTACGGATGAGCCCGGCTTCGGCCAGACTGGCCGCAGCCACGCCTTGATCGGCGATGCGAATGCCACGGAACCGACCGTCGTAGACGCTGCGGTGACCGCAGGACGGACTGTCTGCCTTCAACAGTGCCACGCGGGCCTGCTGGCGCTGGGCGATTCGAACGGCTTGGGTGGCACCGGCGATGAAGGCGGCGGTCTGGTCCTCGCCGGTAACGGCGACTACCCGAGCCGAGCCACTGCGTGCCGCTTGACCGTCGCCGTCCTGCAGCTCGGCCGGCGGGTGCGGGGTGGGCAGACCGCCGAGCTGCTCGGGACAGACCGGCACCAGTCGATAGCGCGCGGCCAAGTCGGCCAGAGCGGCGGCGTCCAGCGCCTTGCCGGCACAGTCGTAGCGCACCGGTTCGCCCAACAGGCAGCGGCTGATCAGCAGTGTGGGCTTGTCCATCAGCTTTCCTTCAGTAAGGGCGTGAGCCAGCCGGCCAGCAGGCTACCGGCGTGGCGGATTTCGGTTTCGGGTACCCCGGCATAGCCGAGCACCAGTCCGCGTTGCCGTTCCGCGCCAAGGTAGTGGCGGCCGAGCGGACGCAGTATCACCCCATGGCGATCGCCAATGTCGACCAGTGCCTCCTCGTCGCTGTCAGGCGGCAGCCAGGCGACCAGGTGCATGCCCGACTCGCCAGGCGACAGCTGCAGTCCCTGGTCCAAGGCCGGAGCCAGGCTATCGCGCAGGCAGTGCTGGCGAGCGCGGTACAGTTCGCGCATGCGGCGGATGTGGCGGGCGAAGTGGCCGGCGGAGATGAACTCGGCCAAGGCCGCCTGCAGCGGGTAGTGGCCTTCCGGATAACGGCGCGCCTGCGCGGTGCGGAACGGTTCGACCAACGCCGGCGGCAGCACCAGGTAGCCGAGCCGCAGGCCCGGGTACAGCACCTTGCTGAAGGTGCCGAGATACAGCACCCGCTCGCTTTCGGCCAGGCCTTGCAGCGCCGCGACCGGCTGCGAGGTGTAGCGGAACTCGCTGTCGTAGTCGTCTTCGATGATCCAGCTTTGCTGCGCCTCGGCCTGTGCGAGCAGCGCCAGCCGGCGCGACAGCGACATCGTCACCCCGGTGGGCAACTGGTGCGAAGGGGTGGTGTAGATCAGCCGCGGCGCCGGGCCGGGCGGGGCCAGTGCCGGGTTCATACCCTCGGCGTCGACCGGCACCGGCACCACGTTGAGGCCGGCGTTGAGGACACTGGCCTGCGCGCCGCGATAGCCGGGCTCCTCGATCCAGGCGGTGTCGCCCGGGTCGGTCAACAGATTGGCGATCAGGTCGAAGGCCTGTTTCGTGCCGTTGACGATCAGGATCTGCTCGGGCTGGCAGCGCACCGAGCGCGACAGCTGCAGATAGTCGCACAGCGCCTCGCGCAGCGCCGGCAGGCCGCCGCCGTCCTGGTAGTTGAGCCAGTGGCTCGGCGCCTGGCGCTGGTGACGTTGCAGCAGGCCCTGCCAGATCTCGCGCGGAAACTCGTCGAGCGCCGGGACGCAGGGTACGAAGGCGCCCGATTCGCCGATCGGGCCGCGGCTTTGCTCGACCAGACGCAGGCCACGCTGCGACAGGCTGGACGCGGTGGCCGGGCGGGCCGCCTGTTGTACCTGGCCGAGCGCATGGTGGGCGACGAAGGTGCCGGCGCCGTGGCGGGTTTCCAGGAAGCCTTCGGCCAACAGCTGGTCGTAGGCGGCCAACACCGTGTTGCGGCCGATGCCGAGGGCACTGGCAAGCGCACGGCTGGCGGGCAGGGCGCTGCCGCCGGGCAGGCGGCCCAGCTGGATGCCGCCGCGCAGCAGCCGGTACAGGCGACGCTGCAGCGGCTCGTGGCCGGGTTCGGCCAGGCCCAGCGCCAGCGATTCGGTGATCCAGTCCGGCTGGGCCAGCCTGGCGCCGGAAAGTGGTTCTGTCATTTGTCGTCCAATTGGCTCTTATGGTGGGACCGGTTTTTCCCTAGCCTAGCAGATATCCGAATTGAATTGTCTGCCACCCACCAGGAGCCCACCATGTCTGCTACTTCGCTGGTCCTCGAATTCCCCGCCCCGGACGCTGCCGACTCCGCCGCCTTCATGCTCGCCAAGCTGCACTACCACGCCGATGCCTGGGATGTGGCCGAAGACTTGCGCAACGGCATCACCGAGATCGTGGTGGTCGATGCACGCTCGCCCGAGCATTACCGCGCCGGCCATATTCCCGGCGCGATCAGCTTCCCGCATCGCACCATGGATGAGGCGAGCACCGTCCAGCTCGATCGCAGCAAGACCTATGTGGTGTATTGCGACGGCATCGGTTGCAACGGCTCGACCAAGGGCGCGTACAAGCTGGCGCGGCACGGCCTGCGGGTGAAGGAGCTGCTGGGCGGGCTGGACTTCTGGAAGCGTGATGGCCACCCGGTTGCGAGTGGCGACGAGGCGGGCCGGATGCCGCAGACCGCGCCGATCGCCTGCGGCTGCTGAGGGGGGACGATCATGCAAGCATCGCAGCCCTTATGCCGGCCCGGCGCACGGCGCCGGTTCGGCCAACCCTTGTGGGCCTTTTTCAGCCGGGTCGGCGCCTGGTGGTGGCAGGGCATGCAGCGCCAGGCGCGCGAGCGCTGCGGCGACGAGCACGAGGCGCTGGAGCAGGTCCGCGACCGCTGGCGTCGCTAAAAGCCGCTAACAAACCCCTCCTGGCGTTGTTGCACCGCCTTGCCGTACTACTTGTACTGTCTGCGGCAGTGCGCCTAGCCAGGATCGCTGCGCTGGGTTCTGTTAGCGGCTCTTAGCCCTGTCTTGCCGTGCGACCGGTGGCCCGGTCGTGACCGGCTCGCCTAGGCGGTTAGCGGCGCAGGCCAGGCAGCAGGCAGGGATGATTTTCGCGGTGCCGGTTCGGTCCGGTACCGCCCGATGAAGGACATCATGATGAGCATCACCACATTGTCGATCACCGAATCGGTGTCGGAATTGAACGATTATGGGCAGGCGGTCGGCCTGCCGGTGCCGGGCTGGCAAGGGGCGCCGTTTCCGCCGCGCGAAGTATTGCATGGCGCCACGGTACGGCTGGAGCCGCTCGATGCCGCCCGGCACGCCGAGTCGCTATGGGCGGCGATGCAGCTGCCCGGTGCCGAGCGCAACTGGACCTATGTGACCTATGGTCCGTTTGCGACGCTGGCCGATTACCGCGACTGGCTGGCGCAGATGGCGGCACAGCAAGATCCGCTGTTCTATGTGGCGATCGACGTCGCCAGCGGCGAGGCGCTGGGCGTGGCCAGCTACCTGCGCATCGACCCGGCCAACGGCTCGATCGAGGTCGGACATCTGAATTTCTCACCGCGAATGCAGCGCCGCCGCGCCGCCACCGAGATGATGTACCTGATGATGGCCCATGCGTTCGCACTCGGCTATCGCCGCTACGAGTGGAAATGCAATGCGCTGAACAAGCCGTCCTGGCAGGCGGCGCTGCGCTTCGGCTTTCAGTTCGAGGGGCTGTTTCGCCAGGTGCGAGTCGACCGCGGCCGCAACCGCGACACCGCCTGGTTCTCGATCCTCGACCATGAATGGCCGGCGCTGCGTGCGGCCTTCGAGACCTGGCTGGCGCCGGACAACTTCGACGCCGCGGGTGAGCAGCGTCGCGCGCTGTCGACGCTGACCGTCCAGGCGCGCGAGGCGTTGGCATGAGCGTGACGGTACGCGAGGCCGGGGTGGCCGACCTGGAGACGCTGGCGCTGCTGTTCGACCGCTATCGGCAGTTCTACCGCCAGCCGGCCGACCTGGCCGCGGCGCGTGCGTTTCTGTCGGCGCGGCTGACAGCCGGCGAATCGCGGCTGCTGTTGGCCGAACGGGATGGCGTGGGCCTGGGGTTCTGCCAACTCTATCCGAGCTTTACCTCGATCGGCATGGCGTCGCTGTGGATCCTCAACGATCTGTTCGTCGATGCCGCGGCGCGCCGGCTCGGTGTCGGCCGGGCCTTGCTGCTGGCGGCACGGAGCCTGGCGGAACAACACGGGGTGCGCCGCTTGGCGCTGGCGACCGAGCGGGTCAACCTGCCGGCGCAGACGCTGTACCAGTCGCTCGGCTGGCAGCGCGACGAGGTCTATCTGCACTACAGCCTGGCGGTGTAGGCGGTCGCGGCGCTGTCGTTTCACCCCGCCCGAGCCGGGAAAGCGAGGCGCCGCGGTGCATTCCGGCCGGCCTCATAGGCGGGCCGCCTGACGGAAGGATTGCGCCAAGGTCACCTAGCCGGGGTAAAATTGGCGGTTTGCTTCTTGCGCTAGGCGTTATCGACATGAAACCCCATCCGAAAAACCGGCCGATCCAGGGCGACCCGTTCGTGCCCAATCGCTTTATTTTTGGCGACGCGGTGGATGATAAGGCGCTGGAGCCCTACGAATACGTGGTGCACACCGAGGTGCCGGCCTTTGTCTGCCGGTTGGTGGGCAACGACGAGACCCCGTTTGCCGGCCGTGATAACGACGGCTTCGCCAGCGTGGTGCTGTACGACGAGCAGGAAAACATTACCCATTACGTCTGCAACGAAGGCTTCCGCCTGTTCGACTTCAACTTCTGGGAAGAGGCGCTGCCGACCGCGGCCGAGCTGCAACGCATCTGCGATGCGGCGATGGATGCCTATCGTCGCCTGAACGCCGCCTACGCCGAGCGCGAGGCCGGTGTGAAGTTGCGGGAATTCAAGTCCGGCCCGACCGAGCCGCTGCCGCCGCTCGAACGCGCCAGCCGCATCGCGGCGCTGACCGCGCAGGCCCGTGCCGCGCTGGACAAGCCGCTGGAGAAGATGCAACTGGCCGCTACGGTGCAGATGGCGCTGTCCGGCGGCGACCAGGCGGTGTTCACCGAGGCGCAGCTGGCGCTCTTGACCGAGCCGTCCGCCCGCGAGCTGCTGATCGGCGCGGCGCGCGACTGCATCGCCCACCCCGAGGTGGTGCGCGCCGACGGCACCATCGCCTCGTATGAGCTGTGGGCGCTGCCATTCGCGTTCTCGCGCGCGCAGGGCGGCTTCTGGTGGCACTTCCCGTTGTTAGAGCGGGTCGAGGCGGCGTTGGCCGAAGCGCTGGAAGTGCCGGAGAAGGCGGTGCTGTGGCTGTCGCCGACCGTGTTCAATGTCGACATGCTGAACGAGCGTGCCTGCCAGCAGTTGGTGCACCTGGCGCCGGTGATGGACGCCGGCTGCGATTTCGCCCCGGCCGACCCGGATGCATCGCGCGCCACCTTCGATGCGGCCAGCAAGACCGCCGAGCCGCAGCTGGTGTTGTGCTGGATCCCGTTCCTGGTCGAGCGCGGCACGCTGTCGGTCGAGCAGGCGCGCCTGTTCGGGCGCAAGGCGCTGGATGCGGCGATGCCGCTGGTGCAGCAGGCGATCGCCGCCGAGATGGAATACGGCGAAGCCGAGCTGTTCGCGCCGCTGCCGTGGTGGGAGGCATTGTCGTCCGGTGTGCGTGCCTGGAACCGTAAGCGTCTGGGCCTGACCGTGGCGCTGGTGGCCGGGCAGCTGGGCGGTATCGACAAGCTCGAGGCGGTGGCCGAGTACCAGCCGGAGCAGACCGCGTACAACGTGCAGATCGTCAATGCCGAAGACGGCGCACTGCTCGGCGTCGCGCCGTGGATGCTGGTGCCGGACGTGGCGCCGGACCGGGAGTTCGCCTACAGCGACCTGGCCGAATGCCTGGCCGAGGTCGGCATTCCGCTCAGCCATCGCGCCAGCCGGCAATTGCATTAAGCGGCTGTTCGGCCAACGTTGAAGGGCGCCCCGCGGGGCGCCCTTTGTCATAGTTGGGCTGTCCTTGTTATGGCTCCTTGCGCCACTTGCTCAGCCAGTACTCCATCTGCCGGCCGGCCGCCTCGCGCCCGCCCAGGCCGAACGACAGCGCCACCGCCACCGCGATCGCACCGAGTACCAGGCCGAAGGCCAGCTCGACGATCTCGTCGGCGATGCCCATCGCGCGCAGGCCCATCGCGGCAACCAAGCCAAGGATGGCCACCCGCGCCAGCCGCGCCAGTGCCTTGGCGCCCTCGTCGCCGCTGCGGCCGATCGCATCATGGGCCAGATTGGCCAGCCACAGGCCGACGAACAGGATCACCGAGCCGAGCAGGATCTGGCCGCCGAACTGGATGAACTCGTCCACCAGGTCGCGTACCGCGCTAAAGCCCAGCCGGTTGGCTGCTTCGGCCGCCGCGAACAGCATGGCAAAGAACAGCACCAGCCGGCCGAGTAGCGTCGACAGCTTGAAATCGCCGCTGAACAGCCGGGTCAGGCCGATCTTTTCGGGCAGGGTATCGACGTTCAGGCCGCTGGCGATACCGGTCAAGAGCCGAGCCACAAAGCGCGCCACATAGTAGGTCAGCAGCAGGATGACGACGGCGGCGACGATGTTGGGGATGGCGGTGAGGAACATCGTCAGCATCTCGCGCGCCGGGTCGGAGATTGCGGTCATCTGTAGCGCGTCGAGTGCCGCGATCAGCGCCGGCACGAACACGAAGATGTAGACCAGGGTGCCGATCAGCTGGGTCAGCCCCAGCTTGTCGCCCAGGCCGGCGTGTTCGGCCAACTTGTCGACCTCGCCGGCAGAGAGCAGGTTGACCACCAGGTCGCGCAGCAGGCGGGCGACCAGCCAGCCGACCACGCCGATCGCCAGCGCCGCCAGCACATTGGGCAGAATGCCTAGCAGCTTGTCGATCATCGACTGGAACGGTTGCAGCAGGCCGTTCAGTTGCAGGGCCTCCAGGATATTGGGGATGAACAGCAGCAGGATCAGCCAGAACAGCACATTGCCGACGTGACGGCTCGCCGACGTCATGCCCTCGTCGGCGCCGAGCCGCTTGTCGAGCCCGGTCGCGCTCAGTGCCTTGCTCACCAGTGCGCGGGCCACCGTGGCGATGACCCAGGCCAGCAGCGCCAGCAGCAGGGCGGCGATCAGCTTGGGCAGGTAGCCGAGCACCTGGGTGACCACGCTATTGAACGGCTCGGACGCGCTCTCCAGATGCACCGAATTGAACACGGCGATCAGGGTGATCAGCAGCACCACCCAGAACAGGATCGCCGCGATCCAGCATTCCAGGTTCACGTGCAGCCCGGCGCGGCTTTCCAGCCATCGGTTCAGCCCCAGAGCCGACATACCTTTGCGGGCGCTGGCACGGATCGCCACCGCCACCAGCCAGCCGATGATGAAAATGCCGATCGCGCCGAGCAGGCTGGGCAGGTTCTGTCCCAGACTGTTCTGGACCGCTTGTAATAGCGTGGTCGTGTCCATCGAATGCTCCTTTGCCGAGAAAACTGAAGCCGCCCGGTCAATCGCAGCGGGCAGGACAGTTTTTAAATTAGCAGGGCATTTAGGCTGATACCAGAGTTATAAGGCAGGGGAAACCGGTGATGTCGATGGCTAGGCCTTTTTTGACCGATATCTGGCACGAAATAATGGCGCAGTTCAGTAGGGGGCGGGAAAGGAACAGTGGCCGAGCGCATTATCTGAGCCGGATATTTTTCGGCAGTTGCCGCCGGGTAGAAAGAGAAGTCCTTTTATCTACTCCCGGTTTGACTTTGGCTTTAATTGATCTAGTGATATCAGTTTATCGATGCCAGTTGCAAATGGCCGGCATTATCGGTCAGTGCAGAGGCTTGCAGTCAATGGGCCGTTGGACAAGTCGGTGGCGATGCCGGCTCGGGGTGCGCCGGCATCGCGTGTTCAGTCTCCGACCGGGGCAGAGGACCGGCTAGGGGTCACTTCAGGGTCACTTCACGTGTCAACCTGGAGTTCCACGGGTACCAGTGGCAGCCGGGCAGGAAGGCGCCGCAGGCTTCATCCAGATGGTCCTCGACATACTGCATGTTCGCATCACACACCTCGATGGCCATCACGAAGAAGCTGATGCTGGCCGGGTCGAGATGATATTCCCATGCCGGGTTGTAGGGAGCCTTCCTTTTGATGATACGCCCCATTACATGGACGGCTTCCCTTTCTTCCCCGGACAGGATTTTCAAGGCCTGGTCGATTTTATCCTGATCGGTCAATTGAATAATAAACTCCTGTTCTGGGCGTTGCATGAAGGAAAAATAGCGCGGGTTGGCCATGTTTATTCTCCTGGAGATATTCGAGTGAACGTGCGGGACTAAACACTTTACGGCGGTATTTTAAAGCGCGCCGAATTGGTTGCGAGTCAAGCCGCACCTGGTTCGTGCAGGCAGAATAGGCAGGTTTTTTTGGATTATAAAATGGCGAAAATTATTTGTTTTTACGCAGTGGAACATTCGGCGTGAAAGGCGTGAAGTGACTCGATTGTCAATCGGTAAAATTACTGATGATGCCGGTTTTAAATGAGCTAAAGGTTGCTGAATTTATTTTTAGCGGATGTTAAAAACAAGGGGAACGAGGCCATCGTTACAGCAGCGCGATAATCAATGTCCGGCTGATTGTTAATAGGCGAAATAGGGGAGCATTCGCTCCGGTTGTCGCCGGGGGCGGCGGCGCAGTTAGCGGACGATCGGCATTGTCGGTGTCAAGCGAGATAGGCCGTCAGCCCCTCGACCAGGGCGGTGAAGGTCACCCGGCAGCGCGGGGTATCGCGCAGGTCCTCGTGCATTGCGAGCCAGGTGTCGAGCCGGATCGCCAGCTCGTCGGGGAATAGGCGCACTAGCTCCGCGTCGCGCCGGGCAAGGCCGACCTGGCAGAAACCGATACCGAAGCCGGCGCGCAAGGCGGCGAGTGCAGCCAGGTCGCTGTCGGTGCGCAGCGCGAATCGCTCACGGTTCAACATCGGCAGTTGCGGTTTCATGCTGCGGATGAAGGCGGTCTCGGTGTCGAAGCCGATGATGGCATGGCCGGTCAGCTCGTCGAGGCTCGCCGGCTCGCCGCGCCTGGCCAGATAGCGTCGGTGTGCATAGAGCCCCAGTTCGATGTCGCCGATGCGACGCGCAACCAGCGCCCCCTGGCTCGGACGCAGCATGCGCACCGCGATGTCCGCCTCGCGCTGCAGCAGGTCTTCCATCCGGTTGGATGGCACCAGTTCGATGACCAGTTCCGGATAGGCGGCATTCAGGTCGGCGAGGATAGGCGGCAGTACCTCGACCGCGACCACATTGCTGGCGGTGATCCGCACCGTGCCGCGCACGCCTTCGCCCTGGCTCGCCGCGGCGCGCAACAGCGCCGCGCTGGTCGCTTCCAACGCTTCGGCGTAAGGACGCAACGCCTGCGCCGCTTCGCTCGGGCTGAGGCCATGCGGGGTGCGGACGAACAGCGTCAGCCCGACGCAGGCCTCCAGCGCCTGGACGTGGCGGCCCACGGTCGGTTGCGTCAGGCCGAGCGCTCTGGCGGCAGCGGATAGCGAGCCCTCGCGCAATACGCCCAGGAAGGTGCGGTACAGCTCCCAGCTCGGTTCGTGCTTATCCATACAAAAATGTATAGCTGATTGGCAGGCATCGATAATTTCATTTAATAGGCGGCCACGCAAGAATGGATAAGAGTCGCTAACAAAACTCAGCCGGCGTTGACAGTACAAGGTGTGCGGCAAGGCAGCACAACAACGCCGGGAGGGTTTTAGCTTCACAGCAACTTCGTTGTGTTAGCGGCGCAAAGCAAACACGATGGCGAGGAGATGGACATGACACAGCAAGGCATTGCCCTGGTATTGGGTGCGACCGGCAATATCGGTGGCGAAGTGGCTCGACGCCTAGTGGCGCACGGCTGGCGAGTGCGGGCGCTGCATCGCCGGCCGGAGCTGGCCGAGCAGGGCGACGGGCGCTTCGAGTGGCGGCGCGGCGATGCGATGGTGCGGGACGAGGTGGTCGCGGCGGCCGAGGGGGCGGTGCTGATCGTCCACGCGGTCAACCCGCCCGGCTATCGCAACTGGGGCGGGCTGGTGTTGCCGATGATCGACAACACCCTCGCCGCCGCCCGTGCCAGCGGTGCGCGCATCCTGTTGCCAGGTACCGTCTACAACTACGGCCCGGACGCGTTTCCGCTGTTGGCTGAAACGGCGCCGCAGCGGCCGCTGACCCGCAAGGGCACGATCCGGGTCGAACTGGAGCGGCGCCTGCAGCACGCGGCACAGGATGGGGTGCGCAGCCTGGTGGTGCGGGCCGGGGATTTCTTCGGCCCGGGCAATGGCAACAACTGGTTCGCCGGGGGGATGGTCAAGCCGGGCAGGCCGTTACGCGTGGTCAACTATCCCGGCACACCGGGCATCGGCCACCAGTGGGCCTATGTGCCGGACGTGGCCGAGACCATGGTGAGGCTGCTCGAGCTCGGGGACCGGTTGCCGTCTTTCGCCAGCTACCATATGCAGGGCCATTGGGATGCTGACGGCGCGCGGATGATCGCGGCGCTGCGCCATGCGGCTAGGCAGCCGGGCATCAAGGTCCGCGCCTTTCCATGGTGGGCACTGCCGATGCTGGCACCGTTCTCGGAGCTGTTCCGCGAGCTGCGCGAGATGCGTTACCTGTGGCAGCAGCCGGTGCGGCTGGACAATGCGCTGCTGATCGACACCTTGGGCAAGGAGCCGCACACTCCGTGGGATGAGGCGGTGGCGGCGACGCTGCGCTCGCTCGGCTGCGTGTAGGCGCGACCTGAGGCGGCACCGTGGCGGGAAAGTCATCCGGGCGCGACGAGAGACGTTTAGATTGCTGGCGGGAGGGCTGATCAGCCATTCCGGGCCACGCTCAGTCTAATTCGAAAGGTCGGCCCATGTCGGATAGCCTCAAGCTGCTCGTTGTTGGCTTCGTGGGGGCGAGTTTGGGGAGGTTGCTGTCGATCGGCTCGATTCACTCGGCCAGCGACTTCTTCAACACAAGCTTCTGGGTTGTGTATGCCTTACTTTCCTTGCGCGTTGTGTTCTTCAAAAGGAAAGCCTGAATCTGATTGTTGTGGAGAAGAAGGGCTCCGTAGCTGACTGCGGACTTGGTTGCCGGTGCCAATCTGGCCTTTGTTTTGCCAGCTTGTCGGCGTTGTGAACCTCTGAAACGCCCGCTCCGGGTAGACCATAGACCGTGCCTGTTCGGATCAATACAGCCACGGAATCAGCCGCCAGGTATGGGCGCAATAGGCGTCGTATTCCGCGCCGAACTGCTCGCGCAGCAGCGCCTCCTCGGCGCGGATGCGCGCGATCAGCGGCACCAGCAGCAGCGCGGTCAGCAGCACGCCGAGCAGCGAGCGAAACGCCAGCGCCCAGCCCAGCGAGTTGACCAGCAGGCCGAGATAGCTCGGGTTGCGGATGGTGCGGTAGATGCCGTCCGTTACCAGGGTATGCCCCGGCTGGATGGCGACCAGGCCGCTGAAGCGGCGGCCGAGCACGAACACCGGCCAGATCCGCAACACTCCGCCTAGCAGATACAGCACGACGCCGAGCCAACGGGTGGTTTCGCCGCCGGCACTCCAGATATCCAACCGGTCGGTGACGGCGGACAGATAGGTGGTCAGCAGGCCGATGATGCCGAACACCGGCAATACCCAGCGATTGCGCCGGTCTTCGCGTTCGCCCGGACTGATATTGCCGCTGGTGAACAGCGCCGCGCCAGTCAGCCCCAGCGTGATCAGGGCGACGGCGAGCAGTTGCGGGTGGACCGAAAAGGCAGCCCAACCGCCGCGGCCGACGATGGCGAGGCCGAGGTAGAAGCCTGTCGCCAGTAGGGTGACGGCGGCGAGTTTCGGAGTGATCGACATGAGGCGCTCGCGGACGGGGATCTGCTACCAGCGTAGCTCGTGGGCGGGGCGGGCCAAGCTTGGCCGAAAGACGGGTGCGGTACGGGAAGTGGAACGGGATGCCCCGGCATCGAGAAGGCGAGGGCTGGGGGTTGTTGGACCGACGATGCCGCATCGCGGATGTCCGGCGTTTTGTGATGAACCAATAAAAAGCGGGCCGGAGGGGGACTCCGGCCCGAATTCGCTTTACGCGATGCACGCCAACCCTGCAGCTTACCGGTCAAGACCGGCGAGGCACAGATACTTGATTTCCAGATAGTCTTCGATGCCGTACTTCGAGCCTTCTCGGCCCAGGCCCGACTGCTTCACGCCGCCGAACGGCGCCGCCTCGTTGGACAACAGGCCGGTGTTGGCCGCAACCATGCCGTATTCCAGGCCTTCGGACACGCGGAAGATGCGGCCGACGTCGCGGGCGTAGAAGTAGCTGGCCAGGCCGAACTCGGTGTCGTTCGCCAGCGCGATCGCTTCCTCTTCGGTCTTGAAGCGGAACACCGGGGCGAGCGGGCCGAAGGTTTCCTCTTTCGCTACCTTCATCGCCGAGGTGACGTCGCGCACCACGGTCGGCTCGAAGAAGCTGTGGCCCAGTGCGTGCGGCTTGCCGCCGGCGACCAGCTTGCCGCCCTTGGCCAGCGCATCGGCGATGTGTTCCTCGACCTTGGCCACCGCATTGGTGTCGATCAGCGGGCCCTGGGTCACGCCGGCTTCCAGACCGTTGCCGATCTTGAGCTTGCCGACTGCGGCGACGAACTTCTCAACGAAGGCGTCGTATACGCCGTCCTGCACGTACAGGCGGTTCGCGCACACGCAGGTCTGGCCGGCGTTGCGGTATTTCGAAATCATCGCGCCTTCGACCGCAGCGTCGAGGTCGGCGTCGTCGAACACGATGAACGGCGCGTTGCCGCCCAGCTCCATCGATACCTTCTTCACCGTCGGTGCGCACTGGGCGATCAGCTGACGGCCCACTTCGGTCGAGCCGGTGAAGCTGAATTTCTTCACCAGGTCGTGGCCGGTCAGCACGCCGCCGATCGCGGTCGAGCCGCCGGTCAGCACCGAGAACACCCCGGCCGGGATGCCGGCGCGTTCGGCCAACACGGCGATCGCCAGTGCCGACAGCGGGGTCTGGCTAGCCGGGCGAACCACGATGGTGCAGCCGGCGGCCAGCGCCGGGGCGGCCTTGCGGGTGATCATCGCGTTCGGGAAGTTCCACGGGGTGATCGCCGCGCACACGCCGATCGGCTCCTTGGTGACCAGGATGCGGCGGTCACCCTGCGGGGCCGGGATGGTATCGCCGTAGAGGCGCTTGCCTTCCTCGGCGTACCACTCGATGTAGGACGCGCCGTAGGCGATTTCACCCTTGGCTTCGGCCAACGGTTTGCCCTGCTCGATGGTGAGGATCTTGGCCAGGTCTTCCTGGTTCGCCATCATCAGGTCGAACCAGCGGCGCAGCAGCACCGAGCGTTCCTTGGCGGATTTCTTCTTCCACAGCTTGAAGGCGGCGTGAGCGGTTTCGACCGCGCGGGTCGCCTCGGCGGCGCCCATCTTCGGCACCGAGCCGATGGTCTCGCCGGTGGCCGGGTTGTTGACGGCGATGGTCTCGCCGCTGTCGGCGTCGCTCCATTCACCGTTGATGTAACACTGGAAGCGCAGCAGCGACGGGTCGTTCAGCTGCAAGGTGGCTTGGCTCATCTTCAATCTCCATCCATGGATGCCCCGGGGGACGGGGCATCCGCTGTTGGCACCTCAAGCAACCTGCCGCACGGCACGGGGCTTCGCCTGCGTGCGGCGCGCGACGGTTCTAGAGGTTCCCTTGTCTCAATCAGGCTTTCAGTGCGGCTTCGAGCTTGGCGAGCGCTTCGTCGAACACCGCGTCCTCGATGGTCAGCGGGAACAGGAAGCGCACCACGTTGCCGTACACGCCGCAGGTCAGCAGCAGCAGGCCGGATTCCAGCGCCTTGGTTTGCACCTTCTTGGTGAACTCGGCGTCCGGCTCGTTGCTGCCCGGCTTGTTGAACTCGACCGCGATCATCGCGCCCGGGCCGCGCACCTCGACGATCTGCGGAATGCTCTTCTTCAGGCCGTTGAGCTTTTCCTTCAACAGGTCGCCCAGGCGGTTGGCGCGCTCGGCCAGCTTCTCTTCCTGGATCACCTGGAGCACCGCTTCGGCGGCGGCGATGGCCAGCGGGTTGCCGGCGTAGGTACCGCCTAGGCCGCCCGGGGCCGGTGCGTCCATCACTTCGGCGCGGCCGGTCACCGCCGACAGCGGGAAGCCGCCGGCCAGGCTCTTGGCCTGGGTGATGATGTCGGCCGCTACTTTATAGTGGTCCATCGCGTACAGCTTGCCGGTGCGGGCGTAGCCGGTCTGCACTTCGTCGGCGATCAAGAGGATGCCGTGCTTGTCGCACAGTGCGCGCAGCGCCTCGACCCAGTCGGCCGGCGCCTGGTAGAAGCCGCCTTCGCCCTGTACCGGTTCGAAGATGATCGCGGCGACACGGGCCGGGTCGATGTCGTACTTGAACAGTTTTTCGATGCCGGCCAGCGAGTCGGCGGTCGAGACGCCGTGCAGTGCGTTCGGGAACGGAGCGTGGAAGATCTCGCCCGGGAACGGACCGAAGCCGACCTTGTACGGCACGACCTTGCCGGTCAGCGCCATGCCCATCATGGTGCGGCCGTGGAAGCCGCCGCCGAAGGCGATCACGCCGCTGCGGCCGGTGGCGGCGCGGGCGATCTTGATGGCGTTTTCCACCGCTTCGGCGCCGGTGCTGAAGAAGGCGGTCTTCTTGGCGAAGTTGCCCGGGGTCAGGGTATTGAGTTGTTCGGCCAGACGGATGTAACTTTCGTAGGGCACCACCTGGTAGCAGCTGTGGCTGAAGGCCTTCAGCTGCACCTCGACGGCGGCCTGCACCTTCGGGTGCAGGTGGCCGGTGTTGAGCACCCCGATGCCGCCGGCAAAATCGATGTAACGCTTGCCCTCGGTGTCCCAGATCTCGGCATTCTTCGCCTTGTCGGCGAAGAAATTACACATCACGCCGACACCGCGCGGGGTCGCTTCGGCTTTGCGTTGCAGCAGTTCTTGCGGGTTCATGGGGTTCTCCTCAGTAGATATTTTGCTCTGGCCTCGGGGGCGGTAAGTCACCCCTGTCGTGAAAATCATTCTACGGTATGTCTAAAAAAAAGCTACACGTGTTTTAAAAAATTAAACACATGGCGACAGGCGGTGTGGCGTCGGTGGTCGAGGCTATCGGGATCGCGTGCTGAGGCTGGGGTGGGCGATCTGACTGTGGAGCAGGCTAGAGCCTGGCGACGCGATGCGCCGGGCGTGTGACACGACCGCCCGGTGAAGCGGCCTAGATGGACCCGCTGGCGGCACGGCCGTGCCACCGTGGCAGGGACGAGACAGGGGGAGTTCTGCTCATGGCAGAGCGGGGCGGCTCAGGCTAGCGAGCCGCCCAAAGCCGTGCGGACAGAGCGGGCAGCGGCGCTCAGGCGGGTGACGGCTCCGGCGCCTGGAGCAGTTGGCGAATGCTGCCGGCGTCGACGGGCTGCGAGAAGTAATAGCCTTGGCCGAACTCGCAGTCCAGCTCCCTGAGGTGGGCGAGTTGGGCAGTGGTCTCGGTGCCTTCGGCGACCACGTCGATGCCCAGGTCTTTCGCCAGCCGCATGATGGTGCGCACGATGCTCAGGTTCTCGCCGTCCTGATCGATCGCCGCGATAAACGAGCGGTCGATCTTGAGGATGTCGAGCGGCAGTCGGTGCAGATAGCTCAGCGAGGAATAGCCGGTGCCGAAGTCGTCGATGCTGAAGCGGACCCCGATTTCCCGCAGCTGCGAGAGCACGCGGATGGCATGCTCCGCGTCGCCCATCGTGACGCTTTCGGTGATTTCGAGCGTGATGGTGGTCGGGTCGACGCCGGTCTCATCGATGATCTGGCGCACCTGTTGCACCAGGTCGGGTTGGCCGAACTGGCGGGCGGACAGATTGATGCTCATCGTCAGCGGCGTGCTGCGCGGAAATTCCGCGTGCCAGCGGCCCAGCGTGCGGCAGGCTTCGCGCAATACCCAGATGCCCAGAAACAGAATCAGCCCGGTGTCTTCGGTCACCTCGATGAAGTCGCTCGGATAGACCAGCTCGGTGGCCGATTTCTGCCAGCGCACCAATGCTTCGAAGCCGGCAATGTCGCCCGTCTTGAGCGAGACGATGGGCTGGTAATGCACGACGAACTCCTGGTTCAGCAGTGCGCGGCGCAGATCGGTTTCCAGCTTCAGCCGCGCCATGGCGCTCTGATGCATGGCCTCGTTGTAGACCTCGTAACGGGCTTTGCCCTGCGCCTTGGCCCGGTACATGGCCAGATCGACATCGCGCAGCACCTCGGTCGCCGAGGCGTAGCCGGTGGAGCTGACGGTGATGCCGATACTGGCCGTGGTGTAGATCTCCTGGCCTTCCAGGCAGAACGGCTGCCTCAGCGTCTCCTGGATGCGCTGGGCCAGGTGTTCCGCATCGGCCGGCGCATCGATGTCGTCGAGCAGCACGGTGAATTCATCGCCGCCGAGCCGCGCCAGCGTGCCGGCTTCGGCCGCGGCATGGCGGCCCTGTTCTGCCTCGTACAGCGCCGCCAGGAAACGCTCGGCGACCTGGACGATGAGCTGATCGCCGGCCAGGTGCCCCAGGCTGTCGTTGATGATCTTGAAGCGGTCGAGATCGATGAACAGCACGGCGAAATGGTAGTTGGGGTCGGCCTGCTGGCGAGCGATGGAGCGGCCGAGCCGCTCCAGGAACATCGCCCGGTTGGGCAGGCCGGTCAGGCAGTCGTGGAAGGCTTCGTAGATCAGCCTTTCCTCGGCGCGTTTGCGTTCGATCACCCGGCCCAACTGGGTGCCGACCTGTGCCATCACCCGCTGCAGCGACGCGTCGAGCTCGGCGGTGCGATCGGCAAAGAATTCCAGCACGGCGACCACTTCGCTGCCCGCCACCACCGGGAAGGCGAAGGCGCCCCTGAGGCCCGCTTCACGGGCCTGCGCGGCGCGCGGGAAATTGGCATCCTCGGTGACATCGCTGATCCAGACCGGCGCGCCGCTGGCCAGCACCCGGCCGGGCAGGCCGATGCCCGGGGCGAAGCTCATCTGCCCGGTCGCCAGCCGAAACTCGGCGAGCGGGCCGGGCAGGGCACCCGGTTCGGCGGCGACCGGCAGCAGGCGTTGCGAGGCGCCATCGCCATCCGTCAGGTAGGCCTGCCCCAGGGGCCAGCCGGTGAAGCCGCAGATCTGTGCAATCGCGAATTGCAGCGCCTCCTCGACCGAGCTGATCAGGTTGGCGGCGCCGGCGATCGCTTCGAGCAGCAATAGCTCCTGCTGGCGCTCGTAGAGTTCGCGCAGGCCCTTCTCGGCGATGGCCTCCGCCTCGCGGCGCGCCATGCGTTCGCGTTCCAGGCGCCGCTGCACCCGCGCCAATTGTCCGCTCAGATCGTCATCGCAGGCCTGGAGCATCTAGCGTGCACCACCCGGGGTGAAGGTGATCTTGATCTGGCAGCACGAGTCGCCGCGATGCATGCATTCCAGGTGCTCGAAGGTGGTGGACTCGTGATAGTAGGCCGCCGCGCCTTCGATAAAGCCCAGCGACAGCAGGCAGAGCTTGCGCGGCGAGCGGTAGCCCATCAGCAGGGTGCCATCGGGTTCGTCGCTGAAGTCGAAGAAAGGCACGTCCGCGCCGGGATAGAGCTTGCGCACTTCGGGGTGGATGATACTGTTCACGCTCAGCACGAACGGGCGGGCCGAACGGTGGGCGCTGAAAAAACTCGGGTAACGCTTGGCCAACAGCGGCATCGCGGCCTTGCCGAACCAGCGCAGGATCTCGCCGGGCGGGGTATCCAGGGCGCTCGCGGCCGCTTGCAGCAGCTGTTCCAGGTGCTCGTCGGGATAGCTGCCCAGCGAGGTGTAGGAGCCGGACAGCCCGGTGGCATCCAGCAGTGCATCCCAGACCTGCTCGCCGTGAGCGTCGGTGACAACCTCCTCAAGCAGGTTGAATACGATGCCCTTCATTAAGGTGTTCCCCGAAAATGGATCAAGATGTGTCTCGCCGACATCGCTCGATGTTCGCGCAAGTAGATGACAGCAATGGCATGGCGCGGTCGCGCCATCGGACCGGCAAAAAGCCGCTCAATATGCCATACGATCCAGGCGCGGCAAACCTTAAATTCGGTCGCGGCGGCACGGCGCGGGCAAATGCGTCGGGCCACGCGACGCCTGCGGGGCCGGTTCTGGCTGCAGCCGGTCCTCCGGCCACGTTACAATCGGCGGGCCGGCCCCTTTGTCGTCGATTTTCGGAGTCCCATGCTCGATTCCACCGCGCTGCGGCGCTTTCTCTACAGCCAGCACTTTTTCACCGCGCTCAGGATGACGATCGGCATCGCCGCGCCGGCGGTGGTGCTGATGATCGGCTTCGGCCAGATCGCCATCGGCATGGCCTGCGCGATCGGCGCGCTGTGCGTCGGCCTGATCGATGTGCCGGGGCCGATGCGGCGCAAGCATCGCGAGATGCTCGGCTGTGCGCTGCTGGTGTCGCTGACCGCCGGCTGGACCATGCTCGGCCTCGCGCATCCGGCGATCTTGTGGCCGACGGTGCTGGGGATCAGCTTCTTCGGCGCGTTCGCGGTGGCATTCGGCCAGAAGGCGTCGATCATCGGGCTGAACGCGATGCTGGTGATGGTGATCGGCATGACCCAGCACGGCAGCCTGCACGACCAGCTGGCGTATCTGGCGGCGCTGACCCTCGGCGGCATCGGCTACACCTATTACAGCCTGGCGGTGTGCCAGTGGCTGCGCTACCAGATGTGGCAGCGCGCGCTGGCCGAATGCCTGTTCGCCACCGCGCGCTATTTCGACCGCCGCGCCGACTGCTACGACCCGGTGGTGCCGCTGGAGCTGTGCTACCGCGAACTGCTGGCGGCGCAGATGGCGGTGGAAACCACCCAGCAGAACGCCCGCGACCTGGTGCTCAACGCAATGGCCGGGCGCAACCCGGAGCGGCTCGGCGCGCGGCGCTCGCGGCTGTTCAACCTGTTCATCGACGTGATCGACCTGCACGATATGGTGCTGGCGGCGCAGACCGACTTCGCGCTGCTGCGCGAGCATTTCGCCGACGGCGACTCGCTCGATTTCCTGCGCGACCTGATGCAGAAGACCGCGCTCGACCTGGAAGCCTGCGCCGAGGCGGTGGCCAACAGCCGGGTGTCGCGCTCGCGCTACAGCGTCAAGGCCGAGCTGCGCGCACTCGCCTACGACATCGAGGCGGCGCGCGACGCCGGCCTGCCCGACAAGGCGCCCGAAGCCTTCGCCGCGCTGTTGGCCAGCCAGCAGCGCGTGACGGTGATCAGCCGGATGATCGCCAAGCTGCACGACGACACCGGCTCGCTGACCAATACCACCGGCCTGCCGGTCGACCAGGTGGTGGCGCGCTTTCGCAGCGAGAGCGATTTCGGCTTCTCGCGCACCTCGCTGTCGTTCGCCAGCTCCGCGCTGCGCTATGCCTTGCGCTTCACGCTGGCGATGGCCGCCGCGCTGTTCATCAGCCGCGACATGATCGGCGGCGGCCACGGCAACTGGATCCTACTGACCGTGCTGGTGGCGCTGCGCCCCGGCTTCGGCCTGAGTCGCCAGCGCGGGCGCAGCCGCCTGTACGGCACGCTGGCCGGCTGCGTCGCCACGCTGCTGGTGCTGACCTTCGTGCACGACGAGCGGGTGCTGTTCGGGCTGATGATCGTCAGCCTGTGGCTGAGTTTCGGGCTGATGCAGCTCAACTACCTGGCCAGCGTGTTCTTTACCTCGATCGAGGTGCTGCTGCTGTATCACTTCCTGGTGCCGTCCGAGATGGCGCTGATCGGCGAGCGCGCGCTCGACACGCTGATCGGCGCAGCGATTGCCGCGGTGGCGAGCTGGCTGTTCCCGTTCTGGGAGTCGCAGTTGGTGGTGCCACAGCTGCGCCAGGTGCTCGACGCCAGCCGCCGCTATCTCGCTACCGCCTTGGGGCCGACCGAACCGGACAACCTCGACTACCGGCTGCTGCGCCGCGAGACGCTGACCGCGCTGTCGACGCTATCGGCGATGCACGACCGCATGCTGCTGGAGCCGGTGTCGAAGCGCCGCGCCGAACACGCGTTGAGCGAATTCCTGCTGAAGAACTACCTGCTGGTGTCGCAAGTCGCATCGCTGACCCATCTGTTCAATGCGCTGCCGGCGCGGCGCGGCGAGCCGGAGGTGCGGCGCTGCATCGACGCGGCCGGACAGCTGCTGCTGCAGGTGGAGCAGTCGGGCAAGGCGCCGCTTGAGCCAGAGCCGCCGAGTCGCGACGCCAATCTGCGCGCGCTGCAGCAGGCGACCGGGGAGATTGCGGAGCTGGCGCAGCGGATACGGAGTGCGCCGGTGGGGTAGGGGGCGGGGTGTTCGGTTGAGGTTGGCCGAAGGCGTCGTAGTGGATGGGGGAGCCGATGGGCTCCCTTTTCTGTTGGTGATCTGGTTATTTTCGGCCAACGTTGGTGTGGACTGTTGCTGCGCCGGTCCCGCCCGGCGGGGCGGGATACTTTCTTTTGTCTCGCCAAAAGAAAGTATCCAAAGAAAAGGCGACCCCACGACGCCGGCCCGCTATCGCGGGCTGCCCTGCGGGCGCCACGGCCAACGGGCGGCTGCGCAACTCGCGCCGACTGCGTCGGCACTCGGACAGCGCTCGCCGACTACTCCCGTTGGCCATGTCGTCCTCGGCGGCGTCGAAGGGGATGGGTGAGCATCGGGAACATGGGCGGAGGTTGGCCGAACAATCCGTTGGGAAGGGGCATTGCCCTATTCGGCCAACGTTGGAGGGAATTGCGCCAGCGCCGGTCCCGCCCGGCGAGGCGGGGTACTTTCTTTTGACTCGCCAAAAGAAAGTACCCAAAGAAAAGGCGACCCCACGACGCCGGCCCGCTTCGCGGGCTGCCCTGCGGGCGCCACGGTCAACGGGCGGCTGCGCAACTCGCGCCGGCTGTGCCGGCACTCGGACAGTGCTCGCCGGCTGCCCCCGTTGACCGCGTCGCCCTCGGCGGTGTCGAAGGGGATGGAGAGCAGTTGGGGCGGGGGTGAACTGCTCCGGTTTGAAGGCTTGCTGTGGCCGGATAAAGGTTGGCCGAACGCGTCGTTGGCCGGGGCTTGTTGCTCGGCCAACGTTGGTGTGGACTGTTGCTGCGCCGGTCCCGCCCGGCGGGGCGGGATACTTTCTTTTGTCTCGCCAAAAGAAAGTATCCAAAGAAAAGGCGACCCCACGACGCCGGCCCGCTGTCGCGGGCTGCCCTGCGGGCGAAACGGCCAACGGGCGGCTGCGCAACTCGCACCGGCGCTGCCGGCACTCGGACAGTGCTCGCCGACATCCCCCGTTGGCCGCGTCGCCCTCGGCGGCGTCGAAGGGGATGGAGGGGGCGGGAATATGGGCGCAGGTTGGCCGAACAATCCGTTGGGAAGGGGGCATTGCCCTATTCGACCAACGTAGGAGGGGGTTGCGGTAGCGCCGGTCCCGCCCGGCGGGGCGGGGTACTTTCTTTTGCTTCGCCAAAAGAAAGTACCCAAAGAAAAGGCGACCCCACGACGCCGGCCCGCTGCGCGGGCTGCCCTGCGGGCGCCACGGCCAACGGGCGGCTGTGCAACTCGCGCCGGCGATGCCGGCACTCGGACAGTGCTCGCCGACTTCCCCCGTTGTCCGTGCCGTCCTCGGCGGCGTCGAAGGGGATGGGGTGGTAGGCTGAGGCGAACGTGGAATGGCTTGGCCTACCCCTTGCCTTACTGGCTGGTGGCCGCGTTTCTGATGATTGTGGATAAAGTCTGGCTTAGTGACTTTGTTGTGGATAAGCCAAGGTTGGCCGAACAGACTGGTTCCAGTTCGATCAGGTCTCAGGTGATGAGAGTCCTGCTGTTCGGCCAACGTCAGGTCGAGTGGTCGAGTGCTTTGGGGGGGCTCAACTGGATCACTACCGCCGCAGTCGACCTGCCCATCCCCCTTCGCGCTGCCGAGCGATCGTCAAGCGGCCAGGTTTTAAGCCGCCGCTTGTTCGAGCACCGCGACGTTAGCGCGGGGCGAGTTCGGCGGCGCCTGGCCGCTTGGCAGGCGCGAGGGAAGCCGAAGGCCAGCGCGCTGGGGTCGCCTTCTTTTGGTTACTTTTCTTGGCGAAGCAAGAAAAGTAACTCGCCAGTCGGGCGAGACCGACAAAGCTACCGTTCCCACTAAACGTTGGCCGAACAGAGCAGACGTTTCTACCGCCTCCAATGAGCGAGAGAGCTACGGGCTCTTATCGGGCCGCCCCATTCACCAATCCCGGCAACTCCTTCAAAAACGCCTCCTTCGCCCTCACCCCCGCGGTCCCCGGCTCCTTCTTGTCATCCTGAATCAGCCGTGTAAACACCACGCGCTGCGCGCCCTTGTCCGCCCAGCCGACAAACCAGCCATAGGCATGCGCCTCGTCGAATTCGCCGTTCGCCTGGCGCGGGTAGGCCATGCCGGTCTTGCCGTGCACGGTCCAGCCGCTCGGCAGCGCGGTCTGCTCCACCACCTTGAAGGTCATGTCGAAGGCGTGCTGCGATACCGGCAGCTGGCGGTTGACCAGCTTGGTCAGGAAGGCGATCTGCTCCAAGGGCGAGATCTTCAGCGAGGAGCTGATCCAGCTGCGCTGCAGGCCATTATTCTTGCCTGGGTCGCCGGAGAAATCGGCGTTGCCGTAGCCGAAGGCGGTGGCGTATTGGTGCAGGCGCGGCTCGCCCAGCGCGTGGGTGATGCGTTGCGAGAACCACACCACCGAGTACTTCAGCCAGCGCACCGCGTCGGTCGGCTGGCGCCAGTTGTCGCCGCCCCAGTCCGGGTCGCCGGCGCGGATGTTCAGCGTCGGGGTGTGCTCGTCCTTCAGAAAGCCCGCGTCGTAGCCCATCACGCTCAGCGCGATCTTGAAAGTCGAGGCCGGGGTGTAGCGTTCGCTGCACTGGCCCTGTTGCAGCAGCGGTTGGCCGGTCTTGGCGTCGGCGATCACGGTGCAGATCGTTCTGGCCTGCAGCGGCAGGGCGGCCAAGGATGCGGTCAGGCCGAGGGCGAGGGGAAACAGCTTCATCGTGGTGTCCTTGAATCAATGCTCTGTCATGGGCAGCGGCGGCGTCAGCTTGGTTCCACCCGTCCATGCAAAAACGGCAAGCAGTAGCTTGCCGTTAGTCCTGAAAAGTACCAAGCGATCAGGCCGCCGGCGTTTCCATCTGCACCGCCTGGATCGCGGTCAGCGCGATGGTGTAGACGATGTCGTCCACCAGTGCGCCGCGCGACAGGTCGTTCACCGGCTTGCGCAGGCCCTGCAGCATCGGACCGACCGACACCACGTTGGCCGAACGCTGCACCGCCTTGTAGGTGGTGTTGCCGGTGTTCAGGTCCGGGAACACGAACACATTGGCGCGGCCGGCCACCGGGCTGTCAGGCGCCTTTTGGCGGCCGACGCTGGCGACGCTGGCGGCGTCGTACTGCATCGGGCCGTCGATCGCCAGACCCGGGCGCTTCTCGCGGGCGATGCGGGTCGCTTCGCGCACCTTTTCCACGTCCGAGCCCGAGCCGGAGCTGCCGGTCGAGTAGGAGATCATCGCCACGCGCGGCTCGATGCCGAAGGCCTTGGCCGAATCGGCCGACTGGATGGCGATATCGGCCAGCTGTTCGGCGGTCGGGTCCGGGTTGATCGCGCAGTCGCCGTACACGAACACCTGGTCCGGCATCAGCATGAAGAACACGCTCGATACCAGGGACGCGGTCGGCGCGGTCTTGATCAGCTGCAGCGCCGGACGCACCGTGCTGGCGGTGGTGTGCACCGCGCCGGACACCAGGCCGTCGACCTCGCCGGTGGCGAGCATCATGGTGCCGAGCACCACGGTGTCTTCCAGCTGGGCTTCGGCCATCGGCGCGTTCAGGCCCTTGCTCTTGCGCAGTTCGACCATCGGTGCGATGTAGTGGCCGCGGATCGAGTCCGGGTCGAGCAGTTCCAGCGAGGCCGGCAGGCAGATGCCCTGCGCCTCGGCCACTTCGCGGATCTTCTCCGGCTTGCCGAGCAGCACGCAGCGGGCGATGCCCTTTTCTTGGCAGATCACCGCGGCGCGGATGGTGCGCGGCTCGTCGCCTTCCGGCAATACGATGCGGCGGTTGGCGGCACGCGCCTGTTCGATCAGGCGGAAGCGGAACGCCGGCGGCGGGAAGCGCGGCTCGGCCGGCTCGCCGGCGCGCAGCTTCAGCGGTTCGACCGCCAGGTGCTCGGCGACGAAGTCGACGACCCGTTCCATCCGCGCCAGGTCGTCGCTCGGCACGTGCGGGCTCTGCTTGGCCAGCAGGCTGGCGGTGGTGTAGGTGTCGGCGTCGGTCAGCAGGATCGGGATGCCCGAGGCCAGCGCCGGGTTGACCAGCGACTGCACCGCCGGCTCCGGCATCGAGTCGCAGGTGAGCAGCAGGCCGGCCAGCGGCACGCCCTTCAGCGCGGTCAGCGCGGCCACCAGCATCACGTCGGTGCGGTCGCCCGGGCCGACGATCAGCGCGCCCGGCTTCAGGCGGTCGAGCATGTGGGTGGCCGAACGGGCGGCGACCACGATGTCGCGCACCCGGGTTTCGGCCAATTTGCCCTCGTTGACCACGCGCGCCTTCAGGAAGTGCGCGACGTCGAGCATGCGCGGCGCGGCCAGTTCCGCCTCGTAGGGCACGGCGCCGAGCAGCAGCGGCTTGGCGGCGGCCGGCTGGCGGCTGGCTTGGGACACCGCCTGGCCGAAGGCGGCGGCGTCAGTGCCTTCCGGCAGCTTGTTGAGCACGTAGCCGGCGAGCTTCGCCTGGCCGCCGAATTCCTGTAGCGCGATGTCGAGCTGGTCGGCGACGCTCTGGGCGTCGGCCTGGGCGGCGTTGACGACGAAGATCAGGTCGGCGTTCAGGTTGCGGGCGATCGCGGCGTTCAGGCCGGCGACGAAGCCGCGCTCCGAGTCCGGGGTCAGGCCCTCGATCACCACGGTGTCGACGTCCTGCGCCGACTGCTGGTACTGCGCCACCAGCTCTTCCATCAACTGGTCGCTATTGCCCTGGCCGATCAGTGCCTCGACGCGGGCCATCGCCAGCGGCGCGGCCGGGGCCAGGTGGAACAGTTCGCGGGCGAAGTGGCTGGACGCCTCGGGGCTGTCCTCGCCGTGGCTCGGCTGCGCCACCGGCTTGAAGAAGCCCGGGCGCAGGCCGACGCGTTCCAGCGCGCGGATCACGCCCAGCGACACGCTGGTCAGGCCGGCTTCGCTGCCGATCGGGGTGAGGTAGAAGTTGGGCATGGATTCTCCTCAGGCGGTCAGCGCGGCGGTGTCGAGCGCGATCATCAGCTCTTCGTTGGTGTTGACCACCAGCGCGGCCGGGCCGGTGGCGCCGCTGATCTTGCCTGCCTTGCCGCGGATCGCCGCGTCGTTGGCCGAAGCGTCCAGCGTCAGGCCCAGGAAGCCCAGCTGCTCGATCACCTTGGCGCGGATGATCGACGAGTTCTCGCCGATGCCGCCGGTGAATACCAGCGCGTCGAGACGGCCGAGCGACACGGTCAGCGCGGCGATCTGCTTGGCGAGGCGGTAGCAGAACACGTTCAGCGCCAAGAGCGCGCCCGCGTGCCCTTCGGCGGCGGCGTCTTCGATTTCGCGGCAGTCGTTGGACAGCTCGGACAGGCCGAGCAAGCCGCTCTGCTTGTTGAGCAGGTCGGTGACGCCGTCGAGGTCCAGGCCCAGCTGGGCGCCAATGTAGGCGTGCGCGCCCGGGTCGATGTCGCCGGAGCGGGTGCCCATCACCAGGCCTTCCAGCGGGGTCAGGCCCATGGTGGTGTCGACGCTCTTGCCGTTCAGGATGGCGGCGGCCGAGGCGCCGTTGCCCAGGTGCGCGACCACGATCGCGCTGTTATCCAGCGGCAGGCCCAGCACCTTGGCCGCTTCGGCCGACACGTAGCGGTGGCTGGTGCCGTGGAAGCCGTAGCGGCGCAGGCCGTGCTCGCGGTACAGCGACATCGGCACCGCGTACAGGTAGGCGTGTTCCGGCATGGTCTGGTGGAAGGCGGTGTCGAACACGACGACCTGCTTCAGGGTCGGGAAGCACTCGATCGCGGTGCGGATGCCCAGCAGGTTGGCCGGGTTGTGCAGCGGCGCGAGTTTGGCGCAGCCCTCGATCTCGGCGATCACCGCGTCGTCGATCAGGGTGGACGCCTTGAAGTTCTCGCCGCCGTGCACCACGCGGTGACCGACCGCGGCAACCTGGTCGAACAGATTGCGCGCCTTCAGCGTGGCGATGATGGCGTGCATCGCGCCGGCGTGGTCCGGCTGGTGGGAGAGCGAAGCGGTTTCCTTGGCGCCGTCCTGTTTGACGGTGACGTAGGCATCGGCGTGGCCGAGCTTTTCGGCCAGACCAGTGAGCAGCGCTTCCTGCGTCTGCGGGTTGATCAGGGCAAACTTCAGCGAAGAACTGCCGCAATTGATGACGAGGATGTCGTTGCTCATGAAAGATCGGTCCAAAACTTAAGGGTGGGTGGTGGTAGGGTTTATCCGGTGATGGCGGCGCGGGATGCCGCGCCACGGACCGGGGCGCAGGGGTCAGACGGTGGTCAGCCCCCGTGCGCGAAACTGCTCCCGCACGCGCTCGCACAGCGCCGCGTCCGGGATCGGGGTATCGCCGAGCTGGTAATCCAGGCCCAGCTCGCGCCATTTGTGTTCGCCCAGCTTGTGGAAGGGCAGCACGGTGACGCGCTCCACATTGCCGAGGCCGGCGGCGTAGTCGGCCAGACCATCGATGCTGGCCACGTCGTCGCTCAGGCCCGGCACCAGCACGTAGCGCAGCCAGACCGGTTTCTTGAGCCTAGCCAGCCGTTCGGCGAAATCCAGCGTCGGTTGCAGCGGCTGGCCGGTCAGGCGCTGGTAGGCGTCCGCATCGAAGTGCTTGATGTCCAGCAGCACCAGGTCGACTGCCTCCAGCCAGGCGTCGTCGATGTGGCCGGCCAAAAAGCCCTGGGTGTCGAGCGCGGTGTGCAGGCCCAGCTCGGCCTTGGCGCGGCTCAGCACCGCGCCGACGAAGTCGGGCTGCAGCAGCGGCTCACCGCCGGACACCGTCAGCCCGCCGGCGATCTTCAGAAAGCCGGCGTAGGGGCGGATTTCGGCCAGCACCTCGTCGACGCTCATCTGCCGGCCGTGACGCAGCTTCCAGGTGTCCGGGTTGTGGCAGTACAGGCAGCGGAACTGGCAGCCCTGGGTGAACAGCACGAAGCGCATGCCCGGGCCGTCGACCGCGGCACCGGTCTCGAAGGAGTGGACGAAGCCGGCGACCGGTCCGGTCGCCGACGCGTGGACGATGCGCTCAGACATGGCCGTGGAAGGTCCGGTTCAGCACGTCGAGCTGTTGCTCGCGGGTCAGCTTGATGAAGTTGACCGCATAGCCCGACACGCGGATGGTCAGCTGCGGGTACTGCTCCGGGTGGTCCATCGCGTCGAGCAGCGTGTCGCGGTTGAACACGTTGACGTTGACGTGGAAGCCACCGGCCGCGGTGTAGCCGTCGAGACACGCCGCCAGGTTCTGCACTCGTTCGGCCAGGGTGTGGCCGAGCGCGTCCGGGGTGGCCGAGGCGGTCCAGCTGATGCCGTCCTGCGCGTACTGGTACGGCAGCTTGGCGACCGAGGCGCCGGCGGCGACGAAGCCCTTCTTGTCGCGGCCGTTCATCGGGTTGGCGCCCGGCGCGAACGGTTCACCGGCGCGGCGGCCATCCGGGGTGTTGCCGGTCTTCTTGCCGTACACCACATTGGAGGTGATGGTCAGCACCGACTG
Source organism: Neisseriaceae bacterium JH1-16 (assembly GCA_025989215.1). Classification (GTDB taxonomy): domain Bacteria; phylum Pseudomonadota; class Gammaproteobacteria; order Burkholderiales; family Chromobacteriaceae; genus Crenobacter_A. Next base: position 406,618 of record JAPDNP010000004.1, on the reverse strand, counting down.
GGTCGGGGTGGCGTCGCGGTACATCTTGTGGCGGGCGATCTTCTTCATGAAGGTTTCCACCAGCGCCTTGGCGATGTCGTCGGCACGGTCGTCGTTGTTGCCGTAGGCCGGGTAGTCGCCGTCGATCTTGTAATCGACCGCCAGGCCGGCTTCGTTGCGGATCACGTGGACCTTGGCATGCTTGATCGCCGACAGCGAATCGGCCGCCACCGACAGGCCGGCGATGCCGCAGGCCATGGTGCGCAGGATGTCGCGGTCGTGCAGTGCCATCTCGATGCGTTCGTAGGCGTACTTGTCGTGCATGTAGTGGATGCTGTTCAGCGCCTTTACATAGGTCGTAGCCAGCCAGTCCATCATCGCGTCGAACTTGGCGACCACCTCGTCGTAGTCGAGCACGTCGGCCGTGATCGGCGCGAAGCCCGGCGCCACCAGCGCGCCGCTCTTTTCGTCGACGCCGCCGTTGATCGCGTACAGCAGCGCCTTGGCCAGGTTGGCCCGTGCGCCGAAGAACTGCATCTGCTTGCCGATGCGCATCGCCGACACGCAGCAAGCGATGCCGTAGTCGTCGCCCCAGTAGGGGCGCATCACGTCGTCGTTCTCATACTGGATCGCGCTGGTTTCGATCGATACCTTGGCGCAGAAGTCCTTGAAGCCCTGCGGCAGCTGGGTCGACCACAGCACGGTCAGGTTCGGTTCCGGCGCCGGGCCCAGGTTGTACAGGGTGTGCAGGATGCGGAAGCTGGAGCGGGTCACCAGCGGGCGGCCGTCTTCGCCGACGCCGCCGATCGACTCGGTCACCCAGGTCGGGTCGCCGGAGAACAATTCGTCGTATTCAGGGGTGCGCAGGAAGCGGACAATGCGCAGCTTGATCACCAGATCGTCGAACAGCTCCTGCACCTCGGACTCGGTCACGACGCCGGCGGCCAGATCGCGCTCGGCGTAGATGTCGAGGAAGCTGGAGATGCGGCCGATCGACATCGCCGCGCCGTTCTGCTCCTTCACCGCGGCCAGGTAGCCGAAGTACAGCCACTGGATCGCCTGGTGCAGATTGGTCGCCGGGGCCGCGATGTCGGCGCCGTACTTGACGGCCATCTGCTTCAGTTCGGCCAGCGCGCGGGTCTGCTCGTTCAGCTCCTCGCGCTGGCGGATCACCGTTTCGCTGAATTCCAGATCGTCCAGTTCGGCCAACTCGGCGCGCTTGGCCTCGATCAGCCGGTCGACGCCGTACAGTGCCACGCGGCGATAGTCGCCGATGATGCGGCCGCGGCCATAGGCGTCCGGCAGGCCGGTGATCACGCCCGATTTGCGCGCGGCGCGGATCGCCGGGTTGTAGGAGTCGAACACGCCCTGGTTGTGGTCCTTGCGGTAGCGGGTGAACGCATCCTTTACCTGCGGGTCCAGCTCGAAGCCGAACGCGGCCAGGCCGTTTTCGACCATGCGCAGCCCGCCGTTGGGCATGATGGCGCGCTTGAGCGGCGCATCGGTCTGCAGGCCGACGATCTTCTCCAGCGACTGGTCGATGTAACCGGCGTCGTGCGCGGTGATGCTGCTGCCGACGTCGGCCGACACCGCCAGCACGCCACGGGCGCGCTCCTCCTTGAGCAGCTCGGCCAGCTTGGCCCACAGCGCCTGGGTACGCGCGGTCGGGCCGGCGAGGAACTCGTCGCGGCCGAGATACGGCGTGTAGTTGTGCTGGATGAAGTCGCGCACGTCGATGACGTTTTGCCATGGGCCGAGGGCGAAATCATGCCAGGCACGGGCATGCAGGTCGGTGGTGCTAGCTGGGGCGTTCATAGGGGGCTCCCGTCTGGAGATGATCGATTAGTCTTTCAAAAATTATTGAACAAAAGAGCGGGTCGGCTGTTGATTGGCGTCAATTTTGACACAAAATTGAACGTAAACGAAAAAATAGTCGGCGAAATTCGAAAACAAACGAACATTTCGGGACGGCGGGCATCAGCGCCGCCCTTGTCAGGACGATGTCACGCGCTGCGGGGAAATCCAGTGCGTGTTCATCAGCTTAGCCGAGCTGGCACCGGCCGGAAACGAAGCTGGTTCAGAATGCCGAGCGGGTTCAAAACGATTCAAATAAAGTTGAATTATGAAGATGACTAGCCATCAGGCCGATGATTTGGCCCAAGCGCCGTATGGCGCGGCCGACTGGGCGCTGCTCAACCACTACCGGGCCATGCTGGACGGCCTGTCCACGCTGTTCGGCCAACATGTCGAGTTTGTGCTGCACTCGCTGGAGGATCCCGCGCACTCGGTGATCAAGGTGTGCGGCGCGCTCAGCGGCCGTCAGGAAGGCACCGGCCTGTCGGAGCTGGCGCGGCGCATGCTCGACAAGCTGGAGCGCAGCGGCGCGCGCCATACCAAGGTCTATTACACCAAGAGCCCGGACGGCGCGCAGATGCGCTCGATCACCATCGCGATCCGCAATGAGGAGCGGCGCATCATCGGGCTGTTGTGCATTCATATGAACCTGAATGTGCCGCTGCTGGACTTCATCCAGGGCCTGTTGCCGGGCGACGAGCCGGTGTACGCGGTGCCGGCCACCGACGGTGCCGAGACGGCGGATGCGGGTTTCACGCCGGAGATGTTCGTGCAGGGGGTCGACGAGCTGCTCGACAAGGTGGTGGCTAGCACCATCGCCGAGGTCGACGCCGGCCAGCCCGGCGGGCAGCGCAACCGGCTGGCGGTGCAGGCGCTCTATGCGCGCGAGGTGTTTGGCATCAAGGACGCGGTGCGGGTGGTGGCCGAGCAGCTGGGGGTGTCGGTGCACACCGTCTATCACTATCTGCGGCAGGTGAGAGCGGCGGAGGGGGCTGCATAGCCATCACTGTGGTGCGGGATGGCGCCTCTGGCGTTGCTTGGCCAGGAACGCCGCGATGTCTTCCTCAGTGCGTAGCCCTTCCTTCCGGTATCGATCTCGTCGAAGAGTTTGTTCATCCACGGCATACCGGCCTTCGCTTCTTCGCGGCTCAGCTTGCCGTCATGGCTGGTGTCGACGCTGCCGAACTGGAGGGCACTGGCGAGGTGGCGGGACATGGCGGGTTCCGAATGTTCTGCAACGCACCACAAACAAAAAACCCGCCAAAGGCGGGCTCAACGTTGGCCGAACGGCTACTCAACCCGGCTGCTTCGCCGCCACCGACTTCCCCTTGCGTACTGAAGTCGCATCCGACAGTGCCGGCGCCACCGTGTTCTGGCCGATCGAGCGGTTCACGTCGATCAGCACCGGCGGTTCCAGGGTGCCGGCCGCCTGCGCCAGCTGCAGCCGCGCGTTCAGGTAGGAATAGCGCGCACTCGCCAGATTCTGCACAGCCTCGTAATACGACTGCTCGGCCTGCACTAGGTCGATGCTGGTGCGCACGCCGACTTCCTTGCCGAGTTTGGTCGAGTCGAGCTTGGCCTTGGCAGAGATCAGCAATTGTTCCTGCGCGCGCACCAGCGCGGCGCCGTTGGTGACGCCCAGATACGCGCGGCGCACCGTCTCGTTGACCTGGCGGCGACTGGCCTCCAGGTCGTCGCGCGCCTGTGCTTCCTTCGCCACCGCCTCGCGCACCTGCGAGTTGATGCCGCCGCCGGCGAACAGCGGCATGTTCAGCTGCACGCCGACGCTGTTGCCGCGCGAGCTGGGCGAGGCGACGAAGATTGGCGCGGTGGTGATGTTGTCCTGGTAGCCGGCGGTGAGCGACACGGTCGGCAGGCGCTGGCCCTTCTTGGCGGTGACGTCCTGCTTGGCCAGTTCCAGCGACTGTTCCTTGGCCTTCACGTCCAGGCTGCTGGCCAGCGCCTGGTTCTGCCAGGCGTCCAGCGAGGCCGGGGTCGGCGGGGTCAACGGTAGCGGCTCGTTGACGCGCTGGATGCCCTTGGGGTCGAGCCCGGTCAGCTTGCGGAAGGCGTTTTCCTTCACCTCCAGGTCGCTGGCGGCGATGATTTCCTTGGCGGCGGCGCCGTCAAAGCCGGCCTGCGCTTCATAGGTGTCGACGATGGTGGCGGTGCCGACCTGGAAGGCGGCCTTGGCCTGGTCGAGCTGGGTGGCGAAGGCGCTCTTGGCGGCGCGTACCGCGTCCAGCGTGTCGCGCGCCAGCAGCACGTCGAAATAGGCCTGGGCGACGTCGACGATCAACTGCTGTTCGGCCGCCGAGAACTGGGTGTTGGCCAGCTGGGTGCCGAGCTTGCCCTTCTGGTAGCCGGTGTACTTGCCGATGTCGAACAGCGGTTGGGTCAGCTGCACGCCGTAGCCGTGGCTCTCGTAGCTGGGGATGCCCGTCGGCTTCATCGTGTTGGTGTTGCTGTAATTGCCGGTCAGGCCAACCTGCGGCAGCAGCTGCGACAGGCCCTGGGCTTCCTGCTCCTGTCCCGCGTCGCGCTGGTGGCGCGCCGAGGAAAAGCCCGCGTCGTAGTCACGGGCCGCCTGCCAGGCGCCGACCAGGTCGAAGGCCGAGGCCGGCAACGCCAGCGTCAGCGCGAGGAGGGCGGCGAGAGGGTTGAGTCTGCTCATGCGAAATCTCGTCATTCTTGTTCGTGTTGGGCGGGCGGCTGCACGCGGAACCACTGGGCGTACAGCGCCGGCAGGAACAGCAGGGTCAGCACGGTGGCGACCAAGAGGCCGCCCATGATCGCGACCGCCATCGGTCCCCAGAAGGTGCTGCGGGTCAGCGGGATCATCGCCAGGATCGCCGCCAATGCGGTCAGCATAATAGGCCGGAAGCGCCGCACCGTGGAATCGATGATGGCCTCGTAGCGGTCGTAGCCGTCCTGGATGTGGTGTTCGATCTGGTCGACCAGAATCACCGAGTTGCGCATGATCATGCCGGCCAGCGCGATCACCCCCAGCATCGCCACGAAGCCGAACGGCGCGTGGAACAGGATCAGCGTCAGCGTCACGCCGATCATGCCGAGCGGGGCGGTCAAGAGCACCATCACGGTGCGCTGGAAGCTCTTCAGCTGCAGCATCAACAGCGTCACCACGATCACCAGCATCAAGGGCGCCACCGCGTTGATCGCCTTCTGCGAGTTCTGGCTCGACTCCAGCGACCCGCCCAGCTCGATGTGGTAGCCGAGCGGCAGCGTCTTCTCCAGCGCCTGCATCTTCGGCCACAGCGCCAGCGAGATGTCCGAGGCCTGTACGCCGTCGGCGGCATCTGCACGCACGGTGATCGTCGCCAGGCGGTTGCGGCGCCAGATGATGCTTTCCTCCGGCTCGTAGCCGATGTGGCCGATCTGCGCGAGCGGCACGTAGCGGCCGCTGGCGGTCTGGATCATCAGGTTGCCGAGCTCGGCCGGGTCCTTGCGTTCGCCCTCGTTCAGACGGGCCACCACGCCGATGGTTCGATCGCCGTCGCGATAGTCGGTGATCGAGCTGCCGGAAATCAGCGTCTGCAGCTGCTGCGCCAGGTTCTGCGTCGACACGCCGAGCGCGCGTGCCTTGTCCTGGTCGATGGTGACGCGCAGCGCCTTGATCTGTTCGCCCCAGTCGTTGTTGACGTGGCGGGTGCCCGGGTTGGCGCGCACCAGCTGCTCGACCTGGGCGGCGATCTTGCGCACCTGCTCGTGGTCTTCGCCCATCACGCGGAACTGCACCGCGTAGCCAACCGGCGGGCCGTTCTCCAGCCGGGTGACGCGGCCGCGCACCAGCGGGAAGTCGCTGTCGAACAGGCCTTCCAGCTTGCGCTTCACGTCCTCGCGCACCTTTTCGTCGCGGGTCATCACCGTCAGCTGCGCGTAGTTGAGATGCTGCTGCTGCTGGTCGAGCGGCAGGTAGAAGCGCGGGCTGCCGCCGCCGATGTAGCTGGTGACGCTGTCGATGTTGGCGTCGCCCTTAAGTTTGCCTTCGAGCTTCTTCACCTCGCGCTCGGTGGCGGCGTAGCTGGCGCCCTGCGGCAGCCACATGTCGACCATCAGCTCCGGCCGGTTCGACGACGGGAAGAACTGCTGCTGCACGAACAGCTTGAACGCGCCCAGCGACAGCACGAAGGTGGCGAAGGTGGCGACGATCACCAGCTTGCGATGCTCCAGGCACCAGGTCACCAGGCGGCGGAAGCGCTGGTAGAACGGCTTGTCATAGGGGCTGTCGTGGCCGTGGTCGGCCAGGTTGGTCGGCAGCAGCTTGTAACCGAGGTAGGGGGTGAACACCACCGCGACGATCCACGACAGCACCAGCGCGATGCCGACCACCGCGAACAGGCTCCACACGTACTCGCCGGCATTCGACTTGGCCAGGCCCACCGGGATGAAGGTGGCGGCGGTGATCAGCGTGCCGGTCAGCATCGGGAAGGCGGTGCTGGTGTAGGCGTAGATGGCGGCGTCGAAGCGCTTCCAGCCTTCCTCCAGCTTCAGCGCCATCATCTCCACCGCGATGATCGCGTCGTCGACGAGCAAGCCCAGAGCGATGATCAAGGAGCCGAGCGAAATGCGCTGCAGGTCGATCTTGAAGAAGTACATCGCGACGAAGGTCATCGCCAGCACCAGCGGAATCGACAGCGCCACCACGATGCCGGTGCGCATGCCCAGGCTGAAGAAGCTTACCGCCAGCACGATGATTACCGCTTCGGCCAGGGAGTGCATGAACTCGTTCACCGAGTCCTTCACCACCTTGGGCTGGTCGGACACCGCGTGGATCTCCACCCCCACCGGCAGCTTGGCGCGGATCTGTGCCAGGGTCGCGTCCAGGTTGCTGCCGAGCTTTAGCACGTCGCCGCCGTCCTTCATGCTGATCGCCAGGCCCAGCGCCGGCTTGCCGCCGAAGCGCATCTTGAAGGTGGGCGGGTCGATGAAGCCGCGGCTGACCCGGGCGATGTCGCCGAGGCGGAAGGTCTGGCCGTTGGCGCGCACCGGGGTGTTGGTCACCGCGTCGACGGTGCGATAGGCGCCGCTGACGCGCACGAAGATGCGGTCGGACGCGGTCTGGAAGGTGCCGGCCGGGGTGACGGCGTTCTGCTCGGACAGCGCCTGCCAGATCTGGCGCGCGTCGATGCCGAGGGTGGCGAGCTTGGCGGTGTCCAGGTCGACGTAGATGCGCTCGTCCTGCTCGCCGACGGTGTTGACCTTGGCGACGTCGGGCACGCGCAACAGCTCGTGGCGCGCTTCGTCGACATAGCGGCGCAGGTCTTCATAGCTGAAACCGTCGCCGGTGAAGGCGTACAGATTGCCGAAGGTGTCGCCGAACTCGTCGTTGAAGAAGGGCCCCTGCACGCCGGCGGGCAGCGTCTGCTTGATGTCGCCCAGCTTCTTGCGCACCTGGTACCACAGCTCCGGCACCTTCTTGGCCGGGGTGTTCTCGCGCAAGGACAGCACGAACTGCGCCTCGCCCGGCTTGGTGAAGCTCTTCACATAGTCGAGCTCGGCGATTTCCTGCAGCTTCTTCTCGATGCGGTCGGTCACCTGCTGTTCGGTCTCGACGGCGGTGGCGCCCGGCCACATCACCTGCACCACCATCGCCTTGAAGGTGAACTCCGGGTCTTCCTTCTGGCCGAGCTGGGTATAGGCCCAGATGCCGGCCACCATCAACATCACGATCAGATAGCGCACCAGCGGCTGGTTGTTGAGCGCCCAGGCGGAGAGATTGAGTTTCTTGCTCACCCGGTCACTCCTTCAGCAGGCTGACGCGCTGACCGTCGCGCAACAGGTGCACGCCGGCCGTCACCACTTGCTGACCGCGCGCCACGCCCGAGGCGATCGCCACCCAGTCGGCGCCGATCGACGCGACGCTGACCGGCTTTCGGCCAACCTTGGCGATTTTCGGATCGATTACCCACACATAGTGCTTGCCCTGCTCGTCGAGCAGCGCGGTCAGTGGCAGGCGGGTGAGCGGGGCGTTGCCGGTGCTGGGCAGGCCGACGCTGGCGGTCATGCCGAGCTTCACCGCCTCGTCCGGATTGTCGAGCGCGATGCGCGCGGCGTAGGTGCGGGTGGCCGGGTCGGCGGCGCCGGCCAGCTCGCGCAGATGGCCGCTGTACTGCTTGTTGGCGGCCCACAGCGTCACGGTGAACGACTTGGCGGCGCGCACCGCGGCGAGCTTGTTTTCCGGCACCGCGATCGCTGCCTCGCGCGCGCCGTCGGCGGCCAGCGTCGCTACCGGCTGGCCGGCCGACACCACCAGGCCCGGTTCGGCGCTGATCTCGGTGACGATGCCGTCGGCCACCGCGGTGAGCGTGGCGTAGCCGGTCTGGTTGCTGCTGACGTCGGCCGAAGCGCGCGCGGCGGTCAACTGGGCGCGCGCGGCGCTGACCGCGTTACGCTGCTGGTCCACCTGGGCCTGGCTGATGAAGTTCTTGGCGAGCAGTTCCTGGTAGCGGCGCAGGTCGGCTTCCTTCTGCGCCAGATCGTTTTGCGCCGCGGCCAGCTGCGCGCGCTTGGCCGACAGGTCGAGTGCGTAGTCGTGTGCGTCGAGGCGGGCGATAGGCTGGCCTTTCTTCACGTGCTCGCCCGCGCTGACCAGCTTGTCGACCACCTTGCCGGCGACGCGGAAGCCAAGGCGAGTTTCCTGGCGGGCGCGAATCTCGCCGGCGAAGCGTTCGCTCGGCAGCGAGGCGTCGTCGCCGACCACGGTGTAGCGCACCGGACGGATCTCTTCGGTGGGGGGCGGGGCCTTGCCGCAGGCGGCGAGCAGGGTAGCGGTCAGCGTGGCCAGCAGCAGCGGCCGGGCGAGGTGGGTCATTGGGCTTCCTCGTGGGTGGTCTTGTTTTTTGTTGTTTCCGAGCCGCTAACAAAATCCAGCGAAGCGGTTCCGGCTAGGCGCGCTGCCGCAGACAGTACAGCTAGTACGGCAAGGCCGCGCAACAACGCCGGAAGGGTTTTGTTAGTGGCTCAATCGCGCGGCAGCAGGCCGTGCAACATCAGGTCCAGGCCGTCGAGCAGCATCCGCAGTGGGTCGTGGCCGCCGGCCGAATGACAGCCCGGCACGGTGCCGAAGGAATGGGTCCAGATCAGCTGCTGGATCAGCGGGGCGAGCAGGGTCTCGACGGTGGTGTCGATCGGCACCGCGCGGAACTCGCCCTGGGCGATGCCGCGCTGCAGCACCTGCGCGACCATCTGCCGCGCCGGCAGGATCACCTCGGTGAAGTAGAACTGCGCGAGCTCGGGGAAGCTGGCGGTCTCGGCCATGATCAGCTTGCACAGCCCGCCGGACGAGGTGGCACCGACCTCCTGCCACCACTGTTCAACGAAGGCGAACAGCAGCGCGCGTGCCGAGCCGTCGTACTGCTCGCTCAGCGCCTGCAATTTCGACAGGTTGGCCACCTGGGTCTCGCGCACCACCGCCTTGAAGATCTCTTCCTTATTGGCGAAGTACAGGTACGGCGTGCCCTTGGTCACGCCGGCGGCGCGGGCGATGTCCTCGAGCTTGGTGGCGCGAAAGCCCTTCTCCACGAACTGCTTGAGTGCCGCGTCGAGGATCTCGCCGGGACGGACGTCTTTTTTTCGTTGCCAGCGGGTTGCGTTCGTCATGGTAGTGAATCTGTTTTCAGTAATTGCGGTGGACTTTACCGCGCCGTGGCGACCTGGGCAAGATTAATAAATTAAAATTCAGCAGTTGGCGTAGGTAGAATGTCGAACAAGAAAACCCCGCGATAAATCTAGGAGCAAACATGAGCGTGACGGCCAGCGAACAGGCGCAGATTCTTGCCGAAGCCCTGCCTTATATCCGGCAGTTCGCCGGCAAGACCCTGGTGATCAAGTACGGCGGCAACGCGATGACCGACGACAAGCTGAAGGAAGGCTTCGCCCAGGACGTGGTGATGCTCAAGCTGGTCGGCCTGAACCCGGTGGTGGTGCACGGCGGTGGTCCGCAGATCAACGAGCTGCTGGAAAAGGTCGGCAAGCAGGGCGAGTTCATCCAGGGCATGCGCGTCACCGACCCCGAAACCATGGACGTGGTCGAGATGGTGCTCGGCGGCCTGGTCAACAAGGAAATCGTGTCGCTGATCAACAAGCACGGCGGCAAGGCGGTGGGGCTGACCGGCAAGGACGGCCACTTCATCCGCGCCAAGAAACTGTTCCTGAAGTCGCCGGACGCCGGCGTGATCGACATCGGCCAGGTCGGCGAGATCGAGTCGATCGACCCGGCGCTGGTGTCGCTGCTCGACAGCCAGGACTTCATCCCGGTGGTGGCGCCGATCGGCGTCGGCCTGGACGGTGAGGCGTACAACATCAATGCGGATCTGGTGGCCGGCAAGTTGGCCGAAACCCTGAAGGCCGAGAAGCTGCTGTTGATGACCAACACCCCGGGCGTGCTCGACAAGCAGGGCAATCTGCTGACCAAGCTGACCGCCAAGCGCATCGACGAGCTATTCGCCGACGGCACCATCTCCGGCGGCATGCTGCCGAAGATCAGCTCGGCGCTCGACGCGGCGAAAAGCGGCGTCAACGCGGTGCACATCATCGACGGCCGCGTGCCGCACGCACTGCTGCTGGAGATCCTCACCGAGGCCGGCGTCGGCACGATGATCCGCGCCGAGTAAGTGAGCGGCTCCGGCGCCGCTGGAACGATCCTAGCTACCAGGCCCGGTCTGTCCCGTTTTCGGGGGGCAGACCGGGCCTGAGTCGTTCCGCCGTCTCGGCCATGCAAGGCGATGAAGCCGAGTTCCTTGTCTGGAGCGGTAGTCAGGCGGCCGAGTTGCTATAGTGTCTGCAGGGTTGCCTTTATTCCAGCGAAAAGGGGATTCGCCATGCTGAATGCCGGCCAGATACTGGCTAACAAAACCCGCCAGGAACTGATCTTCGTGAGTCCGGACGCCACGGTGTTCCAGACCCTGCAAGTGATGGCGGAACACAATGTCGGAGCGGTGCTGGTGATGGAAGGGGGCGAGGTGCTGGGGATCTTCTCCGAGCGCGACTACGCCCGGCGCATCGTGCTGCAGGGGCGGACTTCGGCCGGCACCCGGGTGCGCGACATCATGACCAGCAAGGTGTTGTACGTGAAGCCGGAGACCACGCTCGAGCACTGTATGGCGCTGATGACCGAGAAGCACATCCGCCACCTGCCGGTGCTCGACAGCCAACATACCGTGATGGGGGTATTGTCGATCGGCGATCTGGTGCGCGCCACCATCGACGAGCAGCAGTACGTGATTGACCAGTTGTTCACCTATATCCACGGTGGGCGCGCCTAGCCCGAAGCCTGTGGACATAACGCCGTGCTGCGGCGCGTAGTGCCCGTAACACCAACAAGAAAGCCGGACATCGCGTCCGGCTTTTTTCGTTGGGCGAGGCGGGCGGGCCAGCCGGCGGTTACCGGGTCGGCACCACCGATTGGGCGAGCTCGACCAGCGCCGGCGCGATCTCGTGCTCGAGCACGCTCGGGGTGAACAGCAGGCTCGGGCCGCTGGCGTTCAGCGCGAACGGCGGCTGGCCCGGCGTCGGCGACGGCAGCGGCACGCCGATCGCCATTACCTCGGGGCCGTACTCGCCCCACGACACCGCGTAGCCGCTGGTGCGGTACTGCATCAGGCTCTGCTGCAGCCGCTTGTACAGCTCCGGCCAGTCGTCGGCGTAGCGTTCGGCCAACTGCGCATCGAGCGCCTCGCGCTCGTGCTCGGACAGGCCGACGTAGAATGCCCGGCCGATCGCGGTGGTGGCGATCGGCACGCGCGAGCCGACGGTCAGCTGCACCGTCACCCGCGCCGGGCTGCGGCAGGTTTCCAGGTACAGCATGTCGGTGCCCTCGCGCATCGCCAGGCTGACCGACACATTGTGCTTGAGCGCGAATTCGCGCATCAGCGGCGCGGCGATGCTGCGGATGTCGTAGCTGGCCAGCACCACCGAGCCGAGCGCCAGCACCGACAGGCCGAGCCGGTAGTAGCCGCTGTCGGCTTCCTGCGCCAGGTAGCCGAGTCGGGTCAGCGTGTAGGTCAGCCGCGACACCGTCGACTTGGGCAGACCGGTGCGTGCCGCCAACTCCTGGTTGGACAGGCCGGCTTCACCGGGGCGGAACGCGCCGAGTACCGCCAGGCCGCGGGCCAGGGCGGTGACGAACAGGCGATCCTTATCGTCGTCTGCCGGGTCGGCGGGCAACGTAGAATGATCGAGCGGAGTATTTTTCATGGAGCAAGGATACCTGTGCTGCTTGGGCTGTAAAGAGTTGCTTTACATGGTGAGAATGGCGGAGTATGTTGTTCTGCACAGTAGAACACAGTTCCGCTTGGCGGGACATTAAAACGGCCGAAGCCGGCCGAACCATGACAAAGGAGAGACCGATGGCTGCCACTCAACACCGCGCCGCATTTAGCTGGGAAGACCCGCTGCTGCTCGAGTCGCGCTTGACCGAAGAAGAACGACTGGTGCGCGACACCGCGCATGCGTTCTGCCAGGAGCGGCTGTTGCCGCGGGTGCTGACCGCCAATCGCGAGGAGCGCTTCGACCGCGAGATCATGAGCGAGATGGGAGAGCTGGGCCTGCTCGGCTGCACCATCGACGGCTACGGTTGCGCCGGGCTCAGCCACGTCGCCTACGGCCTGATCGCCCGCGAAGTCGAGCGCGTCGATTCGGGCTACCGCTCGGCGATGAGCGTGCAGTCGTCCCTGGTGATGCACCCGATCTGGGCCTACGGCTCGGACGAGCAGAAGGACAAATACCTGCCCAAGCTGGCGACCGGCGAGCTGGTCGGCTGCTTCGGCCTGACCGAGCCGGATGCCGGTTCCGATCCGGGCGGGATGAAGAGCCGCGCCAAGAAGGTCGACGGCGGCTGGGTGCTGACCGGCAGCAAGATGTGGATCACCAACAGCCCGATCGCCGACCTGTGTGTGGTATGGGCGAAGGACGACGTCGGCGAGATCCGCGGCTTCCTGCTCGAGCGCGGCATGAAGGGGCTGTCCACTCCGGCGATCCACGGCAAGTTCTCGCTGCGCGCGTCGATCACCGGCGAGATTGTGATGGACGAGGTGTTCGTGCCCGATGCGAATCTGCTGCCGGGCGTGAAGGGCCTGAAGGGGCCGTTCGGCTGCCTGAACAAGGCGCGATTCGGCATCGCCTGGGGCGCGATGGGCGCTGCCGAATTCTGCTGGCACGCCGCACGCCAGTACACGCTCGACCGCCAGCAGTTCGGCCGCCCGCTCGCCGCCACCCAGCTGATCCAGCTGAAGCTGGCCGACATGCAGACCGAGATCGCGCTGGGGCTGATGGCCTGCCTGCAGGTGGGCCGGCTGATGGACGACGGCCTGGCGGCGCCGGAGATGATCTCGCTGATCAAGCGCAACAACACCGGCAAGGCGCTGGCGATCGCCCGGGTGGCGCGCGACATGCACGGCGGCAACGGTATCTCGGACGAGTTCCACGTGATCCGCCACATGATGAACCTGGAGGCGGTGAACACCTACGAGGGCACGCATGATGTGCATGCGTTGATTCTGGGCCGTGCGCAGACCGGGATTGCGGCGTTCTGATTTGCTGATCGGTTCGGCCAACCTTGGGGTTCTAAAGGTTGGCTGAAGAGGCCGTGCCGGTTGAGCGATCCGCCTCGCCGGCGCGGCCTTACTTTCTTTTGCGTCGCCAAAAGAAAGTAAGCAAAGAAAAGGCGAGCCCCGCCACCGCTTGCTTCCGTCCGGGAAACGCCCGGCGAGGCGCCGCCGAACTCGCGGGCGGCTAACGTCCGCCCGCTCAAACAGGCGGCGGCTTAAGACCTCACCGGACATTCCCCGGACGGCGCGGTGGAAGGGCCCCGACTGGCTATTGCGGCGTTTGTGATCGCGTTAGGGGCAGGGCCCTGCCGGCGAGGCAGATGCTGCAATTCGTAGGTACTCTCCCAATTAAAGCTTCGGCCAACCCGAAAACCGACAGTCCACGTTGGCCGAACCGTCTACAAAAGGACACCCCATGCAAGGCCAAGGCGCACTGTCCGGCATCAAGGTGCTGGATCTCTCCCGCGTACTCGCCGGGCCGTGGGCCGGCCAGTTGCTGGCCGACCTCGGCGCCGACGTGATCAAGATCGAACGACCCGGTCTTGGCGACGATACCCGGCAATGGGCGCCGCCCAGCCTGCCGGACGGCACCGCCGCATACTTCCTGTCGGCCAACCGCGGCAAGCGCTCGGTCACCGTCGACATCACCCGGCCGGAAGGGCAGGCGATCGTGCGCCGGTTGGCCGAACAGGCCGATGTGCTGCTGGAAAACTACAAGGTCGGCGGGCTGGCGAAGTACGGTCTCGACTACGCGAGCCTGTCCCAGCTCAACCCGCGGCTGGTGTACTGCTCGATCACCGGCTTCGGCCAGGATGGTCCGTATGCCGATGCGCCCGGCTACGACTATATCGTGCAGGGCATGAGCGGGCTGATGAGCATCACCGGCCCGGCCGACGGCGAGCCGCACAAGGTCGGCGTGGCGGTCACCGACCTGTTCACCGGCCTCTATGCCGCCAACGCGGTGCAGGCGGCGCTGTTGTCGCGTCATCACACCGGCCGCGGCCAGTACATCGACATGGCCTTGTTCGACTGCTCGCTGGCAATGCTCGCCAACGTCGGCATGAACCACTTGGTCAGCGGTGCCACGCCGCCGCGTCTCGGCAACGCCCATCCGAACATCGTGCCGTATCAGGTGTTCGGCGCCGCCGACGGCCACTTCATCCTCGCCTGCGGCAACGACAAGCAGTTCCGCGCCGTCGCCGCACTGATCGGCCAGCCGGCGCTGGCCGACGATGAGCGTTACGCCACCAATCCGGCGCGGGTCGCGCACCGCGACGAGCTGGTAGGCCGTTTGGCCGAGGCGTTCGGCAGCGCCACACGCGATGATTGGCTGGCCCGGCTCGATGCGGTCGGCGTGCCGTGCGGCCCGATCAACTCGGTGGCCGAGGCGTTCGCCGATCCGCAGGCGGCGGCGCGCGGCATGCGCATCGAGATGCACGATGCCGCCGGGCAGACGGTGCCGCTGATGGCCTGCCCGATTCGATTGTCAGACACTCCGGCACAATACCGGCAAGCGCCGCCCAAGCTCGGCGAGCACACCGACGCGGTATTGGCCGAACTGGGCTACGGCGAGGAACAAATCGCCACGCTGCGCAGTGCCGGTACCGTTTAAACGCTTGTTTGATTTTGACGCCCGGCCACGAACATTGCATGATTCGATCATTAGGCAATGACGCACCGCGCAAAGGAGACACGGTGGAACGCGAATACATG
This sequence comes from Neisseriaceae bacterium JH1-16, assembly GCA_025989215.1. Lineage (GTDB taxonomy): Bacteria > Pseudomonadota > Gammaproteobacteria > Burkholderiales > Chromobacteriaceae > Crenobacter_A. The sequence goes on along the minus strand of JAPDNP010000004.1, from coordinate 391,505 downwards.
GAATACGATGTGGTGGTGGTCGGCGGTGGCCCGTCCGGGCTGAGCGCCGCAATCCGCGTCAAGCAGTTGGCCGAACAGCAGGGGCGCGACATCAGCGTCTGCCTGCTGGAGAAGGGCTCGGAGATCGGCGCGCACATCCTGTCGGGGGCGGTGATCGAGCCCAAGGCGCTCGACGAGCTGATTCCGGACTGGAAAGAAAAGGGCGCACCGCTCAATACCCCGGCCGGGAAGGACCGTTTCCTGCTCCTGACCGAGACCGAGTCGGTGCAACTGCCGACCCCGCCGCAGATGAACAACCACGGCAACTACATCGTCAGCCTGGGCAACTTTTGTCGCTGGCTCGGCGAGCAGGCCGAGGCGCTGGGCGTGGAAATCTACCCGGGCTTCGCCGCCGCCGAGGTGCTGTACAACGCCGACGGTTCGGTGAAGGGCGTCGCCACCGGCAACGTCGGCACCGGCAAGAACGGCGAGCTGGATGGCGAGCCGGGCATCGAGCTGTGGGCCAAGCAGACCATCTTCGCCGAAGGCTGTCGCGGCTCGCTGACCAAGACGCTGTTCGAACGCTTCAAGCTGTGCGACGGCGCCGATCCGCAGACCTATGGCATCGGCATCAAGGAACTGTGGGAAGTGAAGCCGGAGCTGCACCAGCCGGGCAGCATCACCCACACCGTCGGTTGGCCGATGGACACCGCCACCTACGGCGGCTCGTTCCTGTATCACCTGGAAGGCAACCAGGTAGTGGTCGGCTTCGTGGTCGGCCTCGACTATCAGAACCCCTATCTGTCGCCGTTCGAGGAGTTCCAGCGCTTCAAGACCCACCCGGCGATCAAGCCGGTGTTCGAGGGGGCACGCCGCATCTCCTACGGCGCGCGCGCGCTCAGCGAAGGCGGCATCCAGAGCCTGCCGAAGCTGACCTTCCCGGGCGGCGTGCTGGTCGGCGATACCGCCGGCTTCCTGAACGTGCCGAAGATCAAGGGCACCCACACCGCGATGAAGTCGGCGATGCTGGCCGCCGAGGCGGTGGTCGAGGCATTGGCTGGCGAGACGGGCGGCGCCGGCGTCGAGGCGAGCGCCTACAGTGCCAAAGTCAAGCAGAGCTGGCTGTACGACGAGCTGTGGAAGGTGCGCAACATTCGCCCGTCGTTCCGCTGGGGCCTGTGGCCGGCGATGATCTACTCGGCGATCGACACCTTCCTGTTCCGCGGCCGCGCGCCGTGGACGCTGCGCAACCAGCATGCCGATAACGAGACCTTGCGCCCGGCCGCCGAATGCACGCGGATCGAGTACCCGAAACCGGACGGGGTGCTGACCTTCGACCGGCTGTCGTCGGTGTTCATCTCCAACACCAACCACAGCGAAGACCAGCCGCCGCACCTGAAGCTGAAGGACAAGCGCGTGCCGATCGAGGTGAACCTGGCCGAGTACGACGCGCCGGAACAGCGCTACTGCCCGGCCGGGGTGTACGAGATCGTTGGCCGCGACGAGGGCCAACCGCGTCTGCAGATCAACGCGCAGAACTGCGTGCACTGCAAGACCTGTGACATCAAGGACCCGACCCAGAACATCAACTGGGTGACGCCGGAAGGCGGGGGCGGGCCGAACTACCCGAACATGTGATCGGGTAATGGTTGGCCGAACCGGCGCCGGGCATTGCCCCCGCGCCGGTTTTTTGCGTTTTGTCATAGGCGCAGGGTTGACAGCCGGGGGTGATGCGGCGCAGCATGAAACCATGAATTCCCGACACGTGTCCTCCTTCGCTTCGTTTTATTGGTACCGCTCACCACGGCGGCACCAGGGAACGCGTGCACTCTAGAAATACCGAACACTTTCCCGACAAATGCCGCCGCTACCAGGCGGCATTTGTTTTTTCCGATGACTCTCCGCCGCCTGGATCGCCCCAGACCAGGAGATTCACCATGAACGAAGTCTGCGACTCGTTGTCCATAGCCCGGGCCAGTCTGAGCCTGCCGGATGCCCAACCGCTGTGCGCGCTGGCGCTGGTGACCGACGTCGAGCACGCCACGCCCGGCAGCCCGTTGCCGCCACCGGCCGAGGCGCTGGAGCTGGCGCCATTGCGCCTGTCCGAGGCGCTGCTGCCCGATATCCGCCTCTTGGCGATGCTCAGCGTCACCTTGCGCGCCAATCTGGAAACCCGGCCGAGCCCGGCGCGGCTTTCCGATGCGGCCGACTGGCTGGCGGCGCGCATCGCGGTGCTGGGGCTGAGCCATGTGCTGGTCAGCCCGGCGCAGTTGCCGACGCTCGACGAGGCCAACCGGCGTCTGGCGGTGTTGGCCGAACGCTTCGGCCTGAGCGTCAGCCCGGCCGCCCCGGTGCTGCTGCCGGCGGCGTTGCCTGTCGAAACCGGCGTGTTGCGCGCTTGGTGCGCGGCAGAACCGGCCGCCAGCGGCCGTGCCGCCGGGCTGGTCGACGCCAGTCGCCAGGCGCACCGCGCCGCGCGGCGGCGTCTGAGCGGCCTGTTCGCGACACTGGGGCTGGCGGCGGACTGAACCCATTCTCAAGGAGACTGCATGTACGAGACCCCGGAACAAGCGGTGATCACCCGTGTCGACGATCACAAGCTGAACAATCTGACGATGGCGGTGTATGTGCTGCAGGCGCTGAGTCTGTTCGTCGGCGTGACCGCGATCGTCGCGGTGATCGTCAACTACGTGAAGCTGCCCGACGTGATCGGCACCCGCTACGAGAGCCACTTCCGCTGGCAGATCAAGACCTTCTGGTGGGCGCTGGCCGGCTATCTGGTTGGCGGCCTGTTGACGGTGGTGCTGGTGGGCTTCCTGATTTTGGCGATCACCTGGATCTGGTTCATCTACCGGGTGGTGAAGGGCTATCTGGCGTTCAACGATGGCAAGGCCATCGAGGGTCGCTGAGCTATAAAAAAACGGGCACCGCGAGGCGCCCGCCAGACGGCTCTGCGCGAACCGAGACAAACGATGAGAGGATCATCAGGCAAGCCCATCCTCGCATAGCGTCCGGCTGCCGGGCCGTTTCACGGCGTGCCGGCTTGATCGGCATCAACAGCGACCGCGCTCGCCAAGCGCCGCGCGCTTTGGCACAATGCGCCCCTTCCCGACGAGTCCACCGCGATGCAAGCCGCTGATTTGGAAACCCTAGTCACCCTGCGCATGCCGTTCGGCAAGCACAAGGGCGTGCTGCTGGCCGACCTGCCGGAAAACTACCTCGACTGGTTCGCCCGGCAGGGTTTTCCGCCCGGCGAGATCGGCCGCTTGCTGGCGCTGATGCACGAAATCCAGCTCAACGGGCTTAGGCCCTTGCTCGACCCTTTACGAAAGCGATAAATCCATGGCGATCCAATGGTTCCCAGGCCACATGAACAAGGCCAAGAAGGCGGTGGCCGAACGCGTCAAGGAGGGCGTCGACGTGGTGATCGAGATGCTCGATGCGCGCCTGCCGGCGTCCAGCGCCAACCCGATGATCGCGCAGCTGACCCGCGGCAAGCCGGCGCTGAAGATCCTCAATAAGCAGGACCTGGCCGACCCGCAGCGCACCCGCCAGTGGATCGACTACTACAAGGGCAAGAGCCACACCCAGGCGATCGGGCTGGACGCCGGCGAGCGCTCGCCGGCCAAGAAGCTGATCGACGCCTGCTGCGACCTGGTGCCGAACCGCGGCAGCGTCGAGCGCCCGCTGCGCGTGCTGATCTGCGGCATTCCCAACGTCGGCAAGTCGACACTGATCAATACCATGATGGGCCGTCGGGTCGCCAAGGCCGGTAACGAGCCGGGCGTCACCAAGGGCGAGCAGCGCATCATCCTGGCCGACGGCTTCTGGCTGTTCGACACCCCGGGCATGCTGTGGCCGAAGATCATCGTCGAGCAGGGCGGCTACAACCTGGCCGCCAGCGGCGCGGTGGGCCGCAACGCGATGGACGAGGAAGAGGTGGCGCTGGAGCTGCTGGCCTATCTCGGCGCCAACTACGCCAAGGAGCTGGCGACTCGCTACGGCCTGAAGGACAGCATCGAGGGCCTGAAGGACGAGGAGCTGCTCGAGGCGATCGGCCGTCGCCGTGGCGCGATGCTGGGCGGCGGGCGGGTCAATATGCAGAAGACCGCCGAGATCGTGCTGACCGACTTCCGCGATGGCGCGATCGGTCGCATCACCCTGGAAACGCCGGATGAATGGCGCGTCTGGGAAGAGGAATCGAAAGCCCGCGAGGCCAAGCGCATCAAGGAGCGCGAAGACCTGAAGAACGAGCGCGAGCACAAGCGCCGCCTGGCCGAGGCGGGCAAGAACAGCCACTGAGCAGGAGCGATCCTGCGGCCAGGCGCGGGCTTTCGGCCAACCCTGGGCCAGCAAAACGGCAGACCGTCGCTCCGGTCTGCCGTTTTTGCGTAGATGATTGATTGAGCAGGATTTTTACTGAAGTCGGCGCGCTTTTCTGGCATAATGCGCGCCTTGCCGGAAACCACACCCACCATGAACACGCCACCGACCAGCAACGTCAAACCGATCAACTCCTATCGCAAGTACTGGGCGCAACGCTTCGGCACCGCCAAGTTCCTGCCGATGAGCCGCGCCGAGATGGACGAACTCGGCTGGGATTCCTGCGACATCATCCTGGTATCGGGCGACTGCTACATCGACCATCCGAGCTTCGGCATGGCGCTGGTGGGGCGCTTGCTGGAGGCGCAGGGTTTCCGCGTCGGCATCATCGCGCAGCCCGACTGGCAGAGCGCCGAGCCGTTCCGCGCGCTGGGCAAGCCGAACCTGTTCTTCGGCGTGACCGCCGGCAATATGGATTCGATGATCAACCGCTACACCGCCGACAAGAAGCCGCGTTCGGACGATGCCTACACCCCGCACGGCGAGCCGAACAAGCGCCCGGACCGCGCGGTGACGGTGTATGCGCAACGCTGCCGCGAGGCCTATCCGGGCGTCGGCGTGATGATTGGCAGCATCGAGGCCAGCTTGCGCCGCATCGCGCACTACGACTACTGGAGCGACAAGGTGCGCCCGTCGGTACTGGTCAACTCCAAGGCCGACATCCTGCTGTACGGCAACGCCGAGCGTGCGCTGGTCGAGATCGCCCACCGCGCCGCCGCCGGCGAGAAGCTGTCCGAGATGCGCGACATCCGCGGCACCGCCTTCATCGTGCCGCACGGCTGGAAGCCGAACGACGAGTGGGAGGAGATGGACTCCTCCACCGTCGATCTGCCGGGCCGGGTCGACCCGCATGTGAACCCGTACGAGGAAATCCCCGAGCAGGCGGCCAAGCAGGCCGAGGCGAGCGGGGCGACGGCGACCGTTCAGCCGATCAAGTTCATGAACGTGCACGAGCGGGTGGCGATCCGCCGCGCGCAGCGCGCCAAGACCGTGGTGCGCATCCCGGCGTTCGAGGCGGTAGCCTACGACCCGGTGCTGTACGCGCACGCCAGCCGCACCCTGCACCTGGAGTCGAACCCGGGTAACGCCCGCGCACTGGTGCAGATGCACGGCGAGCGCGACGTGTGGCTGACCCCGCCGCCGATCCCGCTGACCACCGAAGAGATGGACTTCGTGTTCGGCCAACCGTATGCGCGCAACCCGCACCCGGCCTACGGCAACGCCCATATCCCGGCCTGGGAGATGATCAAGTACTCGGTCAACATCATGCGCGGCTGTTTCGGCGGCTGTACCTTCTGCTCGATTACCGAGCACGAGGGCCGCATCATCCAGAGCCGTTCGGAAGAGTCGATCCTGAAAGAGATCGAGGAAATCCGCGACAAGACCGAGGGTTTCACCGGCCACATCTCCGACCTGGGCGGCCCGACCGCGAACATGTACCGGCTGTCGTGCAAGGACCCGAAGATCGAGAAGTCCTGTCGCAAGCTGTCCTGCGTATACCCGGACATCTGCGAGAACCTCAACACCGACCACAGCAGCCTGATCCAGCTGTACCGCAAGGCGCGCGCGCTGCCGGGGGTGAAGAAGATCAACATCCAGTCGGGCCTGCGCTACGACCTGGCGGTGAAGTCGCCCGAGTACATCAAGGAGCTGGTGAAGTACCACGTCGGCGGCTACCTGAAGATCGCGCCGGAACACACCGAGGACGGCCCGCTGTCCAAGATGATGAAGCCGGGCATGGGCAGCTACGACAAGTTCAAGGAGCTGTTCGAGAAGTTCTCGAAAGAGGCGGGCAAGGAACAGTACCTGATCCCGTACTTCATCGCCGCCCACCCGGGCACCACCGACGAAGACATGATGAACCTGGCGCTGTGGCTGAAGAAGAACAACTTCCGCCTCGACCAGGTGCAGACCTTCATGCCGACGCCGATGGCGATGGCGACGACGATGTGGCACACCCGCCGCAACCCGCTGAAGAAACTGGCGCGCTCGTCCGAGAAGGTCGACGTGGTGCGCGACGGCTACCGCCGGAAATTGCACAAGGCCTTCCTGCGCTACCACCACCCGGACAACTGGCAGATCCTGTACGACGCGCTGATCAATATGGGTCGCGAAGACCTGATCGGCTACGGCAAGCACCAGCTGATCGCGCCGGTGCCGCCGCAGTCGGGCAACAACGTCGCGCCGCGCGGCCAGCGCTTCAACACCGCGCGTACCGCCCACCACCCGACCCAGCGCTTCCAGGATGCGCCGTCGTCGTCGGCGCGCAAGCCGGCGGGCAAGCAGGTCGGCAAGGGCAACAAGCCGGGCAGCCGCAACGGCGCCGCCGCGACCACGGCCGGCAAGCCGAAGGGCCGTCGCTGAGTCGATCCCCTGATCGCACCGAAACAGGCACCGTAAGGTGCCTGTTTTTTTGCGCGCGCGCCGCGCACAATCGGCGCTTGACCCTCACGCGACGTGAGGCTCCACCATGACATCAGCACAGTGAGGGAGACGACGATGCTGCTCAAGGTTGGCGAACTGGCCAAGCGGACCGGACTGACGGTCCGGGCGCTGCATCACTATGACGACATCGGTCTGCTCACCCCTTCTGCGCGCTCCGACAGCGGCTACCGGCTGTACAACGGCGACGACGTGACCCGGCTGTACCGCATCCAGGCGCTGCAACGGCTCGGCTTCGCGCTGGCCGAGATCGGAGACATGCTGGCCGGCAGCGGCCCGGCGCTGCCGGGGCTGATCGCGCAACAGATCGCCGCCCTCGACGGGCAGATCGAACAGGCGCTGGTGTTGCGCGCGCGGCTGCAGCAGTTGCAGCGGCGCCTGGCCACCGACACCGAGCCGACGCTGGCCGATTGGTTGACCGCACTGGAGTTGATGACCATGTACGAGAAATACCTGACCCAACAGCAAGCCGATATCCTGCGTCAGCGCAAGGCCGAGCTGGGAGAACAGTACGATGCCGACTGGCGTGCGCTCACCGACCGGGTACGCGCGCTGATCGACGCCAAGGTGCCGGCGCAGTCGGCCGAGGCACAGGCGCTGGCGCAGCAGTGGACGAGCCACACCCAGCGGTTGGTACACGGCGACGAGGACCTGCTGATCAAGCTCGACACGATGCAGCGCCACGAGCCGGCGCTGCAGTCGCACAACGGCATCGACGCCGCGGTGATCGACTATGTCAGCCAGGCGATGACCGAAGCGCGACTGCCGATCTACGCCAAGTATTTCGACGCGGATGAGGTGGAACGCCTGCGCGGCAACTTCCGCCGCCACATGCCGGAATGGCCGACCCTGGTCGGCGCGGTGCGCCGCGCGATGGACAGCGGCCTGGCGCCGGATCATCCGGAAGCGCAAGCACTCGGCGCGCGCTGGCAGGCCTTGTCGCACGCGACCTTCTGCACCGACGAGCCGGCGATGCGCGGAAAGTTCATGCAGGCGGTGAAGAGCGAGCCGGACCTGTTGCTCAATACCGGCATCGACCGAGCGCTGCTTGACTTCGTCATTGCCACGCAGAGTCACTAGTCCCGCCGAGAGCCTGGAGGCGATGTCGCCAACGCAGAGCGATGGCGTGGAAGGCGGCATGGACTGATCGCGTCATCGGCACGTCGAGCGTCATTGCAACGCAGCATCGCCCGGGTGCAGCGGATCGGAGACAGACGCCGGGCGGTGCTCAGCCCGAGGGCCGGCGGGCCCGGCTTTCGGGCTACAATGGCGGCTCACCAAGAAGAGGACATCGGCATGCTGAAGATCTGGGGGCGCATCAATTCGACCAATGTGAAGAAGGTGGTGTGGGCGGCTGAGGAGCTGGGCATGCCGTTCGAGCGCATCGACGCCGGTCGCCAGTTCGGCGTGGTGGGCACGCCGGAATACCGCGCGCTGAATCCGAACGGCCTGGTGCCGACCATCGAGGACGACGGCTTCGTGCTGTGGGAGTCGAACGCGATCATGCGCTACCTGGCCAGCAAGGCCGGCGCCGAATCGTTGTACCCGAGCGCGCTGCAGGCGCGTGCCGAGGTGGAGCGCTGGCTGGACTGGCAGGCGACCACCCTGCAGCCGGGGCTGAGCCCGGCATTTCACGGCTTGATCCGCACCCCGGCGGCCGAGCGCAACCCGGCCGCGATCGAGGCGGCGCGGCAGAAGACCGAGACCCTGCTGTCCATTCTCGAGGCCCGCTTGAGCGTGTCGCGCTTCGTCGCCGGCGAGGCGTTCACCCTGGCCGACATCGCGGTGGGCTGCTCGGTACACCTGTGGCTGAACCTGGAGTTGCCGCGCGTGGCGTACCCGCATATCGAGGCGTGGTACGCGGCGCTGCGCCAGCGGGCCGGCACCGCCGGCGTATTGACCCTGCCGCTAAGCTGAGGCCAGATCACGTCAGGCTGGGCGGATGCCCAGCCCTGGCGCGTCCCGTGTTCCGTAAGAGATGATCTCCTTTCGCAACGACTTTCTCGAACTCGCGCTGCTCAGCACCCCGGCGCAGGGCTTTCCCAAGCACAGCCACGACGAGTACGTGATCAGTGCCAGCCTGAACGGGCTGGAGCAGGTGTGGCTGGACGGCAAGACCTTCGAGGCCGATACCGCGACGCTGACCACTTACAACCCGGGCGAGGTGCAGGCGAGCCGCGCCGTCAGCGACGGCGCCTGGCGCTGCCTGTCGCTGTACGTGCAGCCGGCGGCGTTCGAGCATTACTTCCATGCGCCGTTCGCGTTCGGCCAACCTTGCGTGCGCGATGGTGCGCTGGTGCATCAGCTGCAGGCGGTGGTGCAGACGGGCGGAACGTTGGCCGAAGAGGGCTGCGTGGCCTTGCTCGGCCAGCTGCTGGAACAGGCCGGCAGCAAGGCCGCGCCGACTCGGCTGTCGCTCGATCAGGCGAGGCTTAGGCGCGTGCAGGAACGCCTGCTCGACGATCTCGCCGCCGCGCCGAGCCTCGACGATCTGGCGGCGGCCGAGGGCATCTCGCCGGCCCATCTGGTGCGCTCTTTCCACCGTCTGGTCGGCCTGCCGCCGCACGCCTGGCTGATGCAGCAGCGGCTGAACCTGGCGCGCCGGCTGCTGCGGGCCGGCAAGCCGATCGCCGAGGTGGCGCTGGACGCCGGTTTCGCCGACCAGGCCCATTTCACCAAGGCCTTCAGCCGCTTCTGCGGCATGACCCCGGGCCAGTTCCGCCAGGTCAATTTCTGACAAGACCGCCGCGCCGCTCCAGCGCTATCGTCGGGCATCATCCATTCTCAGGCGTGCTGTCATGTTCGCGGTCGTTCTCAAGGGTTTTCTGCTATCGCTGTCGCTGTGTCTCGATCTGGGCATGGTCAATACCGCGCTGATCAACACCGGCCTGCGCGCCGGCACGCGTCCGGCCTTTCTGGTCGGGCTGGGTTCCTGCTTCGGTGATCTGTTCTACGCGGTGCTGTCGTTGTGCGGGCTGGCGCTGCTGTTCAGCTATACGCCGGTGCGCTGGGTGCTGTGGCTGGGCGGCGGGGTGCTGCTGCTGTGGCTGACTTGGCGGATGGGGCGGGCGGCGTGGCTGGCGGCGCGCCAGCCGGCGGCATCCTCGATCGAGGAAGCGGCCGCCGCCGGCGCAGCCTGGTCGGCACGCAGCGAGCTGCTGCGCGGCCTGGGCATGGCGCTGGCGTCACCGACCTCGCTCCTGTGGTTCGCCGCGGTGGGCGGCGCGATCATCGCCCACTCCACCGATGGCTCGGCCTGGATGAACGGTTTGTTCCTGGCCGGCTTCTTCATCGGCGGCCTGGCCTGGAGCTCGTTCCTGGCGGTGCTGGCCGGCCGTGGCCGGCAACTGCTCGGCCAGCGGCTGGTGCTGTACTGCAACGCCGCTTCGGCCGTGCTATTCGGCTATTTCGCGGTATCGGTGATTGCTGACGGCTATCACACCTTGCTGTGAGCTTTCGGCCAACGTTGGCCGAAGCCTAGCCCGGAAGAGCGTGCGGTGGGAGTAGGCGCATTGCCACGGAGCGCCATGAGTGTTTGCGCGTCCTCGCGACCGGATGGGCTGTTGCACCCCTCGTGCTATGGGCGTTCAAAGTGAGCGCAGTGGCTCCGGCAAGGCGCCATCACAACGCCAAGGGGCGGCACTCAGTGGCGTCCCATCGCCCGGGCGATCTTCTGGTCGGTCTTGTACTGGCTCAATGCGTACGCCGACCAGATTGCGGCCGGAATCCAGCCGATCAGCGTCAGCTGCAGCACCAGGCAGAACAGCCCGGCGAAGGGGCGGCCGATGGTGAAGAACTGCAGCCACGGAATCAGGATGGCGAGAATCAGTCGCATGGTCGAATCGTAAGTTGAGATGACGGGACCGGCAGCATAGGCGGGCGTCGTCGGCCGCGTCAATCGGCCAGGCCGGTTACCGGCGCGGCGCCGGGCAACTCCAGGAAGGCGCGGATCGCGTCGCGGCGGGCCAGCGCGTCGCGGTAGCCGAGCTCGACCAGCGCCCGGCAGTAGCCGGGCTCGAACAGCAGGTAGGTCGACAGCGCCAGGCCGCGCGGCTGCGTGGCGCCGGTGCCGGACAGCAGAAAACGCAGCGGGGCGGGGAAGGTGTGGGTGTGCTCGCGCGCGATCTCTTCGAGCGGCCGGCTCGGCGCCAAGGTGAACACCTCGACCCGATGCAGCGGCGTGGCATGCTGGGTTAGCAGCGCCGGCGGCAGCAGCGACACAGTCTGGTTGACCCGGCTGAGCCGCTCGATATCGCTTTCCATGCCGTCGAAGAACACGCTGCTGAGCAGATGACTGAACACCTGCGCCAGCGATGGATAGCGGCCGTTGCCGTTGGCCGGGATCGGCAGGTGGGCGCCGGCCAGGCTGATCACGAACAGCTTCTGCGCGCCCAGGTGCAGCGCCGGTGACAGCGGCGCCAGCTGACGGATCGCGCCGTCGCAGTAATAGCGCTGGCCGATGCGCTGCGCCGGAAACAGCAGCGGGATCGCCGAGGTGGCGAGCAGGTGCTCCAGCGTCAAGCTGGCGCGTAGTCCGTCGCGCAGCTGGCGCTCCCAGCCCTGCAGCTCCGGCCTCCCCTCGAAGAAGGTGACCGAGCGGCCGGTGCTGTAGCACGAGGCAGTGATGCCGAGCGCGTCGAGTGCGCCATGGTCGATCGCCGAGGCGAGCCGCTCGAAGCGCATGATGTCGCCGAGCAGCTCGCGCAGCGGGCCGTTGTCGAGCAGCGAGCGCGGGTTGTACGAGCCCAGCCCGCCGCTGACGAGCGAAGCGCCCCAGTGCAGGCCGCGCTTGAGGAAATAAGCCAGGTCGGCACGATAGACCATCGGCACATGTAGCTGCTGCCACACCTGCGCCAGGTAGATCGCGGTACGACGGAACTCCTCGGCACCGCAGGCGAGCCCGGCCGCATTGATGGCGCCGGCCGAACTGCCGCAGATGATGGCGAACGGGTTGCCGGCGCCGGGCGGCAGCAGCTTGGCCACCGCCTGCAGCACGCCGGCCTGATAGGCGGCGCGTGCACCACCGCCGGCCATCACTAGGCCGATCTTGCTGCGTCCCGCCATCTTTGCCCCCTTTCGTCACCTCTTCCCACGCTAGACCAGCGACAGCAGACTGCCAATCGGCGGCTGCGCGGTATCGTGCGGGCAATAAAAAGCCGCCGTGAAAACGGCGGCCGATGCGGGGCGGGGACGGGCTTAGCGCAGCGCGTCACCGATCGCCATATTGACCGCGCGCTGGGCGTTGCCGATGTGCTGCAGGATGCGGTGCTGCAGGTCGCGCAGGTAAGGATCGGATTCCTCGTGGCCGGCGTCCTGGCGAGCCTTGCCCAGCAGGTTGAGCGCCTGGTGGAAGCGGTCGGTCGGGCGCAGCTGGGCATCGATCGGGAACTGCGCGTTCGGGTTCTTGCCGTCGTCGAACGCCGCCTGGCGCATCAGACCGATGGCCGCGTCAATTTCGTTGACCGCCATGCGCTCGTCGTGAGCAACCGGATCGTAGTCCGGACGGGCCAGGTAGGCACGCGCCATGCGCAGGTCGCTCATCGCATGAATGTAGTAGGGGTGCTGCGCCGGGTTCCAGTTCGGCGGCGGGCCACCCTGCCAGTGCGGTGCCGGTGCTGGCGGCTGCCAGTTCGGCGGCGGGTAGGCGCAGGCGGTCAGCGGCAACAGGATGGCGGCGGCGAGCAGCCCACCGATCAGCGATTTCTTTTGCATGATGCGTGTCTCCAGAGACATTGTTCTTGGTGGGTAGGAAACGATGCAAGGGGCAGCCGGTTGACCGCGGTGTTATCAACCTGTATTCGGGCAACCGGCGCTCGGGCTTAGTGGCCGATCTGGCGGCTGACGCCGTTTTCCTGTTGATTCAGTGCGCGCTGATCGAGCTTGGTCAGGTGGCCGTGGTCCTGGCGGGCCATTGCGCGCTCTTCGTGGCGAATCTGGTGGTCTTCCTTGTGCAGCGCGTGGGCCTGGCGGTGGCTGATTTCGCCTTCGCGCACTTCCCGGTTGATGCGGTGGTCCTGGTTGGCCAGGCGGTGGTTCACCTCGACGCGGCGCGGGTGGTTGTGCTGCCAGGCGGTTTCGGCCATAGCGCTGCTGGCGAAGCCGGCGGCCAGGATCGATACCAGGGTGATACTCAGGGTTTTACGGATGCTGTTCATATTGTTTTCCTCTCGATCGGTGTTTGGCAATGCTGGGTATTGATTACGTCCCTAGTATTCAGTTCGTCGATTAAATCGGCAATGCTGTTTTATCATGGCTTTGGTTACGGAATATTTCGCAATGTAAAACTGAATTAATTACTGCGCTTATTCCGGTATTACATAAAATTCAATCAAAAAAACCGCCGGATAAATCACGGCGGTTGGGGCTGGCTACTTAGGGCTCAGCGGTACCAGTAGTGGCCAGGCGGGCCGTAGTAAGGACGGGCCGGCACGACTACACAGGCGCTCAGCTGCGCTACGGCCAGCGCGGCCAGGCTATAGAACAGACATTTCTTCAGAAGCGGTTTCATGGTAGGCCTCCTGCGGCGCTATCGGTCGCGTGCGAAAAGTGTGAATAACTCGCATCAGGGCGAGATCGGTTTTCTTGATTGAAGATTTGCATGCGCCAGAAAATTGATCAACGAGGAAACTGTTAATGCTTGGCGTGAACTGTTAATAAATATTAACCGTCGAGATTAATACCCTGTTTGTCACGAGAAATGAATATTCAGCCAATGGCATTAGCCAATATGAATTTGTTTTGAGCCAATGTTTATGAATTTTGGATTTTTCGAGTGCGAGGCTGCACCAAAAGAAACAGCCACCCGCTTGGGTGGCTGTGGAGGCTGAAGCGGTGACGTGTCGGATCAGAACGCCGGAACGATCGCGCCCTTGTACTTGGTCGCCAGGAAGTTCTTCACGTCGGCGCTGTTGAGCTCCTTGGCGAGCTTTTGCATCGCGGCGCTGTTCTTGTTGTCCGGGCGAGCCACCAGCAGGTTGGCGTACGGCGACTGCTTGCCCTCGATGAACAGCGCATCCTTGGTCGGATTGAGCTTCGCTTCCAGCGCGTAGTTGGTGTTGATCAGCGCCAGGTCCACCTGACCGAGCACGCGCGGCAGCGTCGCGGCTTCCAGTTCGCGGAACTTCAGGTGTTTCGGGTTGGTGACCACGTCGCGCGAGGTGGCCAGCAGATTGCTCGGGTCCTTCAGCTTGATCAGGCCGTTGCTTTGCAGCAGCAGCAGTGCGCGTGCGCCGTTGGACGGGTCGTTCGGGATCGCCACGGTGGCGCCGTCCGGCAGTTGGGCGGTCGATTTGATCTTGCTGGAGTAGGCGCCGAACGGCTCGACGTGCACGGCGACTACCGGTACCAGATTGGTCTTCTTGTTCTTGTTGAATTCGTCCAGGTACGGCTTGTGCTGGAAGAAGTTGGCGTCGACGCGTTTTTCGGCCAACTGCACGTTCGGCTGTACGTAGTCGGTGAACACCTTCACTTCCAGGTCGACACCCTGCTTGGCGAGCGCCGGCTTGATGTGTTCGAGGATTTCGGCGTGCGGCACCGGGCTTGCAGCCACCACCAGTTTTTCACCGGCCACGGCCGCACCGGCAAAGGCGCTGGCAGCCAGCGCGAGCGAGATCAGGGTCTTTTTCATGGTTTCGTTCCTAGATTTCCAGAGAGATGGGGACTGCAAAAACCTGCCGGGCCGGCGGGCGGCCCGGCGTGACATCATTTCTTCGAGACGCGCGCCACCAGCCAGTCGCCGAGCATCTGCAGCAGCTGCACCAGCACGATCAGAATCAGCACGGTGACGATCATCACCTCGGTTTGGAAGCGCTGGTAACCGTAGCGGATCGCCAGGTCCCCCAGGCCGCCGCCGCCGATCACGCCGGACATCGCGGTGTACGACACCAGGGTGATCGCGGTGACGGTGACCGCGGCCAAGAGGCCCGGACGCGCCTCGGGCAGCAGCACCTTCCAGACGATCTGCCAGCGGCTGGCGCCAAGCGACTGCACCGCCTCGATCACGCCGCGGTCCACCTCGCGCAGCGCGTTCTCGACCAGGCGGGCGAAGAACGGTGTCGCGCCGACCACCAGCGGCGGGATAGCGCCCTCGACGCCCAGCGAGGTGCCGACCAGCCAGGCGGTCAGCGGAATCATCACCACCAGCAGGATCAGGAACGGCACCGAACGCAGCACGTTGGCCACGAAGGACAGCACCCGGTTGAACCAGGTGTGTTGCAACAGCTGGCGGCGCGAGGTGAGGAACAGCAGCACGCCCAGCGGCAGGCCGAACAGGATGGTGAAGAACAGCGACCAGCCCATCATGCGCAAGGTATCCCAGCTGGCCAGGCCGATTTCGCCCCAATCCAGAACGCTCCAATCGAGTCCCATCACCGCAATACCTCCACCACTACATTACGGGCCATCAGCCCCTCGCGGGCTTCGGCCAACTTGTCTGCTTCGCCCTGCCATTCGACCACCAACTGCCCGTAGGGCAGGTCCTTCAGCCGCGATACCGTGCCCTGCAGCAGGCTGAACGACAGCCCGTAGCGGTGCGCGGTCTCGAACAGGATCGGTTCGTGGGTGGTGGCGCCGACGAAGGTCAGCCGCCACACCGCGCCGGTGGCGCTGGCGAGCAGGCCGGAATCCTCCAGCTCGTCGGCATGCGACAGCTCGGCGACCATGCTCTGCGTGGCCGGCTGCTTGGGGTGCAGGAAGACCTCGGCGACCGGGCCGATCTCGACGATGCGGCCGGCGTCGATCACCGCGACGCGGTCGGCGATGCGGCGGATCACGCCCATCTCGTGGGTGATCAGCACCACGGTCAACTGCAGCTTACGGTTGATGTCGGCGATCAGGTCGAGGATGGACTGGGTAGTCTGCGGGTCGAGCGCGCTGGTCGCCTCGTCGCACAGCAGCAGCTTGGGGCGGTTGGCCAGCGCGCGGGCGATGCCGACGCGCTGCTTCTGGCCGCCGGACAGCTGGCTCGGGTATTTGTCGCGGTGCGCGGACAGGCCGACCAGCTCGAGCAGTTCGTCGACCCGGGCGTGCTGCTCGGCGCGGCTGCCGCTGGCGGTCAGTTCGAGCGGCAGGCGTACATTTTCGGCGACGGTGCGCGAAGACAGCAGGTTGAAGTGCTGGAACACCATGCCGACCTGCTGGCGCATGCTGCGCAGCTCGGTTTCGGACAGCGAGGTGACATCCTGGCCGTCGATGACGATGCGGCCGCTGTCGGGGCGCTCCAGCAGGTTGAGCATGCGGATCAGCGTGCTCTTGCCGGCGCCGGAGCGGCCGATGATGCCGAACACTTCGCCGGCCGGCACGGAAAGCTCGATGCCGCGCAGCGCGGGCACGGCTCGGCCGTCGACGATGAAGGTTTTTTCCAGATTTTCTAGGCGTATCACGTGGGTAACCGTGCGTTTCAGTAATAAGCGGGGGGTGACCCGATAGCTTATGCTAACCGGTTTCACCGCAACCGTGAACGAATACAATCGCCACTCTATATTCCTCTAGGGAATATGAGTGGCGGTTATTGGCATGTCTTGCGCTAATAACCTGATCACGATCTGCTGCACTCGGGTGATCCTTGCGTTCGCGAGATCGTGAACAGGTTTAACTCGGGGCGGCGACGCTCAGCCGCGCATCAGTATCACCGCGCCGGCTGCGGCGATTACCAGCGCGATCGCCTTGCCGGCCCAGGAGGTCCAATGCTCGCCGGTCTCGAGGCAGGACTCGGCCGGGTTGGCCGGGTTATAGTAGACCCGCACCACGCTGCCCGTCGGGTAGCGTGCCACCACCGCGGCGGCCTCGCTTTGATTCATGCCATAGCCGGGGTTGGGGAAGCGCCGGTTGGTCGACTCGTAGTCGTGGCCGCCGACGCTGTAGCGGTAGTGCACCAGGCCGAGAAAGGCCTCGCGGTTGGCGCTGTCGCCGCCGCCGGTGCGAAAGCGGGTGTCGATGCGACTGTCGAGCACGGTGCCGGTGGCGGTGGGCCAGTCGACCGACGCCGCGCCGCGACTGCCCAGCCGCCACAGGTAGCCGAAGGCAGCGAGGCCAATCATCAGGATGATCAGGCTGATCAGGCGAGAGGTCATGTAGGTCTCCGGGCTGGGCTGGGCCGGCGCAAGCGGCATTCGATCCGAGGCTTCTTCAGACAGCAGTGGCGCGGCAGGAGTTCGGTTGTCATGCGCCACGCGGCCACGGTGAAAACAGCGGCGGGCAGGACGGCAATGGACGGCTGGCTGGCAGGCATGATCGCTTGGCGGATGGAACGAAAAAACAGCGTTCGCCGTTCGGGCGAGGCTATCGCGAATAGTAGGACGGGGTGTTACAGCGGCAGGCCCGGCTCGTCGAACCAGGTGCTGAGGATCGCCTGGGCGGCGACCTGGTCGAGCGCCGGCTTCTGGCGGCGGCCGCTCAGGCCGGCTTCGGCCAACAGCGATTCGGCGACCACCGAGGTGAGCCGCTCGTCGACCAGCCACACCGGCAGGTTGAAGCGGCCCTTCAGGCGCTGAGCGAACTTCTTCGCCAGCCGGGTCATCTCGTGCTCGGTGCCGTCGGTATGGGTGGGCAGGCCGACCACCAGCTGCGCCGGGCGCCATTCGGCGATCAGCGCGGCGATGCGCGCGAAGCGGGCGTCGTTTGATTCGGCCGAGATGGTTTCCAGCGGGTGGGCGATGGCCAGTTCGAGTTCGCCGACGGCGACGCCGATGCGGGCCTCGCCGAAGTCGAATGCCAGGGCCGTGCCGTGACGCTCAGGCATGCCCCACCTCGCCGGACAGCAGCGAGGGGTCGAAGCCAAGCAGCGACATCGCCGCGTCGTACCGCTCTTCCGGTGCGTGGGCGAAGATGATTTCCGGATTGGCCGGCACGGTCAGCCAGGCGTTTTGCGAGATTTCCTCTTCGAGCTGACCGCTCTCCCAGCCGGCGTAGCCGAGCGACACCAGCAGCGTGCCCGGGCCTTCGCCCTTGGACACCGCGGTGAGCACGTCCTTCGATGTGGTCAGTGCCACATCGTCGGTGACCAGCAGGCTCGACTGCCAGCTGCCCACCGGGGTGTGCAGCACGAAGCCGCGATCCGGGTGCACCGGGCCGCCGAAGTACACCGGCAGGCCCGCCTGCTCGTCGCTGATCGACAGGCCGATCTGCTCGAACAGCTGCGCGAGCGCGATGCCGGAGGGCTTGTTGACGATCACGCCCATCGCACCGTGTTCACCGTGTTCGCACACATACACCAGTGCGTGGGCGAACAGCGGGTCGGCCATATTGGGCATGGCGATCAGAAATTGGTCGGAGAGCGATAGCGGTTCCATAGCAAGCATTATGGCACAGCCCAGACGGGGCGGGCGGTGAAAGCGGTGCCGGTAAATGTCAGTAGGATTAAATTTTTGTCATGAGTTTTGCCGCATTGGGCGCCCGTTCGTGCGCTCGGACGGGCCGGGCGGGGCAAGGCTTGCTAAAATCGCCGCTTCTATGACGTTTTTTCCCCTGCCGAGGCCGCTTTGCGACTGACCCACATCAAGCTTGCCGGATTCAAATCCTTCGTCGATCCCACCGCCATCCCGGTACCGGGCCAACTGGTCGCGGTGATCGGCCCGAACGGCTGCGGCAAGTCCAATGTGATCGACGCGGTGCGCTGGGTGCTGGGCGAATCGAGCGCCAAGCAGCTGCGCGGCGAGTCGATGCAGGACGTGATCTTCAACGGCTCGACCACCCGCAAGCCGGTCGGCCGCGCCTCGGTGGAGCTGGTGTTCGACAACGCCGACGGCCAGCTCACCGGCCCGTGGGGTCAGTACGCCGAGGTGTCGATCAAGCGGGTGCTGACCCGCCAGGGTGAGTCGAGCTACTACATCAACAACCAGCAGGTGCGCCGCCGCGACATCACCGACCTGTTCCTCGGCACCGGCGTCGGTGCGCGCGGCTATGCGGTGATCGAGCAGGGCATGATCTCGCGCATCATCGAGGCGCGCCCCGAGGAACTGCGCGCCTATCTGGAAGAGGCCGCGGGCGTCTCCAAGTACAAGGAACGCCGCCGTGAGACCGAGAACCGCCTGGCTGACACCCGCGACAACCTGGAACGGATCGGCGACCTGCAGCAGGAGCTGGAACGCCAGGTCGAACGGCTGTCCGAGCAGGCCGAGGTGGCGTCGCAGTACCACGACCTGCGCGGCGCGTTGACTCACAAGCAGAACCTGCTGGCGTTGGCGCGGCGCGAAGAGGCCGCGCGCAACGAGGCGGCGGCGCGCGCCGAGCTGGCGCGGCTGGAAACTCAGGAGGCCGAGCTCGACGCGATGGCGACCGGGGTCGAGGCCGAGCTGGAGCTGCTGCGCGAGCAGCACTATGCCGCCAGCGACGCGGTGCAGGAGGCGCAGCAGCAGCTGTCCGACGCTAACGCGCAGCTGGCGCGCCTGGAAGAACAGCAGCGCCACCGCCTGCAGAACCGCGAACGCATCGAGCGCGAGCTGTCCGCCGCGCGCAACGAGCGGCATACCTTGGCCGAACACAAGAACGCGGTCGAGCAGGAGCTGGACGAATGGCTGCCGCGCCGCGAAGAGGCGATGCTGGCGCTCGAAGAGGCGCAGATGGGCCTGGAGGACGGCGCCGACAGCCTGCCCACCGCCGAGGCCGAGTTCCGCCGCCATGAACTGGCGCTGAACGACCTCACCGCCAAGCAGGCTAACCTGACCCGCGAACGCGATCTCGCGCGCCAGCAGCGCGAGCATCTGGGCCGCAGCCTGGAACAACTGGCCGGCCGCGAGGCGGCGCTGGCCAAGGAATTGAGCGACCTGAACCTGCCCGAGACCGCCGCGTTGGCGGCGGCGCAGACCGAGGTGGAGCGCGCCAAGAGCGCGCTGGAGGCGGTGCGCGCGCGGGTGTCGGCCGACGAGGCCAAACTGGCCGACCTCGCCAGCGAGCGCGAGAAGCTCGACGAGACCCTCAGCCAGCGCCGCGCCGAGCACGCCCGCGCCGAGGCAGAGGCTGGCGCCTTGGCGGCGATGCTGGCGCGCGAATCGGCCGGCGAGGCGCTGCAGGGCTGGTTGGCCGAACGCAATCTCGCCGATGCGCCGCTGTTGTGGCAGGCGGTGACGGTGCCGGCCGAATGGCAGGTGGCGTTCGAGGCGGTGTTGGCCGAACGGCTGTCGGCGCGCGCCGCCGCGCTGCCGGGCGAGGCGCCGCCGGCGGCGCTGGCGCTGGTCGACGGGGTTTCGGCCAACATTGCGGCGGCTACCGGCAACCGGCCGAGCCTGCTCGGTAAATTGAATGTACAGGCGCCGTTCGACGCCGCGCTGGCCGACTGGCTGGCCGGCGTGTACTGCGCCGACTCGCTCGATGCGGCGATCGCCCGGCGCGGCGAGCTGGCCGCCGGCGAATGCTGGCTGACCCCGGACGGGCACCGGGTGTTCGCCGCCAGCGTGCTGTTCCACAGCGAGGCGAGCGGCGATGGCCTCTTGGCGCGCAAGGCCGCCTGCGAGGCGGCGCAGGCCAAGGTCGAGGCGCTGCTGCCGGAGCTGGCGCAGCTGCAGCGCCGCCGCGAATCGCTGGTCAGCATGGCCGGCATGTTGGCCGAAGCGGTGCGCGCGCAGAAGGGCTCGCTGACCCGGCTGGAGGCGGAGCTCAACGCCGCGACGCTGGAGCATGTGCGGCTCGACCAGGCAGCCCGCCAGGGCGCGGCGCGCCTCGCCGCGATCAACGCCGAGCGCGAGCGGCTGCGCGAGGAACGCGATACCGCCGCCGAGACGATCGCCGAATCGGAGATCATCGCCGAAGAGGCGGCGATCACCTTGGAAGAACTGGTCGAGGCGCTGGAGGAGGCGCGGCTTTCCCGCCTCGACGCCGAGACCGGGCTGAACCTGGCGCGCAACCGCACCCGCGACGCCGAGCGGCTGGTGCACGAGGCGCGGCTCGCGCTGACCACGTCGGAACAAAAGAGCGGCGAACTGGCGCGGCGCGCCCGCGAGCTGGCCGACCGGGACGAGCTGTTGGCCGAACGGCTGGAGACGCTGGCGATGGAGGCCGAGGCCGGCGAAGACGCCTTGCCCGAAGACGCGCTGCAACTGGCGCTGGCCGAACGCGAGCTGCACGAGCAGCAGGTGGCGGCCAGCCGCGATGCCTTGAACGGCCTAACCGAGAGGTTGCGCCAGCTCACCCAGCAACAGCAGCAGGCGCACGCGGCACTGCCGGCGATCCGCGAGGCGCGCCAGCAGTGGCTGTTGAAGGAACAGGAGGCGCGCCTGGCGATGGAGCGCTTCAACGAGGAGTTGGCCGAAGCGAAGGCCGACGAGGCGGCGCTGCTGGCCGATCTGACCGACGCGGTGAAACCGAATGCGCTGGCCGCCGAGATCGCCCGCATCGCCCGCGCGCTGGAGGGCCTCGGCGCGGTCAACCTGGCGGCGCTCGACGAGCTGCAAGAGGCGAAGAAGCGCGGCGACTACCTGCGCGACCAGTCCGAGGACCTGGCGCAGGCGATGGCGACGCTGGAAGAGGCGATCGCCAAGATCGACGGCGAAACCCGCGAGATGCTGCAGGCCACCTACGACGCGGTCAACGCCAAGATGAGCGAGCTCTTCCCGCTC
This sequence comes from Neisseriaceae bacterium JH1-16, assembly GCA_025989215.1. Taxonomy (GTDB): domain Bacteria; phylum Pseudomonadota; class Gammaproteobacteria; order Burkholderiales; family Chromobacteriaceae; genus Crenobacter_A. The sequence goes on along the minus strand of JAPDNP010000004.1, from coordinate 370,152 downwards.
TTGTTCGGCGGCGGCCGCGCCGAATTGACGCTGACCGGCGAGGACCTGCTCGACGCCGGCATCCAGATCATCGCCCAGCCGCCGGGCAAGAAGAACAGCACGATTCACCTGCTGTCCGGCGGCGAGAAGGCGCTGACCGCGATGAGCCTGGTGTTCTCTTTGTTTAGCCTGAACCCGGCGCCGTTCTGTCTGCTCGACGAGGTGGACGCGCCGCTCGACGATGCCAACACCAGCCGCTTCTGCGACCTGGTGAAGCGCATGTCCGAGCGCACCCAGTTCCTGTACATCTCGCACAACCGCCTGACCATGGAGATGGCCGAACAGCTGGTCGGTGTGACCATGCAGGAGCAGGGCGTCAGCCGCATCGTGGCGGTGGACATCGTCGAGGCGCTGAAGATGCGCGAGGTGGCCTGAGCCGGGCTCTGACGTCGGCCGAACCCTGTTTCGGCCAAGCGATGGCGGGCGCGTCGCTCGGCAGCGGGTTTTGCCTGCTTGCGACGCCGAATGCGCTGCTGGCTACAATCCGGAACGGGCCTTGATCTGCCGCAAGGTGGCCGCTGCGCCGCCTCGGCAGACTCCGCCGATTCATCATTAACGGAGCTTGCGATGACCATCGCCATCAAGCGCTGGGAGCCGGAAAACCTGCTGTTCTGGCTGATCCGCGGCAAGCGCATCGCCCGGCGCAACCTGATCCTGTCGACCCTGGCCCTGCATCTGAACTTCATCATCTGGATGATGTGGAGCATGGTGGTGGTCAACCTGCCGGCGATCGGCTTCGCGTTGACCAGCCAGCAGCAGTTTCTGCTGGTGTCGATCCCGCCGCTGGTCGGCGCGCTGATGCGGGGGGGGTATTCCACGGTGTGGACTCTGGTCGGCGGCGGGCGCTGGCTGGCGGTCTCGACGCTGTTCCTGCTCTTGCCGGCCAGCGGCGTCGCCTATGTGGTGCAGCACATCGATGCGCCGTTCTGGTTGCTGCTCGCGGTGGCCGCCAGCTGCGGCATCGGCGGCGGCGCCTCGTCCTCGCACCTGTCCAATACCAGCTTCTTTTACCCCAAGTCGGAAAAGGGCCTGGCGATGGGCATCAATGCCGGCTTCGGCAACCTGGGCGTGTCGGTGGCGCAGCTGCTGATTCCGCTGACCATCGCCGGCGCGCTGTTCGGCAGTTTCGGCGGCGAGCCGCAGATCTGGGGCATGGGCAGCGAGGTGCACGAAGTGTGGCTGCAGAACGCCGGCTATGTGTGGCTGCCGGTGATCCTGATCATCGCCGCCGCCTGCTGGCTGTATACCCACGACCTGCCGGGCATCCGCATCACCCCGCGCGACCAGCTGACCATGATGGGCGAGCGGCACACCTGGTATATCTGCCTGCTCTACATGGGCAGCTACGGCACCTTCCTGGGTTTTGCCGCGGCGTTTCCGCTCTTGGCCGGCAAGATGTTTCCGCTCGAAAGCGTCACCGCCTACGCCTTCATCGGCCCGATGGTGGCGGCGCTGTCGCGGCCGTTCGGCGGCTGGATGGGCGACCGGGTCGGCGGCGGCATCGCCGCCTGCGGCGCCTATGCGCTGATGGCGCTGGGCACGCTCGGGGTGTTCGCCAGCCTGCCCGATGCGGGCGACGGCGGGCAGTTCTGGCTGTTCCTGGCGATGTTCTTCCTGATCTTTCTGGCCGCCGGCGTCGGCAACGGCGCGTCCTACCAGCTGGCGCCCAAAGTATTCCTGATCGCTGCCGGCCGGGAGGCGGCAGCGCGCGGCGACAGCGTCGCCGACGCTTATGCGCGCGGCGGCAAGCGCGGCGTGGCGGCGATGAGCATCAGCTCGGTGATGGCGGCGTTCGGCGGCTTCGTGATTCCCAAGGCCTTCGGCAGCGCGCTGGACCTGACCGGCAGCTTCGTGCCGGCCTTCGGCGTGTTCCTGGCGTTCTATCTGGTGTCGATGGTGGTGGCGTGGTGGCAGTACGCGCGTCCCGGCGCGCCGATGCGCTGCTGAGAGGCGATGGCCCGGTTCCGACTGCCCGCGCCACGCGGCTTCATGTTGGCCGTGCTGGTGTCGCTCGCGCTGCATGGCGTGCTGCTGTGGGCGCTGACCGGACATTCGGCCAAGTCCGTTCCTGCAGCCGCGGCACGTTTCGACGTCGGGCTGCTGGCGCAGGGCGCAGCGGCAACGGGGGGGCAAGGAGCCCCGGGAAGGGCAATGGCTCCGGTGGCTCCGCACAGCCACCCGGTGCCTGTCAGCCGGTCGCCTCGCCTGGCCGAGGCCACGACCGCCAAGCGGCCGTCCAGCGCCGTCGCGGCTCAGCCGACCCGGGCTATGGCGGCTCCGATTGCCCCTGCTCAGGCCGCTCTTGCCCAGGTCAGCCCAGCCGGTAGCGGGGACGGTGCCGCTACCGTGGCGCCGGTGGGCGCGGGGCAGGGGGAGGCGGCGGGGTCGAATGCCGCCGGCACGCCGGCACGCCGGGCAAGGGCGAGTCCGCCTTCACGCCGGCGCGGGTGCGCTCGGGCTATCTCGACAACCCGCCGCCCGAGTATCCGGTCCGCTCGCGCGAGCTGGGCGAGCAGGGGCGGGTGGAACTGAAGGTGAAGGTCGGGCGCGACGGTCGACCGCTGGAAGTGCAGATTGCCCGCAGCAGCGGCTTTACCCGGCTCGACCGCGCCGCGCAGCAGGCAGTGACGCAGTGGCGCTTCGTGCCGGCGCGCGAGGGCGATAGCCCGGTCGAGTCGTGGCTGATCGTGCCGATGCCGTTTCGCTTGAACTGAACGGTGGTCGCGTAATGACGATGTCTTGATGGCGCGGCCGACGGCTGTTAGCCTTGACGCTCGTTTATGACGCTAGAAAATACCACGATGAAACGCCTCGCCGCATTGCTGCTACTCTGTCTGTCTCCGCTGGCCTTCGCCAACTCGAGCTGCGACAAGCCGAAGAACGATTTCGATGGCCTGTACTGTCTGAACAAGATCTACCAGCAGGCCGACCAGGACCTGAACGACAGCTACGGCGAGCTGGCCAAGCTGCTCGACGCCAACGGTCGCAAGCTGCTCAAGAGTAGCCAACTGGGCTGGATCCGTAGCCGCAACGACAGCTGCAGCTACCGCGACGGGCGCGGCTTCTTCGTCAACCTCGACTGCGCCACCTCGACCACCATCGAGCGCGTGCAGTTTCTCAACGACCGCAAGCGCGAGTGCAAGAGCTCGGGCTGCCTGAACAGCAAGCTGCAGTAAGCGCCACTGACAACATCCTGCCCGTTGTTGCGCCGCCTTGCCGTACGCCCTGTACTGTCTTGGCAGACGCCTGGCTGCTGCGCTGAGTTGTGTTAGCGACGCTAAGCCTCATTTCCCTCCCGTCGCCGCCCGAACTGCCCGGGCGACGACGGGCGTTCGCTCAGCGCTGCGCGGCCGGATCGGCCAGCAGCGGCCTGCAGTCGCCGATGCCGGCGGCGATCGCTTCGGCCAAGGTCGAGCGCCCCTTCTCCGATCCCAGCCATGCCTCTTCCCGCGGGTTCACGATCACCCCCGATTCGATCAGCAGCGCCGGCTGGCGTGCCGTGCGCAACACCACCAAATCGTCGAACCAATAGATGCCCAGCGCCGTGTCGGCCAGCGGCCGGTTCTCGCCTGGTATCGGCTCGGCGTGATGCAGCGACGGGCTCAGGCCGGCGGCTTGCAGGCGCCGGGCGATTACGCGGGCGCAGGCGAGGCTGGTGTCCGGCGCCGGGTTCTTGCGCGACACGAATAGCGAATAGCCGTGGAAACGCGCGGCCTGCGGCAGATACTGCGGCTGCACCGAGTCGTGGTGCAGCGACACGAACAGCTGCTGCCCGGCGGCGAGCCGGGTACGTTCGGCCAGCTCGGTGATGTCGCCGGCGGCGCCGATCAGCAGCGGCGCGTCGCCCTGCTGCTGCAGGCGGGCGACCACGCGGCGGGACAGTTCGCGGTTGTACTGGAACTCGCTGGTGCCGCTGGCGCCGGTCGCACCGGGATGGGCGAGCGAGTGGCCGACGTCGATCGCGACATGCAAGGGCGCCGGGCTGGCCGGGGCCGAGGCGGGTGTGCCGGCGCAGGCGGCCAGGGCGAACAGCGGGACGAAGAGGGCGAGCAGGCGGGGCATGGCAGACGAGGTTCCGGTGGCAGACTGCTCCGGATTGTACGACATGGGCATGGCTTGGGCAGGCGCATCCGTCGGCACCAAGCAAAACACCCCGTCGCAACGGGGTGTGGGGATAGCGGGTCCGGCCGAGGTCGGCCGAAGCGCGGTCGCTCAGCTGGCGGCGATCGCCTCGATGACGATGTTCAGTTTCACGTCGTCGCCGATCGCCGGCACCATCTTGCTCATGCCGAAGTCGCTGCGCTTGATGATGGCTTCGGCGTTGGCACCGTAGGCCTGCTTGCCGGCCATCGGGTGCTTGCCGCCGTGGAAGTTGGTGACCTTCAGGGTGACCGGCTTGGTCACGCCCAGCAGCGTCAGGTTGCCCTTCACCTCGGACAGTTGGTCGCCGCTGAACACCAGGTCGTTCGACTTGAAGGTGATGGCCGGGTACTTCGCGACGTTGAAGAAGTCGGCGCTCTTCAGGTGCTTGTCGCGGGCGGCCAGGTTGCTGTTCAGCGAGTTGGCGTCGATGTTGATGTCGACGCTGCCCTTCTTGGCGCTGCTGTCGAGCACCACGGTGCCGGTGGTCTGGGTGAACGCACCCGACTGCAGCGAGAAGCCCATGTGGCTGATTTCGTAGCCGGCATAGGTGTGGGTCGGGTCGACCGCGTAGGTTACCGGTGCGGCGAAGGCGCTGGCGGCCAGGCCGGCGAAGACGGTAGCGAGCAGGGTCTGTTGCAGTTTCATTGAGTTCTCCGTGTCGTGCAGTAGTTTGGGGTAAGGCTCATGGTCAGCCGCGCAGGGCGACCTTGAATTTGATCTGGACCTGGTCGGCGACGGTGCCGTCGTCGGCCCACTCGCCCTCGCCGATCTTGTAGGCGGTGCGCGAGATCGGCAGCACGCCCTCGACCAGGGTCAGGCCGCCGGCGCTCTTGGCGGTGAACGGCGCCGACACGTCGCGGGTGGTGCCCTTGATGGTCAGCTTGCCGTTGAACTGGTAGCGGTCGCCGCCGAGTGGCTTGATGCTGCTGGTCACGAAGCGCGCGGTCGGGAACTGCGCGGCGTTGAACCATTCCTTCTTCTTGGCTTCGGACTCGGCATCGCGGGTCGGCAGGCCGATCGAACCGGTCTGGATGGTGATGTCGGCACGGCCGGCGGCGGCCTTGGCCGGGTTGAAGTCGATGTTGGCGTTGAACGCCTTGAACTGGCCGTCGACCGGCACGTTCAGCTGCTTCATCGTGAAGCCGATCTGGCTCTTGGCCGGGTCGATCGGCTGGGCGAGGGCCAGCACCGGCAGGGTGGCCAGGGTCAGGGCGGTGAGGAGTCGCATCGGGGGCAGTCCTGTTGTCGGGTGGAAAGGGGCGGTCGTTCAGCGGCGCGGTGCGTGCGGGCTCATCCGCCACAGCGTGCCGTCGCGGTCGACGAAGTGGTGTTTGACGGCGGCGGCCAGGTGGCCGACCACGCAGGCGGCCAGCGTCCAGTTCAGCCAGGAGTGCACGGTCATCAGCAGATCGCCGAGCGCCTCGTTGCGGCCGACCAGGTCGGGCAGCGTCCAGAGCTTGAACAGCACCACCGGAAAGCCGTAGGCCGAGCTCATCAGCCAGCCGGTCAGCGGGATGGCGAGCATCAACAGGTACAGCAGGCTGTGGCCGGCGTGGGCGGCGGTGCGCATTAATCCTTGCAGGTGGGCCGGCAGCGGCGGCGCGCCCTTGGCAAAGCGGTAGCCCAGGCGCAGCGCGGTCAGCGCCAGCACCAGGATGCCGAGCCACTTGTGCCAGGCGATCAGCTTGAATTTGCTCGGCGACAGCGGCAGGCCGCCCAGGTACAGGCCCAGGGCGAACAGGCCGACGATCAGCAGGGCGGCCAGCCAGTGCATCGCGATCGCGGGCGGGGAATAACGGTCAGTCTGCACGGTCGGTGCACTCCTTGTAGTCGAGGTTGGCCGAACGAAACGCGTCGCCGAGACGGTGCAGTTCGTGGCGAATATCGTTCAGTTCGGTCGGGTCGAAGCAGGCGAACGCCGCCTGCATATGGGTCATGTGTGCCGGAAACACCCGGTCGAACAGCGCGGCGCCGCAAGCGGTCAGCCGGATCGTCACGCAGCGCCGGTCGCACGGCGGGGTCTCGCGCGTCACCAGCCCCTTGTCGATCAGCCGGTCGATCACCCCGGTCAGCGTACCCTTGGTGATCAGCGTCTTCTCCGACAATTCCTTGGCGGTCATGCCTTCGGTATTGCCCAGCGTGGCCACCACGTCGAACTGCGGCGGCGTCAGCCCCAGCTCGCGGACATGCGCATCGGAGAACTGTTCGAAGGCCAGAAAGGTCTCAGCCAGTTCACGTATCAACGGCAGGAAGGCTTCCTTGGCGTGGTTTGTCATAGTCGTTTCCAGATAGTTCCAACAAGTTTATTTCTAATTAGTACTAAATGAAAGACTCGAACGCTTCTTCTCTGCTCTGCGCGACGCCTGTGATGCGGTTCACGGCCGCAACGGCGATAAGCCTGCCTCAGGGTGGGCATGGCGGACGGTGCGCTACGCGGATTCGCCGCGCTTTTTCCCGCCGGCGGGCCAAAACTACGCGGTCATGACTGCGTGCTTTTCCCGCTATCCCGTCTGTTTAGCGACACTTGCGAGCAGATTCATAACAGCTGCGAGGGGTTTCGCTATAATGGCCCTCATCCCAACCGATCCCGTCCGGACCCCGACATGAGCGAATTGCAAATAGGTCTCCTGGTGCTCGGCGCCGCCATCATTGCCTTGGTCTTCGGTTTCAATGTGTTTCAGGAATGGCGTTTTCGCCGCAAGACGCGCCAGGCGTTCGCGCGCCAGCATCCCGACGTGTTGCTCGACGTGCCTAAGAACCATGTGCGCGACGGCGTGAAGGCCGACCGGCTCGAACCGGTGCTGACGGGGGCCTCGCCAGTGGCGGCCGAACGGGTCGAGCCGGTGGCGTTCAGCGCCGACACGGCCGCCGCCGCTCCGCAGCAGGCCGAGCCGGAACCGGTGGTCGAGGCGCCGCGCGTCCGGCCCGAGCCGGTGATGGACGTCGACGAACTCAAGCTGGTGGATCTGGCCTGGCTCGATGCCTCGCTCGATTTCATCGCCGACGTGGCGCTGACTACCCCGCATGCGCTCGCCAGCGTGCCGCGCTTTAATACCACCCGCCGGGTGCAGATGATCGGTTGCACCGAGCAGGGGCGCTGGCAGCCGGTGGAGGCGCTACCGGGCGTGCGCTATGTGGCGTTCCGTATCGGCCTGCAGCTGGTCGATCGCAGCGGTGTGTTGTCCGAGGCGGACCTGGGCCAGTTCTGCCAGCAGGTCACCCAGTTCGCCGACGCGCACGAGGCGGCGGTGAGCTTCCCGCATCGCCACGAACAGCTCATTGCCGCGCGCGAACTCGACCAGTTCTGCGCCGAGGTCGACGTGATGATCGGCATCAACATCGCCCCGGCCGCGCCGGTCCAAGGCAGCCGTTTGCGTGAAGTGGTCGAGGAGGCCGGTTTCGCGCTGGAGCCGGATGGCGCCTTCCATTACCTGTCGGAACAGGGCCACACGCTCTATACGCTGACCGCCGCCGACCAGACGCCGTTCACCCCGCATACGCTGCTCGACAAGCCGTTCGCCGCGCTGACCCTGGTCTACGACGTGCCGCGCGTCGAAGGCGGCGTCGCCTCGTTCGATCAGGCGCTGGCATTCGCGCGCAACCTGGCCGGCGAGTTCGGCGGCCAACTGGTTGACGACAACCGCCGCCCGCTGACCGATGCCGGCCTGACGCGCATTCGCCAGCAGCTGGCGCAGATCTACGAGCGCATGCAGGAGCGCGAACTGACGCCGGGCGGTGAGTCCGCGCTGCGGTTGTTCGCCTGAGAACCTGCTCACGATCTGCTGCACTCGGGTGATCCTGCGTTGAAATGAGGCTCAAAATGCTCATGGACTCCCAGTCCACTCCGCTTTTTCGCCTCATTTCGCCTTGTCTGACCCTTCGTTCGCGAGATCGTGAACAGGTCCTGAGCACCTATCCTGATATCAAGAAATCCGGGCCGGCCAGTGCGCCGGCCCGCTGCGTTGACGAGGCCTCCATGTCCCTGATCGATCCGGCCGCCCGCGTCGCCGAACTGACCGCGCTGCTCAATCGCTACGGCCACGAGTACTACGTGCTCGATGCGCCTAGCGTGCCCGATGCCGAATACGACCGGCTGCAGCGCGAACTCGAAGCGCTCGAGCAGGCCCATCCCGAGCTGAAGCATCCCGACTCGCCGACCATGCGGGTCGGCGGTACGCCGCTGTCGGCATTCGAGCCGGTTACCCATGCGGTGCCGATGCTGTCGCTGAACAATGCGTTTTCCGACCTGACGCTGGACGGCTTGGCCGAACGCCACGCTGAACTGGTCGCTTTCGACGAGCGGGTGCGCAAGGGGCTCGACGTTGACCGTGTCGAATACGTGGCCGAGCCCAAGTTCGACGGCCTGGCGATCAGCCTGTTGTACCGCGACGGCGTGCTGGTGCAGGCCGCCACCCGCGGCGACGGCGTCACCGGCGAAAACGTCACCGAGAACGTGCGCACCGTGCGCTCGATCCCGCTGCGGCTCGCCACCGCCACCCCGCCGGCGCTGCTAGAGGTACGTGGCGAGGTGCTGATGTTCAAGCGCGACTTCGAGCAACTGAACGTCGACCAGCTGGCGCGTGGCGACAAGCCCTTCGCTAACCCGCGCAATGCCGCCGCCGGCAGCCTGCGCCAACTCGATTCCAAGATCACCGCACGGCGACGCCTGTCGTTCTTCGCCTATGCGATCGCCCAGGTCGAGGGCGCGGCCTGGCCGGCCAGCCACGCCGCCGAGCTCACCTGGTTGGCCGAGCTGGGCCTGCCGGTGCCCGAGGCCAGCCTGCGTCCGGTGCTGGACGGCGTGGCCGCACTGGCCGCCTACTACGAGCAGGTGCATGTGCGCCGGCCCGAGCTGCCGTTCGACATCGATGGCGTGGTGTACAAGGTCAACCGGCTGACACAGCAAGAAGAGCTCGGCTTCGTGTCGCGTGCGCCGCGCTGGGCGATCGCGCACAAGTTTCCGGCCGAAGAGGCGCTGACCGTGGTCGAGTCTATCGACGTGCAGGTTGGCCGAACCGGCGCGCTGACGCCGGTGGCGCGGCTGCAGCCGGTGTTCGTCGGCGGGGTGACGGTGACCAACGCGACGTTACACAACGAGGACGAGGTGCGCCGCAAGGACGTGCGCATCGGCGACACGGTGATCGTGCGCCGCGCCGGCGACGTGATCCCCGAAGTGGTGTCGGTGGTGCTGGAGCGCCGGCCGATGCAGCCGGCGATGGGTGGCGCCGACCTGTTCGAGCCGGCCGAGCAGCCGCTCCATCCGGCCTATCGCCTGCCGACCCGCTGCCCGGTGTGCGACAGTCACGTGGTGCGCGAGGAGGGCGAGGCGATCGCACGCTGTTCCGGCGGCCTGATCTGCCGCGCACAGCGCAGCCAGGCGCTCCAGCACTTCGCCGGTCGCCGCATGATGGACATCGACGGCCTGGGCGAACGCTATGTCGAGAACCTGGTCGATCTCGAATACGTGAACAGTGTCGCCGACTTGTACAAGCTGACGCTGGACGACCTGCTGGAGATGAAGCGCCGTGCCGATGAGCGCGACGGCGTGGTGCCTGAGACGGTACAGCAGGGCAAGGTCGCGACCAAGTGGGCGGAGAACCTACTCGACGGCATCGCCGCCAGCAAGACCCCGCCGCTGGCGCGGCTGCTGTTCGCGCTCGGCATCCGTCACGTCGGCGAGTCGACCGCCAAGACGCTGGCCGACTGGCTGGGCCGCCTCGACTATGTACGCCGCGCACCGGCCGCCTTGCTCGCAGCCTTGCCCGACATCGGCGCGGTGGTCGCCGAGTCGATCGCCGAGTTCTTCGCTGAGCCGAACAACGAGGCCGGCCTCGACGCGCTGCTCGCCGCCGGGGTCGCGCCGCAGGACGAGCATGCGCCGAGCCCGAGATTGGCCGAACGGCTGGAGCCGGCGCTGCTGCTGGCGCGGCTCGGCATCCCGAAGCTGACCGAGATCCGCGCGCAGCAGCTGGCCGGCCAGATCGCCGGCCTCGCGGCGCTGGCCGAGCAGCCGCGCCGCGAAGTGATCGAGCTGGCGCTGCCGGCCGAGGTGGTCAACGCGCTGGCCGACTGGCTGGACGAGCCGGGGCATCGCGAGCGCCTCGCCACGCTCGACGCGCTGCGCACCGAGTTGTTGGCGGCGCTACCTGAGGCCGACGAGTCGGTGAAGAAAGTCCTGGAGGGCAAGACGCTGGTGCTGACTGGCACGCTGCCGACACTGAGCCGCGATCAGGCCAAGGCGATGATCGAGGCGGCCGGCGGCAAGGTCGCCGGCAGCGTATCGAAGAAGACCGACTACGTGGTCGCCGGCGAGGCGGCCGGCAGCAAGCTCGCCAAGGCCGAGGAGCTGGGCGTGGCGGTGCTCGACGAGGCCGGGCTGCAGGCGCTGCTGGGCGGCTGAGTGGTCGGCTTTTAGATCCGACTTGGGACCGGCCGTATCCTGTGGGTAAAATGGCCGGTGACACTACCAGAGATGACGTGAGCAAGATGACGAAAAAAATTACTAAAGCCGTCTTCCCGGTGGCCGGTATGGGCACCCGTTTCCTGCCGGCGACCAAGGCCAGCCCGAAAGAGATGCTGCCCATCGTCGACAAGCCGTTGATCCAGTACGCGGTGGAAGAGGCGGTTGCCGCCGGCATCACCGAGATGATCTTCGTCACCGGTCGCAACAAGCGCAGCATCGAGGACCACTTCGACAAGGCCTACGAGCTGGAGACCGAGCTGGAGATCCGCAACAAGCACAAGCTGCTGGCGCTGGTGCATGAGATACTGCCGCCGCACGTCAGCTGCCTGTACATCCGCCAGACCGAGGCGCTCGGTCTTGGCCACGCGGTGCTGTGCGCCCGTCCGGCGGTCGGCGACGAGCCGTTCGCTGTGATCCTGGCCGACGACCTGATCGACGGCGAGCCGGGCGCGATGGAGCAGATGGTGAAGCTCTACGAGGCCAGCGGCGCCTCGGTGCTGGGTGTCGAGAACGTTGCCCGCGAGGAGACCGGTTCCTACGGTATCGTCGAAGTCGCCCCGGCGGCGGAAGGCCGCCAGCAGGTCAGCAGCATCGTCGAGAAGCCGCATCCGGACGTCGCGCCGTCGACGCTGGCGGTGGTCGGCCGTTATATCCTGTCGCCGCGCATCTTCGACAAGCTGCGCGAGACCCGCCCAGGCGCCGGTGGCGAGATCCAGCTGACCGACGGCATCGCAGCATTGCTGAAGGAAGAGCCGGTGCTGGCCTTGCCGTTTGCCGGCACCCGCTATGACTGTGGTTCCAAATTGGGTTATTTGAAGGCAACCATCGCTTATGGCTGCAAGCATCCCGAGGTCGGGGTAGAATTCGCCGATTATTTGAAGACTCTCGATTGCTAGAGACTTCACGCTAACCCAATCGACGCCCCGAAAGGGGCGTTTTCACGCTTATGTCGTTAGGAGTGACCATGCCCAATATTGCTGAAGCCAACGGTATCCTCAACAGCGCCGACGTGCTGTTCACCGCCGAGGAAGTGACCGCCGCGGTCGATCGTATGGCCGCCGAGATCACCGAAGACCTCGGCAATACCTACCCGCTGGTGCTGGCGGTGATGGGCGGCGCGGTGGTGTTCACCGGCCAACTGCTGCCGAAGCTCGCGTTCCCGCTCGACTTCGACTACGTGCACGTGTCCCGCTATGGCGACAAGACCCAAGGCGGCGAACTGCTGTGGAAGATGGCGCCGAAGGAGGACGTGCGCGACCGCGTGGTGCTGGTGCTCGACGACATCCTCGACGAAGGCCACACCATGGCCGCGATCCGCGACCGCGTGATGGAAATGGGCGCCAAGTCCTTCCACTGTGCGGTGTTCGCCGACAAGATGATCAACAAGGACAAGCCGCTCAAGGCCGACTATGTCGGCATCGACATGCCGGACCGCTATGTCTTCGGCTACGGCATGGATGTGCGTGGTGCCTGGCGCAACCTGCCAGCGATCTACGCGCTGAAATAATCGTTCGGCCAAGGTTCGGTCGTTGTAGTTCTTAAAAAAAGTCGCGAACGTAGAACAATGTCGCGAACTGAGGCGTTTGGTTTAGCCCGCTAGTCGTTGCTAAAGCCTGCGAGTCGGCTTGTCGACTTGGGTGGCCGAAGTGGTACTAACAGAAACCCCCTGATGCTTGGCATCAGGGGGTTTTATGTTGCCATCGTAATGGTCTTCAAAATACTTGTTAGATTTGTAAGCGTAAACTCTAAGTGTCGGGATTCGGCCAAGAGCTGCCACTTAGTGATGCAGTCTTGAGCGGCTGCACTTCGGTCAAAGCTGCCACTCTGGCGTTAGCCGAGTAATGACTGCTTCAGCAAGAGAAGCAGCCATCTAAAGTGGCTAGCAAACTAAGGGCTATTCACTCGGGCCCATGGCTTGAGCCAACATAGAAATGAGCCTCGCTAGGAGGCTCATCGTAACGGAGGCATTGCGTCCCAACCTTATGGACGAATTACCCCCTACCGTGCCAGGTAACACGATGGTGGCTCCTTGTGAGATATCCTCGGCGTGGGCCCGTTCGTGGGCATCCTGATAATACTCCCCGCTCGACTCGAATGTATGCGAATGGTCATGACCATGGTCGTGATCGTGATCATAGTGACCGTGGCTATGATGTTCATGGTCATGGCCGTCTTCGCTGAAGGTCACCTCAAAGCGGTGAGCGTGGTCGCCGTGGCCAGCGGGCAACAGACCACACAAGGTCGCAGGAGCGGTTCTTCCTGCAATCACGCCGAGCACAATCCAACGTTGCAACTCCGCGCGTCGTCAACCCCCGTTGAAATCCCTTAGTTTCGGGTTACACTGAGTAATATGAAATTGAGGGCGACACGATGCCTCCACGAGCCTATCGCCAGTCGGCGCGCGCCAATGCGGTCCAGGAGACCGAGCAGCAGATCGTCGATGCCTTGATCGCGCTCCTCGAAGAGCGCTGGTTCGACGAGATCACTCTCGACGACATCGCCGCCGCGGCCGGCACCACCCGCCAAACCGTGATACGGCGTTTCGGCAGCAAGACCGGCGTGCTCAGCGCCATGGCAACCCAGATGGATGTCTCGATCCGGGCCCAACGCTGGAGCACGCCGGCCCAAAGCGTGGCGGACATCGTCACGCTCCTGATGGACGATTACGAACGCACCGGCGACATCATCGTGCGGACGCTCGGGCAGGAAGCGCGCATTCCGGAATTCGCCGCCGTCCTCGACCGTGGACGCAAGGGGCATCGCGAGTGGATCGAGGGCATGTTCAGGGCCTGGCTCGACAAGCTCGATGGCCAGTCCCGCGGGGATCGGCTCGCGCAGTTGTTGGCCCAGACCGATGTTTGGATCTGGTATCTGCTGCGCCGGGCGCAAAGACATTCGGCGGCGGAGACACACCGGCTCATGACGCAGGCGATCGAGCGCCTGCTGCGTGAGGAGACGACGAACTGATCCGGTCTCCATCGGGAAAGGATCAAGGCAATGATAAAGACGACAGATGTGGCGCCGCATCTGCGCATCCTGGCTGTCAGCTGGGAAGGCGGCGGCAACGTGCCGCCGACGCTCGCGGCCGTGCGAGCCCTCGCCGGCCGGGGCCACGACGTGCGCCTTATCGCCGACGACACGATGAGAGCGGAGGCGATCGAGGCGGGGGCTCAATTCCTGCCATGGAAGCGCGCCCCGAACCGGCCGGATCGCTCACCCGAAAGCTGCTTCGTGCGTGATTGGGAAACCGCCGATTCCCTGGCCGGCTTCCAAAGAGGATGCGAACGGATCTTCGTCGGACCAGCGCAATCCTATGCCGAGGATATTCTCGAAACACTGGCAACGGGGCCGGCCGATCTCCTTCTCGGTTCGGATCTGCTGTTCGGCAGTATGCTCGCGGGCGAAGTTGCGAAGGTTCCGACGGCCTTGCTCGCAAGCAACATCTCGCTCTGGCCTCTTCCCGGACATCCACCGTTCGGTCCGGGCTTTCAGCCTGCCCGGTCGGCGGCGGACAGAGCGCGCGACGCCGAGGTTTCGGTAATGGTCGAGCAAGTATGGGATGGCTTCCTGCCTGGTCTCAACGCCGCCCGCGCTCATTTCGGCGTCGCGCCGTTGGCCCATGTCCACGAACAGCCCTTGAGTGCCGGCCGCCATCTTCTTGCCACCAGCCGCAGCTTCGACTTTCCCTCCGAGCGCCTGCCGGACCATGTGCGCTATGTGGGGCCGCTTCTGGAGATGCCGAGTTGGGCCCAGGAGCGCTGGACGAGCCAGCCAGCGCGCGAGATACGGCCACTCGTGCTGGTATCGTTCAGCACCACCAATCAGGGGCAGGCCGATGTGCTCCAGCGGGTGATATCCGGTTTGGCCGGGGAGCCGGTCGAGGTGGTCGTCACCCTCGGCAAAGCACTCGAGGGGCTTCGCCTTCGGTCGTCGGCGAATGTCACCATTCTTCCCAATGCAGCGCATGACGACATCCTGACCAAAGCCCGCGCCGTCGTTACCCACGGCGGGCACGGCACGATCATGCGATCGCTGCACCACGGCGTCCCCCTCGTCGTTCTCCCGATGGGACGCGATCAGAACGACAATGCCGCACGTGTGGACTATCACGGTGCGGGCCTGCGCCTCGACCCTTCAGTACCCCCGCAAATACTCGGCGAGGCCGTGCGGCGCGTCCTTTCCGAACCGAGCTTCGCCGAGCGGGCGGCGGCACTTGGACATGCCATTGCCGAGGAAGGTCCGGGGCCTGCGCGGCTCGTGGCAGAAATCGAGGACTTCGTACTCAGGTCTTCCCAAAGCGCCCTGTCCGCCGCATGAGTGGCACCGCTGATCACGGCGAAAACCATCGAAAATGGTCCATCGAAAGGAAACCGAAAAATGACGTACGTCTCTCCAAGCGAAAGTGGAATGACCCTGACGTCCGGCCAACTGGACGCCTATCTCGCAAGGATCGGGGTGGGCCGACCGGTTTCTCTCGATGTCGACAGCCTATCGAAACTTCATCGCGCCCATCTCATGGCCTTCACCTGGGAGGCGCTGGATGCTTTCATGGGATGGCCGTCTTCGGTCGCCCCGGCCGACGCCTTCGCCAAAATGGTGGAGGGCAAGCGCGGCGGCTGGTGCTACGAGATGAACGGTCTGTTCGGCGCGGCGCTCGCCGCGCTCGGTTTCCGCGTGACCCGCCTATGCGGCGGCGTCAATCGTGAAATGATGGGCGATATCGCCATCGGCAACCATCTGACCCTGCGTGTCGATCTCGACCGGCCGTACCTTGCCGAGGTCGGCTTGGCGGACGCCATCGTCGAACCTGTACCGCTTGCCGTCGGGCCGATCAGCCAGCGCGGCTTCGATTTTTCGATTCTGCCGACGGACGACGGCTGGCTGCGCTTCAATAACCATGCGAATGGTCTCGCGCACAGCTTCGATTTCCGGCCCGATCACAGCGACGAGGCCGCCATAGCCGCTACGCTTGGCTGGCTGACGCAGGATCCCAGCTCGCCGTTCACAAACGCGCTGGCGATCCTGCGGCATACTGCGGATGGCTATGTCGCCCTGAAGAACGATTGCCTGCTCAGCGTGACGGCAGACAGCGTCAGCGAACAACACATCACGAGCGCGGATCATCTCGCGGACACGTTCAATACAATTTTCAACCTCGATGTTCCCAAGTCTGGCCGCGTTTGGGAAAAAATCCAGACGATCGCCCACGACAAAACCACCTGAACGGACATTCCTTAGCAACGCACCAGAGCCGGTCAGCCTCTCGGTGGTCTGGCTGCTGCAAAATCGTAGCGCTTCGCTCCGAAATCTGTTCAACCTTGCCCTGATCTGTCCCGGGCTCGGCGGACGGTTGGTTAAGCCCTGAGCAGCGCCTGGCGCTGCTCAAATTCTATCGGGCTCAGATAGCCTAGCGTTGAGTGGCGGCGCTGGTGGTTGTAGAACCGGATGGAGTCAAATAAATCCCGCCGGGCTTCCTCGTAGCTCCGGTAACGAGTCAGGTCAACCCGCTCCGCTTTCAGTGAACGAAAGAAACTCTCCATTGCCGCATTGTCCCAGCAGTTTCCTGCACGGGAATGGCTCGGCAGGATGCCGTACCGTTTGAGCAGGGCCTGATAGGCGTACGCGCAATACTGACTACCCCGATCGGAATGCAGCAGTACTTCCCCTTGCGGCTGACGTCGAGCTACGGCCATCGTCAAGGCGGCATGGACCAGCTCTTGCTGCATACGGTGATGCGTTGCCCAGCCCACCGCCGCACGCGAGTGCAAATCCAGCACGATGGCCAAATATAGCCAGCCCTGCTCGGTCCGAATGTAGGTCATATCCGACACCCAGCGTTGGTTCACCCCAGGGGCTGCAAACTGGCGCTCCAGTCGGTTCGGTGCCACCGGCAGCACATGCTTGCTACCTGGAACGGGCCGCCAGCGTTTACGTGAGCGCACCCGCAAGCCACTTTCCCGCATCAGACGAGCGATCCGATGCTGTCCGCAGTTCATGCCCTGTGCGAGCAGTTCGGCATGAATCCGCCGATGCCCATAAAGGCCGTTCACCTCGGCAAACACCACACGGATTTCCCGTAACAAGCGACGATTGGCCATCTCCCGCGCTGAAGGCGGACGTTGCCGCCATGCCTAGTAGCCACTGCGAGAGACACGCAGCAGCCGGCACATCAGCGCCACCGGATACCGCTCGGCTAGCGCTTCAATGACCTGAAACCTTACTTCGTGGGGTGCGAGAAGATGGCGAGCGCCTTTTTTAACACGTCGCGCTCCATGGTGACGCGCGCGAGTTCGTCGCGTAGCCGTTTGAGTTCAGCGGCTTCGCCGAGCTGTTTACCGTTGCCAGGGAAGGCCTGCTCGCCGGCCGTTAGCTACTGGCGCTTTCATTTGCCCAGCAATGCCTCGGTGATGTCGAGCGCCTGGGCCACGTGACGTAGCGAGCTGCCGGCCAGCACTTGCTCGACGGCTTCGCGTTTGAATGATTCGGGAAAACTTCTACGGGTTTGGGTCATGAACACTCCTTGGTGGGGATTATCCACCTTAAGTTAGTGTCCACTGAGCCCGCGACAGACCATTTCATTTTGGACGGCAGGGGGTATTGGGGGCGCATTCGTTACCGGCCATCCTTGCCGGAGGCGCCTTTGTCCGATATCTGCCGTTCGGGCTGTTGGTCCATTCCTTTCACAATGCCCGTGTCAATTTCCCTTTGCTGCAGGGACGTCGGCTTCAAGTACATGACGGCAGGAAAACCATTGCAACGGTCGTCCTGGAGCGAGACCAGAGTGAGCGGGGGGAACAGAGCAACGACGATTGATCTCGGCGACTAAGAGGGAGGACTAAAAGCTTTTTCCTCTTCGGGAAGTGCTTGCCATGCGGCAAGGAAGGCCCGGGCGTCATGTAACGCGTGATGCCAGGCTTGTCCTGGAACGGCATGGTCAGCGGAGACGGATTGTTGGAACGACGGACCGAGCAAGCTCAGGTCGAGGCGATGGCTGATATTCGGCGGTAGCTCACCATCGAGTGCGTCGATGAGCAGTTCGTAGTGGTGATTACACGCGAGCGTGGCGCCTGCGGGACAGGCCGCAAACCACTGCTCCAGCGCCTGCCGCAACTGTGGCCGACTCATCGTGTTGACGTCTGCCTGTCCAAGCTTTGGTTGCACGGCTTCCTGGGCGAAGGCGCTGCAAGTGCTGCGATCAAAGTCATTACGTTCTGCATAGAACCCCCGATCATTTCGTCGACCAGACCGATGCTGATCAGGTTGATATCAATGAAGTCGGTAAATTCGCAGTCGAGAAATACCTGTATATCGTGCTCCATCATCTGGCCCCGTTGGTCATGCCGCCAGCCCTTGCGAATGACGGTGCTACTTAGCCTGGCTGATCTTGCTCTTTGTCGAGTACTCAACACCATGCTGCTGCAGGTACTCGCGGATCATCTGACGCACGACCTGGGAAGGAGTACGGTCCTGTGTCGCACAAAGCTTTTCGAAGGCTTTCTTCTTCTCTGGGTCGATGAGCAGAGTCAGGCGGGCCGTTTTGTTTTCCATGACGAGTTACATGCAAAAATGTTAATCACATGTGAAGTATATGTGCATTGGCGTAATACCTCACCTACTCTTCTCGCAGAGCCCCTCCCCGGTCAGACTAGTGTCTGCCTCGTCTCCGCCAGGAACTGATGAATCTGGGCTTCAATCATGGGGGCGATCATTACCTCGGGGCGCCGGCCATGTGGGCAAGTCAACCGCGGCGTCGTGCCAAACAGCCAGCAAATCAATGGGCGCTCTACATACACTTCGCATCCTTTGGCGCCGAGGTAGGGACAGTTCCATTCAGCGAGCGCAGCGGCATGAGCTGCATCACTCTTCTCGGGTAGTCTCGCGACTTCTTCGCT
The DNA here is from genome assembly GCA_025989215.1 of Neisseriaceae bacterium JH1-16. Lineage (GTDB taxonomy): Bacteria > Pseudomonadota > Gammaproteobacteria > Burkholderiales > Chromobacteriaceae > Crenobacter_A. The sequence continues at coordinate 351,615 of JAPDNP010000004.1, read as the reverse complement.
AGAAGCCGTCACCGGCCCGCAACAGTCATGGCAGACTGACACACATTCGAAGGACGGTATTTTTCCGCGAAAAAACCGGATCTTCTGACTAGCTGGGGTCATCCACTTACTTTCCTTTCATCCATGGCAAGTCTCGCTGCACTAGCTGAATAGCATCCGAAGCTGATCGAGCGTCTCGGGCATGCCGGTTAAAGAACCGTTGAGCAAGCCAGGTTGGTTGAACTAAGATGAGGGTCGAGCATAGCCGACTTGCCCTTTACTGAAGGTGATGCGATGAAAGTCGTTCATGCACCGGCTGGCTTCCTCCATCGACCAACGCATTGCATCCCCGGGGCCGTAGAGACGGAGGTCGGTCCAGAGCGTGCAGCCGAGGAATCGTATATCGTCGATAAGAAGAGCATCGTTTTCCAGAACATGCACGTTAGAGCCGATGGCTGCCTCGCGCATGGCAATCAGTGTCTTGTCGAAGTGCCCACCGTAGAACTCGTGGTTGCCGGCCACCATGATGATCGGCGTATTCGGGGCGTGCTCGGTCAGCGTCTTGGCCCACTCCACGCCGTGATGCTTCAAGCCTATGTCGCCAGCCAGCACAATCACACCTGCCAGTCCGAGTAGACGAGGCTCGGCGTATTGGTATCCGATGGGAAGCATGATTTTCGATTAGATGGCTGGAAAGACGCTTAAAAATGACCGCTGTTCTTAAAAAACGATTACGCGGCTGCGCCGTGTGCCCGCTCAGCAGTATTCGGCCAAGGCCAGGCCTATCTTCTGCGCCGAGCGATAGCGCTTTAGCTGAGTGTCTGGTCGCATGACGCCTTGTGTCAGGTGGCATCAGTGCCACCCATGCGGAGAATGCCGCTTCTTTGTCCGTTCCCGCACATGCCGCGTGGCGTAGGCTGGCCTAGGGCCACGAACCCTCATGATTCCTACCCCGAGAGCAGCCGCCACGGTCGCGGGGGGCAAGGCCGCTCAAGCCCCGCTTATCTCCGTTCCTATAGTGCAAAATGTCGTTCTGTTTATCATCGTATTCGATCTCCTGAAGCCGCGCGCGATGAGCATGGTGCACATGCCTGTGCCCATAAGAGCCCCTAATAGGGCTGCTAATCGTCGTGTCGAAGGTATTGGCCCTAAATAGGGCTCTTATGAGGAGCGGCTACACAGTGAAACCGGGGCAGATGATGACTTTAATTTGCAGAATCTGTAGTTCATGAGTTTTTTCAGACGCTACAGTCGTTCTCAAATAGACGCGAACGCAGAATAGGTCGCCAGGCTGAGGCGCTTGGTTGAGCCCGCTGCCTTCGCTAACGCCTGTGCGGACCGCTCCAGACGGTACTGACAGAACCCCCTGATGCTTGGCATCAGGGGGGGCATTGCCATCGTCGCGTATTCAAAAGCGGCACTGGATAGCTAGGCTTCGGTTCTGAATAGATGAATTGGGCTAGGGATGGCCGGTCAGTTGTTCTCGTCTAGTTCGAAACAGACCGGCTTGTGGCGGATTCGTCGAGCGCCACTTCAAACACCGGCGGGACTGCCACTGGAACTCAAACGCCATCGACCTTGGAACACCGATAGGCTCGTTTCGGTCAGTGGGGCAATGTCGAGCTGCCAATAGGCCTGAGCGGGCGCCTGCAAGACATGCAAAATGGCCGATTTGATCACACTGGCGTGAGTAATGATCAGGGTGTGTCCCGCTGACCAGTGATAGTGGCCGAGCCATTGGCCGACGCGTTCGATCGTCGCCAGCAGAGGCTCTCCACCGTGCGGAGCAAGCCCCGGGTTGGAAAGCCATGCGGCCAGCTCGGTGGGTTCTGCCTCATTGATTTCTTTGAGCGAAAGTCCCGACCAGCGGCCATAGTCCACCTCTCGTAAAGCGGGTTCTATCGTGGGCGAGAGTCCCAAAGCCCTGGCGGTGTGCTGAGCGCAGCGCGCCGGGCTGCACAGCACCTGGTCTGCTTGGCCGAAGGCATGGGCTAGACCCGCGACTCTTTCGGCTTGCGCGAGATCCAACGGCTCGTCTGCCGGAAATCGTCCGGCGCGCAGGGCGGCGGTCGCCGGCTGGCACAGCAAGGTGATGCGTGTCGTCATCCTGTTGACCACCCTTTCAGTCGGCAAAGTTCTTTGACATGTGAGTACGCCCCTCTAGAATGCACAGCACTTCGATGAGAGGAAGCTGGTGAGAATCCGGCACGGTCGCGCCACTGTGTATCTACCTGATGCGTCGTTTCGACGAATGAGGATGAAAAGTCAGACCTTCACATCGAACCATCGATCCGTTTCGGGACGCGTCATCCTCAAGGAGATACATCATGCACGCAAGCACCACCATCGCACCGACCATTCAACCGGTCTCCATTCCTGTTCGCGAACTGCTGCCATGGGCGATTTTTGGCAGCATTCTTATGCTCATTGCCATCTACTTCGTCGGCGTTGAAGAAGGTGCGGCCGCCGTCTTCAACAGCATGTACGTGCATGAGTTTGTTCATGATGGACGACACCTGCTGGGCTTCCCCTGCCATTGAAAGAGGAGCCCACCATGGTGAGAAGTCTGTTGATCCGCGGCATGATCGCGGGTTTTCTGGCGAGTCTGTTGGCTTTTGGTTTTGCCAAGATCGTCGGTGAACCACAAGTTGATCGCGCCATCGCCTTCGAAGAGCAAATGGAGCAGGCAAAGAGTGGCGGGCATGAGCATGACGCCATGCCGGAACTGGTCAGCCGCGACGTACAGGCTGGCATCGGCCTGTTTACCGGTGTCGGAGTGTTTGGCACCGCTGTAGGCGGCCTGTTCGCCCTGGTGTTCGCCTTTGCTTACGGCCGCGTCGGCACGCTGCATGCGCGTGCCACGTCGGCATTGATGGCCTTGTTCGGCTTCGTCGCCTTTGCGCTCGTGCCCTTTCTCAAGTATCCACCCAACCCACCTGCGGTTGGCGACCCCGGCACCATCGGCTCGCGTACCGCGCTGTTCTTCACGATGATCGGCCTGTCCCTGGCGGCCCTGGCTATTGCGCTGTTCCTGGCCCGACGGCTCGCCGCTCGCATCGGCGTCTGGAACGCCAGCTTGATCGCGGGCGTGGTGTTTCTCGCGATCGTACTGCTGGCGCAATGGCTGTTGCCCGAGGTGAACGAAATCCCCGATCAGTTCTCGGCCGTACTGCTGTGGCGCTTCCGGATGGCGTCGTTCGGCATTCAGGCCATCCTGTGGGCGAGTCTTGGCGTATTGTTTGGCAGCCTGGTGGAACGCCTGCTGGAAGATCGTCACGGCGCTTTGCGTATTAGCTAAACCGGACTTTGTCGTCTTAAAAAGAACCCCGCTTCGGCGGGGTTTTTTCATTGGCCCTGTCTAGTGCGAGCGGCGGGCCGCATAACAATGTCGATCGCGATGCCGTCTGGCTCGCCGGAGTATGGGAGCGATACTCGTTCCTTGTCCGACCGACACTGTGCCGCCACCCGGTGGTAGTGAACGAGCCCCTGCAATTACGCGTGCCTTCCCCCGACTGGTCTTTAGCCTCGATTTGCAATATCGGTAAATGCTATTTAACTATTTTTATTAAAAATAAAAGTCAAAATAAATTAAATGCATCGAATGTTTTAAGTGCAATTGATACTAATGCGCATTTTCATTAGCATCTCGCCGGCATTTCACGAGCAGTGGCCAGACCAGACTGGTCCAAAAAAACATAAGCAAGGGGAAGTCATGCAGTTCCAGTTCAAACCTATCGCGTCAGTGGTGGCCGCCGTATTTGCGGTAGCTCCTGTTGTTCATGCGGAAGAGGCAGCGTTGCCGACGGTGACGGTGAGCGCCACGAGCAAGCCGATCGAGAATCGCGACTACCAGTCGGTGGCGACCACCGTCGGTAAAACCTTGACCGAGATCCGCGACATCCCGCAGACCGTCAACGTGGTCAACAAGGCGGTGATGGAGGCGCAGGGGGCGACCTCCTTGACCGACGCGTTACGTAACGTGCCGGGGATCACCATCGGGGCGGCCGAGAGCGGTCAGATCGGCAACAACATCAACCTGCGCGGCTTCTCGGCGCGGACCGATATCTACCTGGACGGGATGCGTGATCGCGGCCAGTACTACCGCGACACCTTCTTCGTCGAGTCGGTCGACGTGCTGAAAGGCCCGTCGTCGATGCTGTTCGGACGGGGCTCGACCGGTGGCGTGATCAATCAGGTCAGCAAGAAGGCCGAGTTGACGCCGCTGCGCGAAGTATCGGCGACGATCGGCACCGACGGCAGAGTCCGCAGCACGCTGGACATCAATCAACCGATGTCGGACACCTCGGCGCTGCGCGTGTCGGCATTCGGCCAAGACCTGAAGACCGCCGACCGCGACGTGATGTCCTCCAAGGACTATGGCGTTGCACCGTCGCTGCGCTTCGGCATCGGCACGCCGACCGAGATCACCCTGTCGGCACTGGTCCAGCACAACAACGACATGCCCGACTACGGCTTCCTGCCGGTGAACGGTCACCCGTCGAACGTGCCGCGCAACAAGTACTACGGCCTGACCGACGACCGAACCATTCAGGACGTGACCGCGCTCGGCGCCAAGGTCGAGCACAAGTTCAGCCCCAACCTGACGCTGCGTAACCAGACCCAGTACAACCACTACACCACCGATGCACGCGAGACCTCAGGCGGTACCATCGTCACCGCCGGCGGCGTGACACTGAACCGAACGCTTGGTAACCCGACCACACTGCCGTCTAGTCAACTGTTCGTCCAACTGGCCAGCCACGACCGTTATATCGAAGACAGCTCGCTGTTCAACCAGACCGACCTAATTGCCAAGTTCGATACCGGGCCGGTCAAGCACACGGTGCTTGCCGGCGTGGAAGTGGGGCACGATAGCTACAGCAACCAGGGCTATACCCGTAGCGGTCTGCCCAAGGTGTCGTTGCTCGATCCTGCCTACCTGTCGACCCCGGCCACTGTCACTACCGTGCCTGGCAACAAGGCCGAGTCTTCGGCCAACACCCTGGGCGTGTATGCCAACGACACGCTGGAGTTGACCCGTGAATGGAAGGTGGTCGCCGGCCTGCGCTGGGACCGCTTCGATGCCAAGATCAACAACACCACCAGCGCACCGGCCTCGGCCAGCCAGAATGTCACTTTCACCAGCGTGCGCAGCGGCCTGATCTACCAGCCGAGCGATAGTCAGTCGTACTACTTGTCGTACGGTACCTCGTTCGACCCGTCGCTCGAGGCATTGACGGTGACTAACGGCACCCAGAACCTGGACCCGGAAAAGAACCGCTCGTACGAGCTGGGCGCCAAGTGGGATCTGCTCGACGGCGGCCTATCGTTGAACTCGGCGTTGTTCCAGGTGGAAAAGACCAATGCGCGTACTCTGGACGCGGCCACCGGCCTCTATCAACTGGCCGGCGACATCCGCGTGAACGGTGCCGAAGTGGGGGCGGTTGGGCACTTGACCAAGGCCTGGCAGATCATGGCCGGCTACACCTATCTGGATGCCACTATCGTCAAGGCCAAGGACGGCACCCAGGGCAATACGCCGGCGAATACGCCGCGCAATACCGCCACCTTGTGGAGCACCTATAACCTGACGCCGAGCTGGGAAGTGGGCGGAGGGCTGCTGTACATGTCCGAGCGCTACGCCAGCAATGCCGACGCCGTGTCGGTGGGCGGCTACACGCGCCTCGATGCGACCGTCGCCTACCATCAGCTGAAGTACGACATCCGCGTCAACGTGCTGAACCTGGCGAATCGCAAGTACTACGACGCGCTGATTCCGTCCGACGGTGGACGTGCCGTTCCGGCTGCGGGACGCACGGCGCTCGTTACCGGCACCTATCGCTTCTGATGAGCAGGGGTTAAGCACCATGTTGATCCATATTCCACGGGTACTTGGCCCCGCCCAACTTGCCTTCGTGCGCGATCGGCTCGATCGCGCCGGCGAGGACTGGGTGGATGGGCGCGTTACCGCCGGCTACCAGAGTGCGTCGGTCAAACACAATCAGCAGTTGGCCGAAAATAGCCCGCTCGCCAACGAGTTGGGCGACCTGATCCTGGCGGCGCTGGAGCAAAACCCGCTGTTCATCAGCACGGTACTGCCGGACAAGGTCTATCCGCCCTTGTTCAATCGTTACGCCGAAGGGATGAACTTCGGCAGCCATGTGGACGGCTCGGTACGCATCAATCCCGGCAACGGACGAAAGCTGCGCACCGACGTATCGGCCACCTTGTTCATCAGCGAGCCGCACGAGTACGACGGCGGCGAGCTGATGATCGAGGACACTTATGGCGCGCATTCGGTCAAGCTGGCGGCCGGGGACATGGTGGTCTACCCGGCCACCAGCCTGCATCGGGTCAACCCGGTGACGCGAGGCGCCCGGCTGGCCAGCTTCTTCTGGGTGCAAAGCATGGTCCGCGACGATGCGCAGCGTACCTTGCTGTACGACCTGGACAGCGCCATCCAGGCGCTGGCCGCGAGTCAGGCCGAGGGCGAGGTGCGGACCCGCCTGGTTGGCTGCTATCACAACCTGATGCGAATGTGGGGGGAGGTGTAATGCTCAAGGCCAACCACACCGGTTTCCTGCCGGACCCGCTCAGGAAGGGCGCGGTGCTCAAGTGGCTGAAGCGGGTGCACGCCTGGCTCGGCCTGTGGGGCGGGGCGCTGGGGCTGCTGTTCGGCAGCACCGGCATCCTGCTCAACCATCGCGCGGTGATGAAGATCCCCGCCGTCGCCAGTGTCGAGAGCACGATACAGGTCGCACTGCCTGACAAGGCTCAGCAGGATCCACAGGCCTTTGCCCGCTGGCTGGCCGACTACACCCACTCGAGCAAGCCGGCACGCCCCAAGGTACAGCCGGCCAAGACGGTGGTCTGGAACGATCAGCCGGTGCAGAAGCCGGCCGAATGGTCGGCGAACGTGGCCAAGCCCGGCTTTGCGGTGCAGGCGACCTGGAGCGTCGGCAACCGCTATGCCGAGGTGAAGCGGGTGGAGCAGAACGCCTGGGGCATGCTGACCCAGCTGCACAAGGCCAACGGGCTGGGCGCCGGCTGGATCCTGCTCGCCGACACCCTGGCGGGGGCGCTGATCGTGTTGTCGCTCACCGGCTTTCTGCTGTGGTCGAAGTTGCACGGGCCGCGCTTGCTGGCGCTCGGGCTGATCTTCGGGGCCGTGAGCTGGGGAAGTTGGGCCGCGTTCGCCGGCTAAGTCGAATTGCGTGGGATGAGAGTGGGGTGATTGTTCAATCGGGAGCGATCACCCTTTTGCCCATGCCGAGGGCAGTGCATTTCGATGAGGGGCGTCCCGGGGGCTCGTACCGAGCCGTTGGCACCGTGGGCCGCTCAGCACCATGCCTCAATTATCAGCGGTCTTCGCGGTCCTCTATCATCGTGCAGATATCGATCCAAGAAGGGGCTGAGCGTCAGCTCTTGGGCAGGACGCGAAAACTTTAAGGCTCAAATAAGCAGCTGCGCTGCCGCCAGTTCGGGCGATCCCTCCTGCGCTGTGACGATGCCAGTTTGCCGCGTTGACGAGATGAGGAAGATGTCGAAGGAAAAGTTTGGGGAAATGCATTAATTTGCCGCATTCTTGGCCCGAGAGCTTTTCCGGCGCTACACCGATACGCTCCGCCCCGGCAGTGCTGGCGCGGGGCGCTGCTTTTCGGAGTAGGATTACATCAGCATCACCCGTGCGCAGCATTCATCGAATCCTGCAAGACAGAATAAGAGCCGCCAACAAAGCCCAGCGTAGCGATCCTGGCTAGGCGCGCTGCCGTAGACAGTACAAAACAGTACGGCAAGGCAGTGCAACAACGCCAGGAGGGGGTTGTTGGAGGCGTTAATAAGGAGAGCATCATGCTGGCCATCATCGGCGGCAGCGGCCTGGCCCGCCTGCCCGAACTCGACGTAGAACACCGCCGCGTTGTCCGCACCCCTTACGGCGACCCTTCCTGCGCGCTGACCTTTGGCCGTATCGGCAATCAGAGCGTGGTGTTCATTGCCCGCCATGGCTACGGCCATTCGTTGGCGCCGCACGAAATCAACTATCGCGCCAATCTGTGGGCGCTGCAGGAGCAGGGGATCCGCGGCGTGCTGGCGATCGGCGCCGTTGCCGGCATCCGCCCGGACATGGCGCCGGGTAAGCTGGTGGTACCGAGCGATATTCTCGACTACACCTGGGGGCGCAAGCATACCTATTTCGAAGGGGCCGGCAGGCCGGTCACCCATGCCGATTTCAGCGAGCCGTACGATGCGACATTGCGGCTGCGCCTGCTCGACGCGGCCCAGACCGCCGGGGTCGACATCGTCGATGGCGGCGTGTACGCCTGCAGCCAGGGGCCGCGCCTGTCTACCGTCGCCGAGATCGCCCGGCTGGAGCGAGACGGCGCCGACATCGTCGGCATGACCGGCATGCCGGAGGCCGCGCTCGCGCGCGAGTTGGGCATTCCGTATGCGCACCTGTGCGGTGTCACCGGCTGGGCGGCCGGCAAGCGTATCGGTGAGGGCAACGGCAGCGCCGGGGCGTTCGATCCGGACCATGCCAGCGTGGCGATGGAGCGGGTGCGGAAATTGTTCGGGACCTTGTTCTGAACCAAAAAATCGGGGCAGCCTGGCGCGTTTTGCTGACGCGTCAAGCTGCCCAGCTTAGTTGATCCGCGGTGGCTTACGGGAACTGTGCCAACAATTCGCCTTCCGACAGGCTGATCACATTAGCAAGTACGCGCCCGGCCAAGGGATAGCTGCTTTCCTGGCTGAGTACCAAGGTATTTGCCGGAATGTCGGCATGCTCGTTTTCCAGCACCAGAAACTCGGTGTTGTTGAACTCTTGCGCGTAGTTGAAGACCTGCGGCGGAGCACTCTGCAGATAAGCCCGCCTGGCCTGTTGCGGCAGGAATGGCGTTAGGGTGGCAAAGTGCTCGAATGCGGCGTTGACCCGGTAGACATCATACGGCACCGGCAGGTACTGATCGCCGCCCAGGCATCGGATTCGGTTCGCAATGAAATAGTTGTCGATCCAGTTCTTCCCCTCTTGGGTTCGGATCCGCAGCGCGACGCTCATGCGCAGCAGGACGAACTGGTCGATGGCGCCTTGCCATTCGGCCTTTTCTTCGGCCGACAGGTCACCGGCGAACTTGCCGAACAAGTACTCCAGCCCCCCGCGGTAGCGATCCCAGGCGTCTTTGACTTCTTCCATGCCCGCCTGGGTGCGTGTTTCGTCCTCGAAGTAGCGTGAAACCGAGCGATAAAACGGCTTGGCGCTGAAATAGACGGAATAGCGACCGAGCATCTCGGCAATATGCACGAAGGCCCAGAACGCGTATTTATTCGGCGTGAAGTACAGCGAGGTCAGCACTTCGCGCCGAGCCATATAGATCTCGGGGAAGATGTGCCGCGTCACCAAGAGGGCCAACAGCTTCGAGTAGTCACGCGTCTCGATCAGGTAGTCGCCGTCCAGCGTGTAGAACTGGCTGACGTCCTGCCCGCTGGGCTTGTCGTGGATGGCCCACGGGGCAAAGATCACCCCTACGCCGGGGTTGGCATCGAGCGTCGCGATATTGTTGCTGACCTCGTCGAGGATCGGCAGGTCGTCGTCGGCCAGATACAGGCAGTAGCGGCCCTTGGCGCTGCGATAGAGCTGGTTGAGGTTCTCGCCGCTGCCGATATTGTTGGGACGGCGAAAGTAGCGGATGTTGAGACGATCCTGGAACCCCTCAACAACATGCGGTGTGGTGTCCTCAGAGCAATTGTCGCCGATTAGGATCTCATAGCTGAATTCGAGTTTCTGGATGTTGGCGACGACCTCACCGAGCAGGCTCTCGAGATAGCGGGCGCGGTTGAAGGTGGGGATGCAAATGCTAAGAACGATGTCTTCATGCTCTTTGGTTGACAAGGCTTCGCTCCCGGTGGTTAGGCGATACGCTTCAGGTAACCGTCAGGGGCAACGGTGATCAGCAGCTTGTGCTGGATGTCGCGGTCGATGACGAACTCCGGGTGCTGAGCCAGGAAGGCGTGCACGGCGGTCTTCGGGTTGTCGCCGACGCCCCACGGCCGGTTGTCGAAGAACGAGTTCGGCATATCCTCGATCAGGGTGTCGAACACCACGCAATAGCTGCCGACGCTGGTCAGGTTGGCGTAGGCGTTCAGTTCGGCCAACACGTGTTCGTGGGTATGGTTCGAGTCGAGAACCACCAGCACGCGTTGTTTGCCGGCGGCAAATTCTTTGACCTGCTTGATGATGTTCTCGTCGATGCTGGAGCCCTCCAGCATGGTGATGCGCCGGCTCATCGGGTGGTTGGTGATCGCTTCGCGGTTGTGGGCGCGGATGTCGATGTCGATGCCCAGTACCTGACCGTCACCATGGCCCGATACCGCGAGCAGTTCCAGCATCGAGGCGGAGAAGATCAGCGAACCGCCGTGGGCGATGCCGGTTTCGATGATCAGGTCCGGCTTGATGTTCCAGATCAGTTCCTGCATCGCCACGATGTCTTGCGGGCACTGGATGATCGGGCGGCCCATCCAGGTGAAGTTGTAAGGGTATTTGTGCGGGGTGATTTCACGCAACCAAACCCGCGACAGCGCCTGCAAATCTTTGTCCTGTCCAAGCGACTGAATGTTTTCGGCTACTTCAGCTTGGAATTTCTGGATTTCACTCATGTGCAAACTCTCGCCAATCTACGGTGCTTGGTTTAATAAAGCGCCTGCCTGACACGCCCGTATTGGCGATCAGATCGAGGCTGCTGACAAAGGGGGTAAACGCGCCATGCTGCTGCGGATAGGGCTGCATGGTGTAATTCATGTATTCCACGGCGACGCCGTTGGCTTCGAACAGTTCGTGGGCCAGGTAGCGGCGGGCACCGTGGCCGGTGATGTATTTCTTGCCGCGTAACGCCATCACGATCGCCAGGACCCGTTCGCTGCTGCTGCCGCCGATGTCCAGATCACGCGAATCGGCCAACTTGTTGCGCAACGGGATTTCCAGGTAGTCGCATACCGCCAGCATCGAGGCCTGGGCCAGTTCGCCGATGTTCCGGTGTGGCGTGGCGTATACCTGTTCGACAAGACTCAGCATGTCCTGCCGATACGGTGCATCCTGATAGGCGCTCGCCAGCAGACTCAAGTGACTGTCTTGCCATGACGCCTGCGGCTTGAATCGCACCCGGTCGATATCGTCGCCGAGATGAAAACGCTCCAACGGCACGGTCAGCCAGCGCGAACCGGTCGCGTCCTTGATCTGCACCCGGTTGGTGAAGCTGCCTTTGGAAAACTGCACATCGGCGTAGTTGACGAACACGTCCGCCAGACTGATCTGCTCGAGCAGTCCGACCCACGGAAACAGCATGGGCTGGGAGATGACGACGTTCATGGGGTCAGTACTTTTTCCATCAGCAGCACGTCGTGCCAGTGTTGATCCTGCAGGAAGTGGTCCTTCCAGCGACCCACTTCGGCAAAGCCGATTTTTTTGTAGAACCGGACGGCCCGGCCATTACCGGCCAGCACCTCCAGCACGATCTTGTGCAGCCCCAATGTATGCAGAGCATAGGCAAACAGCCCCCGGCAGGCCTCGGTGGCGACGCCCGCGCCGTGCTGCGCTGGCGACAGGCAGATCCCCAGCGCCGCATGCCGATGCACCGTGTCGATCTTGGCGAGCTGCACATAGCCGAGCACGGCGTCCGAGTCTTTATCGGCCAGGACGAAGAACACTGAATCGGCCGATTGCGTTTTCCGGTTCAGCCAGTCGCGTACCGCCCCGGGCGAGTTGGGGCGTGGCACGCTCATCAAGGCCTGCTGCAATGGAATATCGTTGCGCAGCGCCTGCAGCGAGGGAATATCGTTGTCTTGCCAGGCGCGCAACACGACGGTTTCGGTGCGGATCATGGCTGAAACTGGAAGAAGCTGAAGCGGTTGGGGAATTTCTGTTCGATATCCGCCTTGACCGCCTCGGCGCTGGCCGGGTTGACCGCGAGGTAGATCGCCCGGATGCCATCAGGGAGGCGGTCGAGCGCGACGACCGGCTTCTCCAGCAGTACGGTGCCCTGCAGGTACGGGTTCTGGTCGACGAAGGTCTGGACCTTCTCCGGCTGCGCCAGGCGGCCGGCGATGTAGCTGCCGTAGAACCCCGCGCCATAGATCGCGGCGGTGTGCTCGGCGTGGGCGGTTTCGAAGCGGCGCAGGTCGGTCTCGGCGTTGCGCCAGAAGCGGCTGATAGTTTCGGTGGCGGCGCGGACACGGTCGACCTCGGCCGGGCTGGGCCGTTGGGCCAAGGATGCAGAGCCGACCTTGGCCACGATCACGAAGGCGCCGCGGTGGCTGTGATCATCCAGCTCGATCAGCTCGAAGCCGTGCAGCGCGAGCAGCTGCTCTATCGAGGTATGGCTGAAGTGGTTGACGTGATCCGCGACCAGAAAGTCGCCGATATTGGTGAACACATTCGGCACGATGGCGTAGAGCCGGCCCTGCTCACGCAGCAGCCGGCGCATCTTCTGCAGGGTGTTGGCAAGCTCCTGGATATGTTCCAGTGAAAAGAACGAAGTGATGGCGTCGAAGGAGCCGTGCCACTGTGCCGGAATCTCATAGGTCGCGCAGCGCTCTTTGGCGAGAAACTTCGCCCAGAATTCCTGATAGCGGTCGCTGACGTCAAACAGGTGAATCGCGAGGTCCGGGCGCTGCCCTTGCAGCGCGCGCATCGTCGAACTCTTGGCGCAACCGTAGTCGAGCAGGCGCGCGCCTTCCGGCAGGTCGAGCTTGGCGAGCAGCAGGTTGACCTGATGCTGGGTACGGAACAGCGGTGACTGGCCGGGCGCGACGCTGTAGATCTGGTCCTCGTCCTCGCTGCCGGTCAGGATGTCGTAGTCGTTGTCGTAGTAGCTCTGGCTGTTGTATAGCTCGCTGGTCTGGACGTGGCCGCACTCGTGGCACGAGAACACCTCGAGCTGGCCATCCAGGTTGCGGTTCAGCGAGGACAGCGCCTGATCCGGGAGCGAGGTATACACAGCGCCCGCCAGCGGGGCCTGGCAAACATTGCACTGCAACGAGTCCATATCAGTCTTTCACGCAAAGCTCGGGGTGGACGGTCCGAAAATCCACGCCGTTGGCATAGGAGCCTTTCCAGCCATGGCTGCGGCCGGTCGGCTCCCGATAATTGAAATAGCGGAACTGCATCGACCAACGCGAGCGCTGGCCCTGGTTGAAGCCCGAGGCGTGCAGTACCAGGAAGTCGACGACGACCAGATCGCCGGGCCGGGTCAGCGGGGCGACCTGGGGATAGCGCGAGGTGTACTCGGCCTCGCCATTGAGCACCAGCGCATAGGCGCCGGCCTTCTCCGGATTGCTGGGGTCGCTGGTGCGCACCGCCAGCGCTCCCTCGCGGTGCGAGCCCGGGCAGAACACCACCGGGCCCAGTTCCGGGGTGATCGGCACCAGCGGGCTCCAGAACACCAGGCCGTCCAGGCTGCGCAGCTGCGCCGGGTATTCCTGGTGCCAGTTGGCGCGGAATTTGTCTTCGAACGGATTGTCGATGCGGATGCCGTAGCCACCCGCCGCGATCGCCGGCTGGGCATCGTCGCGCAATTCGGCAAACAGCGTTTCATGACGCGGGTCGGCGAGGAGCCGGATAAACGCGGGGATCTGTTTGACCGCGTCGTAGACTTCGCCGCCGTAGCGGCGGTTACTGCGGATCAGCGCCTGATAACCGTCGTCGAAGTTGGCCGAACTGAACGGTGCGCGCGGGATGTCCAGCCGGTATTTGTCGATCACCAGGCCGATGATGTCGTAGATGGCGCGCTGGATCGGCGCGAGCTGGGCCTCCTGGTAGAAGCCCGGCAATACCAGTAGGCCGTCGTCGCGAAAGGCCTCGACCTGGCTTTGGCTCAGCAGGCGGTTCATGCTGCGACTCCGGTTTCGGCGCTCTGGACGATGTCGAGCACCACGTCGCAGACCGCATCGATGTCGGCCCGGCTCATGTCGTGATAGGACGGCAGGTTGATCGCGCGCTCGGCAATCGCGTGGCTGGTCGGCGCCGGCGCGACATCGCCGAACAGGCCGGTCTCGGTCAGCGGGTAGAAGAACACCCGGGCGTCGATGCCGCGGCTGGCGAATTCCTTGAGCAGCCGCTCGCGCCGCAGCCCCAGCTCGGGCGCGAACACGGCGGTCGGCATCCAGTAGCCGTTGCGGGCATGGACCGGCTCGGGGTTGAGTGTCAGTGTCGTCAGCCCGCCCAGGCGTTGCCGGTAGGCGGCGAAGATCTCGCGCTTGCGCGCGATCAGCTCGTCGATCCGCTCCAGCTGCGCGCAGCCGATCGCGGCCTGGATGTTCGACATCTTGTACTTGAAGCCGATGAACTCCGGCCAGAACTGCTTGCCGCCCGGCGTGCGGCCGTGATTGCTCAGCGCCAGCACGCGCTGGTAGAGCTCGCGGTCGTGGGTGACGAACATGCCGCCCTCGCCGGTGGTCAGTGTCTTAGTGCCGTGGAACGAGAAGGTGCCGAAGCGGCCCAGCGAGCCGGCCGGTTTGCCGCGCCAGTTCGAGCCGATCGCCTCGGCGGCGTCCTCGATCACCGGGATGCCGTGGCGCTCGCCGATCGCCAAGAGCGCGTCCATGTCGCACAGATTGCCGTACAGATGGGTGGCGACGATCGCGCGGGTGCGTGCGGTGATCGCCGCCTCGACCCGCTCGGGGGCCAGGCACCAGCTGTCCGGCAAGATGTCGACGAACACCGGAGTGGCGCCGAGGTGCTTGATCGGCGCGGCGGTGGCGATCCAGTTGGTGTCGGCGAGGACCACCTCGTCGCCCGCACCGATGCCCAGCGCCGCCAGGCCCATGTGCATCGCGCCGGTGCAGCTGGAGGTGGCGATGCAGTACGGCGCCTCGATATGCGCGGCGAACAGCTGCTCGAAGCGCTCGATATAGGCGTAACAGCGGTCGCCCCAGCCGTTGCGGGCGGCGTCAGTGGCGTATTCGACCTCGCGCTCGGTGATCGACGGCTTGGTATAGAGAATCCGCGGTGCGCTCATAGCAGCTCCACCTTAGGCACGGCCACGGCGAGGCGGCCGCCCCAGTCGCGCACATACGCCAGTTGTTCGGTCAACTCGGTTTTCAGGTTCCACGGCAGCAACAGCACCACGTCCGGCCGGTCGGCGCGCAGCTCGGCTTCGGAGACGATCGGGATACGGCTGCCCGGCAGCAGCTTGCCCTGCTTGGCCGGGTTGCCATCCGCCACATAGGCGATCAGCTCGGCGTTCACGCCGGCAAAGTTCAGCAGTGTATTGCCCTTGGCCGCAGCGCCGTAGGCCGCCACGCGCAACCCCTGCTCGCGGCAGGACGTCAGCCACTGCACCAGCTCGTCGCGAATCCGCTCGGCCTGCTGCTGCAGCTCGAGGTAATAGCTACGGCCCTGTAGGCCGGCACTCGCTTCGGAGCGGATCAGCTCGGCAACCGTTGGCCGAACCGCTCGGGTGCCGGTGTCGGCGCGCTGTGCGAACACCCGCAGGCTGCCGCCGTGGGTCGGCAGGTGGGCGACGTCGAACACCTGCAGGCCGTTCGCCGCGAAGACGGTGTTCACTGCCGACAGCGACAGGTACGAGAAATGCTCGTGGTAGATGGTGTCGAACTGCTGGCCGTCGATCAGGTGGCGCAGATAGGGAAACTCGAACGTCGCGACGCCGTGCGGCTTGAGCAGGCGGGCGAAGCCCTGCACGAAGTCGTTGATGTCGGGCACGTGCGCCAGCACATTATTGGCGGCGATCAGGTCGGCCTGACGGCCGGCGGCCGCCAGTTGCTCGGCCAGGGTGACGCCGAAGAATTCTTCGATGATCTCGATGCCACGGTCGCGTGCGGCGGCGGCGGTGCTGGCGGTCGGCTCGACGCCGTAGCACGGGATGCCGCGCTCGCGCACGTATTGCAGCAGATAGCCGTCGTTGGCCGCGATCTCGACCACCTGGCTGTGCGGGCCCAGCTCGAGCCACTCGCTCATGTCTTTCACATACTGCTCGGCGTGGCGCAGCCAGCTGCTCGAGAACGCGCTGAAATAGGCGTAGTCGGCCGAAAAGAAGTCTTCCGGCCGGGCATGGTCTTCGGTCTGCACCAGCCAGCACTGCTCGCACACCAGCACGCGCAGTGGATGGGTTTTTTCCGGTTTGCCCAGGTCTTCCTTGGCAAGGTAGGAGTTGGACGGCGGCGCGCTGCCCAGGTCGATCAACGGCAATGTCAGCTCGGTTCCGCAGTGGCGGCAGTTCATAGGGCTAGCCCCGAAAAAGAAGTCGTCAGAGGGGGATGGTTGCGGTCGCGCTCGGAGCATTCGCTGATCGGCAGCGGCCAGGCGATCGAGAGCCTCGGATCGAGCGGGTTGATGCCGCCTTCCGCGTCGGCCTGATACGGCTGGGAGTGCAGGTAGATCAGTTCGCAGTCGTCTTCCAACGTCTGGAAACCATGCGCGAAGCCCGGCGGGATCAGCAGCGCGTTGTGCCGTTCGGCCGACAGCTCGATGCTGTGCCAGGAGAGAAAGGTCGGCGAGTCGCGCCGCAGGTCGACCGCCACGTCCAGAACCCGGCCGCGGATGCAGCTCACCAATTTGATTTCGGCGAATGGCGCGTGTTGAAAGTGCATGCCGCGCAGCGTGCCGCATTGACGGGTGTACGAGTGGTTGATCTGGGCGATCGGGCCATCGAAGCCATGGGCGTGTAGTTCTTCGGCACAGAACAGCCGGGAGAACGCACCGCGATGATCGGGCAGCACTTGGCGCTCCACCTCGACCAGTCCGGAAAGCAGGGTGGGGTTGATGGCAAAGCGGCTCATCGCGGCTCCTTGCGGGCGGCTGCGCTAAAGCGCTGGATCTGGCGTTCGCAGTACTGGCGCGCCATGCTCGGTTCGGCCAAGACCTGCTGGTACCAGCTGGCGGTCTGTTCCAGCGTCTCTTCCAGCGACCACACCGGCTGCCAGCCCAAGCGCTGGCGGGCTAGGCTGGAGTCGAGGTAGAGCAGATTGGCCTCGTGCGGCGCCTGGCCGGCGTTGTCGTCGAGACACCAGTTCAGCTCCGGCCAATAGCGCTGTAGGCCGTCGAGCAGCTTGGCAACGCTCAAGTTGGCGCTGCTGTCCGGGCCGAAGTTCCACGCGCCGGCACAGGACGCATCGCCGGCCAGCAGCCGTTCGGCCAACATCAGATAGCCGTTGAGCGGCTCCAGCACGTGCTGCCACGGCCGGGTGGCGTGCGGTGAGCGGATCACCAGCGGCTCGCGTTTACCCACAGCGCGTACCGCATCTGGCACGAGCCGGTCTTCCGACCAGTCGCCGCCGCCGATCACATTGCCGGCGCGGGCGGTCGCCAACAGTGGGCCATTCTGGAAAAAGGCGCGACGGTAGCTGGCCGCGACAATTTCGGTGCAGGCCTTGGACGCGCTGTATGGGTCATGGCCACCCAGCGGGTCGTTTTCCCGGTAGCCCCAGGCCCATTCCCGGTTCTCGTAGCATTTGTCGGTGGTCACGACGACCACGGCCTTCACGCTAGGGCACTGGCGGACCGCTTCTAGCACATTGACGGTGCCCATCACATTGGTCGCGAAGGTGTCGACCGGATCGCGGTACGAGGTACGCACCAAGGGTTGCGCGGCCAGGTGCAGGACCACCTCGGGCTCGGCCTGGCGTAGCGCCTGCGTCAGACACTCGGCATCGCGCAGGTCGGCCAGATGCTGGCCGCTCAGTGTGTCCGCCACGCCGGCCAGCGTGAACAGGTCGGGCGAGCCGGTCGGCGGTAGCGCATAGCCGACTACCTTGGCGCCCAGGCTGTGCAGCCACAGCGCAAGCCAGCCGCCCTTGAAGCCGGTGTGGCCGGTGACCAAGACCCGCCGTCCCGCCCAGATCGCCGGATTCGGACTCACCATAGCTTCCACGGCGCCTTGCCCGATTGCCAGAGCGATTCCAGATAGGTCTTGTCGCGCAGGGTGTCCATCGGCTGCCAGAAGCCGTGGTGTTCGTAGGACTGCAACTGGCCCTTGGCCGCCAGCGCCTCCAGCGGAGCGCCTTCCCAAGGGGTGTCGTCGGCCTCGATGTAGTCGATCACTGACGGGGATAGCACGAAGAAGCCGCCGTTGATCCACGCGCCATCGTCGCCCGGCGGTTTCTCCTGGAAACCGACCACGCTGTTGCCGTCGCGGCGCAACGCGCCATAGCGCCCCGGCGGCTGCACTGCCGCCACGGTGGCCAGGCGCTTGTGCTCGCGGTGGAAGGCGATTTCGGCGCCGATGTCGATGTCGGCGACGCCGTCACCATAGGTGAAGCAGAACGGTTCGTCGTCGTCCAGATAGTCACGGACGCGCTTCAGGCGGCCGCCGGTCATCGCGTGCTCGCCGGTATCGACCAGGGTCACCCGCCACGGTTCGGCGTGTTTCTGATGCACGGTCATCGCGTTTTCCTTCATGTCGAAGGTGACGTCCGACATGTGCAGGAAATAGTTCGCGAAGTATTCCTTGATCATATAGCCCTTGTAGCCCAGGCAGATGATGAAGTCGTTCACTCCGTGGTAGGAGTAGATTTTCATGATGTGCCAGAGAATCGGGCGCCCACCGACTTCTATCATCGGTTTCGGGCGAAGGTGGGACTCTTCGCTAATCCGTGTGCCTAATCCACCAGCAAGAATGACTGCCTTCATTTTATGTCGACTTTAATGGGGGCTATGAAATAAATATGACGATAGATTAATAAGGTCATCCCTTAATGACCCAGTCCCTGCCCTGCTTTGCCTTGGACGGACCCCGAGCTCGAAGGGCCGCTTTCGACGAGGCAAAGTATTCCACGGATTTGATCGTCAGTGCATAGGTCATCAGCATGTGTTCGACCTCATGCCAAGCCTGCCTCTTTATCGACGCGATTTGAACTTCAATGAGTCTTGCACGATTGTCGGCAAGGACATGCCGACAACCGTGCGCAGCATCAGTGACTTACCGAAAAATCGCCGTGCTGCTGATTGATGTGGTTGAGCAGCATCGTCGAATAGGCTTGTTCAAGATGCCGGGTGTAGCGCTCGGTTTGATAGAGCGGGGTGTCGCAAATCATCGACTTCAGTTGCTGCTTGGTCGCCGCTGCCGCCGCCCGGTCGCTGGCGTAAGCCACCGCCTTGTGGAAGTACTCACTAAAGTCGTTGCAGATCAGGTCTGGAGCCGGGATGGCCGACAACAGGCTGCCCGCCACCCGTGATGCAAACGTCTCGCCGGCGCAGGTGAGCACCGGCACCCCGGCAAACAGCGCATCGCTGGCCGTGGTGTGGGCGTTGATCGGGAAGGTGTCGAGGAACAGGTCGGCGTGCCGGAGTCGCTCGAGGTGGCGATCGTTCGGTATCGCCGTGGCGAACACGAGCCGTTCCGGTGCGATGCCGTGTGCTTCGGCGCTGCGCTGCAGGTTGAAGCGCGCCTGCTCGGTGTCGAGCCATAGCCACAGCACGCTGTCTGGAACCGCCTTCAGGATCTCGCACCACAGGCTGAACAGCTCCGGATGAATCTTGTAGCTCTGGTTGAACGAGCAAAATACAAAGTTGTTTTCAGGGAGGCCGTGCTCGGCCCGGCTGGTGCTTACCGGGCAGACCGGTCGACGCTGGTCATTCGGCTGGTAGCTGTCGGGCAGGTAGGCGATGAACTCGGTGTAGTAGTGGCGCATCGACTCGGGAATCAGGAACGGGTCGGCAACGATGTAGTCGTGGAACGGTGTCCCCATCGTACCTGGGAAGCCGAGGTAGTTCACCTGGATCGGTGCTGGTCGGAATGCCAGGATGTCGACGCGGTTGTCGCGGGTGTAACCCTTCAGGTCAACCAGGATGTCGATGTCGGCGTCGTGGATGCGTTGGGCCGCTTCGGCATTTGACAGGTTCTCGATGTCTATCCATTCGTCGAACTGCGCAAAGGTTCGCTCTTTGAATTCATCGCTTTGGCGGTTGGCGCTGCCCCAGGTGATGCCGACGATCTCAAACCGCTCGCGATCGTGTGCTTCGAGGACACCTGACAGCAGAAACGCGGTGGCGTGATTATAGAAGTCGTTGCTGAGATAGCCGATGCGCGGTCGTGCCGGCATCGAGAGAAGGGGGCGGACTGGAAACGCGGCTTCGTAGTGCTGGCTATAGAAGAGGTGAGCGGCCCGTACATTGCTCACCAACTGGATCGACGCCGGGCCCGGCAGATTCAGAATATGAAATGGATATCGACAAGCATGGCCATCGGCCAGCATGTCAACTAACTGTGCGTCCAGTTCAGCGTAGTTGTCCCAGTCGCACAATCTGGCCTTGAGGGTCTTGCGCCATACAAGGATATCGAGTGATGGGGTTCCTTCCATCTTGATCTGCAGCTCCAGATGGCGCAAGGCGAGTGCGTATTCGTGGGCGTTGATCAGCAGGTTGGTGATAAGCATCAGGATTTCGACGTCGGGCTCGAGCGCCAGAGCCGCGTTAGCGATTTCCAGGGCCGCCTGGTCCTGGCCGAGTTGAGCGAGTGCCAGCCCCTTGAGCCCTAGAGCCTTGGCATTCGTGGCGCAGTCGTACGACTCAAGCAGATCCAGGCAATCCTGATAGTGGCGATTATCGTAGTGTTCTCGGACGAGGCGAAGCAGATCCGTCGGCAGATCTGTAGCGAGAACCGACGGAGTTGAGGTAGTCATGCGAAGGTCCTTAAGAGAGCCGGTTGACCGGAACGGTAAGCAGATAGCTTAGCTATCTGCTTGTGCTGGTAAAACTTTAATAGGCTGGTGACCGGCGGTTAGGCGGGAAAAATTTTTAGCCGGCTGACTAAAGTCATCTTGGGTAGCGCCGATAGTCTGGAAGAGCGGTGACGGTTTCGTTGCCGCCAATGACATACCGTCAACGAAACCGTTTACTAGGAGCTTTTGTCATGGCACTCGCCGTTAATACCAATATTTCGTCGCTGATGGCGCAGAACAACCTGAACAAGTCGAACAGCGCGCTGGCAACCTCGCTGCAGCGTCTGTCTTCCGGCCTGCGCGTGAACAGCGCCAAGGACGATGCCGCCGGCCTCGCCATTGCTACCGGTATGGACTCGCAGATCCGTGGCTCCAACCAGGCCGTGCGCAACGCCAACGACGGTATCTCGCTGGCCCAGACCGCTGAAGGCTCGCTGTCGCAGCTGAACGACAACATGCAGCGTATCCGCGAGCTGGCGGTGCAGGCGGCCAACGGTACTTTGCAATCGTCCGACCGTACCCAGATCCAGGGTGAAGTTGACCAACTGACCGCTGAAAACGCCCGCGTGATCTCCGCCGCTAAGTTCAACGGCATTGCACTGTTCGATACTAATGCCGGCGTTAATAGTGGCATTACCTTCCAGGTCGGCGCCGGTGCCTCCACCCAGTCTGACCAGATCACCGTCTGCACCGCCAACCTGACGGCGTTTGCCGGTGCGACTAAGATCGACCTGAGTACTCAGGGCGCCGCCCAGGCCTTCCTAAGCACCGCTGACGCGACCATCAAGACCCTGACCGATGCTCGCGCCAACCTGGGTGCAGTACAGAACCGTTTCGCGGCCGTCGTGACCAACCTGCAGACCTACTCGCAGAACATGTCCGCGTCGAAGAGCGCGATCATGGACACCGACTTTGCATCTGAATCGGCCAACCTGACCCGTAACCAGATCATCCAGCAAGCCGGCACCGCCATGCTGTCGCAGGCTAACCAGCTGCCGCAATCGGCACTGAGCCTGCTGAAGTAATCGGCTGGGGCGTAGCCTCGCTAGCGGTTTAAAGAGGCCCCGGTTTGTCCGGGGCTTTTCCGCTTGATTGAAGGGATTTTGTTATGCAAACGACTTTCTCGCCGCTAGTGAGTGTAGCCACCCTGCCGGTGGCTACGCGCCCTACGGAACAACTACCTCAGTTTGCGGGTAACCAGGCACCGGCTGCGGTGCCGGATAGTGGCCGGGTGGTCCCGGTGATCAATGGCCGTGACAACGAGCTGGCGGCCAGCCTGCACAATGGCGAGCAGACGCAGCCTGATGAGCAGACGCTCGGCCAGAGCCTGAAAAAGCTCAACGACACGGTATCGCTGTTTAACAGCGATCTGGAATTTACTACCGATAAAGATACCGACACCCCGGTGGTCAAGGTGGTGAACCGCGGTACCAAGGAAGTGATCCGTCAGATTCCGTCGGAGGAGGCGGTGAGGCTGGCGCAGGCGCTGGACCGTTTGCAGGGTCTGTTGGTTCGTGACCAAGCCTGAGCGATCGTCATACAATTCATCCCACGGAGGAAGTCATGGCCACTACATCTACCAGTTACAACACCCCGAACGGCCTGGGTATCGATGTCACGACCTTGGTCTCGCAAATGATGTCGACCTATCAAGGGCCGCTTAACGCCGTGAAGGCGAAGATCTCGTCGCTCAATAGCCAGATTTCCGACCTGGGCTCCTTCCAGTCGAACCTCGACAGTCTGAAGAGTGCGATGCAGGCGATGACGTCGGCGAGTTTTCTTCAGGTTAGCAAGACCAGCTCGAGCGATGCATCAACGGTAGGTGCTACCTCGGACGGTACGACCCCGACCGGGCAATATCAGATCAACGTGTCGCAACTAGCCACGCCGCAGACCACGACGTTGTCTGGTTTGAATGTGACCGATCCGACCGCGGCGATTGCGGGCCTTAACCGGGTCGTCACTATTGTGTCGGCTAATGGTTCGACGCCTGCGCAGCAGATCGACCTGTCCGGTAATACCGGAGGCACCTCGCTCAATGATCTGGCTGCGGCGATCAACAAGGCCAAAATGGGCGTGAGCGCGCTGGTTTCGCCGGTGCTGGACGCGAACGGCAATGCCACCAGCTACAATCTGGTGCTGATGGGGCAGAAGACTGGTAATCAAGCCGGTGCCTTCACGGTGGATCCGGATCTGA
The DNA here is from genome assembly GCA_025989215.1 of Neisseriaceae bacterium JH1-16. Taxonomy (GTDB): domain Bacteria; phylum Pseudomonadota; class Gammaproteobacteria; order Burkholderiales; family Chromobacteriaceae; genus Crenobacter_A. Next base: position 328,775 of record JAPDNP010000004.1, on the reverse strand, counting down.
GCACGGCGCTGAACACCAATGGCGGCAGTGTGACTTCGTCGACCCAGGCGGCGAAGAATGCCCTGTACACGATCAATGGTGTGCAGCAGCAGAGTCAGAGCAATACCGTTGCCAGTGCGATGCAGGGGCTGTCGCTCACCCTGAACAAGACCGGGACGAGCGCGGTCAACGTGCAGACGGACACCGATAAGATCACCGCGACGGTGCAGGGCTTCGTCGATGCCTACAACAAAGTCATTACCAGCATTGGTACGATGAAATCGGGGAGGTGGGGCCCGGACTCGATGCTAATGTCGATTCGGAGTGGGCTGCAGACCCAGGTGACCGCGCCGTTTAATGCCAATGGTAGTCCAACGGCTCTAGACTCCTCTCCGCTGACTGCGATTGGGATCACCCAAGGCGACACCACCTCGAGCACTGCCGGCAAACTCTCTCTTGATTCGACCAAGTTGCTGGCGGCGATTCAGAGCAACCCGAGCGCCGTCGTCAACATGTTGAACAATGGCCCGGGTAAGAGTCTGGTCAACTACATTACCAGCCTCGAGACCCCCGGCAGCGGCACGGGTGGCAGCTACGACGGCTTGCTGGTATCGCGCAAAAACTCGTTGAACAGTCAGGTCAGTGACTTGACCAATCAGCAAGCGGGTATCCAGACCGGGCTGGACTCGAGACAGAAGGCGCTTACCGCGCAGTATTCGGCACTGAATGCGTCGATTGCGACAATGCAGGCTTCACTCAACAGTGTGCGCTCCGCACTTGGGATGTAATTGATATGGTCATGGCAATGAATCGGCAGTTGCAGCAATTCCAGAAGGCGTATGAGAGTGACGCGCTCGAGACCAAGGTTCTGGGGGCGACGCCGCTGGAACTCATCGTACTGTTGTATGAAGGGGCCATCGAGGCGCTACAGCAGGCCCAGCAGGCGATTCGCACCGGTAATGTGCCGCTGAAGGGAGCGCTGATCAACAAGGCCAGCGATATCCTCGAAGGGCTGCGTGCCGCTCTGAATTACGAAAAGGGTGGCGATATTGCTCGGTCATTGAGTGATCTTTATCTGTTTTCCAAGCAGAAACTGACGGATGCGCATCGCACTAACAGCGAAGCGGATGTCCAGGCGGTGGTTACCGTGCTCGATACCCTGCTGGGAGGCTGGAAGCACATCGCCCGTGAACAGCACCTGAAAGAGGGTGCTGGAGCAGCCTCCCATGGTTGAACGGGCCGCCCTGCTGATCCGCTATCGGGCCTTGACCGAGCAGGTGGTGCGCTTAGTCGAGCAGGAGGACTGGCTGTCGCTGCAGTCTTGCCTCGAGGATCGTGCCCAAGTGGAGCACCAGCTGCTCGCGTTGTTCGCAGGGCTGGCGGCCTCCGAGCGAGAGCAGGGCGTGATGCGGGAATGCGTGGCTTGCTTGGAGCCGCTGTTGCCGCAATTGACCAAGGCGCGGGAAGGGGTGGATGCCAAACAGAGCGAGCTCGATCAGGAGCAGCAGGATCACCATCGAGTCGGTCGTAACTTGCAGCGGATCGGTTCAGCATACCGCTGACCCCGCCGTCATGCTTGGTAGTGGTTTACACTGAAGAAGGAAAGCCCTGCCCGGCACCGATGGTGCCGGGCGGTGTTGCCTCTGAACGATGAACACTGCATAGAGTGAAGGCCCAGTAAACGATGGCAGGTGAAGGGGTACGAGCGTGAACGGAGTACTGTGGTCGCTGGTCGGGGTAGCCCTGCTGGTGTCGTTGGGATTGGCCGTGTGGGTGTTTCGCACCTTACGCGGGATTCAGCATGCCGGGCAATTGGATAGCTTGCAGCGGCAGATTTCCCATTTGCAACGCGATCTGCACGCCTTGTCCGAAGAGGTGCAGGCGCTGTCGGCCAAGGCGACGCAACCTGTTGCGCGCACCGGTAAGACGGTGATGTCTGTCCCGGTATCGTCTTCCGACTCTCCGTACAATCACGCCATCGATCTGGTCCGTCTGGGCCTGTCCGCGAGCGAGGTCGCCTCGCGTTGTGGCATCTCGCATAGTGAAGCCGAGTTGATCGCCTCGTTGTACCGCAACAGTCCCGCCGAATGATCAATTCCGTCAATCCAGTTGTAGCCCCGGTCCTGGCGCTGGCCAATACGCGCCTGCAGGCCGAGAGCCGCTTGCTGCTCGAAGCCAGCGTGCTGCCGGCACGCCTGCCGCCGCTCAAGCCCGGCGAGGAGGTGGTGGCCCAGGTGGCCGACCGGCTCGACGGGCAGCGCTTTGTCGCGGTGATCAAGGACAGCCTGTTCACGCTGGACATGCCGGCGAGCGCATCGCTGAAGAGCAGCACGCTGACGCTGCGCGTGGCGAGCACGACGCCGCTGACCTTTAGCTTGGTCGCGGAGGCCGAGCAGGCGGCGCAGCCCGGCCAGGGGCTGACATCGGTGACCTTGAGCCCGGCTTCGCGCTATCTGACCGAGTTGTTGTCGGCCTCGCGCGACACGCCGTTGCCGCCAGGTACGCAGCCTGGAATGAAACCGGCCACCGGTAATGCCAGTGCGCCGTTGATGTTGCTGGCGGCGGGGGCGGGCACTACGCCGCCGGCGCAGTTGGCCGAAGCGTTGAAGAATCTGGTCAGCCGCAGCGGGCTGTTCTATGAGTCGCATCTGAAGGCCTGGCTGGAGGGCAAGCTGCCGTTGACGGCGCTGCGTACCGAGCCGCAGGCGCGGCTGATGCCGAGCACGCCGGCGGGCCTGCAGAAGTTCTCTTTCCCTGCAATATTTGCCGAGCCCAGCGTGGCTGATACACCCGGTACGCTGCGTCCGGCCAGCGACACGGTGCGGGCGGCGGCGAACGAGATGGGGCAGCTGGTGCAGCGCCAGCTCGATACCCTGGAGCAAAACACGCTGACCGTGGCGATGCAGCCGTGGCCGGGCGCGGCTGCGGCGCTGAGCATTACCCAGCAGCAGGTCGACGAACGCGAGGCCGATGGCCAGAACGGCGAGGCGGGTGCGCGCAGCTGGCAGACCCAGTTGGCGCTGCAGTTGCCGAAGCTCGGCGGCATCAATGCCAACCTGACCCTGAGTGGCGGTACGCTGCAATTGCGCTTCCACGCCAACGATCCCGACACGGTGGCGCTGATCCGCGAACACCAGGATCGCCTGCACAACAGCCTGGCCGCGGCCGGTCTGTCCCTTTCCCTGATGACGGTGAACGATGAGCACAAGCCTGGATAAATCGGACCGCCGCTCGGCGGTGGCGTTGCGCTACCGTCAGGGCAGCCGGGCGCCGCAGGTGGTGGCAAAGGGCTATGGCGAGCTGGCCGATCGCTTGATCGCCCGGGCGCGCGAGGCCGGGGTGTTCGTGCACGACTCGCCGGCGCTGGTATCGCTGTTGATGCAGGTCGACCTCGACCAGCATATCCCCCCCGAGCTCTATCGGGCGGTGGCCGAGGTGCTGGCCTTCGTGCACTTTCTCGAGAAGCAGGGTGCAGCGGCGGCCGGTGCCACGATCGATGAGTGGCGCGATAGCCGTCCGCCGCTGCCCGGCTGAACCGCTCCCTTCTGCTGTTTTACCCGACTGTACCGCTTCGTTCGGCCCCGCTCTGTCGCTGGCCGAGCTTGGCGCTTTTCATTACGCTTAAGATCAGAACCACAACATTCACAACAATGGCGTCCGCTACGTCGCACCGCAGCCTTGCTGCCGTGTCTCGGTCGGCGCAGGAGAGCTAATGATGAAGATCGGTTATATCGGCTTGGGCATCATGGGGAAACCGTGTGTACTGAACCTGCTGAAGGCAGGCCATCAGGTGACGGTATGGGCGCGCCGCCGCGAGTCGGCCGAAGCGCTGCTGGCGGCCGGTGCGCAATGGGCGGACAGCCCGGCGGCATTGACGGCGGGCGTCGAGGCGCTGATTACCAATCTGCCGGATACGCCGGATGTGGAAGCGGTGCTCAGCGACGAGGCCGGCGTGTTCGGTGCGCTGAAGGCCGGCCAGGTGGTGGCCGACATGAGCACCATTTCGCCGATCGGCGCACGCCGCATCGCGGCGAAGTTGGCCGAAAAGGGGGTGAAATTCCTCGATTGCCCGGTATCCGGTGGCGAGGTCGGCGCGATCAACGCGACGCTGAGCTTCATGGTCGGCGGCGATGCCGCGGCACTGGAGGTGGTACGCCCGGCGCTGGAGGCGATGGGCAAGAGCGTCACGCTGGTCGGTGATTCCGGCGCCGGCTCGGTCGCCAAGGCCTGCAATCAGATCGCCGTCGGCGTGACGGTGATGGCGGTGGCCGAGGTGATGAAGCTGGCGCGCGCCTGCGAAGTGGACCTGTCCGCGGTACGCGCCGCGCTGATGGGCGGCTTCGCCCAGAGCCGGGTGCTCGACATCCACGGCCAGCGCATGATCGACGATGCGTTCCCGGCCGGTTTCAAGGCGACGCTGCACCTGAAGGACATGAACATCGTGCTCGACACCGCGCGCGAGCTGGGCATCAGCCTGCCGGAATCGGAGCGGATGACCGAGCTGATCCGCGAGCTGATCGACCAGGGCGACGGCGATCTCGACTCGTCGGCGATTGCACGGCTGATCTGGGCCAAGAACTGAGCCTGCAATAGTTGACGCAGAAAGCCGCCCGTTTGGGCGGCTTTTGTTTTGTGGTGCGCTAAAGAGCGGGTAAAAAAAACCGCGCCAGGGGCGCGGGAATAAGAGGAGAAATGCAGTCGGTTAACCGGCCGCGCGTTGCGCGGCTCGCAATTCGGTTTGGGCCTCGTCGAGCTTGCGACGCTGCTTGGCAATCTTGTCTGGCCGGCCGTCGCGCTCGGCCTGGTGCAGCTCGGTCTCGCGCTGGCGGACCTTTTGCTGCAGCTTGACGATCTTGTCGTGCTGCTCGCGATCCAGTCGGGCGTCGCTGCAATGGCGACGGTTTTCGGTCAGGGCGCGTTCCAGCCCGGCCGCTTGCTGGGTATTGCCATGCAGGCGCGCGAAGTCGAGCTGACGCTCGATCTCGTGCTGCTTGGCTTGGCAGGTCGACTGGGCCAGCGCCAGCGGGGCGGCCAGGACCAGACTCAGTGCGGCGATCAGGGTTAGGGGGCGCATCGGGATTCACCTGTAAAATATGGAAACATTGTCAATGAACCACCCGAGTCGCGCCTTGATCTAGCGCAACGCTCCGCCATCGGTGGCCACCCCGGCCCGGCCCTGGGGCGCGGCGCTTGGGTTTTGCCGGTCTTTCTGGGAAAATTGCCGGGCAGACCGGTCCGTTCGCGGGCCGGTTTTTCGTTTTCTTCGCAGCCCACACAGGAATCCGTATCGATGAACAGCCATGCCCGCAGACAGACAGCCGCAAGTGAGCGGACGGTGGCAATCGTCGGCGGCGGCCCGGCCGGGCTGATGGCGGCCGAAGTGCTGCTGGCGCGCGGGCTGCGGGTCGAGCTGTATGACGCAATGCCGTCGGTGGGGCGCAAGTTCCTGCTCGCCGGCGTGGGCGGGATGAACATCACCCACTCGGAGCCGTTTGCGCCGTTCGCCGCCCGCTACGGCGCGCGCCAGGCCCAGGTCGAGCCGTGGCTGACCGCCTTCGATGGCCAGGCGCTGCGCGACTGGGTGCACGGCCTCGGCATCGAGACCTTTGTCGGCAGCTCCGGCCGGGTGTTTCCGACCCAGATGAAGGCGGCGCCGCTGCTGCGGGCCTGGCTGGCGCGGCTGCGCGAGGCCGGCCTGCAGATCCATGTGCGCCACCGCTGGCTGGGCTGGGATGGGGCAGGCGCGCTGCGCTTCGCGACGCCGGACGGCGAGCAGAGTGTGTCCGCCGATGCGGTCTTGCTGGGGCTGGGAGGCGGCAGCTGGGCCAAGCTCGGTTCGGACGGCGCCTGGGTGGCCACCTTGGCCGAACGCGGCGTTGGCATCGTGCCGCTGGTGCCGGCCAACTGCGGCTTCGAGGCCGGCTGGAGCGAGCACTTCCAGGACAAGTTCGCCGGCACACCGCTGAAAGCGGTGGTGGCGAGCGTGACCGGCCTGGACGGCGCGACCATCAGCCGCCGCGGCGAGTTCGTGGTATCCGGATACGGCGTGGAGGGCAGCCTGGTGTATGCGCTGTCGGCACCGCTGCGCGATGCGATCGCCGCCACTGGTTCGGCGACGCTGATGCTGGACCTGTCGCCGGACAAGAGCGCCGAGCGGGTGCTGGCCGAGGTGGCGCATCCGCGCGGTTCGCGCTCGCTGTCCAGCCACCTGCAGAGCCGGGTTGGCATCCACGGCGTGAAGGCCGGCCTGCTGCGCGAATGCCTGAGCAAGGAACAGTTCGCCGATCCGGCGCAGCTGGCCTCTGCGATCAAGGCCCTGCCGGTGCGCCTGACCGCGCCGCGCCCGCTCGACGAGGCGATCAGCAGCGCCGGCGGGGTGCGCTTCGATGCACTCGATGCGCGGCTGATGCTGAGCGCGCTGCCCGGGGTGTTCTGCGCCGGCGAGATGCTCGACTGGGAGGCGCCGACCGGCGGCTATCTGCTGACCGCCTGCTTCGCCAGCGGCCGGGTGGCGGCCGAGGGCATCGCCGCCTGGTTGGCCGAACAGGGCGCTGCCTCCCGCTGATCCGACTACCGGCCCGCCGGCGCATTTCGCCGCGGCGGGCCGCACCGCTACAATGGCGGCAACCGATTAGGAAATCCGACACATGAGCCTCATCCCTGAAATCAAGCCCGAGCAGTCGCTCGAGCTGCTCAAGGAACTGCACATCCTCACCCGCGACGGCAAGCTCAACCAGGACAGCCGCCGCAAGCTGAAGCAGGTCTATCACCTGGTGCAGTTCATCGAGCCGCTGCTGACCGAGCTGCTCGACGAACAGGGCGATCTGACGCTGGCCGACCACGGCGCCGGCAAGTCCTACCTGGGCTTCATCCTCTACGACCTGGTGCTGAAGGCGCGCAATGCTGGCCACATCTACGGCATCGAGACCCGCCAGGAGCTGGTCGACCGCACCCGCGAGTTGGCCGAACGGCTCGATTTTGCGCGGATGAGCTTCCTCAACCTGAGCGTCGAGCAGTCGATCACCGCCCCGGAATTGCCGGCCAAGATCGACGTGGTTACCGCGCTGCACGCCTGCAACACCGCCACCGACGACGCGATCCGCTTCGCGCTGGCCAAGGATGCGCGCTTCATCGTGCTGGTGCCGTGCTGCCAGGCCGAGGTGGCCGCGGTGCTGCGCAAGCACAAGAACCAGAGCTTCGGCAAAACCCCGCTGTCGGAAATCTGGCGCCACCCGATCCACACCCGCGAGTTCGGCAGCCAGATCACCAATGTGCTGCGCTGTCTCCAACTGGAGGCGCACGGCTACCAGCTGACGGTGACCGAGCTGGTCGGCTGGGAGCACTCGATGAAGAACGAACTGATCATCGCCCGCCGCACCGGCCAGCGCCGCAAGAATGCCCAGGAGCGGCTGGAAGCGATCCTCGCCGAGCTGAACCTGGAAGACTTGCGCGAGCGCTTCGTTTACTAAGCGCAGCTAGCAAGTTCGGTTTTGCGTCTGCGGCAAGCCGCGCCGAAGCAGGCGGTACCAGTCGCACGGCAAGGAGGCGCGACGCAGCAGCAGGATGCTTGCTAGTGGCTCTAAGGGGGCTGTCTGAACAGCATCGTGGTGAAGGGGGCAGGAGCAGCGTCGGCCGGGCCTTGGCCGAACGGCTGCGGCTGCGCTGCATCGAGGGCGATGAGTTCCACCCGCCGGCCAATGTCGCCAAAATGGCGGCCGGCATGCCTTTGAACGACGACGACCGCGCCGACTGGCCAGCCAGTTGGGCGAGGCGGTGGTGCTTAGCCACTCGGCGCTGAAGCACGTCTATCGCGATCGGCTGCGCGGCGATGCAGCGTTCACGCTGGTCTATCTACATGGCGAGTGTGCCACGCTGGAAACCGTGGATGGCGACGCGCCAGGATCACTTCATGCCGGCTCGCCTGTTCGATAGTCAGTTGGCGACGCTGGAGGTACAGGGGGAGGCGAGAACGTAGTGGCGGTGGCGATCGAGCTACCCTTGGCCGAACCGGTCCGCCAAGGCTAAACACATCCGTTACGCGAAAGCACGGCCGCCCCGAGGGACGGCCGTTTTGCTGTGCGCGGGGCGGAAATTTACAGTGCCAGAGCCGGCATTGCGTCATGCGGAATGGTCGCTCACGGATAGTGGATTACCGTCGCCGACAGTGCATGGCCGTGGGCGGCGGCTTCGGCCAACCCTTGTCTGCATGCCCGGCTCGCCAGGTGGCTCGCAGCGGTATCGATCAAGTACCGGTCAGCCAAAGTGAGTCGGGCGGGTCACGGGCTGGTTTGCCGGCCTATCGAGGCACCGACCTCGCCGTAGGTGGTCGTGGAGGTGCAGCCGGCCAGCGTGAGCAGCACGGCGGCGGTCAGCATGAGTCGTTTGAGCATGGCATTGCCTTGGTCGATGGAAGGGAATAGGAGGTTCGACCCGGCATGCCCGGAAAAGTGCAGGGGGTCTCCGTGTGCGCCGAGGTGAAGGTAGGGCGAGTGGGGCGTTCTGCGAATGCGGTAGGCAGAATTTGCTGCCTATGGCGGCGGGTCGGGAAGGGGCTGGGTACATGTCGATCGAGCGGTGTTCGAGCCACGCTTGCCATCGCCAGTAACGGGATGCCGCTGGTGTGCTCTTCGTCGTTGTGACAAGCCGTCCGGCAGAGACCCATCGCGCACTGTCCGACAAAATGCTACAACTGTCATAAGGACATCCGGAAAGTATCTCCATGCAGATCGCCAGCATCAGACCCATCGCGGTACGCTCGAAGTCCGACCAGCCCGATGGCTACGAGGTAGACATCCAGGTTGAGTGGCTGTCAGGGCCGGGCGGGCAACTCGCCAGCAGCGTCTACTTCAGCGTGGTGACGGTGCCGTTGTTGGCCACTCCCGACACCACGACGGACCGGATCGCCGCGACTGGTCTGAGCTTGTTTCGTGCGGCACTGGACAGCACCGAGCCTTCCGATGTGCGTCTCACGCTGGAGCTGGCGATCGGGGGCGGCAGCACTGCCATGAGCGACGAGGCCGGTCTTTCCTCTTTCAGCGCAGCAGGCAGTTGACCGGCTGGCTCACCGGCGGCAAGTCCTTATCCCCCAGCATATCCTTCAGCGACGCTTCGATATTGAACGACATGGCATCCAGCGGCAGATCGTTGGGCATGATGCCGAATGGCTCTTCGATCTCGTCACTGAGCGCCTCGAGCGCGAAGAAGGTGTAGGAAATAAAAGCCACCACCAGCGGCGTCATCCAGCCGATCGCATCGAGCAGGCCGAACGGCAGCAGCAGGCAGTAGAGATAGACTGTACGATGCAGAATCACCGAATAGGTGAAGGGCAAGGGCGCGGACGCAATGCGCTCGCAACCACCGTGAGCATCGTTCAACCCTGCTAGTGCATGGTCGATCTGCGCGGCAAGGATCGGCGACAGCGCGTCGTGTTGCAGTCGCTCGCGCAGCCATTCCGACAGCCACAGCAGCACGCGGTTGGCGGGGAAGCGCTGGCCGGCCAGGCTGGCCGCCAGTTCGGGCGGCAGTAACCGTGCCATGTCGGCGCTGGCATCGCTGCCACGCAGTTGGTGACGCACCGCGTGAACGAAGCCCGCCACGCCGAGCACGAAGGGGCGCGCCGCCTCTGGTGCAAAAGTCTGTGCCTGACGCGCGGCGGTGCGGCTGTCGGTCAGCAGCTTGCCCCACAGCTTGCGGGCCTCCCAGTAGCGGTCGTAGCTGACGCTGTTGCGAAACCCGAGAAAGATCGCCAGCGCCACGCCCATCAGCGAAAATGGCACCGTGGTCAGTGTCACCTTCCAGTCGAGCAGCTCGCCATGAAACTTGACGACCAGTGCGGCCAGGGCGGTGGTGAAAGTTAGCTGGGGCAGGATGCGCGGCAGCACCGAGCCGCGCCACACGAACAGCATGCGCAGCCAATGAAGGCGGGGACGGACGATCACGATGGAAGAGGACGAAGCCGGTGGGTGTGGCGGTGCGTCATTCTAGCAGCTTTGGCGTTTTCTACTGATGCCATCGGGCCGTTTGCGGGTGACTGGGGCGTGCCTAGCCATGAAAAAAAAGCCCCGACTGGCGGGGCTTTTCTTGTGGTGCTGACACGGCATGAGACGCCGTGAAAGTTCACTCTTGGATCTGTTTACTTAGTAGGCGGTTCCATGTCGCGCCAATGCTAGGTTTCGTCATTCGCATTTTGGTTGTGGGTACACACTGGGGTACACACTTTTCGTCAGTGCTCGTCTTTTTGCCCTTCAGCCTGCAACCAGCCCTGCAACTTTCTGGCAGGACCTTTATCCTGCAGGCGCTAACTTCGCTGCTAACTTCTGGTGCGAAACCGTGCGCACCGACTGAGTATGTTGCCTAGGAAAGGGCCGAGCCGTGTTAACCAGGCTGTTGACCGGGCATTGGTAATGACAAGTCACGTGGTGGCTCCTATCGCTATCTCAGTGACGTGGTGCTACAACTGTCATACTACAGCTATCAGATCATCCCATGCAGATAGCCAACGTCAGGCCGCATGTCTTACTAGCCATGAAGCACCATCCTCTACGGTGGAGATCGGAACTATTTGGGTAATCCCCTCGTCAGCCTCCTGCGTCAACTCTCGTAACCCTGCCGTTAGGTTGCGTCGTTGGGACTGAGTCAAAGTAACGTCTTCTGTTGGTGGGATTCCAAGAATAAGTGCTGCATCACCACTTCTGTTTTTGCGTGCTTCTTTCAGTTCCCATAGTTTTGAACGTGCATCTTTTATTGAAGCACTTAAAGAATGAGGTCTCATTACTCCGAAATGAGCTGCTGTGCGTTGGCCGACAAACCCAAAACGGACAGGCACTCCATCTTCGTAAAAGCTAATCGACCTATTGAAATAAGCAGAAAAATCTGGCCGCAAAATTAAGGCGGCGTTGCGAAGTCTTGTAGCCCACTGATGGTTAACGTTTTCATTTTGCGCTGCATTTTCTTGCGCATCTGAAACATTCATAATATCTAGGCGAGAAAGGCTTGTCCCTAGCTGAATTGCCTGAAGGATAATTTCATCAAGGCTATTTCCTGCAGTGTGATGGGCTTGCCCAAGAGAAAAATTCCCAATGGGCAATTGAGCTACATCGCTCGAAAGGAGTGCTCGTATGTTCCGGGTAGAATAATCGATTGCCATTGAAAGCAGGGCCAAGGCCCCCTGTGATTGTTCTCCATATAGAGCGTCAATCACATCGTCTCTTATTACTTTAATGGCACGATCGCTACTCCCGCAGGATGCAAGAATACCAACGACTAAACGCTCTTCACTCCCCATGACTGGTTGCCATAGCAAAGGTCGCCACACTCCTGGAATGGCAGGAAGTGAGGGAAAGTGGCGAGACAAATCTATAGTGTTCATATCTGAAGTTATAACAGGTATGGTTGCCCTGCAACAGGAAATCTTCGAGAAATCAGCGCTTGGAAGTCGTCGAGTCGTGACTCTAGAAGTGCTTGAAACCTAGTGGCGAAGCTAGCAATCTCTGGCAGAGGGACCTCAGCTAATCGCCTATTGGACTCTGCGGCCTGGAGATGGTCGAAGGCTGAGCTTGCACCATCTATCTTTCTTAGTAATCGTCGCTTCCCTAACTCGTCAGTCACAACATGTAAAAGGGCCAGAATCAGTTTGTTGTCTTCTTCACCTGGAGCATAATTTCCTAAACTCCTTCCATGGTCAATGAGAATAAATCTCTCGCCATTCCAAAGCAAATTTCCTAAGTTTCGATCAAAATTTGCAATCCATTCATCGAATGCAACTGCCAATGCATGGTCTGACCAGTTCTGAATAGCATGGCAAAGGCAAGTTAAGTCGTCTGGATTACTTGAGTCGATCCCAGGAAAGGCTGCGAATAAATTTGGGTAGCCGGCGTCAATTGAGGCGGAAAGCAGAGTATTGTTCTCTTGATCGTATACTAATGCCGCTTCAGGAACCATTAGGCCGCAGAACTGAGCAAGTTGAGATATTAGAAGCTCAGCGGCAATTTCTCCATAGGTCCCTCCTTTTACATAGGCAGGGATTTTCCGACCATCAGCTAGTGCGACTATCCCCTTGCGAGCGCCATTGACTCCAATATTCACGGGTATAGCGCCTGGAATTAGTGTACCTAATTGGATCATTATTTGGCCTAATATTTGATATTCACTAAGTGTCGCTATGAGTAATAAGTTGGCTCTCTATCCGCTTGCGCTTCGCCTTCTTAACATATGGTCAACAGCTTCAGTGTGTGCCTGACTGGCTACGTCTGTTATGAGGAAATGTTATTCATCATAACTAACTATCATAAAACACCTTAAAAGTAAACGTATGCCAAAGGGATGTTTTCCTTGCGTGTACTCCCTGAGAAGCTTGGTCAACGTACCCGGCCCAACGCCCGTATCAGACGAGCATCCATCTGGCCGATGACCGATATCACCAGCGTGTCGTGCTCGGCCTTCAAGCGGTAGTACGTCCGCCAGTGCATTCCGGTCGGCTTTCCACCATCACCATTCAGAAAACCGGCTTCCCACCCTAGCCGGTCGCGGATCGCATCCAGGCGGCGTACTTCGCGGTCGTGCTTTGCTCTCGCGCTGTACCGGGTAGGCCATGCCGAAACAGCGTCGACAGGCCACCTGCCGGCCGATGTACAGTATTGCCGCCCGCTTGCCGCAGTACGGGCACCCGAACCAGTGCCGCGTGCCGCCGTAGGTGCAGGGCGTGGTCAGCAGCCGCACCCGCTGGTTCACCTGCTGTCGGTCGTCCCCGCTGCCAATGCTGTAGTCGAACGTTACCGCGTCCTCATGCACCTGAAGGCCTATCGAGGAGACGACCTCGCCATCTCGTCGCCATTCCCAGCCGAACGAGCGTCCAGGCACGAGCAGGCCATCATGTGCCTGCCGTCGAATGTCCACATGCCGCAAGTTAGTGGTTAGTGGTTAGTATTTTGGGCATACGAAATCATCAGGGAAATTAGGTGGTAACCGCGTCAATTCTCATGGGGTGCGGCGTTCTATGGCGTGGCGCGCAAGAAAAACCGCCTTATGGCGGCGGGGTTAAGTTGAGGACATGCTCGTAGGTATGGAGTAGTGCGCACCTTGCTTCAACTGAAAGCACGGTCTTAGGGTCAGTTGCCAGTCGATGCAGGTGCCTTGCCAATTCCTCTAAGTCTGGTCGATCCTCCAGCACGCTTTTTACAAGCGCATCCAGCTCATGTTGCCCAGCGCCACGAGCACAAGCGGCAACAATCGGGGCGGCTAACATCTTCACTCGATCAGGAATCTCTTCGACGATCATCACGCTGCTCTCCAGGTAGGTAACCATAACTGTGGTTAGATCTCCTGGTAGATCCTCTGGTTCACCCAATAGCCTGCTAAACAGGCCGACGCGCCGAACGGGGTTTTGTCCGAGTTGTTCACCGCCGGCTTACTCACTACGGTGGCTTCTGCCACCTCTGGCCGGCACGAATTCAAGCGTTTATCTGTTCATGGCCGGCGGTGGACAAAGACGACAGACGTAAAAAAAACCGCCTTACGGCGGTAGGTGGTGGGAAACAGCGCGATGTCGCGCTCTCTCAAACAGGCGCTCTTCAGGGTGTCCTTGATATGCGTTTTCCATGTTGAGCAAGAACCGAGTGAGCTTATCCATATCGATTTCTGGGTTTGCTGCAATTACTGCGTCAACAACCTGATCAAGTTCATCCTCAGTGACTCGCTGCTTACATGCGTCCTCTATAGGGCGGGCCAGCGTCATCACCTTGCTGCTCACACCTTTTGCCACATCCATGCCGCTCTCCACTAGCCTACTATCGAACTATCAGTGTAGGGCTTGTGCGCAGCGGCTACTGGCAGCTCTCGCTCCGGTCGAACGCCGGCGCATCGAAATGCCCGAGGTAGTTACGCTCTCGGGCTGAGGAAGACGGGAATGACAAAGAGCGCCGAAGCGCCCTTTGCTCTGAACGGCCTACTGCTGTCGTGCCCACTATAAAAGAAGGCAACTAAAGTACCGGCCAAGGTACAGATTTATTATAGCCCTTGACGGCCAGCTCTGCGGCCTGTCCGCTGGACGGCGGAATAAGCAAAAGCCCGAGGTGGCGCCGACTTCACTATCTTTCGTTATGCGGCGTTTCAGGTTTTTCAGGTCAGCGATTGGCAAATGCAGCATCCAACCTGAGCAATTTTGAGCATGAAAAACCTGCCACGGTGGGCAGGTCAGCTGGTGTCACTTTTGGTGTCTATCTGGGAGAGTTGGCAAGCCTAGTACAGCCTAGGCGGCCATCTCTACTAGCTAGGAGTGAAGGGAAAAAATCCCGCACCAGGGTGGAGTGCGGGGAGAGTTTTCAGTCAATGTCATACGACATTTTAAAACCTAGGTAATACTTGTGGCTTGGTCAAGAGCAAAAAAGCGTGGCCACCTAGCGGGGCTGCTGGTTGGCAAAAATGATGCATACGGCTAAAAATGTCATACGGACAACTTACAAAAAGGCGTCGCCATGCATATCGCCCATATCTGCCCCATTGCCGTACGTGCAAAGTCCGATCAGCCCAATAGCTACGAAGTAGACGTCCAGGTAGAGTGGTTTCGCAACGTGGCGAGTGAGCTGGTAAATCACTCTCGCCATAGCGTGGTGAGTGTGCCTTTGTTGACTGAGCCGGGGGCGACGGCTGGGCAGATCGCTACGGAGGGCCTCCGCGCTTTCCATGCGGCGCTAGGCAACACCGCGCCGTGGGATGTCTGTACGACGCTAGAGATGGAGCCTGACTCCCAGGTCTCGTGGGAGCGCCCACCGGGGAGCCATGGGCACTAGCCACCGCGTGCGTGTACCGATCCCGAAACTTGGTCAACGCGGCGGAGAAAGCCGGTCAGCCGCAAGCATCAGCCGGGCGTCCATATGGCCGACGACCGACGCTACCAGCTCATCGTGTTCGGCCTTCAAGCGGTAGAACGTCTGCCAGTGCATCCCTTTGGGCCTCCAGCCTTTGCCGTTCAGGAGTCCAGGTTCCCAGCCCAAGTGTGCGCGGATCGCATCCAAGCGGAGAACCTCGCGGTCGTACTTGTTCTCGTGCTGTACCGGGTAGGTATGTCGAAACAGAGTCACCAGACCACCTGCCGTGTTGCCGATCTTGAAGGGGGGGCATCCACCATGTATTAAGCGTGAGTCGGGGGGATGTTCTATCTGCGTGGGGCGTGGGGAAGGGCGGTCAAAAGAGCCCCATCCCATCAGGGGCCATTCCGGTGTGTCGGCTTAGTGGCGCTTGCGGTAGTGGTCGTTCGTTGCCTTGTTCTTGTAGTGGCCGCCCTTGTGCGACGAACCATGGCCACCAGCATAGTGGCCACCACCATAGGAACGTGCTTCGGCTAACCTGATCATCTATGCGTCAATCCGATGCGCTGACTCTCGTATTTCACAATCTGGGCGACAAGGCGCTCGTGCTCCAGCTGCAATCGAAAGTAGGTGCGTAGATACATGCCCGCCGGTTGCCCCCGTCGGTCATTCAAGAACCCACCAGGCCAGCCCAGACGTTTACGTACCTTCGCTAGACGGCGTGTATACCGCTCCGCCAAGCTCTCACGCTGAACCTGATAGGCCAGATCGTGGCATTTGCGGCAGGCGGTTAACCGATTGACGTAGAGGATCGCGACGCGCCCTCCACAGCCTGGGCAAGCAAACCATTGGCGACTGCCGCCATAGTGGCAGGGTGTTGTGACCAAACGGATGGGTTGATCGGCGCTCTGCCATGCGGTGCCATTCCTGGGCATGGTGAGGTAGCTCAGGGTGATCATGTCCTCCCCAACTTTAAAGCCGATCGCTCCAGTGTGCTGACCATTGCAGCTCCAGTTAACGAAAGCTTGATTGCTAGGTTCCAAGGCACCCCGCCGAGCCAAGTCCCGGATATCCAAGGCGTGCATGTTGTTGGTCAGAAGTTTTGCCATAGCCACCGAAATCATTAGGGATCTATCGCGAAAGATATCTGTGCAATGGACATGTCCACCCGCATCATTTCCAATGCAAAGTCGCGCAGAGCCACAGCAGGCTTAAGTTTCGGCTGAGCAAAAGTCTATTTGGCGGGGTGCATCCATATTGGCGTGCGAACATGTTCGGCGATTGGATGGATGCATCCATGTTGACGAGCGAACATGTCCGGTCGGGGGCTGATCGAGAGAGCAAGAAAACCGCTAGATGGGGAGCGTTAGCCCCTGAGCTTTTGAACGGACTCGGCGAAAGGATTAGGGCTCTTAGGAACAGTCCGCCTGAAGCAGGCGTAGCGCATTGAAGCCGCAGGTGTGGCTGCTCGACGAGACTCCGACCTATTGGGGCCGGCCAGTAGCTAGCCCATAAATCGCTGGCACGACAGACACTAGTTGGACGAACACGAACCCGATGACGAACCTCACCAGTCGTTTCAGCTTCGACTTATCTTTGGTCACCATGCGCTGAAACTCACTTGCTGAGAGGATGTACACGCCCGCCGCGAGCAGAAATATGCCAATAGCCATTGCGAATGCCAACCACGGTGGACAGTCCTTGCTTCTGCCGATAAATGCCATGGCCCAACCAATGATGGCCAGGTCAGCCGCCAAGCTGATCACCAGTCGGATGTAAGACACCATTGACACCGATTCATCTGGATCTGGGTAGAACATCCCCCGGTCTGAAGTGAACTGGAATGGTAAGTGACGCAGGAGGCCCATGGATGTAGTTTGTGCAATGCCAATGACATTACTCTAAACGTCTATGGGAAAAATCGTCAACAAGTGCGAGTTAACCGGCATGGGTGTGATCCAACGGATGCTGACCGGATGGCAGTGCGAGGGGGAGGGGCGAGGCAATGAGAGGATGTCTGACATTCCCACTTTTAATGTCCCGATGCCCTTGTCGGGCTTGTGTTCCCGAGACAACCTCGCTTGATCAGGATAGCGCCTATTGCCTGCGGCAATCGCGCAACTTTTGAGCCCAGAGCTGGAGCTGGCCAAGCAAAAAGAGTCGGTCTTCGTCAGAAAGTGACTCAAGCTCACGACCGATGGCGTCCGTCAGGGCCGGTAGCCTTGCCGATGCTCCGTCGAGCAAGTTCCCTAGTGGTACCCCAAGTTCTTCAGCCAACTTGTCCAGTGTAGCTAGTCGAACAACGGCAGCAGGGGGCGTATACGCTTGATCAAAGCGAGAATGGCCGGGAAGTCCGCGTCGGAACCCGTCGTCAACGGCACTATTGACTTACCTGATAGTTTGCGCGGCATTAGCTCTTTGGCTTGCTTTGGAGCTGGATAGCGGCCCGCCCATACTGTGAACTGCTCCAGCCGCTCGCAAAGCAACGCTTCGTCGGCGGTCAAGTCCACCCCAGCCTCAACCGCTAGTTTGCGTAACTCATGATGAAATAGCCGCCTGGCCGTGGCTTTGTCGTTCGCCTGTAGGCCTTGTTTGTTTGCCGGTAGGCTGACTGCAATGCCCTTGAACAGGGTTTCTAGTGCATAGCCTCCCAGCATTCGAGCGGAGCCCCCCACTTTCGGCTGCGGGACATGACGCGGTTGATTGGCACCGCCATTTTTCCATTGGAACAGCTCTTTGAGGTATCGAGCCATGGCTTGCCTATTGGCTTCAGCCTGCTGTGCAAGCAGTTCGAATGCCCGGATGAGTTCATCTGCATTCAGAGCCCAAACCTCGGGCAATTGCTGCAGGAGGCCAAATTGCTCCTCCCAAAATTCGTGGTCTTCGTCGTGAATCGGTAAATCGGAGACTGTCATGCGTTTTTCTTCCAAGTCTTAGGCTTAGGCCAGTACGGGAGCTTAGCTCTTTTACGAGATCTGACCTGGCTCTTCCCTGCGGCCTCATGGTTGTACACACCAATGGCTCCAACCGCGGGGTACAGTCCAAGCTCATGCGACTACCCGAAAAACTTATTAACAATTCCCATGGAATGCCATATGGAAGTAATAGGTTTTTGGGCATACAACTCAGAGTTGATTGCTCACTCGCTACAGGGGAAGAAGATGGTGAAGTTACTGGTTTCCCTATTCGGCCTGGCGTTAGTGCTGCCCGTGGTCGCTGATCCGGTCGTGAGACGACAACTGCTGGCACGCTGTCTCTTTACGGGACATGACGATGACGCGCAGTTGTCGTAGCGGCAGACTGAACTGGATTAGCCCAGACGGAAGAAGCGCACGGACGCTTCAAGACGCTGCGCACTGTCCGCCAGGTTCTGCGAGGTTTCCGCGACCGAATTGACGGCGGCGGTGTTCTCTTCCGACATCTGGGCAATCGCCTCGACATTCTGAGCCAAGCTCACGGATGCCGCTTTTTGCTCTTCAAGGGCATTGGCAATCTCGCTGATCAACTGGGAAACCTGTCCAGAAGCAGCTTGGACCGCCTGAATGGAGCTGCGAGTTTCTTCCGAGATCGACACCACTTCATTGACGACTGTAGTGTTGTGCTGCATGCCCGTGGCCGCCTGGGCGGTGCCGTCCTGGATGGATTGGATCATGCCATCGATTTCCTGAACCGAACCGGTGGTCTTCTCTGCGAGCTTGCGCACCTCATCGGCCACAACAGCAAACCCTCGCCCCTGCTCGCCCGCTCTGGCTGCCTCGATGGCAGCGTTCAACGCCAGCAGATTAGTCTGATCGGCAATGTCTTTGATTACCGTTGCCAGACTACCAATCTGCAGTACCGACTGGGACAACTGCCCAATTTCATCCACCGACTGGTCGATCGACTCAGCCACTGTCTTGGCCTGGAGGGCTGCCGAGTCGACATGGCTGACACTTGTCGTCGCCAGATTGCCAGCTTCCGACACTTTGACGTTGACCTCTTGGGCGGAGACCGACACGCGGTCAATGCTCACTGATAGCTGTTCGACAGCAGCAGACGACGAGGTAGTGGCATTAGCTTGTGCTTCCGTCGCGATCGCGACTTGTTTTGCGGCCGTCGACAAGTGGGCGGCCGAGTCGGTGACGATGTTGGTGGTGGTGATGACCTCTCCGATGACCTGAGACAGCTTACCCGCCATTTGGTCCAGCGCCGTCAACAGCCGGCCAGTCTCATCCCGCGCATTGGTCTTCAGGTGAACCGCCAAGTTACCCTGTGCAAGTTGATGGGCCGCATCGACGGCTTGGCTCAGCGGAACGGTAATACTCTTCGTGATGAGTCGCCCCAGTAGCAGCGCCAGAAGCAGGCCAATAATGCTACTGATCAGCAGTGCGGTACGAGCCTTGCTCGCCGTGTCATGGGTCTCTTGCCCAGACTGCTTAGCCAACTCGGTCTGACGCAGCGCCAGTTGTCCTCCATGGCCGTCATGCCAGAGATGCTGGTGCCTACGATAACCAGCATCAGCACAATTAACCCGCTCAACAAGATGCCGAGCCGTGTACCCACATTGAAATTATTCAGCATTAAGATATTCCCTCAGAAAGACTCTCATGCAAGACTAAAGCCAATTAGATTATTTATTCAAATGTTGTTGAACATAACTGGCTTGAATGTCAATTGAGAGATGTATCTAGCCGTTAAGATAGGTGCGCATTTCCATTGCCACCCGACTAATAGTCAGCCAATAGTTCCGTACCCATGCATCTTGCCAGCCCAAAGAAAAAGCCAAGCATTGCTCGGCTTTCGCCTTGAGGCAGTTGGTCTAGCAACGACCTTTCTTTAGAAAGGGCCGAAGCTTGAGTAGAAGAGTTGCCGTTTCCGCGACTGAGAGGACTCATCCCTTCCCAAAAGAGAACGGCTCGCCGAAGCGAGCCGGATCGGTGCGGGTAGATTCTTACGGTTGCGTGCCCAGCGCATACACCGACGACATAACGCGACGGGAGGGATCAATCGACTCCACTCGCATAGTGCGCCAGTTGATATTGCCCGATGCGGCGGCCGCGAGTGACAGGCTGGTGTTCAGCGTGCCGTCGGCTTTGGGGGCAAAATCGATTTCGGTCGAGCGGAAATCGCCGGTATCGGTGTTTTGCGCCAAATAGGCTCGGCCATATTTCGTCGGGTTGATGTTGCTGGCGGTAACGGTCAGTGCACCGTTGGTGTAGGTGCTGAACGTAGCGGACGATGCCGGTGAGCTGATGACCGGGAAGACAGCAGCTTTGGCCTCGGTCAGTGTGAGCGGCCGGCGTGGTACCGAGAGGCCGTAAACGCCGGTGCTGGTGCCGGAGGGGAAGTTGACTTGGACGTTGGCGGCGGAATAGGCGGTGAAGGTGTAGGTAGAGCTATCGGGAATGGCTGCGATGGTGCTGTCGTCGACCGGCTGCGTGGATAGGCAAGAGTTGCCCATCACGTAATATCCGTCCGACTGTCCATCGATTTTCCAATAAGCGCCGGCAAGTGTCGGGGGCATGTAGCGCAACCCAGTGGCAGGCAGACCAGGGCCGGTGACCATGACGTAGGCAACGGTACCGCCGTTGTTGGCGGTATTGAAATCCTGGATTTCGAACTCAAAGCCGGTAGTGACGCAGTCCTGCGCCGTGGACAGGTTCTTGACCATATGCGGGAAGGCCGCCAGCGCCAGCACGCGCTGGTCGCCGTGCAGACGCCACACGCCATCGGTGCCCTTACGAATCCGCCAGCTTTGTTCGTGCTCGAGCTCTATGCCGTTTTTGTCCAGCAGCGTGAACGAAACGCGAGCGGTGATTTTGGCCGGATCGCTGTAGTCGATCTGATGGATGGTGATATTGCTGATGCTGCCGCCGACCAGGGACGAATTGGAGCTGACCGTGTTTGCAAAATTCGTGCCATTCATGTCTTGCAGCAGGAAGCCGCTAGTGAGGAGCGGGGTGATATTGGCCGAAGCGGGTAGGCCAGTAGTGAATTTGCCGATAAAGTCGGCCAGCACTTTCCTCACCGCGGCGGCATCGGTAGTGGCGGTGGCGACCGCGCCGGTAGAAATGTTGTCACTGCTCAACGTCGGAGGGTTCGGCTCATTGGCCGCTTTTACGGTCAGGTCGTCGCTGATTATGGTCGAATTCAGTAGCGTGGAAATCGTGGCGATATTGCTGCTGGAGTCCATCGATACCTGGATCGCGTCCAGTGCGGTATCTAGCGCGCTGGCCTTGGGGGTAAACGGTGTGCGCAGCAGGTCGATACTGGCATCCACGCCAAGCGCCGTCAGCACAGGCAGCAGCTTTTCCTTGAGCTTGGCGACTTCAGCATCGACGGCGGCTTTGGTGGCAACACTGGTATTGCCGTTTTGTCCGAATTTGTCGAAGTAGTTCTGCGCGATTTGCCCGGCGATGTTGGCCACCACCAGATCGGTCAACTGCGTGATATTGATCTTGTTGTCGTCTGCCGTGGTGGCGATGGAATGCACGGTATAGGTCTGGCTATTGACGGTGCCCGAGGCACGGAAGATGAACGGCGCGGTCATACCGGTGACGTCGACCAAATACGCACCGTTATCACCGATGGTGACCGTTTTGGTGGCGCCCAGCGCATCCCTCACCGTGACTGTGCCCACCAGTGGTGCACCAACGGCGGCGGTGCCGGAAATGGTGGTGCTCGACGTGTTGGTGTTACCGGAGCCGCCACCGCCGCCGCAACCGGCCAGAGTGAAAAGGGCCACGCTGGCTAAAGCCAGGCTGATCCGTTTGAGTCTGCTGTCCATCTGGAAACCTCCCGCAAAGCAAAAAAATGATCGTGCCTTCGTCAGATCTGATGCACCGAGCCGGCAGTGGGCAACGGTTAGCTGTGGTGTCGGTATGGGGGGCTCCAGCCTTTGAATGCGGATGAAGAAACGGCTGACGCGACCCGGCACGGCAACGATGCACCCTGACGAAACCGACTGAAGCCTAATCGCGAGCATGGCGGCTGAATATCACCCGAATGGGTGATTGGGGTCTGAAGTGTCCAAGTTTTTATGAAAATACAATACGAGTAGCGCTAACGCGCGAGCTGTTTCTGGGCAAGGAAATACGCTGGGCTGGCGAGGACCAGCGAGACCAACTCCGACTGGCGATTGGTGCCAGTCTTGAGAAAGATGCTCTTGAGCTGGCTCTTGACGGTGTTGATCGAAGTGCCGCGTTTTTTGGCGATGTCATCCAGCGTCTCGCCGCCGCACAACGCCACTGCCAAGCCGGCTTCAGCATCAGAAAGGGCAAACAGCTGGCGCACTAGATCGGCGGTGATGCTGGGGGTGGCTTCAGGATCAAACGCAAACAGCAATGCCGCGCCTTGCGTCGGTTGATCGCCACGCAGTTGCAGCGGAGTCACCATCAGCATCAATGGCTGGCGGCCGAAACGCGGCAGCAGCACGATGCCGTTCAGGCTAACGCCATCGCCCAAGCTGGCCTGGATGGCTTTGCAAATCGCCGTGTCCAGCTTACGGGTCAGTGCGCGGTCGCGGGTTTGCAGCAAGCCGCCGTCCAACCACAGATCGTGCTGCTCATTCAGAAGAGCAGTGGCACTCCGGTTGTAATGGATGGCGCGCTGGTATTCGTTGAACAGGAAGGTGGGCATGGCCAGTACGTCCAGCCCGCCGGCGAGAAAATTCTGCCCTAGTTGCAATTCGGCAAAGCGCTGGCGCATCTGGATGGCGCGCTGCAGGTGTGGCACCAGGCGATTTACCCTGTTCATTTCTTCGTGCGAGAACGGCGGGTGCTCTGGCCCGCGCTGCAAGAACAATTGCGTTACCCACTGACCTTCTTGCAAGACGATAGCGCCGGCTGCGTATGCCATACCTTGCGCCGCCACCCAGTCTCGGTAGAAGCGGGTTTCCGGGAAGCGTTCTGGGTGAGGGACATCCAGATTGCTGGCGTAGAAACGGGCGATGGGCGACGCCATGATGTGGTGTGCCAACATGTCCTCGTTGGCGTAATCCACTACATAGCTACTCATCCAGTCTTCCGTCATGCCACTTAACCAGAGGCTTTTCACATCCTGTTTTTCGGTGTGGCGGATACAAATCCCAATGGATTTGAGGTCGAACGACACGCGAAACGTATCGATAAACGCCTGAAATCCACTTGGGGCCATTACCGCATCGTATAGGTGGCTCAGCAGCCGATCGTCGGACAGTGGAACGATCGGGTCCTGCATCTGAGTTTTCGTCATCGCGCTATCCGGGTGGTATCGATTTGCGATCGAATTAGCTTTGTAGCATTAATCAGCTTAAGGCTGAAACTCCCCAAACCCCAGACGGATTTATCCCGCACAGGCCATCTACAAGGTACGAGTTGGGCGTGACGTGGCCGATTTCAGCAAAGTGGGCATCGGCTATCGGTATTGATCGTAAAACGCAAGAGGTGTCTCGGGGGGCAACTGGCTGGTCTCATCATGGACAACGACTTGCAACGCCTTGTCGAATACATGCCCAGCTTCCACCGTTTGTTGCTCAAAATCGTTGTTGATCAATTGCACCGACGCGGGCTGGGTGCTCAAACCTCGGCACGCAAGGCCAGAGGGGCACTTACGGATGCGCCGGCTCGGTGATCGTGATGATGACCTGGCGCCGGCCCGGCGATGTCGCATCTCAGACGATCATCTAAGCCCTCGCAGCTGGAAGCTGCCCACTGGACTGATCCGACAACGGCAGGCACTTCATGGCTATGCTACAAGCATTGAGGAGGGGGCTATGAGTGCCCAGCGTTTCTCATTGGAATTCAGAGTAGAAGCTGTCAAACAGGTGGCCGAGAGCGGCTATTCCGTTGCCGAGGTGGCCACACGGTTAGGCGTTTCCAGCCACAGTCTCTACAAGTGGATCGAGGAGGTTATCCCAGATAGCGCCGAGCAGTAGGTCGCCGAGCTGACCGAGGCCAAAAGAGGGAATCTGTGAGCTGTGTACCCAACTCCGTCGCACTGAAGAAGAGCGAGACATCCTAAAAAAGCCGCGCGGTACTTTGCTTGGGAGTCCGCGTGAAGTACCGCTTCATGAACCGTCTTCGGCACATTCACCCATCGCCAAACTGCTAGGGTAATGCGGTGACCGATCGTTTTTCAGTAGTTTGAAGGTGGCGCGTATTCGCAGACGGATCCACAGAGATCTGCGATCTGGACCGTTCCGATGTGTTCGACTACATCGAAGCCTTTTACAACCGAGCCTGTCGCCACAGTCATCTGGGCGGTGTGAGCCCCGAGGCCTTTGAACTGGCCTCGGCGTGAGGGGCGGGCGTGCCTATGCTTCTAGGAATGGCCCGGTAAATTGTTAATGCCTATGGCATGTATACAATTATTTAAGTTCTATTGTTTAATTTTCAAGCATATTTGCGCCAACTACTGAATGTGATAGCTTATTTAGGCCAATTGCATTTAATTGAACAGGTTGCGGGTATGAAAAATGGATATTTTTAACAAATTTCAGAAAGCCAGGTTGGGATTAATCATCATTTTATCAGTCTTGTCCGGTGTTGCCTGGGCTGAGGATATGCCTGATACCCAGTCAATGATAAATTCATTAAAACCAGTAAAGACTCGCAGCCTGCGTAACTTGCTGGTTAAGCCCGCTGGTGCCCAGCAGTCACCGGCCGATGAGGCAGCAGCGGAAGTAGTTCCTCCAGTACAAACGGGTACGACTCATAGCACTACTGACCCGCAGCCCGCTCATGCTGCGATTAGTGAGCCGGTGCCTAGCTTGTCACTGGCAATACAGTTTGATCTCAACTCTGCCCAAGTCAGTAGTCAGAGCCAGCAAGCCCTTTCCCGACTTGCTACAGCGTTACGATCTGATGATTTGCGTTCCTTTCATTTTTTGATTGAAGGGCATACCGATGCCAAGGGGGCGCCTGCATATAATCGCAAGCTGTCTCAGCAAAGAGCTGACGCCGTAAAGCAGCTGTTGGTTGCCCAGGGAGTCAATGAGATGCGGTTGAGCGCTATCGGCAAGGGATCGGATGAGCCCGTAAATAGGAAAAATCCTTTTGCGGCAGAAAATCGCCGGGTCCGTGTCGTCAATATTGACTCTATCAACCCATGAGAGAGCACATGATTAAATTCTGTCTGTATCCCGCTTTACTGACGGGCTTGCTTGCTTCTGGGGCAGCAAGTGCTAGTGATGAGCCAACAACTGTCAATAATCGCTATGCAATGATTATTGGTGTTGGCCAATACAGCAATAGCAGCATTCCTTCTCTCAAAGGAGTCCAGTATGACATGGTCAGTGCCAAGCAGATGGCAAACAGCATGGGCATTCCGGATGAGAACATCAGTTACCTGCGAGATGAGCAAGCGACCGCCGAGCATATTAAGCAGGCCATTCAGCAGATGAACCAGCGTCTGCGCAATGGCGATCGGCTGTTTGTGTACTATTCCGGACACGGCACCCGTTGGCATGAGTCCAGCAGTGCCGAGGGTACTTGCACTGAGGGATTAGTGGCGTCCGACGGCGATGTGTTGAGCAACCGTGAAATGGGTCGGCTCTTGGAGCCGTTGGCGAAGAAGACCGACAAAATGATGGTGTTCTACGACGCCTGTTTCTCCGGGGGAGTGGCCGCCACACCGATGAAGACGCGCGCCCTGACCATCAACAATACGGTGCTGACCCCGAAGTTTACTGCAGAGGGTGCGCCGAGCAGTTGTTTCAGCCCCAGCAACTTCAAGACTCGTTCCCTGAGCAATGCTTTGAAGGAGCAGGGTGGGTTGCCGCAGAATATCGTGCATATTGCCGCCAGTAAGCCGGATGAAGTGTCCTTCGACAACGCCCAGCTTGGGGGGTTGGCCACCACGGCATGGCGCGACTGTCTGCAAGGTGAGGCGAAAGATCTAGATGGTAGTGGTGCCATTACGGTTGATGAGATTACTCAATGCGCACAAGCAAAACTGGATAGTCATCTGGCCAATCAGCCAGGGGTACTTGGGCAGCACATGACTGTGGGTGGGAACAAGCAGTTTGTACCGGCCTGGATCAAGAGCGCTTTTGTCACTCAGCCAGTCAATGCACCGATAGCACAGGCACCAGCACCAACCAGTTCCCAGGTGCGTCAAGCAAACCCTGCAGAAATTCTTGAGCAGATTCATGCCCAGCGCGATGGTGGCCGTGTACTCAAAGCAGAGCTGAAGAGCGAGCAGTTGAAGATCGGCCGGGATACATTGGCACTCTCCATCACGGCACCACAAGATGGTTATCTGTACATTGCCTTGGCTGGCTCAGACAACAAGAGCCTCTACCTGCTCTATCCCAATAAGCTGGATGTCAACAATGTCATCAAAGCCGGACAGACAGTGCAATTGCCGCGCAAGGAGTGGCAAGTTGATGCCGGAGGTCCGGCAGGGCGTGACAGTTTGCTGGTGATGGTGACCGACTCTCCCAGACAGTTGAACCAGCTAAAGGCAGAGTCTGCAGGTCCTTTCATGCAGACCCTATTGGATAATCAAGGTCGTTCACTGTTGCAGCAAGTATTGGCAACTTCCGCCAATACGCGGAATGCCGAGTGCACCGCTACGTTGAGAAACCTGCAAGTGAGCAAACGCTGTTCTGATGCCTTTGCCTCAGCGCTACTTCAGTTGCAGGAAGTCAACTAGCTTTCGGTATCCCCCTTTCAGAGCAGCGGCCAATCGTGGCGGCTTCTCCTCTTTGCATACGGAGAATCCTGATGAAGAAAGTAATCTCAATCTTGCTGCTGGCCACCAGTTCGCTGTGCTACGCCGAGTCTCCGGTTCCTCTGGTAGCACCTGTCGACGCCAGCAGGCAAAGTCTCATGTTTATCGACTCCAAGCTATTTGATGGTCGTCTGTATAACGAGTTGTACAAGCAGCCCGAGCAACTGGAAATCACCATGCCAGGGCATGTTACGCTAACCAATATTTCGCCAAGACTAGATCGTTGGCTGTCGATTATTGGTGAGAACGGCAAAATGGAGCTGCAGGAGATTTCCGAGCCCGCTCAGCTCAATCAGCGAGCCCTGTTTGCGTTGCTGCCCATCATATATTCCATGGTAGGGGAGGCGAAGGAAGCACTGGTCAATGCCCAAGCCAAGCGCTACAACGCGAAGGTGTATTACTACAAGGACAGCAGTGGTAATGCTGTGATTAGCCGCGTCATCCTGACCAAGAAACCCTGATCGAGCCCTCGTATGATCTTTTCCACTTGTCGCCGCCCTCCTTTTCTTCGTTCACAGGTTTTCCAGGGCTTGCGACGGGGGTATCTGCTAGCCATTCTGGCGGGATCCAGTCTATTTCATGTGCAATCGATCCATGCGCAAAACCTGCATGGTGGCGGAGGGCATGGGCTGGGTCAGCAGGTTTCCGAAATGGGCCGTCAGTGGACACAGTATCTGTTGATCGAGGATTACCCCAATGCCGAAGCCATCGCGCGTGAGCGCGTTTCGGTCAGTCTGGGGACGGATCATCTCGGAGATGGCTATCGTAATCTGGGCGCAGTTCTGGTCATGCGAGGTAAGTGGTTAGAGGCCGAAGTCGTACTACGTCAAGCGCTTCCCTTAGTTGAGCAGAAGCATGGTGTCAATAACCGCCAACCTATTGGCGTACTTAAGCATCTAGCTCAATTGATGATACGTGAGGCACGTTACCAAGAAGCACTGTCCTTTATTGATGAGGGGCTACGTCGACAGCAAGAATATGCACCTGATCGAGTTTCTATGGTGCAGCTCTATAATTTGCAAGCCTCGGTACTGCATCTATTGCATCAGGACATGCAAGCGCAAGAGGTGCTGTATAAAGCCGATGCGCTGAAATTGGTCGCCGAACCAATGGATGTATATGATTACGGGTCTGGTTCGGATGCTGTCGCCAAGGCCAGGGCGCATACCCAGTTTTTGCACGGTCTGTGTCAAGCGACGCTAGGCAATGCAGCTGCCGCAGAGAAATATTATCGTGCAGCGCTGGATGCGTTCCATCAGCTACCCGGGGCGAAAGATGGCGACACTACGATTCAGATACTCTCAGCTCAAGGAATGCTGTACCTGCATGAGCAGCGGAATGACGAGGCTGTCGCGATCTTGCGTCAGGCTCGGCAGTCGGCAGAGAAATCGTTAGGCCCTTTGCACCCATTGACTGCACACAGCAGCGTTAATCTGGCTACGGCACTGGAACGCAGTGGTCATGCTGCTGAGGCCGAAGAATTGTACCATCCAGCCATCCAGCAATTGGAGCATCTGAACGCGCTTAACTCTCTGAGCCAGGATGGCTTGCTGTATGGCCGGTTTCTGGTGCGCCATGGCCGGTTAGAGGAGGCCCTGAAGATCTACCAGATGACGCTGGATGCTGTTGACAAGCAGTTTGCACAGACGCGGGGGCTGGATGACAGCGTACGTGAAGGGTTTGTGTCACGTTTCCATGCCAACTTTGTCGAAACCATTCAGCTGCTGCTCCGTCTGCACGAATTGCATCCGGATGCCGGTTATGACCGGCAGACCTTGGAGGTGATTTCGCGTACGCAGAGTCGTCTATTTAGTGAACTGTTGAAACGGGCCGATGTCAGCCGACTGTCAGATGACCGTGTTTTCCAGTCACTTCACAAGCAGCAGCAAGATTTGCAGGCCAAGTTGGCCGAATTGCGGCGAGAGCGAACTAATACCGGCGCTTTCTCTGATGATGCTACTGCCGATAGAGAAGGAAAACAGGGCGAGAATACGGCAGATACCAGTGACTTTAGCCAAGACAAACTGGTGCAGCAGCGTGTGGCGACAAATCGCAAGCGACTAGATGATGACATTAGCAAAACCCAGCAGGCGTTAACAGCGGTTGGCCAGCAATTGTGGCAGCAATTTCCGCGTTTTATGGACATGGCTGAACCGAAGTCTGTCGATATCAAGGATGTGCAGCAGCATATATTGCGCCCCGGAGAAACACTGCTGACGTATTTCCTACTAAACAAGGAGACATTGGCATTTGTGACTACGCCCAATGCTTTCCACATGGTGCGGTTACCATTGGGGCAGCAACAGGTCGCTCAATTGGTTACTGCTCTACGTGCTCCTGAAGAGAATGCAGCGGACTCTCTGTCCAGTCTGAAGACGCTGGATCCTGCCCTATTGCACAGTGCCTATCAGCAATTGTTCCAGCCCCTCGAGGTTTATCTGCAGCCAGGTACCCGATTGTTGTCGATTGGAGATGGCCCCTTGCACACACTGCCGCTGGAGATGCTGGTGACTCAATGGGGTGAGCAGGACCAGCAACAATTCGCCCAGGCCAGTCAGCAAACGCCACTGCTGGGCGAGTATGCCGGCCTGCACTATCTGGGAGATCGTTTCCAGATTGCCTATCTGCCCAGCCTGTCTTCGCTCGTATCTATGCGGAAATATCATCGGCCTCGAGTGCAATACACCAAACAGCTGATTTCTTTTGCTGACCCGGTCTTTGAAACCAAAACACAGAGCGAACCCGGCTTCTTGGGGGGACTGCTGGGGCAGAGTCTTGTACGCAATTACGGCAAACCAAAAGCGAGTGGGATCAGTATTCCTAGTCTCCCTGAGACAGCGCAGGAGGCGAAGGGGATAGATAAAATATTGGGCGGTGGAAACACGCTGTACATGGAGGCAGATGCGCAGGAGTACACCCTGAAGCATCTGGATCTTAATTCCACACGGTATCTACATTTTGCGACTCACGGCTTGCTAGGAGGGGAGTTCGTCATGCTGAAGGAGGCAATGGCCGATGACCCTTCCGCTACAAGCAAGGTGCATCCTGAGCCGGCACTGCTGCTGTCTCTTGCCGGGAATCTTCATGGCGAAGATGGCTTGCTGACCATGCATGAAGTTGTCGAAAATCTCAATCTCAATGCTGAGTTGGTGGTGTTGTCTGCCTGTAATACTGCAGGGGAGCATGATGCTGCGCACAGTGGCGAGGGGTTTGCCGGACTGGCAAGAGCTTTCATGTATGCTGGTGCTCAGGGCTTACTGGTCAGTCACTGGAGTGTGGAGAGCCAGGCTACACAGGAGTTGATGGTGGCTACCTTCAGCAAGCTAAAAACGGGTGCCTCTGCCACGAGCGCCATTGAGGCCGCACGTCGTGAGCTGAAACAAAGCCAGTTCCAGAATGGCGGTATGGCAATGTCACGCGCGCATCCGTTTTTCTGGGCGCCCTTTGTTTATGTCGGAGATTAAGAATCTAAATAGGAAGGCGTTGCTGTAATCCTGCTGAAGCAAGGCCTGAATCACCTCTGCTTTCGTAAATACATCCAACTGGCTGCTTAGTGCTGAAAACCAGTTGTCTCTTTGATGCAGGGACAATGACCACTTTGGCCGAGGAGAAGCCACTTGGGCGGTCTTTCGAGCAAGCCTCACCGTAAGGGGCGGGAAAGCCCACTGCTCTTGGATCTGTCCAATTCTGATGGGCTTCGCTAATTTGGCTAGGACTAGTCTTAGAGGACGAAACTGGTCAGTCTTCACCGGCACCGTGGTCAGTTAGAAGCCGCGCCTGCAACTGACCCGCCTTCGTGCGGGTCTTTTTACGTTTAGAGGACGCGGGGGAGGGCTGACGAGGCCCTTACTTGTGATGCAAAAAGTGGAGGAACCGGTGGAACTGGTGGGACCAGAGGCTGAACCACGCGCCGTTATTGGCTTTGAAAGGTTCCACCGTAGTTCCACCGACTCCAGGCTTGTGGTGGAGCTGGGCAATCTCCTCGCCCTGGTTCCACCGACTACTCCCATGGTGGAACCACGGTGGAACCGCTCAAGCACCCGCTGAATAAGGCTTTTATCTATTGGTTCCCCTGGTTCCACCTATTTTTTACGCACGTGTAGCATGCTCATCACTTTCTTCTTTCCTGACAATCTCGACGAATTTGTAAAACCGCCTGGCTGTCTTTGGCACATCCGGGGTCTTGTGCTTGCTGGTGGCCTTGCCGTCATTCCCCTTCTGCAGCATGCCCGCCTTTGCGAGTACGTCAGCCGCCGCCGTCTTGTCGAAGCCCTCGGCGATCTCCTCCGCGAACACCGCAGGGAACACCAGCCAGTACATCCCATCGGTGTCACGCTTGCGATAACCGGCACAGTTGGGCATATGCGGCTCGGTGTGATCGTTGGCCGCCTTGGCGCAGTCGATGAAGCGCCCGAAGGAATTACGTGCAAACCAACCTTCCGCTTGTTCAATGATCTGACTTTCCTCGCGATTTCCCAGGCCGTAACGATCCAGCCAGTCGGCAAAGAAACGTAGAATCACCACACGTCCCTCGCCACTGCTCCAGCCGGTCAACCCGGCATCGATGGCGATCTCCAGCGCCTCGGCGGTGACGGCGAAGCGGGCGGCGACCCGACGCACCTGGCCCGATGCGGTTTCGGGGAGCGTAGCCCGGCCGTCCTCGATGGCTCGGCGCAGACGTTCGGCAATTGCGGCAGACTGGCTGGTGACGTGGGCAACAAACGCCCGGCCTACCGCGCCATGGTGCTGCCGTGCGGCGTCCTCCAGCGCTTCGGCCAACTGGCCGCTGCTAGGGTAGCCATTGAGCGTGTCGAACGCGCCCAGCCCCTTGCCGGCATCGGCGGGCAGGCTGGCGAGGCGTACTTCCTGCCCGGCCCGGGTACGCCGGCCACCGCCGCTCATGAAGCCGGCCAGGTCGATTTCCCCGGTCGACAACACCAGCACGCGCCAGCGGGCCTGCTCGCGGTTACCGCCGTCCTTAGCGCCCTGCATCTTGCCTGCACCATTGAACAGCCGGTACGCCGCCATGCTCACCGCGTCGGGGTTGCCCTGGCCCATCTCGTCCAGCAGCATCAGGCCGTCATTGCGTGCCGCTGCAGCGTTGGCCAGCGCCAGGGCGGTGCTGTCCCAGTTCAGCACCTGCTCGCGCGGCTCGCCCCATACCGAAGCACCGATCTTGGCGCTGGTGGTCTTGCCGCAGCCGGATGGGCCGAACAGGTGAAAGCCGCCAGACTCCAGATCCACCAGGTGCAGCAGCGGGGCCGCCAGGGCCGCACCGATGGCGAGCATTGGCCGGCTGTTGCCGCGTGCCAGCCGGGCGACGCTGTTCTGCCATGCCTCGGTGCTGCCTTGGGCTTGGTAGGCGCTGGCGCTGCTCTTGTCGCCGGCATAGTGCACCGGCCGCGATGGTGTGCCGATCAGCTCGCCGCTGGGCAGCAGGTAGGCGCCATGTGTCCAGCCGCCGCGCTCGGTGACGTGGTGCATCTCGTCGCTGCCCCGGGTTTGCAGGTACAGCGCCAGGTGTTCTAGGTTGCGGCGGCTGGGTGACAGCGCCAGGCCACGGGAGCGCAGCGCGGCCCAGGCTTCCCGCTCGCCGATATGGCTGAGGGGCAGGGCGAGGGATTGCGCTTGCTGGTCGCCACGGCTGCGCCAGCGCAACACCCGGTAGTGGGTACCGCCGTCGTCCACACCCCGGCCGATGATGTCGAGCCGGTCGCACAGCCAGACGGGCGGCAGCTCGGTCGCGTCACCGCTCTGCGGGTCGATCTTGGTGCCGATGTAGAACACCCCTTCGCGGTTCACCTCGAAGCGCGGTTTGAGTGGCTCAGGCGGCAGCGCGGCGGCCTGCTGCAGGGTGGCCATGTCGTTGCGGCCCATTAGGCGGCCTCCTCTTGGCGGGATTGGTACACGTCGAGCCAGTCGGTGCCGGCTTGCTCGGGGAGCACCACGCGTACCTGGCGCGCTTCACCGATCAGCCGGCGAGCTAGGGCGTCGGCGGCTTTCTGGCCGGTGCCGCTGGTGTCGTGGTCGCCGAATGCCCACACATCGGTGACGGACTCGGGTAGGGCGGCATTAGCCAGTCCCCAGGCGCTGACGCAGGCCCACACCGGCAAACCGCTACCCAGCCGCACCGCCAATGCGGTCTCAATGCCTTCGGCCACTGCCAGCGCCCCGGCTTCCGGCTCGTACAGCCGCACCGCCGCGCCGCGCATTGCCCCCTCATGGGCGGTCAGCAGCTTTTTGGTGTCCAAGGGTTCGCCGGTCGTCGGATGAACTAGGCGGGCCTTGTGGCCGTCCGGGGTCAGGTAGAGGCGATGCAGCGCCACCCGGCGGCCATCCGGTGCCGTCACTTCGGCCAGCATGGCGGGGAAGCTCCCCAGGCAGAGCGGCTTGCCGTCCACCTCGCACCAGTATGGCAAGGCCGGGTGATGGCGCAGTGCCGTGGGGTAGGTCGCGAGATCCAGCCCACGCCCCGCTAGGTAACGCGCCACCGGGTCGCCGGTCCGGATCGGCTTGGCCTCGCTCCACAGGCGTGCAAGAGTGGTGCTGTTGTCGCGTTTGGCGGGGGCTGCCGGTGGTGTCGGTGTTCGCTGGATCGCTACACCAGCAGGATCGCCGGCCAGCCCCAGCACGCCCGCTACCGCTCGCAGCGCGGTCGGAAAATCGGCATTGAGCCAGTGCATCGCCAGGACGAAGCCGTCACCGCCCAGGCTATCCATTGAACGGCAGACAAAGCGTCCTTGCCCCTTGTCGATGAACTGGAAACGGTCGCGGCCACCGCAGGCCGGGCAGGGCTGGTTGCGCTTCTTAGCTAGCACGTCGACAGGAATGCCAAGCGCCGCAAGGATGTCCGGCCAGCGGTCGAAGGCAGAGCGGCGTACTTCATCGGCGTGGAGCGGACGAACCTTGCCCCCCGGTGTGTGACTTCCCGGAAATTTCGTCATGGTGTGGTGTCCTTAGCGGTCTAGCGTCAGGATAAGGTCAGGCGTGGGCAGGGCTTTGCCGGCACAGCGCAGCGGCAGGGTTGTCGACATGCTTCTTGGCGTCCGCCTGGTAATCGGCGATCGCCCGCAAAAGGCAGTTGCGGTCATCGTTCACTCCTATACCGTTGCTTGGCCTTGTTCATCGAGCCAAGCTCGGATGCTCTCCGCTTTCCAACAGGTTACCCTCTCGGAAAGTTTCACTGGTGCGGGAAAAGTGCCGGCACGGACACGTCGCCATAGCGTCGAGTCGCTAAAGGGAAGGATTGGTCGCAAGTCGGACAGGCGCACAAAGCCAGTAGCGGGTAGGGTGCCATAGATGGGGCTGGTTGCCATGTATTGATCCCCTTTCTGGGATGTCATGATACGTGGCGACACAATAGGAGCGGGTCGGAGCGAGTCAGACTAGAGATTTCCGATTTTTCACTGATAGCCTAATTTTTAATCAATCCTTTAAGTATTTTGTGAAATTTGAAGGTCTGACAATATTGTCAGGTGCTCTCGGGGTAGAAAACACTGTTGAGGTACTCAATCAATTCTTCCTCTATCTTTAGCTGTTCATGAATCGCTTGTTCGTCATTACAGTCCTTGGCAAGGAGGGAAAAGAAGTGACGAATATGTACACGTACATGGAACAGTTCATCCGTTGGGCCTGTCTGTTCTGAATTCATTTTCAGAGCGTGCCATAGTAGCGCTGCAACAAAGGGGTCGCTGTCGGCCCCAGTCGAGTAGATCCATCGGCAAAGCTCGTCAAACGATAGGTTGTGTGGAAGGGAAGGGTATCTCGGTTGGGGTGAGGGAGGGCTTGGTTGAGCGCGATCAGTGGCAATGACGGGGAGTCGCCATTGCCAGCCGCCGCCGGATGCTTGCGAACGATCCACGCCGATCTTTTTGGCGGCACTGTCGAGTGTGTGACACTTGATGCCTTCGACTTCAGCCATCTTTCTTAAGAGGTTGTACTGTTGGGGGCCTTCACTTAGTTCCGCACGAAGAAACACTTCGGCCTGGTCTCTTTTTGGGGAGAGTCTTTTCATTAACTTTATTTCATATCGAGGTGGCAAATCGGAAGTGAGCTACCTGTAAATAAGAGCGGTCTCGTGAAGAGACTGTCAGGCCCTTTTCTTCCGGCCCTTGGCAATCGGTGTCACGTTGTAAGGCTCGCCCTTATCGAGTGCATCGAGCAGTGCCGCCAGACGGTTCAGCGCGTCACTTCGTTCGGT
This sequence comes from Neisseriaceae bacterium JH1-16, assembly GCA_025989215.1. GTDB lineage: Bacteria > Pseudomonadota > Gammaproteobacteria > Burkholderiales > Chromobacteriaceae > Crenobacter_A. Next base: position 294,101 of record JAPDNP010000004.1, on the reverse strand, counting down.
GAAGTAGTCGTGGCGGTTGTAGATGCCTTCCACGCCTTTGATCTTGTGATTCAGGCAACGCTCGGCCACCACCGGGTCTATGCCCAGTTCGGCCAGCAGGGTGCGAGCAGTGCGGCGTAGGTCGTGCACGGTGAAATTCTCCACGCCTGACATCTCGTGTTTCACCTTACCCAGGGCGGTGCCGATGGTGCCCTCGTGGATGTGGGGCACCATGCGGTGCTCCATCTTGCGCGCCGGCAATACCCAAGCGCTCGGCTCGGACAGTCGGCGCAGCTCGCGCAGCCAGTCCACGGCGAGAGAGGGTAGGGGAATGTCGATCGGTTCGCCGGTCTTGGTGCGCTCGCCGGGTAGGTGCCACACGGCATCATCCAGGTTGAATTCCTCCCAGCGGGCGGCGCATAGCTCCATCTTCCGTACACACAGCAGCAATAGCAGGCGAATGGTCCGGTCGTTCTCGACGCTGAAGCCCTTGGCCATTCTCATCGCTTCGAATAGCTTTACCAGCTCCTCGCGGGATAGGGCGCGTTTGCGGGCCTTCTCCGTACCGCCCGCGTCTCCCAGGTCGAAGGCAGAGGCGGGGTTGTACTCGACCATGTGTCGTTTGATCGCATAGTCGAACATGCGCCGTGTCCAGCGCAGCACGTCATTGGCGATGGTGGGCGCGCCGCGCTTTACGATGTCGCGCAGCATGTCGTCGATGTGACGTGGCTTCACGTCCTCGACCTTCATCTTGCCCAGGTGCGGCCCGATGTCCTTGTCGATCCTACGACGCACGATGTCTGGGTGCTTCCAGCGCCCCAGGATCATCCGCTCGTAATACTCGTTCGCCAGGTCGATCACATGTACCGCGGCTTTCTCGGCCTCGATCTTGGCGACGGCTGCGGCTTTGCGCTCCTGCTTCTCGGCGGCCACATCATGGCCGAGCGCAACACGGGCGGCGAGCTCCCGAGCTGTTTCCCTGGCCTTGGCAAGGGACAGCTCGGCATAGCTGCCAACTTGCATCGTGCGTTGCTTGCCGGCGAAGCGATAGCGAAAGCGCCATACCGGTACCGCGTCCGCCTCTCGAAATCGCAGCCACAGGCCGTCGCCATCCGCTCTTCCCTCAAAGCGCTCCCTTGCCTTGATCCATGCCCGGATCTGTATATCGGTCAGTTTGCCCATGTCGCCCTCCTGAATAGCGAGTAGATGCCCCTAGCCCGCGCCAGCCTTGAAGGTCGAAAAACGCAAACAGCGAATAGGGGTGTGTACCCAAACCGACCTGCAAAAAGTGCCTTGGGTACACGTTTGGGTACACGCTAATTATGCGCTTTCTTGCGATGGGGTGACACAACATGAATGAATAAAGCCCCGACTGGCGGGGCTTTTCTGGTGTCACTGACACGAGGTGATACGTCGTGAAAGCTTACTCGATGTTTTGGATCTGTTCGCGCATCTGTTCGATCAACACCTTCAGTTCCACCGAGGCCTGGGTGGTCTCGGTCGATACCGACTTGGAGCCGAGCGTGTTCGCTTCGCGGTTCAGTTCCTGCATCAGGAAGTCCAGGCGCTTGCCGGCCTGGCCACCCTTGGACAGGATGCGGCGCACTTCGGTCAGGTGGGTGGTCAGACGGGCCAGTTCCTCGTCGACATCGATCTTCTGTGCGAACAGGGTGAACTCCTGCTTCAGGCGGTCGTCGTCGACGTTCTCGACCGCGTCGCGCAGCCGCGCCGACAGCCGTGCCATATAGGCGTCGAGGATTTGCGGCAGCTTCGGCTTGATGCTGCTGATGATGGTTTCCATGCCGACGATGCGTTCGATCAGCACCGCCTTGAGCTTTTCGCCCTCGCGTGCGCGGGTGGCGGCGAAGTCGTCCAGCACCTTGGCGAGCCCTTCCAGCGTTAGCTGCTGCAGGGTTTCCGGCGGCAGCTCGTTGGAGCGCAGCACGCCGGGCCAGCGCAGCAGTTCGGCCACCGACAATTCCTTCACTTCCGGCGCGCGTGCGCGTACTTCGCCGGCCAGGGAAATCAGCTTGTCGAGATAATCGGTGTTCAATTCCAGCGTCGGGCTGGCGTTGTCGGTCTGGTTCAGGCCGACGCGGCATTCGAGCTTGCCGCGCGAGACGCGGCTGGCGATCAGTTCGCGCAGCGCCGGTTCGATGATGCGCAGCTCTTCGGGCAGGCGCATCTGCACGTCGAGGTAGCGATGGTTGACGGCACGCAGTTCGAGGCTGAGCATTCCGCCCGGAAATTCGCGGGTGGTGGAGGCGAAGCCGGTCATGCTGAGGATCATGGCGGTGTTCCCGGTTAAGGTTGGTGCAAGGGGCCGCCTGAATCGAGGTCTACACTCCATTCAGGGTCAAAAGCACTATACACCAACTGTCCCCGGCTGGCCGCCCCGGCCGCCCGGCATCGTCGCCGCGGCGCCAGCGCGTTACAATCGAGCGTTTTCACTCGGAATCGTGCCATGCGCCCCTCCCAACGTAGCCCCCGCCAATTGCGCCCCGTGCGCCTGACCCGCCACTACACCCGCCACGCCGAAGGCTCGGTCCTGGTCGAGTTCGGTGATACCAAGGTGATCTGTACCGCCAGCGTCGAGGAGACGGTGCCGGGTTTCCTGAAGGGCAAGGGGCAGGGCTGGGTGACCGCCGAGTACGGCATGCTGCCGCGCTCGACCGGCAGCCGGATGCGCCGCGAGGCAGCCAGCGGCAAGCAGAGCGGCCGTACCCAGGAGATCCAGCGGCTGATCGGGCGCAGCCTGCGCGCGGTGGTGGACCTGGAGAAGCTCGGAGAGCGGCAGATCGTGATCGACTGCGACGTGATCCAGGCCGACGGCGGTACCCGCACCGCCAGCATCACCGGTGCCTATGTGGCGCTGGCCGATGCGGTGAACGGGCTGATCCGTGCTGGCAAGTTGACCGAAAGCCCGCTGCGCGACCATGTGGCGGCAGTGTCGGTCGGCGTGTTCGAAGGCGAGCCGGTGCTCGACCTCGACTATCCGGAAGATTCCGCCTGCGATACCGACATGAATGTGGTGATGACCGGCAGCGGCCACTTCATCGAAGTGCAGGGCACAGCCGAGGGCGCGCCGTTCAGCCGCGCCGAGATGGATGCGTTGCTGGAACTGGCCGAGCAGGGCATCGCCGAACTGGTCGAGCTGCAGAAGGCGGCACTGGTCGACTGAGCCGGCATCCCGTTAATAAAAAACCGCGCCGAGGCGCGGTTTTTTTATTGGGCGGCGGAGGCGACGCCGGGTCGGGCGGCTCGACCCTCGGCTAGGAAGCGCTCGAGTGCACTGCGGAATGCCGGTACCGACAGCGCCATATTGTCGGCGCGGCGACGGTCGCGGGCATCGGGGGCGGAGCTTTGCAGTGCGACGATGGCCGCCTTGCCGGCGCCGTCGATCAGCAGCAGCGGTGAACCGCTGTCGCCCGGCAGCGTGTCGCAGCGATGGCTGAGACGGCCGTCCGGCAGCAGGCGGATGGCGCGGCATTGCTCGTGCACGGTCAGGTGGCTGGGGTCGTCGATTGGGTAGCCTGCCTGGGTGACACGCCAGCGTGCATCGGCGAGGCGGGTCTGCAGCGTGGCGCGGTCGCCATCGACCAGCGGCAGATAGCCGAGGGTGCGGCCGATCGGCTGGGCCAGGCGCACGAAGGCGTAGTCGTAGCGGGCGACTTTCGGGTCGACGATCAGCCCGCCTCCCTCGGCGGTGAGGCCGGCGAACAGGCGGCGGTCGACGAAGACGCGGCTGGTCGCGACGCGGGCGGCAGCCTGCTTGCCGTTCAACGCGGCGGCGAAGCTGACGGCGGGATCGAAACGACCGGTGTCCGGGTCCTTGAAGCAATGGCCGGCGGTCAAGACGACATCGTCGGCGATCAGCGTCGCGGTACAGATACTGTGGGAGGCGGTTTCGATCTGGCCGATGGCGCGCCAGGGCAGGGCATCGGGCACCAGGGTATGGCGGTCGTCGTGGCCGAAGAACAGTTGGCGTTTTTCGGCTTTGCCGATGGCGTGGGCCGGGGCGATCGCGGCCAGCGAGAATAGGGTGGCCGTCAGGGCGGCCAGAGATCGGGTCAGCATGATGCGCAGTTTAAAATAAAAAACCGGGGTGCAGAGCACCCCGGAACCGTCATCAACAACTCACTGGGACTTACTTAGCAGCCGAAGCTACTTTCTTCACAGCTTTCTTTGCAGCTTGAGCCTTTTGAGCCGGAGCCGAAGCGGCTTTCTTCACGGCTTTCTTAGCGGCTTGAGCTTTTTGCGCCGGAGCGGAAGCAGCTTTCTTAGCTACTTTCTTGGCGGCTTGAGCTTTCTGGGCCGGAGCAGAAGCAGCTTTCTTAGCTACTTTCTTGGCAGCTTGGGCTTTCTGAGCGGCCGGAGCAGAAGCAGCTTTCTTGGCTACTTTCTTGGCGGCTTGGGCTTTCTGAGCGGCCGGAGCGGAAGCCGCTTTCTTAGCTACTTTCTTGGCGGCTTGGGCTTTCTGAGCGGCCGGAGCGGAAGCAGCTTTCTTAGCTACTTTCTTGGCAGCTTGAGCTTTCTGAGCCGGAGCCGAAGCGGCTTTCTTCACGGCTTTCTTAGCAGCTTGGGCTTTCTGAGCGGCCGGAGCGGAAGCAGCTTTCTTGGCTACTTTCTTGGCAGCTTGAGCTTTCTGAGCCGGAGCCGAAGCAGCTTTCTTCACGGCTTTCTTAGCAGCTTGGGCTTTCTGAGCGGCCGGAGCGGAAGCAGCTTTCTTGGTTACTTTCTTGGCAGCTTGGGCTTTCTGAGCCGGAGCCGAAGCGGCTTTCTTGGTGGTTTTCTTAGCAGCGGCCTTTACAACCGGAGCAGCGGCTTTTTCAGCAGCGAAACCAGCGGTGGAAGCCAGGCCCAGCGCAGCGGCCAGAGCGATAACGGACAGCTTTTTCATGCTTAACTCCAGAGATCGTAGTTTTAATTTGAGGTGCCGGGGCCGTTTGTCAGCTCGGCTTTCCATGGGGGCGCAGTCTAGGACGCCCCCTCACGATCGTCTGTAGTGGGTATGTTTCCCGGTGTAACTGAATGTACGGCAACGGGTTTTGGCCAGCGCAGCGTAAAGCGTGCACCGGCAAGCGGGCCGTCGTTATCGACGCTGATGCTGCCCTGGTGGGCGCGGGCGACGCCGGCGACGATCGCCAGTCCCAGCCCGTGTCCGCCGGTGTGGCGGGCGCGGCTTTCATCCAGGCGCACGAACGGTTCGAACACCCGGTCGCGATCCTCGGCCGGGATGCCCGGGCCGTCGTCCTCGACGCTCATCGACCAGCCTTGGGCGTCTTCGGCCAACTTTACCTGCACCGTGCTGCGCGCGTAACGCCGCGCATTGGTCAGCAAGTTGTCGAGCGCGCGGCTGAGCAGGTGCCGGTCGGCCTGGATGCTCAGCGGGGTGCTGGCGTCGGTGGCCAATACCCAGTCGAGCTCCGGTGCGATCGCGCCGATGTCGCTGAGCCGGTTGCGGGCCCATGGCACCGCGTCGAGCTGGCTGAGCGCCAGTACCGTCTCCGGCCGGTCGAGCCGCGCGTGCAGCAGCAATTCCTCGATCAGCGAGTCGATCGCGTTCAGGTCGCGCTCCATCGCCGCGGTGTCGGTGTCTTCCAGCAGTGCCAGCCGGTAACGCAGCCGTGCCAGCGGGGTACGCAGCTCGTGCGCCACCGCATTGGTCAGCGATTTCTTACTGGCCAACAGCTCGTTGATGCTGTCGATCATGCGGTTGAACGCCAGACCTAAACGAGCAACGCCGGAACGCTCCGACAGGTTGACACGGGTATCGAACTGTCCGGCGCCGAGCCGGGTGGCGGCGCGCTCCAGTGCCATCAGGTCGCGCCAGTGCGGGCGCATCCACAGGAATACCGGCAGCGCCAGCGACAGGCCGACGAAGGCGAGCAAGGCGTAGTCGAACCACTTGAGCTGGTGCAGGAAGAACAGGTAGCGCAGCGGCCCGGCCACCAGCACGTAGTCGCTGTTGGCGATGCGCTGCAGGAACAGGTAGCTGTCCTCGATCATCACGATGTCGCCGTTGGCAAGCGCCTGGTAGGACTCGTCGTCCAGGCTGTACTGCGACAGCGGTTCGACCTTGATGTGGAAGGACAGGTCGTTGTCGGCGCGCGCCAGCATCTCGCCCCACATCTGCGGCGGCACGCCCTTCAGTTCGGCCTCGATCAGCGACAGCGAGGTGCGTAGCAGGTCGGACAGATAGCGCTCGCCGACCTTGTCGACCGCCTGCTTGTAAACGGCGCCGACCATGATCACCGCCACGATGAAGCAGGTGACCAGCAGCAGGTAGAACTGGATGAAGAGTTTACGCATGATCAGAGCCTGTCATGAGTCTGATCGCGAGCCGCGCCAAGTGCCCGGAGTTCCGGATGCAAGGCGCCGTCTCGCAGGCCAATGCTATTCATTAGCCAAGAGCGGCAACGCCGTAGGCGGGATTCCGGGCGCTTGGCCCTTCGGGTTGGAGCAAAAAAGCCGCATAGCGGCGTTGCTCCCTGCTTGCTGTGCTGGCACAGCGGCGCAGCTCGCGCCTTGCTCTGCATCTTTTTTGTCTCCAACGCGGCCGTGATCAGATTCATGACAGGCTCTATTTACCAGCCGGACGGCGAGAACAGATAGCCCTTGTTGCGCACCGTCTTGATGCGGAACGGCTCGGTCGGGTTGTCGCCCAGCTTCTTGCGCAGGCGCGAGATCGCCACGTCGACGCTGCGGTCGAGGCCATCGTAGCTGACGCCGCGCAGCGCCTTCAGCAGCGTTTCGCGGCTGAGGATCTCGCCGGCGTGGCTGGCCAGCAGCCACAGCAGGTCGAAGTCGGCGGTCGATAGGGTGATCAGTTCGTCGTCCAGCATCACGTCGCGGCTGACCGGGTCGATCGCCAGTTGGCCGAACAGCAGGCGCTGCAGCGAGTTCTTGGCCTGGATCGGCGCGGCGGTTTCGGTCGGCGTGCTCGGGCGGTAGTCGCGCAGCTGGGCGCGCAACCGGGCCAGCAACACCGGCGGCGGGGTGGTCTTCAGGATGTAGTCGTTGGCGCCCAGCTCCAGGCCGAGGATCTGGTTCATGTCGCTGTCGAGCGAGGTCAGCATCACGATCGGGCCGTTGAACAGCGGGCGCAGTTCGCGGCACACCGACAGGCCGTCTTTGCCGGGCAGCATGATGTCGAGCAGCACCATGTCCGGCTTGGCGTCGAGGATGGTGGCCAGCGCGGTGTCACCGCGCGGCTCGATCTGGACCTCCAGATCGTGGCGCGACAGAAAGTCGGAAATCAGCCCGGCCAGTTCCGGGTCGTCTTCGACGAACACAATGCGGTGACTCATGCGGAATTCCTCTTGTATTGCTTAATCGTCAATTGCTTAATCGTCCGAGTATTACCCGTGGCGCGGCCCGGCTCAAGCCGCGCGTGCCCGCCTTGACGGGCAATGGCGGGGCGGGGGACAATTCTCTGTTTCTATTCAGCGCTTTACGGCCGACTGCCCGGATCGGGTCATTCCGAGGGTTGTCCGTATAACGCGGCACGCCGTTAGTCGATGACCGAATTCACTCCCTCCCGTCCGTCCCGCCGTCTGTCCGTTGCCCCGATGCTCGACTGGACCGACCGCCACTACCGCTACTTCGCCCGCCTGATCAGCCGCCATACCTGGTTGTACTCCGAGATGGTCACCACCGGGGCAATCCTGCACGGCGACGCCGACCGTTTCCTGCGTTTCGACGAGGCCGAGCATCCGCTGGCGCTGCAACTGGGCGGCTCCGAGCCGGCCGACCTGGCGCGCTGTGCCAAGTTGGCCGAACAGTGGGGCTACGACGAGGTGAACCTGAACGTCGGTTGCCCGTCCGAACGGGTGCAGAAGGGCGCGTTCGGCGCCTGCCTGATGGCCGAGCCGCAACTGGTGGCCGACTGCGTGAAGGCGATGCGCGACGCCTGCGGCATCGACGTGACGGTGAAGCACCGCATCGGCATCGACAGCGTCGAGGACTTCGACTTCGTGCGCGGCTTCGTCGACACGGTGGCCGAGGCCGGTTGCACCACCTTTATCGTGCACGCCCGCAACGCCATCCTGAAGGGCCTGTCGCCGAAGGAGAACCGCGAGATCCCGCCGCTGCGCTACCACTATGTGTACCGGCTGAAACAGGAGCGTCCGGAGCTGGAAATCCTGATCAACGGCGGCATCAAGACCCTGATCGAAACCGATGAGCATCTGGGCGAGATCGACGGGGTGATGATCGGCCGCGAGGCCTACCACAACCCCTACCTGATGGCCGATTTCGACGCGCGCTACTACGGCGACGACCGCCCGGCACTCAGTCGCGACCAGGTGGTCGAGGCACTGCTGCCCTATGTCGAGCGCGAGCTGTCGGCCGGGCGCGGCACCCAGTTGCGCCACATCGCCCGCCACATCCTCGGCCTGTACCAGGGCGTGCCCGGCGCACGCCAGTGGCGGCGCATGCTGTCCGATGCCAGCCTGCTGAAGGACGCCGGCCCCGAGCTGCTGCTGGCCGCCCGCGCGGCGGTGCACGGCGAAAGGCGCTAAAATAGCGGGATCGGGCGTAGAACTGATCCGATCATCCAGGCGAAGCCCGCGGGCTTCGCCTTTTCATTCCCACTCTCGAGCCTGGAGGTGACGCTGAATTGAATAAGCTGACGGTTGCGTTGATGTCGCTGCTGGTGTCGTCGGCCGCATGGGCCGGCCCGAACGACGTACTGCATATCTACAACTGGAGCGGCTCGCTGTCGAATGCCACGGTGAAACGCTTCGAAGCGTCGTGCGACTGCAAGGTGGTGCAGGACTACTACGGCGACAACGAAGAGATGCTGGCCAAGCTCGCCGCCGGCGCCAAGGGCTACAACATGGTGTTCCCGTCGAGCTTCGTGGTGCAGGCGATGGCGAAGCAGCAGCTGCTGCGCCCGCTCGACAAGAGTCGGCTCACCCATCTGGGCAACCTCAATCCGGCTTATCTCAATCAGCCTTACGATCCGGGCAACCGCTACACCTTGCCGGCGGTGCTGTCGCTGACCGCGGTGGGGTACAACGCCGACAAGCTCAAGGCGCTCGGCGTCGATCCGACCAGCTGGTCGGTGATCTTCGATCCGAAGGTGCTGGCCAAGATCAAGGGCCGCGTCACCGTGCTGGACAGCTCGCGCGAGGTGTTCGCCGCCGCGCTGTTCTACCTGGGCGTCGACCCGAACAAGGCCACCGAGGCCGACTACCGCCGCGCCAAGGCGGTGATCCAGGCGGCCAAGCCGTACTGGGCGACCTTCTCCAACGCCAGCTACCTGAAGGAGCTGGCCATCGGCAATATCTGGGTGTCGCTCGGCTATTCGACCGAGTTCTTCCAGGCCGCCGAAGACGCGAAGAAGGCCAAGCGCCCGTTCAAGGTCGCCTACGCGCCGCAGCGCGAGGGCAACGAGCTGGGGGTCGACACGATGGCGATCCTCGCCACCGCCAAGCGGCCCGACCTGGCGCATCGTTTCATCGACTTCATGCTGGACGGCAAGAACGCCGCTGAGCTGACCAATCTGAACGGCGCGACCAACCCGGTGAAGACCGCCGCACCGTTCTACCGCGCCGATCTTTCGGCCAACCCGGTGATCAACCCGAGCCCGGCGGTCGCGGCCAAGTGGACGGTGCTGCGCGAGCTGAGCCCGAAGGAGCGCCGCCTGGTGACCCGCTTGTGGACCGAGGTGAAGGTCGGCCATTGATGCCGTCCGCAGCGCCTCCGTCGGGTGGCCTTACCACGATGAGTCGCCTCGGCACTGGAGCCGCGCGCCGGTTCCCTTAGCGGTGTCGACCGCCCCGCGGGGCGGCACTCTCCGCTTGATGCCGTCTGGTAGAATGCCTGCAATTCGTGCCGGCGCAGCGAGTCTGCGCCGGCCTCAATCTTGGAGCACGACATGTTCGACCGCCTGGTCCTCGCCAGCAACAACGCCGGCAAGCTGAAGGAATTCTCCGCGCTGTTCGCGCCGCTCGGCATCACCCTGATTCCGCAGGGCGAGCTGAACGTGCCGGAGGCTGACGAGCCGTATAACACCTTCGTCGAGAACGCGCTGGAGAAGGCGCGCCATGCCAGCCGGATCACCGGCCTGCCGGCACTGGCCGACGACTCGGGCATCTGCGTCGAAGCGCTCGGCGGTGCGCCGGGCGTGCTGTCGGCGCGTTTCGCCGGCGAGCCGAAGTCGGACGCGGCCAATAATGCGCTGTTGGTCGAGAAGCTGGCCCAGGAATCCAACCGCCGCGCCTGGTATACCTGCGTGCTGGTGTTGGTGCGCCATGCCGACGACCCGCATCCGATCATCGCCGACGGCATCTGGCTGGGCGAGGTGGTCGACGCGCCGCAGGGCGAGCACGGCTTCGGCTACGACCCGTACTTCTGGTTGGCCGAACACGGCGCCACCGTCGCCCAGCTCGACCCGCAACTCAAAAATCGTATCAGCCACCGCGGCCAGGCGCTGGCGGCGCTGCTGAAGAAGCTCGAAGCGTTCGCATGAGCACCATTGCGCTGACCCCGATGCTGGGCGGCTTGCGCGAGCTGCCGCCGCTGTCGCTGTATGTGCACGTGCCGTGGTGCGTGCGCAAATGCCCGTACTGCGACTTCAACTCGCACGAGGTGAAGGGCGGCTTCGACGAGGACGGTTACGTCCAGGCCTTGCTGAGCGATCTGGAAACCGAGCTGCCGAACGTGTGGGGCCGGCCGGTGCGCACCGTGTTCATCGGCGGCGGCACGCCGAGCCTGCTGTCGGCCGGCGCGATGACCACGCTGATCCAGGGGCTGCGCGCACGACTGCGCATCGACCCGGACGCCGAGATCACGCTGGAGGCGAACCCCGGCACCTTCGAGTCGGACAAGTTCAAGGGCTTTCGCGATGCCGGCATCAACCGCTTGTCGATCGGCATTCAGAGCTTCGAGCCGGCCAAGCTGGCGAGCCTCGGGCGCATCCACAACGGCATTGAAGCGCGCCGCGCGGTCGAGATCGCGCTGAGCCACTTCGACAACGTCAACCTCGACCTGATGTATGCGCTGCCGCACCAGAGTCTGGAGCAGGCGCTGGCCGACCTCGACACCGCCTTGTCCTACGGCATCACCCACCTGTCGGCCTATCACCTGACCTTGGAGCCGAACACGCTGTTCGCCGCCCAGCCGCCGGCCAACCTGCCGGACGACGAGCTGTCGGCCGACATGCAGGAGGCGATCGAGCAAAGGTTGGCCGAAGCGGGCTTCGAGCATTACGAGACCTCGGCGTTCTGCAAGCCGGGCAAACAGAGCCGCCACAACCTCAATTACTGGCAGTTCGGCGACTACATCGGCATCGGCGCCGGCGCGCATGGCAAGATCAGCTACCCGGACCGCATCGAGCGCACCATGCGCTTCAAGCAGCCGGCGGCGTACCTGAAGGCGGTGGCCGAGGGCAACCCGGCGCAGAGCCGCAGCAAGATCGCCCGCAACGACCTGCCGTTCGAATTCATGATGAACCTGTTGCGCCTGACCGGCGGCTTCGAGTCGCGGCTGTTTGCCGAGCGCACCGGTTTGCCGCTAGTGTTGCTCGAACCGGCGCTGCGCGACGCCGAGGCGCAGGGGCTGATCGAGCGCGATCTGACCTGTATCCGGCCGACCGAGCACGGCCAGCGCTTCCTCAACGATTTACTGACCTTGTTCCTCAAGGAGTGACCCACAAAATGGCTAAGACCATCATCCATACCGACAATGCCCCGGCCGCCATCGGCGCCTATTCGCAGGCCGTAAAGGCCGGCAACACCGTGTACCTGTCGGGCCAGATCCCGCTCGACCCGGCCACCATGACCGTGGTCGAAGGCGGTTTCGCCGCCGAAACCCACCAGGTGTTCAAGAACCTGAAGGCGGTGGTGGAAGCCGCCGGCGGCACGCTCGACCAGATCGTCAAGCTGAACGCCTACCTGACCGATCTTGGCAACTTCGCCACCTTCAACGAGATCATGGGCCAGTACTTCAGCCAGCCGTTCCCGGCGCGTGCCGCCGTCGGCGTGACCAGCCTGCCGAAGGGCGTGCAGGTCGAAGCCGAAGCGGTGTTGGTGCTCGGCGAGTAATCGCTGCCCGGTTCTGCCGACAACGCGCCCCACGGGGCGCGTTTTTTCATGGCCGCCGCCCAGTGGGGTTGATGGCAACCCATATGGCATTAATGGGCGGATCGTATCGTTCGATCCGGGAAAATGTCGGACAAACGCCATTTTCTGCCGTACCAGCCGTCGACATGTCTTGACGTGGCGCAAGCGTCGTCGCATCCTTGCCCCCGCTCGGGGAGCGCCCTAAGGCGCTGAGAGGCTGATCCAGCCGACCCGTTGAACCTGATCTGGACCATACCAGCGTAGGGAAGCGTCGTTTTTCTGCCGCCCCCGTGGTCCGTGTTTTGACCTTGCACAGGAAGCGGCCATGTCTAACGTTCCCCTGAATACCTCCTTACGACCCATCCCGGCCGGCGAGCGCGTGCTCGGCCTGTCCGACCACATCGCGCTATGGGGCAGCCTCGGCGTTGGCCTCCTGGTGATCCAGGCCGGCTCCTTCCTGGTGCCGGCGCTGAGCCTGAGCCACGCGCTCGGTGCCATCGCCATCGGCACGCTGATCGGCACCTTGCTGCTCGCCTGGGTCGGCCGGCTCGGCGCCCAGAGCGGCGTCGCCAGCGCGGGCCTGATCTGGTCGGCGCTCGGCCGCCGCTTCGCCACGCTGCCGATCGGCCTGAACGTGCTGCAGCTGATCGGCTGGTCGGTGTTCGAAATCGTCGTATTGCGCGACGGCCTCGGCGCCATCGCCAAGCATCTGTACGGCCCGGTATCGCCGGCGCTGTTGACCGTGCTGGTCGGCGTGTTGCTGGTCGGCCTGCTCAGCCTGTCGATGGTCGGCATCGTGCGCAAGCTGATCCGCCGGGTCGGCCTGTGGCTGATGCTCGGCGCGCTCGGCTTCCTGACCTGGCGCTACACCGGCGAAGCGGCCGCGGCCGGCTGGGACAAGCTGTGGGCGCGTCCGGGCACGGGCGGCATGGGCTTCGGCGCCGCCATTGACCTCGCCATCGTGATGCCGATCTCCTGGCTGCCGCTGATCGCCGACTACACCCGCTACAGCCGCAGCGCCAAGGAGGCGTTCGGCGGCACCTTGCTCGGCTACGGCATCGCCAACGCCTGGTGCTTCGCGCTCGGCACGCTGATCATCGCGCTGCACCCGGGCGGCGAGCTGATGGGCACGCTGCTGCTGGCCGGCGGTGGCGCGCTGGCGCTGGGCCTGGTGCTGGTCGACGAGGTCGACAACGGCTACAGCGACCTGTATTCGGCCTCGGTATCCGGCCACAGCCTGCTGCCGCGCCTGAGCGTGCGCGTGCTCGGCCCGCTGTTGGCGGTGCTGGCGACGGTGATCGCACTGTCGGTGCCGATCCAGCACTACCAGGACTTCCTCTACCTGCTCGGCTCGGTGTTCGTGCCGCTGTTCGGCGTGGTGATCGCCTACCACGGCAAGAGCCCGAAGGTCGATTTCGCCAAGCTGCCGGCGATCTCCTGGCCGGGGGCGCTGGCCTGGTTCGCCGGCATCGGCGTCTACCAGTGGGTCAGCCACAACGCCCCGACCCTAGGCGCCTCGCTGCCGTCGCTGGTGGCCGCCTTCGTGCTCTATCATGTGCTGGCCAAACCGTTTGGCATGCGCCAGGCGGCCCGCGCCTGAACCGTTCGGCCAACGTTGGCCGAAGCCCGATCCAACGCGCCCCGAGGGGCGCGTTTTTTGTCTGTCATCCGCATTGAGGAGACGTCGTGCCCGTCACCGTCTGGCCCTGCTTGGCCATCTTCCCCGCTGTTGCGCTGCTGTTGATCCGCCCGGACTGGCGCCGTGTCGCACTCGGCCTGCTCGGCGTCGGCTATGCGGCCGCACTGGCCGTCGACCTGATCGATGTGCGGGCGCTGGCGAGTTTCGCGGCACTCGGCGCGGCAGCCTGGCTGGTGGCGCCGAGCCGGTTGCGCGGCCAGCGCCTGGTCGGCCATGGTTTGTTCGTCGTGGTGGCGCTGGGCCTGGCGCTGCATTGGTGGCCGGGCTTCCACAACCCGCCGGTGTACGACGCGGTGCGCTTCAGCCCCGGCGCGCTGCCGTTCACCATGTACCTGAACCTCGACAAGCCGCTGGTCGGCGTCTGGCTGCTGCTGGTGTGGGCCGGGGCGCAGTGGCGTGAACCAGCGGGCCGGATGCTGGTGGCGGCGCTTGGCTACGGCGGCGCGGCGATCCTGGGCTGCCTGGGGGTCGCGCTGGCGCTCGGCGTGGTCGGCTGGGCACCGAAATGGCCGGCGCTGGGCTGGTTGTGGGCGCTGAACAATCTGCTGTTGGTGTGCGTGGCCGAGGAGGCGCTGTTTCGCGGCTATTTGCAGGCGGCGTTGGAGCGGGCCTGGCGCCGTTGGCGCTTCGGTGCGTGGGCGGCGCTGTTAGTGACCGCGCTGTTGTTCGGGCTGGTGCATCTGCCCGGAGGTCGGGTGTGGGTGGGCCTGGCGACGCTGGCGGGGGTGGGGTATGGGTTGGCGTATCGCTATGGGGGATTGCCAGCGGCGGTGTTGGCGCACTTCGGGCTGAACCTGGTGCATTTCGGGCTGTTCAGTTATCCGATGTTGGGGCGGTAGGCGGAGCCATGGATGTCGTCCTCCACGCGCTTTATTCGGCCAACGTTGGAGGGCGATGTGACAGCGCCGGTCCCGCCCGGCGGGGAGAGCTACTTTCTTTGCTTCGCCAAAGAAAGTAGGCAAAGAAAGACGACCCCCACGACGCCGGCCCGCTGTGCGGGCTGCCCTGTGGGCGACACGGCCAACGGGCGGCTGCGCAACTCGCGCCGGCTGCGCCGGTACTCGGACAGTGCTCGCCGACTTCCCCCGTTGTCCGTGCCGTCCTCGGCGGCGTCGAAGGGGACAGGGTGGCCGGCTGAGGCGGACGTGAAATGGGTGGCTTTGAAACCTTGTCGGGCTGGCGACGGCATGCCTGTGGATAAAGTCCGCACCAGGAGATTTTCTGTGGATAAGCCAAGGTTGGCCGAACAGGATGGTTTCAGCTCCGATCAGCTATCAAGTTGGTGAGCGGGGTTGTTCGGCCAACGTCTGGCGAGTGGTAGAGCGCTTTGGTGTTTTTCTCACGGGATCACTACCGCCGCAGTCGACCGGCCATCCCCCTTCTGCACTGCCGAGCGATCGTCAAGTGGCCAGGTTTTAAGCCGCCGCTTGTTCGAGCGGGCGGATGTTAGCCGCCCGCGAGTTCGGCGGCGCCTGGCCGCTTGGCAGGCGCGAGGGAAGCCGAAGGCCAGCGCGGTGGGGTCGTCTTTCTTTGGGTACTTTCTTTGACGAAGCAAAGAAAGTACCTCGCCAGTCGGGCGAGACCGACAAGGTCGCAGGTCCGGCTAACGTTGGCCGAAAGCAGAGAACCAGCCTTGTCCTGCTCGAACAAGCTCAGTGCATTCGGCCAACGTAGTGCATCTCACTGTGCCAGCTCTGTACCTGACACGAGGGCAATTACTTCTGACAGAACTGGCGCAGCGCAACACACTGTCTTGTTGGCCGAACCACTCAAACCGCCCCCTCACGCATCCCGCAACAAACTCGCCAACTCCACCGCCGACTTCACCCCCATCTTCTCCAGCGCCCGCGCTCGGTGCACCTCCACCGTCTTCATACTGATCGCCAGCTGATCGGCGATCTGCTTGTTCAACTGCCCCTTCAGCACCAGCTCCATTACCTGGCGCTCGCGCTCGGTCAATTGCGCCAGCGACTGGCGCACCCGCTGCTGTTGCCGGTACTGCTGACGCTGCGTCGCATCGTTGGCCAGGCATTGCTCGATGCGCGCCAGCAGCGCCTCGTCGTCGAACGGTTTTTCCAGGAAGTCGACCGCGCCGAGTTTCAGCGCCGCCACCGCCAGCGGCACGTCGGCATGGCCGGTGAGGAAGATCGCCGGCGGGCAGTAGCCGCCGGCCGCCTTCAGCTGCTCGAACAGCATCAGCCCGCTGATGCCGGACAGGCGCATGTCGAGCACCAGGCAGGCCGCCTCGGCGGCGCGGCCGGAGGCGAGCAGCGCCTCGCCCGAGGCGAAGCCCTCGGCGGCCAGGCCTTGCGCCTCGCACAGCCACAGCAGCGCCTCGCGCACCGCGTCGTCGTCGTCGACGATGATCACCGGCAGTCGCTCAGTCATCGATGGATTCCTTGTCGTGGGCGGCGCTCAGGGGCAGCACGAACCAGAAGCAGCTGCCGCCGCTGTCGGCCGGGTGGTAGCCGAAGGCGCCGCGGTGGTATTCGACGATCGAGCGGCAGATGCTCAGGCCGATGCCCATGCCGTCGATCTTGGTGGTGTAGAACGGGGTGGCCAGCTGGCCGAGCAGGTCGCCGCTCAGCCCCGGGCCGTTGTCGGTGACCTCGAAGCGCAGCCGCTGGGCGTCGTCTTCGGCGTCGACGCGGATCTCGATCCAGCCGCGGCCGTGCGGGGCGGTGTCCTGCAGCGCGTCGGCGGCGTTGTTGAGCAGATTCAGCAGCACCTGCTCGATCAGCACCGCGTCGATGTCGAGCGGCAGGTTGGCCGAAACCTGTCGCGTCACCGCGATGTGCTGCTGGCGCAGTCGCGGGCCGACCAGGGTCAGCACCGAGTCGAGCAGGGTCTGCGGCAGCGTCGGCGCCAGGGCCGGCTCGCGCTGGCGCACGAAACTGCGGATGCCCTGGATCACTTTGCCGGCGCGGCGTGCCTGGTCGGCGATGCGCCCCATCACCTGGCCGGCCTGCGGCAGGCTCAGCTCGTCGTTTTCCAGCTTGCGCACCGAGCCGGAGGCGAAACTGGCGATCGCGGCGAGCGGCTGGTTGATCTCGTGCGCCAGCGTCGACGCGAGTTCGCCCATGGTCAAGAGGCGCGAGGTCGACTGCACCCGTTCGCTGTGCTCGCGTTCGCGTTCGGCCATCCTGCGGCTCTCGGTGACGTCGGTGAAGATGCTCAGCCAGGCCGATTCGCCGTCGACCCAGGCGATGCGGCGCCGGTGCAGGTGGTAGAGCTGGGCGCTGCCGTGGAACTGGATGTCGTGCTCGCTGGCGGGTTCGTCGCGCAGCCGGTCGAGGCCGGGGATCACCAGGCAGAACGGTTCGGACACGTCCGGATGCAGGTCGGGCAGCAGTTCGAGCAGTGCGCGGTTGGCGAACACCAGGGCCTGGCCGTCGGCGGCGGCGACGCCGACCGGTGCGTCCAGGCCGTCGAGCACGGTGCGAAACCGCAGCTCGGTGTCGATGATCGCCTGGCGGCGCCGGTTCATCTCGGTGCGGTCGTAACAGGTGGCGAGCCAGCCGCCGGTGCTGCCGGCCAGGGGCGCGACGAACAGCCGCACGTCGAACGGGGTGCCGTCGGGGTAGTGCCAGGTCAGTTCGTAGCCGTCGGCCGGCAGGCCGCCGTCGCGCAGCGAGGCGAGCTGCTCGGGCTGGCCGTCCGGCCAGAAGCAGTACGGCGGCGTCTGGCCGAGCAGGGCGGCTTCGTCCTGCTGGGTCATGGTGCAGAACGCCCGGTTCACCCGCTCGATGGTGCCGTCCGGCGCCAGCACGAACAGGCCATTGCGCATCGAGTCCTCGATCTGGGTGCGGAAGGTCACCTCGGCGCGCAGCGCGTCCTCGCTCTGGTGGCGGCGGCGCATGTGCTGGCGGATCTTCCACAGGCTGACCAGCAACAGCACGGTCAGCAGGGTGCTGAGCACTGCCAGCAGCGGCAGCGCCACGCCCAGGCTGGTGATGTAGGAGCTGGCGCGCAGCCGCATGCCGCCGCCGGGCGGGGTCAGCTCGATCTCGTGGCTGAGCGTGCCGACCGGTTCGGCCAGGGCCGAGCGGCTGGCGATCACGTTGTCGCCCAGGTCGACCAGGCTGAGCTGGTATTTCTCGGCGATCCACCACGGAATCTGGCTTTGCAGCAGCGCGTGCAGCTCGATGGTGAGGCGCAGCGTGCCGCGCGGCATGCCGTCGGCGGCGAACGCCGGCATCGCCAGGTCGACGAAGCGCTCGTGGCCGTGGCGGTAGACCGCGCCGTAGCGCGGCGTGGCCAGCCGTCGCGCGGTGTCGAGCAGCGCCGGCGAGGCCGGCAGGCGCTCGCCCACCTGCCACAGCCGCTGATCGTCGGCGCCGAGCCACTCCACCTGCACCACGTCGCGGTTCTCGCGCATCAGGAAGGCGCTGCGGCGGCGGAACGATTCGGCGTCGAGGCGGTGCTGCTGGATCTCGCCCACCAGCTGGTTGCCCCATTCCTGCAGCGAGGTGAAATGCAGCCGCAGCGCCTGCTCGGACCACAGCACATCCTGCACCAGCGTGTCGCGCTGGCTGCTCTTGGAGTCTTGCCAGACCAGGTTGGCCAGCTGGAACAGCGCGGCCAACAGGCCGGCGAGCGCCAGCGCGGCGAGCCACCACAGCCGGCTGGGACGCGGTGCACTGGTGCTGGGAGGGGGACGATGCGGCATCGATGACATGGCGAAGTGAGATTGGCCGGTATCATGCATGGCCGACCGCCGGGCCGCATTAGGGAAAACCCGAATGACGGTGCGCCGGCCGGCGTGGTTGGATGGCCCAGGACCGGCTGAGGTGGTCCGTTACTGAATTGAAGGAGAAGCGGCCATGCCGCGCAAGCATATCCTACTGGCGGGCATTGCGACCGTCGTGCTGTTGATCGGCGGCGGCTGGGCCTGGGTGTCCTCGCACGTCGAGCGCGGGCCGATCGTGATCAAGTTCAGCCACGTGGTGGCGCCGGACACGGCCAAGGGGCGCGCGGTCGAGTATTTCAAGCAGTTGGCCGAACAGCGCAGCCACGGCCGGGTCAAGGTGCTGGTGTATCCGAACAGCCAGCTCTACAAGGACAAGGAAGAGCTGGAGGCGCTGCAGTTGGGGTCGGTGCAGATGCTGGCGCCCAGCCTCGCCAAGTTCGCCCCGCTGGGGGTGAAGGAGTTCGAGGCCTTCGATCTGCCCTATCTGTTCGACGACTACGACGCGGTGCACCGCGTCACCCAGGACCGGGTCGGCAAGCTGCTGTTCAACCGGCTGGAGGCCAAGGGCATCAAGGGCCTGGCCTATTGGGACAACGGCTTCAAGCACTTCTCGACCAATACGCCGGTGCGCAATCCGGCCGACCTGAAGGGGCTGCGCATCCGCATCCAGTCGTCCAAGGTGCTGGACGAGGAGGTCCGCGCGCTCGGCGCGCTGCCGCAGGTGCTGGCGTTCGCCGACGTTTACCCGGCGCTGCAGGCCGGGGTGGTCGACGGCACCGAGCTCGAGGCGTCCAACTTCTATACCAGCCAGGCCTACCGGGTGCAGAAATATCTGACGCTGACCGGCCACGGTTACCTGGGCTACGCGGTGATTGTGAACAAGGGCTTCTGGGACGGGCTGCCGTCCGACGTGCGCAATATCCTGGAGGGTGCGCTACGCGACGCCACCGTCTATGAGAACCAGATCGCCCGCCAGCAGAACGACGCGGCGCTGGCGGCGGTGCGCGCGGCCGGCACCACCACCGTCTACCAGCCGACCCCGGCCGAACGCGCCGCGTTCAAGCAGGCGCTGCTGCCGGTGCACACGCGGATGGCCGACCGCATCGGTCGCGACCTGCTGCAGCAGATCTACCAGGACACCGGCTTCCGCGCCGCCCGGTGAGCGGCACAGGTCGCATCCGACGCCCCGATTGGGGCGTTTTTTTATGGTATTTTCATGAAGGAGCAATCGAGTCGAGGGGCGGACGATGGCAAGGACGATGCTGCTGGGGGCGCTGTTGGCAGGGCTGGTTGGAACGGCGCAGGCCGCGGTGCAGCGCTGTGTCGACGCGCACGGCGTGGTCAGCTATGTCGCCGACTACTGTCCGGCCGGCCAGCGTGCCGAGGCGCGGCCGCCCGGCGCGTTCAGCATCGTCGACCCGGGCGCGGGGCGGGATGCGGCACTGGCCGACTACCGCCGCGATGCGGCCGCGGCATCGAGCAAGCAGGCCAAACAGCGTGCCGCCCGAGAACGCCAGGCCGAGACCGAGGCACGCAAGCAGGCGGCGCATTGCCGGCAGCTGCAGAACAAGCTGGCCGACCTGACCGTGCGCCAAGGCCAGCCAGGCAAGTCAACGCGCCGCCCGCCCGACACTGCCCAGACCCGATTACAGCAGCAGTTGGCCGAAGCCGGCTGCGCCTGATCGCCGCTTACACCGTCCTGGCGCCGCTGCCTTGCCGGGCCGTGTGAGTGGCTCAACGATGTGTTTCGAGAGCCTTCATGACCACCTATCGCTACCGCTTGCTCAATGTGTTCGCCGAACAGCCATTCGGCGGCAATCCGCTCGCCGTGTTTCCCGATGCGCGCGGCCTCGACGACGCGACCATGCAGCTGATCGCGCGCCAGTTCAATCTGTCCGAAACCGTGTTCGTGTTCCCGAGCGAGTCGGCCGACGCGGCGCTGCGCATCTTCACTCCCAGCCACGAGCTGCCGTTCGCCGGCCACCCGACCTTGGGCAGCGCGGCGGTGCTGCATGCCGAGCGCGGCCTCGCCGATACCTTCGCGCTGGAGACCCGGGCCGGGGTGATTCCGCTGGAACATGCCGACGGTGTTTACACCCTGTCGGCGAACGCCGCGGCCCGCCGTTCGGCCGACCTTAGCCGTGCGGCCGCGGCCGAGATGCTGGGCCTGGACGCCGCCGACATCGCCCACGAGCCGGAGTGGGTGAACGCCGGCTCCGAGCAGCTGCTGATCCGCCTGAGCAACCGCGCCGCGGTGCTGGCGGCCCGCCCTGATCCGGTGTTGTTCAAGCAGCGCGCCACGCTGCGCCCGGGCCGTAGCGTCGCCTACCTCTGGTACGTCGAAGACAACGTCGCCACCGTGCGGCTGTTCTTCGAACAGCTGGGCGCGGTGATCGAGGACCCGGGCACCGGTTCGGCCTGCGCCAACCTGGGCGGCTGGTGCGCACTGAACGGCCTGGCGCCGCTGGCGTGGCGTGTCGAGCAGGGAGAGGCAATCGATCGGCCGAATGTGCTGTATCTCAGCGTCGATGCTGCGGGGCAGACCCGCGTCGGCGGCCGGGTGGTCGATGTCGCCGACGGGCAGTTCCAGCTGCCGGGCTGAGCCCTTTCCTATCCCGTGTAGAGCGGCACGCCGTCGGCATGCCGTCACTATTTTTGGAGCCCCTGATGCCTTCCTACCGTTACCGCCTGGTCAACGTGTTCGCCGAGCAGCCGTTCGGCGGCAACCCGCTGGCGGTGTTTCCCGACGCGCGCGGTCTCGACGACGCGACGATGCAGTTGATCGCACGCCAGTTCAATCTGTCCGAGACGGTGTTCGTGCTGCCGAGTGCTGAGGCCGAGGCGGCGCTGCGCATCTTCACCCCGGGCGGGGAGCTGCCGTTTGCCGGTTATCCGGTGCTCGGCAGTGCCGCCGTGCTACGCGGCGAACGTGGCCTCGACGATACCTTCGCGCTGCAGACCCGCGCTGGGGTGATTCCGCTCACGCACGAGGGCGGCGTTTACACCCTGTCGGCCAATCCGCCGAAGCGCCGCGCGGCGGGGCTGAGCCGTGCCGACGCCGCGGCGATGCTTGGGCTGTCCGAGGCCGACATCGCCGACGATCCCGAGTGGATCGACACCGGCTCCGAGCAGTTGCTGATCCGGCTGTCCAGCCGCACCGCGGTGCTGGCGGCGCAGCCCGAGCCGGTGCGTTTCAAGCGCGATGCGCTGCTACGCCCGGAGCGCAGCGTGGCCTATATCTGGTACGTGGAGAACGACGTCGCCACGGTGCGGATGTTCACCGAGCGGCACGGCGCGGTGATTGAGGACCCTGGCACCGGCTCGGCTTGCGCCAATCTGGGCGGCTGGTGCGTGCTGAACGGCCTGGCGCCGCTGGCGTGGCGCATCGAGCAGGGCGAGGCGATAGACCGGCCGAACGTGCTCTATCTGACCGTCGACGCGGCCGGGCGGATCGGCGTCGGCGGCCGGGTGATCGACGTCGCCGACGGGCAGTTCCATCTGCCCGGCTGAATCTTGCGAGGAGGGAGTGATGGTTCTCGATCGTTTTGCCGCCGTGTCCGACATCCACGGCAATCTGTGGGCGCTCGATGCGGTGCTAGCCGATATTGCCGCGCAGGGCATCCGCGACATCGTCAACCTGGGCGACATCCTGTCCGGACCGCTCAAGCCGCGCGAAACCGCCGAGCGGCTGATGGCGCTCGATCTGCCGACGATACGCGGCAACCACGAGCGCCAACTGCTCGCCTGTGCCGACGCGCCGGGCGGAGCGGCCGACCAGTTCGCCTACCAGGCGACGACGGCCGAACAGCGTGCCTGGCTCGCGGCACTGCCGGCCGGCTTGCTGATCGGCGACGTGCAACTCAGCCATGGCATCCCCGGTGATGACTTGGTGTATCTGCTCGACGAGATCGCCGCCGAGCATCTGGTGTTGGCGCGCCCCGAGGCGGTGCGCACCCGGCTGGCCGGGCTCGACCCGCAGGCGACGCTGTTGCTGTGCGGTCACAGTCACCAGCCGCGCATGATGGCGCTCGACGACGGGCCGGTCATCGTCAATCCGGGCAGCGTCGGCCTGCCGGCCTACGATGACGAGGACGGCGGTTTTCACCGCTCCGAAACCGGCAGCCCGCACGCCAGCTATGCGGTGTGCGAGCGCGGGCTGCACGGCTGGAGCGTGGCCTTGCATCGGGTCGCCTACGACTGGCGGGCCGCGGTCGCGTGCGCTTCGGCCAACGGCAGCGCCGAGTGGGCAGGCTGGCTGGCCAGCGGTTATGCGTGAGCGACCGCTCGCGCTATTGACGCTGCCGTCGCTTGCTTGCATGCTTGCGCGAGCAGACTAGAGCTGCTACTTAAAACATACGTTCCACACACGAGGAGATTGTCCATGAAGCTGAAGATGCTCGCCGCCGCGGCCCTGCTGGCCGGTTTTGCCGCCCACGCCTTCGCCGACACCGCCGCCGGCACCTGGAAGACCATCGACGACGAGAGCAAGCAGGCCAAGGCGCTGGTGCAGATCAGCGACAACGGCAGCGGCGAGCTGTCGGGCAAGGTCGTCAAGCTGTTCGCCAACCCGGACGTGCTGTGTAGCAAGTGCGATGGCGAGCGCAAGGACAAGCCGGTCAACGGCATGAACATCCTGTGGGGCCTGAAGAAGGACGGCGACGGCTGGGAAGGCGGCAAGATCCTCGACCCGAAATCGGGCAAGGTCTACAGCGCCAAGATGAAGCTGATCGACGGTGGCAAGCGCCTGGAAGTACGCGGCTTCCTCGGCGTATCGCTGCTGGGTCGCACCCAGGTGTGGGAACGCCAGTAAGACGAGTCGGCCGCTCGCTGAACTTGGCCGAACGCTAGCAAAACGGACGCCCGGGGGCGTCCGTTGTCGTTTCCGGAGCGGATCGATGTCTTGGTCGTGCTGTCGGGATGAGCGGGCCGAGGGCAGATCATGCCGCGGATCCCCGCCGAAACGGCGCGAATCCCTTACAATCTCTCCCATGAATGCCATCGACCTTGCCCGCCAGCCGGTGCTGGCCGCCCCGGCCACCGCCAAGAAGCTCGAGAAACTCGGCCTGCGTACCCGCTTCGACCTGGTGCTGCACCTGCCGCTGCGCTATGAGGACGAAACTCACCTGTTCCGCATCGCCGACGCGCCATATGGCTCGCCGGTGCTGGTCGAGGGCGAGGTGATCGCCGCCGAGGTGCAGTTTAAGCCGCGCAAGCAGTTGGTGGTGCAGATCGAAGATCCCAGCGGCACGCTGATCCTGCGCTTCATCCACTTCTACCCGTCGCAGCAGCGCCAGTTGGCGCTCGGCAAGCGCATCCGTGCGCTCGGCGAAGTCCGCCGCGGCTTTCACGGCGACGAGATGGTGCATCCGAAGCTGCGCGAGGTGGAGGAGGGCACGCCGCTCGCCGAGCGGCTGACGCCGATCTATCCGACCGTCAACGGCCTGACCCAGCCGGTACTGCGCCGCATGGTGCAGAGCGAGTTGAAGGCGCAATCGCTGGCCGATACCCTGCCCGAGGCGATTCGCCGGCAGCTCGATCTGGTGCCGTTTGCCGACGCGGTACGGCTGCTGCATTCGCCCACCCCCGATTTCTCCGCCAAGTCGCTGACCGACCCGAATCTGCCGGCCTGGCAGCGGCTGAAGTTCGACGAGCTGCTGGCGCAGCAGCTGTCGATGCGGCTCGCCTACCGCGCGCGCCGCCAGGGCCGCGCACCGCAGATCGTCGATCGCGGCGAGCTGCGCGGCCGGCTTTCGGCCAACCTGCCGTTCGCGCTGACCGGCGCGCAGCAGCGCGTGGTCGGCGAAATCCTCCAGGACCTCGCCAAGGCGCACCCGATGCACCGCCTGCTGCAGGGCGACGTCGGCAGCGGCAAGACCATCGTCGCGGCGATGGCGGCGCTGGCGGCGATCGAGGCCGGCTTCCAGGTGGCGCTGATGGCGCCGACCGAGATCCTGGCCGAACAGCATTTCATCAAGCTGTCCGCCTGGCTCGCGCCGCTCGGCATCGAAGTGGCCTGGCTGTCGGGCAGCCTGAAGAAGAAACAGAAGACCGAAGCGCTCGCCGCGGTGGCCGAGGGCCGCGCCCGGCTGGCGGTCGGCACCCACGCGCTGTTCCAGGGCGACGTGGCGTTCCAGAACCTCGGCCTGGCCATCGTCGACGAGCAGCACCGCTTCGGCGTCGGCCAGCGCCTCGCCTTGAAGGACAAGGGCGGCGAGCCGCACCAGCTGATGATGTCGGCGACGCCGATCCCGCGCACCTTGGCGATGAGCTTCTACGCCGACCTCGACGTGTCGGTGGTCGACGAGCTGCCGCCCGGGCGCACCCCGATCGTCACCAAGCTGGTCGGTGCAGCGCGCCGCGACGAGGTGGTCGACTATGTCCGCCGCGTCTGCGCCGAAGGCGGGCAGGCCTACTGGGTCTGCCCGCTGATCGAGGAATCGGAAGCGCTGCAACTACAAACTGCTGTCGACACCCACCAACAGCTGACTGAGGACTTGGCGCCACTGGCGGTCGGTTTGGTGCACGGCAGGATGAAGGGCAGCGAGAAAGCCGAGGTGATGGGGCAGTTCGCCGGCAACTGGATGCAGGTGCTGGTGGCGACCACGGTGATCGAGGTCGGGGTCGACGTGCCCAATGCCAGCCTGATGGTGATCGAGCACGCCGAACGGATGGGCTTGGCGCAGTTGCACCAGCTGCGCGGCCGGGTCGGCCGGGGCTCTGCCAAGAGCGTCTGCGTGCTGTTGTTCGAGACGCCCTTGTCCGAACTCGCCAAGGCGCGGCTGAAGGTGATCTACGAGAATACCGACGGCTTCGAGATTGCCCGCCAGGACTTGCAGATCCGCGGACCCGGCGAGTTTCTCGGCGCGCGCCAGAGCGGGCTGCCGATGCTGCGCTTCGCCAACCTGGAAGAAGATCTGGAATTGCTGGAGTCGGCGCGCCAGCTGGCGCCGGAGCTGCTGCGACGTTGGCCGAACGAGGCCGAGGCACACCTGGCGCGCTGGCTGGCCGGACGCGAGCAATTCCTCAAGGCCTGAGCCATCGCACAGGCAAAAAAAAACGCCCCGACCTGGTACGAAACAGGCGGGGCGGCTTTGTTGTGGTAAGCAACAAAAAGGAGAAACCATGATGAATGAGGTCTCATGGTAGAAGTCTTTTATCTTCTCTTCAAGAATAAATTTGTTAAGAATTTCAATGAGAAGACAAGTGTCGACAGCCGCCGAATCGTCGCCCAAAAAAAGGCCCCGGCTGGGGGAGTCGGGGCGAAAGGGATTGCTGCAAACAACAAAGGAGAAACCATGATGAAGCGTGTTTATATTAGTTTTTTATAAAATTACTATCAATGGCTATTGGCTGCTCGCTTGACCTGGGTCAAGTGGGCGGTTGCTGGCTTTGGAGGAGGGGCTGTCGTTCGCTCTTTCAGGGGCGGTCCGCAATCTCGCTATCGGGGATATCTGCGTTGAGATGGCGCTCGAAATACGCCACTGGCCGCCTGAACCAGACTCTGCCGAGGACGTTGTACCGACATCGTGATTCGCCGCCTGGAGACTGATTGGGCCCGGGCAAACAAAAAGCCACCGCAAGCGGTGGCTTTTGACTGGCCGTGTAGCGACGTTATTACTTGATCACTAGCGTTGCCACGTAGTACAGGCCGGCGGCCAAGCCCATCGAGGCCGGCAAGGTGAACAGCCAGGCGAGCAGGATGTTGCGGATGGTCGACCACTGCAGGCCGGCGCGCTCCGCCACCATGGTGCCGGCCACACCGCTCGACAACACATGCGTCGTCGACACCGGCATGCCGAATAGGTTGGCTAGGCCGATCGATACCGCCGCGGTCAGCTGTGCGCAAACACCCTGCGCATAGGTCATGTCCTTCTTGCCGATCTTCTCGCCGACAGTCAGTACCACGCGCTTCCAGCCGATCATCGTGCCAATGCCCAGTGCGGCCGCCACCGCCAGGATCACCCACAGCGGTGCATACTCGGTCGTCGTCGACAGGTCTTTGCGCAGCTCTGCGATGTGCTGCTTGTCGCTCTCGTTCAGGCCCGGCAGCTTGGCTGCCTGCTTGGCCGACTCGTCCAGGCACAGCAGGTTGGCGCGCACTTCCCAGCGCTGGGCCGAGCTCAGGTGCTGATAGCTCGGAGCATCGCCGAGCAGGCCGAGCAGGGTGCCGACGCGCTTGTCGGTGTCGGCGATGCTGCAGTGATTGGGATCGCTGGCGCTCTTCGCTGCATCTTCCGCTGTGATCGGGAAGGTCTTCGCGATCAGCACATGGTTGCGGTTGTAAAAGCTCTGCAGGTGCACCGCCGCATCGCGGGTGCGCTCGATCTGATACGGCGTGCTGTCCAGATTCACTACGAACTTGGCCGGTACGATGCCGATCAGCACCAGCATGATCAGGCCGACGCCCTTCTGACCGTCGTTCGAGCCGTGCGCGAAGCTCACGCCCATTGCCGAGAGAATCAGCATGAAGCGGGTCCAGAACGGCGGATGCTTGCGACCTTCGATCTGCTGACGCTGGAACGGCGACTTGTGGATGTTTGACAGAGGCATGAGACGGCGCAGCAATGCCAGCAGGATGCCGGCAACCATGAAGCCGACCAGCGGCGAGACCAGCAGCGACATGCCGACCTCGATGGCCTTTGCCCAGTTGATGCCGTTGGCGACCGAAGCGTGGTTGATCAGCGCATTGGTGATACCGACGCCGATAATGGCGCCGATCAGGGTGTGGCTGCTCGACGCCGGCAGGCCGAAGTACCAAGTGCCGAGGTTCCAGATGATCGCCGCTGCGAGCAGGGCGAATACCATCGCCAAGCCCTTGCCGGTATTGACGGACAGCAGCAGATCGACCGGCAGCAGGTGCACAATGGCATAGGCAACAGCCAGGCCGCCTGCGAGCACGCCGGTGAAGTTGAAGATACCTGAGGCCACCACGGCCAGTTGCGGTTTCATCGACTGGGTGTAGATCACCGTCGCGACCGCGTTGGCGGTGTCGTGGAAGCCGTTAATGAACTCGAAAGCGAGGACAAACCCCAACGACAGGATCAGGGTTATGGCCACATACGTGTCCAACCCTGAAAAGAGCTCCAACATGACTGTTACACATATATTTGAAAGAAGGCGCGATTGTTGGCGGGCAGCCCGGCGGCGTCAAGTGCTTAGGTCAACTTTGCTGCGGTGTTGGCGCGAATAGCACAGCCCCCGGATGCAATTCTTGACGGTCCACTAGTTATTACGTTTGGGTTACGTGCTAAGCGGCTAATAAATAAAGAAAAACCCCCGCGTGATACGGGGGTTGTCAAGCAGAAATGGGGGCTTTTTCAGCCGAATTTACCGGTGATGTAATCTTCGGTCGCCTTTTTCTTCGGCGCGGTGAAGATACGGTCGGTTTCGCCCACCTCGACCAGCTCGCCCAGGTACATATAGGCGGTGTAGTCGGAAACGCGCGCCGCTTGCTGCATATTGTGCGTCACGATGGCGATCGTGTAGTCCTCTTTGAGCTCGTTGATGAGCTCCTCGATGTGCGCGGTCGAGATCGGGTCGAGCGCCGAGGTCGGCTCGTCGAGCAGCAGGACTTCCGGCTTCGAGGCCACCGCACGGGCGATGCACAGACGTTGCTGCTGGCCGCCGGACAACGAGTTACCCGATTGCTTGAGCTTGTTCTTCACCTCTTCCCACAGCGCCGCCTTCTTCAGTGCCCACTCCACCCGGTCGTCCATCTCGGAGCGCGACAGGCTCTCGTACAGCTTTACGCCGAAGGTGACGTTGTCGTAGATCGACATCGGGAACGGGGTCGGCTTCTGGAACACCATGCCTACCTTGGCACGCAGCAGGTTCACGTCAACGCCGCTGCTGAGGATATTGTTGCCCTCGAGCAGGATTTCCCCTTCGGCGCGCATCCCCGGGTACAGTTCGAACATGCGATTGAAGGTGCGCAGCAGCGTTGACTTGCCGCAGCCCGACGGGCCGATGAAGGCAGTCACCTTCTTGGCCGGGATCTGCAAGTTGATGCTCTTGAGCGCGTGGAAGCTGCCGTAGTAGAAGTTCAGGTCATTGACCTGGAGCTTATTATTGCTGGTAGTCATATCCATCAAACCTTAATGCGATGCCGTTTTCTGGCTGCCGAGCCAGCGAGCGAGAATGTTCAGGGACAGTACCGACAGGGTGATCAACAAGGCACCGGCCCAGGCCAGCGTGTGCCAGTCTTCGTACGGGCTCATCGCGAACTGGAAGATCACCATCGGCAGGTTGGCCATCGGCTGGTTCATATTGCTGTTCCAGAACTGGTTGTTCAGCGCAGTGAACAGCAGCGGGGCCGTCTCGCCGGAGATGCGTGCCACCGCCAGCAGCATGCCGGTGATCACCCCGGCCTTCGCCGAGCGTAGCGTCACCTGCATGATCACCTTCCACTGCGGCGCCCCCAGCGCCGCGGCGGCTTCACGCAGGCTGTTGGGCACCAGGCGCAGCATGTTCTCAGTGGTGCGTACCACCACCGGGATCACCAGCAAGGCCAGCGCGAACGAGCCGGCCCAGCCGGAGAAGTGGCCGACCGAGACCACGTACACCTCGTAGATGAACAGACCGATCACGATCGACGGCGCCGACAGCAGAATGTCGTTGATGAAGCGGGTTGCTGGTGCCAGCCAGCCGCGTTGGCCGAACTCTGCCAGATAAATACCGGCCAGAATGCCGACCGGGGTGCCGAGCAAGGTGCCGAACAGGGTCATCAGCAGGCTGCCGTAGATCGCGTTGGCTAGGCCGCCAGCACTGCCTGGCGGCGGGGTGCTCTTGGTGAACACGTCGAGGTGCAGGCCGGAGAAGCCATGGGCGAACAGCGTCCACAGGATCCAGGCCAGCCAGAACAGGCCGAACAGCATGGTGAACATCGACGCGGCCATATTGAACGCGTTGACGAGGCGGCGGCGTCGATAGATGGCGGGATTCATTATCTAGCGGTCTCGCGTCAGGTCGGTTTGCCTTCTTGCTTCTTCAGGCGCAGCAGTAGCAGCTTGGAGCAGGCAAGAACGACAAAGGTAATGAAGAACAGGATCAGGCCCAGCTCGATCAGCGATGACAGGTACAGCTCGCCGTTCGCTTCGGCGAACTCGTTGGCGAGCGACGACGCGATCGAGTTGCCCGGGTCGAACAGGCCGGTGGCGAGATTGCTCGAGTTGCCGATCACGAAGGTGACCGCCATGGTCTCGCCAAGAGCGCGGCCGAGGCCGAGCATCACACCGCCGACGACGCCGGTCTTGGTGTACGGCAGTACCACGTAGCGAACCACTTCCCAAGTCGTCGAACCCAGGCCATAGGCCGACTCCTTCAGCATCGTCGGCACGACTTCGAACACGTCGCGCATCACTGAGGCGATGAACGGGATGATCATGATTGCCAGAATCAGGCCGGCGGTGAACATGCCGATACCCATCGGCGCCCCCTGGAACAGGAAGCCAATCAGTGGCAACTCACCGAAATTGTCGATCAGCCACGGTTGGATGTGTTCGCCGAAGTACGGAGCGAACACAAACAGGCCCCACATGCCGTAGATGATCGACGGGATGCCGGCCAACAGTTCCACCGCGATGCCGAGCGGGCGTTTCAGCCAGATCGGGCACAATTCAGTCAGGAACAAGGCAATGCCGAAACTGGCTGGCACGCCGATCAACAGGGCGACGAGCGAGGTGACCAGCGTGCCGTAGATCGGCACCAGCGCGCCGAACTTGTTGCCGACAGGGTCCCATTCGCTGCTGGTGAGGAAGCCCCAGCCGAACGCGTGGATGCTGGGCATCGCACCGATGAGCAGTGACAGCAGGATGCCGACCAGCAGCGCCAGCACCAGAAAGGCGAAGCTGCGGGTCACCACCCGGAAGGATTTATCGAGCAGCAACTGACGTTTCAGGTGTTGCTCGTTGTGAGACTTGTTCATTCCAGGCTCTACGCGGTTAGCAGACAAAAAGCCGGGGAGGGTATCCCCGGCCTTATCGCCCGATCTGCTCGAGGGGCTTATTTCCACAGCGATTTCCCGTTGTCGTCGCTGATTTGCTTCCAGCTGGCGCGAATCATCGACTTGGTTGCAACAGGCATCGGCACATAGTCGAGGTGCTGGGCCAGGTCGTCACCATTGGTGTACGCCCAGTCGAAGAACTTCAGTGCTTCTTCGGCCTGTGCCGGCTTATCCTGCTTCTTGTGCATCAGGATAAAGGTGGCGCCGGTGATCGGCCAGCTATCTTTGCCCGGCTGGTTGGTCAGAATCAGGTAGAAGCCCGGGGCCTTCTTCCAGTCGGCATTGGCGGCAGCCGCTTTGAAAGTGGTGTCGACCGGCTGTACGAAGTTGCCCGCGGCGTTCTGCAGCGAAGCGTGAGCAATCTTGTTCTGTTTGGCGTAAGCGTATTCGACGTAGCCGATCGAGCCCTTGATGCGGGTCACGTAGTTGGCAACGCCTTCGTTACCCTTGCCGCCGACACCGGTCTTCCAGTTAACCGCGGTGTTCGAGCCGATGCTGCTGCTCCATTCCGGCGATACTTTCGACAGGTAGTTGGTGAACAGGAAGGTGGTGCCCGAGCCGTCCGAACGACGGACCACGGTGATCTTCTGGTCCGGCAGCTTCACCGACGGGTTCAGCTTGGTCAGGGCCGGGTCATTCCACTTGGAAATCTTGCCCAGGTAGATGTCGGCCAGCAGCGGGCCGGTCAGCTTCAGCTGGCCCGGAGTCACGCCCGGCACGTTGACGACCGGCACCACGCCGCCCATCACGGTCGGGAATTGCAGCAGGCCGGACTTTTCCAGGTCTTCCGGCTTCAGCGGCATATCGGATGCGCCAAAGTCGACGGTCTTCGATTGGATCTGCTTGATACCACCACCCGAGCCGATCGACTGGTAGTTCATGTTGTTACCGGTCTTGCCCTTATAGGCCTCGGCCCACTTGGCGTACAGCGGGTACGGGAAGGTGGCGCCAGCGCCGGTGATGTCGGCTGCAAAGGCCGAACCGACGAATGCGGTCGACAGAACTAGCGATGCGGCCAAACGAACGGTGGTTTTCATGCAAGCTCCAAGAAGTTAGCGGCTGAGTTGTGATGCCGCATCGTAGTCGCTGTTCTTTTCAGAAATATTACAAGTAGTAGATCGGCGGTCTGCCATCGGTTGGACGCCTCGCGGCTCCCTTCTATACAATGCCGCCAACTTTTCCTATAGATAGACGCATTCATGGACAAACTGGTCATCGGTAACTGGAAGATGAACGGCCGCCGCGCGGCCAACCACGCCTTGCTTGCGGCACTGCTACAGGAGCCAGCCTGTAACCGGCGCGGGGTTAGTGTGGCGGTGCCTGCGCTAGCGCTGGCCGATGTTGCCGCCCAATTGGCTGGGCAGGCCTTGAGCGCCTCGGCACAGGATGTCAGCCAGTTTGCCGATGACGGCGCCTACACCGGTGAGGTGTCGGCGGCGATGTTGGCCGAATACAGCGTCGATTTTGTCTTGCTCGGCCATTCGGAGCGGCGGCAGTATTTCGGCGAGGATAATCGCGTGCTCGCCGCCAAGTACGATGCGGCCCATGCAGCCGGACTGCGCCCGGTATTATGTGTCGGCGAAACCCTGGCCGAGCGCGAAGCCGGGCAGGACGAAGCAGTGGTGGCGGCCCAGCTCGAGGTATTGATCGGGCGAGCGGATGGCGATCTGGTGATTGCCTATGAACCAGTCTGGGCGATCGGCACCGGCAAGGTCGCCACTATTGAACAGATTGCGGCGATGCATGCGTATATTAAGCAGTGGGTGTTGCGTAACACCAAAGGGGCTGTTAGTATTCGCGTCCTCTACGGCGGTAGCGTCAAGGCAGAGAACGCAGACGCAGTTCTGTCAACGCCGAACGTAGACGGTGCGCTGGTTGGTGGTGCCTCACTCGATGTCAGCGCGTTCCGAAAGATTTGCGAAACCGCCGAAAAGTTGATAAAGTATGGAAATTCTCAAGACGTTAATTTGGATCGTTAATCTGATCTCTGCGATCACCATCATTGTCCTTGTGTTGATGCAGCACGGCAAGGGCGCTGATGCGGGTGCAGCCTTTGGTTCCGGCGGTTCGTCGGGTAGCCTGTTTGGCGCAACCGGTTCGGCCAATTTCTTGAGTCGTACTACCGCAATCGCGGCGCTCGTATTCTTCAGTACGTCGTTGGGTCTTGTTTATCTGTCTGGGGGCGGAAAAACGGATCTGGGCGTAATGGCAGGTAAAGTAGAACAACAAGCAGCCCCGCAAATCCCGAGCGGTGTTGTGAATAACAAACCTACCGGTAGCAAAATACCGGAGTAAAATCTGTTTATGTACGTGCCGACATGGTGAAATTGGTAGACACGCTATCTTGAGGGGGTAGTGGCCGTAGGCTGTGTGAGTTCGAGTCTCACTGTCGGCACCATCATTCAAAAAAACGCCACCGGGAGCCTTCCCGGTGGCGTTTTTTACTTGGAGCCAAGGAGGTCTGCGACCTCCTTTTTTTAGGGGTGTTCGGGAAATGCTGCAAAATTACTTTCCCATCTTGTTGTTTGTCATCGTCGGGCTATTGGTCGGCGCTGGTCCTATTCTGCTGGGTAGGATTCTTGCTCCCAATAAACCTGATGCTGAAAAACTCTCGCCTTATGAGTGCGGTTTCGAGGCCTTCGAAGACGCACGCATGAAATTCGACGTGCGGTATTACCTCGTCGCGATCCTCTTCATCCTGTTCGACCTGGAAATTGCCTTCCTGTTTCCGTGGGCCGTGGTATTCAAAGAACTTGGCATGTTCGGCTTCGGCGTGATGATTGAATTCATCGCTGTCCTGACGATCGGCTTTGTCTATTTGTGGAAAAAAGGTGCACTCGAATGGGAGTAGAAGGAATTCTCGAGAAGGGCTTCGTCACCACGACGGCAGACAAGCTCATCAACTGGACCCGTACCGGTTCGCTGTGGCCGATGACGTTCGGCCTGGCCTGCTGTGCGGTAGAGATGATGCATGCGGGTGCGTCGCGGTATGACCTCGACCGCTTCGGTATCGTCTTCCGTCCGAGTCCTCGCCAATCCGACCTGATGATCGTGGCCGGCACGCTGTGCAACAAGATGGCGCCTGCGCTGCGCAAGGTGTACGACCAGATGGCCGAGCCGCGCTGGGTGATCTCGATGGGCTCCTGTGCTAACGGCGGTGGTTACTACCACTACTCTTACTCGGTAGTGCGCGGCTGTGATCGTATCGTGCCGGTAGACGTCTACGTGCCGGGCTGTCCTCCGACGGCCGAGGCGCTGCTCTACGGCATCATCCAGCTGCAAAACAAGATCAAACGCACCTACACCATCGCCCGTTAAGGTACTACGTCTATGGCCTCCAAACTGGAAGCGCTCAAGTCGGTAGTCGAGCAGGCCCTGGGCGGCAAGCTGGTTTCGGCTACGCTTGCGCTTGACGAGCTGACTATCGTTTGCAAAGCGGCGGATCTGACCGACGTGGCTACCACGTTGCGCGATCACGCCGACCTGTCTTTTGAACAATGCATCGACCTGTGCGGGATGGACTACAGTGCCTATCGCGACGAGCCGTGGGATGGCCCGCGTTTCGCCGTCGTGTTGCACCTGCTGTCGATCAAGCACAACTGGCGCCTGCGCCTGCGCACCTTTGCCGAAGAGGATGACTTCCCTGTCGTCGATTCGCTGGTGAACGTCTGGAACGGTGTGAACTGGTTCGAGCGCGAGGCGTTCGACCTGTACGGTATCGTGTTCGACGGCCATCCCGACCTGCGTCGCCTCTTGACCGACTATGGTTTCGTCGGCCACCCGTTCCGCAAAGACTTCCCGGTTTCCGGCTATGTCGAGATGCGCTACGACCCGGCAGAAGGCCGCGTGATCTACCAGCCGGTGACCATCGAGCCGCGCGAAATCACGCCGCGCATCATTCGCGAGGAGAACTACGGTGGCTAACATCCGTAACTACACGCTGAACTTCGGTCCGCAGCACCCGGCCGCGCACGGCGTGTTGCGTCTGGTGCTGGAGCTCGACGGTGAAGTGATCGAGCGTGCCGACCCGCACATCGGCCTGTTGCACCGCGGCACCGAGAAGCTGGCCGAAACCCGTACTTTCATTCAGTCGCTGCCGTACATGGACCGTCTCGACTACGTGTCGATGATGTGCAACGAGCACGCCTACTGCCTGGCGATCGAGAAGCTGACCGGTGTGGACGTGCCGCTGCGCGCCCAGTACATCCGCGTGATGTTCGCCGAGATCACCCGTGTGCTGAACCACTTGCTGTGGATCGGCGCGCACGCGATCGACATCGGCGCGATGACGGTGTTCCTGTACGCGTTCCGCGAGCGCGAAGACCTGATGGACTGCTACGAAGCAGTGTCGGGTGCGCGCATGCACGCAGCCTATTTCCGTCCGGGTGGCGTTTATCGCGACCTGCCGGACACGATGCCGCAATACAAAGCGTCGAAAATCCGCAATGCCAAGGCAATCGCCGAGTTGAACGCCAATCGTCAGGGTTCGCTGCTCGACTTCATCGACGATTTCGCCAACCGCTTCCCGAAATGTGTCGACGACTACGAGACGCTGCTGACCGACAACCGTATCTGGAAACAGCGTACCGTCGGCATCGGCGTGGTGACGCCGGAGCGTGCGCTGCAACTGGGCTTCAGTGGCCCGATGCTGCGCGGTTCGGGTATCGAGTGGGACTTGCGCAAGAAGCAGCCGTACGACGTCTACGACCGTCTGGACTTCGACATCCCGGTCGGTGTTAACGGCGATTGCTACGACCGTTACCTGGTCCGTATCGAAGAGATGCGCCAGTCCAACCGCATCATCAAGCAGTGCGTAGATTGGCTGCGCGCCAACCCGGGTCCGGTGATTTCCGAGAACCACAAGGTGGCCCCGCCGTCGCGCGATGCGATGAAGTCGAACATGGAAGAGCTGATCCACCACTTCAAGCTGTTCACCGAAGGCATGCACGTGCCGGAAGGCGAAACTTACGCAGCGGTGGAGCATCCGAAGGGCGAATTCGGCATTTACCTCGTGTCCGACGGCGCCAACAAGCCGTACCGCCTGAAGATCCGCGCGCCTGGCTATGCCCACTTGGCAGGCCTCGATGAGATGTGCCGCGGTCATATGATCGCCGACGTGGTCGCGATCATCGGTACGCAGGATATCGTGTTTGGGGAGATTGACCGCTGATGTTGTCCGCAGAATCGCTCGCTCTGATTGACCGCGAGCTCGCCAAATACCCTGCCGACCAGCGCCGCTCCGCCGTAATGGGCGCGCTGCGCATCGCGCAGCAGGAGAAGGGCTGGCTCGCCACCGAGACCATCGAGTTCGTCGCCAACTACATCGGCATCGCGCCGGTGGCGGCTTACGAAGTGGCCTCGTTCTACAACATGTACAACCTCAAGCCGGTCGGCAAGTACAAGCTGACCGTCTGCACCAATTTGCCCTGTGCTTTGTCGGGCGGTGTGAACGCGGCCGAATACCTGTCGAAGAAACTCGGCATCGGCCTGGGAGAGACCAGCGCCGACGGTAAGTACACCCTGCTGGAAGGGGAGTGCATGGGCGCGTGCGGCGACGCACCGGTGCTCTTGGTGAACAACCACAAGATGTGCAGCTTCATGACGCCCGAAGCAATCGACAAGAAGCTGGCGGAGTTGGAATAAATGGCAACCTTCGTCAAAGGCGTGATTTTCGAAGGGGTCGACACGTCCGACCCCAATTGCTGGCGTCTCGACGCCTATATGGCCCGTGGCGGCTACCAGGCGCTCAAGTCCATCCTGTCGGCCAAGATGCCGCAGGAGGACGTGATCGCCGAGGTGAA
Organism: Neisseriaceae bacterium JH1-16; assembly: GCA_025989215.1. Lineage (GTDB taxonomy): Bacteria > Pseudomonadota > Gammaproteobacteria > Burkholderiales > Chromobacteriaceae > Crenobacter_A. Next base: position 257,863 of record JAPDNP010000004.1, on the reverse strand, counting down.
GGGCTCCGGCCTGCGCGGCCGTGGCGGCGCGGGCTTCCCTACCGGCCTGAAGTGGTCGTTCATGCCGCGCTCCTTCCCGGGCGACAAATACGTCGTCTGCAATACGGATGAGGGCGAACCCGGTACTTTCAAGGACCGCGACATCATCGTCTTCAACCCGCATGCGCTGATCGAAGGGATGATCATCGCCGGGTACGCGATGGGCGCGAAGGCCGGTTACAACTACATCCACGGCGAGATCTTCGAGGCGTACGAGCTGTTCGAGGCGGCCTTGGATGAAGCCCGCCAGGCCGGTTTCCTCGGCGAAAACATTCTCGGTTCCGGTTTCAACTTCGACCTGTTCGCGCATCACGGTTACGGCGCCTACATCTGCGGCGAAGAAACCGCGCTGCTCGAGTCGCTGGAAGGCAAGAAGGGCCAACCGCGCTTCAAGCCGCCATTCCCGGCCTCGTTCGGCCTGTACGGCAAGCCGACCACGATCAACAACACCGAATCGTTTGCCTCGGTGCCGTTCATCATCAAGGACGGTGCGCAGAAGTTCCTGGAACTGGGCAAGCCGAACAATGGCGGCACCAAGCTGTTCTCGATCTCCGGCCACGTGAATCGTCCGGGTAACTACGAGATTCCGCTGGGCACCCCGTTCTCCGAGCTGCTGGAAATGGCCGGCGGCATGAAGGGCGGCAAGCTCAAGGCAGTGATCCCGGGCGGTTCGTCCGCTCCGGTGCTGCCGGGCGACGTGATGATGCAATGCACGATGGACTACGACTCGATCGCCAAGGCGGGGTCGATGCTGGGTTCCGGTGCCGTGATCGTGATGAACGAGCACGTGTGCATGGTCAAGGCGCTGGAGCGTCTGGCCTACTTCTACCACGAAGAATCCTGCGGTCAGTGCACCCCGTGCCGTGAAGGCACCGGCTGGCTGTACCGCGTGATCCACCGGATTCTCAACGGCGAAGGCCGTCCGGGCGATCTCGAATTGCTGGATTCGGTCGGCAACAATATGGCAGGTCGCACTATTTGCGCGCTGGCCGATGCCGCCGTCTTCCCGGTTCGTAGTTTCACCAAGCACTTCCGCAATGAGTTCGAGTACCTGATCGAGCACAAGAAGCCGCTGGTGAATCACAAATGGTGTTGAGCGATGCTTGAAATCGAAATTGACGGTAAGAAACTGACGGTGCCGCAAGGCAGCACCGTGATGGAAGCCGCCCACTCCGTCGGGACCTACATTCCGCACTTCTGCTACCACAAGAAGCTGTCGATCGCGGCCAACTGCCGCATGTGCCTGGTGGAAGTGGAGAAGGCGCCGAAGCCGCTGCCTGCCTGTGCCACTCCGGTCACTGACGGCATGAAGGTGCACACCCACTCCGACATGGCCGTGAAGGCGCAGCAGGGCGTGATGGAATTCCTGCTGATCAACCACCCGCTCGACTGCCCGATCTGCGACCAGGGTGGCGAATGCCAGCTGCAGGACATCGCGGTGGGTTACGGTGGTGGCGAGTCGCGCTATCAGGAAGAGAAGCGCGTGGTGGTCGGCAAGGACATGGGCCCGCTGGTGTCGGCCGAAGAAATGTCCCGTTGCATCCACTGCACCCGTTGCGTGCGCTTCACCGAAGAAGTCGGCGGCTTCCAGGAAATCGGCATGGGCAACCGTGGCGAGTTCTCGGAGATCATGCCGTTCCTCGGCAAGACCGTGGATTCGGAAATCTCTGGCAACGTGATCGACTTGTGCCCGGTCGGTGCGCTGACCTCCAAGCCGTTCCGCTACAGCGCCCGTCCGTGGGAGCTGTCGCGTCGCAAATCGGTGGCGCCGCACGACGGCCTCGGCTCCAACCTGATCGTTCAGGTCAAGGATCACGAAGTCAAACGGGTGCTGCCGCTGGAAAACGAAGCGATCAACGAGTGCTGGATCTCGGACCGCGACCGTTTCTCCTACGAAGCGCTGAGCTCGTCGGCCCGTCTGAAGACGCCGATGATCAAGTTCGACGGCAAATGGCATGAGACCGACTGGCAGACTGCGCTCGAGTACGTGGTTAAGGGCCTGAAGGGCGTGTCGGCCGACCATGGCAAGGACGCCATCGGCGTGCTGGCTGCGGCGCATTCGACTACCGAAGAATTGTTCCTGTTGCAGAAGCTGGCGCGCGAATTCGGTGTGCACAACATCGACCACCGTCTGCGTCGCAGCGACTTCCGCGCCGATGCCGCCAAACAGGGCGTCGAGTGGCTGGGCGGCAGCATTGTCGACTTTGCCGCGGCTAAGTCGTTGCTGGTGATTGGCTCGACGCTGCGTAGCGAGCAACCGCTGCTGACCGCGCGTCTTCGCCAGGCGGTGAAGAAGGGCGCCCAGCTCAACATTATCCACAGCGCTGACGACAATCTGTTGATCGACGTCAAAGGTAAGCTGATCGTCGCGCCGGGCGCCTTGGCCAATGCAGTTGCCCAAGTGCTGAAGGCCGTGGTCGAGATCAAGGGTGGCGACACCGCCATCGATCTGACCGCCGTGACCGCATCCGATGCGGCCCGTGCGATCGCCCAGAGCCTTGCCAGCGGCGAGACCACTGCACTGGTACTGGGTGCAGCCGCCCAGCACAACCCGGCCTACGCCGATGTTCTGGCGCTGAGCCAGGAAATCGCCCGTCTGACTGGCGCGAGCTTCGGCGTGCTGAGCGAGGCTGGCAACAGCGTCGGTGCCGAGCTGGTCGGCGTACTGCCGACGCGCGGCGTGTTCGGTGCGGCAGTGACTGCTGGCGCCAACGCCGCCGAGATGATCGCTACCCCGCGCAAGGCCTACGTGCTGTTCAACGCCGAGGTGGAAGCCGATAGCTACGACGGTCAGGCCGCCGTGGCTGCGATGAAGCAGGCCGCCACCGTGATCGCGTTCACCGCGTTCAAGGGCGAGGGCTTGCTCGACTACGCCGACGTGCTGCTGCCGATCGCACCGTTCACCGAGACCGCCGGCTCCTTCGTCAATATGGAAGGCAAGCTGCAATCGTTCAACGGCGTGGTGCGTCCGCTCGGTGAGACCCGCCCGGGTTGGAAGGTGCTGCGCGTGCTGGGTAACCTGCTGGGCCTCTCCGGTTTCGAGTACACCTCGGTGGAAGAGATCCGTGGCGAGCTGACCGCTGCCGGCGACATCGCCGCCAACCTGAACAACCAGCTGGCCAGCGTTTCGGTCAACGTGATCGCTGCCGATGCAGGCCTGGTGCGCGTCGCCGACGTGCCGATGTTCCATGTCGATGCGATCACCCGCCGTGCCGAGTCGCTGCAGGCGACCCGTCACGCGGCTGCACCGGAGGCCTCGGCCCACCCGGCTACGTTGGCCGCAGCCGGCATCACCGACGGCGACAGCGTGGTGGCGAAGCAGGGCAGTGGCGAAGTGCGCGTGATCGCCCGTGCCGACGCGGCGTTGCCGCAAGGTGTCGTACGTCTGGCGGCGGCCCATCCGGCCACCGTGGCGCTCGGCGGTCTGTTCGACCCGATTGAAATCAAGCGAGGTTAAGCGATGGAGTTGCTGCAAAACCTTCTCGGCCTCGACGCCGGTCTGACCGTCTGGACCGTGCTGAAGATCGTCGCCATCGTCGCCCCGATGATGATCGCGGTGGCCTACCTGACCCTGGCCGAACGTAAAGTGATTGGCTGGATCCAGCTGCGTATCGGCCCGAACCGGGTCGGTCCGGCGGGCCTGCTGCAGCCTTTGGCCGACGGCGTGAAGCTGTTGATGAAAGAGATCATCCTGCCGAGCGCGTCGAACAAGAGCCTGTTCCTGATCGGTCCGGTACTGTCGATCATGCCGGCGCTGGTGGCCTGGGCGGTGGTGCCGTTCACCGATCACCTGGTGCTGGCCAACGTCGATGCGTCGCTGCTGTTCGTGATGGCGATTACCTCGATGGGCGTGTACGGCGTGATCGTGGCCGGCTGGGCGTCCAACTCGAAGTACGCCTTCATCGGTGCGATGCGTTCGGCGGCCCAGATCGTCTCCTACGAGATCGCGATGGGTTGCGCCCTGGTCGGCGTGCTGATGGTGTCGAGCAGCCTGAACCTGGTGGCCATCGTGCAGCAGCAGGCACACGGCATCGCCGGTGGCTCGCTGTTCTCGTGGAACTGGCTGCCGCTGTTCCCGATGTTCATCGTCTACCTGATTTCGGGTGTGGCCGAAACCAACCGCGCGCCGTTCGACGTGGCGGAGGGTGAGTCGGAAATCGTGGCCGGCTTCCACGTTGAATATTCGGGTATGGCGTTTGCGGTGTTCTTCCTGGCCGAGTACGCCAACATGATCCTGATCGCGGCGATGACCTCGATCATGTTCTTGGGCGGCTGGCTGTCGCCGTTCCCGGCATCGTGGGGCTTCCTCGGCGCATCCGGTTTTGGCTGGTTGGCGGCGAAGATGGCGTTCGTGCTGTACTGCTTCCTGTGGTTCCGTGCGACCTTCCCGCGTTATCGCTACGACCAGATCATGCGTCTGGGTTGGAAAGTGTTCATCCCGGTGACGCTGGTGTGGCTGATCGTGCTCGGCGCGTGGATGATGAGTCCGCTGACGCTGTGGCATTGAACCGGGCCTGAGAGAAGAGCATCGATATGATCCGAAATTTTTTAAAAACCTTCCTGCTGGTGGAGCTGGTCAAGGGCTTGGTCCTGACCGGCAAGCACATGTTCGCCCGCAAGATCACCATCCAGTTCCCGGAAGAAAAGACGCCGATTTCGCCGCGTTTCCGGGGCCTGCATGCACAGCGTCGTTATGCCAACGGCGAAGAGCGTTGCATCGCCTGTAAGTTGTGCGAAGCGGTGTGCCCTGCATTGGCGATCACCATCGAGTCGGAGCAGCGGGAGGACAACACCCGCCGCACCACCCGCTACGACATCGATCTGACCAAGTGCATCTTCTGCGGTTTCTGTGAAGAGGCTTGCCCGGTCGACGCCATCGTCGAGACGCATATTTTCGAATACCACGGCGAAAAACGTGGCGACCTCTACTACACCAAGCCGATGCTGCTGGCCATTGGTGATAAGTACGAGGCGGAAATCGCTGCCAATAAGGCAGCCGACGCCAAGTACCGCTAAGGGGAAGCCATGAACTTTGAAACTGTAGTGTTTTATGTGCTGTCGGCGATCTTGGTTCTTGCCGGCCTTCGCGTGATCACCGCCAAGAACCCGGTGCATGCCGCGCTGTTCCTGGTACTGGCGTTCTTCACCAGTGCCGGCCTGTGGCTGCTGATGCAAGCTGAGTTCCTGGCGATCACGCTGGTGCTGGTGTACGTCGGCGCGGTGATGGTGCTGTTCCTGTTCGTGGTGATGATGCTGGATGTCAACTTCGAGCAGCTGCGCGAGGGCTTCTGGCGCAACCTGCCGATGGCCGGCACGGTCGCGCTGATCATGGTCGGCGAAATGGCGCTGATCCTGATGAGCCCGGAAGCGAAGCTCGGCAGCTACCATGCCGCCGCTCCGTTGGCCGCCGACGCGAGCAACGTCAAGGAACTGGGCCGTCAGCTCTACACCACCTATCTGTTGCCGTTTGAGCTGGCATCGGTGGTGCTGCTGGTCGGTATGGTTGCCGCGATCGCGCTGACCATGCGCAAGCGCAAGGACAACAAGACGGTCAATCCGGGTCTCCAGGTGAAGGTGCGTCGCAACGACCGCGTACGCATCGTCAAGATGGATGCCGAGAAGCCTGCCAAGCCGGAAACCGGTGACGCAGCCGAGCAACAGGCCTGATGGCCATAACGATTAGGGAGTAACTGTGCTGACGCTGACTCACTTCCTGGTGCTGGGCGCGATCCTGTTTGCCATTAGCGTGCTGGGCATCTTTTTGAATAGAAAGAACGTGATTGTGTTGTTGATGGCGATCGAGCTGATGCTGCTCGCCGTGAACTTCAACTTCCTTGCGTTCTCGCATTACCTGTCCGATACGGCAGGTCAGATCTTCGTCTTCTTCATCCTGACCGTGGCTGCCGCCGAGGCGGCAATTGGTCTGGCGATTCTGGTGGTGCTGTTCCGCAACCTGAACACCATCAACGTTGAAGACTTGGGCCGCCTGAAGGGTTAAGGCAAACCGGATACCAAACTATAAAGCACGAGAAGCATGGATATGATGAGCTTATACCTGCTGATTGCGCTCTCACCTCTGGTGGGATCGATCATTGCAGGCTTGTTTGGATGGGCGATTGGTCGTCGCGCGGCACACGTCGTGACGATTCTGGGTGTGGCCGTTTCGGCCGCCCTGTCGCTCAAGATGCTTCATGCCTTCCTGACTGGGCAGGCGGAAGTTTTCAACGCGCCGGTGTACACCTGGCTGACGGTCGGGGGCTATGAGTTCTCGGTCGGCTTCCTGGTGGATTCGCTGACCGCAATCATGCTGGTGGTGGTGACCAGCGTGTCGCTGATGGTGCATATCTACACCATCGGTTACATGCAGGAAGACCCGGGTTACCAGCGTTTCTTCAGCTACATTTCGCTGTTTACCTTCTCGATGCTGATGCTGGTGATGAGCAACAACTTCATCCAGCTGTTCTTCGGGTGGGAAGCGGTGGGTCTGGTGTCGTACCTACTGATCGGCTTCTGGTTCAAGCGTCCGACGGCAACCTTCGCCAACCTGAAGGCCTTCCTGGTCAACCGTGTCGGTGACTTCGGTTTCCTCTTGGGCATCGGCCTGGTGCTGGCGTACTTCGGCGGTTCGCTGAACTACGCGGACGTGTTTGCTGCCGCTCCGGCGCTGGCGAGCAAGACCATCCAGATCTTCCCGGGTGTTGAATGGTCGCTGCTGACCGTGACCTGCATCCTGCTGTTCGTCGGCGCGATGGGTAAGTCGGCGCAGTTCCCGCTGCACGTGTGGCTGCCGGACTCGATGGAAGGTCCGACCCCGATCTCGGCGCTGATTCACGCCGCGACGATGGTGACCGCCGGCATCTTCATGGTGTCGCGCATGTCGCCGCTGTTCGAGATGTCCGATACCGCGCTGAACGTGATCCTGGTGGCCGGTGCGATTACCGCGCTGTTCATGGGCTTCCTGGGCGTGGTGCAGAACGACATCAAGCGCGTGGTTGCGTACTCGACGCTGTCGCAGTTGGGTTACATGACCGTGGCGCTGGGCGCTTCGGCCTACTCGGTGGCGATGTTCCACGTGATGACGCACGCGTTCTTCAAGGCGCTGCTGTTCCTTGCCGCAGGTTCGGTGATCATTGGCATGCACCACGATCAGGACATGCGCAATATGGGCGGTCTGCGTAAATACATGCCGATTACCTGGATCACCTCGCTGGTCGGTTCGCTGGCGCTGATCGGTACCCCGTTCTTCTCGGGTTTCTACTCGAAGGACTCGATCATCGAAGCGGTGAGTACCTCGCATCTGCCGGCTGCTGGCTTCGCCCAGTTTGCATTGCTGGCCGGCGTGTTCGTGACCGCGTTCTACTCGTTCCGCATGTACTTCCTGGTGTTCCACGGCAAGGAGCGCTGGATGGAGAATCACGATTCCCATCACGCGCACGATGAAGACCATGAAGACGAGGAAGTGACCGCCGACCACCATCATGGCCTGTCCCCGGACGAAACCCCGCACGAGTCGCCATGGGTGGTAACGCTGCCGCTGGTGCTGCTGGCGATTCCGTCGGTGCTGGTGGGCTGGTTCGCGATCAAGCCACTGATCTACGGCGGCTTCTTCAAGGACTCGATCCATATCGATGCGGTTCGTCACCCTGGCATGACCGAGTTGGCCGAAGAGTTCCACGGTCCGCTAGCGATGGTGACGCACTCGTTGACGACCCTGCCGCTGTGGCTGGCGATTGCCGGCGTGGTAACGGCCTGGGTGTTCTATATGAAAGCCCCGCAGATTCCGGCGAAGATCAAGTCGACCTTCGCCCCGGTCAACACCCTACTCGAGAAGAAGTACTACCTCGACGAGATCTATTTCGCGGTGTTTGCCAAGGGTTCGCGTGCGCTGGGTACGCTGTTCTGGAAAGTCGGTGACATGCTGCTGATCGACGGCCTGATCGTGAACGGTACGGCCAAGCTGGTCGGTGCGTTCTCCGGTGTGGTCCGCAAGCTGCAGACCGGTTTCATCTACAGCTACGCCACCACCATGATCGTCGGGGTGCTTGCCCTGGTGACGATCTGGTTTGCCCAGCTCATCCTGCGTTGATGCGGGCGCAAGGGATTAGAAAAACACAATAGGCTCAACAAAACCATGTTCGAGAATCTACTCAGTCTGACGGTCTGGACACCGATCGTAGCGGGCATCCTGGTGCTCGCTACCGGTGGCGACCAGCGTGCCGCCTTGGCGCGCTGGATCGCGCTGGCCGGGGCGTTGGCCGGTCTGGCCGTTTCGCTGCCGCTTTACACCGGCTTTGACAACCTGAACGGTGGCATGCAGTTCGTCGAGATGAAGCCGTGGATCGACGCGCTGAACATCCACTACCACCTGGGGGTGGACGGCATCTCGATGCTGTTCATCATCCTCAATAGCTTCACCACGCTGATGGTGGTGGCTGCCGGCTGGCAGGTGATCGAGAAGCGCGTTGCCCAGTACATGGCCGCCTTCCTGATCATGTCGGGCCTGATCAACGGTGCGTTCGCCGCACTGGATGCGATCCTGTTCTACGTGTTCTTCGAGGGCATGCTGATCCCGATGTACCTGATCATCGGTGTCTGGGGTGGCCCGCGCCGCGTGTACGCGTCGATCAAGTTCTTCCTGTACACGCTGCTCGGCTCGCTGCTGATGCTGGTGGCGTTCATCTACCTGTACTTCCAGGCCGGCAAGACCTTCGACATCATGGCCTTCCATGATCTGAAGATCGCGCTGTCGACGCAGATCCTGCTGTTCATTGCCTTCTTCCTGTCGTTCGCGGTGAAGGTGCCGATGTGGCCGGTGCATACCTGGCTGCCGGATGCCCACGTCGAGGCGCCGACCGGCGGTTCGATGGTACTGGCGGCGATCACGCTGAAGATCGGTGCCTACGGTTTCCTGCGGTTTGCGCTGCCGATCCTGCCGGACGCGTCGCGCGAGCTGGCGCCGTTCATGGTGACGCTGTCGCTGATCGCGGTGGTGTACATCGGTCTGGTCGCGCTGGTGCAGACCGACATGAAGAAGCTGGTTGCGTACTCGTCGATCTCGCACATGGGCTTCGTGACCCTCGGTCTGTTCATGTTCGCGGGCAACAACCTGAACCAGTGGGCGGTTGAAGGCGCGCTGGTGCAGATGGTGTCGCACGGCTTCGTGTCGGCCGCGATGTTCTTCTGCATCGGGGTGATGTACGACCGCGTGCACAGCCGTAACATCGCCGACTACGGCGGTGTGGCCAACAAGATGCCGATCTTCGCGGCGTTCATGATGCTGTTCGCCATGGCCAACTCCGGTCTGCCGGCCACTTCCGGCTTCGTCGGCGAGTTCATGGTGATCATGGGCGCGGTGCAGGTGAACTTCTGGTTCGCGTTCGCGGCGGCCACCACGCTGATCTTCGGCGCGGCCTACACCCTGTGGATGTACAAGCGGGTGATCTTCGGCGATGTCGCCAACGATCACGTGGCCGAGATGAAGGACGTTAACAAGCGTGAATTCCTGATTCTGGCCATCCTGGCGATCACCGTGCTGGGCATGGGCCTGTTCCCGCAGGCATTCGTAGCCAAGATGCACCTGACGGTCAATGACCTGATCGCGCACGTCGCACAAAGCAAGCTCTAAGGAATAGTCAATGAATTGGGCTGATCTCAACCTCTTACCGGCATCGACCGAGCTGTTCATGCTCACGGCGATCTTGCTGATCCTGCTCGTCGACATGTGCCTGTCCGACGCCAAGCGCGGCATCACCTACGGGCTGACGCTGCTGACGCTGGCCATCTGTGCCGTGGTGCAGGTGTCGACCTACACGCCGTACCCGGTTTATGCCTTCTCGAACATGTTCGTGGCCGACCCGATGGGCGGCATGGTCAAGCTGGCGATGTACGCGACCACCTTCGCCGTACTGGTTTACTCCCGCCAGTACATGACCGAGCGTGGCATCTTCAGCGGCGAGTACCTTGCGCTGTCGCTGTTCGCGCTGTTGGGCATGAACATCATGGTCAGCGCCACGCACTTCCTGTCGCTGTACATCGGTCTGGAACTGCTGTCGCTGTCGCTGTACGCCCTGATCGCGCTGCAGCGTGACTCGGTGCAGGCGACCGAGGCGGCGATGAAGTACTTCGTGCTCGGCGCGCTGGCTTCGGGTCTGCTCTTGTACGGCATCTCGATGGTGTACGGCGCGACCGGTACGCTGTTCCTGGCCGACGTCGCCAAGGCGATTGCCGGCGGTTCGGCCAACCATGTGCTGCTGGTGTTCGGCCTGGTGTTCATCGTGTCGGGCCTGGCGTTCAAACTGGGCGCCGTACCGTTCCATATGTGGGTGCCTGACGTGTACCAGGGCTCGTCGACCGCGCTGGCGATGATGATCGGTGCCGCGCCGAAACTGGCCGCCTTCGTGTTCGTGCTGCGCATTCTGGTGCAAGGCCTGGGCGCGCTGGTCGCCGATTGGCAGGGCATGCTGGTGATTCTGGCCGTGCTGTCGATGGCGATCGGTAACATTACCGCGATCGCGCAGACCAACATCAAGCGGATGCTGGCCTACTCGACCATCTCGCACATGGGCTTCCTGCTCTTGGGCCTGATCGCCGGTACGCCGGAGGGGTACAGCGCGGCGATGTTCTACACCATCGTCTACGTGCTGATGTCGCTGGTCGGCTTCGGTATTCTGCTGGCGGTATCGCGTGCCGGTTTCGAGTGCGAGAAGCTGGAAGACCTGCGCGGCCTAAACCAGCGCAACAGCTGGTACGCCTTCCTGATGCTGCTGGCGATGTTCTCGATGGCCGGCATCCCGCCGCTGGTGGGCTTCTACGCCAAGCTGGCGGTGATCAAGTCGGTGGTCGATATCGGCCTGGTGTGGCTGGCGGTGGTATCGGTAGTGATGTCGCTGATCGGTGCGTTCTACTACCTGCGCGTGGTCAAGTACATGTACTTCGATGACAAGCAGGACAATAGCCCGATCGTGGTGCGTGCCGATATGAAGCTGGTGCTGTCGGTGAACGCCGTTGCGTTGTTGGTGCTCGGCATGCTGCCGGAACGCCTGTTGATGCTGTGTGTCGAAGCGATGAAGCAGTCGCTCAACGCCCTGTAAACCGTCGCGACGGTTTGCCCATAGCGGCGGCTGTATCCGGGGATTTCTCCGGTGCAGCCGCCGCTGTCACGAGCGGCGTCAGCCGAACCCAGTAACCAGAAAAGGAAACCCCTACGTGGAAGTCAGCGTCATCACCCTGTTGATCGTGGCCGTGCTGGCCGCGAACCTGCCGTTCGTCAGCAACCGGCTCGCCGGCATCAAGCCGCTCAAGCACAAGCATTTCGGCTGGCAGCTGCTGGAGCTGGTGGTGCTGTTCCTGTTGATCGGCGGCCTGGCACGGCTGATGGAAGCGCGGCTCGGTCCGGTACACGAGCAGAACTGGCAGTTCTACGTGACGACTTTCGCGCTGTTCCTGGTGTTTGCGTTTCCGGGCTTCGTGCTGCGCCACTTCTGGAAGCGGCCGTACGGCTGAGAGCCTGTTCACGATCTGCTGCACTCGGGTGATCCTGCGTTGAAATGTCGCTCAACATGCTCATGTACCGTATGTACACTCCGCTGTTTCGCGTCATTTCGCCTTGTCTGACCCTTCGTTCGCGAGATCGTGAACAGGCTCTACGCCCGGCCTCCAGGTTGGCCGAATAGAAAAACCGCCAGGGCAGTTGCCGCTGGCGGTTTTTTCATCGGACTCCGTACCGCTCAGGCAGTGGTGTCGATGTTCTGGCCGAGGTGGGACGGGTTGTTGCGGTTGAGCTGCTCGGTGGTGGCCTGTACCAGGCTACCGATGGTCTGGGCCACCGACTCGCGCTGCTTCTTCATCGCGTAGATGGCGCTCTGGTCGAGCACGCTGCCGGTGCTGCTTGCTGCGGTGGTGTCCATAGTCCTCCTTGGAGTTTGCCATGAAGCTGGCTGGCTAATATCGGCAGCGCCGGGGGAAGCTGCAGCGCTGCGCGACCGACGGGCTCAATAGAAGCGCGCCTCGCCCTCCGGTCGGGTCTTGAAGCGTTTGTGCAGCCAGAAGTACTGCTCCGGGCATTCGCGGATGCGCTCTTCGAGGAAGACATTCATCCGCCGGGTGTCGGCAATCACGTCGTCGGTCGGGAAGTCGTCCCAGGGCGGGTAGAACTCCACCTCGAAACGGTTGCCGATGCGCCGCGCGATCGCTGGCACCACGCGGGCGTTGGCCAGCTTGCTGATCCGCGACAGGCCCGGAATGGTGGCGGCGTCGGTGTGGAAGAACTTCACGAAGATCGAGTCGCGCGGGCCGAAGTCCTGGTCGGGCAGGTAGAGGAACGGCGTGTGATCGGCGCGCATCGCCTTGATGATGCTGCGCAGGCTCTCCTGGCGCGACACGATCTTGACGTTGTTGTAACGCTGGCGGCCCTTGTAGATCTGCTCGTCCATCGCCTTGTTCTTCTGGTGCGAATAGACGCTGACCAACGGGATGTCCTGGTTGAGCCGGTAGCAGCCCATCTCGAAGGCGGTGAAGTGCGGGTAGAAGATGATTACGTCGTGGCCAGCCTCGCGCAGCTCGGTGACGTAGTGCAGGTTCTTCAGGTCGACCAGGCGGCGCAGCCGCTCGGCCGGGCTGTACCAGCATACCCCGTACTCGAGCAGCAGCCGGGTCATGTGCTGGAAGTTGGCACGGACGATGCGCTTGTGCTCGGACACCGGCAGTTCCGGAAAGCACAAGCGCATATTGGTCATGCCGACATGGCGGCGCTCGCGCGCCAGCAGGTAGGCGAGTTGGCTGATCGGCCAGGCGATGGCGCGGATCGCGGCGATTGGCAGCAGGTGGATCAGCCAGAGGATGGCAAAGGCAAGTCTCATTCAGGGTTCCATGGCGGCCGGCGGTGGCTCGACGCCGGCCGGGCATTTGAATCGGTTGTAGCTCCACAGATACTGCTCGGGGAAGCGGCGGATCAGTGCCTCGACCGCGCGGTTGAGCAGCGCGACGTCGGCGTCCTTGTCGCCGCAGAACGGCTCGGGCAGCGGTTCGACGTGGATGGCGAAGCCCTGGCCGTCGGCGAGGCGCTCGCCGGCGAACAGCAAGGTGGTGACGCCCTTGACCGTGCCCAGGCGGGGTACCAGCGTCATCGTGTAGGCGGGGCGGCCGAAGAACGGCGCCCAGACGCCCTCGCCGTTGCCGGGCACCTGATCGGGCAGGATGATGGTGGCCTCGCCCTGTTTCAGCGCCTTGACCACGGTGCGCACGCCCGAGGCGTTGGCCGGGGCGGTCTTGCCCTTGCCGCGCACCCGGCCGGCGTTCATCACTGGTTCGAGCCAGGCGAGCTTGGGCGGGCGGTACATGGCGGTGAGCGGGAAGGGCAGGCGGTTGCTGACATAGCGGCCAGCGATGTCGTAGCTGCCGACGTGTGGCGTGACGAGCACGATGCCGTCGCCGCGCGCGAGTGCTGCCTCGACGTGCTGCCAGCCTTCGCAACGCTTGACCAGTCGGTCGATTGCGGCCGGTTCGCGGCACCAGGCGATGGCGAGTTCCAGTGCGCCTTTGCCGGTCTCGCCGGCAACGCGTTTGACGAAAGGCGTAAAGTCCTGATAGTTTCGGACGATTTTACTGGATGCCAGATTCTCTTCCAGACGCTGTCGAAAGCGTGGGGAGACATGATAGATCAGCCGACCGGCGACGGCTCCCAGGCGCTGCAGCCATGTTAGCGGCAGGTGGGACAGCCAGGTCAGCAACAGCTGTACGAAGCGGGCCATTGAACGGTCACGGGGTCGTAAAGCGGTTTATTTTATCATCAAGCTGGGACATAGGCTTCACGCGGGAATATACAAGACAATGAGCGAATATCTGTTTACCTCCGAGTCGGTCTCGGAAGGCCATCCGGATAAGGTCGCGGACCAGATCTCTGACGCGATTCTGGATGCGATCTTCACCCAGGACCCGAAGGCGCGCGTCGCCGCCGAAACGCTGGTCAACACCGGTCTGGTGGTGCTGGCGGGCGAGATCACCACGACCGCCAACGTCGACTACATCAAGGTCGCGCGCGACACCATCAAGCGCATCGGCTACGACAGCTCGGAGCTGGGCTTCGACTATCACGGTTGCGCGGTGCTGGTCGGCTACGACAAGCAGTCGCCGGACATCGCCCAGGGCGTCAATGAAGGCGAGGGCCTCGACCTCGACCAGGGCGCCGGCGACCAGGGCCTGATGTTCGGCTACGCCTGCGACGAAACCCCGACGCTGATGCCGTTCCCGATCTACTACGCCCACCGCCTGATGCAGCGCCAGAGCGAACTGCGCAAAGACGGCCGCCTGCCGTGGCTGCGTCCGGACGCCAAGGCGCAGCTGACCGTGGTGTACGACAGCGAGACCGGTCTGCCCAAGCGTATCGACACCGTGGTGCTGTCGACCCAGCACGCGCCGGAGATCGATCACCAGACGCTGACCGACGCGGTGATCGAGGACATCATCAAGCCGGTGCTGCCGGCCGAGATGCTGACCCCGGAAACCAAGTTCCTGATCAACCCGACCGGCCGTTTCGTTATCGGTGGCCCGATGGGCGACTGCGGCCTGACCGGCCGCAAGATCATCGTCGACACTTATGGCGGTGCCGCACCGCACGGCGGTGGCGCGTTCTCGGGCAAGGATCCGACGAAGGTCGACCGTTCAGCCGCCTACGCCGGCCGCTACGTGGCGAAGAACATCGTCGCCGCCGGTCTGGCGCGTCAGTGCCAGATCCAGGTTTCCTACGCGATCGGCGTCGCCCAGCCGACCTCGATCTCGATCGACACCTTCGGCACCGGCAAGATCCCGAATGAGCAGATCGCCGAACTGGTCGCCAAGCACTTCGACCTGCGTCCGAAAGGCATCGTGAAGATGCTCGACCTGTTGCGTCCGATCTACACGAAGACCGCCGCCTATGGTCACTTCGGCCGCGAAGAGCCGGAGTTCACCTGGGAGCGCACCGACAAGGCCGCCGCGCTGCGCGCCGACGCCGGTCTGTAAGGGACAGGCAATACGACAAAACGGGCCATTCGGCCCGTTTTTTTATTGTCCGTCGTTCGACCAACTCTGGCCGACTCCGCTCGTGTTGTTGATCCATTGTCTGACAAGGTATGGCTGCCGTATAATCGCCCCCAGATTCCGGGGAGCGCTGCAAGGCTGACGTGCCCCAGGCCCGGAAACTGCAACGGCGCTCGCCTAACCAACCTATCGGCCGGATGCCGGGTTGGCGGGTGAGCCGCCTCCTTGCCCGGCCGCAACGTGGAGCAACGCTGTGGCTGAACAATTCACCGATTTTCATGTTGCCGACCTGGGCTTGGCTGCCTGGGGCCGCAAGGAACTGGCGATCGCCGAAACCGAAATGCCGGGTCTGATGGCCTTGCGCGCCGAGTATGGCGACAGCAAGCCGCTCAAGGGCGCACGCATCGCCGGTTCGCTGCACATGACCATCCAGACCGGCGTGCTGATCGAGACGCTGGTGGCGCTGGGCGCCGACGTGCGCTGGGCTTCCTGCAATATCTTCTCCACTCAGGATCAGGCTGCTGCTGCGATTGCCGCCGCCAATATTCCGGTGTTCGCCTTCAAGGGCGAGTCGCTCGACGAGTACTGGGAATTCAGCCACAAGGTCTTCGAATGGCCGGAAGGCTCGTCTGCCAACATGATCCTCGACGATGGTGGCGATGTGACCTGGCTGCTGCTGCTGGGTAGCAAGGCCGAGAAGGATCGTTCGGTGCTTGCCAATCCGACCAACGAGGAAGAAGTGGCGCTGTATGCCGCGGTTGCCCGTTACCTCGACCAGGATGCCAACTGGTACTCGAAGCGCCTGCAGCATATCCAGGGCGTGACCGAAGAGACCACCACCGGCGTGCACCGCCTGTACCAGCTGCAGAGGGACGGCCTGCTGCCGTTCCCGGCCTTCAACGTCAACGACTCGGTGACCAAGTCCAAGTTCGACAACCTGTACGGCTGCCGCGAGAGCCTGGTGGACGGCATCAAGCGCGCTACCGACGTGATGGTCGCTGGCAAGGTTGCCGTGGTGCTCGGCTACGGCGACGTGGGCAAGGGCAGCGCGCAAAGCTTGCGTGGCCTGGGCGCTACCGTGTGGGTGACCGAGGTCGATCCGATCTGCGCGCTGCAGGCGGCGATGGAAGGTTACCGCGTGGTGACCATGGACGACGTGTGCGACCAGGCTGACATCTTCGTCACCGCCACCGGCAACGTCGGCGTGATCACCCACGAACACATGGCCAAGATGCGCAACAACGCCATCGTTTGCAACATCGGTCACTTCGACTCGGAAATCGAAGTCGCCAGCTTGCGCCAGTATCAGTGGGACAACATCAAGCCGCAGGTCGACCACATCATCTTCCCGGATGGCAAACGCATCATCCTGCTGGCCGAAGGCCGTCTGGTGAACCTGGGCTGCGGCACCGGCCACCCGTCGTTCGTGATGTCGAACAGCTTCACCAACCAGGTGCTGGCCCAGATCGAGATCTTCCAGCACGGCGAGCAGTACGGCAAGCAAGTCTATATGCTGCCGAAGCACCTGGACGAGAAGGTGGCCCGCCTGCATCTGGAACGCATCGGTGCCAAGCTGTCCGTGCTGTCCGACGCTCAGGCCGCCTACATCAGCGTGGCGAAGGAAGGTCCTTATAAGCCGGCGCACTACCGTTATTAAGCGGCAGGTATAAAGCGAAACGGACAGGGCAGGGTAGAATGCCCTGTCCGTTTTTTTTCGGCCGACGTTGGCCGAACGCAATCAAATAAGTGGAGAGACGTACCGCGCCCGCCCGGGCCAGCGGTGCTGCCAGGGATCATGAGCGAGCAGAAAAAAACCTTTAGTTTCGAATTCTTCCCTCCGAAAACCCCGGAGGGCGTCGCCAAGTTGCGCACCACCCGTCAGCAACTGGCACAGTTCAATCCGGAGTTCTTTTCGGTCACCTTCGGTGCCGGCGGCACCACCCGCGACGGCACGTTGGCGGCGGTGCTGGACATCCGTGGCGAAGGTCATGCGGCTGCGCCGCACCTGTCATGTATCGGCTCCACTCGCGAGAACATCCGCGAGATCCTGCAGGAATACCGCAACCACGGCATCCGCCATGTGGTGGCACTGCGCGGTGACATTCCGTCCGGCATGGTCGGGATCGGCGAGCTGCGCTACGCCAACGAGCTGGTCGAGTTCATCCGCGCCGAGCACGGCGACTGGTTCCACATCGAGGTGGCCGCCTATCCGGAATACCACCCGCAGGCGCGTTCGGCCGAGGACGATTTGCAGAACTTCGTGCGCAAGGTGCAGGCCGGCGCCAATTCGGCGATCACCCAGTATTTCTACAACGCCGACGCCTACTTCCACTTCGTCGACGAAGTGCGCGCGCGCGGCGTCGACATCCCGATCGTGCCGGGGCTGATGCCGATCGCCGGCTTTACCCAGTTGGCGCGTTTCTCCGACGCCTGCGGCGCCGAAATCCCGCGTTGGCTGCGTCTGAAGCTGCAGTCCTACGGCGACGATACCGCGTCGATCCGTGCGCTCGGTCTCGACGTGGTGACCGAGCTGGGCGACCGGCTGCTGTCCAACGGCGCGCCGGGCCTGCACTTCTACACCTTGAATCAGGCGGGGCTTGTCTCCACAATCTGGCAGCGTCTGGGTTTGTAACCGCTGTTCAGAAGGAATCGCATGAGTTTGGAAGTTTCGAAGGCCCACCCGACCGGTTTCGCTACGCCGAAAAGCCGGCTGGGGCAGGTGATTTTCTGGAGCCGTTGGCTGCAGTTGCCGATCTATCTCGGCCTGATCGTGGTGCAGGGCGTATACGCCTACAAGTTTCTCTCCTCGCTGTGGGAGCTGTTGGTGCACCTGCCGACGCTGACCGAGACCGAGATCATGCTGTCGGTGCTGGCGCTGATCGACGTGGTGATGATCGCCAACCTGCTGCTGATGGTGACGGTGGGCGGCTACGAGACCTTCGTGTCGCGGCTGAAGATCGACGATCACCCGGACCAGCCGGAGTGGCTCGATCACGTGAACGCCTCGGTGCTGAAGGTGAAGCTGTCGATGGCGATCATTAGCATCTCGTCGATCCACCTGCTGCAAACCTTCATAAACGCCAGTAAGCTGCCCGAGGCGACGATGAAGTGGCAGCTGCTGATCCACCTGGGCTTCCTGGTGTCGGCAGCGGCGATCGCCTACACCGATAAGCTGCTGACGTCGACCATGCAGCATCAGCCGCACTGAGCTCACCGCTCCCAGCAAAAAGGCCGCCCCTCGGGGCGGCCTTTTTTCTTTCTCAATGGCTGCGCGGTTTTAGCTCAGCTGCATCTGGGCCAGCGGCATCGCGGTGGTGCGCTTCAGTTCTTTCAGCACGAAGCTCGATTTCACGTCCTCGATGCCCGGGTGCTGCAGCAGCGCATCCATCACGAAGCGCGAGAAGTGCTCCAGGTCTTCGAAGTACACCTGCAGCAGGTAGTCCATCTCGCCGGTCATCGCATAGCAGTTGATCACCTCGGGCCAGCTCTGCACCGCTTCGAGGAAGCTGGCGATCTGGCCCTGGCCGCGTTTTTCCAGGGTGACGCGCACGAAGGCCTGTAGGCCCAGGCCGATCTTGCTCGGGTCGAGCAGGGCGACGTACTGGCGGATCACGCCGGATTCTTCCAGCTGTTTCAGGCGCCGCAGACAGGGCGATGGCGACAGTGCCACGCGTTCGGCCAACTCGACATTGGTCAGGCGGCCGTTGAGCTGCAATTCGGCGAGGATTTTGAGGTCGGTTTTGTCCAGGATCAGGTTTGGCATGATTTCTCGGTTGTTCTCTCGATCGTTAGCATTTTGTTTTTAGATTTAGCTAGATTTTAGCAACATTGCAAGGAAATTGCCGTAGCTCTCTCCTAGAATAAATTGCCTAAAACGACACTATTCTACACCCTGGCGACATCGCCGATGGAGATTGTCGACAACAAAATGCGGAAAACGCATTGCTAGAGAGGAGAAGGCGCCATGTACACGGCTGATTTGGCCACGGTGCGCGAGGATATGAAGCTGTCCGGCCTGCCGGACGAGCTCGACATCCACCGCGTCGCCATTCCGCGTTACAGCGACGTCGAGCATCAGACTTGGCAGACCCTGATCACCAATCAGGAAGCGGTGCTGCCCGGCCGGGCCTGCCAGGAATTCCTGACCGGTTTGGACCTGATCGACTTTCCGCACCAGCGCATCCCGGCGCTGGCCGACGTCGGCGACGCGATCGAGGCCTGTACCGGCTGGCAGCTGATTCGCGTCGACGGCATCGTGCCGGACAAGGAGTTTTTCTGGCTGTTGTCGCAGCGCTTGTTTCCGTCCACCGATTTCATCCGCAAGCCCGAGGAGATCGGCTATACGCCGGCGCCGGACATGTTCCACGATCTGCTCGGTCACGCCCCGCTGCTGAGCAACCCGCGCTTTACCGCCTTCTTCGAGCGCTTCGGCCGTGCTGGTGTGCGCGCCTTCGAGCTGAACCATCCGGCCACTACCTGGCTGCCGCGTCTCTACTGGTACACCGTCGAGTTCGGCCTGATCCGCAATCCTGAGGGGCTGCGCATTTACGGCGCCGGCATCCTGTCCTCGCCGAAGGAAGTGCTGTACAGCCTGTCGGACGCCACCGAGAAGCGTCCGTTCGACCTGGCCACCGTGATCGCCACCCCGTACGACATCTGGCACATGCAGGACACCCTGTATGTGATCGACAGCTTCGATGCGCTCGAGGCCGATTTCGCCCGCTGGACCGAGCAGCAAGGCCTAGCCTGATCCCTTCGGCCAAGCCGGGCACGAGGCCCGGCTGGCGTCTGCCCAGGAGAGCCCGATGAAAATGGAAGCGCAGACCCACAATCCGCTCGCCACCGACGGCTTCGAATTCGTCGAGTACACCGCGCCGACCGAGCAGGGGCTGGCCGATCTGAAGCAGTTGTTCGTCTCGCTAGGCTTCACCGAAATCGCCCGCCATCGTCACAAGAACGTCAGCCTGTTCCGTCAGGGCGATATCAACTTCATCGTCAACGGCGAGCGTCGCGAGCCGTTCGCCAGCTTCGGCCAGACCCACGGCCCGTCGGCCTGCGCGATGGCCTGGCGCGTCAAGGACGCCGGGCAGGCCTACGAGTACGCGCTGGCGCATGGCGCCAAGCCGTACGAGCGCCCGGTCGGCGCGATGGAGCTGAACATCCCGGCGGTGCAGGGCATCGGCGGCTCGGCGCTGTACTTCGTCGACCGCTACGGCTCGCAGACCATCTACGACGTCGACTTCGTGCCGCTGGACGGCGTGGACCAGCACCCGGTCGGCGTCGGGCTGACCGAGGTCGACCACCTGACTCACAACGTCGAGCGCGGCCATATGGCCACCTGGGCCGGCTTCTACGAGGCCATCGCCAACTTCCGCGAGATCCGCTACTTCGACATCGAGGGCAAGCTGACCGGCCTGGTGTCCAAGGCGATGACCAGCCCGTGCGGCAAGATCCGCATCCCGATCAACGAATCGAGCGACGACAAGAGCCAGATCGAGGAATTCCTACGCCAGTACCACGGCGAAGGCATCCAGCACATCGCGCTGGGTACCGCCGACATCTACCATACGGTGGAGACGCTCAGAGCCGCCGGCGTGCGTTTCCTCGACACCCCGGACACCTACTACGACAAGACCGATGCGCGCGTGCCGGGTCACGGCGAAGACCTGGTGCGGCTGCGCCGCAACCGCATCCTGGTCGACGGTGCGCCGATGGAAGGCGCCGGCATCCTGCTGCAGATCTTCACCGAAACGGTGATCGGGCCGATCTTCTTCGAGATCATCCAGCGCAAGGGCAACGAGGGCTTCGGCGAAGGCAACTTCAAGGCGCTGTTCGAGTCGATCGAGGAAGACCAGATCCGCCGCGGCGTGCTGAAGGCCGACTGACCGACCGAGCCTGTTTCGGGCGCCGGTTCACATAGCCTGTTCGGCCAACCTTCAAGGTTGGCCGAAGGCGTAGTTAGGGGACTGTCATGCGTAAATGGATTGCCTACCCGCACAAGGCCGGTACGGTGTCGCGCCAGGCGCACGCCGACCTGCCCGAAACCGCGCGCTACGAGCGCGAAGTCGGCCGCAGCGGCTTCTTCGGCCCGGCCAGCCACCTGCATCACCAGCACCCCCCGACCGGCTGGAGCGACTGGCAAGGGCCGCTGCGCCCGCACGCCTACGACCTCAACGACCTGCCCAAGGCCGGCGCGATGCCGTTCGACGCCGCCACGGTGCTGAAGAATGCCCATTGCCAGCTGCGCATCTGGAGCGTCGACGCGGCGATGCCGGCGCTGTTCCGCAATGCCGACGGCGACGACCTGCTGTTCATCCACGAAGGGGCCGGCGAGTTCTACTGCGACTACGGCCACCTGAGCTACCGCGACGGCGACTATCTGCTGATCCCGCGCGGCACCCTGTGGCGCATCGAGCCGGCCGCGCCGACCACGACGCTGCTGATCGAAGCCACCGACGGCGCCTACCAGTTGCCCGACAAGGGCCTGGTCGGCCCGCACGCGATCTTCGACGAGGCGATGCTCGACGTGCCGGACATCGACGACGCGTTCCGCGCGCAGTACAGCGAGAGCGAGACCCGGGTGGTGATCAAGCGTCGCGGCGAGCTGTCGACGATGATCTTCCCGTTCAACCCGCTCGACGCGATCGGCTGGCACGGCAATCTGTCGGTGTGCCGGATCAACTGGCGCGACATCCGCCCGCTGATGTCGCACCGCTACCACCTGCCGCCGTCGGCGCACAGCACCTTCGTCGCCGAACGCTTCGTGGTGTGCACCTTCGTGCCGCGTCCGGTCGAGTCCGACCCGGGCGCGCTGAAGGTGCCGTTCTATCACAGCAACGATGACTACGATGAAGTCATCTTCTACCATGCCGGTGACTTCTTCAGCCGCGACAACATCAAGCCCGGCATGCTGACCCATCATCCCTGCGGCTTCGCGCACGGCCCGCATCCCAAGGCCTACGCCAAGTCGCTGAGCGCGCCTAAGACCTTCACCGACGAAGTGGCGGTGATGGTCGACGCGCGCGACGCGCTTGACGCGGGCGAGGGTATGGCGGCGGTGGAATGGGGCGGCTATGTAGATAGCTGGAAACCGAAGCAGTAATTTTCATTAGCCACAGAAGAACACAGAAAAACTTCATCGCGCCGTTGCATGGCGCATGGCAGCAGACCTGACAAGCCAGCGTGTTTTTGTCTGTGTTCTTCTGCGGATTCTGTGGCAAAAAACAAGGATCACTATGAAACTTGCGACCTACAAGAACGGCTCCCGCGACGGCGAACTGCATGTGGTCAGCCGCGATCTCACCCGCTGCGTGGCGGTGCCGGACATCGCCCGCACGCTGCAGGGTGCGCTCGATAACTGGCTGGAGGCCGCGCCGCGCCTGCAGGCGACCTATGCCCAGCTCAACACCGGCCATGTGTCCGGCGAGCTGACCTTCGATGCCGCCCGTTGCGCGTCGCCGTTGCCGCGCGCCTACCAGTGGGCCGATGGCAGCGCCTACCTGACCCACGTTGAGCTGGTGCGCAAGGCACGCGGTGCCGAGGTGCCGGCCAGCTTCTACACCGACCCCTTGATGTATCAGGGCGGCTCGGACGCCTTCCTCGCGCCGACGGCGGCGATCCCGCTGCGCGATCCGGCCTGGGGGCTCGATTTCGAGGGTGAGGTCGGGGTGGTCACCGGCGACGTGCCGCTCGGTGCCGGCATCGAGCAGTGCGCGCAGGCGATTCGGCTGGTGTTGCTGGTCAACGATGTGACGCTGCGCAACCTGATCCCCAACGAGCTGGCCAAGGGTTTCGGCTTCTTCCAGAGCAAGCCGGCCACCAGCTTCTCGCCGGTGGCGGTCACGCCGGACGAGCTGGGCGATGCCTGGCAGGGCGGCAAGGTGCACCTGCCGCTATTGGTCGACTATAACGGTCGGCGCTTCGGCCAACCTAATGCCGGGGTCGAGATGCAATTCTCCTTCCCGCAGCTGGTTGCGCACGTGGCCAAGACCCGCGAGCTGGCCGCCGGCAGCATTGTCGGCTCGGGCACCGTGTCCAATAGCGACCGCAAGGTCGGTTCCTGCTGCCTGGCCGAGCTGCGCATGATCGAGACCATCGAGCAGGGCGCGCCGGTGACCTCGTTCATGAAATTGGGCGACACGGTGAAGATCGAGATGCGCGATGCGAGCGGTGCGTCGATCTTCGGTGCAATCGAACAGAAGGTGGTGAGCCATGAGTAACGCCCTGCACGATCTGCCGTCCGGCCGCGACCACGAGCACGCCAGCGGGCGAGTGCTGTTCGGCTACTGGCGCTCCACTGCAGCCTACCGGGTGCGCATCGCGCTGTTTCACAAGGGCCTGGCGTTCGACTACCGTCCGGTGGCGCTGCTGAAGGACGAGCAGCATGCCAGCGACTACCTGGCGCTCAATCCGCAGGGGCTGGTGCCGACGCTGGTCGACAACGGCGTGCGCCTGACCCAGTCGTTGGCGATCTGCGAATATCTCGACGACGCCTACTGGGACACGCCGCGGCTGTTGCCGACCGAGCCGCTGGCACGGGCGCGGGTGCGGGCACTGGCGCAGCTGATCGCCTGCGACACCCACCCGCTCGGCAATCTGCGCGTGCTGCGCTACCTGGCCGCCGAGTTCGGCGCCGACGATGCGGGCAAGCAGCGCTGGGTCCACCACTGGGTCGGCAGCGGGCTGGCGGCATTCGAGGCGCTGTTGGCCGAATCCGCTGGGCATTACGCGGTCGGCGATGCGGTGAGCCTGGCGGATATCTGCCTGGTGCCACAGCTCTACAGCGCACGCCGTTTCGGCGTGCCGCTCGATGCCTATCCGCGCACGGTGGCACTGGGGGAGAGGCTCGCAAGCCTGCCGGCTTTCCTGCTGGCTCACCCGGATCAACAGCCCGACGCGGGCAAGGCGACACCATAAAGATGGCGATCCCGGGTTTTTTGCCGGGATTTTTTTCGCAAAGCCCTTGACGGAAATTCAGCCTATTTGGTTTAATGCACCCCTCGACGACGCAACAGCGTTGTCAGGTGTGGCCAATTAGCTCAGTTGGTAGAGCAACGGATTGAAAATCCGTGTGTCCTTGGTTCGATTCCGAGATTGGCCACCACCCCCGCTTCACACAGTTGGCCAATTAGCTCAGTTGGTAGAGCAACGGATTGAAAATCCGTGTGTCCTTGGTTCGATTCCGAGATTGGCCACCAGAATCAAAAAAGACCGCAGCGTTTGCTGCGGTCTTTTTGCATTGACGTGCCGGAATGCGCCGGCAGGCGGAAATAAAAAAGCCGGCCCCAGAGGGCCGGCCGGTTTTGCCTCATTGACCTACCGGGTAGGGCGTCCAAGCCGCGCCCTGCTGGCGCATCATGTAGCGTCCTCCGTCCTTCATCATGACCGTGCCGGCGTTTTCGGCCACGTACGGTGTGGTCGGCAACTGATCCAGATAATGCTGCGGAGAGTAGTCTGCGCCGAACGGGCTCTTGTTCATCATCCGCGACAGAATCGTCGACACCGCTACATAGCTGACCGGCTGGTCGACCTTTACCTGGCTGACCTTGGCGTCGCCGCCGATCACCTTGATCGCGGCCGGTACGATGGTGATCGCCGGGGTCGGGATCTCGCGCAGACCGGAGAACTGCAGCTTGTCGCCGCGCAGCGCCGCGCCGTGTTCCGGCACCATGATCAGGATCACCTTGCGGTGGCTCTGTTCCAGGTTGTCGATGAAACGGCTCAGGTCGTTGAACAGGGTGTTGGCGCGCAGATGGTAGCTATCCAGCGTGTTGAGATTGCCGGCACCGACCACCCGGTTGCCATCATGCAGGCTGATGGTGTTGTAGTAGGTGGCGACATGCGTTGCCGGGTCGTTCTTGCGCTGCTCCAGCCAGCGGCTCCATGTATCGTAGTCGTCGTAGAGTGGCGAATCGTCGAAGGCGTGCTGACCGACCTTCAGGCCTTTCTGCGACATCAGCGGCTGGTTCAGATGCCCCTCGTTCTGCACCAGCTTCAGGAAGTCGTCGAAGTGGCCATCGTGGTTCATCATCAGTTCATTCTTGAAGCCGAGCTTGGCCAGGTTATCGAACAGGAAGCATTGCGAAGAGGCGCTATCGTACAGCGCCGTGTGGCTGGTCTGGCCGCAGGTGGCGCGTAGCACGCGCAACGCGGCGGGGCCGCTGTAGGCCGCTGCGGAGTTGAAGTTGGTGAACAGGAAGTCAAAGCGCGACAGCAGCAGGTGGTTGTCGAGCTTGACGTCGCGCAGGTCGTCCCAGGCCAGCGAACAGATGTGGATCAGCAGTACGTCGAAGCCCGGATCGGCCAGTGGCGGGTTGAAGGCGACCACGCGTTGCTGTTCGTTCTTGTAGAAGGCGGCAAGCTTGTCGTCCAGCGACTGGACGCCACCGTTTGCGGTGTCC
Organism: Neisseriaceae bacterium JH1-16; assembly: GCA_025989215.1. Taxonomy (GTDB): domain Bacteria; phylum Pseudomonadota; class Gammaproteobacteria; order Burkholderiales; family Chromobacteriaceae; genus Crenobacter_A. The sequence continues at coordinate 232,409 of JAPDNP010000004.1, read as the reverse complement.
CCGCTGGTGCCGCTATTGGCAACGACTAAAGGGGCGGGGCGATAACTCGTCCACAGTTGCGAGCCGCTGACTCCCAGCAGCGCCAGCATCACCAGCGTACCGATGCGCAGATAGCGAGACAGCAGGACGTAACCAACGACCAGTACCAGTAATAACAGCGCGGCATCCGGCTTGATGACCCGGCCGGCCAACTCGACCAGGTAGGAAAAGCTGAAGCCCTGGATCACCTTGAGCTGGCTCATCGTCTGGGTGAGCGAGGGCAGGAAGGAGTCGTTGTACAGCAGCGCGGCAGCCGTAACCGTGGCCAGACCGTTGCGCAGCCAGATCTGCGGGCGGCCGCTTATCGGCAGCAGCAACAGCAGTGCGAAGGCCAGGTTGGGCAGCGGATGGAAACCCAGCAGGCCCTGCCAATACAGCAGCAGCTTGATGATGAAATACAGGCTCCAGGCGCCGAGCCCGGTAGTGCGGGGCGACGCGAGGTGCCCGGTGTGGGTGGCGGTACTAGTCATGGTGAGAGTCGGTGCGGTTTGACGGCATCTCGTTGCGCGCCGCCAGATGGGTCAGGTAGGGGTGGGGTTCGAAATAGCGCAGCCCGCTGCGTCGGCGTTTCCACCAGCTGCGAAGCCAGGGCAGTAGGCGCGCGTGCAGCTGATAGCCGGCGAACAGGGCTATCAGCGCGGTGAGCAGCAGCAGAAACTGCTGGGCGCTCAAGTCGGGGTTGAACATGATCAGGCCTCTCGCGGCGTAGGGGGGCGGCGCTGCAACGGCGCAGGCGTCGGCGCGGTGAAGCTAGGCTTGTTGAGCGGGGTGGTGGCGCGCGGTGTCGGCGCTACGGCCGGCTGTCCGGCGATAGCGTCGCTCAGATCGGGCAGGCTGGCAAAACCATTCTGACCGCGGAGCTGATCGAGCGCCAGACGGATGCTGTCCGGGTCGGGATTGCGCAGTTCGCCGACGAACAACTCTCCCACCGGCAGACGGAACAAGTGGCGCAGTGCGGTGTCGACGTCGGTGTCTCGGCAGGCGAACAGGAACAGATAGACATGATCGTTGTCGGCGGTACACAAGTCGCCTGCGCGTTTGAAGTGGCACAGGCGCAGCATGTCGAGTGGGTCGGCGCCGGGGGCGGGGCGCAGGCCGATCAGCACGTTCTGGATGCCGATGAGCCGGCTGCGTTCAACCGTGGCGCTGACTGATGCGACGAAGCGGGCCGGTGGCAGATAGCCGCGGTCGGACTCGGGGCGGCTGGCTGCTTCGAACAGGCCGGTCTCGCCGTCGAGTCGGCCTTGGTAGACCGCTTGTTGCAGCGAGCCGACCAGGCTGAGCATGCTGGTCAGGCCTAGTTCGGCCGGCAAGACCGCATTGGCACCGAGGCTGAGCAGCAATTGTTCGTCGCTGTGACGCAGGCGGTTGTTGCCGACCTCGCGCACCAGGATCTTCAGCTGTTTGCCGCAGTGCTGGCGCAAATGGCGGATTGCCTCAGGCAGCTCGCCACTGTCGGCCGCGTCGAGCAGCACGGTTGCGGCCACCGCGGTTTGGGCCGCCTCTAAGAGTGCGGCGCGGGTATCGAACAATTGCCAATGCTGGGACGGGGTCGTGCTGTCGGGCAGGCTGGACCGGGTTGCCAAGACCCGCTGCCGATCGCTGGCGGTGCGGGAGGAGGCCTGCTCGCTGTCCGGCGTGGTATCCACCTGCAGCAGGCCGTCGCTGCCCAGCTTCAGCGGGAACGGGGTTGGCATGGTCAGCGATTCTTCGCCCTGCCAGTGCTCGACTTGCCAAGTGTAGTAGCCTTGCCATGACTGTTGGCCGAATGCGAGGCCGGCACAGTTGGCCCCCAACTGGCTCAAGAGCGCAAGCTGGGGCAGGTCAAGTCGCTGCGCGGCAAAGACGAGTAAAAGGGTGTGTCCCGTTTCTGCCGCCCAGCGGCGGCAGTGTTCCAGGGCGCGCTGGGCCATGGCGCTGTGATCGAGCGGCAGATAGTTGTCGGCCTCGTCCAGCGCTACCACGATTGGTCCGCTGGCCGGTTGTAGTCGGTGACGATAACGGGCCAGTTCGGCCAACTGCCGTTCCAGTGGAATGAGCCGATCATGCGTTTGCTGTTGCGGTGCCAGCAGCGTAGCGCTGCCGACACGCAGCCGCTCGTCCAGACGGGCGGTATTCGCTTGCAGGGTCGGGTCGGCGCGGCTGACGCACAGCAGGGGCCTATCGCCGCCATGCGGCAGATTGCCGAACAGCAGGGCGCGGGCGATCAAGGGGGTCTCGCTCGCCACCAGGTAGACGGCCCCGGCAGCGAGGCCGTCAGCCGCAGGGTCAAGGCCGGTGATGCCGAGAGTAGGCAGAGTCTGCATAGGGGGTACGCCAAGCGTTGGCTAGGCGGCTGAGTCCTTCGTATCTGGGTGGCAACAGGTTGACTTACCCCTAAGGATAAGTAAGTATCTTGTTGGAATATACACGTTTGCTAATTTTTTAGTATTCGCGAAATAAACAACAGTAAGTTGATCGCTTTTAATTGTTTAAAATCAAAACATTGTAATAATTGCATCCGGTTCATCGCTAGCTTGGCCCTCTGCAAATTATCTTAATCACTAGTCATTTTCTAGTAATATTAATTACAGTGACAACAATTTGTTGAATAACTGGTTGCCAAGACGCAACGGGTAGAACTTAAAAACATGCTAGAAGACATTGAGCGTTTGTATCGTCACCTCCAGCAACCGGAGTTTCATTTCCGGGAATTGCGCTTGAGCGAAGCCGCCGAAGCGGCCTGCCAACGTTGGCCGCTGTTGCAGTCGATTCGAGCGGCTGCACCGACAGCACCAAGCCCGTCAGAGCCGAACCATTGATGGCCGGAGGGGAGCGCACATGCCGATACTAGCGGTAACCGGGGCAAAAGGGGGCGTAGGCAGCACGGCCATGGTGGCAGGCCTGGCCGGTGCATGGTCACGTCATGGCAAGGCGGTGCTGGCGCTGGATTTGTGCAGGCAAAACCTGTTGCGGTTGCATTTTGGCCTCGACTGGCATGAGCGAGACGGCTGGTATGCCCGCTTGGCAGCGGGGCAGGACTGGACCGATGCCGCCTGGCGCACCTCGGAGCGCCTCGGCTTTGTGCCGCACGGTCAACTGCCCAGAGAGTGGGTGGGGTTGGTCTATGCGCTAGATGATACTCATTGGTTGGCTGACGAGCTGGCCAGTCTGGCGCTGTCGGGCGACTGCCGGGTCCTGCTCGACACCCCCTTGCACGGGCGCGAGCGGGTCCAGGCGCTGACCGCCGCCAACCATGTGCTGGTCGTGTTGCCACCAGAGCCGCTGTCTTGCGGTTTGATCGAGGAGCTCGAGGCCGAACTCCTCTCCTATGGCATACGGCCGGACCGGCTACTTTACACCCTCAATCGCTTCGATCCGGTTCGTCAGCTCGACCGTGATGTCGAGCTATTGTTGCGAGAGATGTTGGCCGAACGGCTGGCGCCGTTGCCGATACACCGCGATGAAGCGGTACGCGAAGCGTTGGCGATGCGGCAGCAAGTGGCCGATTACGCGCCGCAGAGCCAAGCCTGCGACGACTATCTGCAGCTGGCGACTTGGCTGTCCATCCGCATCGAAGCGGGGGCGAAGCCGAGATGAGTGACCGCTGGACGCGCTGGCTGCTAGCAAGCGGTGCCATACGTCATCCCGAGGATGCCGGTTCGCTGGGCACGGTGTTGCTGAGCCTGTTCCTGGTGGCCCCGGCAGAGGGGTGGCGAGCCTGGGGGCGGCAGATCCGGCACTTGTTCCCCCATGTGGATTTCGATCGGCTGAGGCCGAGCGACGTGCTGCGCATTGTCTTGCAGAGTCTGTGGCTATTGGTGGTGCGCTTGCCGGGGGAGGCCCGACACGGTCCGGACCCGAGCCGGCTGCTGCGGAAAGGACGGCGCCGTTGGGGCGAGCGTCGCCGCGTCAAGAGTGCGATGCGCCTACAGTGGCAGCGGTTCAAATCCTGGGCGGTTCGACATTTTCCGGCACTGCTCGACCGGACACGGTTGCGTGGTTCGGTCGAGCACGCGGCGTTGCATCCATTCTGGGATCACTGGCTGGCCCGTTATGCCTGCTATGCCCTGGCGGTACTGTTGGCCGTGATCTGCATAACCACACCGTTCGATGTCGCCTCACAGGCGCTGTTCGTGCTGCTGCTGTTGGCTGTGGCGCTGTGGGTGCGCCGTGTGCCCGGTCCGGTGCCGACTTTGATCCTGGTGGTGTTCTCGATCACCGTGTCGACCCGCTACATCTGGTGGCGGGCCACCTCGACCATCAATGATGACACGCTGGCGAACCTGATCGCCGGTGTGGTGCTGTTGTGTGCCGAGCTCTATGCCTGGGCGGTGCTGCTGCTGGGCTTCTTCCAGACTTCGTGGATGCTGCGGCGCAAGGTCGTGACACTACCGACCGATACGGCGCAGTGGCCCACCGTCGACGTGTTTATTCCGACCTATAACGAACCCCTGCGGGTACTCAAACCGACCGTCTTCGCCGCCATGGCGCTGGACTGGCCCAGGGACAAGCTGAGGGTCTATATCCTCGACGACGGCAGTCGTGAAGAGATGCGCCAGTTCGCCGAGGAGATCGGCGTGGGCTACATCATTCGTGAGCGCCATAATCATGCCAAGGCCGGCAACATCAACCATGCATTGACGCTGACCAATAGCGAGTTTGTGGCGATCTTCGATTGCGACCACATCCCCACCCGTTCCTTCTTGCAGGTGACGATGGGCGGCTTCCTCGACGATGCCAAGCTGGCGCTGGTTCAGACTCCCCACCACTTCTTCTCGCCCGACCCGTTCGAGCGCAATCTGAACACCTTCCGCAAGGTGCCCAACGAGGGCGAACTGTTCTACGGGAGGGTGCAGGATGGCAATGACCTGTGGAACGCCACCTTCTTCTGTGGTTCGTGCGCCGTGCTGCGACGCGGCCCGCTGGAAGAGATCGGCGGCATCGCGGTCGAGACGGTGACCGAAGATGCGCATACCTCACTGAAACTGCACCGCCGCGGCTACCGTTCGTCCTATCTCAACCTGGTACAGGCGGCCGGCCTCGCCACCGAGAGCCTGTCTGCGCACATCGGCCAGCGCATCCGCTGGGCGCGCGGCATGACGCAGATCTTCCGTACCGACAATCCCCTATTGGGCAAGGGCTTGTCCTTGGCGCAGCGGCTCTGCTACGGCAATGCCATGCTGCATTTTCTGTACGGGATCCCGCGCGTGGTGTTCCTGACGGCTCCGCTGGCCTTCCTGCTGCTGCATGCCTACACCATCTACGCCCCGGCGATGGCGATCGTGCTCTATGTGCTGCCGCACATGGTGTTTGCCACCATTACCAACTCGCGGATGCACGGGCAGTTCCGCCGCTCCTACTGGGGGGAAATCTACGAGACGGTACTGGCCTGGTACATCACCCTGCCGACCACCATCGCGTTGCTGTTCCCCAAGCTCGGCAAGTTCAATGTCACCGCCAAGGGCGGCCTGGTCGAGGAAAGCTATTTCGACTGGGGCATCACCAAGCCTTACCTGGTGCTGATGTCGCTGAACGTACTCGGTCTGGTCGCAGGCGTTTATCGCATGCTGACCGGCCCCAACGACGAGCTCGGTACGGTACTGGTGAACATGGCCTGGACCGGCTACAACCTGTTCCTGCTCGGTGCCGCGCTGGCGGTCGCCAAGGAGTCGCGTCAGGTGCGAGTCACCCACCGTGTCCACACCCGCCTGCCCTTGACGCTGCATCTGCCGGACGGAAAGTGCTTGCCTTGTCACACGGTCGACTATTCGGAAGGCGGCATGGCGATCGAGCTGCCGCACGCGGTGAAACTGGCGCCCGATACCCCTTTGTATATTTCGCTGCGCCGCAGCGGTCGCAGCTTCTCTTTTCCCTGCCTGTCCGTCTTCGCTTCGGCGGACCGCCTGAGCCTGCGTTTTGCCGCACTCAGCCGCGAACAGGAGATGGACCTGGTGCAATGCACCTTCGGCCGTGCCGATGCCTGGCTGCGCGACGAGGTCCGTGCCCACGAACAGACTCCGATGCATGGTTTGCGCGACATCTTCCGGCTGGGCCGGGATGGTTTCGGTCTGCTGATCACCCAAGTACTCGACTATCTGGACCCGCTGCTCTCCCGGCTGGCAAGGCTCTCGCACAGTCTCGCCACACTGTTGCCACGCCAGCCAGCCCTCCCTATTGAAGGAAAATCATGACGCGTCCTGCGCTCATCCCCCTCATTGCCTTGTTGATGGCGGGCCCGCTGACTGCCGCGGCCACCTTGCCCGCGGCATCCGCCGGTACGGCCGAGCGTGCACCGCTGGTCGCACCGTCTGCGGCGACCGCCTCGGCGACTCCGCTGATCACCACCCGCACGCTGACCTTCCGCCAGCTCGGCGCGCAGTCGCCATTGAACCTGCGCGGAGGCAACGGCATCGCCGGGATCAATTTCGGCAGCCGCAGCGACGAGGTGATCACCCAGGCGAAGGTCAAGCTGCGCTATACCTACTCGCCGTCGATGCTGGCCGACCTGTCGCATGTGAAGGTATTGCTCAACGACGAGGTCGTCGCGGTGATCCCGTTGCCGAAGGACAAGGGGAGCGAGACCCAGCAACTGGAACTGCCGCTCGATTCGCGACTGCTTGCCGACTTCAACCGCTTGCAGTTCCGTTTGATCGGCCATTACACCAATCAATGCGAAGACCCGGCGCATAGCAGTCTGTGGGCGCAGTTCAGCAATACCAGCGAGTTGACGCTGACTGCTCAGTCCTTGCCTCTGGTCAACGACCTGGCTCGTTTCCCCGAGCCGTTCTTCGATCGGCGCGACTTCACCCGCTTGACGCTGCCCTTCGTGTTTGCCGGCCAGCCCTCGCTCGGCACGCTGCAGGCGGCGGGTGTGTTGTCGTCGTGGTTCGGCGCGGCTGCCGGCTGGCGTGGCGCGCGTTTCCCGACCTTGCTCGATAATCTGCCGGCGTCGCAGCATGCGGTGGTGTTTGCTACCAATGATCAGCGGCCGGGCTTCCTCGCCAAGTACCCGCCGGCCAAGGCGCCGACAGTGGCGATCGTCGCCAATCCGAACCAGCCCGGGCGCAAGCTGCTGCTGGTGCTCGGTCGCGACGACAAGGACCTGAAACTTGCCGCCGATGCGCTGGTGCTCGGCGAGGCGGCGATGACCGGGCAGCAGGCGACGGTGAGCTCGGTCAAGCTCGATGCACCGCGACAGGCCTACGACGCGCCGAACTGGGTGCGCCTCGATCGGCCGACCAAGTTCGGCGAGCTGGTCGGCAGCCAGCGGGATCTGGAGGTGTCGGGCCAGGTGCCCGACCAGGTGCGCGTCAATCTGCGCGTGCCGGCGGACCTGTTCACCTGGCGCAGCCGCGGCATCCCGATTGCGCTGAAGTTCCGTTACACCGCGCCGGCCAAACTGGACGGTTCGCGCCTGGCGGTGGCGATCAACGACAACTTCGTGCAGAGCTTCAATCTGCGTCCGGCCGGCCAGGGCGGCGAGCAGTCGTCGCTGCGCCTGCCCCTGCTGGAAGACGGCCTGCTGCTGTCCGGCAACGAGGTGCTGCTGCCGGCCTTCCGCGTCGGCAGCCGCAACCAGCTGCAGTTCCAGTACTCGTTCGTGCTGCAGAAGGAAGGCAACTGCAACAGTTCCGGCAACGATAATTTCCGTGCCGCGATCGACCCGGATTCGCAGATCGACTTCAGCGGCTATCCGCACTACACCACGTTGCCTAACCTGGGCTTCTTTGCCAACTCGGGCTACCCCTTCACCAAATATGCCGACCTCTCGGGCTCCGCGCTCGTGATGCCCGCCAATCCGTCTGCTTCGGATGTCGAGACCATGCTGACCCTGCTTGGCCACATGGGCGAGTCGACCGGTTACCCGGCGCTGCGCTACCGGCTGGTGGCGCCGGGGCAAATCGACACGGTCAAGGATGCCGATCTGCTGGTGATAGGGGCTGCGGCGCAGCAACCCTTGCTGAAGAGTTGGCGCGACCGGCTGCCGACGTCGATCAACGGCAGTGACCGACGTGTCGCCGATAGTGCCTATTCGGGTAATTCGGCGTTCGGCTGGCTCAATGCCGCCGATGCCCAGCCCAATACCGCGGTGCTCGGCCAGACGCAGATCCAGGCGCAAGGGAAGCTGGGGGCGCTGCTGGGCTTCGAGTCACCGTATAGCCCAGGGCGCAGTGTAGTGATCGTGACCGGGTCCGAGCCGGGAGCCCTGGGGCAGGTGCTGGATGCGCTGGACGATGACGGCAAGGTATCCGCGATGCACGGCAGCGCGGTGCTGATCCGCGCCGACAATGTCGAGAGCCAGCTGGTCGGCCCGACCTATCAGGTCGGCAAGCTGCCGCTGTGGACCTGGGTGTGGTTCTTCCTGTCGGAACGGCCGATTCTGCTGGCGATCATGGCGGTGCTGGCGGTGTGCACCTTCGCTTTCGCCATCCTGCGTCTGCTGAAGGCTGTGACTGTCCGTCGTCTGGGAGGCAAGTGATGCGCACATCGACCAAACATTGGCTGTTCGCCGCGCTGTTGGGCCTGGCCGGCAGCGTCCAGGCGGCACCTGCCTGCGGCGATTGGCCGGACTGGGGCGTGTTCAAGCAGCGCTTCCTGTCCGATGGCGGCCGGGTGATCGACCGCAGCATGGACAACCTGCAGACCACTTCGGAGGGGCAGTCGTACGCGCTGTTCTTCGCGCTGGTGGCCAACGATAGGGCCAGCTTCGACAAAGTGCTCAACTGGACCCGCGACAACCTGGCCGGCGGCGATCTGACCGCACGCTTGCCGGCTTGGCAGTGGGGCAAGCGCGACGATGGCAGCTGGAATGTCATCGATTCCAATACCGCCTCCGACGCCGACCTGTGGATCGCCTACAGCCTGATCGAGGCCGGCAGGCTGTGGCAGGAGCCACGCTACACGGCGCTGGGCAAGCTGATCGGTCAGCGCATCTTGCGCGAGGAGACCGCCGAGCTGCCGGGGCTGGGGCTGACGCTGTTGCCGGGAATGAAGGGCTTTCAGTCCGAGCCGACCTTGTGGCGGTTGAACCCGAGCTACGTGCCCCTGCAATTGGTCGAGCGGATGGCACGGGCCCTGCCCAATTCGGGTTGGACCAAGCTCTTGGCCAGCTCCGAGAAGCTGATCCTGAAGAGCGGACCCAAGGGCTATGCGCCGGATTGGGTCGGCTATCGCAGCGGCAAGGGCTTTGTGCCCGATGCCAAGACCAAGGCGGTCGGTAGCTTCGATGCGATCCGGGTCTATACCTGGGTCGGCATGCTGTCCCCGGATCTGCCGGGGCGCATCAGACTGCTGAACGGCCTGGCGCCGATGGGCGCCCTGGTGGCCCAGCGCGGCGCTCCACCGACCGAGGTCGACACCGTCAGCGGCCAGGCCGGCGAGGCCGGCCCAGTGGGGTTCTCGATGGCGATGCTGCCCTTTCTGATCGCATCGGGGCAGAAGAATGCCGCCGACGAACAGCTGACCCGCCTAGCCGCCAAACCGTTGGCCGAACGGCCGCAAAATTACTATGAGCATGTGTTGTCGTTGTTCGGCCTTGGTTGGCAACAGCAGCGTTATGCCTTCAACCGGTACGGCGAAGTCCGGCCGCACTGGGAGACGGCATGCGCCTCACCTCGCTCTTCATCCTGAGTGCACTGGCGGTCGCCGTACCACAGGCCTTTGCTGCCCCGGCACCGGTCGACCCCGTACAGGCGCTGCTCAATCAGGCGCGCATGTGGCAGGGGCTCAACCGCAACGACCTGGCGCAGCAGGCGCTCGACAAGCTGTTGCGCATCGCGCCGAATAATCCGGAAGGATTGACCCAGCTCGCCCAACTACAGCTGAAGAACCGGCAGGGCAAGGATGCTGCCGAGACGCTGGCCAAGCTCAAGCGGCTTTATCCCGGCTACGATGGCATCGCCCGCATCGAAGCCCAGCAGCGCCTGGTCGGTACCGACCAAGGCAAGCTGTTGGCGGCGCGTGCGCTGGCGCGCAGCGGCAAGATCGATGCGGCGATTGCGGCGTTCGATGCGCTGTACCAGGGGCATCCCCCCGATGGCGAATTGGCAATCGAATACTGGCAGTTGGTGGGACGCAGCCCGAACAACGGCTGGGCGCGGGCGCGGGCTGGGCTTGCCGCGCTGGTTGCTGCCAATCCGGACAACCGGCGCTATCGACTGACCTTGGCCGACCAGTATTTGAACAAGCCACCGGCACCGCCGCAGGTGATGGCCGAATTGAAGGCGCTCAGTGTTCATCCCGATAGCCGCAGCCAGGCGCTGGGTATCTGGCGGCGCGCGCTCTTGCAGGAGGAATTGAGCTCGCTGCAGCTCGATGCCTTTACCGCCTATCTGCGGGAAGTGCCCGATGACGACGCGGTGAAGGAAAAGCTGGCGGGCTTGCAAGAAGCCCAGGCCAAGCAGCAGGCGCTGCTGGCCGATCCGGCCTACCGGGCCCGTCTGGCCGTCGGCAAATCGCTGGACCAGAACCGTCTGGCCGACGCGGACAAGCAGTTGCAGCTGGCGCGCCAGCGTTTCGGCAACGAGGCCGACGTGCTCGGCAATCTGGGGCGACTGCGCGAGAAGCAGGGCAAGTACGACGAGGCGGTCGACTTTTACCGTCAGGCCCAGGCTAAGGACACCGACAAGGCCGGCTGGCAGCGGCGCATCAACGATGCCCGCTTCACGCAGCAGCTGGCCGAGGCCGAGCGGGCCGAAGGCGCCGGCCAGCTCGACGTGGCGGCAACGGCGCTGGCCGAAGCCGAGCGTCTCAAGCCCAAGTCGGCCGACCTGCGTGTGGCGCAGGGGCAGCTGCGGGCGAAGCAGGGCAAGCCGGCCGAGGCGCGTGGCGCCTATGAGGCAGCGCTGGCGATCGAACCGGACAATGGCCAGGCCCTGTCCGGGCTGGTCGATCTGTATGTGGCCGGTAGCGATCTCGACGGCGCCAGCCGCTATCTGAATGCGCTGAGCCCGGCCCGGCGCAAGGCGCTGGGGCGTGCCTATCCGGCGGCGGTGGCGCGCATCGAAAGGGAGCGGGCCGACCAATTGCTGGCAGCGGGACGCAGCGACGAGGCGATCGCCGCCCTACAGCGCGCGGTGGCGGCGACGCCGCAGGACCCGTGGAACCGCTTCGCACTCGCCAATGCCTACGCGGCAGCGGGCCAGCCGGCGCGCGGCGAACAAGTGCTGCGCCAACTGGCTGATGCGCCGGCGCCAGACAGCGACGCGCTGTATGCCTATGCCTTGTTCCGTTCGCGCTCCGAAGACGATCTGGCGGCTCTGCAGGCCTTGCAGCGCATTCCATCCGAGCAGCGCAGTCCCGGCATGATGCAGCTGCAGCGCCGCTTGTGGCTGCGCGAAACCTTGCGCCTGGCCGATGCCGACATGGCCGCCGGCAGGCCGGATCGTGCCGAGCGGCGCCTGAGCTTGGCCGAAGGGCAGTTGGCGGGCGATCCGGAGCGTCTGGCCGAGCTGGCCAAGGGCTGGCTGGCGCTGGGTCAGTCCGAGCGCGGGCTGGCGCTGATGCAGCGCGCCTACGCCGCGCAGCCGACGCCGGCGGTGACCTTGCTGTACGCCGATCTGCTGCTGGATGCTGAGCGGGATGAGGAAGCGCGCGACTTGCTCGAGCGTTTGCCAAGCGGCACGCTCGACAAGGATCAGCAGCAAAGTCTGCTGGCGGCGCGCTCGACGCTGGCGGTGCGTCTGGCCGATCGTGCCCGCGCCGCCGGCAACAACGGGCGGGCACATCGCTTGCTGAGTGAAGCGTTGGAAGCCGATCCGAACAATGCCAGCCTGCTGCGCAGCCTCGCGTCGCTCGACCTGGCGCAGGGCCATACCAAGCAGGCGCGCCAGCGTCTCGATGCCGTGCTGCAACGCGACCCGAAGGACGACGAGGCCCGCCTGTTGCTGGTTGATGCCGATCGCTTGTCGGCCCAGCCGCAGGCGGCGCTCGCAGGCATCGACACGTTGTTGGCCGAACCGCCGAAGCGCAGTGTCGACTTCCGCCTGCGTGTCATCGATCGGCTGACGGCGATGGGTGAGCTGGAGCGTGCCGACCGGGAGGTCGGCAAACTGTTCGCCGAGGGCGAGTTGACGCCGCGGCTGTGGGGCTATGCCGCGCAGCAGGCCCGGCGCGTCGACCGGCCCGACCAAGCGCTGTTGCGCTATCAGTCGGGCTTCGCTCCGGCAGGGGTGAGTCTGCACCTGATCGATGCGATGGGTACGCCGGGCACGACAGCCGCTCCAATGCTGCAGGCACCACCGCCGAGCATGTTCATGTCGCGGCTGATGCTCCCCGGGCGGGCCGCGATTGCAGCCGAATTGCCGGTGGGCTTGCCTGCGAAAGTGGGCTTGGACCTGCCGTCACTGGGTAGCCAGTCGCTCAGCCCGGTCAAGGCCGAGCCGAGCGGTGCCGCCGATCTGCACGAGCAGTACGCCGACCTGATCGACAAGCGCACCGGCGAGGTGTGGACCGGGCTGGATGTGACGGTGCGTGGTAGTGGCACCGGCACGCCGGGCGAATCGGAACTGTCCATGGTGCAGGCCCCGGTGCTGGTGAACGTCCCCGGGCCGAACGAGGGCAAGTTCTTCGTGCGCAGCGACCCGGTGACGATGACCGCTGGCTCGCTGGACCCGAACGACACCTACACCCGGAACCGGTTTGGTCAGATTTATAAGCTAAATGCTGCAGCCGATGCTTCTGATGTGGATCAAGCCAAGGCGGATGCTAACCAGAGAGCTGCAGCTCTGGATGCCGGCCGTCAGAGCGCCAGCGGCGTCGCCGTCGGTGTCGGCTACGAGAACGAGGACTGGCGCTTCGACATCGGTAGCACGCCGATCGGCTTCCCGGTGCAGGACGTGGTCGGTGGGGTGAAGCACTACGGCAAGCTCGGTCTGCTCAATTACAACGTCGACGTGTCGCGCCGTGCGCTGACCAGCTCGGTACTGACTTATGCCGGCACCAAGGATCCGGTAACCGGCCAGATATGGGGCGGCGTGCGGGCGACCGGCGCCGGCTTCGGTCTGGGCTACGATCAGGGCAAGGCGATCGGGGTGTGGTCGAATTTCGGCTATCACAAGCTGACCGGCGAGAATGTCGCCGACAATACCCGATTGACCGCGATGGGCGGGGTGTACTGGCGCGTGCTGAATCAGCCGACGCAGCGTGTCACGGTCGGGCTCAACAGCATCAACTTCTGGTACGACAAGAATCTGAGCGAGTTCACCTTCGGTCAGGGTGGCTATTACAGCCCGCAGCGCTACAACTCGTTGTCGCTGCCGGTCAGCTATGCAGGTCGCAACGAGCGCTGGAGCTACCTGGTGCGTGCCTCGGTGTCGATGTCGAATTCGAGCGAGAAAGACGAACTGTATTTTCCGCTGCAGGCGGCGGGGGACAAAAATCCGACCTTCTCCGGCAGCTCGGGTTGGGGCAGTGGGGCATCGCTCGGTGGTGCCTTCGAATACCAGATGGCGCCGAAGTGGGTGCTAGGCGGTCGCTTCGACCTGGAGTATTCGCAGTACTACCAGCCGAGCCGTCTCGGTATGTATCTGCGTTACAGCTTCGCGCCACCGGCCAATCCGCTGCCGTTCCCGCCGGAACCGCTGCGACCGTACTCGGATTTCTAAGGAGCCGACGATGCGATCTTTCTCTGGCGTTCGGCCAACCTTGGGTCTGCTGCTGGTGTTGGCAGTGGCCCCGCTGCTGGCCGCCGAGGCTTCGGTGCCGGCGGTGCAGACGCCGCTGGCGGCGGCCCAGGCCCAGTACTGGAAGACCCCGTACGACCCGGCGGCAATCAATGCGCTGGCGCTGCGGCTGGTCGAGGTCGGTGATGCGTCGACCGCACGGCTGCTGTGGTACCGCGCGGTGCGCATCGCACCGGACCGCGAGGACATCCGCGCCAACCTCGCACGGCTGGAGGCAGGTTCACGCCGGGTCGGCGGGGCAGTGCCGGCCGAGGCGGTGACAGCGGTGCAAGCCGGCGGCTCGGCAAGCAAGCCATCGGCCCGTCATTTGACCGATGAGCTGCCGCCGCTCTGGCCGCTGCCGACGCCGCCCCACTGACTCTGCGATGCTGGCGGCAAAAACGGCCCGCCCTCTGTTCGGAGGCGGGCCGTTGTCATTGGTGGGCGTAATCGGCTCAGTGGGGCTCTTCGGCACCGATCTGGCGTTCGCGGCCGGCCAACAGGCCGAACAGCAGCGCCGCGGCGCCGAACACCATGTACACGATGTAGGCACCGTGCCAGTTGTCCAACAGATCGTGGCTGAGCCCCACTAGAAAGGGGCCCGTCGACGCCAGCAGGTAGCCGGCGCCCTGCGCCATGCCGGACAGCTGTGCCGCCAGCTGGGCGGACGGTGCGCGCAGCACGATCAGCGTCAGGCCCATGCTGAACATGCCGCCGAGGCCTAGTCCCATCAGCGTGGTCCACAGCCACAGCCCGTCGAGCGGCGCATACAGCGCGCTGCTGAAACCGATCATCGACAGCGCCAGCATCGCCACGATAACCAGGCGCTGGTCGCGGCAGTGGCTGGATAGCCACGGTGCACCGAGCGAGCTGACCAGTTGGGCCAGCATCAATAGCGACAGCATCCAGCCGGCGGCCAACGGCGAGAGACCGCGGTCGACCATCATCGCGGGGAACCAACTGAACACGATGTAGGCGTGGCTCGACTGCAGGCCCATATAGCCGGTGACCTGCCAGGCGATGGGGTCGCGCCACAGTCCGCGCTGCGGAGCGCGGCGGGCGCTCGCATCGTGCGCCTGCCGTCCTTGCGGCCACCACAACAGTGCGGCCAGCAGCGCCGGCAGCGCCCAGATTCCTAGGCCGACCTGCCAGTGGCCGCCGCCGGCATCGCTCGCCGGTACGGTCAGGCCGGCCGCCAGCGCGGCGCCGAGGCACAGCGCCATGGTGTAGAGCCCGGTCATCAGATGCGCCTGGCCGGCGAAGTCGCGCTTGACCAGTCCTGGCAATAGCACCCCCATCACGCCGATGCTGGCGCCGGCGAGTATCGTGCCGGCGAACAGCCCTTCGGCACCGGATACCCCGCGCAGCGCGGTGCCGGCGGCCAGCAGCACTAGCGCAAACAGGATCACCCGCTCGGCGCCGAAGCGGGCGGACAGGCGCGGCGCCAGCGGGGCGGACAGGCCCAGGCAGAACACCGGGATGGTGGCGAGCAGCCCGGCGGCGCTGGCGGACAGGCCGAGGGCGGCGGTGATCTCGTCCAGCAGTGGGCCGAGGCTGGCCAGCGCCGGGCGCAGGTTCAGCGCCACCAGCATCAGGCCTGCGAGCAAGAGCGGACGGGACAACCGTTCGAGACGGCGCGGTGGGGCACTGTCACGATCGAGGGGCTGATTCATTGGGACTCCAGATAGGCGGAGGTGGGTGGGAGGCGGTTGTCGTAGGTGGCGATGTAGGCCACCGCGGCGGCGGCGGCCTCGCCATCGCCACGGGCGATCGCGTCGACGATGGCACGGTGATGTTCGTCGCCTGGTCGCGGCGCATCCGGGTCGTCCAGCGAGGCGATCAGCCGTTCGCGCACTGCCAGCACGGAGAAGCGATACAGCTCCAGCAGCACCGGGTTGTGGGCGCAGTCCACCACCTGGCGGTGAAAGCGCAGATCCAGGGCGATGCGGCCTTCGCTGTCCTGGGGCGGCAGCGCGTTGATCGCGTCGAGCAGGGCATACAAGGCAGTGATGTCATCCGGTCGGGCGCGCTCGGCGGCGAGGCGTGCCGCCTGGGTCTCGAGCACGCTGCGCACCTCGGCGTGATGCTCGTGGGCGGCGTTGGCCAGCGTGCGTACCGTGTCGAGTGCGTCGGCGCAGCTGCGCAGATAGGTGCCGTCACCCTGGCGCACCTCCAGCACCCCGGCGAAGGCCAGCACCCGCACCGCCTCGCGCACGGTGTTGCGGCTCATGCCGAGCTGTTCGGCCAACTCGGGCTCGGTGGGTAGACGGGTGCCGGTGGGCCAGTCGCCCGCGTTGATGCGAGCGCTCAGACGGTCGATCGCCTGCTCGACCAGCGAGCGCCGCGGACTCATTAATGCCATTTGATAATTCATCCTATGAATTTTTGTGGGTCCCAATTTAATGGGCTAGCTTGGAAATGACAAGCGCGTCGGTCGAACGGTTGAACATGGCTGGCAGACGGGCGCCGTGCGATAATCCATTTGTGGAAACAATTTCCGAAGAAAGGACGAGGCGATGAGCCAGGACGGATTGCAGCTGGAGTTTGCCGCCGGGCGGCTGGCCGAAACCGGCATCAGTGCCGCCGAGTGGCAGGCACGGCAGGACTTGGCCGCCTGTTACCGGCTGGTAGCGCTGAACGGTTGGGATGATCTGATCTATACCCATGTGTCGCTGGCGGTGCCGGGCGAGCCGGGGCGCTTCCTGATCAACCCGTTCGGTCTGGCCTTCGACGAGGTGACCGCCAGCAATCTGGTGAAGATCGATATCGCCGGCAATATCGTCGGCGACAGCCCGCACCGGGTGAACAAGACCGGCTTCGTGATCCACGCGGCGGTGCACTCGGCGCGGCACGATGCGCAATGCGTGATGCATCTGCACAACGACGCGGGCATTGCGGTAGCGATGTTGGCCGAAGGGCTGCTGCCGCTGTCGCAGCACGCGCTGCGCTTCTACGGCGACATGGCCTATCACGACTACGAAGGGCTGGCGCTGACCGAGGCGGAGAAGACCCGCCTGATTGCCAGCCTGGGCGTCAAGAACGCGATGCTGTTGCGCAACCACGGCACGCTGGTGTGCGGGCGCACCGTGGCCGAGGCCTATTGCCTGATGGATACGCTGGACAAGGCTTGCCGCATTCAGCTGGCCGCGATGGCCGCCGGCAATCTGGTGATGCCGCCGGTCGAGGTGTGCGAGCGCACCTACCAACAGCTGCTGCCGGGCGACACGCCGGAGGGCGAGCTGGAATGGCCGGCGCTGCTGCGCAAGCTCGACCGCTTGTCCCCGGGCTTTCGCGACTGAGGGCTGCCCGCAAGGCCCTTCCTGTGTTGTGGCACCGCCGTGTGACTGACTGGATTGTCCGCGACGGTGCGCCGTCCGGGTCCGCTGCGCCGGGCTTGGCGAGCGGCTCCGGATCGATTGAACGTTGATTCTTTTTCTAATTTCTACCCAGGAGCAAACCATGCCGACCATTACCGTCAAACTGTTCGAAGGCCGTCCGGTCGAGGTAAAGAAGGAGCTGGCCGAGGCGCTGACCCGCGAGTCCTGCCGCGTGCTCGGCTGCGAGCCGGGCGCCGTCGACATCCTGTTCGAGGACATCAAGAAGAGCGATTGGGCGACCGCTGGCGTGCTGTGGTCCGAGCGCGAGTAAGGCCCAGCGAGCCGAACGACTTTCGGCCAACGTTGCAATGAAAAACCGGCCCTGGGCCGGTTTTTTTATGTCCGCTTCGAGCCGGCTCAGAACTGGTAGCCGAGCTTGCTGTAGTAGTAGCGGCCCTGGCCGGGGAAGCCGTCGGCGACCAGGTAGTCCTTGTCGAGCACATTGTCGATGCCGACGTCGAGCTGCCAGTGCGGCCGCGGTTTCCAGCTCGCCTTCAGGTTGAGCAGGGTATAGCTCGGCAGATCGACGGTCTGGCTGTCGGCGCGCTTGCCGTCGTACTCGGCGTCGGCGATCAGATCGAGCGTCGGCAGGGTGTGGTAGACCGCGCCGAGCAGCACGCGGTGTTCCGGCGCGCCGGTGATGCGGCGGCCGTCGCCGGTCAGGTTCTTCATCTTCAGGTAGCTGTAGCCGAAGCGCAGCGCCAGCTGGTGGCCGACTTCCTGGTTGAGCAGCGTATCCAGGCCGTAGCGGCGCGCTTCGCCGATGTTCTGCAGCTGGAACAGCGACTGCGGCACCATTTTCTTGGTCTTGGGGTCGAGCACCGTCACCGTGGCGACGTTGTTCACCTGCTGGATCAGGTTGCTGACTTCGGCGTCGAACAGCGCCAGTTCCAGGTCGGCGCCCTGCCACGGTTTGCCGCGGTAGCCGATCTCGTAGTGGTCGGCGGTTTCCGGCTGCAGATTGGGGTTGGGCAGCGCCTGCCCCATCCGTGCCGAGTAGCGGTCCTTCAGCGTCGGCAGCCGGCTCTTGTGCGCGTACTGCGCGTAGAACTGCTGCTCGGGCGTGGGGTTGAAGTAGACGCCGAACAGGCCGTTGGTGGCGCTCTGCGCCGCCGGCATCGCGAAGGCGCCGCTGTCGATCGGCTCGAGCCGGTCCTGGCTGAGGCCGGCCACCAGCTTCCAGCGCGACGCCAGCGCCCAGGCGTCTTCGACGCCGAACGAATACAGCCGGTCGCGGAAGTGCTCGGTGTCGACCACGCCGTTGCTGGCCTGATGCTCGTCGTCGCGGTAGTGGAAGATGCCGCGCAGGGTGTGGTTGTCGAAGCGGCTGCTGCCGAGTTCGGCCGAACCGCCCAGGCTGGTGTCGGTGTACAGGCTCTTGCCGCTGGGTTTGAAGCTGGCCGAAACGGTGTCGAGCTTGCTGTAGCTGCCGTCGGTGTAGGCGTCGAGCTCGTTGTCGTACTGGTCGCGATAGACGCGCAGCTTCAGGTACTCGTCGCTGCCCAGCTGGGTGTTGCTGATGAAATACAGGCTCTGTTTCTGGATCTCCGGCCACTGCCAGTAATTGTGCTTGGCGGTCGGGTCGAGGCTGATCGATACCGGCTGGCCCTTGTTGCCCCATTGATACACATAACCCAGGCTGTACTCGTCGGTGGCGTTCGGCGTCAGGCCGACCTTCATCGACACCTTGCTGTCGCGCTGCGCCGAGTTGTTGCGGTGGCCGCCGTCCTCGTACTTGTTCGGGGTGAAGTCGTCCGACAGCTTGAAGTCGCCGGTGTCGAGATAGGCGGCG
Source organism: Neisseriaceae bacterium JH1-16 (assembly GCA_025989215.1). Lineage (GTDB taxonomy): Bacteria > Pseudomonadota > Gammaproteobacteria > Burkholderiales > Chromobacteriaceae > Crenobacter_A. Next base: position 213,558 of record JAPDNP010000004.1, on the reverse strand, counting down.
CCGAACTGCAGGTACCAGTTTTCCTGCTTGGTGCCGAGGTTGGCGCTGAGCTCCTGGGTATTGTTGCTGCCCACGCCGATCTGGACATCGCCCTCGAATGGCCGGGTGGGTTTCCTCGACACCAGATTGATCGCCCCGCCCAGCGTGTTCGGACCGTACAGCACCGAGGTCGCGCCCTTGGACAGCTGCACCGCGGCGAGGTCGGCGGTCAGGAAGCGGTTGTAGTCCATGTAGCCGTCGTAGGGGATGTAGACCGGGATGCCGTCGATGAACAGCGGCACCTGGCGCGAATCGAAGCCGCGCACATACACCAGGCCCTCGTTGCGCTGGTTGGTCGAGATCGACACGCCGGGTAGGAGACCAAGCGCATCGGTCAAGCGCTCTCGGCTGTAGGTGGCGATGGTATCGGCATCGAGGGTGTCGCTGATCAGGTCGCGGCTTTGCGGGTTGCGGCTGGCAGTAACGGTGATTTCGCCAAGGGTGAACGGCTCGGCCTGACTGCCGTCGGCGGCCCAGGCGTGGCTCACCGCCAGCGCGAGCAGGCAGGGGGTCAGCAGAGAAGCGGGTTTCATGAGTGTCGTCTTCGTTATATTTTTGTGTAAATAGCGGGTTCGTAATATATTCATGAAAATAGCGATTAACAAGACTTCGTCATGGAAAATTCGAAAATTATATTCATCGGAATTGATGACACCGACGATCTGGATAGTCCCGGCACCGGCCAGCGCGCCCGAGAGCTGGCGTTCTACCTGGCCGGGTCGGGGTTGGCCGATGCCCGCGACGCGACGCGCCATCAGTTTCTGAAGAGTCCGCTGATTGCCAGCACCTCGCATAACAGTGGCGCCTGCCTGGCAGTGCAGCTGCGCAACGGGGTGAGGCAGGGCGAGCTGCAGCGTGCCTGCAGCGAGTTCATCCAGTCGGTGGCCGCGCTGTCTTCGGATCCGGGCCTGTGCATCGCCCCGGCCGATGCGGTCAGCCGGGCGGTGGAGCGGTTCGGCGCGCGCGCACGCTTCGCGCTGTTGCGCCGTTGGGAGGCGGAGATGCTGGCCGAAGAGGCCGGGCTGTATCTTGTCGCGCTCGGAGGGGACGGTAGCGGGGCGATCGGCGCGTTGGCCTCGGTCGGGCAACGCAGCGCCGGCGGTCCGGCCTTGTTGATCTGGTTGCCGGAGCTATACGGTCTGGCCGGACGCAGCGTGCCGGTGGAGGAGCTGACCGAACGGGTCGGGATCGAGCGGCTGATCACGCCGGATGGCCGGCAGGTTGGCCGAAGCGGCGAGCGGGTAGCGATGGGCGATTGGCCGCGGCCGGTGTTGTTGGCCGGCTCGCGGGTGTTACTGGTGGAGGAAGGAGCAAGCAATGACGATGATGCCGAGTGGCGCGTCCTGGCCAAGCCGCGCGTCAAGCAATATTGGGGTTAAGGGGCGGCGCCTGGCCGGCGTGCTGGGGTGTGCGGCGTTGCTGTATGCATGGCAGCGCTGGGGGCGCTTGCCGCTGGCGACGCCGGGCTACCAGGGCCTGCCGATGATGGCGCTGCTGGCCTGGAATACGCGGGGACAGGCTGGCAGGGATGGCACGCCGCTGGCCGCATTGCTCGCCGGAGCGGCGCTGTGGCTGGGCGGGCCGGTGGCGCCGATCAAGGCCATGGCGCTGCCCGTGCTGGCCGGCTCCTACGCGCTCTTGGCCGGCCCGGTTTCGGCCAAGCGCTGGCGAGCGGTGGCGGCCGGAGCGGTCTACGCTGGCTGGCCGCTATTGGCCGGCGCAGCGAAAGCGCTGGGGGGCGGCATGGGGATGACGGCGCTACTGGTGGCGCATGCCGGCTTCGGCCTGCTCGGCGCCGCACTGGGCGTGCTGCTGCAGCGGTGCTCGACGGTGACTTAGAGCCGAACAAAACCTTCCGTTGCCGTACACCTTGTACTGTCTACGGCAGCACGCCTAGCCGGGACCGCTTCGCTGAGTTTTGTTCGCGGTTCTTAGTCCAGGCATGAAAAAACCGGAGCATGGGCTCCGGTTTTTCTTTAGGCGCTTGAACCGTTACGGATAGAACCAGTGCAGGCTGTACCCGCTCGGGTGCAGCTGGCCGGCATCGAGACGCAGGCTCAGTTTCACCTCGCTGTGCGGGTTGAAGTGGCCCTGCTGTACGTCGTCGCCCTTCAGATACTCGGCCGGTGTCAGCACCCGGCGTACCAGTACCTGGTCGTCGGCATCCTTCAGCGACAGTTCCAGCATCGGGTACGCCTGCACATAGCCGGCGTGGTTCTTCAGCGTGGCGTTCAGCTGAATCAGGTTGGGGTGTTCCGGCACGAAGGCCAGTTCCGACCATTCGGTACGGATGTACTGAACGTCGCTTGCCAGCGGCACGGTGCAGTGGAACGGCTTGCAGCCCGCTTCCAGCATCGGCCGCAGGTCCGGTGCCTGTGCAGCGATCTCGACCCGTTTCAGATACAGCACCTGGCCGGCCAGCACGACCAGGCCGAGTACCGCGAGCAGGCCGAACAGCGCGCCGAAACGGTAGCGGCGCGGCGCTTGTTGCTCTGGGCGCTCGGCGGCCTGCAGGCGCTCTTCCACTTCCTCCGGGCTCGGTTCGTAGCGGTGCCGTTCGGCGACGAATGGTTCCGTTTGCGCTCCCGGCTCGGGCGCCGGGGCCGCTTGCGGTTCGGCCGCCACCTCGTCGTACAGCGCCAGGCGGCGGCGCGGCGGGGCGGTGGCGCGTTCCGGTTCGGTCGTTTCGGGTGCGGGTTGCAGCGCTTCGCTCAGTGCCTGGCGGAAGTCGGCTTCGCGCTGGGCCTCGTCCGTCGCGATCGACGCGGTGTTCGGTGCGGCAGCGGCCGCAGGGGTGTCGTAGACCTCCACCTGGCTCGCGGCGACCGCGACACCGGCCGGCTCGGGCGGCAACTCCAGCGCGAATTCGGCCGGTGCGTGGGCGCGCGGTGCCGCTTCGGCCAGCAGTGCGGCATCGCGCCGCGCCTGCTCGATCTGCTCGCGAGCGTTGAACACATGCGAACAGCGCCCGCAGCGGACCCGCCCTGAGGCCATCGACAATTGCTCATCGGTGACGTTGAAACGGGTCTGACAATTCGGGCACTGGGTGGTCTGCATGGTCACTAGATCGCGCGTTTGGTTCCGGTAAGACGGGTCCAGCCTTCATCGAACACCGGGGCGTCCATCTCGAACCAGGTCGAGTAGATCGCCGAGAGCTCGTCGGCCTGTTCGGCAAGAATGCCGGACAGCACGATCTTACCACCGGTTTTGACATGGCTTGCCAGTAATTCACCCAGCATACGCAACGGGTTGGCGAGAATATTCGCCACCACCACGTCGTGCTGGCCGGCCGGCAGGGCATCGGGCAGGTAGAAGTCGGCCGACACGCCGTTTTGCTGGGCATTGTCGAGGCTGGAGCGGATCGCCTGCGGGTCGATGTCGGTACCGACGGTGTGGCCGGCGCCGAGCTTCAGCGCGGCGATCGCCAGAATGCCCGAACCGCAGCCGTAGTCGAGCACGGTCTCGCCGCCCTTGATGTGGGCATCGAGCCATTGCAGGCACAGACGGGTGGTCGGGTGGCTGCCGGTGCCGAAGGCGAGGCCCGGGTCGAGCTGCAGATTGACCGCGCTCGGGTCCGGCGACTCGTGCCAGGTCGGGGTGATCCACAGCCGCTCGGAGATGCGGATCGGGTCGAACTGGCTCTGGGTCAAGCGGACCCAGTCCTGCTCTTCGATGCGCTCGACGCTGTAGCTCGGCGTGGCGACGCCGGCCGCGTTGGCGGCGGCGGCGACGATCAGCGCGACGTCGGCCGCCTCGTCGAACAGCACGACCAGGCGGCTATGCGACCACAGCTGGTCGACCGGCTCGCCCGGTTCGCCGAAGATCGGCTGTTCGGCATCGGTGCCGGCCAGCGCGTCTTCGATTGCCGACGACAGCGCGCCGGCGTCCATCAGCGCGTCGGACAGCGCCTCGGCATGAGTCGACGGAGTGTCGATGGTGGCCTGAAGCCAAGCCATGGTTACCTGCCTTTCGTGCTTTCCAGCAGTTCTTCCAGATAGTGGATGCTGGTGCCGCCGCGGATGAACAGGCTGTCGTTGAACAGTTCCTGGTGCAGCGGGATATTGGTCTTGATGCCGGTGACGGCCATCTCGGACAGCGCGACGCGCATCCGGGCCATCGCCTGGTCGCGGGTGTCGCCGTAGGAGATCAGCTTGCCGATCATCGAATCATAGTGCGGCGGTACCGTGTAGCCCTGGTAGATGTGCGAGTCAATGCGGATGCCCGGGCCGCCGGCCGGGTGGTAGCTCTCGATCTTGCCGGCGCTCGGCACGAAGGTGAACGGGTCTTCCGCGTTGATCCGGCATTCCATCGAGTGGCCGCGCAGCACGATATCGCTCTGCTTGTAGCGCAGCTTCTCGCCCGCGGCGATGTGGATCTGTTCCTGGACGATGTCGATGCCGGTGATCATCTCGGTGATGGTGTGCTCGACCTGCACGCGGGTGTTCATCTCGATGAAGTAGAACTCGCCGTTCTCGAACAGGAACTCGAAGGTGCCGGCTCCGCGGTAGCCGATGCGGGTGCACGCTTCGGCGCAGGCGGTGCCGATGCGTTTGCGCTGCTCTTCGGTGATGCCCGGCGCCGGCGCTTCCTCGATCACCTTCTGGTGGCGGCGCTGCATCGAGCAGTCGCGTTCGCCCAGGTAGATCGCGTTGCCGTATTCGTCGGCCAGGATCTGGATCTCGATATGGCGAGGTTCCTGCAGGTACTTCTCCATATACACGGTCGGGTTGCCGAAGGCGGCGCCGGCTTCGCTGCGGGTCATTTCCACCGAGGTCAGCAGGTCTTCTTCACGGGTCACCACGCGCATGCCGCGACCGCCGCCGCCGCCGGAGGCCTTGATGATCACCGGATAGCCGACCTGCTTGCCGATCTTGAGGATTTCCTTCGGGTCGTCCGGCAGCGCGCCTTCCGAGCCCGGCACGGTCGGTACGCCGGCGGCGATCATCGCGTCCTTGGCGGATACCTTGTCGCCCATCAGGCGAATGGTTTCCGGACGCGGGCCGATGAAGACGAAGCCGGATTGCTCGACGCGCTCGGCGAAGTCGGCGTTCTCGGCCAGGAAGCCGTAGCCCGGGTGGATGGCCTGGGCGTGGGTGACCTCAGCGGCGGCGATCAGCGCCGGCACGTTCAGGTAGCTCTTGGTCGACGGGGCCGGGCCGATGCAGACCGACTCGTCGGCGAGCTTGACGTACTTGGCCTCGCGGTCTGCCTCGGAGTGCACCACCACGGTCTTGATACCGAGTTCGCGGCAGGCGCGCTGGATACGCAGCGCGATTTCACCGCGGTTGGCGATCAGGATCTTTTCAAACATGACTTTTCCCGCAATAGGAAAAAGGGGAAGAGGGATGGGGTGGTCCGGGCCGTCGGGCCGGTCGTCCCTCTCTCTTCCCCCTTTTCGGGTGCATTACTCGATGACGAACAGCGGCTCGCCGTATTCGACCGGCTGACCGTCTTCGACCAGGATCGCCTTGATCACGCCGGCGCGGTCGGATTCGATTTCGTTCATCAGCTTCATCGCTTCGATGATGCATAGCGTATCGCCGACATTGACCGATTTGCCGACTTCGGCGAACGGCTTGGCGCCCGGGCTGGCCGAACGGTAGAAGGTGCCGACCATCGGCGACTTCACCGCATTGGCGTTGTTCGCGGCGGCCGGTGCGGCGGCGGCTTCAGCGACCGGAGCGGCGGCGGCCGGTGCGGCAGCCGGTGCAGCGAACTGCATCGGCTGGGCGTAGGTGACCTGGGCGTTGGCCGAAACCCGGGTGATGCGGACTTTTTCTTCGCCCTCGGTAACTTCGAGTTCGGCGATGCCCGATTCCTCGACGAGGTCGATCAGTTTCTTGAGTTTACGCAAATCCATTGGGAATCCTTCGGATGGGATGTTCGGTTCGATCAGGCCGCTTTGGCATCGAGGAGCCGGATGGCATGGGCCATCGCCAGCTCGTAGCCGTGGGCGCCGAGCCCGCAGATCACGCCGACCGCCAGATCCGAGAAATAGGAATGGTGGCGGAACGCTTCGCGGGCATGCACATTGGAGAGGTGCACTTCGATAAACGGGAGTTGTACCCCGGCCAGGGCGTCACGCAGCGCGACGCTGGTATGGGTGAAGGCGGCCGGGTTGATCAGCACGAACGCGGTGCCGTCGGTGCGCGCGGCGTGCACGCGCTCGATCAGCAGGTGTTCGGCATTGCTTTGCAAGGTGTCGAAACCATAGCCGGCGGCCTGGGCTTGGGCTGCCAGGCGCTGGTTGATCGTGTCGAGCGTGTCGCGACCGTAATGCTCGGGTTCGCGAGTGCCCAACAGATTCAGATTGGGGCCGTTCAGAACCAGGATTTTCCGGGTCATTTAGGCTGTCCGGTATTCATCATGGCGGCGAGTTTGCCGCAAATCGCTGCAAGATGTCTAGCGTTTGGCGTTATTTAACCCAGAGGCGGGGGCTTGGCAGGGCTGGGGGGAACAGATGTTTTCGAGTGAAAACACTAGTGGGTGCGTGATATTACACCGAGCGGGCGTTTTGCCAACAGTGGCATGTGCGGGCAGTTGATTTGCCGCAAGCGCGACGCCGGGCACGACACGATCCTGACCGGGGCTGGGTGCGCGGGGTATAATCCTGCGGTTTGGACCCGGTAACCGTTCTTGACCATGCAGCTCTCCGACTTCGACTACGACCTGCCCGACCATCTGGTGGCTCAGCACCCGCCGACCGTGCGCGGTGCAAGCCGGCTGCTGCACGTGGCAGGCCGCACGCTGACCGACACCCTGTTCGCCGAATTTATTCATCATATAGATGCCGGCGATGTGATGGTGTTCAACGACACGCGGGTGATCAAGGCGCGGTTGTTCGGCGAGAAGGAGTCGGGCGGCAAGGTCGAGGCGCTGGTCGAGCGGGTGATCGACGCGCACACCGTCTGGGCGCATGTGCGCGCCAGCAAGTCGCCGAAGCCGGGCAACAAGATCACTTTCGCCGGCCGCTGGCAGGCCGAGATGGTCGAGCGCGACGACGCGCTGTTCAAGCTGCGCTTCCTCGATGCCGAGAACGTGTTCGACATCCTGGAGGCGTCCGGCAAGCTGCCGCTGCCGCCGTATATCGAGCGCGATACCGACAGCGACGACGACAGCCGCTACCAGACCGTCTACGCCCGCGAGCAGGGCGCGGTGGCCGCGCCGACCGCCGGCCTGCACTTCACCGAAGCGATGCTCGACGCGCTGCGCGCCAAGGGCGTGACGCTGGCCTATGTGACGCTGCACGTCGGCGCCGGCACCTTCCAGCCGGTGCGGGTGGAGAACATCGCCGATCATAAGATGCACAGCGAGATCTACGAGATCCCACCGGTTACCGTCGACGTGATCGCCGCCGCGCATGCCGCCGGCCGCAAGGTGCTGGCGGTGGGCACTACCAGCATGCGCGCGCTCGAGTCCGCCGCGCAGAGCGGGGAGCTAGTCGCCGGGCGCGGCGAGACCGATATCTTCATCACGCCGGGATATCGATTCAAGGTAGTCGACCGGCTGCTGACCAATTTCCATCTGCCCAAGTCGACGCTGCTGATGCTGGTATCGGCGTTCGCCGGCGTCGAGACGATCCGCAACGCCTATCGTCACGCGGTCGACAACGAATACCGCTTCTTCAGCTATGGCGATGCGATGCTGCTCGAGCGCGACGACCACGTTTCCAAGGACTGACCATGGCCGGACTGAATCCGAACACCCCGATCCCGAGCGAAGTGCGCCTGCTCACCGCCAGCCGCACGCTGGAGCTGGCCTACGACGACGGCCAGCGCTTCTCGCTGCCGTGCGAATACCTGCGCGTCTACTCGCCGTCGGCCGAAGTGCGCGGCCACGGCCCGGGGCAGGAAGTGCTGCAGGTGGGCAAGAAGAACGTTGCGATCACCGCGGTCGAACCGGTCGGCCACTACGCGCTCAAACTGGTGTTCGACGACGGCCACGACAGCGGCCTGTACAGCTGGGACTACCTCTACGAGCTGGGCCGTAACCAACAAACCTATTGGCAGGATTATCTCAACCGCCTCGCCGCCGCCGGCGCGAGCAGGGAGTCGTAATAGATGGACAAGCAGACCCATTTCGGTTTCAAGAGCGTCGACGAGAGCGAGAAGGCCCATAAGGTCGCCGAGGTGTTCCACTCGGTGGCGCAGAAGTACGACGTGATGAACGACCTGATGTCGGGCGGCATGCACCGCGTCTGGAAGCACTTCACCCTGAACACCTCCGGCGTGAAGCGCGGCGACAAGGTGCTGGACATCGCCGGCGGCACCGGCGATCTGGCGCGCGGCTGGGCCAAGCGCGTCGGCAAGACCGGCGAAGTGTGGCTGACCGACATCAACAGCTCGATGCTGACCGTCGGCCGCGATCGCCTGCTCGACGAGGGTCTGATCCTGCCGGTGTCGCTGGCCGACGCCGAGAAGCTGCCGTTCCCGGACAACTATTTCGACGCGGTGTCGGTGGCGTTCGGCCTGCGCAATATGACGCACAAGGACGCGGCGCTGAAGGAAATGTGCCGGGTGCTGAAGCCGGGCGGCAAGCTGATGGTGCTGGAGTTCTCTAAGGTGTGGAAGCCGCTGTCGCCGTTCTACGACCTGTACTCGTTCAAGGCGTTGCCGCTGATGGGCAAGCTGGTTGCCAATGACGCGGAAAGCTATCAATACCTGGCCGAATCGATCCGCATGCACCCGGACCAGGAAACGCTGAAGCAGATGATGCGCGACGCCGGCTTCGGCAAGGTCGACTATCACAACCTCAGTGCCGGCGTGGTCGCGCTGCACAAAGGCTATAAGCTCTGATGCTGTCGCTCGCGCTGATCAATCATCTGCTCAATCAGCGCCCGGTGGCGCGCGAGGCGCTGGCGCGCCATGCCGGCCGGCGCATCGCCTTCAGCTTGCCGCCGGTGACGGTGAAGGGGGCGATTACCGAGCAGGGCTGGCTGGCCGATAGCGACGGCGAGACGGAGGCCAGCGTCAGCGTCAGCCACGGCGCGGTGCTGACCGCGTTGGCCGGCCGCGACCCGGACCTGACCGCGGTGAAGCTGGCCGGTGACACCGAGCTGGCCACCGCGGTGGCGCGGGTGTTCGGCCAACTGAAGTGGGACGCCGGCGAGGATCTGTCGAGGCTGGTCGGCGACGTCGCCGCCAACCGGGTCGAGCGCTTCGTGCGTAGCGCGCTGGGCATCAAGGGCGAGATTGGCGGGCGGCTGTTGGAGAGCTGGATCGAGCATCTGCGCGAAGAGGCGCCGCTATTGGCGCGCAAGCACGACGTGGCGCGTTTCGTCGCCGAGGTCGACACCCTGCGCGACGACGCCGAGCGGCTCGACAAGCGCCTGGCGCGGCTCGCCGACGCACTGGCACAGCGCGCTGCTCCCTGAGCGTATCTTCGACTCTTCGGCCAACCTTGAGGTTGGCCGAATCACTTTGAACTGAAGCATGCGGATTGCCCGTTTCTACACGATATTCACCACCTTCCAGCGTTACGGCCTGAACGACTTCTTCGGCCTGCATCCGCGGCTGCGCTGGCTGCATCGCGTCAGCCGGCTGTTGCCGCGCTCGGCGATCGCCAAGCGCGAGCCGCTGCCGGTGCGGGTGCGGCTGGCGCTGGAGAACCTGGGGCCGATCTTCGTCAAGTTCGGCCAGGTGCTGTCGACCCGTCGCGACCTGCTGCCGCCGGCCTACGCTGACGAGCTGGCGCACTTGCAGGATCGCGTGCCGCCGTTCGACGGCGAACTGGCCCGCGACCAGGTCGAGCAGGCGTTCGGCAAGCCGATTGCCGAGCTCTACGCCGACTTCGATCTGACCCCGGTCGCCAGCGCCTCGGTGGCGCAGGTGCACCGCGCCTGGCTGAAGGATCAGGACGGCGGCCGCGGCCGCGAGGTGGCGGTGAAGGTGCTGCGCCCCAACATCCTGCCGGTGATCGAGCAGGACTTGGCACTGATGCGGATACTGGCGAGGTTAGCCGAAAAGCTGCTGCCGGATGGCCGCCGCCTGAAGCCGCGCGAGGTGGTCGGCGAATTCGACAAATACCTGCACGACGAACTCGACCTGATGCACGAGGCGGCCAACGCCAGCCAGCTGCGCCGCAACTTCACCGGTTCGGACCAACTGGTGGTGCCGGAGGTGTTCTTCGACCTGTGCTCGCGCGACGTGATGACCATGGAGTGGATGCACGGCACGCCGATCTCGCGGATCGACCGGCTGCGCGAGCAGGGCGTCGACCTGAAGAAGCTGTCCCGCTTCGGGGTGGAGATCTTCTTCACCCAGGTGTTCCGCCACGGCTTCTTCCACGCCGACATGCACCCGGGCAATATCTTCGTCGCCGCCGACGGCCGCTATATCGCGCTCGACTTCGGCATCGTCGGTTCGCTGACCGAGTACGACAAGCGTTACCTCGCGATCAACTTCCTGGCCTTCTTCAACCGCGACTACCATCGCGTCGCCACCGCCCACATCGAGTCGGGCTGGGTGCCGAAAGACACCCGCGCCGAGGAGCTCGAAGCGGCGGTGCGCACCGTCTGCGAGCCGATCTTCGAGAAGCCGCTCAGCCAGATCTCGTTCGGCCTGGTGCTGCTGCGCCTGTTCGAGACCAGCCGTCGCTTCAACGTCGAGATCCAGCCGCAACTGGTGCTGTTGCAGAAGACCCTGCTCAATATCGAGGGGCTCGGTCGCCAGCTCGACCCCGACCTCGACCTGTGGGCGACCGCCAAGCCGTTCCTGGTGAAATGGATGAACGAGCAGATCGGTTGGCGCGGACTGTTGCGTACTTTGAAGAATGAGGCGCCGGATTGGGCGACGACGCTGCCGGCAATTCCGCGCAAGCTCAACGAAGTGCTGTCGGCAGACCGCTCCGGCCTGTTGATCGAGGGCTATACGCAGCTGATGCGCGAACAGAAGCGCCAGAACTGGTTGCTGATGCTGATCGCGGTGCTGCTGGGCCTGCTGCTGTTCGCCCGCTAAGCCGTCACAGCCAAGGCAATGACACAGGCTCGGCCCTTGGCCGGGCCTGTGTCGTTTTCGGGCCGGGGTGGGGAGTGGGGTGAACATGTTGCGTGAATGGCCCGGTATCGGCGCCGCCGGCGATATGCTGTCGCTTGTCGACAGTTGCGGCTGATTGGCCTTTTCTCCAGCATTGGCGCGGGTTTGCGGGGGTGTGGCGCAGCGGCGCGCTTCGGTTGTTGCGGCGCGTCACTGCAGGTAAGCTCGGCGGCAAACCACTCATCAGGAGATGTCATGCTCAGCCGCTCACAGGCTTTACCGCGCATCGTCATCGTCGGCGGCGGCGCCGGCGGTCTCGAACTGGCCACCCGGCTCGGACGCAAGCTCGGCGCCAGCCACCAGGCTCAGGTGGTGCTGGTCGACGGCGCCGCCACCCATATCTGGAAGCCGCTGCTGCACGAGGTGGCGACCGGGGCGTTGAATACCGGCGAGGACGAGGTCAACTACTTCGCGCACGGCTATCGTAATCACTATGAATTCGAGTTTGGCTACATGGAGGGGCTGGATCGCGCGCACCGCACCATCCGGCTGTCGGCGATCCACGGCGCCAGCGGTAATCTGCTCAGCCCATCGCGCGAGATCAGCTACGACTACCTGGTGCTGGCGGTCGGCGCCGAGGCCAACGACTTCGGCACGCCCGGCGTCGCCGAGCACGCGATGTTCCTCAACACCCCGGCCGACGCCGAGACGCTGCGCCACCGCGTGCTGGAACTGGCGTTCGCGGTCAGCAGCGGTACCGAAGCGGGCCGCAAGCTCGGCATCGCCATCGTCGGAGGCGGCGCCACCGGCGTCGAGCTGGCGGCCGAGCTGAACCACACCATGCGCGAGCTGCACCAGTACGGCGCGCGCCTCGCGCCGGACCAGGTCGAGATCAGCGTGATCGAGGGTGCCGACCGCATCCTGTCGGCCGCGCCGCCGTCGCTGTCGGCCTACGCCGAGGAGCAGCTCGAGGCCAAGCAGATCCGCGTGCTGACCAGCAGCCGTGTCGCCGCGGTCCGGCCGGATGGCGTCGAGCTGGCCGACGGCAACAAGGTACGCACCGACATCACCGTGTGGGCGGCCGGCGTGAAGGCGCCGACCTGGCTGGCCGGCCTCGACGGCCTGACGGTGAATCGGGTCAATCAGTTGCAGGTGGACGGCCGGCTGCGCTGCGTCGGCGCCGAGCGCATCTACGCGCTGGGCGACTGCGCGGCGGCTCCGGACGGCGACACGGGGCGCTCGCTGGCGGCGACCGCGCAGGTGGCGCACCAGGAGGCCAAGTGGCTGGTCGGTGAATTGAGCGCGCGGCTGGCCGGCAAGGAGCACACGCCGTTCGTGTTCAAGCCGCAGGGCATGATGGTGTCGCTGGGCAAGCACAGTGCGGTCGGCAGCCTGGCCGCGGTGGTCGGCCCGAAGCGCGACTACTATGTGGAAGGGCGCGGCGCCAAACTGATCTACGCCTCGCTGTACCGGATGCACCAGGGCGTGGTGCACGGCTGGCTGCTCACCGCGCTGCTCTACTGCGGCGACAAGCTGCGCGGCGTGGCGCGCCCGTCGCTGAAGCTGCACTGAGCCAGAACGACGTTGGCCGAACCCAAGGGTTCGGCCAACGTCGTTCGAGAGGGCTGGGACTTAGCGTCGCCAACAACACTCAGCGTAGCGACCTTGGCTAGGCGTGCTGCCGCAGACAGTACTAGTAGTACGGCAAGGCAACACAACGACGCCAAGGGGATTTTAGCTTCGCAGCATAGCGGCTCTTAACCCAGCAGCACCGCCAGCACCTTGCGGTCCTCGCCCATCAGGATGTTGAAGGTGCGGCAGGCGGCCTGGCTGTCCATCACCTCGACGCCGATGTGCGCATTGGTCAGCGCCGCCGTCAGGCGCGGATGCGGGAAGCGGATCGTCTTGCCGGTGCCGAACAGCACCACTTCCGGCGCGTAGTCGAGCAGCATCGCGAAGTGCTCGGCGGCCAGCTCGGCGAAGTCGGTGACCGGCCACGCTGCCACTGTCTCGGCGGTGACGATCAGGCTGCCCTCGTGGCGCTCCTCGTTGATCAGGAAATAGCCGTCGCCGTAGCCGGTGAAGCGGTTCGAGCCTTCGCTCGTCTCTTGATTGAATTTCATCGCCGAAGTCCTTGGAAACACGCGTTTTGTGTCGGAAGCATCGCAGTTCGCGGCTCCCTCGCAGCGCAGCAAAGTTTGGGATAGGATTATACCCTGACCCGCGCGACGGCCGGCACCGCGTCGTCCGTGCGCCGAACAATAGACAAAGACCAGAGTGCCAGCACGCTCTGCAACCAAAGATCGCCATGCAGCCTATCCACAAATCGCAGAAACTCGCCAACGTCTGCTACGACATCCGCGGCCCGGTGCTCGACCACGCCAAGCGGATGGAGGACGAAGGCCACCGCATCATCAAGCTCAATATCGGCAACCCGGCGCCGTTCGGTTTCTTCGCGCCGGACGAAATCACCGCCGACATGATCGCCAACCTGACCCAGGCCTCGGGCTATTCCGATTCCAAGGGCCTGTTCGCGGCGCGCAAGGCGGTGATGCACTACGCGCAGGAGAAGCTGCTGCCGGCGGTGGGCATGGACGACATCTACATCGGCAACGGCGTGTCCGAGCTGATCGTAATGGCGATGCAGGCGCTGCTGGATGCGGGCGACGAGGTGTTGGTGCCGGCGCCGGACTATCCGCTGTGGACCGCGGCGGTGAGCCTGGCCGGCGGGCATGCGGTGCACTACCGCTGTGACGAGTCGGTCGGCTGGATGCCGGACATCGACGATATGCGCGCCAAGATCACCCCGAATACCAAGGCGATCGTGGTGATCAACCCGAACAACCCGACCGGCGCGGTCTACCCGCTGCCGGTGCTGCAGGCGATCGTCGAGGTGGCGCGCGAGCACGGCCTGATCATCTACGCCGACGAGATCTACGACAAGGTGCTGTACGACGAGGCCACCCACACCTCGATAGCCAGCCTGGCGCCGGATCTGTTCTGCGTCACGCTGAACGGCCTGTCGAAGAACTACCGCGCCGCCGGTTTCCGTGCCGGCTGGCTGATCGTGTCGGGCGAGAAGAAGCACGCCAAGGACTACATCGACGGGCTGAACATGCTCGCCTCGATGCGGCTGTGCGCCAACGTGCCGTCGCAGTACGCGATCCAGACCGCGCTGGGCGGCTACCAGAGCATCGACGACCTGGTCGCGCCCACCGGCCGTCTCGGCCGCCAGCGCGAGCTGGCCTACCAGCTGCTGACCGAGATCCCGGGGGTCAGCTGCGTGAAGCCGCAGGGCGCGCTGTACATGTTCCCGCGCCTCGACCCGGAGGTGTACCCGATCAAGAATGACCAGCAGTTCATCCTCGATCTGCTGTTGGAGGAAAAGGTGTTGCTGGTGCAGGGCACCGGCTTCAACTGGATTGCGCCGGATCACTTCCGCGTGGTATTCCTGCCCAATACCGATGATCTGACCGAGGCGCTCGGCCGAGTGGGCAATTTCCTCGGCAACTACCGAAAGCGTCACGGCACCGATTGAGTTTCGGGGCACGACGCCGAAACCGCTGGATACCGCAAACGGGGAGCCATCGGCTCCCCGTGTGTGCATGAGATACGCCCTAGCGGGCATAAAAATGACCAGGACAAAGAAATAGGAGCAGTGATGAAGCCGATCAATATTGGCGTAATGGGGGTGGGTACCGTCGGTGGCGGCACCGCCCAGGTATTGCGCAACAATGCCGAGGAAATCAGCCGTCGTGCCGGTCGGGCGATCCGCCTGTTCATGGCCGCGAACCGCGACGTGGCGCGCGCCCGCGAAGTCTGTGGCGACGATGTGACCGTGGTCGACGATGCGTTTGCGATCGTCAATCACCCCGAGGTCGACATCGTGGTCGAGCTGATCGGTGGCGACACCATCGCCAAGGAGCTGGTGCTCAAGGCGATCGCCAACGGCAAGCACGTGGTCACCGCCAACAAGAAGCTGCTGGCGGTGCACGGCAACGAGATCTTCGCGCGCGCCCAGGAAAAGGGCGTGATGGTGGCGTTTGAGGCGGCGGTGGCGGGCGGCATCCCGATCATCAAGGCGCTGCGCGAGGGGCTGTCGGCCAACCATATCGAGTGGATCGCCGGCATCATCAACGGCACCTCCAACTTCATCCTGACCGAAATGCGCGAGAAGGGCAGCAACTTCGCCGACGTGTTGGCCGAAGCGCAGCGCCTCGGTTACGCCGAAGCGGACCCGACCTTCGACGTGGAAGGCCATGACGCTGGCCACAAGCTGACCATCATGGCGTCGATCGCGTTCGGCATCCCGATGCAGTTTGACAAGTGCTATCTGGAAGGCATCAGCCAGCTGACCAGCAAGGACATCAAGTACGCCGAGGAACTGGGCTACCGCGTCAAGCTGCTGGGCCTGACCCGTCGCACCGACGCCGGCATCGAGCTGCGCGTGCACCCGACGCTAATCCCGGAAAAACGCCTGATCGCCAATGTGAACGGTGTGATGAACGCGGTGCTGGCCAAGGGCGACGCCGTCGGCCCGACGCTGTACTACGGCGCTGGCGCCGGTGCGCTGCCGACCGCCTCGGCCGTGGTCGCCGACATCGTCGACGTGACCCGCCTGCTGACCGCCGACCCGGAACATCGCGTGCCGCACCTGGCGTTCCAGCCGGACCAGCTCAAAGACCTGACCATCCTGCCGATCGACGAGATCTACAGCAGCTACTACCTGCGCATCGGCGCGGTGGACCGTGCCGGCGTGCTGGCCAACATCACCAGCCTGTTGGCCGAACAGGGCATCTCGATCGAGGCGGTGATCCAGAAGGGCTCGGTGTCCGACGGTTCGGCCGAGGTGGTGATCCTCACCCACCTGGTGCAGGAAAAGGCGGTCAACGCCGCCATCGCCGCGATCGAAGCGCTCGACAGCGTGCACGGCAAGGTGGTGCGCCTGCGTATGGAAGAACTCAATGGCTAAGCAGGCATTGTGGCTGGTCGGCGCGCTGCTGTGCGCCGCCAGCGGCTTCGCCAGTGCCGGTGAGCAGCTGACCGGGCAGGGACGCGAGATCACGCTGAAGGGCCTGTCGCTGTTGTGCATCAACAAGGCACAGGACTCTCCGATCGGCGCGATGCTGCTCGGCCCCAATCCGGAACGGATGTGCTCCTGCACCGCCGAGAAAGTCACCGCCTCGCTGACCAAGGAAGACGTGATCGCCATCATCGGCGGCGAGGTGAAGGTCAAGGACGACCCGCGCCTGAAGGGCATGCTCGAACAGGCCGCGTTCTCCTGCTTCAAACAACGGTAAAAGAATCATGCGTTACATCAGTACCCGCGGTGGCCTTGAGCCCGCAGCCTTTTCCGACATCCTGCTGATGGGCCTGGCGCCCGATGGCGGCCTGGCGTTGCCGGAAAGCTATCCGCAGATCGACCGCGCCACGTTGAATGCCTGGCGCGGCCTGTCCTATCCGGAACTGGCCTTCGAGATCCTGAGCCGCTTCGCCGACGACATCCCGGAAGCGGACCTGAAGGACATCGTCAATCGCACCTACACCGCCGCCGCCTTCGGTTCGGCCGAGATCACTCCGGTCAAGCGTCTGAAGGACGGCCTGGTGATCCTGGAACTGTCCAACGGCCCGACGCTGGCGTTCAAAGACATGGCGATGCAGCTGCTCGGCAATCTGTTCGAGTACGTGCTCACCCAGCGCGGCGAGACGCTGAACATCCTCGGTGCCACCTCCGGCGACACCGGCAGCGCCGCCGAGTACGCAATGCGCGGCAAGCACGGCATCAATGTGTTCATGCTGTCGCCGTCGGGCAAGATGAGCGCGTTCCAACGCGCGCAGATGTACAGCCTGCAGGACGCCAACATCCACAACATCGCCATCGACGGCCTGTTCGACGATTGCCAGGACATCGTCAAGGCGGTGTCGAACGACCACGGCTTCAAGGCCACTCACAAGATCGGCACGGTCAACTCGATCAACTGGGCGCGCGTGGTGGCGCAGGTGGTGTATTACTTCAAGGGTTACTTCAACGCCACCGAGAGCAACGACGAACAGGTCAGCTTCTGCGTGCCGTCGGGCAACTTCGGCAACGTCTGCGCCGGCCATATCGCGCGCCAGATGGGCCTGCCGGTGGCGCGGCTGATCGTCGCCACCAACGAGAACGACGTGCTCGACGAATTCTTCCGCACCGGCATCTACCGCCCGCGCGGCAGCGCCGAGACCCACATCACCTCCAGCCCGTCGATGGACATCTCCAAGGCGTCCAACTTCGAGCGCTTCGTGTTCGACCTGGTCGGCCGCGACGGCGACGCGGTGCGCGCGCTGTGGGCCAAGGTGGAGCAGGGCGAAGGCTTCGACCTGTCGGCCAAGCTTGCCGAGGTGCGCGAGCGCTTCGGCTTTGTGTCCGGCAAGAGCAGCCACGCCGACCGTCTGGCGACAATCCGCGCGGTCGATGCCGAAGACGGCGTGGTGGTCGACACTCACACCGCCGACGGCATCAAGGTGGCGCGCGAGCTGCGCCGGGCTGGCGAGACCGTGGTGTGCCTGGAGACCGCGCTGCCGGCCAAGTTCGCCGAGACCATCGTCGAGGCGCTCGGCAAACAGCCGCCGCGCCCGGCCGGTTTCGATGGCCTGGAAGACCTGCCGCAACGCGTGGTGGAGCTGCCGGCCGACGCCGCCCGTGTGAAGGCATTGATCGTTTCAGAACTGGGCGCCTGATCCGCTTCGGTCAAGCTTGGCCGAACGATGCGCAGCAAAAAGGCCAACCCCGTGGGGTTGGCCTTTGTCATGCCCGATACGATCAGAACGAAGCCGCCAGGCCCACCGTCACCGCATGCAGATTGCCGGTGCTGCGCCCGCTGGTGGTCGACAGCTCGCCGTAGGCGTTGATGGTCTTGGTCAGGTTGGCCGAAGCACCCAGCTTCCACTCGGCCCAGTCGCTGTCCGGCTTGCCGAGCGTGGTGGTGAACAGCCCCGGCTGGGTATTGAGGCCGACCGAGACGCTGCGCGCGTCGTCGCGGAACTCGTGTACCCACGAGGCGTTGGCGTACGGGGTGAACTGGCCGAGCGTCGCCTGCACCTGCCAGCCGACCTTGCCGAGGAAGGAGCTCTCGTCCTGCTTGTTGAAGTTCATGCTGGTACTGAGGTTGCCGTCCTCGGTGACGCCGCCGACCCTGACCTTGACGTAGTCGAGACCGACCAGCGGGCCGGTCTGCACCGGGCCGACATCGAACTGGTAGCCGCCGTTGACGCGCCAGCCGTACTGGTTCAGGCGGGTCGAGCCGTTCATCGTGCGTACCAGCGGGCCGAGCGTCACCTGGCGGTGGGTATCGATGTCGCCGTTGCCGACGTGCAGGTCGCCGTCCACCCAGTAGCGGTCCATCTTCCAGCTGGCCAGCAAGGCCATCAACTGCTGGCGGCTGTCGAAGTTGCCCTGGTTGTCGACGCTGTTGTCGCCCTTGCCGGCGGCGAACGCGGCGCCGAGCGTCAGCGTATCGGTCGCCTGGAAGTCGATGCCCAGCGTCAGCAACTGTCCCTTGGTCTTGCCGCTCAGGTTGTCGTAGTCGAGCGAGTCCGGGCGCCAGCCGCCGCTGGCGAAGCCGCTGACGGTACCGACCGGGCGCGGCGTGGCGCGCAGTGCCTGGTAGCGGGTGGTCAGCGCATCGCCGAGCTGGCGGGAAGCGTTCACGCCGGTTTCGGGCAGCGCGGCGGCGAAGGTCGGCGCGGCCAGCAGCGAGTAGATGTACTGGCCGATGATGGCATGGGCTTCCGGTGTTGGATGGAGGCCGTCAGTAAACAGATAGTGTTGCACCCCGTAACCTGGGTTGCCGCCGGCTGCTGCTGTTTGTGAATTGCACAGAATTGCGTCACTGAGACAAATACTACCGGTCACGTTGGTGAAACCATACTGTGTAGGGGACGCGATAATCTCGTTGAACAGCGCTGCTATATCAGGGCGGACCAGGTTGCCCGAGAGGCCGGACAAGCCGAGATTGGTGAGGGCGTTAAACCCTCCTGATAATTGGCCGAGACCCGATTGAGCCTGGGCGATAGCTCCTGCCACCGCATTAGCTTGGGATGGCTGGCCGAGAGCCGTGGCAACGGCTAGGGCGGCAGCCTGGTAGGCGGCTTGTTGCGCCGCTGCCGTACTAGTATTGCCCTGGCTCAGTACTTGCCATGCTGCTTGCTGGGCTGCCGCGTTAGCTGCCGCGGCTTGTGCTGCTGGCAAGGCTCCACTCTTGACGAGGTTGGTAATGACACCGCCGATGCCGGCATAGACCGCATCGGGGGTCAGACCGATGTTAGGTAGGTTGGGAACGATAGTGACGCCGGCTCCCAAAGCCTGCAATGTGGCAACCTGGGTCACGGTCGAGGCGGCGCTCTGCTGCAGGATGGCCGTTGGCGACGCTGACGCAGCGGCAATAGGGATGTCATTGCCACCTATCCAGACTACATAGGCCGCATTCGGGTCGGCCCGGCCGCCATGGGCGGCTAGATAGTCCTGCACTTGAAGCGGTAGGTCGCGAATGGCTAAACCACCAGGACCTGGGTCATTGGGGTTCGCAGGTGTTCCTGGCTGGGTCACCGTCGAAGTGGAAATGGCCCCGCCCTGGGCGTAATTGTTGCCGACTTTTCCAGTAGCGGCATTCGACGGACTGACGGAGAGTCCTAGCTTCTGCGCCAAGACATCTGCGTAAATGGGGCCGTAATTGAACGTCCAGCGAGCGTTGGCGGGTAGGGTGGTACTGCCGATAGTTTGGCCTCCGAAGGCCCCAGTATCGGTCAGGCTATCGCCGAAGAAATAGATATTGCTGTAAGCCAATGCGGCCGGTGCGGCCAGCGCCATGGTGATGGCACAGCTCAAGGTGGCAAGACGCAGCTTCATGAAACAGTTTCCCCTTTTGTTTTTGGTCTATTCCGATCAAACATCTGTATGGAGCTAGCGCTCTACCTGATATGTTTATTGCATGCTAGTTGTACCTGTCAATAAGCTTTGGGTTTTTTGCGGGATAGTGGGTTTTGCGTGTTGGCAGAGTTACAATGCTCGATATGTTGAACAGGATTTTCCTTCTGCTGCTGGGGCTGGCGCCGCTGGCGATGGCCGCGGCACCGGGCTCGGGTTCGGTCGAGCGTGCCGTGCAGCGCTTCCTCGATGCCGAGCTGCAGCACCGCCAGGCCAGCTATCAGCTGGGTCCGCTCACCGTGCTCGACGGCCTGAAGCCCTGCGCCCAGACACCGAAGGTCAGTTGGCCGCCGGGTGAAGAGGCCAGCGGCAGTGCTCAGCTGAACGTGGCCTGCCCGGGGGCGGGTTGGGCCGTGAAGGTGCCGGTAACAATCAGCGAAACCCGCTACGGCATGGTCACTACCCGGGCGATCGGCGCGGGCGAGGTGCTGGGCAGTGCCGATGTGCAGCGGGTGGTGGTGGCGAACAAGGCGCTGGGCCGCAGCGTGCTGCAGGACCCGAACGAGGCGGTCGGCCTGACTGCCCGCAGCGGCATTCCGGCCGGCGCCTGGCTGCGCGCCTTCATGCTGCGCCCGCCGCAGGTGGTGAAGGCCGGCCAGAAGGTCCAGGTGAACGCCAGCGGTGACGGCTTTGCCGTGCTCGCCGACGGTACCGCCAATCGCAATGCGGCGGTCGGCGAAGTGGTGACGGTGCGGATGAACTCCGGTCGGCTGGTGCAAGGGGTTGCTCAGCAGGATGGCACCGTGCAGGTGCGCTACTGAGCCGTCGGAAAAAACCGTTAAAGATTGCAGACTTGTCGCCGATAATTGCAGTAATAACGCAATGCCGAGCACAAGGATTTTTTATGAAAGTCGAGACCAACCGCAGCCTTGCCTCCGTTTACGGCACGCAGGCCCGCGCCGTCCGTAAGGATGACGACGCGCAAGGCACAGCCGGCGGCGCCACCGACAATGTGGCGATCAATCCGCTGGCGAGCCAGATCAGCGCCGTCGAGCGCAGTGCTTCCTCCGAGTCGGCCTTCGACGCCGGCAAGGTCGAGGCGATCCGCTCCGCGATTGCTGCCGGCACCTTCGAGGTGAATCCGGGCGCGATCGCCGATGGCTTGATCGCGTCGGCACGCGAGCTGCTCGGGCGCTAAGCCGCGGGGACGTCCGCTTCGTCCTGACTGAGAGAGTTGTGCATGAGTGATGTCGTGCTGCGCTTTACCGCTGCTTGCGAAAGTGAAACCGCCCAGCTGATCCGGCTGGGCGAAGTGCTGAATGAGGAACAGCGTGTACTGATCGGCGGATCGGCGCTGTACCTCGAACCGGTCGCTCGTGCCAAGGTGGCGCTGCTCGAAGAGCTGGCTTCGCTGTCGGTCTTGCGCGAACGCTGTCTGTTCGAGCTGGGTATCCAGACACCGGAGGTGCTCCACGACTGGCTCGTCGACAAGCCGGCGGCGACGCTGGCCTGGCACGCGTTGCAGGGAGCCCTGCACAAGGTGCAGGCCATCAACAACCTGAACGGCCAGTTCATCAACGATAAGCTCGAGCGTACCGACGAGGCGCTGAACGTGCTGCGCGAAGCGGCGATCAGTACCCTGGGCTACGAGCGCGACGGCAGCGCGCCCTCGCTGGGCGGTGGCCGACGCTTCGGTTCGGTCTGAGTTACTCCTTCTAGCGCCCACCCGCCTTCGGTGGGCGCCGTTGCGTCAACTGTGGTATCTTGGCGCTGGGCCTGCGATCAACCCCCCCGATACCGATGACCCTGTTATCTCTTATTCTGGCGCTCGCCCTCGAGCAGCTGCGCCCACTTGGCAACCGCAACCGCGTCTGGTTGCTGTTCACCCGTTACGCTAACCAGCTGGAGCGCAATTTCAACGCCGGCTCCAACCGCCATGGCGTGTTCGCCTGGCTGGTTGCCGTCGTGCCGCCGGTGTTGCTGGCGTGGGGCGTGTATGCGCTCCTGTACCGCCTCAGCCCGATTCTGGCACTGGCGTGGAACGTGTTGATCCTGTACCTGACGATGGGTTTCAGGCACTTCTCCAGCGCCTTCTCCGACATGTCGCGGGCGCTGAACGAGGGGCGTGATCTCGATGCCCGTCAGTCGCTGCGCGACTGGACCGGTCAGCCGACCGCGGAGCTGTCGACCGAGGAAATGTCGCGGCTTGCGATCGAGCAGGGGGTAGTGGACAGCTACCGCCACGTGTTCGGCACGATGTTCTGGTTCGTGGTGCTGCCCGGTCCTGTCGGCGCGGTGCTGTACCGGTTGGTGACGATGCTCGGCCAGAAATGGGGCGAGCGCAGCCAGGAAGACGACCAGTTCGGCCGTTTCGCCTCGAGCACCTCGTACTGGCTCGACTGGCTGCCGGTGCGACTGACCGCGGCGAGCTTCGCGGTGATGGGCGACTTCGAGGACGCCATCTATTGCTGGCGCTCGCAGGCGCGCACCTGGGGTAACTATGCCAACGGCATTCTGTTGGCGACCGCCGCCGGCGCGATCGGCGTGAAGCTGGGTGATCCACTGCGCCAGGACTACACGGTGCGCTTCCGCCCCGAACTGGGCTTGGGCGATCCGGCCGATCCGAGTTTCCTGAAGAGCGCGGTCGGCCTGGTGTGGCGCTGTGTGCTGCTATGGCTGGCGGTGGTCCTGCTGTTGAGCGTGGCCCGTCTGCTCGGCTGAGTCACCCCACGCAACGCCGCCCCGACCGAGGGGGCGGCGTACTTTATTTGGGCGCCGGCCCGATTGATACTGATTGATGAACTAACACCAAGGGTTGGCCGATTCCGCACGGACGGAGTCGGCCAGCCCTTCCTGTTGCAGGAGTAATGGAATGTCTTTTGCAGAGCTGGGGCTGGCGCCCGAGATCCTGCGGGCGATCGACGAGCTGGGTTACAGCGAGGCGACCCCGATCCAGGCGGCGGCGATCCCGAAAGTGTTGAGCGGCCGCGACTTGCTGGCCGCCGCACAGACCGGCACCGGCAAGACCGCCGCGTTCATGCTGCCGATTCTCGAGCGGCTGAAGAAGTTCGCGTCCAACAGCGCTTCGCCGGCGATGCATCCGGTGCGCGCGCTGATCCTGTCGCCGACCCGCGAGTTGGCCGACCAGATCGCGGTCAACGTCAAGGCGTACACCAAGTATCTGCCGTTGCGCCATACCGTGGTGTTCGGCGGCGTGAACATGGACCCGCAGACCCAGGACCTGCGCCGCGGCGTGGAGATCGTGGTGGCGACGCCGGGGCGTCTGCTCGACCATGTCGGCCAGAAGACGATTCAGCTGAACAAGGTCGACATCCTGGTGCTGGACGAGGCCGACCGGATGCTCGACATGGGCTTCATCAACGACATCCGCAAGATTCTCGGCATGTTGCCCAAGGAGCGCCAGACCTTGCTGTTCTCGGCGACCTTCGCGCCGGAGATCAAGAAGTTGGCCGAAGACTTCATGCGCGCGCCGGAGCTGATCGAGGTGGCGCGCCAGAACGCCACGTCCGATCAGGTCGAACAGCTGGTGTACGCGGTGGATACAGGCCGCAAGCGCGGCCTGCTCGAGCACCTGATCAAGTCGCGCGACATGAGCCAGGTGATCGTGTTCTGCAAGACCAAGCAGAGCGTCGACCAGGTGGCGCGCGACCTGAAGCGCCGCGGTCTGTCGGTCGAGGCAATCCACGGCGACAAGGCACAGGGTGTGCGGCTTGAAACGCTGGCGGCCTTCAAGTCGGGCGAGTTGCGCGTGCTGGTCGCCACCGACGTGGCCGCCCGCGGCCTGGACGTGAGCGAGCTGCCGTTCGTGGTCAATTACGAGATGCCCAATTCGCCGGAAGACTATGTGCACCGCATCGGCCGTACCGGCCGGGCCGGCGCCAAGGGGGTGGCGATCTCGCTGATGGCCGAGGAAGAGCAGAGGCAGCTCGAGTCGATCGAGAAGTTGACTCGTCAGCAGTTGCAGGCGCAACCGGTGGAGGGCTTCTGGCCGTCGTGGATGACGCCGCCGAAGCGTGAGGAGGCATCGCTCAAGCGCGAGGAAGCGGCGGCGCCAGTCACCCGTGCTCCTGCTCCGCGCCAAGCGGCCGGTAATGGTCGCAGCGACCGTGCCGCTCCGTCGCGTGGCAAGCCGGCAGCCAGCCGCGATGAGTCGAACGACGGCCTCGAGTTTCCGCTGATTCCGGGGCGGCTGGTGCGCGGTAAGCGCAAGCGCGAGGTGCCGGCCTTGCTGCTGCCGCCGCGTTATAAGGTCGAGCCGCTGCGCTGAGCGCGGTCTGCCAATAAAAAACGGAAGCCTTGTGGGCTTCCGTTTTTTATTGGATCGAAGCGGACTTGATTAGCTGGCGATGTTGGCGAACACGCTGACCTGCAGTGCCGGCACGGCGTGGTCGGCGATCGGGAACAGTCGGTCGATATTCGGGTGCTTGCCCGGGTTGTTGCGCGCATCGGCGACGTGCTCGGCATAGATTTCCAAGCCGCGCTGTGCAGCGGCCTGGTTGATCTCGCCGAATTCCTTTAACAGGGCGTGGTAGACCCGTACCGAACCGGCGGTGCCGGGGCGGTTCTCCAGCCGGGCGATGACGGCGCCGGCCGAGCTGACGAGTTCCAGTGCGTCGATGGCATCGGTTGCCGGCAGGTTGGCCAAATTCGCCTGGAAGTTGCTGGTGATCGTCATCGAGGGATTCCTGAATGAATGGATAGGACCCACAGGATAGGGGGATCGCCGCAAAATTGCACCTATTGGGCTGCCAGACGGCAAGAGCAGGGCGGGCTGACCGGGGGCAGGGCAGACAAGGTTGGCCGAAGCGTGCTTCGGCCAACCCTGGGGGTCAAGCTGGTTGTTCGCCGACCAGGTAGCGCTTGCTGGCAGCCTTGAACTCGTCGGTGCCGGCTTGGTGCAGCAGCTCGAACAGCACCATTTCGCGGGTGACCAGATGGGCGCCGGCATCGCGCATCCGCGCCAGGCCCGCCTGGTGATCGGCCTCGCGGCGGCTCGACACCGCATCGCTGACCACGAACACCTCCTTGTCCTCGTCGAGCAGGTCGAGCACCGTCTGCAGCACGCATACATGTGTTTCCATACCGCAGACGATGACCTGGTCGCGCTGCATCAGGCCGTCCGGCAGGCCCTCGCCGGCAACGCAGGAGAAATGCAGCTTCTCGACGGTACGGGCATTCGGCACAACTTCGAGCAGTGCCGGCACCGTGTGACCGAGGCCCCTCGGGTATTGTTCGGAGAACAGCACCGGTACGCCGAGGTCGTGGCTGGCGCCGATCAGCCAGCGCAGCCGGGCCAGCAGGCCGTCGGCGTCATGGACGGCCGGGGCCAGTTTCTCCTGCACGTCTACCACCAGCAATGTGGCGTGCTCGCGTTGCATCAGCATATTGCGTCCCTCTTCTTTAATTGTGTCGCCGCTCCATTATATCCATGGCCCCATGCCATCCCGCCAGGGGGAGCTAGCTGTGCCTATAAAAAAACCCGCACGGAATGTGCGGGTCGTTCTGTCGGGCAGAGGCACTGCGACTTTAGATGTCCTGGCCTTCCGGAATGCCGTCGTGCCGTTCCGCTTGTTTCGGCAGGATCAGGTTGAGCAGGATCGCTAGGATCGAGCACAGGCCGACGCCGACCAGCGAGAAGCTGCCGAACTTCAGTTCCAGCGCGCCGATGCCGCTGGTGAGCACCACCGACACGATCACCAGATTGCGCGGTGCCATCAGGTCGATCTTCGATTCGACCAGCGTCTTCAGACCGATCGAGGCGATGGTACCGAACAGCAGCACCATGATGCCGCCCATTACCGGCATCGGAATCGACAGCAACAGCGCGTTGAACTTGCCGAAGAACGCCATCGCGATCGCGAACACCGCCGCCCAGGTCATGATCACCGGGTTGAAGTTCTTGGTGATCATCACCGCGCCGGTTACCTCGCCGTAGGTGGTCACCGGCGGGCCGCCGATCAGGCCGGCCACGCACACGCCCAGGCCGTCGCCGGCCAGGGTGCGGTGCAGGCCCGGGGTGCGGGTGTAGTCCTTGCCGGTCACGCCGCCGATCGCCATCACGCCGCCGATATGCTCGATCGCCGGAGCGATCGCCACCGGCAGCATGAACAGCGCGGCAGCCCAGTTCACCTTGGGGGTGATGAAGTGCGGCATGGCGAACCACGGTGCAGCGGCGATCTTGGCGAAGTCGACCACGCCCAGGAAACCGGCCAGCGTATAGCCGACGGTGACGCCTGCCAGGATCGGCACCAGGCGGAAGATGCCGCGGCCGAAGATCGCCACGATCACCGTGGTGGCCAGCGATACGCCGGCCAGCAGCAGAGCGGTGTCATAGGGGATCACCTGCTGGCCACCGGCACGGCCCATTGCCATGTTCGAGGCGACGCCGGCGACCGACAGGCCGATGATCATGATCACCGGGCCGATCACCACCGGCGGCAGCAGGCGGTTGACCGCCTCGACGCCGCGCCAGCGCACCAGCGAAGCGAACACGAAGTACATGAAGCCGGCGGCGAACAGACCGAACATGGTCGACGGCAGGCCCCAGGTCTGGGTGGCGTAGATGATCGGCGCGATGAAGGCGAAGGAGGAGCCGAGGAAGATCGGCACCTGGCGGCGCGTGACCAGTTGGAACAGCAGGGTGCCGATGCCGGCACCGAGCAAGGCCATCGACGGGTTGAGGCCGGTCAACAGCGGCACCAGCACCATCGCGCCGAAGGCGACGAACAGGATCTGCGCACCGGCGAGGGCCTGTTTTACGTGGTTGAACATGAAAAATTATCCTTGTGCATGAAAGCGTGGCGGTTCTAGCGCTGGTTCATCATCCTGCTGCGCGGCCCTGATCGGGGATCATCTGCCCTGCGAGCGAATCTATTGATTCGCTCAGCTATCAGAAATTCTCATGGACTCCATGTCCATTCCGGTTTCTGCGCTGCTCTTCACCCCGCTGAGGACCGCTCGCGACGGATGCTAAATCGGCTGTTACCGCCCTCAAAAAACGCCGCCCTGTATCCATGGCGGCGTTTTTGCAGAATCGCATCGCGATCAGGCGTGCTTGGTGCCGAAGATCTTGTCGCCGGCGTCGCCCAGGCCCGGGATGATGTAGCCGTTCTCGTCGAGGTGCGAGTCGAGCGAGGCGGTGTAGATCTGCACGTCCGGGTGCGCGTCGTTGACCACCTTGACGCCTTCCGGCGCGGCGACCAGCACGACCGCCTTGATCTGCTTGCAGCCCTTGCGCTTCAGCAGGTCGATGGTGGCGACCATCGAGCCGCCGGTAGCGAGCATCGGGTCGATGATCAGCGCGATGCGCTCGTCCAGGCTGTCGACGAACTTGTCGAAGTACGGCACCGGCTCGAGGGTTTCCTCGTTGCGGTACAGGCCGACCACGCTGATCTTGGCCGACGGCACCATGTCGAGCACGCCTTCGAGCATGCCGAGGCCGGCGCGCAGGATCGGCACCACGGTGACCTTCTTGCCCTTGATCTGCTGCACTTCGACCGGGCCGCACCAGCCGTCGATGGTGATGGTTTCGAGCTGGAAGTCGCGGGTGGCCTCGTAGGCCAGCAGGCGCGCCAGCTCCTGGGTCAAGGTGCGGAATTTCGAGGTGCTGATTTCACCTTCGCGCATCAGGCCGAGCTTGTGCTGGACCAGCGGGTGATTGACTACGGAGATATTCATGTAAGCCCTTACCTTATGAAAAAGCTGCTTTTCACGGGGCGGCGGGCCGAGGTGAAAAACAGCTTCAGGTGTTTGCGTCACCGGCCGAGTCGGCCAGTTGATTGTATCCAAGGTATGGGACGCGATTTTAGCGCGGTTTGGCCGGCAAAATCCACGCCACCGGTGGCGTTTATGCAGTCAGCTTGGCTTTTCGGCCAAGCTTGTCTCGGTATAGACAAAAAGAAAGCCATTCCGTAGGGAATGGCTTTGCTGATCGGGCCGGCTTGCTTACTCGGCGGCGCCGACGGTCTTGATCAGTTCTTGCAGCTCGCCCGACTGGTACATCTCGGTCATGATGTCCGAGCCGCCGATGAACTCGCCGTTCACGTACAGCTGCGGAATGGTCGGCCAGTTCGAGTACTCCTTGATGCCCTGGCGCACCGCCGGGTCGGCCAGCACGTCGATGGCGGTGAAGCTCTCCAGACCACAGCCTTGCAGGATCTGGACCGCACGGGCGGAGAAGCCGCACTGCGGGAATTTCGGCGAGCCCTTCATGAACAGCACGACCGGGTGGGTGGTAACGGTGTGGCGCAGCGCTTCTTGAATGTCCATGCAATCTATCCCTTGCAGAAATACCTGACTTATTAACTCGGTTATTGTAGGCCGCCGTCGGCGGGCCGGTCAATCGTTGGCGCCGGCTGGGGTCGTGGCAGGCGCAGCCCGGCCAGGCTCTTGAGCAGCGCGTGGGCCTGCGCCTCGTACAGCGCGTGGCGGGACACCAGGCGCGACACGCTGGCGGCGATCAGCGCCGCCGCCATCAGCGGGATGATCATGCCGTTGGAGTCGGTCATTTCCATCACGATGACGAAGCCGGTCATCGGCGCGCGGGTCATGCCGGCGAAGAACGCCACCATGCCCAGCAGCACCAGCGCGGTCGACGGCAGGCCTGGCAGCAGGTGGGACACGTTCAGGCCGAAGCCGGCACCGACCGCCAGCGACGGGGCGAACATGCCGCCAGGTGCACCGCTGATGTAGCTGAGCAGCAGCGTGATCAGCTTCAGCACGCTGTAGGCTTCCAGCCCGGCACTGTGGCCCTGGATGATGTCCTGGGCCCGGTAGTAGCCGGTGCCGAAGGTGCTGCCGTGGCTGGTGATCCCGATCGCCGCGATGATCAGGCCGCAGCCGGCTGCGAACAGGATGGGACGACTGGCGCGCCAGCCGGCCAGCGGCCCAGGCAGGCGGAGCGAGAACGCCAGGATCAGCTTGGCGGTCAGTCCGCCGACCACGCCGCCCAGCAGACCGGTCACCAGGATGGCGTACCAGCCGGAGGACAGCGGCAGCGTGGTGCTGGTGACGCCGAAGTAGTTGTAATTGCCGATCAAGGCGGTGGCGGTGAGGCCCGCCAGGATGACCGACAGCAGGATGGTCTTGCTGGAGCGCTGGTCGAGGGTGCGGCCCATCTCCTCGATCGCAAACACGATGCCGGCGAGCGGGGTGTTGAACGCCGCGGCGACGCCGGCGGCGCTGCCGGCCAGGATCAGCGCGCGCGCCGTGCCTTCGTTGGCCAGCGCCGCCTTGCGGTCGAACGAGTACTTGATCGCCGCGCCGACTTGGACGATCGGCCCCTCGTAGCCGAAGGTGGCGCCCGAACCGATGCCCAGCAGCGTCAGCACCATCTTGCCGAACACCACGCGCAGCGTCAGGAAGCGCTCACGAATCGCCACTGCGCCCGGCTGCAGGCAGGCGATCGCCTGCGGGATGCCGCCGCCGCCAGCGCCGCTGAAGTAGCGGTTGAGCAGCCACACCGACAAGGCCAGGCCCCCCGGTGTGATCAGCAAGGCCCAGTAAGGCGAGGCGCTGTAGGCGGTGTCGAACCATTGGTGCAGCAGATGGCTGCCGCTGGCCAGGGTCGCCGCCGCCAGGCCGACCAGGATCGCCGCCAGCCAGATCGACGCGCGGCGGCGCCACAGCCCCATCGACAGGTAGAAGTGGCGCAGGCGCCGGCTACTGCGGGACTTGTGCGGCGCGAACTGTGACAGGCCGGGCTTGGACATGGCGGGCGCCTTCCAGACGCTATTTTGCTATTTGCTAATATTTCAATGGTACGGTGGCTTAGGCCTTCCTGACCAGCACTGCGGCAAAGAAGCCGTCGGTGTTGTGACGATGCGGTTGCAGCTCCAGGCAGTCGCCGGTGTCGAGCTCGATCTTCTGTTCGGCCAACAACTGGTTGGCCGGCAGCAATTCGAACTCGGCATGGGCGGCGAGGAAGGCGTCGACGATGGCGCGGTTCTCGGACGGCAGCAGGCTGCAGGTAGCGTAGACCAGCCGGCCGCCGACCTTCACCAGCCGCGCGGCCGAGGCGAGGATGCTGGCCTGGATCGCGTTTAGTTCTTCGACGCTCTTGGCGCTCTGCCGGTATTTCAGGTCGGGGTTGCGGCGCAACGTGCCCAGGCCCGAGCACGGCGCATCGACCAGCACCCGGTCGACCTTGCCGGCCAGGCGTTTGATGCGGGTGTCGTTCTCGTTGGTGATCAGCTGCGGGGTGACGTTGGACAGGCCCGAACGCGCCAGGCGCGGTTTCAGATTGGACAGGCGCTTCTCCGAGATGTCGAAGGCGTACAGGCGGCCGCTGCTGGCCATCATCGCGCCCAACAGCAGCGTCTTGCCGCCAGCGCCGGCGCAGAAGTCCACCACCATCTCGCCACGACGCGCGCCGACCAGCACGCCGAGCAGCTGGCTGCCCTCGTCCTGTACTTCGATCGCGCCGTCGAGGAACAGCGAATGCTTGTTCAGCGCCGGCTTGCCGGCCAAGCGGATGCCGAACGGCGAATACGGGGTCGGCTCGGCGGCGAGGCCCGACTCGCGCAGCGCGGCCAGCGCCGCGTCGCGGCGGGTCTTCAGCGTGTTGACGCGCAAGTCGAGCGGGGCCGGCTGCATTAGCCCGGCGCCGAGTGCGCGCACCGCGTCGGGGCTCTGGTCGGCCAGACGCTCGATCACCCAGTCCGGCAGCTCGGCCTCGATGCTCAGCGCGTCCGGCAGCGGCGCGGCGCGCACGCCGTCCAGCCACTGGCGCTCGTTGTCCTGCAGGAAGCGGTCGAGGGCTTCCTGGTTGACGTCGCGGGCGCGCGCCAGCGTTGCCAGCATCAGCCGGCGCGGCGTGCGCTTGGGGGCGATCAGCGCCGACACGCGGCCGTAGTGGCGCAGGCAGGCGAAGGCGGTCTCGGCGATCTCGTGGCGGTCGTTGCTGCCGAGCTTCGGGTTGTCGCGGAAATAGCCGGACAGTACGGCGTCGGCCGGGCGGTCGAAACGGATCAGGCGGCCGATCACGGCCTCGATATGCGGGAGTTGGTGCTGAGTAATCATCTATTTTCCGGAGCTGTGGGCCGGCGCCGTTGGCAGCCTCCACTCTTCCTGTTCGTTAATGTCGATAGCGACGATGCGCTGTTCCAGTTTCTTGTCCGGGTCGATCCGGGTAATGCGGATCGGCAGGTTGGCGTAGCCCGGGGCCAGCCAGAATTCGGTGATGTCGTCGTCGCCCTTGGCGCGGATCACCACGGCGCGCATCTTGCCGGCGCCGGTGTCGAACACCGTTTCGCCGGCGGGTTTCAGCGGGTAGCTGTACACCTTCTTGCCGGTGGTGATCTGGGTCATGCCGAGCCGGGCGCCTTTTAGCGCTAGCTGCCAGCCCAGGCTTAGCACGTCCTGTGCGCCCGGTTCGAGCTTTTCTTCCTTGCCGTCGCCGTAGTGCAGCACGCCAGCGATCCAGTCGAACTCGGCGTGTTCGCGCGGCTGATCGTTGCGGAAGGCCTTGAAACTATCGGGTTTCAAGCCGTCGGTGTCGAAGCTGCCGTGCGATTCATAGCTCAGGCGTTGGCCGAAGCCAGTGAGCTGGGCGATCAAGCTGTAACGATTACCATCGCGCTGCCAAGTTATCTGTTCTTGGCCGGCTAGTAACAACTGGCCGTAGAAGACTTGTCCACTCAGCTTGGCGTTGCTTGGAAAGGTCAGCAATGGTTGCCGGGCATGAAGCATGCCATCCGGACTCTCCGTCACAGAAATAACTTCGGTGGCAGCTGACGCCTGATGCGGTATGTGATGGAAGGCAATCATCTATTTTCCGGAGCTGTGGTTCGGTGACGTCGGGAGCGTCCACTCGTCCTGCTCATTGATGTTGATAGCGATGATGCGTAATTCCAGTTTCTTGTCCGGGTCGATCCAAGTGACACGAACCGGCAAGTTGGCATAGCCGGGGGCAAGCCAAAATTCAGCACTATTATCGCCGCTTGTAGCTCTGACAACGACGGCGCGCATTTTGCCGGCGCCTGTGTTGAAGACCGTTTCTCCGGCCGGTGTGAGCGGGTAGCTGTATACCTTCTTGCCCGATGTAATCTGGGTCATGCCGAGTCGGGCCCCCTTCAGTGCCAGTTGCCATGACTGACTCAGCAAGTCCTGTGCCCCAGGTTCGAGCTTTTCTTCCTTGCCGTCGCCGTAGTGCAGTACACCGGTATCCCAGCCGAACTCGGCGTGTTCGCGCGGCTGGTCGTTGCGGAAGGCCTTGAAGTTGTCTGGCCTTAGTCCGTTGGCGTCGAGACTGCCTTGCGATTCGTAGCGAAAATGTTGACCGTAGCCATTCGCCTTGGCCGTTAGGCTGTAGCGGTTGCCGTCGCGCTGCCAAGTGATCTGACCTAAGCCGGCCAAGAGTCCGCGGTAGAACACCTGGTAGCTCAGCTGGGCCTTGTTCGGGAAGCGCTGCAGCGGCTGGCTGGCGCGCAGCATGCCGTCCGGGCCGACGCCCTGGCCCGGCCAGTCCTTACCCTCGGCGACCGCCTGAGCCTCGGCGACGGCGGCGGAGGCCTGGGCCTTGGAGAGCTTGGCCGGGGCCAGCGCCGCGGTATGGGGGGCCGGCTCGGCCTGCGGGGCCGAGGCGACCGGGCGGGGCGGGGGCTCGGTGAGCGGTGCCGAGGCCTGGGCCAGTGTTTCGCCGCGCGGGGCGCTGGCTTCGGCCAACGGCGCCGATGCCTGCGCGGTCTTGGCCGGCCGCGGTTTGCGGGTGACCGGGTGCGATTTTTTCGGTTTCGGTGCTTCGACCGGCACGGTGTGCGGCGCCGGGGCCAGCGATACGGTGGCGCGGTGCGGTACCGTGGCCACGGGGGTGCTGGCGTCGAGCGTCATCGCCTTCAACTGCACCTCGATCGGCTTGAGCTTGCCATCGTCGGGCAGCTCGAGCGTGGCCGGCGGGATCAGGTCGCTGGCCAGAAAGCTCAAGTGCACCAGCAGCGACAGCAGCAGTGCCAGCACGATGGCGAGTCGTTTACGCATTACGCTCCCGAAGACCGTTCAACGTTACTCAGTCTAGCGGCACCGCCAGACGGGCGCTGGTCGGTGTTTCGTCGGCAACCAGCACGCGCAGGCCATCGAGGCGCAGGCGGCCGGCGACGAACTGGGCGACCGCCTGCGGGTAGAGGCGGTGCTCCTGTTCGAGCACCCGGGCCGCCAGCGTCGTCTCGTTGTCGTCGTGGTACACCGGCACCGCGCCCTGCGCGACGATCGGACCGTGGTCGAGCTCGGCGGTGACGAAGTGCACGGTGCAACCGGCGATGCGGCAGCCGGCGTTGATCGCCTGCTGGTGGGTGTGCAGGCCGGGGAAGGCCGGCAGTAGCGACGGGTGGATGTTCAGCATGCGGCCCTCGTAGTGGGCGGTGAAGCCCGGGGTGAGGATGCGCATGAAGCCGGCCAGCACCACCAGATCGGGCGCGTAGCCGTCGATCAGTTCGGCCAGCGCGGCGTCGAAGGCTTCGCGGCTGGAGTACTGCTTGTGGTCGAGTGCGGCGGTGGCGATGCCGCGCTCGGCGGCCCAGGCGAGGCCGGCGGCGTCCGGGCGGTTGCTGATCACCGCGGCGATGCGGGCGCCGGGGATCTGCGCGTCGACGATCGCTTGCATATTGGAGCCGCGACCGGAAATCAGGATGACGAGGTTTTTCATGGGCATTGGGCGGATAGGGGGCCGAAACAAACCGGCGCTAACGGGCGGCGAGCCCGATAGCGCCGTTCTTCACCAAAACAGAGGAGCCTTAGGCAACCTGGGTCTGATGCTCGTCGCCCTGACGCGGGCGGATGCTGCCGATGCGGTAAACCGTTTCACCCTGTTCGGCCAACACTGCGGCGGCCTGCTCGGCGTGTTCGGCGGCAACGATCACCACCATGCCGATGCCGCAGTTGAAGGTGCGGTACATTTCCTGCGCGTCGACCTGGCCTTGTTCCTGCAGCCACTGGTACAGCTTGGTTTGCGGCCAGCTGCTGGCGTCGATGTCGGCGACGACATTGTCCGGCAGTACGCGCGGGGTGTTTTCGGTGATGCCGCCGCCAGTGATGTGCGCCATGCCCTTGACCGGCAGGGTGTCGATCAGCTTCAACAGCGGTTTCACGTAGATGCGGGTCGGGGCGATGATCGCCTCGCGCAGCGTGCGGCCGCCGTCGAATACGGCGTCGAGGTCCGGCTGGGCGCGATCGACGATCTTGCGCACCAGGCTGTAGCCGTTGGAGTGCACGCCGTTGGACGCCAGGCCCAACACCACGTCGCCCGCGACGATGTCGCGGCCGGTGATCACGCGGCTCTTCTCGACCACGCCGACGGCGAAGCCGGCCAGATCGTATTCGCCGACCGGGTACATGCCCGGCATCTCGGCGGTTTCGCCGCCGATCAGCGCGCAACCGGCTTGTTCGCAGCCGGTGGCGATGCCCTTGATCACCTCGGTGGCGCGCGGCACGTCGAGCTTGCCGCAGGCGAAGTAGTCGAGGAAGAACAGCGGTTCGGCACCCTGTACCAGGATGTCGTTGACGCTCATTGCCACCAGGTCGATGCCGACGGTGTCATGGCGGTCCCAGTCGAAAGCCAGCTTGAGCTTGGTGCCCACGCCATCGGTCCCGGAGACGAGCACCGGTTCCTTATACTTTTTGCTGATTTCTACCAATGCGCCAAAGCCGCCAAGGCCGCCCAGCACTTCAGGACGCATGGTGCGCTTGGCAAACGGCTTAATGTTCTCGACGAGTGCGTCGCCAGCATCGATGTCGACGCCGGCATCACGGTAACTCAGGGAGGTGGTGTTCAAAGGAGTCTCTTTCTGCAAACGTAAGCGTTGTCGGTGCTTCCGGGGTCGCCAAAAGCGCCTGTATTTTAACCGATTTACCCGCGGCTTTGGGCCCGATCTGAGCCGGATGGCGGCCGTTCGTCCGTAACGGGGTCGCGAACGGGGGCGCGGCGGTGGGCGAAAGCGCCGCCTTTTGTCATGAATTGCGTGGATCGGGGGCGACTGGCGGGCGCTTTGCACGTAAACTTGGGATCCGATTTCAACCGTTCTTGATGACCGCCAGCCTTGGATCAGCTCGTCCTCGACCTTACGCCCGAGCCCGTCTCCGCGTTTGACACCTTCATCGCCGACCGCAATCGCGAGGTGATCGCCGCGATCACCGGCGAGGCGCCGGAGCGCTTCGTCTACCTGTGGGGCGAGGCCGGCAGCGGCAAGACGCATCTGTTGAAGGCCTGGATCGCCCACGCCGAGTCGCTGGGACGCGCGTCGATCTACCTGGACGGCCAGACCGAAACCCTGCCCGATTTCGCCCGCGAGGCGAGCTTCATCGCGGTCGACCATGTCGACGCGCTCGACCCGGACAGCCAGATCACCCTGTTCTCGATCTACAACTCGCTGAAGGAGTCCGGCGAGGGGCACCTGCTGATGGCCGGCCGCCAGCCGCCGATGCAGGCGCCGGTGCGCGACGACCTGCGCACCCGGCTGGGCTGGGGGCTGGTGTTCGAGGTGAAGGGCCTGTCCGACGAGGACAAGCTCGCTGCGCTGGCGCGCCACGCCGCGCAGCGCCAGCTGGCGATCCCCGAGGACGTGTACCGCTACCTGCTCAATCACTGGCGGCGTGACCTGGCGAGCCTGACGCGCATGATTGACATGCTCGACCGCTATTCTCTGGCGATGCGCCGGCCGATCACCGTGCCGCTGGTGAAAAATATTCTGCAAACCACCGATAGCGAACCATGAACCTAGCCCTGTTCGACCTCGACCACACCCTGATTGCCGGCGACTCCGACGTGGAGTGGCCGAAGTTCCTGATGAAGCGCGGCCTGCTCGACGAGGCGTTCTATGCGCGCCGCAACGATCATTTCTACGAGCAGTACAAGGCCGGCACGCTCGATATCTACGAGTTTCTCGATTTCCAGCTCGAGCCGCTGACCCGCTTCTCGCGCAGCGAACTGGACACGCTGCACGCTGCCTATATGCAGGAACACATCCTGCCGATCATCCCGGCCAAGGCGCGCGCGCTGGTCGCCGCCCACCAGGCCGCCGGCGACACGGTGATGATCATCACCGCCACCAACCGCTTCATCACTGGCCCGATCGCCCGCGAACTGGGCGTGGAGCGCCTGATCGCGGTCGAGCTGGAAGAACACGCCGACGGCCGTTTCACCGGCAAGCCGGCCGGGGTGCCGAGCTTCAAGGAAGGCAAGATCACCCGCCTGGAGCAATGGTTGGCCGAACAGGGCAAGACCCTGGCCGACTACGAGAAGAGCTTCTTCTACAGCGACTCGCGCAACGACCTGCCGCTGCTGTCGCTGGTGTCCGACCCGATCGCGGTCGATCCGGACGACACGCTGCGTGCCCACGCCGAGTCGCATGGCTGGCCGGTGATCTCGCTGCGCGACGAAGCGTAACGCTGCAAGATCCGAGGTTGGCCGAATCGCCGTTCGGCCAACCTTGTGTTCAGAACCACTAGCCAAACCGGGCCCGCCCCCGTTTGGCTAGTGGCTCTTTAAAAGACACAAGACAAAGGGAAAACCGATGGACCGTTTGGACGCCTTTCTCGGCCGCGCCGAAGCGCTGCTGGCACGACTCGAACCCTTGTTGCCGCCGGCCCGGCCGGAGCCGGACTGGAACGCGATCGCGTTTCGCTGGCGCCGCGCCGGCCTGGCCGGCTGGCTGGAGTCGGTACAGGAGCCGCACAGCTTCCCGCTGTCGGCGCTGACCCATATCGACCGCCAGATCGACGCGGTAGTGCGCAATACCCGCCAGTTCGTCGACGGCCGTCCGGCCAACAATGTGCTGCTGACCGGCGCGCGCGGCACCGGCAAGTCCTCGCTGGTGAAGGCGCTGTTGACCGAATTCGCCGCCCTGGGCTTGCGGGTGATCGAGGTCGACAAGGGCCAGCTCACCGACCTGCACGACATCATCGAACTGATCGCGGCGCGCCCCGAGCGCTTCATCATCTTCTGCGACGACCTGTCGTTCGAAGAGGGCGACGATGCCTACAAGGCGCTGAAGACCGCGCTGGACGGCGGCCTGGCGCGCCGTGCCGACAATGTGCTGGTGTATGCCACCTCGAACCGCCGCCATCTGATGCCGGAGCGGATGGCCGACAACCTGGCGCACCAGCGTAGCGACAACGGCGAGATCCACCCGGGCGAGACGGTGGAGGAGAAGGTGTCGCTGTCCGACCGCTTCGGCCTGTGGCTGACCTTCTACCCGTTCGACCAGGACGCTTACTTGGCCGCCTGCGAGAGCTGGCTGCAACATTACCAGCTGCCGCTCGACGACGAGGCGCGCCGTGCGGCGCTGCAGTGGTCGCTGACCCGCGGTAGCCGCTCCGGCCGAGTGGCCTGGCAGTTCGCCAGCGACTGGGCCGGGCGTGGCGCCGACGAACGCAAGGCCGAGTAAGCGGCCTGCCCGCCGTCCGGCTTGGGCGGCGGGTTCTCTCTATTCATTCACCTCATCAGGGCCCAACCGGCCCTGATGTCATTGGAGGCACACGCCACGATGAGCAAGATTGTCGATGTGGTCGCCGGGGCGCTGATCGGCGCGGACGGCCGCTTCCTGCTGGGCAGCCGTCCCGACGGCAAACCCTACGCCGGCTACTGGGAGTTTCCCGGTGGCAAGATCGAGCCGGGCGAGACGCCGTACCAGGCGCTGGCGCGCGAGCTGCACGAGGAAATGGGCATCACGGTGCGCCATGCCACGCCGTGGATGACCAAGCACTATGTGTACGAGCACGCCACGGTGTTTCTGCGTTTCTTCCGTGTCTGGGCCTGGGACGGCGCCTTGCATGCCCGCGAGGGCCAGTCCTTTTCCTGGCAGACGCCGGGCGTGCTGTCGGTCGAACCGATGCTGCCGGCCAACGGCCCGGTGCTGCGCGCGCTGGCGATCCCGCAGCTGGTGTCGATCACCTGCGCGCACGAGATCGGCGAGGCGGCGGTGCTGAGCGCGCTGGCCGCCAGCACCACCGCGCGCTGGGTGATCGTGCGCGAGCCGCAACTCGACCGCGCGCAACTGGCCGCCTTCGTCGAGCAGGTGGCGGCGCGGGTGCATGCGAAGGGCGGCAAGGTGATCGTCAATGCCGATCCGGCCTGGCTGGCCGGCCTGCCGGTGGACGGGGTGCACCTGACCGCGGCCAGGTTGGCCGAAGCCGGCGAGCGTCCGGCCTTCGACTGGGTCGGTGCGTCGATCCATAGCGCCGCCGAGCTGGAGCAGGCCGCCGCGCTCGGCTGCGACTACGCGCTGCTCGGTCATGTGAAGCCGACCGCCAGCCATCCGGATCGGGCGCCGCTCGGCTGGGAAGGGTTTGACCGCCTCATGGCCGACGGTACGCCGATCCCGGTGCTGGCGCTCGGCGGCCTCGGCGTCGACGACCTGCTCGATGCCCGCGCGCACGGCGCGCACGGGGTGGCGCTGATGCGCGGGGCGTGGCGGTGAACGCGAAGCAGAAGAAGTGGCTGGCGATCGGCGGGCTGCTGCTGGTGCTGGGAGCGGTGAAGATCTGGTTCATTGCCCACTATCTGCTCGACAAGCCGGCACAGGCGGCCGAGCCGCCGCAGGCGCTGGCCTGCGCGTCGCCCACCGCGGGCTGCGTACTGCCCGGCGGTGGCTCGCTGCGTTTCACCACGCCGCCGAGCTACCGCCAGCCGTTCGAGCTGACGTTGAGCGGTGTCGCGGCCAAGGAAGCTCCCAGCATCGAATTCAGCATGGCGCAGATGGATATGGGCTTCAATCGCTACCGGCTGGTGGCCAACGGGCAGGGCGGCTGGCATGCCAGCGTGCGGCTGCCGGTGTGTGCCAGCGGGGGGCGCGACTGGATCGCGACGATCAATCTGGACGGCCGGCTTTACACGCTGCCGCTGCGGGTCGGCTAAGCGCCTGTTTAAGTGGGTCGGCAATAAAAAACGGGCACCCTGGGGTGCCCGTTTCTTCAACTGCTAACCGTCAATTACTTGGCAGCGGAAGCGGCTTTCTTCTCGGCCTTGGTGCCCGAAGCGTGCTTCTTGTGCTTGGTGGTCTTCTTGTGAGCTTTCTTGGCTTCGTGCTTTTCAGCAGCCGGCTTGGAAGCTTCGGCAGCAACCGGGGTAGCAGCGAAAGCGGCGGAAGCGAACACACCAGCGACCAGAGCGGCGATCAGTTTTTTCATGGTTATTTTCCCATTTATGAGTTGTTGATGACGGTTTTACGGAGCGAGTCCGTGAGTGCCGGTCGGCCGCTTTTCAGCTGCCGGCCAGCGAAACAGCATAAAAATTTATGACTGCTCAATGAGCCTTCAGACTGTATTCAGTCAAAATGCCGACGAAAATTACCATCCCTACCCGGTTGTTGCCAAGAAAAGCTTTAAAACAGGCTAGGCGATCGCGGTCTTTTATGACTTTGTACTGCCTTGCCATCATTGCCGCAGCGACCGCCAAACCCAGCCAGTAGCAGACGCCCAACCCCAGTGACAGGCCGATGGCCGCCATGATCGCGGTGAAGATCGCAAAGCTGGCCATCACTGCCGCCACATCGTAGTCGCCGAAGGTGATCGCCGAGGTCTTGATGCCGATCTTCAGGTCGTCCGGCTTGTCGGTGATGGCATATTCGGTGTCGTAGCCGAGCGTCCAGAAGATATTGCCCAGCAGCATCCACCAGGCGATTGCCGGTACACTGTCGGTCTGCGCGGCAAACGCCATTGGTATGCCAAAGCCGAATGCGATGCCCAGATAGGCTTGCGGCAGCGCGAGAAAGCGCTTGGTGAACGGGTAGCTCATCGCCAGGAACAGCGCCGGCAGGCTCATCAGCCAGGTCAGCCGGTTCAGCGGCAGGATCAGCAGGAAGGACAGCAGCGACAGTGCGGCGACCAGCAGCAGCGCTTCCTTCTTGCTGACCGCGCCGCGCGCGAACGGGCGCAGCTTGGTGCGCTCGACATGGCCGTCGAAGTCGCGGTCGGCATAGTCGTTGATCACGCAGCCGGCCGAACGCATCAGCAAGGTGCCAAGCGAGAAGATCAGCACCAGCGTCCAGTCGGGCCGGCCGTTGCCGGCGATCCACAATGCCCACAGCGTCGGCCACAAGAGCAGCAGCGTGCCGATCGGTTTGTCGAGGCGCATCAGCTGGCTGTAAACGGTGTAACGGTCCTTCAGTCGGGCGGTGAGGGTCATGGCAGATAGTGGGCGAGGGCGGGCAGGAAGACTTCGCAGACGATCAATGCGGAGCCTGCGAGCACGAAGCGCGAGCGGCGCGCGATATAGCGTTCGGCCGACGTGGCGTCGTGCCGGCGGGTCAGGGCGAACAGCGGGTGCGCTGCATCGAGCGTGGCGTAGTGCAGCGGTTCGCGGATCAGCTCCTCGTTCAGCTCGCCGAACAGGGTGAAACCGAGCGAGCGGCTGCCGCGCTCCAGCACCGGTGTCCACACCGGGTCGAGCCAGGGGGTGACGCTGCGCGCCACCACCACCGGGGTGTCGTCGAGCAGCAGCGCGACATGGCGGGCCAGCACCGCGGAGCCGGGCGCGACGCCGAGCAGCGCGGTTTCGTCGGCGGCGACGGTGTCGCGGCCCTGGTCGAGCACGCGCACCGAGAACGGGGCGCCCAGTGCAATCAGCCGCTCGGTCAGCGAGCCGGCACCGGTCAGAATGGGCCGCAGGCGGTCGGTCACCGCCGGGGCCTCGACGCACCACAGCGCGTCGCGTGAAACGGTAGGCGAAGTCATGGCCGGCATTATGCCAAAGCCCCCCGACGCTGTCCCGGCCGGTGCGGTGGCGGCAGCGGCGGGCCGCAAGTCCATCCCGCCGCATCGCGCCGGGTGGTATGAAATTTGTATGCGAGAGAAAGTGATGTGATGCTGGAAACCCTGCTTTGGCTGCTCGGCTATCAATTGGCCGGCGAGGCGCTGGTCCATTGGCTGGCGCTGCCGGTACCCGGCCCGGTGCTGGGCATGTTGTTGTTGTTCCTGACCCTGTGCATGAAGCGCCGGGTGCCGTCGGGCCTGGGCGACGGCGTCGGCCGCCTGCTCAAGCACATGTCGCTGTTCTTCGTGCCGGCCGGGGTCGGCATGCTCGCCTACTGGTCGCTGCTCGAGCCCTATCTGTTGCCGCTGTCGCTGGTGCTGGTGGCCTCGACGCTGATTACCCTGGTCGGCGCCGCGGCGCTGCTGTCCTGGCTGCTGTGTCGTCATGTGGATAGGGAGCAGGCATGATGCTTGCCCCGCTGTTTGCCTCGCCGCTGTCCGGCCTGTTCCTGACGCTGGGCGCCTACAAGCTGGCGCTGACCATTAGCCGGCGCTGCCACGGTCATCCGCTGACCAACCCGCTGCTGCTGTCGGTGTTGATGCTGATAGCGGTGCTCTTGGTGTTCCACATCGACTACCGGCAGTACCGCGACGGGGCGCAGATCATCCACCTGATGCTCGGCCCGGTGACGGTGGCGCTGGCGATTCCGCTCTATCAGCAGTTCACCCGCCTGAAACGCGCGGCCAAGCCCTTGCTGATCACGCTGCTGGTGGGCAGCGTGCTGGGCATCGTCAGCGCGGCGGGCCTGGGCGCGCTGTTCGGCCTGCCCGAGTCGGTGGTGCTGTCGCTGGCGACCCGCTCGATCACCACGCCGATCGCGATGGGCGTGGCGCAGAGCATCGGTGGCGTGCCGGAGCTGGCCGCCGCCTTCGTGATCGTGTCCGGCATCTTCGGCGCGGTGGTGTTGAAACCGGTGCTGTACCGGCTTGGCTTCAAGCAGGACATGGTGTTCGGCCTGGCCACCGGCATCGCCGCTCACGGCATCGGTACCGCGCGTGCGATGACGGTGTCGGAAACCGCCGGTGCGTTCGCCGGGCTGGCGATGGGGCTGAACGGCTTGATCTCGGCGGTGCTGATTCCGCTGCTGACGGCGCTGTGGCGCTGACACGTAGCCGACACGCACGGCCGCTATGCTTGAAACGAAGCGCTGCCGTTTCGGTCTGACGGCATCGAACAACAACAGGCGCACCGCCGGACGGGGCGCCGAATAGCGTTAGGAGAGGACATGGACCTGATCTTGTGGCGTCACGCCGAGGCCGAAGACGGCACGGACGATCTGGCACGCGAACTGACCCGGCGCGGCCAGCTGCAGGCGAGCCGCATGGCCGCCTGGCTGCGTCCGCGCCTGCCGGACAGCTATACCTTGCTGGTGTCCGAGGCGCGCCGCTCGCAGCAGACCGCGGCGTTTCTCGCCAAGAACTCCGAGGTGTTGCCCGCACTCAATCCGGGCGCCAGCGCCGAGGAGGTGCTGGGCGCGCTGGGTTGGCCGAACCGCGAGGGTACCGTGGTGGTGGTCGGCCATCAGCCGTGGATAGGCTGGCTGGCGGCGCAGCTCTTGGCTGGCGAGCAGCAGCTGTGGAGCGTGAAGAAGGGTGCGGTGTGGTGGTTGCAGTACCGCCAGCGCGGCGAGTTCGAGCAGGTGCGGTTGAAGGTGATGATGACGCCGTCGATGCTGGATAGTTAAGGGGCCAGGTTGGCCAAAGAGTGGGTGAGACGGACGCTGGGCGTCCGTTTTTGTTTTGGGAAGCTAGAGCAGTTGCTGCGTTGTGCTGTTCGGCCAGCGTTGGTGAGGGATGCGGCCTTGTCGGCCTCGCCCGACTGGCGAGTTCCTTTCTTTTGCTTCGCCAAAAGAAAGGAACCAAAGACAACGGAGTTGCTGCGTAGCAAAAAGGCGACCCCACGACGCCGGCCCGCTTCGCGGGCTGCCCTGCGGGCGCCACGGCCAACGGGCGGCTGCGCAACTCGCGCCGGCTGCGCCGGCACTCGAACAGTGCTCGCCGACTTCCCCCGTTGTCCGTGTCGTCCTCGGCGGCGTCGAAGGGGGAAGGGTGGTTGTCGGTGGGCGTCGTGAATGGGGCTGGGTAAACCAGCGGATGACTGAAATGGTCTACATGGCCAGTAGGTGTTTTGCTGTGGATAAGCACCAAAGGTTGGCCGAAGGCCCGGTCAGTGGCTCTGCTGGAAAGCGGGGCTTTCGGCCAACCTTGATACGTCGATCGGCAGTCTCGTCACAACGCTTTACATCTTGGATGTGCAGAACCGCCGCAATCCTCCTACCCATCCCCCTTTGCGCTGCCGAGCGATCGTCAAGCGGCCAGGTCTTAAGCCGCCGCATGTTCGAGTGCCGCGACGTTAGCGCGGCGCGAGTTCGGCGGCGCCTGGCCACTTGGCAGGCGCGAGGGAAGCCGAAGGCCAGTGCATCGGGGTCGCCTTTTCTTTGGATACTTTCTTTTGGCGAAGCAAAAGAAAGTATCCCGCCTCGCCGGGCGGGACCGGCGCTGCAACAGTCTTCACTAACGTTGGCCGAAACGAAGATCCAGGCAAGGCGGACAACGCTGCGATTGACAGAAACAGCTCAGTCGAACCTCCAAATAAAAAACGGGGAGCCATCACCTCCCGCTCCTTACACAC
This sequence comes from Neisseriaceae bacterium JH1-16, assembly GCA_025989215.1. GTDB lineage: Bacteria > Pseudomonadota > Gammaproteobacteria > Burkholderiales > Chromobacteriaceae > Crenobacter_A. The sequence continues at coordinate 170,252 of JAPDNP010000004.1, read as the reverse complement.
TCCCCCTTTCCCCCAAGCTCGCCCGCAAGTGCTTCGTCACCGCCATCATATTGGCCAGCGCCGCCTCAACCTCCGGCCAGCCTCGCGTCTTCAGCCCGCAGTCCGGGTTCACCCACAGCCGCTCGGCCGGGATCACCGCCAGCGCCTTGGTCAATAGCCGCTCGATTTCCGCCTCGGCCGGGATGCGCGGGCTGTGGATGTCGTAGACGCCCGGGCCGATCTCGTTCGGGTAGGCGAACTCGCCGAAGGCGGTCAGCAGCTGCATGTCCGAACGCGAGGTCTCGATGGTGATCACGTCGGCGTCGAGCGCAGCGATGGCCGGCAGGATGTCGTTGAATTCCGAGTAGCACATATGGGTGTGGATCTGGGTGGCGTCGTCGACCCGGTGGCTGGACAGGCGGAACGCCTCGCCGGTCCAGGCGAGATAGCGATCCCAGTCGGCGCGCTTCAGCGGCAGGCCCTCGCGGATCGCCGGTTCGTCGATCTGGATCACCCGGATGCCGGCGGCTTCGAGATCCAGCACCTCGTCGTTCAGCGCCAGCGCGATCTGGCGGGCCACGGTCGAGCGCGGCAGGTCGTCGCGCACGAAGCTCCACTGCAGCATCGTCACCGGGCCGGTCAGCATGCCCTTCACCGGACGCTGGGTCAGGCTCTGCGCGTACACCGACCAGCGCACCGTCATCGGCGCCTCGCGCGCCACGTCGCCGAAGATGATCGGCGGCTTCACGCAGCGGCTGCCGTAGCTCTGCACCCAGCCGAGCTGGGTGAACAGATAGCCGGCCAGCTGCTCGCCGAAGTATTCGACCATGTCGTTGCGCTCCGCCTCGCCGTGCACCGGCACGTCGATGGCCAGCGCCTCCTGGCGGCGGATCATCTCGGCGATCTCGGCGCGCATCGCGGTCTCGTAGTCGGCGGCGGCGAGCTCGCCCTTCTTGAACGCGGCGCGGGCGGCGCGGATCTCGGCGGTCTGTGGGAAGGAGCCGATGGTGGTGGTCGGCAGTAGCGGCAGCTGCAGCCAGGCGCGCTGCGCGGTGGCGCGCACCGGGTAGGGCGACGCGCGGCGGTCGGCGTCGGCCGGCAGCGCGGCCAGGCGCGCGGCGACGTCGGCGCGGTGGATGCGCGGGCTCTGGCGGCGGGTGGCCTGGGCGAAGTCGCTGCCGGCCAGCTCGTTGGCGATCGCATCACGCCCCTGTTCGATGCCGCGCTTGAGCAGTTTCAGCTCGTTGAGCTTCTGCAGCGCGAAGGCGAGCCAGCTCCTGAGCTCGGTGTCGAGCGCGGTCTCCTGCGCCGCATCGAGCGGCACGTGCAACAGCGAGCAGGACGGCGCCAGCCACAGCGCATCGCCGAAGCGTTCGGCCAAGGTTTGAGCACGGGCAAGCTGGCGGGACAGGTCGGCGCGCCAGATATTGCGCCCGTCGATCAGGCCGGCGGACAGCACACGGCCGGCCGGCCAACCGGGCAGGAAGGCGTCGAGCTGCTCCGGTGCCCGCGCGAGATCCAGGTGCAGGCCGGCGATGGGCAGTGCGTTGATCAGCGCGGCGTGTTCGGCGACGCTACCGAAATAGGTCGCCAACAGCAGCTTCACCGGGCTGTCGGCCAGGGTTTGATACGCCGGGGCGAAGGCGGCGAGCCACTCGGTGGGCAGTTCCAGCGCCAGGATCGGTTCGTCGATCTGCACCCAGTCGATGCCGGAGGCAGCCAGTGCCGCCAGCAGTTCGCGGTAGACGGCGAGCAGTTGCGGCAACAGCGCCAGGCGCTCGAAGGCCTCGCCCTTGGTCTTGCCCAGCCACAGCAGCGTCAGCGGGCCGACCAGCACCGGTTTGGCCTTCAGACCCAGCGCCTGTGCCTCGCGCACCTGGGCCAGCAGCCGCTCGGGGTTGGCCGAAAAGGCGGTGTCGGCGTGCCATTCAGGCACCAGGTAGTGATAGTTGGTATCGAACCACTTGGTCATTTCCTGCGCATGGTGGCCGGCATCGCCGCGCGCCAGAGTGAAATAGCCGGCCAGATCGAGCGTGGCGGCATCGAGACCGAAGCGCTTCGGGATCGCGCCGACCAGCAGTTGCGCGTCGAGCACGTGGTCGTACAGCGCGAAGTCGCCGACCGGCACCTGCTGGATGCCGGCGGCTTTCTGGTTCAGCCAGTGGCGCTGGCGCAGCTCGCGCGCCGTGTCCAACAGTTCGACAGCGTTCTGTTGACCTTTCCAGAAGGCCTCGAGGGCGAGTTTCAGCTCGCGTTTCGCGCCAATGCGAGGGAAACCGAGGGTGTGCAGGGTGGTCATGGCGATCTCTGGTGGGGGTCGTTATCGATGCCACTAGACTATTCCTGGCTCTGTTTATGAGGCAAACTCATTGTATTGTTGTTTGGAATGAGTGAAATTCATGACCAGAAGCCCACTGGAATTGCGCCACCTGCGCTCCATCGTGGCGATCGCCGAGACCGGCAGCGTGTCGCAGGCGGCGCGCCGGGTGTTCCTGACCCAGTCGGCGCTGTCGCACCAGCTCAAGGCCCTGGAAGACGGCTACGGCGTTGCCTTGTTCGAGCGGCGCAAGGCGCAGCCGCTCAGGCTGACCCCGGCCGGCGAGCGGCTGCTGGTGTTGGCGCGCCAAGTGCTGGCGCAGGTCGACAATGCCGAGCGCGATCTGGCGCGGCTGCGCGAGGGCGAGGCGGGCGAGTTGCGCGTGGCGGTGGAGTGCCACACCTGTTTCGACTGGCTGATGCCGGCGATGGATGCGTTCCGCAGCCATTGGCCGGCGGTGGAGCTCGACATCGTGTCGGGCTTTCACGCCGACCCGGTCGGCCTGTTGATGACCGGCCGGGCTGATCTCGCGATCGTGTCCGAGGCGGAGGACACGCCGGGCATCCGCTACTTTCCGCTGTTCGCCTACGAGATGGTGGCGCTGGCGGCGCGCGACCACCCGCTGGCGGCAAAGAAGAGCTGGAGCGCGGCGGACTTCGCCAACGAGACGCTGATCAGCTATCCGGTGCCGGACGCGATGCTCGACCTGATGCGCAAATGCCTGAAGCCGGCCGGGGTCAGCCCGGCGCGGCGCACCTCCGAGCTGACCATCGCCATCGTGCAGCTGGTGGCGAGCCGGCGCGGCGTGGCGGCGCTGCCGTACTGGGCGGTGGTACCTTACCTGGAGAAGGGCTATGTGGTGGCGCGCCAGATCGACGGCGGCCTGCAAAGCGAACTGTATGCGGCGGTGCGCGAGGACGACGCGGTGGCGGCCTATCTGAACGACTTCGTCGACACGGTGCGCTCGACCAGCTTCGCCACGCTGCCGGGCTTGAGCGCGCTGGGTGCTTGATCGGGACGATTCGGCCAACGTTAAAGCACAAAAGGGCGGGAAGGGCACCATCCGGTGCGCCTCCCGCCCTTTGAACAGCAGTGAACTTCAGTGCCCGGTGTCGTGCTCTTCCAGGCCCAGCTCCTGGATCTTGCGCGTCAGCGTATTGCGCCCCCAGCCCAGCACATGCGCCGCCTCGACCTTACGCCCGCCGGTATGCGCGAGGCCGGCGCGGATGCAGGTGGTCTCGAAGCGGCGGGTCAGCTCGTCGATCAGGCCGGTCTCGCCGGCGGCGAGGCGCCGTGCCACTTCGGCCGACAGGCCGACGGCCCAGTCGCCACCGCCCTGGCTGGCGAGGCCGCTATCGCCCGCCATCGCCTCGCGCACCTCGGGCGGCAGGTCCAGCTCCTCGACGGTCTGGCCCGGTGCCATCACCGTCAGCCACTGGCACAGGTTTTCCAGCTCGCGCACATTGCCGGGGAAGGCGTAGCCGGCCAGCCGCGCCATCGCCGCCTCGGTCAGCCGTTTCGGCTCGACCCCCAGGCTGACGGCGCTCTTGGTCAGGAAATGGCGCGCCAATAGCGGCACGTCCTCGCGACGCTCGCGCAGCGGCGGCAGGCGCAGCCGGATCACATTCAGGCGGTGGTACAGGTCCTCGCGGAACAGCCCCTGTTTCACCCGCTCTTCCAGATGCTGGTGAGTGGCGGCAATCACCCGCACGTTCGCCTTGATCGGAGTATGGCCGCCGACCCGATAGAACTGGCCGTCGGACAGCACCCGCAGCAGCCGGGTCTGCAGCTCGGTCGGCATGTCGCCGATCTCGTCGAGGAATAGCGTGCCACCCTCGGCTTCCTCGAAGCGGCCGCGCCGCGTCGCCAGCGCACCGGTGAACGCGCCTTTCTCGTGGCCGAACAGCTCTGATTCCAACAGGTCCTTCGGGATCGCCGCGGTGTTCAGTGCGATGAAGGGCTTGGCGGCGCGCGCCGAGTGACGATGCAGCGCCTCAGCGACGCGCTCCTTGCCGGTGCCCGACTCGCCGGTGATCAGCACGGTGACGCTGGACTGCGAAAGCCTACCGATCGCGCGGAACACGTCCTGCATCGCTGGTGCCTGGCCCAGCAGCGCTGGCAGCGCTTCGGCGGCATCGCTGGCCTCGTCGCTGCCGCCGTTTTCGGCCAAGGCGCGCTCGATTAGCAGCACTGCGGTGTCGATGTCGAACGGTTTGGGCAGGTACTCGAAGGCGCCGCCCTGGAACGATGCCACCGCCGAGTCGAGGTCGGCGTGCGCAGTCATGATGATCACCGGCAACGCAGGGTAGTCGGCCTTCACCGCGGCTAGGAACTTCAGCCCGTCGGTGCCGGGCATGCGGATGTCCGAGACGATGGCGCGCGGCGTGCCCAGCGGCAGCGCGTTCAACGCGTCGTCGGCGCGCTCGAAGCTCTGGTGGGCGATGCCGGCGCGGGTGAGTGCTTTTTCCAGCACCCAGCGGATCGCCTTGTCGTCGTCGATGATCCAGACGGCGTGGGTCATGATGGTTTCCTCGTAGCGTCGTCATCGCGGAACGGCAGCAAGACGGTGAAGCAGGTATGGCCCGGGTGGGAGTCGAATTCGATGCTGCCGCCGTGCTGGTGCACGAAGGCCTGGGTCAGCGTCAGGCCGAGGCCGGTGCCTTCGGCGCGGCCGGTAACGAGTGGATAGAAGATGTGTTCGCGGATCGCCTCGGGGATGCCCGGGCCGTTGTCGGTGATCGCCAGGCGCAGTGCCAGCGGGTGGCGCACCCGCGCGATGGTCACCTGGCGCGCGACCCGGGTAGACAGCACGATCTCACCGCGGCCGTTCATTGCCTGCACGGCGTTGCGCACCAGGTTCAGCACCACCTGGATCAGTTGCTCCTTGTCGGCCATCAGGGGCGGCAGGCTGACGTCGTAGTCGCGCACGATGCTCAGCCCCTCACGGGTTTCAGCCAGCGCGATGCTGCGCACTCGCTCCAGCACCTCGTGGATGTTCATCTCGCCGACGTGGTGGCGGCGGTGCGGGGCGAGCAAGCGGTCGACCAGGCTCTGCAGGCGCAGCGCCTCCTCCTTGATCACCTCGGTGTATTCCTTCAGTTCCGGACGATCGAGCAGCTCGTGTTCCAGCAGCTGCGCTGCGCCGCGGATGCCGCCGAGCGGGTTCTTGATCTCGTGCGCCAGGTTGCGGATCAGCTCGCGGTTGGCCTGGTGCTGCAATAGCAGCCGTTCCTCGTTGGCGATCTTCAGCTGCTGGTCGAGCGCACGCAGTTCCAACAGCGCGAGCTCGTTGTCGATCGGGGTGACGGTGAGCGCGATGTGCAGCGCCGCGTCGCTATGCGCGAGCGGCAGCTCCAGGTCGTGCTCGATGAAGCTGGCGTGGTGGGACAGCGCGGTGGTCAGCGCATTGGCGAGCGGGGCCGGTTCGGCGAACAGCGCGAACAGCGGGTGGCGCGACAGCTCCTTGCGGCCTAGCGCCAGCAGGTTTTCGGACGCCGGGTTGGCGTAGACGATGGTGCCGTCGGCCTGGCAGACCAACACCGGGGTGTCGAGCAATTCCAGCCCAGCGTAAACGGAAGGCATCATGGCGGGTCGTCATCTGGGTTTGAACCGATACCAAGCAGGAAGCGTGCCCGGTGCCCAGCCCGTGATAAACCGGGCCCTTAGCTATAGTATGCACTCATTTGGTGCATCCGGTCGGCCCAATCATGGTGCAAATTCGCCGCTGTGGAAATTGCTTTGTATCGAGATAAATCGACGACGGTTCAGCGCGCCAGTTCCTGCTGCAAGGCCTGGATGTTCTTCTCGCGGTCGGTTACCGCGTCCTGCAGCTTCTTGATGCGTTCCTGATATTTCGCGTAGTTGCGCTCGTCGCCGTTGCGCACCGCCTTGCCGTCGGTGAGCGCCTGGCGGGCATCGGCCAGCGCCTTCTGCTCGTTGGCCAGTTCCTGCTCGAGGATCTGGCGACGGCCGGCATCGCGCTGTTTCTGCACGGTGGGGGCGACCTGGGCATCGGCCGGGGCGGCGCCGGACGAGACAGTGGCGCGCGGTTTGGCGGCGGGGCTGCGCGCCGCGGGTGGGCGGGAGCCGGCCGGTGGACCGACATCGATCTGCTGGGCGCCCGGCACCGGCACATTGGTGTAGGTGACGTTGCCGTTCTGGTCGACGAATTTATAGACAGGTGCCGCGTGGGCGGTGGCGGTCAACAGCAGGGCAAGGGCGAGCAGTCGGTTCATCGGGGCAGGTCGGAAGGTTGGCCGAAGAGGCGGCACGGCGCGCTCATGATATGACAGTTTGCCGCCGGGCGGCTTGCCGGCTGCGGCTGCCGGGCAGGGCTATGCCGTGAAAATAGCCGCCGCTAAGCAGTTGAGGTTATTGGCATTTTATTGCCGAATAAGTGCTTATCATAAATTGGCAAAAGCTAATTTTATATTTGCTAATGTTGTCAAGATTGTTTTGAAATCAGTGTATTGGCTGTTGTTTTTTGGTTTTTGTATTTTCTGAAAATTTGGTGCTTTACGCATTTCTTGCTAGTTTGTGATGAGGAATTTACATTTCGTTACAAAACAAACAAATCGTTACACACAGATCGGGAGGAACTTCTCATGGGTAGTGCACCGCCTGCGATGCTGCCATCGCGCAAGAACGCGATGGGCCGTTTTCTGGATACCGTGGAGTGGCTGGGCAACCTGCTGCCGCACCCGGTGACCCTGTTTGCCTTGTTCTGCCTGGCCGTGCTGGGCGCCTCGGCGCTCGGCGCCCACTTCGGCGTCGAAGTGCTCGACCCGCGCCCGGAAGGCGCGGCCGGTCGTGCCGCCACCGGCACCATCACCGTGGTCAGCCTGCTGACCGGCGAGGGCCTGGCGAAGATCGTCACCCACCTGATGAGCAACTTCACCGGCTTCGCGCCGCTGGGCACCGTGCTGGTCGCGCTGCTCGGCGTCGGCGTGGCCGAGCATTCCGGCCTGCTGTCCGCGTCGATGCGCGGCCTGGTGATGAGCGCCTCGAAGCGCATGGTCACCGTCACCGTGGTGTTCGCCGGCATCGTGTCGAATACCGCGTCGGAACTGGGCTATGTGGTGCTGATCCCGCTGTCGGCGATGATCTTCCACGCGCTGGGGCGCCATCCGCTGGCCGGCCTCGCCGCCGCGTTCGCCGGCGTGTCGGGTGGCTACAGCGCCAACCTGCTGCTCGGCACTGTCGACCCGCTGTTGTCCGGCATCACTGAGAGCGCGGTGCACCTGATCGACCCGAACTACACGGTCGGCGCCGAGGTGAACTGGTACTTCATGATGGCCAGCACCTTCCTGATCACCCTGGTCGGCGCCTTCGTGTCGGAGAAGATCGTCGAGCCGAAGCTGGGTACCTACAACCCGGCCGACGCCGGCGAGGCGCTCAGCCAGGACAAGATGCAGAAGCTGACCGCGCTGGAAAAACGCGGCCTGATCGCCGCCGGCGTGGCGGTGCTGGTGTTCGCCGCCTTGCTCGCCTGGGCGGTGATCCCGGAAGGCGCGCCGCTGCGCAACGCCAAGACCGGGCTGATTTCCGGTTCGCCGTTCCTGAAGGGCATCGTCGCCTTCATCTTCGTGTTCTTCCTGATCCCGGGTTTCGTCTACGGCAAGGTGGTTGGCACGATGAAGAACGACCGCGACGTGATCGACGCGATGAGCAAGTCGATGAGCGGCATGGGTGTCTATCTGGTGCTGGTGTTCTTCGCCGCCCAGTTCGTGGCCTTCTTCGACTGGACCAATCTCGGCACCGTGTTCGCGGTGAAGGGGGCGGAAGGCCTGCAGGCGCTCGGCCTGACCGGGCCGGGGCTGTTCTTCCTGTTCATCCTGATGTGCGGGGTGATCAACCTGATGCTCGGCTCGGCCTCGGCGCAATGGGCGGTGACCGCGCCGATCTTCGTGCCGATGCTGATGCTGATCGGCTATGCGCCGGAAGTGATCCAGGCCGCCTACCGGATCGGCGACTCGGTCACCAACATCATCACGCCAATGATGAGCTACTTCGGCCTGATCATGGCGATGGTGTGCCGCTACCAGAAGAATGCCGGCATCGGCACCCTGATCGCGATGATGCTGCCTTATTCGCTGGCGTTCATGGTGTGCTGGAGTCTGTTCTTCTACCTGTGGGTGTTCGTGCTGGGCCTGCCGGTCGGCCCGGGCGCCGCTACCTACTATCAGATCGCCGCCTGAGCCATCTGAACCCGCTACCTCGCCCGGCCTCGGCCCGGCGGGGTTTTTCGCGCGTGCCCACCGGTGGGAATATGCCGTTGAGCTTGGCCGAAGCGCTCTGCTAGAGTGGCTGCTTCAGCTGCCCGGAGTCCTGCTGTGTCCACCATCCACCTGCCGCTCGCCGCCGCCCGCACTCTGCATCTGGCCGCCCAGGGCCTGCTGCGCCCGCCGCGCCGCAAGGCCACCCCGGCCGACCTGATGGCGGCGATCCGCCGCATGGCCTTGCTGCAGATCGACACCATCCACGTGGTGGCGCGCAGCCCTTATCTGGTGCTGTTCAGCCGGCTCGGCGATTATCCGAACCAGTGGCTGGACCAGGCGCTGGCCGACGGCGAGCTGTTCGAATACTGGGCGCACGAGGCCTGCTTCGTGCCGACCGAGGACTACCCGCTGCTGCGCCACCGCATGCTCGACCCGGCGGCGATGGGCTGGAAGTACTCGACCGAGTGGATGGCCAAGCACCACGACGCGATCGCCGCGATGCTCGAGCACATCCGCGCCAACGGCCCGGTGCGTTCGGCCGACTTCGAGCGCACCGACGGCAAGGGCGGCGGCTGGTGGGGCTGGAAGCCGGAAAAGCGTCACCTCGAAGTGCTGTTCACCGCCGGCCGGCTGATGGTCAGCGAGCGGCGCAACTTCCAGCGCGTCTACGACCTGGCCGAACGGGTGCTGCCCGGCTGGGACGATGTCTCGCTGCCGTCGTTCGAGGCGGTGCAGCACGAGCTGCTGCGACGCAGCGCCGGCGCGCTCGGTGTGGTGCGCGCCGACTGGCTGGCCGACTACTACCGGCTGCGTCGCGGCCGCTACGCCGAAGTGTTGCATGGCCTGGTAGATACCGGCGAGCTGGTTCCGGTGAAGGTGGAGGGCTGGTCGGCCGATGCCTATGTGACGGCCGAGCTGGCGCCGCTGCTTGAGGACGCGGCCGAGGGCCGGCTCGCCTCGACGGTCAGCACGCTGCTGTCGCCGTTCGACCCGGTGGTGTGGGACCGCAAGCGCGCGGCTACGCTGTTCGGCTTCGACTACCGCTTGGAGTGCTACACCCCGGCGGCCAAGCGCCGCTACGGCTACTTCGTGCTGCCGCTACTCAGCCGCGGTCGGCTGGTCGGCCGGCTCGACGCCAAGGCGCATCGTGCGCAGGGCGTGTTCGAGGTGAAGGCGCTGCATATCGAGGACGGCGTGAAACTGACCCAGCGGCTCGCCACCGACCTGCGCGCGGCGCTGGCGCGCTGCGCCGCCTGGCACGGCACGCCGCAGGTAGTGATCAAGCAGGCGCCGGACGGCTGGGCGGCGGCGTTGAGCCCTGAGCCGGCCGTCGAGCTTGCCTGAGCGAGCCGGCCAAAATGCAAAATCCCCGTCCGGGCAGGGCGGGGATTTTTTCATGGGCGCAAGGTTGGCCGAACGGGATTCGGCCAACCTTGTCGCGACGCTCGCCCATAAAAAACGGCAGCCGAAGCTGCCGTGTCACAGGGTCGAACCTGAAACTATTACAGGCTGTAGTACATCTGGAATTCCACCGGGTGGGTGGTCATGCGGGTCAGGTTGACCTCTTCCATCTTCAGCTCGATGTACGACTCGATCCAGTCTTTGCTGAACACGCCACCGCGGGTCAGGAACTCGTGGTCGGCTTCCAGCGCGGCCAGGGCTTCTTCCAGGCTGGCGCACACGGTCGGGATCAGCTTGTCTTCTTCCGGCGGCAGGTCGTACAGGTTCTTGTCGGCTGCATCGCCCGGGTGGATCTTGTTCTGGATACCGTCCAGACCGGCCATCATCAGGGCCGAGAAACACAGGTACGGGTTAGCCAGCGGATCCGGGAAGCGCGCTTCGATGCGGCGGCCTTTCGGGTTCGCCACGTGCGGGATGCGGATCGAGGCCGAGCGGTTTTTCGCCGAGTAAGCCAGTTTCACCGGAGCTTCGTAGTGCGGAACCAGACGCTTGTACGAGTTGGTGCCCGGGTTGGTGATCGCGTTCAGCGCCTTGGCGTGCTTGATGATGCCGCCGATGTAGTACAGCGCGGTTTCCGACAGGCCACCGTAGCCGTCGCCGGCGAACAGGTTTTGGCCGTCTTTCCAGATCGACTGGTGCACGTGCATGCCCGAACCGTTGTCGCCAACGATCGGCTTCGGCATGAAGGTCGCGGTCTTGCCGTAGCTGTGTGCCACGTTGTGTACTACGTACTTCAGGATCTGGGTCCAGTCGGCGCGCTGGGTCAGCGTGCTGAACTTGGTGCCGATTTCGTTCTGGCCGGCGGTAGCCACTTCGTGGTGGTGCACTTCAACCGGCACGCCCAGCTCTTCCAGGATCAGCACCATGGCCGAACGCAGGTCTTGCGAGGAATCGACCGGCGGTACCGGGAAGTAGCCGCCCTTCACGCCCGGACGGTGGCCCATGTTGCCGCCTTCGTAGTCCTTGCCGGACGACCAGGCCGCTTCTTCGGCGTTGATCTTCACGAAGGTGCCGGACATGTCGGTGTTCCAGGTCACGCTGTCGAAGATGAAGAATTCCGGTTCCGGACCGAAGTAGGCGGTGTCACCGATGCCGGTGGCCTTCAGGTAGGCTTCGGCGCGCTTGGCGATCGAGCGCGGGTCGCGGTCGTAGCCTTTGCCGTCGGCCGGGTCGACCACGTCGCAGGACATGAACAGGGTCGGCTCGTCGAAGAACGGGTCGATGTTGGCGGTGGCCGGGTCGGCCATCAGCAGCATGTCGGAAGCCTGGATGCCTTTCCAGCCGGCGATCGACGAACCGTCGAAGGCGTGGCCGCGTTCGAACCACTCTTCGCCGTCTTCGACCAGGATGCGGGCCGGGATCGATACGTGCTGTTCTTTACCCTTGGTGTCGGTGAAACGCAGGTCAACGAATTTAACGTCGTTGTCCTGGATCATCTTCAAAACGTTCGCAACCGCCATGATGTTTTCTCCTGCGCTAGGCGCGATGAAAGTCGGAAGTTAAATTTCTACAAACAGGGTCAAGCAGGAACCGTGCCAGCCCTTAAACCGAGGGACAAACCATTCTGGCACAGGAAAAAAGCCGCGTCATGCCGTTTGCGACGCTTCATTTTGGTGCATCAATAGAAAGATGCACCGTATTGGTGCGCGGTGTGGCGACGAGCGTGCATTGCCGCGGTGCATCGCTTTGCTGAATAATGGAACGCAGTGTCAGACCCGTGGCCGCAAGGCCGGGTCGTGTCAGGCCGCCCGGCGACAATTTCACCAATACGGACGCGGCCAAACTACACAAAGGACCCCAGAAATGAGTGATCTCGCTTTCATCCTGACGCAGGCGGCCGAGCGCGGCCGTCAGCTTGGCCTGCCCTATAGTGGCGCGCTGACGCCGCCCGAGGCGCAGGCGCTGCGCGAGCAGCAGCCTGGCGTGGTGCTGGTCGACGTGCGCAGCGCCGCCGAATGGCAGTTCGTCGGCGTGGTGCCCGAAGCCTTGCGCATCGAGTTGCGCAGCTACCCGGGCATGCAGCCCAACCCCAACTTCGCCGCGCAACTGAGCGCCGCGGTGCCCGCCGAGGCGACCGTGCTGTTCATGTGCCGCAGCGGCGCCCGCTCGGACGAGGCGGCGCGTCTCGCGCAGGCGGCCGGTTATGCCCGGGTGTACAACGTGCTCGAAGGCTTCGAGGGCGACAAGGACGAGCAGGGCCATCGCGGCACCGTCAGCGGCTGGAAGGCGCATGGCCTGCCGTGGCAGCAGGGTTGATCCACGCCGCTGCCTTGATGTTTGCGCCCAGTCGCGGCAAAGTGGACCCGATTTGATTTGGCCGCGTGCGGCCGACGCTATTTACCCCATTCAAGAAGACAGATCATGACTGACCGCTACGCCGTCATCGGGAACCCGGTTTCCCACAGCCAGTCCCCGTTCATCCATGCCGAGTTCGCTCGCCAGACCGAACAGACCATCCAGTACGACCGGCTGTACGCCGATCTGGACAAGTTCGACGAAGTAGTCGGCCAGTTCATCCAGGACGGCGCCAAGGGCCTCAACATCACCCTGCCGTTCAAGGGCAATGCCTTCCGTCTGGCCACCGAGCTGACCGACCGCGCCCGCGCGGCCGAAGCGGTCAACACGCTGACCTTCAAGGACGGCAAGATCTACGGCGACAACACCGACGGCGTCGGCCTGGTGCGCGACATCGTCACCAACCTCGACTTCCCGATCGCCGGCCAGCGCGTGCTGATCCTCGGCGCCGGCGGCGCGGTGCGCGGTGTGCTCGGCCCGATCCTGGCCGAAAAGCCGGCGGCGCTGACCATCGCCAACCGCACCCTGATCAAGGCCGAGGCGCTGGCGCACCAGTTCTCCGCCGAGGGCAAGATCGAAGCGGTCGGCTACGATGCGCTGAACGGCCGTCAGTTCGACATCGTCATCAACGCGACCTCCACCAGCCTGTCCAACGAACTGCCGCCGATCCCGGCCGGCCTGTTCACGGCGCGCACGCTCGCCTACGACATGGTGTACAGCAAGGGCCTGACCCCGTTCCTGCGCCGCGCGCAGACCGAAAACGCCGGCATGCTGGCCGACGGCCTCGGTATGCTGGTCGAACAGGCGGCCGAGTCGTTCCGCATCTGGCGCGGCATCCAGCCGGACACCCGCAAGGTCACCAACGAACTGCGGGATCTGCTCGCCTGACCGATGCGACTCTTGCTCAAGATTGGGGCGGCATTATTTGCCGCCCTTTTGCTGTACAACCTGTGGATCTTCGGTCACATCGTCTACTGGCGTTACTACAACCCCTCGGCCAGTTCCTTCATGACCGAGCGGCTGACGGTGCTGAAAGAGGACGACCCCGAGGCCGAGCTGCGCCAGCAGTGGGTGCCGTACGAGCGTATTTCGTCCAACCTCAAGCGGGCGATCGTCGCCGCCGAGGACGCCAAGTTCGTCGACCATGAGGGCTTCGACTGGGACGGTATCGAGGCGGCGTTCCAGAAGAACCTCAAGCAGGGGCGCATCGTCGCCGGCGGGTCGACCATCAGCCAGCAACTGGCGAAGAACCTGTTCCTGTCGAGCAGGAAGACGCCGTGGCGCAAGGCCGAGGAGGCGGTGATCACGGTGATGCTCGAAACGGTGATGGACAAGCGCCGCATCTTCGAGATTTATCTGAACGTGATCGAGTGGGGCAACGGCGTGTTCGGCGCCGAGGCGGCCAGCCGCCACTACTTCCGCAGCAATGCGGCCAGCCTGTCGACCTTCCAGGCGGCCAAGCTCGCCGCGATGGTGCCCAATCCGCGCTATTACGACGACCACCGCAATGCGCGGGGGCTCGCCAGGAAGACCCGTATCATCGCCGCGCGGATGCGCTACGCTGACGTGCCCTGAGCCGTCTGAACTGCCTATCAAGGTTGGCCGAAGCGTTTCGGCCAACCTTTCCCTTTTCTGCCGCCGCGGCCCAGGCCGCCTGCCTGGCCGGTCCAGTCGCCATTGTGGTAAAATCGCCCGTTTTCCGTCTTCGACCGCGCTTGGCGCGCGGTTTGACCATGGACTTGCCCAGTTATCCCTTAATACGTAGTCGTTTTACTACCCCGATTTGATTCCGGCCGTTTGACCGTTGGTGTGCCACAAGCCACCTCCGCCGCAACGGCGGAAGGAGGCGTGCATGACGGTAGTCGAAAGAAAACCCACCGATCGTCTGCAAGACAGTCTTTCCCAGGTACAGAAACTGCTGGAGCGGCATCGCCTGGTGGAGGAGCTCGTCCACCGGCAGGAAGAGTCCCGCCAGGAACCGGCCGACAAGCAGCAGCTGGTCGAAAACCTGTTGCACCGACAGAACCTGACCGAGCTGCAGCAGAAGCTCGCCCAGCTGCACCCGGCCGACATCGCCTACATCCTCGAATCGTTGCCGCTCGACGACCGCCTGCTGGTCTGGGAGCTGGTCAGGAGCGAGGACGACGGCGAGATCCTGCTCGAAGTGTCCGACGCGGTACGCGAATCGCTGATCGAGGCGATGGACAGCGACGAGCTGGTCGCCGCGGTCGAAGACCTCGACGCCGACGAACTGGCCGATCTGGCGCCGGACCTGCCGCGCCAGGTGGTGTACGAGGTGATGGGCTCGCTCGACGAGGAAGAGCGCGCGCAGCTGCAGTCGGTGCTGTCCTATCAGGAGGACCAGGTCGGCGCGCTGATGGACTTCGAGCTGGTGAAGATCCGCGCCGACGTGTCCTGCGAGGTGGTGCTGCGCTACCTGCGCCGCTTCGACGAGTTGCCCGACCATACCGACAAGATCTTCGTGATCGACGACGACGACATCCTCAAGGGCGTGTTGTCGATCAGGAAGTTGCTTGTCTCTGACCCCGATGCCGAAGTGTCCGAGGTGATGGCCACCGAGGTGGTCACCTTCCATCCGGACGACCACGCCGAAGACGCTGCACTCGCGTTCGAGCGTTACGACCTGATCACCGCCCCGGTGGTCGACGGCAACGGCAAGCTGATCGGTCGTGTCACCGTCGACGAAATGCTCGACGTGATCCGCGAGGAGTCCGAGACCGACATGCTAAACATGGCCGGCTTGAAGGAGGAGGAAGACCTGTTCGCGCCGGTGATCGACTCGTTGAAGAACCGCTGGGCGTGGCTGGCGATCAATCTGTGCACCGCCTTCGTCGCCAGCCGGGTGATCGGCGCGTTCGAACACTCGATCCAGCAACTGGTCGCGCTGGCCGCGCTGATGCCTATCGTCGCCGGTATCGGCGGCAACTCCGGCAATCAGACCATCACCATGATCGTGCGCGCGCTGGCGATGGGCCAGATGCAGGTCGGCCAGGCCTGGCGGCTATGGCGCAAGGAGCTCGGCGTCAGCGTGATCAATGGCCTGATCTGGGGCGGGGTGATCGGCGTAATGGCGTGGGTGCTGTACCACAGCTTCGCGCTGGGCCTGGTGATGACCGTGGCGATGACGCTGAACCTGGTGCTCGCCGCCACGATGGGGGTGCTGATCCCCACGCTGATGCAGAAATTCGGCCGTGATCCGGCGCTGGGCTCCAGCGTGCTGATCACCGCCTGCACCGATTCGGGCGGTTTCTTCATCTTCCTTGGCCTGGCCTCGCTGTTCCTGATGTGATGACGACGATCCAGCAATTACTCGTAACGGCGGCGCTGCCGCGCCTCGAAGCCCGTCTGCTGCTGCAGCAGGTGACCGGGCTCAGTCACGTGCAACTGATCGCCGCGCCGGAGCGCGAACTCGACGCCGACAGCGCCGCGCGCTTCACCGCGTTGGCCGAACGGCGCCGCGCCGGGGAGCCGATCGCCTATCTGCTCGGCAGCCGCGAGTTCTATGGCCGCGACTTCGCGGTGTCGCCGGCGGTGCTGATCCCGCGTCCCGAAACCGAGCACCTAGTCGAGGCGGCGCTGGAGCGGGCAGGGCGGGGCCGTCCGGTGCGCGCGCACGACTTCGGTACCGGCAGCGGCATCATCGCGGTGACGCTGGCGCTGGAAGCGCCCACCTGGCGAGTCAGCGCCAGCGACCTGTCGGCCGACGCGCTGGCTGTGGCGCAGGCCAATGCCGCTGCACTCGGCGCGAGCGTCGCAGTCAGCCAGGGCAGCTGGTATCAGGCGCTGCCGGACGCGGCCGAACGATTCGATCTGATCGTGTCCAACCCGCCGTACATCGCCGCCGGCGACCACCACTTGGCCGAAGGCGATCTGCGCTTCGAACCGGGTGGGGCACTGACCGATTTCGCCGACGGCCTATCTTGCTTGCGTGAACTGGCTGCCGGCGCGCCGGCCCGCCTGCTGCCGGGCGGCTGGCTGATGGTCGAGCACGGCTTCGACCAGGGCGAGGCGGTGCGCGCCTTGTTTGTCGCTGCCGGCCTGGTCGAGGTCGCGACGCTGAGCGATCTTGCCGGACTCGACCGGCTCACCGTCGGGCGTCAGCCCACTTGATACGGCTGCCTCGCCTACCGGGCGGAGTTCGGTCAACCTTGTTGTTGGAGTGTTTGTGTTGCAACGCCTGTCCACCGTCTGGCCCCTGCTGCTGCTGGTGCCGCTGACCGTTTTGCTGTTCCTCGCCCCCCAACTGAACGTCGCGCTGTTCCTGGCCGGCCACCATGCGCTGGCCGCTGTGCCTGCGCCGTTGTGGCGGATCGCCTCGGTGTTCGGCGACTGGCCGAGCGTGCTGATGATCGTGATCCTGCTCGGCCTGCGTCAGCCGGAACGGCTGGCGGCGCTGCTGCTCGCTTCGCTGCCGATCATGCTGCTGGCGATCGTGATGAAGGCCGGTTTCGCCGAGCCGCGCCCGTTCCTGGTGCTGCCGCCGGGCAGCGTCACCCTGCTCGACGTGCCGCCGGGCAATGGTTCCTTCCCGTCCGGGCATGCGATGGCGTCGAGCTATCTGGTGGTCTGCCTGCTGTGGTTGTGGCCGGAGCGGCCGGCATTGCGCTGGACCATCGTCGGCGCGCTGCTGGTGATGCTGTCGCGTATCGCGATCGGCGTGCACTGGCCGATCGATCTGGTCGCCGGTTCGCTGGTCGGCTGGGGTGTGGCGACGCTCTGGTTCGAGCGGTTCGGCTGGCTGCGCCTGTCGCGGCCGGGCGTGCAGCGCTTTGCCGTGCTGGTGGCGGTGCTGAGCGCGGGCTATACCGCCTGGGTGGTGCTGCAATTGCACGGCCATCACGAGGAGGTGTGGCTGCGCATGGCGCTGGCGCTGGTGGCGCTTGCCGGCGTGCTGCGGCTGGCGCGCAAACCGACATGACGCAAAACGGGCCAGCCCGTGGGCTGACCCGTTGTTCCCCGCTAAGCCGAACGGCTTAGTGGTGGTGACCGTGTTCGCCGTGGGCGTGGCCGTGGGCGACTTCGTCAGCGCTGGCAGCGCGCACTTCGGATACCTTGGCAACGAAGCGCACTTTCTGGCCGGCCAGCGGGTGGTTGGCGTCAACGATAGCCTTGCCTTCGGCGATGTCGACCACGCGGAATACCAGCACGTCGCCGGTTTCCGGATCGTCGGCTTCGAACATCATGCCGACTTCGACATCGGCCGGGAACACGTCCAGCGGCTCGGAGCGAACCAGTTCTTCGTCCGGCTCACCGAAAGCATCGTCCGGCTGCATGGTCACATCCACGCTGTCGCCGACGTTCTTGCCTTGCAGCGCTTCCTCGACCAGCGGGAAGATGCCGTCGTAGCCGCCGTGCAGGTAGCTGATCGGCTCTTCGGTCTTGTCGAGCAGGTTGTTGTCGGCGTCGTACATTTCGTAGTGCAGCGACACTACGGTGTCTTTGGCGATTTGCATGCGGTGTTCCGTATGTGTGAAGTTGAGCGGCCTTGACAGACCGGTTGCGATCGGTGTTCTCTCGGCCCCGCGGGGCGTGAGCGAAAGCCGCCTTGCCCCTATTGTAAACCATCAGGTCAGTGCAGTTGCGGTTTGCCCGCCGCGGCTGGCCTGGCAGCCCCCGAAAAAGCCATGCAGCATACCCCGCACCCCCTGCTCGGCGGCCTGAGCCCGGCCGAGTTTCTTCGCGACTACTGGCATAAGAAGCCCCTACTGATTCGTGGCGCGCTGACCGACGTTGGCCCGCAGGTCGATTTCACCTGGCTGACCGAGCTCGCCCAGCAGGACGATGTCGAATCGCGGCTGATCGAATGCCGCAGCGGTCGCTGGCATCTGGAGAGCGGTCCGTTCCGACCATCGCGCTTCAAGAAGCTGCCCGAAAGCGACTGGACCGTGCTGGTGCAGAACGTCAATCACCACCTGCCGCACGTCGCCGACATCCTGTGGCGTTTTAACTTCATTCCCTACGCTCGGCTCGACGACCTGATGATCAGTTACGCGCCACCGGGCGGCACGGTCGGCCCGCATTTCGACTCCTATGACGTATTTTTGCTACAGGTCGGCGGGCGCAAGAGCTGGAAGATTTCCGCACAGCAACAAATGGAATTGGTCGATGGTGCGCCGCTGAAGATCCTGCGCGAGTTCCATTGCGAACAGGAGTTCATCCTCGAGCACGGCGACATGCTTTACCTGCCGCCGCGCTATGCCCACTACGGCGTCGCGCTGGAGCCGGGCATGACCTATTCGATCGGTTTTCGCGCGCCGACCGCTCAGGAGCTGGCCACCCAGTTCCTGGTCTACCTGCAGGATCAGGTCTGTCTCGATGGTATCTATGCCGATCCGACACTGAGCTATCAGGACGAACCGGCGCGCATCAGCGATACGATGATCGACCAGGTCGGCCGCATGCTCACCGAGCTGCGCTGGGATAGAACGACAATTGCCGATTTTCTCGGACATTACCTCACCGAGCCGAAGGCGCACGTGTTCTACGACGCCCCCGAGGACGAGCTCGACGAGGAGGAATTCGCCTCAGTCGCCATGCAGAATGGGATTGTCCTTGATCTGAAGAGTCAGATTCTCTACATTGAGGACCAGTTTTATTGCAATGCGGAAAAACTGGCGACAGAGCTCGGCGATCACGAGTCCTGGCGGGTGCTGGCAAACCGGAGACGGTTACCCGGTAGTGCGGTTTCCGCGACAATGTTGGCGCTCTTGTACGAAGGCTACCTGGCTGGCTATTGGCATCTGGCCGACCCTGTAGCACAATAGCGACAAGGTTTGATCGAAAGTGCACGGCAACCTAGTTCGCAAAGCAACGTCCGCGAGGATGCGTTCCAAAACGGATGCGCTGCGGTGCAAAACAGCCAACGAAACTGTTGGATTTTTCTGTCACCGACCTCTTTGCGGCGAAACTTTTCGTGCTACAATTTCGCGCACCGATGGTTTAATGCCGTTCCACTAACAATCGGGCGGCATCGCTATGACGTCTTGTTCAACTCACTTGTATTAAGGTCACGATAAAATGAAACAGTCGCTCCTCGTTGCTGCCCTGCTGGCTGTAGCTCTGTCCGCTTGCGGTAAAAAACAAGAAGCCCCGGCTGAAGCTTCGGCTCCGGCTGTTGAGGCTTCGGCTCCGGCCGCTGCTGCTTCGGCTCCGGCCGCTGCTGCTTCGGCTCCGGCTGCAGAAGCTTCGGCTCCGGCTGCTTCCGCTGCTAAGTAATTCAGCCTTAGCGCTGAAAGAAAACCGGCCTTTTGGCCGGTTTTTTCATGCCTGCTCGCCATGCCGTCCCATGTATGTATCGGCCGGCGCGCGACGGGCAATAAAAAACGGCTCACCATGGTGAGCCGTTTCTGTTGCGGCGTTGTGCGGCTTACTGCAGTTCGGTCTGCAGCTTGCTCAACACGGTCTTGCTCAGCGTGTTGTTGAGTACGTTGCCAGTATCGTCGAGCAGTTGGACCTGGCTGTGGCCTTCGCCGGCGTCCTTCACCATCACGCGATACTCGGTGCCTTGCTTGAGCGCAGCGTTGCTCTTTTCGTCGCTGCTCTTCCAGAACGCCAGGCTCGACCAGAAGCCACCGGATTCCTTGCCCTGCGGGTCGAGCTCGTTCTTCGCCGGTTTGACGAAGTAGAGGCCCTTCGAGCGGTCGCGGTCGCTGACGGTCAGGCCGATGCGGTCGAGTGCCAGGCCGATACGGCGCCATGCGCGGTCGAAGCCGTCGATCACCTGCAGCGTGTCGCCCTCCACCTGAGCGCGGGCGTTCTTCTGCGGTGCATCGGCTTGCTTTACTTCCTGGCGAGCCTGATCTTCGGACAGGCCCAGGCGCATCATGAAACGGCCGAGGAAGGCGGCTTCCAGCTGCGGGTCGCTCGGGCGCGGCTGCCACATCGTCTCGGACTTGCCTTCGTCGACATAGGTCTCGTACATGCCGCGGTGCGAGAAGTACACCTCGATGCCATTGGCGGTCTTCTCCAGGCGAATGCGGAACTTGTCGCGCTCCGGCGTGGAGTAGATGCCACCGATGCCGACGGTGTCCATCAGCTTGCGCAGGCCGTCGTTCGGCAGCTTGGCGCGGTTTTCCGCCCAATCGGTTTCCATTAGGCCGATGTCGGGCTCCTCGGACTTGATCACGAAGCCGTTGTCTTGCCAGAACGCCTTCAGTTGCGGCCACAGTTCGGCGGCGTTCTTGTCCTTCACTAGCAGCCAGCGCTGATTGCCGTCGCGCTGCATCGAAACGTTCTCGACCTTGGTCAGTACGCCGCTGTTGTCGGAGCTGGCGGTCGGGGCGGTCTTGGCCTGCTGTTGCCCGGCCTTGTCCATGGCGGCGAGCGAGGCGGTGCCGCCGGCGCTCGGAATGGTGTACTTGTTCTGAATCTGCGGAGCAGTCAGATCAGGCGGGACTTCCAGGCCGATGCTCTGTGGCTTTGGGCCGTCGGTCTTGTAGGCCAGTTGCTTGTCCATAGGCTGGCTGGTGCTGCTGCAGGCGGCCAGCAGGCTGGTCGTCAGCAGCAGTGCGACTGAGGCATTGCGTTTCATGCACACTCCGGTATTCGGAAATTCTTCAAAGAACCTTGGCTTGCTTCAGTGCGGCTTCGACGGCCGGAATGGCCTCATCGGACAGCGGAGTCAGCGGCAGGCGCATGCCGGCACCGATCAGGCCCATGCGGTGCAGTGCCCACTTGGCCGGAATCGGGTTCGGCTCGCAGAACAGCTGCTTGTGCAGGCCCTGCAAGGTGTCGTTCAGTTCACGGGCGGTGGTGATGTCGCCCTTCAGTGCGGCCGCACACATGGAGCTGAAGCTCTTCGGCGCGACGTTGGCGGTCACCGAGATCACACCGTGGCCGCCGCACAGCAGGAAGGCCAGCGCAGTGGCGTCGTCGCCGGTGTAGAGCGCGAAGTCTTTCGGTGCGCGCAGGAACAGGTCGCAGGCGCGGCCCAGGTCTGCTGTGGCGTCTTTCAGGCCGATGATGTTCGGGATCTGAGCCAGGCGCAGTACGGTGTCGTTGCTCATGTCGGCAACGGTGCGACCAGGTACGTTATACAGCACAACCGGGATGTCGACCGCTTCGGCGATGGCGCGGAAGTGCTGGTACATGCCTTCCTGGGTCGGCTTGTTGTAGTAGGGAACGACCGACAGCACGCTGTCCGCGCCCACGTCCTTGGCGTGCTGGCTCAGTTCGATCGCTTCGGCGGTCGAGTTGGCGCCGGCGCCGGCGATAACGGAGACACGGCCGGCAGCTTGCTTTACCACGGCCTTGACCACGGCGATGTGCTCATCGACGTGTAAGGTGGCGGATTCGCCGGTGGTGCCGACGGCAACCAGGCCGTTGGTGCCGTTTTCGATATGAAAATCAACCAGCCGGTTCAACGCGTCGAAGTCGACCCGGCCATCGTCATGCATAGGAGTGACCAAGGCCACCAAACTACCGGTCAGCATAGCTCTGCCTGTTCGTGAGTGAAGAGATAAAGGCTTTCGATTGTAGCGGAATTCGCTTTCGCGGCAAAAGGTTGGCCGAAGCAGGGTGGAGGGGGGTCTGCAGCGCGGGCTGCGCTTGTGGTAGAATGCCCCATTTTTCCGATACTTACGGCTCGATTGGCTGAAGGATCCTAGGCGTGATCAGTACTAATAACATTACGATGCAGTTCGGCGCGAAACCGTTGTTCGAAAAGGTTTCGGTCAAGTTTGGTGAAGGTAACCGTTACGGCCTGATCGGTGCGAACGGCTCGGGCAAGTCCACCTTCATGAAGATTCTCGGCGGCGATCTGGAGCAGAGCGCCGGCGAAGTGGCGATCGAAACCGGCGTGCGTCTGGGTAAGCTGCGCCAGGACCAGTTCGCGTATGAAGACAAGCGCGTGCTCGACGTGGTGCTGATGGGCCACACCGAGATGTGGGCGGCGATGTCCGAGCGGGACGCGATCTACGCCAACCTCGAGGCAACCGAAGACGACTACATGCACGCGGCCGAGCTCGAGGCGAAGTTCGCCGAGTACGACGGTTACACTGCCGAGGCGCGCGCAGGCGAGCTGTTGATGGGCGTCGGCATTCCGCTGGAGCTGCACAATGGCCCGATGAGCGAAGTGGCGCCGGGCTTCAAGCTGCGCGTGCTGCTGGCACAGGCGCTGTTCTCCAAGCCGGACGTGCTGCTGCTCGACGAACCGACCAACAACCTGGACATCAACACGATTCGCTGGCTCGAGCACGTGCTGAACGAGTACGAGTCGACGATGATCATCATCTCGCACGACCGTCACTTCCTGAACCAGGTGTGCACCCACATGGCCGACCTGGATTACAACACCATCCAGCTCTACCCGGGCAACTACGACGACTACATGATCGCGTCCACCCAGGCTCGCGAGCGCCAGTTGTCGTCCAACGCCAAGGCCAAGGAACGCATTCAGGATCTGCAGGAGTTCGTGGCGCGCTTCTCGGCCAACAAGTCGAAGGCTCGTCAGGCGACCAGCCGCCTGAAGCAGGTGGACAAGCTCAAGTCGGAAATGGTCAGCGTCAAGCCGTCCAGCCGGCAGAACCCGTTCATCCGCTTCGAAGTGGATGACAAGATGAAGCTGCACCGCCAGGCGGTGGAGCTGGCCGGTCTGTCCAAGTCCTTCGACAAGCCGCTGTTCCAGAACCTGAACCTGATCCTGGAGGCCGGCCAGCGCCTGGCGATCATCGGCCCGAACGGTGCCGGTAAGTCGACGCTGATGAAGCTACTGGCCGGCGCTTACGAAGCCAAGTTGGCCGAAGGCGTCACCGGCGATGCCGGCACGGTGAAGTGGGCGGAAAAGGCGCAGGTCGGCTACTACGCACAGGATCACGAAGCCGAGTTCGATACCGACGACAACCTGTCCGAGTGGATGCGCGAGTGGGCCCAGGAAGGTGACGACGAGCAGGTGATCCGCGGTACGCTGGGCCGCCTGCTGTTCGGCGGCGATGACGTGACCAAGAACGTGCGCGTGCTGTCCGGTGGTGAGAAGGGCCGCATGCTGTACGGCAAGCTGATTCTGACCAAGCCGAACGTGATGCTGATGGACGAACCGACCAACCATATGGACATGGAGTCGATCGAGTCGCTGAACATGGCGCTCGAGAAGTTCAAGGGCACGCTGATCTTCGTCTCGCACGACCGGCAGTTCGTGTCGTCGCTGGCCACCCAGATCCTCGAACTCGACGGCAAGGGCGGCTACGAACACTATATGGGCGATTACGAGTCCTATCTGGACAGCAAGGGCCTGGAGTAATCCACCTGGCAGAGAGAGCGGCACCCCCGGGTGCCGCTTTTTGTTGTCTGTGGCGATCTTGCAGTGCAGCAGGTGTTCGTCATTTAACTAGCTTTACCCTTAAAAATCCGTGCGCTATAGTGCAATGACATTATGGTGCACCGCAAAATCGCACGATTGAGCGGTGCATTATTTGCGGGGCAGTTCACGATAATAACTTCCCGGCGTAGCCACCCACCGGGGCCACGACCGGCCGGTAGCTGCCAGGGTCCTCAAGCGGGTCGTGGCGCTATGGATAGACATCGAAAGGAAAGTCATGCGTTTGAAGGGCAAGGTTTCGATCATCACGGGCGGGGCCAGCGGCATTGGTAAGGCCACCGCTCTGAAGTTCGCCAAGGAAGGCGCGATCGTCGCCGTCGGCGATTTGAATCTGGATGCGGTAGAGACCATCGTTGCCGAGATCCGGGCGAGCGGCGGTGAGGCGGTCGGCTATAAGGTCGACGTGACTAATAAGGGGCAGATCGCCGAGATGGTCGCCGACCTGAAGCAGCGTTTCGGCCGTATCGATGTGCTGGTCAACAACGCCGGCATCCTGGCCGACGCGCAGTTGACCAAGATGACCGACGAGCAGTTCGACCGGGTGATCGACGTCAACCTGAAAGGCGTCTACAACTGCGCCAAGGCGGTGGTTGACACGATGATCGAGCAGGGCGGCGGAGTGATCCTGAACGCCTCGTCGGTGGTCGGCGTGTACGGCAACTTCGGCCAGACCAACTACGCCGCGTCGAAATTCGGCGTGATCGGCTTCGTGAAGACTTGGGCGAAGGAGTTGGGCAAGAAGGGCATCCGTGCCAACGCGGTCTGCCCGGGCTTCGTTGCCACGCCGATCCTGAACTCGATGCCGGAGAAGGTGATCCAGGCGATGGAAGAGAAGGTGCCGATGCGCCGCATGGCGCAGCCGGAGGAGATCGCCAACGTCTACGCCTTCCTGGCCAGCGACGAGGCGAGCTACATCAACGGCGCCGCGATCGAAGTGACCGGCGGCCTGGCGCTGTAAGCCACGCGGACGCCGCTTGCGACAACGCCCCGGATAGCCCGGGGCGTTTTGTCGTCGGCGTCATGCCCGTTCGGCCAAGGTTGGCCTAACGCTTACTCGTCGTCGTCCGGCTCATGCGCCAGCAGTGCGGCTTCCACCGCCTTGCGGGTCAGGTGCGGTGCGAACAGCTCGATGAAGGTGTAAGCGAAGCCGCGCAGATAGGCGTCTTTGCGCAGGCCGATCTTGGTGGTCGACGAATCGAACAGGTGCGAGGCGTCGATCGCGCGCAGCTTGGTGTCGCGTTCGGCCTCGTAGGACATGGTGGCGATGATGCCGATGCCCAGGCCCAGCGTCACATAGGTCTTGATCACGTCGGTGTCGATCGCGGTCAGCACCACGTTCGGGGTCAGTCCGGCGTCGTTGAACGCCTTGTTGATCTTGGAGCGGCCGGCGAAGGCGAAGTCGTAGGTGACGATTGGGTAGCTGGCGATGTCGGCCAGCGTGACCTGCCGCTCGAGGTCCAGCAGCGGGTGACCGACTGGCACCACGATGCTGCGGTTCCACTCGTAGCAGGGTAGCATCGCCAGGTCTTTGTACAGTGCGATGCCCTCGGTGGCGACGGCCAGGTCGGCTTCACCGGCGACGACCATCTCGCAGATTTGCGTCGGGCTGCCCTGTTTGATCGACAATCGGACCTTCGGATAGCGACGCACGAACTCGGCAATGCTGTCCGGCAGCGCGTAGCGGGCCTGGGTGTGAGTGGTTGCGACGGTCAGCGAACCCTCCGCCTCGCGCGAAAACTCGTCGCCGACGCGCTTGAGGTTCTGCGCTTCGCGCAGGATGCGCTCGGAGATGCGCAGCACCTCCTTGCCCGGCTCGGACACCGCCACCACCCGCTTGCCGTTGCGGATGAATACCTGGATGCCCAGTTCATCCTCGAGCAGGCGGATCTGCTTGGAAATGCCGGGCTGCGAGGTGTGCAGCTTCTCGGCGGCCTCGGAGACGTTTAGTCCTTGTTTTGCTACCTCGACCAGGTAGCGCAGTTGTTGCAGCTTCATCGTTCAGTCTCTTGTCTTATTTCTATAAAACTATAAGTAATTAAACCCTAACGCAATATTCTTTTATGGTTTTAGGCATGTTGGATACCATGCGTTCAATTGTCAATGGACTTTTAAGTGGAGCCTTCTGCCATGTCCTTCGAGGAAAAACTGGCCGCGACCGAAGCACTGCTGGCCGAGATCGCCCGTGACTTTGCGCCGGCGGTATTCGCCAACAGCTTCGGTGCCGAAGACATGGTGCTGACCGACCTGATCGCGCGTCTCGAACTGCCGATCGCCTCGTTCAGCCTCGATACCGGTCGGCTGCCGGCGGAAACCTACACGCTGATGCAGGAAGTGGGCGAGCGCTACACCACCCATCCGGTGCGGCTGTACTTCCCCGATTCGGCCAACGTCGAAGCCTATGTGAACCAGAACGGCATCAATGCGTTTTACGACAGCGTCGAGTTGCGCAAGGAGTGCTGCCGCATTCGCAAGCTCGAGCCGCTCAAGCGCGCGCTGTCTGGGCAGAAGGCCTGGATCGCCGGGCTGCGTCGCGAGCAGTCGCCGACCCGCACCGATCTTGCCGATCGCGAGTTCGACGCCGGCAACGGGCTGATGAAGTTCAACCCGCTGTTGGAGTGGACCGAGAAGGAAGTGTGGGCCTATCTGACCGAACGCGGCGTGCCGGTGAACGCGCTGCACGCCAAGCGCTACCCGTCGATCGGCTGTGCGCCCTGTACCCGCTCGATCACCGTCGGGGAGGACGTGCGCGCCGGTCGCTGGTGGTGGGAAGACCCCGAATTGAAAGAGTGCGGCCTGCACGTCAAGAAGCCGGCCAACGTCTCCGCGATCTGAATCTATTTAGTGTTGCCGGCCAGCTCGGCCGGTGTTGAGAGGGTGCCATGTACCGTTACGACGCCATCGACCAT
This sequence comes from Neisseriaceae bacterium JH1-16, assembly GCA_025989215.1. Classification (GTDB taxonomy): domain Bacteria; phylum Pseudomonadota; class Gammaproteobacteria; order Burkholderiales; family Chromobacteriaceae; genus Crenobacter_A. Next base: position 143,741 of record JAPDNP010000004.1, on the reverse strand, counting down.
CGCATCGTCCGCGAACGGGTCGAGGAGTTCCGCGACCAGACCCGCCGCTTCCTGGCCGGCGAGCTTTCCGAGGACGAATTCCGCCCGCTGCGGCTGATGAACGGCCTGTATATCCAGCGCCTCGCGCCGATGCTGCGCGTGGCGATTCCGTACGGCCACCTGTCGAGCGTGCAGCTGCGCAAGCTGGCCGATATCGCCCGTCGCTATGACAAGGGCTACGGCCACTTCACTACCCGTCAGAACCTGCAATACAACTGGCCGACGCTGGAATCGATCCCGGACATCCTCGCCGAGCTGGCCGAGGTGGAAATGCACGCGATCCAGACCTCGGGCAACTGCGTACGCAACACCACCACCGATGCCTTTGCCGGTGTCGCTGCCGACGAGCTGATCGATCCGCGCCCCTACTGCGAGATCATCCGCCAGTGGAGCACGCTGCACCCCGAGTTCGCCTACCTGCCGCGTAAGTTCAAGATCGCCGTGTCCGGCGCGGTCGAGGACCGTGCCGCCACGCTGGTGCACGATATCGGCCTGCACATGGCGCAGAACACCGCCGGTGAAGTGGGCTTCAAGGTCATCGTCGGCGGCGGCCTGGGCCGTACCCCGATTATCGGCGAAGTGGTGCGCGAGTTCCTGCCGACCGAGCATCTGCTGACCTATCTGGATGCCATCCTGCGCGTCTACAACCGCTACGGTCGCCGCGACAACAAGTACAAGGCGCGCATCAAGATCCTGGTGAAGGCGTTGACCGTGGAAGGCTTCGCCGCCAAGGTGGAAGAAGAGTGGGCGCATCTGAAGGACGGCCCGGCCACCATCCGCCCGGAAGACGTCGCGCACTACGCCAGCTTCTTTACCGCACCGGCCTACGAAGCGCTCGAAGCCAATCCGGCCGAGTTCACCGCCAAGTTGGCCGAACAGCCGGCGTTCGCCCGTTGGGTGGAGCGCAATACCCGTGCGCATCGCCAGCCGGGCTACCGCTCGGTGGTGCTGTCGTTGAAGAAAACCGGCGTGCCGCCGGGCGACGCGACCGATGCGCAGATGGACGCGGTGGCCGACTGGGCTGACCGTTTCGGCTTCGGCGAGATCCGCGTTGCGCACGAGCAGAACCTGATTCTGCCGGACGTGAAGGAAGCCGAACTGTTCGCGCTGTGGGAGCTGGCCAAGCAACAAGGCTTCGCCACTCCGAACGTCGGCCTGTTGACCGACATCATCTGCTGCCCTGGCGGCGACTTCTGCTCGCTGGCCAACGCCAAGTCGATCCCGGTGGCCGAAGCGATCCAGCAGCGTTTCGACGATCTCGACTATCTGAACGACCTGGGAGAGATCGACCTGAACATGTCCGGTTGCATGAACGCCTGTGGTCACCACCACGTCGGCCATATCGGTGTGCTCGGCGTCGATAAGAACGGTGAGGAGTGGTACCAGATCACCCTCGGCGGCAGCCAGGGCAATCAGACCAGCCTGGGCAAGGTGATCGGCCCGTCGTTCGCTCGCGCGCAGATGCCGGACGTGATCGAGAAGATCCTGTCGGTCTACGTCGAGCAGCGCCAGGACGACGAGCGCTTCATCGATACCGTACGCCGTCTCGGCATCCCTCCTTTCAAGGAACGCGTCTATGCAAAAGATCATTAAAGACGGCGTCATCGTCGCGGACGATTGGGTGCGCCTGTCACTGAATGAAGATGGTACTGTGAGCAATGTGCCACAGGATGGCGATGTCATCGTGTCGTTGGCGGCGTGGTTGGCCGATGCGCCGCGTTGGCAGGCCCGGCAGGGCCGCACCGCGGTGTGGCTGGCTCCCGACGACGATCCGGCCCTGCTGGCCGCCTCGCTCGATCGCTTGCCACTGGTGGCGGTCGATTTCCCGGCTTTTGCCGACGGACGGGGCTACAGCATTGGCCGGTTGTTGCGCGAACGATACAATTATCGTGGGGAACTACGTGCGCTAGGTGATGTCGGGCAGGATCAGCTTCACTATCTTTGGCAGGTCGGTTTTAATGCATTTGAAATTAAACCAACCCAAAATATCGAGCTGGCGCTGCAAGCACTGGGCAGATTTAGCGACCGTTATCAGTCCACCTTCCGTGAGCCCGAACCACTGTTTCGTCGGCGCGTCACTAGGGATTGATTTGTTGCGTTAGCGACACAAATTGTGTCGCTCATAGCAGGTTTTTTTGGTGTTTGTACAACAAGTTGTTGGTTTTGTGCCTATGGTGCTGTTGACAGTGGATTGCCGCATTCCTATAGTGCCGGTTAACTGCATAGACACAGCTTGGCAACACCCTGTTGTTTGCAGTGAGCTTAAAGTCGAGTGCGTCTTTGCGCGTTTGCCGCACGGATACGTTTTACAAAAAAGGGAATAACATGACCAAACAGCTGAAACTGAGCGCACTGGTTGCTGCCATGCTGGTATCGGCAAGCGCCTTTGCTGCTAAGCCGGGCTACACCGTTGATCAAACCACCGATGCAGTGACCCGTAACAGCTACGGTGAGTGCTGGCACACTGGTTACTTCGACAAGGCCACTGAAGGCCTGGTTGAGTGCGGCGACAAGGAAGCCCCGAAAGCTGTAGCTCCGGCTCCTGCTCCGAAAATGGTTGTTGTGACCGAAAAAGTCACCATCTCGTCCGAAGTGCTGTTCAACTTCGACAAAGCTACCCTGCGTCCGGATGCCAAGAAAGAACTGGACCCGCTGGTTGATCGCTTCAAGCAAGGTGGCGTGAACCTGCAGAGTGTTGAGATCGACGGCTACACCGACTGGGTTGGTACCGACAAGTACAACCTGGCTCTGTCGCAGAAGCGTGCTGAGACCGTTAAGAACTACCTGGTTGCCAATGGCATCCCGGCTGAAAAGCTGAGCGCAGTCGGCAAGGGCAAGGCTGATGCCAAGTTCACCGAACAGTGCAAGGGCAAGAAGTTCAAGAACAAAGCAGCTCGCAACGAGTGCTCCGCTGGCGACCGTCGCGTAGAACTGCAAATCAACACCCTGAAGGAAGCGACCCAGCCGGCCCAGTAATTGGTCAGCTGAAGCGTAGCCTTCTGCAAAGAAAGCCCTGCGTAAGCAGGGCTTTTTTCATGTATTTTTGCAGCAGTGGCCGCATGTCCGTGCGGGTGGCGCTAGGACGTGCCGCCCGTTAGAATCGTCTGTTTTCAGGAGCAGGGCGGGGAATGCAGGTTTTTTTCGGACCTCCGCATGGCGATGCCGTGCCTCAGGGCTGTGCGCTGACCATCGGTAACTTCGATGGCGTACACCAAGGGCATCAAAAAATGCTGGCGCGTTTGAGCGATGCGGCGCGCGCGCGCCATCTGCCATCCGCGCTGTTGACCTTCGAGCCGCACCCGCGCGAGGTGTTCGCCCGCGGCAATCCGCCGGCGCGCCTGTCGACCTTGCGCGACAAGCTGGCTTTCCTCGAAGCGCAGCACCAGCTCGACTACGTGTTCGTCTATCGCTTCAACCGGCCGTTCTCGTCGCTCAGCGCCGAGGCCTTCATCCGCCAAGTGTTGGTGGACGAGCTGCACACCCGCTATCTGCTGATCGGCGACGATTTCCAGTTCGGCGCCAAGCGGCAGGGCAATTTCGATTTGCTGGCGGCTTGCCCGGATTTCGTCACCGAGGCGATGCCGTCGGTGTTGGTGGCCGGCGAGCGGGCATCGAGTACCCGGGTGCGCGAATGTTTGGCCGAGGGAGACCTGGCGGCGGCAGAGCGGCTGCTCGGCCGGCCCTATCAGCTGTCCGGTCGGGTCATGCATGGCCAGAAGCTCGGGCGCACCATCGGTTTTCCGACCGCGAACATCCATCTGCCGCATCGCAAGCCGGCACTGCATGGGGTCTTCGTGGTCGAAGTGGACGGGCCGTTTGGCCGCAAGGGTGGGGTTGCGAGTCTGGGGCTGAACCCGACCGTGACCGATACGCTCAATTACAAGCTGGAAGTGCATCTGTTCGACTGTGCGGCCGACCTGTACGGCCAGAGGCTGACAGTGCGCTTCCTGAAAAAGCTGCGCGATGAAGCGCGATATGATGATTTGACGGAGCTGGTGGCACAGATCGAGCGCGATGCCGCCAGCGCCCAAGCCTATTTGACCAGTTTGCAACGAGAAAACGCATGAGCATCGACTATCGCAAGACCGTCAACCTGCTGGATACCCCGTTCCCGATGCGGGGGGATCTGGCAAAACGTGAACCCGCCTGGGTCAAGCGCTGGCACGAGCAAAAGCGTTACGAGAAGCTGCGCAAGCTGGCGGCCGGCCGGCCGAAGTTCATCCTGCACGACGGCCCGCCGTATGCCAACGGCGACATCCACATCGGCCATGCGGTCAACAAGGTGCTGAAGGACATCATCGTTCGCACCAAGACGCTGTCGGGCTTCGATGCGCCGTATGTGCCGGGTTGGGACTGTCACGGTCTGCCGATCGAGCTGATGGTCGAGAAGCTGCACGGCAAGGATATTCCGGCGGCGAAGTTCCGCGAACTATGCCGCGAGTATGCCTACGAGCAGATTGCGCGCCAGAAGAAGGATTTCATCCGCCTGGGCGTGCTGGGCGACTGGGAAAACCCGTACCTGACCATGGAATTCAAGACCGAGGCCGACATCGTGCGTACCCTCGGCAAGATCTACGAGAACGGCTACTTGTTCAAGGGCGAGAAGCCGGTGCACTGGTGCATCGAGTGCGGCTCGGCTCTGGCCGAAGCCGAGGTCGAGTACGAAGACAGGAATTCGCCGGCGATCGACGTGGCGTTCCGCTTCGCCGACGGTGCCAAGCTGGGCGAAGCGTTCGGTTTGAGTGCTGCTGTCGATGATGGCTTTGCGGTGATCTGGACCACGACGCCGTGGACGCTGCCGGCTAACCAGGCGGTGGCAGTGAATGCTGCGCTGACCTACCAGCTGATCGATACGCCGAAAGGCAAGCTGGTGCTGGTGAAGGAGTTGGCCGAAGCCGCGCTGCAGCGCTACGGTTTCGAAGGTGCCGCCGTGCTGGCCGAAACCAGCGGCGACAGGCTCGATCGTCTGGTGCTGGAGCATCCGTTCTACGACCGCCAAGTGCCGGTCATCGTCGGCGAACATGTCACTACCGACGCCGGTACCGGCCTGGTGCACACCGCGCCGGCGCACGGCCTGGAAGACTTCCAGGCGGGTCTGGCCTACGGCCTGCCGGTCAACAACCCGGTGGCCGACGACGGCCGCTACAAGTCGACCACCGAGCGCTTCGCCGGCCTGACCGTGTGGGAGGCCAATCCGCGAGTGATCGAGACGCTGGCCGAAGCCGGTGCTCTGCTCGCCAACGTGCGCTTGAATCACAGCTACCCGCACTGCTGGCGCCACAAGACCCCGATCATCTTCCGCGCCACCGCGCAGTGGTTCATCGGCATGGAGAAGGCCGGCCACAACGGTACCACCTTGCGCGGCCACGCCAAGGAGGCGGTGGACGAGACCGAGTTCTTCCCGGCCTGGGGCCGTGCCCGCCTAGAGGCGATGATCGGCAACCGCCCGGACTGGTGCGTGTCGCGTCAACGCAGCTGGGGCGTGCCGATGACCTTCTTCGTGCACAAGGAAAGCGGCGAGCTGCACCCGCGTTCGGCCGAGCTGCTGGAAGAAGTCGCGTTACGCATCGAACAGCAGGGCATCGAGGCGTGGTTCAGCCTGGATGCGGCCGAGCTGCTCGGCGCCGAAGCCGAACAGTACAAGAAGCTGTCGGACACGCTCGACGTGTGGTTCGACTCGGGCTCGACCCACTTCGCGGTGCTGAAGCAGCGTCCGGAGCTGGCCTGGCCGGCCGACCTGTACCTGGAGGGCTCCGACCAGCACCGCGGCTGGTTCCAGTCCTCGCTGCTGACCGGTTGCGCCACCGCCGGGCGCGCGCCGTACCGCCAGCTGTTGACCCATGGCTTCGTGGTCGACGGCAAGGGCCTGAAGATGTCCAAGTCCAAGGGTAACGTGGTCGCGCCGCAGAAGGTCAACGACACGCTCGGCGCCGACATCCTGCGCCTGTGGGTGGCATCGACCGACTATTCGGGCGAGCTCGGTATCTCGGACGAGATCCTCAAGCGCGTCACCGAGAGCTACCGCCGCCTGCGCAACACCCTGCGCTTCCTGCTGGCCAACCTGTCGGACTTCGCGCCGCTGGATGACGCGCTGCCGGTCAACAAGCTGCTGGAGCTCGACCGCTACGCGCTGCTGCAGACCCGTCAGCTGCAGGAACGCTTGGCAGGCGATCTGTATCCGCGTTACGCCTTCCACTACGCGGTGCAGGAAATCGTCAACTTCTGCTCGGAAGACCTCGGTGCGTTCTACCTGGACGTGATCAAGGATCGCCTGTACACCACACAGGCCGACAGCCACGCCCGCCGTTCGGCGCAGACCGCGCTGTATCACATCACCCGCAGCCTGCTGTTGATGATGTCGCCGATCCTGTGCTTCACCGCCGAGGAGGCGTGGGAGGTGCTGACCGGCAGCGACGAAGAGAGCGTGCTGTTCCACACCCTGCACGAGTTCCCGCAGGGCCTGGCCGAAGCCGAGCAGGAACTGGCCGACAAGTGGAGTGCGATCCGCGAGTTCCGTGCGCAGGTGAACAAGGAGATCGAGGCGCAGCGCGCCGCCGATCAGCTGGGCTCCTCGCTGCAGGCCGAGCTCGACATCGAAGCATCGGGCGAGCTCTACCAGAACCTGAAGAGTCTCGACGGCGACCTCAAGTATGTGCTGATCGTGTCGCGTGCCGACGTCAAGGAAGGCGCCGAGACCCAGATCAAGGTGACCCCGAGCGCTCACGCCAAGTGCGACCGTTGCTGGCACTACCGTGCCGACGTCGGCAGCCATGCCGGTCACGGCGCGGTCTGCGGCCGTTGCGTAAGCAACCTCGACGGCGCCGGCGAGGTGCGAGACCATGCCTGAGGCCAACGCCATGACTCTGTCCCACCGTGGTAGCAGCGGCGCGGCCCTCAAGTGGTTCGCGCTGGCGCTGGCGATCATCGTGCTCGACCAGCTCAGCAAGGTGTACTTCAACGGCAACTACCATTACGGTGAAGTGCGCGAAGTGATCCCGGGCGTGTTCAACTTTACGCTGCTGTTCAACCCGGGGGCCGCGTTCAGCTTCCTCGCCGATGCCGGCGGCTGGCAGAAGCACCTGTTCACGGTGCTGGCATTCGGCGTGTCCGGCTGGCTGGGCTGGAATATCGTGAAGGGACGATTCTCCTGCCTGATGAACCTGGCAGCCAGCTTCATCATCGGTGGTGCGCTGGGCAATGTGATCGACCGGATCATTCACGGTCACGTGATCGACTTCATCCAGGTCCATTACTACGATGCCTGGTACTACCCGGCGTTCAACCTGGCCGACTCGTTCATCTGCGTCGGCGCAGCGTTGATGGTGCTGGACAGTTTCCGCAAGCCGGCGCTCTAAACCCCGACCGGGGTTGGCCGAACAGGCCGGCCCGGTCCGCATTTTTAGGAAGCAACATGACGAAGACCATCCTGCTCGCCAACCCGCGCGGCTTCTGCGCCGGGGTCGATCGGGCGATCGCCATCGTCGAGCGTGCGCTGGAACTGTACGGTGCGCCGATCTATGTGCGCCACGAAGTGGTACACAACCGTTTCGTGGTGGAGAATCTGCGCGAACAGGGCGCGATCTTCATCGAGGACCTGGCCGACGTGCCGGTGGGCGCGACGCTGATCTACTCGGCGCACGGCGTGCCGCTGTCGGTGCGCCAGGAGGCCGAGACGCGCGGCCTGAATGTGTTCGATGCCACCTGTCCGCTGGTCACCAAGGTGCATATCGAGGTGAAGAAGATGCGCGAGGCCGGGCTCGAGATCGTGATGATCGGTCATGCCGGTCACCCCGAGGTCGAGGGCACCATGGGGCAGGCCGACGGCGGCATGTACCTGGTCGAGACCGTGGCCGATATCGCGACGCTGAAGGTCAACGATCCGAACAAGCTGTCCTACGTCAGCCAGACCACGCTATCGGTCGATGAGACCCGGGAGATCGTCGACGCGCTGCGCGCTCGCTTCCCGGCCATCCACGGGCCGAAGAAGGACGACATCTGCTACGCCACGCAAAACCGCCAGGATGCGGTGAAGGCGCTGTCGGACGGCTGCGACATCGTGGTGGTGGTCGGTTCGCCGAACAGCTCCAATTCGAACCGGCTGCGCGAAGTGGCGGCGCAGAAGGGCGTGGACGCCTATATGGTCGACAATGCCGATCAGCTCGACGCGCTCTGGTTCGACGGCAAGCAGCGAGTCGGCGTCACCGCCGGCGCGTCGGCCCCCGAAGTGCTGGTGCAGGCGGTCATCGCCCGCATCCAGAGCTTCGGTGCCGAGACTGTCGAAGAGTTGCCGGGGGTGGAGGAGAAGACCACCTTCTCGCTGCCGCCGGGCCTGCGCGTCACCACGGCCTGAGCCTCGTCCTCGTCCTTGCATGAAAAAGCCCCGCTGTTGCGGGGCTTTGTTTTTGTGCGGCCTCGGCTTGGCCGAACGGGCGGGCAGGGCGTTCAGGCGGCGATGGTCTGTTCGGCCAATACGCCGGCGGCAAGTCGCGCCATCTCGCCTTCCTCGTCGGTCGCGATCACCCACGCCGAGCGTTGGCTGCCGGCTTGGCTGATGCAGGGGGCATTGGCGTCGTTGGCGGTCTCGTCGAGGTGGAAACCGAGCCAGCCGAGCTGATGCAGGATCGCGGCGCGCACCGTCGGCGCGTGCTCGCCGATGCCGGCGGTGAATACCACCGCGTCGAGGCCCTGCATCGCCGCGGCGAGTCGGCCGATCTCGGTGGCGACCCGGTAGCAGAACAGCGCGACCGCCTCGTGGGCGGCCGGGCTGTGGCTGGCGAGCAGAGTGCGGATGTCGGCCGACAGCCCCGACACGCCGAGCAGCCCCGACTGCTTGTACAGCTCGTCGCGCACCTCGGCGATGGAGAGGCCGGCCTGTTCCTGCCAGTACAGCACCACCTCGGGGTCGAGCGTGCCGGGACGGCTGCCCATCATCAGCCCGTCCAGCGCCGAGAAGCCCATGCTGCTGGCGACGCTCTGGCCGGCCAAGAGCGCGCAGGCGCTGGCGCCGCTGCCCAGGTGGCAGACCACCACGCGCTTGTCGTCCAGCCCGAGCTCGGGCAGCCGTCGCGCGATCGCCGCGTACGACAGGCCGTGAAAGCCGTAACGACGCACGCCTTTCTCGTGCCAGTGGCGGGCGATGGCGAAGCGCTGTGCCAGCTCGGGCATGCCGGCGTGGAAGGCGGTGTCGAAGCAGGCGATCTGCGGCAGCGTTGGATCGATCGCTTCGATAGCATCGACCGCAGCCAGCCCCACCGGCTGGTGCAGCGGCGCCAGCGGTATCAGTTCGGCGAGCGCGCTGCGGCTCGCGACATCGAGTAGCAGAGGCGCGGTGAAGCGGCTGCCGCCGTGCACGATGCGATGCGCGACCGCCAGTGGACGCAGCCCTTGTTCGGCCAACGTTGCCAAGGCGGCGGCCAGTTGCTCGGCGCGGCTGCCGTCGGCCAGGCAGCGCTCGCGCGGTGCGGACTCCGATGGAAGGTGCAGCGCTAGATTGGCGCGCTCGGCGCCGAACTGGTCGATCTGGCCGGACAGCAGCCGCTGCCGGCCATCCGGGCTGTACGCGGCGAACTTCAGTGTGCTGGAACCGGCGTTGAGGGTGAACAGCGCCGCGCTCATGGGGCGATCTCCTGACGGCGCCGGCGGTGCGCCAGTAGCGCGGCGATCGCCGTGGAGGCGAGCCGGCCGTCGGCATCCTCGGCGCGGCTGGTCAGTACGATCGGCACCCTGGCGCCCATCACCACGCCGGCGGCGGACGCCGCGGCGAGGTAGGACAGCTGCTTGGCGAGCATATTGCCCGACTCCAGGTCGGGCACCAGCAGGATGTCCGGATCGCCGGCGACCGGCGAGACGATGCCCTTGGTGGTGGCGGCCTCGAGCGAGATCGCATTGTCGAAGGCCAGCGGACCGTCGAGCAGCGCGCCGCGGATCTGGCCGCGGTCGGCCATCTTGCACAGCGCGGCGGCATCGAGTGTCGATTGCATCTTCGGGTTCACCGTCTCTACCGCGGCGAGGATGGCGAGTTTCGGCCGCTCGATGCCCAGCGCATGGGTCAGGTCGATGGCGTTCTGCGCGATGTCCTGCTTGGTAATCAGGTCGGGGGCGATATTGATGGCGGCGTCGGTGATGAACAGATAACGCGGGTAGCTCTCAACCTTCATGATGAACACGTGCGACAGCCGCCTATCGGTGCGGATGCCGTCGGTCTTGTCGAGCACCGCCTCCATGAATTCGTCGGTGTGCAGGCTGCCCTTCATCAGCAGGTCGGCGTAGCCGGCGCGCACCAACTCGACCGCGCGCTCGGCGGCGGCGTGGCTGTGCGGCACATCGATGTGCTCGTAGCGCGACAGGTCGCGCTCCAACTCGTCTCCTAGGCGGGCGAGCTTGGCCTTGGGGGCGATCAGGATCGGCGTAGCGATGCCGCGCTCGGCGGCCTCGATGGCGCCGAGCAGCGATTCGCGGCTGGCCGGGTGGGCCACCGCCAGCGGCAACGGGCCTAGCTCGGCGGCTGCGGTGATGAAGTCGGAAAACGCGTGGTCGTCGCGGGTCATCGAAAACTCCGGTAAAGGTTGGCCGAACGGCTTACTTCACTGACAAAATCCGGTGCAGCGGTCCTGGCAAAGTATGCTGCCGCAGCGGTAAAGGGATACGGCCGGGTAGCGCAACAGCGCCAGGGGATGGCGTTGGCGCTGTTCAGGCCATGATGTGATAGCCGCCGTCGACATACAGCGTCTCGCCGGTCAGGGCGCGGGCGGCGTCCGACACCAGGAAGGCGACGGTGTGGCCGACATCGTCGATGTCGACCAGGCGGTTCTGCGGCGCGCGTTCGATCGCATCGTCGATCAGCTTGTCGAAGTGGGCGATGCCGCTGGCGGCGCGGGTCTTCAGCGGGCCGGGCGACACCGCGTGCACGCGGATGCCCTGCGGGCCGAGTTCGCTGGCGAGGTAACGCGCGGTGCTCTCCAGCGCCGCCTTGACCGGCCCCATGATGTTGTAGTGCTCGACCACCTTTTCGGCACCGTGGTAGCTCATCGTCACCAGCGTGCCGCCCTTGGTCATCAGCGGTTCGGCCAACCGCGCCAGCTCGATGAAGGAGTAGCACGACACCCGCATCGCCTGGGAGAAGCCAGCCTGTGAGCAGTCGACGACGCGGCCGTGCAGATCGTCCATCGGGCAGTAGGCGATCGAATGGATCACGAAGTCGAGCTCACCCCACTGCTCGCCGATCGCCGCGAACACCGCGTCGAGCTGGCCGGGCTGCTCGACGTCCAGCGGCAGCGTCAGCGTGGCGTCGAGCGCCTCGGCCAGCGGCCGGACATGCGGCTCGGCCTTGGCGTTCAGGTAGGTGATGGCCAGCTCGGCCCCTTGGGCATGCGCGATCTTGGCGCAGCCGTAAGCGATGCTGTGCTGGTTGGCGATGCCGACGATCAGGCCTTTCTTGCCGGCCAGCGGCAGGTACTGGGTCATGCGGGCTCTCCCGGTTGTGCCGGCACGGCAGAGGGACCGTGCCGTTATTCACAATGGATAGTACGCTGGCTTTGTTGCACCGCACGAACGGCAGGGGCAAGCTGTGGCGAGAAAGCCGCAACACTTTTGGTGCAGCGGTTGCGTCGGCTATAATCGGCTGTTTGCGGTACGGGCTTGATCCGCCGCGCTTTCGACCCTATCTGTCTTGAACGTATAGCCACGTTGTCGACCGGAGATTGCCATGCCGATTTACGAATACCACTGCGATGCCTGCGGCGTGAACAAAGAGCACCTGCAGAAGATGAGCGACGCGCCGATCGACGCCTGCCCGGCCTGCGGCAGCGCCGACTACAAGAAGTGCGTGACCGCGGCCGGTTTCCAGCTGAAGGGCTCGGGCTGGTACGCCACCGATTTCAAGAACAGCAGCGGCGGTAGCGCTCCGTCCTGCGGCAGCGGCAACTGCGGTCACAATCACTGACATGACTCAAATCAAGATGACCCTGAAAGGCTACCTGGTCACCGGCCTGCTGTTGTGGCTGCCGGTGGCGGTGACCTTCTGGGTGCTGAACCTGATCATCGGTACGCTCGACCAGACGCTGAACCTGGTGCCGCGCAGCCTGCGTCCCGAAGCCCTGTTCGGTTTCGACATCCCGGGCCTGGGCGTGCTGTTGGCGGTGCTGATCCTGCTCGGTACCGGCATGCTGGCCGCCAATGTGCTCGGCCAGCGGCTGATCGACCTGTGGGACGCGCTGTTGTCGCGCATCCCGGTGGTCAAGACCATCTATAGCAGCGTCAAACAGGTCAGCGACACGCTCTTGTCGGATAACGGCCAGGCGTTCAAGACGCCGATCCTGGTGCAGTTTCCCCACCAGGGCATGTGGACCGTCGCCTTCCAGACCGGCCCCTTGCCGGGTGCCGTCACCCAGGAATTGGGCGACGACTGTATCGGCGTCTACGTGCCGACCATCCCGAACCCGACCTCGGGCTATTTCGTGATGGTGGCGCGGGCCGACACCAAGCCGCTGGCGATGAGTGTCGACGAGGCCCTGAAATACGCGATCTCGATGGGGATGGTGGCCCCGGCCCAGAAAGCCGGCTAAGCTGTTGCCAGACCCATCCGACTCTATTTAAAACTTCAATACAGCAGAACATCATGCGAACCGACTACAGCGGACTCATTGACACCAAATACCTCGGCCAGACCGTCACGGTTAAGGGCTGGGTGCACCGCCGCCGCGACCACGGCGGGGTGATCTTCATCGACCTGCGCGACCGCGAAGGTCTGGTGCAGGTGGTGTTCGACCCGGATACCCCGGAAGCCTTTGCGACCGCCGATAGCTGCCGCAGCGAATTCGTCGTATCGATCACCGGCCTGGTGCGCGCGCGCCCGGAAGGCACCGTTAACAGCAACCTGACCTCCGGCGCGATCGAGATCCTCGGCAAACAGATCGAGATCCTCAACGCTGCGGTGACCCCGCCGTTCCAGGTTGACGACGAAAACCTGTCGGAAAACGTTCGCCTGACCAACCGCGTGATCGACCTGCGCCGCCCGGCGATGCAGAAGAACCTGCGCCTGCGCTACCGCGTGGCAATGGGCGTGCGCCAGTACCTGGACAAGCAGGGCTTCATCGACATCGAAACCCCGATGCTGACCCGCTCGACCCCGGAAGGCGCGCGCGACTACCTGGTGCCGAGCCGCGTGCACCCGGGCGAATTCTTCGCGCTGCCGCAAAGCCCGCAGCTGTTCAAGCAACTGCTGATGGTGGCCGGCTTCGACCGCTATTACCAGATCACCAAGTGCTTCCGCGACGAAGACCTGCGTGCCGATCGCCAGCCGGAATTCACCCAGATCGACTTGGAAACCTCGTTCCTGAACGAGGACGAGATCATGGACATCACCGAAGGCATGGCGCGTGAGATCTTCCGCGACGTGATGGACGTGGAGCTGGGCGACTTCCCACGCATGGCGTACAACGACGCGATGTTCTACTACGGTTCGGACAAGCCGGATCTGCGCGTCAGCCTCAAGTTCACCGAACTGACCGATCTGATGAAGACCGAGGAGTTCAAGGTGTTCCGCGGCGCCGCCGACCTGCACAACGGTCGTGTGGTTGCGCTGCGCGTGCCGGGCGGTGCTGCCTTGAGCCGCAAGGAAATCGACGAGTACACCCAGTTCGTCGGCATCTACGGTGCCAAGGGCCTGGCCTACATCAAGGTCAACGACAAGACCAAGGTCACCAACGACGAGACCAGCGGCCTGCAGTCGCCGATCGTGAAGTTCCTGTCGGTTGCTGCGCTGACCGAAATCATGGCGCGCACCGAAGCTCAGGATGGCGACATCATCTTCTTCGGCGCCGACAAGGCGAAAGTCGTCAACGAGGCGATCGGCGCGCTGCGCATCAAGATCGGCCACGAGCGCGGCGAAGCCGGTGGCTTCTTCGTCAAGGAATGGCGTCCGCTGTGGGTGGTCGACTTCCCGATGTTCGAGCACGACGAGGACGACGATCGCTGGACCGCCTGCCACCATCCGTTCACCAGCCCGAAACCGGGTCACGAGGACCTGATGGAAACCGATCCGGCCAACTGCCTGGCGCGTGCCTACGACATGGTGCTGAACGGTTGGGAAATCGGTGGCGGTTCGGTGCGTATCCACCGCGCCGACATCCAGGAGAAGGTGTTCGCCGCGCTGAAGATCAGCCCGGAAGAGCAGCAGAACAAGTTCGGCTTCCTGCTCGACAACCTGAAGTTCGGCGCGCCGCCGCACGGTGGCCTGGCCTTCGGTCTGGACCGCCTGGTGACGCTGATGTGCGGCGCCGAGTCGATCCGCGACGTGATCGCCTTCCCGAAGACCCAGCGCGCCCAGTGTCTGCTGACCAACGCGCCGAACGCGGTCGACGAGAAGCAGCTGCGCGAGCTGAACCTGCGCCTGAACAAGAAGGCCGAAATCGCCAGCTGATCGTCATCAGTTATGGCGGCTATCAACGGGCAACCAGCGGTTGCCCGTTTTTTCATGGCCTTATCTGTGCGGCAACTGCCTCGTGCGCTTGAAATGCGCCGGGCTGCCCGCATTGTGAAAAGACGACGCATTGCCCGCATAGCGGAGCTCAATCGTCCTTATATGGATTTCCAATTGGTCGCGCCGGGGCGTTCTGTTTTATAACCTCGGCGATATCCACGCCGGCGGCGTTCGCGCTGCCGGTTGTCTGTGAAACGCATTACCTAGGAGCATTCCATGGCCGTACTCGTTGGCAAGCAAGCCCCGTTCTTTGATTCCGCTGAGAAGACCTTCGCCGCCGTCAAAGGCAATGGCGAGATCGTCGAAAACTTCAGCTTCAAGCAGGAAACCGAAGGCAAGTACGCGGTGGTGTTCTTCTACCCGCTGGACTTCACCTTCGTGTGCCCGTCCGAACTGATCGCCTTCGACAACCGTCTGGCCGAGTTCAAGCAGCGCAATGTGGAAGTGATCGGCGTGTCGATCGACAGCCACTTCACCCACGCCGCATGGCGCAACACCCCGGTGGAAAAGGGCGGTATCGGCCAAGTGGGCTACAGCCTGGTTGCCGACATCCAGCACGACATCGCCAAGGCCTACGACGTTGAGTCCGAAGGTGGCGTGGCCTACCGCGGTTCGTTCCTGATCGACAAGTCGGGCGTGGTGCAGCACCAAGTGGTGAACAACCTGCCGCTGGGTCGCAACGTCGACGAAATGATCCGCATGATCGACGCGCTGCAGTTCACCGAAGAAAACGGCGAAGTGTGCCCGGCCGGCTGGAACAAGGGTAAGAAAGGCATGAAGGCCGACGCGGCTGGCGTGGCTTCCTACCTGGCTGAGAACGCTCAGAGCCTGTAATCCGGTTTCCGGTTACATGGCCACAAAAAACCCCGCTGCTTGCAGCGGGGTTTTTTCATGCCGTTCGGCCAACGTTGGCCGAAACGCTTCGTAGCAGCTACTCCGGCCTGGTGTGCAGTCGTAGATGGTACGGGAGCACAGGCGGCTTGGTCGTAACGCTTACTTCTTGACGGCCAGGATCACGCTGGAGGCCTTGAACAGCGCGGTGGCGGTCTTGCCGGCGGCCAGTTGCAGGTCGTCGACGCTGTCGTTGGTGATCACCGCTGCCAGGGTCAGGCCGCCGTCGAGTGACAGCAGCACTTCGCTGTTCACGGCGCCCTTGATCACGGCGCTGACGGTGCCGGTCAGCTGGTTGCGGGCCGAGAATTGCAGATCGTCGGCGCCGGTGGCGAGCACGATCCACGGGGCCTTCACCAAGGCGATGACTTCCTTGCCGGTCGCCAGGCCCAGCGCGGCGCTGCTGTCGCGGGTGACGACGGCGGCGAGCTTGGTGCCGCCGGCCAGGGTCAGCTCGACTTCGTCGTTGACCGCGCCCTGGCGCAGGGCGGAAATGGTGCCGTTGAACTGGTTGCGAGCGGAAGTTTTCATGCAGAAGTCTCCTGTTGATTAACGCGATGAGTCATTGTCTTCACGTTAAGAAACTATTGCAATATGTATAAATTGACATAACGCCACATGGCAGAGGCTTTACTATAGCGACTGGAGAAGCAGCCCGGCCAGGGCTATTTCTGCTAGCTTTTCAGTAGGGGGCGCAGTTGGCGGTATACCGTCTGCATCATCTGCGGTTGGGCGGCGGCGAGCGGGTGGATGCCGTCGGCCTGGAAGCGGCGGCGGTCGGTCGCGAAGCCGGCGACCAGCAGCGGTACGTAGGCGAGCCGGTGCTGGCGAGCCAGGCTGTCATACACTGCGTGGAACTGTTCGGTATACGGACGGCCATAGTTAGGAGGCAGCGCCATGCCGACCAGCAACACCCGGGCGCCGGCGGCGCGGCTGGCACGGATCATCGTGTCGAGGTTGGCCCGCATCTCGGCCAGCGGCAGGCCGCGCAGGCCGTCGTTGCCGCCGAGCTCGATCACTACCACCTGCGGCTTGTGGGCTTTCAGCGCCTGTGGCAGCCGCGACAGGCCGCCGGCGGTGGTCTCGCCGGACTGGCTGGCGTTGACCACCTGATGGGTGCCGCCCAGCTGTTGCTGCAACAGGCTGACCCAGCCCTGGCCGGGCGACAGGCCGTAGCCGGCGGACAGGCTGTCGCCGAACACCAGGATCGTGGCCGCCGGTACCGGCAGGGCCAGACACCATAACAAGAGGATGCGTAGCGCCTTGGACATGTCGACTCCCTTATCGTCAGCCGCCATTTTGGCGGCGAGCGAACTTGGCAAGCAAGTCAGCTTCAACGGTGAGACCCTCACCATCCTGCGAAGTGCCACTTTGTCGCTGTTCGAGGGCGAGAGCGTGGCGATCGTCGGAACCTCGGGGTCGGGCAAGTCGACGCTGTTGTCGCTGCTGGCCGGCTTGGATTACCCGAGCTCCGGAGAGATCGCGCTGTTCGGCCAACGTCTGTCCGGTCTGTCCGAGGATCAGCGCGCGGTGTTGCGCCGCGACAAGGTCGGCTTCGTGTTCCAGAACTTCCAACTGATGCCGCAACTGACCGCGCTGGAGAACGTGCTGCTGCCGCTGGAGCTGTCCGGCCGGCGCGATGCGCGCGAGGCGGCGCGGGCGATGCTGGAGCGGGTCGGCCTGGGGCATCGCCTCAAGCACTATCCGAAGCACCTGTCCGGCGGCGAGCAGCAGCGCGTGGCGCTGGCGCGCGCCTTCGTGATCCGGCCTAAGCTGCTGTTCGCCGACGAGCCGACCGGCAACCTCGACCCGGCCACCGGCCGGCAGATCATCGACCTGCTGTTCACGCTGAACGAGGAGGAGGGCACCGCGCTGGTGCTGGTGACCCACGACAACGAGCTGGCCAGCCGCTGTGACGCGATCTACCGGCTGGTCGACGGCAAGCTGTCCGGAGCCGGGCGATGAAGGGCTGGCGCCGGCTGGTGTTCGCCTGGCGCTTCGCCCGCCGCGAGCTGGTCGCCGGCGAGCTGACGGTGCTGGCGCTGGCACTGGTAGTCGCGGTGGTGGCGATGGCGAGCGTGGCGTTCTTCTCGGACCGGGTGGAGCGCTCGCTGACGCTGCAGGCCAGCCAGCTGCTGGCCGCCGACCTGGTGTACAGCGCCGATGCGCCGGCCGACGCCGCGCTGCGTCAGCAGGCCGCCCACCGGCAACTGGCGGCGGTCGACAGCGCGACCTTCCCGTCGATGGTGTTCGCCGGCGGCCAGGCGCAGCTGGCCACCTTCAAGGCGGTGTCGAACGGCTATCCCTTGCGCGGGGCGGTGACGATACGCCGCGCCGATGGCGTGCTCGTCAACG
Organism: Neisseriaceae bacterium JH1-16; assembly: GCA_025989215.1. Lineage (GTDB taxonomy): Bacteria > Pseudomonadota > Gammaproteobacteria > Burkholderiales > Chromobacteriaceae > Crenobacter_A. The sequence continues at coordinate 125,977 of JAPDNP010000004.1, read as the reverse complement.
GCGTCCTGCACCCGGCTCCGGGCGAGGCCTGGGCCGACTCGCGGCTAATCGGCCGGCTGAAGCTGAAGCTTGGCGATACGCTGCAGGTCGGCCAACGCAGCCTGACCCTGGCCGGCGAGATCGTGCGCGAGCCGGACGCCACGCTCGATCTCTACAACTTCGTGCCGCGGCTGATGTTCAACCTGGCCGATCTGCCGGCCACCGGCTTGGTGCAAGAGGGCAGCCGGATACGCTGGCGGCTGATGCTGGCCGGCGAGCCGGACCGGGTCGAGGCGATGCGCGCCTGGCTCACGCCGCGACTGCCGCGCGGCGCACGGTTGGAGAACGTCGAGGAGGCGCGCCCCGAAGTGAAGAGCGCGCTGGAGCGCGCGCGGCGTTTTCTCGGCATGACCGCAATGCTGACGGTGGCGCTGGCTGCCGCCGCGGTGGCGCTGGCGGTGCGCCGCTATCTGGCGCGTCACTGGCAGTCGGTGGCGGTGCTGCGCAGCCTGGGGTTGACCTCGGGCGAGGTGTGGCGCTTGTTCGCCGGGCTGTTCCTGCTGGTGGGGCTGGCCGCCGGCGTGCTGGGCACGGTGGCGGGCTACGCGGTGCAGCAGTTGCTGTTGCGCCTGGCCGGCAGCCTGCTCGGCGAGGGGCTGCCGCAGCCGGGCTGGTTCGCCTGGGCGATGGGGCCGACCGCGGCGCTAGTGCTGCTGGCCGGGCTGGCCCTGCCGCCCTTGGCCGCGATTCGCCAGGTGTCGGCGCTGGCGGTGCTGCGCGCCGAACTGCCGGCCACCCGACAAGGTTTCATCGCGCCGCTGCTGGCGGTGGCGGTGCTGTTGGGGCTGACCGCCTGGCAGATCGGCGATGCGCGCCTCGCCGCGGTGTGGCTGGGCGGCCTGGCGGCCTTTCTGGCCGGTGTGGCACTGGTGGCCGCGCTGGTGGTGTGGCTGGCACGACGCCTGCCGGCCGGCGGCCGGGTCGGCTGGCGCCACGGGGTGGCGAGCCTGGCGCGCCGGCCCTGGCTGGCGGTGATCCAGATCGTCGCGCTGTCGGTGGGACTGATGGCGCTGCTGACGCTGACGGTGGTGCGGGCCGACCTGATCGGCGCCTGGCAGCGCAGCATCCCGCCCGATGCGCCGAACCGCTTCGTGATCAATATCCAGCCGCCGCAGCGCGACGGCGTCGCCGATCAGCTGGCGCAGTCCGGGCTGACCGCGCCGGTACTGTCGCCGATGGTGCGGGCGCGCCTCACCGAGATCAATGGCACCGCGGTGCAGCCGAACCGCTACGAGTCGGACCAGGCGAAAAGGTTGGCCGAACGCGAGTTCAACCTGTCGTGGAGCGACGCGCTGCCGGCCGGCAACCGGCTCTCCGGCGGCGCCTGGTGGCCGGCCAAGCGCGCCAAGCCGCAGTTCTCGGTGGAGAAGGGGCTGGCGAAGACGTTGGGCATCAAGTTGGGCGACGTGCTGACTTTCGATATCGGCGGCACGCCGTACGAGGCGCGGGTGACCAGCCTGCGCGAGGTGGCCTGGGACAGCTTCCGAGTGAATTTCTTCGTGATTGCGCCGGCTAGCTGGCTCGGCGACCAGCCGGCTAGCTACATCACCAGCTTCCACCTGCCGCCGGATAGCGAGGAAACCGTCAATGCGCTGGTGCAGCGCTTCCCCAATCTGACGGTGATCGACGTGACCGCGATCATCGACGAGGTGCGCGCGGTGGTCGACCGGCTGGCGCGCGCGGTGGAGGCGATGTTCGCGCTGGCGCTGGCGGCGGGGCTGCTGGTGTTGTGGGCGGCGCTGGCGGCGACCCGCGACGAGCGGCTGTTCGACGCCGGGCTGATGCGGGCGCTCGGCGCCTCGCGCCAGCAGGTGCGCGGCGTGGTGCTGTCGGAGCTGGCCTGGCTCGGCGCGCTGGCTGGGCTGTTGGCCGGCCTGGGCGCGATGGCGCTCGGCACGGTGGCGGCGACCCAGTTGTTCAATCTGCCGCTGACGCTCAATCCCTGGCTGCCGCTGCTGGGCATGGGGGCGGGGATGCTGGTGGTGACGCTGTCCGGCTGGCCGCTGGTGCGCACCGTGGTGAGGACGCCACCGTCGGCGGTGCTGCGGGCGGGATAAGAAACCGTGTCGGGCTTGTGTTGCGCAGTTGCGGCCTCAGCTTATGACAGGGACTGCGCGGCTTAACGAGGCGCACGGCGGGCTGGATCGCCAGGCCGGATCCGGCTGGGCGCAAAGGAGAGTGTGAATGGATGCGATGGTTCTGGCGGCGATGGCGAAGTGGCCGAACGTGCCTGCGGTGTACGGATGGCTGCGCCTCGACGCGCGCGGCCAGTGGTGGCTGGACGGCACGCGGGTCGAGCACACCGGCCTGCTCGACTTCCTGCAGCGCAATTATGCGCGCGACGGGCAGGGGCGCTATTACGTGCAGAACGGTCCGCAGAAGGTGTATGTCGCGCTCGACGCCGCGCCGTTCGTGGCGCGTCATGCCCCGGTTGGCTGGACGCTGACGCCGCCCTGCGAGGAGGCGGTGCCGCGTGCCGCCTTCTTGAGCGACGACGGCGACCTGTATCTGGAGATGGCCGGCGAGTTGGCGCGGCTCGACGACCGCGACTGGACAACCTTGGCCGAATGCCTGATCGACGAGCGGGGGCAGCCGGCCGGCGAGGGGGCGCTGGCGGCCTTCCTGGCTGGCGAGGGCGAGCTGGCGCTGCAGCTGCCGGAAGGCGACCTGGCGCTCGATCGCGCCGAGTTTGCCGCGCTGATCGCACGCTACGGCATCGATCGTTCGCCGCGTCCGCCGGACGGCGCCTGCGTGCCGACCCCAGGGGGCGCCGGCCGTTGAGCGCCGGCCGCCGCTTCGCGTCAAGCGGCGTGCAGGGTATCATGCCGGCTTTGCCGAGCATCGGTCCCCGGTCGGCGGCGTCCTCCTGAGTTTCGTATTGCATGCTTAAACTTTTTGTCCGTCTGATTGCCGCGCTGCTGGCCGCCGGCGTCCTGTGGCTGGCCTGGGTGGTCGCGGTGCCGGTACCGCTGCCGCAATCGCCGTACAACGTGATCGTGGGGCCGAACCGCACGTTGCACCAGGTCGCGTACATGCTGGAAAAGGATGGCCTGATCCGCAACCGCTGGATCATGGTGGCGCTGGCGCGGATTGGCGGTACCGACCGCAAGATCAAGGCCGGCCTCTACGAGATCAGCTCGCCGGTGGCGATGTGGCAGTTGCTCAAGCGCTTCGCCGAGGGCAATCCGGATCAAGCCAGCGTGACGGTGATCGAGGGCTGGAGCTTCCGCCAGTTCCGCGCCGCGGTCGACCGCGAGTCGGACCTGAAGCACGACAGCCGCGGCCTGAGCGAAGAAGCGCTGCTCACCGCAATCGGTGCGACCGAGCCGCGCGCCGAGGGACTGTTCTTCCCCAGCACCTATTTCTTCGTGCCCGGCTCCAGCGATCTCGACCTGTACCGGCGCGCCTACCGCACCATGCAGCAGCAGCTGACCAGCGTCTGGGCGCAGCGCAGCGCCCATCTGCCGTATAGCCAACCTTACGAACTGCTGACGATGGCGAGCCTGATCGAGAAGGAAACCTCGCAGGACGCCGACCGGCCGAGCGTCGCCGCGGTGTTTACCAACCGCTTGAGCATCGGCATGCGGCTGCAGACCGACCCGTCGGTGATCTACGGCATGGGCGCTGCCTATCGCGGCAACATCAGCCGTGCCGACTTGCGCCGCGACACGCCGTACAACACCTATACCCGCAGCGGGCTGACGCCGACGCCGATCTCGCTGCCGGGCCGCGCCGCGCTGGAAGCGGCCGCGCATCCGGCCGACACCCGCGCGCTGTACTTCGTCGCGCGCGGCGACGGCAGCTCGCAGTTCTCCGAGACCCTCGACGAGCACAACGCCGCGGTGCGCAAATACATTCTGAAGAAAGGCGGCTGAGATGGCCCGTGGACGTTTCATCACCCTGGAAGGCCTCGACGGCGCCGGCAAGAGCACCCACCTGGCGTTCATCCGCGACTGGTTGGCCGAACAGCAGATCGACACCGTGTTCACCCGCGAGCCGGGCGGCACGCCGCTGGGCGAGAAGCTGCGCGCGCTGCTGCTCGACGTCGACACCGAGGCGACGCTCGATACCGAGACGCTGCTGATGTTCGCCGGGCGGATGGAGCACATCGCTCGGGTGATCGCGCCGGCGCTGGCCACCGGGCGCTGGCTGGTGTCCGACCGCTTCACCGACGCCACCTTTGCCTACCAGGGCGGCGGGCGCGGCGTGTCGGCCGAACGTATCCGCGTGCTGGAGGACTGGGTGCAGCAGGGCTTGCAGCCGGACCTGACCCTGCTGCTCGACGTGCCGCTGGCGGTGTCGCAGGCGCGCATGGCCGCCAGCCGCACCCTGGACCGCTTCGAGCTGGAGGCGGCCGAGTTCCACGAGCGGGTGCGCAGCGCCTATCTCGCCCGCGCCGCCGCCGAGCCGGCACGCTTCGCAGTGATCGACGCCAGCAGCGACATCGAAGCGATCCAGCGCGACATCGCCGCACACTTGGCGGCCTTGAAGGAGCGCGCATGAGCCGTCTGCCCTGGCAGGCCGACGCCTGGCGGCAGCTGCGCCGCGAGTTCGGCCAACTGCCGAACGCCTGGCTGTTTACCGGCCCGGCCGGCATCGGCAAGCGCGCCTTCGCCGAGTCGGTGGCGCGCGCGCTGCTGTGCGAGGCGCCGACCCCCGAGCAGGACGCCTGCGGCCAGTGCCAGGCCTGCCACTGGTTCGACGCCGGTAGCCACCCGGACTTCCGCCTGCTGAGCCCTGATGGCGACGAGGAGGGCGAGGGCAAGCCCGCCGCCCGCAAGCTGCCGCAGATCAAGGTCGAGGCGGTGCGCGAGGTGATCGACTTCGCCCACCTGAGTGCGCACCGCGGCGGCCGCCGCGTGGTGTTGGTCGAACCGGCCGAGGCGATGAATCTGCAGGCGTCCAACGCGCTGCTGAAGATTCTGGAGGAGCCGCCGGCCAATGTGCTGTTCCTGCTGGTGAGCCACGCGCACGCGCGGCTGTTGCCGACCATCAAGAGCCGCTGCCGGCAGTTTCCGCTGGCGGCGCCGGACCGCGACACCGCGCTCGCGTGGTTGGCCGAACAGGGCATCGCCAATGCCGAGGCGGAGCTGGCGCAGCATGGCGGTAGCCCGTTGTTCGAGCACGACCCGGCCGAGGCGGCGCTGCGCCGCGACTTCGTCGCCTCGCTGGCCACGCCGAGCCTGGCCGGGGCGTTGGCCATCGCCGAGCAGGTCGACAAGCAGAAGCAGCCGCTGGCGGTACCGCTGTCCTGGCTGGCCAAATGGTTGAGCGACCTGGCCGGTTTGAGGCTGGCTGGGCATATCCGCTATTATCCGGATCAGCAGGCGGTGCTGGCGAAGTTGGCCGAACGCGCCGATCCGGCCGCGCTGTTGGCCTGCTACGACCGGGTACTGGCGCTGACGCCGTACGGGCACCACACCCTGAATGTGCGCCTGCAGCTCGAAGCGCTGCTGATGGACTATCTGCAGCTGTTCGCCGGGCGCCGTGCCGGCTGAGAGCCGCCGGCCCGAGGCGAACGATCGCCCGACGCAACGGTCCTTGTAGTAGGGGGCGCCGTCGTGCCCGGTCCTTAATGATCATTTCTTTGCCGGCGCCGGGCCGAATCCGGCGGGCGTCGGCGGTTGCCCGACATGCTTGTTGATTCGCACTGCCATCTGAATTTTCCCGACCTGACCGCCCGGCTGCCCGAGGTGCTGGCGCGCATGCAGGAGAACCGCGTCGAGCTGGCGCTGGTGATCGGCGTCAGCCGTCCCGACTATCCGTCGGTGCTGGCGCTGGCCGAGGCGTATCCGCACCTCTACGCCACCGTCGGCATCCACCCGGATGACAAGGACGCCGCCGAATTCAGCGAGGACGAGCTGGTCGCGCACGCCGCCCACCCCAAGGTGGTCGGCATCGGCGAGACCGGCCTCGACTACCACTGGTGTAAGGGCGATCTGTCCTGGCAGCACGAGCGTTTTCGCGTGCACATCCGCGCCGCGCGCCGCACCGGTCTGCCGCTGATCATCCACACCCGAGAGTCGGCGGCCGACACGCTGCGCATCATGCAGGAGAGCGGCGCCGAGCGCGGCGTGATGCACTGCTTCACCGAGAACCGCGAGGTGGCGAAGGCTGCGCTCGACCTGGGTTTCTACATCTCGTTCTCCGGCATCGTCACCTTCAAGAGCGCGCAGGAATTGAAGGAAGTGGCCAAGATGGTGCCGCTCGACCGCATGCTGGTCGAAACCGATTCGCCGTATCTTGCGCCGATACCGTTCCGCGGCAAGCAGAACGAGCCGGGCTTCGTGCGTCACGTCGCCGAGCATGTCGCCGAGCTGCGTGGCATGTCGTTCGAAGCGTTGGCCGAAGCGACCACCGACAATTTCTACACCCTGTTCAGCAAGGTGCCGCGCCCGTTCGGCCAACCTTGAGGGAGCCTTCGTGACTCAAACCGTCGACCTGACCATACTCGGCTGCGGCTCCAGCTCCGGCACTCCGGCCATCGGCTGCGACTGCCCGACCTGCTCCTCGCCCGACCCGCGGAATCGCCGCACCCGTTGCTCGGCGTATCTGACGGTGAACGGCATGGGCGTGCTGATCGACACCGGGCCCGACCTGCGCCAGCAGGCGCTGCGCGAGGGCATCACCCGGGTCGACATGGTGCTGTACACCCACCCGCACGCCGACCACCTGAACGGCATCGACGACCTGCGCGCGTTCTGCTACGTGAAGAAGGGCGCGATCCACCTGTTCGGCAACGAATTCACGATGAATAACATCACCGAGCGCTTCGGCTACACGCTGTCGACGCCGACCCCGCAGTGGGACAAGCCGGTGCTGTTGGCCGAAACGGTGAGCGGCCCGTTCGAATTCGGCGGCGTGACCTTCACGCCGATCCCGCTCGAACACGGCAGCTGGCCGTGCGCCGGCTGGCGCGTCGGCAATGTCGCCTGGTTGACCGACCTGTCGGCGATCCCTGATAGCAGCCTGGCGCTGCTCGAAGGGCTGGAGGTGTTGTTCCTCGACTGCCTGCGAAACATGCCGTACAAGTCGCACCTGGGGGTGGAGCAGTCGTTCGAGTGGGCGGCGCGCATCGGCGCCCGCCGCACCGTGCTGATCCACATGACGCATGGCCTGGAGTACCACGAGCTGTCCGGCCGCTGCCCGCCGGGCATCGAGGTAGGCTACGACGGACTGAGCGTCAGCGTGCCGCTACCGGGCTGACCCGCTCTGGCCGAGCCGGCCTCATGCCGTATCGAAGGAAGGGGATGCAAACGCTCTACGACCGTCTGCTACACCGCCGTTATCAGCTGCTGTTCGGCTCGCTGTTGCTGGCATTGCTGCAATCGCCGCTGACCCGCGCGCTGGGCATGGACCACATCGAGGTGCGCATCGCCGGCGCCTTTCTGGTGCTGGTGATGGCGGTGGTGATCATCGGCGAACTGCGGGTCCGGCGTGGCCGTGGGCTGTTGGTTGGCGGCGGGCTGGCGGTGCTGCTGTGGCTCGGCGTCTGGCTGAGCGGTCACCACCGGGTGGTGGAGATCGGCTATCTGCTGTGGGGGCGCTGGCCTAGTGGGCGGTGGCGCTGATCCTGCCCTCGGTATGGCAGGCCGGCCGGGTCGACCGCGAGCGCATCTTTGCCGTCTTGAGCGTCTATCTGCTGTTCGGCATCGGCTGAGGCGCGTTCTATTTCGCCCTCGACATACTCGATCCGAACTCGTTGATCGCCAGTACCGACCACGGCCCGCAGTCGGTCGACTATTTCACCGCCCAGTATTTCAGCTTCATCAGCCTAACCACGCTCGGCTTCGGCGACGTGGTCGCCGGCACCCGCGCGGCACGCGGGCTGGTAATGTTCGAGGCGGTGTCCGGTCAGCTTTATCTGGCGGTGTTGGTGGCGCGGCTGGTGGGGTTGTACGGCAGCGAGATGGTGGTGCGGCACGAGCTGCACGACCGCCGCGAGCGGCGCCTGCTGAAGCTGCGCGACCGGCGCCAGCGCTTCGCCCCGCGCGACGGGGACGAGCCGCCACCTTGACGGGAATGCAGGACAAGGAAAAAGCCGTGCCCCGATCGGTGGCACGGCTTTTTTGCGGGCGCGGCTCAGTGCTTGACCGAATGGCTCGGCCACAGTACCGCCTGGGCCACGATCACCCGTTCGCCATTGAAGGTGGCGGCCGGTGAGCCGTACAGCGCGTAGCCCAGTTCCAGCGCCTCGCTGACGCGCTGGCAGAAGCTGGCGTCGTCCGGGCCGGTCAACAGGCGGTAGCGGGGCAGGCCGTTCGGCGGCGTGCTGCCGTGGTGGTCGGGCATGGGATGTCCTTTCTTCGGCTCAGAAATAGGTCAGGCCCATCGCGTGCTTCACTTCGCCCAAGGTCTTGGCGGCCACCTCGCGTGCCTGGCGGGTGCCGTCCTTCAGAATCTCCATCACCGCCAGCGGGTCGCGCGCCAGCTGTTCGCGGCGGGTGCGGATCGGTTCGAGCAGCGCCTGCAGGCGTTCTTCTAGCTGTTTCTTGATCACGGTGTCGCCGAGGCCGCCCTGGCGGTAGCGCGCCTTCAGGTCCTCGACCAGCGCAGTGTCCGGCTCGAAGACATCCAGATAGGTGAACACCACATTGCCCTCGACCTCGCCCGGGTCGCTGACCTTCAGGTGCTTCGGGTCGGTGTACATCATCCTTACCGCCTGGCGGATCTCGTCGGGGCTGGCCGACAGTGGCAGTGCGTTGCCGAGCGACTTGGACATCTTGGCCTTGCCGTCGATGCCCGGCAGGCGCGCACCGGCCTCGGGCACCACCGCACGCGCTTCGATCAGCACCTCGGCGTTCACGCTGGCGTTGAAGCGGCGCACGATCTCGTTGGTCTGCTCGATCATCGGGATCTGGTCGGCTCCCACTGGCACGATGGTGGCCTTGAACGCGGTGATGTCGGCCGCCTGCGCCGCCGGGTAGGTGAGGAAGCCGGCCGGGATGTCGCGCTCGTAGCCGCGCTGCTTGATCTCGTCCTTGATGGTCGGGTTGCGCTCGAGGCGCGCCACCGTCACCAGGTTCAGGTAGTAGGACGCCAGCTCCGACAGCTCCGGTACCAGGCTCTGGATGAAGATGGTGCTCTTTTTCGGGTCGATGCCCACCGCCAGGTAGTCGAGCGCCACCTGCAGCACGTTGTCGCGCACCTTCAGGTAGTTGCCCATATTGTCGGTGAGCGCCTGCGCGTCGGCGAGCAGCAGGAACTGCTTGCACTGCTCCTGCAGAATGACGCGGTTGCGCAGCGAGCCGACGTAGTGGCCCAGGTGCAGTTGGCCGGTGGTGCGGTCGCCGGTGAGGATGATGTCGGTTGGGGATACGGCAAAGTCGCTCATGGTGTCTCCTGTCTTGTCGGGAGAGTCTGCCGGTGAGCGGAGGGAGGAAACAAAACACCCGGAGCGCCTGGCCGGCAGGCTCCGGGTGTTTTAGATACGCAACCGCGGTGCCGCCTCTAGGTGAAGCGCCACCACCAAAAACGGGATGCGATGCGTACGTTTGTCATGAGAGTCAGTCTGCACCCGAGTTGCGGTGCCGGTCAAGCCAGCATGGCCAACAAAAGTGAGCGGTGCCAGTCGGTGATGCTCAGAACCTGTTTACGATCTCGCGAACGAAGGGTCAGACAAGGCGAAATGATGCGAAACAGCGGAATGGACATGAAGTCCATGAGCATGTTGAGCGGCATTTCAACGCAGGATCACCCGAGTGCAGCAGATCGTAAATAGGTTCTCAGAAGCGGCGCTTCAGATTGGCCTTGTGCAGGATGTTGGTGGCGATCTCTTCGATCGACTTGTGGGTGGTGCTGATGAACGACACGCCGTGATGGCGGAACATCGACTCGGCCTCGTTCACCTCGGAGCGGCAGTTTTCCATGCTGGCGTACTTCGAGTCCGGACGGCGCTCGGTGCGGATATTGTGCAGGCGCGTCGGGTCAATGGTCAGGCCGAACAGTTTGTGGCGGAACGGCAGCAGCATCTTAGGCAGCGTCGGCGAGCCGAGGTCTTCCGGGGTCAGCGGGTAGTTGGCGGCACGGATGCCGTACTGCAGCGCCAGGTACAGGCAGGTCGGGGTCTTGCCCGAGCGCGACACGCCGACCAGGATCACGTCGGCCTCGTCCAGGTCTTTCAGCTTCACGCCGTCGTCGTGGGTGAGCGAGAAGTTCACCGCCTCGATCCGGCTGTCGTACTTCTCTTCGTTGATCATGCCGTGGGCGCGTCCGACGCTCAGAGAGGCGCGCTGCACCAGCTCGCCCTCGATCTGGCCGATGAAGGCCTCGAAGAAGTCGATGCACAGTGCGCCGTCCACCTTGATCGCGGCGCGCACTTCCGGATTGACGATGCTGGAGAACACCAGCGGGCGGTGCTGGTCGCTGTCGGCGCTGTTGCTGATGCGTGCCGCCACTTCCTGCGCCTTTTCCACCGTGTCGACGAACGGGATGGTTTCGCGCTTGAACTCCAGCGTGTCGAACTGGGTGAGCAGCGTGTTGCCGAGCGATTCGGCGGTGATGCCGGTGCGGTCGGAGATGAAGAAAGCGGAACGGCGGTGTGGCATGAAAGCACCTCGGGGGGACGATTCGACGAGCGGCGGGTTGCACCGCGACCAGCCGGAAAACGGGCGATTTATAACGCCGGGGCAGGGTTTGCCGGGTGTTTCTCTTCCGGTTGGCGCACCTCGCTATTATAAACAGGCGACAGATTCTGTCGTGAGCTTAATCGCCAGCAGCCGTAAGGCTTTGTGCAATGCGGCATGGGTTGGTCCAGCGCGGCCGGATTGGGATAGAATGCCGGCTGATCGTCCCCCATTCCCCCAAAACAGGAAGTTTAGTGATGGCAGAGAACTTCGTAATCTGGTTTGACAAGCTGCGCATGACCGACGTGGAAAGCGTCGGCGGCAAGAACGCTTCGCTTGGCGAAATGATCTCCCAGCTTGCCAATTCCGGCGTACGCGTGCCAGGTGGCTTCGCCACAACCGCCGAAGCCTACCGCGCGTTTCTTGCACACGAAGGCCTGGCAGACCGCATTCAAGCGGCGCTGTCCAACCTCGATATCGACGACGTGACCGAGCTTGCCCGCATCGGCAAGCAGATCCGTCAGTGGATCGTCGATACCCCGTTCCCGGCTCAGCTCGAAGACGAAATCAAAACCGCCTGGGAGCAAATGGTTGCCGACGGCGGCGCCGATATCTCGGTGGCCGTCCGCTCCTCTGCCACTGCCGAAGACCTGCCGGACGCCTCGTTCGCCGGCCAGCAGGAATCCTTCCTGAACATTCGCGGCCTCGACAACGTCAAGGACGCGATGAAGCATGTGTTCGCATCGCTGTACAACGACCGCGCCATCTCCTACCGCGTGCACAAGGGCTTTGCCCACGAAGAGGTCGCCCTGTCGGCCGGCGTGCAGCGCATGGTGCGTTCGGACTCCGGCGCCGCCGGCGTGATGTTCACCATCGATACCGAATCGGGCTTCAAGGACGTGGTGTTCATCACCGCTTCCTACGGCCTGGGTGAGACCGTGGTGCAAGGCGCGGTGAACCCGGACGAGTTCTACGTCCACAAGCCGACCCTGCAGGCCGGCCGCCCGGCGGTGCTGCGCAAGAACCTCGGCTCCAAGCTGATCAAGATGGAATTCACCGACGCGGCCCAGGCCGGCCGTTCGGTCAAGACCATCGACGTCGAGCCGGCGCAGCGCAAGCAGTTCTCGATCACCGACGCCGAAGTGGAAGAACTGGCTCAGTACGCGCTGATCATCGAGAAGCACTACGGCCGCCCGATGGACATCGAGTGGGGCCGTGACGGCCAGGATGGCAAGCTGTACATCCTGCAGGCGCGTCCGGAAACCGTGAAGTCGCAGGAAGGCCGCGTCGAGACGCTGCGCCGCTACCGCATCAACACCAAGTCCGCCGTGTTGGCCGAAGGCCGCGCGATCGGCCAGAAGGTCGGCCAGGGCGTGGTGCGTCTGGTGCGCGACTCGTCCGAGATGGACAGCGTCAAGCCGGGCGACGTGCTCGTCACCGACATGACCGACCCGGACTGGGAACCGGTAATGAAGCGCGCCGCCGCGATCGTCACCAACCGTGGCGGCCGTACCTGCCACGCGGCGATCATCGCGCGCGAGCTGGGCATCCCGGCCGTAGTCGGCTGCGGCGACGCCACCGCCGTACTGCGTGACGGCATGGAAGTGACCGTATCGTGTGCCGAAGGCGACACCGGCCTGATCTACGACGGCCTGCTGGACGTCGAGATCATCGACCTGGCGCTCGACAAGATGCCGAAGGCCCCGGTGAAGCTGATGATGAACGTCGGCAACCCGGAACTGGCGTTCGACTTTGCCCAGCTGCCGAACGAAGGCGTGGGTCTGGCGCGCATGGAATTCGTGATCAACCGCCAGATCGGTATCCACCCGAAGGCGCTGCTCGAATTCGACACCCTGCCGCTGGATCTGCAAGCCACCATCCGCGACCGCATCGCCGGTTACGCCAGCCCGGTCGACTTCTACGTCGACAAGCTGGCCGAAGGCATCGCCACGCTGGCCGCGGCGTTCTACCCGAAGAAGGTGATCGTGCGCATGTCCGACTTCAAGTCGAACGAGTACGCCAACCTGATCGGCGGCCAGCTGTACGAGCCGCACGAAGAGAACCCGATGATCGGCTTCCGTGGCGCGGCGCGCTACGTGGCACCGGCCTTCCGCGACTGCTTCGACCTGGAATGCCGCGCGATGAAGAAGGTGCGCGACGTGATGGGCCTGACCAACGTCGAAGTGATGATCCCGTTCGTACGCACCTTGGCCGAAGCCGAGAAAGTGGTCGAGATCCTCGCCGAGAACGGCCTGAAGCGCGGCGAGAACGAACTGCGTCTGATCATGATGTGCGAGCTGCCGACCAACGCGGTGCTGGCCGACAAGTTCCTGCAGTTCTTCGACGGCTTCTCGATCGGCTCGAACGACATGACCCAGCTGACGCTGGGCGTGGACCGCGACAGCGGCGGTCCGATCGCGTCGACCTTCGACGAACGCAACGAGGCGGTGAAGGCGATGCTGTCGATGGCGATCAAGGCCTGCCGTGCGCAGGGCAAGTATGTCGGCATCTGCGGCCAAGGCCCGTCCGATCACCCGGACTTCGCCAAGTGGCTGGTGGAAGAGGGCATCGAGACCGTGTCGCTGAACCCGGACACCGTGGTCGAGACCTGGCTGTACCTGGCCAAGGAACTGAACAGCTAAGACGTTTGGCTGATTCATCCGGCAAAAAGCCGCCCGAGCGATCGGGCGGCTTTTTCTATGGGGGCCGCGAGGCGGCGCCGGTGATGCGAGCTTATTACACGCCATCCTTGGTCAGGCGGGTCTCGATGTTCTTGGCGCGGTCCGACGAGGCTGGGTGCGAGCTGAGCATGCTGTGATCGTTGCCGCCTTGCGCAGCCAGTTTCTGGAAGGCGGTCAGCAGGGCACGGCGGTCCAGCGATTTTTAGGCCAGCAGGTCGTAGGAGACGTTGTCGGCGTCGCTCTACTGCGATTGGCTGAACTGGGCATTCACGAATGCCTCGCCCAGCTCCGAGTTGCTCAGTTGCGCCAGGCCCTCGCCGCCGAAGGTGCCGGCCGCATTGCGGGCGGCTGCAGCGGCGTAGGCGACCTGCATCGCCTTCTGTGGCCGAGCGCCACGTGGCCCAACTCGTGGCCGACCACGCCGATCACTTCGTCGTCGCTCATCATGTCCATCAGGCCGGTGTTGATACGCACGCAACCGTTGGCCATCGCCCAGGCGTTCACTTCCTTGTTTTGGTAGACCTTGAAGTTGACCGGCTGACCGTTGATCTTCTGGCCGACTTTCTTGGTGATCGCAGCCAGGCGCTTGCCGTACTTGCTGCTGGCCGGGGCGATACGCGAGTTCTTGTCGTACTGGGCACAGGCCTGGTTTGCCATGGTCTTGACTTCGTCGTCGGACAGGGTGGCGGCCTTCAGGGCCTGCTTGCCGACGGCCAGACCGGAGCTGATCTGGCTGAAGTCGAAGGCGTGGGCGGCAGGCGCCAGTGCCAGCGACAGACTGAGGGTCGCAGCGAAGCGAGTGATTTTCATATTGTTATCTCCAGAAAGTTGTGGAGAGAAACAATGATAATTGCATGATTTGTTATCATTTTAAACTATTTGGAATTGCTGGCTAGCCCATTAACTAGTCACCCGTGACGAGCTGCGCTTGAGCAGGGCGCTGCCCGCTGTCGCCGCGCGACGACACGGCAGTCCTGGGATTAGCAATGTTTGGTGATGTTTCAGGGCAAGCGGCCGGGGCTTTGTCGTGGTGCGGCGACAGTTGAGCGCGGGCGATCCGCCTGGAAAAGCGCGATCGCCCGTATTTGCTGGGGTTTCGCTGGGTGGCACGGGGTTTGCTGTTTCCGGGTCAAGGCCCGCCGTGCATGAGTCCTGGCACGGCATTTCTCCCACCCATCCGAAGGAGATCACCATGAAACCGACATTCCCCCGCAGCCTGCTGGCCGTGATGCTGGCCTCCACCTTCGCCGCCAGTGGGGCGGTGTACGCTGCCGGCGCCGGCGACAAGGCCATCACCACCTTCGACAATGCCGCGCATAGCGCCGGCCGCTATCTAGACGACACCACGGTCACCACCAAGGTGAAGGCAGCGCTGCTGGCCGACGACCAGATCAAGAGCCTGCCGATTTCGGTGGAAACCCATAAGGGCGTCGTGCAGCTCTCCGGCTTCGTGGTTAACCAGCAGCAGGCCTGGCGTGCCAGCGAGGCCGCCGCCGCGGTCGCCGGCGTCAAAGTGGTGCGGAACGACTTGCGCCTGAGGGGCCAGGGTGGCTCGGCCGGCGGCTATCTGAGCGATGCGGCGATCACCAGCAAGGTGAAGGCGGCGCTGCTGGAGGACAAGCAGGTCAAGTCGCTGGCTATCGGCGTCAAGACCGATGCGGGTGTGGTGCAGTTGACCGGCTTCGTGCAGAGCAAGGGCCAGATCGTGCGTGCCGGGAGAGTGGCCGCGGGGGTGAAGGATGTGAAGAGCGTACAAAACGAGCTGCACATGCAGTGAATTGATCCCGAGAACCCATGACAGAGGAGAGGGCGCAATGATCAACCTGGCTCTGCTGTATTTCATCATCGCGCTGGTGGCCGGCCTGCTGGGCTTCGGCCTGCTGGCCGACAGTGCCGCCACGATTGCCAAGATCGTGTTTGGGAGCAGCCTCTTGCTGTTGCTGGTCAACCTGGTCGTCGACCGCCGCACCGCCGGCCCAAGAACGTTACGGCCGCACTCGGGACGAGGCCGAGCGTGAACTCAGGGATGCCCTGAGCGAACCATCATCGTCCTACCGGCGCCTAGCCGCCATCTGTTCGCACGCCGCCCGTTCAAAGGGCGGCTTTTTCTTTGCTGCCCAGCAATTCGGTCAGGCCGGCGATGGCCGCCGACAGCTCCAGGCTCTGGGCGAGACGGGGCAGGAAGAACTCAATGAAGGCCTGGTATTTCCTCGGCTGCGGCTGGCGGTAGGGGTAGACCAGGTAGATTGGCCATTGCTCGCCGCTCCATTCCGGCAACACCCGTACCAGCTCGCCGCGCGCCACATGCGGGGCGGAGCAGTACTGCGGCAGCAGCGCGATGCCCTGGCCGGCCACCGCGGCCCCGGCCAGCACCGCGCCATGGTTGCAGTTGAGCGCCACATTGAGCGCGCTGCTGCAGGTCTCGCCCTGGCGGGTCAGCCGCCATTGCGGATCGCGCGGGTCGACCTCGTCGTCGATCAGCGCCCGGTGGCAGACCAGATCGCACAGCGACTCCGGCGCGCCATGGTGTTCCAGGTAGGCGGGCGACGCGTACAGCGCTTCGCCGGCGAAGCCGACCAGCCGCGCGACCAGCGCCTCGTCGTGGACGCGGCGGGTGCGGATGCAGAAGTCGATGCCGTCGGCGACCAGGTCCTGCAGACGGTTTTCCACCTCCAGGCGGATCTCCAGCTGCGGCAGTTGCACCGCCAGTTCGGCCAGCAAGGGTGGCAGCAGGAACTGCGACAGCGAGGCGGTGGCGCTGATCTGCAGCGGGCCGCCGACGCAGTCCTGCGCCGCCTGTACGTCGGGGCGGGCACGCTCCAGCGTCTCGCGCAGCACGCGGGCGTGGCGCGCTAGCCGTTCGCCGGCCTCGGTCAGCGCCACCCGCCGGGTGGTGCGCAGCACCAGCACGGTGCCCAGCTCCCGTTCTAGCTCGCGCACCAGCACGCTGACGCGGCTCTTGGCGCAGCCGAGACTATCGGCCGCGGCGGTGAAGCTGCCGTGCCGGGCCAGCGCGTCGAAGGCGAGCAGCGCCTCGGGGGAAAGCAGTGAGTTTGTTTCCATATCAGAACAGTGTGTTGAGTTTTATGCCATTTATCTGTTGATTCGGCGTGACTACGATGAGCTTACAAATTCTAGCAAACAATGGAGGCTCAAATGGACGCACTACTTAGACTCTGGCCTTGCGCATGGCGGCGGCCTTTTGGCGGCAGCGGCCGCTTTGCCGACTGGGCCTTGCGGCGTGCCGGCGCATGGTGGTGGAACGGCTTGCAAGATCAGGGCCGTCAGCTGCGCGACGAGAGCGAGGCGCTGGACAAGCTTTACGAGCAGGCCCGGGCGCGGCGCAATCTGTTCTGATCAGGAAGGGGACGGCGATGAAGATTCTGGTAGTAGGTGGCGCGGGCACGATAGGCCGCGCGGTGGTGGCGGAGCTGCGCGAGGCTGGCCATGCAGTGTTGACGGCCGGACGGCGCTCGGGCGATCTGCGGCTCGACATGACCTCACGCGACAGTATCGCCAGCGCCTATGCGGCGCATCCCGATCTGGACGGCGTGGTGGTGGCGGCCGGCCATGTGGTGTTCCGGCCGATCGACGACTTGGCCGAAGAGGATTGGCAGGACGGTTTCGACAGCAAGCTGATGGGGCAGATCCGCCTGGTGCAGCTTGGCGCGCAGCTGCTGAAGCCGGGCGTGGCCTTCGTGCTGACCTCGGGCATCCTGCAGCGCGAGCCGGTGCTGGGCGGGGCCAGTGCCAGCACGGTCAACGGCGCGCTGGCCGGTTTCGTGATGGCCGCGTCGGCCGAGCTGTGGGGTAAGGCGCGCGTCAACCTGGTCAGCCCCGGCGTGGTGGCCGGCGACGCCAAGGATGAGGACGGGGTGTTTGGCGGCTTCGTGCCGGTGAGCCCGGCGCGGGTCGCCGCCACCTACCGCCGCGCACTGGAGCAGCCGATCACCGGCAAGGTGTTGGAGGTGTTCGACGAACGGACCCGGTAAGCCGGGGGCTGGGCATCGACCCTGCGAGCACAAAAAAGGTTGGCCGAACGGCATCGCACCGTTCGGCCAACCTTTTGCCTTGCCAGGAGCCCACTTACTGCAGCTCGCGCAGCAGCTCCTTCACTCTCACCACCCGCATCGCCACGTCCGGCACATGGCTCTCGACGCGTAGCTTGTCCTGGCCGGCCAGCTTGTAGTGCTTCTTGGCCTGGATCAGGCCGATGATCTTCATCGGATCGATCGGCGGGTTCTTCACGAAGGTCAACTGCATCGCCACTTCGCTGGCGTCGAGCTTCTGGATGCCCAGCGGCTTGGCCGACAGGCGCAGCCGATGGCTGTCGATCAGCGTCTTCACCGTCTGAGGCGGCAGGCCGAAGCGGTCGATCAGCTCCTCGTGGATGGTGTCGATCTCCGCCTCGCTCTCGCAGGTGGCCAGGCGCTTGTACAGCACCAGCCGTTCGTGCACGTCCGGGCAGTACTCGTCCGGCAGCAGCGCCGGTGCATGCAGGTTGATCTCGGTGGTGACGCCGAGCGGAGCATCCAGATCCGGCTCGCGGCCCTTCTTCAGGTCGCGCACCGCCTGCTTCAGCATCTCGGTGAACAGCGAGAAACCGACCTCCTGCATCTCGCCCGACTGGCCCTCGCCGAGCACCTCGCCGGCGCCGCGGATCTCCAGGTCGTGCATCGCGAGATAGAAGCCCGAACCTAGTTCCTCGGACATCTGGATCGCCTCCAGGCGCTTTTGCGCGTCACGAGCCATGCCGTCCGGCGTCAGCATATAGGCGTAGGCCTGGTGGTGGCTGCGGCCGACCCGGCCGCGCAGCTGGTGCAGCTGGGCCAGGCCGAACTTGTCGGCGCGGTTGATCAGGATGGTGTTGGCGTTGGGGATGTCGATGCCGGTCTCGATGATGGTCGAGCACAAGAGCAGGTTGTAGCGCTGCTGCAGGAAGTCGCGCATCACCTGTTCCAGCTCGCGCTCGCGCAACTGGCCGTGCGCGACGCCGATGCGCGCCTCGGGCAACAGTTCGGTCAGCTTCTCGCGCTGGTTCTCGATGGTGTCGACCTCGTTGTGCAGGAAGAACACCTGGCCGCCGCGTTTGAGTTCGCGCAGCACCGCCTCGCGGATGATGCCGTTCGACACCGGGCTGAGGAAGGTCTTCACCGCCAGGCGGCGGCTCGGCGCGGTGGTGATCGCCGAGAAGTCGCGCAGCCCTTCCAGCGCCATCGACAGCGTGCGCGGGATCGGCGTGGCGGTCAGCGTCAGCACGTCGACGTTGGCGCGCAGCCGCTTCAGCTGTTCCTTCTGGCGCACGCCGAAGCGGTGCTCCTCGTCGATGATGACGAGGCCGAGGTTCTTGAACTCGACATCCGGCTGCACCAGCTTGTGCGTGCCGATCACGATGTCGACGCTGCCGTCGGCCAGACCGGCCAGCGCCGCCTTGGTCTCCTTGGCGTTTCTGAAGCGCGACAGCTCGGCGATCTTCACCGGCCAGTCGGCGAAGCGGTCGGAGAAATTCTGGAAGTGCTGTTCGGCCAACAGCGTGGTCGGCACCAGTACCGCCACCTGCTTGCCGCCCAGCACCGCGACGAAGGCGGCGCGCAGCGCGACCTCGGTCTTGCCGAAGCCGACATCGCCGCAGACCAGCCGGTCCATCGGCTTGCCGGAACACATATCGTCGATCACCGCCTCGATCGCGGTGGCCTGGTCGGGGGTCTCCTCGAAGCCGAAGCCGGCGGCGAACGCCTCGTAGTCGTGCGGCGCCAGCGTGAAGGTGTGGCCCTCGCGCGCGGCGCGCTGCGCATACAGGTTGAGCAGCTCGGCGGCGGTGTCGCGCGCCTTCTGGGCGGCGCGCTTCTTGGCCTTTTCCCAGGCCGGGTTGCCGAGCTTGTGCAGCGGCGCCTGGTCGGCGGCCTGGCCGGCGTAGCGCGAAATCAGGTGCAACTGCGACACCGGCACGTAGAGGCGCGCCTCGTCGGCGTACTCCAGCAGCATCAGCTCGGTCTCGCCCTCGCCCAGGTCCATCGACACCAGGCCCTGATAGCGGCCGATGCCGTGTTGCTCGTGCACCACCGGGTCGCCGATCTTCACCTCGGCCAGGTCGCGCAGCATCGCGTCGGAGCTGACACGCACGCGCCTCTGGCGGCTGCCGCTGCGCGCCACATGCTGGTAGAGCTCGGACTCGGTGACGACGGCCAGGTTCTGTTCGGCCAACATGAAACCGCGGTACAGCGGCGCCACGCTCAACACGAAGCGCGAGCTGCCGGCGACGAAGTCCAGCCAGGAGTCGGCGGTGGCCGGCTTCAGGCCGTGCTCGTGCAGGAACTGCTGCATCGTCTCGCGCCGCCCCAGGCTCTCGGCCACCAGCAGCACCCGGCCGGCGTGGCCCTGCACGAAGTCTGCGAGGCGGTACAGCGGGTTGTCGGCGCGACGCTCGACCGCCAGGTTGGGCAGGCCGCTGTCGTTGTCGGCCGGAGCCGGCAGCTCGAAGCGGGCGTAGGGCTTCAGCCCGGCCATCAGTTCGTCCGGCGACAGGTAGATCGCCTTGGGCGGCAGTACCGGCCGCTCCGGATCGCCGCCGGCCATCGCATGGCGGCTGGCGATGTCTTTCCACATCGCCTCTGCGGCGGCCTGCACGTCGTGGTGCAGCACCAGCGTGGCCTGTTCGCCCAGGTAGTCGAACAGCGTGGCGGTGTGCTCGAAGAACAGCGGCAGGTAGTACTCGATGCCGGCCGGGAACAGTTTGGCCGACACGTCGCGATAGATGCGGCTCTTCGAGGGGTCGCCCTCGATGCGCTCGCGATACTGCTGACGGAAGGTGGTGACGCCGGCCTCGTCGGTCGGGTACTCGCGCGCCGGCAGCAGGCGCACTTCCGGCACCGGGTACAGCGTGCGCTGGGTGTCCGGGTCGAAGGTGCGTAGCGTCTCGATTTCTTCGTCGAACAGGTCGATGCGGTAGGGCAGGGTCGAGCCCATCGGGAACAGGTCGACCAGGCCGCCGCGGATCGAGAACTCGCCCGGCGCGACCACCTGGGTCACGTGCTGATAGCCGCCGATCACCAGATCGCCGCGCAGCGCCTCGACGTCGAGCGTCTGGCCGGTCTTCAGGAAAAAGGTGCGGCCGACCAGGTAGTCGACCGGGGTGAGCCGTGCCATCGCGGTGGACGCCGGCACGATCACCACGTCGGCCTGGTGTTGGCGAATCTGCCACAGTGTCGCCAGCCGCTCCGAGACCAGATCGCCGTGCGGCGAGAAATGATCGTATGGTAGCGTCTCCCAGTCGGGCAGCAGCGCGATCCGCGCGTCGGCGGCGAAGAACGGCAACTCCGCCTTCAATCGCTGCGCCGCCTGGGCATCGGCCGTCACGATCACCAGTGGCGTGCCTTTGACGATCTGACGCGCCAACAGCGCAGCATCAAGCGATTCTGGCAAGGGGGAAAGCCGGGTCTTCTGACCCGGCGACGGGGTCGGGATGGCGTGCTCGGGCATGATGGCGTTCACAAACGAAGTGTCCGCATTATACGCCGTCGGGGTGGTCCGCAGCGTGCGAGCTTCCCGCCCCGGACGGTGTGGCTACATCTTTTCCAATTCTGACCGATAAGTAGCGAAGCGGTGGCGAGTGCCCTGGCACTGGCCGCCCGACCGCGCCAACAATAACGGGATGCTGTCGGCATGGACCGGCAGCCCAGGCAGGAAGGCAATCTTGAATTCACTCGCGCGCCCGGGTTATGCCGGGCTGGTGTTTGCGGCTTTTCTCGGTGGGATGACCTTGTGGCCGGTCGATGCCGCCGTCGGCTTTGTCGTGCCGTCCTTCTTTGCCCACGGGGTGCTGGCATTCTGGACCGCCCGGGTCGGCTTCGCCGCGCTCCCGTGGTGGCCGCTGTTGGGCGCCTTGCCGCTCGCCTATTTCTCCGGCCCCTGGACGGCGCTGATCTTCGCACTGACCTGCTATGTGCCGATGCTGCAGTATTTCCTGCTGCCCTGGCTGCGCTGCCAGGCGCCCGGCCACTCGGTGCGTCGGCTGTTCCGACTGCTGCTGACACTGGCGGTGTTCCCGGCGCCGGCGCTCATGCTGCTCGAGGTGCTGCTGCGGCTGAAAATGCCGGAAACCGGCGTGCAGCTGGGTCAGGCGCTGTCGATCTGGGGCGAGGGCGTGTTGGCGCTGATGCTGGGGGTGACGCTGGCGCTGTCGCCGCCGCTGACGCCGCGTCGTCGTCTCGAACTGCTGCTGCTCTGTGTCGGCATGCTGATCCTGTGGGGCTTGGGCAGCAGCCTGCCGCAGCTGTGGCGGGCGCTGCCCTGCCAGCTGTTGTTCTTCCCGGTGCTGATCGTCGCAGCGTTCCGTTGCGACATGGCCGGCGCGGCGGCGATCGGGGTGATGATGGCGCTGTTGCCGGCGTTGTCGCCGCAACTGCCCGGTGTGTGGGGGCATGACAACGGCCAAGCCTACTCCGACGTGGCGATCACCCTGATGCTGTGCATCAGCGGCCAGCTGGTAGCGGTGTTGGCGGCGGGCTTCCGTCGCAACGAGGCGCAGCTGCGCGAGTTCCAGCACCGTTTCGAGTCGCTGATGGAACACAGTCCGAGCTATCTGACGGTGCAGGATCTGGAAGGCCGCTACCAGCTGGTCAACCGCGCCTTCGCCCAACTGGCGCGGCGCAGCCCGGCGGAGATGATCGGTGTGGGCGCCGACAGCCTGTTCACCCCCGCGCAGTTGGCCGAACAGCTGGAACACGATCGACTGGTGATGGCGCAGCTCGAGCCGATCCAGTTCGAAGAGACGCTGACGGTCAACGGCCGCACGGTCACGCTGCTGTCGTCGCGCTTTCCGCTGTTCGACGGCGACGGCGCGCCGGTAGGCGTCGGCTGCGTGTCGGCCGACATCAGCCGCATCCGCGAGGAACAGTACAAGCGCCACGAGGCCGAAGAAAAGTACCGGGCGCTGGTCGAGCAGGCGCTGATGGGCATCTTCATCGTGCAGAACGACCGCTGCGTCTACGTGAATCCGCGCATGGCGGCGATGGCGGGCGCGACCCCCGAGGCCCTGGTCGGAGAGTCGATCAGCAAGGTGCTGGCGCCGCAGGAGTTCTTACGGCTGCGCGAACAGATCACCCGTCGCTACCGCGACAATATCGAAGAGATGCAGTACAGCACCCAGATCCGGCGTTTCGACGGCGAGCTGGTCGATGTCGAGGTGCACAGCCGGCTGATCGAATACCAGGGGCAGCGCGCAATCATCGGCGCGGTGATGGACGTGAGCGAGCGCCTCGCCGCCAATGCCGAGCTGCGGCTGGCCGCCAAGGTGTTCGAAAACTCGGCCGAGGGCATCATGGTGACCGACGCCGAGGCGCGGCTGATCGCGGTGAACGCGGCGTTTACCCGCATCACCGGTTACAGCCCAGAGGTGGCGTTGGGCCGGGTGTCGCGCTTGTTCCGTCCTGGCTCGCCGCTGAACACCGCCGAGCTGCGCGAGGCGCTGGAGCGTGACGGCAGCTGGCAGGGCGAGGTGACCGACTGGCGGCGCGATGGCGAGTCGTATCCTACCGAGCTGTCGATCTCGGCGGTGCGCGACCCGAACGGTGTGCTGACCAACTATGTCGGGGTGTTCTCCGACATCACCCTGAGAAAGCAGGCCGAGGAGCGGCTGCAGTTCCTCGCCAACCACGATCCGCTGACGCGCTTGTCCAACCGCAACAGCCTGATTGGCCGGCTGGAAGGGTTGCTGGCGCGACCGCAGGCCGGTCAGCGGCACGCGCTGATGTTCATCGATCTGGACCGCTTCAAGCTGATCAACGACTCGTTCGGCCATGCCGCCGGCGACGAGCTGCTGCGCGAGATCGCCAACCGCCTGACCCTGGTGGTCGGCTCGAGCGGCCTGCTGTCGCGGCTCGGCGGTGACGAGTTCACCCTGCTGGTCGAGCAGTGCGGCGACCTGGCGGAGCTGGGCACCTTGGCCGAAGCGATCCTCGAGGAGCTGGCCCGGCCGATGTTCATCCGCGAGCACGAGGTGGTGGTCAGCGGCAGCATCGGCATCAGCGTGTCGCCCGGCGACGGCAACGACGCGATGACGCTGCTGAAGAACGCCGACGTCGCGATGTATCGCGCCAAGGACGCCGGCAAGAATACCCACCGTTTCTTCGCCGCCGAGATGGACAGCCAGACCTTCGAGCGGCTGCGGTTGGAGAACGGTCTGCGCCAGGCGCTGGAAAAGCGCGAGTTCGAGCTGCATTACCAGCCGCAGGTCAGCGCGCTGTCGCATTCCTTCGAAGCGGTCGAGGTCTTGATCCGCTGGCGCCACCCGACGCTGGGCCTGGTGCCGCCGTTGAAGTTCATTCCCTTGGCCGAAGAGACCGGGCTGATCCGCCCGATCGGGGTGTGGATTCTCAACGAGGCGTGTCGTCAGCTCACCGCCTGGGATGCGGCCGGCATCGACGTGCCGCGCGTGGCGGTCAACCTGTCGGCACGCCAGTTCACTCCGGACCTGGTGCAGCAGGTAGCGGCGGCGCTGAGGACCTCGGGGCTGGACGCATCGCGGCTGGAGCTGGAGATCACCGAGAGCCTGTTGATGCAGAATCCGCTCGAAGCGGTCGACATCCTCAACCAACTGAAGGCGCTGGGCGTGCAGATCGCCATCGACGACTTCGGCACCGGTTATTCCTCGCTGTCCTACCTGAAACGCTTCCCGCTCGATGCGCTGAAGATCGACCGCTCCTTCGTCGAGGGCTTGCCGCTCGACGAGGACAACGCCGCGATCGCCGAGGCGATCATGGCGATGGCCAAGAAGCTGCGCTTCGCGGTGGTGGCCGAGGGGGTGGAAACGCTGGAACAGAGCCAGTTCCTGCAGACCAAGGGCTGCGCGCTGCTGCAGGGCTATTTCTTCGGCCGGCCGATGCCGGCGCCGGATCTGGTCGCCTGGGCGATCGAGCGCAATGTGGCGCGCCTGCCGCCGCTCGAGGTCGGGGCGGAACTGATGATCTGACCTGGGCGCAGCCGGCGCGGTACAATGGCCGCATTTTGCAGCGAAAGGCTCTGACTGTGAGCAATAAACGCCTGATCCACGGCTTTCACGCGATCAACGCGCGGCTGTGGCAGAACCCCAAGAGCGTCGTCGACATCTACCTGACCAACGGCCGCCAGGATGCGCGCGCGCGCGCCGTGCTGGAGAAGGCCGAGCTGGAAAAGGTGCGCGTGCACCTGGTCGAGCCGGAACGCCTCGACACCATGACCGGCAAGGCGCGCCACCAGGGCGTGGCGGCGCAGATCGACGCCAGCCATAACTTCGTCAGCCTGGACGACGTGCTGGACAATCTGAACGAGCCGCCGCTGTTGCTGATCCTCGACGGCGTCACCGATCCGCACAATCTCGGCGCCTGCCTGCGCGTCGCCGACGCGATGGGCGCGCACGCGGTGCTGGCGCCGAAGGACCGCTCGGCCGGCCTGAACGCCACCGTGTCCAAAGTGGCCTGCGGCGCCGCCGAGGTGGTGCCGTACATCACCGTCACCAATCTGGCGCGCACCTTGCGCGAGCTGAAGGATCTGGGCATCTGGATCGCCGGCACCGATATGGAGACCGAGACCGATCTCTACCACGTCGATGCCGCGGGCCCCTTGGCCTGGGTGATGGGCTCGGAGGGCGAGGGCATGCGTCGCCTGACCCGCGAGCACTGCGACGTGCTGGTGTCGATCCCGATGTTCGGCTCGGTGGAGAGCCTGAACGTGTCGGTGTCGGCCGGCATGGTGCTGTCCGAGAGCCGCCGCCAGCGCGTGATCAAGGCCGAGACCAAGGGCTGAGTCCGGTTCGGCCAACGTTGGCCGAAGCGCTGGGCAAGAGAAGCGATCCGAGCGGATCGCTTTTTTTCGCTTGGCATATCTAACCCCTGGGGGGTATTATCGGCTTCGTGTCTTCTATACCTGTGTGGGGTATAGTGAAGCGATCAAGGAGCCCTCGATGAATCGTCGCCAGTTTCTGCTATCCGCCAGTTCCACCGCCATCCTCGCCGCGCTAGGCCGCCAGGCCTTCGCCGGCTCGATGGGGAGCGGCCATGCTGGCCACGACATGGCGGCGATGCCCGGCATGACCATGGATGGTCCGGCCGATCCGTCGCCGGTGCTGAAGCGGATCAAGCTGCCAAGCGGTCGACCGCTCGCCGCAGTGCCGCGTTTGGCCAATAGCGGCGGGGCGGGGCGCTTCGTCGGAACGCTGAGTGCCGCGCCAACGACGCTAACGTTGGCCGAAGGCGGGGTGAAGACCTCCGTCTGGGCGTATAACGGCCAGCTGCCCGGCCCGGCGATCGTGGCGCGCGAAGGCGACACGGTCGAGATCGCGCTGACCAATCATCTGACACAGCCGACCACTATCCACTGGCACGGCCTGCCGGTGCCGGCCGAGCAGGACGGCAACCCGCATGACCCGGTGCTGCCGGGGCAGACCCGCCATTACCGATTCACGCTGCCCAAGGGGTCGGCCGGCAGCTACTGGTACCACCCGCACCCGCACGGCCATACCGCCGAGCAGGTGTTCCGCGGCCTGGCCGGCGTGTTCGTGGTCGAGGCGGCCGACGACCCGCTGCGCGAGTTGGCCGAAGACTGGCTGGTGCTGTCCGACCTGCGTCTCACCGAGCATGGCGCGATCCCGGCCAACACCGCGGCCGACTGGCACGATGGCCGTGAGGGCCAGTTCCTGCTGGTGAACGGCGGGCTGCGCCCGGTGATCGCGCTGGGGCAGGGCGAGCGGCGCCGCTGGCGGGTGTGGAACGCCACGAGCGCGCGCATCCTCAAGTTGGCGCTGCCGGGCCTGGCCTGGCAGCTGGTCGGCAGCGACGGCGGCCTGCTCGGCGCGCCGCAACCGTTGGCCGAACTGCTGCTGGCGCCGGGCGAGCGTGCCGAGCTGGTGGTGAGCGGCAGTCTGCCGGTCGGGCAGAGCGCGACATTGCAGTCGCTGCCCTATGTGCGCGGCCGGGCGATGACGCCGGAGCAGACCCAACCGTTCACTGTCGCCACCGTCAAGGTTGGCCGAACGGTGGCGAGCGCTGCCGTACCGGCCACGCTGCGCCCGATCGCGGCGCTGGGCACGCCGCAGGTACGCCGCACGCTGACCTTCAGCGAGAACATGGCCGACCCGGCCAGCATGTTCATGATCAGCGGCAAGACCTTCGACATGAACCGCATCGATTTCACCGGCCGGGTCGGCGACATCGAGGAGTGGGACATCGTCAGCGAGGCGCACATGGATCACCCCTTCCATCTGCATGGCACCCAGTTCCAGGTGGTGGCGCGCAACGACGGCAGCGGCTGGGTGGACGAGCCGTATCTTGCCTGGCGCGACGTGATCAATGTGCCGCTGCGCGAATCGGTGCGGATCCGTTTTCGCCAGGAGCTGCCGGGCGTGCGCATGTATCACTGCCACATCCTCGAGCACGAGGATCAAGGGATGATGGGGCAATACGAAGTCAAAGCCTGAGCGCCTGTCCATCATCCTACTGCGCGACCCTGATCGGGGCTCATGCGCTGCTCGGAATCCCCATGTACTACTTGTACATTCCGGTTCCTGCGCTGCTCTTCACTCCCTGAGGGCCGCTCGCGACGGATGATAAACAGGCTACGGGGGCAGGTGTCGGCCGAATCCGGCACAATGCGGGCATTTTCGACACGAGGGTCAGGCGATGAGCGAATGCTGTCACGACGATAGCGATAAGAGCGTGGTGCAGCCGAACAAGGCGGCGCTGTTGAAGCGGCTGGCGCGCGTCGAGGGCCAGGTGCGCGGCATCAACGGCATGATCGAGGGCGACCGCTATTGCGTCGACGTGCTGATCCAGATTGCTGCGGTGAAGTCGGCGTTGGACGCGGTGGCGATGCAACTGCTGGAAAACCACATGAACGGTTGCGTCAGCCGCGCGGTGCGCGAGGGCAATGCCGAGGACATGGTCGCCGAGCTGCTCGACGTGGTGAAGAAGATTCGCTAAGGCGGGCGGCCTGTTGCCGGCTTTGGCATGCGTGACCGCCGGCCAGCCGTGCGTTTGCACCGCGATGACGCGAGGTGATGGAGTTCACTCGCCTGCGGCGATGCCTGGCGAGTTTTTCGAGTAATCCTGAGTGAAGACAAGGAGCTAGCAATGAGCCAAGTGGAACTGAAAGTGGACGGCATGACCTGCGGCGGCTGCGTCGCCAGCGTGAAGAAAGCGCTCTCGGCCGTCAGCGGCGTGCAGGCGGTCGAGGTGGATCTTGCCAGCGGCCGGGTCGAGGTCGAGGGCGAGGCGCTCGACAAGCAGGCGCTCGATGCGGCCGTCGAGGCGGCCGGCTTCGACGTGGTCGGCTAGACCACGAAACCCGACCGCCGGGTGCGCGCCGATTTGCCAGTCGGGGAAAAGACGCGTAAAATCCGGCGGTTTAGTCACCTTGCCTTCCGCACAACGCATGGCGGAAGGATTTATAGCCACAAGGAGTCAACATGCGTCATTACGAAATCGTATTTATCGTCCACCCGGACCAGAGCGAGCAGGTTCCGGCCATGATCGACCGTTACAAGGGCATGGTTGTTGCCGCTGAAGGCAAAATCCATCGTCTGGAAGACTGGGGCCGTCGTCAACTCGCTTACCCGATCCAGAAAGTTCACAAAGCACACTACGTGCTGATGAACGTGGAATGCGGCGCCGAGGTGGTGGAAGAAATCGAACACGCCTTCAAGTTCAACGATGCTGTGCTGCGTCACCTGACCATCAAGCTGAACCGTGCCGTGACCGAAGCGTCCCCGATGATGAAGGACGAGAAGGCCAAAAACCTGCTCGACACCGCAGCTCCGGCCGCTGAGACCGAAGCGGCTGCCTAAGGCGGACGCTTGCACAACCGCCTGCAACTGAGCGCCAGCGTCGAGCGCGAAGCCGATTTGCGATACACCCCGGCCGGGATCCCCGTGCTGGAGATGTGGTTGAGACATCAGTCTCGCCAACTGCAAGCCGGCCTTGAACGCGATGTCAGCTGCGAAATCCAGGCGGTGCTGATCGGAGAAGGTGCCCCCCGCTGGGCGGGCAAGCTGACCGGTCAATGCATTGCAGTATCGGGCTTCATCGCCCAGCGCGGCCTGCGCAACCCCAGGCTGGTGCTGCACATCGAACACGTTGAATTGATTAAAGGTTAAGAGACAAATGGCTCGTCAACTCTTCAAGCGCAAGAAGTTCTGCCGCTTCACGGCAGAAGGCATCAAAGAAGTCGATTACAAAGCAACTGACCTGCTGAAAGACTTCGTTGCCGAAAACGGCAAAATCATTCCGGCCCGCATCACCGGTACCAAGGCACGCTACCAGCGTCAGCTGTCGACCGCTATCAAGCGCGCTCGCTTCCTGGCCCTGATGCCTTACACCGACCAGCACTAAGCCTTAGGAGACCACAAGATGCAAATCATTCTGCTCGAAAAAGTGGCCAACCTGGGCCAACTGGGTGACGTGGTGAATGTGAAGAACGGCTACGCCCGTAACTTCCTGATCCCGCAAGGCAAAGCCAAGCGCGCCAACGCTGCCAACCTGGAAGCGTTCGAAGCTCGCCGCGCCGAACTGGAAGCTAAGCAAGCCGAGATCCTGGCTGACGCTCAAGCTCGCAACGAAAAACTGAACGGTTCCACCGTGACCATCGAACAGAAAGCCGGCGTTGACGGCCGTCTGTTCGGCTCGGTGACCAACGCTGACATCGCTGAAGCCATCGTGGCTGCCGGCGTGGAAGTGCTGCGTTCGGACGTACGTCTGCCGAACGGCCCGCTGAAGGCCATCGGCGAGTACGAGCTGGAAATCGCTCTGCACCACGACGTGGTATCGCAGATCAAGGTTGTTGTGGTTGCCGCTGCCTAAGTAGCTACCCACGCCTGATCAAAAAAGCCGACGGTTCGCCGTCGGCTTTTTTGTTTGCGATAACGGTGCCACCGGGGCCGGCCCAGTGCCGACCTGCCGACTTCGCGAATGCCGGCGACAAGGCATGGTGTTGCAAGAACCGGCCTGTGCAACTCGCGCGGCCGGTGGTTCATCCCGCATCGCAAAGACAGACCCGCCTTCCTCGCCTAAACGGCGAGGGGCGGGTTTTGTGCGATCAGTGTTCCCTTTCTAGCCCAATGACTGGAACAGGGTCATTTCAGCGTGCGCTGCACGTTGATCATCACCAGGAACAGCACGCACAGCGCGACCATCACCAGGAACTGCTCGCGGGTGGCGGCGAACAGGCTCATGCCCCAATCGCTGACGCGGTGCTGGATCGGCACCGCCGCCGAGGTGATCGCCAGGCTCGCCGCCACCTTGCCCATGATCAGCCGGGTACGGTAGCCGTGGCTGTAGAACGAGCCGGTGAAGTCGCGCAGCATGTGGATCGACAGCGGGACGATGACGAATACTGCGAAGCCCGACTGCAGCGCCAGCGGCAACAGATACCACACATAGTGCTTGGCCGGGGCGAACGCGTACATCAACAGGCAGCCCAGCCCCATGCCGGCGGTGCCGATCGAGGTCCAGGCGCGGGTCGAGGTGAGGTGCAGCTTGGTGCGGTCGTAGAGCTGGAAGCAGCCGTAAGCGCACAGGTTGAACAACGTGATCAGTCCGCCGCCCTCCTGCCACGACAGCCCCTGCGAGCTCGCGAACACCGGCATCAGGTAGTGGAACTGCACGATCAGCAGATAGAACATGAAGGTCAACAGGCCGCCGACCAGGAAGGCGCGGCTGTTGATCACCTCCGGGTCCAGCCATTTCACCCGGTTGTGCTGGGCGTACAGGAAGCCGAGCGCGCCGAACACCAGCATCGACAGCACCAGCGCATGCAGCCAGCGCGGCTGCGCGGCGAGCCAGCCGTATTCCTGGATGGTGAATTCCAGCGCGAACACTGCGCAGGCGAAGGCCAGCGCCGCGATCGGCGAGTGGCCGCGGCTCAGGTCGGTGGGGCGGTAGCGCTTCAGCGCCATCGGCGCCAGCCCGATCGCCGGCAGAATCATCAGCGCCAGCAGGTAGAACATGCCCTGCCAGCCGAATAGCGACACCGTCCAGCCGGTGGCGAGCGGCGCCAAGACCGGCACTAGCAGGATGCCGTGCGACATCCACTTGATGCCGGTGAAGAAGTCCCGCTCCTCGAGCAGCACATTGATCATCAGCCGCGACGACAGAAACAGCGCGCCGCCGCCCAGCCCCTGGAAGAAGCGCGCCACGCACAGCGACACCAGGCCGGCCGCCTGGGCACTGGCGAGCGTGGCGATCAGATACAGCAGCAGGCTGTAGAGCAGGAACTTGCGGTAGCCGAAGCGTTCGGTCAGCCACTGCTGCTGGAAGATCGCCAGGATGCAGGCGACGGTGTAGACAGTGGATACCAGCGCGAACTGGGTGCGCGATAGCCCGATGCCGGCCATGATCGACTGCGAGGCGAAGGCGTAGGCCTGCACGCCGAAGAACTCGATGCCGGCGCACAGCATGATCAGGGTCAGCGTCAGCAGGCGGTGTTTGTATTTGTTCATTAAGCTTGCCGGGGCTGAAGGTTGGCCGAAAGGTTCGGGTGCTTGGCGTCGTCAGCAAAACCCTCCAGGTGTTGTTGCGCTACCTTGCCGTACTGCTTGTGCGTTTGCGGTCTGGCCAGGAGCGCTGCACCGGGTTTTGTTAGACCCCTTAGCTTAACGTGGAATCGTGCTTCGACGCATGCGGCGGCGGGGATGCTATACCGGTGATGTCGCCCGGCGTTTGTCGCGCGCCCACCTACCCGTATTGGAGAGCCTGCATGACCAAGCGCAAGATCGCCATTGCCTGCCAGGGCGGCGGCAGCCAGACCGCCTTCACCGCCGGTGCACTGAAGGCCCTGTTCGAAGGCGGCCTGGCCCGCCATTTCGAGGTGGTCAGCCTGAGCGGCACCTCGGGCGGGGCGCTGTGCGCGATGCTGATCTGGTACGCGCTGTTCAAGGGGGACGACTATGTGCCGAGCCGCTTGTTGAAGTTCTGGGTCGACAACACCGCGCAGACCGATGCCGAGCTCCAGTTCAACCACTATCTGGTCGAGTCGCTGCGCGCCACCAACAAGGGGCAGCTGCCGCAGTTCAACGTCAGTCCGTATTCGCCGATGCTGCAGGCGCTGCTTTCCCTGTCGAGCTCGCAGCTTCGGCCAAGCTTCACCGATCTGCGTACATTGCTGTTGCAGCATATCGACTTCGCCGAGCTGGCCGCCGCCGGGGCGCAGCCGGATCGGCCGGCGCTGCTGTTGGGCGCGGCGGAGATCCTGACCGGCCGGCTGGTGAAGTTCAACTCGCGCGATGGGGCGATCCGGCTCGAGCACCTGCTCGCCTCCTGCGCTGTGCCCAGCCTGTTTCCGGCGGTGGAATTCGACGGGCACGCCTACTGGGACGGGCTGTTCTCCGACAACCCACCGGTCGACGAACTGATCAAGACCGCCTATGTCGGCGTCGACAATCTGCCGCAGGAAATCTGGGTGATCAAGATCAATCCGACCGGCTGCCAGCGGGTGCCACAGGCGCCCGAGGAGATCGCCGACCGGCGCAACGAGATGGTCGGCAATATGTCGCTGTTCCAGCAACTGACCAATATCGGTTTTCTCAACGACCTGCTGCTGCGCGGCGCTTTCAGCGAGGCGTTCCTGTCCGCCCTGCACATCACCGCGCCGGTGTGCATTCCGCAATGCGTCGACGACGAGGCTGCGCAGCCTTACCACATCCCCTTCATCGAGATGTCCGAGTCCCTGCAGCAGACGCTCGACTACGAGAGCAAGCTCGACCGCAGCCCGGAGAACGTGCAGCGGTTGATCGACGACGGCGAGCGCCAGGCGACGGCATTTCTGGAGGGGCGCTTGGCGGCGCTGGGCTTGGGCTAGACAAGGAGGCGGGGTGGCGGAAGGCAACAGGAGTCGAACCTGCCCGGGACCGCTGGCGGCCCCCACCGGGTTTGAAGCCCGGCCGCCCCACCGGGAGCGACTGCCTTCCATGCACCATTCGTCGAGTATAGCGATGCCCTATCGGCTTTGCGATGCGCATGTGTTGCGCCATATCGGCTGATGACCTAGGCAGGGTTATTAGCAATATTTATCAGGTACAAAATCAATTAGCTGTATTGCGACATCGCCTCGGGCTAAGCTTGGCCGGATTCCTGACTGCTTGGAGTAGGCGATGAAGCTTTCCCTGTCCGACGCGTTGTTGGCGTCCTTTCCCGAATTGTCGGTACACGGCCTGCTGGTACGCGACTGTCCCGCGGCCCGTTTGGCCGGTTTCTCGCTGGCCGACAGCCTGCCCGAGGTCGACCCCTTGGCCGCCCAGGCGGTGATGGAGAGCTGGCAGGCGGTATACCGCCAGTTTCCCGCCGACAAGAAGGCGCGTAGCTCGATCGCCTATCTCACCGGCGCGCTGGCGCGTGGCAAGCTGCGCGCCATCCACCCGCTGGTTGACCTGTACAACGTCGCCTCGCTGCTGAGTCTGGCGCCGTTCGGCGGCGAGGACGTTGCCATGCTGGCCGGCGGCTTGCAGTTGACGCTGGCGCAGGGCGACGAGTCCTTCGTGCCGCTGGGGCGCGACACCATTGAATATCCCAGCACTGGCGAGGTGGTGTGGCTGGATGGTGCTGGGCTGGTGGTGTGCCGCGCGATGAACTGGCTGGAGTCCGACCGGCACAAGCTGACCGATACGACGCGCGACGTGGTGTTCGTCAGCGAACGCGCCCATGCGGACCTGCCGTCGCCGCAGCCGGGCATTGCCTATTTGCAGGCCCGCCTCGCCGAAGCCGGTGCCGGCAGTGTGCAGCCGTTCCGGCTTGACGCCGCGATGCGTAGTGTAACGCTCGGCTAGAACAGCCCAGCGTCGCGCAGCAGGTGGCGGTCGCCGAGGCGGCGCGTGTAGCCGCTGCGGTCGAAGAACTCCAGAATCTGGATTGCCAGTTTGCGACCGACGCCGAGCGCATCGCGCAACGCCGCCGCATCGATCTCGCCGTGAGCGGCAGCGAGTCGCGACAGCTCGGCGGCGAGCCGTTCCACCGTCTCATGCGGAAAGTAGCGGTCGGGTACGACCGCCTGCACATGGCCGAGCCGGCCGGCCTGCTTCAGCAGGCGCCGCACCGTTTCCTCGTCCTCGCCCAGCTCGCCAGCCAGATCGCGCACCCAGCGCGGCTCGTTGCCGTCGCCGAACAGTGGGGCGAGGCGCTGCCACAGCGTCGTCTCGTCAGGGCTGAACGCCAGCACGTGGCCGGGGCGGTGCAGCCAGCCGCGGCTGTTGACCAGTTCCCCCTGGCGCAGCAGTTCGTCGATCAGTGCATTGACCGCCGAGTCCGCTTCCTTGGGCAGAGCCAGGCGTTTCAGGCGCGCGCGCCCGGCCCCTAGCGAACCGGGCTCGGCCAGGTGCAGCGCATCGAGTCGTGCGAGCAGCGCGGTGCCGAGTGCCAACCAGCGTTCCGGCGCATAGGCGAGCGCGTCGCGGCCCTGGCCGACCCGGCGCAGCTGCGCCAGCGCCGTTAGCGCATCGACTGCCGCAGCATCCAGCTGGCGCGCCCAGCCGAAGGCATCGAGTGAGACGGCGTCCCGTTCGGCCAAGCTTAGCAGTGCCGCATCGTGGTCATGGCCTGCCGCATCCAGCCCGGCCAGCAGCGTCAGCCGCTCCGGGCTGCGCTTGGCGCGGCTGGGCACCGTCAGGCTCAGCACGCTGGCGCCGGCCAGCGTCGCGCGCGCGCCGATGTCGCGCAGGATCAGCCTATCGCCGTCGGCCAGATGGAGCGGCGCCTCCAGAGCCAGCTCGGCCAAGCCGGTCTCGCCGGCGGCCAGCGTAGTGCCCTCCAGTAGCACCAGCCGGGCGGCGACATGGCGGGCGGCATGGTGCACCAGCAGCGGTTGCCAGTGCTGTAGCGGCTTCTCCAGCGCTGGAGAAGCGGTCACGCTCACCGCCACCCGCACGCTCGGCGCCGGTGGACGTTCGGCCAGCAGCCAGTCGCCGCGCGCGATCTGTTGCTTGTCGACATCGCCGACCAGGTTCAGCGCCAGCCGCTGGCCGGCGATGCCCTGTTCGGCATGGTGGTTCTGCGCGTGCAGGCTGCGCACCCGCACCGGGGTGTCGCACCCGGTCAGCCACAGCGTGTCGCCGACCCGCACCGTGCCGCCGCAGGCGCTGCCGGTGACGACCAGGCCGGCACCGGTCAGGGTGAAGGCGCGGTCGATCGCCAGGCGGAAGCGCTGGCCGGCCAGTTGGCGCGGCGGTTCGGCCAACGCGATCAGCGCTGCGCGCAAGTCGTCGATGCCGGCGCCGCTGGTACTCGACACTGCGAAGCGGGCGCTGCCGGCATAAGGGGTGGGTGCCAGCAGTGCGTCGACCTCGGCGTGTAGCGCGGTGAGCCTCGCCGCGTCGGCCAGGTCGACCTTGCTGAGCGCCACCGTCAGTTGCGCGACCCCCAGCAGTTGCAGGATGGCGAGGTGCTCGCGGGTCTGCGGCATCACTCCATCGTCGGCGGCGACCACCAGCAGCGCATGGTCGATGCGGCCGACCCCGGCCAGCATGGTGGCGAGAAAGCGCTCATGGCCTGGCACGTCGATGAAGCCGAGCACGCGCCCGTCCGGCAGCGGCAGGTAGGCGTAGCCGAGGTCGATGGTCATGCCGCGGCGTTTTTCCTCGGGCAGGCGGTCGGCATCGATGCCGGTGAGGCGGGCGAGCAGGGCGGTCTTGCCGTGGTCGACATGGCCGGCGGTGGCGATGATCATGGCGTGCGGTCCGCGAAAACCCGGGCTGGCGGCGGTAGAATGGCCGCTTTTTTCGCCGGGATGGAATGATGAATCTGCTGTTCAAGGCGGCGATCGGCGCCGTGGTGGTGGTGCTGATCGCGCTGCTGGCCAAGACCCGCAACTACTACATCGCCGGTCTGGTGCCGCTGTTCCCGACCTTCGCGTTGATCGCGCACTATATCGTCGGCTCCGAGCGTTCGGTCGACGCGCTTAAGACCACCATCGTGTTCGGCCTGTGGGCGATCCTGCCGTATGCGACCTATCTGGTGTCGCTGTACTGGCTGGCCGATCGCCTGCCGCTGGTGCCCGCACTGCTGTCGGCCGCGCTGTGCTGGACGCTGGCGGCGGCGGTGCTGATCCTGGCCTGGACGCGGCTGCACGGCTGAGCGGTTTCCCGCTCTTACTTCTCTTGTCAGGGCCGAAGTCGCCGCGCCGTGCGTCGTCATCTTGCCTAGCTCCGCAACTGTGCGCCGAAGCCCGCGGCATCCTCCAGGCAGCGCAGGTCCAGCCACAGCCGTCCGTCCTTCAGCCGGCCGATCACCGGCGTCGGCAGGCGGCGCAAGCGTTCAGCCAAGCCTTCCAGTGTGGCGCCGCGTCCATCAGTTGGGATCAGCGTCAGCGCGACGCTGGGCAGCCGCTCGACGGGCAGCGAGCCGCTGCCTATCTGCGACAGACACGGCTCGATCGTCACCGCGGCGGCATCGCCGGTCCAGTCGGCCAGCACCGGGCGCAGCCGTTCGGCCAGCGCCTGCATCTGCGCGGCCGTGCGGGTCAGCTTGCGCAACGTCGGCAGCCGTTCGGGCAGGCTTTCCGGCTCCAGATACAGGCGCAGCGTCGCCTCCAGCGCCGCCAGCGTCATCTTGTCGCAGCGCAGCGCGCGCTTGAGCGGGTGCTGCAGGATGCGGTCTATCCAGACTTTGCGGCCGATGATCAAGCCGGCTTGCGGGCCGCCCAGCAGCTTGTCGCCGGAGAAGCTCACCAGGTCGACGCCGGCGGCGATCATCTGCTGCGGCATCGGCTCGGCCGGCAGACCGTAGCGGGCCAGGTCGATCAGCGCACCCGAGCCCAGGTCGGTGGCCACCGGCAGATCGTGTTCGCGCGCCAACCCCACCAGCTGCGCCTCGGCGACGCTGCTGGTGAAGCCCTCGATCGCGTAATTGCTGGTATGCGCCTTCATCAACAGCGCGGTGTCCGGGCCGATCGCCTGGCGGTAATCCTTCAGATGGGTGCGGTTGGTGGCGCCGACCTCC
Organism: Neisseriaceae bacterium JH1-16; assembly: GCA_025989215.1. Taxonomy (GTDB): domain Bacteria; phylum Pseudomonadota; class Gammaproteobacteria; order Burkholderiales; family Chromobacteriaceae; genus Crenobacter_A. The sequence continues at coordinate 89,743 of JAPDNP010000004.1, read as the reverse complement.
ACCAGCCGGCAGCCGGCCTGGCGCATCACGTCGGGCATGCGGAAGGCGCCGCCGATTTCGACCAGCTCGCCACGCGACACCACCACCTCGCGTCCGGCGGCGACGGTGGACAGCAGAATCAGCACTGCAGCGGCATTGTTGTTGACCACGCAGGCCGCCTCGGCGCCGGTCAGCTCGCTCAATAGTTCGCCGATCACCCGGTCGCGGTGGCCGCGCCCGGCGCTGTCGAGGTCGTATTCCAGCGCCACCGGCTCGCGCATCGCGGCGGCGACCGCCACCACCGCCTCTTCGGCCAACGTGGCCCGCCCCAGATTGGTATGCAGCACCGTTCCCGACAGATTGTAGACCGGGGCCAGCGCCACCCGCTGCCGCGCGGCGAGCGCTGCGTCGATGCGTTCGGCCAAGTGTTCAGGGCTGTCCAACCAGTCGGGCAGCCGGGCGTGCTCGCGGATCTCGCTGCGTGCCGCCTCGAGCAGCCGGCGCAACGCTTCGGTCAGCGCCAGCAGGCCGTGGCGGGCCTGGCTTGCCTGCAGCTCGGGCAGCGCCAGCAGGCGGTCGACCGAGGGCAGACGGGCGAACAGGGAGCGGGCATCGATGTCTTCGGGGGAGGGCGTCACGGTGGAATCTCCTCGTCGTACCAGGCATTTAGGGCAGGGCGTGGTCTGAGGTTGGCCGAAGCGCCGAGCAAAGGCAAGGCGAGGGCCGTCGCCGGGCGTCCTATAACGCTAGGAGCGGGCCGGTTGCCCGGTTGCTTCTGCGTTTATCGTTTCGGAATTATTTTTATCAGACGGCACATATCGCAATTACTTTACGATGATTGACGTAAGCGCTTTCGTCATAGTCATTCGACATGGTGTGCGGCAAGCCGCTTGCGCCGGTTTGCAGTGAAGTATTGCGCGTTGATATGCATCAATTTTCATAAAAACTAGATCAGTTTCGCAGTTTTTTGATAAAAGCCGGTCAAAATGCGTGATGGGGTGGAACTCTGCCCCGCTAGGGCAGTCGTTTTTATAGATTTTGTTTAATCCGTGTCGTCAGATTATTAATGCCAATGGTGTTGCATGGCTGCCGGCGTGGAACCGTCCAATCCTATTCGCGGAATCATTGCCTATGCCCCATTACACTCCCCTGATCGCCACCATTGTCGGCGGCCTGGTGCTGGCCTTCGTGTTCGGCGCCATCGCCCACCGCCTGCGCCTGCCGCCGCTGGTCGGCTACCTGGTCGCCGGTATCTGCGCCGGCCCGTTCACCCCCGGCTTCGTCGCCGACCAGAGCCTGGCGCCGGAGCTGGCCGAGATCGGCGTGATCCTGCTGATGTTCGGTGTCGGCCTGCACTTCTCGCTGAAGGACCTGATGTCGGTGAAGATGATCGCCATCCCCGGTGCGGTGGTGCAGATCTTGGTGGCAACGCTGATGGGCATGGGGCTGGCCTGGGCGATGGGGTGGCCGCTGGGAGGCGGGCTGATCTTCGGCCTGGCGCTGTCGGTGGCGAGCACGGTGGTGCTGTTGACCGCCTTGCAGGAGCTGCGGCTGATCGAAACCGGCCGCGGCAAGATCGCCATCGGCTGGCTGATCGTCGAGGATCTGGCGATGGTGCTGGCGCTGGTGCTGATCCCGGCCTTGGGCGGCATGCTCGGCGCCAAGGGCGTGGAGGTCGGCGACGGCAACCTGTGGCTGACGCTGGCGATCACCATCGGCAAGGTGGTGGCCTTCATCGCCTTCATGCTGGTGGTCGGCAAGCGGGTGATCCCGTGGGTGCTCAGCTGGGTCGCCAACACCGGTTCGCACGAGCTGTTCCGTCTGGCTGTGCTGGCGATCGGGCTGGGCGTAGCATTCGGCTCGACCATGGTGTTCGGCGTGTCGTTCGCGCTGGGCGCCTTCTTCGCCGGGATGATTCTCAGCGAATCGGAACTGGCGCACCGCGCTGCTGAAGAATCACTGCCGCTGCGCGAAGCGTTCGCGGTGCTGTTCTTCGTCTCGGTCGGCATGCTGTTCGACCCGTCCATCCTATGGCGCGAGCCGCTGGCGCTGATCGCCACCGTGCTGATCATCGTGATCGGCAAGTCGGTGGCCGCCTATCTGATCGTGCGGGCCTTCGGCCATCCGCGCGACACCGCGCTGACCATCTCGGCGAGTCTGGCACAGATCGGCGAGTTCTCCTTCATCCTCGCCACGCTCGGCACCACCATGGGGCTGCTGCCGGGCGTCGGCCGCGACCTGGTGCTGGCCGGCGCGATCCTGGCCATCCTGCTCAACCCGCTGCTGTTCAGCCTGCTCGACCGCTACGTCGGCAAGCTGGCCACACCCGGCCCGGCGCCGGACGAGCTGGAGCAGGGCGGCGAAGCCAAGCTCCGTGCCGCGACGTTGTCCGGGCATACCGTGCTGGTCGGCTATGGCCGGGTCGGCAGCCTGGTCGGCGCCGAGCTGGCCGCCGCCGGTCAGCCGCTGGTGGTGATCGAGGACAAGGCCGACTGCAGCCAGTTGGCCGAAGCGGCGCACGATGCGCCGGTACTGGTCGGCAATGCGGTGACCGACGAGCTGTTGCTGGCTGCCGGCGTGACGCGTGCCAGCTGGCTGGTGGTGGCGATCCCCAACGCCTTCGAGGCGGGACGCATCGTCGCGCGCGCCCGGGCGCTGAACCCCTCGCTGCGGGTGGTGGCGCGCGCCCACTCCGACGCCGAAGCCGCCCATCTGACCGAGCAGGGGGCCGGCCACGCGGTGATCGGGGAGTCCGAACTGGCGCGCAGCATCAGTGCGCTGGTGTTGAGCCCTGCGCATTGAGCGCCGCAAGCGGCACCGTGTTGCGCTGCTGCGCTTGGCTGCATACCTGCTGTGCGCTTCGGTGTTGACCGATGGAACGAGGGTAGTGCGCGACACCTCAGCCTGAGTTGTCCGACTTGCCGCCGTGCTCCTTTGAGGGGCGCGGCGGTATTTGTTTGTTCTCACCTTTTGGGAATAGCGTCAGGTTTTCAGGGCTTATTCCCATCCTGCGGGAATGTTGACTGACATTTTCCATTAGACATCGGTTATGGTTTGGTCGAGTTTCCGATGCGACGAGCCGACCATGCCGACACCGACCCTGCCTGCGATCGATCGCGCCCTGCAGATTCTGCAGCAGGTTGCGATGGCGAACGGCCCGCAAAGCGCCCGCGAGATCAGCCAGGCGCTGGCGATCCCCTTGTCCAGCGTCTACCGTCTCCTGGCCAACCTGCAACGCTGGGGCCTACTCAGCGAGGCCGGGCACGACGGCCGTTACAGCGCCGGGCCCTTGAGCCTGCAACTGGCGATGCGCTACCAGTACGACGCCAGCCTGGTGGCACTGGCCCGCCCGCAGCTGCAGCGCCTCGCCAGGCTCAGCAACGAGACGGTGGCGCTGATGGTGCCGACCCATTACCAGGCGATCTGCATCGACATGATCGAGAGCCAGCAGGCGCTGCGCTGCGCGTTCGCCACCGGCAAGGGCCAGCCGCTGCTGCGCGGCGCGTCGGCCAAGGCGCTGCTGGCCTTCATGGCCGCGCCGCAGCGCGAGGCGGCACTGACGATGAACCTGGACGATCCGGTCGAACGCGCGGCGCTCGATGCCCAGCTCGACATCATCCGTGCCATCGGCTACGCCGAGAGTGACAGCGAGATCGACCAGGGCGTGTGGGGTGTCAGTGCGCCGTTGTTCGGTCGACCCGGGCGCCTGCAAGGGGCGCTGACGCTGATGGCGCCGTCGGCGCGCGGCCGCGCACGCCACGAGGCGCTGGTCGAGATGGCGCTCGACGCGGCCCGCCGCATCAGCCTGTACCTGGTGGACGATGCGTCAGCCTGAGCGCCAGGTGCTACCCCTCCGGTATTGCCGGGCGGCCTAGTCGCTTGCCCATGCCGACAGGCCGGACGCGTGGGGCGGCTCAGTACTTGATGTATTCCATCTGCTCCTCTTCGTAGATCCTCATGATCATCTCGATGAGCAGCTTGATGTCCTTCGATTCGTCGAGCTGGCGGGTGCTGAGGATGATTGGCGACACCATATTGCGGTCTTCCAGCGGCCGGTAACAGACGTCGTCGCGCTTGAGCCCCTGCACGCTGCTGGGCACGATGGCGACCCCTTCGCCGGCGGCGACCAGGCCGATGGCGACCTGCAGCTCGCGCGCCTCGTACACCCTTCTTGGCTCCAGTCCGCGATCGTGAAAGCCTGCCAGCACCTGGTCGGCAAAGCTGGGGCGCGGCGCTTTCGGAAACACGATCAGCGTCTCCATTGCGATATCGCGCAGGCTCAGCGTCGGCTTGGCGTCGGACAGCGCATGCCCGAGTGGCAGCGCGACGATCAGGCGCTCCTCGCGCAGCACGATGCGGCGCACATTCGGGTCTTCATGGCGGATACGCCCGAAACCGACATCGATCCGGCCTTCCTTCAACGCGGCGATCTGCTCCATCGACGTCATCTCGTGCAGGGTCAGCTCGATCGCGTTGTGCTCGGCGCGAAAGCGGCGGATCACCTTGGGCAGCATTCCATACAACGTCGAGCCGACGAAGCCGATCGACATCTTGCGTTCGATGATGCCGATGCGTTTGGTCATCGCCTCCAATTCAACCGTTTGCGATAAAAGCTGGCGCGCATGCTGATAAAAGAACTGTCCCGCCTCTGTCAGTTTCAGCGGCCGCGCGCCCCTCACCAGCAATTGCACCCCCAATTCCTCCTCGAGCTGCTGGATCTGTCGGCTTAGCGGCGGCTGGGCGATGTGCAGCCGTTCGGCGGCGCGGGTGATGTTGCCTTCTTCCGCGACGACGGCAAAGTAGCGCAGGTGGCGCAGCTCCATTTCATATCTCCAAGGTATAGAAGAAATACTAAATCGGTGTTGGACGCGGTTTTGAGCGGCAATTATTGTTAGTTCAACGATTTTCCATACCAATTTTATACCGAGAAGACATGATCCGCTCCATCGAAACCATCCTGGCCGACGTGCCCACCATCCGTCCGCACAGGTTGTCGGTCGCCACCATGCATACCCAGACGCTGGTGCTGGTTCGCGTGCTGTGCGAGGACGGGATCGAGGGCTGGGGCGAGGCGACCACCATCGGCGGCCTCAACTACGGCGAAGAGAGCCCGGAGAGCGTCAAGGTCAATATCGATACGCATATCGCGCCGCTGCTGATCGGGGCCGACGCGCGCAATGTGGCGGCGGTGATGGCGAAAATCCGCAAGACCATCCAGGGCAATCGCTTCGCCAAGTGCGCGATCGAGACCGCCTTGCTCGATGCGCAGGCCAAACGCCTGAATATTCCGCTGTCCGAACTGCTCGGCGGCCGGCTGCGCGACGCGCTGCCGGTGGCGTGGACGCTGGCGAGCGGCGACACCGTCCGCGACATCGCCGAGGCCGAGATGATGCTCGAAGCGCGTCGTCACCGCATCTTCAAACTGAAGATCGGCCTGCGCTCGGTCGCGGACGACGTGGCCCACGTGCTGGCGATCAAGCGGGCCTTGGGCGAGGCCGCCAGCGTGCGCGTCGACGTCAACCAGGCTTGGAGCGAGCGCGATGCGGTCAACGGTATCGCGGCGCTGGAGGCGGGCGGCATCGATCTGATCGAGCAGCCGATCCGGGCCGAGCACAAGGCCGGCCTCGCCCGCCTCGCCACCCGCTTTGCGGTGCCGATCATGGCCGACGAGGCGCTGCACGGCCCGCGCGATGCGTTCGAGCTGGCCGCCGCGGCGGCGGCCGATGTGTTCGCGGTGAAGATCGCCCAGTCCGGCGGCCTGACGCAGGCTCAGCAGGTCGGCGCCATCGCCGGGCTCGCTGGCATCGGCCTCTACGGCGGCACGATGCTGGAAGGTGCGGTCGGCACCGCCGCGTCGGCCCAGCTGTTTGCCACCTTCGCCAATCTCGAGTTCGGCACCGAATTGTTCGGCCCGCTGCTATTGACCGAGGAATTGCTGGTCGAGCCGCTGGTTTATCGCGACTTCATGTTGCAGGTGCCGAATAAACCCGGCCTCGGCATTGAAATAGACCGGGAAAAACTGTCGGCCCTGCGCCGTAAATAATCGCGTCGGCGGGATTTATCAGAGGAGTAACACGATGCTGTTTCATGTGCGAATGGATGTGCACCTTCCCCACACCATGCCGGAGGCCGAGGCGGCCGAATTGAAGCGGGTGGAAAAGGCCAAGGCGCAGGCGCTGCAGGCCGAGGGGAAATGGCGGCATTTATGGCGTATTGCCGGCCAGTATTCCAATGTGAGCATTTTCGATGTGGCAGACGTCGACGAATTGCACGCCCTTGTTTCCACGCTGCCCTTGTTTCCGTTTATGACGATCCAGGTCATGCCCTTGTGTCGTCATCCTTCGTCGATCCATCAGGATGATCGATGAGTCTGACGGGTAATGGACGCGAGTCCGCCCGGTATTGACCCTGCAGATACTTATAAGAACCCGTTCACGATCGTCGCGAACGAAGGGTCAGCCAAGGCGAAATGACGCGAAAAAGCGGAATGGACATGGAGTCCATGAGCATTTTGAGTGGCATTTCAACGCAGGATCACCCAAGTGCAGCAGATCGTGAACTGGTTCTAAGCAATACAAAGGAGAGAGACATGAATCACCAAGCAATCGACGCCCTGGTAAAAAGCTTTCTGATCGACACCGCCACTGGCGAAGCGAACCCGCGCGTGCAGCAGGTGGTGGTGCGCCTGGTCGGCGACCTATTCAAGGCCATCGAAGACCTGGACCTGCAGCCGAGCGAAATCTGGAAGGGCCTGGAGTACCTGGCCGAAGCCGGCGCCAGCCACGAGCTGGGCCTGCTCGCCCCGGGCATTGGCCTGGAGCGCTTCATCGACATCCGCGCCGACGAGGCCGAAGCCAAGCTCGGCCTCACCGGCGGCACCCCGCGCACCATCGAGGGTCCGCTGTATGTGGCCGGCGCGCCTTCGAGCATCGGTTTCGCCCGCCTCGACGACGGCAGCGAATCGGAGCAGGCCGAGGTGCTGTTCATGCAGGGCACCGTCTACGACGTGAACGGTGCGCCGCTGCCGAACGCCACGGTCGAGGTGTGGCACGCCAACCTGTTGGGAAACTACTCGTTCTTCGACAAGAGCCAGCCCGATTTCCACTTGCGCCGCACCATCGTCACCGACGCCAATGGCCGCTACCAGTTCCGTAGCATCGTGCCGATGGGCTACGGCTGTCCGCCGGACGGCACCACCCAGCGCCTGTTGACCCTGCTCGGCCGCCACGGCCGCCGCCCGGCCCACATCCACTTCTTCGTGTCGGCCGCCGGCCACCGCAAGCTGACCACCCAGATCAACATCGACGGCGACGAATACCTGTGGGATGACTTCGCCTTCGCCAGCCGCGAGGGGCTGGTGCCGGCGGTGAGCCGCATCAGTGACCCGGCGGAGCTCGACCGCCGCCAGCTGACCAAGCCGTTCGCGTCGATCGACTTCGACTTCCGCCTGTACGGCGACAACGTCGCCGCGCCCGCCGCCGAAGTCGAGCGCGTCCGCGCCAGCGCGTAATCGAGTCAATGCGACGGGCGGCCCGCGGGGCTGGCCCGTCCCGCCGAGGAACACCGCCATGATCCCGATTTATCCCGACCATAGCCCGCGCCTGAAGCAGCTGGACGACTTCCTGGTGGAAGACGAAGCGAGCGGCGACTACCGCCTGCATCGCAGCGCCTTCACCGACGAAGCGCTGTTCGAGTTGGAAATGAAGCACATCTTCGAAGGCAACTGGATCTACCTCGCTCACGAGAGCCAGCTGCCGAACAACAACGACTACTACACCACCCAGATGGGCCGCCAGCCGGTGGTGATCGCGCGCAACCGCCAGGGCGAGCTGAATGCCTTCATCAATGCCTGCACCCATCGCGGCGCGATGTTGTGCCGCCACAAGCGCGGCAACAAGGCCACCTATACCTGTCCGTTCCACGGCTGGACCTTCAACAACAGCGGCAAGCTCTTGAAGGTGAAGGACCCGGAGGACGCCGGTTATCCCGACTGTTTCAATCACGAGGGCTCGCACGATCTGAAGAAGGTGGCGCGCTTCGAGAACTATCGCGGCTTTCTGTTCGGCAGCCTGAACGAGGACGTGCCGCCGTTGGCCGACTACCTGGGCGAGGCGGCCAAGATCATCGACATGATCGTCGAGCAGTCGGCCGAAGGGCTGGAAGTGCTGCGCGGCGCGTCGACCTACACCTTCGACGGCAACTGGAAGCTGACCGCCGAGAACGGCGCCGACGGTTATCACGTGTCGGCGGTGCACTGGAACTACGCGGCCACTACCAACCACCGCAAGGAGCAGGCCGAGCGCGAGGACAAGATCCGCGCGATGGACGCCGGCAAGTGGGGCAAGCAGGGCGGTGGCTTCTACGCCTTCGAGCACGGCCACATGCTGCTGTGGACCCGTTGGGCCAACCCGGAAGACCGGCCGAACTTCTCGCGCCGCGACGAGTACGCCGACCGGCTCGGCGGCGAGATGGCCGACTGGATGATCCAGCACTCGCGCAATCTGTGCCTGTATCCGAACGTGTACCTGATGGACCAGTTCGGCTCGCAGATCCGCGTGGTGCGCCCGCTGTCGGTCGACAAGTCCGAGATCACCATCTACTGCATCGCGCCCAAGGGCGAGTCGGCCGAAGAGCGTGCGCGCCGCATCCGCCAGTACGAAGACTTCTTCAATGTGTCCGGCATGGCCACGCCGGACGACCTGGAGGAATTCCGCGCCTGCCAGCAGGGCTACGCCGGCATCGCGCTGGAATGGAACGACATGAGCCGCGGCTCCCGGCACTGGATCGCCGGCGCCGACGAGGCGGCCGAGCGGATCGGCCTTAGGCCGGTGCTCAGTGGCATCAAGACCGAGGACGAGGGCCTGTACACGGTGCAGCACCGCTACTGGCGCGATGTGATGAAACAGGCGATCCGCAGCGAAGGAGGCGAGGCATGAGCCAGCTGAACATGGAGGCGATCAGGGGCTTTCTGTATCGCGAGGGCCGGCTGCTCGACGACGAAGAGTGGGACGAATGGCTGGCGTGCTACCACCCGGACGCCGAATTCTGGATGCCGTCGTGGGACGACGACGACACTCTCGTCACCGACCCGCAGCGCGAGATCTCGCTGATCTACTACCCGAACCGTCAGGGCCTGGAAGACCGCGTGTTCCGCATCAAGACCGAGCGCTCCAGCGCCACGATGCCGGACACCCGTACCAGCCACAACGTCAGCAACGTCGAGCTGGAGCGGCAGGACGGCCAGGTCGTCACGGTGCGCTTCAACTGGCACACGCTGAGCCACCGCTACAAGACCAACTACAGCCATTTCGGCATGGCGCGCTATGTGATCGATTTTGCGGGCGAGCGCCCGCAGATCCTCAACAAGTATGTGGTGTTGAAGAACGACTACATCCACCAGGTCATCGACATCTATCACATCTGAATGCAATCGGCCCCGTCGCCCCTGTCGGTCAGGTTTAGCACGCCTGCTGGGCGGTGTCGGCGGGGTTCGCAGCACGGCAGGAGCAACCGCCATGAGCTACCAAATCGCACTTCAATTCGAAGACGGCGTCACCCGTTTCATCACCTGCAACGAGAACGAGAAGCTGGCCGACGCCGCCTATCGCCAGCAGATCAACATCCCGCTCGATTGCCGCGACGGCGCCTGCGGTGCGTGCCGCTGTGCGTGCGAATCGGGGTCATATGATCTGCCGGCATCGAGCTATATCGAGGATGCGCTGACCGAGGAGGAGGCCGCCCAGGGCCAGATCCTCGCCTGCCAGACCCGCCCCACCTCCGACTGCGTGATCAGGATTCCGGCCTCGTCGACCGCCTGCAAGACCGGCGTGTCGAGCTTTGCCGGCAGCATCGCGGCGGTCGAACAGCTGTCCGACTCGACCATCGGCTTTTCGATCGAGCTCGACGATGCGGCCAGCCTCGGCTTTCTGCCCGGCCAGTATGTGAACGTCGAGATCCCGGGCACCGGGCTGACGCGTTCCTACTCGTTCAGTTCGGCGCCGGGCGCGGCACAGGCCGCCTTCGTGGTGCGCAATGTGCCGGGCGGGCGGATGAGCCACTTCCTGACCCGCGATGCCAAGCCTGGCCAGCGCATCGCCTTCACCGGCCCCTATGGCAGCTTCTACCTGCGCGAGGTGACGCGCCCGCTGCTGATGCTGGCAGGCGGCACCGGTATCGCGCCGTTCCTGGCCATGCTCGAGATGTTGGCCGAAACGGGCTGCGCCCAGCCGATCCGCATGGTGTTCGGCGTGACCAACGACGTCGACCTGGTGGCGCTGGAACAGCTCGACGCGATCAAGCAGCAGCTGCCGCAGTTCGACTACCGCACCTGTGTGGTGGCCGCCGACAGCAGCCACCCGCGCAAGGGCTATGTCACCGAGCATATCGAGCCCGAGTGGCTGGGCGGCGGCGAGGTCGATGTCTACCTGTGCGGACCGGTGGCGATGGTCGATGCGGTGCGCAACTGGCTGCAGGCCTCGGGCGTAACGCCGACCAACTTCTATTACGAGAAATTCTCCGCCAGCAGCGAGGCCTGATTGCGATGAACACACGATTCAAGGACAAGGTCGTCGTCGTGACTGGCGCCGCGCAGGGTATCGGCCGCGGCGTGGCGCTGGCCGTGGCCGCAGAGGGCGCGCGCGTGGTGCTGGCCGACCGCGCCGAGCTGGTGCACGAGGTCGCGGCCGAGGTTTCGGCCAACGGTGGCGAGGCCTTGGTGGTGACCGCCGACCTGGAGACCTACAATGGTGCGCAACTGGTCGTTGAGGCCGCGTTGCAGCGCTTCGGCCGCATCGACGTGCTGATCAATAATGTCGGCGGTACCATCTGGGCCAAGCCCTACCAGGAATACGACGAGGCGCAGATCGAGGCCGAGATCCGCCGCTCGCTGTTCCCGACGTTGTGGTGCTGCCGCGCGGTGCTGCCCACCATGATCGAGCGCCGATACGGCGCGATCGTCAACGTGTCGTCGATCGCCACGCGCGGCATCTACCGCATCCCGTATTCGGCCGCCAAGGGCGGGGTCAACGCGCTGACCGCCAGTCTCGCCTTCGAGCACGCCGACGACGGCATCCGCGTCAACGCGGTGGCTACCGGTGGCACCGAGGCGCCGCCGCGCAAGATCCCGCGCAACAGCGCCCCGATGTCGGAGCAGGAGCAGGGCTGGTACCAGGGCATCGTCGATCAGACCCTCGCCAGCAGCCTGATGCACCGCTACGGCAGCATAGACGAGCAGGTGCGCGCGATCCTGTTCCTTGCCTCGGACGAGGCCTCCTATATCACCGGCACCGTGTTGCCGGTGGGCGGCGGTGATCAGGGCTAGCTGCGACGCGGCTTTCTTCTAGCTGCTCCGTAGTGCAGACCCATTGCATGGGCTGTGGCGTGGAGCCTTTCTGTTTCGCCCGGCTGTCCGACGTCGATTCGCTTGTTGGCCGAACGGGGAGGAGGGCTGCCGTTATCGGAGCCGCTGCCCTCGTGCGGCGGCAGGGAGTGCAACTTGATTTCGAATGAACGTCTATCCGTCGCGCGACGCCACTCGGGCATCGCCGCGCTGATCGCAGACAGCTCAGTCTCCGCCGTGGTCGCGGGCTTCCTGGCGGTGCTGGTGTCCTACGCCGGCCCGCTGGTGATCTTCTTCCATGCCGCCGAGGCCGGGCATTTCCCGAAAGAGATGGTGTCGTCGTGGATCTGGGCGATCTCGCTCGGCGCGGCCGTGTCCGGCATCTGGCTCAGCTGGCGCAGCAAGACGCCGGTGATCACCGCCTGGTCGGCCCCGGGGACCGCGCTGCTGGTCAGCCTGTTTCCGGCGCTGTCGCTGAACCAGGCGGTCGGCGCCTATATCACGGCGGCGCTGGCGATCTTCCTGATCGGTTGGGCGGGCTATTTCGATGCGATCATCCGGCGCATTCCCAAGGGCGTGGCGTCGGGCATGATGGCCGGCATCCTGTTCCAGTTCGGTACCCAGGCGTTCAAGTCGGCCACCGCCATGCCGGTGCTGGGCGTCGGCATGGTGCTGGCCTATCTGGTCTTCAAGCGGCTGGTGCCGCGCTACTGCATCGTGCTGGTGTTGCTGACCGGTGTGGCGCTGTCGGCGCTGAGCGGCGGCATCCATGTCGCGGTGGGCGATCTTGCGCTGACGCGCCCGATCTTCATCGAGCCTGAATGGAGCTGGAAGGCGACGCTGAGCCTGGCGGTGCCGCTGATCATCGTCAGCCTGACGGGGCAGCACCTGCCGGGGATGGCCATACTGCGCCATGCCGGCTACGACATTCCCGCTCGGCCGATTCTGATAAGCACCAGCCTGGTATCGGTGGTGGCGGCCTGTTTCGGCGGCATCACCATCGTGATCGCCGCGATCACGGCGGCGTTCTGCACCGGCAGCGAGGCGAACGAAGACCCGGCGCGACGCTATGTGGCCGGCATCTCGAACGGCGTCTTCTATCTGCTCGGGGGGCTGTTTTCCGGGGCGATGGTGCTGTTGTTCGCGGCGCTGCCGGGCACCTTCGTGACCGTGCTGGCCGGGGTGGCGCTGATCGGCGCGATCACCGCCAATGTGATGGGGGTGGTGCAGGACGAGGAGCACCGCGAGGCGGCCATCATCACCTTCCTGGCCACCGCGTCGGGCATGAGCTATCTGGGCCTGGGGTCGGCCTTCTGGGGCGTGTTGATCGGCGCGGTGGCGTATGGGGGGCTGAAGCGGCCGGCGCGCGCCTGAGAACCTGCCCACGATCTGCTGCTCTTGGGTGATTCTGCGTTGAAATGGCGCTCAAAATGCTCATGTACTCTGAGTACACTCCGCTTTTTCGCGCCATTTCGCCTTGACTGACCCTTCGTTCGCGAGATCGTAAACAGGTTCTGAAGGACAGGCCTGGCCTGCAAGGGACTCAGAGCCGGAAACGCGCCGCCGAGCGGTGCAGTTCCTGCGCCAGCGTCTCGATGCGGCCGACCTGGTCGTGTGCCTGGCGCAACGCGGCATCGGATTCCTCCATCATCTGCGCGATCCGTTCGATATTGCCGGCGATATTGTTGCCGGCCTCGCTCTGCTCCTGGGTCGCCATCGCCACCTCGCGGATCTTGCCCAGCGTCTGGTCGCTGCTGCTGCTGATCTGGCGCAGCGCCTCGGCGGCCTGGCCGGCCAGCGTCACGCCGCTGCCCACCTGGTCGCGCACCTGGTTCATCCGCGCCACCACCTGGTCGGTGTCCTGCTGCACCGTCACGATGGTGCGGCTGATGTCCTGGGTGGCGCTGGCAGTGCGTTCGGCCAACTTGCGCACCTCGTCGGCCACCACCGCGAAGCCGCGGCCCTGTTCGCCGGCGCGCGCCGCCTCGATCGCGGCGTTCAGCGCCAACAGATTGGTCTGGTCGGCGATGTCGCGGATCACCGCTGCCACGCCGCCGATCTCGCGCGAGCGCGCCACCAGCCCGCCGACCAACTCGGTGGCCTCGCCGATGTGCTGCGACACCCGCTCGATTTCGCTGGCGGCATCGCTGGCGAGCCGCTCGCCGTCCACCGCCAGTGCCACCGCCTGCTGCGAGTTCTGCTCGGTGTCGCGCGCGCTGCTCGACACATGGTCGACGCTGACCGCCATCTCTTCGACGGCCGCCGCGGTGGCCGCGGTCGACTCGGACGACAGCCGCGAGCCGTCGCTGATCTGGTGCATTTCCTGGGTCAGCGCGCTGGCCGACTGCGCCAGCTGGGCGGCCGCCTGGTTGAACTGGCCGACCATGCCGCGCAGCTCGGCCTGCATGCGCTGCATCGCGCCGATCAGGCTGTCGGCCGGAGCGGTGGCAATTTGCCGGCTCAGGTCGCCCTCGGCGATTGCGCCGGCGATCTCGGCGGCATAGGCCGGATCGCCGCCCAGCTGTTGCTGGATGCGCCGCGACATCTGCAGCGCCAGCGCCGCCACCAGCGCGATCAACAAGGCGCCGACCGCGACGAAGGTGCCGGCGTGGCGCCAGTACTGCGCATCGATGTCGTCGGTGAAGAAGCCCACACCGATCATCCACTGCCACGGCTCGAATTTGAACACGCCGTTGAGCTTGGGCAACTGCTCGTTGCCGCCCGGGCGGGTGGTGAGAATGTCGACGAAGCCCAGGTGACTATGGGCCAGCGCGTCGCTGTAGGCCTCGGAGGTGTAGCGGCCGTCCGGCAGCTTGGTGCCCTTGTCTTCCTTGCCGATGCGCTCCGGTTTCGGGTGCACCAGCAGGCGGTTGTCGTGCGAGCGCACGAACAGATAGTTGTCGCCGGCGCGGAAGGCGCCGAGCGCTTCCTTGGCCTGGCGCTGCGCCTCTTCATGCGACAGCTTGCCGGCCGTTTCGAGATCGGCGTAGTGCTTGGCCACTCCCTCGGCCATCGTCAGCATGGTTTCGATCTGCGAGCGCCGCTCGTCCATCATGCTGTTGCGCAGCGTGTGCAGCGCCAGCGATGCGATCACGATCAGCCCGAGCAGGGCTGCTCCTATCAATAGCCAGACTCTGGCGCGAAGTGTCATCGGTGGTTCCCCTGGTAATAGAACGTTGCGCCGCCTCGGCCTTATCGTTGGCCGGGTACGACGCGCACGCAGCATAGTCTGATTGTGTTGCGATTCTATACAGGGGGAGGGCAACGGCCTGTGTGTGATTTCCCCTATGGAGAAATGCCGAAGATGGTCGATAGAGAAGGTTTTGACCGGCCAGGGGGTGATCGCTTCCGGCTATCCGTTTCTTTAATAAAATCAACTGCCTTAACGTCTTTTGGCCGTCTAGTCTAGAGACAGAGTCACCGGCGGGCAGCTGTCGCCGGGGACCCCGGGTGTTCGACGACACCCCGAATCCATCTGCAGCGTGAGGTGACAGCCATGAGTCTGAAAGGCAGTAAAACCGAACAGAACCTGAAGGATGCGTTTTCCGGCGAGTCGCAGGCCAACCGGCGCTATCTCTACTTTGCCGCCAAGGCCGACGTCGAAGGCTACAACGACGTGTCGGCGCTGTTCCGTTCCACCGCCGAAGGCGAGACCGGCCATGCGCACGGCCACCTGGAATACCTGGAGCAATGCGGCGACCCGGCCACCGGCCTGCCGTTTGGTCGCACCATGGATAACCTGAAGAGCGCCATCGCCGGCGAAACCCACGAATACACCGATATGTACCCCGGCATGGCCAAGGTGGCCCGCGAAGAGGGCTTCGATGAAGTCGCCGACTGGTTCGAGACCCTGGCCAAGGCCGAACGCTCGCACGCCAACCGCTACACCAAGGCGTTGAGCGAGCTGCAGGCCCTGTAGCGATCGTCTGCCCGGCTTAGAGTCGCTAACAACACCCAGCGAAGCGATCTTGCTCGTCGCGCTGCCGTAGGCAGTACAGGTCGTACGGCAAGGCTGCGTAACAACGCAGGGAGGGGGCGGCTATTCGGCCGGGCGGAGTCTGCGATGCCCCGGCCCGTACCGAGGCATCGCAGGCTCCGATGCTTCCCCGATTCGCCACCCCGCAGGAGGGGACCATGGCCACCGACAAGCGCGAAGGCAACCTCGATGCGCCGACGCGGCATCCGCTCGGCCAGGACGATCCGGTGTTCTACGACGAGACCGCGCTGCTTGCCGAGATGGAGCGGGTGTTCAACATCTGCCACGGCTGCCGCCGCTGCGTCAGCCTGTGCCACGCGTTTCCGACACTGTTCGATCTGGTCGACGAGTCGAGCACGATGGAGGTGGATGGTGTCGACAAGGCTGACTTCGCCCGTGTGGTCGACCACTGCTACCTGTGCGACCTGTGCTACATGACCAAGTGTCCGTACGTGCCGCCGCACCCGTGGAATGTCGATTTCCCGCACCTGATGCTGCGCGCCAAGGCGGTGCGCTACAAGCAGGGCCAGGTGCGGCTGCGCGACCGTATCCTTACCAGCACCGACACGGTCGGCAACCTGGCCGGCATCCCGGTGGTGGCGGGCATCGTCAACGCCGCCAACCGCTACCGGCCGGCACGGCAGGCGCTGCAGAAAGTGCTGGGCGTGCATGTCGACGCGCAACTGCCCACCTATCACAGCCGCACGCTGCAGAAGCGGTTGCAAGGGCATGCGGTGGTCGGCTCGGCGATACCGACCGACACCACCCGCGGCCGGGTCGCCTTGTTCGCCACTTGCTACATGAACCGCAATGAGCCGGGGCCGGGCGAGGACCTGTTCGCGGTATTCGAACACAACGGCATCCCGGTGATGCTGGCCGGGCAGGAGCGCTGCTGCGGCATGCCGCGGCTGGAACTGGGCGACCTGGAGGCGATCCGCAAGGCCCGCGACCACAACGTGCCGATGTTGGCCGAACTGGTCGACCAGGGCTGGGACCTGACCGCGCTGATCCCGTCCTGCGTGCTGATGTTCAAGAACGAGTTGCCGCTGATCTTTCCGGACGATGCCGAGGTGCGCAAGGTGGCCGAGGCGTTCTACGACCCGTTCGAGTATTTGATGCTGCGCCACAAGGCCGGGCTGCTGCGCACCGACTTCAGCGCCGCGCTTGGCAAGGTGGCCTATCACGCCGCCTGCCACCAGCGGGTGCAGAACATCGGCCACAAGACCTTCGACCTGCTGTCGCTGGTGCCGGGCACCGAGGTCGAGCTGATCGAGCGCTGCTCAGGCCACGACGGGACCTACGCGGTGAAGGTCGAGTCGTACGAGTACTCGATGAAGCTGGTCAAGCCGGTGGCCGAACGGGTGCGCCGCGCCGCGCCCGACCACCTGGGCAGCGACTGCGTGATGGCCGGCCACCACATCGAGCACGCGGTCGGCGACGGTCGCGTCGCCGAGCACCCGATCAGCCTGCTGCGCCGCGCCTACGGGCTGTGACGCGATGACACGGAGGAGAGCATGAGCGGATTGACCCAACAGGACCTTTTCAGCCTGGAAGAGTACGCCCGCGTTCGGCCCAGCTTCCGCGCCAAGGTGATGACGCACAAGCGGCAGCGCCGCCTGGCGCTGGGCGCCCACGTCAGCCTGTGCTTCGAGGACGCGCTGACCATGCAGTACCAGGTGCAGGAAATGCTGCGACTCGAGCGCATCTTCGAACCGGAGCTGATCCAGGATGAACTCGACGTCTACAACCCGCTGATCCCCAGCGGCCACAACTGGAAGGCGACGCTGATGATCGAGTACGACGACATCGACGCCCGCCGCGCCGCGCTGGCCCGGCTGGTCGGCATCGAGCAGGTGGTGTGGCTGCAGGTGGCCGGCTTCGATCGCGTCGAGCCGATTGCCAACGAAGACCTGCAACGCAGTACGCCCGACAAGACCTCGGCGGTGCACTTTCTGCGCTTCGAGCTGAGCCCGGCGATGGTCGCGGCGGCGAAGCACGGCGCCGCGCTTGCCGCCGGCATCGATCACCCCCACTACCAGGCCGAATGCGACCCGCTGCCGGCGGTGCTACGGGCGGCACTGGTAGCCGATTTGTCCGAGGCCTGACTCCGACCGGTCGATCAGGCCTAGGGGCCGACTCCCTCGTGGGGCCGGCCCTTTCTTTATGGGCGGACGGTTCGGCCAACCTTGTTGGTCGAGTGCACGGTGCAATTCTGGTTATGCCTATGGTTTCTCTTTTGTCATGGTGTGTTGTGTGGCAAGCTTTACCGCTATTTTGGGGTGAAGTAGATCGTGTCAGACGAGACTCTTTATTCTCGATAGCATATCTAATGCTGGTTAGATATCAATAAAAGCAAGAGATTATTAATCTTAAAAAGCCAGGCTAATTAAATGGTTACTTCTGACAAAATTGCTATTTTGGCAACTATTATTGCAACGCTTTCAATGGTTTCTACTATTTGGCAGGTTGTGACTACGAGAAAGCATAATAAACTTTCTGTTAGACCACATATTGATTTCACTGTTAATAAATTCTTTGACCGCCCTGTTTCTATTGCTATTGCAAATGATGGTCTAGGTCCTGGCATTATTAATTCATTTTCAATAATCCTCGATGGGCAGGAGTACTTAGTCACTGATGGAACAATTCCTCCATTGGTTTTGGAAGAGTTAAATAAAACTGTTTTAAAGTCAAGTTTAAATATATTTTCTTCCAATACACCTGTTGCTGTGGGTAAGGAGTTGAAATTTATTAGCTTCGACAATTCGTGTAATAATGCTGCATTACATAATGAAGCTATAATTTTCATCGACCGACTAGGTTTTACAATAAACTATCGGTCAATGTATGGCGAGAAATTTAAAGTTTCACGTATCGAAAATAGAGCTGAGCACTGATGGCAGAATTGATCGTGTGCACCGAGTGTAGCGATTGTTCTATTCGTTAATGAAAAGGAAGTGCGATACATATGACTGAAAATGTAAAACTTAAGGGGCCTGCCTCGTATTTCCCGTCCATCGAGAAAACCTATGGGCAGCCAGTCGAACACTGGTTGAGCCTTCTGAAGGTAATTAACGGCAAGAAAAATATGGAAATGGTGAACTGACTGAAGGCCGAGCATAGCCTCGGGCATGGCCATGCCAATGCGTTGGTCGCCTATCACCTGGCCCAGTCGAAGAGTGACTAATCCCGGTTGGTAATACTTGCGAGGTCATCCCACACCTCGTGAGGCGAGTCGGGTGTCTGCTGCTTCTGCTATTCGCTCATCGGGTTTGTGGTTTCGGCCAACGGTGCGGCCATCTGGCCTCGATGCTTGGCCGAAACGGTCCTGTTAACTGGGGATCTAGTTTCCATCATGACAACTGCACTGCTCATCATCGACGTCCAAAAAGCCCTGTGTAGCGGCGACGAAGCCGCCTTCGACATCGACCGCGTCATCGGACATATCAATGCCATTGGTGCACAGGCCAGGGCGGCCGACGTGCCGGTCGTGCTGATTCAGCACGAGGAAGACAGCGAGCCGCTCCAGTTTGGCAGCGAGGGCTGGCAGCTTGACGACAGGCTTGCCACGAAGCCGGTTGACCTGCGGGTTCGCAAGACCACGCCGGACTCGTTTCACCGGACCGAGTTGCACGACATGTTGCAGCAGCGGGGTATCAGCGAACTCGCCATCTGCGGTCTGCAGAGCGACTTCTGCGTGGACTCTACGGTGCGCCGTGCGTTGGCGCTCGGCTACCACGTGACCCTGGTCTCCGACGCCCACTCCACCGTCGATAACGGGGCGCTGACCGCGGCGCAGATCACCGCTCACCACAACACCATCCTTCGGTACATGACGAGTTTTGGGCCGCGTATCAGCGTGATTCCCGCGGGCGAGGTGAAAGTAGGGGGATGACCCACTAGCACTTCCTTCGATCAGTCGCTTAATCAGGACAGTGGACCGACGCATGGATATCCGTATCCGGGAGTTTCAGGAGTCCGATCGCCAGGCGCTCGCCGTCCTCTTCGTCGTTGCGCGAAGCTCCGCCTTTTCTTGGCTCAGTTCGGCCGACTATTCGCTTGCGGACTTTGATGCCCAGACGGACGGGGAGAGGGTCCTGGTCGCCACCTGCGGGGAAATGCCGGTCGGTTTCGCTGCGATATGGGAGGCGGACAGCTTCCTGCACCATCTATATGTGCATCCGCAGTATCAGCGGCGCGGCATAGGGCGAGCGTTGCTGCTCGGCTGCCAGGCGTTTTTCTCTCAGGCGCCTACGCTCAAGTGCCTGGCCGACAACGACAGGGCGAAGCAGTTTTACCTGTCCCAGGGATGGCGAGTTTCCGGTGAGGGCAGTGGCCCGGATGGTCCCTATCTGCTGATGGAATATCGTTCGCCTGACGTCGCAAGCTCCTCTTCTGCCGGCTAGCACAACGCGCTGCCCCGACGCTGCTGCAGGCGGGCGAATACCGGTCGGCGGCGCTAATTGCACACGCTCCCAGTATCGCCAGCCCGACTTTCTCTATTGGCCCCATCGCCAGAGGCCTCCGCTATCCGTGCAGTGAATTCGTGCATGGCATGAATGACCTAGAACAATCAAGACCATTGTTATGATGAAATAAATTCATTTTTCTGCAATGTAATTCATTTGAAACACGGCGCGCTCTCCCCCTAATCTCAGGCTCAGCAACGCAAGAATCGGCGCCTCGCCGAGCCAACCACCTCTACAAGGGAAGCGTCCTGCCATGAAAAAAATGCTTGCTCTAGTTTGTCTGCTAGCGGCTGCCGGCGCTCAGGCCCAGCCGCTGCGCATCGCTACCGATCCGAGCTATCCGCCGTTTTCCAAGCTCAATCCGGACGGTTCCATTGTGGGCTTCGACGCCGACATCGCCCGCGCGCTGTGCGAGCGGATGAAGGCCGATTGCCAGCTGTCGGCGCAGGACTTCGATGGCATCATCCCGGCGCTGCAGGCGAAGAAATACGATGTGGCGATCGCCTCGATGAATATCACCCCGGAGCGGGCTCGGGTGGTCAGCTTCAGCAATATGTATTTCAGCATCCCGGGCCGGCTGATCGCCAAGGAAGGCACGCCGGTCGGCGAGAGCTGGTACAAGGGCCGGCGCGTCGGCGTACTGCGCGGCTCGATCCAGATGAAGGAAGCCAACGAGAAGTGGGGGCGTAATGGCAGCCAGGTGAAGGTGTACAACAAGATCACCGACGCCTTTCTCGACCTGACCAGCGGCCGCGTCGACTACGTCTACGTCGATGCCACCGTCGGCGAAGCCGATTTCCTGCACAAGCCGTCCGGTAAGGGCTATGCCTTCGTCGGCCCGGTGATGAACGATCCGAAGTACTACATGGGCTCGGGCATCGCGGTGCAGAAGGGCAATGCCGAGCTGTTGGGCAAGATCAACGTCGCGCTCAAGTCCCTGCTGGCCGACGGCACCTACCGCACCATCGAGAAGCGCTACTTCAGCTTCGACATCTACCCGCAAAACCACTGAGCGTTCGGCCCTTCCTCTGTGGAGGGCCGCGAGTGCCATCATGCGTTATCCCGTTTTCGCTACTTTCGACAATGCCGCGCTGCTGCATAACTTCGCCTTGGCCGAGGGGCTGCTCGGCGACACCGGCTGCTATGTGGTCGGCAAGTCCGACGCCTACGGTCACGGCTTGCTGCGCATGGCGGCCTGCCTGGGCAACCGGGCGGCCGGCTACGCGGTGATTCAGATGGCCGACGCCGAGCGGCTGCGCCGCGCAGGCTTCACCGGCGACATCCTGCTGCTGGAGGGCGTGCAGGACGCGGCCGAGCTGTGCGACGCTGAGGCGCTGGGGCTGACCCTGGTCGTGCATGCGCCGCATCAGCTGGCCTTGTTGGAGGCGTCCCGCGCGCCGCTCTCGGTCTGGCTGAAGGTCAATACCGGCATGAACCGCTTCGGCTTCGCGCCGGAGCGAGTGCCCGAGGTGCTGGCGCGGCTGGCGGTCTTGTCGCACCTGCGCTTGCGCGGGCTGATGACCCATTTCGCCAATGCCGACAATCTGGACAGCGGCATCGACGTGCAGTGGCAGCGTTTCGCCCCACTGGTGGCCGAAAGCGGCCTGCCGTTCAGCGCTGCCAACACCGCGGCGGCGCTGCGCTATCCGCAGACCCGTGGTGCCTGGGCGCGTTTGGGCGCACTGCTGTACGGCAACAATGTGTTCTACCCGGACCGGCGTTACCTGCCCGACACCCGGCCGGTGCTGGCGCTGTGTGCTCGGGTGGTGTCGGTGAGCACGCTGGAGGCGGGCGACAGTTTGGGCTATGGCGCCACCTTCACCGCCGAGCGGCCGATGCGGGTGGCGGTGCTCGGCTGCGGCTACGGCGACGGCTATCCGCGCCAGGCACCCAACGGCACGCCGGTGTTGTTGCACGGCCAGCGGGTCGGCCTAGTGGGCCGTGTGGCGATGAACGCGATCGCGGTGGATGTGTCGGCGTTGGCGTCGGTGCAGGTGGGCGACGTGGCGACGCTGTGGGGGGCCGCAACGCTGGGCGCCGACGAGGTGGCGGCGCACTGCGGCACGGTGGGCGAGGAGCTGCAGTGCGCGTTGACAAACCGCGTACCGGTCGTGGTATTGAATGCCGAGGAGTCCGCCGCTGCCTGAGCTGCAGACGGGCATGGCCATGCCGGACTCCGCCTTTCTTCCTTCACCGGTATCTGCGTCGTCGATGGACAAGCTGCCCCCGCTGCACGCCTTGCGCGTGTTCGTGACCGTCGTCCGCTGCAAGAGCTTCTCGCGCGCGGCCGAGGAGTTGTTTCTGACCCAGAGCGCGGTCAGCCACCAGGTGCGCAATCTGGAAAGGCACCTGGGCTTCGCGGTGTTCGACCGCGCCTCCAAGAGCCCGCTCTTGACCGGCGAGGGCGAGATTCTGTTCGAGACCGCCCACCAGGCGCTGGCGATGATCGGCCAGACCTGCGCCTCGTTGGCCGAACAGCACAACGCGATCCGGCTGCGCTCCTCGCCATCGTTTGCGGTGCGCTGGCTGGTGCCGCGCCTGGGCGACTTCTATCGCCGCCATCCCGACATCCAGATCCACCTGACCACGGTGTGGGAGAACGAGCCGTACTTCCGCTGGGACCTCTACGATCTGGTGATCCACTACGCGCCGCTTACCGCCGACGGGGTGGCGATCCACGTCGAGCAGATCACCCCGGTATGCAGCCCGGCGCTGTTGGCCGAACTGGGCTCGCCGCCGTCGCTGGAGCGGCTGGCCGAACAGCTGCTGATCCATCCCTCGCGCGACCAGCACGACTGGCGCTGCTGGTTCGAGGCGATCGGCCGGCGCTGGGGCAAGGTGCAACGCGAGCAGTTCTTCGACACCGATCACATGGCGCTGGAGGCGGCCAGCCGCGGCATCGGCCTGACCATCGCCGACCCGCTGCTGATCCGCGAGGACCTGCTGGCCAACCGGCTGTGCCAGCCGTTTCCCGATTACGCCAGCACCGGCAACGGCTATCTGGTGTTCTCGGCCGACCGCAGTTTCGGCAAGCGTCAGCACATGACGGTGTTTCTCGACTGGCTGGTGGCGGAGCTGGCCGGCGAGGGACAGGCCCTCTCCAGGGCATGAGTGTGGTGGAGGGGCTGCCGTGATAAGCGTATCGGGGAGCCGTCGGGCGTCGAGACCGGGAGCCTGGACTCAGCGGCCGCTTTCCTGATTCACCAACCGCTCCACGACCAGCGTCGCCTCGCGGGTGCGTTCGGCCAACTTGCGCACTTCGTCGGCCACCACCGCGAAACCGCGGCCGGCTTCGCCGGCGCGCGCCGCCTCGATGGCGGCATTCAGCGCCAGCAGATTGGTCTGGTTGGCGATCTGCTGGATCGTCACTACGATGCCGGCGATCTCGCTCAGGCTCTTTTCCAGTTGCAGGTGCTGCTGCTTGACCTGGTCGTTCTCTGCGGCGGCCTTCTCGGCGTGGATGTCGATCAGCGCACCGACCACGCGCAGCGGCGTGCCGTCGTCGCGGCGGCGGGTCTGGCCGACGGCGCGGAACCAGCGGTACTGCTCGTCACGGCATTTGAGCCGGTATTCGACGTCGTAGGAGGTCTTGCCGCTACGGTCGGTCAGGTGGGCTTCGAACGCCTTCAGGGTGGCGTCTTTGTCGTCCGGGTGCAGGCGCGAGGCCCAGCTGTCGAGCACGTCGGGGAAGTCGGCCTGGCTGGTGAAGCCGATCAGCCGACGGAACTGGCGCGACCACCAGAAGGCGTTTTTCGGGTTGACCGGGTCGCCGGCGACCACCTCCATGTCCCACAGACCTTCGACCAACAGTTCGCGCGCCAGCTCGAAGCGGGTCAGCGTCTTTTCCAGTTCGGCGTCGCGTTCGCGCTCGTCGGTGATGTCGGCCAGCGAGCCGGCCACGCGCAGCGGCACGCCGCCGGCATCGCGCCGGGTGGCGCCGCGGGCGCGGAACCAGCGGTAGGCACCGCTTTTCAACTGCAGCCGGTAGACCACATCGTAGGGCGTGCGGCCGCTGCGGTCGTTCAGATGGGCGGCGAAGGCGGCGAGGGTGCGCTCGCGATCGTCCGGGTGCAGCCGGTTGGCCCAACTGCCCAGCACGTTAGGGAAGTCGCGCTCGTCTTCAAAGCCGAGCATCTGGCGAAACTGCGGCGACCACCAGAAGGCGTTGCCGGAGTTGACCGGGTCGCCGGCGACCACCGTCATGTCCCACAGGCCTTCGCTGGCCGCAGCGTTGACCAGCTCGAAGCGCAGCTGCAACTCGGCGATATGCTGCCGGGCGGCGGCCAGCTGCTGCTGCGTTTCGCCATCGTCGCACGCAAGTGGCGCGGCGCGGGCCTCGTCGACAGCTGCGTTCAGTTTGTCCCAGTGGCGGCGTTGTGCCTGCAATAGCGCGTATTCGCGGGAGTGGCGCGGTACCGGCCAGCGCGGCACGGCATCGTGCTCGGTGTTGGACAGGGTATCGGAGAGGGCATCGAGAAAGGAGCTGCGAACGAACCAGGCCATGGCGGATCTCTCAGTCGGATAGGTGCATGCGGTGGAGTGGTCAATGTGGCATCAAATTAACATAGCAAAACCAGCTAAAAATGACGTTTGTATTTTTACATCGACCGAATCAGGCACCGATGCCGACTCAGGCGGGCTGCAATAGTGCCGGCAGCAGCGGGCGGTTCAAGCGCTCGCGCCACCACTGCAGCGCGGCACCCTGTTCGCCGGGGCGCCAGGCCAGCCAGAAGGTTTCCAGCGGCTTGGCCTCGGCGACGGCCAGTTCGATCAGCGTGCCTTCGGCCAACTCGCGCGCCACCAAGGCGCGCGGCAGGAAGCCGTGTCCCAGGCCGGCGACCTGCAGGGCGATCTTGGTGCGGATGTCGGCGACGGTCAGCCGCGCCTGGCCGGACAGCAGGCCGATGGTGCGCGAGGGCAGGCTGCGTGCGCTGTCGGCGATGACGATGGCGGTGGACAGGCGCAGCGCCTCGCTGCTGAGCGGCTGGGGCAGCGCCGCCAGCGGGTGGGTGGGGGCGACGCAGAAGGCGAACTCAAGGGTGCCGACTGGTATCGCCTGGTAGCCGCCGCCGCTCGGCCCTTCGCCAGCGGCGATCACCAGGTCGGCACGGCCGTCCTTCAGTGCCTCCCAGCTGCCGGTCATCGTTTCGCTGGCGAGGCGCAGCCGGGTGCCGCACTGCAGCGCCTCGAAGGCGGCGATATCGGGGATCAGCGCGGCGCCCGGAATCATCGCATCGTGCACCAGGCGCAGCTCGGCCTCGAAACCAGAGGCGACGCGACGCAGCCGGCTTTCCAGGTCGCCGGCGGCCTGCACCAGCCAGCGCCCCTCGTTGAGCAATTCCTCGCCGACCCGGGTCAGCGCCACGCCCTGGCCGAGCCGGTCGAACAGCTGCATGCCGAGCTGTTCTTCCAGTTTGGCCACGCTGTACGAGATCGTCGACGGCACCTTGTGCAGCTCCTCGGCGGCGGCCGAGAACGAGCCGTGGCGGGCGATGGCGTCGATGATCTGGATGGCTTCGAGTGACAGTTTCAGCACGGTCGAATACCTTTCGAAATTTTCGATAAGTCTAGTGCAAAACGCTCGCTGTGAAACGGCGATGAATCGCGAATAATAGCCACATGACCAATTAGTGCTGGTCGCGGCAGGCGAAAAATCGATTCGAGTGTTATCGATAATTTCGAAATAGTCCACGGCGGCACGACAACCAGGAGCAGGCCATGTTGGAACTTCGCAAGGCACAGGATCGTGGCATTTCGCAAATCGGCTGGCTCGACTCGCGCCACACCTTCTCGTTCAGTCACTACTACGATCCGAAGCAACTGGGCTTTTCCGACCTGCTGGTGATCAACGACGACAAGGTGGCGCCGGGCATGGGCTTCGGCGCCCACCCGCACCGCGACATGGAGATCTTCTCCTACGTGCTGGACGGGGCGCTGGCGCACAAGGACTCGATGGGGACCGGTTCGGAGATCCGTCCGGGCGACGTGCAGATGATGAGCGCCGGCACCGGCATTCGCCACAGCGAGTTCAATCCGTCCGAGGTGGCGCCGGTGCACTTCCTGCAGATCTGGATCGTGCCGAACCGGCGCGGCGTGGAGCCGCGCTATCAGCAGCAGCATTTCACCGAAGCGGACAAGCGCGGCCGCCTGCGCTTGATCATTTCGCCGGATGGCGCTGATGGCTCGCTGTCGGTTTACCAGGAGGCGCGGGTATGGGCCGGGCTGTTCGACGGTGCCGAGTCGGCAGAACTGGCGCTGGAGCCGGGGCGCTATGCCTATGTGCATGTGGCGCGCGGCAGCATCGAGGTGAACGGCGTCCGCTTCAACGAGGGTGATGGCGCCCGAGTGCGCGAGGAAGAGGCGCTGCGCTTTAGCAACGGCGAGGCCGCCGAGGTGCTGGTGTTCGAGCTGCGCCCGAACGAGCAGCCGCAGATGTAAGGCCGGCTTCGGCTAGTCAGGACAACGGGCCACCCTGCGGGGTGGCCCGTTTTGCGTCAGGCGAGCGCGACGGGCAGGTAGAGCTCGATGACGCTGTCGGGCGAGCTCGGGCCGACGAAACGCGCGTCGTAGCGTTCGAAGTCGCAGCCCGGGCGCAGCCGCAGGTTGCCGCGGGCTTCGATCGCTTCCAGCGCGCGGCGGAAGCTGCCGGGCAGGTTGTCGACCGGCCCGTGGTGCAGCGCGCGGACATAGGGGCCGCCGTCGATCGTCAGCCGTTGCATGCCGGCGGGCAGAGGTGCATCGGCGGCGGTGGCCAGCCCGGCCAGGTAGCCGTCCTGCTGCTCGGCGTCGCGAAAACACACCCCGTAGCTGGCATCGGGGGCGCCGGCGACGGTCAGCTCGTGCTCGCGCGGGATGAAGCGCTGCCACAGCGCGGGGATGTCGGTGTCTTCCTGGCCGAGGCGGCAGGCCAGGCCGGTGACGCTGAACGGGGCGAGCTCGACCAGTTCGATGCCGAGCGGGGTGGCGGGGCGGGTCAGCCAGTTGTCCAGTGCCGCCAGCCGCCACTGCTGGGCGGCGATGTCGTCGAGCAGGCGCTGGCGCTGCTCGGCCAGCAGTTGGCGTTCCGCTTCCGCATCGGCCAGGCCGCCGGCCTGGACCAGCGTCGCGATCTCGTTCAGCGGCACGCCGAAGCGGCGCCAGGCGACGACCCGCTCCAGGCGCTCGAACTGCGCGGTGCTGTAGTAGCGGTAGCCATTGTGATCGCCGACGCTGGCCGGGGCGACGATGCCCAGCGTCTCGTAATGGCGCAGCGTCTTGGGGGTGATGCCCAACAGGCTGGCGAGCTTCCCGATGGTCAGCATGGGGTGTCCTCGATGGGATGGGGATTGCCTACTCTAGAGTCTGTCCTACGGGCAATGTCAATGGCGTAGTCGGTGGGGCGAGCCGGGTTGGCCGAAGAACTGCGCCAGCGTTGTTGCAGGAATGGTTTACAGGCTGATTTGCAATTTTTCGGAAAATATTTCCGATTTTATCCTTGTCTGACAAGGCCCTGGTCGATCGCACGGCGACAGGCTGGTCATTATTGGGTTTCCTGGCGGGCTCTCGGAACCTTAGCTTCTCGTAAAAATTCTTTAAATGGAATTGACCGCCACGATATAAATTAAAGAATATAGCGGTGGCTGAATGACCATTGCAGAGCCGGGTGATACCGGCCACGACACTAGGAGAAACCGGAATGGAACAACTGTTTTTCAAGGTGGAGGATCGTCCTCCGCTGCTGACTACCGTCCTGCTTGCTATGCAGCACCTGCTGGCGGCGCTGGGGGGCATTATCGCCGTGCCGCTGGTGATCGGCGGTGCGCTGAAGCTGCCCGCCGACCAAGTGGTGGCGCTGGTGAATGCGGCGCTGCTCGGTTCGGGCGTCGTCACCATCATCCAGTGCAAGGGCGTCGGCCCTGTTGGCATTCGACTGCCTTGCGTGATGGGCACCAGCTTCGCCTTCGTCGGGGCCGGCATCAGCGTCGGTCTCGAGCACGGCGTGCCGGGCATCCTGGGCTCGTCGCTGGTCGCGTCGCTGGTGATGATCATCGGCAGCTTCTTCATGCCGACCATTCGCAAGCTGTTCCCGCACGCGGTGACCGGCGTGGTGGTAACGATGATCGGCCTGTCGCTGACCCCGGTGGCGATCGACTGGGCCGCAGGGGGCTTCGGCAGCAGCAATTACGGCGCGCCGAGCAATCTGGGCATCGCTGGTATGGTACTGCTGCTGGTGATCGTGCTGGTGCAGTGGGGCAAGGGCATCATTTCTGCCTCGGCGGTGGTGATCGGCATCTTCGTCGGCTACCTGGTGTGCTTGGCGCTGGGCATGATCGACTTCACTCAGGTCCACAACGCGGCGGTGTTCTCGCTGCCGCAGCCGATGCACTTCGGGCTGAGCTTCCCGGTGTCCGGCATGGTCGCGATGTCGATTGCCTTCCTGGTGACCATCGTGGAAACCACCGGCACCTTCATGGCGCTGAGTGCTGCCACCCAGACCTCGATGCCGGGCAAGAAGCTGGCGCGCGGCATTTTGTGCGACGGCGTGGGCTCGGCCTTTGCCGCGTTGATGTCCAGCCCGCCGGTGTCGACCTTTGCGCAGAACGTCGGCGTGGTGTCGCTGACCGGGGTGGCCAGCCGCCACGTGGTGGCGCTGACCGGCGTCATGCTGCTCTTGGCCGGCCTGTTCCCGGTGCTGGGTGCGCTGGTGGTGACGATTCCGCAGCCGGTGCTCGGCGGTGCCGGGCTGATGATGTTCGCGATGATCGTGTCGGCCGGTATTCAGATGCTCGGCAAGGTGGAACACACCAAGCGCAACGGCCTGATCATCGCCGTGTCGATCGGTTGTGGCCTGGCGGTGACCGTGCGTCCGGAGCTGCTCGGCAAGCTGCCGGCCTTCGTGAAGGAGGTGTTCGGCTCGGGCATTACCGTCGGCGCGCTGGTGGCGGTGACGCTGAACCTGATCCTGCCGGATCGCCCGGTCGAGGTGATCGACGAGGAAGACGGCAGCGACTTTGCCGAGATCGCCAGCGAGGCAGCCTGACCTATCCCGGCTTCGCCATAATGCCAAAACGCCCACCTTCTGGTGGGCGTTTTGTTTTGCGCAGCGAGCGCCTGGCCGGCCAGTTTGCCGGCTTTCCGGGCTGCGGCGTCATCGCCCACCTCCGGGCCGCGATCGCAACCAAGTGATGTCCTAATGGCGACGGTGTTCGTGTTCATCCCGCCGAGCCGCCGCTGCCGTTGGAGCGCTCGTCCGGGTAGAGCACAGCGATGGTAAGTGGCCGATTGCGTCGGCTCGGTCGCCCACGTTTCGTCGAGTGTTGCGCGGATTGTCTTTGTCGATTTTTGCAAATTTGTGGAATCAAATTCCGTTTTTATCCCTTGTTCTGTAAGGGCTGTGGCACGTCGGGTTGGCATCATTACTCACGTGATTGCTAGTTACTTTTAGTACAGAATCTTTTCTCTGTAAGAAAATTCTCCAAATGGAATTGACGTCCGCAATGCGGAATTGCAAAGATGGGGGCGCAATACCAATAACCCTTTCAAGCCAGGGGACACTGGCCGTGATCAAGGAGAAACCGGAATGGAACAACTGCTCTTCAAGGTGGAGGATCGTCCTCCCGTACTAACGACCTTTCTGCTGGCAGCCCAGCATTTGTTGGCCGCTCTCGGCGGCATCATCGCCGTGCCATTGGTGGTCGGCGGCGCACTGAAACTGCCCGCCGATCAGGTGGTGGCGCTAGTTAACGCCGCATTACTGGGGTCCGGGGTTGTCACCATCATCCAGTGCAAGGGGGTCGGGCCGATCGGTATCCGCCTGCCCTGTGTAATGGGCACCAGCTTCGCCTTCGTCGGGGCTGGCATCAGCGTCGGTCTCGAGCACGGCGTGCCGGGCATCCTGGGCTCGTCGCTGGTGATGATCATCGGCAGCTACTTCATGCCGACCATCCGCAAGCTGTTTCCGCATGCGGTGACCGGTGTGGTGGTGACGATGATCGGCCTGTCGCTGACCCCGGTGGCGATCGACTGGGCCGCCGGCGGCTTTGGCAGCAGCAATTACGGCGCACCGAGCAATCTGGGCATCGCCGGCATGGTGCTGTTGCTGGTGATTGCACTGGTACAGTGGGGCAAGGGCATCATTTCCGCCTCGGCCGTGGTGATCGGCATCTTCGTCGGCTACCTGGTGTGCTTGGCGCTGGGCATGATCAATTTCTCCCAGGTCAACAGCGCGCCGATCTTCGCGCTGCCGCAGCCGATGCACTTCGGGCTGAGCTTCCCGATCTCGGGCATCGTGGCAATGTCGATCGCCTTCCTGGTGACCATCGTGGAAACCACCGGCACCTTCATGGCGCTGAGCGCGGCCACCCAGACCAAGATGCCGGGCAAGAAACTGGCGCGCGGCATTTTGTGCGACGGCGTGGGCTCGGCCTTTGCCGCGTTGATGTCCAGCCCGCCGGTGTCGACCTTTGCGCAGAACGTCGGCGTGGTGTCGCTGACCGGCGTGGCCAGCCGCCACGTGGTGGCGCTGACCGGCGTGATGCTGCTGCTGGCCGGCCTGTTCCCGGTGCTGGGTGCGTTGGTGGTGACGATTCCGCAGCCGGTGCTCGGCGGCGCCGGGCTGATGATGTTCGCGATGATCGTGTCGGCCGGCATCCAGATGCTGGGCAAGGTGGAACACTCCAAGCGTAACGGCCTGATCATTGCGGTATCGATCGGTTGCGGCCTGGCGGTGACAGTGCGTCCGGAACTGCTCGGCAAGCTGCCGGCCTTCGTGAAGGAAGTGTTCGGTTCGGGCATTACCGTCGGCGCGTTGGTGGCGGTGACGCTGAACCTGATCCTGCCGGATCGTCCGGTTGAAGTGATCGACGAGGAAGACGGCGAGTCCTTCGCCGAGATCGCCCGCGAAGCTGCTTGATTCCTCTGTAGTAGTACTAAATGAACAACGCCCACCAGCATGGTGGGCGTTGTTCGTTGTGGGGCGGGCAAGAGGTGTGGCCGTTCGAGCGTCGCTACCCCGATCGGGGAGGAGCGTTGCTTGTTACCCATGATTGGGGCCGGCTAGTTCAGGCTGCGGATGCGGTTGCGGCCCTGGTGCTTGGCGTCGTAGAGCGCTTGGTCGGCGCGGGCGAACAGGGCTGCCAGGTCGAGGTCGGAGGGTTTGAGCTCGGCGACACCGAGGCTGATCGTCATCGCGGCATGGCCTGAGGGCAGGACGACATCGATCGCCGCGGCGCGCTGACGCAGCCGCTCGGCGATGCGCATCGCGTCGGGCAGGGCGGTGCCGGGCAACAGTGCGGCGAATTCCTCGCCGCCGAGCCGGCCGCAGATATCGGAGGCGCGTAGCACTTCGCGCAGCGCATCGGCAAGCCGGCGCAGCGCCTGGTCGCCGGCCGGGTGGCCGTAACTGTCGTTGATCTGCTTGAAGTGATCGATGTCGAGCATGATCAGCGATACCGGACGCCCCTGTTGCCGCGCGCGTTGCAGCAGCGGCTCGGCCTCGGCCAGGAAGGCGCGCCGGTTGTGCAGCTCGGTCAGCGCATCGGTCGTGGCGAGTCGGCGCAGCTCGTCCTCGAGTTGCTGGCGGCGCGAGTTGTCGTACACCCAGATCAGGCTGGCCGCTTCGCCGTTGATCGCCAGCGACTGCGCGGTGATCAGGCTGGGGAAGTCGCCTTGCTGGCCGCGCAGCACCACCTCGCAGTCGCGCAGTTCGTGTTCGCGTCGGTAGCGCCGGTAGAGCTCTAGGTAGAGGTCGGGACGCGCCAGCAGTGCGGTCAGCGACAGGCCGTCGGTTGCATCGTTCAGCCCCAGCCGTTCGGCCAACTGGTGGTTGGCGAACAATAGCCGGCCGTCGCGATCGCGGATCAGGGCGACGCCGATCGGGCTGGCAGCCAGGATCAGGCGCAGTTGTTCCTCGCTGTCGAGCAGGGCACGGGTGCGTTGTTCGACCTGAGCCTCCA
Source organism: Neisseriaceae bacterium JH1-16 (assembly GCA_025989215.1). GTDB lineage: Bacteria > Pseudomonadota > Gammaproteobacteria > Burkholderiales > Chromobacteriaceae > Crenobacter_A. The sequence goes on along the minus strand of JAPDNP010000004.1, from coordinate 58,048 downwards.
GGGTGTCGTTGAGTCCGGCCAGGTGGCGCGACAGCCGGCGAGTGCGCGCCAGCAGCGCCATGAGGAACAGCAGCATTGTCAGCACGCTGATGCCCAGGCCGCTCAGCGCCTTGGCCAGGGTGGTGAAGGTGGTCTTGGTGCCGATGCGGTCGTTGTCCACCACCTGGGTCATGTCCAAGTGGACTTCCAGCGTCATCTGGTGGACGGCATCGAGGTGGCTGTCGAGTTCGGCTTCGATCGCCTGGACCTGGCGGCGCGCCTGGGCCGGATTGGGGGACAGCCGGGCCAGGCGCTGGCTCCAGTCGTCCAGCTGGGTGCGCAATGCGGCCATCTGCTGCCTGGTTTCGGCCGACATATGCTGGTCGGCATCGTATTCCTTGAGCACTTCGAAGCGGCTGGCCAGCAGTTCGAGGCGCAGCCTCACTGTGTCGGCGGGCTGGCGGTCGAGCAGGTAGTCGTCCATCGCCTGGCGAAAGCGCAGCGTTTCGAGCTGCAGCTGGCTGACGACCCAGATATTGTTCTTCAGCGTGGGGATGGCCAGGCGGCTAGCCTGGCTCTCGGCCAGGCGCAGTGCCGAAAAGGACAGCGAGGTCATCGCCACCGCGAACACGCACAGCAGAGCGGAAAACCACAGCGAGCGGCTACGCCAGCGAGATGGGGGGGCTGTTTTCATTGCACGCGGATGCGGTTCACCTGCCAGACGGACTGGTTGTGATAGTACTGCACGTTCAGTGTCGGCAGGCTGTCGTAGGGATAGATCACCACCAGCGGGCCCTTGTCGCGCACCGGCATGTAATGGCCGTTCACCTTGTAGGCCAGGATCGGATCATATTTGCGGATGTCGGCGATGCGGATGTCGACTGCATAGTCGTTCAGCGCGGACACGTGCAGGCTGTTGCCGGTGGCGTCGATGCCGGCCAGCAGCGCCTTGATGGGTACGCCCTCCCACTGCTGGGGGCCTGAGTGCCATTGCGTCGATGTGGTGATCTGGCGGGCCGGCAGTGCGGCGAGTTGGTGCAGGGTAAATGTATGCGTTTTGGTCGAAGGTCCCGAGATGCTCAGTACCGGTGCATCGAGGTTCACCGGCAGCCCAACAGCCCATGCCGATGAGCTGCTCAACGCGATGCACAGCGCGATCCACGACCAGGGACGCGGGGAGAGAGAGGTCATCGGGGCTCCTGCACAGCGGTTGAAGCAAACAAGGTGCGGTCAACGAAATGGTATGGGGGTCGTTTTACCTGATGACGGCGCGGGCGTCGACACCGTAAATCGCCCGTTCGAAGGAGATGATTCGTTATGTCGTTGATATAACTGGGCAATAAATGCCTGATGCATTATTGCGAAGGGACTGTGCTGTTTTGTCGTCGTTGCGACGAGGGCGGGGAAACCGATCGGGCGGCGGACTGGTGTGGGGTGGAAAGGAATCGGGCCGGTTTAACCGGCCCTGATGGTTCATTCATCCAGTGCGTACTCTTCGCGCTGTCGTCGCGCCTGCTCATCGCGCAGCGACAGCCTGTAGGCTTCGTCTTCAGCCATCGAATGGAACGGATACGGACCCGCTCGATGTTGCCCCTGAAGCCCGATCACGGCCCAGCCCACAAACTTGCCCTTCGGATCGAATACCCGATCGACATGGTAGTTCGACATGGTGACCTCCGGTTGCCTGGTGGAGTTTTCATTCTGAATTCAGAATGGAAAACATCAAGTTAGATTTTTTGTAGTTGGAATACCCAGAGGCCGCCTTGTTGACAAGAGCATTAGGCGGCTTGGCGGCCGTGCTACAAGCAGCTGGATTATGCATTGCGCAAAAGCGACAATGGCGTACAAAAATAAGGTAACTCTGCTGGGATGTTTGGCAGGGTTTTTACATGGTTATTACTGTTCAAATTGTTGATAAAGAACAGTTTTTTTGATTTTTGTGGTGGTGTGTTGCGGTGCGTCATGGTGACGGGGGCGTCGGATTGGGCGATTGTCTGACCGCGCAATTACTGAAACTATCGGCGCTCAGTGTTTCAGGATATTGAACGGGAGCCGTAGAGCTGTCGACCTGGTGCATCAACAGCCCCACAAGAAAATGGCCACTGGGGGCGGCGCCCAGCCGCCTTGGACAGATGGCTGTCAGCATGTCATGGAGAAAGTATGAAGAAGCTTACCCTCGCGGTTGTAATCGGCCTGGCTTCCGCCGGTGCTTTTGCAAAAGACTGGACCACCGTGCGTTTCGGTGTTGATGCCAGCTACGCTCCGTTCGAATCGAAGGCGCCGGACGGCAAACTGATCGGCTTCGACATCGATCTGGGCAACGCCGTCTGTGAAAAGATGAAGGCCAAGTGCGTCTGGGTCGAAAACGACTTCGACGGCATGATCCCGGCTCTGAAGGCCAAGAAGTTCGACGGCATCCTGTCCTCGCTGTCGGTGACTGAGAAGCGTGCAGAGCAGATCGCGTTCACCGACAAGCTGTTCAACGCGCCGGTACGCATGGTCGCCAAGAAGGGGTCCCCGCTGCTGCCGACCGCCGAGTCGCTCAAGGGCAAGCGCATTGGCGTGGAGCAGGGCACCATCCAGGAAACCTATGCCAAGACCTACTGGGAGCCGAAGGGCGTGAGCGTGGTTCCTTACCAGAACCAAGACCTGGTGCTGGCTGACCTGGCCTCCGGCCGTCTCGATGCCTCGCTGCAGGACGAAGTACAGGCCGACATCGGCTTCCTGAAGAGCCCGCGCGGCCAAGGCTTTGGCTTTGCCGGCCCGGAACTGAAGGATCCGAAGACCCTGGGTACCGGTACCGCCATCGGCCTGCGCAAGGAAGATGCTGACCTGCGTCAGCAGATCAACAAGGCGCTCGCCGCCATCCACAAGGACGGCACCTACGATCGCCTGTCCAAGAAATACTTCTCCTTCGACATCTACAAGTAATCAGTCGACTAGAGACGGCCCTGTGAACAGGGCCGTTTAAAGGGGGACTCCCGGTGTCTTGCTCTTCGTGAGAGCAAGTAACCGGGGGCTGCCCCTGCGTCGTGACGGCTGGGGTTCATGCCCCCGCCAGTCGAAGTGCGCCCGATCGCCGTATCCATGGAGTTGCGGCGGTGCGGGTTAGGAAGGAGTGAATCATGTTTCTGGAAGGCTATGGGCCGCTGATCCTCGTCGGTACGTGGGCGACGATCAAGCTGGCCGTGCTCTCGGTGTTGGCCTCGGTGCTGATCGGTCTGATCGGCGCCAGCTCCAAACTATCGAATAACCGCCTGTTGCGTGGCATCGCGACCGGCTACACCACGCTGATCCGCAGCGTGCCCGACCTGGTGATCATGCTGCTGTTGTTCTACAGCCTGCAATTGCTGCTCAACCAGGTGACCGACTGGCTGCAGATGGACCAGATCGATATCGATCCGTTCGTCGCCGGGGTGGTGACGCTGGCGTTCATCTACGGCGCCTACTTTACCGAAACCTTCCGTGGTGCGTTCCAGTCGGTGCCGCGCGGCCAGATCGAGGCCGCCGTGTCGTACGGCATGGCGCCGTGGAAGGTGTTCCACCGCATCCTGTTCCCGCAGATGATGCGCTTCGCGCTGCCGGGCATCGGCAATAACTGGCAGGTGCTGGTCAAGGCGACCGCACTGGTGTCGATCATCGGCCTGTCCGACATCGTCAAGGCCACCCAGGATGCCGGCAAGAGCTCGATGCAGCTGTTCTACTTCACCCTGGTCGGCGCATTGATCTACCTGGTGATTACCACCGTGTCGAACGGCGTGCTGATCTGGCTTGAACAGCGCTATTCCGTCGGCGTCAGAAAGGCCGAGCTATGAACGAGATCATCCACGACTACTGGAAGGCCTATTTGTGGAGCGACGGCCTGCACATGACCGGCATGGCGATGACGCTGTGGCTGTTGGTGCTGTCGATCGCGATCGGCTTCGTGCTGTCGATTCCGCTGTCGGTGGCGCGGGTATCGAACAACCCCGTGCTGCGCGGCCCGGTGTGGTTCTTCACCTATGTGTTCCGCGGCACTCCGTTGTATATCCAGCTGCTGCTGTTCTACACCGGCATCTACAGCCTGAGCGTGGTGCGCGATCACGAATTCCTCGACATGTTCTTCCGCGAGGGCTTCAACTGCACGGTGCTGGCGTTTGCGCTGAACACCTGCGCCTACACCACCGAGATCTTCGCCGGCGCGATCCGCTCGGTGCCGTACGGTGAAGTGGAAGCGGCGCGCGCCTTCGGCATGTCGAAGTTCACCCTGTACCGCCGCGTCATCCTGCCCTCGGCGCTGCGTCGTGCGCTGCCGTTCTACAGCAACGAGGTGATCCTGATGCTGCATGCGACCACGGTTGCGTTCACTGCCACCGTGCCGGACATCCTGAAGATCGCCCGCGACGTCAACTCGGCGACCTATTCGTCGTTCGAGGCGTTCGGCATCGCCGCGGTGCTGTATGCCGCGATCGCGCTGACGCTGGTTTGGCTGTTCCGCAAGGGCGAAGCCCGCTGGCTGGCTTTCCTGCAACCCCAGCGCGCCTAAGAACTGCGTCACGATCTGCTGCACTTGGGTGATCCTGCGTTGGAATGCCGCTCAACATGCTCATGGACTCCATGTCCATTCCGCTGTTTCGCGACATTCCGCCTTGTCTGACCCTTCGTTCGCGCAATCGTGAATAGGATCTAAGCGTCCTGCCGTCTGAATCACGAGAGAATCAAGACCATGTACAAGCTTGCTGTTGACGATCTGCACAAGAAATACGGCGATCACGAAGTGCTCAAGGGCGTGTCGCTGAAGGCCAAGGCCGGCGATGTGATCAGCATCATCGGCTCCTCCGGCTCGGGCAAGAGCACCTTTCTGCGCTGCATCAACTTCCTGGAGCAGCCGTGTGCCGGGCGTATCACGGTGAACGCCGAGGAGATCCGCACCGCCAAGGACAAGAAGGGCGCCTTGCGCGTCGCCGACCAGAAGCAGCTGCAGAGCATGCGCACCAAGCTGGCTATGGTGTTCCAGCACTTCAATCTGTGGGCGCACATGACGGTGCTGGAGAACATCATCGAATCGCCGATGCACGTGCTGGGCATCAGCCGCGACGAGGCGGTGGCGCGTGCCCGTAAGTACCTGGCCAAGGTCGGCCTGCCGCAGAGCGTCGAGGACAAGTACCCGTCGCACATGTCCGGCGGCCAGCAGCAGCGCGTGGCGATCGCCCGGGCGCTGGCGATGGAGCCGGAGGTGATGCTGTTCGACGAGCCGACCTCGGCGCTCGACCCTGAGCTGGTCGGTGAAGTGCTGAAGGTGATGCAATCGTTGGCCGAAGAGGGCCGCACCATGGTGGTGGTGACGCACGAGATGGGCTTCGCCCGCGAGGTGTCCAACCACGTGATCTTCCTGCACCAGGGCAAGATCGAGGAAGAAGGCCACCCCGACCAGCTGTTCAAGCAAGCCAAGAGCGAGCGTCTCAAGCAGTTCCTCAATGGCAGTCTCAAGTAATACCCGCGAGGACACGGCGGGGATGCGTCGATGAGCTTCTGCGAGCGTGTCGCCGTCGTGCTGCTGCCCCCCTGCACCATGCTGGGGGTCGGCGCGGTGGCCGAACTGTTCGACGCGGCCAACCGCCTGGCCGGCAAGCGTCTCTACGAGTTGTCCTTCTATAGCCGCGACGGTCAGCCGCTCATGCTGCAGAACGGCCTGGCCTTTCCGGTGCGCGGCGCCTTGCGCGACGTGACGCCGGGCGACTGGCTGTTCGTGCTGAGCGAGGGCGTGCAGCGCTTCGCCGACGCGGGCATCTTCACCGGCGAGCTGGCGCGCCAGGCGCCGCGGCTGTCCTTGCTCGGCGGCCTCGGTACCGGCGCCTGGTGGCTGGCCAGCGCCGGCCTGCTCGACGGCTACCGTGCCGCGATTCACTGGCCCGAGGCGGCGGCGTTCGGCGAGCGCTTCCGCCAGGTGCTGGTCAGCCAGCATGTGTTCGAACTCGACCGCGACCGCTTCAGCTGCGGCGGGGGCCTGGCGCTGTTCGACGGCCTGTTGGCTTTGATCGGCCGCCAGCACGGCGCGCCGCTGGTCGAAGCGATCGCCGGTCATTTGTGCCTGGAGCGGCTGCGCGGCGGCGACGAGCGCCAGCGCGTGCCCTTGATGGCGCGCCTCGGCGAGAAGCAGCCCAAGGTCACCGAGGCGGTGATGCTGATGGAAGCGAACCTCGAAGAGCCATTGACCACCGACGAGCTTGCCCGCCTCACCGGGCAGTCGCGTCGCCAGCTGGAGCGCTTGTTCAAGCAGCATCTCGATATGGCGCCGACCCGCTACTACCTGCAGTTGCGACTGGAAAAGGCGCGCAGCCTGCTGCGCAACACCGGCAAGTCGGTGGTGCAGATCGGCCTGTCCTGCGGCTTCTCGTCCGGCCCGCATTTCTCCACCGTCTACCGCGCCCACTTCGGCATCGCGCCGCGCGAGGAGCGTTTCTCCAACGAGACGCGCGCTGTCGACATCCCCGCCGCCGGTTCGGCCAAGTAGTTCTATTCCCCATTTAGCGTCGCTAAGGCTCTGTGTATCTGTGGTGCCGCACCAGCCGTGCGGCTGGTTCTGTCTGAGGCATCAAGCTTGGCTGGGATCGGCTTCGTGAGTCTGATTCGCGGAACTTGGCTTCGAACCAAGAAACTTGGCCGAATCGCCCCGATTGATCCCGACGGCGCGGTCGGCGGGAGCGGTGCACCTTGTCGACAGTTGAATGCGGCCCGCCCTGCCTCAAACAGAAAGCACTTTGTCGTTTTTCTGGAAGGTTATTCAGAGCGGCGCCCCTAGAATGGGCTTTCCTCAATGCCTGCCAATGGAGAACTCCATGTCGACCGCCCCAGTCAGCCGCCAGACCTTTGATGAAGTGATGGTGCCCAATTACGCCCCGGCCGCGTTCATTCCGGTTTCCGGCAAAGGCTCACGCCTGTGGGACCAGAGCGGCAAGGAATATGTCGACTTCGCCTGCGGCATCGCGGTGACCAGCCTCGGCCACCTGCACCCGGAACTGACCGCCGTGCTGCACGCCCAGGTCGACCAACTCTGGCACCTGTCGAACACCTTCACCAACGAGCCGGCACTGCGTCTGGCGCGCCGCCTGACCGAGACCACCTTCGCCGAGCGCGTGTTCTTCAGCAACTCCGGCGCCGAGGCCAACGAGGCCGCGTTGAAGCTGGCACGCCGCTATGCGCACGACCATTTCGGCGCCGACAAGACTAAGATCGTCTCCTGCAAGCAGGCCTTCCACGGCCGCACCCTGTTCACCGTGTCGGTCGGCGGCCAGCCGAAGTACACCGAAGGCTTCGCCCCATTGCCGGGCGGCCTGACCCACATCGAATTCAACAACCTGGCCTCGGCCGAAGCGGCGATCGATGACAGCACCTGCGCAGTGATCGTCGAGCCGGTGCAGGGCGAGGGCGGCGTGACGCCGGCGACCCCGGCGTATCTGCAGAAGCTGCGCGAGCTGTGCGACAAGCACAACGCACTGTTGATTTTCGACGAAGTGCAGATCGGCGTGGGCCGCTCGGGCCAGCTGTTCTCGTACCAAGGCTACGGCGTCACTCCGGACATCCTGACCAGCGCCAAGGCGCTGGGCAACGGCATGCCGATCGGCGCGATGCTGACCACCAAGAAGATCGCCGCATCGTTCGTGGTCGGTACCCACGGTTCGACCTACGGCGGCAACCCGCTGGCCTGCGCGGTGGCCGACAAGGTGATCGAGCTGATCAGCCAGCCGGCGCTGCTCGAAGGCGTCAAGGCGCGTCACCAGCTGCTGGTCGATGGCTTGAAGCGCATCAACGACAAGTACCAGGCGTTCACCGAAGTGCGCGGCCAGGGCCTGTTGATCGGCGCCGAGCTGGTGCCGGCGCTGCAGGGCAAGGCCAAGGACTTCGTCAACGCCGCGGCTCGCCACGGCCTGGTGGTGCTGGTGGCCGGTACCAGCGTGGTGCGTTTCGCGCCGTCGCTGATCATCCCGGAAGCCGACCTCGCCGAAGGCCTGAAGCGTTTCGAGGCGGTGACCGCCGAGATCGTCGAGAAGGCAGCTCAGCCGGCCTGATCGCCTGAGTCGCTAACAACTCCCGGCGTTGTTGCGCTGCCTTGCCGTACTACTCGTACTGTCTGCGGCAGCGCGCCTAGCCGGGACCACTATGTTGGACTTTGTTAGCGACTCATAGGTTTTAAGGTTGGCCGAACAGGTGTTCGGCCAACCTCCACCCACCATACAGAAGAGGGTGTCATGCTCTTTGTCCGACCGAGCAAGCTGTCCGATCTGGACCAAATCGAGCGCATGGCGCGCTCCACCGGCCCCATCCTGCACTCGTTGCCGCCCGACAGGGCGCGGCTGCAGCAGCTGGTGACCCAATCGATCAATTCCCTCGCCGCCGACGTCGAATTCCCCGGCGAGGAAAGCTATCTGTTCGTGCTGGAGGATTCCGACACCGGCAAGCTGCACGGTACCGCCGGCTTGTTGGCGATGGCCGGGTTCTCCGAGCCGTTCTACGTATTCCGCAACGAAGTGGTGGTGCACGCCTCGCGCGAGCTGCAGGTGAACCACCGCGTGCACGCGCTGGCGCTGTCGCACGAGATGACCGGCCGCACTCGGTTGACCGGCTTCCACGTCGACGCCGCCGCATTGCAGCAGGGCGTGCAGCCGGCGCACCTGCTGTCGCGGGCGCGCATGCTGTTTGCCGCCCAGCACCGCGAACGCTTCGCCCACGACATCTTCTCGGTGCTGCCGGGCGTGGCCGACGAGGCCGGGCGCTCGCCGTTCTGGGAGGGCGTCGGCTACAAGTTCTTCCAGCGTGACTTCCGCGAGATGGAGCTGGAGTCGGGCGGCCGCAGCCGCACCTTCATCGCCGAGATGATGCCGGTCGACCCGCTGTACGTGCCGCTGTTGAATGAGGAGGCGCAGCGGGTGATGGGCGAGCCGCACGTCGGCGCGCGCCTGAACTACCAGTGCCACGTCGCCGAGGGGCTGGAGCCGGACCGCTTCGTCGACATCTTCGACGCCGGCCCGGTGCTGACCGCGCCGCTCGACGTGTGCAATTCGGTGCGCTTCAGCCGCCGCCGCACCGCGGTGCGCGGCGACGCCTGTAGCGACGGCGTGCCGTACCTGGTCAGCAATACCCAGACCGCCAACGCGTTCCGCTGCGTGCTGGTCACCCTGCCGGCCGCGCTGCCGGCCCAACTGACACTACCGCAGGCCGCCGCCGACGTGCTGGAGATCGCCGACGGCGACGACGTGCGCTGCGTGCCGCTGCAACCCGAAGGAGCTGCCGCATGATCGTGATGCGACTCTGCCGTCCCGGCGACATCGACGCGCTGCTGGAGCTGGCGCACAAGGCCGGCCCGGGTATGACTACGCTGAAGCCCGACCGCGAGGTGCAGGGGGCCCGCCTGGAGCGGGTGCAACGCACCGTCGAGGGCAAGGCGCCCTTGGCCGACCAGGGCTATCTGTTCGTGATGGAAGACACCGCCAGCGGCCAGATCGTCGGCGTGTGCGGCATCGAGGTGGCGGTGGGGCTGGAACAGCCGTTCTACACCTACCGCATGGACACCTTCGTGCACGCCAGCCGCGAGATGGGGCTGTGGACCAAGATGAACAAGCTGCACATGTCGCACGGCCTGACCGGCTATTCGGAGCTGTGCACCTTGTTCCTCGACCCGGCCTTCCGCGTCAACGGCAACGGTTCGCTGCTGTCGAAATCGCGCTTCATGTTCATCGCCCAGTTCGCCGAGCGCTTTTCGGAGCGGCTGTGCGCCGAGATGCGCGGCCACTTCGACGAGAACGGCGATTCGCCGTTCTGGCGCGCGCTCGGTGCGCACTTCTACGGCATGGACTTCCACGAGGCCGACCAACTGGTCGCGCAGGGCAAGAAGTCCTTCCTCGCCGAGCTGATGCCGCGCTACCCGGTGTACGTCGACTTCCTGCCGCAAGACGCGCGCGACTGCATTGGCAAGACCCACGTCGACACCGAGCCGGCCCGCCGCCTGCTCGAAACCGAAGGCCTGCGCCTCGAACAGCACATCGACATCTTCGAGGGCGGCCCGGTGCTGGAGGCGCGCGTCGCCGACCTGCGCGTGATGCGCGACAGCCGGGTCTACACCGTCGAGGTGATGCCGGGCGTGCCGGTGCCGCGCGAGGGCGCGCCGCGTCTGTTGGTCGCCAACGACAAGCTCGCCGAGTTCCGCTGCGCGCTCTTCACCGCCGAACCGCACAACAACACCCTGTCGCTCAGCCCCGAACAGGCCGAGGCGCTCTGCGTCGCCAGCGGCGACACCGTCCGCGCGATGACGCTCAACCCCATTCCGAGGTAATCCCATGTCCCAGCTCTACATCAACGGCGCCTGGCAGACCGGCCGCGGCGCAGTGTTCTCCTCGCTGAACCCGGCGACCAACGACGCGGTCTGGACCGGCCATTCGGCCAGCGCCGACGACATCGCCGCCGCGATGAGCGCCGCGCGCGCCGCTTTCCCGGCCTGGCGCCGTACCCGCCTGGAAGAGCGTCTGGCCATCGTGCGTCGCTTCGCCGAGGTGCTCGGCGCGCACAAGGAAGATCTGGCTCGCACCATCGGTCTCGAAACCGGCAAGCCGCTGTGGGAAGCGCGCCAGGAAGTCGGCGCGATGATCAACAAGATCGAGATCTCGATCCGCGCCTTCGGCGAGCGCACCGGCGAACACCGCTCCGACCTGGCAGGCGACACCGCCGTGCTGCGCCACCGTCCGCACGGCGTTGTGGCGGTGTACGGCCCGTACAACTTCCCCGGCCACCTGCCGAACGGCCACATCGTGCCGGCGCTGATCGCCGGCAACACCGTGCTGTTCAAGCCGTCCGAGCTGACCCCGCTGACCGCCGAGCACACCGTCAAGCTGTGGCACGAGGCGGGCTTGCCGGCCGGCGTGCTGAGCCTGCTGCAGGGCGAGCGCGACACCGGCATTGCTCTCGCGCAGCAGCTGGGCCTGGATGGCCTGTTCTTCACCGGCAGCTCGCCGACCGGCACCGCGCTGCACCGCCAGTTCGCCGGCCGCCCGGGCTTCATGCTGGCGCTGGAAATGGGCGGCAACAACCCGCTGGTGGTTGCGCCGCTGGCCGATGTCGACGCCGCCGTGCACCACGCGCTGCAATCGGCCTTCCTGTCCGCCGGCCAGCGCTGCACCTGCTCGCGCCGCCTGCTGGTGCCGGAAGGCGAATTCGGCGACCGCTTCCTGGCGCGCTTCGCCGAAGTGGCCGCCAAGCTCACCGTCGGCAAGTACGACGCCGAGCCGCAGCCGTTCATGGGCGCGCTGATTTCTCTCAAGGCCGCGCAGGGCATGATGGCCGCGCAAGCCAAGCTGATCGGCCTCGGTGCCACGCCGCTGCTGACGATGACCCAGCCGGACGCCGAACTGGCGTTCCTGACCCCGGGCATTCTGGATGTGACCGCGATCGAGCAACTGCCGGACGACGAATACTTCGGCCCGCTGGTTCAGGTGATCCGCTACCGCGACTTCGACCAGGCGCTGGATATCGCCAACGACACCGAGTACGGCCTGTCGGCGGCGCTGCTCGCCGATGACGGCAAGCTGTGGGACCGCTTCAACCAGGAGATCCGCGCCGGCGTGGTGAACTGGAACAAGCCGACCAACGGCGCCTCGTCGGCCGCCCCGTTCGGCGGGGTAGGCTACTCGGGCAACCATCGCCCGGGCGCCTACTACGCGGCCGACTACTGCGCCTATCCGATGGCGTCGGTGGAAGCGGCTGGCTTGAGCCTGCCGGCGCAGCTGTCGCCGGGCATGCAGTTCTAAGCTTTTCCTGTCCCTGTTGTTGGCGTTTGGCAGTCCGGCGTGGCCGGGCTGCCTTTTTTGTTTGGTGGTCGTGGGATTCCCTGTTGTTCGGCCAACGTTAGCGGGGGCTGTGGCTTTGTCGGTCTCGCCCGACCGGCGAGTTCCTTTCTTTTACCTCGCCAAAAGAAAGGAACCAAAGAAAAGGCGACCCCACGACGCCGGCCCGCTGAGCGGGCTGCCCTGCGGGCGCCACGGCCAACGGGCGGCTGCGCAACTCGCGCCGGCTAAAGCCGGCACTCGGACAGTGCTCGCCGACTTCCCCCGTTGACCGTGCCGTCCTCGGCGGCGTCGAAGGGGATGGGGTGACCGGCTGTAACCGGCGTGAGGGGCCAGTCTGCCCCCCTTGTTGCTTAGTCGCAGTGTTTCCGGTGGCTGTGGGTAAGGGCCATGGTGGTGACGTGCTGTGCATAAGTGAAGGTTGGCCGAATAGGGCGGTTTCAGTTTCGATTTGGTGACCCACTCAAGAGACTGTCGCTGTTCGGCCAACGTTGGTGCGGACAGAGTGGCCGTGACGCTTTCCCTACCTAGTCACAATCGCTGCAGTCGACCTGTCCATCCCCCTTCTGCGCTGCCGAGCGATCGTCAAGCGGCCAGGTCTTAAGCCGCCGCATGTTCGAGTGGGCGGACGTTAGCCGCCCGCGAGTTCGGCGGCGCCTGGCCGCTTGGCAGGCGCGAGGGAAGCCGAAGGCCAGCGCGGTGGGGTCGTCTTTCTTTGGGTACTTTCTTTGACGAAGCAAAGAAAGTACCTCGCCGGTCGGGCGAGACCGACAAGGTCGCAGCGCGAACAAGCGTTACCTTAAAGGCTCCATCCTTTCGATGTCTGGCCGTTTAGACACACCGGTCATCGCCATCCAAAAGAGCCAGCGCTTCCACTGCGCACGCCTCCAATCCCCACCGCCTATAGTTCAGACAGCGACGCCCGTCGGAGCGTTGGCGTCGCCGCGACCGGGTGGGAGGCACCGCCCGCGCAAGAAAAAATGGAGACACCACCATGGAAACGAGCAGCGACGACCGTGGCCTGCTGTACCTCTTGTACCTCTACCTGATCCCGTTCTGGCTGTTCCGCGACGCCTCGCGCGGCGATTTCCTGCTGCGCGAGCAGAACTACCGCTACAACCGCGAGCAGCGCAAGTACCTGCCGGGCTACCTGCTGAAGTGGACGGTGCTGTGTGCGCTGTTGCTGACGAGTTACCAGTTCGCGCATGCGGTGGGGGCCGGTTTTCCCAGCCTGTACTGGGCGATCGAGATGTTCGCCGGCGTCAGCTTCGCGGTCGGCGCGGCGCTGATGGCCAATATCGCCGCGATCTGGGGCTACTTGACCTTCGTCGATTGAACGCTCGCCGGTAGCGCTAGGCGACTTCGGCCAACGTTGCCCTGGGGCGAGCAGCGTACGGCCACGGTGCGAGCTGGCGATCAGCGCGGCGTGGCCCCGTCGGCGGCATCCTCGGCCACCTGCGCGAGCACCCAGTCGCGGAACACCCGTACCTTGTAGAGGTCGGCCTTGGTGGCCGGGTGCACCAGGTAATAGGCGTGCAGGCTGGCCACCGGCTTGTCGATCGCCTTGACCAGCAAGCCCTTGTCGAGCTCGTCCTGCACCAGGAACTGCGGCAGCACCGCAATGCCCAGGCCGGCGATCGCCGCCTGGATCACCATGAAGAAATGCTCGAAGCGCGGGCCGCGCAGGCCGCCCTCCACCTCGGCGACGCCGACCGCGTGCAGCCAGTCGTTCCACGCCTGCGGCCGGGTGGCGTGCTGCAGCAGCGTGTAGTCGAACAGCTCGTGCGGGTCGCCGAGCACGCGGCCGGCCAAGAGCGATGGCGCACATACCGGCACGATCTCCTCGCCCATCAAGCGGTGGCAGATCGCACCCGGCCACAGTGCCGGGCCGAAGTGGATCGCCACGTCGGCGTCGACCTTGTCGAAGTCGAACGGCCGCACCTGGGTGACCAGGTTGAGCTGGATCTCCGGATGGCGCGCGGTGAAGTCGCCCAGGCGCGGCACCAGCCAGCGCGAGCCGAAGGTCGGCAGGATCGCCACCGTCAGCACGCCGCCCTCGCCGCTGTACGCCATCAGCTGCAAGGTCGCCGCCTCGGCGCGGTCGAGCACGTCCTGGATCGCCGCCGCGTACGCCTCGCCGGCTGTGGTCAGCACCAGCCGCTGCTTCACCCGTTCGAACAGCGCGCGGCCGAGGAAGTCTTCCAGCGCGCGGATCTGCCGGCTGACCGCGCTCTGTGTCAGGTTCAGCTCCTCGGCGGCGCGGGTGAAGCTCAGGTGGCGGACCGCTGCTTCGAAGCATTGCAGGGCCATCAGCGAGGGAAGAGTGCGGCGCATCGTAGTTGATGAGTTTTAGGAATGAAGTCAGCAGAATACATCGCTTGAGAGGCGGCGGGAATCGGCCGAGACTTTGCATCATTGCGTGGCCGGCTATGGCGCCGGTCCGATTCACGAATTGTGGTCCCCCGCACGAAAGGTATTCCGAAATGGCACACACCCAGGCACAGATCGAACGCAGTCAACTGTGGCGTCTTCTGGAGGCGAGCGCCGGCCGCGACAGCGCCGCCGCGCTGTTCGAGATGATCGCGGTCGACGCGCCGCTGTTGGCCGAAGCGGGCGACAGTGTGCCGCGCGTGATCCTGGCCCAGGCGATGAACATGCTGCTGTTCGCGAAGAACCTGGACGTGGTACCTGAGGGCAAGCGCTATGTCGACGAGAAGCTGGCCGCCGGCGGCCAGGTGGTGTTCGACCACGGCGCGCTGCGCACCGTCGCCGCCGCCAATACCGGCGCGCTGCCGATTGGCGAGCTGGCTTTCAAGCGCTTCCTCGAGCCGCTCGGCTTCGCGGTGGCCGGCCTCTACCCGCTGGCCCGCCTGAAGATGACCGGCCGCGCCTACTGCCACGTCGACGCCCCGGAATCGGTGGCGCAGTTCTTCGTGTCCGAGCTGCACGTCGACCAGTTCTCGCCGGCGTTCCAGAAGGCGGTGGACAATGTGGTGAAGGGCTCGCGCGACCCGCTGAACGACCGCGACAAGGCACTGCTGGTGAAGCTGGCCGATGCGCGTGTGCTGCCGTTCGCCGAGGCGGTGGAACTGCTGCCCAAGCTGGTCGGCTGTTTCGCCGTGCAGCACGACACGCCGGCGATGGCCGACTATGAGACGCTGCTCGCCGAATCGGCCGAGATGGCCTGGATTTCTACCGAGGGCAACTGCTTCAACCACGCCACCGACCATGTCGACGACGTGTTCGCGGTGGCCGACGTGTTGCGCGCCCAGGGCCTGCCGATCAAGGACAAGGTCGAGGTGTCGGCCAACGGCTCGGTGCGCCAGACCGCGTTCAAGGCCACCCAGGTCGAGCGCCAGTTCCGCGTCGCCGACGGCGCGCTGGTGAGCCGCGTGGTGCCGGGTTCGTTCTACGAATTCATCACCCGCGACGTGATCGCCGACCCGGCCACCGGCGAGCAGAAGCGCGATCTGCGCTTCGACAGCTCGAACGCGCAGGGCATCTTCAAGATGACCGCGGCCGCCTGCTGAACATTGCCCACCGGCCGCACGGACAGGGTTCCGCGCCGGCCGGTCGATTGCTCTTTACCGTGTTTCTGTGCAGCACAGTTGTTTCCTTGAGTGGCAACGTTGGGTGCCCGTGCTGATGCACGGGCCCTTTTTTCTGTCCGACGCGCTAGTCTGACGTCAACGCCACCGTTTCGAGCCTCGCATGATTCCACGCCTGAACGACCGCCCCGTCTCCGATTCGCTTTACCTCGACTTTGCTACCGAACTGCGCCTGCGCGGCTTCGAGGGGGAGCTGAGTTCCAGCTATGCCGACCGCACCGTGCTGGCCACCGACAACTCGATCTACCAGGTGTGGCCGCAGCTGATCGCGTTTCCGAAGCACGCCGACGACCTGATCCGCATCACCAAGCTGTCCGGCGAGCCGCGCTTCCAGTCGCTGCGACTCAGTCCGCGGGGCGGCGGCACCGGCACCAACGGCCAGTCGCTGTCCGACGGGGTGATTGTCGACGTGTCGCGGCACATGAACCGCATCCTCGAGATCAACGTCGAGCAGCGCTGGGTGCGGGTGCAGGCCGGGGTGGTGAAGGACCAGCTCAACACGGCGCTGAAGCCGCACGGGCTGTTCTTCGCACCGGAGCTGTCCACCTCGAACCGTGCGACGATAGGCGGCATGATCAACACCGACGCCAGCGGCCAGGGCTCCTGCCTGTACGGCAAGACCCGCGACCATGTGCTGGAGCTGAGCACCGTGCTGCTCGACGGCACGCTGTGGCACTCGCTGCCCTTGGCCGAAGCGGAGCTGGACGTCATCAAGCAGCGCGACGACCGGGTCGGCGCGGTGCACCGGCTGCTCGACACAATCCGCCGCGACGACGCGGCGCTGATCGCCGAGAAATTCCCCAAGCTCAACCGCTGCCTGACCGGCTACGACCTGGCGCACATCCGCGACGAGCAAGGCCGTTTCAACCTCAACAACATTCTGTGCGGCGCCGAGGGCACCTTGGGTCTCATCACCGAGGCCAAGCTCAATGTGCTGCCGATTCCGCGTGCAAGCGCGCTGGTCAACGTGCGCTATACCAGCTTCGACGCCGCGCTGCGCGACGCGCCGGCGCTGATGGCGCTGAACGCCGCGTCGATCGAGACGGTGGATTCCAAGGTGCTGGGGCTGGCGCGTCAGGACATCGTCTGGCACGGCGTGCGCGAGTTCTTCCCCGACGACGACGTCGCGGCACAGGGCATCAACCTGGTCGAGTTTCTCGCCGATGACGAGGACGATCTGGAGCGCCAGCTCGCTGCGGTGACGGACAAGCTGGCGGCCGAGGGTTCGGCCAACGGCCGCTGCGGCCACACCGTCGCGCGCGGCGCGGCGGCGGTCGGCCGCATCTGGGGCATGCGCAAGAAGTCGGTCGGCCTGCTCGGCAACCTACAGGGCGACAAGCGGCCGATCCCGTTCGTCGAGGACACCGCGGTGCCGCCGGAAAACCTCGCCGACTACATCGCCGAATTCCGCGCGCTGCTCGACAGCCACGGCGTCGCCTACGGCATGTTCGGCCATGTCGACGCCGGGGTGCTGCACGTGCGCCCGGTGATCGACATGAAGGACCCGGAGCAGGAAAAGCTGGTGCGCGCGATCACCGACGGCGTGGTGGCGCTGACGCAGAAGTACCACGGCCTGCTGTGGGGCGAGCACGGCAAGGGCGTGCGCTCCGAGTTCGCTCCGGCGTTCTTCGGCCCGCTCTACCCGCGCCTGCAGGACATCAAGGCGGCGTTCGACCCGCACAACCAGCTCAACCCCGGCAAGATCGCCGCGCCGCCGGGCGGCGAATTGCTGAAGATCGACGCGGTGCCGACGCGCGGCCAGCACGACCGGACGATCCCGATCGCGGTGCGCCAGGGCTTCGACGAGGGCCTGCACTGCAACGGCAACGGCGCCTGCTACAACTTCGACCCTGACGACGCGATGTGCCCGTCGTGGAAGGGCACGCGCGAGCGGCGCCACTCGCCGAAGGGCCGCGCCTCGCTGCTGCGCGAGTGGCTGCGCCAGCTGGCGCTCTCCGGCGTCGACCCGTTGGCCGAAAGCGCGCGGCTGCGGCGCGGTGCGGGGTTCGGCGGCCTGTTCGGCCGACTGCGCAACACGCTGGCCAAGCGCCGCGGCGAGGCGGACTTCTCGCACGAGGTGATGGAGGCGATGCAGGGCTGTCTCGCGTGCAAGTCCTGCGTCGGCCAGTGTCCGGTCAAGGTCGACGTTCCGGAGTTCCGCGCCAAGTTCCTGGAGCTCTACTACGGCCGCTACCTGCGGCCGGTGAAGGACTATCTGATCGGCTCGCTGGAATTCATGCTGCCGCTGGTGGCGCGTCTGCCGGGGCTGTACAACGCCGCGCTCGGCAGCCGCGCCGGCCGGGCGGTGATGCGTCGGGCGGGGCTGGTCGAGAGCCCGTTGCTCTCCGGCATCGACCCAGTGGCGGAGCTGCGTCGTCGCGGCTATGCGCTGGCGACCCCCGAGGCACTGCAAAGCTTGGCCGAAGGCGAGCGCGCACGTGCGGTGATCGTAGTGCAGGATGCGTTTACCAGCTATTTCGAGACCCCGCTGCTGCTCGACTTGTTCGAGCTGCTGCGCACGCTCGGCTTCACGCCGCTGTTGGCGCCGTTTTCGGCCAACGGCAAGCCGCTGCATGTGCACGGCTTCCTCGGCGCGTTCAAGAAGGTCGCCACCGCCAATGCCGAGGCGCTGCGGGCGCTCTCCGCCAGCGGCATCCCGCTGGTCGGGCTCGACCCGTCGATGACGCTGACCTACCGCGCCGAGTACGCGAAGACGCTGGGCAAGGAGGCGGCGCCGCCGGTGCTGTTGCTGCAGGAATGGCTGGCAAGCCGGCTGGCCGACCTGCCCCAGCGGGAGGCCAGCGCAGGCAGCGGCTACGCGCTGCTGCCGCACTGCACCGAGAAGACCAATGCGCCGGCCGCGGCGGGCGACTGGCAGAAGGTGTTCGCCGCGCTGGGCGTGCAGCTCACGAGCAAGAGCGCCGGCTGTTGCGGCATGGCCGGCACCTTCGGCCACGAGGCGGACAAGCGCGAGCTGTCCAAGACTCTGTACGGCATGAGCTGGGCGAAGCAGGTCGAGGCCGACCGCGGCCAGGACCGGCTGCTCGCCACCGGTTATTCCTGTCGCTGCCAGGTCGAGCTGATCGACGGGGTGCGGCTGGCGCATCCGGTGCAGGCGCTGCTGAGTGAACTCAAGGCGGTCTGAGCGTTTAGCCGGACTGGGCAATGAAAAACGCCGGGGAGGGCCCCGGCGTTGCGTTTAGCTGCGGCAGTCGATCACAAGCGGAAATTGCCCACCAGGCTCTCGAGCTTGTCCGACAGCATGCGCAGCTGGGCGACCGAGGTGGCCACCTCGCCGATCACCTCGCCGTTCGCTTGCGCCATATTGCTGATCCGCTCGATGTTCTGCGCGATGTCGACGCTGGCGGCCGACTGTTCGCGGGTCGACGCGGCGATGTCGACCATGCGGGTCATCAGCTCGTCGGTGCGCTCGCTGACCTGGCGCATGCTCTGGTTGGCGGTGGAGGTGACGTCGGCGCTGTTGACCACCAGGCCGCGCGTGCGTTCCACCTCGGCGACCGCGTCGCGCGTCTCGGCGCGGATTGCGGTGACGATGCGGCCGATGTCGAGCGTCGCCTCGGCGGTGCGGGCGGCCAACTGGCGCACCTCGTCGGCCACCACCGCGAAGCCGCGCCCGCTCTCGCCGGCGCGCGCCGCCTCGATCGCGGCATTGAGCGCCAGCAGATTGGTCTGGTCGGCGATGTCCTTGATGACTCGCAGGATGGTGTTCACTTCTTCGGAGCGCTGGCCGAGGCCCGCCATGCGCTCGTTCAGCGCGTGCATGGTCTCGGTGACGTGGGCGATGTCGCTGCTGACCCGGGCGACGGTGGCGACGCTGCGCTCGGTCAGCTCGCCGGTGTCGCGCGCCATGTCTTCGGCCTGCTGCGCGGTGTCGGCGATGTGCTGCACGCTGACGGTGACCTGCTCGACGCCGGCCGCGGTGGCGCTGGCCGCTTCGGACTGCTGTCGGGACGAGGCCTGCACCGCTTCGGCCGACGCGGCCAGCTGCGTCGCCGAGCGCGACACCGCCTCGCTCTGGCTGCGCACCTCGATAAACATCTCGCGCAGGCTGACGATGAAGCGGTTGAACGCGTCGGCGGTGCGGCCGATCTCATCGCGCTGGGCGATGTCGATGCGGGCGGTCAGGTCGCCCTTGCCCGAGGCGAGGGCCTCCATCGTTTCGGCCAAGGTGGCGAGCGGCCGGGTCAGGTAGCTCACTACCGAATACAGCACAGCCAGGATCGCCAGCAGCGCCACCGCGCCGATCGCGATCGCGGTATTGCGCAGGGTGACGGCCGGGGCGGTGATCGCCGCGGTGGGCAGGCTGACGCCGAGCGACCAGTACTGGCCGGTGTCGCCGACCTTGATCGGACGGAAGAAGTGGGTGAAGCCGTCCGACTCGAACACGAAGCCACTGCCCTGTTTCACCTTGGGCAGCGCCTGAGCCAGATCGGTGCCGGTTTCGACCGGTTTGCCGAGCTGCTGGACGTTGGGGTTGACCACGTACAGGCCGGCTTCGGAAACCAGTTGGATGAAGCCGGTATCGTAGGGGTGCTGGGCGCCGAGGTCTTTCTGCAGATCGTCGAGCATCAGGTCGGCGGCGGCGACGCCGAGGAAGCGACCGCTGGCATCCTTGATGGCGTAGACCAGCGAGCTTTCCAGCACCTTCTGGCCGTTCACCTCGTAGGGGTAGGGCTCAGTGATGGTGTCCTGCTGGCGCTTCTTCGGCGTGTAGTAGAAGTCGCCCCAGCCCGGCTTTTCGTAGTCCGGCTGATAGGTTTCCGGGTGTTCCTTGTATTGGGGGAAGGCCTTCACCCGGTCGGACGACATCATCACGTCGACGGTCGCCTTGCCGTCCTTGCCGCGTGTCATGTACGGGGTGTAGCGGCCGGTCGGGTCCTGCTTGGGCCAGTCGAAGCGGTAGGCGTTGTCATTGCCGTCGAAGGCATTCGGCTCCCACAGCATCCACAGGCCGGTGATGCCCGGTGCGTCGTTGAGCAGGCCCAGGATCAGATTGTCGACGCTCTTACGCTCGGCGTGGCCAGCGACCTTCAACGCCAGCACCGATTGCGCCAAGTGGCGCGGTAGCAGCAGCGTGGTATCGAGCTTGGTCTGAACCTGCTGGGCATAGCGATCGGCCTGTTGCTGGGCCTGTTGGTAGCCGGCCTCTTCGGCGCGGCTGTAGCTCATCTTGACGATCAGTCCGACCATCACGGCAAAGCCGACAAAGATGGCCGCGGCGGCGACCAAGACGATCTTGGTGCGCAGATGCCCCCATTTATCCTGTTGCTCCATACCTTCCCTCGACAGTCTGTGCTGTGCTTGTTGAAACTGGATGCGTTATTCGCATTGGTTTTATTACGCACATGTACCACAGACGATTTTCAGTTGACATATCCTCTTACGGCTAGAAGTAAAATTACCCATATTGAATGATTTGCATCGTCGAAAAATGCCAGCTTCGAGCAGTCGGCGTCGCCGTCGTGGCGCATGATTACGATGTAGAACAAGGGCGAGCTCGCAGCGGTCCAAGCCGTGCGCTGAGTGCGCCAACCGACGAGGAGGTGGAGGATGGCTTTGTTTGCCAGACGGGCCGAGGGGCTCAGGCTCGAACGTATGCAGGCCTCCGGGCAGTATGCCGACGGCGGCTTCGTCAACACCTACCCGTCCAGTGCGGTACGTCACAGCGATGAGCCGCGCCCGACGCTGCGCGACTTCCTGTTCGGCGGCGAGGGACGGGTGCCGACGCGGCCGCTGCCGTCGCTCGATCCGCGCGAAGCCTGGCTGCGCCCCATCGATAGCGGTCTGCGCGCCACTTGGCTCGGCCACTCCACCGTGCTGT
Organism: Neisseriaceae bacterium JH1-16; assembly: GCA_025989215.1. Classification (GTDB taxonomy): domain Bacteria; phylum Pseudomonadota; class Gammaproteobacteria; order Burkholderiales; family Chromobacteriaceae; genus Crenobacter_A. Next base: position 36,806 of record JAPDNP010000004.1, on the reverse strand, counting down.
TGGAGATCGACGGCCTGCGGGTACTGACCGACCCGGTGTGGGGGCCGCGCGCCTCGCCGTTCTCGTTCATGGGGCCCAAGCGCTTCCAGCCGGTGCCGGTGGATATCGCCGCCTTGCCGCCGCTCGATGCGGTGCTGATCTCGCACGACCACTACGACCACCTCGACTACCCGACCATTCGCGCGCTGACTAAGCTGCCGGTGCCGTTCATTACCTCGCTCGGGGTGGGCATGCATCTGGAGGCCTGGGGCGTGCCGGCCGAGCGCATCACTGAGCTCGATTGGTGGGAGCGCACCGAGCTGCCGGGCGGGCTGAGCTTCACCGCCGCGCCGTCCCACCATTTTTCCGGGCGCAGCCTGCACGACCGCAACGGCACGCTGTGGTCGTCGTTCGTCATTCAGGGCGAGCGCCACTCGGTGTTCTTCAGCGGCGACACCGGCCTGTCGCCGGCCTTCGCCGAGATCGGCGAGCGGCTCGGGCCGTTCGACCTAGTGATGATCGAGGTCGGCGCCTTCCACCCGTCCTGGGGCAATGTGCACCTGGGGCCAGAGAATGCGCTGCTCGCCTGGCAGCAACTGGGCAGCGGCCGGCTGCTGCCGGTGCATTGGGGCACCTTCAATCTGGCGATGCACCGCTGGGACCAGCCGGCCGAAGTGCTGCTGGCCGAAGCGCCGCAGCCCGAGCTGCTGCTGATGCCGCGTCTGGGCGAGGCGATCGAGCCCGCCCACGCCGAATTGCCCAGCCCGTGGTGGCGCAGTGCCGCGGCGGCACCGTGGCAGGACAGTGCGTTGCAGGCGGCCGAGTTCCTGGTGCTGCCGGGCAAGGACTAGCGCTACCCCGTCGCGCTGAGCCTTCCTGTCGGTTTGCAAAACGATTGAAACCCTTCTAGAAAATCAGAACAGGTGGCCGTGGCCGCGACGGTCGCCTGACGGCGTTCGACAAGAGAGCGAGCCTGCTTTCCCTTTCGGCATGCCCCCTTGATCTGCGGTGCCTCGACGCGAGCACGCGCCATTTCAATGCTTCACGGCGCTTCGCGGTTCCCTCTCACCACTCGGCGGAGAAGGCGATCCAGATGGCAAAAAAATACCAAAGGCATCGTTGGTGGACGCCCGGCGCGCTGCTGGCGGTTGTCTGTACGCTACCGCTCTTCGCACAAACGGCGGCCGGCGCGGCCAGCGACAAGTTGTTCGAGCCTATCCGCTCGGTGCTGCAGTCTCCGCGCTGCCAGAACTGCCATATCCCCGGCGACAGCCCGCTGCAGTTCGATATCGGCAAGATCCATGCGCAAAACGTGAAGCGCGGCCCCGACGGCAAGGGGATGCCGGGCATGATGTGCTCGATCTGCCACCAGACGCAGAACGCGTCGCCGTCGATGGGTGAGCATGCACCGCCGGGGGCACCGCACTGGCAGCTGCCGCCGGCCAATCTGAAGCTGGTGTTTATCGGGCTGTCGCCGCACGAGCTGTGCGTCGGCCTGCGGGACCCGGAGCGCAACGGCGGGAAGAGCCTGCAGGACCTCGTCCAGCACTTCGGCGAGGATCAGCTCGTCGCATGGGGATGGAACCCGGGCGCCAAGCGTACGCTGCCGCCGTTGACGAAAGAGCAGACGGTGGCCACCGTCAAGGCCTGGGTCGCGGCCGGTGCGCCGTGCCCGGGGGAGTGACGGCAGTCGCATCCAGCCTCTCGCTACCGGCCTCTGGCGCATCAGGCTGGCTCTCACAGCAAAAGGACGATTCCGATGGTCAAGTTCACTATCAACGGCAAGGCGCACTCGTTCGACGGCGACCTGGCGATGCCGCTGTTGTGGTATCTGCGCGATGAGCTGGCGATGACCGGCACCAAGTACGGCTGCGGCATGGCGTTGTGCGGCGCCTGTACCGTCCATCTGGACGGGCAGTCGGTGCGCTCCTGCGTCACGCCGGTCAGCGCGGCCGACGGCAAGAAAATCACGACGATCGAGGGGGTGGACGCCGAGCGGATCGGCCGGGCCGTCCAGGCCGCCTGGCGCAAGCTGCAGGTGGTGCAGTGCGGCTATTGCCAGTCGGGGCAGATCATGACGGCGACGGCGCTGTTGGCCGCCAACAAGAACCCGAGCGATGCCGACATCGACGCGGCGATGAGCGGCAACATCTGCCGCTGCGCCACCTATGTGCGCATCCGCGCCGCCATCCACGAAGCCGCCCGCAGCCTGGCGTAAGAGCCTGTTCAACGTCTTTTTACGGACTGCGCTGACCCGGCAAATGGCCAGATGCTAGGCGGGCGGCTTGACCTTAGTCGTTCTAAGGTCAAGCCGACCAACAACGCAGTTGGCCGTTTGCCGGGCCAGCCCTCCGGGGCCGGCCCCTGCCGGCGCATCGTGTTGTCGTTCGTTCCTGGCAGTGAATGACACTGCGGCGGGACTTTCTCCTAGCGCTGCATCCGGCAGGGGCCGGCCGCAGTCGCAAAAAGACGTTGAACAGGCTCTATAAGGAGACTACTGATGGACATCGCCAATCGGAGCGGATCGTCGCCAAGCACCGAGGCCGAGATAATCAACGTCAGCCGGCGCCATTTCATTCAGGGCGTCGGCGGCTTGGCGCTGGGGCTGTATCTGGGCCCGGTGCTGGCCGCGGCCGCCAAGCATGGCGCCGCCAGCTTCGAGCCGAACGCCTTCGTGCGCATCGCGCCGGACGGCACCGTCACCGTCATCGCCAAGCATGTCGAGGTGGGGCAGGGCACCTACACCGGCCTCGCGACCCTGGTCGCCGAGGAGCTCGACGCCGATTGGAGCCGGGTACGAGTCGAGGGTGCACCGGCCGACGCCAGCCGCTACAAGAACCTGTTCTATGGCGCGCAGGTCACCGGTGGCAGCACCGCGATGGCCAACTCCTTCGAGCAGATGCGCAAGGCCGGCGCGACCGCGCGAGCGATGCTGGTGTCGGCCGCCGCGCGGCAATGGAAGGTCTCGCCGGACAGCCTCACCGTCAGCAACGGTGTCGTGCATCATGCCGCCTCGGGGCGCCAGGCGGGCTTCGGCCAACTGGCCGCCGCGGCGGCCAGGCTGCCGGTGCCGTCCGAGGTGAAGCTGAAGGACCCGAAAGACTTCATCCTGATCGGCAAGCTGAACGTGCCGCGCAAGGACAGCACAGACAAGACCGACGGGCGCGCGCTGTTCACCCAGGACGTCAAGCTGCCCGGCATGCTGGTGGCGATAGTCGCTCACCCGCCGCGCTTCGGCGCGACGGTGAAGAGCGTCGACGCGAGCAAGGCTCAAGAGATCCCTGGCGTGGTCGCGGTGGTGCCGTACGCCGGCACTGCACACACCTTCGGCGGCGTGGCGGTGCTCGCCAAGAATACCTGGGTGGCGAAGAAGGGGCGCGACGCACTCGACGTGCAGTGGGACGACAGCCAGTCGTTCAAACTCGGCAGCGACGAGATCCTGGCGCAATACCGCCAGATGGCAAGCCGGCCCGGCCAGGTCGCGCGCCAGGCGGGTGACGTCGACGCGGCGTTCGCCAAGCCGGCCAGGCTGATCGAGGCCGATTACGCCTTCCCCTACCTCGCGCACGCGGCGATGGAGCCGATGAACTGCCTGGTGCGGCTGGAGGATGGGCGCTGCGAAATCTGGAACGGCGAGCAGGCGCAAACCATCGACCAGTTCGCGCTTGCCAAGCAGCTCGGTCTCGCGCCCGAGAAGATCAGCATCACCCAGCTCTACGCCGGCGGCAGCTTCGGCCGGCGCGCCTCGACGTTTTCCGACTACCTGTCCGAGGCGGTGGCGGTCGCGCAGGCGGCCGCCAAGCAGGGCGTGAACGCGCCGATCAAGCTGGTGTGGACGCGCGAGGAGGACACCCGCGGCGGTTACTATCGCCCGCTGTTCTTCCATCGCGCGCGGCTCTCGCTCGATCCGGCCGGCAAGCTGGTCGGCTGGCACCAGCACCTGGTTGGCCAGTCTATCCTGACAGGCACGCCGCTCGAGCAGTTTGGGGTGAAGGACGGTATCGATTCCGTGTCGGTCGAAGGCGCTGGCGAACCCTACGACATCCCGAACCGGCGCATCGAGCTCTCCACGCCGCTAGCGTCCGGCGTGCCGGTGCTGTGGTTCCGCTCGGTGGGGCACACGCACACCGCGTTCGCGACCGAGACGCTGATCGACGAGGCGGCGGTCGCCGCCGGCAAGGACCCGGTCGAGTTCCGCCGCCCCCTGCTCGCCAAGCACCCGCGCCATTGGGGGGTGCTGCAGCTCGCCGCCGAGAAGGCCGGCTGGGGCACGAAGCTTGCGCCCGGCGCCGCCGGCGAGAGGCGCGGCCGCGGCATCGCGGTGCACGAGTCGTTCAATAGCTATGTCGCGCAGGTGGCCGAGGTGACGGTGAAGCCCGACGGCAGCTTCAAGGTCGACCGGGTGGTGTGCGCGGTCGACTGCGGGCTCGCGATCAACCCGGACGTGATCAAGGCGCAGATGGAAGGCGGCATCGGCTTCGGCCTTGCCGCCGCGCTGCACGGTGCGATCACGCTGAAGGACGGCGTGGTCGAGCAGTCGAACTTCCACGACTACCAAGTGCTGCGCATCAACGAGATGCCGGCGGTCGAGGTGCACATCGTGCCGTCGGCCGAGAAGCCGACCGGGGTGGGCGAGCCGGGCGTGCCGCCGATCGCGCCGGCGGTGGCCAACGCGGTGTTCGCCGCCACCGGCCATCGCATCCGCACCCTGCCGTTCGGCGAGCAGCTGAAGAGCTGAGCCCTTCAAGGTTGGCCGAAAGCCGCGCCCGGAGCGATCCAGTCGCGGCTTCTGTCTATGGGACTCAGCCGGCGCCGACCACGCCGCAGGCGAGCCGCGCGCCGCCGCCGCCCAGCTTGGCCGGGTGGTCGCTGTGGTTGTCGCCGCCGACATGCACCATCAGCGCGTGTCCGGCGAAGTCGGCCGCCTTCAGGCGCGGCGCCAGCACCGGATAGTCGGCCCGGCCGTCGGCGGCGACATACAGCGCCGGCAGGTCGCCCTTGTGGCCGTTGCCGTACGGCCCCTCGTGGCGGCCGGTCTTGTCGGGATCCCAATGGCCGCCGGCGGCCAGCGCCGCGACCGGCTTGCCATCGGTCAGTCCCGACGCGCAGGACGGGTGCTCGTGCAGGTGGAAGCCGTGCAGGCCGGGCGCAAGCCCGGTCAGCCTGGGGGTCAGCAGCGCGCCGTAGGGCGTGTCCTCGATGGTGACGGTGCCGGCGCGGCCGGCGCTGCCGTAGGCATCGACGAACGACAGGTCCACGGTCTGGGCCAGCGTGACGCCGGAGGCGAGACCGAGTGCGAGGGCGAGACGGATCATGCAGTGCTCCTGATAGGCTGAGGCGATAATGCCAAAGTCATTGACGGTGGCGTGCGCCGGGAGTTCCGGCACGCCGGCAAATGCGCCATGATGGCGCTCTCATCGCCAGCACAGGAGGCGGCCATGGCCAGCCCCGACAACATCCATCTGTTGATCATCGACCCGCAGAACGACTTCTGCGATCTGCCCGGTGCGGCTCTGCCGGTGGCCGATGCCAGCGCCGATCTGCAGCGTGTGGCCGAGCTGATCGAGCGCCACGGCGAGCGGCTGTCCGGCATCACGGTGACGCTCGACAGCCACCACAGCTACGACATCGCCCACGGCAGTTATTGGCGCGATGCCGAGGGCAATGCGCCGCTGTTCACGCCGATCATGCTGGCCGATGTCGAGGCCGGCCGTTGGCAGCCGGTCGACGAGGCCAAGCTGGCCCACGTGCGTGCCTACTTGGCCGAGGTCGAGCTGTTCATCTGGCCCGAGCACTGCCTGGTCGGCAGCTGGGGCCACAATATCTACGCGCCGCTCAACGCCGCGCTGCAGGGCTGGGAGCGGCAGCGTCACCAGACGGTGACGACGCTGTTCAAGGGGCTCAACCCCGATACCGAGCACTTCTCCGCCTTCGAGGCCGACCGGCCGCAGGCCGACGACCCGGACACCGGCTTCGATGCGCGCCGCATCGCCCAACTGCGCGACGCCGACCGGGTGTTGGTGGCCGGCGAGGCGCTGTCGCATTGCGTGGCGAGTTCGGTACGCAGCTTGATCCGCCACCTGGGCCCGGACTTCGCCGCCCGGCTGGTGCTACTCGAAGACGCTGCCAGCCCGGTGCCGGGCTTCGAGGCGCTGGGCGACGCCTTCGTCGCCGAGTTCCGCCAGCAGGGTGGGCGGCTGGCGCGCTGCGAGCACGCCTTCGACTGAGCTCATCGCTTCGCTGAGCGGCGCGGCAGTGTCACTGGGGCAGGCCGCCGTCGCAACTTGATGGGGGCGCAGGCGGTCCGAGCTCGGGTCGAGAGCAAGTTGGCCGAACGGCCGGTTAGCGATGGAATACCACGCTCAGGTTGTTGGCCGGCATCTCCACCACCTCGGCGAGACGAAGACCAGCCTGTTCGGCCAACATCGTCACGTCGACCAGATCGCGCACGCCCCAGTCCGGGTTGCTGGCTTGCAGTTGTGCGTCGAACGCCGCATTGCTCGGCGCGGTATGCACGCCGCCACGCTTGTACGGGCCGTACAGGTAGAGCACTCCGCCCGGCGGCAGCAGGCGGCCGGCCCCGGCGAACAGCGTCTCGGCCGCCGCCCACGGTGCGATGTGGATCATGTTGATGCAGACGATCGCCTGCGCTTCGGCGACGTCCCACGGCTCGCGGCACACATCCAGTGCCAGCGGGGGCAGCAGGTTGGCGAGCCCGGCCTCGGCCGCCCAGGACGCGATCGATGCGCGCGAGGCGGCGTCGGGGTCGCTCGGCTGCCAGGTAAGCTGTGGCAGTGCGGCGGCGAAATAGGCCGCGTGCTGGCCGGTGCCGCTGGCGATTTCCAGCACCGTGCCGCTGCCGGGCAGGACTCGCCGTAATACCGCGAGGATCGCCGCGCGGTTGCGCTCGGTGGCCGGTGCAAACAGGCGCGCGTCCGAATGTGTGTTCGTCATCATTTGTGTCCTTTGCGGCATTCGAATCCCCCTCACCATAGCGCATCCAGCGCCAGCAGCCACTCGGTGCGGGGCCGCTATAGGTGCACAGCAACCGAGACTGGCCCGGTCGGCTGAAGCATGGCGCTGTTGGCCCTGGCCGAAGCGTGGCCGGGGATCACGCTGGTGTTCTATACCGACTGCTTCTGGGTCACCGCGATGAGGGCTGCACGTATCTGCTGACGATGCTGGGCCGGCGTCGCGCCGGCATGCGCTGGCTAAGAAGGGGGCGTTCGGGAATCCGCCGCTTGCCTGAGCCCGCTGAATGCCGCAAGAAAAACGCCTCCGGCATTGCTGCTCTGCCATGCCGGGAGTGTCCCGCCGAGCCTTGTCTACGTCGCTAAGGCGCGTTCGTCCGCGCGGGCTCGCTGTTATTCCAACGTCTTTTTCTTTCGCGATAGCAGGGGCTGGCCAATGATTTCCTTGCTCCGGATCGATAACCGTGGCGGCGTTTTCGGCCGAGTCGGAGTCGCCTATGCGCTATCTACGTGTCCGCATTGCACCCTGCCGATCGTGCGACTTGCCTACCACTTGCCGTTGCCATCGACTACGCTTCAAAAAAATCGCGTGGTTAAGCATCTTTGCCACGAATAACACGACGCGCTGCAGTCCGGGACGATGGGGTCTAGCGGAGGCGCGGGTCGTTAAGCGTTAAGTCGCGCAGCAAAGCACCAAGGGGGTGCTGCCGCAAGAACCGTCTATAGAGGCCGTTGCAGCCCGACCTGAAAGGGCAGGCTCCTGCGGGTTCTATCGTGCGGGAAGTGCATGCTGCCGTCTGGGCCTTATTACCCCGGCGGCAGCGTGCGCCTGTGTGCAAGTCTCACTTTTCCTTTGGAGGAATGCCATGCTTCGATCTCTGTCCGTTCGTCCCGCGTTGCTTGCCTCGGTCGCGTGTGCGTCGTTACTGTTGCTGGGCGGTTGCGCCAGCGTCAGCAAAGATGATCTAGCCAAAGTACAGGCCCAGGCTGCGCAGGCACAGCAGAGTGCCGATCAAGCCAATCAGGCGGCTGCGGCGGCGAACCAGAAGGCCGATCAGGCTCTGAGCGTAGCAAATCAGGCCAACCAGACCGCTAACGACACCAACGAAAAACTCAACCGGATGTTCAAGAAGACCATGATGAAGTGAGGTCTGGCGGGTGGCGCCGCATGCGGGACGCGCAACTGGCGTTCAGCGGATGACCACCCGCATTCCGACTCTTGCCCAATGCGCGAAGCGATGCAGTTGTGCATTGCTCAGCGCGACGCAGCCTTCCGTCCAATCGAATTGCTGATGAACGTCCCGGTCGCCCTCGCCGACACCGTGGATGCCGATGCCGCCGCCGAGCGGGGTGTCCTGGGGTGGCTGTTGGTGACTACGACGCGCGTCGACGATGGCATCGAAGCTGTCGACATCGAGTTGGTGGGCTTCGACGGCCAGTTCGGCATGCTCGGGCGTGGGGTAGTCCAGTTCGATGAAGGTGTCGAAGCGCGTGGACGGCCTGATCCGCACGATGCGGTAGTCGCCCAGCGGCGTGGTCTCGTCACCGTGGTAATGCAAGGGCACGACGCCGCCGCGGCCGAGCGAGATGTTGTCGAAGGTGGCGAGCGGTTTATCGGTGTGGGAATACACGGTCAGCGTGTGTGCCGCCGTATCTACCAATACCCAGGGGGCTGGGGCGGACCAGGACGGTACGCAGACCACCAGCCACAGTAGTAACGACGCGAGTCGAATCACTCTATGCATCAGTATTGTCAACTCATGAGTATGATCAGAATATTTCACCAGCGCAGGGCCAGTATCGCGATAGCCGCAGCCCTGCTGGCCGGCCAGGCAAGTGCCGCGACTTTCACGCTGCCGACCGACGGCTCCACCGTGGTCGGCAAAGTGCAAGTGGTCAGCCCGACGCCGGACAATTCGCTGCTGGACATCGCCCGTCACTTCGACGTGGGCTACGAGGAAATCGTTGCAGCCAACCCCGGCGTATCGGTATGGCTGGGAGCCAAGCGCGTCGTCGTGCCGAGCCAGTTCATCCTGCCGCCCAAGCCGTGGAAGGGCGTGGTGGTGAACATCCCGCAACGGCGACTCTACTATTTCCCGCCAGCTGGCAAGGGCAAACCGCAGCAGGTCATCACCTATCCGACCAGTATAGCGCGGGAGGGCTGGTCGACTCCGCTCGGTGCCACCAGGATCGTCGCTAAATTCCGCGACCCGGGCTGGTTCGTGCCGACCAGCATCCGCGCCGAGCACATGAAGGAAGAGGGTATCGAGTTGCCCGAGTATGTGCCACCGGGGCCGGATAACCCGATGGGCATGCTGGCCATGCAGACCGGTTTCCCCGGCATCTTCATCCATGCCACCAACAAGCCCTGGGGCGTGGGGCTGCGCACCAGCCACGGCTGCATCCACCTCTATCCAGAGGACGCCGCGCAGATCTTCCCGATGATCGCCAAGGGAACGGCGGTGCGCATCATCGACGAGCCGGTCATGGTGGGCAGTGACCGCGGCCGCTGGGTGATGAGCACCTACGAACCGGTGAAGGAATATCCGGACAAGCGGCCGTTGGCCGAACGGGCCAAGGCCATACTGAGCGCCTTGGCCGAACGGGATGCCCAGGCCGCCGTGGCGCCGATCGACGCCGACCCGGCACGGTTGGCGCGGCTGACCCATACCCCTCAGTCGGTGCCGGTGGCGCTGTCGTCCGCGCAGCCCGATCTGAAGCACTGGCTGAAGACACTGCCGGTCGAAGCCTACAACTTCCCGCCCTATAGCCAGGACGCCAACAACGCGATGGTGCCGGGCGCCCGCGTGCCTGGGGATGCCTCGGCGCCGCAGGGGGAAACGCCCAAACCGGGCGGCTGAGCCTCGACGGCCCCGACGCGACTTTCGCATCGGGGCCGGGCACTTCGAGCTGTCAGCTCAATTCGGCGAAGCTGGCCCCGGCCAGGCGTGCTGTCTCAGACAGTACGGCAGGGTGGCAGCACAATGCCCGGAGGGTGTCATTGGCGGCTCTTATTTCAGGTAGGAGCGCAGCACTCGCACCACTTGCTCCAGATCCTCGTCGCGCTGCGCCGGGTCGACCGCCTCCGCGCCCAGGTGCTCGCGCAAGTGTCCTTCCAGTACCTCGGTCATCAGGCCGTTCACCGCGCCGCGAATCGCGGCGATCTGTTGCAGGATGGCCGAACAGTCGGTCTCCGCCTCCAACGCCCGCTCCAGCCCTTCCGCCTGACCCTTGATGCGCCGTACACGGGTGAGCAGTTGTTTCTTGCCTTTGACGGTATGCGGCATGTCGTTCGTCCCTGGGTGGAACCCAATTAGTATAGTGGGGTATAGTATATGTTGAGCCGTCGACAACACTCAGCTTAGCGGCCTTGGCTAGGCGCGCTGCCGTAGGCGCTACAAGAAGTACGCCCAGGCAGCGCAACAGCGCCAAGGGTGCTTGTCAGCGGCTCTGTTAGGTGGGGCGGCAGTATGCCGCCCTGACTGTGTCTCATTCTATCCAAATGCCCCCTGGCCGGCAGCCTATCCGGCCGGATGGGGATGGGCGTCACGATGAAAGCGTCTGCCATGAGCGAATTTTACGAGGCCCCCTTTGCTGCGGGCCACGATCATGTGTTTCTCGGCGCCGGCCACGAGCGCAACGAGCGCAAGACCTGGGCGGTGATCGTGCTGTGCAGCGCGATGATGGTGGCCGAGATCGTCGGCGGCAGCCTGTTCGGCTCGCTCGCGCTGGTGGCGGACGGCCTGCACATGTCCACCCACGCCGGCGCGATGCTGATCGCGGCGCTCGCCTATACCGTTGCCCGGCGCCATGCGCGCGACGAGCGCTTCGTGTTCGGCACCGGCAAGCTTGGCGACCTGGCCGGCTTCAGCAGCGCGATCATTCTGGCCATGATCGCGCTCTTGATCGGTTACGAGGCGGTGAGCCGCTTCCTGAGCCCGGTGCCGATCCGCTTCGGCGAGGCGATCCCGATCGCGGTGCTCGGCCTCTTGGTCAATATTGCCAGCGCCTGGCTGCTCAGCGGTCACGATCACCATCATGGTGACCATGATCATCACGGCCATCATCATGGTGGCGACCACGACCACGACCACGACCACGACCACGACCACGACCACGACCACGACCACGACCACGACCACGACCACGGTCACGGTCACGGGGTCGACCACCGCGACCACAATATGCGTGCGGCCTATCTGCACGTGATCGCCGACGCGGCGGTATCGGTGCTGGCCATCGTCGGCCTGCTGCTGGCCAAGAACTTCGGCTGGTTGTGGATGGACCCGCTGGCCGGCATCGTCGGCGCGCTGGTGATCGCCAACTGGTCCTACGGCCTGATCCGCGACACCGCGCGCAATCTGGTCGACTACCGTCCGAACACGGAGTTGAAGCAGCAGCTGCGGGCGCTGATCGAGGTGCAGGGAGACCGGCTGGTCGACCTGCACCTGTGGCGGCTCGGCCCCGGCCACCTGGGGGTGGTGCTGTCGGTGGCGACGGCGGTGCCGCAGCGCGGCCCGGAGCATTACCATGCCCTGCTCGAGCACTTCGACGGCATCTCGCATGCCACGGTCGAAGTGTTCGCGCCGAAGGCGGCCTGAGGTGGCGGTCAAATCCCCCTGCGTCGAGCTGTGTCGTTTCGACGGCAAGAGCGGCTACTGCGTCGCCTGCCTGCGCACCCGCGAGGAGTGTCGGGAGTGGAGGAAGATGAAGGATCATCGCCGCCACCAGATCCTGCAGGACAGGACCCGGCGGCAGGCCAAGTTACCCAAGCTAGGGTGACGCCGTTTCAACCGCCGAGCGTAGTGCCCAGTTCGCGCTTCATCCAGTCGACGAACAGCCGGGTGCGCGACGGCAGCAGCCGGGCGTGCGGGTAGACGATGCTCAGTGGCCTGGCCGGCGGCTGGAACGCCTCCAGCACCACCCGCAAGCGCCCGTCCGCCAGGTAGGGCGCTACCTGGTAGGACAGAAACTGACCGTAGCCGATGCCGGCCACGCAGGCTTCGACCGCGGTCAGGCTGTGGTTCAGCTCCAGATTGCCGGAGACCGACTGGGCGGTTTCCCGGCCGTTTTCAAAGAAGGTCCAGCTGGCCCGCCCGGTGCCGATCGAGCGGATGCAGTTGGCCGAAAGCAGCTCGCGCGGATGGTGCAGTTCGGGCTGTCGGGCGAGGAAAGCCGGGCTCGCCACCACCACGCGGCGGATGGCGCCGATGGTCTGCGCGATCAGCGTCGAGTCCTCCAGCGGCGAGATGCGGATGCCGACGTCGATGCCTTCCTCCAGCAGGTTCACCACCCGGTCGAGCTGCACCAGCCGGCAGCTCACCCCGGGGTAGTGCTGGAGGAAGCGGGTGACGGCCGGTGCGACGTACATCTGGCCGAACAGCACCGGCGCGGTGACGACCAGCGTGCCGCTCGGTTCGCCCTGCTGCACAGTGAGGCGCTGTTCGGCTTCCTGGATGGCTCCGAGGATGTGGCGACAGCTGTCGAGATAGGCCTGGCCCTCGGCGGTCAGCGACAGGCGCCGGGTGGTGCGGTTGAGCAGCCGCACCGCCAGCGTGTCCTCCAGCGCGGCGAGGGTGCGCACCACCGCCGGCAGCGAGGAGTCGAGCGCCCGGGCGGCGGCGGTCAGGCTGCCCTGCTCGACGATGGCGACGAAGGTCTGCATCGCGCGTAGTTTGTCCATGTCCGGATCATTGATCCGAAAACCGGAGTAGTCAAATACGGATTGGCTCATTTATCCGGTTGTCGGTGCTATCGATAATGACGTCACCCCAACCGTCATCCGGAGTCGATCATGCGTACCGCTACCCCCACCCAGCCGATCAAGCTGTACCGCTTCCACCTGTCCGGCCATAGCCATCGCGTCGAGTTGTTCCTGTCGCTGCTTGGCCTGCCTTGCCAGCTGATCGATGTCGATCTGGCGGCCAAAGAGCACAAGAGCGCCGCCTTCCTGAGCCTGAACCCGTTCGGCCAAGTGCCGGTGATCGACGACGCCGGCACGATCCTGGCCGACTCCAACGCCATCCTGGTCTATCTCGCCAGCCGTTACGACGATGGGCGCTGGTTGCCGCGCGACCCGCTCGCCGCTGCCCGGGTGCAGCGCTGGCTGTCGGTGGCGGCCGGGCAGATCGCCGCCGGCCCCGCCGCGGCACGGCTGGTGCGGGTGTTCGGCGCGCCGCTCGACGCCGAGTCGCTGATCGCCAGGAGCCATGCGCTGTTCGCGGTGATGGAGCAGGAGTTGGCCGAATCGGCCTACCTCGTCGGGGCGGCACCGACCATCGCCGACATCGCCTGCTACAGCTACATCGCGCATGCGCCGGAAGGCGATGTGGCGCTCGACGGCTATCCGCAGCTCCGTGCGTGGCTCGCGCGTATCGAGGCGTTGCCGGGCTTCGTGCCGATGGTCCGCACGCCGGTAGGGCTGGCGGCTTGACCTCCGCACAACGGGTCGCGTCGGCCAGTTAGCGGCCTTGCCCTTGTCCCGACCTAATGCCGGGACGGGGGCAAGGCCTATGTCGCCCCCCCATTTACCTGCCGTGTTCGGCAAGGCGGAATGGCCGAAGCGAAGCCGCATCGCAAGCCTTGGAGAACGACATGACATTGCCCGCTTGGCCCCATTCCACGTCCCCCTTCCATCCCGGCGAGCAGGAGGCCCAGCGCCGCGCCGGCGTGCGCGAGCAGGTCGAGGCGGTTGGCCGCCGGGTGGTGCGCGGGGTGATGCCCGAGCAGCACCGGACCTTCTTCGCTCAGCTGCCGTTCGTGGTGATCGGCGCGCTGGACGAGGCCGGCCAGCCCTGGGCCTCGCTGCTGTTCGGCCAACCCGGCTTTGCCCATTCGCCCGACCCTGCGCTGCTGCAGATCGCGGCCACGCCGGTCGACGGCGACCCGCTAGCCGGGGCGCTGAGGCCGGGTGCGGCACTGGGCCTATTGGGCATCGAGTTGCACACCCGTCGGCGCAACCGCCTGAACGGCACGGTCGCGGGCCGGGATGCGCGCGGCCTGGCCGTGTCGGTGACGCAGAGCTTCGGCAACTGCCCGCAGTACATCCAGCGGCGGCATTACGCGATAGCGCCGGATGACGGCGCGCCGTTGCCGGCGCCCGAGTGGCGGGACACGCTGGACGCGGCCGCCGCCGCTCGCATCGCCGCGGCCGATACCTTTTTCATCGCCACCCATGCCGCGCCGGAAACGGGCGACGGCGCCGCTTTCGGCACCGACGTGTCGCATCGCGGCGGCAAGCCGGGCTTCGTGCGCGTCGACGACGAGCGCACGCTGACCTGGCCCGATTTTCGCGGCAACTTCCATTTCAATACGCTGGGCAACCTGCTGCTCGAACCGCGCGCCGGGCTGCTGTTTCCCGATTTCGCCACCGGTGAGCTGCTGTACCTGGCCGGTCGCGGCGAGGTGCTGTGGGACGGCGAGGAACTGCGCGCGTTTGCGGGCGCCGAGCGGCTGGTGCGCTTTCGCATCGAGCGGGTGTTGCGGCTGGTGGGTCGCTTGCCGCTGCGTTGGCAGCTGGAGGACGCCTCGCCGATGTTGGCCGCCACCGGCGACTGGCAGGCGGTGGCCGAGGCGACCCGGCTCGCGCAGCAGGCCGACCACTACCGGCCGTTTCGCGTGGTGCGCATCGAACAGGAAAGCGCCACGATCAAGTCCTTCTACCTGCAGCCGGACGACGAGCAGGGGCTGGCGCCGTATCGGCCCGGCCAGTTCCTGCCGATCCGTGTTGAACTGCCGGGGCTGGGCATGCGCTCGCGCACCTACACGCTGTCGCAGGCGGCCAACGGGCGCGATTACCGGCTCACGATCAAGCGTGCCGGCGGGGTGTCCGCCTATCTGCACGACCAAGTCGGCGTCGGCGACCGCATCGAGGCGCAGGCGCCGCGCGGGGTGTTCACGCTGGATACGGCGAGCAATCGCCCGGTGCTGTTGCTGTCAGGCGGGGTGGGCGTCACGCCGATGTTGGCGATGCTCGGCGCGCTGTTTCCCGATGACGGCATTGCTCACCGGCTTCGGCCAACCTGGTTCATCCATGCCGCCCGCAATGGTCGCGAGCTGGCGTTCGGCCGACCGCTGCGCGCGCTGGCCGAGCGGTATTCGCCGTTGAACGTGCACCTGTGCCTGTCGCAGCCGGACGAGGCGGACGTGCAAGGGATCGGCTACGACAGCGCCGGGCGCATCGATGCGGAGCTGTTGCGGCGCGTGTTGCCGCTCGACGACTACGAGGTCTATCTGTGCGGGCCGGACGGCTTCATGAGGGCGGTGTTCTGGGCGCTGCGGCGCTTGGGCGTGGCGAAGGAGCGCATCCACTACGAGTTCTTCGGCCCGGGGGGCTCGCTCGACGACAGTGCCGAGCCGGCGGTTGCGGTGGAGGGGGCGATCGAGTCGGCGCCGCAGACGGTGCATTTCGCCCGCTCGGGCAAGACGGCGCAGTGGCTGCCGGAGCAGGGCAGCCTGCTGACCTTGGCCGAACAGGCCGGACTGAGCCCGACGTACAGTTGCCGCAGCGGCCTGTGCGGCAGCTGCGCCACTCGGGTCGTGACGGGCGAGGTGGCCTATCCAAGCCCACCGCTGGCGCAGCCCGCGCCGGGCGAGGCGCTGATCTGCTGCGCGCGACCTGCAAGTGAGCTGGTGCTCGATCTGTAAGCGCGAAATCTGACTGCGCGCTGGTGGCTGCAAGGGCGAATGGGACAGGTATAAAGAGGGGGGACTCATCGAGTCGTCCCGCTCGGCGTACGGCCAGCCCACGCGGACCGGTACGAGGGCCGTGAGTCGGTGTTCAG
Organism: Neisseriaceae bacterium JH1-16; assembly: GCA_025989215.1. Lineage (GTDB taxonomy): Bacteria > Pseudomonadota > Gammaproteobacteria > Burkholderiales > Chromobacteriaceae > Crenobacter_A. Next base: position 21,073 of record JAPDNP010000004.1, on the reverse strand, counting down.
CCACGTTCGGCCAACGTTGGCATCAGGCTTGGCCGGGCCGGCATCAGCCGCAGCGCCAGCAGCATCGACAGGCCGATCAGCAGCGCGGCGGCCTCGCCCAGATAGGCGTGGCCGATGGCATCGATCACCCGGCCGCCGAGCAGCGCGCCCAGCGCGATGCCGGCATTGGCGCCGGCGATGTTCAACGCCGAACCGAAGGCCGGTGCCTCGGGCACCGCTTGCATCAGCCGCGCGTTGTTGACGATGAACAGCGCCGCCTGCGCGATCCACCATGTGCCCAGTACCACGGCCAGGGTCAGATAGTTGCCGCTGGCCGGCACCAGTGCCAACAGGCCGAGCGCCAGCACCAGGCTGAACAGCAGCATCGCGCGCCTGGCGCTGCGGTCGACCAGCCGCCCGCCCAAGCCATTGCCGATCAGCCCCACCGCGCCGAATACCATCAAGGCCCAGCCGACCAGGGGGCCGTGCAGGCCGGCCAGGCGTTCCAGCAGGTCGGCCAGATAGGTGTAGGCGGTGAACATGCCGGTAAACGACAGCACCGACAGCGACACATGGCCAAGCAGCGCCGGCCGGCGAGCAAGGCGCAGTTGTTCGGCCAAGCTCAGCGTCGCCTGGGCCGGACGGACCGTGGGCAGCTTTGTCAGCAGCGCGGCATTGGCGAAGGCCAGCAGCGCCAGCCGAACGCCTCGCCGAGTAGGGTGCCCAGCGGGATGCCGAACACGGTGGCCGCGACCATGCCATAGGCCATCATCGCCAGCGCCCGGCCGGCCTGGGCCGATCCGAGCATGTCCACCGCGGTCTCGCAGGCCATCGACCAGAACACCGCCACCCCCAGCGCCGGCAATAGCCGCGCCACCGCCATGGTGGCGAAATCGGGCGCCAGCGCGGCGAGCAGATTGGCGGCGCCGAACAGCACCAGCAGTGCGACGAACAGCCGGCGCCGTTCGATGCGGGAGACGCGGGCGGTCAAGAGCGGGCCGGTCAGCGCCACCACCAGCGCGAACAGCGACACCAGCAGGCCGGCCTGGGCGACGCCGACCCCCAGGTCGCGTGCCAAGGCCGGCAATAATCCGATGATCAGGAACTCGGTGGTCAGCACGGTAAAGCCGGCGGCGGCCAGCAGCAGAATGGCAAAGGGCATGGAAACTCCGGGGCTGCGCCGCCGAGCGTGCGAGGAGGGCGGGCTCGATGGCATGGGATTAAGAGTCGCTAACAAAGCCCAGCGAAGCGATCCCGGCTAGGCGCGCTGCCGCAGACAGTACAGCTAGTACGGCAAGGCAGCGCAACGACGCCGGGAGGGTTCTGTTAGCGGCTCTAAGTCAGTCGGTGAAGCCGCCGTCGGTCAACAGCGTGCGGCCGGTCACCCAGGCCAGATCGTCGGAGGCGAGGGCGACGATGGCGCGGGCGATGTCCTGCGGTTCGGCCAGGCGGCCCAGCGGGGTCTGGGCGGCGAACTGCTGGCGCAGCTCGTCCGGGATGCCGGCGGTCATGTCGGTGCGGGTGATGAAGGGGGCGACCGCGTTGACGCGGATCTGGCGCGGGCCGAGCTCGATCGCGAAGCCGCGGGTCAGCGCGTCGACCGCCGCCTTGCTGGCCGAATACACCGCGGTCTCGGCCTGCGGCGCGCGCGCCAGGTTGCTCGACAGGTTGACGATGCTGCCGCCCGCGGCGCCGAACAGCGGCGCGAAGGCCCGGGTGGTCAGCAGCACGCTCAAGGTGTTGTTGTGGAACTGCTCGGTGAAGAAGGCCGGGTCGAGTTCGGCCAAGGGGCGGGCGCCGTAGACGCCGGCGCTGTTGACCAGCACGTCGATATGGCCGTAGCGGCGCGCGATGGCGTGGGCCAGCGCATCGACCGAGCCGGCGTCGGCGACATCGGCCTGGAAGGCTTCGGCGTGCCCGCCGGCGGCGATGATCTCGGCGACCACCGCGTCGGCGGCGGCGCGCTGCTGTTTGAACACGATGGCGACCTGGTGGCCGCGGGCGGCCAAGGCCTGGGCGGTGGCCTTGCCGATGCCGCGCGAAGCGCCGGTGATTACTGCGATTTTCTGTGCTGCCGTCATGTTGAAACTCCTGTCTGCCTGGTGGGCGGAAGTGCCCGTCGATGGGGATGACAGTACGGAAGCCAGGGCGACGGCGTCGAGATGCGGCGGCGCAACGACGCGTTGCAGAAATGGAACGCCATGGAGCTGGCGGCGGCGTGCTAGCCGGCGAGTGCAGGGCCTGGAGTAACGCCCCAGCGGCACGGCCGGGACGGACACGAGCGGTTCGAGCGGCATAACTACGCCGCCGGCATCACCCGAGTGTGGCGGAACGTGTCGGCTCAGTGCCCGCCGTTCGGCCAACCTTGTTGCAGAAAGTCCAATAGTGCGCGTACTGCCGAGCTCATGCCGTGGCGGCTGGGATACATCACGTACAGCGTGGCCGGACGCGGGCACAACTGGTCAAGCACGCGGACCAGCCGGCCGTCGGCCAGCGCCGCTTCGCACAGATGGATCGGCAGCTGGGCAAAGCCGGCCCCGCCGAGCGCCAGCTCGCGCACCGCCAGCAGGTTGTCGACCGCGATCACCGGCGACACCGGCCAGTCCAGCGTCGTGCCGTTTTCATCGATGAACTGCCAGGGGCGCGGCGCCAGCAGCGTGCCCTGTGCGAGGCAGGGGTGGGCGCTCAGCGCGTCGAGCGAATCCGGCACGCCGGCGTCGAGCAGGGCAGGGTGGGCGACGATCACCGAGGCGGTGCTCGCCAGCGGCCGGGCGATCACGTCGGCCGAAGCCAGCGGCGTGGCGGCGGCGCGGATCACCAGGTCGAGCCGCTCCTCGACCAGGTCGACGAAGCGGTTCGACAGCGTCAGTTGCACCCGCACCCGTGGGTAGCGCCGCGAGAACTCGGCCAAGAGCGGCGGCAGCGTGGTTTCGCCGATCAGCACCGAGGTGTGCAGGTGCACGACCCCGTTCGGCTCGACCAGGCTGTCCTGGCTCAGCTGGGTGATCCGCTCGACCTGGGCGGCGGCTTCGCGCGCATGGCGGGCGATCTCCTCACCCAGCGCGGTCAGGCCGAAGCTCTGGGCAGAGCGGTGCAGCAGGCGCACGCCGAGCTCGGCCTCCAGCGTCGCCAGGCGCCGCGACAGCCGCGACTTGGGGATGCCGGTGCGCCGCTCGGCCGCGCTGAAGCCGCCGGCGTCGACCACCTGGAGAAACAGCAGCAGGTCGTCGAGATGGCGGGTGGCGTTGGGCAGCGGAGCAGCGGGGGCGGACATGGGGCATCTCGGTCGGGGTGGAGGAGGGGGCGGTGGAGCCGCTTGGCAAAGCGGTCATTTGCGCTTTGCACACAGTCATGAGGACAGACAGCAAGAATCAGTCACGCAAATGTATCAAATTGTAACAAAGCGCAACAATCCATTATGAATATGCGAAAAGCCTAAACGGTGGTGGGGCAACAACTTGCAGCACTTCTGCACACGAGGGTAGCCGGTATTGATGTCTATCAAGGGCGGTTTTTGCGACAAACTGTCGCAGGGGGCCATTGAAGATGTGGCTGAAATGGCTTTCAATACCCCCCGTCCAGTTCAGATCCAGGATGGAATACCCTAATTCCATTTGCTTTTCAGTCGGTGGGGAACCGATTTGAATAGCATAGCAATGCCGTGCCAGTGCACAAGCCAATAATGCGAATTATTCCGAATGGAAGAAATTCAGCGCGGGCGCGGCAGTGCGATTTGCAATATTGCGAGTCCTGCTTTTCTTACAGTCACGCCATCTATCCGGGGCGGTTATCGACCACCCTGTCATGTGATCACCATCGCCCGCGCGCGATCTTGAGATGGATTCATGTCTGCTTCGATCGCGCGGTTTAGGGTGATCGGAACTGCGGCAGTTGGCCACGTTATTTCGTCTTAGCGAAGTAACCGCTAGCCCCCATTGCGTCCAGCGACGTTGTGGGGGCTAACGACGTTTGCTTCGCTGGGGTACGACAAAAGCCACTTTCAATCCACTAAGGTCGTAAGATGATATTCAGAAAATACCCCCGCCTATTACGGGGACTTTCTCTCACTGCCGCCGCTTTGCTGACGGGATGCCAAGGGGGCGTTCTCGATCCGAAGGGGCAGGTCGGGGCGGATGAGAAGTCCTTGATCATCACGGCCACCGTGCTGATGTTGTTGGTGGTCATCCCCGTCATTCTGATGACGCTGGGTTTCGCCTGGAAATATCGTGCCAGCAACGAAAAAGCCACCTACACCCCGAAATGGTCGCACTCGAACAAGATCGAGGCGGTGGTCTGGATCATCCCTATCATCATCGTGACCTTCCTGGCCATTCTGACCTGGAACACCACGCACAAGCTCGACCCGTATCGTCCGCTCGACTCGGACAAGAAGCCGATCAATATCCAGGTGGTAGCGCTCGACTGGAAATGGCTGTTCATCTACCCGGATCTGAACATCGCCACCGTCAACGAAATCGCCTTCCCGGCCAACACCCCGGTGAATTTCAAGATCACCTCCGACGCGGCGATGAACTCGTTCTTCATCCCGCAGCTGGGCGGCCAGATCTACGCGATGGCGGGCATGCAGACCAAGCTGCACCTGATCGCCAATGAGCCGGGCACGTTCAACGGCATTTCCTCCAATTACAGCGGCGGCGGTTTCTCCGGCATGAAGTTCAAGGCCATCGCCACCGCGACCCCGGGCGAATTCGATGCCTGGGTGAAGAAAGCGCGTGAGGGCAAGACCCTCGATGCGGGTGCTTATCAGCAGCTGCTCAAGCGGAGCGAGAACAACCCGGTTCAATACTATGCGTCGGTGACGCCGAACCTGTTCTACGGAGTCCTGAACAAGTACATGGCCAGCCATCAGACTGCCATGGAATCGGGTCTTAGCTCCTTCCAGCTTGCCGCGCTCGCCAAGAGCCTGTGCATCACGCCGCCGGTTGTTAAGGAGTAAATGAGAAATGTTGTTAGGTAAACTGACGCTCGACGCGATACCGTTTCACGAGCCGATCATCATGGGGGCGCTCTCGGGCGCCGGCCTGATGGGGCTGGTGGTGTTTGCCCTGATCACCAAGTTCGGCAAATGGGGCTATCTGTGGAAAGAGTGGCTGACCTCGGTCGACCACAAGAAGATCGGCGTGATGTATATCGTCGTGGCGCTGATCATGCTGCTGCGCGGCTTTGCCGATGCGGCGATGATGCGTACCCAGCTCGCGCTGGCCACCAACGGCCACATGGGCATCTTCCCGCCTGAACACTACGACCAGATCTTCACCGCCCACGGTGTGATCATGATCATCTTCATGGCCATGCCGTTCATGACTGGCCTGATGAACATCGTCGTGCCGCTGCAGGTCGGTGCCCGCGACGTGGCGTTCCCGTTCCTGAACTCGCTGAGCTTCTGGCTCTTGGTATCGGCCGTGGTGCTGGTCAACCTGTCGCTGGGGGTGGGTGAGTTCGCCCGCACCGGCTGGGTGGCCTATCCGCCGCTGTCCGAGCTGTCCTATAGCCCAGGCGTGGGGGTGGATTACTACATCTGGGCCCTGCAGATATCAGGCATAGGGACAACGCTGACGGCGATCAACTTCCTGGTCACCATCATCAAGATGCGCGCCCCGGGCCTGAAGCTGATGCAGATACCGATCTTCACCTGGACCTGCACCTGGGCCAACGTGCTGATCGTTGCGTCGTTCCCGATCCTGACCGGCGTGCTGGCCATGCTGAGCCTGGACCGTTATCTGGATTTCCACTTCTTCACCAGTGAAGCCGGTGGCAACCCGATGATGTACATCAACCTGTTCTGGGCCTGGGGTCACCCCGAGGTCTACATCCTGGTATTGCCGGCGTTCGGTATCTTCTCGGAAGTGATCTCCACCTTCTCGGGCAAGCGTCTGTTCGGCCATACCTCGATGATCATCGCCTCCGGCGTGATCTCGGTGCTGGGCTTCATCGTCTGGCTGCACCACTTCTTCACCATGGGTTCGGGCGCCGACGTCAACGCGTTCTTCGGCATCGCGACCATGATCATCTCGGTCCCGACCGGGGTGAAGCTGTTCAACTGGCTGTTCACCATCTACCGCGGCCGTCTGCGTTTCACCACGCCGGTGCTGTGGACCCTGGGCTTCATGGTCACCTTCTCGATCGGTGGCATGACCGGCGTGCTGCTGGCCGTACCGGGTGCGGACTTCCTGCTGCACAACTCGCTGTTCCTGATCGCGCACTTCCACAACACCATCATCGGTGGTGCGGTGTTCGGCTATCTGGCCGGCTTCACCTTCTGGTTCCCGAAGGCGTTCGGCTTCAAGCTGAACGAGAAGATCGGCAAGGCGGCGTTCTGGTTCTGGCAGTCGGGCTTCTTCTTCGCCTTCGTGCCGCTGTACGTGCTGGGCTTCCTGGGCATGACCCGTCGCCTGAACCACACCGACAACCCGGCCTGGGATCCGTGGCTGTACGTGGCCCTGTTCGGTGCGGTGCTGGTGGCCTGCGGTATCGCCTGCCAGCTACTGCAGATCGTGGTCAGCCTGCGCGACCGCAAGAAACTGGTCGACGAAACCGGCGACCCGTGGAATGGCCACACTCTGGAATGGTCGACTTCGTCGCCGCCGCCGTTCTACAACTTCGCGGTGGTGCCGCAGGTGCATGACATCGACGCCTTCACCGACATGAAGGAAAAGGGCATTGCCTATGTGGCCCCGGCCAAGTACGCGCCGATCCACATGCCGAAGAACACCTCGGCTGGCGTCTACATTGGTGCCTTCTGCACCGTGTTCGGCTTCGCGATGATCTGGCACATCTGGTGGCTGGCGATCGTCGGCTTCGTCGGCATCCTGGCCAGCATGCTGGCGCGTGCCTACGACAACGACATCGACTACTACGTGCAGCCGGAAGAGATCGAACGGATCGAGCGTCAGCGCCTGGCAAAACTCGGCATCGACGTGGAGCGCTACGACGAGCGCGACACCGGTAAATCTGCGGCTCGTCCGAGCAAGGCAAAAACTCTGGAGCAGGTGTAAGCAGTCATGGCATCTAACGCAAACCTAGTGCACGGCGCTCACGCTCACGACGAGCATGAGCATCACGACAGCGGCCCCAGCACCGTCTTGGGCTTCTGGATCTACCTGATGACCGACTGCATCCTGTTCGCGAGTGCTTTCGCGGCGTATGCAGTACTGTTCGGCAACGTCAACGGCGGTGTGTCCGGCAAGGACATCTTCGAGCTCAAGTACGTGCTGGTAGAAACCTTCGCGCTGCTGTTCTCCAGTATCACTTACGGCTTCGCGATGATTTCGGCCCACAAGGGCAACAAGTCGGCGGTGCTCGGTTGGCTGGCGGTGACCTTCCTGTTCGGCGCCACCTTCATCGGCATGGAACTGAACGAGTTCCACCACCTGATCGCCGAGGGCCACGGCCCGCAGACCAGCGCCTTCCTGTCGTCGTTCTTCGCACTGGTGGGCCTGCACGGCCTGCACGTGACCGCCGGCCTGGTGTGGATGGCGGTGATGATGACCGAAGTGGTCAAGACCGGTCTGACCTCGCGTTCGCTGACCCGTCTGAACTGCCTGAGCCTGTTCTGGCACTTCCTGGACATCGTCTGGATCTGCGTGTTTACCGTCGTCTACCTGAAAGGGGCCATGTAATGAGCAATGCACATAGCCACGACCATGCCGCCGACCACGGCAGCGTAAAGTCCTACGGCATCGGCTTCTTGCTGTCGGTGATCCTGACGGTCATCCCGTTCTGGATGGTGATGAGCGGCAAGTTCAGCTCGCACGACACGCTGATCGGCATCGTCGGCTTCGCCGTAGTGCAGATTCTGGTGCACCTGAAGTACTTCCTGCACCTGAACTTCAGCGAGGAGGGCCGCCTCAACAGTCTGACCTTCCTGTTCACCGCGCTGATCATCGTCATGATCATCGGCCTGTCGGTGTGGATCATCTTCAGCGCCGATGCGCTGATGATGCGGTAAGAGAGAAGCTCGTGAAATTCAAGCGATACCTGCAGGTCACCAAGCCTGGCATCATCTTCGGTAACCTGATCTCGACGGCGGGCGGCTTCCTGCTCGCCGCCAAGGGTCACGGCGACCTGGGCGTGTTCCTGGCAACGGTGATCGGCCTGTCCTTGGTCGTTGCTTCCGGTTGTTCGCTGAACAACTGCATCGACCGCGACATCGACTGCAAGATGGCACGCACCAAGAACCGCGTGCTGGTCACCGGCGCCATGTCGTTCCGGGCGGCGCTGACGCACGGCCTGTTGCTGGGTATCGCTGGTTTCGGGACGTTGTGGTACTGGACCAACCCGCTGGCGTTCGCCTGCGCGCTGTTCGGCTTCATCATCTACGTCGGCGTGTACAGCCTGTACATGAAGCGCAACTCGGTGTACGGCACCCTGGTCGGCAGCCTGTCCGGCGCGGTGCCGCCGGTGGCCGGCTACTGCGCGGTGACCGGTCGCTTCGACATGGGCGCGCTGATCCTGTTGGTGATGTTCAGCCTGTGGCAGATGCCGCACTCGTACGCGATCGCGATCTTCCGCTTCAAGGATTACGAGGCCGCCAATATCCCGGTGCTGCCGGTGGTGAAGGGCATCTCGAAAGCCAAGCAGCAGATCGTGCTGTACATCCTGGCCTTCGCCGCGGCGACGGTGATGCTGGCGCTGGGCGGTTACGTCGGCTACGGCTACCTGGCGGTGGCCTGTGCCACCAGCCTGTGGTGGCTGAAGATGGCGCTGTCCGGTTACAAGAGCAGCACCGACGACCGTGTCTGGGCGCGTCAGGTGTTCTTCTTCTCCATCATCACCATCACTTCCTTGTCGGTGATGATGGCGGTGGACTTCCAGACGCCGGCGCAGGGGGTGTTGTCCTTTGCGCTGTAAGCGATCCAATGCAGTCTTGAAAAGCCGTGGAGTGATCCACGGCTTTTTTGCGTTTGGGGGTTGGGTGGTTTGTCTTTCGGCCAACCTTGAAGAGGGCGGAGAGGTAGCGGGGCAGCAGGTTGGCCGAACGCTTCGCAAATCAGCAAAGCTCTGGGCCATTGTTTGTTCGGCCAACGTGGCTGAGGGTTGTGGCAGCGCCGGTCCCGCCCGGCGGGGCGGGTTACTTTCTTTTGCCTCGCCAAAAGAAAGTAACCAAAGAAAAGGCGACCCCGATGCACTGGCCTTCGGCTTCCCTCGCGCCTGCCAAGCGGCCAGGCACCGCCGAACTCGCGGGCGGCTAACGTCCGCCCACTCGAACAAGCGGCGGCTTAAGACCTGGCCGCTTGACGATCGCTCTGCAGCGCAAAGGGGATGGGCAGGCAGATTGTGGCGGTTCTGGATTCTGGGGCGGGAAAATGCAGTGCGGTGGCTGAACTGGCAGAGGCTAGGGTTGGCCGAAGCGGTGGCCAGAAATAAAGGGAAGCTTTCGTGGTGCTTCGGCCAACCTGATGGAGTACCTAACAGGTTGGTGCCGGCTGGTGGATTGCCTCTAAAAGAACAAATAGAAAAGTGGTTTGCCTCGCCCCTATTCACGACGGTTGCCGATGAGCGCTCCCATCCCCCTTCGACGCCGCCGAGGACGGCGCGGCCAACGGGGGATGTCGGCGAGCACTGTCCGAGTGCCGGCGTTAGCCGGCGCGAGTTGCGCAGCCGCCCGTTGGCCGTGGCGCCCGCAGGGCAGCCCGCGAAAGCGGGCCGGCGTCGTGGGGTCGTCTTTCTTTGGGTACTTTCTTTGACGAAGCAAAGAAAGTACCTCGCCGGTCGGGCGAGACCGACAAAAGCATCAGCGCTCACCAGCGTTGGCCGAAGCAAGGGGGCGAAGCAAAACCCCCTCACATCGCCTTGCGAAACGTCAGATTAATCCGCTGTGCCCCCAGCAGCGGATGCTCGCCATCCCTCAACGTCAGCACCCCGTGGTAATACAGCCGCGCCGGCCCACCCCACACCACCACGTCACCATGCGCCAGCGGCACCCGTCGGGTCGGCGAGTTGCGCCGCGCTCCGCCGAACTGGAACACCGCCGGCAGGCCTAGCGATACCGACACGATCGGCGCCGACATATCGCGCTCGTCGCGGTCCTGGTGCAGCGACAGCCGGGCGCCCGGCACATAGCGATTGATCAGGCAGGCATCCGGCTCGAAACCGGCAAAGCCGGCGCTGGCCGCCGCATCCTCGGCCAGGCTGCGCAGCAGAGCCGGCATCGCCGGCCACGGTCGTTCGCGTTCCGGATCGATCGGGTCGTAACGATAGCCGCTGCTGTCGCTGACCCAGCCGTAGTCGCCGCAGCCGCTCATCGCCACCGACATCAAATAGCCGCCCGGCGTGACCATCTGCCGGAGCGGCGCCTCGGCGACCACCGCCTGTACCGCCGCTAGCAGCGCCGCCTCGTCGGCCAGCGCGAAGCCGCGCAGTACCACCGCGCCGGCGCACAGTTCCTCGCGCCAAGTGCGGCTCTGGTCTGCGAATAGATCCGCCGTCATCGCCGTCACCGCGCGTCGTGGAAGATGATGCCGAGCGTGTGGCGCTGCCCGCTGCGCACTTGGCTGACGCCGTGGCGCAGCGTGACGCGGTAGCTGCCGCGCGTGCCCGGCACCGGGCGCTGGTTTACCGCGAACAGCACCGCGTCGCCTTGAGTGAGCGGCACCACCATCGGCCGCGACTGCCTGCGCGGGCGTTGCTCGGTCAGCACGAATTCACCGCCACTGAAATCGCGCCCCGGTGCCGACAGCAGCACGGCCAACTGAATCGGAAACACCTCGTCTCCGTACAAGTCCTGGTGCAGGCAGTTGTAGTCGCCGGCCTGGTACTGCAGCAGCAGTGGGGTTGGCCGAAGCTGGCCGGCGTCCTGGCAGCGGGCCAGGTAGTCGGCGTGCCGTTCCGGATAGTGGGTGTCGATACCCATCGCCGCATTCCAGCGATTGGCGATCGCTACCAGGTGCGGGTAACAGGTCTCGCGTAGCGTGGCGACCGGCTCGGGTAGCGGATAGGCGAAATACTGGTACTCGCCCTGGCCGAAGCCGTGCCGCGCCATCACCACCCGGCTGCGGAACCGCGCCGTCTGTTCATACAGCGTGGTCAGTGCCGCGCAGTCGGCCGCATCGAGCAGGCCGGGGATCAGCGCATGGCCGTCGGCATCGAGCACGGCGGCGATGGCCGCCCAGTCGAGCGCCGCCACCCGCGCGGCAAGGTCGGCGTGCAGATGGTACGTCAGCGGCGCATTCATGCCTCGGCCTCCCGGTCGAGCAGCGCACGCTTGCGCTCCACCCCCCACCGATAGCCGGACAGCGCGCCATCGGTACGCACCACCCGATGGCAGGGGATCGCCACCGCCAGCGCATTGGCCGCGCAGGCCTGCGCCACCGCACGCACCGCGCGCGGCGAGCCGATACGTTGGGCGATGTCGGTGTAGCTGGCGGTTTCGCCGGCCGGAATCTCGCGCAGCGCCTGCCAGACGCGCTGCTGAAAGGCGGTGCCGCGCACGTCGAGCGGCAGGGCCAAGCCCAGCGCCGGCGCCTCGACGAAGCCGACCACCTGCGCGACCAGCTGTTCGAAGTCGGTGTCGCCGCCGAGCAGCTCGGCGCGGGGGAAGCGGTCCTGCAGGTCGCGAATCAGCAGCTCGGGGTCGTCGCCGAGCAGGATGGCGCAGACGCCGCGCTCGCTTTGCGCCACCAGGATGGCGCCGAGCGAGCACTGGCCGATGGCGAAACGGATCGCGGTGTTGGCACCGCCGCTGCGGTAGGCGCGCGGCGTCATGCCCAGCACCGCGTCGGCCTGTTCGTAGAAGCGGCTGTTGGCGTTGTAGCCGGCACCGAAGACTGCCTCGGTCACCGTGTCGCGGCGGCCGAGTTCGTCGCGCACCCGGCGCTCGCGGTGCGCCGCGGCGTAGGCCTTCGGCGTCAGCCCGGTGATCTGCTTGAACACCCGATGAAAGTGATAGGGGCTGATGCCGACCCGTTCGGCCAACTCGGCGAGGCTGGGCGGGGTTTCGGCCGCCTCGATGATCCGGCACGCCTCGGTGACCCTGGCGGCATGCTGTTCGGCCAGGGTCGGCTGGTCGGGGCGGCAGCGCTTGCAGGGGCGGAAACCGGCGCGTTCGGCGTCGGCGCAGCTGGTGTAAAAGCGCACGTTTTCCGGGCGGGCGCGCCGCGCTCCGCAGGAGGGGCGGCAGTACACGCCGGTGGTCTGCACCGAGTAATAGAAACTGCCGTCCGCCGCTGCATCGCGGGTGACGATGGCGGCCCAGCGCGGATCGCTGACGGTGGCGGCGGCCTGTTCGGCCTTGGTGGTAGCGGCGTTCATGGTGTGATCCTTCCGACTCGCTTCAGTATGACCCTGAAGATAGCGGTGGCACCAGTGGCGCGCATCCCGGCGCTTGCGCTCGAATTCGATAGCGCCGGACTCGCCGTCGCAATGACGGGAGGAACCCGGTCTGGACGGGGGCTGGCCAAGCTGTTGAGGTTGGTCAGCCAAGTGCGACCGACCAAACCATTCGGCGTTGTCGCCTGGCCGTGCCTGCGACCGTACTCGGCCGGAACTGAACCGGCTGGCCTTATTCGCGGCTCAGACTCTAGGGGGAAGCGCTCACCAGCTCGGCGCCTTGGGCAACTGCCAATGCTGCCACACTGCGAGCAGGCGCACGGCGAAGCACAACAGGCCGCCGGCGAACGAGGCGTGGCTTGCGCTCCAGCCCAGCCGGCGCAGCGTCACCAGCGCCGCTGCGCCGACGAAGGCGGCGGTAGCGTAGATGTCGGTGACCAGTACCGCGGGGATTTTCGCCAGCAGGATGTCGCGCAGAAAGCCGCCGCCGACGCCGGTGACGGTGCCCATCAACGCGGCGACGAAGGATTTGATGCCGAACTGGGTCGCTTTTTCCGCGCCGGCCACGGCGAACAGCGCGAGGCCCGCCGCATCCAGCACGATGATGGCCGGGCCGGTGAAATGCTGCATCGCTCCGTGGAACACGAAGGCGACGAAACCGGCGCCGAATGTCAGCGCCGGATAGCGCCAGTCGCGGATCGCGCTCGGCGGGCTGGCGCCGATCAGCAGGTCGCGGATCACCCCGCCGCCCAGCGCCGACACGAAAGCGACCACCATCACGCCGAGCAGGTCGAGGCCGCTGTGCATCGCGACGATCGCACCTTCGATGGCGAACAGCAGTGTGCCGATCAGGTCGGCGGCCAGCACCAGGGCGTCGTTGTGGATAGTGCGCATCGGCGATTCGTTTCTGGGGGCGGGATGCTAGAGATATAGCCGATGCCGGCCTGGGAACCTGCCCATGCTAGTGGGAACGCAGGCATTGCCCCGGTGAGTTAGGTGAAAAGCGAACTCGACATGCTGGATCGGCAAGCATGGCGAGCGCTCTTGCAACGCAGGACCACAGTTTGGAAACCGACCGTCGAGGACGGTAAACAGCCGCTTAGCGTGCCGCGTCGAGCCGGGCCTGGCAGTCGCGGGCGCGCGCCAGCAACAGCGTGCGCTCGCGGTCGTTGCGGGTCAGAGAAGCAGCGCGTTCGAACTCGACGCGCGCTTCGGCGTGGCGGCCCAGCTTGGCGAGCAGGTCGCCGCGCACGCTGGGCAGCAGGTGGTAGTCCTGCAGCGCTGGCAGCTCGACGAGCGCGTCCACCAGTTCCAGCCCCACCGCCGGGCCGAACGCCATCGCCAGTGCCACCGCGCGGTTCAGCTCCACCACCGGCGACGGGTTCAACTGGGCCAGCGCATCGTACAGCGCGGCGATCTGCGCCCAGTCGGTGTCGGTGGCGCTGAGCGCTCCAGCATGACAGGCGGCGATGGCGGCCTGCAGCGCATAGGGGCCGAGCGCCTGGCCCTGCGCCGCGGCGCGTTGCAGCGCGGCGAAGCCGCGGCGGATCAGCAGCGGGTCCCAGCGGCCGCGATCCTGTTCCAGCAGCAGGATCGGCGCGCCGTCCGGCGCGCAGCGCGCCGCCAGCCGCGAGGCCTGCAATTCCATCAGCGCGGCGAGTCCGTGCACCTCGGCCTCGCCGGGTAGCAGCTCGGCGACGATGCGCACCAGCCGCAGCGCCTCCTCGCACAGCGACGGGCGCATCCAGTCCTCGCCGGCACTGGCCGCATAGCCCTCGTTGAAGATCAGGTAGAGCACCTGCAGCACTGAGGCCAGCCGTTCGGCCAACTGCTCGCGCGGCGGCAGCTCGAACGGCACCCGCGCCGCGCCCAGCGTGCGCTTGGCGCGCACGATGCGCTGAGCGATGGTCGGCTCGGGCACCAGATAGGCGCGGGCGATCTCGTCGGTGCTCAGGCCGCCGAGCAGGCGCAGCGTCAGCGCCACCTGCGCTTCGCTCGACAGCACCGGGTGGCAGGAAATGAACACCAGGCGCAGCAGGTCGTCGTCGATGTCCTTGTCGCGGCGCTGCTCCCCCACGTCATGGGCCAGCTCCTCGGCGATCTCCAGCTCGCGGCCCAGCTCCTCGTGCTTGTGCTCCAACAGCTTGCGGCGGCGCAGCTGGTCGAGCGCGCGGTACTTGGCGGCGGTGGTGAGCCAGGCGCCGGGCCGATCCGGAATGCCCGACTCGGGCCACTGCTCCAGCGCGCTGACCAGCGCGTCCTGCGCCAGCTCTTCGGCGAGGCCGACATCGCGCACCAGCCGCGTCAGCGTGGCGATGATCTTGGCGGACTCGATCCGCCATACCGCCTCGATGGCGCGGCGGGTGGCGTCGCTCACGCTGGGTCGCCGCCGGCCAGCTGCGACTGCACCTCGGGGTAGGCGGCCACTTCGGCCTGCACGTCGGCCGGGAAGTCCTCGAACTCCTGTACCTGGCGCACCTCGATCACCTCGTTGGGCGAACCCGGACAGCGCGCCGCCCAGGCGATCGCCTCTTCGCGCGACTTCACTTGGATCATCCAATAGCCGCCGATCACTTCCTTGGCCTCGGCGAATGGGCCGTCGGTGATCTTGGCCTTACCGCCCTCGAAGCTGACCCGGGCGCCCATCGACGGCGGGTGCAGGCCGTCCAGCGCGAGCAGCACGCCGGCTTTGCGCAGGTCCTCGTTGTATTTCATCATCGCCGCCACCGCTTCGGCGCTCGGCATCGTGCCGGCCTCGGCGCTTTCGTAGCCCTTAGGGATCATGATCATCATGAATCGCATCGTCGTCTCCTGGTGCTGGGGCGGGGCGACGCCCGCCCCGCAGTCTGTCACATCTATATAGATAAGCCTGGCCGAGCTGCTGGGTCAGCTGGCGGCCACCATCACCATCCAGGTCAGGCCGAAGCGGTCGCTGACCATGCCGAAGCCCGGCGAGAAGAAGGTCGGGGTGAGCTGCATGCGCACTTCGCCACCGTCGGCCAGCGCGGTGAACCGCTGCTCGGCTTCGGCCAGGGTGGCCGGCGACAACGACAACGAGACGCCCTGGAAACGCTCCTCGCCAGGCGTGCTGCCATCCGACGCCATCACGATGCTGTCGCCGATGCGCAGGCTGGCGTGCATCACCTTGTCCTCGAAACCGGGCGGCAGTTGGCCGGGCGGCGGCGGCTCCGGGCTGTCCTTGAAGCGCATCAGCATTTCGACCTTGGCGCCGAGCGCCTGTTGGTAGAAGGCGATCGCCTCGTCGCAGCGACCGGCGAAGAACAGATAGGGTTGAACTTGCATGGGGTGTCTCCTGATAGAGGTTGGCCGAACCGATGGTTCAGGCTTGCTGCTGTTGCGTGCGGGTGTGCAGATCGGCACGGGTCCGTTCCTCGGCCTCGCGCAGTTCCGGGGTGAATTCCTCGCCGAAGTCGTCGGCTTCGAACAGCGGGCGCAGCTCCAGTACCACGTTGCCGTGCCCGTCGAGCGCCGGCCAGCGCGTCAGCCAGTCGAGCGCTTCCTGCTTCGAACCGACCTGGATCAGGCAGTAGCCGGCGATCAGCTCCTTGGTCTCGGCGAACGGGCCGTCCAGCACGGTGGGCCGGCCGTTCTGGAAGCGCACCAGCGTGCTCTTGGCGCTGGGCTGCAATCCCTCGGCGGCCAGCAGGATGCCGGCCTGGTTCATTGCGGTGATGTAGTCGCCCATCGCGCTCAGCAGGGCTTCGCTCGGCAGCGTGCCGGCTTCGGTATCCGGGTCGGCCCGGCGCAGAATCATGAATCGCATCTCTTTACTCCCTGGTGGATGAAGGCGCTTTGTGGCCTTCCTATCGACACGTCGAATGGGCGGACGCGAAATCGACACGCGGGCGAAATTTTTTTCGACGTGCCGGCCGGATGGCGATGAACGGTGGTTTTTCAGGTATGAACGGAAAGGGACTTGGCCGAACGGCTAAAAGGCGGGCGCCGCGGCGCCCGGTCGCTTACTGGGCGCTGGCGCGGTTGCCCGGCTCGGTGCGCACCAGCCGCACATGGTTGAGGTGTTCGGGACCGGTCTCCTCCCAGCTGTCGCTGGTGCCGATGGCGCTGACCAGCCAGACGCCGCGGCGCTTGCCCTCGCTCTGCGGGGTCGCGCTCCAGAATGCGCCGTCGGACGACCAGGCCGGCGCGGTGGGGAACACCGCCAGGTTCAGCGAGGGGTTGTAGCAGCTGGCGGCGCGCAGCGTCTGCAGCTCGCGCCGGGTCGGCAATCGCCACTGCTCGGTCGGGGTGCTCAGCTGCTGGGCCAGTTGCTGGGCGTCGGCATAGCTCAGCCGCGGGCCGGGATTGACCGCCTGCGAATTGCGGGCACGACACACCGAGCCGGTCCATTCCTGGTCCTCGATACAGCGCTGCCAGATCAGCCCGGTCTTCAGGTCGCGCACCTGGACGCCGTCGCCCACCGGCTCGAATTGCGCGGCGGGTGGAGTGGCCGGGCCGTTGCAGGTCTGGTTGGCCTTGACCACGCCGGTGGCACTGCCACTGCCGGGCAGGCTGACTCCCAGCCCCTTCGCCGCGTCGAGGGTCTGATTCAGCGAGTTGAGTGCGCCGTTCAGGTCGAAGGCGGCGGCGGACAGGGTAACGGTGCCGAGCAAGAGGGCGAGCAGGTGCGGGCGCATGATGGCTCCATGGAAAGGGACTGGATCGAATCATGCGGAGTGTATATTTCGTTGGCATGTCGCAACAAGGTGCGGCGAGCCTCGGCCCATAACCGCACCGGCGGGTGTGGCAAGGCTGCCGCGTTCGGCCAACCTTGCCGGCCAGCAGGCCTCAGTCCTGCGCCGGGCCGTACACCGCGTCGCGCTCAGTGGGCTCGCACCGTGAACGGCGAGGGGAGGGGCTATGGATCAGGCCGTGCAGCACGCCCAGGCGCAGCGCCGGTTCGGAAGGCGTCATCTCGTCGAGTCCCAGCGACTTGAACACCGCGAGCATCACCGCCAAGCCCCCTGGCAGCGTGCCGGCGCGCTGTTCGGCGAGCCCCGGCAGCGCCAGGCGATCCATCCGACCGGCATCGAGCAGCGCGAGCGACAGGCGCAGCAGGCCTTGGTAAGTGATCCCGCTACGTCCCTTGTCGTTCAGTTCGCCGGCCTTGAGCACCTTGGCCAGCATGCGTGCGGTCCCGGAAGAGCCGATTGCCTGTTGCCAGCCCAGCTCGTGGTAGCGCTGGGCGACTTTCTCGATTTCGTGCAGCGCGGCCCGTTCGGCCAACTGTAGGGCACGGCTGTCGATGCGGCCATCGGCAAAGTAGCGCTTGCTGTACACGCCGCTGCCCATCGGCAGGCTCTCCATCAGCAAGGGGCGATCGCCACAGCCGATGATCAGCTCGGTGGAGCCGCCACCGATATCGACCACCAGCCGGGTCGAGCCTTGGTCGGGCATGGTGTGCGCCACCCCTGTGTAGACCAGCCGCGCTTCCTCGTGCCCGGAAATCACCTCGATTGGAAAGCCGAGTCGTTGTTCGGCCCCGGCCAGAAACTCGGCCGCATTTTCCGCCACGCGCACGGTATTGGTGGCTACCGCCCTGACCTGGGTGGCATCAAAACCGCGCAGGCGTTTGCCGAAACGCTCCAGCGCCTGCCAGCCCCGCTGCAAGGCGCCGGCATCCAAGGCCTCGCCTTGCAGACCCTCGGCCAAGCGCACCGGTTCGCGCAGGGTTTCCACCGGCTGGATCTGGCGGACCGCGCCCGCGCCGTCCTGTTGGCCGATCATCATCCGAAAGGCGTTGGAACCGAGATCGATGGCGGCGAAGAGAGTGGGGTCCGTATTCATGAGGGCGTTACCGGCAGGGCAGGAAAGTGACGACGCGCGTCGAGGGCTATTGGTCGATTTTGCCATCCGAGGTGTTACGCCACGATGACGGTCCATGGTGGGGAAACCTCGTTGAAACTTCGTTTAAGCGATCCATCCCGCCGTGATGGGCTTCGGCCGGTCCGATGAATCCGCCCGAGAACAGGCAAGCGGCAAGGTGCCCCCGCATCGGGTCCCGAGGCCGGTCCCGGCGGGAAGGGCCGAGCGGGGCTCGCCGGTTGCCGTCACCCGCCATGCCGTCTCTGCGCGCACGAGGTCGTTTACGGTTTTTTTATCCGGCAGTTGCGCAAATTTACGCAGGCTTAATCCCATCGATCCTTAACTTGAATTGCCCAGAAACCCTTCCCGGGCATGAGGCCGCTACCCTCCTAGGGGCCGACGGCAAGGAGCGAATCATGTTGCTGACCGGATTGCTACTGCTGTTGATCATCGTGATCTATCTGTTGCTCGGCTTGTTGACCCATTACACCGAACGGCTGATCGACCACCCCGCCCCGAGCGAAACCCTGGACGGCACCGGCCCGGCCGATCTGGTCTGAACGGCGGCCCGGGCGCGGGTCATCGCGCACACGGTTGGCCGAAGCCTTGGCGTGTTCGACGAGCCACGCGTCAACATGGTGTCGCGGAGTCTTGCCATTGTAAGCTGCGGCAAAACGGGAATGACCCGACCGACAAACCGGGCTAGCTCCGACTAAGCTTCCAGTTGAGGAGGCATGACATGCATATCGATCTTGCTGGTAAGAAAGCGCTGGTGACCGGTTCTTCGGCGGGCATCGGTCTGGCGATTGCCAAAGGCCTGGCGGCCTGCGGGGCGGACATCGTGCTGCACGGTCGCAATCTGGAAAAGCTCGCCCAGGCCCAGTCGGCGCTTGCCCAGGCATACCCCTCCATCAACATCGCCAGCATCGCCTCCGACCTGGCGACCGCCAGTGGCGCGCAACTCATCATCGATGCCCATCCCCGGGTCGATATCCTGGTGAACAACGCCGGTTTCTTCGAACAGCGGGCATTCACCGAAACCAGCGACGAACAATGGCAGCGGATGTTTGATGTCAACGTGATGGGCGGCGTGCGGCTGTCGCGCCACTATCTGCCATTGATGCTGCAGATGGACTGGGGGCGCATCGTATTCATCTCGAGCGAATCGGCCCTGCATATTCCGACCGAGATGATCCATTACGGTGTCAGCAAAACGGCGTTGCTGGGGGTGTCGAGAGGCTTGGCCGAACTGACCAAGGGCTCGGGTGTGACGGTGAATGCCGTGCTGCCGGGACCGACGCGTTCGGATGGCGTCGCGGAGTTCTTCGCCAAGATGTCGGAAATGCAGGAGCGCTCGCAGGAGCAGGTGGAGCGGGACTTCGTGGCGATGCATCGGCCAAGCTCGCTGCTGCGCCGGCTGGCGAGCGTCGAGGAAGTGGCCAATATGGTGGTCTACACCTGCTCGCGCGAAGCCTCGGCCACTAACGGTGCCGCCCTGCGTGTCGATGGCGGCGTGGTACGTACCATCGCCTAGGTGTGGCAACGCTGCCCGTCTCGCTATACCCGGGGCTGGCTCATTGAGCCGCCGGATCGCGGCGTCACACACTCTATATTATGAGGGGCTGCGGCAGTCGGGCAGGGCCATGCTCTTTACGAGGTGTTCAGATCGGCTTCAGAAACAGGCCGATGGTCAGGGCAATCCCGATACAGACAATGGCGATCCGCAGCCATCGTTCATTGACCCGATGCAGAGCCCACGATCCCAGCAAGCCCCCCACGATGGCCCCGGCGCCCAGCGTGATCGCCTCGCGCCAATGCAATAGCGGCGAGGTCACGAACAGCGCCACCGCCGAAGCATTCATCACACCGGCCAGCGCGTTCTTGGTGGCGCCGGCATTTCGAGTCGGCAGTCCCGCCATCGTCAGCGCCGCGATCATCAGAAACCCGATGCCGCCCCCGAAGTAGCCGCCATAGATCGCGATGATGAACTGAGCGAACGCGGTGTTGATGGCCCCGAGGTGCACCGTGGCGTCGCTGCGCTTGCGAAAGAAGCTGCCCCAGGCGAACACAGCAGTCGCGAACAGTACCAGCCATGGCACGAGGCGGGCGAACACCGCCGAGGAGGTCTTCAGCAAGAGTAGTCCGCCCACCGCCCCGCCAAGGATGCTAATCACGAACAGGGCCCAGAACGGCAAGCGGCCCGCCCCAGTCACCAGGCGGCGTCCCGCCAGGCCGGAAGTCATCTGTCCCGGAAAGAGCGCCACGGTGGACGTGATATTGGCGGCCAATGGCGGCATGCCGGACAAGATCAGTGCCGGCAAGGTAATGAAGGAGCCGCCGCCGGCCAGTGCGTTTTGCAAACCGGCCCAGAGGCCGGCGATGAGAATGAGCCCGAGGAACATGAGGCACCCGAATGGTCTGTGTAGAGCATCAGGATAGCGAAATCGGTCCGTGCTTGTGCTGTGCCAAGGAGCAGGGGCGTTGCGACCTATGATGCATGGTACTCAGGGGCTGCGTCCGCTGAACACCGTGCCATACAATGTCGGGGTCAGCGACGGCTGTTACCCTCTATATATGTCATTAAAGCTTGGCCGAACGACAGTTCGGCCAAGCTTTTTGCTTTTTCGGGGTAATGCGGCAGGTGTCATGGCCGGTTTTTCGGGCGACGGCAGGGCCGAAAGCGCCGTCCTGGCAGGGATTGCGGCGCTTTGTTGAGTTTTTCTTAAAACAGTCCAAACAGATAATTCCTGGCCGATCAGCGACTTGGCTCCATCTGTGGGCTGGCAGGGCGGGTTTCTGGCATTTTCTTCGCCGATGGGTGTTGACGAGGTGGGGTCGGGCCGGTATAGTTCGCCTCCTCTGCTGCTGACACAGCAAAACGAAGCCAGTCAGCCGCAACTGCTCTTTAACAGAACGAACAACCGATAGGTGTGAGTGCCTGGTTTGAATGGGTGCTCATGCCGCAAGATTAAGGAAATCGCAG
>JAPDNP010000003.1 GCA_025989215.1 Neisseriaceae bacterium JH1-16 | reverse complement strand
ATAGCGAGGTGGGACCACGCCTTCCCATCCCGAACAGGACCGTGAAACGCCTCCGCGCCGATGATAGTGTGGCATTCGCCATGTGAAAGTAGGTCACCGCCAGACTCCCCACAACCAGCCCCAGCTCACACGAGCTGGGGCTTTGTGCTTTATGCGCGTCATTCGCCCCGTATGGCCGTGCAACTATCCCGCCCCGGCCGTTTGGCCAACCTAATGCTGTCCCCTTGCGGTTTGATGGCCCAGACTCGCCCGTTTTGGCGGTTTAACCGTGCGTTGTTGGCAGGATGGCATACCGATCGTTCCAGCACACCCGCTCGACTGTGTGTTGATGCTCTGTTGGCGCGGTCAAGTCGTTGATCGCTAAGCGGGCTGGAGCTTGTTTCGGCCCCTTCTGCCCCCATCTCTTTCTCTATCTGTGGCCGCAGACGCGGCATCGGCGCAACAGTGATAATAGTTTTCACTCTTGAAAAGAGCGGGGTGGCTTGGTCTTGCAATCAGATGGCAATCCGCGTGGCTTAGCATGGTCGTGGCGGCGCTGTCGGGCTTGCCGCGTCCCTCCCTCTGTCGGTGCGAGGTTGGGGCGGCCAGACCCACCCAGATATGCGGAGTCGGCGGGCAAAGCTCGCCAGCAGACGCGAATCGGCGATCGTTTGTCGCCAATGGTTGGGATTGACGTTGGATTGCCTTACAATCCGGGCGTTTTGATTTTTCTCTGCGTGAGGTTGCCATGCTTTACCCCGAACTGTTCGTCCAGCTGGAGAAGGCCCGTTGGAGTCTGGAGGATGACATCCCCTGGGCGGAATTCGACGCGTCCCGGCTGACCGATGAACAGGCCCAGACGATCAAGATGAATGCGATCACCGAGTGGTCGGCGCTGCCGGCGACCGAGATGTTCCTGCGCGACAACCAGGACGATTCGGACTTCTCGGCGTTCATGTCGATCTGGTTCTACGAGGAGCAGAAGCACGCGCTGGTGCTGATGGAATACCTGCGTCGTTTCCGTCCGGACCTGGCACCGACCGAAGAGGAACTGCATTCGGTGCGCTTCGAATTCGACCCGGCTCCGCCGCTGGAGACGCTGATGCTGCATTTCTGCGGCGAGGTGCGTCTGACCCAGTGGTATCGCTGCGCGTCCGACTGGCACACCGAGCCGGTGATCAAGCAGATCTACCAGACGCTGAGCCGCGACGAAGCCCGTCACGGCGGCGCTTACCTGAAGTACATGAAGAAGGCGATCGAACGTTGTGGCAACGAGGCCCGTCTGGCCTTTGCCAAGATCGGCTTCCTGATGGCGTCGTCGGCGCGTTCCGGCAAGCCGCTGCACCCGACCAATCTGCACGTGAACCAGGCACTGTTCCCGAACGACACGATCCAGTCGCGTCTGCCGGATCCGGACTGGCTGGAGGGCTGGCTGACCAGTCAGATCCGCTTCGATGAGCCTTGGGAGGCGCGCGTGGTGGGTGGTATCCTGCGTAATCTGTCTAGCTTGTTCGATCGTGTGATCGACACGCCGCAAGCGCTGAACCGCTACCGCAAGGAACTGATCGCGAGTCTCAAGGATGCCGAACCCGTACCCAACCCCGCTGTTTGAATCGAAAATCTGTCCGCCGGAGGCGCTGGCTGAGCGCCTCGGCCAGTTGCCGAAGCCCGTGGTGTTCACCAATGGCTGCTTCGACATCCTGCATCGTGGCCATGTGACCTATCTGGCACAGGCTGCGGCGCTGGGCGCCAGCCTGATCGTGGCGATCAATACCGATGCGTCGGTAAAGCGCCAGGGTAAGGGCGACGATCGCCCGATCAATCCCCAGGATAATCGCGCTGCGGTACTGGCGTCGCTGGAGTCGGTGGCGCTGGTCACCTGGTTCGACGCAGATACCCCGGCCGAGCTGATCGAGGCGGTCAAGCCCGATGTGCTGGTGAAGGGCGGCGACTGGACGGTCGACAAGATCGTCGGCTCGGCCGAGACGCTGGCGCGCGGCGGCGAGGTGCATTCGATCCCGTTCCTGTTCAGCACCTCGACCACCGCGACGCTGAAGAAGATTCGCGAAAGCGCAGGCGAGGCGTGAGCGAGCAGCACGCGTTTGCGGTGCTGAAGGCCTTGTCTGACGGTCGCTTCCATTCCGGCGAGGCGATCGCGCAGTCGCTGGGCGTGTCGCGCACCCTGGTCTGGCAAGCGGTACACGCGATCGAGTCCGAGTTCGGGCTGACCGTGTACAGCGTGCGCGGCCAGGGCTACAAGCTGGTCGATACCCTGGAATGGCTGGACGTCGGCGCGATCCGCGCCGGCCTCGACGACGGGGCGGCCGATACCTACGCGTTGGCGCTCGCCGACCGCATTGACTCCACCAATACCCATTTGATGCAGCGCGCCGCCGCCGGTGCGCCGCACGGCATCGTGCTGGGCGCCGAATGGCAGAGCGCCGGCCGCGGCCGGCTGGGCCGTCGCTGGCAGATGATGCTGGGCGGCGGGCTGGCGTTTTCGCTGCTGTGGCGCTTCGATGCCGGGCTGGCGGCGCTGTCCGGGCTGTCGCTGGCGGTGGGGGTGGCGATCGTGCGGGTGCTGGCGCGTCACGGTGCGCCGGTGCAGTTGAAGTGGCCGAACGATGTGCTGCTGGACGGCAAGAAGCTGGCCGGCATCCTGATCGAGCTGTCCGGCGATGCGCTGGGACCGGCCGCGGTGGTGATCGGCATCGGTCTGAATCTGGCGAGCCCGGGCGAGGTCGGCCAACCGGTGGCGGGGTTGGCCGACGCTGGTCTCCATCTTGGCCGAAACCAGCTGCTCGCCGAGCTCTTGAACGAATTGTATGCGGTGTTGAGCGGCTTTGCGCGCGATGGTTTCGGCGCCTACCGCGACGAATGGTTGAGTTACAGCGCGCATCGCGATCAACCGGTGACCCTGCGCTTCAGCCATAGCGAGCCGGTGGACGGGATTGCGCGCGGCGTCGACGACAAGGGCGCGCTGCTGGTCGACACCGCCGCCGGCTGTCAGGTGTTCCACGTCGGCGAAGTCAGCTTGCGGGCGCGCGCATGAAGCTGCTGATCGATGCCGGCAATACCCGGGTGAAATGGGCGCTGGCCGACGGGGCCACGCTGTGCGACGAGGGCGTGGTGACGCACGATTTCGCCCATGAGTTGGCCGAACGCTGGCGCAATCTGACGCTGGAGGCCGCCTGGGGCGCCTCGGTGGCGCGTCCGGCGATCCGCGATGCGGTCGAGGCCGCCTGCCCGGTGCCGGTGCACTGGATGAGCAGCGAGCGTGAGCGCGGCGGCGTCAACAACCATTATCGCAACATCGCCGAGCAGGGCGTTGACCGCTGGTTGGCGGTGCTGGCCGCGCGCGAGCGGCTGCCCGATCAGGACGTGGTGCTGGCTTCGGCCGGCACCGCGCTGACGGTGGAGGCGCTGACCGCCGAGGGCGACTATCTCGGCGGGCTGATCCTGCCTGGCTTCGCCTTGATGCTGAAGAGCCTGGCGGCCGGTACGGCGCAGCTCGATCGACTGGTAGGCCAATGGGAGCCGTTCCCGCAGGCGACGCCGGATGCGCTGGCCAGTGGCGCGCTCGACGCGATGGCCGGCGCGATCGGGCGGCTGCGCGGCAGGTTGGCCGAACGCACCGGGCGAGTACCGGCGACGCTGGTGCTGACCGGCGGCGATGCCGCGCGCTTGGCACCGCTGCTCGCGCCGCCGTGCCTGATCATGGATAATCTTGTCATACACGGTCTGTTGAAGGTGGCGAACGAAGCATGAAGTGGTTCTTTGCGATTGTGCTGGTGCTGAACTTGCTGGTATTCGGCTACGGCAACCTGAAGGCGCGCGTGCCGGTCGACCTGCACGCGCAAGAAGTCAACGCCAAGCAGATCAAGCTGCTGCCGGCCAACTGGACGCCGCCGGTGGTGGCGAGCGCCGCCTTGGCCGAGGCCTCGGCGCCGGCGAGCAGCACCGCGCTGCCGGCGGCACTGGGCCTGGATGCGGCCACTGTGGCGGCCGCCAAGCCGGCATCGCCGCCCCCGGTGACCAAGTTGGCCGAAACCAAACCGAGCGTGGCCAAGCCGGTCGAGACCAAGGTCGCCGACAGCAAGCCGGCAGCGCCGCCGGCTCACCCGAAAGTCGAGACCAAACCGATTGCGGCGCAGCCGAGCGTAGCGCCGACCCCGGCCAAGGTGGCGACTCAGTGCTATCGCTGGGGCACGCTGAACGACAGCCTGTACACCCGGGTGAAGGGCGGGCTGCCGATGCTGAAGCTGACTGCGGCACAGTGGCGCAGCGAGTCGCAGCAGACCCCGACCAAGAACAGCAAGTACTGGGTGTTTTACCCGGCGCCGGCCACTTCGGCCGAAGCGCACGCGCTGGCTGCCGAGCTGAAGGGCAAGGGCTTCGACAACTATCCGGTGCAGAACGACGGTGAGTTCAAGGGCACGGTGTCGCTGGGCCTGTTCGCCAACGAGACCGGCGCCAATGCGCTGCTGGCCAAGCTGAAGGCCGCCGGTTTTGCCGACGCCAAGATGCAGCCGCGCGGCAAGGGCACCACCCAGACGGTGCTGCACTTCAAGGATCTGGACAGTGCACAGGCCGAGCGGCTGACGGCACTGCAGCGCCGCCTGACCCCGGGCATCGCGGTGCAGAGCGCGGCCTGCGCGAGCTGACGCGCCATGCGTTTGCCGGATTGCGCCACTGCCCTTGCCGGCGGTGAGCGTGCAGGCGCAGCATAGATTCTTTGACGGCGACTTCGGTCGCCGTTGTGCTTTGTGGGGAGGCCATGTTCCGTCGTTTTCCGATCACCCGGCTGCTCGACCGCGGCCGCCAGAACGACCGGGTGCTGTGGCAGCTCGGTGGGTCGATGGCTTTCATCGCCGGCGCATTGAACGCCGGCGGCTTCCTGGCGGTGCAGCGCTATACCTCGCACGTGTCCGGGGTGGTGTCGCAGATGGCCGACTCGCTGGCGCTGGGCGATGCGGTCAGCGCGCTGTCGGCGCTGGTGATGCTGGTCTGCTTCATCCTGGGCGCGATGCATTCGACCTGGCTGATCCGCTGGGCGCGTCGCCAGCGGCTGCGCGGCGGCTACGGCGTGTCGATGATGGAAGAGGCGCTATTGCTGCTGCTGTTCGGGGCGCTCGGCGCCGGGCTCGCGCTGCACAAGGGGCTGTTCACCCCGCCGACGGTGATGCTGCTGTGCTTCATCATGGGTATGCACAACACTATCGTCACCAAGCTGTCCGGCGGCCTGCTGCGTACCACCCACATGACCGGCATCGCCACCGATATCGGCATCGAGCTGGCCAAGGCGAGCTATCTGAACCGCCGCTCGCGCCAGCCGGCGGTGCAGGCCAACCGGGCCAAGCTGAACCTCTACCTGTTGATCCTCGGCGCCTTCTTCATCGGCGGGGTGGTCGGCGCGCTCGGCTTCAAGCACCTGGGCTATGCGTTCTCGCTGCCGCTGGCCTTGTGCCTGTTCCTGCTCGGGCTGCGCCCGGTATGGTACGACGTGCGCTTACGGCTGCGGCTGCAGCAGCGTGCGCCGGCGCGCTAAACGCTCGGCCCATCGCGCACTCCTATCGGAATGACTGGCCGGCGGCTCCTGCCGGCCTTTTTCATCGCTGTTCGGCCAAGCTGGCCGCCGCTGCCGGACGCGGGCCGCGCACCAGCCACAGATTGGTGCCGACGATCAGCAGCATGCCCAGCCACTGCGCCGGCCCCAGCCGGTGGCCGAACGCCAGCCAGTCGACCAGGATTGCTGCCACCGGGTAGACGAAGCCGAGCGCGCCGATCAGGTGGGTGGGCAGGCGGCGGAACGCCGAATACATCAGCAGATACATCACGCAGGTATGCACCAGCCCCAGTATCGCCAAGTCGAGCCAGTGCGCGCCCGGTTGGACGGCGACCCGGGCATCGAGCAGCGGTGCGCTCAACACCACCCCGACCAGGGTCTGCAGGCTGGCTATCAGCGCCGGCGGGATGCCCGGCGGTAGCCGTTTGGTGATCAGGGTGGCGAACGCATAGAGCAGGGCGGCGCTGAGTGCCAGTGCGCAGCCCAATAGCAGCGACGCGGTCGATTGGCGGGCCTCCAGGCCCGGCAGCACGATCAGAAGCAGGCCGGCGAAGGCCAGGCCCAGTGCCAGCCACTTGCGGCGGGTCAGCGTCTCGCCGAGAAAGGCGGCGCCGAGCAGCATCAGCAGGAAGGGCTGGGTGTGGTAGAGCGCGGTGGCGATGCCGATCGAGGCATAGTGGTAGGCGTTGAACAGCAGCGCCCAGTTGCCGACCAAGGCAATGCCGCCGGCGAGACACCAGGCGAGTGCGGTGCGCGAGAATGGCCACGGCGTCCACAGGCCGCGCCAGTAGCCGTACAGAGCGAGCCCGCTGCTGCCGAGCAGGCAGCGGAAGAACACCACGTTCCAGACCGGTTGGCCGGAAGCCAGGACAAAGTAGCCGATGGTGCCGGACAGCAGCATCGCGATCAGCATTTCGGCGATGCCGCGGTGCAGGGTGGGGGAGGAGGTCATCGGAAGCTCCCGAAACGAGTGACGATGCCCACTAGTCTAGAAGGCGACAGCGGCGAGATTAATGCGTGTTGCAAGATGAATTGCGCGTGCTACCTTTGAATAGTTGCAATTTTTTCTAGATGGCCTTGCTTTGATGGACTGGATAGATCGACAGCTGGTTGCCCAGCTGCAGAACGATGCGCGGCTGAGCCTGGCCGAGCTGGCGCGGCGGCTGAAAATGGCCGGACCGAGCGTGTCCGAGCGGTTGAAGCGGCTGGAGGAATCGGGCGCGATCACCGGCTACACGCCGCAGCTGGACCTGAGCCGCTGGGGCTACACCTTGACCGCGATCGTGCGGTTGCGGCCGCTGCCGGGGCAGTTGAAGGCGCTGGAGCGGCAGCTGGTGGCGACGCCGCAGATCACCGAGTGCGACAAGGTCACCGGCGAGGACTGTTACATCGCCCGGCTGGTGCTGAAACACATCGGCCAACTCGACGAGATCCTTGACGGTTTCGCCGAACTGGCGTCGACCTCGACCGCGATCGTCAAGGCGAGCCCGGTGGTGCGACGGTTGCCGCCGCTCGACCCGCAGGACTAGAACGGTTGCGCTATGGTGAGGGCTGAAAGCCGGCCTCGATCTGCGGTACTCGGGCGGTGCTGCGTCGAAGTGGGGCATGAGATGCGGGCCACCCTAATCTTTTCGCGCCTCATTGAGCTTTCGTTCGCGAGCGGGTAGGCAGGCGTTGAACCCCAATCAGGAGCACGGCATGAGCTTCCAAGATCACTTCTCGGCGCACGCTGCCGACTACGCGCGCTTTCGTCCCGATTATCCGGAGGCGCTGTTCGCCTGGTTGGCCGAACAGATGCCGGCGCGCGAGCTGGCGTTGGACGTGGCCACCGGCAACGGCCAGGCGGCGCGGGGCTTGGCCGCGCATTTCGCGAGGGTGCGCGCCAGCGACGCCAGCGCCGCGCAGTTGGCCGAAGCGCCGCCCGACCCGCGCATCGACTATGTGTGCGAGCCGGCCGAGCAGTGCGCGCTGCCCGACGCCTGCGTCGACCTGATCACCGTGGCGCAGGCGTTGCATTGGTTCGATCTGCCGGCGTTCTTCGCCGAGGCTGCGCGGGTGCTGAAGCCGAGCGGTGCGCTGGCGGTGTGGCATTACCCGCGGTTGAAGGTGGACGGCGAGGTCGGTGCGGTGTTCGAGGCCTACCACGCGCTGGTGTCGCCGTACTGGCCGCCGGAGCGGCTGATGGTCGAGCAGGGCTACCAGAGCATCGCCTGGCCGTTTCCGGCCGAGCCGGTGCCGACCTTCGTGCTGGAGCGGCAGTGGGAGCTGGCCGCGCTGCTCGGCTACCTCGGCTCCTGGTCGTCGACCCGGCGTGCCGCCGAGGCGACCGGTACCGATCCGGTGGCCGAATTTGCGCCGCGTTTCGCGGCCGCCTGGGGCGCTGAGGCGACGCGGATGTTTCGCTGGCCCTTGCAACTCTATCTCGGCCATCGTCCCGAGTGAGCGCTGAGGGTCCCACTCTGCCTTGCCCACCGCCCGAGTCGTGTCGAAGTCGTGACCACGCTCATTGGCCCGGTTTGCAGTAGGGGCTTGCCCTGTGCCGCCGCTCGCGGCACACTGCGGTGGCTGCGCCAATCGGGCGCGGCAGCCTCCACCCGTCGGCCGCAGAAGGACGGGAATCGTCGGTAGCCACTGCCCGGCGCCGGCGTGCTCTCTATCGGAGAGTCTCCAATGTCGCAGACCATCTACGGTGACGGCGCAATTCGCCGCACCAGCCTGTACGGTTCCTCCGTCGAAAATACCTATGCCGGCGTGCAGTCGTTCATGCGCCGCAACTACACCCGCGACCTGACCGGCGCCGACGTGGTGGTATCGGGCATTCCGCTCGATCTGGCCACCACCTTCCGCTCCGGCGCCCGCCAGGGCCCGGCCGCGGTGCGCGCCGCCAGCGTGCAGCTGGCCGAACTGAAGCCGTTCCCGTGGGGCTTCGACCCCTTCGAGGACCTGGCGGTGATCGACTACGGCGATTGCTGGTTCGACGCGCACAACCCGCTGACCATCAAGCCGAGCATCATCGAACACGCCCGCACCATCCTCGCGTCGGGTGCCAAGATGCTGACCTTCGGCGGCGACCACTTCGTCACCTATCCGCTGCTGATCGCACACGCCGAAAAATACGGCAAGCCGCTGGCGCTGCTGCACTTCGACGCCCACTGCGACACCTGGGCCGACGACGAGCCGGATTCGCTGAACCACGGCACCATGTTCTACAAGGCGGTGAAGGACGGCCTGATCGATCCGGCGCGCTCGGCGCAGGTCGGCATCCGCACCTTCAACGACGACTTCATGGGCATGGACATCGTCGACGCGCCGTGGGTGCACAACAACGGCGTCGAGGCCACGCTGTCGCGCATCAAGCAGCGCATCGGCGACGCCCCGGTCTACGTGACCTTCGACATCGACTGCCTGGACCCGGCGTTCGCACCGGGCACCGGCACCCCGGTGCCGGGCGGCCTGACCACCGCGCAGGCGCTGCAGATCATCCGCAACCTGGGCGATCTGAACATCGTCGGCATGGATGTGGTGGAAGTGGCGCCGAGCTTCGATCAGAGCGAGATCACCGCGATCGCCGCGGCGCACATCGCCTGTGACATGCTGTGCCTGATGCGCAACCGCAAGCTGGCCGGCAAGCTGTAAGAT
Source organism: Neisseriaceae bacterium JH1-16 (assembly GCA_025989215.1). Lineage (GTDB taxonomy): Bacteria > Pseudomonadota > Gammaproteobacteria > Burkholderiales > Chromobacteriaceae > Crenobacter_A. The sequence continues at coordinate 477,129 of JAPDNP010000003.1, read as the reverse complement.
CCGCCCCAACGCTGCTGCGCGGACGTGATCTCGGTTGGGCAGTCGGCGTGCGAATCTGTTGATTCGCTCAGTGATGCGGAATCCTCCTGTACTGCTTGTACATTCCGGTTCCTGCGCGCTGTCCGCCCTTCGCTGACGCCCGCTTGCGACGCGTTGAGGGCGAATCCGCCTTCGGTCAAACTTGCCCATGACAACGCCACTGCTACGCAGTGGCGTTGTTTTTTGTACCATGCAGACAGAACCTTGCCGGATATCCGCATGAAAACCACAACGCTTCACCTCGGCCTCGCGGCCATCGGTTGTATCGCACTGCTGTCGCCCGCGCAGGCGGCGCCGCAACTGCTGCAGGGGCAGATCGGCAGTGCGGCGGTGGTGATGGAGCTGAATGTCGGCAAGGACGGCAAGGCCCAAGGCCGCTATTTCTACCGCAAGTATCACCGCGACATCGCGCTGGACGGGGCGCGCAACCCTGACGGCAGCGTCGCGCTGGGCGAGAACCTCGGCTATGACGAGAGCCGCACCGATCTGGTGCTGCGTCCGGACGGCAAGGGGGGATGGAAGGGGCAGTGGCAGGGCAAGAAGGGCGCGGCGCAGCCGATCAGCCTGGGCCCGCTCGCGCCGGCGACGCTGCCGGCGAGCGACGTCGCCTCGCTGGCCAAGCTGCGCCAGCAGCAGCCCTACGAATTCGCCAGGCTCACCGACCTGACACTGCGCCAGGCGCGCGAACAACACTTCGGTCGTTATACGCTGCGTTGGTGGCAGGAGCCGGTCAGCAAGGTCAGCTTCTTCCGTGTGGTCGACGGTTATCCGGCGCCAGTGCAGGAGCGGGTCAACCGGGTGCTGGAGAGCCGGCAGTGGGAAGAGGTGAACGGCTACTTCGCCTGTGCGCTCGGCGGCGCGCACCGCGGCGGCTTCGATTATGAGCAGACCGTCACGCCGCGGCTGTTGACCGACCGGGTGCTCAGCGCCAGCGTGTTCACCAGCTACGACTGCGGCGGCGCCCATCCCGACTTCGGCGACAGCCCGATCAACCTCGACGTGCAGAACGGCCGCGACCTGCAACTGGAGGACGTGCTGTGGCTGGGCCAGGGCAAGCCGAATATCCCGCGCGACGCCGACGGTTATCCGCAAAACTACGACTACCAGAACAAGGTGCTCGGCCCGTGGCTTTCCAAGACGCTGCAGCAGCTCTACCCGAAGCAGATGGCGCCGCAGGACAAGGACGACGGCTGCGATTATCGCGACAGCGGCTTGTGGGCGTTGCCGAGCTGGTACCTGCTGCCGCGCGGCCTGTATGTCGGCCCGTCCTTCCCGCGGGTGGCGCGCGCCTGCGAGTACCCGGAGTGGTCGGTGCTGCCGTGGAAGCTGGTCGACCCGCATCGCGGCGATCCGACTCTGGTGGCGCACTGAGCACCTAGCCGTTCGCGCTGCGTGCTGGGCCGGCGGGTAGGTCGCGGCTCCGATGCAAAGCTTGGCCGAATCCTTTAGAGGGATTCGGCCAAGCTTTTTGCTTTATGAGACACGCCGTCGGCTTGGACTGCCGCGGCATCGAGCTGGGCGAGGTTCAGTGCTCGTCGGCCTCGCTCAGATACCAGGCCGGGAACGGGTCGGACAATGCCGCCCAGGCCAGCGGCCCGGCCGTCCATTCGGCGTCGCTGAGCAGGCAGGCATCGAGCCGGGCGCGCAGCGCCGCCTCGTCGAGCGCGGTGCCGATGAATACCAGTTCCTGGCGACGGTCGCCGACGCGGTCGTCGTGCCACAGCGCGGCCAGTTCGGCGCGCCAAGCCGGATCGTCCGGCCATTCGGTGCGCTCCACCGCCTGCCACCACAGCCCGGCCGGGCCATAGCGGCAGGCGCCGCCGGCCTGCGACCAGCTGCCGACCAGTTCCGGTCGGCTGGCCAGCCAGAAGAAGCCCTTGGAACGCAGTATCCCCGCCCATTCGCCATGCAGCAGTTCCCAGAAGCGTTGCGGGTGGAACGGCCGGCGTGCCCGGTAGACGAAGCTGCCGATGCCGTAGGCCTCGGTTTCCGGCAGAGGTTCGCCGTCCAGCACCGCCAGCCAGCCCGGCGCCGCCGCGGCGGCGTCGAAATCGAAACGGCCGGTGTCCAATACCCGGCCCAGCGGCACTTGGCCGAAGCGGCTGACCAGCTGTTCTGCGCGCGGGTTGAGCCCGGTCAGGATGGCCTGCAGCTGGACGAGCTGCTCGGTGTCGATCAGGTCGGCCTTGTTGATCACCAGCACGTCGGCGAACTCCACCTGCTCGATCAGCAGCTCGACCAGCGCGCGGTCGTCGCCGTCGCCGGCGGTCTCGCCGCGTTCGGCCAACAGCGTCGACGAGGCGTAGTCGGCCAGAAAATTCAGCGCATCGACCACCGTCACCATGGTGTCGAGCCGAGCCAGATCCGACAGACTCTGGCCGTGTTCGTCGCGGAAGGTGAAGGTTTCCGCCACCGGCAGCGGCTCGGCGATGCCGGTCGACTCGATCACCAGATAGTCGAAGCGCTGTTCGCGGGCGAGCCGCGACACCTCGACCAGCAGGTCCTCGCGCAAGGTGCAGCAGATACAGCCGTTGGACAGCTCGACCATCCGCGCATCGGCACGGGTCAGCCCGCCGCCTTGTTTGACCAGCTGCGCGTCGATATTGACCTCGGACATGTCGTTGACGATCACCGCGATGCGCAGGCCGTCGCGGTTGTGCAGCAGGTGGTTGAGCAGGGTGGTCTTGCCGGCGCCGAGAAAGCCGGACAGCACGGTGACCGGCAGGCGGGCCGGCGGAAGCGTCGAAGAGGCGGGCATGGTGGCTTATATGTTATACCGTAACGTTTGTTACGATATAACATGATTGTGGTATTCGGCAAGCAGGGATGCTGGGCGGCAGAAGCGACCACGCCCGGCGCGGGGGCCGGGCGTGTGAGTGGAATGGCCGCGCTTAGTGGGATAGGGCCGGTGCGACGACCAGCAGTAACAGCAACAGCATCTCGCTGCACTCGATGCCGGCGCCGAGGCAGTCGCCGGTCATGCCGCCGAGCCGGTATTTCAGGAACGCCCACCAGGCGAGGCCGGCCAGCGGCGCGGCCAGCAGCACCGGGGCGAGCCAGGCGGACAGGCCGACGAGCAGCACCAGGTTGGCCGAAAACGACGCCCAGTGCGGCTGCCAGCCGAAGCGCTCGCCGCTGCCGCCGGCCAGCGGCGGCAGCGTCGCCGACCATGCCACCGCGAACAGCCGCGCCCAGGCCGGCAGCAGCAGCAGGCCCCACTGCGCGGCAGCGGTCTTCAGCACCAGCATCAGCAGCACCAGCTTGGCGAGCAGCGCCATGCCCAGCGCCAGCACGCCGAAGCTGCCGACATGCGGGTCTTTCAGCACCGCATGAAAACGCTCCGGGTCGCGATGCGCCGCGCCGAGCGCATCGGCGAGGTCGCCCAGCCCGTCTAGGTGCAGGCCGCCGGTCACCCATACCCATGCGGCCAGCGCCAGCAGTGCGCCCAGCCACGGGTCGACGCGGCCGCCGGCCAGCGCGGCGAGCGCCAGCAGCGCGCCGACCAAGAGGCCGACTACCGCGAACCAGCGCGCGCTGGCGGCGAGCCAGCTCGGGTGGAAGGTCTTCAGTTGCGGGGTCGGTAGCCGGGTCAGGAACTGCAGCGCCAGCACCAGGCCGGCGAAGGGTGGTGGCCGGGGGATGCTGGTGTCAGGCATCCGGCAGCTCCAGCCGCACCAGATAGGCAGGGTGGCCGTCCAGCAGCGACAGCTGGGCGAAGCCGCCGCGCTGTACCGTCATCAGCCGCGCCACCGCGAAGCTGGTGTGCAGCAGTTCGGCCAACAGCACGCTGATCACCCCGCCGTGCGTCACCAGCACGCGGTGGCTGCCGCGGCTTTCGGCAATCCAGTCGGCGAAGCCGGCCAGCACTCGGTCGCGAAACGCGGCGAAGCTCTCGCCGCCCGGTGGGGTGAGCCGGCCGGCGACCATCTCGCTGTACCAGTCGGGGTGCTCGGTCGCGAGCTGGTCAGTCAGTTCGCCCTCCCAGTCGCCGAAGTCGCACTCGGCGAAGCGCGCATCGACCTTCAGCGGCACGCCGCGCTCCAGCGACTGCTCGACCGCGAACGGCCGGCAGCGCAAGCGTGGCGAGCAGGCGATGCTCTGCACCGGGATCGCCGCGATGCGCTGCCAGCTGCTGGCCATCTGCCGTTCGCCCTGGCGGGTCAGCGGCAGCTCGGTGCGGCCGATCAGCCGGCCGCGCGCGGCGATGTCGCCGTGGCGCAGCAGGGTCAGAGTGAAGGCCTTCATGCCGGCTTGTCGGACACGCCGGCTTCTGCGAAGGTCGCCATGCCGGCGTGCAGCTCCAGCGCCAGGCGCAGCAGCGGCAGGCACAGCGCCGCACCGGAGCCCTCGCCCAGGCGCAGGCCCAGGTCGACCAACGGTTCCAGTTGCAGCGCGGTCAGAGCCAGGCCGTGGCCGTTTTCCTGCGAGCGGTGGCTGGCCAGCAGCCAGTCGCGCAGCCCAGGCTCGATCGCCACGCCGGCCAGCGCCGCCGCGCAGGCGATGAAGCCGTCGATCAGGCTAGGCACGCGCTGGCGTGCGCCTTCCAGGTAGAAGCCGGCCATCGCGGCGATCTCCAGCCCACCCACCTCGGCCAGCGTGCCGATGCCGTCCAGCTCCAGACCGGCCACCCGGTCGAGTGCCCGGCCGACCACCTGCTGCTTTTGCTGCAAGGTCGGGTTGTCGATGCCGGTGCCGCGGCCGACGATCACGTCCGGCGCGAAACCGGTCAGCCGGCAGATCAGCACCGCCGACGGGGTGGTGTTGCCGATGCCCATGTCGCCGGCCACCAGCAGGTTGGCGCCCGCGTCGATCGCGCGGCGCGCCGCGGCGGCACCGGCTTCCAGCGCGGCCTCGACCTCGGTGCGGCTCAGCGCCGCTTCGCGCATCAGGTTGCGGCTGCCGGCGCGCACCTTGGCGTGCACGATGGGCAGCGTCGACAGGTCGACCGCCACACCGACGTCGACCACTTCGAGGCGAGCGCCGGTACCCTTCGCCAGTACATTGATCGCCGCGCCGCCGGCGACGAAGTTCTTCACCATCTCGCCGGTGACCACCGACGGGAAGGCCGACACGCCTTCGTCGCACACGCCGTGGTCGGCGGCGAACACCGTGATCGCCGGGGTGAGCTGCGCGGGAACGGCGCGGCCCTGCCAGGCGGCGAAGCGGCAGGCGATGTCCTCCAGGCGGCCGAGGCTGCCAGCGGGTTTGGTCAGGATGGCCTGGCGCGCCAGTGCGGCATCCAGGGCGACGGAATCGGGGAGGGGAAGGGTCGTGTTCATGGCTGACGACCATACCGTCAGCGCGCAAGGCGGGCAAGCGCGGCAGGCGGGAGTTTTTCTTGCCGTCGAGCGATGGGCGGGCGCCGGCTGCGCTATAATCCGCGCCTTGCAGGTGCCCGGCATGGCCGGGTGAAACGGGAAGCTGGTGTAAGACCAGCGCTGCCCCCGCAACGGTAAGGCCTGGCTCGACTCGAGCCAAAGCGACGCCGACGCCACTGCCCCATGACGGGCGGGAAGGCGCGCCGCCGATAGGCCAAGCCCGGAGACCGGCCTGCACCGGACGCCCGATCAGGGAAGTGGCGTCCGTTGGCCTGGAGTATCGCGGGGAGCGATCGAACGATTCAGCGCCGCCGTCTTCCCTCTGCGAAGACGCGGTTCATCTAATGGGCATCAGACCCAGTCGTAGCAACGCGCCATCGGCGCGGACCTCTCTCGCACTCCTTTTTCGTCCGTATTCAGAACGAAGGAGTGGTTTCATGACTACTGCAACTCAACACCCGCTGGCACTGGCCGTCGCGCTGGCGCTATCCACCGGCGTCGCCTGTGCCGCCGACCTGCCCGAATACCGTGGCGCCGATGTGGTCGTCACCGCCACCCGTCAGGCCCAACCGCTGTCTAAGACGCTGTCCGATGTGACGGTGATCAACCGTGACGAGATCGAACAGGTCGGCGCCGACTCGCTCGCCACCCTGCTGGCGCGCCAGCCGGGCGTGCAAATCAGCAACAGCGGTGGCGCCGGCAAGACCACCAGCGTGTACCTGCGCGGCGCCAACGCCAACCAGACGCTGGTGCTGGTCGACGGCGTGCGCATCGTGTCAGCGACCTTTGGTACCACCTCGATCCAGAGCATCCCGCTCGAGCAGATCGACCATATCGAGATCGTGCGCGGCCCGGCGTCCAGCCTGTACGGCGCCGACGCGATCGGCGGCGTGATCCAGATCTTCACCAAGCAGGGCGAGGGCCCGGCGAGCTTCACCGCCAACTTCGGCGTCGGTGACCGCGGCACGCTGCAGGCTGGCGTCGGCGTGTCGGGCAAGACCGGCAACACCGCCTACGCGCTGAGCGTGTCGCAGGACCAGACGCGCGGCTTCTCAGCGAGCAATGCCAACAACCCCAGCTTCAACCCGGACCGCGACGGCGATGCGAACACCGCGTATTCGGCCAACGTTACCCAGAGCTGGGCGCCGGGCCAGGACCTGACGGTGAGGCTGTTCCAGAGCTTCGATCGCAGCGACTTCGACAACTTCGGCAATACCAACCCGAACCTGCAAGACGTCGTCAAGACGCGGCTGACTGGCCAGAGCGTCGAGTCGAAGAACGCGCTGAGCGACGCCTGGGCCAGCACCGTGCGCTATGCGCGCAGCCAGGACCGTTCCGAGACCTTCACCGGCGGCAACTTCGCCCAGCACGACAGCCTGTTCACCACCACCCAGGACGACTGGCTGTGGCAGAACGACGTCAAGACCGGCATCGGCAGCTTCCTCGCCGGCGCGTCGTACACCCGCCAGAAAGTCGAGTCTAGCCAGCCGCTAGACCGGACCTCGCGCTATGAGAAGGCGGCGTTCGCCGGCTACCAGGGCGAGTTCGGTCGTAACCTGCTGCAGGCGAGCGTACGCCACGACGACGATTCGCAGTTCGGCGGCAAGACTACCGGCCAGGCCAGTTACGGTTTCAAGCTCGACGGTGGCTGGCTGCTGCGCGCCGGCTACGGCACCGGCTTCAAGGCGCCGACCTTCAACGATCTCTTCTATCCGTTCATCAGCTTCGCACCCTTCCCCGGCTCGTATAGCGGCAACCCGAACCTGAAACCGGAAACCTCGCATAACGGCGAAGTCGAGGCGCGCTGGAGCGGCCGGGGCAGCCACGCCTCGCTGGTGGCGTTCCGCAACCGCATCGACAATCTGATCGATCTGGTCACGGACGGCGCGGGCAATATCACCAGCGTCAACGTCAACCGTGCCAATATCGACGGCGTGACGCTGACCGCCGGCACCTCGATCTGGTACGGCATCGACCTGAACGGCACCGCCACCTTCCAGAACCCGGAAAACCTGGAAACCGGCAAGTGGCTGAACCGTCGCGCTCGCCAGACCGCGACAGCCAGCGCCAGTCGCGCCTTCGGTCCGGTGACGCTGGGCGTCGAGTGGCAGGCGGTGGGCCGTCGCTTCGACGATCCGGATAATTTGGTGCCGCTGCACGGCTATGCGGTCGCCAACCTGTTCGCCAATTACGAGGTGTCGCGCGACTGGTCGCTGAATGCCCGCGTCAACAACGTCGCCAACCGCGACTACGAGCTGGTGCGCGGCTATAACACCGGTGGCCTCGGCTGGTTCCTCGGTGCCCGCTACGCGCCGAAGTAAATCACATCGCAATGCAGTACAGGGCCGCCGCGTGCGGCCCTGTGTAGCGTCGCTAACAAAACGATGTGTCTGCACGGCAACCGCCGATGCCGGTCCCGTTCTTGCCGTACTCGGTGGGAGCTAGGGCCGCACGCCGAGCAGGGAGCACGACGCGGACCCACGGCGATGCCTCGTTTTGTCAGCGACGCTTCAATTCTGAGGGTAAGGAATGATCGAACTGATCAGCGGCGGCGCCCGTTCCGGCAAGAGCCGTCACGCCGAGACGCAGGCCTTGGCGCATACCGGGCCGGTCGGCTATGTCGCCACTGCCGAGCGGCGCGACGACGCCGAGTTCGCCGCGCGCATCGAACACCACCGCGCGCGGCGCCCTGCTGCGTGGGCGTTGTACGAGGCGGGCCGAACGTTGGCCGAAACGCTGGCGGATGAGGCCCGGCCGGACGGGCTGCTGCTGGTCGACTGCCTGGGCATGTGGCTGATGCGCTTCTTCGGCGCGGACGGCTTCGACACGGCGGCGTTCGCGACGCAGCGTGCCGCGCTGCTGGCGGCGCTGCCGAGCTTGCCCGGCAGGGTGCTGTTGGTCAGCAACGAGGTCGGCTGGGGCGTGGTGGCGATGGATGCCGAGACGCGGCGCTTCGTCGACGAGCTGGGCCGGCTCAATCAGGACGTGGCGGCGCTGGCCGACCGCGTCACCCTGGTGGCCTGCGGGCTGCCGCTACTGTTGAAAGGGTCGGCATGACACGGATGCGCTGGAGCGGCTTGGCATGGCTGGCTCTGTGGCTGGCGGGACCCGCGCAGGCGGCGCTGACGGTGACCGACCCGGCCGGCAACACGGTGACGCTGCCGAAGCCGGCGCAGCGCGTGGTGGCGCTGGTGCCGCATGCGGTCGAGATGCTGTACGCGATCGGCGCCGGCCCCCAGCTGGTCGCCACCGTCGACTACGCCGACTACCCGCCCGAGGCGAAGCGGTTGCCGCGCGTCGGCGGCTATACCGGGGTCAGCCTGGAGGCGGTGCTGCGTCAGCAGCCGGACCTGGTGGTGGCCTGGGCCGACGGCACCGCGCCGCGCGACGTGGCGCGGCTGCGCTCACTGGGCATCCCGGTGTACGTGTCGCGGCCCTTGCAGCTGGACGACGTGGCGCGCGAGTTGACGGCGCTGGGCACCTTGACCGGACATGGCACCGAGGCCGGTCGGGCGTCGGCACGCTATCGCAGCCAGCTGGCCGCGTTGAAGACGCGTTACGCGGTTCGGCCAACCGTGTCGGTGTTCCTGCAGGTGAGCCCGCAGCCGCTTTACACCGTCAGCGACAAGAGCTTCGTCGGTCAGTTGGTGCGCTTGTGCGGCGGGGTGAACGTGTTCGGCACCGAGCCGCAGCCGGCGCCGCAGGTCAGCCGGGAGTCGGTGATCAAGGTGCGGCCGCAGGTGCTGCTGACGACCGGTCCGCTCGACATGCTGTCGCAATGGCGGCGCTGGAGCGCGATCCCGGCAGTGGCGCGCGGTGCGTTGTATGCGCTGCCCGACGACCTGGTCGGCCGTCCCGGGCCGCGTCTGGTCGGCGGTGCCGAAGCGGTGTGTCGCGCGCTCGACGACGCGCGGGCGCGACTCGGTTTGACGCCCGGTTAAGGCTTGGCTATTCTCGCCGCCATGGAAACCGAACTCGAGTACCTGGAATCCCGCGTCGCCGCGCTGATCGATCGGCTGACCGAGGTCCACGACCAGAACACCCGGCTGGCCGAGGCGTTGGCGCAGGCGTTGAAGGAAAACGCCGAGCTGACCTTCCGGCTGGAAGACACCAAGTTCAAGGTGGCGGCGCTGATCGAGCGGCTGCCCAAACAGGAGGACGAGGCATGAGCGAACTGGTTCAGGTCGAAGTCTCGCTGATGGGCCGCACCTTCACCATCGCCACCCCGCGGGAGGAGCGCGACACGCTGCTCGAAGCGGTGCGCTTGTTGGGCGAGAAGGTCGAGGCCATCCAGGGGCAGGGACGCATCGTCGATGCCGACAAGATCGCCATCATGGCGGCCCTGAACATCGCCCACGATTTGTTGAAAACAAAAGTGGGTGATGGCTTGGAGATGGCAGCGTTCCAGCGTAAAATACGTTCCATGGGCGAGGCGGCCGATCAGGCGCTCCGTTCCAGCCAGCAGGCTTTGTTCTAAGCTGGCGACCGCTAGGTTTAATCTCCCTGCGGTGCTCGCGAAGGCGCATAAATTCCTTTGAACCAATATGTTCGCTTTGGCACTAGCCTCTGAGGATGTGGGTGCGTCGCGTCCCTTGTGGATGCGCCCGAAACATCCGGCCGGTCGCCTCCCTGATGTCTAGGGTTCAAGCGAATTTTGCCCGAACGACACTCGCGGGGAGACCCCCTCCAAAAAAGCCACCGTAATGATTGCGGTGGCTTTTTTACAGCCCGCTTTCGCGCTATCGTCCCAGCATGATCACCGACAAACTTGCCCTGCGCCGCGAGCTGCGGCGCGCCCGCGCCCGGTTGGCCCCGGGCTACCGCCACGCCGCCGCCCGCGCGGTGGCACGCCACGCCGCGCGGCTGACCGGCCGTGGCCGCCGTGTCGGCGCCTATCTAGCCGCCGGCACCGAACTCGATCTGGAGCCGCTGATGAGCGCGGCGCTGTTCCGCGGCGCCGAGCTGTTTCTGCCGGTAATTCCGAATCGGGCGCGGCGGCTGTGGTTTTCCCGGCTCGGCCCCGACCCGGACGGCTGGTACGTGAACCCGCGCTACCGCATCACCGAGTTCGACGGCCCGGTGCTGCGCGCCGAGAAGCTCGACGTGCTGCTGGTGCCGCTGGTCGGCGTCGACGCCGACGGCTACCGCTTGGGCCAGGGCGGCGGCTTCTACGACGCGACGTTGGCATTTCGCCGCCGCCATGGTCACGGCCCGCTGGTGGTCGGCGTGGCGTTCGAGTGCCAGCGCGTCGCGGCGGTGCCGCGCGAACCGTGGGACATGCCGCTCGATGCGCTGCTGACCGAACGCGGGCTGTTCCGCTTCGGCCAACCTTCCTCCCACTCTTGAGCGGACGCGACGATGAACTACTGGCTGATGAAGTCCGAACCGGACGACCTGTCGATCGACGATCTGGCCGCCGCGCCGGGCAAGCCGTTCGAGTGGACCGGGGTGCGCAACTACCAGGCGCGCAACTATATGCGCGACGGCATGCAGGTGGGTGATCTGGCGCTGTTCTGGCATTCCAGCTGTCCGGAGCCGGGCGTGGCCGGGGTGGTGCGTATCGTCGCGCCGGCCCATCCGGACTCGACCCAGTTCGAACCGGATAGCCCCTATTACGACCCGAAATCCAGCCGCGAGGCGCCGCGCTGGCTCGGCGTCGATGTGGCCTACGAGCGCACGCTGCCGCTGATGTCGCCGGCGCTGCTGCGCACCATCCCCGGTCTGGAGACGATGCAGGTGTTGAAGCGAGGCAACCGCCTGTCGATCACCCCGGTGACGTCGGCCGAATGGGCGCTGATCGTCGGGAAGGTGGACTGATGCTGTCGTTCGGATTGTTGGCGGCGCTGCTCGGTTGCGGCGTCTTGGCGGGTTTTCTGGCTGGCCTGCTCGGGGTCGGCGGCGGCCTGGTGATCGTGCCGGTGGTGGTGTGGGTGCTCGGCGCGGCCGGGCTCGGCGGCGACCATGTGCAGCACTTGGCGGTCGGCACCTCGCTGGCGGTGATGGTGTTCACCAGCTTCTCCAGCGTGCGCGCCCATCACAAGAAGGGCGCGGTCGACTGGCGCATCGTGCGCGCGATGGCGCCGGCGATGGTGGTCGGCACCTTCATCGGCAGCCAGATCGCCGGCTGGCTGCCCAGCCAGGGCCTGAAATGGTTCTTCGTGGCGTACGCCTACCTGGTCGGCCTGCAGATGCTGTTCGACATCAAGCCGCAGGCGGCGCGCGACATGCCCGGCCACGCCGGCCAGTGGGGCGCCGGCACACTGATCGGCATGGTGTCGAGCTGGGTCGGCATCGGCGGCGGTTCGATGAGCGTGCCGTTCATGAGCTGGTGCAATGTGCCGGTGCGCAATGCGATTGCCACCAGCGCAGCACTGGGCTGGCCGATTGCGGTGGCCGGCGCCGCGGGGTATCTGGTCAGCGGCTGGACGGTGCCGGGCCTGCCGTGGGGGGCGGTCGGCTTCGTCTACCTGCCGGCTGCCGTGACGCTGATGGTGATGACGGTGCTGTTCGCGCCGCTCGGCGCCTGGCTTGCCCATCGCCTGCCGGTGGCGCGGCTGAAGAAGCTGTTCGCGCTGTTGATGCTGTTCATGGCCAGCGAGATGCTGGTGTCGCTGCTCAAGAGCCGCTAACAAAACCCAGTGCAACAATGCCAGGAGGGTTTTGTCGGCGGCTCTTAGGACCCGGGCTGATGCCGGTTAAGACTGGCTTAATGGCCGAACGCTAGGCTGACCCCATTCACCCCCCGTAATCGTTAACCAGGAGCCGGATCATCATGACGACTATCCTTCCGTCGAACGACAAGGCCAGCCTGCCGCTGCGTTCCCTGCACTGGCTGATGGCGTTGGCGATCGCCTGTGCCTGGGCGTTCATCTATTCCAAGGGCCTGTTCGCCAAGGGCACGCCCCAACGCAGCTTCCTGTCGAGCGCGCACATCTTCGCCGGCCTGACCGTGCTGGTCCTGTGGCTGCCGCGCGCCGCGGTGCGGCGTTTCTCGCCGCTGCCGACGATTCGGCCAACCCCGCCGCGCTGGCAGGAACAGCTGGCCCGCGTGATGCACTGGCTGCTCTATCTGGGCATGCTGCTGATCCCGATCCTGGGCATCCTGTTCGTGCAGGCGGGCGGCAAGGACATCAGCTTCTTCGGCCTGACGCTGCCGACCTTCATCGGCACCGACAAGACGCTGTCACATAGCATCAAGGACGTGCACGAGACGCTGGGGCTGGCGATGCTCTACCTGGTGATCGCCCATGCCGGCGCCGCGATCTGGCACCACCTGTTCCAGCGCGACAATACGCTGCGGCGGATGGTGTAGCTCGAATCTTGGCGGTGTGGCGCGGTCTGTCATGGGTGACCATCTGAAAGGAGCCCAATGAATCGACTGCGCCTCTCCGCCGTCTTGCTTGCCGTCACCCTCACCGTGCCGGCCTTCGCCTATACCGACGAGGGCCGCTTGCCCTATGTCGGGCAGCCCGGCCAGTTGCCGGTCGAGGTCGCTACCGCCTTCGTCAAGAATCGGCTCGGCGAGGACGGCCACTTCGAATACCACCGGCTCAGCATCGAGCAGGTCAGCGAGCCGGAGGCGTTCGATCGCGTCGAACTGAGCGTGGTGCGCGACGGCCTGCTGGACGACAGTCTGAAGGCGGTGCGCCAGCGGCTCAGCCTGCACCGCAATCCCCAGGGCCTGTGGCAGATCGACCGCATCCGCGAGGACTTCGCCTGCTACCGCGGCCGCAAGGGCTGGGGAGTGAAAGCCTGCCACTGAGGCGTGCGTGGCAATGAAAAGGTTGGCCGAATCGTCCGGGACGGTTCGGCCAACCTGTTTTGGCACACCGCGGCTTGGCGCCGACTCACCAGCGCGGCACGGTGCTGTCCGGCTGGTAGACGTGGCCCCAGTGCTGCGGCAGGTGGTTGTTGAGGCCCTTGCTGAGCAGGAACTGGTGGATGTCGAGGTCGGCGGCGCGGAAGCTGGCCGACGAACCCTTCAGGTACAGCGTCCACATGCGAATGAAGCGCTCGTCGAACAACGCGCGTATTGCTTCGTGCTCGCCGTTGAAGCGTTCCAGCCAGTGTTCCAGCGTGCGCGCGTAGTGCAGGCGCAGACTCTCGGCATGCAGCAGGTGCAGATCGTGGCCGGCCAACTGGTTGACGATATTGGCCTGCGTCGGAATCTGCCCGCCCGGGAAGATGTACTTGTCCACCCAGGGGTTGGTCGGGTCCTCGTGCAACGAGGTGATCGAGTGCAGCAGCATCAGCCCGCCCGGTTCCAGGCAGTCGGTGGCGCGGTCGAAGAAATCGCCGTAGTGGGCGCGGCCGACATGCTCAAACATGCCGACGCTGACGATGCGGTCGAAGCGCTCGACGTTGCCGTCGAGGTCCAGGTAGTCCATCAGGCGGATTTCCACCTTGTCCGACAGCCCCCGTTCGGCCAGCCGCAGCCGCGCCCCGGCGGCCTGTTCCTCGGACAGCGTCAGCCCGACTACCCGCGCGCCGCGCTCGGCGGCGGCGATCGCCAGCTGGCCCCAGCCGCAGCCGATGTCGAGCAGGCGCATGCCCGGCGTGATGCCGAGCTTGTCGAGGCACAGCGCGATCTTGTTCAGCTGGGCCTGTTCGAGCGAGTCGTCGGGGCTACGGAAGAACGCGCACGAGTAGCACATCGTGTCGTCCAGCCACAGCCGGTAGAAGGCGTTGCCCAGGTCGTAGTGGTGGGCGATGTTGTCCTTCTGGTGGCGCTTGCGGCGTCCCAAGGTGTCGCCGACGCGTTGCAGGGTGCGACCGACTGCGTCCGGGATCAGCCGGGTCTTGTTGGCGTTGATCAACCGGAACAGCGCATTCCAGTCGCCGTCGATGTCGTAGACGCCGTCGCTGTAGATCTCGCCCAGATAGATCAGCGGGTTTTCCAGCAGCAGCGGCGGTTCGCGGTGGAAGCGCAGTGTGAATGCGGCATCGAGACCGTCGCCATAGCGGCGCTCGTCGCCGTCCCAGTAGGCGATGCGGAAGGTTTCCCCGTGTAACGAGCCAAACAGGGTATGCAATGCCGTTTTGAAGAGCATGGTAATCCTTTCTGACGTTACTACCCGGCCGATTATGACGTGTGCCATGCGGTGTCGTCAGCCATCAGGCTTCTTGAATTGTATTTAAGCCGCTTTTTGTCGCCTTGACAGTGCAAGACGCAACACGCCCCGGCGTCCCGCCGCGTGCCGTTTGCCGATATAATCGGCCCAATGATTTGAATTTCCTGAATAACTGCCGGATTCGGACATGCACGAACACTACTCCCCGCGCGAGCTGGAAAGCGCCGCGCAAGCGCACTGGGCCAAGAACCAGGTCTTCAAGGCCGTCGAAGACGCCAGCCGGCCGAAGTACTACGCGCTGTCGATGTTCCCGTACCCGTCGGGCAAGCTGCACATGGGCCATGTGCGCAACTACACCATCACCGACGTGCTGGCGCGCTTCATGCGCTTCCAGGGCTACAACGTGCTGCAGCCGATGGGCTGGGATGCGTTCGGCCTGCCGGCCGAGAACGCCGCGATGAAGAGCGGCGGCGCGCCGGCGGCGTGGACTTACGCCAACATCGACTACATGAAGAGCCAGCTCAAGCAGCTGGGCTTCGCGCTGGACTGGGACCGCGAGCTGGCGACCTGCACCCCCGAGTACTACCGCTGGGAGCAGTGGCTGTTCACCCGCCTGTTCGAGAAGGGCGTGATCTACAAGAAGAACGGCGTGGTCAACTGGGACCCGGTCGATCAGACCGTGCTGGCCAACGAGCAGGTGATCGACGGCCGCGGCTGGCGCTCGGGCGCGCTGGTGGAAAAACGCGAAATCCCGATGTACTACTTCGCGATTACCAAGTACGCCGATGAGCTGCTCGACAGCCTCGACACGCTGGATGGCTGGCCGGAACAGGTCAAGACCATGCAGCGTAACTGGATCGGCAAGAGCTTCGGCGCCGAGATCGTGTTCCCGTACGACGCTGACAGCATCCATCACGGCGGCGAGCTGAAGGTGTACACCACCCGTCCGGACACGCTGATGGGCGCGACCTATGTCGCCGTTGCCGCCGAGCACCCGCTGGCGACGCAGGCGGCCGAGGGCAACCCGGCCCTGCAGGCCTTCATCGCCGAGTGCAAGGCCGGCTCGGTGGCCGAGGCCGACATGGCGACGATGGAGAAGAAAGGCCTGCCGACCGGCCTGTTCGTCGTGCACCCGCTGACCGGCGCCAAGTTGCCGGTGTGGGTGGCCAACTACGTGTTGTGGGGCTACGGCGAGGGCGCGGTGATGGCCGTGCCGGGCCACGACGAGCGCGACTTCGCGTTCGCCAACAAATACCAGCTGCCGATCACCCAGGTGATTGCCAAGGTCGACGGCGACAACGACTTCGACGCGACCCAGTGGCAGGAGTGGTACGGCGCCAAGGACGAGTCGGTGGTGACCGTCAACAGCGGCAAGTACGACAATCTCGGCTACCCGGCGGCGTTCGATGCGATCGTGGCGGATCTTGCCGCGCAGCAGCACGGCACCAAGAAGACCCAGTACCGCCTGCGCGACTGGGGCATCAGCCGCCAGCGCTACTGGGGTTGCCCGATCCCGATCATCCACTGCGCTGCTTGCGGCGACGTGCCGGTGCCGGAAGACCAGCTGCCGGTGGTGCTGCCGGAAAACGTGGTGCCGGATGGCGCCGGTTCGCCGCTCGCCAAGATGCCGGAATTCTACGAGACCAGCTGCCCGAAATGCGGCGGCGCGGCCCGCCGCGAAACCGACACGATGGACACCTTCGTCGAGTCGAGCTGGTACTACGCCCGCTACGCCAGCCCGCAGTGCGACACCGCGATGGTCGACAAGAAGGCGGCCGACTACTGGCTACAGGTCGACCAGTACGTGGGCGGTATCGAGCACGCCATCCTGCACCTGCTGTACGCGCGCTTCTTCCACAAGCTGATGCGCGACGAGGGCCTGGTGTCGTCGGACGAGCCATTCAAGAGCCTGCTCACCCAGGGCATGGTGGTGTGCGAGACCTTCTACCGCGACCTCGACAACGGCTCCAAGGACTGGATCGCCCCGCAGGACGTGGTCCTGGAGCGTGACGGCAAGGGCAAGATCTTGGGCGCGACCCACCGCATCGACGGCGGCCCGGTGACGGTCGGCGGCATCGAGAAGATGTCCAAGTCGAAGAACAACGGCGTCGACCCGTCTGAATTCATCGAGAAGTACGGCGCCGACACCGCGCGCCTGTTCATGATGTTCGCCGCCCCGCCGGACCAGAGCCTGGAGTGGTCGGATGCCGGCGTGGAGGGCGCGTTCCGTTTCCTCAAGCGCCTGTGGAAGAGCGTCGGCGAACATGCCGATGCCGGCGTGACCGACAAGTACAGCAGCGGTGAGCTGTCGGCGGGCCAGAAGGAGCTGCGCTTCAAGCTGCACAGCACCATCCAGAAGGTGGCCGACGACTACGGCCGCCGCCAGCAGTTCAACACCGCGATCGCCGCGGTGATGGAACTGTTGAACGTCTACGACAAGGCCGACAAGAGCGACGCCACCGGCCGCGCCGTGGCGCAGGAAGTGCTGGAATCGGCTGTGATCCTGCTCGCGCCTATCGTGCCGCACATCACCGAGGCGCTGTGGGGCGAACTGCGTCCGGGCAGCCAGCTGCTCGACCAGGCTTGGCCGAAGGTCGACGAGGCCGCGCTGGTGAAGAGCGAACTCGAGCTGATGATCCAGGTCAACGGTAAGCTGCGCGGCAGCATCACCGTGCCGGCCGACGCCGGCAAGGACGCGATCGAAGCGGCGGCGATGGCCAACGAGAACGTGCAGAAGTTCATGGAAGGCAAGCCGGCCAAGAAGGTGATCGTGGTGCCGGGCCGTCTGGTCAACATCGTCGTCTAAGCCAATGACGATCAGGGCCGGGGATTCCCGGCCTTTGGGGGCCTCTAAAAGCTGTCGCGAGCGTTCCGCAGGCGAGGCGGACGGAGCACAGAAACCGGAGTGGACTTGATGTCCATGAGGATTTCGAGCACCGCCCAACGAAGCATTCGGAATGCGCAGTAGGTTTTTAGGGGTCCCCTTTTTGTTTCTTGGGGAATGCATGACTACCAAAGCCATACGCCTGATCGGCGTGCTGCTGCTGCCGCTGCTGGTGACCGCCTGCGGCTTCCACCTGAAGGGCCTGGGGGCGAACAACCGGCCGCTGCCGTTCGCCAGCCTGTTCCTCGACGGCAAGGGCAATATCGCCGGGCCGTTGAGCACCGCGCTGGCCCGTACGCCGAACCTGGTCATGACCAAGGACGCCAAGTCGGCCGAAGTGATCATGACCATCGTCGCCGAGAACTCCAGCAAGGACATCCAGACGATCAACTCGGGCGGCAAGATCAACGAATACCTGCTGATCTACCGCGTGACCGCGCGGGTGACGCTGAAGGGCGAGCCACAGGGGCCGGACATGACCACCACGGTACGTCGCAGCCTGACCTATTCGGACAATGCGGTACTCGGCAAGGATCAGGAAGAAGCGCTGCTGTGGACCGATATGTATAACGATGCGGCCGACCAGCTGGTGCGTCGTCTGTCCTATCTGAAGCGACCGGAGAAACTGCCGCCGGCCGGCCCGCAGACTATCGTTCCCGCCAATGCCGTCACTCAGCCCTGAGTCCTTGGCCGGCGCGCTGACGCGCGAGCTGGCGCCGCTCTACCTGATTCACGGTGACGAGGCGCTGCTGGCGCTGGAGGCGGCCGACGCGATTCGCGCCGCCGCGCGCGCCGCCGGTTATCTGGAGCGCGAGGTGTTGACCGTCGAGGGCAGCTTCGACTGGTCGCGGCTGCGCGATGCGATGAGCAGCGTGTCGCTGTTCGCCAGCCTGAAGCTGCTGGAAATCCGCATTCCCAACGGCAAGCCCGGCACCGAGGGCGGCGAGGCGCTGCAGCGGCTGGCCGAAGCGCCGCCGGTCGACACGGTGACGCTGATCGTGCTGCCCAAGCTGGAGAAGGCGCAGCTGTCCGGCAAGTGGTTCAGCGCGTTGGCGGCCAAGGCGCAGGTTATCGAGGCCAAGCCGGTGGGCCGCCAGGCCTTGCCAGGCTGGATCGCCGCCCGGATGAGGCAGCAGTGCCAGAGCCTGTCGCGCGAGGCGCTGGCCTTCTTCGTCGACCGGGTCGAGGGCAATCTGCTCGCGGCACGCCAGGAGGTCGACAAGCTGGCGCTGTTGTACCCGGCCGGCGAGCTGTCGCTCGAACAGGTGCGCGAGGCGGTGGCCAATGTGGCGCGTTTCGACGTATTCGGCCTGTCCGAGGCGTGGCTCGCCGGCGATGCGCCGCGGCTGGCGCGCATGCTCGACGGGCTGGAGGCTGAGGGCGAGGCGCCAGTGCTGGTGTTGTGGGCCTTGGCCGAGGACGTGCGCACGCTGCTGCGATTGCGTCAGGGTTTGAAGGACGGGCGACAGCTGCGCGATCTGGCGCGCGAGCTGCGCTTGTGGGGCGCCCGGCAGAATCTGGCCGAACCGGCACTGCGCCGGGTCGGGCCGCGCCGCTTGATGCAAGCCTTGAGCGACTGTGCGCTGGTCGACCGGCAGATCAAGGGGGTCGACGCCGGCGAGGCGTGGGCGACGCTGAGACGGGTGGCGCTGCAGCTGGCAGCCTAGTCAGGGAATCGGTAAACGGAACGGCTCGCAATGCGAGCCGTTTTTACATTGGAAACAACGGCTTGTCAGCCCGGCGGGGCTGGGCTAGAAACAAAGAATGCAATAGCTGCCCTCCACCCAGCTGAAAGAACCTTCAAGATGCCGCCGACCCCTGAACCACCAGCCGGCCAGGCCAGGCTGGAGCAGTCCATCTATCGTGCGATCGACGTGCTGCAACGCACGCCAGAGGCCGGTATCGTGCGTTGGGACGGGCAGGAACTGCGCGTCTATACCATCATCAGTCGCAAAGCCAATCAGATGTTGCAGCAGCCGGACGCCTATCCAGGCGTGCTCGGCGTGTTCGATGAACGCTGTAGCTATCAAGAGCTTGCCGAAGCGCTCGGCAGGCTGTTGCACCAGCAACGCGGCTGAACAGGCGGGCGCATTGCGCGCCGCCGGCTCATTCAATCCGATCTATTCAGCAGTCGTGCGGGAAGCCGTACGGGGAATTCGCGTCACAGCGGCTGGTCAGGCGCAATGGTGGCGCTGACGCGGCCACCACGGCGGCTGGGTGCTGCCGGCAGCGTGCCGCTACGCTGCTGGTACACCGCCAGCACCTTGGCGACGTAGTCGCGCGTTTCCGGGAATGGCGGTATGCTGTTCCGATATTGTTGCACCGCACCTTCGCCGGCATTGTAGGCGGCCAGTACCAACGGCAGATCCTGATTGAACTGCGTCAGCAGGAATTTCAGGTAGCGGCTGCCGGCGCGCAGATTGGCCTTGGGGTTGTCGAGAGCGGTGATGCCGAAGCGCTCGCCGGTGGCCGGCAGCACCTGCATCAACCCGACCGCGCCCTTGGGCGACACCGCGTTGGGGCTGTAGCCCGATTCGACGGTGATGATCGCGTGCAGCAGCGCCGGGTCCAGGCTGTATTCGCGGGCGGTCTGTTCGATCAGGTGGTGGTATTGCGCGGCGCGTGCGGCCGAGACGGCCGGAGTCGCGACCTGCGGCAGGCCCTTCGCCGACGGAGCGGTGCCGAGCGCGCCGGAACGGGTGAACAGCTGGTAGTGCTTGTCGAGCTGGCGGTCGGCCAGATGCACCTCGCCGTGTTCGTCGACGAAGCCCCATACCTCGGCGTGAACGACGGCCGATAGCAGGGCGAGGACGGTGAATAGCGTGGCGAGGAGTAGGCGCATCGGGAAGTCCGGCAGGTGAGGGATTGGCTATCATATTGATTTTTATGGGGATGTGCCAGTTTTTTGCCGGCATGTCGTCTTTGACGCAGTGCTAAACGTGAACGGGTGACACTATGGGACTTCTGGATCAACTGACCGGGATGCTGTCCGGTGGCAGCGGTGAAGGGCAGGGCGGAATGGCCGGTGCGGTCGGCAACCTGCTGGAAAGCCAGGGCGGCGTGTCCGGCCTGGTCGAGAAATTTCAGCAAGGCGGCCTGGGCGACGTGGTCGGCTCCTGGGTCGGGACCGGCGAGAACCAGCCGGTGTCGGCCGAGCAGATCCAGCAGGTGCTCGGCAGCGAGCAGATCAGCGCGTTGGCCGGCAAGCTCGGCCTCGACCCGGAGCAGGTGTCGCAGGGCCTGTCGCAGTATCTGCCGCAGGTGATCGACAAGCTGACGCCGAACGGTCAGGTGCCGGAGGGCGGCGGCGACCTGCTGTCGCAGGGTCTCGATCTGGTGAAGGGCCTGTTCCACAAGGGCTGAGCCGCGCTGCGGGCTCGATACGACAAAGGCTGCCGATGGCAGCCTTTTTGTTGTTGTGACACGGGTGCTAGCGGGCTCAGTGCGCGTGGGCGGCGCCCGGAGCGGTCAGCTTCAGCGCCGCCGCCGGTGTCTTCAGCGCATGCGGATCCTGGCCGGCGACCGGTACGTCGACCCAGCGGGTCTCGCCCTTGGCGCAGCGCTGCTCGACCTTGAAATACAGGGTTTCGTCCGGCGTGGCCGGCAGCTTGGCGCGGAAGGCGAACTCGTCGTAGAACGTATCCGGCAGGTTGCCGCCGCTCCAGCTCACCGCGCTCACATCTTCGCGCACCGTCTCGCCGTAGTAGTCGTAGGGCTGGGCGAGCTTGTCCTTCTGTACCGCCAGCGTCCAGCCGGCCTTCGGCATCGGCTTCAGTTGCTGCACGCCGGCAGGCACGATTAACCGGATCGCTGTGGTTGGCGAGCCGTCGCAGCCGTGGCCGACCCGCAGCACGCCCTTGTAGTAGCTGCCGGCCTCGGCCTGCGGCGTCTCCAGCGTGATATGGGCGTGGGCGGTGCCGGCGGCGAGGGCCAGCGTGAAGAGTGCGATGCGGCGCATAAGCGTCTCCTGTAGCAATAAGAATGGTTCTTGTCTGTAGGAGGGCTATTCTAGCGAGCTGTCATGCGATGGCCCTGCGGCCGATTGTCGCAGGGGGCAGGGGCCGGCTTGGCCGAAGCGGTCATTCCGGCGCGAATAGAACGGGCAGCTAGGGCAGCCCAAGGGGCCGCAGTGATGCTACTCGCGGTGGTAGGGGTGGTTGTTCAGGATCGACACCGCCCGATAGAGCTGTTCGGCCAACATCACCCGCACCATGCCGTGCGGCAGCGTCATCGCCGACAACTGCAGCAGCAGGTCGGCGCGCTGCTTCAACTCATCGGACAGGCCGTCGGCGCCGCCGATCACCAGCGCCAGGTCCTGGCCGTCGGCCAGCCAGTCCTTCAGCTCGGCGGCGAGCTTCATCGAGGTCAGCGCCTTGCCGCGCTCGTCGAGCACGATCAGCCGGGCGCGCGGCGGCAGCGCGGCGATTAGTCGGGCATGCTCGGCGGCGATGCCCTTCTCGGCGGTGACGCCGCCGCCGCGTTTCTCCGGCTTGATTTCCTTCAGTTCCAGCGTGATGTCGCGGCCGAAGCGCTTGGCGTAGTCGGCGAATGCCTCGTCGACCCAGCGCGGCATCTTGGTGCCGACGGCAAGTAGGGTGATTCTCATCGCAATGTCTCAATGCAAACAGGCCGGCATGGCCGGCCTGTCGTGGTGGTCGCGTTGCGGCCGTTTAGGGCTGAGCGGCGTTCCACGGTTTGGCGTTGGTGTGGAACGACGGCTTTTCACCGCCCCACAGCGCCTCGATGTCGTAGTAGTCACGCACGGCCGGCAGCATCACGTGGATCACTACGTCGCCAGCGTCGACCAGCACCCACTCGCCGAATTCGAAGCCTTCGGCACCGACGATGTCGGCACCGGCTTCCTTCAGCTTGGCTTCGACGCTGCGGCCGAGTGCCTTCACTTGGCGGTTGGAGTCGCCGGTGGCGATGATCATGCGCTGGAACAGCGAGGTCAGGTTACCGGTGGACAGCTCGACGATGTCCTTGCCCTTTACGTCTTCGAGGGCTTCGATGGCCAGTTTGGCGATAGCGTTTACGTCTTCCATAAGTCTTCCAGAGTCGGTGGTTGCCGCCGCGTCGGCGCCCGCGGGCATGGGGTCAGCGATACAGTCCGTGACGGGCGATGTAGGCGAGCACGGCGTCGGGCACCAGCCCGTCGGCCGGGCCGCCGGCCTGCAGGCGGGCGCGGATCGCGGTGGCGGAAACGTCCACCGGCGGCAAAGTCAAGGCGCGGATTGTACCCGAGGCGGCTTGATTTGGAAAATCAGTCACTTGCCGTACCTGCCAGTGCCGGGCGACGGCCGCGGGCAGTGCGTCGACCGAAAAGCCCGGCCGCAGCGCGACGGCGAGGTTGGCTAGCCCGAACAGGTCTTCCCAGCGCCACCAGCTGTCGAGGGTGGCGAGCGAGTCGCCGCCGATCAGCAGCCATAGCGGCTCAGTCGGCCCGAGCTCGGCGCGCAACTCCTCGAGCGTCTCGACCGTGTAGGCCGGCCGCTGACGTCGCACCTCGCGGTCATCGACCGTGAGGCGCGGCTCGCCGGCGATCGCCGCCTCGACCATCGCCAGCCGGTGCGCGGCGTTGGCGCCCGGCTGCTCGCTGCGATGGTAGGGGTCGCCGGCAGGAGTCAGCCGCACCTCGGCAAGGTCCAGTTCGTCGCGCAGGGCGCGCGCCAAGCGCAGGTGCGCCGCGTGGATCGGATCGAAGGTGCCGCCGAACAGGCCGAGACCGACGCTCATGGCTCAGGCGGCGACCTTTTGCGGCAGCGCGGCGCGGCCGTCGACGATCAGCTCGAGCTGGCCGGTCACCGGGTGGATCACCAGGCCGTGGATCGGGATGTCCTTCGGGATCAGCGGGTGCGAACGGATCACGCTGACGGTGTGGCGCACGCTGTCCTCGACCTTGTCGAAGCCCTTCAGCCAACCTTCCAGGTCGATGCCGGCATCGCGTAGCGTGCCGATGGTCTCGTGGCTGACGCCGCGCGTCTCGGCCGAGCTCAGGATGCGCGCCGGGTCGATCGCGTTCATGCCGCAGTCGCGGTGCGCGACCACGCAGATTTCCTGGGCGCCCAGTTCGTATACGGCCACCACCAGGCTGCGCATCACCGAACCCCACTGGTGGGTCACCAGGGCGCCGGCGTTCTTGATCAGCTTGGCGTCGCCGTTCTTCAGGCCCATCGCCTTGGGCAGCAGTTCGACCAGCCGGGCGTCCATGCACGCGAGTACCGCCAGGTTCTTGTCCGGGTACTTGTCTGTCTCAAACTGCTCGTACTCGCGGTTATCCACGAAGGTACGGTTGTGTTCGAGCATTTCGGTTAACACGCCCATTACAACTTCTCCAATTTAGATGCAAAACTCTAGTCGGCGGGCATCGTATCACAGCCGTCACCAGCGTGAACGGTGATCCTCGGTGACGCCGAGCAGACGCTCGATCGCGTGTTCGCGACCGCTTATCGGGTCGCGCAGCCGGCCGGTGAAGGTGCCGATCGGCTGGATGTAGCGGCTCGCTGCGATCAGCAGCTGCTTGTCTTCGCGTCGCGCGCCTTCCGGCTGAAAGACCAGCTCGACTAGACCGTCGTCGCTGGCGATCTGCCAAGGGGCGAGCGGGTCGGCGGCATCGTAATCGAAACGTGCTGCGCCGACCCGGAACACCCGGCCGTCCAGCCAGATCGCGTTCTCCGCATTCCCCATATAGCCCGCCTGCAGGTTGAATCCCAGCTCGCGGTTGTGCGCGCTGGCCCAGCGCCAGCGGGTGTCGCGGGCCAAGAGGCCGTTGCTGGCGTCCAGGCTCGCCACCGCGCCGTCCAGCGGGTAGCTGCGGCCGGCCGCTTCGACGAAACCGGTCACCGCCAGACCGCTGCTCTTGTGCGTCGAGTGCGCCAGCCAGTTGGCCGGAGCGATCGCCGCCATCACCGGTGGTGTGCCCGACAGGTCGATATGGGCGGCGAGTTTGAGTTCCTTGCAGTTGACGGTTAACTCCAGCCGTTCGTCGGCGCGGCGGAACGCCAGCCGCTCGCGCCCGGCGCGGAAGGTGGCGTCGCCGAAGGCCCGGTCCTCGATCCGCGTCGAGACGCCGGGCAGACCGTTGGCCGAAAAGCTGGCCACCACCCGTCCCTGTTCGCGGTCGAACAGATACGCGAAGGCGGTGCCGGTCCAGCCGATGTCGACGATGGCCAGGCCGATGAAATAGGTGTCGTGCGCCAGCGCGGCGTACTGCCAGCGCTTGTGGTGCAGCTTGCGCGTCAGCCGCTGCAGCGGCGGTGCTTTCAGAGGAGACCAGGACAGGGTCTCGACCACGCCCTGGTACATGCCGAAGGCCGGCACGCCGCGCTCGTGGACGAGCTGGCGGGGCGCCGGCGGTAGCGCAGAAGGTTCCATTCGCATCAGGTGCGGGCGGGAGCGCCGACACCCAAGTGGTTGAACATGCGGGCCAGTCTACAGCAGATCGAGCGGAATTTTCAGGTAACGCACGCCGTTCGTCGCGGCGGGCGGCAGTTCGCCGGCGCGGATATTGACCTGCAGCGCCGGCAGCAGTAGCGCGGGAGCGCCGAGCGTGGCATCGCGGGCGCGGCGCAGCGCGATGAAGTCGGCTTCGCCGATCGCGTCGCGCAGGTGCAGGTTGGCCGAACGCTGCTCGGCCACCGTCGCCATGCCGCAGGCGGCGCGGCCTGGCGGCGGATAGTCGTGGCACAGGTAGAGCCGGGTGGCGTCCGGTAATGCCAGCAGCCGGCGCGCCGAACGGTAGAGTGCGACGGCGTCGCCGCCGGGGAAGTCGCAGCGGGCGCTGCCGACGTCGGGCATGAACAGGGTGTCGCCGATGAAGACCGCGTCGTCGACCCGGTAGCCGACATCGGCCGGGGTGTGGCCGGGTAGCGCCATTACCTCGACGTTTAGCGTGCCGATCCGAAACTGCTCGCCATCGTCGAACAGTGCATCGAACGGTTGTACGTCGACCGGCTCGTCCGGGGTGAACAGCGGGCCGAAATGGCGTTGCACCTCGGTGATGCGGGCGCCGATGCCGATGCGGCCGCCGGCGCACCGCTTCAGGTAGGCGGCGGCCGACAGGTGATCGGCGTGCGCATGGGTTTCGAGGATCCAGTCCAGCGTCAGCCGCTGTTCGGCCAAGGCGGCGAGCAGGCGGTCGGCGTTGTGGGTGGCGGTACGGCCGCTGGCGGCGTTGTAGTCGAGCACCGGGTCGACGATGGCAGCGTGCCCGCCGGGTCGGTCGTAGCACAGGTGGCTGTAGCTGCCGGTGGTCGGGTCGTAGAAGGACTGGATGGTTGCGCTGCTCATGCCCGATCTCCTCGATGATCTATTGAAATATAGTATATAAAAAAATAGAATGTATTGGCATGATTTCAGTGCAACACATCCATTCTGTGCGACCGCTGGTCGGCCTGATGGATAACAAGGATCGAGGACTTATGGATCTGGAACTGTTACGGCGTCACGCCGACGAGGCCGCGGCGCTCTTAAAGAGTCTGGGCAACGCCGACCGGCTGCTGCTGCTGTGCCAGCTGGTCGAGGCCGAGCGCACCGTGACCGAGCTGGAGGCGCAGACCGGCATCCGTCAGCCCTCGCTGTCGCAGCAGTTGGCCGTGCTGCGCAACGAGGGCCTGGTGGCGACACGCCGCGAAGGCAAATGGATCTACTACCGGGTGGCGAGCGAGGAGGCGATGGCATTGTTGAGCACCCTGCATGCCTTGTTCTGCGCGGAGCCGGTGGCGCAGGGAGACTGAGATGGCGATTGCCTGGGAGCATTTCACCCCGTGGTCGGCTTTGCTCGGCGGCGGCCTGATCGGGCTCGCGGCGGCTTGGTTGATGCTGCTCAACGGCCGCATCGCCGGCATCAGCGGGCAGCTGGGCGGCCTGTTGGAGCGGGCCGGCGACTGGCCGGAGCGGGGGGCCTTCGTGGTCGGCCTCGTGTTGGCTCCGGCAGCGGTCTGGCTGACGGGGGGCGGGGCGGTTTCGGCCAACCTTGACGGGGCGTCGCCGGCGCTGCTGATCGTCGCCGGGCTATTGGTCGGCTTCGGTAGCCGGCTCGGCGGCGGCTGTACCAGCGGACACGGGGTGTGCGGCCTGGCGCGGCGCTCGCCGCGTTCGCTGGCAGCCACCCTGTGTTTCATGACGGCCGGCTTTGCCACCGTCTATCTGCTGCGCCACGTAGGGGGCTGAGGGAAATGAGGATGGGACGCGTGTTATCGGCGCTGGGCGCCGGCCTGCTGTTCGGCATCGGCCTGATCGTGGCCGGCATGAGCAATCCGGCCAAGGTGAGGGGCTTTCTCGACCTGGCCGGCGCCTGGGACCCGAGCCTCGCGCTGGTGATGGCCGGCGCGATCGCGGTGGCGACGCCGGCCTTCCTGCTGGCGGGCCGGCGCGGCGAGACGGTGCTCGGCGGCTCGTTGGCGCTGCCGACGACACGGGCGATCACTCCGCGCCTGCTGCTGGGCAGCCTGCTGTTCGGCAGCGGCTGGGGGCTGGTCGGGCTGTGTCCGGGGCCGGCGCTGGTGCTGGCCGGCACCTTGGCGCCCGAGGCCGTCCTGTTCATGGCGGCGATGCTGGTGGGCATGCTGCTGTTCAGCGGGTTTGAGCGGAGGCGCGCGTGAGCCGCTGGCTGCCGGCCTGGCTCACCGGCTACCGGCGCGGCTGGCTGGGGGGAGACGTGACGGCGGCGCTGGTGGTGACCCTGTTGCTGGTGCCGCAGGGCTTGGCCTATGCGCTGCTGGCCGGGCTGCCGGCGCAGGCCGGTCTCTACGCCAGCGTGGTGCCGCTGGTGATCTACGCGCTGACCGGCAAGAGCCATGCTCAGTCGGTGGGGCCGATGGCGGTGACCTCCCTGCTCACCGCCGCGACGCTGGCGCGGCTGGCGCCGGCCGGCCCCGCCGAAGCCTTGGCGCTGGCGGCCTGGCTGGCGCTGCTGTCCGGCGCGATGCTGGTGCTGCTCGGCGCGTTGCGCTTCGGCTTTCTGGCCGACTTCCTGTCCGCGCCGGTGCTGGCCGGCTTCACCAGCGCGTCGGCGCTGCTGATCGTGCTGTCGCAACTGGTGCCGCTGCTCGGTGGGCACGGCGGCGGCTCGACGCTGGGTACCTTGCTACCGGCGCTGGCGCATGCGCTAGCCACGGTCAAGCCGGTGGCGCTGGCCTTCGGCGGCGGGGCGCTGGCCTGGCTGTGGCTGGCGCGGCGCTATCTCGCGGTAGGACTGGTCTGCTGCGGCTGTTCGGCCAATCTGGCCCGGCTGGCGGCGCGCGCCGCGCCGGTGCCGGTGGTGCTCGGCGTGCTGTTGGCGGTGCCGGCGTTGCAGCTGGAACACGCGTTGCCGCTGGTCGGCCCGGTGCCGGTCGGCCTGCCGTTTCCGCACTGGCCGGGCGGGCTGACCCGGCTGCCGGAGCTGGTGCTGCCGGCGTTCTTCATCGCGTTGGTCAACTATGTGCAGAGCCTGGCGGTAGTGCAGTGGCTGGCGATACCGCGCGGCGAGCCGGTCGACCCCGACCGCGAGCTGGTGGCGCTGGGCTTGAGCAATGTCGGCACCGGCCTGTTCGGCGGCCTGCCGGTCACCGGCGGATTGTCGCGCTCGGTGGTCAATGCCGAGGCCGGTGCGCAGTCGCAGCTGGCGTCGCTGCTGACCGCGGCGCTGATGCTGGCGGTGATGCTGTGGGGCGGGGCGGCGCTGGCGGTGCTGCCCTTGTCGGTGCTGGCGGCGACCATCGTGGTGGCGGTGGCCGGCATGGTCGATTTCGCCGCGCTGCGGCGCGCCTGGCGAGTCGACCGCGCCGACGCGGCGGGCTTCGTCGCTACCTTCGCTGCGGTGCTGTTGCTTGGGGTCGATACTGGCATCGTTGCCGGCGTGCTGCTGTCGCTGGGCAGTTTCCTCGCGCGTGCCGGCCGGCCGCACATCGCCGAATTGGGCCGGCTGCCGGGCCGCGAGCATTTTCGCAATGTGCGGCGCTTCCGCGTCGAGACGCAGCCGCAGGTGCTGGTGTTGCGGGTGGACGAGAGCCTGTTCTTCGCCAACGCGCGGCGGGTCGAGGAAGCGCTGTGGCAAAGCCTGGCCGAACGGCCCGACGTGCGCCGGCTGGTGCTGGTGATGAGCGCGGTGAACCGGATCGACGCGACCGCGCTGGCGATGCTGGAGCGCTTCGACGCGGCGTTGACGGCGCAGGGCATCGAGCTGGTGCTGGCCGAGGTGAAGTGGCCGGTGCTGGCTGTGCTGGAGCGCGGCGGCCTGGCGGCGCACTTCGCCGGGCGGCTGTTCCTGACCACCCACGAAGCCTGGCACGCCGGTCGCGGCGGAGCGGGCGACTATGTGATCTAGCCGGGGTACGCGGAAAGCCTGCAACTTCGCCGCGGCGGCTTTATGATAGAGCTCATGCGCCCATTCCTGCCCGCCGCCCTGATCGCCACTTTGCTGGCCGTTGCCATGCCCCCGGTTCATGCCGACCTGCCGGACCTCGGCGACGTGTCGGCCGCGTCGTTGTCCGGCGCCGACGAGGCGCAGATCGGCCGCGACGCGTTTCGCGCGATGCGCGAATCCGAACTGGTGATCGACGACGCCGAGGTCAACGCCTATCTCAACCAGATCGGCCAGAAGCTGTCGTCCGGTGCGCAGATGCCGGGCATGCATTTCACCTATTTCGCCGTCGACGACAACGGCATCAACGCCTTTGCAATGCCGGGCGGCTATATCGGCGTCAACCGCGGCCTGATCCTGACCACGCAGAGCGAGGCCGAGCTCGCCTCGGTGTTGGGTCACGAGACTGCCCACGTCACCCAGCACCATATGGCGCGGATGAAGGCGGCCAGTGCGCCTAACCAGCTGCTGGTGTTGGCGGCGATCGTCGCCGGTGCGCTCGCGGCCGGCACCGGCAACGGCAATGCCGCCTTCGGCGCGATCAATGCCGGCATCGGCCTGTCGCTGTCCAATCAGCTGTCGTATAGCCGCGATTTCGAACGCGAGGCCGACCGGGTCGGCATGCAGTACATGTCCGGCGCCGGCTTCGATGCGCGCGCGATGCCGACCTTCTTCGAGCGGCTGCAGAACGCCAGCCGCTACAGCGACAACAATGCGCTGGCCTTCCTGCGCACCCATCCGGTCACCATCGAGCGGATCAGCGAGGGCCAGGACCGCGCCGCCAGCTACCCGCTGCGCATGCGCGCCGACAGCACCGACTATCTGCTGGTGCGCGAGAAGTTGCGCACCGAGCAACTCGCCCCCGACGAGGCGATCCGCTACTACCAGAGCGCACTGAACAACCGGCAGTTCCTCAACGAGGGTGCGCAGTACTATGGCCTGGCCCGTGCCAAGCTGGCTGCGCGCGATGTGGCCGGCGCACGAAAGGCGATCGTTCAGGCTGAGCGCCTGCTGCCGGACAACGCGATGCTGGTGTCGCTCAATGCGGAGATCATCCGTGCCAGCGGCGATTCCGCCGGGGCGCTGGCGCGTTATCGCAAAGGCCTGGAGACCTACCCGAGCGCCCGCACCCTGATCTACGGCGAGCTCGACACCTTGATCACCATCGGCCCGCGTAGCGCGGCGCTGGCGCGGCTCAAGGAACAGCAGCTACGTTGGCCGAACGACCCGGAGCTGTATCGGCGCGAAGCCAGCCTCTACGCCGATCGCGACCCGTTGCGTTACCACGCGGCGCTCGGCAACGCCTTCTACTTCGAAGGGCGCGACAACGCCGCGCTCGAACAGTATCAACTCGCCGCCGCCGCCCCGGGCGACGATTTCTACCTGCGCTCCTCGATCGAAGCCCGCCAGCGCGAGCTGGCGGCGCGCATCAAGGCCGACGGCAAGAAGGCGCGCTGAGCGCGCACTTCTGGCCGGCACGGTCGTCCTAGTGCAAAGCGAACGTTTAAGTGCGAAAGTGAACGCTTGCGCTCAACGCGCTGCCGCGTTATTTTTCAAGCTGTCAGGCCCGGCTGCATTGATTTTCTCGCGATGGAAATACTTTCCGATTTTTCGCGAAATCAGTCTGGCTCTCGCAAAAATACAACATATTGCGGCGCAGCATCGGCGTGAAAACGCTGTTTTTCGAGTGATTGCCCTAG
This sequence comes from Neisseriaceae bacterium JH1-16, assembly GCA_025989215.1. GTDB lineage: Bacteria > Pseudomonadota > Gammaproteobacteria > Burkholderiales > Chromobacteriaceae > Crenobacter_A. Next base: position 446,773 of record JAPDNP010000003.1, on the reverse strand, counting down.
CGAGCTATTCCGTTGCGAAACGACGACGTTTTACACTCGACCCGCTGTGTGAGATTTTTTTCAAAAACGAAAATAATATTTGCGAATTTGTTCGCATATAATTCCCGACGATGCCGCCGACCAGCGATACGAGTGGCAATAACAATGATGGAACCGGTCGATCACCGGTCTTCGTCGCCTCCAAAGTTAAGGATGAGAGATGGCTGCAACCTTTCCTAGCGATATCGATCCGTTAGAAACCCGCGACTGGCTGGACGCTCTGGCCGCCGTTCTGGAATCCGATGGCCCGGAACGCGCCCACTACCTGCTCGAGCAATTGGTCGACCGCGCCCGCAAAGGCGGCGCCGACGTCGACCTGGGCTCGACCACCGAATACATCAACACCGTGTCGGCCGACCGTCAGGCTCCGCTGGCCGGCGACCCGAAAGTCGAAGAGCGCCTGAAGAACCTGGTGCGCTGGAATGCGCTGGCCACCGTGGTTCGCGCCAACAAGGGCAACGACAAGGGCCTGGGCGGTCACATCGCCTCGTTCCAGTCCGCCTCGACGCTGTACGAAATCGGTTTCAACCACTTCTGGCGTGCGCCGACCGAAGAACACGGCGGCGACCTGGTGTTCGTGCAGGGCCACTCGGCCCCGGGCATCTACGCCCGCGCCTTCCTGGAAGGCCGCCTCTCCGAAGACCAGATGATCAACTTCCGTCAGGAAGTCGACGGTCAAGGCCTGTCGTCCTACCCGCACCCGTGGCTGATGAAGGACTTCTGGCAGTTCCCGACCGTGTCGATGGGCCTGGGCCCGCTGATGGCGATCTACCAGGCGCGCTTCATGAAGTACCTGGAAGACCGTGGCCTGGCCAAGACCAAGGGCCGCAAGGTCTGGGTATTCTGCGGCGACGGCGAGATGGACGAGCCGGAATCGCGCGGCGCGATCGGCGTTGCGGCCCGCGAAGGCCTCGACAACCTGGTGTTCGTGATCAACTGCAACCTGCAGCGTCTGGACGGTCCGGTGCGCGGCAACGGCAAGATCATTCAGGAGCTGGAAGGCGAGTTCAAAGGCGCCGGCTGGAACGTGGTCAAGGTGGTGTGGGGCGCCAAGTGGGACGCGCTGCTCGCCAAGGACAAGACCGGCCTGTTGAAGAAACGCATGATGGAATGCGTGGACGGCGACTATCAGACCTTCAAGTCCAAAGACGGCGCCTATGTGCGCAAGGAATTCTTCGGCAAGTACCCGGAACTGCTCGAACTCGTGGCCGACCTGACCGACGACGAAGTCTGGGCGCTGAGCCGTGGCGGTCAGGATGCGAGCAAGGTGTACGCCGCTTACCACGACGCCAGCTTCAACAACGGCGGCAAGCCGACCGTGATCCTCGCCAAGACCGTCAAGGGTGAAGGCATGGGGGCGTCGGGCGAAGCGCAGAACACCTCGCACCAGCAGAAGAAGATGGACATGGAAGACATCAAGCACTTCCGCGACCGCTTCAAGATTCCGCTGAGCGATGAGCAGATCGAAAAAGTGCCGTTCTACAAGCCGGCCGACGACAGCCCGGAAATGCAGTACCTGCACGCCCGCCGCAAGGCGCTGGGTGGCTACCTGCCGACCCGCAAGCCGGTGACCACCGCGCTGGCGATTCCGGAACTGACCGCGTTCGACGCGCTGCTGAAGGATTCGGGCGAGCGTGAGTTCTCGACCACCATGGCCTTCGTGCGCATCCTCGGCACCCTGGTGAAGGACAAGCAGATCGGCAAGCAGATCGTGCCGATCGTACCGGACGAGTCGCGTACCTTCGGTATGGAAGGCATGTTCCGCCAGCTGGGCATCTGGTCGCACGTCGGTCAGAACTACGTGCCGCAAGACCACGACCAGCTGATGTTCTACAAGGAATCGATCGACGGTCAGATCCTGCAGGAAGGCATCAACGAACCGGGCGCGATGAGCTCCTGGATCGCCGCGGCGACCTCGTATGCCAACCACGGCATCGCGATGATCCCGTTCTACATCTACTACTCGATGTTCGGCTTCCAGCGTATCGGCGACCTGGCCTGGGCGGCCGGTGACCTGCGCGCCCGCGGCTTCCTGCTCGGCGGTACCGCCGGCCGGACCACGCTGAACGGCGAGGGCCTGCAGCACGAAGACGGCCACAGCCACATCCAGGCTGGCCTGATCCCGAACTGCATCTCCTACGACCCGACCTTCGCCTACGAAGTGGCGGTGATCGTGCAGGACGGCCTGAAGCGCATGTACGGCGAGCAGCAGGAAGACGTGTTCTACTACCTGACGGTGATGAACGAGAACTACGCGCACCCGGCTATCCCGGAAGGCGCCGAGGCCGGCATCCTGAAGGGTCTGTACAAGCTGAAGTCGGTGGGCGAGGGCAAGCTGCGCGTCAAGCTGCTGGGCTCGGGCACCATCTTCAACGAAGTGATCGCTGCGGCCGACCTGTTGGCCAACGATTTCGGCATCGCGTCCGACATCTTCAGCGCCACCTCGTTCAACGAACTGCGCCGCAACGGCATGGAAGCCGCCCGCTGGAACCTGCTGCACCCGACCGAAGCGGCCAAGAAGGCGTACGTCACCGAGGTGCTGGAAGGCTTCGAGGGCCCGACCATCGTCGCGACCGACTACATCCGCAACTACGCCGACCAGGTGCGCGAATACGTGCCGGGCCGCTACGTGGTGCTGGGCACCGACGGCTTCGGCCGCTCAGATTCGCGCGAGAAGCTGCGCGAGTTCTTCGAGGTGAACCGCTACTACGTCGCCGTGGCTGCGCTGAAGGCGCTGGCCGACGAAGGCAAGATCGAAGCGGCCAAGGTGGCCGAGGCGATCGCCAAGTACGGTCTGAAGGTCGACAAGCTGCCGTCCTGGAAGGTCTAAGCAGCAGGTGAGCGCGGGGCGGACTGCCCCGCGCGGTCGTGACACGATGCATGTGGCGGCGCCCCCGATCGGGGTCGCGCCGCCCGATATAGAGAACGCAGACATGAGCAATCTCATCGAATTGAAAGTGCCCGATATCGGCGGGCACGCGAACGTGGACGTGATCGAAGTGTTCGTCAAAGCCGGCGAAACCATCGGTCTGGAAGACTCGCTGATCACGCTGGAAACCGACAAGGCCACCATGGAAGTGCCGGCCGAAGTCGCCGGTCTGGTGAAAGAGCTGCTGATCAAGGTCGGCGACAAGGTGTCCGAAGGCACCGTGATCGCGCTGGTGGAAGCCGCCGGCGCCGCCGCTGCCACTCCGGCCGCCGAAGCACCGAAGGCCGCAGCCGCTCCTGCTGCCGCTCCGGTTGCTGCAACTCCGGCCGCGACCGGTCGCATCGACATCGTGGTGCCGGACATCGGCGGCCACAGCGGTGTGGATGTGATCGAGGTATCGGTGAAGGTTGGCGACGAGATCAAGGTCGACGATTCGCTGATCACGCTGGAAACCGACAAGGCCACCATGGAAGTGCCGGCGACCGCCGCAGGTCGCGTGGTCGAGGTGAAGGCCAAGGTCGGTGACAAGATCAGCCAGGGCGATCTGATCGTCGTGGTTGAAGGTGCTGCCGCCGCTGGCGCTGCTGCTCCGGTTCCGGCCGCTGCACCGGCTGCCGCCCCGGCCGCCGTTGAAGCGCCGAAGGCCGCCGCGCCTGCCGCTCCGGCACCGGTAGCCGCCAGCGTCGCGGCCCCGGCCGGTGGCGTGGTGCTCGGTCAGTTCGACGAAGCCGGTTTCGCCAAGGCCCACGCCGGTCCGTCGGTACGTGGTCTGGCGCGCGAACTGGGCGTGGATATCTCCAAGGTCAAGGGCTCCGGCCGCAAGGGCCGCATCACCGAGGCCGACCTGAAGGCCTTCGTGAAGGGCGTGTTCAGCGGTGCGACCCCGGTGGCCGGCCCGTCGGTGGCGGGTGCTGTCGGTGGTGGCGCGGGTCTGGACCTGCTGCCGTGGCCGAAGGTCGACTTCGCCAAGTTCGGCCCGATCGAAACCAAGCCGCTGACCCGCATCCAGAAGCTGTCGGGTGCCAACCTGCACCGCAACTGGGTGGTGATCCCGCACGTTACGTTCAACGACGAGTGCGATATCACCGAGCTGGAAGCGTTCCGCAAGGACATCGGTAAGGAATGGGAAAAGTCGGGCCTGAAGATTTCGCCGCTGGCGTTCATCATCAAGGCCGCCGCCGAGGCGCTGAAGGCGTTCCCGACCTTCAACAGCTCGCTCGACGGTGACAACCTGGTGCTCAAGCAGTACTACCACATCGGTTTCGCCGCCGACACGCCGAACGGCCTGGTAGTACCGGTGATCAAGGACGTGGATCAGAAGGGCCTGAAGCAGATCGCTCAGGAACTGACCACGCTGTCCGGCCTGGCTCGCGAAGGCAAGCTGAAGCCGACCGACATGCAGGGCGCGACCTTCACCATCTCCAGCCTGGGTGGCATCGGCGGTTCGAGCTTCACCCCGATCATCAATGCGCCGGAAGTGGCGATCCTCGGCGTGTGCAAGTCGCAGATCAAGCCGGTATGGAACGGCAAGGAATTCGCGCCGCGCCTGATGTGCCCGCTGTCGCTGTCCTTCGACCACCGCGTGATCGACGGCGCCGCTGCGGCCAAGTTCACCGTGCATCTGGGCAAGCTGCTGACCGATATCCGCCGACTGGTGCTGTAAGAGAACTTGTAAAAACCGTCGCGAGCGTCTCGTTGGCGAGGCGGGCGGAGCGCAGAAACCGGAGTGGACTAGGTGTCCATGAGGATTTCGAGCACCGTCCAACGAAGCATCCGAGACGCGCAGCAGGTTTTTGGCGTTCTGGGGAGTGCGCGATGCATTCCCCGCACCTCATCCCGCGCAAGGAAGATTATGAGCAACACCATCGAACTCAAGGTTCCTGACATCGGCGGTCACGCCGGCGTCGACGTGATCGAAGTCTTCGTCAAGGTTGGCGACACCGTGGCCGTGGAAGACTCGCTGATCACGCTGGAAACCGACAAAGCCACCATGGAAGTACCGGCCAGTGCCGCCGGCAAGATCGTCGAACTGAAGGTCGCGGTCGGCGCCAAGATTTCCGAAGGCGACGTGATCGCCATCGTCGAAGCGGTCGGTGCCGCTGCGGCCGCGGACAAACCGGCCGACAAGCCGGCGACGGTGGCCTCGGCCACCACCAACGCCGGCAGCGCGCCGGTTGAAGCGCCGAAGGCGGCCAGCCACGCCGGCGGCGCCGACATCGAATGCGACGTGCTGGTGCTGGGCGCCGGCCCTGGCGGTTACTCCGCCGCGTTCCGTTCGGCCGACCTGGGCCTGAAGACCGTGATCGTCGAGCGCTACGCCACCCTGGGCGGCGTGTGCCTGAACGTCGGTTGCATCCCGTCCAAGGCACTGCTGCACAACGCGGCGGTGATCGACGAGGTGGCGCACCTGGAAGCCAACGGCATCAAGTTCGGCAAGCCGGAAATCGACATCGACCAGCTGCGCGGTTACAAGGAAAAAGTAATCGGCAAGCTGACCGGCGGTCTGGCCGGCATGGCCAAGGCGCGCAAGGTGGAAACCGTGCGCGGCATCGGTACCTTCCTCGACCCGAACCACCTGGAAGTGCAGCTGACTTCCGGTGAGGGCAAGGACGTGACCGGCGAGAAGAAAGTCATCCGCTTCGGCCAGGCGATCATCGCCGCAGGCAGTCGCGTGGTGAACCTGCCGTTCATCCCGAAAGATCCGCGCATCGTCGACTCGACCGGCGCGTTGGAACTGAAGTCGGTGCCGAAGAAGATGCTGATCATCGGCGGCGGCATCATCGGCCTGGAAATGGGCACGGTGTACTCGACGCTGGGCGCGCGTCTCGACGTGGTTGAGATGATGGACGGCCTGATGCAGGGCGCTGACCGCGACCTGGTCAAGGTGTGGCAGAAGATGAACGAGCACCGCTTCGACAACATCATGCTGAACACCAAGACCACCGCGGTCGAGGCGAAGGAAGACGGCATCTACGTGACCTTCGAAGGCGACAAGGCTCCGAAAGAGCCGGTGCGCTACGACCTGGTGCTGGTTGCTGCCGGCCGCGCGCCGAACGGCAAGCTGATCGGCGCCGAGAACGCCGGCGTGGTGGTGACCGATCGCGGCTTCATCCCGGTCGACAAGCAGATGCGCACCAACGTGCCGCACATCTTCGCCATCGGCGACTTGGTCGGCCAGCCGATGCTGGCGCACAAGGCAGTACACGAGGCCCACGTGGCGGCCGAGAACGCTGCCGATCACAAGGCCTACTTCGATGCGCGCGTGATCCCGGGCGTGGCCTACACCGATCCGGAAGTGGCATGGGTCGGCATGACCGAAGAGCAGGCCAAGAAGGACGGCCTGAAGATCGAGAAGTCGGTGTTCCCGTGGGCCGCTTCCGGCCGCGCGATCGCGAACGGTCGCGACGAGGGCTTCACCAAGCTGATCTTCGACGCCGAAACCCACCAGATCATCGGTGGCGGCATCGTCGGCACCCACGCCGGCGACATGATCGGCGAGATCTGCCTGGCGATCGAAATGGGCTGCGATGCACACGACATCGGCAAGACCATCCACCCGCACCCGACGCTGGGCGAGTCGATCGGCATGTCGGCCGAAGTGTTCAACGGCTCGTGCACCGACTTGCCGCCGCAGCGCAAGAAATAAGCATTGCCATTGGGGGGCGGCGACGTCCTCCTTCTCACCTTGACCGGCGGTCCCTATGGGGCCGCCGTCTTTTTTTGCCCGGCGGCCGGCGCGCGCGGATAATCGGGCGGACTGTTCAATGTCATAGCGACGTTGGCCGAACCGGAGTTTTCCCATGAGTCTGAACCGCCCGATCGCAGTATTCGACGCCGGCATCGGCAGCTACCAGATCGCGCGCAAGATCGCCGAGCGCTACTCCGAGCAGGACATCGTCTATTTCGCCGACCGGGCGAGCTTTCCCTATGGCGGCAAGGGCCGCGCCGAGCTGCTCGCCACCTTGCAGGGCACGCTGGCCCGGCTGGCCGGCTACGAGCCGGCAGCGATCGTGGTGGCGTCGAACGCGCCGTCGGTGATGGTGCTGGGCGAGTTGCAAGCCAGAAGCCCGGTGCCGCTGGTTGGAGTGTTCCCACCGGTGCGCCAGGCGTTGGCCGCCTCGCGAACCGGTCATGTCGCGGTGCTCGGCGTCGATTCGCTGGTGGAGAGCGCCGAGATCCGCGCCTATGTGGCGGGCGAGGCGGGCGGCGGCCGGGTCGAACTGGTGGCGGCGTCCGACCTGGTGGCCTTGGTGGAGAGCGGCGCCTTCGTCAGCGATCCGGCTGGCACGCTGGCCGCAGTGCGCGCCAGGTTGGCCGAACTCCCGGCCGGCATCGATGTCATTACGCTGTCGTCGACCCATCTGCCATGGCTGGCGCCTTATTTCGCCAAAGCGGCGCCGTCGCTGACCTGTCTCGATCCGGCCGACACCGTGGTCGAACAGCTGGCGGCGCATGTGCGTCCCGGTAGCGGTGCCTTCGTCACCCTGGTGTCATCGCGGCCCGGCTACGATCTGGACGGCTTTCGGGCGATGACGGCGCGGCTCGGCATCGAGCTGACGATCACCGCGGTGTAGCGGGGAGGAGGGGGAGTCGCCGGGCAATCGGCATGAAACGGCTGCGATTTTCCGAAAATGGGACGCGATTCGTGCGCCAGGCTCGCCAGCACCCGGCAGATTCTTTACCATTCAAGCAGATAGACAAGATTGATTCTGGATGCCGTCACGCCGTTTTCTTCCCTTTGTCGTGCTGGCCCTCGCCTGTCACGCCGCCCCCGTGTTGGCCGCGTACACGGTGCACGTCGACGCGCCCGACAGCGACCTTGCCAAGCTGCTGACCGAGCATCTCGACCTCGCCAGCGAGCACGACAATGCCGACCTCGATGACGAGCAGCTCGCCACCCTGGTCGACGAGGTGCCGGAACAGGCGCGCGCGCTGCTGGAAACCGAAGGCTATTTCGAGGCCAAGGTGAAGGTCGACAAGGTCGACGGCGGCTATCTGATCCATGTCGACCCCGGTCCGCCGGTGATCATTGCCGACGTGACGCTGCGCGTCGACGGCGCGATCCACCAGGAGTCGGACTTCCAGACCCGCTATGCCAAGCTGATCGAGGTGTGGGCGCTGCCGATCGGCGCGCGCTTTCGCCAGGACGACTGGGCCAGCAGCAAGAAGCTGGCGCTGCGCACGCTGACGGTGGACCGCTACCCGCTGGCCAAGGTGGCCGAGAGCCGCGCCGAGATCGATCCGGCCACCCATCGTGCCACGCTGAGCGCCCGCTTCGACAGCGGCCAGCGCATCACTTTCGGCCCGCTGACGATCAATGGCGACAAGCGCTATCCGCAGTCGGTCGCCTCCGGCATGGCCGATTTCAGCCAGGGCTCGCCCTATCAGCTCTCCAAGGTGCTCGACTACCAGAATGCGCTGGAGCAGGACTCGCACTACAAGAGCGCGATCGTCATCACCGATTTCAGCAAGCTGCAGGACGGCCAGGTGCCGGTCGCCGTCGATGTGACCGAACAGCCGCGTCAGAAGCTCGAGCTGGGCCTCACCTACGACAGCGTGGAAGGGCCCGGCGTGCGCGTCGGCTACGAGCATTACAACCTGTTCAAGCGCGGCTGGACCGGCTCGGTGCTGGCCGACGTCAAGCGCGACCAGAAGACCTATTCGGCCGGCCTGGGCTTTCCGCGCGGCTCGGACGGCTATTCGCACTCGATCAACGTCAAGTACGATGAGAGCGAGATCCAGGGCCTGCGCACCGAGTCGATCAGCGGCGGTGCCTGGCGCATCCGCCAGCGCGGCAATATCGAGTCGCGCATCGGCCTGGAATACCTGAGCGAACGCGCCGACATCGTCGACGACGGCTCGCTCGGCCGCAGCGCCGCGCTGTTCGCCTCCTACGGCTGGACGCAGCGCGCGGTCGACGACGAGCTGCGACCGCGTTCCGGTTACCTGTTCGATTCCAAGATCTCCAGCACGCTCGGCGGCATCGGCTCGAACACCGAGTTCGTGCGCGGCTATCTGCACGCGGTCGGCTACTACACGCCGTGGCCGAGCAAGTACGGTACGCTGGTCGCGCGCGCCGAGGCCGGCCAGGTCTGGGCGAAGGACACCGCCAGCGTGCCGGAGGCGCTGCTATTCCGTACCGGCGGCCCGAACAGCGTGCGCGGCTACGAATACCAGAGCCTGGGTGTGGCCGGTCCGGCCGGCTCGGTGCTGGGCGGCCGGGTGCTGGCGGTCGGCAGCGTCGAGTACCAGATCCCGGTGGTGCCCAGCTGGGCGATGGCGCTGTTCAGCGACATCGGCGATGCCGCCAACAACTGGAACAGCTACCAGGCGGCCAAGTCCTACGGCGTCGGCGCGCGCTGGTTCAGCCCGGTGGCGCCGTTGTCCTTCGACGTGGCCCGTGCCGAGCGCGACAAGCGCTGGCGCTGGAGCCTGAGCCTAGGCCTGGCCTTCTGACGAGTTGCCATGACAGATCCTCTCGATAACGCGCCCGTTTCGGCCAACCCGCCGCCGCAGAGCCCTCCGGAGACTCCGCCGGCCAAGCCGCGCCGCCGTCACTGGGGCTACTGGCTGGTCGGGCTCGCGCTGCTGCTGGTGACCGCGCTGGCGGGGCTCGTCGGCTGGGGCTCCGGCAGCGACCGCGGCTTCGCCTGGCTGCTCGACAACGCCGGTCGGCTCAGCCAGGGGGCATTCAGCGTCAAGCAAAGCCGGGGCAATCTGTGGGACGGTTTCACGCTGAGCGGCGTGCGCGTGGTCACCGCCGGCAGCGACGTCGAGCTCGACCGGCTGCGCTTCGACTGGGCGCCGAACGAACTGTTGGCGGGCACGTTGCACGTGCGCGCGCTGGAGCTGGGGCATCTGCGCATCGCCAGCAAGCCGACCCCGCCGTCGCCACCGCCGACCTTGCCCGAGTCGCTTGCGCTGCCGCTGTCGGTCCGCATCGACAAGCTGTCGCTGGACAGCCTGACGCTGCTGCCGGGCGAACCGCTGCTGCCGGGCGAACCGCTGCTGTACGGCGTCGAGGCGAGCTACCGCTACGACGCCGGCCAGCACCGGCTGACGCTGGCCCGGCTGGCTTCGCCGTGGGGTAAGGCCGACGGCAGCCTGTCGCTGGCGGATGCGCGGCCGTTCAAGCTGGCCGGCCAGATCGCCGCCGACGGCCGGCTCGACGAGATCGATGTCAGCGCCAAGAGCCGGCTGTCCGGCGACCTGAGCGACACCCGACTGGCCGCCCAGCTGAGCGGCGAGGGGGTGACGGCCGATCTGGACGGCCAGGTCGATCCGTTCGCGCCCGAACTGCTGCGTAAGCTCAAGCGCGTCAATCTGCGCGCCGGTGGCATCAACCCGCATGCGCTCAATCCGGCTTGGCCGAAGGCGCTGCTGAACCTGGCGGTGATCGCCGAGCCGGCCGGCGCCCATGCGCTGAAGGGCGGCCTGTCGCTGATCAACCAGCGTCCGGGCAGCCTGCCGTCCGGCGCCTTGCCCCTGTCCTTGCTGACCGGGGCGCTGCAGGTGAGCGACGGCCGGCTGACCTTGGATGCGCTGAACGCCGAGCTGGCCGGCGGCCAGCTGGTGTTGAGCGGCACTGCCTCGCAGCAGCGGCTGGCGCTGCACGCGGCGCTGACTCGGCTCGACCTGACCCAGTTCCACGCCGCGCTGCTCAAGCCGCCCCTATCCGGAACGCTGCAGATCGGCGGCACGAGCCGCGCGCCGCAGCTGGCGCTGAATCTGGTCAGCGGGGCGCTGACGGCGCAAGGCCAACTCGCGCTCGGGCAGGATGCCACCGGCCAGTCGCAGTTGAACATCGCCCGCTTGCAGCTGGCGGCGAAGGACGGCGGCGATGTGCAGCTGGCCGGCAAGCTCGGCTTGGGCGCTACGCTGCCAGTCGATGCCCATGCCGAACTGCGTTCGGCCAACCCGGCGCGCTTCATGCCCGGCTGGCCCCAGGGCAAGCTCAGCGCGATGCTGAGCGCCAAGGGCCTGCTCGCCAGCGGGCCCAAACTCGCCGCCGAGCTGAAGCTCGCGCCGAGCACGCTGTCCGGCGCGCCGCTGTCCGGCCAGGCCAAGCTGAATCTCGACGGCCAGCGGGTCAGCCAACTAACGGCCTCGTTGCGTCTGGCCGACAACAAGCTCGACGCCAACGGCGCCTGGGGCAAGCCGGGCGACAAGCTGAAGCTGGTGATCGACGCGCCAAACCTGGGCCTGGTCGGGCCGGGTTTTGCCGGGCGGATCAGCGGCAACGCCGAGCTGTCCGGTTCGACCAAGCAACCGGTGATCAATGCCGCGCTGTCCGCGCAGCGGCTGCGGCTGCCGGGTGGCATTGCCGCCGAGCGGGTGCAGCTCACCGGCAATCTGCGCGATGCCGCCGACAGTCCGTTCAAGGTGGCGCTCGACGTCGACGCGTTGCGCGCCGGCACGTTGGCGGTGCCGACGCTGCGGCTGCTGGCCGACGGTACCCGCTCGCGCCACACGCTGACGCTGGACGGCCGCGTCCAGTTCGACAAGCGCGATTACGGTCTGGGCCTGTCCGCGGCCGGCGGGCTGGACGCCAAGGTGGTGAACTGGCGCGGCACGCTGAGCCGGCTCGACTTGAGCGGTCAGCCCAGCCTGCGCCTGCTGGCGCCGGTGGGCATCAGCGCGTCGGCCGAACGGGTGACCGTCGGCGCCGCGCGGCTGAGCCTGCTTGGCGGCAACCTGGCGCTCAACGCGCTCGACTGGCGCCACGACGGCACGCTGGCCACTAGCGGCCGCGCCGACAATATCGCGCTGGCGGCGCTGTCCGCCTTCGTCACGCTGCCGGTGCAGCAGGACCTGGTGCTCGGTGCCGACTGGGACGTGGCGCTGGGCAAGAACCCGCGCGGCCGGATCAACGTGACGCGGCTGCGCGGCGACGTGCTGCTGCCGTCCGACAACCGCAAGCTTGCCGCCGGCTTGTCGATGCTGAAGGCCAGCGTCGACCTTGGCAACGGCCGCACCCAGTTCGCGCTCGACGTGGTCAGCAAGTACGCCACGCTGTCCGGCCAGGGTGCGCTGGCCAGCGGCAACGCGCTGCCGACGCCGCGCACGCCGTTGTCCGGCACGGTGCGCGCCGAGGTGCCGTCGCTGGGCGCGTTCGCCGCCTTGCTGCCGCCGGGCTTGAGCGTGGCCGGGCGGCTTTCGGCCAACGTGCAGCTCGATGGCGCGCTGGCGCAGCCGCTGCTGCGCGGCCGGGTCACCGGCGAGCAGCTGGCGCTGTTCGACCGCACCACCGGCATCCGCCTGACCGACGGCCAGCTGGCCGCGCAGCTCGACGGACCGCGGGTGGTGCTGGAGCGGCTGCGCTTCGCCGGCGGCAAGGGCGAGGTGGTCGCCTCGGGGGTGATGGACGCGCGCGACAGCGGCCCGAATGCGCAGGCGAAAGTGGTGTTCGACAAGTTCGGCGTGTTCGACAAGCCCGGCCGGGTGCTGGTGCTGTCCGGCACCAGCGAGCTGGGCCTGTCGCCGACCGAGGGGGTGACGCTGACCGGCAAGCTGCGCGTCGACCGCGGCCGCATCGACCTGCCCAAGACCGGGGCGCCGACGCTGTCCGACGATGTGGTGGTGGTGGGACGCAAGCCGCCCGAACCGTCGTCGTTCAGCAAGTTGCCGATCACGGTCAATCTGGCGCTCGACCTGGGCGACCGCTTCCGTTTCGTCGGCCAGGGCCTGGACGTGACGCTGTCCGGCCAGATCCGTGTCGACGCCAAGCCCGGCCTGCAGCCGACGGCCAACGGCCAGGTGCATGTGGAGAAGGGGCGCTACAAGGCCTATGGCCAGGACCTCGACATCGAGACCGGGGTGATCTCCTTCGCCGGTCCGATCGACAACCCCGGCCTGAACGTGCGCGCGGTGCGCCGGCTGTCGCCGGTGGGGGCCGGGGTCGAGGTGACCGGCTCGGTATCGGCGCCGCACATCCGGCTGGTGGCCGACGAGGCGATGAGCGAGAAGGACAAGCTGTCCTGGCTGGTGATGGGGCGCGCGTCCAGCGGCGACGCCAAGGACGACGCAGCGCTCGGCGCGGCGGCCGGCGCGCTGCTGGCCGGCGCGGTGAACGACCACGTCGGCCTGTTCGACGACCTGGGGATGACCAGCCGCAAGGCGCGCACCGCTGCCGACGGCAGCCTCAGCCCGGCCGAGCAGGTGGTGACGGTCGGCAAGCAGCTGACCCGCGAGCTGTATCTGGGCTACGAGTACGGCGTCACCAGCGCCGATCAGACGGTGAAGGCGGTCTACACCATCTCGAAGGGCTGGTCGCTGGTGCTGCGCGCCGGCCAGCAGTCGTCGTCGGCTGAATCGCGCTACACCTTGCGCTTCGACTGACGCCGGTCGCGGCGGCGGGCGCGGGGCGCGCAAATGCGCTACAATCCGCGCCGGAAGTCAGACAGACAGTCGCCGCGCCCCTTGTGGGCGGGGAGGAAAGTCCGGGCTCCATAGAGCAGGATGCCGGCTAACGGCCGGGCGCCGTGAGGCGACGGAAAGTGGAACAGAGAGCTGAACCGCCGATGGCTGGACTGGTCGCCCGCAAGGGCGACAAAGTCTTTATCCAGGCAGGGAAACCTGGCTGGACAGCACAGGCAAGGGTGAAAAGGTGCGGTAAGAGCGCACCGCGGACGTGGTAACACGGACGGCAGGCTAAACCCCATCCGGAGCAAGACCAAATAGGGGGGCGCTAACGTGGCTCGCGTTGTCCCCGGGTAGGTTGCTTGAGCCTGTCGGTAACGGCAGGCCTAGAGGAATGACTGTCCAACGACAGGACCCGGCTTATCGGCTGACTTCCACCCTATCCCGAAACCCTTCCGCCTGTGGCGGAAGGGTTTTTTCATGGCTGACCACAAGGGCTGGTTGTCGGTTTGCGGAGCAGCCCCAAGCGCCTGTGGGGCGATTTCGAATGGCTATGGGCGACGCTTAAAAAATAAGCAAAAAGGTTTTTACCGGCCGAACGAAACCCGCTACAATTGCCCCCCTTCCCGACCCGAGTACCCCAAACGCCATGCGCATCGGCCCGTATACGCTGCCCAATCGCCTGATCGTCGCGCCCATGGCCGGCGTCACCGATCGGCCGTTCCGGATGCTGTGCAAGCGCTTTGGCGCGGGGCTGGCGGTGTCGGAGATGATCACCTCGAACAAGGCGCTGTGGACCACCACCAAGACCTTGCGGCGCGCCAACCACGAGGGCGAGGTCGCGCCGATCTCGGTGCAGATCGCCGGCGCCGATCCGGTGCAGATGGCAGAGGCGGCGCGCCTCAATGTGGAGCACGGCGCGCAGATCATCGACATCAATATGGGTTGCCCGGCGAAGAAGGTGTGCAATGTCGCCGCCGGTTCGGCGCTGTTGCAGCACGAGGATCTGGTGGCGCGCATTCTCGAGGCGGTGGTGAAGGCGGTCGACGTGCCGGTGACGCTGAAGACCCGCACCGGCTGGAGCCGCGAACACAAGAATGCGCTGCGCATCGCGAAGTTGGCCGAAGACGCCGGCATCGCCGCATTGGCCTTGCACGGTCGCACCCGCGAGGACATGTACAAGGGCGAGGCCGAGTACGACACGATCCGCGCGGTGAAGCAGGCGATCTCGATCCCGCTGATCGCCAATGGCGACATCGACAGCCCGGCCAAGGCACGCTTCGTGCTTGAAAATACCGGCGCCGATGCGATCATGATCGGCCGCGCCGCGCAGGGGCGGCCCTGGCTGTTCCGCGAGATCCAGCACTACCTGGAGACCGGCGAGACGCTGCCGGCCCCGCGCGTGACCGAGATCAGCGAAGTGCTGCTCGAACACCTCGACGAGCTGTACGGTTTTTACGGCGAGTACTCGGGTTGCCGGGTCGCGCGCAAGCATATCGCCTGGTACACCAAGGGCCTGGCCGGTTCCAACGAGTTCCGCCAGACCATGTACCGGCTGGAATCGACCGCCGAGCAGCGTCTGGCGGTCAGCCATTATTTCGACCAGCTGTCGGCGATGTCCGAACGGCTGGAATACGACGCCGACGTCGCCCACGACGACGCGGCGGTTTGATCAACCCCCGGTGCATTACACAACAATAGCCATGCAAACCAGCGATCACATCGGTCAGACCATACGCCATGCGATGGAACAGTATTTCCGCGACCTCGACGGCGAGGCGCCGGCGGCCATCTACGACATGGTGTTGGCACGGGTCGAGAAACCGTTGATCGAGGTGGTGCTGGCGCACACCCAGGGCAATCAGACGCGCGCGGCGGAGCTGTTGGGGCTCAACCGCAATACCTTGCGCAAGAAGATGAAGAGTTACGATTTGATTTGATATCAAGATGAACGAAGGCCGCCCCGCAAGCGGCCTTCGGTGCATCTGGCGATTGAGTTTCTTTACCTTAAACCACCAGCGGTACTGCAATCATGACCAAGATCGAACGAGCGTTGCTGAGCGTTTCCGACAAAACCGGCATTGTTGAATTTGCCCGCGGCCTGGCCGCACACGGCGTCGAGCTGCTGTCCACCGGCGGCACCGCCAAGCTGTTGGCCGAACAGGGCATCGCGGTGACCGAGGTGTCCGACTACACCGGCTTCCCGGAAATGCTCGACGGCCGGGTGAAGACCCTGCACCCGAAGGTGCACGGCGGCATTCTCGGTCGCCGCGACCTGCCGGAGCACGTGGCCAAGATGGCCGAACACGACATCGGCAACATCGATCTGGTCTGTGTGAACCTGTACCCGTTCGAGGCGACCATCGCCAAGGCCGATTGCACGCTGGAAGACGCGATCGAGAACATCGATATCGGCGGCCCGACCATGGTGCGCTCGGCGGCGAAGAACTGGGCGCACGTGGCGATCGTCACCGACGCGGCCGACTACCCGGCGCTGTTGGCCGAACTGAAGGACAACGCCGGCGCGTTGGCCAAGCTGACCCGCTTCGAGCTGGCCAAGAAGGCGTTCACCCACACCGCCGCCTATGACGGTGCGATCTCCAACTACCTGACCAGCCTGGCCGCCGGCACCGTCGCCGGCGTGCCGGAACGCACCGCGTTCCCGAACCGCCTGAACGCCCAGTTCGTGAAGGTGCAGGACATGCGCTACGGCGAGAACCCGCACCAGAGCGCCGCGTTCTACCGCGACCTCGACCCGGCACCGGGCAGTATCGCCCACTATCAGCAGCTGCAGGGCAAGGAGCTGTCGTACAACAATATCGCCGACGCCGACGCGGCCTGGGAAGCGGTGAAGACCTTCGCCGAGCCGGCCTGCGTGATCGTCAAGCACGCCAACCCGTGCGGCGTCGCCGTCGCGGCCGACCCGCTGACCGCGTACAAGCTGGCGTTCGCCACCGACACCACCAGCGCCTTCGGCGGCATCATCGCCTTCAACCGCGAAGTGGATGCGGCCACCGTCGAGGCGGTGACCGGCCAGTTCCTCGAAGTGCTGATCGCCCCGGCCTTCACCGATAGCGCCAAGGCCGTGATCGCCGCGAAGAAGAACGTGCGCGTACTGGAAGTGCCGCTGACCGGCGGCGCCAACCCGTTCGACCTGAAGCGCGTCGGCGGCGGCCTGCTGGTGCAGACCCCGGACGTGCGCAACGTCAGCCTGGAAGAGCTGCGCGTGGTGACCAAGCGTGCCCCGACCGCGCAGGAAATGACCGACCTGCTGTTCGCCTGGCGCGTCGCCAAGTATGTGAAGTCGAACGCCATCGTGTTCTGCAAGAACGGTCAGACCGCCGGCATCGGCGCCGGTCAGATGTCGCGCGTCGACTCGACCCGCATCGCCGCCCGCAAGGCGCAGGATGCCGGCCTGAGCCTCGCCGGCGCGGTCGCCGCGTCGGACGCGTTCTTCCCGTTCCGCGACGGCATCGACGTGATCGCCGAGCAGGGCATCAAGGCCATCATCCACCCGGGCGGCTCGATGCGCGACGAAGAGGTGTTCGCCGCCGCCGACGAACACGGCATCGCCATGGTGCTGACCGGTGTGCGACACTTCCGTCACTGAGTCTTCTGTTAACAGGCGGGCCGGCATGCCGGCCCGCTGTATTTGATACTGTTTTTTTTTTGATGAGATCGTTTGTTTCCTGTCTTGGCGCCGGCTTGTTGGCGCTGAGCTGCCTGCCGGCACTGGCCGACGATGCGAGTGCCCCGGCGGCTGCAGTACCGGCTTCGCCGGCCGTTTCGGCCAATGTAACGGCCGCACCGAACGATGCCGCCGCGGCCAAGCCCGGTTTCTGGCAACATAGCTGGGACAATATCGCCGCCACCTGGGACTCCGACCAGTACGAGCTGTACTTGCCTGTCGAGACGTGGCACAACCGCGCCTTCTACGATAGGGAGAAGATCGACGAGTACAACGAGCGGCCGTGGGGTCTGGGTATCGGGCGCTATCGCTACGATGCCGATGGCGACTGGCACGCGGTGTACGCGATGGCCTTCCTCGATTCGCACAAGGACGTCGAACCGTTTGCCGGTTACGCCTTCCAGAAGATCTGGCGGCCGGGCGGCGACGATCTGCGGCTCGGCGCCGGTTTCACCCTCGGGATGACCGCGCGCTCGGACTACAGCTATGTGCCTATCCCGGTGGTGCTGCCGCTGGTATCGGTCGAGTACCGCAGGCTGGCCTTGCAGGCGACCTATATTCCCGGCGGCCACAATAATGGCAACGTGCTGTTCGCTTGGCTGCGCTGGCAGTTGTGATTCAATGAGTGCTTCGCACACGGCTGGGCCGTGTCGCGGGGGATTACTGGAGTATTTCGCATGAAAGTACTGGTTATCGGCTCGGGCGGACGCGAGCACGCGCTGGCCTGGCGTATCGCCAAGTCGACCCGCGTCTCTAAGGTGTTCGTGGCGCCGGGCAATGCCGGCACCGCACGCGATGCCACCCTGACCAATGTCGCCATTACCGCGATTCCCGAGCTGATCGAGTTCGTGAAGCGCGAGAAGGTCGACCTGACCGTGGTCGGCCCGGAGGCGCCGTTGGCCGCCGGGGTGGTCGATGCCTTCCGCAATGCCGGGCTGAAGATCTTCGGCCCGACGCAGTTCGCTGCGCAGCTGGAGAGCTCGAAGGACTTCGCCAAGGCGTTCATGAAGCGCCATGGCATCCCGACCGCCGGCTACGAGACCTTCAGCGACGCCGAAGCCGCCCACGCCTATGTGGACGGTCGCGGTGCGCCTATCGTGATCAAGGCCGATGGGCTTGCCGCCGGCAAGGGCGTGGTGGTGGCGATGACGCTGGACGAGGCGCACGCCGCGATCGACGACATGCTGGTCGGCAACAAGATGGGCGATGCCGGCGCACGCGTGGTGATCGAGGACTTCCTCGCCGGTGAAGAGGCCAGCTTCATCGTGATGGTCGACGGCGAGCACGTGCTGCCGATGGCCACCAGCCAGGACCACAAGCGCCTGAAGGACGCCGACCAGGGGCCGAACACCGGCGGCATGGGCGCCTACAGCCCGGCACCGGTGGTGACCCCGCAGGTGCATGCGCGGGTGATGCGCGACATCATCATGCCGACGGTGCGCGGCATGAAGGCCGACGGCCACCCGTACACCGGCTTCCTCTATGCCGGGCTGATGATCGATGCGCAGGGCAACCCGTTCACCATCGAGTTCAATTGCCGCTTCGGCGACCCGGAAACCCAGCCGATCATGGCGCGGCTGAAGTCCGACTTCACCGTGCTGTTGGAGCACGGCATCAATGGCACGCTCGACAAGGTGGAGGCCGAGTGGGACCGCCGCGTCGCGCTGGGCGTGGTGCTGGCCGCCGAGGGCTATCCTGAGGCGCCGCGCAAGGGCGATCTGATCACCGGCATTCCGGCCGAGGCCGACGATGCGAAGGTGTTCCACGCCGGCACCGCCGACAATGCCGAGGGCGAGCTGGTGACCAGCGGCGGCCGGGTGCTGTGCGCAGTGGGCCTGGGTGACAGCGTCAAGATGGCGCAGACCCGCGCCTATCAGGTCGCCGACCAAGTCCACTTCGCCGGCAAGCAGCTGCGCCGCGACATCGGCGCGCGCGCGATCGGCCGTCGCAGCTAAAGTAGTGGCAGCATGGAAAAACAGCGCCTCAGGGCGCTGTTTTTTTTATCCCATTGGGAGCTGGTGCGCTGTTCAGTGCGCTTCGTCAGTAAAGGGCGACACGAGCGCTGAATGTGATGACAGTACTGACCCGCTCCTGATGGACGTGGTGGCCGAGCCGGTTGTCAGCGTAGCCCATCTCCACCGCGACCCGGCCGCTGCCGGCCGACACGAAGGGAACGGCGACAACCCCGTTGTGGTTGGAGCCGTTCAGGTAGCCGGCCATTAGGCCTGCTCCGAGCGTGAAATCGTCGCCGATGAGGAAATCCTTGCGCAGCCCGCCAGTCGCGAAATAGGCTGTTTTTCCTTCCGAGTCGCGGTATAGACCTCCGCGCACGAAGGGGCGACCCCAAGGCTCTTCGGTGGGTGACCACTCCAGGCCGGCACCGGGGTTGAATTGCTCGAACTTACAGGGGTATCTGTTCTGGTCGCAGCCATTATGCTTCGAGGCGCCAAAGAGCAGTACCGATGTATCGGCATAGGCAACATGGCACAGTGCTAACCACCATCCGAGCAATAGGTAATGACGCATGGTCTTGTCCTGTCTGCATGCTGCGTATAGGTCATTGATGGCTTAGCGCTCGAGCAAATGGTAGAAATAATTCACCGTAAACAGTAAATGCTGTTCTAAACCAAAAAGCTAAATGGTGTGGGGGTGGGTGGGGACGTAGCTGGGCAGCTTCCTGCCTGGGGCTGATAGCGGCAAACCCGACCATGTTCGTCTGCGGCGATACCGCGCACGGCCCACCAACCGCGTTTCCATGCTTCCGAGTCGGTGACGCTGATTTTGTTGGGTAGGCCCGGAACCCCCGCGCCATCGCCCGGTCAATCTGCTAGCCTAGCGTTTTGCTGTCGACAACCCGTATCCATCCGTGAAGAAGTGTTACCGTTTGCCCGGCCGGTCCCTGCAGCGCCAAGCGCGTGGCGCACTGGCCGCCGGAGGTGTGCTCGCCTACGCCACCGAGTCCTGTTTCGGACTCGGCTGTGACCCGTCTAATGCCCGCGCGCTGCGCCGGGTGATCCGGCTGAAGGGGCGCCCTAATCACAAGGGCATGATTCTGCTTGCCGCCGACATCGCGCAGCTGGCACCGTACATCGCACCGTTGTCGGCCGCCGACAAGGCCCGCTTGGCCGAATACTGGCCCGGCCCGTATACCCTGCTGCTGCCGGCCTCGCGCCGGGTGTTGCCGCTGCTGCGCGGCCGGCATCGCAAGATCGCGGTGCGGGTCACCGCGCACGGCGAGGCGGCGGCTTTGTGCCGCGCGCTCGGCACGGCGCTGGTGTCGACCTCGGCCAATCCGGCCGGCAAGCAGGCCGAGCGCAGCGTGCGCGGCTGCCGCCGGACTTTCGGCGAACGTTTGCTGGCGCTACCCGGACGGATCGGCAAGCGCCGCAAGCCGTCGACCATCATCGATTTTGAAACCGGCCGCGTGCTACGCTAGCCGGCAGCTCTATTAGAGGAAACCAACGTGCAACAGATGTCTGTATTCAGCCTGATCGCCAATGCCAGTCTGGTGGTGCAACTGGTCATGGCCGGCCTGCTGGTGCTGTCGGTGCTGTCCTGGGCGCTGATCATCCAGAAGTCGCTGACGCTGAAGAGCGCCCGGCGCGACAGCGACGACTTCGAGCGCACCTTCTGGGGCGGCGCCGACCTGAACCGGCTGTACGAGGACGGCAGCCGCCGTCAGGACGGCTCGGCGATGGAGCGGATCTTCCAGTCCGGCTTCGGCGAGTTCCTGAAGCTGCGCGGCAAGAACCACGGCGAGCTGTCCGACATCATGGATGGCAGTCGGCGCGCGATGCGCGCCGCCGCACAGCGCGAGCTCGACGTGCTGGAGAACCACAACGCCTTCCTCGCCACCGTCGGTTCGGTCAGCCCCTATGTCGGCCTGTTCGGTACGGTATGGGGCATCATGCATGCGTTCATCGGCCTGGGTAACGCCACTCAGGCGACGCTGCAGACGGTGGCACCGGGCATCGCCGAGGCGCTGATCGCCACCGCGATCGGCCTGTTCGCGGCGATTCCGGCGGTGATCGGCTACAACCGCTTCGCCGCCGACGTCGACCGCTTGGCGACCCGCTTCGATACCTTCATGGAAGAGTTCTCGAATATCCTGCAGCGCCAGGCTTCGCGCTGAGAACCTGTCCCCAAAGCTACTGCGCGGACGTGATCTCGGGCTGGGCGGTCGGCGTGCGAATCTGTTGATTCGCTCAGCGATCGGGAATCCTCATGTACTCCGTGTACATTCCGGTTCCTGCGCTCCGTCCGCCCCTCGCTGACGCCCGCTCGCTACGCTTTGGGAACAGGTTAGTGCAAGCAAGAAAATATTGGCCGAACGGCGCCCCGCGGGGCGCCGTTTTCATTGGCGTCGGCCGGGCGACTGTACCGGCCGAAACCGCCAGGTTCTGCCCCTTGTACCGCCGGGAGCATTCGGGCAAAGTCGCGCTTTGCCGATTGGATATTGTCATCATGTCTGCCGCTGCCCCCGCTGTCCGTTCCGCGCTCACCCCATTGACCATCGCCGCCTTCTTCGCGGTGTACGTGATCTGGGGTTCGACCTACCTCGGCATCCGCATCGGAGTGCAGAGCTGGCCGCCGCTGATGATGGCTGGACTGCGCTTCGTGATCGCCGGCGCCATCCTGTTCGCCGTGCTGCGGCTGATGGGCACGCCGTGGCCGACCCGGCGCGAGTGGGGCGGGGCGGCGATCCTCGGCGTGCTGATGCCGGCGCTGGGCAACGGCCTGGTGACGGTGGCCGAGAAAGACGTGTCGTCCGGGGTCGCCGCGCTGGTGATCGCCACCGTGCCGCTGTTCACCGTGCTGTTCTCGCGCGCGTTCGGTCACAAGGTGCGCGGCGTCGAGTGGCTGAGCATCGCGCTGGGCTTGGCCGGCATCGCCTTGCTCAATCAGGGCAGCAACCTGTCGGCCAGCCCGGCAGGCGCGGCATTGCTGTTGACCGCCGCGGCCAGCTGGGCGTTCGGTTCGGCCTGGAGCCGCCGCCTGCCGCTGCCGGCCGGGCCGATGGCCAGCGCCTGCGAGATGCTGGCCGGTGGTGCGGCCTTGCTGATCGGCAGCCGCGCGATGGGCGAGCAGCTCACCACCGCGCCCAGCCTGTCCGGCTGGCTGGCGCTCGCTTACCTGATCGTGTTCGGCTCGATCATCGCCTATAGCGCCTACCAGTACCTGCTCGGCCACGTGCGCCCGGCCGCGGCCACCAGCTACGCCTATGTGAACCCGGCGATCGCGGTCGGCCTGGGCGTGTTGTTCGCCGGCGAGCACATCGGCACGCCGGAACTGGCGGCGATGGCGGTGATCATCGCGGCGGTCGCGCTGCTCGGTTTCAAGAGCCGCTGAGCCCCTGCCGATCGGCTGCGGCGGCGTCTTTTTCGCGCGCGGTGGCGGCCTAGCCGACGAACGGCGCCGATTCGGCCAAGCTTGGCGAGATTTGATACCAAGCCATTCATTTCGCTGAATTTTCTGGCTTATGAGACAGACCACTTTCCACCCGGAAAGTGGTCTGTTGTGTTTTGTATGCAGGGTGCGGCGCAGCAAAACGCGATATTTGTCGCGCGTCGTCAAATTCCGGTCACAAAGCCGGCAGAATGGTCTTAAAGTGGTATTGACACGGCGGCGCACCGACCGCTAGTGTGCGAGCCGACTGCCCAATCCGGGCCGAGGAGACCGACTGCATGGATAACCGCCTGTTAACGCTCAAACCCGACGAGTCGCTGGCGACGCCGCTCTATCTGCAGCTGGCGCGCAGCCTGAGCCTGGCGATCGGTGCCGGCTGGTGGCGCCCCAACGAGGCGCTGCCGTCCGAGCGCAACCTGTCCGACGAGATCGGCGTGTCGCGCGTCACCGCGCGCAAGGCGCTCGATCTGCTGTTCGAGCAGGGCCTGATCCGTCGTCGCCAGGGTTCGGGCACCTTCATCTCGCAGCGCATGGAGCAGCCGCTGTCGCGGCTGACCGGTTTCACCGAGACGCTGACCGAGAAGGGCTACACCCCGTCGACGGTGTGGCTGAGCCGCGATACCGGAGTCGCCAACCACGAGGAGGCGGTGCGCCTCGGCATCGAGCCGCTGTCCCCGGTGGCGCGGCTCAAGCGCCAGCGCCTGGCTGACGGCGTGGTGATGGCGATCGAGCACAGTACGCTGCCGCTCGACTGCCTGCCCGAGCCGGGCCTGCTCGGCGACTCGCTGTACGCCCACCTCGACCGGCTCGGCCACGCGGTGGTGCGCGCCCGCCAGCACATCCGCGCGGTCAACGCCCCCGAGCACATCGCCAGGCTCGCCCAGGTGCCGGTCGGCGACGCGATGATGCTGGTGACCCGGATCGGCTACAGCGCCGACGAGCGTGCGGTCGAGCTGACCATCACCTACTGCCGCAACGACTACTACGACTTCGTGGTGGAGCTGACCCGATGAGCGCAGCATCCCGCATCCTTGCCGGTCGCATCCTGACCGAACACGGCTGGCTCGACGGCGAGCTGAGCCTGCGCGACGGCCGCATCGCCAAGCTTGCCGGCACGCCGGTCGACGACGACGGCCGCGCCGCCCGCTACATCCTGCCCGGCTTCATCGACACCCATGTGCACGGCGGCGGCGGCGCCGACGTGATGGAGGGTGGCGCGGCGATCGATACCATCGCACGCCAGCACGCCCGCTTCGGCACCACCTCTTTGCTCGCCACCACGATGACCGCGCCGCGCGCCGACATCGAGACGGCGCTGGCGGCGATCGGCACGGCCTGCCGCGAGCGCGTCGCCGGCGCCGCGCGGGTGCTCGGCGTGCACCTGGAAGGCCCCTACATCAACCCGGGCAAGCTCGGTGCGCAGCCGGCGCAGGCCAAGGCCGGCGTGCTCGACGAGGTCGAGGCGTTCATGCGCCTGGCGCCGCTGAAGCTGATCACCGTGGCGCCGGAAGTGTCCGGTCACCTCGAACTGATCCGCACCCTGGCCGAACGCGGCGTGCGGGTGCAGCTCGGCCACACGCTGGGCCGCTACGAGGACGGCGTGGCCGCGCTCGAGCATGGCGCCAGCGGTTTCACCCACCTGTTCAACGCGATGACCGGCCTGCACCACCGCGAGCCGGGCATGGTCGGCGCCGCGTTGGCGCACGCCGAGTACGCCGAGCTGATTCCCGACCTGTTGCACGTGCACCCGGGCGCGATCCGCACTGCGTTGCGCGCCATCCCGCACCTGTTCTGCGTCACCGATTCCACCGCCGCCGCCGGCATGCCGGACGGCCAGTACAAGCTCGGCTCGCAGCCGGTCACCAAGTGCCTGGGCGGGGTGCGCCTGGCCGACGGGACCCTGGCCGGCAGCACGCTGACGATGAATGTGGCGCTGAAGAACCTGGTGAGCATCGGCCTGTCGCTCGCCGATGCGTCCAACCGCCTGTCGCGTTATCCGGCCGACTACCTCGGCGTCGAGGACCGCGGCCGCCTGGCCGAGGGCGCCTGGGCCGACCTGGTGGTGCTCGATACCGATCTGAACCTGAACGAAGTCTTTGTCGAAGGAGAATGCCTTGGCCTCGCTGATGCTTGAGGAAGCGCTGTCGGCACCGGAAGCGGTTGCCGCCCAGCATATGTATTCGGACGAGCGTCTGTCGGTGCTGGCGCGCCAGCTGGCGCAACGCCCGCCCAAACTGGCGCTGACCGTGGCGCGCGGCAGCTCCGACCATGCGGCCAACTACTTCGCCTACCTGACCATGCAGCGCCTGGGCGTACCGGTGGTATCGCTGCCGATGTCGCTGATGACGCTGCACCAGGCGCCGCTGGCGGTGGAGGGCGCGCTGGCGGTGGCGCTGTCGCAGTCGGGCCAGAGCCCCGACCTGGTCGACACCATGGCGGCGCTCGGTGTGGCCGGTGCCACCACGGTAGCGCTGGTCAACAAGGCGGACAGCCCGCTGGCAGCTGCCTGCGACTGGGCGGTACCGCTGGCGGCCGGCGCCGAAAAGAGTGTCGCGGCGACCAAGAGCTACATCGCCACGCTGGCCGCCGTCGCCCGACTGGTCGCGCACTGGGGCAACGACCGCGTGCTGCTCGCCGCGCTGGAGACGCTGCCGGAGCGGCTCGCCGAGGCGGCGCAGCAGGACTGGTCGGCCGCGCTGCCGGTGCTCAAAGACGCTGAACGCATCATGGTGGTCGGCCGCGGGCTCGGCTTCGCGGTGGCGCTGGAGGCGGCGCTGAAGTTCAAGGAAACCTGTGCGATCCAGGCCGAAGCGTTCTCCAGCGCCGAGATCAAGCACGGCCCGATGGCGCTGATCGACGAGGGCTACCCGCTGTTGGTATTCGCGCCGCGCGGCCCGGAGCAGGCCGGCATCCTGGCGCTGGCCGAAGAGATGCGCGGCCGTGGCGCGCGGGTGTTGCTGGCGGCACCGGCCGACGTGGCCGAGCGTGACCTGACGCTGGCCACCGCCGACGACGCGGTGCTCG
The DNA here is from genome assembly GCA_025989215.1 of Neisseriaceae bacterium JH1-16. Classification (GTDB taxonomy): domain Bacteria; phylum Pseudomonadota; class Gammaproteobacteria; order Burkholderiales; family Chromobacteriaceae; genus Crenobacter_A. The sequence continues at coordinate 421,328 of JAPDNP010000003.1, read as the reverse complement.
ATCCGCTCACCGCGATCCAGAGCTTCTACCTGATGGCGGCTAACTTGGCCGAAGCGCGCGGCCTGAACCCGGACGCGCCGCGCCATCTGCAGAAAGTCACCTGCACCCTATAAACGGGGCGGGCCACGGGCAGGGCCGCCGCAGAGCGGCTCCCCGGACCACACAAAAGAGAGGACGCCGATGTCGACTGATGCACTGACCCTGCTTGCCCCGCTGACCGGCTGGGTGCTTCCGCTGTCCGCCGTGCCCGATCCGGTGTTTGCCGGCGGCATGATGGGCGAAGGCGTGGCGATCGAGCCCGCCGACGGCCGGGTGCTCGCGCCCTGTGCCGGCACGATCAGCCAGCTCGCGAAGACCAGCCACGCGCTGACCATCAGCAGCGACGCCGGCGCCGACATCCTGATCCACGTCGGCATCGACACCGTGCTGTTGAACGGCGCGGGCTTCACCGCCCAGGTCCGGGAAGGCCAGCGCGTCGCGGCCGGCGAACTGTTGATCGAATTCGACGCCGATCGGGTGGCGCAGGGCGCCAAGAGCCTGCAGACCGTGGTGCTGGTGGTGAACGGCGACGCTTTCGCGCCGCAGCAGTTCGGCACTGGCCGGGTCGAGGCCGGCGTCTCGCCGCTGTTTCACGTGGCCGCCGTCGGGCAGGGCAAGCAGGCCGAGGCCGCCGCGGGCGAAGTGCTGCAGGCCCGCGCCACGGTGCGCCACGGCGGCGGCCTGCATGCGAGGCCATCGGCGCTGGTGCAGGCGGCGGCCAAGCCGTTCGCTGCCCGGGTCGAGGTGCGCTTCGGCGAGCGTTCGGCCAAGGCGGCCAGCGTGGTCGGGCTGATGCGGCTGGGCACCGACGAGGGCGATAGCGTCGAGGTGAGCGCCCAGGGCGCCGACGCGGCGGCGGCGCTGGCGGCGGTGGTCGCGGCGATCGAGACGGTTAGCGTGGCGGCGCATGCGCCGGTGGCGGCCCCGGCCATGCCGACCGGCGTACAGCACGGCCCGCGCTTCGCCGGCGTCTGCGCGGCGCCGGGCCTGGCGGTCGGCACCCTGGTGCGGCTCGACCATGGCCTGCCCGAGTTGGCCGAAACCCCGGCCGGCGCCGATGCCGAGTTCACCCGCCTCGCCGATGCGCTGGCCCATGTACGCGGCCAGATCGACGCGATGGTGCACGGCGCCCGCTCGCGCGGCCACACCCAGGAAGCCGACATCTATAGCGCGCACCTGGCGCTGCTGGACGACCCGGAGCTGGCTGCCACCGCCGAGAACAGCGTCGCCAACGGCATGGCCGCCGGCGCGGCGTTCCGCCAGGCGGTGCAGGTACAGGCCGACGAGCTGCGCGCGCTCGACAACCCGCTGCTGCGCGAGCGGGTCAGCGATCTGAACGATATCGCCCGCCAGGTGCTCACCCAGCTGGCCGGCGGCAAGCTGCCCGAGCCGACCTTGGCCGAACGCAGCATCCTGCTCGCCGATGACTTGGCACCGTCCGAGCTGACCCGGCTGCCGCGCGAGCGGGTGGCCGGCTTCGTCACCGCCCAGGGCGGCGCCACCAGCCACGTGGCGATCATCGCCAGGGCGATGGGTATCCCGGCGCTGGTCGCCGCAGGCGACGGCGTGCTGGCGCTGCCGGCCGGCCGCGAGGTGGTGCTGGATGCCGCCGCGGGTCTGCTGGATAGCCAGCCCGAGCCGGCCACCTTGGCCGAAGCGCGCCAGCGCCTGGCGCTGCTGCAGGACGAGCGCGAGCGTCGCTTCGCCGCCGCGCACGATCCGGCGGTCAGCCGCGACGGCGTGCGCATCGAGGTGGCCGCCAATATCGGCAGCCTCGCCGATGCCCAGGACGCCGTGCGCTGCGGCGCCGACGGCGTCGGCCTGCTGCGCACCGAATTCCTGTTCCTGGAGCGCGACAGCCTGCCGAGTGCCGCCGAGCAGCGCGACAGCTACCAGGCCATCGTCGACGCGCTGGCCGGCAAGACCGCGATCATCCGCACCCTCGACGTCGGCGGCGACAAGTCGCTGTCCTACCTGCCGTTGCCGCCCGAGCCGAACCCGGCGCTGGGCCTGCGTGGCATCCGCAGCGGCTTCGCCCGCCCCGAGGTGCTGGAGGCGCAGCTGGAAGGCCTGCTGGCGGTGAAACCGCTGGCACGCTGCCGCATCCTGCTGCCGATGATCACCGACGTGGCCGAGCTGGTCGCGGTGCGCGCGCTGATCGATACGATCGCCGCGCGGCTCGGCGTGACCGAGCGCCCGGAAGTCGGGGTGATGATCGAGGTGCCGTCGGCGGCGGTGCTGGCCGACCAGTTGGCCGAACACGCCGACTTCCTGTCGATCGGCACCAACGACCTGACCCAGTACGCGCTGGCGATGGACCGCTGCCATCCGGGGCTGGCTGCTCAGTTGGATGGGCTGCATCCGGCGCTGCTGCGGCTGGTGAAGCTGACGGTGGACGGTGCGGCCAAGCACGGCCGCTGGGTCGGCGTATGCGGCGCCTTGGCGTCGGAGCCGGCCGCCGTGCCGGTGCTGGTCGGCCTCGGCGTCGCCGAGTTGTCGGTGGGCGCGGCGCTGGTGCCGCAGATCAAGGCGCAGGTGCGCGAGCTGAGTGTCGATCAGTGCCGGCAAGAAGCGCTGGCGATGCTCGGTCTGCCGTCGGCGCAGGCGGTGCGTGCACGGGTTGCGGCCAACTGGCCGCAGGCGTGAACCGCACCAATCTACACAGGGGAGGGTAAAACAATGACTACAAACGACAAGTTCGCCAAGATCCAGCAGCTGGGCCGCGCGCTGATGCTGCCGATCGCGGTACTGCCGGTGGCCGGCCTGATGCTGCGCCTCGGCCAGCCCGATCTTTTGGATATCAAGCTGCTGGCGCAGGCCGGCGACGCGATCTTCGGCAATCTGGCGCTGATCTTCGCGATCGGTGTGGCGGTCGGCTTCGCCAAGGACAACAACGGCACGGCGGGTCTCGCCGGCGTGATCGGCTACCTGGTGCTGACCGCGGTGTTGAAGGTGATGCCGGAGACGCTGCAGGCGCACGCGGCCGGCGGCGGTTTCTGGGCGCTGTTCGTGCACCTGGACGACGCCGGCAAGCCGGTGGCGATCAATATGGGCGTGCTCGCCGGCATCGTCAGCGGCATCGTCGCCGGCAACCTGTACAACCGCTACAAGGACATCCAGCTGCCGCCGTACCTGGCGTTCTTCGGCGGCAAGCGCTTCGTGCCGATCGCCACCGGCTTCGCCTGCCTGCTGCTGGCGCTGCTGTTCGGCCTGGTCTGGCCGCCGATCCAGTCGGGAATCGACGCGATCGGCCACTGGCTGATCAACGCCGGCGAGTTCGGCCTGTTCGTCTACGGTGTGCTTAACCGCGTGCTGATCGTCACCGGCCTGCACCACATCCTCAATTCCTTTGCCTGGTTCGTGTTCGGCAGCTTCACCGACGCGGCCGGCAAGCTCGCCACCGGCGACCTGAACCGCTTCTTCGCCGGTGACCCGACGGCCGGCTCGTTCATGGCCGGCTTTTTCCCGGTGATGATGTTCGGCCTGCCGGCGGCGTGCCTAGCGATGTACCGCAACGCCCGCCCGGAGAACAAGAAGGCGGTCGGCGGCGTGCTGTTGTCGATGGCGCTGACCGCGATGCTGACCGGCGTCACCGAGCCGATCGAGTTCGCCTTCATGTTCCTCGCGCCGATGCTGTACGCGGTGCATGCGGTGCTGACCGGCATCTCGATGGCGCTGATGCACCTGCTGCACGTGCGCCTGGGCTTCACCTTCTCGGCCGGCCTGTTCGACTTCCTGCTGTCGATGGGCAAGGGTGAGAACGGCCTGGTGATGCTGGCGGTCGGCGTGGTGTATTTCGTCGTCTACTACGGCCTGTTCAGCTTCTGCATCCGCCGCTTCAACCTGCCGACGCTCGGCCGTGAAGCGACGGCTACCGTCGTGGCGGCTGCTCGAGGCAGCGCGCGCGGCCTCGCCTACCTGAAAGCGCTCGGCGGTTCGGCCAACCTGAAGGCGGTCGATGCCTGCACCACCCGACTGCGCCTGCAGGTGGTCAGCAACGAGGCGGTCGACGAGCCGGCGCTGAAGGCGCTGGGCGCCCGCGGGATGATCCGCCCGGCCGCCGGCAGCGTGCAGGTGGTGATCGGCCCCGAGGCCGACTTGATCGCCGACGAGGTGCGCGGTGCCTGGGCGGCAGTACCGGCGGCGAGCACTGCCGCACCGGCTCCGCTGGCTGGTGCCGCCATTCCGGCGGCACCGTTGGCCGAACGCGAACGCTGGCTGACCGCGCTGGTGGGGCTCGGCGCACTGGGCGTGCAACGCTTCTCGGCGGAGCTGGTGCACGTGGTGCTGAGCGGGGCGGCCGAACCGTTGGCCGGCGCGTTGACCGCTAGTTGACCGAATGGGGCGCCCGAGCGGGCGCACCCTGATGGCCAGCCATAAATGACAGCCCCGGCAACCGTGTGATCGGTTGCCGGGGCTGTGGTCTTTCTTAGAATTTGTTCGCGACACCATGAACCGGTTCTGAGGGCAAGCGTGAGTTCACGCTACCGACCATCGCTTGGCAAGGTTGCACTGGCCAAGGCGGTAGGTCCACCGCGCAGGGCTTGCCTTGCCCGCTCGCGACTTTCGGCTCTTTCCCTTCCTGTCCATGCCCCCGATGCTTCCGACGGCATTTGTGCGGCGGCGCTGCCGCCGCTTGGGGTGCTGTGGCGCGTCCCTTCTTTTCTGCCTTTCTGAGTCGAGCTTCATTAGGCCATGGTGCGCCGTGGATTGCCCCTGCTAATAGTGGTGATAATACCGCTAGGAAATATTTTGATAGATATAGTTGAATTGTGTACTATTCAGAAATGAACAGTGATCCCATTATCGCCGCCCGCAGCTTCGAAGAAGCCGAGGAGCGCATTGCCCGGGTTTTCCAGCGCCTGCCTGGTGACGGTCAGCAGAACACCGCGCTGATCCATCTGATCAAGCATCTGTGGAAATGGCTGGCCGAGTCGGCCAACGACGAGCTGGGCGACAGCGGTCTCAACGTGGTCAGCTTTTCGGCCTTGATCATGTTGTATAGCGCGCCGGAATCGGCGGTGAATCCGTCCGAGCTGTCGCAGTGCACCGGCGAGACGCGCACCAATATGACGCGCATCTGCAACGAGCTGGAGCAATTGGGGCTGATCTGCCGCACCCCCAGCCCGACCGACCGCCGCCGCGTCGATTTGGCGCTGAGCGACAAGGGGGCCGCGGTGATGGACGAACTGTTGCCGAAACTGCGGGCGCGCAGCGGCGTCGCCTTCGATGTGCTGTCCCGCGAAGAGAAGGACACGCTCGAGGGTCTGCTGAAGAAGCTGGTGCTGGCGTTCGAGCAGCAAGCTTGACCCGCGCCGGGGGGCGCGGTTGTTTTCATAAGGTGAGTTCCAGATGAATAGCATTTATGCGGGCCTGGCCCGCCGTGGCCTGGGTATCACGCCGCTGTTGGCGGCGCTGATCCTCGCCGGTTGCGCCGCGCTGCCGCATCCGTCGGCGCCGCCGGCGGCCCGCGCGCCGGCTCAGGCCGACTTCGTGATGCCGGGCAGCGACCCATGGCCGGAGGCCAACTGGTGGCAGCGCTTCAACGACGCCCAGCTCGACCAGCTGGTGCAGCTGGCGCTGCAGAACTCGCCGTCGCTCGAGACGGTGAGGGCACGCATCGACACGGCGCGTGCCACGGTCGATCTGACCCGCGCCCAGGCCGGCGCCAGCCTCGATTTCAACACCTCGGTGTCGCGCCAGCGCTTTTCGGCCAACTCCATCTATCCGCCACCGTTCGGCGGCAATATCTTCAACGAAGGCCGCATGACGCTGGACTTCCATTACGACTTCGACTGGTGGGGCAAGCAGAAGGCCGCGCTCGAAGCCGCACTGGGCCGTCGCCGCGCCGCCGAGGCCGAGACCGCCGGGGCCGCCCAGACCCTGGTCGCCGCCGTGTCGCAGACCTACTTCCAGTACCAGGCCGATCTGGCGCGCTTGGCATTGGCCCGGCAGAGCGAAGGCGTGCGCCAGCAGCTGGTGACCTTGCAGCAGCAGCGGGTGCGGGCGGGGCTGGAGGCGGGCGAGACGGTGGAGCCACTCAAGGCCGATCTGGAAAGCACGCACCAGCAGGTGCTGGCGCTCGAGAGCGATGCCGCCACCACGCTCAATCAACTGCGCGGTCTGGTCGGTGTGCCGGGGGGCTCCTTCCCGGCCCTGGCGGCCCGGCCGCTGCCGCAGGCGCAGGGCGGCCTGCCGGCCAATCTGCCGCTCGACCTGGTGGGACGTCGTGCCGACATCGCCGCCGCGCGCGAGCAGATCTACGCGGCGGGCGAAGAGGTCAAACAGGCCAAGGCCGAGTTCTACCCGGACATCAACCTGGCGGCCTTCGTCGGGGTGGACAGCCTGGATCTGGGCAAGATGTTCAAGAACGGTAGCCACATCATGGGCATCACCCCGGCGCTGAGCCTGCCGATCTTCCACAGCGGCGCGCTGCAGGCCAACCTCAAGGGGGCCGAGGCCGGCGCCCGGCTGGCGGTGGCGCAGTACAACCAGACGCTGCAGCAGGCGGTGCAAGAGGTGAACGACGCCGCGTTGCGTTTGAAGGGCACGGCGGACGAGGCGGTGCCGCTCTCGAATGCGCTGGCGGCCCGGCAGCGCGATGCCGCCTTGTTCGGCCAACAGGCGCGCGCGGGGCTCGCCGATGGCCGCAACCCGCTGAGGGCTCGCGCGACGGCGCTGAGCCTGCAGGATCAGCAGTTGCAATTGCAGACCCAGGCGCTGGTCGCCCGGGTCGATTTGTATAAGGCCCTGGGCGGCGGCTACCGCGATGCCACCCAGAGCAGCTCGGCGACCGCCAGCGTAGCGCGTTGAGCCTTTGGAGAACATCATGTCGGAACAAGTCCAAGAAACTCCCGCCAGCCCGAGCAACGGCAACGGCAAACGTAAACAGCTGCTGATGAAGATCGGCGGCGCATTCGCGCTGGCCGCCATCGGCTACGGCATCTACTACGTCGCCTATCAGCGTTTCCACGAAGAGACCGACGACGCCTACGTCAACGGCAACCTGGTGTATGTGAATGCCCAGGTCGCCGGCACGGTGGTGGCGATCGGCGCGGACGATACGCAGCTGGTCAAGGTCGGCTCCTCGCTGGTGCGCTTCGACGGCGCCGATACCGCGGTGGCGCTGGCGCAGGCCGAGGCGGCGCTGGCCACGTCGATCCGCCAGATGCGCCAGTCGTTCAGCAGCGTCGACCAGAACACCGCGGTGCTGGAGCAGAAGAAGAGCGACATCGCGCAGCGTCAGGCCGATCTCGTCAAGGCCCGCGACGACCTGGCTCGCCGCCAGCAGCTGTCCGGCACCGACGCGGTGGCCGGCGAAGACATCGCGCACGCCAAGGCGGCGGTGCAGAACGCCCAGGCCGCGCTCGATTCGGCCAAGGCGGCGCTGTTGGTGGCGCAGCGTCAGCTCGAAGTGTCGCGCGCGCTGACCGACCACACCACGCTGACCGACAGCCCGAGCGTGCGCCAGGCGCGCGCCAACTACGAGCAGGCCTACATCAACAATGTGCGCGGCAGCGTGCCGGCGCCGATCACCGGCTTCGTCGCCAAGCGCTCGGTGCAGGTCGGTCAGCGAGTGGCGCCGGGCACCACGCTGATGGCGATCGTGCCGCTGAACAATCTGTGGATCGACGCCAATATGAAGGAGTCGCAGCTGACCAATATCCGCATCGGTCAGCCGGCCGAGGTCACCGCTGACGTCTACGGCGGCCGCGTGACCTACCGCGGCAAGGTGGCCGGCATTGGCGCCGGCACCGGCAGCGCGTTCTCGCTGCTGCCGGCGCAGAACGCCACCGGCAACTGGATCAAGGTGGTGCAGCGCGTGCCGGTGCGCATTGCGCTCGACCCGGCGGAACTGCAGCAGCATCCGCTGCGCATCGGTCTGTCCACCGTGGTCAACGTCGACACCCACGACCGCAGCGGCTCGGCTCTGACGGCGATCGCGGTGAACCAGCAGGCGCTGGCCACCCCGGTGTACGACGATCAGCTGAAGGCGGCGCGCGCCTCGGCGCAGGCGATCGTCCAGCGCGAGGCGGGTAAGCAGGTGCAGCAGCCATGAGCGCGGCCACCGCTGAGGGCCTGCCGCACGGCGGGCATCCGCCCATCGTCGGCACGCCGCTGGCGCTGTTGACCATCGCGCTGGCGTTCGCCACCTTCATGGAGGTGCTGGACACCTCGATCGCCAACGTGGCGGTGCCGACCATCGCCGGCAACCTGGCGGTGAGCTCCAGCCAGGGCACCTGGGTGATCTCGTCCTACGGCCTGGCCAGCGCGATCGCGGTGCCGCTGACCGGCTGGATCGCTCGGCGCTTCGGCGAGGTGAAGGTGTTCATCGCCTCGATCCTGCTGTTCACCGTCACCTCGATGCTGTGTGGCCTGGCGCAGAGCATGCCGATGCTGGTGGCGTTCCGGCTGATGCAGGGCTTCTTCTCCGGCCCGATGGTGCCGCTGTCGCAGACGCTGCTGCTGTCCAACTATCCACCGGCCAAGCGTGGCATGGCGATGGCGGTGTGGGCGATGACGGTGGTGGTGGCGCCGATCTTCGGCCCGCTGCTGGGCGGCTACATCACCGATAACCTGAGCTGGCCGTGGATCTTCTACATCAACGTGCCGGTGGGGCTGCTGGCGGCCTGGGTGAGCTGGTCGCTGCTCGGCCACCGCGACACGCCGACGCTGAAGCTGCCGATCGACAAGGTGGGCATCTTCCTGCTGGTGCTCGGGGTGGGCAGCCTGCAGGTGATGCTCGACAACGGCAACGACTACGACTGGTTCAACTCGACCTTCATCGTGAGCCTGGCGGTGGTGGCGGTGGTGGCGCTGACCTTCCTGATCGCCTGGGAGCTGACCGACGAGCACCCGGTGGTCGACCTGTCGCTGTTCAAGAGCATCAACTTCCGCGCCGGGGTGATCTCGCTGTGCCTGGCCTATTTCGCCTTCTTTGGCTCGACCGTGCTGTTGCCCTTGTGGCTGCAGACGGTGCTCGGCTATACGCCGACCTGGGCCGGCATGGCGACCGCACCGGTGGGCATCCTGGCGCTGGTGTTCTCACCGCTGGTCGGCAAGAACCTGCACCGGATGGACCTGCGCCTGGTCGCGTCGTTCGCCTTCGTGGTGTTCGCCACCACCTCGTACTGGTTGTCGACCTTCAACCTGGAGACCGAGTTCTCGATGCTGATCTGGCCGCGTCTGCTGCAGGGCCTCGGGGTGGCGTGCTTCTTCGTGCCGGTGAACTCGATCATCGTGTCGGGGCTGCCGACTTCGCGGCTGGCGGCGGCATCGGGCTTGTCGAACTTCTTCCGCACCCTGGCCGGCAGTTTCGCCACCGCCATCGTGGTGACGATGTGGGACCGGCGCGCGCAGATGCACGAGGCGGTGCTGAGCGAGCACACGGTGGCGAGCGGTCAGGCCACCCAGGACTATATCGCCCAGCTCGGTCAGCACGGCATCACCGGCAACGGCGCCTATGGCTATATGCAGCAGGTGATGCACTCGCAGGCGGTGCAGATCGCCACCAGCGAGATGTTCTGGGGCTTCAGCATCCTGTTCATCCTGTTGATCGGGGTGGTGTGGTTCGCCCGCCCGCCGTTTACTGCCGGCGGCGGGGGCGGGCACTGAGAACCTCTTCACGATCTGCTGCACTCGGGTGATCCTGCGTTGAAATGCCGCTCAACATGCTCATGGACTCTGTGTCCATTCCGCTGTTTCGCATCATTTCGCCTTGTCTGACCCTTCGTTCGCGAGATCGTGAACAGGTTCTGGGATCCAAAATGCAAAAACCCCTCTCCGCTGGAGAGGGGTTTTGTTTGGCGAGGACTCAGTCTTCGCCCGGCTCGACGCTGGGCAGTGGCGGCAGCCTCGGCGGCACCGGCGTGTCGATCACGATCGAGGTGCGGGTGTCGCCGTATTCCATCAGCCGCGCGATCAGCGCCTGCAGCTCGGCCATCGATTCCATCGCCACCTTGATCAGCAGGCCGCCGGTGCCGGTGATTGCATAGCACTCCACCACCTCGGGCATCGCGCGCAGCTGCGCGACGGTGGCGTGAAATTCCAGGTGCTTCACCGTTAGCTCGATCAGGCAGATGATGGGTCGGCCGATCTTGGTCAGATCGACGCCGATGCGGTAGCCGGTGATCACCCCGGCGCGCTCCAGTTTGTCGATCCGCTCGGTCACCGCCGGGGCCGACAGGTTCACCCGCCGAGCCAGTTCCGCATAACTGATCCGGGCATTTTCGCCGAGGCAGGCGATGATCTTGCGATCGTATTTGTCCATGGCGTGAATTCTAAAGTAAATACTGTATACAAACTACGAATCGAAGCCGGTCGGCGAAAAAATCCACGCTTTCGCGGGGCCGGTGTGGCGGCGATATCCGTAGAATTCGCCCCGTTCCGGTTGTTTGGTGGTGCTTGATGCCTCTTGTCTCCACCTGCACTGGCAGGATCAACGGGTGCTCCGTTTCGGGGCGGCTCATGGTTCTGGTGATCTCTTTGTCCCTGGTCGACAGTCCGAATTCAGACAACGACCCTTGTAGGCCTGCCCACTGTGCAGGCCTCTTTTTTTTGTCTGGCACGGGCCGCGCTACTTTTTGTTACAAATCAGTACGCCCGTCACCAAGACATGTCATATTTTTGTAATCACCCGTTCTTATCCTTGCCTCAGTTTCTAAACGGGGAAAGACCATGCCTGCCAATATCCTGCTGGTAGAAGACGAGCCGGCGATCCAAGAGTTGATCGCGTTCAACCTGACTCAGGCCGGCCATCACGTTCTGCGTGCCAGCACCGCGGAGGCGGCACTGACATTGGTCAAGAATGCCTTGCCCGACCTGGTGCTGCTCGACTGGATGCTGCCGGGTGTCTCCGGCATCGAAGTCGCCAAGCGGCTGCGCGCCGACGAGCGCACCCGTCACGTGCCGATCATCATGCTCACTGCCCGTTCCGACGAGCAGGACAAGATCGTCGGCCTCGAGACCGGTGCCGACGATTACATCACCAAGCCGTTCTCGCCGCGCGAGTTGCTGGCGCGCATCAAGGCGGTGCTGCGCCGTCGCGCGCCGCAGATGACCGACGATACCGTCGAGATCCGCGGTCTGAAGCTCGATCCGGTCACCCACCGCGTCAGCGGTGCCGAGGCGCCGATCGACCTGGGCCCGACCGAGTTCCGCCTGCTGCACTTCTTCATGACCCACCCGGAACGAGTACACTCGCGCTCGCAGCTGCTCGACCAGGTGTGGGGCGACCATGTGTTCGTCGAGGAGCGTACCGTCGACGTGCATATCCGTCGCTTGCGCAGCGCGTTGGAGCCGACCGGCCACGATGCGCTGATCCAGACTGTACGCGGCACCGGTTACCGTTTTTCTGCCCAAGGCTGATTCATTTTGCGCGACTTCCTGCAACGCACCCTGATCTGGGTCGCTGTCATCGCCCTGCTGGGGCTGATTCTGTGGCAGTTGATTAGTCCGCAGGACGCGCTGATCGTGGTGGCACTGCTGCTCGGCGCCTGGCTGAGCTTCCATCTGTTCCATGTGGCGCTGCTGCTGCGCTGGCTGCGCCATCCCTCGCCAGAACGGGTGCCGGATGGCTTCGGTGCCTGGCGGGTGGTGTTCACCGCGCTGTATCGGCAGGCGCGTACCCAGCGTCAGAGCAAGCAGAAGCTGACCAATGTGCTGGAGCGCTTCATCAATGCCGGCGAGGCGATGCCGGACGGCGTGGTGGTGCTGGACGAGGGCGAGCGGATCGAATGGATCAACCCGAGCGCCCAGGATCACCTCGGCCTCGATCGCAAGACCGACGTCGGTAACCAGTTGCTCAATCTGGTGCGCCAGCCGAGCTTCCATGCCTATATGTCCGAGGACAATCACAGCCAGCCGCTGATCCTGCGCACCGGCGCGCCGAGCGAGAAGGTGCTGTCGATCCAGCTGGTGCCGTTCGACTCCACCCGCAAGCTGCTGCTGTCGCGCGACATTACCCAGCTGGAGCGGGTGCAGACGGTGCACCGCGACTTCGTCGCCAATGTCTCGCACGAGCTGCGCACCCCGCTGACCGTGGTCGGCGGCTTCCTCGAGACCTTCGCCGACATGCCCGAGCCCGATCCGGCCATGCTCAAGCAGTTCATGCCGATGATGCTGGAGCAGACCCGGCGCATGCAGAGCTTGGTCGAGGACCTGCTGATGTTGTCGCGACTGGAGAACAGCCCGAAGAGCGTGCCGATGGACCCGGTCGACATCGATGCACTGCTCGACACCCTGGTGGTCGAGGCCGAGGGGCTGTCGCGAGGCCGCCATACCGTGGTGCTGGAGAAGTCCAGCCGGCACGGCCTGTGGGGCAGCGAGAAGGAGCTGCACTCGGCCTTCGGCAACTTGGTATCGAACGCGGTGCGCTACACCCCGGAGGGCGGCACCGTCACGCTGCAGTGGCGCGACGACGGCGAGCGCGCGGTGTTCTCGGTGCGCGATACCGGCATCGGCATCCCGCGCGAGCATATCCCGCGGCTGACCGAACGCTTCTACCGGGTCGATCGCGGCCGTTCACGCAATAACGGCGGCACCGGTCTCGGCCTTGCCATCGTCAAGCATGTGATTGCCCGCCATCACGCGCGGCTCGAGATCAGCAGCGAGCCGGACAAGGGCAGCTGCTTCAGCGTCAGCTTCGCCGGCGAGCAGCTCTCCGAGCGATAACCCCCGACCCGGCCCTGTGCCGGGTCGTTTCATTCGGGGTCATGCCTTGGCGCGGCGCTGCGCCGGCGCTAGGATAAGGCTCCAAGCCCCCCAACCGAATCTGGAATACGCCATGAACCGTCTGCAAGCCATCCGGCCGTTCGGCCAACGTGTCTGGCTCGACAATCTGTCGCGCGAGCTGATCGAGAGCGGCGAACTCGCCCGCCTGGTCCATGAAGACGGCATTGCCGGCGTTACCTCCAACCCGGCCATCTTCTACAAGGCGATCAGCACCGATGCGCGCTACCGTGACGACCTGGCCCGGCTGAAACAGCAGCCGCTGTCGGCCGAAGCGCGCTACGAGGCGCTGGTGATCCCCGACGTGCAGGCCGCCTGCGACTTGCTGGCGCCGGTCTACCAGGCCAGCGATCTGAACGACGGCTACGTCAGCCTGGAAGTGTCGCCGCAGCTGGCCAACGATGCCGAAGGCACGCTGGCCGCCGCGCGTCGGCTGTGGCAGGCGGTGGCCCGCCCCAATCTGATGGTGAAGATTCCGGCCACCGCCGCCGGCATCGAGGCGTTCCGCCAGCTCACCAGCGAGGGCGTCAACGTCAACATCACGCTGTTGTTCTCGCTCAAGCAGGTCGACGCGGTGTGGGACGCCTACATCGCCGGCCTGACCGCGCGCCACGCCGCCGGCCACAACGTCGCCGGCATCAAGGCGGTGGCGAGCTTCTTCCTGTCGCGCGTCGACAGCTTGCTCGATCCGCAGCTGCCGGACGGCCTGCAGGGCAAGGCGGCGATCGCGCTGGCCAAGACCGCCTACGGGCGCTACCAGCAACGTTTCCACGGCAGCGAATTCGCTGCGCTGAATGCCGTCGGCGCCCGTCCGCAATACCTGCTGTGGGCGTCGACCGGCACCAAGAACAAGGCCTACTCCGACGTGCTCTACGTCGAGAGCCTGATCGGCGACGAGACGGTCAACACCGTGCCGGACGCGACGCTGGCCGCGTTCCGCGACCACGGCGTGGCCGCTGATACGCTGGGGCAGAATCTGCCAGCGGCGCAGGAGCGTCTGCTCGAAGTGGCCGAGGCCGGTATCGACCTGGTGGCGGTCGGCGAACAGTTGCAGCGCGACGGCCTGAAGCTGTTCGACGACGCGTTCGACGCGCTGTTGCAGCTGACCGCGTAAGAACCCGTTCACGATCTGCTGCGCTCGGGTGATCCAGCGTTGAAATGCTACTCGACATGCTCATGGACTCCCTGTCCATTTTGCTGTGTCGCGTCATTGACCCTTCGCTCGCGAGACCGTGAACTGGTGCTAAGCGGCGGAGATGAATATCGAACGGGACGGCAGTGGCCGTCCCGTTTTGTTTGATCCCCCCGCTTGTGGTGCCGCGCCCCCTTGCTATAGTCGCAGCAGGAGCGCGGCGCCGACGATGAGGACCTGCCATGGGCCCCACCCTATCCCTCGCCGCCATCGCGGTCGGCGCCACGCTCGGCGCCTGGCTGCGCTGGGGGCTGAGTCTGCTGTTCAACCCGCTGTTCCCGACGGTGCCGCTGGGCACGCTGGCGGCCAATCTGCTTGGCGGCTATCTGGTCGGGGTCGCGGTAGCATTCTTCGAGCACAACAGCGCGCTGCCGCCGGAACTGCGCTTATTGTTGATCACCGGCTTTCTCGGCGGTCTGACCACCTTCTCGACCTTTTCGGCCGAGGTGGTCAGCCTGTTGGGGCGCCAGCAGTATCTGTGGGCGCTCGGCGCGGCCGCGCTGCACCTGGGCGGCTCGCTGAGCATGACCGCGCTCGGCATCATTACCGTGCGCAAGCTGATCGGCGGCTGAGCCGCCGGCATTCTCCGCAGGGAGGATTCCCGAGATGAGCGATCCTGTCGCGCGCTGTCCGTTCTGCAATCCGGATGGTGCGGTACTGCACAATGCCCTCGCGCACGCGCGTTTCGACCGTAACCCGGTCACGCCGGGCCATTTGCTGATTATCCCGAACCGCCACGTCGCCAGCTATTTCGATACCGATGACGCAGAGAAGCAGGCGCTGCTGAGCCTGCTCGACGAGGCCCGCGCGCTGCTCGAGCGCGACTACCGGCCGGATGGCTACAACATCGGTATCAATATCGGTGCGGCGGCCGGCCAGAGCATCGCCCATGTGCACCTGCACCTGATTCCGCTTTATCTCGGCGACGTGGCCGCGCCGCGCGGCGGGGTGCGGGGTGATTCCGACGCGCCAGTCGTATTGAGGAGGGGGCTATGCAGGAGGCGATCTATCTGCGCTTCTTCGTGGCGGAAAACCGTCGCCACCACGGCCGGCTCGCCTACGAGTGGCTGCTCGACGAGGCGCGTCGGCTCGGCATCCGCGGCGGCTCGGCGTTCCGGGCCATCGCCGGCTATGGCCGCCACGGCGTGCTGCACGAGGCGCGCTTCATCGAGCTGCAGGGCGACCTGCCGGTGAAGCTGGAGTTCGTCGTCAGCGCCGCCGAGGCCGACGCGCTGCTGGCCAGCCTGGCCGAACAGCGGCTCGACCTGTTCTATGTGCGCTTTGTGGTTGGCACCGGGGTGAGCGGTACGGCGGACGGCCAGGCTTAGGGCGGGCTGACAACGCCCGGCCGCACGCCAGTCGTACGGCAATGTCGGGCGGGTTTTGTTAGCCGCTCAGTGCGCCGACAGCCCGATATACAGATACAGCGCGTACAGCGCGCCGTTGACGCCCAGCTGCCAGACGCGGATGCCGCGCTGGGCGGCCACGCGCAGCCAGATCGCCGCGATCAGCGTGATCGCCAGCCCGGCCAGCACCTCGGTGCGCGGCATCCACGGCGTCAGCGCGATGCCGATCGCCGGCAGCAGCGTGCCCTGGAACACCATCGCGCCGGTGATATTGCCCAGCGCCAGCGTGTCCTTGCCCTTGCGCACCCACAGGATGGAATTGACCTTCTCCGGCAGCTCGGTGGCGATCGGGATGATCATCAGCGACAGCAGCAGCGGCGAGATGTGCAGCAGCACCGAGGCGTCCTCGACGCCGGCGATGAAGCCCTTGGCGCCACCGACCAGCAGCGCCACGCCCAGCGCCAGCTGGGCCAGGATGGTGGTCCAGTTCACCGACAGGCCCAGTTTCTCCAGGAACATCGGCTTACCCGCCTCGGTGCCGTGGCCCTGCTCGACCAGCTCGCCCGAGGCGCGCAGTGTCACCATCACGTAGACGAAGTACAGCATCACCAGCGCCACGCTGATCACGCCGCGCAGGAATTCGAACGGGCCGCTCTGCGGGAAGAACATCGCCAGCGCGGCCAGTGTGTAGCCGCCGAGGAAGAACTGCAGGTCGCGCTTCAGGCCGCCGGCCTCGGGGCGGATCGCACCGCGCGCGCCGCGTGCGCGCCACACCGACAGTCCCATCAGACAGACCGACAGCGTCGACAGCATCAGCGGCGCGCCGAGGATGGCGCCGACGCCGATTTCCTGGTTGACCGCGCTGTCGGCGGTGCCGCCCATGATCGCCAGCACCGGCACCAGCGTTTCGGGCATCGCGGTGCCGACCGCGGCGAACAGCGAGCCGGTGACGCCTTCGGAGATCTGCAGCTTCTGCCCGAGATGTTCGAGCGCATTGGTGAAAACTTCGGCGGCGATCAGGATCACCACCAGCATCAGGAGAAGGGTGCCCAGAGTGAGGAGCATGTTGGCCGAACCGGACTGGCGAAAAGCCGCAGTGTACTCCGGCATGACGCCAAGATGAACGGGGCGACCGAATCGGCCGCCCCGTCATGAGCATCAGGGTTCGGTCAGGCCGTTTGCCGGCGCGCCGCCATCCGCTGTCCGGCGATGCGCTGCTCGTCGGCGCTCAGCGTGCGCGCCGCGGTGGGCAGCAGCCATGCTTCCTCGATCTCGGCATGCTCGCGATACAAGCGCACGAACTCGCCGATCTCGGTGGCGCTGATCGCGGTGATGTCGCCGTCCTTCAGCGCCATCAGGTCGTCGCGGATCGCGTTCCAGCGCGAGTGCAGAAAGCCGTGCTCGCCGGTCAGCTGCTCGAGCCGCGGCGCCGCCTCGGGCACCCGTTCGAGCAGGATGGGGAAGAGCTCCTCTTCCTCGTCGGTATGGTGCTGTGGCCCGGCCTGGTCGAAGTAGCGAACCACCCCGTCGATGGTATGGCCGGCGGCGCTGTCGACGCCGTGCTGGCCGATGTGCTCGGGCAGTGCCTCGAGCTGGTCGCAGAAACGCCGGATCTTGTCGTGGCAGGCCAGCAGCATCTCGAGCGGCGCGTCGAACGACGGGCCCGGTGCGCTGCCCAGCGAGTCTAGGCTGATCATGATGAACTCCTGAAGCAAAAAAACATCGCGTCAGTCTGACGCAAATCCGGCTGTCCGACCCTGATCGCGCTCAAGCGCGCGTCGAACGACGGGGCCGCGCTACAATCGCGAAAGCCGGCTTGTCCCCGACCGCGCAAGCTTGGGGGCGCCCCTTATTATGTGATAGCTCTTGTGGAGGAACGATGACACCGATCGCCGATGAGATCGGCCGCGAGCGGATCGCCGCGGTGGTGGCGCGATTTTACCGCCGGGTGCGCGTCCATCCGACACTGGCCGCGCCGTTCGACCGCGTCAGCAACTGGACGGAGCACGAGGCGAAGCTGACCCACTTCTGGTGGACCACGCTCGGCGGCGCGCGCTACCGCGACGAGGAACTGGCGGTCGGCCGCACCCATATGGAGGTCGGCGTCACCCCGGCGCTGTTGGCCGACTGGCTGAGCCTGTTCCGTGCCACGTTGGCCGAAGAGCCGCTATCGGACGAGTTGCTGCTGGGCTGGCTGGAGCGTGCCGAGCGCATCGGCCGCTCGCTGCTGTATCTGGCGCAGTTCGACGCCGAAGAGCGCGCGGCGCGCCGTGCCGAGGTGCGCGCCGCCCACGCGGCCGGGGAGGGCGCATGAGCGACGCCGCCGTGATCCGTCCGCTGGCAGCCCCCGCCGAGCTGCTCGCCGCGTTCGTGCTGGAGGAGGCGGCGACGCAGCAGGAGATCGGCTGGCTCGACTATCCGGCGCTGCCGTGCCTGTGGCAGGAGATCGCCGACATCGGGCGTACCGCCGAACAGCAGGTGCTGGGCGCCTTCGACGGCGCGACGCTGGTCGGGCTGGTGGTGACGGCGCGCCAGGCCGACGGCAGCCTGCATCTCGACCGGGTGGCGGTCGACCCGGCGCGGCAGCAGCAGGGCTGGGGGCGGCGCCTGCTCGCCTACCTGCTGGCGCGCGAGCCGCGGCTGACCGTCGACGCCGCGCTGCGGAATCGGGCCGCCTGCGCGCTGTATCGAGGCGTGGGCCTGGTCGAACAGCGCCGCGGCTTTTCCCCGGACGGCTTGGCGCTGGTGCGCTTCGCTCACCGGCTGGCGCTGGGCGCCGACGGCCGCCTCGGCGGCGCCACCCAGCGCGTCTCGCCCAATGCCGATGCGCGCCCCGGCGGCGAGCTGCCCAGTCTGCTGGTGGTGCACAACATCAGCCTGCCGCCGTTCGAATACGGCGGCGATGCGATCGAGCGGCTGTTCACCAACCGCATCGACCCGACCGCCAGCCCGTTCTTCGCCTCCATCGCGCCGCTGCGGGTATCGTCGCATTTCCTGATCCGCCGCGACGGCGAGCTGGTGCAGTTCGTGTCGGTGTTCGAACGCGCCTGGCACGCCGGGGTGTCGCACTACGCCGGACGCGAGCGCTGCAACGACTTCTCGATCGGCGTCGAGCTGGAGGGCTGCGACTTCGAGCCGTTCACCGCGGCGCAGTACCGCAGCCTGATCGGGCTGTGCGCTGCGCTGCGCGATGCCTTGCCGCTGACCGCGCTGGTCGGGCACGAGGACATCGCGCCGGGGCGCAAGACCGATCCGGGCGCGTTCTTCGACTGGGCGCGGGTCAGGGCGGCGACCGGCCTGCCGGGCTGAAGACCGGTTCATCCTCTTGCTGCGCGGCCCTGATCAGCGTTGATGCGCTCGGCGTGCGAGTCCATCGCTAGGCGTCGCGTGGATACGTACTCCGTGTTCAGGGATCGGCAGGCCCCATGCGCACCGCCCCATGCCGGTCAGTGCGGCGCTTTACCCCACCGAGGGCCGCTGGCGACAGATGCTGAATAGGTTTTAGAGGCAACCATTCGGCCAACGTTGGCCGAACGCCGGATGCAAAAAGGGCCGCCCCGTGGGGCGGCCCTTGTGCCGAGCGGACGGACGCTTACAGTTCGACCTGGGCGCCCAGTTCCACCGCGCGGTTGGTCGGGATCTGGAAGAAGTCGGTGGCGCGCAGTGCGTTCTTGCTCATCCACACGAACAGCTTCTCGCGCCAGCGCGCCATGCCCGGCCGCGCGGTCGAGATCAGCGTCTCGCGCGACAGGAAGAACGAGGTCTCCATCAGCTCCAGGCTCAGGCCGGCCTTCTCGCAGTGCTGCAGGATGTCCTGCTGGTCCGGCGACTCCATGAAGCCGTAGCGGGCGATCACGCGCCAGAAGCTCGGCGACAGCTGTTCCACCTGCACCCGGTCGGCATCGTCGACGTAGGACATGTCCTCGGTGCGTACCGTCAGGAACACCACCCGCTCGTGCAGCACCTTGTTGTGCTTGAGGTTGTGCAATAGCGCGTGCGGCACGCCGTGGGTGGTGCCGGTCAGGAACACCGCAGTGCCCTCGACGCGGGTCGGCGGGTACGCTTCGATGTTCTCGACGAAGCTGTCGATCGGCAGCGCGTGCTCCTGAATGCGCTCGAACAGCAGCTCACGGCCGCGCTTCCAGGTGGAGAGCAGGGTGAAGATCACCACGCCGATCGCCAGCGGCAGCCAGCCGCCGTGGGTGACCTTGAGCAGGTTGGCCGAAAAGAACGTCAGGTCGAAGGCGAGGAACAGGCCGGTGAGCCCGCCTGCCACCGGCAGCGACCACTTCCACTCGTGGCGCGCCACCACGTAGAACAGGATCGAGGTGATCGCCATCGTGCCGGTCACCGCGATGCCGTACGCCGCCGCCAGGTTGTCCGACGAGCGGAAGGTCAGCACCACCACCATCACCGCGACCAGCAGCGCCCAGTTCACGAACGGCAGGTAGATCTGGCCGATCTCGCGCGCCGAGGTATGGGTGATCTTCATCCGCGGGCAGTAGCCTAGTTGGATTGCCGAGCGGGTCAGCGAGTAGGCCCCCGAGATCACCGCCTGCGACGCAATCACGGTCGCGAGCGTCGCGAGGATGATCAGCGGCAGCACCGCCCATTGCGGCGCCAGATAGAAGAATGGGTTCTCGATGGTCTTCGGGTCGTTCAGCAGCAGCGCGCCCTGGCCGAAGTAGTTCAGCACCAGGCCCGGCAGCACCACGCTGAACCAGGCGATCTGGATCGGCTTGCGGCCGAAGTGGCCCATGTCGGCGTACAGCGCCTCGGCGCCGGTCAGCGCCAGCACTACCGCGCCGAGCACCAGGAACGAGCCCCAGCCGTGGTGGAGCAGGAAGGCCAGCGCGTGCCACGGGTTGATCGCGGCGATCACCTGCGGCTCCTTGACGATGTTGATTGCACCGAGCACGCCGAGGACGAAGAACCAGATCAGCATCACCGGGCCGAACAGCTTGCCGACCGTATCGGTGCCGTGGCGCTGGATCAGGAACAGCCCGGCCAGCACCGCCACCGACATCGGCAACACGTACGGCTGGAGGCTGGGGCTGATCACCTCCAGGCCTTCGGCGGCGGATAGCACCGACATCGCCGGGGTGATGATCGCATCGCCGTAGAACAGCGCGGCGCCGAACAGGCCGTACAGCACGATGCGCCAGCGCACCTGGCCCTCGACCAGACGCCGAGCCAGCCCCATCAGCACCATGATGCCGCCTTCGCCCTTGTTGTCGGCCCTCAGGATGAAGGTGACGTACTTGAGCGTGACCACCAGCATGATGGACCAGAAGATCAGCGACAGGATGCCGAGGATATTGCCCTGGGTGATGGGCAGGTGCTCGGCGGAGAAGCAGGTCTTCAACGTGTAGAGCGGGCTGGTGCCGATATCGCCGTACACCACGCCGAGGGCGGCCAGCGTGATGCCCGCCATGGCGGGCTTGCCGGATGCAGAATGGCTCATGAAAATCGATTTGGTTTCTTGGTTGGTTTGGAAGGCCCTGGGGCAGCGGAAGTGCTGCGGTGCGCAAGAGCCTCCGGAGCGCGCAGCTTAACGCGGCTGTTCTGGCAGGCCAACCTCTGGCCTCGTTTCTCACCGGCCAGGGTGTCGGTGGAATACGACAGATGCGTGGCGCGGCTTGACAGCGGCGGGCGGTCTGCCGTACGCAGGTCGCATGCCGTTATATTTTAATGACATTTTAGTTGGCGGTGCGCGATGCGGCACGGCGTTTTCGTTCGGCGCAGCTTGACGCTACAATCGTTGCATTTACCGCTATCAATCCAGAGAAAGCCGTCCGAACATGCGCGCCTCGCAGTTTTTCATCTCCACCCTGAAAGAAGCTCCCGCCGACGCTGACATCATCAGCCAGAAACTGATGCTGCGCGCCGGTTTCATCCGCAAGGTCGCCGCCGGCGTCTACACCTGGATGCCGATGGGCCTGAAGTCGCTGCGCAAGGTGGAGAACATCGTCCGCGAAGAAATGAACCGCGCCGGCGCGATCGAATTGTCGATGCCGGTGGTGCAGCCGGCCGGCCTGTGGCAGGAAACCGGCCGCTGGGACAAGATGGGCGAAGAGCTGCTGCGCTTCAAGGACCGTCACGAGCGCGACTTCGTGATCCAGCCGACGTCCGAGGAAGTGGTCACCGACATCGTGCGCAGCGAGCTGAAGAGTTACCGCGCGCTGCCGAAGAACTTCTACCAGATCCAGACCAAGTTCCGCGACGAGCGCCGCCCGCGCTTCGGCGTGATGCGCGGCCGCGAGTTCACCATGAAGGACGCCTACTCCTTCGACCGTGACGCCGAAGCGGCAGGCCGTAGCTACGACACCATGTACGCGGCCTACAGCCAGATCTTCGACCGCCTGGGCCTGACCTACCGCGCGGTGGCCGCCGACACCGGCGCGATCGGCGGCGACCGCTCGCACGAATTCCAGGTGATCGCCGACACCGGCGAGGACGCGATCGTCTACTGCCCGGATTCCGACTACGCCGCCAACATCGAGTTGGCCGAAGCGCTGGCCCCGGCCGGCGAGCGCCCGGCGGCGAGCGCCCAGCTTGCCAAGCTGCACACCCCGAACGTCAAGACCATCGCCGAGCTGGTCGACTTCCTCAAGGTCGACATCAAACAGACCGTCAAAGCCGTGGTGGTCGAGGGCGAGCAGGACGAGGCGGTGCTGATGCTGGTGCGCGGCGACCACGAACTGAACGAGATCAAGGCCGAGAAGCTGGCCGGCATCAAGAAGCCGTTGACCTTCGCCAGCCCCACCAGCATCCGCTCCGCCTTCGGCGCGCAGCCGGGCTCGCTCGGCCCGGTCGGCTTCAAGGGCCGGATCATCGCCGATCGCACCGTGGCACTGATGGCCGACTTCGTGATCGGCGCCAACGAGGACGACCAGCACTACACCGGTGCCAACTTCGGCCGCGACTGCGCCGAGCCGGAAGTGGCCGACATCCGCAACGTGCTGGTCGGCGACGCCTCGCCGGACGGCAAGGGCGTGCTGGCGATCCAGCGCGGCATCGAGGTCGGCCACGTGTTCTACCTGGGCACCAAGTATTCCGAAGCGATGGACGCGACCTTCCTCGACGAGGACGGTAAGCCGCGCTTCTTCGAGATGGGCTGCTACGGTATCGGCGTGACCCGTATCCTCGGCGCCGCGATCGAGCAGAACAACGACGAACGCGGCATCATCTGGCCGGACAGCATCGCGCCGTTCGCGGTGGTGCTGTGCCCGGTCGGCTACGACCGCAACGAGGGCGTGAAGGCCGCCGCCGACGCGTTGTACGGTGAGCTGGTCGCCGCCGGCGTCGACGTGATCCTCGACGACCGCGGCGAGCGCCCGGGCGCGATGTTCGCCGACTGGGAGCTGATCGGCGTGCCGCACCGCGTCACCATCGGCGACCGCGGCCTGAAGGACGGCAAGGTCGAGTACCAGCACCGTCGCGACAGCGCCGCCACCGCCATCGCGGTCGACGCGATCGCCGCCGAGCTGCTGCAGCGCCTGGGCAAGTAATGCGACAGCTGGCGGCGCGGACGGCCGCGCTGCTCGCGCTGTGCCTGCCGCTGTCCGCCTGGGCCGGCGCACAGCGCGAGGAGGCGCTGTCGGCGACGGTGGCGTCGGCGATGCACCGCTCGGTCAGCGACGTCAACGCGCCGCGGCTGGTGTTCGCCCGGCCGCAGGACGGCGCGGCGTGGTTGGCCGAGATGTCGCGGCGGCTGCAGAAGCGCGTGCCGGACGCCTGGGTGCGCGAGCGCTTGCTCACCGCGGTGCAGTACGAGGCCAGCCGCGCCGGCCTCGACCCGCAGCTGGTGCTGGCGCTGATTCAGGTGGAGAGCGGTTTTCGCAAGTACGCGATTTCGCCGGTCGGTGCGCGCGGGCTGATGCAGGTGATGCCGTTCTGGCAGCGCAGCATCGGTGCGCCCGATCACGACCTGTTCGACCTGTCGACCAATCTGCGCTATGGCTGCGCGATCCTGCGTCACTATCTCGATATCGAGCGCGGCAATCTGTACCGCGCGCTCGGTCGCTACAACGGCAGCCTCGGCCAGCCGCAGTACCCGGACGCGGTGCTCGGCACCCTACGCAGCGGCTGGCAGTGGATGCCGACGACGACCGTCGCGATGGACTAGGCCGTTCGGCCAACCTTGCTGATCGTTCCATGCAAAACACCCCGCTTCGGCGGGGTGTTTTGTTTGGGCGAACGGCTTAGAACTGGTAACCCAGGCCGAGCAGGATGATGTCGCTGTCACGACTATAGTCGGTAACGATGCGGTGCCAGTTGATCCGGGCGCGCAGATGTTCGGCCAGCTGGTAACTGGCGGTCAGCGTGACGATGCCGGATACCTCGCGCCCGCTACTGCCGCTGGCTTGATTGGCTTGGTAGTGATCGATTGCCCCGTAGACGCCGCCGCCAACGCCGATGGTGAGTTTCTTGTCGTAGAACTCCGGTTCCAGCCAGCCTTCCAGCGCTGCGCCGTTGCGGCGGGTCAGTCGGGTGTCGCCCTCGCTGATCCACGCTCCGGACAGTTTGACCACCGGGTTCAGCGAGTAGCGATACTCGGCGCTCTTGGCGATGCCGGTTTCCGAATTGAAGCTGTTGACGATGGTCTGTCCAGCCAGCAACGTCACTTCGTTATTGCTCTTGCCGCTCTGCCAGCTGCCGCTGGAGCGCCCGTCCGGCGTCAGCGTATAGCCGAGGCCGAGCTGTATTGAATTGGTGGTGATGCCGCCGCCGCCCTGGATCCGGTTCAGGCGCAGTTGGTACAGCCAGTTGCTGTCGGTGTAGTAGGTGGCGGCGGCGCTGTATAGCATCGCCCAGCCATGGTCGTCGCTGTAGACGGAGCCATTGGCGGCCTTGGTGGTGTCGAAGTACTGGTAGGGGCCAATACCGGCCGACAGCACTAGCTTGTCCCAGACGGGCGACGAGCGCAGCCACAATTGGGCGCTGTAGCCGTCGCGGTGATGGTCGGGGACGTGGCCCTCGTTGCTCCAGGTGAAACTGGCGTCGACGTGTTCGCTCAACGGGGTCTGGTAGGTCAGCATCCAGGCGTAGGAATGTCCTTCCGGATTGGTGCTGTTCATCGCGCCGGCCGAGACGGTGAATTCGTCGGCATGGGCGAAGGGGATGGCGCCGAGCAGTGCCGCGGCGAGCAGGCGGCCTGCGGCGAGGCTGTATTTTTTTGTCATTGTTAAGATAATTCTGATGACTCTTTCAGAATTATTTTTAATGTACTTCTGCCGGCTTGCAAAGCGCCGCGTTCAACGTCCTGCCAGCGCCGGTTCGTGCGGCAGCAGCAGTTGGCGCAGCAGTTCGGCCAACTGCCGGCGCTCATCCGCGCTGAGTGGGGCCAGCAGTTCGGCCTCAGTGGCCAGGTGGCGCTCGGCGGCCAGGTCGACCACCTCGCGGCCGCGCTCGGTCAGCTCGATATGCACGCCGCGCCGGTCGTCCGGATCGGGGCGGCGCTTGACCAGCCGGATCGCCTCCAGCCGGGTGATGCGGTTGGACAGTCCGCCGTTGGTGATCAGCACCTGGCTGCGCAACTGTTGTGGGGTCTGGCGGAACGGCGGGCCGCCACGGCGCAGCGCCGCGATCAGGCCGAATTCGCTGACCGATAGCCCGAATTTTTCCAGTTGTTCCAGCAGCTGGCGGCTCATGAAGTACTCGAGCCGCACCAGCCGACCGATCGCCTCGGTGCTCGAGCAGTCCAGGCCAGGGCGCTCGCGCCGCCATTGCGCAACGAGCGTGTCGACCATATCGCGTGCCCCATCCGGGGGCATGTCTATTGCGTTCATTGTCATTCTGTCTCTCCACCGCGGCCGTGCGGGGCAGGGTGCCTGCCATCCGACGGCGATTTGTCTTCAATATAAATATCTTAAAAAAAAGAAATTTGATTTTAAACAAATAGCCGTTTGGAGGATACGTCCACAATCGGGGTGTTATCTCAGCAATCTGCTGCCCTGCCCACGCCGTCTCGTGGGTGCACGAAGGAAGACGGAAAACACTATGACGAGTATTACTGCCCCCAAAACTCCCGCCTTAGGTGGCGGCCGCGCCTGGTTGGTGTGGACGCTGGCCGTGGTGGGCTGTTCAACGTCCAGACCGGTTACGCCATCCTCAATTCACGCGTGTCCAGCGACATCGGCCTGAGCATCGAGCAGATCGGCATGATCGCCGCGGTGTACAGTTGGGTGTTCGTCATTGCCCAACTGTTCTCCGGTGCGCTGCCGGACCGTCTCGGCTCGCGCAAGGTGCTGCTGCCCTCGATCGCCACCTGATGGCGATCGGCGTGTTCCTGTTCGCTACTGCCGAGAGCTTCGGCATGCTGCCGCTGTCGCAGGTGGTGCTGGCGCTGGGCGCTTGTGCCGGCTTCGCCGGCGCCAGCTACCTCGGCGGCGTCTGGTTTGGCATGGCCAAGTTCGGCGTGATGTTCGGCCTGGTGCAACTGGTGGCCGCGCTGTCGGTGATGAGCTGGCGTGAATTGATGCTCGGCTTCGGCTGTTTCGGTGTGCTGCTGTTCGGCGCTTCCCTGCTGTTCCTGTGCAACCCGGTTGAGCCGGACACCACTGGCCTGACCGCTGGCAAGTTCGTCGGCGACGTGACCGGTTCGATAATGGAAGTGGTGAAGAACCCGCAAGTGATGCTGATTGCCGTGCGCCGACTAAGTTGAGCATGCCGGCGCCAGCCGGCACTTTCCCCTGGGTCGATCTCCACGGCCCATCCCCTTGCTGCCGCGCCTGCTCCGGGCGACGGCAGCCTTTTTCATTTCCCTATGTTCCTGCCGTACGCCGGGCACGACAAAGCCGGGTCGCCCGGCTAGGCCGACCCGGCTTTCAGGTCGTCGTTCAGCCTTCGTGGCTGATCAGCAGTTTGCGCAGCAGCGCCGCCAACTGGACGCGTTCTTCGGCATTCAGCGGGGCGAGCAGCTCGGCTTCGGCGGCCAGGTGATGCTCGGAGGCATCGTCGGCCACGGTCAGGCCGCGCTCGGTCAGGCGCACGATCACGCCGCGGCGGTCGTTCGGGTCGGGGTGGCGCGTGACCAGGCCGGCCGCTTCGAGGCGGTTGATCCGGTTGGTCAGGCCGCCGGACGAGATCAGCACCATGCCCTGCAGCTGGTTCGGTGACAGTTCGTACGGTTCGCCGGCGCGACGCAACGCGGCGATCACGTCGAATTCGCCGACGTTCAGCTGGTGGCGGGCCAGGTCGGTGAGCACGCGGCGGGTAATGAAATACTCGAGGCGGACAATGCGTCCGATGACTTCGGTGCTGGAGGGATCTAGATCCGGGCGGACCTCACGCCAACGGGTGACGATGTGGTCGACGCCATCTGTTCTATTCGGCATGGCTGTTGACTGGTAAGCGGCTTTGGGTGGGAAAGCGCTATTAGAAGCACATCGTAACACTTTAGCAACAGATAAATTATTTGCTATCAAGATACTTGATGAGGTAAGGCTTTTGTTAAAGAATTTTGATATTAAATAAAGACTCGTGGCATCCTTTGGGTGGAGACTACTGTCACCGAGGACGCTCACGTCCGGAGCGGAAAAAACGCTGGGCCGCCAATGAGATAGCCGGCCCCGACCAGATCGGCCCATAGCGGCGGCATCCGACAGACGGCAGTAGGGCAACCGCCAACCAAATCAAGACGTAACAAAGGAGTACCAAATGCAAACTGCGATTCGCGGCGCAATGCTGACCTTCAAGGATGATCCGTTCCTGCGTGACTTGAAAGACTGTATGGTCTACGAGTCCGATGCGTTGATCGTGATGGAAGACAGCAAGATCACCGCAGTGGGCAAGGCGAGTGACCTGATCGGCACGCTGCCGGCCGGCGTCAGCGTCACCGAGTACAAGAACAGCATCATCGTGCCGGGCTTCATCGACAGCCACGTGCACTACCCGCAAACCCAGATCATCGGCGCCTACGGCGAGCAGCTGCTCGACTGGCTGAACAACTACACCTTCATCGCCGAACAGCAGTTCGCCCAGAAGGAACACGCCACCGAAGTGGCCGAGGTGTTCCTGCGCGAACAGCTGAAGAACGGCGTCACCAGCGCCACCGTCTACTGTACCGTTTACCCGCAATCGGTCGACGCGTTCTTCGAAGTGGCCAGCCGCTACAATATGCGCGTGCAGGCCGGCAAGATCTGCATGGACCGCTTCGCACCGGAAGCGCTGCTCGACACCCCGCAGCGCGCCTACGACGAATCGGCCGCACTGGCCAAGAAATGGCACGGCAACGGCCGTAACGAATACGTGATCACCCCGCGTTTCGCGCCGACCTCGACGCCGGAGCAGCTCGAGATGGTCGGCCAGCTGGCCCACGACTTCCCGACCGCGCTGATCCAGTCGCACGTGTCGGAAAACGTCAGCGAGGTCGAGTGGGTGAAGTCGCTGTACCCGGAGTGCGGCAGCTACACCGGCGTGTACCACAAGTACGGCCTGATGCGCGAACGCGCCATCTACGGCCACGGCATCCATCTGACCGACGAAGAGCTGGAAATCTTCGCCGACACCAAGTCGGCCGTGGCGCACTGCCCGACCTCCAACTTCTTCCTCGGCTCCGGCGCATTCAACGTCAAGAAGGCCAAGGACCCGAGCCGTCCGATCCGCGTCGGTCTGGCTACCGATCTGGGCGCCGGCACCAGCTTCTCGATGCTGCAGACGCTGAACGAGGCGTACAAGGCGGCGCAGCTGAACGGCAACCCGCTGTCGGCAGGGCACGCCTTCTACCTCGCCAGCCGCGGCACCGCCGAGGCGCTGGGCCTGGCCGATAAGATCGGCACCATCGCTCCGGGCTTCGAGGCCGACCTGGCGGTGATCGACCTGCACTCGACGCCGATCATCGACTACCGGATGAAGTACTGCAAAGACCTGGACGAAGCGCTGTTCATCCAGATGACCATGGGTGACGACCGCGCGATCGCCGCCACCTACGTCGCCGGCAACAAGGTGTACGGTCGCGACTGAGTTGTGATGGTGTGATTCCCGCCCCGTTTCGACGGGGCGGTTTGCTGTCGGGCCGGGCGGCTTGCACCGAACGGGGAGCCGTCCCATGCCCACCCCTCCTGTTTCTCCGCGCCAAGCCTGGCTCAACTGGACCATCGGCGTCGCCTTCGTGGTGTTGGTGTTCGGCTTCCAGACCGGCTACGCGGTTACCAATGGCAAGATCGCCGGCAGCCTGGGTATGGGCCTCGCCGAGATCGGCCTGGTCGGTACCGCCTACACCTGGTGCTTTGCGTTGAGCCAATTGCTGTCAGGCTCGCTGCTCGACCGCGTCGGGGCCCGTCGGGTGCTGCCGATCGCCTGCGCGCTGCTCGCGCTCGGTGCGGCGCTGGTGGCCGGGGCCGAATCGTTGGCCGAACTGCTGTGGGCGCAGCTGCCGCTCGGCCTCGGAGCCGCATTCGGTTTCATCGGCGCCGGTTTCATCGGCGGGGTCTGGTTCCCGCCGCAACGCTACGGGGTGATGTTCGCCTGGGTACAGTTCGTCGCCTCGGTGGCGGCCTTCCTGTCGCAGGTGGTGTTGTCGCGCTCGCTGGCGGCCTATCCGTGGACCAGCGTGATCAACACCATCGCACTGGGCGGGGTGGTATTGATGGGGGTGATGCTGTTGTTGCTGCGCGACCCGCCGGGCTGGGGGCGTGAGCATGGTTGGCCGAAGCACCCGTTGACCTTCGTGCACCAGGTCTTCGACGATGTGTTCAGCGTGGCGCGCACGCCGGGCATGGCCAGCAATCTGGCGATCGGCGCGGTTAGCTTCGGCGCGATGCTGGCGTTCGGCGTGGTGTGGGCACCCAAGCTGGTGGCGGCACAGGGCCTGGCCGAAGAGACGGCGCATCTGGCGGCGGCGTTCTGCTGGCTAGGGCTGGCGTTCGGTGCGCCGGCGTTCGCCTGGCTGTCGGATGCGGTCGGCAGCCGCAAGAAACCGCTGCTGGCCGGTATGCTGGCCCAGCTGCTACTGCTGCTGGTACTGCTGGTACTGCTGTGGGGCGGGATGGGGAGCGGCTGGCAGTTCGGCCTGCTGCTGTTCCTGTTCGGCCTGGTCGCGGGGGCGTCGATGTTGCCGTTCACCATCGGCTGCGAATTGGTCGGCCCGCGGCGTGCCGGGACCGCGGCAGCGCTGGTCAATGGCAGCCAGTTCGTGCTGGGCGGCGTGATGATGGCGCTGCCGGGCGAACTGGTCGGCCGGTTGGGCCAGCTGGATCTGGCGCTGGGCGTGGTGCCCTTGTTGGTGCTCTTGGCGTTGCCGCTGTTCGGCTGGCTGCGCGAGACGGCGGTACCGGCGCAGGCCCATCTGGCCCAGCCCTGATCATCCACTAGCCAAACAAACGGGCACGCCATGGCGTGCCCGTTTTTCATTGCTTCGGCCAACCTGGCTTGACCGAACCCGCTACAGGAACAGGTACCGGGTCAGGAACAGCGCCGCCACCACGACGATAGGCAGCGACAGCGTGCGGTACTGCCCGGTCAATAGCTTCACCAGTACGTAGCTGATCGCGCCGAAGGCGATGCCGTCCGAGATCGAGAAGGTGAAGGCCATCACCACCACGCAGGCGACGGCCGGTGCGGTTTCGCTGATGTCGTTCCAGTCGAGGTCGGCCAGGCTCTTGAGCATCAGGATCGCCACGAACAGCAGCGCCGGTGCGGTGGCGTGCGGCGGGATCATCGCCGCCAGCGGCGCGAAGAACAGGCTGGCCAGGAACAGCAGCGCGATCACGACCGCGGTCAGGCCGGTGCGCCCGCCGGCGGTAATGCCGGTGGTGCTCTCGATGTAGGAGGTGGTGCTGGAGGTGCCGAGCAGGGCGCCGGCGCTGATCGCGGTGGAGTCGGCCAGCAGCGCGCGCTTCAGTCTCGGCAGCTTGCCGTCCTTGTCGAGAAAGCCGCCGCGGCTGGCGATCGCGATCAGCGTGCCCGAGGTCTCGAACAGGCTCATCAGGAAGAACGACAGCACCACGCCGAGCACCGCAACGTCCAGCGCGCCGACGACATCGGCCTTGAACAGCGTCGGCGCTAGCGACGGCGGGGCCGACATCAGGCCTTGATACGGGGTCAGGCCGAGCGCAATCGACGCGGCGGTCACCGCCAGGATGCCGAGCAGCAGCGCGCCGGGCACGCCACGCTTGTCCAGCACCACCATCAACAGGAAGCCGGCCATCGCCAGCAGCGCCTGCGGGGTCTTGATGTCGCCGATCGCCACCAGCGTGTCCGGATTGCCGGTGACGACGCCGGCCTGGTGCAGCGCCACCAGTGCGACGAACAGCCCGACGCCGGCGGCGATCGAGTGCTTCAGATTGGCGGGAATCGCGTTGACGAACCATTCGCGCAGTTTCAGCACGCTGACCAGGATAAACAGCACGCCGGACAGGAATACCGCGCCGAGCGCCACCTCCCAGGACAGCCCCATGCCCTTGACCAGCCCGAAGGCGAAGAAGGCATTGATGCCCATGCCCGGCGCCTGGCCGATCGGGTAGTTGGCCAACAGCCCCATCAGCAGGCTGCCGATCGCGGCGGCGAGACAAGTGGCGACGAAGGCGCCGCCGCGATCGATGCCGGCGGCGGCAAGGATGTCGGGGTTGACGAACAGGATGGCGGACATGGTCAGGAAGGTGGTCAGCCCGGCCAGGCATTCGGTGCGCACGGTGGTGCGGTGCGCCGACAGCAGAAACAGTTTTTCCAGCATGAAGAGACTCGAAACGGTGAATCAAGGCCCGCGGCACAAGCGCACGGCGATGGGCGGCGTCCTGCCGCCCGGCGAGTCGCCGGACTGGAGTCGGCACCCGGTTGAACCGGGCATTATAGTGGAGGATGCAGTGCGAAGAGGCGGGAAGGGCTTGATCCAGCTCAGTATTCGGTCAGGCCGCCGGCCGGGCGGATCAGACGGCGGGCTTGATACGGACCAGGCGGGTGCCGGCCAGCCGGTCATGCAGGAACTGTTTTTCCGGATCGAAATAGGCGAAGCCGAGCGGCACGATCCACCACAGCAATGCCGCTGTCAGTGCGGTCTTGCCGGCGCCCAGCTCGACGGCGAGGCCCTTGTAGGCGATCAGCGGCACGCCGACGAACAGCACCAGCGCGATCAGGTAGCGCAATGCGGCGCGCGTCCAGTTGAGCGGCACGCCGTGTGCGCCGATCAGCTTCAAACGCCAAGTCTTCATCGCCACCGTCTGGCCAGAGCGGGTCCAAGCGTAGCCGAAGTAGCCGAACAGCAACAGCAGCTGCCACAGCTGCTGACCCAGGTCGAGCAGCGGCGAGTGGCCGAGCCAGGCGACCAGCGGAGTGTAGACGGCGCTGGCGCCGAGCAGCACTGCAGTGACCAGCAACAGCTCGTAGAGCAGGCTGGCAAGACGGCGCCACCAGCCGGGAAACAGATAGATATCGCTCATGCGGGCTCAGTGGTGCGGGGAAGACAGCGTGCGCAGCCGGTCATAGGCGGCGGCACGTTCATCGGGCGGTAGTGCCTGCAGTCGTTTCCAGTTGGCGCGCGCCTCGTCCTGCTGCTGCGGTGTCAGTTCGGACCAGCCTTTCAGGCGCGCCTGCAGGCGCTGGCGCCCGGCCGGGTCGAGGGCCTGGTAGTCGTCGACCAGATTGAGCATCTGCTGCTTCTTGGCCGGCGAGAAGCGGTCCCAGTCGCGCGACAGCGGCGCCAGCGCGGTTTGCTGGTCGGTCGACAGTTGCACCCAGTCGGGCGATGCCGGCGGCGAGGCCAGCGCGATTAGCGGCGCGACGAGCAGGCCGGCCAGCAGCAGGCGGCGCTTACTTCTCGACGGCACGGCTGAACGTGGGCTCAAGAAACGCCTCCAGCGGTAAATCGTTGGACAACAGCGATGCCTCGGTCGGGCTCTCGTCGACGGTGAGCCGGCCTTCGGCCAACCATAGCGAACTGGCCAGCGCTAACAGGCCGACCAGCAGCGCGGCGCTGCCGTGGCGTACCAGCCGGGCATGGTGGCTCAGCCAGATGCCAGCGGTTTCGGTGATGCGGGTCGGTTCTTCGGCGCGTGCATCGTAGCGCGCCAATGCCGCCAGGCGAGCGTTTTTCAGCCGTTCCTGCTGACGCAGGGTCAGCGCATCGGTCGGTGCGTCGAGTGCTCGCGTCAATTGGTTCGGCAAACGGTCATCGTGAGCGTCATGATTCATAACGAGACTCCCTTCTGCTGCAGAATGGTGGCCAGGGTATGGGTGGCGCGGGAGCAATGGGTTTTCACGCTGCCCTGAGAGCAGCCCATCACCGCAGCCGTTTCCGCTACGTCCAGCCCTTCCCAATAACGCAGCAGGAAGGCCTCGCGTTGACGATTGGGTAATAGCGAGATCGCGCCCTCGATCAGCTGGCTGACTTCCTTGCGCGCCAGCCACACTTCGGGGTTGCTGTGGGTCTCGTCGGCGGCGACGTTCAGCACCTCGAGCGGGTCGAGGCCGTCGTCTTCCTGGCGGACCGGGATCAGCGAGGAGAACAGCGTGGTGAAGAAACGCCGTACTTTGCTGCGCCGGTAGAAGTCGCGGATGGTGTTTTGCAGGATGCGTTGAAATAGCAATGGCAACTCTGCCGCCGGCGCATGAGCGTAACGGTCGGCGAGTTTCATCATCGAGTCCTGGACAATGTCAAGTGCATTATTGTCGTCTTGGACTGCGTAGAGTGCTTGTTTGAAAGCACGACGTTCCACCGATTGGAGGAAGTCGGCCATTTCCTTGCGGGATGCCATTTGACTAGCAATTTCAATGCCAACGGGCCATCTTAACAAACCCGTCGGCGCTAGCATAGAGGCGCTTGAAAACACTGATTTTTTTGGGTTTGGCGGGGTTTTGCGAGCGCACAAAAGCGCTTGACCGAACTTTCACAGATAAGCTAAGTTCAATCTCATAACATTGGGATGAATCTCATATTAAATCAAGAGGCAATGATGCAGATATCGGGCGCGGAAATCGTCGTCCGCAGTCTCCGGGAAGAGGGCGTTGAATTCGTCTTCGGCTACCCTGGCGGTGCGGTACTCGAAATATACGATGCCATCTTCAAGCAAGATGCGTTCAAACACGTGCTGGTACGGCACGAGCAGGCCGCGGTGCATGCCGCCGACGCCTACTCGCGCTCCAGCGACAAGGTCGGCGTGGCGCTGGTCACCTCCGGCCCCGGTGCGACCAATGCCCTGACCGGCATTGCCACCGCCTACCTCGACTCGATCCCGCTGGTGGTGCTCTCCGGCCAGGTCGGCACTCCCGCCATCGGCCTGGACGCGTTCCAGGAAGTCGACATGGTCGGCATGTCGCGGCCGTGCGTGAAGCACAACTTCCTGGTCAAGGACATCAGCGAGCTGGCGTCGACGATCAAGAAGGCGTTCTACATCGCCAAGACCGGCCGTCCCGGCCCGGTGGTGGTCGACATCCCGAAGGACGTGCAGCAGACCCTGTCCGAGTTCCACTACCCGGACAGCGTCAACATCCGCTCCTACACCCCGGTGACCCGCGGTCACCCGGGCCAGATCAAGAAGGCGGTCAGCCTGCTGGCCGAAGCCAAGCGTCCGTTCATCTACGTCGGCGGCGGTGCGGTGCTGGGCAATGCGGCTGACGAAGTGCGCGAACTGGTGCGCTCGCTCGGCCTGCCGTGTACCAACACGCTGATGGGCCTGGGCGCCTATCCAGGCACCGACCCGCAGTTTGTCGGCATGCTCGGCATGCACGGCACCTACGAAGCCAATATGGCGATGCAGAACTGCGACGTGCTGATCGCGATCGGCGCGCGTTTCGACGACCGCGTGATCAGCGTGCCGTCCAAGTTCACCGCCGTGCCGAAGAAGATCGTCCACATCGACGTCGACCCGTCCTCGATCGCCAAGCGCGTCAAGGTCGACATTCCGATCGTCGGCGATGTGAAGCTGGTGCTGCGCGAGATGCTCGAAGTGCTGAAGGCGACCGGCGCCAAGCCGAACGCCGAAGCGCTGGCCGCCTGGTGGCGCCAGATCGACGCCTGGCGCGCGCCGAACTCGCTGCGCTACGAGCAGAGCAGCGAGATCATCAAGCCGCAATACGTGGTCGAGACCCTGTTCGAGGTCACCGGCGGCAACGCGATCATCACCTCCGACGTCGGTCAGCACCAGATGTGGGCGGCGCAGTACTACAAGTTCGACCGTCCGAAGCAGTGGCTCAACTCCGGCGGCCTCGGCACCATGGGTGTCGGCCTGCCGTACGCGATGGGCGCCCAGCTGGCCAATCCTGACGCGCAAGTCGCCTGCATTACCGGCGAAGCGTCGATCCAGATGAACATCCAGGAGCTGTCGACCTGTCACCAGTACCACATCCCGGTGAAGCTGGTGAACCTGAACAACCGCTACCTGGGCATGGTGCGCCAGTGGCAGGAGATCTTCTACGGCAACCGCTACTCCGAGTCGTATATGGATGCGCTGCCGGACTTCGTGAAGTTGGCCGAAGCGTACGGCCACGTCGGCTTCAAGGTGGAAAAGCCGTCCGACGTCGAGCCGGTGCTGCGCGAGGCGTTCGGTCCCAAGCTGAAAGAGCGTTTGGTATTCCTCGACTTCCTGACCGACCAGTCGGAAAACGTCTTCCCGATGGTGGGCAACGGCAAGGGTCTGGACGAAATGGACCTGCCGCCGCATATGCGCGAAGCGCAAGCGACCGAGTCCGACCGTGACTACGGCAACCTGTGCTGATCGAGGACGGCCTGAACATGCGACACATTCTTTCCATTTTGCTTGAAAACGAAGCGGGCGCTCTGTCCCGCGTCGTGGGCCTGTTTTCGGCCCGCGGTTACAACATCGATTCGCTGACCGTGTCCACCACCGAGGATGCGACACTGTCACGCATGACCATCGTCACCCACGGCTCCGACGATGTGATCGAACAGATCACCAAGCAGCTCAACAAGCTGATCGAGGTGGTCAAGGTGATCGACCTGAACGAGTCCGAGCATATCGAGCGCGAACTGATGCTGATCAAGGTGCGCGCGACCGGCAAGGACCGTGAAGAGATGAAGCGGATGGCCGATATTTTCCGCGGCCGCATTATCGACGTGACCGAGAAGACCTACACCCTCGAGCTCACCGGTACCAGTGACAAGCTCAACGCCTTTATCGAGGCGGTCGACCGTACAGTGATCCTGGAAACGGTCCGCACTGGTGCTTCGGGGATCGGTCGCGGCGAGCGGATTCTGAAAATCTGAGTCGTCGGCGGCGGGCGATTGTCGCCTGCCGAACAGCCGTAACGCATTGCAAACTTAGGCGCCGCCAGGCGGTGGCGCCTCGAAATATATAGGGAATCATCATGAAGGTTTTTTACGACAAAGACGCTGACCTCTCGATCATCAAAGGCAAGAAGGTCGCCATCGTCGGCTACGGCTCGCAAGGCCATGCCCACGCACAGAACCTGAAAGAGTCCGGCGTTAACGTCGTAGTCGGTCTGCGCAAGAGCGGCGCCTCGTGGAAGAAGGCGGAAGGCGCCGGCCATCAGGTGAAGGAAGTCGCCGAAGCGGTGAAAGACGCCGACGTCGTGATGATCCTGCTGCCGGATGAATCGCAGCCGGACGTGTACAAGGCCGAGATCGAGCCGAACATCAAGCAGGGCGCCGCACTGGCCTTCGCTCACGGCTTCAATGTTCACTACAACCAGATCGTGCCGCGCGTTGACCTGGACGTGATCATGATCGCTCCGAAAGGCCCGGGCCACACCGTGCGCTCCGAGTACCTGAAGGGTGGCGGCGTGCCGACCCTGATCGCGGTTTACCAGGACAAGTCGGGCAAGGCGCGCGACGTAGCGCTGTCGTACGCTGCGGCCAACGGCGGCACCAAGGGCGGCGTGATCGAGACCAACTTCCGCGAAGAGACCGAAACCGACCTGTTCGGCGAACAGGCCGTGCTGTGTGGCGGTGCGGTCGAGCTGGTGAAAGCCGGTTTCGAGACCCTGACCGAAGCCGGTTACGCGCCGGAAATGGCCTACTTCGAGTGCCTGCACGAACTGAAGCTGATCGTCGACCTGATGTACGAAGGCGGCATCGCCAACATGAACTACTCGATCTCGAACAACGCCGAATACGGCGAGTACGTGACCGGCCCGGAAGTGGTGACCTCGGCTACCAAGGAAGCGATGAAGAAAGCGCTGTACCGCATCCAGTCGGGTGAGTACGCCAAGATGTTCATCCTGGAAGGCAAGACCAACTACCCGTCGATGACCGCCCGTCGTCGTCTGAACGCCGAGCACCCGATCGAGAAGGTGGGTAATGAACTGCGCGCAATGATGCCGTGGATCGCCAAGAACAAGCTGGTTGACCAGTCGAAGAACTAAGTCTGCTTTTCGCAGGCAAGCAAAAGCCGGGGTTTTCCCCGGCTTTTTTTATTGCTGCGACTTGACGGTGCATTGTGCCAGCCTGGATGGTGGCCTAGTCGGCCATCGCCTCGCCCATGCGCACCGCGTGCGCCGGCGCCCATTCCTCGTTGAAGGTGAGCGGACCCTGCGGGAACAGTAGTACCACGGTGGAACCGAGCAGGAAGCGCCCCATCTCCTCGCCCTGTTTCAGCGAAATGGTCTGGTCGCGATAGTCCCAGTGGCGCACGCTGGCGCTGCGCGGTGGGTTGATCACCCCGTGCCACACCGTCTCCATACTGCCGACGATGGTGGCGCCGACCAGTACCAGCGCGAATGGCCCGTGCGGCGAGTCGAAATGGCAGACCACGCGCTCGTTGCGCGCGAACAGGCCGTCGACGCCACGGGCGGTGGCCGGATTGACCGAGTAGAGTTCGCCCGGCACATAGCTCATCGTCAGCAGGCGGCCGTCGCAGGGCATGTGGATGCGGTGGTAGTCGCGCGGGCTGAGGTAGATGGTGGTGAACAGGCCGTCGTCGAACTGGCGCGCTTCTACGGCATCGCAGGCCAGTAGGGCGCTGCTGCTGTAGGACTTGCCCTTGGCCTGATAGATCTGATCGCGCTCGATGCGGCCGAACTGGCTGATCGCGCCATCCACCGGACAGGTCAGCTTGGTCGCAGCCAGGGGGCGCAGGCCTGGCTTCAACGCACGGGTAAAGAAGTCGTTGAAGCGGGTATAGCCGCGCGGGTTGGGCTCGACCGCCTCGGCCATGTTAACGTCGTATTTGGCGATGAAGCGACGTATCATCCACTGCGTCAGCACGCCGGCGCGGTGGCGCGCAGCGAAGCCGAATAGGCGTGTGATCAGAAGCTTGGGCAGCAGGTGCTGCAGCTGGACGAAGAGGCGCTCGGACAAGGGTAGATTCCCAAGAATTCGGTCAAAGCGGCAAAGTATAGCCTATCCGCCTGCCGGTCGCGCTCGACGCGCCGTGTGCGCGGGCAAGGTGTTGCACGCCCGGCGCGTTGCACGCGTTACAATGGCCGGCTAAGAACCTGTTCACGATCTTGTTGCGGCTATGTCCCGGTGTGGTCACGTGCGCTGCGGGGCGGGCATTCTGCCCCAGGCTGCTTGCGATAAGGTGGGCAATGCAAGGCGTCGCCGGGGCTTTGGGCGCAGGCCGGTTTCGGGATGGGGGGCCTGTCTCCATCTAGCCCATTTGGCGGGCGGCCTGGGCCGCAACAAGATCGTGAACAGGTTCACCGATATCAACTGCAACGGTGCCGTGGTGCCGTTGTCTCCTGCGGAAAGTGAAGATGCAGACTCCTGACTCCTTCAGACCGGAAAAGCCGACGCTTCGGCGCCAGGGTATTTACCTGCTCCCCAACCTGTTCACCCTGGCCGCCTTGTTCGCCGGCTTCTACGGCGTGGTACAGGCGATGAACTCCAAGTTCGAGCTGGCGGCGGTGGCGGTGTTTACCGCGATGATCCTGGATGGCCTGGACGGCCGGGTGGCGCGCATGACCCACAGCCAGAGCGCCTTCGGCGCCGAGTTCGATAGTCTCTCCGACATGGTCAGCTTCGGTGTGGCACCGGCCCTGATCGCCTATGAGTGGATGCTCAAGGACTTGGGCAAGCTCGGCTGGATGGTCGCCTTCATCTACTGCGCCTGC
Source organism: Neisseriaceae bacterium JH1-16 (assembly GCA_025989215.1). Lineage (GTDB taxonomy): Bacteria > Pseudomonadota > Gammaproteobacteria > Burkholderiales > Chromobacteriaceae > Crenobacter_A. The sequence continues at coordinate 383,054 of JAPDNP010000003.1, read as the reverse complement.
GCTGCGCTGCGTCTGGCGCGCTTCAATACCATGCTGGGCACCGCCGACAAGCGCTGGTTCACCGGGCTGCCCAGTCCGGCCGCAGCGGCGCTGGTGGCGGGGCTGGTGTGGATCTGCCATGCCTACCAGTACACCGACCTGCCTTACCTCAATTGGGTCACGCTGGGCTTCACCGCCTTCGCCGGCATCTCGATGGTGGTGAATGTGCGCTTCTGGAGCTTCAAGGAGATCCACGTGCGCCGCAAGGTGCCGTTCGTGGCGCTGCTGGTGGTGGTGATCGGCATCCTGCTGGTGGTGTCCGAGCCGCCGCTGGTGCTGTTCGGCTTCTTCGTCGGCTACGGCCTGTCCGGCTACGTGATGGCTCTGCTGGGCCTGGGTGGCAAGTCCAAGCAGCCTCCGGAACAGCACTCGGCCTGAGCGTTCGGCCAACCCTTTCCCGAACAAGGCGGCGTAAGCCGCCTTTTTTGCGTCTGGCGCTCGGGGGAGTCGTGTCCGGCTATCGATAAATTGGACTATGTGTCTAATATTTGCGTGTTGGACACGGTTTTTCTCACGATTTTGCAAAAGTTTGCAAAACACCATTGACCGGATGTCCAGTTTTTCCCTATTCTCGATCTCAATGACAACGCAAGGGTGTGACATGCAACTCGACATCGAACGACTGATCGCCGACTTCGGCGGCCCAGGCAAGCTGGCCGACGAACTCAATCGGGTTTTTCCCGACGATCCGGTGTCGCGTGCCGCCGTCTACAAGTGGCGCGAGCGCGGCAGTCTGCCCTTGGCGCAATTAAATAAACTGGCCCTGCTCGCGGCGGGAGCTGGTAAATCGTTCAATTTCAACGATTATCTGATCGGCGGGACCCGATCGGGACAGGGAGAGTCACCTATCATGAGCGAACGCTTGTACATCTTCGACACTACCTTGCGCGATGGCGAACAGAGCCCGGGCGCGTCGATGACCAAAGAAGAGAAAATCCGCATCGCACGCCAGCTGGAGCGGCTCGGTGTCGATATCATCGAAGCCGGCTTTGCCGCCGCGAGCCCGGGTGATGCCGATGCAATCCGTGCGATCGCCGAGGTGATCAAGGAATCGACCGTCTGTAGTCTGGCCCGCGCCAACGAGCGCGACATCCGCGCCGCCGGCGAGGCGATCAAGCCGGCCGCGCGCGGCCGTATCCATACCTTCATTGCCACCAGCCCGATCCACATGGAGCACAAGCTGCGCATGAGCCCGGACCAGGTGGTCGAGGCAGCGGTGAAGGCGGTGACCCTGGCACGCGAATACACCGACGATGTGGAATTCTCGGCCGAAGATGCCTTGCGTTCCGATATTGACTTCCTCGCCCGCATCTTCGGCGAGGTGATCAAGGCCGGCGCCACCACCTTGAACGTACCGGATACGGTCGGCTACGCGGTGCCGCACAAGACCGAAGCGTTCTTCCGCGAACTGATCGCCAAGACCCCGGGCGGCGACAAGGTGATCTGGTCGGCGCACTGCCATAATGACCTGGGCATGGCGGTAGCCAATAGCTTGGCCGCGGTGCTCGGCGGTGCACGCCAAGTCGAGTGCACCATCAACGGCCTGGGCGAGCGCGCCGGCAATGCGGCGATGGAAGAGATCGTGATGGCGGTGAAGACCCGCCGCGACATCTTCAATGTCGATACCCGCATCGATGCCACACAGATCGTGCCGGCGTCCAAGCTGGTCTCGACCGTCACAGGCTACCCGGTGCAGCCGAACAAGGCCATCGTCGGTGCCAACGCCTTCGCGCACGAGTCGGGCATCCATCAGGACGGCGTGCTCAAGCACCGCGAGACCTACGAAATCATGTCGGCCGAAAGCGTCGGCTGGAGCACCAACCGCCTGACCCTCGGCAAGCTGTCGGGTCGCAACGCCTTCCGCACCAAGCTGAACGAGCTGGGCATCCACCTCGACAGCGAGGAAGCGCTGAACGCCGCGTTCGCCCGCTTCAAGGAACTAGCCGACAAGAAGCGCGAGATCTTTGACGAAGACCTGCACGCGTTGGTGTCGGACGAGATGGTGTCGCTCGGCCAGGAAGACTTCAATTTCATCTCGCTGAAGATCCATACCGAGACCGGTGAGCAGCCGCACGCCGAGATCGTGTTCGTCGAGCAAGGCGAAGAACGTCGTGCCGAGTCGGTCGGCTCCGGTCCGGTGGACGCCACCTTCAAGGCGATCGAGAGCGTGGTCAACAGCGCGGCCGAACTGGAACTGTATTCGGTCAACGCGGTGACCAAGGGTACCGAGTCGCAGGGCGAGGTAACGGTGCGCCTGTCGCGCGACGGCCGCATCGTGTCCGGCCAGGGCGCCGATACCGACGTGATCGTCGCCGGAGCCAAGGCCTACCTGTCGGCACTGAACAAATTGTATAGCCGGGCTGAACGTCCGAATCCGCAAACCTCGGTGTAAGCGAGATCCGCGACACTTGAAATAATGCCGGGGCGGTGTGATCCGTCGCCAGTCGGCCAAAGCAGGCTCCACGAGAGCCTGCTTTCGTGCGTCCGCGGCTGCCTTGTCAGCGGGGCGGGTTTGGATCAAGCTGGCGATCTTTGTGCAGCAGGAGTTCGCCCGCCATGGCCCAAGGCTATTTCATCACCGGCACCGATACCGAAATCGGCAAGACCCATTCCGCCGTCCAGCTGATCGGACGCTGGCGCAGCGAAGGCAAGCGGGTGGTGGCGATGAAACCGATCGCGTCCGGCTGCGAGGTGGGGGCCGACGGGCGCTGGATCAACGACGATGTCGAACGGCTGGTGGCGGCGTCCGGTCAGACCGACCGCGAGCTGATGAATCCGTATCGCTTTCTGCCGGCGGTATCCCCGCACATTGCCGCGCAACAGGCCGGTGTGGTCATTTCACTCGATACGATCAAGACACACTATCAAAGGTTGGCCGAACAGGCCGACGTGGTAGTGGTGGAGGGGGCCGGCGGCTGGTTTGCACCGCTATCGGACACGCTGTTCATGCGCGATCTGGCCTGGGCGCTCGACCTGCCGGTGATTCTGGTGGTCGGCATGCGGCTTGGCTGCATCAACCACGCGCTGCTGACGGTGCAGGCTATCGAGGCGGCCGGGCTGACGCTGGCCGGCTGGGTGGCCAACCGAGTGGTGCCGGATCAGCCTGCCTACGAGGACAATCTGGCAACGCTGAAGGCGCATATCCATTCGCCGCTGTTGCTGGAAATTCCTTACGGAAAAGAATATTCTTATCAAGATTAGTCGTCGGGCAGCAACAGGAGGCTTGCGTTACAATTTGGTGATTCATCCTCGTATCCCGCCGCATCCCGCATGGAACAGCTCAAGCACAAAATCCTGACCGAAGGCCGACTTCTCGACGGTTTCGTCCTGAAGGTCGACAACTTCCTCAATCACCAGCTCGACGTGGAGCTGCTCGATGCGATGGGCGAAGAATTCGCCCGCCGCTTCGCCGGTGTTCAGATCGACAAGATCCTGACCATCGAGGCGTCCGGCATCGCGGTGGCGGCGATGGCCGCCCGCCACTTCGGCTACCCGCCGGTGGTGTTCGCCAAAAAGACCCAGAGCCTCAATCTCGACGCCGATGCGTTCGAGACCGAGGTGTATTCGTTCACCAAGCAGCAGGTGTACAAGGTGCGCGTGTCGCGCCGCTACCTGCAGCCGGGCGAGCGGGTGCTGATCATCGACGATTTCCTCGCGCACGGCCACGCCACCCGCGGCCTGATCGACATCGTCAAACAGGCCGGCGCCGAGCCGGCTGGGGTCGGTATCGTGATCGAGAAGGGTTTCCAAGGCGGCGGCAAGCTGATCCGCGACGCCGGTGTGCGGCTCGAATCGCTGGCGGTGCTGAAGGCGATCGCCGACGGCAAGATCGAATTCGCCTAAGTCATCTCGGCCTCGCTAACAAAAACGGCACCCTAGGGTGCCGTTTTTGCATGCCTGCAGCGCGATCTAGTGCTGCATCATTTCGCGGAACACCTCGCGACCGCCGACCGTGCCGATAAACGGCGCACCGCCTCCGGCCTGTTTATTGACATCGCCGGTCATCACTGCCTGTTCGCCCCGCTGGGTCACGCCGCTGCAGTTGACGGTGCCTGCCTTGGGTTCGATCACCTGACATTGCAGCAGCCCATTGAGCGGATAGCCCGCCTGCTCGAACCACTTGGCGCCATAGGCGCCGGCATAGGTGGCGTTGGTGCCGGACATCATATTGGCGCAGCCAGCCAACAGACCGACGCTGAGTCCGACGACCGTCAAAAGGCGTGCTTTCATCGCGTGCTCCCGAGAGGAATGGACGAATAGTGTACGGCCGAGCCGATCCGGTCGGCAAAGACGTCGGCCATCTGTTGCATGGCAACATCATTACCAGCTTGTTTTATCGAGCTTACAGCCTAGTATCAGAAAAGCTCGTCGTCATTAACGGGCGGACTAAGAGTCGCCGGCAACACCGTCTACGGTGTGTCGGTCGCTCAGTGCAGTGGTCGGATTGGGCCCGCCTGGGCCCGCTAAGCGGGGGAAGCACATGTCTTTTCTGCGATTTTCCACGGTGACGTTGAGCGTGTTGGCGGTTACGGCCGATGCGGCAGAATTCAATCTGCAGCCACCGGTCACGTCGATCGCCCGCGACATCTATAGCTTGCATACGCTGCTGCTAGTCATCACCGGCGTGATCGCGATCGTGGTGTTCGGCGTGATGTTCTACGCCATCATCCGTCACCGCAAGGCGGCCGGCCGCAGCGCCAAACTGTTCCATGAAAACACCACGGTCGAGATCATCTGGACCGTCATCCCCTTCCTGATCCTGGTCGGCATGGCCTGGCCTGCCACTCGCACCGTGCTCGCGCAAAAGAGCACCCGCGGCGAGGACATGACGATCAAGGTTACCGGCTTCCAGTGGAAGTGGCGCTACGACTACCTCGACGACAACTTCGGCTTCGTCAGCCACCTTGCCACCCCGCAGACCGCGATCGAGGGTGACGGCGTCAAGCCGGTCAATTACCTGTTGGAGGTCGATGAGCCGCTGGTAGTGCCGACCGGCAAGAAGGTGCGGCTGCTGCTGACCGCCAACGACGTGATCCACTCCTGGTGGATGCCGGCCTTGGGCGTGAAGCAGGACGCGATCCCCGGCTTCGTGCGTGACACCTGGTTCAAAGTCGACACCCCGGGCACCTACCGTGGCCAGTGTTCGGAGCTGTGCGGCAAGGACCATGGCTTCATGCCCATCGTCGTCGTGGCCAAGAGTCCGGCCGACTACGATCGCTGGTTGGCCGAAAAGAAAAAGCTGGCGGCCGCAAGCGCCGACGATCCAAACAAGGTCTGGAAGCTCGAAGACCTGAAGGCTCGCGGCGAGAAGGTCTACCTGCAGAACTGCATCCCCTGTCACCAGGCTACCGGCAAGGGCATTCCCGGCTCGTTCCCTGCGCTCGACGGCTCGAAGATCGTGACCACCGACAAGGCGGCCCACATCCACATCGTGCTTAACGGCAGTCAGAAGAACCCGGCGATGGCGGCCTGGGGCAAGCAGCTGTCCGATACCGATATCGCGGCGGTGATTACCTACGAGCGCAACAGCTGGAGTAACCACACCGGCGAAGTGATCCAGCCCAAGGACGTCAAGGCGGCCCGTGGCGGCAAGGTTTAAGGCTTAGGAGCGACCAGATGGCAACCGTTACCGATACCCAGCACGCCCCGCATTCGCACAAGCCGTCCGGTCTGTCGCGCTGGCTGACCGCCACCAACCACAAGGACATCGGTACGCTGTACCTGTGGTTCAGTTTCACCATGTTCCTGTCGGGCGGGGTGATGGCGCTATGTATTCGCGCCGAGCTGTTTCACCCGGGGCTGCAGTTCTTCCAGCCCGAACTGTTCAACCAGTTCACCACGCTCCACGGCCTGATCATGGTGTTCGGCGCGATCATGCCTGCCTTCACCGGTCTCGCCAACTGGATGCTGCCCTTGATGATCGGTGCGCCGGACATGGCGTTCGCCCGGATGAACAACTGGAGCTTCTGGCTGCTGCCGCCGGCGGCCTTGCTGCTCTTGACGTCGTTTGCGGTGCCCGGCGGCGCTGCCGCGGCCGGCTGGACGCTATACGCGCCGCTGTCGACGCAGATGGGCATGGGCATGGACATGACCATCTTCGCGATTCACATTATGGGGATCAGCTCGATCATGGGCTCGATCAACATTATCGTTACCATCCTCAATCTGCGCGCGCCGGGGATGACGCTGATGAAGATGCCGATGTTCGCCTGGGCGACGCTGATCACCGCCTATCTGATCATCGCGGTGATGCCGGTGCTGGCCGGCGCGGTCACGATGGTGCTGACCGACCGCCACTTCGGCACGCACTTCTTCAATGCGGCAGGCGGCGGCGACCCTATCCTCTATCAGCACGTGTTCTGGTTCTTTGGCCATCCCGAGGTGTACATCATGGCGTTGCCGGCCTTCGGCATCGTCAGTCACGTGATTCCGACCTTCGCGCGCAAGCCGCTGTTCGGCTACACCTCGATGGTATATGCCACCAGCTCGATCGGCATCCTGTCGTTCATGGTCTGGGCGCATCACATGTTCGCCACCGGCATGCCAGCGACCGCACAGTTGTTCTTCATGTACGCGACCATGCTGATCGCGGTGCCGACCGGGGTGAAGGTGTTCAACTGGATCGCCACGATGTGGGAAGGCGCGATGACCTTCGAGACGCCGATGCTGTTCGCGATCGGTTTCATCATGCTGTTTACCATCGGCGGCCTGTCCGGCGTGACGCTGTCGGTGGCCGCGGTCGATATCGCGCTGCACGCCAGCTACTACGTGGTGGCGCATTTCCACTATGTGCTGGTGGCAGGTGCCTTGTTCAGTCTGTTCGCGGCGATCTATTACTGGTTCCCGAAGATGACCGGCAAGATGTACAACGAGCGGCTCGGCAAGCTGCACTTCTGGTGGTCGATGGTCTGGTTCAACGTCACCTTCTTCCCGATGCATTTTCTGGGGCTGGCCGGCATGCCGCGCCGGATTCCCGACTACGCGCTGCAGTTCACCACCTTCAACGAGATCGCCAGCGTCGGCGCCTTCTGTTTTGGCCTCGGCCAGCTGATCTTTCTCTACAACATGCTGGTGTCGATCAAATACGGCGAGCCGGCGCCGCAGAAGCCTTGGGAAGGTGCCGACACGCTGGAATGGCAGATTCCGACGCCTGCGCCTTATCACAGTTTCACCGAGGCGCCGGATCTGGAAGTGGCCGAGAACGGGGCGATTCGCGCGATAAAGGGTGGCCAGCACCACTGAGGCTCGAGCCATGGATAGATCGCATTCGGCCAACGTAGTCCTGCTCAGGAAGCTGGCGCTGATCGCGTTGATGATGTTCGGCTTTGCCTGGGCGCTGGTGCCGATGTACCGGGTGATCTGCGAGGTGACCGGGCTCAACCAGGTGGCGGTGGCCGATGCGGCACCGAGCCAGGCCGCTGGGGCCGGCGCCGAAGTCACGATGACCTTCGACTCAATGGTGCAGGCCGGTTTGCCCTGGCAGGTGCGGCCACTGATGTCCCATCTGAAAGCCAGGACCGGGCAGTTTGTGCGAGTGGATTACGAGATCACCAATGCTTCGGACAAGCGAGTGGTTGGTCAGGCGGTGCCGCGCTACCTGCCCGCCGCAGCCGGCGAGTATGTGAAGAAACTAGATTGCTTCTGCTTCAAGCAGCAAAGCTTCGCTCCTGGGGAGACCAAGCGCTTTCCGGTGGTCTTCGTGATCGATCCGAAGATGCCGCGCGAGATCGGTGCAATTACGCTGGCCTACTCGATTTTTGACGTACCGGGGCAGGGCGGATCATGAAGTTGCTTACCGGAGTGAGGGCTGTGTTGGCCGCGTTTTTCGGGGTACGGCGCAAACGTGATGCCGAGCGAGACAGTGGGCTGTCGGTGCCGCAACTGATCATTACTGCGGTTGTGGTCGCGCTCTGTCTGCTCGGGGTGTTGTATTGGTTGGCCAGCAGCTTGGCCGAGTCGTAGTAGCGGCCCGGTCAGGCTGGTCGTTAATCCGTTAGGAGGTTTTTGAATGGATATGAAGTCGTTCTATCAGGAACATGCCGATTTGGCGACGATTGTGACCAAGCTGCGCGGGCACTTGGCCACGGCCAACGTGGGCAGTAGCGAGTCCTCCTCGGCGATTGCGGCCGAACTGATGCAATTGAGTACCAAGCTCACCATCCATCTCGGTAAGGAAGATTTGTTCCTCTATCCGAAACTCATGAAGGCGGCTGGGCCAGAGAAAGCCTTAGCCGAGACGTTTCAGCGAGAAATGGGTGGACTTACCGAGGCGTACAACGCTTTCAAGCTGAGATGGGGAACAGCTCAAAGAATCGCAGCGGAACCCGAAGCATTCGTTCGGGAGGCTAAGGCAGTGATTCAAGCGCTGGAAGTAAGGATCAAACGCGAGAACGCCGAGCTGTACAAGGCGGCGGAGAAGACTTAATCCGGCATCTACCCCGGTGGCGGGTCGTCCATTGATGATCCGGCACAGGGAGCAGCGACATTCCATGGGGACGAAGCGATGATGGAATCCAGCGAACAAACCCACTATTTCGTGCCATCGCCCTCGCGCTGGCCATTGGTCGGCGCTGCTGCGCTGTTCTGTCTGGGGTTGGGGGCGGCGCTGACCGTCAATGGACTGGGCAGTGGCAAGGTACTGTTGGCACTCGGTTTCACTATCCTGATCTGGATGCTGTTCGGTTGGTTCGGCGACGTGATTCGCGAGAGCTTGAACGGGGTCTATCACGGCAAGGAGGACATGTCGTTTCGTTGGGGGATGGGTTGGTTCATCTTCTCCGAGGTGATGTTCTTTGCCGCATTCTTCGGTGCGTTGTTCTATGTCCGGACCATTTCGGTGCCGGAGCTGGGCGACATAACGCACAAGCTGCTCTACCCGGACTTCAGCGCGGCCTGGCCATTAGCTACGGGCCCGGGCATCACCCAGCACTATGAGGCGGTCGCCGCCTGGGGTTTGCCTGCGATCAACACCTTGCTGCTGCTCACCTCCGGGGCCACGGTGACCCTGGCCCACTGGGGGCTGATCCGCGGACAGCGTCGCCAGCTGGTGTTGGGCCTGCTGCTGACCGTGCTACTCGGCGCGAGCTTCCTGACGCTGCAGTTCATCGAGTACCACCATGCGCTCACCGAGCTGAACCTGACATTGTCCGCCGGCGCCTACGGCATGACTTTCTACATGCTGACCGGCTTTCACGGCCTGCATGTGCTTCTCGGCACCATCATCTTGTTTGTCGTGTTGCTACGCGTGTTACGGGGCCATTTCGACGAGCACAACCATTTCGCCTTCGAGGCGGCGGCCTGGTACTGGCACTTTGTCGACGTGGTCTGGTTGTTGTTGTTCGTGTTCGTCTACTGGCTGTAAGGCGCACCGATCGATTACAGGGCATGGGGCCGCCACCAACCGAGCCAGCCACCGATGATCAGCAGCAGAAAGAGCCCAAGCGACAGGCCTATGCGTAGCGTCAACGACTTTACCGCCCGGGTTGAACCGGGGCCCCCCTTGAGAACGCCGGTCAGCCCCCAGAACAGGGCAAGAACGATGGCAAACAGCATGGCCACGACGAATAGTTTCATGACATCTCCTGGTGAAGTCTTGTCCCAGTCTAGACCGTCGCGTTCTGCGTGGCGGATCTGGCTGTTGCTGTCGCTTGCCCTGCTGCCATTTGCCCTGGCTGTGTGGCAGTGGCAGCGCGGCCAGGAGCGGGCCGCGACGCTGGCTCAGTTCGATCAGGCGGCCCGTCAGGGCACATTGGCGTTGGCCGAACTGCCGCTGGATGCCTACCCGGGCTGGCAGCCGGTCTGGCTGCGTGGGCAAGTGGTAGGCGCTGTCATCCTGCTAAACAATGTCTATCGCGGCGACCAGCCCGGTGTACGAGTGCTGCAAGCGATGCGCTTGGTGGACAACAGTGCAGTGCTGGTCGAGCGAGGCTGGCTGCCTGCTGCGCGGGTTGCTGAGCCGGTGCCCCCCTTGGCTGGCGAACTGGCCGGCCGCTGGGTGCCGTTGCCGCAGCATTTCACTCTGCCGGGCGCGGTGCGCGGTGTGGTGGGGCGCGTCGACGACCTGGATACCGTCGAGCTGGCGACCCGGCTTGGCGTTCCATTGCGCCAGGGCATCGTGGCACTGGACCGGGTCGAGCCGCCGCTGTTGGCTCTGCCGAGCCGACCGCCGTTCACGCCGCAGCGCCACTATGCCTACGCCTTGCAGTGGCTATTGCTTGGGTTCTGTCTTTGCGCGGCGGCCATTGTTCTGTGGAGACGCCGTCATGACTAAGCAAGGCAATATTCGCCTCAAACTCGCGTTGATGTTGCTGTTGTGTGCCAGTCCGGTATTGGCGTCCTGGGGGTTGTATCGCAGCGGCTGGGTCGAAGGCGGTCGCAGCTATGGCCAGTTGCTGCCGACCGAGCCCTTTGTCGCCAGTGGCTTGCCCGATTGGCCGCGACAGCGTTGGGCGCTGGTCAGTGTCGAGCCGGCCGCCTGTGATGCCGCCTGCCGGCAGCGTCGCTTCGTGCTGAAACAGATCCAGACTGCGCAGGGTGAGGCGGCCAGCCGCTTGGTGCGGGTACGGCTGCATCCTGTTGCTACCCAGGTCCGAAGCCAGGAGCCCGGGGTGGTCAGCCTGGCGACTAAGCAGTTGAATGCTCTGGCAGAAAGACCCGGTTACTACCTGGTCGATCCGCTGGGTAATCAGGTGATGTTCTATCCGGACTCGGCCGACCCGAGCCGGGTCATCCGCGAGCTAACCCGGGTGCTGAAGACCAATAACGGGTTGGGCTGAGTAGGCGATTGGCGCGCAGTCAAGGGGGCAATATGAAACGCTGGATTGGAGTTGCTTTTCTGTTGGCGCTGATAGTGGTTCCTCTGGGGGCCTATGTTCGCCTGTCACATGCCGGGCTCGGTTGCCCTGACTGGCCTGGTTGTTATGGTCAGTTGTCTCCCGCGCATGCGGCCGCGCCGATCAGCGAGGCGATGAACGCGGATCCGAGCGGGCCGGTCAGCTTCGCCAAGGCCTGGAAGGAGATGATCCACCGCTATGCCGCCAGTACTCTCGGTGCGCTGATCGTGGTGATCGCGCTGATGGCCTGGCGCCGTCGCCAGCAGCGGCTGGCGGCCGGCTTCTTGCTGGGGGCCGTGCTGTTGCAGGGGCTGCTCGGTATGTGGACGGTGACGTTGCTGCTCAAGCCGGCGATCGTCACCGCACACCTGCTCGGCGGCATGACGATCGTCGCCACGCTCGGCTGGCTGGCGTTGTCGGGGCGACTGGCCCGCGTCGAGGTGCCGCGTGCGGTGCGGCAGACCGGTTGGCTGCTGGTAGCGCTGGTGGTAGGGCAGATTGCCCTTGGTGGTTGGACTTCGGCCAACTATGCGGCCCTGGCTTGCCAGGGCTTCCCGAGTTGCAATGGAGAGCTGGTTCCGCCGCTGCGCTTCGATCATGCCTTTCACCTCTTCCGCGAGCTGGGCGAGAGCCCGGACGGTACGCCGCTCGATCCGCTCAACCTGATTACCATCCACTGGTTGCACCGGCTGGGTGCCTTGCTGGTGTCGCTGGCATTGTGGCGCTATGTCTGGCTGGGGTGGCGGGTTGTCGGCCTGCGCCCGCGTTTGGCGCTACTGGCGCTGGTGTGGGCAGCGCAGATCGTGCTGGGTGTGACCAATGTGCTTGCCTACCTGCCCTTGCCTGTCGCCGTGGCACATAATGCCGGTGCGATGTTGCTGCTGACGGTCAGCCTGTTGGCTGTCGGCCGCACCGCGGTGGCGCGGGCCGCTGTGTGGGTGCCACGTTGGTATGGTGGTGGCGTTGGCCATCATCGGCACTGGCCCAGTGCTTGGATGCTCAGAAAGGGGGGGCGATGAGTAGCCAGACCTTACAACAGACCCAGCAGCACGCGCGTGCGCTGTGGCATCTGGCCAAGCCGCGTGTGGTGAGCTTGATTGTGTTCTGCGCGGTGATCGGCATGTTTCTGGCATCGCCGGGTTTGCCCGACTGGCGCGTGGTGGTGCCGGCGACGCTGGGCATCGCACTGGTGGCGGGCTCGGCGGCGATGATCAACTGCCTGGTCGAGCGCACCATCGATGCGCGGATGCGTCGTACTGCCTGGCGCGCCAGTGCCAGCGGCGAGCTTGAGTCCGCCGAGATATTGTTCGTTGCGCTGGTGGCCGGGGGGCTAGGAATGGCCTTGCTGGTGGCACTGGTGAATCTACTGACCGCCTGGCTCACCTTGGCTACCTTCGTGGGCTATGCCATTGTCTATACGCTGTTACTCAAACCGAATACGCCGCAGAACATCGTGATTGGAGGGGCCAGCGGTGCGATGCCGCCGGTGCTCGGCTGGGCGGCAGTGAGCGGCGAGATCGGCGCGATGGCGCTGGTGCTGTTTCTGATCATCTACGCCTGGACCCCACCACATTTCTGGGCGCTGGCACTGTACCGCCGCGATGACTACCGGGCGGCCGGCTTGCCGATGCTGCCGGTGACGCATGGTGAGCGTTTCACCACGCTATCGGTATTGCTTTACACCTGGTTGCTGGCGGCGATCACACTGTTGCCGGTGGCGCTGGGCGGGGCCGGCTGGGTCTACCTGGGTCTTGCGCTCGGGCTGAACGCCCGGTTCCTTTACCTTGCTGGTCGCCTGCATCGCCAGTATGCTGATGCTTTGGCACGGCGCACCTTCCTCTGGTCGATCTGGTACCTGACCTGGCTGTTCGCCGCCCTGTTGCTCGACCACTATCTCTTTTTCTCCGTCAGCTGATGCGCGCTTTTTTCCGCTTTTTGGTGGCCGGCTTGTTGCTGGCCGGTCTCGTCGCCTGTGGTCCGGCCAAGCCGCCAACCTTGCCGTTCAAGGGAACTGACATCACTGGCGTGGATTTTGGCGGCAATTTCACGCTGACCGATCAGGGCGGCAAGCCGCGCTCTCTTGCCGACTACAAGGGCAAGGTGGTGGCGCTGTTCTTCGGCTATACGCACTGCCCGGATGTTTGTCCGACCACGATGTTCGACTTCGCCAATACGATGAAGCAGCTGGGCAATAGTGCAAACGAGGTGCAGGTGCTGTTTGTGACGGTCGACCCAGAGCGGGATACCCCGGCGGTCTTGGCGGGCTATGTACCGCATTTCGATCCGCGCTTTGTCGGACTGACCGGCACACCGGCCGATGTGGACAAGGTGACGGCACAATTCAAGGTGGTGGCACAGAAGCAGCCAAGCCAAGGTGGCGGCTACACGGTCGACCACAGTGCAGGCAGTTATCTGTTCGATCGTGCCGGGCGATTGCGGGCTTATGAGCCTTATGGCACCTCCGTCGGGCAACTCGCCAATGATATTCAACTGCTGTTGCGCTAAACTGTCCGCCGCCGATTGTCTGACGAGCCTGGATGACTCAAGTGACTGAAGAAACCGTTTCCCCATTATTGGCTGCCGAAAACGACGAGCAGCTCGATCTTGCCCGCTTTACGCTGAGCACTCCGGTCAGCGTCGCCCATCATTTGAAGGGCATCGTCAATGCCGGCCAGATGCTTACCGTGTTCTCCAACCACGGCAAGACCTTCATCCTGACCCGCCTGTTGGAAGTGGATCAGCGCAACGGTACGCTGATCTTCGACTGGGGTGGCGACGCCGAGGCCAACCGGCAGCTGCTGAGCAGCGATCGTCAGGTATTCGTCTGCGCGCCGGAAGGGGTGAAGACCCAGTTCTCCGCCGGGCGCGTTCAGCAGGTCAACTTCGACGGTAGGCCGGCGTTTGAAGTAGCGCTGCCGGACGAAGTGATCAAGCTGCAGCGTCGCGAGTTCTTCCGCGTGCCGACCCGTGTGAGCACCCCTGTCGAATGCCAGATTCCGGCGCATGCGTCCGGCCCGGTGGCGCTGCCGCTGTTTGACATCAGCCTGGGCGGCGTTGGCCTGTGGCTGCCGGATACCAGCGATGCGGGTTACGAGATCGGTACCATCTTCTCGGGCTGCCAGATCGACCTGAAGCCGCTTGGCGTGCTGGTCATCGATCTGGAAGTCCGCCACCACCAGCCGGTGCTGCAACGCAACGGCAAGCAGGTATTGCGTCTGGGCTGTGCCTTTGTCGGCCTGTCCAATGCGACGGAATCGCTGGTGCAGCGCTTCGTCGCCCAGCTCGACCGCGAGCGCCGCAGCCTGGTGGGTTAATTACTGCCTTTGATTGAACGCCTCATGACTTTGACTATTGCCCTGTCCAAAGGGCGGATTTTTGATGAAACACTGCCTTTGCTGGCAGCGGCCGGCATTGTGCCGGCAGAAAATCCGGAATCCTCGCGCAAGCTGATCATCGGCACCAACCGTCCCGATGTGCAGCTGGTGATCGTGCGCGCATCTGATGTACCGACCTACGTACAGTACGGTGCGGCCGACCTCGGCATCGCCGGGCGCGACGTGCTGATAGAGCACGGTGGTGCCGGCCTCTACCAGCCGATCGATCTCAATATCGCTAAGTGCCGGATGATGGTGGCGGTGAAGAAGGGCTTCGACTATCACGCCGCGGTGACCCAGGGCGCGCGTCTTAAGGTCGCGACCAAATACCCGCAAATCGCTCGCGAGCACTTCGCCGCCAAGGGTGTGCACGTCGACATCATCAAGCTGTACGGCTCGATGGAGCTGGCGCCGCTGGTGGGGCTGGCCGACGCGATCGTCGACCTGGTGTCGACCGGTGGCACGCTGAAAGCGAACAATCTGGAGGCGGTGGAGCACATCGCCGACATCAGCTCGCGTCTGGTGGTGAACCAGGCGGCGCTGAAATTGAAATACGACACGATCCAGCCGGTGCTCGACGCTTTCGCGTCGGCGGTGCCGGCCTGAAGGTAACCCCATGCTGCGTCTTGCTTCTTCCCAGCCCGATTTTGCCGAGCGCCTGAAGGCGCTGTTGGCGTTCGAAACCGCGCAGGACCCGGCCGTCGATACGGCCGTGGCCGCGATTTGCGACGACGTGAAGGCCCGCGGCGACGCCGCCGTGGTCGAGTACACCAATCGCTTCGACCGTATGCACGCCAAGAGCATCGCCGAGCTGACGCTGAGCCGCGACGAGCTGAAGGCGGCCTACGAGCGCCTGCCGACCGAGCTGCGCGAGGCGCTGGAAGCCGCCGCGGCACGCGTTACCCGCTACCACGAGAAGCAGCGCATGGCGTCGTGGAGCTACGAGGATGAAGACGGCACGCTGTTGGGTCAGCAGGTCACTGCGCTCGACCGCGTCGGCATCTATGTGCCGGGCGGCAAGGCGGCGTACCCGTCGTCGGTGCTGATGAACGCGCTGCCGGCCAAGGTGGCCGGCGTCGGCGAGATCATCATGGTGGTGCCGACACCGAATGGCGAGCGCAACGACCTGGTGCTGGCTGCCGCCTATATCGCCGGCGTCGACAAGGTGTTCACCGCAGGCGGTGCGCAGGCCGTGGCCGCGCTCGCCTACGGTACCGAAACCATTCCGCAGGTCGACAAGATCACCGGCCCGGGCAACGCCTATGTCGCCGCCGCCAAACGCCGTGTGTTCGGCGTGGTCGGCATCGACATGGTCGCCGGCCCGTCGGAAATTCTGGTGGTGTGTGACGGCGAGACCGATCCGGACTGGATCGCGATGGACCTGTTTTCGCAGGCCGAACACGACGAGATCGCCCAGGCGATCCTGCTGGCACCTTCGGCCGACTATCTCGACCGCGTCGAGGCGAGCATCGCCAAGCTGCTGCCGAGCATGCCGCGCCGCGAGATTATCGAGGCGTCGCTGGGCAACCGTGGTGCCTTGATCCAGGTGGCCGACCTGGCCGAAGCCTGTGAGATTGCCAACTACATCGCGCCGGAGCACCTCGAACTGTCGGTGGCTGAGCCGGAGGCCTGGTTGCCGCAGCTGAAGCACGCCGGGGCGATCTTCATGGGCCGTTTCACCTCGGAGAGCCTCGGCGATTACTGTGCCGGGCCGAACCATGTGTTGCCGACCAGCCGTACCGCCCGTTTCGCCAGTCCGCTGGGGGTGTACGACTTCCAGAAGCGCACCAGCCTGATCCGGGTGTCCGAAGCCGGCGCGCAGCCGCTCGGCCGCATCGCCAGCCTGCTGGCGCATGGCGAGGGGCTGACTGCGCACGCGCGTGCCGCCGAGCTGCGCTTGAAGGACTGAAGCCCCGCCGGCTTGGCGATCTCACCGCGAACGCGGTAGGATGAAAACCCAGTCAAGTCAACGACGTACCAATAGCGGCCCGCCACAGCGGGCCGCGGACATGGAAATGAAACAGTCTGCATCAGCCTGGGTGCGCCCGGAAATCCTCGCCATCGGGGCCTATCATGTCGCCGATGCGACGGGCTATATCAAGCTCGACGCGATGGAGAGCCCCTATCGTCTGCCGGCATCGCTGGCGGTCGAGTTGGGGCGGCGCCTGGCCGACGTGGCGATCAATCGCTACCCGGACCCGAGCGGTGCCGGGCTGAAGGACGAGTTGAAGCGGGCATTCGGCATTCCCGAGACCGCCCAGGTGCTGCTCGGCAATGGTTCGGACGAAATCATCACGCTGATCAGCCAGGCGCTGGCGCGCCCTGGTGCGAGCGTGGTGGCGCCGGAGCCGTCGTTCGTCATGTACAAGATGAACGCGCTGTTCTCCGGTCTCGATTATGTCGGCGTGCCGCTGACGGCCGATTTTCGTCTCGATCTGCCGGCGATGCTGGATGCGATTGCAGCGCACCAACCGGCCGTCGTCTATCTCGCCTACCCGAACAATCCGACCGGCAACCGTTTCGAGCGTGCCGAGGTCGAGGCGATCATCGAGGCCGCACCGGGCCTGGTGGTGGTCGACGAGGCCTATCAGGCCTTTGCCGACGACAGCTTCATGGAGCTGGCCGGTTCGGTCGACAATCTGCTGGTGGTGCGCACGCTGTCCAAGCTGGGTTTGGCCGGCATTCGGCTCGGTTATGCGGCCGGTAGCCCGGGGTGGATTGCCGAGCTCGACAAGGTGCGTCCGCCCTACAATATCAATGTGCTGACCCTGGCGGCCGCCCGTTTCGCGCTGGAGCACCTTGCGGTGTTCGACGAACAGGCCGCCGCCTTGCGGGCCGAGCGCGCCAGGTTGGCCGAAGCGCTGGCGGGCTGCGCCGGTGTGACGGTGTTCCCGTCCGAGGCCAACTTCGTTACCGCTCGCGTGCCGGATGCTCCGGCACTGTTCGCCGCGCTCAAACAGCGCGGCATCCTGATCAAGACCCTGCATGGCAGCCACCCGCTGCTCGACCATTGCCTGCGGTTTACCGTCGGCAGCCCGGACGAGAACCGCGCGGTGCTGGCCGTGCTGAACGACTATTTTGGCCACTGATATGCGTACCGCCACCGTTACCCGCAACACGCTGGAAACCCAGATCACCGTTTCGCTCAACCTCGATGGCACCGGCGTTGGCCGTTTCGACACCGGCGTACCTTTCCTCGACCACATGATCGACCAGATTGCCCGTCATGGCCTGATCGACATCGAGATCGTTGCCAAGGGCGACTTGCACATCGATGCGCACCATACCGTCGAGGATATCGGCATCACCGTCGGCCAGGCCTTTGCCAAGGCGATCGGCGACAAGAAGGGCATCCGTCGCTACGGCCACGCCTATGTGCCGCTCGACGAGGCGCTCTCGCGCGTGGTGATCGACCTGTCGGGGCGGCCGGGATTGCAGTACCACATCGACTTCACCCGTGCCGCGATCGGCGGCTTCGATGTCGACCTGTTCAGCGAGTTCTTCCATGGCTTCGTCAACCACAGCATGGTGACGCTGCACATTGACAATCTGCGCGGGGTGAACAGTCACCACCAAGCCGAGACGGTGTTCAAGGCCTTCGGCCGTGCGCTGCGCATGGCCTGTGAGTTCGACGAGCGCATGGCCGGCATCACGCCGTCGACCAAGGGCACCTTGACCGCATGAGCGGTAAGATTGATTGGCTTCCGGCGCGTGCCGGAGCATTACAGGCAGAACTGACAAGATGAAAGTCGCCGTTATTGATTACGGCATGGGCAACCTGCACTCGGTGCTCAAGTCGATCGAAGCCGTCAACGACGCCGGCGCCGAGGTGGTGTTGACCAGCGACCCGGACGTGGTGATCCGCGCCGACAAGGTGGTGTTTCCCGGTCAGGGCGCGATGCCCGACTGCATGCGTGAACTGAACGCCCACGGCCTGGCCGAAGCGGTGCGCGAGAGCGCGGCGCAGAAGCCGTTCTTCGGCATCTGCGTCGGCGCCCAGCTGCTGCTCGAACACAGCGAAGAGGGCGATACGCCGGGCCTTGGCCTGTTCCGCGGCGAGGTGAAGCGTTTCGCCCGTGGCCTGACCGATGCCCAGGGCGAACGCCTGAAGGTGCCGCACATGGGCTGGAACCGGGTGTTCCAGACCCAAGCGCACCCGCTGTTCGCCGGTGTTGACGACGGCGAGCGCTTCTACTTCGTGCACAGCTATTATTTTGCCCCGGCCGAAGCGGGCCTGAGTCTCGCCGACAGCGAGTACCCGGAGCGCTTCTCGTGCATCATCGGCCGCGACAATGTGTTCGCTACCCAGTTTCACACCGAAAAGAGCCACCGCGCGGGTCTTCAGCTGATGAAGAACTTCCTCGCCTGGGACGGCACTGTTTAACTTTCTAGAACGACGCAACGCATCATGCTGCTCATCCCCGCTATCGACCTGAAAGACGGTCAGTGTGTCCGCCTCAAACAGGGCGTCATGGACGACGCCACGGTATTCTCCGACGACCCGGTCAAGGTTGCGCTGCACTGGCGCGATCAGGGCGCACGTCGCCTGCATCTGGTCGACCTGAACGGCGCGTTCGCCGGCAAGCCGAAGAACCTGTCGGTGATCCGCGAGATCCTGGCGGCAGTCGGCAATGACATGCCGGTGCAGCTCGGCGGCGGTATCCGTGATCTGGACACCATCGAGAAATATCTCGACCTCGGCCTCGAGTTCGTGATCATCGGCACCGCTGCGGTGAAGACTCCGGGCTTCCTGCACGACGCCTGCGACGCGTTCCCGGGCCAGGTGATCGTCGGCCTCGACGCCAAGGACGGCAAGGTGGCGATCGACGGCTGGGCCAAGGTCACCAACCATGACGTGGTCGAGATGGCCAAGCGCTTCCAGGACTACGGTGTCGCTTCGGTGATCTACACCGACATCGGCCGCGACGGCATGATGAACGGCGTGAACATCGACGCGACCGTGACGCTGGCGCAGGCGCTGACCGTGCCGGTTATCGCCTCGGGCGGCCTGACCAACCTCGACGACGTGCGCGGCCTGTGCGCGGTCGAGGGCGAGGGCATCGAGGGCGCGATCACCGGTCGCGCCATCTACGAGGGCAGTATTGACTTCTCCCAGGCGCAGGCACTGGCCGACGAGCTGTCCGAAGCCTGAACGCCGATTGGCGAGCTGCGATACCCGGCGTCTCGGGGCTGGCATGACCTAGGATAGGCCCGTGTATGCGGGTGTCCGTTGTGCGGCCTCGTGTCGGGCCTCTGTTCGCGATCGTGAATCGTCTCTGCATCACGCGTTACCCGACCGGGGCGCAGGGTGGGCCGAGTTTCGGCCGGCCCTGCGCCCCTGCACTGTGAGTATTCCGCCATGGCCTTAGCCAAACGCATCATCCCTTGCCTCGACGTGACCGCCGGCCGTGTGGTCAAGGGCGTCAACTTCGAAGGCCTGCGCGACGCCGGCGATCCGGTCGATATCGCGCGCCGCTACAACGACGAAGGTGCCGACGAGCTGACTTTCCTCGACATCACCGCCAGCTCGGACGACCGCGACCTGATCCTGCATGTGATCGAGTCGGTCGCCTCGCAGGTGTTTATCCCGCTGACCGTCGGCGGCGGTGTTCGCCGTGTCGACGATATCCGTCGCCTGCTCAATGCCGGCGCGGACAAGGTCAGCATCAATACCTCGGCGGTGACCAACCCGGACCTGGTGCGCGAGGCGGCCGACCGCTTCGGCAGCCAGTGCATCGTGGTGGCGATCGACGCCAAGGCGGTGACGCCGGAAAACGACCGCTGGGAAGTTTTCACTCACGGCGGACGCAACCGAACCGGTCTCGACGCGGTCGAATGGGCAAGGAAGATGCAGGCCTATGGTGCGGGCGAAATCCTGCTGACCAGCATGGACCGCGACGGTACCAAGATCGGTTTCAACCTGTCGCTGACCCGCGCGGTGTCCGACGCGGTCGATATCCCGGTGATCGCCTCGGGTGGTGTCGGCAATCTGCAGCACCTGGTCGACGGGGTGCAGCAGGGGCATGCCGACGCGGTGCTGGCGGCGAGCATCTTCCACTTCGGCGAGTACACCGTGCGCGAAGCGAAGCTGGCGATGCAGGCGGCCGGCATCGAGGTGCGGCTGTGAGCCGATGCGGCATCTGGCTGCTCGCCCTGCTGGTCGGCCCGGTCTGGGCTGCGGCCCCGCTGGATGCCGGGCTATGGCAGGTGCGCGTCACTACCCCGGCCGGCAAGGAGGGCAGCTTGCGCGAGTGCCTGACGACGCCAGAGCAACGCGAACCGCAACGGTTGGCCGAAAGGCTGCTGGGGGTGCCGCAGCGCGATGGCGCCTGCGAGCGCAGTGGCGAGCCGCGCGAAGGCGGCCGCAGCCTGATCCGCTGTGCGGTCGATGGTGGTCGGGCGTCGGCGGTGTTCGACCTGCACTGGGCGCTGCTGAACAGTCGTCGCTGGCAGGCGGCGGTCGACGTGGCGCTGAGCAGCGATGCCGAACCGTTTCCGTTAACCTTGTCCGCCGAGCGCGTGGCAGATTGTGAGCAGTGATATGTGGCTGGATGAAGTGAAGTGGGACGAGGATGGCCTGGTGCCGGCGATTGCGCAGGATGCCGAAACCGGCCGGGTGCTGATGGTGGCGTGGATGAACCGCGAGTCGCTGGGGCTGACCGCCGACACCAAGATTGCCCATTACTGGAGCCGTTCGCGCAGCCGCTTGTGGAAGAAGGGCGAGGAGTCCGGTCACCTGCAGCAGGTGAAGGAGCTGCGCCTCGATTGCGACGGCGACGTGGTAATCATGCAGGTCGAGCAGCAGGGCGGCATTGCCTGTCATACCGGGCGCGAGAGCTGCTTCTACCGTCGTTTCGAGAACGGCGAGTGGGTGGTGGTCGAGGCGGTGCTGAAGGACCCCAACGCGATCTATGCGCACGGTCACGGCCACTGACTCGGTCCGTACAAGACGGCCAGGGCATTGCCGGGTAAAATTGCTTTAGATGGTTAGAAATCTAACCGAACCGAATGGATAGTCGTCGGTCTGAGTACCGGCGTTAGAAAAGGATGAGCATGGTCTCCGCCGAAATTCTCGCCACCATCGCGGACACGCTGGAAGCGCGCCGCGAGGCCAGCCCGCAAAGCTCCTACGTCGCCTCGCTGTTCCACAAGGGCGAGGACGCGATCCTGAAGAAAGTGGCCGAGGAGGCCGCCGAGGTGCTGATGGCCTCGAAGGACGGCGAGAAGCTGCCGCTGGTGCGGGAAGTGGCCGACCTGTGGTTCCACACCATGGTGCTGTTGACTTATCACGGCCTGCGTCCGGACGACGTGTTGGCCGAACTGAAGCGCCGTGAAGGCATTTCCGGGATCGACGAAAAAGCGTCGCGGCCGAAAGACTGAACAAGGGGAAGACGATGAGCGATTGCCTGTTCTGCCGCATCGCGGCGGGTGAGCTGCCGGCCAGCAAGGTGTACGAGGACGACGACGTGCTCGCCTTCCACGACATCCGGCCGATTGCGCCGGTGCACTTCATGATCATTCCGAAGCGGCACATCACTTCGCTCGCCACCACCGAGTCGGCCGACGAGGCGCTGCTGGGCAAGATGCTGGCGCTGGCGCCCAAGCTTGCCAGCGAGCAGGGCATGGGCCACGGCTTCAAGACCGGTATCAACACCGGGCGCGGTGGCGGGCAGGAAGTTTTCCACCTGCACATCCACGTCTTCGGCCACAAGGGCTGAAGCAGAGATTCAACGGGTCGGGCAGGGTGCCGAGGGCCCGGTAATATTGAGGAGAAGTACCATGGGTTCCTTTAGCATTTGGCATTGGCTGATCGTATTGCTGGTGGTGGTGATGGTGTTCGGCACCAAGAAACTGCGCAACGTCGGTGAAGACCTGGGTAGCGCGGTGCGCGGCTTCAAGGAAGGCATGAAGGGCGAGAACGACAAGGCCGATGCCGCCGAGCAGCCGAACAGCGGCCGCGTGATCGACGGCGAAGCCGAGAAGAAGTAAGCCGCCGCCGTGTTCGATATCAGTTTTGGCGAACTGCTGCTGATCGGCGTGGTTGCGCTGGTGGTGTTGGGCCCCGAGCGCCTGCCTACCGTGGCGCGCACCGTCGGTGCGCTGATCGGTCGGCTGCAGCGCTTCGTCAGTAGCGTGAAGACCGACATCCAGCGCGAGACCAGTCTGTCCGGCCTGACGGAACTGCGTAGCGACATCCAGGATGCGGCGCAGACCTTCCAGCGCCACATCGAGACCGAGCTGGCCGAGGTCAAGGCGAGCGCCGACGGCTTGCGCAGCGAATTCACCATGGCGGCGCAGTCGGCCGAACAGGCGCTGGCCGAGGTGAAGGATAGCGTGAGTGCCGACGCGCAGGCTGTCGCGCCGCATGCGGCGACCGAAGAGCCTGCCGCTGTGCCTGCCAAGTCGAGCGTCCTCACGCCGTCGCTTGCGATGGCCGCTCCGTTGATCGAGCCTTCCGCTTACGTGCCGCCGTCCGCCGTGCCGTCCACACCGCCGACGGCAACCCCGCCGGCTTCTCCGTCGCATTCATGAACGAACAACCGCTTCTTGCCCATCTGATCGAGCTGCGCACCCGTCTGGTACGGGCGGCGCTCGGCCTGTTGATCGTGTTTCTCTGCCTGTTCCACTGGGCGGGCGACATCTACCACCTGGTCGCCAAGCCGCTGATGGACGTGCTGCCCAGCGGCAGCCACATGATCGCCACCGATGTGACCGCGCCGTTCTTCGTGCCGCTGAAGGTCACCATGCTGGTGGCGTTCCTGATCTCGCTGCCGAACACGCTGTACCAGATCTGGGCCTTCGTGGCGCCGGCGCTGTATACCCACGAGAAGCGCTTGGTGCTGCCGCTGGTGGTGGCGAGCGTGCTGCTGTTCTTCGTCGGCATGGCGTTCGCCTATTTCCTGGTGTTTCCGGTGGTGTTCCACTTCATGAGTTCGGTCACCCCGAGCGGCGTGTCGATGATGACCGACATCGATAAATACCTGTCCTTCGTGCTCGGCATGTTCATCGCGTTCGGCGTCACCTTCGAAGTGCCGGTGATCGTGATCCTGCTGACCAAGATGGGGGTGGTGACGGTGCCGACGCTACGTCAGGGCCGGCCGTACGTGATCGTCGGTTCCTTCGTGGTGGCGGCGATCGTCACCCCGCCGGACGTGCTGTCGCAGACCATGCTGGCGGTGCCGCTGTGGTTGCTCTACGAGACCGGTATTCTGCTGGCTGTGTTCCTCGGCAAGCCGGTGAAGCGCGACGAGAGCGAGGCGGAGCCGCTATGACTTCCCGCCTGTTCCACTGGATCGCGTTGCTGAGCCTGCTGGCGCTGATCTTCCTGTCGCTGGCCTGGGAGCTGTGGCTGGCGCCGCTGCGCCAGGGCGGCTCCTTCCTGGCACTGAAGGCGGTGGTGCTGCTGCTGCCGCTGATGGGAATCCTGAAGGAGCGCGTCTACACCTATCAGTGGTCGAGCATGTTCATCCTGGGCTTCTTCACCGAAGGCGTGATGCGGGGCTGGGCCGATCAGGGGCTGTCGCAGCAGCTGGCGCTCACCGAGGTGGCGTTGAGCGTGCTGTTCTTCGTCGGCGTGGTCGGTTATGTGCGCGAGAAGCGGCGCGAGCTGGCCGCCGGCTGAGCGATCGCTTATCGCGATGAAAAACGCCGCCCGATTGGGCGGCGTTGTCTTTTCCGTAGTCCGATCATTCAGACCTTAAAGCGGTTCAACCCGCCGTCGAGGGCATTCGCCAGCGTGGTCAGTTCCTGTACCAGCTGATGCGCCTGCTGCGCCGAGCGGCTGCTGCCGTCGTTCATCTGGGCGATCTGTTCGACGTTGCGGGCGATGTCGTGGCTGGCCTGGCTCTGTTCCTGGATCGCGTGGGCGATGTCGGTGATGCTGTCGACCGATTCGCCGCACAGCGAGCGGATGGTGGCGAGCGCCTGTTGTACCTGCTCGGTGCCCTCGACGCCGCTGTCGATGCGACGGCGCGCTTCGTGCATGCTGGCAACGGCCGAACGGGTATCGTCCTGCACGCCGTCGATGCGCGCGGCGATCTCGCTGGTGGCCTCGCTGGTGCGTTCGGCCAACTTGCGCACCTCGTCCGCCACCACCGCGAAGCCGCGGCCGGTCTCGCCGGCGCGGGCCGCCTCGATCGCTGCGTTCAAGGCCAGCAGATTGGTCTGCTCGGCGATGTCGCGGATCACCTGGACGATGGTGCCGATCTCGCCGGAACGCTTCTCCAGCCGGTCGATCCGGTCGGTGGTATCGCCGATGCTCTGCGCGATCTGATAGATCTGGCTGGTGGCGCGTTCGGCCAACTGGCTGCCCTGCTCGGCCATCTCGCTGGCCGCGCGTGCCTTGCCCTCGACGCCATGGGTGCTGTCGGCGACATGGTTGATGCTGACCGTCATCTGTTCGACCGCCGCGGCGCTGGCCGAGGCCGCCAGCGCCTGCGACTCGACCGAGCTGGCCAGGCTGCTGCCGACGCCGTCGAGCTGTTGGGCCGCGCCGACCAGGTGTGCTGAGTGCTGGTGCGATTCGTGGATCAGCGCGCGCATCGTTCCCAGCACCGCGTTGAACGCTTCGGCGGTGCGGCCGACCTCGTTGCGGCCCAGCACCGGCAGCTGGGTGTTCAGGTCGCGGCGTTCGGCCAACTCCTGGCTGATCGTGGCGATGCGCTCAAGCGGGCTGCGGATCGAGCGCACGATGGCGAGCGCGAGCAGCGCGCCGCCGATGATGCCGGCTGCGACCAGGGTCAGCAGCAGGCTGCGCACCTGGCCGGCGCTCTCGGTGATGCGTGTCTCCAGCTGGTCGGCGCTGCTGTGCGCCTGATCGGACAGCTGATTGAGCGAATCCTCCATCGCATGCACCTGGCTCTTGTACTGGTCGATCGCGCTATTGGCGTCGGCGGTGCTGGTGATGCTGCCCGCCTCGATGCGGCCGAACACATTGTTAGCCCCGTCAGCGTAGGCACCCAGACGACCGCGCAGTGCGCTGACCTGATCGGCCAGCTGGGCCGGCAGCGGGAGCGCCGCCGCCTGGTCGATCGCGGCATTGGCGTTCTTTAGGCTGGCCTGCCATTTCGCCTGGTAGTCGTGCCGCTTGGCTGGATTGGCCAGGTTGATGAAGGTGTCCTTCTCGAAGCGGCGCAGATTGCCCATGTGGTAGCGGGCATCGACCAGAGCGTTATAGAAGCGCAGGTCTTGCGACACTACTTCGTTGACCCGTTGTTCGACCCGGTTCAGGCCAAGATGGCTGACCAGACCGGCGCCTGCGAGCAGGATGAGGAGCAGGAGGAAGCCGAGGCTGATGCGGCTGGCGATGGAGAGGTTGCGCATGATGGCGGGCTGAATACCGGTCGATTTGTAAGCAAACGACGGTATTTAACCAGAATTCTTAAATGACGAAGTAATTTCTCTTGAAGATGATTCAGGACGTCTGTTTGAGGGTGGTACAAACATTGGCGCTGCTCAGGCGAGCGATCGCCGCAGGGGTGCTGCCACGTAGTTCGGCCAGCACTTCGGCGAAGCGCGCCACGTTGGCGGGCTGGTTCGGCACGTCCTGCGCCCACTCGGGGCGGATGTCCGGCGCATCGGTCTCGAGCACCAGCGCATCGTCCGGCAGTGTGGCGGCCAGCCGGCGGATGCGCTGCGAACCGCGGAAGGTCATCGCGCCGCCGAAACCGAGCTTGAAGCCGAGCCGAATAAAGGCCTGGGCCTGTTCGGGGCTGCCATTGAAGGCGTGGGCGATGCCGCCGACCACCGGGTACTGGCGCAGGTACTTCAGCAGGCGGTCCTGCGAGCGGCGCACATGCAGCAGTACCGGCAGCTCGTGACGACGGGCCAGCTTGAGTTGTTCGACAAACAGCCATTCCTGCCGTACCGGATCGAGCCCGGGCACATAGAAATCGAGGCCGATCTCGCCGACCGCCACCGGGCGGTGCTGCGTCAGCCAGTCGTCGAGCACGGTCAGGTGTTCGTCGAGGTGCCGGTCGAGGTAGATCGGGTGCAGGCCGAAGGCGAGCCAG
The DNA here is from genome assembly GCA_025989215.1 of Neisseriaceae bacterium JH1-16. Lineage (GTDB taxonomy): Bacteria > Pseudomonadota > Gammaproteobacteria > Burkholderiales > Chromobacteriaceae > Crenobacter_A. The sequence goes on along the minus strand of JAPDNP010000003.1, from coordinate 356,798 downwards.
CAGCCGTAGCGCTCGCGCATCGCCAGCGTGGCGGCGAAGTTGTCGACGTGCACCGCTGGCACCACGATCTGGCCGACGCCAGCGGCATGGGCGGCGGCGACCACCGCATCGCGCATGCCGTCGAACTCGGCGGCGTCGAGGTGGCAGTGGCTGTCGATCAACAGGGCGGGGTCAGGCTGGGCCGAAAACATCATGGGCAGAAATGACAACGGGTCGGTCATGCTTCAGCATAACCGACCCGTAGGGGGCTGTGACGACGCTTATTCGGCGTCGCTGGCCGGGGTCGCATCGGCGACCGGAGCGGCTTCGGCTGCGTCGCTTGCTACAGCATCGGTCGCGGCCGGCTTGGCCTGCGGCTGCAGTGCCGGGTTCTGGCGGGCGACTTCCTGTTCTTCCGGCGTCACCTGGCCGACCGGCTTGCCGTCCAGACCAAAGCGTTTGCCACCTTGGGCCAGGGCCTTGATGTAGCGCGGACGGCGGCAGTGGTTGGCGAGCACGCGCGCCACCAGTGTCGGGTCGAACTGCGGCAGTGCGGCGACCAGAGTCTGGTCGATGCCGATCGCCAGCGGACGGAAGCGGCGGAACACCTCGTACTTACCGTAGACATGATCGGCGATCATGTCGGTCTGCTTCTTCTTGCTCATGGTCTGGACTGCCGCTTTCAGCGCCGCGCCCAGGGCCGTTTCCTTGCTCATGAATCGAGTTCCTTCCTAACGATGGGCGCAGAGTAGCAAGCAGAGCGCCGAAATGCCAGCCTCGCCACCGCGTTTTCGTCACGGGAGCAACAAAAAACCCGCCAAGCCATAGCTTAGCGGGTTTTCTGGCGAATTCTGGTGCCCAGGGCCGGACTCGAACCGGCACACCTTGCGGCGGGGGATTTTGAGTCCCCTGCGTCTACCAATTTCGCCACCTGGGCAAGAGCGGGGCATTCTACCCAAGCCGGGTCGGTTTGTAAACGAGTGCCGGTTTTTTCATTGTTTTAAGCTGAGCGCGTAGTCGTACAGCTGCTTCTTCGACGCACCGGTAATCTGCGCGGCCAGCTGCGCGGCCTGCTTGGTCGGCAGCTCGGCTGCGAGCAGCGCCAGCACGCGCTGCGCCTCGGCGTCCAGACCGTCGTCCTGTGGGGCGGGTGGCGCTGCGTCGATCACCAGCACGATCTCACCGCGCTGCTGGTTGCTGTCGGCCTCGACCCAGGCCAGCAGCTCGGCGGCCGGCAGTCGCTTCAGCGTCTCGAAGGTCTTGGTCAGTTCGCGGCCGAGCAGCAGCACCCGTGCATCGCCGAGCTCGGCGACGACGTCGCGCAGGGTGTCGACGATGCGGTGCGGAGCCTCGTACAGTACCACCGCGTAGTCGGCGTCGCGCCAGGTGGCCAGCTGGCGGCGGCGCTCGCCGGATTTTGCCGCCAGGAATCCGGCGAACAGGAAGCGCGGGGTGGTCAGGCCGCTGGCCGACAGGGTGGCGACCACTGCGCTGGCGCCGGGGATAGGGCTGACCCGGTAGCCGGCTTGCCAGACCGCTTCGGCCAACCTGGCGCCCGGGTCGGACACCGCCGGAGTGCCGGCGTCGGACACCTGCACCACGATCTTGTCGTCGGCCAGCCAGCGGATCACCTGCTCGGCCATGCCGCGCTCGTTGTGCTCGCGCACGCTGACCAGTTTGGCCGATATGCCATAGGCGGATAGCAGCTGGCCGGTAACGCGGGTATCCTCGGCACAGACCACATCGGCAACCTGGAACGCGGCAATCGCGCGGGCGCTGATGTCGGCCAGGTTTCCAATGGGCGTGGCCACCACATATAATGTGCCGCGAGTAAAACTATCCCGGGTCGAGTCGATCAAGTGAGCAAACGAGGTATGCAAAAGCTGGCTCCACTGCTGGTTGGGGTGATGATGGCGTGGCTGACCGCCGCGGTGGCGCAGACGCCCGACTATATCATCCAACAGAACCAGCTGCCGCTGCAGACGTTCGGCCGGGCCGTACCGCCGTTGCTGGCCGAGGTATTGCCAAAGACGATCGATCCCGGCTTCGCACCGGGCACTCAGCCGCTGGCGCCGGTGGTAACGCCGCCGCGTGCCGGCCTGCCGAAGATCGTGCTGATGCTGCCGACCGAGTCCAAGTCGCTCGGCGAGGCGGCTCAGGTGGTGAAGAGCGGTTTCGATGCGGCGGCGGCGGTCGACCAGGCCGCCAATGTGGTGTTCCTGCCCAGCGAGGAGAACACCGCGGTGGCGCAGTACCGCGCCGCGCTGGCGCAGGGCGCCAATGTGATCGTCGGGCCGCTGACCCGGCCGGCGATCGCCGCGGTGGCGCCGCTGGTGAGCGTGCCGACGCTGGCGCTGAACAGCCTGGATGCCGGCATCAAGGCCAATCCGAAGCTGTACAGCCTGTCGCTGACGGTGGAGGGCGAGGCGCGGCAGTTGGCCGAACAGCTGCGCGATGACGGCCGCAACAGCCCGCTGGTGATCGGCAATGCCGATCCGCTGTCGCAGCGGCTGGAACAGGCGTTCAATGCAGAATGGCGCAAGCTGGGCGGCGCTCCCGCGGCGCTGTTCGACGTCAGCCGCGCCGCGCCTGAGCAGTTGACCGCGCTGGCGGCGCAGCATGATGCGCTGGTCTTCACCATGGGGGCGGCCGAGACCGCGCAGGCACGCGCGCTGACCGGCATGGACGAGGCGGCCTACGCCGGCTCGCAGATCAATGTGCGCAGCCCCGATCCGGTGCTGCGCGGCATGCGGGTGATCGACATGCCGTGGTTCCTGATGCCGCAGCACCCGGCGGTGCAGCGCTACGCCCGCCCGGCACAGCCGCTGACCCGCCAGACCGAGCGCCTGTACGCGCTGGGCATCGATGCCTACCGCTTGGCGGTTCAGTTGGCCGGCAAGGGGCCGACCGCCGGCATGCGCCTGGATGGCGTCACCGGCGACCTGCGTCTCGGGCGCGATCGCCAGTTCGTGCGGCACCAGCCGCTGGCGGTGATCGGCAGCGAGTCGCTGCAGTGAACAAGACCGGTCAGGCTGCCGAGCTGCGCGCGCTGGAATACCTGACCGGGCAGGGTTTGAAACTGGTCGAGCGCAACTGGCACTGTGTCGGCGGCGAACTCGATCTGGTGATGCGCGACGGCACCGCCTGGGTGTTCGTCGAGGTGCGTCACCGGGCTTCGGCCAACTTCGGCGGGGCGGCCGCGAGCATTACGCCGGCCAAGTGTCGGAAACTCGTACACGCCGCCCAAGTCTACCTAACAAGCAAGGGCATCGATGCGCCGTGTCGCTTCGATGCCGTGTTGAGCGAAGGGCAGGGTGACCCTGTCTGGCTCAAGAACATCATCGCGTAGCGATGCACAAGGGATACGCATGGACCTGATCGAACGCGTCAACGGACATTTTCTGGAAAGCATCGCCGCCAAGCAGGCGTCGATGGAGCTGCTGTCGCCGGCGGTGGCAGTGGCCGCCGAGCAGATGGTGGCTTGCCTGATGAACGAAGGCAAGATCCTCGCCTGCGGCAACGGTGGCTCGGCCGCCGATGCCCAGCACTTCGCCGCCGAGATGGTCGGCCGCTTCGAGAAGGAGCGCCCGGGCCTGGCGGCGATTTCGCTGGCCACCGATTCGTCGGCGCTGACCGCGATCGGCAACGACTACGATTTCGACATGGTGTTCTCCAAGCAGGTGCGCGCGCTGGGTCACCAGGGCGACATCCTGCTGGCGATCTCCACCTCGGGCAATTCGGCCAACGTGATCGAAGCAATCTACGCTGCCCACGAACGCGGCATGAGCGTGGTCGCGTTGACCGGCAAGGACGGCGGCAAGATCGGCGAGCTGCTGTCGCCGGACGACCTGCATCTGAACGTGCCGGTGGACCGCACCGCGCGGATCCAGGAAGTGCACATCTTGTTGATCCACGCGCTGTGCGACGCGATCGACTGCATGCTGCTCGGAGGGGAGTGACGATGCGTCAACATCGCTATGCCCTGCTGCTCGGAGTAGCGCTGGTCACCGTGCTGAGCGGCTGCGTGCCATTGATCGCCGGCGGGGCTGCCGGTACTGCGATGGTCGCCACCGATCGCCGCACCAGCGGCGCCTATGTCGACGACCAGGCGATCGAAGTGAAGGCGGAAAGCCAGATCAGCGACCGGCTGCCGTCGGCGCATGTCAACATTTCCAGCTTCAACCGTGCCGTGCTGATGACCGGCGAGGTGCCGTCGGACGAAGCCAAGCAGAAAGCCGAGCTGCTGGTGCGCGCGCAACCGAATGTGCGCAAGGTGTACAACTACACCGTGGTCGCACCGGCTTCCAGCTTGTCCGAGCGCAATAACGACACCTGGATCACCACCAAGGTGCGCACCAACCTGCTCAACGGCAACGGTTTCCCGTCCAGCCAGGTGAAGGTCGTGACCGAGCGGGGTGTGGTCTACGTGCTGGGCCTGCTGACCCAGGCCGAGGGCGATGCCGCTGCACAGGTGGTCAGTCAGACCGCCGGCGTGCAGAAGGTGGTGACGCTGTTCGAGCCGATCAGCGAGATCCAGCCGAAGTAAGCGTTTCGGCCAACGTTGGCCGAACAGACAGCAAAACGGGCAGCCTGCGGGCTGCCCGTTTTGTTTGGCGCGTGAGCGCCCAGTGCTAGTGCCGTACCAGTAGGTCGGTACACAGCACGTGCAGCGTCTCATCGATTTCGATCGCCATCGACAAGGTCACACAGCGGCGCGTGTCGGTCATCGACAGATAGGGTTCGCTCATATACAGCACGCCCGGCTGGTCGATCGCATGCTGGAAGTAGGCTCGGCGCGACCAGATTGCACCGGTGGTGTCGGTCAGCGGCGAGAACTTGTCGTCGCGCTGGCCGTTACCGTTGCTGCGCTGGCGGTTCAGGTTGCCGCCGAGCTGGCGGCCTTCCTGGTCGAGCAGGAAGGCGCGGGTCACGTCGGGCAGCGCCAGCATCGGTGTGGCGGCCTGGATGAACGGCGTACCCTGCATCAGCGCGATGGCCGACTGCACGAAGGCCTGGCGCGCCAGTTCGAGCTGGCGGCGGGTCAGCTTGCGGGTCAGCAGCTCGCGGTTCATCAACTGATCCCAACGCGCGTCGATGCGCGGCGTGATCGTTGCGTCATCCTGCGGGGTGGCAGTCGGCTCGGCCACATAGTCGCCTTGCACCAGGTCGCCGCCGGACTCCAGCGCGATCAGCAGATTGTCCTCGTTGTGCACCCCGGTCAGCACCACCAATGCCCCCATTTCGTGCATCAAATGCACCAGTCTGGTGAGCAGGTTGCGATTGCGGCCCGGCTCGGCGGCATTCTCCAGCAGCGCGTGGTCGAACTTCACCAGGTCCGGCTCGAGCTGGCTCAGTCGCGCAAGCTGGGTCGAGCCGACGCCGAAGTCGTCGATCGCCAGCAAGAAGCCGGCCTGCTTCAGCGCCGCCAGCGACTCCAGCAATTCGGGGGCCTGTTCCAGTGCGGCATCGCTGACGGCGATCACCACCCGGTGCGGCGGCAGCTGGTGCGATTCGAACGTGGCGGCCAGTGCGGCGCGTGCGTCGGCCGTGGCCAGCGCGGCCGGGTCGGGCTTGACCATCAGCCAACGCGGGCTGGACTCCAGCAGTGCGAATTCGCGGCAATGGCTCGACAGCAGGCAGGCGGTCGGGTCCTGCCCGGGGCCGCTGCTCAGGGCTTCGAGCGCTACGCTGCGCCGATGCGACAGGCTGTAGATCGGCTGGAAACGGCAGTTGGCCGTAACGGGCGCGCCGTTCTCGGGGGGTGGGGTGCTCATGGGTTCAGTCCTCACATCCGGTGTTTTATTGTTCTATCCAGCAAAATGCATTCCAGTGTAGACCAGTTAAGTGTCAATTTAACTGTCCAACAAAAAACGGACGCCCGAGGGCGTCCGTTGACAGGCGGCGAGCAATACCTCGCTTAGTCCTGCTGAATACCGGCGACCAGCCACTTGCCCTGGGTGCCGGCGTCCTTGATGTAGTGCCAGGTTTCGGTGAACGGCTCGGCCGGTGAGTTGACGCTCTCGCTGACCGTGCCGGAGAAGCGCACGCTGGCGATGTAGCGACCGGCTTCCTCGACCGCTTCGATCACCTGGCAGTCCAGCGACGGGAAATCGGCCAACTCGGTGTTGCTGGCGATATCGTCGCGCAGCGCGGTGAACAGTTCCGGCGTCATGTACTTGCGCACTTCTTCGACCGCCTCGGTCGAGTTCAGGCTCTGCAGGTGCAGGAAGGTGGCCTTGGCCTGGCGCAGGAAGTTCGGCACCTCGGTGCCGTCCGGCAGACGGGTCAGGTTGCTGGCCGCGTAGCCGGCGACCCCGCCACCGATGCCGCTAGCGCCACCCAGGCCGGAGCCGATCTTCGGGATGGTGCCGAAGCTGGTCGGTTGTTGTTGCGGGGCCGGTTCGTAGTGGAACGAACCGTTGGCCGGCTGCGGCTGCTGGCCGTAACCGGCGCCTGCCTGGTTAGCCATGGCCTGGGCGGTGCGGCGACGCAGGAACATGATGCCGCCGACGATCAGCAGACCGAACAGCGCGATGGTGCCCCACGGCATGCCTTGCTCGGCTGGATGGCCGGAGGCGTTGCCCGAAGCGTTGTTGCCGCTCATTGCCTTGCCGAGCATGTAGCCGCCGACTGCGCCGGCGGCGCCGGCCGCAATCGCGGTGCCGACGCCCGGGCCCTTCGGCGCGGCCTGTGCCGGAGCGGGAGCCGGAGTCATCGGTCGAGCCGGGGCGGCATTCGGTTGTTGATAGGTTTGGGTCGGCGCGGCGCGGCGCATCCCCGAGCTCTTGCCTTTGCCCATGCGGGCCGCGTCGGCGATCGGCGCGGCCAGCAGTGACACCAGGGACAAGGCCAGGATGGTGGTCTTGGCGCGAGTTGTCATGACGGAGTTCTTTCTATGAATTATGGATATGCCCCGCATAGACAGACGGAGCACGGCTAAGTTCAGGGCATCAGCGACAGATTTCAAGCACTTGCGCACTCTGACCGGCCACTTTGAAGCGAACGTCATAGCAATAAAGCCGCACGCCGTAGATCCGTTCCGGGTCGTCCTGATAGGCCGGACGCGGGTCTTGCGCCAGTACTTGCACGATCAGTTCGGCGAAGTCGGCGGGCGCATCGGTGGCGGCGGCAAGGTCGGCGCTTGCCTGCTCGCTCCAGGAGACCGCCAGCGCTGGCGGCGGGCCGTCGACGAAGCCGCCCTGTGCTTCGGGCCGGGCTTCGACGAAGGGGATATAGGGTTTGATGTCGAGCACCGGTGTACCGTCGAGCAGATCGGCACCGCCGAGCAGCAGGCGCACGCCGTTCGAGGTGTCGACGCCGAGCAGTTCGACCAGAGACAGCCCGAGCGGGTTGGGGCGGTGGGTGGAGCGGCTGGCGAACACACCGACCTTGGCGTTGCCGCCCAGCCGTGGCGGGCGCACCAGCGGGGTCCAGCCGCGCGCCGCGGTCTGGTGGAACACGAAGCTGATCCAGACATGCGAAAACGCTTCGAGGCCGCGTACCGCATCCGGATGGTCGAACGGAGGCACGAGCTCCAGCGTGATCCGCGCGGCCGGCACCAGTGACGGCTGGCGCGGGATGCCGAACTTCTCTTTATAGGGCGAATGGATGACGCCGATCGGCGTGAAGGTGACGGGCTGCATGTGTGGCATTGTAGCAGCCCGGATCGACCGGCAAGGTTGGCCGAACGGGGTTCGGCCAACCTTGGGGGAGGGGAGAGGGCTTGCCGGCCCCAATGCCGCGACCCTGACGCCGGCTGGCATCTGCCCGGCCCGGCCGGTTCGCAAGAACGCTAAGGCTTGGGCGGCACAGAAATCCACAACCGGCGATGCTCAGGCGACGAAGTGCTGGTTGTAGCGCTGCGTGAGCTTGGCCATCGGCAGCAGCATGAAGAAGTCGGCGCAGTTGAAGTCCGGGTCCCAGGCCGGCTCGCCGCCGACGAAGGCGCCGGCGCGCAGATAGCCCTTGATCAGCGGCGGCATCGGCGCCGAGGCGGCATCGTCGTGTACCCGCTCCAGCGGCAACGGCAGGTGTGGGAACACGCGCCATTCGGCCGGGGCCAGGTGTTGTGCTTCGATCTGCCGGTACAGGCTGACCGCCTGGTGGCCGCCGTCGGCCAGGCTGACGCTGGCACAGCCGGCCAGATAGGCGCCGCCGCGCTGCTGCACATAGTCGGCGAGGCCGGCCCACAGCAGCGTGATCACCGCGCCCGAGCGGAAGTCCTTGTGCACGCAGGAGCGACCGCACTCGATCAGTTGCTCGCGGATGTTGGCCAGGCGCGACAGGTCGAATTCGTGCTCGGAATACAGGCTCGGCGCCTGACGCGCCGCGTCGGGCGGCAGCATCCGGTAAGTGCCGACCACCATGCCGCTGGCCGGGTCCTCGACGATCAGGTGGTCGCACAGCGCATCGTAGTCGTCGACGTCCAGGCCCAGGTGCGCCGAGGCGAGCTTGGCGCCCATTTCCTCGCCAAACACATTGAAGCGCAGCTTCTGCGCACGGCGTACATCGTCGGCGCCGTCGGCAAGGCGCACCGTCAGCCGGGCCCGCTTGCGCGGGGAAAGTTGTTCGTCCAGCAGCATGGCTTTGCCCTCCTCGTGGTATGGGACCCATGCTAGGCAGCGCGTTTGACGACACCGTGTCGCTTCGATGACGCAATGATGACGTCCTGGTGACTGCGATATGACGAAGGAAGCGCCGCTAAATCAGCTACTTACCCGGTGGCGGTGATTTGACGTACAATAATGGGTTACTTCCAAACTTTGCTCTTTGCTGAATTGCCATGATTTATCCGACGACATACGACGTGATAGTGGTGGGCGGCGGCCACGCCGGCACCGAAGCGGCCCTCGCCAGTGCGCGCATGGGCCGCAAAACGCTGCTTCTGACGCATAACATTGAGACCCTGGGTCAGATGTCGTGCAACCCGTCGATCGGCGGCATTGGCAAGGGGCACCTGGTCAAGGAAGTGGATGCGCTGGGCGGCGCGATGGCGCTCGCCACCGACATCGGTGGCATCCAGTTCCGCACCCTGAACGCCAGCAAGGGCCCGGCGGTGCGCGCCACCCGTGCCCAGGCCGACCGCGTGCGTTATAAGGCGGCGATCCGCCACATGCTGGAGAACCAGCCCAACCTCGACCTGTTCCAGCAACAGGTCGACGACCTGATCGTCGAGGGCGACCGCGTCACCGGCGCGATCACCACCATCGGCATCCGCTTCGTCGCCCGCGCGGTGGTGCTGACCGCCGGCACCTTCCTGTCCGGCAAGATCCATGTCGGCCTGGAAAACTACACCGGCGGTCGTGCCGGCGACCCGGCCGCACTGACGTTGGGCGCGCGGCTGCGCGATCTGGCCCTGCCGGTCGGTCGACTCAAGACCGGTACCCCGCCGCGCATCGATGGTCGCAGCGTCGATTTCTCGGTGATGGAAGAGCAGCCGGGCGACACCCCAGAGCCGGTGTTCTCCTATCGCGGCAATGTGGCGATGCACCCGAAACAGCTGCCGTGCTGGATCACCCATACCAACGAGCGCACCCACGAGATCATCCGCTCCGGTTTCGACCGCAGCCCGATGTTCACCGGGGTGATCGAGGGCGTCGGTCCGCGTTACTGCCCGTCGATCGAGGACAAGATCAATCGCTTCGCCGACAAGGACAGCCATCAGGTGTTCCTGGAGCCGGAAGGCCTGGATACCCACGAGTTCTATCCGAACGGGATCTCCACCAGCCTGCCGTTCGACATCCAGCTCGCCGCGGTGCGCTCGATCCGTGGCATGGAAAACGCGCACATCCTGCGCCCCGGCTACGCGATCGAGTACGACTACTTCGATCCGCGTGCGCTGAAGACCACGCTGGAGAGCAAGGCGATCGCCGGCTTGTTCTTTGCCGGTCAGATCAACGGCACCACCGGTTATGAAGAAGCCGCTGCTCAAGGGCTGCTCGCCGGCCTGAACGCCGCCCGTTACGCTTTCGAGGAAGAGGGCTGGGCGCCGCGTCGCGACGAGGCCTACCTCGGCGTGCTGGTCGACGATCTGACCACCCGCGGTGTATCCGAGCCGTACCGGATGTTCACCAGCCGTGCCGAGTACCGGCTGCAGTTGCGCGAAGACAACGCCGATCTGCGACTGACCGAGGTTGGCCGAAGCCTGGGGCTGATCGGGGATGCGCAGTGGGACAGCTACTGCCGCAAGCGCGACGCGGTCGAGGCCGAGAAGGCGCGGCTGAAGAGCACCTGGCTGCACCCGCACAAGGTGGCCGACATGGCACAGCTGGAAACCTTGCTGGGCAAGGCGATCGAGCGCGAATACACGCTAGCCGACCTGCTCAAGCGCCCGAACGTGGCATACGCCGACCTGATGGCTCTGCCGGAAGCCGGTGGTGCGGTCGACGACCCGGCGGTTGCCGAGCAGGTGGAAATTCAGGTCAAATATCAAGGCTATATCGACCGCCAGAACGAAGAGCTGGCGCGTCGCGACCAGCTCGACGACGTCGCGCTGCCGGCCGACATCGATTACAGCCTGGTCAAGGGCCTCTCCAAAGAGGTTCAGCAGAAACTCAACCTGCACCGCCCGGAAAACCTGGGGCAGGCGTCGCGCATTTCCGGCATCACGCCGGCGGCGGTGGCGCTGTTGGTGGTGCACCTGAAACGCGGCTTTGCCGACGCAAAAAAAACAGCATGACGACGACACAAGAATTGCAACAAGGGATTGCGACGCTGGGCCTGGAGCTCGACGCCGCCCAGTTCGATAAGCTGCAGGGCTATCTGACCCTGCTGGGCAAGTGGAACCAGACCTACAACCTGACCGCGGTGCGCGAAGCCGAGCGCATGGTCAGCTACCATTTGCTCGACAGCCTGAGCCTGGTGCCGAAGCTGGCCGGCGGTAGCCGCCTGCTCGACGTCGGCTCCGGTGGTGGCATGCCGGGTATCCCGGCGGCGATCGCGAGACCGGATCTCGAGGTGGTGGTGCTCGACGCCAACCACAAGAAGACCACTTTCCTGCGTCAGGCGGTGATCGAGCTGGGCCTCTCCAATGTTACCGTGGTGACCGATCGGGTCGAGCTGTTCCAGCCGGAGCAGAAGTTCGATCGCATCACCTCGCGTGCCTTCTCGGAGCTGGCCGAGTTCGTCAAGCTGACCCGGCACCTGTTGGCCGACGATGGTCAGTGGGTGGCGATGAAGGGCGTGTATCCTTACGAAGAAATCGCCCAGCTGCCGGCGGACCTGCGTGTGGCCGAAGTGCTGCCGCTGACCGTGCCGGGGCTGGACGCCGAACGACATCTGGTGAGAGTGGTGAACGCATGAGTGCACGCGTGATCGCGGTAGCGAATCAGAAGGGTGGGGTCGGCAAGACCACCACCGTGGTCAACCTGGCAGCCGGGTTGGCCGAACGCGGACGCCGCGTGCTGATCGTCGACCTCGACCCGCAGGCCAATGCCACCACCGGCAGCGGCATCGACAAGGGCCGGCTCAAGGCCGGCATCTACCAGGTGCTGCTCGGCGACGCCAGCGTCGCCGAAGCGCGCCAGCAGGCGAAGGAGGGCGGCTATCACGTGCTGCCCGCCAATCGCGAGCTGGGCGGTGCCGAGGTCGAACTGGTCAACGAATTGGCGCGTGAAGCTCGGCTGAAGAATGCGCTGGCCGAGGTGAGCGACGACTACGACTACGTGCTGATCGACTGCCCGCCGTCGTTGACCTTGCTGACCCTGAATGGCCTGGTCGCCGCCGACAGCGTGCTGGTGCCGGTGATCTGCGAATACTACGCGCTCGAAGGCATCTCCGATCTGATGGCGACACTGCGCAAGGTGCGTATCGCGGTCAACCCGAAGATCGACATCGTCGGCGTGCTGCGCACCATGTTCGGCGCACGCAACAACCTGTCGCAGGACGTGTCGGCTCAGCTGTTCAACCACTTCAAGGACAAGGTGTTCGACACGGTGATCCCGCGCAATGTGCGCGTCGCCGAGGCACCTAGCCACGGCCTGCCGGCCATCGTCTACGACCGCGCCGCACGCGGTTCGCAAGCCTATCTCGCGCTGGCGGACGAGCTGATCGCCCGCGTCGAACCCGCAACTCTTTCTGCAGCACACTGACTCCATGGCCAAATCCAAAGGACTCGGTCGCGGCCTGGACGCGCTGTTCGGCTCGGCCGACGTCGCCGACGACCGTCTGACCTCGTTGCCGCTCACGGCGATCCGCCCCGGCAAATATCAGCCCCGCACCCGCATCAGCGACGAAGCACTCGCCGAGTTGGCCGAATCGATCCGCGCTCAAGGCGTGATCCAGCCAGTGGTAGTGCGCGACATCGGCCTCGGCGATTACGAATTGATCGCCGGTGAACGCCGCTGGCGTGCCAGCCAGCTGGTCGGTCTCGCCGAGATCCCGGCCGTGATCAAGGCCGTCAGCGACGACGCGGCACTGGCGATGGCGTTGATCGAGAACATCCAGCGCCAGGACCTCGACCCGATCGAAGAGGCGCGGGGGCTCAAGCGGCTGATCGACGAATTCGGCCTGACCCACGATGCTGTGGCACAGGCAATCGGTCGTTCGCGCAGCGCGGTAAGCAATTTGCTGCGCTTGTTGCAACTGCCGGAACCGGTGCAGGAACTGCTGCATGACAAACGGCTGGAAATGGGGCACGCACGGGCATTGCTGACCCTGCCGGTACTGCAACAAGTTGCATTGGCGCAACAGGCGGCCGAGCACGGTTGGTCGGTGCGCGAGATGGAACGACGGGTGCAGAGCTTGGCCGAAGCGCCCGGTATTGCCACGCCGCTGCGCAAGCTCGACCCCGATATCGCCCGCCTGGCGGAGAGCCTGTCGGAGCGGCTCGGCACGCGGGTACTGATCCGGCATGGAAATGGCGGCAAGGGCAAGGTGACGATCGAGTACGGGTCGCTCGATCAGTTCGAGACACTGCTGGAAAAACTCCAATTGAAATCAATGGAGTGACTATTTCGTTTGGTATTAAAAGTGCGATGGCGGCGATTTGACGCTAATCAATCTGTCTGCCTATAATCGCGTGATTTTTCTGGCTGGTACGGCATGAGCAATCCCGAAATCAGGCGCTTGGTGCGCCTGCAGGCCATGCTGACGGCGTGCGCCGTGCTGGTCAGTGCAGTGTTGAGCCACGACAAATTGAGCGCAGCGCTCTCCGCCCTGGTCGGCGGGGTCTGCGTGATAATTCCGGCGCTGATCTACGCAAGAATTGCTTACAAGCGCCGCCGCGGTGCGCCGGCGGAACTGCTGAAGGCCCACTTCGCTGCGGAAGCGGTGAAGTTTCTGCTCACCATCTTAATGTTTGGTGCGGCCTTCGCGTTTTTCAAGGATCTATCGGTAGCAGGACTGTTCGGCGGTTACATCGCCGCCGTGTCGGGCTACTGGTTCAAGCTTTTAGTCAAAAATTGAGAATATAAGCAATGGCAAGCAACGCGACTGACTATATCAAGCACCATTTGACGTTCTGGAACTCCAGCCACCAGGCCGGTAACTTCTGGAGCATCCATATCGATACCTTCTCGATTTCGCTGCTGCTCGGCTTCATCTTCCTCGCGGTATTCGCCGGCGTTGCCCGCTGTGCGAGCCTGGAGAGGCCGGGTCGTCTGCAGTTGTTCGTCGAGCTGATCATCGACATGGTCAATACCCAGGTCAAGGAAGTGTTTCATGCCAAGAGCAAAGTGGTCGGCCCGCTGGCGCTGACCATCTTCTGCTGGGTGTTCCTGATGAACTTCATGGACTTGTTCCCGGTTGATCTGTTCCCGATGATCGCCCAGTGGATCGGCTTCACCTTCTTCGGCATGGAACCGCACCACGTCTACCTGCGTGTCGTACCGTCCGCCGACGTGAACGCTACCTTCGCGATGTCGCTGTCGGTGATGATCCTGATCATCGCCTTCTCGATCAAGGCCAAGGGCGCCGGCGGCTACGCCAAGGAACTACTGACCGCTCCGTTCCACGCCAGTAACCCGATCGGCGCAATCATCCTGGCCCCGGTGAACTTCGTGTTCCAGATGGTCGAACTGGTCGCCAAACCGATTTCGTTGTCACTTCGTTTGTTCGGCAACATGTACTCGGGCGAACTGATCTTCATCTTGATCGCGCTGTTGCCGATCGGCGCACAGTGGGCGCTCGGCGCACCGTGGGCGATCTTCCACATCCTGATCATCACGCTGCAGGCCTTCGTGTTCATGATGCTGACCATCGTGTACCTGAGCCTGGCCGTAGAAGCACACTAAGCTATACCGTTTTCGTATCACCTTTTTACCAACCATCCTTGCTTTAAAGTCTTAGGAGATTTAAATGGAAGCACTCGTTTCTCAGATCCAGTCGATGACCGTACTGGCAGCTGCCCTGATCATTGGCCTGGGCGCCATCGGTACCGCGCTGGGCTTCGCCATCCTGGGTGGCAAGTTCCTGGAGAGCTCGGTGCGTCAGCCTGAAATGGTTCCGGTTCTGCAAACCAAGCTGTTCATCATCGCTGGTCTGCTGGACGCGATCTCCATGATCGGTGTGGGTGTGGCAATGCTGTTCACCTTCAACAACCCGTTCCTGACCGCTGCTCTGGCCGCTCTGAAGGCTGGCGCTGGCGCCTAATTCCCCGTAAGTGGGACGGTTGTTGTAATCACACTCCTGGAGGAAAACAAGCGTGGAATTCAACGCAACACTACTAGGTCAGGCGATCACTTTCGCCATCCTGGTGTGGTTCACCATGAAGTTTGTTTGGCCTCCGCTTACCAACATGATGGACGAGCGCGCTAAGCGTATCGCCGATGGCTTGGCCGCAGCGGAGCGAGGTAAACAGGATCTCCTGGCTGCCGAGAAACGCGTGGCCGACGAGCTTACCAAAGCCCGTCAGCAATCGACCGAGATCATGCTGGGCGCTGAAAAGCGCGCCAACCAGATCGTGGAAGAAGCTCGCGAGACCGCACGCCAGGAAGGCGCGCGTCTGGTAGCCGACGCCAAGGCCGAAATCGATCAAGAAGTCCTGCGCGCTAAGGAAGCGCTGCGCGAACAGGTAGCTGCTCTGGCAGTGACTGGCGCGGAGAAGATCCTGCGCCAGGAAGTCGATGCAGCCAAGCACGCCGATCTGTTGGCCTCCATCAAAGCGGAGTTGTAATCAATTCATGGCAGAACTTACTACCGTAGCAAGGCCCTACGCCGAAGCGGTATTTAGCCTGGCCAACGAGCAACAACGCCTCGGCGCCTGGTCCGAGGCGCTCGCGTGGCTCGCTGCCATGGTGCAAAATCCGGCGGTGACGGAATTCGTCACTGAGCCGAAACATACCGCTCAAGAGATTGAGGCGCTGGTGCTTAACGTGCTGGGTGCCGAGCGTGACACCGCCGAGGTGAAGAACCTGGTGGCCACGCTCATCGCCAATGGCCGTCTGTTGCTGCTGCCGCAAATTGCCGAACAGTTTGAGCTGCTCAAGGCTGAAGCGGAGGGTGTGCTGGATGCTCTGGCAGAAACCGCCTTCCCGATGACCGACGCGCAGCGCGCTGAACTCACCGACACGCTTTCCAAGAAGTACGGCAAGACCGTACGTCTTGACGTGCGTGTGACCCCCGAGCTGATTGGCGGGGTGCGGGTGCTGCTCGGCGACGACGTGATCGATGCATCGGTCCGCGGCAAACTGCACGACATGGCAGCTAGCCTCAAGAATTAGGAGAGATCATGCAGTTGAACCCCTCTGAAATCAGCGATCTGATCAAGGCCAAGATTCAGAACCTGTCCGAAGGCGCCGATGTCCGTACCAAAGGTACGGTTATCTCGGTGACCGACGGTATCGTTCGTATCCACGGTCTCGCAGACGTGATGCAGGGTGAAATGCTCGAATTCCCGGGCAACACCTTTGGCCTGGCCATGAACCTGGAGCGTGACTCCGTAGGTGCCGTGGTACTGGGCGAATACGAGCACATTTCCGAAGGTGACGAAGTCACCTGCACCGGCCGCATTCTGGAAGTGCCGGTTGGTCCGGAACTGGTTGGTCGCGTAGTGAACGCACTGGGTCAGCCGATCGACGGCAAGGGCCCGATTGAAGCGAAATTCAGCTCGCCGATCGAAAAGATCGCCCCGGGCGTGATCGCGCGTCAGTCGGTAGACCAGCCGATGCAAACCGGCCTGAAGTCGATCGACTCGATGGTGCCGATCGGCCGTGGTCAGCGTGAGCTGATCATTGGCGACCGTCAGACCGGCAAGACCGCTGTGGCGCTGGACGCGATCGTTAACCAGAAGGGCACCGGCGTTATTTGTATCTACGTTGCGGTTGGCCAGAAGGCTTCGTCGATCGCTAACGTGGTTCGCAAGCTGGAAGAGCACGGCGCGATGGGTCACACCATCATCGTCGCCGCGACCGCTTCCGAAGCCGCCGCGCTGCAGTTCATCGCCCCATACTCGGGTTGCGCGATGGGCGAATACTTCCGCGACCGCGGTGAAGATGCACTGATCGTTTACGACGACCTGTCCAAGCAGGCCGTGGCTTACCGTCAGATCTCGCTGCTGCTGCGCCGTCCGCCGGGCCGCGAAGCCTACCCGGGCGACGTGTTCTATCTGCACTCGCGTCTGCTGGAGCGCGCTTCGCGCATCAACGCCGACGAAGTGGAGAAGCTGACCGGTGGCGCCGTGAAGGGCAAGACTGGCTCGCTGACCGCTCTGCCGATCATCGAAACCCAGGCCGGCGACGTTTCCGCGTTCGTTCCGACCAACGTGATTTCGATTACCGACGGCCAGATCTTCCTGGAAACCGACCTGTTCAACTCGGGTATCCGTCCGGCGATCAACGCCGGTATCTCGGTATCCCGCGTGGGTGGTGCGGCTCAGACCAAGGTGATCAAGAAGCTCGGCGGCGGTATCCGTCTGGCGCTGGCTCAGTACCGCGAACTGGCTGCGTTCTCGCAGTTTGCTTCGGACCTCGACGAAACCACCCGCAAGCAACTGCTGCACGGTGAGATCGTGACCGAGCTGATGAAGCAGAAGCAGTACTCCACGCTGTCGACCGCCGAAATGGCGCTGACGCTGTGGGCGGTGAACAAGGGTTACTACGAAGACGTGCCGGTCAAGAAGGCACTGGACTTCGAAGCGGCCTTCCTGGCTTACGTTCGCGCCAACAACGCCGACGTGCTCAAGGCTGTCAACGAGAAGGGCGACCTCTCGGGCGACAACGAGCAAGTGCTGGTTAAGGCGATGGAATCGTTCAAAGCCGGCTTCAGCTACAACTGAGTCTTTCGGCCAACGTAGACACTACTAGTTAGCCAAAGTGAAAGGTTCAGGACATGGCAGTCGGTAAAGAGATTCTCACCAAGATCCGAAGCGTGCAGAACACGCAGAAGATCACCCGCGCAATGCAGATGGTGTCGACCTCGAAGATGCGCAAAACGCAAGAGCGTATGCGCACTGCCCGTCCTTACGCCGAGAAGGTGCGCACCGTTATGGCGCACCTTGCTCAGGCTAATACGGATGTGGAACACCCTCTGCTGGCTACGCCTGAGACCATCAAACGTGCTGGCATCATCCTGATCACCACCGACAAGGGTTTGTGCGGCGGCCTCAACGCCAACTCGCTCAAGCGCTTCTTCGGCAAGGTGCAGGAGCTCAAGGACGCCAACGTCGAACTCGACGTGTGCTGCCTGGGCTCGAAAGGCCTCGCGGCCTGCCAGCGCGCCAAGATGAACGTCGTGGCCAGCGCGATCCAGCTCGGCGATGTGCCGAAGATGGACAAACTGATTGGCCCGCTTACGGTGCTGTTCAAGAAGTTTGCCGATGGCGAACTGGACGCGATTTACGTCGTGTACTCCGGTTTCATCAATACGATGAAACAGGAGCCGGCTCTCGAGCAACTGCTGCCGTTGACCCCGCAGCACATGGTGGTCGAGCACACCCACTCCTGGGACTATCTGTACGAGCCGAATCCGCTCGCAGTCCTGGAGTTCCTGGTGCGCCGCTACCTGGAGTCGGTGGTCTACCAGGCACTGGCCGAGAACATGGCCTCGGAGCAGGCAGCGCGGATGGTGGCGATGAAAGCCGCCACCGACAACGCTGGTAGCGCCATCAAGCAGCTGCGACTTGTGTACAACAAGTCGCGCCAGGCGGCGATTACCACCGAGTTGTCCGAAATCGTGTCCGGCGCCGCAGCGGTCTAACCGCAGCGACAGCCTGTAAAAGTTTATTGAGTTTAGGAACCGATAATGAGCCAAGGCAAAATCGTACAAATCATTGGCCCGGTCGCCGACGTGGAATTTCCGCGCGACGCCATGCCAAAGATTTATGATGCCCTGAAGCTGGTCGACGGCGACCTGACGTTCGAAGTCCAGCAACAGCTGGGCGACGGCGTGGTCCGTACGATCGCCATGGGCAGCTCGGACGGCCTGAAGCGCGGCATGAGCGTGACCAACACCCAGGCACCGATTTCGGTACCGGTGGGCAAGGCTACGCTGGGTCGCATCATGGACGTACTGGGCAACCCGGTAGACGAAGCTGGTCCGGTTGAGACCGAACAGCGTCGCGCCATTCACCAGATCGCCCCGAAGTTCGACGAACTGTCGCCGGCCTCCTCGCTGCTGGAAACCGGCATCAAGGTGATCGACTTGCTGTGCCCGTTCGCCAAAGGCGGTAAGGTCGGCCTGTTCGGTGGTGCCGGTGTGGGCAAGACCGTGAACATGATGGAGCTCATCAACAACATCGCCAAGGCGCACTCGGGTCTGTCCGTGTTCGCAGGCGTAGGTGAGCGTACTCGTGAAGGTAACGACTTCTACCACGAAATGAAGGACTCCAACGTCCTTGATAAAGTGGCGATGGTTTACGGCCAGATGAACGAGCCGCCGGGCAACCGTCTGCGCGTTGCGCTGACCGGCCTGACCATGGCGGAACACTTCCGCGATGAGAAGGACGAGAACGGCAAGGGTCGTGACGTACTGTTCTTCGTGGACAACATCTACCGCTACACCCTGGCCGGTACCGAAGTTTCGGCACTGCTGGGTCGTATGCCGTCCGCGGTGGGTTACCAGCCGACGCTGGCCGAAGAAATGGGCCGTCTGCAGGAACGCATTACCTCGACCAAGACCGGTTCGATCACCTCGATCCAGGCCGTTTACGTGCCTGCGGATGACTTGACCGACCCGTCGCCGGCTACCACCTTCGCCCACTTGGATGCGACCGTGGTACTGTCGCGTGACATCGCGTCGCTGGGTATCTACCCGGCCGTTGACCCGCTCGACTCGACCTCGCGTCAGCTCGACCCGCTGGTTGTCGGCGATGAGCACTACGCCGTAGCGCGTGGCGTGCAGATCACCTTGCAGAAATACAAGGAACTGCGCGACATCATCGCGATTCTGGGTATGGACGAACTGTCGCCGGAAGACAAGCTGACCGTGGCACGCGCTCGTAAGATCCAGCGTTTCCTGTCGCAGCCGTTCCACGTGGCCGAAGTATTTACCGGTTCGCCGGGTAAGTACGTACCGCTGCGCGAAACGATCAAGGGCTTCAAGGCCATTCTCAGCGGTGAATACGACCATCTGCCGGAACAAGCGTTCTACATGGTGGGTGGCATCGAAGAAGCTGCCGAGAAAGCCAAGACCCTTTAATTAAGGAGACGGCTCATGGCCAAGATGCAGGTGGAAGTGGTTAGCTCCGAAGAGCAGATCTATTCGGGCGAAGCCGAGTTTCTGGTGGCTCCGGCCGAAGAAGGCGAAATCGGTGTCTACCCGCGTCACGTGCCGCTCCTGACTCGCATCAAGCCGGGCGTACTGCGCCTGACGGTGCCGGGGCAGGACAAGGAAGTCCTGGTCGCCGTATCCGGCGGCATGATGGAAGTGCAGCCGAGCCTGGTGACAGTGCTGGCCGACACCGCCATCCGCGGGACCGACCTTGATGAGGCGAAGGCCAACGAGGCCAAGCGAGCGGCGGAAGATGCCTTGCTGAAGGCAGCCGACGATCAGTCTACCGCTGCGGCGCATGCCGCGCTGGCAGTGGCGATTGCCGAGCTGAAGACGCTGGACTATCTCCGTCACCGTACGCGTTAAGAGCACGATTCGATTCGTGGTTATAATGGGCTACCCCTTGTGGGTGGCCCATTTTCTATTCCATTCAGGCTGTTCGATCTCATCCCATGGACCAACTCAGTATCGTCATTCTCGCTGCCGGCAAAGGCAAGCGCATGTATTCCTCCCTGCCCAAGGTGCTGCATCCCATCGGTGGCGAACCGATGCTGGCGCGGGTGATCCGCACCGCACGGGCGCTGAACCCGGCCCGCATCGTGGTGGTGTACGGCCACGGCGGCGAGCAGGTGCGGGCGACGATCACGGATCCGGACGTATTGTGGGCCGAGCAGACCGAACAATTGGGCACCGGCCATGCGCTGAAGATGGCGCTGCCGCTGTTGCCCGACAACGGCAAGACGCTGGTGCTGTACGGCGATGTACCGTTGACCACCGCCGCGACGCTGACCGATCTGGTGGCCGCGGCCGGCAGCGAGTCTAGCCTCTTGACCGACGTGTTCGCCAACCCGGCCGGCTACGGGCGCATCGTGCGCGGCGCGGCGGGCATCGAGGCGATCGTCGAGGACAAGGACTGTAGCGCCGAACAGCGCGCGATCACCGAGATCAACACCGGCATGCTGGTGCTGCCGACTGCACGCCTGGCCGGCTGGCTCGGCGAGCTGAACAACGGCAATGCGCAGGGTGAGTACTACCTGACCGACGTGATTGCCCTGTCGGTACGCGACAGCGTCACCGTGCATGGCGTACGCGTTGCCGACAGTTGGCAGGCGGCTGGGGTCAACAACAAGCTGCAGTTGGCCGAACTGGAACGCATCCTACAACACAACCAAGCCCGTGAACTGCTGCTGGCGGGGGTGATGTTGGCCGATCCAGCGCGCATCGACGTGCGCGGCATGCTGCGTCATGGTCAGGACGTCGCGATCGATGTGAACTGCGTGTTCGAGGGCGTGGTCGAGCTGGGCGACCAGGTATCGATTGGCGCCAACTGCGTGCTGAAGAACGTGAACATCGCCGCCGGGACCCAGATTGCGCCGTTCTCGCATCTGGAGGACGCGGTGGTCGGTGCCGATTGCCGCATCGGGCCGTACGCGCGTTTGCGCCCGGGGGCTACGTTGGCCGAACGGGTGCACATCGGCAACTTCGTCGAGGTGAAGAAGAGCACGATCGGCGTCGGTAGCAAGGTCAATCACCTGAGCTATATCGGCGATGCGGTGATCGGCTCGGGCAGCAATATCGGCGCCGGCACCATCACCTGCAATTACGACGGGGTGAACAAGTTCAAGACGGTGATCGGCGACAATGCCTTCGTCGGCTCCGGCACCATGCTGGTGGCGCCGGTGACGGTGGAGGACGGTGCTACCATCGGCGCCGGCTCGGTGATCAGCAAGACTGCCCCGGCCGAGGCGCTGACCGTTGCCCGCGCCCGCCAGGTGACGCTGGCCGGCTGGCAGCGTCCGCAAAAGAAAGGTTGATACTTCGCGGCCGGCTTGGCTTCAGCTAATCGCCCAGCCCCGGTTCGCGTCTATCGGCGCCCGTTTTCCTCCGTTGCAGGGGAAAACGGGCGCTTTTTCTTGTGCGCTCGAGGCCCTTTCCCGCACACCTCTGTTGCAGCACGTGTCGCAGCTCAGCGCGATTGATCGCTGTCTTGCCTGAGCCGACCTTTCGCTGCTACCATCTCGAAACTTTCGAAACGAAACATGTTCATGACGAAACGAAATACGCAGCAGCGTCGCCATGCCATCGCGACCCTGGTGCAGGAGCGGGGCGAGGTGAGCGTCGACGAGCTGACCAAACGTTTCTCGACGTCCGAGGTGACCATTCGCAAGGACCTTGCGCTGCTGGAAACCGGCG
The DNA here is from genome assembly GCA_025989215.1 of Neisseriaceae bacterium JH1-16. Classification (GTDB taxonomy): domain Bacteria; phylum Pseudomonadota; class Gammaproteobacteria; order Burkholderiales; family Chromobacteriaceae; genus Crenobacter_A. Next base: position 334,982 of record JAPDNP010000003.1, on the reverse strand, counting down.
GTTTGCTGCTGCGCCGCTACGGCGGGGCGGTGTCGCTGCCTAGCGAGATGGTGGTCGAAGAGGACGCCGAGCAGGTTTCAAAACGAAAGATCGCCATCGCCCGCGCCGCGGCCGAGCGGATTCGCGATCACAACCGCGTCATCATCGACAGCGGCACCACCACCAGCGCGATGATCCCCTTGCTGGGCAACAAGCGTGGGCTGGTGGTGATGACCAACTCGTTGAATGTGGCCGGCGCGTTGCGCGAACTGGAAAACGAACCGACCCTGCTGATGACCGGCGGCACCTGGGACCCGCATTCCGAGTCTTTCCAGGGCCAGGTGGCGGAGCAGGTGCTGCGCTCCTACGATTTCGACCAGTTGTTCATCGGCGCCGACGGCATCGACCTGGCACGCGGTACCACCACCTTTAACGAGCTGGTCGGCCTGTCGCGAGTGATGGCCGAGGTGGCGCGCGAGGTGATCGTGATGGTCGAGTCGGACAAGATCGGCCGACGCATTCCCAACCTCGAGTTGCCGTGGGACAAGATTCATACCCTGGTGACCGACGATGCCCTTGCCGCCGAGGCGAGGGAACAGATCCAGGCGAAGGGCATTACGCTGATTTGCGCGCCCTCGCCAATTGATAGTTCAAGGAGAAAATAATGTGCGGCATCGTTGGCGCCATTGCAGCGCGTGATGTAGTACCGGTACTGGTCGACGGCCTGAAGCGCCTCGAGTACCGCGGTTACGATTCGGCCGGCGTGGCCGTGTTCGATGGCGACAAGATCCGCCGCGTGCGCCGGGTCGGCCGCGTGGTCGAGATGGAGAATGCCGCCGCCGCCGAGCACCTGCATGGCCAGCTCGGTATCGGTCACACCCGCTGGGCGACGCACGGCGGCGTGACCGAACCGAATGCCCATCCGCATGTGTCGCACGACCTGATCGCGGTGGTGCATAACGGCATCATCGAGAACCACGAAGAGCAGCGCGAGCGCCTGAAGGGCCTCGGCTACACCTTCGAGTCGCAGACCGACACCGAGGTGATCGCCCACCTGGTGCACCACTACTACCAGTCCGCCCCCGATCTGTTCGAGGCGGTGCGCCGCGCGGTGCGCGAGCTGACCGGCGCCTACGCAATCGGCGTGATCGCGCTGGATCGCCCCGACGAGCTGGTTTGCGCGCGCATGGGTTGCCCGTTACTGGTTGGCCTGGGCGAGGGCGAGAATTTCATCGCTTCCGATGTGTCGGCGATCCTGGCGGCGACCCGCAAGGTGATCTTCCTGGAAGAGGGCGACCTCGGCCTGCTGACCCGCGATAACGTCAAGATCGTCGACAAGCACGATGCGGTGGTCGAGCGCGAAGTACACCTGTCCGACGTGTCGCTCGCCTCGCTGGAGCTGGGTCCGTACAGCCACTTCATGCAGAAGGAAATCTACGAACAGCCGAAGGCGCTGTCCGACACCATCGAAGCGGTGCTGGATGCCGGCTTCGCCGCCCAGCTGTTCGGCCCGCAGGCCGAGGCGCTGCTGCCGACCTGCACCGGGGTGAAGATCCTGGCCTGCGGCACCAGCTACTACGCCGGCCTGACCGCGAAGTACTGGATCGAGAGCATCGCCGGCGTGCCGTGCGATGTCGAAATCGCCAGCGAGTACCGCTATCGCGACGCCTGGGCCGACCCGCAGCATCTGGTGGTGACCATTTCGCAGTCGGGCGAGACGCTCGATACCATGGAGGCGTTGAAATACGCCAAGGAGCGCGGTCACAAGGCCGCCCTGTCGATCTGCAATGTGCGCGAGTCGGCGATTCCGCGCGCATCGGAACTGGTGTTCTACACCCGCGCCGGCGCCGAGATCGGCGTCGCGTCGACCAAGGCGTTCACCACCCAGCTGGTCGCGCTGTTCACCTTGGCGGTGACGCTGGGCAAGGTGCGCGGCCGGGTGTCGGCTGAACAGGAGGCTGGCTTCCTTGACGACCTGCGCCACCTGCCGGGCAGCGTGCAGCACGCGCTGAACCTGGAGCCGCAAATCAAGACCTGGGCTGACAAATTTGCTGTCAAGGATCATGCGCTGTTCCTAGGCCGTGGCCTGCACTACCCGATCGCGCTGGAAGGTGCACTGAAGCTGAAGGAAATCAGCTACATCCACGCCGAAGCCTACCCGGCCGGCGAGCTGAAGCACGGTCCGCTGGCGTTGGTGGACAGCGCGATGCCGGTGGTGGTGATCGCGCCGAACGACAGCCTGCTGGAAAAAGTGAAATCGAACATGCAGGAAGTACGCGCGCGCGGCGGCGAGCTGTTCGTGTTTGCCGATGCCGACAGCCACTTCAGCGAGTCGGAAGGCGTGCATGTGATCCGCACCCCGCGCCACGTCGGCGTGCTGAGCCCGGTGGTGCACGCCATCCCGGTGCAGATCCTCGCCTACCACGCGGCACTGGCGCGTGGCACCGACGTCGACAAGCCGCGTAACCTCGCCAAGTCGGTAACGGTCGAGTAATCGCAGCTTGGCCGACCGGTTGTTGATGAGTGACAATTATGTCTGCACTGTGACAAATATGTTTGCACTCTTGGTCCGCCGCCAGCTGTGTCTGTAATACAAAAGTGCCCTCAAGGATCCTTGGGGGCACGGTTGTTTCAGTTGTGTTGAAGCTTAGTGCTTCTTGGTTGAAGTAAGGGTCTTTCGTGAGTTCCAAGCGCGTCACTTGTTCCCTTCCAGAAAACACTCTCCCTGCCGCCATCGATGTAGAAACATGCTTGGTGATGTCGTACCTGACTGATGAAACGATCATTTCGATGGTGTCCCGGTACCATGTGCAGAGCGGTAACCCTACGGTAGATCGCACGCTGAATGCGTTGTTCGATACCAAGTTGCTCACGCTGAATCACTGGATCCCTCGTCACCTTGATCGGTTGGCATGAATTCATGCCAGGACCGACGGATCTTCTGCTAGACGGGCTCCTGAAGAATTGGACTGTTCAGGGCTCAGTGGATACTGAAGCCGGAACAGTCCACAGACCAAACCCCACTGCTGAGGTTTGCAAACAGAACTAAACCTTCCTCAAACCAACACTCTTACGGTGGCTCGTCGTGGTTTTCATCGCACGTCGCCCATTGTTGCCATCAAAGTCAGGCGCCTTCCACTAGCTGACGCATATCCGCTGCTAGCGCAGCGGAACCGATACCGGACCGTTCAATGACGCGGATATGACCTTGCCGGTCGAACAAGAAAACACCATCGTAGTGCATCATGGCGTAGTCGCCGTTCGCTTGGCCGGTCCGCTCGTAGAAAACTTTCAACTGACCTGCCAACGCCTTCAGCTCGTCTGGGGGGCCACGCAGTCCGAGGAAGCGTGGATCGAACGCCGATACAAAGTGGTCAAGTACCTGTTGCGTGTCACGCTCCGGGTCCACCGTGACAAACAGCACCTGCACCTGCTTGGCGAGCTTGAGCTCACCCATCGTCGCTGGGCACACGTCCGGACAGTGCGTGTAGCCGAGGTACAGCGCGACCACCTTGCCGCGGAAATCCGCCAGCGTGCGACGCCGGCCGGTGTGGTCGGTCAGGGCGACGTTCATGGTGAGGGACGAGGTTGAAATGTCTGTACCGTTGAAGTCGACTGCCTGCTTGCCGCACGCTGCCAGCAGACCGGCAGCGAACGGAAGGGTCAGGTAGCGCAACGCGGTTCGTCGATCTGTACGTCGCATGGCTCTCTCCTACGGAATACCAATTCGCCGTCAGAAACCCGCAAATACGATGGTTGGTGACGTCGCCTCTAGCGGTCTCCTCGAGTGGACCTATTTGTGCAGCTGGGTTTCAATTTCCGGGGCCAGCGCCGTCATGTCGGGCTTGCCCATGTAGCGTTTGATGATTCGGCCTTGTTTGTCGATCAGGAAACTGGTCGGTGTCGCCATGATCCCGCCGAAGCCCTGTGCCAGCTTGCCGTCTGTATCGTGGGCCACCATGAACGGGAGGGCATTCTGCTTAGAAAAGTTACGCACATAAGGGAGCTGGTCGAAGTCCATCGCAACCGCCACGATCCTGAATCCTTGAGTGCCGTACTGCTTCTGCAGGCGGGATAGGGCGGGCATTTCCTCGATACAAGCGGCGCAACTGGTCGCCCAGAAATTGACGAAGACGACCTTGCCCTGCAACTGCTCAAACGTCATCGGTTTGCCGTCGAGTGGGGTAAACGACAGGTTGGGCACGCGGTCACCGGTGGAGCAGGCCACCAGCAGTGCCGTCAGAGTAAATAGAAGGAATTGAAGCCAGCGTCGGCCAATGTGTCTCATGTAGCCTCCTAAACGGCGAACCCGCGTGAACAGCCAGCATGCGGATTCGCCTTGTCAGGTTGTTAACTCGTCGCGGTCGGGCTTAGCCAGTGTGTTTCAGCTTGCCGCCAAGCTTCTGGCAGGTGCCGGCAGGCACAAGCTTGAAGTCGGCCGGGTCTTTGTCCTTTTTCGCTTGGGCAGCGCAACCGTGTGCGCCGGTGGCGCAATCGTTATGTCCGGCCTTGGCCACGCCGAAGCATTGCTCCTTAGCAGTGGCAGCCTGTGCGGTTGCCGACAGGCCCAATGCGATTACGCCGCTCATCGCCGCGCTAATAAACATCTGTTTCTTGTCCAATTGCGTTTCCTTACATGGTTCGTGGTGAATAACGACAGTGACGGCCCCGTGATCGGGTCGGCCGAAGCTCATTGCAGTGTTTGCCCCTTCTGGGCGATCGCCTTCCAGTTTTTGCCTTCATCCGGCGAGAGGTAGACGTTGCGCTTGAACGTGGCGATTGCCCATTCCTTGGGTTTCGCCGGGTTCTGGGCGATGTAGGCGACGGCATCCTGGTTCAGTGGCGGTATGTTCAGCGATTGAATCCGACGGGTTTTCAGATCGACCTTGGACAGCGAGGCGGCGTTGCGGTAGCTGCCAAACCACAGGCTGCTGCCATCGATGCTGAAGGCTGTGCTCAACACCTGTACCCCTTGCGTCAGAGGCAGGAAGCGCTCCCCTCCGTCTGTGGACAGGTACAAGCCGGCGCCAGTCGCCGCCGCCACCGTCATCCGGTCTAATGGGTGAGCGGCAAGCGCCGTCGGAGACTCGGTGAGCCCGGCAGCCTGCACGAGTTGCCATTTCGCTCCGTCATTGAGCGTGTAGTAGAGGCCAGGGGTTTTCATGCGCGAATTGGACTGTCCATTGATCACGTAGACGGCACCGCTACGGTAGCTGGCGGCGAGCACATGGAAATCGGCTTCCCCCTCGAGGCCGAGCTTCTGCCAGGTGCGTCCGCCATCGCCGCTTTTGATCAGCCCGAATGGATTGATCAGGTTGGAGCCGGGGGCTGGATGGCCGCTGCTATAGATCGAGCGGCTGGTCATCGAGAACCCCATGTAGTCATGTTCCGGACCAGTGGCCTTGGTCCAGTGCCCCCCGCTGTATACGGCCAGCCCTTGGTGACTGGGGATTTCAAGCTGTTTGCCGTCAGCGCTGAAAGCGAGGCCATGGACATGCATCAGCGTGACCGGCGATGCAGCATTGGCCAACGGGGCGCCAAGCACCGACAGCAAGAGCGCCAAGGCAGCGCTGTGTAGTTTCTGTTTTGCATTCATATTCTTCTCCGAATGGAGTGGAGTTTGTCCTGGTGGCTAGCCGAGTTTCGTCAGTGACGGAAAGGAGTGGAGTAGCCAATAGGACAGAGTGGGCATCCAGCCGACTACGATGGCGATCCCCATGACAATCATCCCTACGCCGGACACGACATAGAGCAGTCGACCTACCCGACGCAGCGGTTTGAGGCGATGGACCAAGTGGCCGGTAAACAGCGCCGATACCAGGAATGGCACCCCCAAACCTAGCGCGTAAGCACCCAGCAGGCCGATGCTCCTTGTCGCACTAGAGGCGACGGCGCTCATCGCGAGAATGGCGCCCAGCACCGGGCCGATGCAGGGTGTCCAGCCGAAGCCAAACGCGAGGCCGAGCAGGTACGCGCTCGCGGGGTGGCCGCCGGTTAGCTTGGTCTGGAAGCGCAGATCGCGTTCCAACCAGGCGGGTCGTACCAGCCCCGTCATGAACAAGCCGAACAGCGCCACCATGCCCCCGCCGATAAGGTTGGCCGGGCCACGGAATGCCAGGAACAACCTGCCCACAACGGAGGCACTCGCTCCCAAGGCAACGAACACCGAGGAGAAGCCCAGCACAAACAGCGCACTGAGCCCGAACACCTTTATCTGGGTTCGGCTCACTGACGTTTGTGCGTCAGCACGCAGCGATTGCCCGGTGACGAAGGACAGGTAGCCGGGCACCAGCGGCAGGACGCAGGGCGACAGGAATGAAATCACCCCACCAGCAAAGGCGGTCAACAGGCCTAGTTGAGAGAGATCTGCCATCGCAATCGGCTCTTACGGGCGTGCCGACGGAGTTTGACCGCAGCAACCGCCGCGTTGAGGCTGGGCCGGTTGATCAAGGGCCGCAGACGACGCCGGATCGATCGGGCCAGTAGTGGGCAGCGCCGCGGGCGACGGGGTGGATTGCTTCCCCATCCCCTTCATGCAAATAAGCATGGAAAGCGGACACAGTAGCGAGAGCAACAACGGCGAAAACGACAGGAAACCGGCACGAACGGCCGGAAAGGCGGCATAGGCCGCCAAAGACAGTACGCCCAAAGCCAGAGCAGCCTTGAGCAGGGTGGACTTGTTGCAAGCCATGATGGAATTCCTCGGTACGGACGTGTTGACCGAAGCCCCTGCACGCTATGTGAGTAGTGGCGTGACTAGTGAGCCATCGAAAGCGATGCGCTCGGTCGGGGGACTTCGTTTACGTAAGTCGCTTTGCGGTGAGCCTGGCTGCGGAGTGCGTTCGAACCGTCCAGAATCGGAACGGCAACGCTATCGGCCCGAGCACGGAGGTCGGGCTAAAAGGCAGCAGGGTGACGCGAAAGCAGTCGGCGACAGTTCAGCCGAGGATGGGAGGACGCAACAGTGTTGGGGGGAAGTCTTGCAGAACGAAATGGAGAGGGGCAGCACTGAAGCTGGCCCCTTGATCTGGCGCGATGAGGAGGTTGGAAGCGGGCAGCGGTGCCGATACGGTGAAGTTGCATGCCGTACCCACTTTGCACAGAGCCCCCATCGGCGGGGCGTGCTTTTCACCTGTCGATTGGCAGTCGACTGCTGGTGAAGACGGCGTCGGCGTCGCCTTTATTACAGCCATCTGTGCGCTAGGGCACGCTCCGTCCACCAATGGCACTGCGCCCACGTGCATCGGGAGCACGAGGCAGATCAGCAGTGACAGAAAGAGGCGGAAGGTGGCGTTCATAGCGAAGCGAGTATAGAGCAGACTTGCGGAGCCTGTGTAGCCGGTTAACCAAAAGACAACGTCGCGAGCACGATGATTAAAGCGTAGCTATTCAGACTCGCTCCTGCCGTCTGTATGTGTTCCGCTTTGGTTTGCCCTCAAGCTCTCGCTCTAACAGAACCACCGCCCACCCATCATGCCGTAGTGCATCCATCCCATCCCCAGTACTGCCAGGACGGCAAGCAAACCGATGACGGCAAACAGGATCAACAGGGCATTCCAGATCGGTGAGTCGTTGAACATTGCTCCTCCTTCTCGGGTAGTGCGGACGTGCTGTTACGGCACGTCCGCTTACCGCGCCATTCATCGTCATTGGCCAGTACCAGGTCTTACCCCGCCACCGAAGGTCGTCTGATCCTGGCCGTGGCGCTCATCCTGTCATTTCGACGGTTGTGCCGGGATCTGGTCGGCGTACTTGCGCATGATCTCGCCCGTCTTCTGCAGGATCTCGGCTTGCATCTGCGCCTGCAGCTTTTCGTTGCCAGGCGGCAGCTGCGGCAGCATGTGGCCCATCATGCCACCCTGCATCATCCCGCCTTTCATCATGCCGCTACACATTTCTCCCATCATGTTGACGCCGTGACGACCGCTCATCATGCCCTGCATCATTCCATCGCTACCGCTCTTGGGTTGGGCGGTAAAGCCCGAAACGGGACTGCCCAACAGTAGCGCGGCCAGCAAGGCCATGCCGGTTTTGCTCATGCTCATCACATTCTCCTCATCAAAAACTAGCCATAGCCTCGGGCGCGGAAGTCCGCGACCGGGTCAGCAATCACGAGGGATCAGGCCAGTTTGGGAGGGTGTTCGAGCGTCGCAGGACGATCTTCCAATCGTAGGGATGGCTCCCGGGCCGAATAGATCATCCGCCCGCCAAAGTCAGGCGTTTGGATCGAGAGAGCTTGTAGCGAAGTCGATTGATTACAGAGTGCGGAGGTCGAGCAGGGAAGCATCTGGTGGTCAGCCGGTTTAGCCGAGCAAGATGGACAAGCGTCATGTGAGGTGGGGGCGCTTACCGCCATGACGTCGTAGGGTGTTTGGCAAGCGGTCGAAACATGTGCGCTTGCTGCCATCCCTTGCAATGGCAGCACGAGACAGACCAACAGACTCAATATCAAGCGCAGCATTCTCTTCATGGCTTTATCGCTATAGCACACGACCGATGACGGTCGCGGAACCCGTCTCAAGCGGCGGTAAGAAATTGCAAGCTTCTACGAATAGAGGAAGACCTGGGTCTGCCCCCTGGACGTGTTATCTGCAGACAGGAACCGACCAAAAGTGGAAGGACGCCAACTCTTATCCACAGCACTTGCGTTGCATCTGGATAGGCGGGCACTTCTCCGAGCCAAAGGAACAGAACACGCAGCAGTCACCCGGCTTGGGGCGCAACAGCGCCTTGCAGTTGTTGCACTGGTAGTAGAACAGGCAAGCATCCGTGGGCATGGTTTCCTGCTTGGCAAAGCCGCAGTGCGGGCAGGTCAGAACAGATTCAAGAACAACAGTGCTCATCGTCACCTCACTTTCGCACGCTCGAAGGGTAACCCGCGTTCGTGGTCGCCTGGGTCAGTGCCGTGGGCCGGGTTTGGTCGGGGTCGTAGGTGACGGAGGCCGTTTTCTTGGCGAAATCGACCCTCACCGCACTCACGCCCGACAGCTTTTCGAGCGATCTCTTGACCGTGATCGGGCACAGCTCGCACGTCATGTTCCTCACATCGAGCGTGACGGTTTTAGTGGGGGCGGCCATCACTGCCAGGGGCAAAGCGGCGAGCGCGGCCATCAGTAGTCGGCGCATAGTGAGCTCCTTTCAGTAGAAGAGTGAGGCGAACCACGGCACGGCCAACAGTCCGAGCAGTAATGTCGCGACAACCCAGAAAATGAGCCGTTGCCGCTTGAGCGCGCGCGGGTTGGCACACGACATGCCCGGCGCACAGGCCGGTGGTGTCAGATAGAGCCTTCGGAAGGCCAAAGCGAGAAACAGCAAGGTCAGGCCGATGAATAAGGGGCGGTATGGCTCCATCGTCGTCAGGCTGCTCACCCACGTTCCGCCGATACCGAGCGCCAGCAATACTAGTGGCCCCACGCAGCACACCGATCCGCCAATAGCCGTGAGCACCGCCGCGATCAGTGGACTTTTGCCATTGCTCTGCGCCATACCCGTTCCCTTCGAACCTGTCTTCTCCATTTCACTCTAAGCTCCGTACTAAGGTACGGAATCAAGGGAAAAATGATGACGATAGAACTGACGATCGGTCGGTTGGCCGAGGCGGCTGGGGTGAATGTGGAGACGATCCGTTATTACCAGCGTCGTGGCCTGCTGGACGAACCCGTCAAGCCGCTTGGTGGGCATCGACGTTACCCGGCAGACTGGGCAAAGCGGATTCATTTCATCAAACGAGCACAGACACTGGGTTTCACGTTGTCCGAAATCACGGGGTTGTTGTGCTTGAACGACCCGTGCTCTTGCGCGGAAGCGAGGGAGTTGGCGGCGCACAAGATGGCGCTAATCGAACAAAAGATGGCCGACTTGTCCGCGATGCATGAGGTCTTATCCGGGCTGATTCAGCAGTGCGATGTTGGGCAGGTAGGCGGTGGGTGTCCGATCATCCAGGCACTGGCGAAGGAGTAGCTAGGCGGAGAAACGTCTATCCTGTCGCACCTGGAACCAAGCACCGTCATTGGCATCTGCACGACGTGCTAACGCAAACGCATCCGCATTCCCTGATTCGAACCACCGGCACGAGCACTGAAATGAAAGATTTCAATAAAACGCGAGGGCTTGCATAGGCTCAGGGAGGTCTGCTTTAGGGAGATTTCAGCTGGTCATGACAGTTCATTGCGACTGGAAAGATAGACGAGTGCGAGTAGTACTATGTCAGTACCCCTGGGGCTGCTGACATAGGCCAGTGACGCTCGCACCAAGAAGAGTGCAAACATATTTGTCACACCCAACAGTAAGAGGGTAGCTAGAGTGCAAACTTTACATTGAAGATGCTGGACTCTATCTGACTGATATTAAAGGAACTAGGAGTGCAGACATAATTGTCACTCATCAGTTGTCGTGCTGATCATCGCAGCCGGCGCTGTCGGTACGCGGTGACACGCAAGAGGCTCCTTCGGGAGCCTCTTGGCGTATCTGGGGCAGGCAAGGGTGCTGGTCCGCTTAGTAAAACTACATGGCGGTTCGAGCGGTGAATCGGGTGGTCGTCGGGTTCGCTGCGCTATGCTTCAACCTTGTTGCGTGGCTGCTTCGGTCCGTCGACTGTTTGCCGTTTCGCGTGGTCGACTCCGGGATTTTTATCGTCGCCACGCGCAATTTCCTGTAGTTTTGCTACACATCAATTGACAGCAGCCCGAAGGAAAAAGGATGTTCAGGAACCGCGCCACCAAGATCATCGCCACCCTGGGTCCGGCGAGCACCGACGAAGACGTCATCGCAGCGCTGCATGGCGCCGGGGCGGACGTGTTTCGGCTCAATTTCAGCCATGGCAGTTACGAGGACCATGCGGCGCGGCTGGATGCCATCCGCCGCATTGAAGCGCGCAGCGACCGTCCGATCGGTGTGCTGCTCGATCTGCAGGGGCCCAAGCTGCGTGTCTCGACCTTTGCCGGAGGCAGCGCCGAACTGGTGGCTGGCCAGCGCTTCGTGTTCGATCGCGATCCGACGCCGGGCGATGCCAGCCGGGTGTGCCTGCCGCATCCGGAGATTTTCGCCGTGGTGCGTCCCGGCGACATGTTGCTGGTCAACGATGGTCAGCTGCGCTTCAAGGTGGGCGCAGTGAACGATGCGCGCATTGAGGCCGAGGCGCTGGTGTCCGGGGTGATTTCCGACCGCAAGGGCGTCAATGTGCCTAGCGCGGCGCTGCCGTTGCCGGCGTTGTCCGAGAAGGACAAGAAGGATCTCGCCTACGGCCTCGGCATCGGGGTGGACTGGGTGGCGCTGTCGTTCGTGCAGCGTCCGGAGGATGTGGAGGAGGCGCGTGCGCTGATCGGTGGGCGCGCCAAGCTGATGGCCAAGATCGAGAAGCCGAGCGCGCTCGACTGCCTGGACGAAATCATCGCGCTCGCCGACGGCATCATGGTGGCGCGCGGTGATCTGGGGGTGGAACTGCCGCCCGAGGAGGTGCCGGCGATCCAGAAGCACATCGTGCGGCTGTGTCGCGAGGCCGGCAAGCCGGTGGTGGTGGCGACGCAGATGCTCGAGTCGATGATCAAGTCGCCGGCGCCGACCCGCGCCGAGGCATCCGACGTGGCCACCGCGGTATACGATGGCGTCGATGCGGTGATGCTGTCGGCCGAGTCGGCGTCGGGCCAGTATCCGGTCGAGGCGGTGGCGATGATGGACCGCATCATTCAGCGCACCGAGGCTGACCCGCTGCAACGCAGCCTGATGCATGCGGTGGCGACGCGTCACGATGCCACCTCGACCGATGCGATCGGCGCTGCGATCCAGGCGGTGGCCGAGGTGCTGCCGGTGGCGGCCACCATTACCTACACCACCTCGGGGGCGACCGCGTTCCGCGTCGCGCACGAGCGGCCGGACTCGCCGATCCTGAGCCTGACGCCGGACCGTGCGGTGGCGCGCCAGCTGGCGCTGCTGTGGGGGGTGAGTTCGCACGAGACCGCCGATGCCAAGAGCGTCGAGGACATGGTGGGCAAAGCCAGTGCCGCCGCGAAGCAGGCCGGCTGCTACCAATCGGGTAAGCCGCTGATCGTGGTGGCTGGCATGCCGTTCGGCACCCCGGGCTCGACTAATCTGCTGCGCGTGGTGTGGCCGGACTGAGGGGCTGCGCCCGAGTCTGATCCGCCCGAAAGCGGTCCCCGATGGGGGCCGCTTTTTGTATGCTGTCATGTCGCGAGCGGCCCTGCCGTCAGCTTGCGATGCACCTTCCGCGCACAACCCAACCCACGATCGGAGATCGCCATGCCTGATGCCCCGCCTCGCCTTCTGCTGCTCGATCGGCTCGCCACGCCGCTTGGCGAACTGTTGCTGATCACCGACGAGGCAGGCCGGCTGCGCGCGCTCGACTACCACGACTATCAGGCACGGATGCGGCGCCTGCTGCACCGGCACTATCCGGCGCTGTCGCCGCAGGAGGGCGCTGCCCCGGCGGCATTGCGCCGGGCGCTCGACGCCTACTTCGCCGGCGACGTAGCGGCGATCGCGGGGCTGAGCTGGGCGACGGCCGGTACTGTCTTTCAGCGGATGGTGTGGACCGCGCTGACTGGCATTCCGGCCGGCGAAACGCTGAGCTATCGCGAGTTGGCCGCCCGGATCGGCGCCCCGGCAGCGGTACGGGCGGTCGGGGCGGCGAATGGCGCCAATCCGATCGCTATCGTCGTGCCCTGCCACCGTTTGCTCGGCGCCAACGGGGCGTTGACCGGCTACGCCGGCGGGCTGGATCGCAAGCGCTGGTTGCTGGCGCACGAGGCGCAGGCCGTGCGCTAGCCGGCGCATTCGCTGTTCGATCGTTCGGGACGAGTCAGGCTCTGATCTGTCCAGAGCCCTTGCGGCGGCCGTCTGGCCTGTAAACGGCGGTCGGGCAGGGCGCTTGGCTCACCGAGCCGCGGTTCGGCCAACCTTCGGGTGGGGCAGTGCCGTCGGCGTCGGCAGGCCGCTATCTCGTTTTCTTGTTGCTCTCTTCGTACGGCCGATACCGCGGCTCCTGGCTCGGTCGGTCGCCGTCATGTCCTTTTCAGCACTCCTTCCCGCCCACGGCCGTGTCTCACGTCATGTCGACGGGGCCGGCAAAAAAAAACATGGAAACACGACTCATTCCTGTCAACGAATGAGAATCGACATCGTTATTGATTGGAGTTTTTATCCGCAGCTCGATAGCCGGCCGGCTCTACAGGGATGCCAATACAGAAAAATCCACGAAGGAGAAGTGCTGTCATGCCGTCCAGATCGACCCCTTTACGCGGCGTTTCCCGCCTGAAGCCTGCCGTGCTGTTGGCTTGCCTTGCCGCTTGGCAATGGTCCGCACCGGCCGCGGCCGCCACGAGCGTGGCCGACCCTGCCGCCAGCGCGGCGGACGACGTCAATCCGGCCGAGCTGCCGGAGGCCGATCAATCGATCAAAGCCGCACCCACCGGCCAATGGACTGGCCTGTGGTCCCGTCAGACCCTGCTCGGCGACATGGGCGGGCTGCGCTCGGCGCTGGGCCGCCACGGTATCACCCTCGGGCTGACCGAGGTCAGCGAGGAGTTGGGCAACGTCAAGGGCGGCATCAACAAGGGCTTGGCCTACGATGGCCTGACCACGCTGACCATCGGGCTGGATACCCAGAAGGCCTGGGGCCTGCAGGGCGGCAGCTTCAACGCCAGCGTGCTCAGCATTCACGGCCGCAACCTCAGCGCCAGCAATCTGGGCAGCCTGCAGACCGCCAGCGGCATCGAGGCCGACACCGGCACCCGGCTGTGGGAGCTGTGGTACCAGCAGAAATTCCTCGACGACCGCATGGACGTGAAGATCGGCCAGCAGAGCATCGACCAGGAATTCATGGTCAGCCAGTACGCCGGCGCCTTCGTCAACACCATGTTCGGCTGGCCGGCTGTGCCGTCCTACGACATGCCGTCGGGCGGCCCGGCCTACCCGCTGTCGGCACTGGGCATCCGCCTGCGCGCCCATCTGAACGACCCGCTCACCGTGCTCGGCGGTGTGTACGACGGTAACCCGGCCGCCAAAAATGGCGCCTTCGACCCTAATGGTGACCCGCAGAAGCAGAACGCGCACGGCACCAACTTCAACGTGCACAACGGCGCGCTGTTCATCGCCGAACTGCAGTACGGAGTGAACCAGCCGGCGATGGGCCAACTGGAGACCGGCCACGGCCAGGCCGGCCTGCCAGGCACCTACAAGCTCGGCGCCTGGTACAACAACGAAAAGTTCGGCGATCTGCGCTACGACGATGGCGGCCTGTTGCTGGCCGACCCATCCAGCAGCGGCAATCCGCAGCTGCACAAGGGCAATTACAGCGTCTACGCGGTGGCCGACCAGATGGTGTGGCGGCCGAGCGAAGACAGCTCCAAGACTCTCAATGTGTTTGGTCGGGTGATGGGCGCGCCGGGCGACCGCAACCTGATCAGCTTCAGCGCCAACGCCGGCGTCACGCTGACCGCGCCGTTCGAGGGCCGCGACAGCGACACCGTCGGCCTGGGGCTCGGCTACGTCAAGGTCGGAAACCATGCCCAGGGCCTGGACGCCGATACCGCCGCGTTCAGCGGCAACTACAACCCGGTGCGCAACAGCGAAACCATCGTCGAGGCGACCTACCAGTACCAACTGGCGCCGTGGTGGCAGTTGCAGGGCGACGTGCAGTACACGCTCAACCCGGGCGGCGGCGTGCTCAACCCGAGCGATGCGACCGGGACGCAGAAGATCGCCAATACCTGGGTGCTCGGCCTGCGCACGACGATCACTTTCTGAGCCTTTCGGCGTCAGTAAAACAAGAAATACGTCTTATTCAATACGATGAATTCAGAGGAGAGATGCGGATGAAGCGATCGAAGACTTCCCTCGCCGTCGGCCGCAACGCGATGGCGGCGCTGCTGGCCGGCCTGTTCGCGGTGAGTGGCGCGGCGAGCCGGGCGGACGAGGCACCGAGCTTCCTGGCGGGCCTGCACAAGCAGGTGACGCTGACCAACACGGTGCCGGACAACGGCGACCAGAACCCCTACGCGATCGCGGTGGCGCCGGTATCGGCCGGCAAGTTCAAGCAGGGCGACGTGCTGGTCGACAACTTCAACAATGCGGCCAACCTGCAGGGCGTCGGCACCACCATCGTCGACTACCACCCGGATAGCAAGGAGCTGACCACCTTCGCCCAGCTGCCGCACGAGCTGCCGCAATGCCCGGGCGGGGTCGGCCTGTCCACCGCGATGACCGTACTCAAGAGCGGCTGGGTGATCGTCGGCAGTACCCCGAGCAACGACGGCACCACCGATACCAAGGGCGCCGGCTGCCTGATCGTGCTCGATTCGCAGGGCAAGGTGGCCGACGTCTGGTCCGGCCCGAACATCAACGACCCGTGGGGCAATATGGCGGTGATCGACAACGGTAGCAGCGCTACCTTGTTCGTCAGCAACGCCGGCTTCGGCGTCGGCAGCACCAAGGGCAAGCCGCCGGTGGTGAACCAGTCGACCATCTTGCGCCTGGAGCTGGACATCCCCGAGGGCAAAGCGCCGGTGATCAAGAGCCAGACCGTGGTGGCGGGCGGCTTCGGCGAGCAGGCCGACAAGGGCGTGTTCCTGATCGGTCCGACCGGCCTGGCCTACGGCAAGGACGACAAGCTCTACGTGTCCGACGCGCTGGGCAACCGCGTCAGCGAGATCTGGGACGCTACCACCCGCACCACCAGCGCCGGGGTTGGCCGAACGCTGACCCAGGACGGCCTGCTGCTGCGCCCGCTGGCGATGGTGACCGCCCCGAATGGCCACCTGCTGGTGACCAACGGTTCGAACGGCAAGGTGGTGGAGGTCGACCCGGCCACCGGCACCCAGCTGGCGGCGCGCTGGATCGACGCCAACAAGGCTCAGGTGCCGCCGGGTAACGGCGACCTGTTCGGCATTGCGATGACGCCGAGCGGCGATGGCTTCTACTACGTGCAGGACGATGTAAACACCTTGGTATTGGCAAAATGAGCGCGTCCGATCAACCGAAAAACCCAGCCCGGCGCGGTTTCCTCGGCGCCACCGGCAGCCTGGCGCTGGCCGCCGGCACGCTGGCGGCGGCCGGCCCGGCCGGGGCGGCGGTGCTGGCCCGGCCGGCACATAGCGCCAAGCTGCCGGTGGAGCCGTTCTACGGCCTGCACCAGGGCGGCATCCTGACCCCGCAGCAGACCAATAGCTACTTCGCGGCATTCGATCTGGACACTACTCGCCGCGCCGACGTGATCGCGCTGCTGAAGCGCTGGACCGAGGCGGCCGAACGGATGAGCCGCGGCGACACCGCGCGGCCGCTGACCGACGCCGGCGATGCGGCGCCGCTCGATTCGGGCGAGGCGGTCGGCTTGTCGCCGGCGCGGCTGACCATCACCTTCGGCTTCGGCCCGGGGCTGTTCGAGAAGGACGGCGTTGACCGCTACGGTCTCAAGGCGCGTCGCCCGGAGGCGCTGGTCGACCTGCCCAAGTTCAACGGCGACCAGCTGGTGGCGGAGAAGAGCGGTGGCGATCTGTCGGTGCAGGCCTGCGCCGACGATCCGCAGGTGGCGTTCCACGCGGTGCGCCAGCTGGCGCTGTTGGCCGACGGCATCGCCACGCTGAAGTGGGCGCAGACCGGCTTCGCCAGCGGTGCGCCCGGCGGCGGCACCCCTCGCAACCTGATGGGTTTCAAGGACGGCACCAACAACCCGTCGACCAAGAACCCGGCGCTGATGAACCAGCATCTCTGGGTCGGCGACGAGGGCGGCTGGATGAAGAACGGCTCCTACCTGGTAGTGCGCCGCATCCGCATCGCGCTGGAGCACTGGGACCGCACCGGGCTGGGTTTCCAGCAGGAGGTGGTGGGGCGCTACAAGGCCAGCGGCGCGCCGCTGGGCAAGGCCCACGAGTTCGATCCGCTCGATCTGGAGGCCACCGACAAGGACGGCAACCTGGTGATCCCGGCCACCGCCCATGCGCGGGTCGCCTCGGCCGCCCACAACGGCGGTGCGCAGATCCTGCGCCGCGCCTATTCGTACAACGACGGCGCCAACTTCACCGCCGAGCGCTGGCCGCCATGGCGCCAGGGGGTGGAATACGACGCGGGTCTGTTCTTTCTCGCCTACCAGCGCGATCCGCGCAGCGGCTTCATCAAGATCAACAAGGCGCTGGCCACCCAGGACATGATGAACCAGTTCACCACCCATGTGGCGAGCGCGGTATTCGCATGTCCGCCTGGGGTAGAGAAGGGGGGATTTATCGGCGCGGCGCTGTTCGCGGGCTAGCCCGAATAAGTTTGCACATCTCGATGTCAGCCGCGGCAGATGTCGAGCGTTAATGACAATGATTTCGATTTTTAGTGGAGCAATGCAATGACTGGCAACTTTGTGACCCGCGCCCTGCCGCGCGCCTTCCATATCGCCGGCCTGGCGGCCGCCCTGTTGACCGCCGGCCTCGCCCAGGCCACCACGCTGACGCTGTACAGCGCCCAGCACGAGCAGACCGTCAACATGCTGATCAAGGACTTCGAGAAGCAGAGCGGCATCACGGTGCGCGTGCGCTCCGGCGAAGGTCCGCAACTGGCGGCGCAGTTGTTGGCCGAAGGCAAGGCGTCGCCGGCCGATGTCTACCTGACTTCCAACTCGCCGGAGCTGATGCTGCTGGAGGAGAAGGGGCTGTTGACCAAGGTGAGCCCGGCTACGCTGGCAGCCATCCCGGCGCGCTACAACTCGCCCAAGGGCGAGTGGGTCGGCGTGATGGCCCGTGAGAACGTGCTGGTCTACAACACCAAGATGATCCCGGCAGCGCAGATGCCGGCGCAACTGCTCGATCTGGCCAAGCCGGCCTGGAAGGGCAAGCTCGCCATCGCCCCGGCCGACGGTGACTTCTTGCCGCTGGTCAGCGCGGTAGTGGCGCTGAAGGGCGAGCCGGCCACGCTGCAGTGGCTGAAGGGCCTGCGCAGCAACTCGCAGATCTTCGATGACAACGAAGGCGTGGTCGCGGCGGTGAACCGCGGTGCGGTGGCCACCGGCATCATCAACAACTACTACTGGGCGCGCCTGCACACCGAACTGGGCGCCAAGGGCATCCATAGCGCGCTCTACCACTTCGGTAACGGCGACGTCGGTGCCTTGATCAACGTGTCCGGCGCTGCGGTGCTGAAGACCTCGCACAATGCCGATGCCGGGCAGAAATTCCTCGCCTACCTGGTGAGCGAGCGCGCCCAGCAGTTGTTCGCCAAGAGCAGCATCACCTACGAATACCCGCTGCTGCCTAGCGTTGCGCCGTCGCCGATGCTCAAGCCGTTCAACCAGCTGACCCCGCCGAAGCTCGACATGCAGCAACTGGGCGACGATAGCCAGGCTGCCAAGCTGCTGCGCCAGGCCGGACTGCTGTAATGACCAATGCCGCTGCCCAAGCCGCGGCTAAACGGCGCCTTGCCCCCCGGTGGGGGCGGGCGCCGTTCGGCCTGTTGGCCGCCGCCGTCGCGGTGGCGTTGCTGGTGTTGCTGCCCTTGGGGGTGACCCTGGTGCAGGCGGCCGGATTCGGCCTGGCCAATGCCGCCGAGCTGCTGCTGCGGCCGCTGGTCGGCGAGCTGGCGCTCAATACCCTGTATATCGTCACCGCCAGTACGCTGGCCTGTGCGGTGATCGGCACGGCGGCCGCCTGGTTCGTCGAGCGCACCCTGCTGCCCGGCCGGCGTGCCTGGGCGGTGCTGGCTGCGGTGCCCTTGGCGGTGCCGGCCTTCATCACCAGCTATGCCTGGGTGTCGCTCAGCCAGAGCCTGCAGGACTTCAACGGCGCGCTCCTGGTGGTGACCACCGCCTACTACCCGATGATCTACCTGCCGGTGGCCGCCGCCTTGCGCGGCATGGACCCGGCGCTGGAGGAAAGCGCCCACTCGCTGGGCCTCGGGCCGTGGGCCTGCTTCTTCCGCGTGGTGCTGCCGCAGCTTAGGCCGGCGCTGCTCGGCGGCATGCTGCTGGTCGCACTCGGCGTGCTGTCTGAATTCGGCGCGTTCGCGCTGCTGCGTTTTCGTACTTTCACCACCGAGATCTACGCCGAATACCGTGCCAGCTTCGACGGGGCCGGTGCCGCGATGCTGGCGAGCGTGTTGCTGCTGGTGTGCCTGATCGTGCTGGTGGCCGAGCTGAAGGTGCGCGGCCTGGCGCGCTACGACCGCGCCGACCGCGGCACGCGCCGTGCGCCGGTGCGCTATGCGCTGGGCTGGAGCCGCTGGCCGGTGCTGGCCGGCTTCGCCGCGCTGACGGTGATCACGCTCGGCGTACCGCTGGGCATGATCGGCTACTGGCTGCTGCAGCACGGCGACGCGGCGGTGACGCCGGCCGAGGTGTCGCTGGAGCTGATCCTGAGCTCCACCGGCGCCTCGCTGGGCCTGGGGTTGGCCGGTGCGCTATTGACCACCGTGCTGGCGCTGCCGCTCGGTTATCTGTTGGCGCGCTACCCGGGCCGCTTCGCCACCGTGCTGGAGCGCATCGCCTATCTGGCGCAGGGCGTGCCCGGCATCGTCATCGCGCTGGCGGTGGTGTCGCTGGGCATTCATGTATTCCTGCCGCTGTACCAGAGCACCACCATGCTGGTGATCGCCTACGCCATCCTGTTTCTGCCGCTGGCGCTGGTCAGCGTGCGCACTGCGCTGCTGCAGGCCGAGCAGCGGCTGGAGGACACCGCCCGCTCGCTGGGACTCAACTGGTGGCAGGCGCTGTGGCGGGTCGTGCTGCCGCTGGCGGGGCCGGGGCTCGGCGCCGCCGCCGCGATGGTGTTCATCGCGGTGGTCACCGAGCTGACCGCGACCTTGCTGCTGTCACCGATCGGCACCCAGACACTGGCCACCCAGATCTGGGTCGATACTTCGGCGCTGGCGTTCGCCGCTGCCGCCCCTTATGCGGCGATCCTGGTGGGGATCTCGCTGTTTTCCACCTGGCTGTTGATGTCCCTGTTCGGCAAGTCGGCCGTCATGGACCCTACCCTCTAAAGGACGATCATGGCCGAACTCCATATCCACGGCTTGAGCAAGCACTTCGGCGCCACTGCGGTGCTGCAGGGCATCGACCTGTCGGTGCCCGCGGGCAGCCTGATGGCGATCCTCGGGCCGTCCGGCAGCGGCAAGACCACGCTGCTGCGGCTGTTGTGCGGTTTCGAGCGCGCCGACGCCGGCACCATCGACCTGAACGGCAGCCGGGTTAGCGGCCCGGGCGGTCACGTTCCGCCGGAGCGGCGTCGCATCGGCTACGTGCCGCAGGAAGGCGCCTTGTTCCCGCACCTGACGGTGGCCGAGAACATCGTATTCGGCCTGCCGCGCCAGCAGCGCCGCGCTCGCCATCGGGTGGACGAGCTGCTTGACCTGGTCGGCCTGCCGGCCAGCTTCGCCGACCGGGCGCCGCAGCAATTGTCCGGAGGCCAGCAGCAGCGGGTGGCGCTGGCGCGGGCGCTGGCGCCGTCGCCGGCGCTGGTGCTGCTGGACGAGCCGTTCTCGGCGCTGGACGCGTCGTTGCGGGTGGAAACCCGCCAGGCGGTGGCCGATGCACTGACCGCCGCCGGGGCGACCACGCTGTTGGTCACCCACGACCAGGCCGAGGCGCTGGCGATGGGCGATCAGGTGGCGGTGCTGTGGGAGGGGCGGCTATTGCAGGTGGCGACACCGGAGATGCTGTACCGCCAGCCGGCCAATGCCGAGCTGGCGCGCTTCGTCGGCGATGCGGTGCTGCTGCCGGGCATGGCCGACGACGGCCAGGTGGACTGCGCCTTGGGCAAGTTGACGCTGATGGCCGATATGCCGCACGGCGCGGTGCAGGTCTTGCTGCGCCCGGAACAGATCCGGCTGCTACCGCTGGCCGGTGCGGCCGGCGCGGCCCGGGCTCAGGTGCTGGATGTGACCTTCTATGGTCACGACGCCTGCGTGCGGCTGCGCATGTCCGATGTCTCGTCCGAGCTGACGGCGCGGGTGCCGGGGCATCGCAGCCCGCAGCCTGGGCAGGAGGTGGCGCTGGCGATCGAGGGGAGGGTGGCGGCGTTCGCGTAGCTAGCGCAGGTCATTCGGCCAACCTTTAGGCAACAAAAAGCGGGGCCGCTGCGTGTGCAGCGGCCCCGTTTTCATGGGCTGGCGATGGTGGCCGGGCTCAGGCGAAGCGGCGCGCCGCATCGATCGCCAGGCCGCTGCCGATGCTGCCGTGCAGGTCGCCTTCCACCGCGCGGGCGGCGGGCAGCAACGCGGCGATGCGCTGGCGCAGCAGCGGCACACCGCTGGCGCCGCCGGTGAAGAACACCGTGTCGACCTGATTGGCCACGACGCCGGCATCTTGCAGCAGCTTCGCTACCGTGGTCTCGATGCTGTCCACCTGGCGGGCGATCGCCTCGTCGAAGTCGCTGCGGGCGATGTCGTGGACCAGGCCGGCTTCGATCTCGTCGAGTGCCAGCGATACCCGCGCCTCATTCGACAGCGCGATCTTGGCGTCCTCCACCTGGATCGCCAGCCAGTGGCCAGCGCGCTTGGCGATCAGCTTGAACAGCCGGTCGAGCTTGTGCTGCTCCAGCGCCTCGGTGTACACGCCCTGCAGGCTGGACAGCGCCTGGCGGGTGTAGGCGAAGTTGATGGTGTGCCAGGTGGCCAGGTTGAAATAGGGCCCGGACGGCATCTCGGCGCCGCTTTTCAGCTGGCTCTTCAGGCCGAGCAGCGGCATCGCCGCGGCGAGACTCAGCTGGCGGTCGAAGTCGGTGCCGCCGATGTGCACGCCGCAGTTGGCGAGGATGTCGTCGCGGCGGTCGAGCTTGCCAGCGCGTTCCGGCGACAGGCGGATCAGCGTGAAGTCGGAGGTACCGCCGCCGATGTCGACCACCAGCACCAGCTCCTCGCGCTCGATGCGGCTCTCGTAGTCGAACGCGGCGGCGATCGGCTCGAACTGGAACTCTATGTCCTTGAAGCCGACGCGGCGTGCGATGTCGGCCAGCGTGTCCTGGGCCAACTGGTCGGCGCGGGCATCGTCGTCGACGAAGAACACCGGTCGGCCGAACACCGCCTGGGTGAACTGGCGGTCGGCTTGCTGTTCGGCGCGGCCTTTCAGGCTCTCGATGAACAGCGTCAGCAGGTCGAGAAAGCGCAGATTGCGCCCCGCCACCTCGGTCTGGCCGTCCATCAGCCCGGTGCCGAGAATGCTCTTGAGCGAGCGCATCAGCCGGCCCTCGTAGCCCTCCAGATACTCGGTCAGCGCCGCACGGCCGACCGCGACCGAGTCCTCGTCGGCATTGAAGAACACCACCGACGGCAGGGTGGGCTTGCCGTCTTCGAGCGCCAAGAGCGCGTGCTGGCCGGGACGGTGCCAGCCGACGGTCGAGTTGGACGTGCCGAAGTCCACGCCGCATGCCTGGGTGATCATTGGGTCTCCATGCCGAGTTCGAGGGAAGGGCGCGCGAGTATAGCGGAAGCAGGCTATTCCGTCGTCGTCGCGTGCCGGGCGGTCAGCCGAGAATGACGACCTGGTTCTTGCCCTGATGCTTGGCTTCGTACAGCGCCTGGTCGGCCGCTTCGATCAGTTTCAGCGCCGCACCGTCGCGTTCGGGAGTCAGGCTAGCGCCGCCGACGCTGATGGTGACCACCTTGCCGTCTGCACTGGGGATAGCCAGCGTCTCGACCGCCAGGCGGGCCCGTTCGGCCAACTGTTCTGCGCCTTCGGCCGGGGTAAACGGCAACAGCAGCGCGAATTCCTCGCCGCCGAAGCGGGCGGCCAGGTCGGTGGGGCGCTGGATGGTGCCTTGCAGCGCATCGGCGACCCGGCGCAGCACGGTATCGCCGGCGACGTGACCGTAGGTGTCGTTGTAGCGTTTGAAGTTGTCGACGTCGATCATCAGCACCGAAAACGGAGTCTGCTGGCGGCGGGCGCGCAGCCATTCGGCGTTGAGGTATTCGTCGAAATAGCGGCGGTTGGCCAAGCCGGTCAGGCCGTCCAGATTGGTCAGCCGCTGCAGCTCCAGATTGGCGGCCAACAGTTTCTGCTGGCTCTCGCGCAGCGCCCGGTAGGCCTCGTCGCGCTGCAGCTGGTTGAGATAGGAGCGCGAGTGGTAGCGGATGCGCGCGATCAGCTCGACCGAGTCGGGCAGCTTGACCAGGTAGTCGTTGGCGCCGCGGGCGAAGGCGGCGCTCTTGATCGCCGGCTCCTCCTTGGTCGACAGCACGATCACCGGAGTATCGCGGGTGGCAGGGTCGGCGCGGTACTGCTGCACCAGCGTCAGGCCGTCCACGCCCGGCATCACCAGGTCTTGCAGAATCACGGTCGGGCGGGTGCTCTTCGCCACGCGCAGCGCGTCGTCGGGCGTGGCGCAGTAGTGGTAATCGATGCCCGGCTCGTTGGCCAGCATGCGGCGTACCGCCTCGCCCACCATCACCTGGTCGTCGACCAGGAGCACCATCACCGGCTCGCTCGGCGGTTCAGCGGAGGCCGTCGGCGCCGACGTGGTGAACGGGATGTAATTGATATCTTCCATGGGGGTCATCGGTCAGCGACAAGCATTAATCAGGGCCGGGGCGATTGCCTCGACAGGCAGGATGGCCCGGGCGGCGCCCAGGGTGGCGGCGGCCTTGGGCATGCCATAGACCGCGCTGGTGGATTGATCCTGGGCGATGGTGTAGGCGCCACGGTCGCGCAGCGTCTTCAGGCCGGCTGCACCGTCGCTGCCCATACCTGTCAGCAGCACGGCGAGGGTCTCACTTTTCCAGTTCTGTGCCACGCTATGAAAAAAAATGTCGATAGACGGTCGGTATAGATGATCAAGCGGTTCTGCGCTACAACGAAGACGGCCGGCAGCGCCTAGCTGCAGGTGGCCATCGCCCGGCGCGAGCCAGACCACGCCGGGCTCGACCCGGTCGGTGCCGCCGGCCAGCCGCACCGGCAACGCACATTGCTTGTCGAGCCAGTCGGCCATACCGGCGGCGAATGCCGCGTCGATGTGCTGGACGATCACCAGCGCGGCGGCGAAGTCGGCGGGCAGACCGCCCAGCACCGTCGCCAGCGCGGCCGGCCCGCCGGCCGAGGCGCCGATGGCGATCAGCCGCTGCGAGTCGCTAGGCAGCTGCCGCGGCGCGGCGGGGGCGGGCGGTACCGGAGGCGGGGGCAAGGAGCCGAGTCGGCGTTCGAGCAGTGCAATCTTGGCCAGCAGCGGCGCGGCGCCCTGGCGCGGGTCGCCGGTGCCGAGTGTCGGGGTGTTGACCGCGTCGAGCGCCCCGAGGCCGATCGCCTCGTAGACGCCGCGGGCGTTGGCGCCGATGTCGACGGTGACGATCAGGATCGCGCACGGCGTGGCGGCCATGATGCGGCGGGTGGCCTCGACGCCGTTCAGCTGCGGCATCACCAGGTCCATCAGCACCAGGTCCGGGGTCTGCCAGGCGCACATCTCGACTGCCTGCAGCCCGTCCTGCGCCACCCAGCACACCCGGTAGCCCGCTTGCAGCGCCAGTGCGCGGCGCAGGGCCTCGACCGCTAGCGGCGAGTCGTTGACGATGGCGATATTCATGCGCTGGCCTCCCCGATCAGTTCGCGCACCGCGTCGAGCAGCGTTTCGTCGTGGAAGCTGCCCTTGGCGAGGTAGTAGTCGGCGCCGGCGTCCAGGCCGCGCAGCCGGTCCTCTTCGCGGTCCTTGTACGAGACGATCATCACCGGCAGCCCGGCCAGTGCCGGGTTCTGACGGATGCGCTCCACCAGTTCGATGCCGTCCATGCGCGGCATGTCGACGTCGGTGACCACCAGGTCGAATGGCTCGGCGCGCAGCGCGTTCCAGCCGTCCATGCCGTCCACCGCCACCATCACCTCGTAGCCGCGGCCGAGCAGAAGCTTGCGCTCCAGCTCGCGCACCGTCAGCGAGTCGTCGACCACCAGCACGCGCTGGCGGCGTCCCTGCGCCGGGCCGGTGGCGGCACCCTGCGGCGCCTGCAGCTCGCCGTCGTTGACAAGGCGTTCCATCGAGCGCAGCAGGTCGTCGGTGTCGACGATCAATACCGGGCTGCCGTCGTCGAGCAGGGCGCCGGCGCTGATGTCCTTGATCTTGCCCAGGCGCGTGTCGAGCGGCTGGACCACCAGCAGCCGCTCGCCGATGAAGCGGTCGACGATCAGCCCGTAGCGCTGTGTCGGCGGGCCGATCAGTAGCACGGCATGCGGGTCGGCATGTGCGGTCGTGCCCGGCAGGCCGAGCACCTGGCGGGCGGTGGCGAGGCCGACCGGCAGGCCGTCGAGCAGGAAGTGGCTCTTGCCTTCCAGGCGCTCGATCGCCTCGTCGGCCAGCTCCAGCGTGCGTTCGACCTGGGCGAGCGGGAAGGCGTACGCTTCGCCGCCGATCTCGACCAGCAGGCTGCGCACCGTCGACAGGGTGATCGGCAGCTGCAGCTGGAAACGGGTGCCCTGGCCCGGGGTGCTGTGGATGCGGATCGTGCCGTGCAGGCGGCGCACCAGCTCGTGCACCACGTCGAGGCCGACGCCGCGGCCGGACAGCTCGGTGACGGTGTCGCGCAGGCTGAAGCCGGGCAAGAGCAGGAAGTCGAGCAGTTCCTGGTCGGACAGCCGGGCGGCGGTGTCGGCGCTTGCCAGGCCGCGTGCGATGACCTTGGCGCGCACCGCGGCAAGATCGATGCCGCGGCCGTCGTCGCCGAGGCTGATCTGCAGCCGGCCGGCGTGGTGGCGCGCCTCGAGCCGGCAGACGCCTTCCGGCGCTTTGCCGGCGGCCACCCGTTCGGCCGCCGATTCGATGCCGTGATCGACCGCATTGCGCAGCAGATGGCCGAGCGGTGCGTCGAGCTGTTCCAGGATGTCGCGGTCGACCTGGGTGGCGCCGCCGACCAGTTGCAGTCGTGCCGACTTGCCCAGCTGGCGCGCCACATCGCGCACCATTCGCGGATAGGCGCCAGCGCCGTCGGCAAACGGCCGCATCCGGCAGGCGCGCGCCTCGTCGTACAGCTGGCCGGCCAGGTTGGCCGAACGGCGGTCGAGACCATCCAGCGTGTCGAGCTGTTCGGCCAACTGCGTCTGGCAGAGACCGACCAGGCGCAGCCCGTCGTCGAGCGCCAGCCGGGCGCGTTCGCCGGCGCCGCCGGGCGCCAGCGTCTCCTGCAGCGATTCCAGCACCAGCCGCAGCTCGGTCTGCTGGTGTTTGAGCCGCAACAGCGCCTGCGACACCGGTTGCAGGCCCTGTGCCGCGGTCAGCGATTCGCCCGCCAGACCGAGCAGCCGGTCGAGATTGGCGGCGGTGACCCGTAGCACTCGTTCTTTATCGCTGGACTCGGGGAGCGGTGCGGCGGCCTGGATAGGCGCGGGAGCTGGCTCGGGTAGCCGCAGCGATGCGGCGAGTACATCCAACTCAGCTGTGGGAGGCGGCTGCGGGAGAGTCAGCGAGGCGGCGAGTGCATCGAACTCGGCCGAAGACGGTGCCAGCACTGGCGGGATGGCAAGGGCGGGCGCGGCCTCGGGCTGGGCGATGCGCTGCAGCGCGGCAGCAAAGGCGGCGATGTCGGCCGATGGCACCGCGGCGTCGCCGTCGGCGCTGCGCAGCAGCAGGTCGACCCCGCCGAGCAGAGTGTCGATGTCGCTGGAGTTCAGCTGCAAGATGCCCTGCTGGGCGGCGACGAAGCAGTCTTCCATCGCATGGGCGACGTCGACGCCGGCCTGCAGGCCGACGATGCGTGCCGCGCCCTTGATCGAATGGGCGGCGCGCATGCACGCCTCGAGCTCGGTGGCGTTGCCGGGCTGGCGCTCCAGCGCGATCAGTCCGGCGCTGAGCACTTTGCCCTGGGCGTCCAGTTCCATCTTGAACAGGTCTTGCAGCGAGATCTGGCTGTAGTCGTCGGCCATCAGTTCAACCCCTGCTCGAGTAGGTGATACAGCCGGTCCGCATCCAAGAGCGCGATGCGCCGGTCGCGCCAGTCGGCCACCGCCTCGGTCAGCGGATGGCCGGCCCGGTTCAGCGTGGCCGGCGGCGCCTGATGGGCGGCGTCGGGTATCCGTTCGACGCCGAGCACCGCGTCGACCAGCAGCGCGCTGGGTCGGCCCTGCAGCTGGATCACCAGCAAGCGCTGCGAGGCGGGGTCGGCCGTGCCGCTGGTGTTCAGCCCCAAGAGGGCGGCGAGCGAGAAGCACGGCACCAGCCGGCCGCGCACATTGGTCAGGCCCAGCAAGGGGCGGGCACTGCGCTGATGCGGCAGGCTGTGGATGGCCTGGTGCTCGGCGATCTCGCTGAACAGCCGGGTCGGCAGGCCCAGCCATTCCTCGCCGTGCCGGAACACCACGTAGGAGCGGCTCGGCCCGGCGTCGACGCGGGGTGTCGCGTGCGCCTCGTCGCCCGCCGCCAGCGCCTGGTTGGAGAAGCGGTCGAGGATGGCGGTGGCGGCCTGGCTGTAGAGCGAACAGTTGCGGCAATGGATGTGGCGCGGCAACAGCGGGCAGCTGCCGTCGCCGTAATTGCCGACCCGGTTCCAGCAGTCGTCGATCTCGACGCTGTCGGAGAGGGAGGAGGGTGCGAACAGCTTATCCGCCATGATCGTTCCTGCTGCGCTGGGCGCGGTGGTACAGACGCTGGGCGCCGGCGACATCGCCGCCGAGTTCCAGCAGGGCGGCCAGCTGCATCAGGGCTTCCTGATGCGTCGGGTCCAGATAAAGGGTCTTGCGGTAGTAGCTCTGCGCGGTCTGCGCCTGGCCGTCGGCGTCGGCGGCCAGGCCCATCAGGTAGAACGCGGTGGCATTCGGGCCGTGCTCGCGGTTGTGCCGCTCGCACAAGGCCATCGCCTCGGCGAGCCGCCCTTGGTCGGCAGCGCATTGCGCGGCGCCGAGCAGATCGCGCGGTGCCGGAGGCGCCGGCATCACGGGGGCCGGCCGTGGCGGGCGTTGCGGCAGCGGGGCCGGCTTCAGTGGCGCGGTAAACACGGCGGCGGGCGGACGCCAGGCGACCGGGGGCGGTACCGGCGCGGCTGCGGTCAGCGCTGTCTTGTGAAAGGCCGAGGACAGGCTCAGGCCGGCGCTGTGGAACTGGTGGCGCAGCAACAGCGCGGCCTCGGCCGGGCCGACCAGCAGCAGGCCGGTTTCGGCCAACCAGTGGCGCAATACCGCGATGGCGCGTTGTTGGGTGGCGCGGTCGAAATAGATCAGCACATTGCGGCAGAACACGATGTCGTAGCCGCCGGGCGCCTCGCCGGCCAGGAGCTCGGGGCCGAACAGATTGCCCTGGCGAAAACGCACCTGGCGACGTACCGCTTCGTTCAGCCGGTGGCCGTCCGGCTCGGCGCTGAAGAAACGGTCGCGAAAGCCCAGCGTGCCGCTGCGAAAGGAATGCTGCTGGTACAGGCCGTGGCGGGCCCGCTCCAGCGCCCGCTGACTGATGTCGACCGCGTCGATCTGGAAGCGCTGCGGGGCGATGCCCGCGTCGAGCAGCGCCATCGCCAGCGAGTATGGTTCCTCGCCGCTCGAACACGGCAGGCTCAAGAGGCGCAGCGGGCCGCTGTGCCTGCCGTCGGCGAGCAGTTTGCAGGCATGGCGGGCGGCGGCGTCGAAGGCGGCGGCATCGCGGAAGAACCAGGTTTCCGGCACCACCACCGCTTCGATCAGCTGCTGGCGCTCGTGGGCCGAGCCCTGCAGCAGCTGCCAATAGGGCTCGAAGGCGTCGGCGCTGCAGGCGGCCAGGCGCTCGCACACCGCGCGCTCGATGGTATTCAGGCCGATCGACGCGGCGTCGAGGCCGATCTGGCTCTTCAGCCAGTCGGCGAAGCGCAGCAGCTGGGCCTCAGTCATCGGCACCACCGTAGAGCAGCGCACGCACTGGCGCCGGCAGCAGATCGGCGACGCGCACCTGCTGGATCAGGCCGCGCTCGTGGCGCAGCACCGGGCCCAGGTAGGGGGCATCCGGCGTCGCCATGCCGCCATCGGCCCAGTCGGCCGCATCGCTGCGCAGAAACTCGGTGCCGCGCTCGACGATCAGGCCGAGCGGCCGGGCACCCGCACCCGGTGCCGGGTAGTGCACCAGCACCAGCCGGGTGCTGAGCCGGTCGTGCGCCGGGCGGCCCAGCGTCAGCGCGCACAGGTCGATCACCGGCACCGCGGCCGCGTCGTGATCGAGCAGGCCGGCGACCCAGTGCGGGGCGCCGGGCAGCTGCTTGAGCCGGGGCAGCGCGCGCACTTCGGCGATCTCGCGGCAGTCGAGCGCATAGACGTCCGGCTCGATCCGAAACAGCAGCGACAGCATGGCGGCTTACCCGGGTCAGCCCTGGACCTTGAAGCGCGACACACCGTGTCGCAGCCCGTTGGACACCAGGTTAAGTTCGTCGATCGACTGGCTGGACTGGCGCAGCGAGTCCACTGTCTGGCGGGTGGCTTCGCTCAGCTGCAACAGCGCCTGCTTGATCTGCTCGGCGCCGATGGTCTGCGCCTGCATGCCCTCGTTGACCTGCTGGAAGCCCGGCGCCATCGCCTGCACCTGATGGATGATCTGCGACAGCTGGCCGCTGGCCAGCTGCACCTCGGTCATGCCGCGGCGCACTTCCTCGGAGAACTTGTCCATGCCCATCACCCCGGCCGACACCGCCGACAGGATCTCGCGCACCATCATCTCGATATCGTAGGTGGCGACGGCGGTCTGGTCGGCGAGGCGGCGGATCTCGGTGGCCACCACCGAGAAGCCGCGGCCGTATTCGCCGGCTTTTTCCGCCTCGATCGCGGCGTTCAGCGACAGCAGGTTGGTCTGGTCGGCCACCTTGGTGATGGTGGTGACGATCTGGTTGATTTTGCCGGCCTTCTCGCTGAGGATGCCGAGCTTGGCGTTCACCGAACCGGCCGCTTCCATCACGTTCTGCATGGTGCTTTCCATCCGCACCAGGCTGGCCTGGCCGTTGCCGGCCAGATCGGCCGCCTGCTCGGACACCGAGGAGACCTCGCCCATGGTGCGCATCAGCTCCTGCGAGGTGGCGAGGATTTCCTGCGAGGTGGCGCCGATCTCGGCGGTGGTGCTGGCGGTCTCGGTGGCGGTGGCCTGCTGCTGCTTGGAGGTGGCGGCGATTTCGGTGATCGAGGTGCTGACCTGCAGCGCCGAGGCCTGCGACTGGCCGACCAGGTGGGTCAGCTCGTCGGCCATCTGGTTGAAGCCTGATTCCAGCACGCCGAATTCATCGCGTCGCTCTGCACTGAGGCGGCCGGTCAGATCGCCGGTGCGCATCGTGTCCAGCGCCTCCTGCAGTGCCTTCATCGGCGTGATGATCGCTCGCATCAGGAAATAGCCGCAGGCCAGCGCCACCGCCAGCGCCACCAGCAGCGTCGCCACCATGCTGATCTTGGCGGTGCTGACCGCCTCGCTGATGTGCTCGGCGCTCTTGTCGGCAAAGGCACGGTTATCCTCGACGAAACGCTGGATGCGCAGGCGGTTGCGCTCCCATTCCGGCATGAGGTGCTGGGTGAAGGACTGGTGGACCTCGTTTCGCTGCTTGACCGGGTCCAGCGCGAGCACTGCCTGGCGCGCCTCGAGATAACGCGCGCGCTCGGCCTTGAACGCCTCGAAATTCGACCGGTCGTCGGTGCGGTAGATGGTGCTTTCGTAGCCCTTCATGGAATCGTTCAGGCGGTCTGTGTTGGCCTGCAGCTTCGCCAGGTCGGCTTGGCGCTGCTGGGCGGTATTGTCGATCTCGGCCAACTGCTGCATCAGCATATGTTCCTGGAACATCGCCGAACGGATCATCGTGCTGTAGTAGAGCCCCGGAAGCGCGTCCCGCTGCACGCTAAACTTGGCCGCGTCGATCGCCGCCAGCTGATACTGACCGATGCCGGCCATCAGCGTCATCAGGGCCAGGATCAAAGCGAAGCTGCCCAGCAGCCGTTGGCGGATGCTCCAGTGTTTCATCGGGGAAAAGTCCTTAGGGGTGGTGGCGTCGGGTGGGGCGCGGGCGGGCTCAAAGCCGCTATGCCGGCGGGGCAAAGTATGCTGTTGATGGCGGTGGACGGTCAATCGCAGCGCCGCCCGCCGGCGCGTGCCATGCATCGCGAGCCGGCCGGGTTTGCAGTATGATTTCAGGCCGGCGTCATGATCGAGGCGCCTAAACCCTTGTCAGGCCGACCGGCGGACACAATCCGCCGCGGTGCTGCCGCTTTGGAGCCTGTTATGAGCCTGATCCCGGCCGCGTTGGCGGCAAAAAGGGCGCAGGGCAAGGAGCGAGTTGCGCCGCTGTGCGGGCACAGCCAGCGGCGAGCAACGCAGTGATGCGCCCTTTTTGTCGCCAACCCGAAGGGCCAAGTGTCCAGCGCGCCGTCTGCAGCGTTGCCGCGCTTGGTCAATGATGACATTTGACCCGCGCGCTCGCGCCTTCATCCAGCACCCGGGACACTTGGCGCGGCTGCGCGAGCAAGCTCATAACAGGCTCTAGGAGTGCGTTCTTTGTTTGCCTTCTTCGAAAAACTCGTCCACCCCTATCCCGATGACACGCCCACGGCGCCGCCCAAGGGGTTCTTCGCCTTCGTCTGGTCATGTACCCGCGGTCTGCGCCCGTATGTCGCGGCGATGACGCTGTGTACCGCGCTGATCGGCGCATTCGAGGCCTTGCTGTTCTCGATGCTCGGCAGCGTGGTCGATTGGCTCAGCCATGTCGCGCCCAGCCAGCTGTGGGCCAGCGAGCGCAGCCACTTGCTGCTGCTGGTCGGCATCCTGCTCGCCAGCCCCTTGCTGATCGCGCTGCAGACCATGTTCAAGCACCAGACGCTGGCCGGCAATTTCCCGATGCGGCTGCGCTGGAACTTCCACCGCCACATGCTCGGCCAGAGCATGGGCTTCTATCAGGACGAGTTCGCCGGGCGGATCGCCGCCAAGGTGATGCAGACCGCGCTGGCGGTGCGCGACACGGTGATGATCGTCACCGACATCCTGGTGTTCGTGGTGATCTATTTCGTCACCATGGTGGCGGTGGTCGGCAGCTTCGACGTGTGGCTGCTCGCGCCCTTCCTCGGCTGGCTGGTGCTGTATGTCGCGGCGCTGTACTACTTCGTGCCGCGGCTGGGCCGGGTCGCCACCGCGCAGGCCGATGCGCGCTCGCTGATGACCGGCCGCATCACCGATGCCTACACCAATATCGCCACGGTGAAGCTGTTCTCGCACGCGCAGCGCGAGGCCAGTTTCGCCCGCTCGGCGATGCAGGATTTCATGAAGACCACCCACGCGCAGATGCGCCTGGTCAGCGGCTTCGAGATCGTCAACCACGTGCTGAGCATGGCGCTGATCGCCAGCACCGCCGGCGCGACGCTGTGGCTGTGGACCGAGGGCAAGGTGGGCATCGGCGCGGTGGCGGCGGCGACCGCGATGGCGTTGCGGCTGAACGGCATCTCGCACTGGATCATGTGGGAGATGTCCGCGCTGTTCGAGCATATCGGCACGGTGCAGGACGGCATCAACACCCTGTCGCGCCGCCTGACGGTGACCGATCATGCCGACGCCGAACCGCTCGCGGTGAGCCGCGGCGAGATCCGCTTCGAACAGGCCAGCTTCGCCTACGGCGGCGTGCGCCCGGTGATCGACCAGCTCAACCTGACCATCCGCCCGGGCGAGAAGATCGGTCTGGTGGGACGCTCCGGCGCCGGCAAGTCGACCATCGTCAACCTGCTGCTGCGTTTCTACGATGTGGAGCAGGGCCGGGTGCTGATCGACGGCCAGGATGTGGCGCGGGTGACGCAGGACAGCCTGCGCGCGCAGATCGGCATGGTCACCCAGGACACCTCGCTGCTGCACCGTTCGGTGCGCGACAACCTGCTGTACGGCCGGCCCGATGCTAGCGACGACGAGATGATCGCGGCGGCGCGGCGCGCCGAGGCGCATGAGTTCATCCAGACGCTGACCGACCCGAAGGGGCGCACCGGCTATGACGCGCACGTCGGCGAACGCGGCGTGAAGTTGTCCGGCGGCCAGCGCCAGCGCGTCGCGATTGCGAGGGTGATGCTGAAGGACGCGCCGATCCTGTTGCTCGACGAGGCGACCAGTGCGCTCGACTCCGAGGTGGAAGCGGCGATCCAGCAGAGCCTGTACCGGCTGATGGAGGGCAAGACGGTGGTGGCGATCGCGCACCGGCTGTCGACCATCGCCGCGATGGACCGGCTGATCGTGCTCGACAAGGGCCGCATCGTCGAGGAGGGCGACCACCGCAGCCTGCTGGCGAAGGGCGGCCTGTACGCGCGGCTGTGGGCGCACCAGAGCGGCGGCTTCCTCGGCGAGGAAGCGGACGACGAGGAGCTGTCGGCCGACGACGGACTGGCGCTGGGCGCCAAGTGAGCGGGCGGCGGGTTTCGAGAAGTGGATGACCCGTTCGGCCAACGTTGACCGAACGCCGGTGCTCCGGATGCAGCAAGGCCCCGCATGGCGGGGCCTTTTTATTGGGCGCGCATCGCCCGCTTCCTCGACTTTCTGTCGTCGAGCCTGGCCGAGGGGGAGTGCGGCCTGCGGCGCTGAGTATCCGCCCATCCTCATTGCTGATCGGGGTTCATGCCTTGCTCGACACCCTGATGGACCTCCTGTCGACGTAGGTGTCTGCGCGACGCATCACCCCACTGAGCGCCGTTCGCGACAGAGGGCGCGACGGGCCGTTCGGCCAACCTTGTTGTGTTTCGCCGACCCGGCGGGAATAATCTCGGCTCATCGAACGCACAGGGCAGGGGCAGAACATGTTGATAGACGAATCACGGGTCGAACGGCTGGTGGTGCACCGGGTCGGCAACCCGGCGCGCGACGAGAGCCTGCAGCTGTCCGAGCGCGCCTCGTCGGTCGACGACGAAGTGTCGGGCCTGCTGCTGGACGGCTATCTGAAGGGCATTGTCTCGGACAAGAAGAAGCACCAGTTCTTCCACGAGTCCGAGCTGAACCTGAACGAGATCTACCACTACTCGCGGCAGTTCTTCCGCGGCGAGCTGGATTTTCTCGAGGTGTCGCACCGCATCGCCAAGCACCTGTACGCGCGCTCGCAGCACCCCAACATCAGCGCCGGCGACCTCTTGGTGATCCTGTTCTCCGGCCTGTCCGACGGCGAGACCAGCCAGCGCGGCCTCGGCGTGTTCAAGTCGGAGATCCGCGACGAGTTCCTCACCCTGGTCGACTCGGGCGACGTGATCGACATCCGCCACGCCACCGGCATCAACCCCAAGCTGATCGACAAGGGCGCGCTGATCCTGGAGAGCGGCCCGACCGTGTACGCGGTGGACCGGCTTGGCCATTCGGCCAAGTTCTGGCTGGACGACTTCCTGAAGGCGATGCGGGTGCCGGATGCGGCATCGAGCAGCCGCATGGTGGCGAGCGTGGTCGAGCAGCTGTCCAGCGAGATCGAGGATCCGGTCGAGCAGAGCCGCTTCAAGGACGAGGTACTGACCTTGTGCGACACCGAGGAAGAGGTGTCGGCCAGCCAGTTCAGCGCCGCGGCAGAGAAATACGTGCCGCGCGAGCAGGTCAGCCAGGCCTTCGACAGCGCCGCCGAATCGTACGGCTTTGCGCTCGACGACGAGGCGCGCCTGCCGGCGCAGAACGTCGCCAAACGGCTGGAACGCACCCTCAGCAAGGTCAACATCCCGCACGGCATCAGCCTGCTGCTGCCGTCGGGCATGACGCTGCAGAATGTGCAGACGCTCAGCGACGAGGGCGAGCTGACCGTGACGCTGACTTTGGCGCGCCACGACTGAGTCGCAACGTTGGCCGAACGGCCGGCAATGCAAAAAGGCCCCCGCATGGGGGCCTTTGTCATGGACCGTCGGCCGGATCAGGCCAGCTCGGTGCTCACCGCGATATTGCCGTGGGTGGCGCGCGAGTATGGGCAGACCTCGTGGGCGCGGGCGATCAGCGCGGTGGCCGCGGCGGTGTCCACGCCCGGCAGCACGGCGGTCAGCTGCACCGCGATGTCGAAGCCGCCGTCGTCGGCCTTGCCGATCGACACCGCCGCTTCGATCCGGGCGTCGGCCGGCAGCGCCAACTTCTGCTGGCTGGCGACCAGCTTCAGCGCCGACAGGAAGCAGGCGGAGTAGCCGGCGGCGAACAGCTGTTCCGGGTTGGTGGCGTTGCCGGCGCCGCCCAGCTCCTTGGGCATGGCGAGCGGCAGGTCGAGGATGCCGTCGCTGCTGGTGGCACGGCCGTCGCGGCCGCCGGTGGCTTTGGCATGTGCGGTGTAGTGGGTCTGCATGGTGGTTCTCCTGGTGGGGGACGATGAGCGCCGGGTGGCGATGTGGTAAATGTAGTGTGCAAATTAATTGTGCACAATTTTATTTTCGCAATGCGCTCTATCGTTTCTAGCAATCGCGGAGGCCTGCGGCAAGCACGCCGGTCGGACCCGGCGCGCCCTTGGTCCGACCGTGGCGGGAAACCGCCGTGCTTCGGCCTACCCCATTCACGCGGGGGCCGGCCGGGCCGCCGTCAGGCAGTGACGCCGTGCTCGAGCAACTGGGCGTAACGAGCCAGGTCGACGTTGCCGCCCGACACGACGATGCCGACGCGCTGGCCGCGCACGTCGAGCTTGCCGGACAGCACGGCGGCAGCCGCGAGGCAGCCGGTCGGTTCCACCACCAGCTTCATCCGCCCGGCGAAGAAGCGCATCGCTTCGACCAGTTCGGCATCGCTGACGGTGACGATTTCGTCGACCAAGGCCTGCAGCACCGGGAAGGTCAGCTCGCCCAGGTGCTGGGTCTGCGCGCCGTCGGCGATGGTGCGCGGCGTGTCGATGTGGACGATCTCGCCGCACGCCAGGCTCTGCTGCGCGTCGTTGCCGGCCTCGGGCTCCACGCCGATGATGCGGCAGGACGGGTTGAGCGCGCGCGCCGCCACCGCGCAGCCGGACAGTAGCCCGCCGCCGCCCAGACACACCACCAGGGTATCGAGCGGGCCGACCTCCTCGATCAGCTCCTTGGCCACCGTGCCCTGGCCGGCCATCACGTGCGGGTGGTTGTACGGCGGGATCAGCGTTAGGCCCCGCTCGGTGGCCAGGCGCTGGCCGAGCGCCTCGCGGTCTTCCGTATAGCGGTCGTACAGCACTACCTCGGCGCCGTAGCCGCGGGTGGCGGCGATCTTGATCGCCGGGGCGTCCTCGGGCATCACGATGGTCGCCTGTACGCCCAGGAGGCGGCCGGCCAGCGCGATCGCCTGCGCGTGGTTGCCGGA
This sequence comes from Neisseriaceae bacterium JH1-16, assembly GCA_025989215.1. Lineage (GTDB taxonomy): Bacteria > Pseudomonadota > Gammaproteobacteria > Burkholderiales > Chromobacteriaceae > Crenobacter_A. The sequence continues at coordinate 298,890 of JAPDNP010000003.1, read as the reverse complement.
CGAGTAGGCGATCACCCCGCCGGCGCGTTGCGCCGGGCTGAACTGGGCGATGGCGTTGTAGGCGCCGCGAAACTTGAACGCGCCCATGCGCTGGAAGTTCTCGCACTTGAACAACAGCTCGGCGCCGGTCTGCGCGTCGGCGGTGGTCGAAGTCAGCACCGGGGTGTGGTGGGCGATGCCGGCGATGCGACGATGGGCGGCCACCACGTCGTCGTAGTGGATGGCGAGGGTCGGGGAGCGGGTCATCGGTCTGCCTTTCGTGGAGGGAGTCGGTGCGCGGAGGGCGGGTCGCCCGATGCGTTCGGCATCATGCTAGCCCTGCGGCGGAGCCGGGTAAACGGTCGCGCCGGAAAGCAAGCAGCCCGGCCGAAGCCGGGCTGCGAGAACCAGTTCACGATCTGCTGCGTTTGATCTCTATAGGGGTGGTCCTGCGTTGAAATGACGCTCAACATGCTCATGGACTCCATGTCCATTCCGCTGTTTCGCGTCATTTCGCCTTGGCTGACCCTACGTTCGCGAGATTGTGAACAGGTTCTAGGGTTCAACGCGGAACCGGGATCAGGACTTCTTCACCCACACCCCGCCGCTGCTCGGCACGTCGCCCTGCGTCCACCACTGGGCGCAGTACTTGGCGCTCTGGTAGCTGACACAGCTGCCGCCGCCGTAGGCGACGCCGGCCGACCACGGCTGCAGCGCGCCGGACAACTGCTTCCACACCGCGGTCTGGCCCGGTACATCGCCCTGGGTCCACCACTGCGCCTGGTAGGTCGCGCCGTTGTAGTTGACGGTGTTGCCGGCGGTGTAGATCTGGCTGGCCGACCAAGGCGCGTTCGGTGCCGGCGTGCCGCCGCCCGTGCCGCCACCGCTGCTGCCGCCGTAGCTGCTGTCCTTGGTCACGCCGGTGTTCCAGCGGGCGGTCAGACCGGCAAAGGCGGTCGAGAACGCGCCGGCGCTCTGGCTGACCCCGGAGCAGGTCGGCGAGGCGTAGTTGCTGTTGCCGCCGGGGCAGGCCTGGTCACGCCCGGCCGACCAGATGCCGATCAGCCCCAGGTTGTTGCTGGCGGCGAAGCTGGCCAGTCGGCTGGCGTTGACCAGGGTGAACACCTCTTTCTGGGTGTCATTGACGCCGATCATCGGCGTCACCCCGACCAACTGCCACAATTGCGCGTCGGTCTTGATCTGACCGGCGGCCTTGTAGGCGTTGTCGAGCTGGCTGTACAGCGAGCTGGCCGCCTGCACCGCCGCAGCGCCCATGTCGGCGGTGTTCTGGCCGTAGTCCATCGCCATCACGTTGACCGAATCGAACACCACCTTGTTGCGGATCGCCGAGTTGACCACGTTCAGGCCATCCTGGGTCAGGCCGTACGGCATCACCGGCAGCGTCAGCGTCACGTGCAACGTCTTGCCCTTGGCGGTGGCGTTCTTCTGCAGCTGCGCGATCGCCTGCGAGCGGCGCTCGATCGAGGTCGGGTCGGCCGCGGCCGCGCCTTCGACGTCGAAGTCGACATGGGCGAGGCTGTAGCTGTCGATCACGGTCTGGTAAGCGCCGGTCAACGCGGCGACGCTGGAGCAGGCCTGTGCCAGCGGTGTGCCGTTGGCGCCGCCGAACGACACCGCCACCTCGCCGCCCTTGGCGCGGTAGCGGCTGATGCCGCCCGAGATCGCGGTCAGCAGGTCGGAGCTCAGCCCTGGCCCGATGTTCTGTACCCCGCCCCAGGACGGTGTGCAGCTGCTGCTGCCGCCGGCCACGACGAAGGCCAGGTTGAACTGCTGGATGCCCTGGCGCACGCCGATCTGGTCGATGGCCGGGGTCGGCCAGGCGGTCATGTCGACATAGGGGGCGTAGGCGGTGGCGGCCGCGGCGGAGCCGGCGACGGTACACAGGCCGAGCAGGCTGGTGCAGAGGATTGCTTTCAAGAGGGCTCCTGGGGAGTGTTGGCGTCCATACCTGCCCGAGGCGGTGGCGGCCATCGGGCAGGCGATCCCAAGCGGCACGATTAATGACGTTTGGTTTTAAGTTTTTCTCTTATTTTGAAGATAATTGCAAGAAATATTCATATTAACTACTTATTGAAGCGCGAAGAACCGGCAGGAATGCCCGTAGACGGGCAGGTTCGTGCACGGTTGCTCTTTTCCGGTAGTGAGAATTATTGTTATTTTCGAAGGTGGCTCGGCCGGGGCTTATGGCATGTCCGGGCCGCTCGCAGGCGAAGGCCGTTTTGGCCATCGCGCCCATCGATCAGGAGATCCGATACATGAAGCTGTTCCGAACACTGCTTCTTGGCGTGCTCGTCCTGCTGGGCAGCCTGTTCGTCACCGCCTGCACGTCGCCTCAATTGACCGCATCGTGGAAGGACCCGGCTTACCACGGAGCGCAATTGAGCAAGCTGATGGTGCTAGGCATCAGCAATAGCGACGCCAACCGGCGCATCTTCGAGGACCGCTTCAGCCAGGCGCTGCAACAGGCCGGGGTGAATGCCCAGGTCAGCTATCCGCTGTTGCCGGAGAGCGGGGCGATTCCGCAACAGCGCATTCAGCAGACGCTGGCCAAGACCGGTGCCGACGGGGTGCTGGTGACGCGGCTGATCAAGGTGGACCAGCGCGTCGAGGTCACGCCGGGCATGGGGCCGATGTACGGGCGCGGTTTCTACGGCTGGTACGGTTCGGCCTGGGCGGCGGTGCCGCCGAGTGTCGATACCTACAAGGTGCTGACGCTGGAGTCGACCCTGTGGGACATGAAGAGCGGCAAGGTGATCTGGAGTGGCACCAGCGACACGCTGGAAGTCAGCGACATCGCCAAGTTCAGCCGGCAGCTGGCCAAGCTGCTGATCGCCAAGATGCGCGCCGACAAGGTGCTGTAAGAACCTGTTCACGATCTGCTGCACTCGGGTGATCCTGCGTTGAAATGCCGCTCAACATGCTCATGGACTTCATGTCCATTCCGCTGTTTCACGTCATTTCGCCTTGGCTGACCCTTCGTTCGCGAGATCGTGAACAGGTTCTACGCCGGTCGAGTGCCATGCAAAAAGCCCCGCAATGCGGGGCTTTTTCTGTCGGGCCAAGCTTGGCCGAACGGCAGATTTACTTCACCGTTTACTTTTCCACGAAGGCGCGTTCGATCACGTAGTCGCCCGGTTCGCCGATGCGCGGCGACACGGTCAGGCCGAAGCTGTCGAGCATCTCGGCGGTGTCCTTCAGCATGGCTGGGCTGCCGCACAGCATCGCACGGTCGTGTTCCGGGTTGATCGGCGGCAGGCCGATGTCGGCAAACAGCTTGCCGCTCTTCATCAGGTCGGTGAGGCGGCCGTTGTTCTTGTACGGCTCGCGGGTCACGGTCGGGTAGTAGATCAGCTTTTCGCGCACCAGCTCGCCGAAGAACTCGTTGTCCGGCAGCAGGTTTTCGATCAGGTCCTGGTAGGCCAGCTCGTTGACGTTGCGCACACCGTGCACCAGGATCACCTTGTCGAAATGCTCGTAGGTTTCCGGGTCCTGGATCACGCTGATGAACGGGGCGAGGCCGGTGCCGGTGGACAGCAGGTAGAGGTGTTTGCCCGGATTCAGGTCGGACACCACCAGCGTGCCGGTCGGCTTGCGGCTGACCAGAATGTCGTCGCCGACTTTCAGGTGTTGCAGACGCGAGGTCAGCGGGCCGTCCTGTACCTTGATGCTGAAGAACTCCAGATGCTCTTCGTAGTTCGGGCTGGCGATACTGTAGGCACGCATCAGCGGCCGGCCGTTCACTTCCAGGCCGATCATTACGAATTGGCCGTTCTCGAAACGCAGGGACTCGTCTCGGGTGGTCTTGAAACTGAACAGGGTGTCATTCCAGTGGTGGACGCTCAACACGCGCTCGGTCGCCATCGTTGCCATTCGCTAATCGCCTGAATAAAAATCGTAAAACCGTATTCTACTGGCCTTGAGGCCTTGCTGTCGCGGGCTTTGATGTGACAGTTTGTCCCATCTAAATTCCTGCAGACTATAAGAGCGGCGCGCTTTAGTGTCTTTTTCTTGCCCGACAATGCGTTGCGAACGCGTCTCTTTACGTTGGCCGAACCGGACGGATGACGCGCCGCCGGCAGCGCGAGCGGTGCCTGCCGCTTGGGCCGGGAGGCTCAGGCGTGTTCGGCCGGACCGCCCAGGCGCTGGTAGCTCGGGTGGTCGGGGGGCACCAGCTCGGCGGCGAGAAAGTCGATGAAGCTGCGCACCGCCGGCACCAGTCCGCGTCGGCTCGGGAAGGCCGCGTGCAGGATGCCGCCGGGCGCCTCGAAGGCCGGCAGCAGCGTCACCAGACGGCCGTCGTCCAGCGCCTGCTGGCAGACCAGCGTCGGCAGCAGCGCCACGCCGAGGCCGCCGATCGCCGCGTCGGCCAGCAGCACCATGTCGTCGCTGATCAGCCGCGGCGTGTCGAACAGCACAGTGTGCTCATGGCCATCGCCGTCCATCATGCTCCACTGGCCGCGCCCGTCCGGGCGCTGCATTACCAGCACCGGAAAGCGTGCCAGCTCGGCCGGGCAGCTGGGCGTGCCGTATTCGGCCAACAGAGCCGGGCTGGCCACCATCACCACGGTGCTGATGCCGATGCGCCGCGCCACCAGGCTGGCGCTGTCCTCGATCTGGTTGCGCACCCGCAGCGCCACGTCGATGCTTTCCTCGATCAGGTCGACGCGGCGGTTGGTGATGTCCAGCCAGACCCGCACCTGCGGGTGGCGCTGCATATAGCGGGTCAGCGCCGGGGCGAGCAGGGTCTTGGCCAATAGCTCGGGGCAGCTGACGCGGATCTGGCCGCGCGGCTCGGCCTGCACCCGGGCGATCGCCTCGTCTGCGGCATCGGCTTCGGTCAGCATCGCCTGGCAGTGCGTGTAATAGCTGCTGCCCACCTCGGTCAGCGCCAGCCGCCGGGTGGTGCGTTGCAATAGCCGCACGCCGAGGCGCTCCTCCAGCTCGGCGACGCGGCGTGACAGCCGCGATTTGGGGATGCCCAGCGCTCGGCTGGCGGCGTTGAAGCCGCCGTGCTCGATCACCTTGGCAAAGTAGAACAGGTCGTTGAGGTCGCGCATCGTTGTTCTATCAGTGGAACAATGTTTCCGATTTTGACTAACTAGTGGCGATTGGTGCAATTCCCTACCATGCACTCATCGCTGCTAGACCAGCTCAACGACCAAGAAGGACACACCATGAAACTGCTGCACATCGACTCCAGCGTACTCGGCGAAAACTCGGTATCGCGTCTTCTGACCGCGGAGCTGGTTAAGGCCGTCAAGGCCAAGCACGCCAGCGTTACCGTCAACCACCGCGACGTGGCCGCCAACGAAATCGCCCACCTGTCGGGCGAAATCCTCGGCGCCGGCTTCATGCCGGAATCGGACTGGAACGCCAAGCAGCGCGCCGAACGTGCGCTGAGCGAAGAGCTGATCAGCGAATTCCTCGCCGCCGACGTAGTGGTGATCGGCGCGCCGATGTACAACTTCTCGATCCCGTCGCAGTTGAAGGCCTGGATCGACCGCGTGGCCGCCGCCGGCCGCACCTTCCAGTACACCGCGACCGGCCCGCAGGGTCTGGCCGGCGGCAAGAAGGTAATCGTCGCCTCCAGCCGCGGCGGTTCCTACAGCAGCGAGCAGGGCCGTCTGATGGACTTCCAGGAAGACTACCTGAAGACCGTGATGGGCTTCTTCGGCATCACCGACGTTGAATTTATCCGCGCCGAGACCGTCAACATGGGCGACGAGAACCGCAAGCGCGCCATCGCCGACGCCAAGGACGCGATCGCCGCACTGGCGCTGTAATCAGCGCCGCTAACAAAGCTCTCCTGGCGTTGTTGCGCTGCCTTGCCGTACTAGTCGTACTGTCTGCGGCAGCGCGCTTAGCCAGGATCTCTACGCTGAGGTTTGTTAGCCGCTTAAAGTTAGTTAGTAACGGGGGCCATGTGCCCCCGTTTTTATTTGCGCCACTGTTGAATCAGGAAGGAACATCGATGAAGGGTCACCGTTACCGCATCACCGTCGAGCCGCTTGATGCCGCCGACGCCAGCACCCCGTTCAGTTTCGAGGCGGTCAGCCACGACGAGCTGCTTGGCATTGTCGAACGGGTGCGCGCCAGCGGCCGCTGGGACGCCGACACCGCAGCGCAGCTGGCGGTGGGGCTGAAGCTGTTCGGCGAGGTGCTGCTACAAGAGCGCAGGGGGGAGCTGTTCGCGCCGTTGAGCAACGGGGCGTTCAAGGAGTTTATGCACGGCTTCAAGGCGGCGATGCAGGCCGGCGCAGCGTCCAGTGGCTAAGCTTCGAGGTCCGGCTCAACGCGGGCCGCGGCCGCGCCAGGTTTCCGGGTTGAAGATGGACAGCTCGATGCGACCGAAGTCGCGCGGCCACTCGTGGTGGTGGGTGGTGGCCTGCTCCGGCTCGCCGGAGAGGAAGCTGGTTTCATCGACCGACGCCAGGAGCCAGCTGCCCGATACCCAGACAAAGCTGTAGTCGGTGCTCCAGCGCCAGGCGCTGCCGCCGTACTGGTGCACGCTGAAGCGCGCGTGGGCGAGCGAGACGCTGACGAAGGGGTCGCCGATCATGCCGCCGCAGCTCGAGCAGTACACCACGTGGTCGTTGCGCGCGGTGAGCTTGAGCGAGCCGTTCTTCTGTTTCTCGAGGATCAGCAGCGGGCGCTGGCCGGAGCTGAAGTCGCCGGGGGCGACGTCTTCGTCGCGTTCCAGCACCAGCAGGTAGTCGAGCAGGCCGTCGCCGTTCAGATCGTTGTGCAGCAGCTCGATCACTCCATAACCGTTCGGTACGAACGGCCGCACTTCCAACGGGATGCGGTTTTCCGGCAGCGGCCGATGGAGTTGGCCGACGGCGAGGGCCAGCGGTGTCAGCAGGCACAGGGCCAGGGCAAGGCAATAGCGCAGCGGGGACATGGCAGGGGTCGAAAGGACAACGCCGCCCAGTATAAGCCGCCGTACCGTCGTGTGCAGCAGCGCATTACACTTCAAGCAGATCGCAACACAGGAAATGGGACGATGGACTGGTTGGAGCGCTTGGCCGAAGAGCGCATCCGCGAGGCGCAGGCACGTGGAGAGTTCGAGCATCTGCCCGGGGCCGGCGAGGCGCTGCAACTGGAGGACTGGTCGCAGGTACCGGCCGAGCAGCGGTTGGCCTACCAGGTGCTCAAACGCGCCGGTTGCGTGCCGCCGGAGTTGGCGGCGCGGCGCGAGGCGCTGGCCTTGGCCGCCCAGTTGGCCGAACTGGCGCCGGCACTGCGCGAGCGGGGCCTGAAACGGCTGGCCTTGCTCAACAGCCAGCTGGCCGATGCCGGCCTGCCGCCGGTCAGCGTTGCCGACGCTGGCGGCTACGGGGCGCGGCTGATTGCCAAGCTAGGTGGCGAGCCGCGCTGAGGCGCCGCGAACGAAACCGTCCTGGCAGTGCTGTCTCGCCCGTTCTTGTCCGCCGGCAGCGCGCCTGGCCGGGAGCGCTGCGCGGGATTTTGTCAGCGGCTCTTAGATCCAGTCGCGCACCGGCAGGAAGCGCTCAGTCAGCGCCGCCTCGGGCGAGCCCGGCTCCGGCTGGTAACCGTATTCCCAGCGCACCAGCGGCGGCATCGACATCAGGATCGACTCGGTGCGCCCGCCGGTCTGCAGGCCGAACAGCGTGCCGCGGTCCCACACCAGGTTGAATTCCACATAGCGGCCGCGCCGGTACAGCTGGAACTGGCGTTCGCGCTCGCCCCAGGCCTGGTCCTTGCGCCGTGCCACGATGGGCAGGTAGGCATCGGTGAAACCGTTGCCGACCGCCTGCATGAAGGCGAAGCTCTGATCGAAGTCGGGTTGGTTCAGGTCGTCGAAGAACAGGCCGCCAACGCCACGCGCCTCGCCCCGATGCTTCAGGTGGAAATACTCGTCGCACCATTTCTTGTATTTCGGATAGACGTCGGCGCCGAACGGCGCGCACAGATCGTGCGCGGTGCGGTGCCAGTGCACCGCGTCCTCTTCGAAGCCGTAGTACGGGGTCAGGTCGAAGCCGCCGCCGAACCACCATACCGGCGCCTCGCCGTCTTTCTCGGCGATGAAGAAGCGCACATTGGCGTGGCTGGTCGGGATGTAGGGGTTCTCCGGGTGGATCACCAGCGACACGCCCATCGCCTCGAAGCGGCAGCCGGCCAGTTCCGGGCGGTGCGCGGTGGCCGAGGCGGGCAGCGCCTCGCCGGTGACGTGCGAGAAATTCACGCCGGCCTGCTCGAACACCTGCCCGCCGGTCAGCACCCGGGTCAGGCCGCCGCCGGTGCCGTGTTCGCGCTGCCAGGCGTCTTCGACGAAGCGGGCGCGGCCGTCGGCGCCTTCCAGCGCGGTGCAGATGCGGTTTTGCAGGTCGAGTAGGAAGGCTTTGACCAGGGCGGAATCGGGCAGGCTCATGATGTCTCGGGTAGGAAAAGTCGGACGATGCCCGGCATTCTACCGCGTCCACGCCGCGCGATCAGGATCTTCCCCCCTGTTTGCGGGCTGCCCGAGGGGATGCGCTAGCATTAAAGAAACAGGATAACTCTCGTCGCCGCCGATGCGTTTTGCGGGATGCCGGCGGCCTTACTCAAAGTGGAGCAAGCATGATTACGCTGTATACCTGGGGCACCCCGAACGGGCGCAAGATTTCGATCATGTTGGAAGAGCTGGACCTGGCCCATCAGGTGCGTACCGTCAACATCGGCCAGCACGAGCAGTATGCGCCCGAGTTCCTGGCGATCAGCCCGAACAACAAGATTCCGGCGCTGATCGACAGCGAGGGCCCGGACGGCAAGCCGATCAGCGTGTTCGAGTCGGGAGCGATCCTGCTCTATCTGGCCGAGAAAACCGGCAAGCTGCTGCCGAAGGACGGCGCGGCGCGCTACGAGGTATTACAGTGGCTGATGTTCCAGATGGGCGGCTTCGGGCCCTTCCTCGGCCAGGCACACCATTTCAACCGCTTCGCGCCGGAGCCGGTGCCGTATGCGCAAAAACGCTACAACGTTGAGGCGCAGCGCCTGTACGGCGTGCTCGACCGGGCGTTGGCCGACCGCCAGTTCGTCGCCGGCAACGAACTGTCGATCGCCGACATCGCGCTCTACCCGTGGGCAGCGCGCCACGAATGGCAGAACGTCTGCCTGGCCGAGTTCCCGCATGTGCAGCGCTGGTTCGACATGCTGTCGGCGCGCACCGCCTTCCAGCGCGGCATGGCGGTGCCGACGCCGTAAGAGTCGTTTCGGCCAACCTTGGTCGTGCAATGCAACAGCCCCGCGGCATGGTGGCCGCGGGGCTGTTTTATTCGCCGGGATCGAACGGGCTCAGCCATGCTGCTTCTGCAGCGTGACTTGCGGTGTCTTGCTGACCGCCTTGCTGGTCAGTGCGCTGCCGTCACCCTGTTTCAGCCGTAGGAACAACAGCGTCGACACCGAGGTGATCAAACCGAGCGTCACGAAGGTCGCCTGGAAGGCGCGCGACAGATCGGCGCCGGCCAGCCAGTTGCTGCCCTTGTAGCCGTTGAGCAGTGCGGCGCTGACGGCGATGCCGAAGCTGATCGCCAATTGCTGGGCCACCGCCAGCATGCCGTTGCCGGAGCTGACTTCGTTCGGCTTCAGGTCGGCCAGCACCAGCGTGTTCATGCTGGTCAGCTGCACCGCGTTGATCGCACCGTAGAGCGTCAACAGCGGCAGCAACAGCAACAGCGGTGTGTCCGGGCCGGCCAGCGCAAACAGCGCGGTGGCGAGCGCCAGCGCCAGCGTGTTGTAGATCAGGATCCACCGGTAGCCGAGCCGTTCGATCAGCGGCGTCACCCGCGACTTGGCGGCGATCGCCGCCAGCGCCACCGGCGCCAGCATCCAGCCGGCCACCGCGGCCGAGTGGTGGAAGGCCACCTGCAACATCAAGGGCAGAAGCAGTGGAATGCCGCCGGTGCCGAGCCGGCTCGCCAGGTTGCCGACGATGCCGATCCAGAAGGTGCGCAGTCGGAACAGCCCCAGCCCGATCAGCGGGCTGGCGGACAGCCGGGCGTGGCGCACGTAGCCGGCCAACATCGCCAGGCCCACGGTGGCCAGTGTCAGCGCCAGCGCGCGGGAGCCGGCCGCCTCGCCGAGCAGTTCCAGCCCCAGCGATACCAGCACCAGGCCGCCGCCGAACAGCGCGAAGCCGGCAAGGTCCAGCCGGCCGACCCGGTTGGTGAAGTCCGGCATGATCTTGCGCGCATACCAGATGCCGGCCACGCCGATCGGCAGATTGATCAGGAACACCCAGTGCCAGGTCGCCGCCTCGACCAGCCAGCCGCCGAGCAGCGGGCCGACCACCGGGCCGACCAGGCCCGGCATGGTGACGAAGTTCATCACGCCGAGCAGCTCGGAACGTGGAAAGGCGCGGATCAGCGCCAGGCGCGCCACCGGCATCATCATCGCGCCGCCGATGCCCTGCAGCACCCGTGAGGCGACCAGCACGCCGAGTGTCGGCGACAGCGCGCAGGCCAGCGAGCCGAGGGTGAACAGCGCGACGGCGATCGTGAAGATGCGGCGGGTACCGTAGCGGTCGGCCAGCCAGCCGCTGACCGGAATCAGCAGTGCCACGGTCAGCGCGTAGCTGATCACTGCCGACTGCATTTCCAGCGGCGAGCGCCCCAGGCTCGCCGCCATCGAAGGGAGCGCGGTATTCAGGATGGTCGCGTCGAGCGTCTGCATGAACAGCGCCATCGCGGCGATCCACGGCAATCCCTTGAGCGAGGCGGCAGAGGCCGCCTGAGGGGAAGGTGTATCGTTTTTCACGGTATTATTAGCATATCAAACAATATGACTATTGTAGGCTGCTGGCCGTGCAAAAGCGAGGGACGGGGCAGGGGGGCGGGAAAATGGCAATAAATTCAGCCACTTTCTGCCAAGCTTGGCCGAAAGTGGCTCGTCGATAAAAACACCCACCGGACGGGGGAGAAGCTGCCAGACGTGTAATGGGGCCGGAACTGGTCGGTGAGGGCGCTAAGCGGCGCATTGTCGCTGGCGTACTGGTGCTTGGTTGTGCCAAGGCTGCCCCGCTCGGCGTGGGCGGACAGCGCCTTGGCGCGACAAAGCGGTGCGCCTATCGAAGAGCGTGGCATCTCGGGCTGCAGGTTCGCCCGAGCGTAGCGAAATGTACCGGTGCTCAGGCGGCGACGAAGCTATGCACGCTCTGGTTGACCAGTGCGCGCTCGTTGTCGACGGTCAGCATGTGGTAGCTGTTGGCCAGTTCCAGGGTCTCGAGTGCACCGCCGAGGCGACGGCTCAGATAGCGGGCCGAGCGCGGGCTGGTGATCTCGTCCTCGCGGGCATAGACCAGCAGCGTCGGGCAGGTGACCGCGTCCAGGCCGCGCCGCACCCAGCCGCGCAGCCGGTCGACCTCGCGGATCGTCGCCAGCGGCACGAAGGGGTAGTGGAAGCGGTCGCCGCGGCTGAAGCGGGCGCGCACGATCTTGCGCAGCCGGTCGTTCTTGATGCCGTAGGGTTCGCTCTCGTCGATGCGCATCCGTTCGGCCAGACGGCGCAGCGGATAGACGAAGTGGCGCATCCAGGTGTTCTTCGGCAGCCCCCAGCCGTCGAGGTACAGCGTCGGCGCCATCAGGATCAGCCGGTCGCGGTGTCCCTCGCGCTTGGCGACTTCGAGCGCCAGCAGCGCGCCCAGGCACAGGCCGCCCAGATGCACCACGCGGTGGCGCTGGCGCAGTTCGCGGTACTGTTGAGTGACGCAGTCGAGCCAGTCCTGCGCGTCGACCTGCAGCAGGTCGAGCGGCTCGCCGGCGTGGCCGGGCAGGGTCGGCAGGTAGACGGTGTGGCCCAGCGCCTCGAGTGTGCGCGGCACCTCGCCCAGATCGTAGGCCGTGCCGCCCAGACCGTGGATCAGCAAGGTGGCTGGCGTATTGCGCAACTCGGACATTAAATACTCGGAAATTGTAAGGATTGCGTAAGTATACGAGCGCCCTATATGTCGGGCTGTTAAGGATTTTGTTACGCCATGTAACGCTGCGTTATTTAATAACTGAATGAATTATCACGAAGTATCTCAATGTCATTGTTTGGTTTAAAGCACGCGGCCGGGTCTTAAGCAAAAATGCTAGGTACGCGGCAATACCAGCACGAAGCGCGCGCCGCCCAGCGGCGAGTGCTCGACGTAGACCCGGCCGCCGTGGTGCACGGCGATCAGCCGCACGAACGATAGCCCCAGCCCGTAGCCGCCGGTGGTGCGGTCGCGGCTGCGATCGAGTCGTGCGAACGGCTCGAAGATACGTTCGCGCTCTTCGTCGGGAATGCCCGGGCCGTCGTCGTCGACCAGGATGCGGTAGTCGCGCCCGGCCGGTTCCAGCGTGAGTTTTACCTGTTCGCGGGCGTACTTGCAGGCGTTGATCAGCAGGTTGCGAGTAGCGATGTACATCAGCTTGCGGTCGAACTGGACCTCGTACGGCGCGGCATCGAGGGCGATGTGCACGCCCGCTGGCGCGATCGGTTCGACCAGCTGCACCAAGTCGATCAGCCATTCGGCCAACTCGATCGGTTCCTTCTCCAGTTGTACTTCGCCGCGGTCCAGTCGCGCATAGGCCAGGCTGGCGTTGACCAGTTCTTCCAGCTCATCGATGTCGCGGTTCAGGCCCTGGCGGTAGCTGGTGTGCTCCTCGGGATTCTCCGCCTCGTCGAGCATGGTCAGGCCGAAGCGCAGCCGTGCGATCGGAGTGCGGATCTCGTGCGCAACCGCATGCGATAGCGCCTGGCGGGTCTCCACCTGTATCTCGATGCGCTCGGCCATGCCGTTGAGCGCGCGCTCCAACGGTGCAAACAGCAGGCTGTGCGCCGCCGGCGCGCGTGCCGCCAGGTTGCCGTCGGCCAGCCGTTTGGCGGTGTCGCGTACCGCCACCAGGTCGCGCCACAGCGGCAGCAGCCACAAGAACAGCAACAGGCCGAAGCCGAGGCCGGTCAGCACCCAGCTGATCATCTGCGCCTGCAATTCGGCCGGGATCAGCTCGGTGCGCTTGTTGCCGAATGCTTCGGTGAGCGGACCGAGTTTCAGCACCTGATCGCTCATGCCGATGCGGTTGTACAGCACCAGCTCGTTCAGGTCGATCACCGTGGTGTGGTCGCGCAGGTCCTTGTACACCGACTTCTGGCCGGCGAAGCGATCCAGCGGTTCGAGGCTGATCGGGTAGACGAAGCTGCGGCGCAGCCGGTGGGTCACCTGCGTCCATTCGGTCTCGGGCGCCTGCAGGTATTCCTTCTCGATCAGCCGCACCGTTCCGGCCATGAAGCTCTTGGCGTTGTCCTCCTCCATGTGGCTGTACAGCCGGTCGACCACGATGCCGACGCCGGAGATCATGATCACCAGCGCCGCCACCGCCAGCACGTAGTAGCGGATGAACACCCAGGTCAGCGAGGGCAGCTGCGGCAGGCTGGGCTTCAGCGGGTTCTTTTTCAAGGGCATGGGGCGGGCGGTCGAGTCATGTTGGAGTTCAAAGGCAAAGAGCGGCTAACAAAGCCCAGCGAAGCGGTCCTAGCTAGGAGCGCTGCCGAAGACCGCACAAAACGTACGGCAAGGCAGCGCGACAACGCCAGGAGGGGGAGTCGAGTTATTCCCAGTCGCTCTTGCTGAACAGATAGCCCTTGCCGCGCACCGTCTTGATGCGGGTCGGGCTGTCCGGATTGTCATCGAGCTTCTTGCGCAGCCGCGAGATGCGCGCGTCGATCGAACGGTCGAGGCCGTCGAAACCGATGCCGCGCAGCGCGTTCATGATGTCGTCGCGCGACAGCACCAGGCCTGCCTGGCTCGCCAACAGCCACAGCAGATCGAATTCGGCGGTGGTCAGCTCGATCGGCGCGTGATCGAGCGTCGCCTCACGGGTGGCCTGGCTGATGGAGAAGCGGCCGAAGCTCAGCGTGGTGCCGTCGCTCGGTGCGCCCTCGTGCTCGCCGGTGCGGCGCAACAGTGCGCGCACCCGCGCCAAGAGCCGGCGCGGCTCGACCGGCTTGGCCAGGTAGTCGTCGGCGCCCAGCTCCAGGCCGAGAATCTCGTCGATTTCGTCGTCGCGCGCGGTCATCATCAGGATCAGCCCGGCATAGTGAGAGCGCAGGCCCTTGCAGACCTCGAAGCCGTCCTTGCCCGGCAGCATTACGTCCAGAATCACCAGCTCGGGTTTGGCGTCGAGGATCGCCGCCTCGGCGGTGTCGCCGCGCGGGTGCACGGTGACGCCGTAGCCGTGCTTGGTGAGGTAGGCCGACACCAGTTCGGCTAGTCGTTCGTCATCCTCGACCAGAAAAATTTGTTGGTTCATGGTGAAATTCCCTGCTGGCAACCCCGTAATGGTAACGCGCTGTCGGGAAAGCGTCGCTTCGAGCTATAAATAGGTCGCGGGATCTCTTGTTTATGTCATCGCTGCGTAGTAACAATCCGTTACAAGATTCCAACGGTCTAAAGCCTTGCCGCAGGCCGTACGAATCATCGCCCCGCAGAGAAGATCTAAGAGGATATTCATGAATCAACGGAAGAACTGGCTGCTCTGGCTGGTGGTCGCCCTGGCCGGTGCCATCGCCTTCGGTGTGCTCGCGCTCAAGCGCGGTGAGACGGTCAACGCGGTGTGGCTGGTGGTGGCCGCGGTGTCGGTGTACTTGATCGCCTATCGTTTCTATAGCCGCTTCATCGCCGAGACGGTGCTGGAGCTCAACGGCAAGCGGCTGACCCCGGCCGAGCGTCACAACGACGGCCTCGACTATGTGCCGACCAACAAGAGCGTGCTGTTCGGCCACCATTTCGCCGCGATCGCCGGCGCCGGCCCCCTGGTCGGCCCGGTGCTGGCCGCGCAGATGGGCTATCTGCCGGGCACGCTGTGGATCCTGGTCGGCGTGGTGTTCGCCGGGGCGGTGCAGGACATGATGGTGCTGTTCATGTCGACCCGCCGCGACGGCAAGTCGCTGGGCGACATGGTGCGTTCCGAGCTCGGCCCGGTCGCCGGTCTGGTCACCTCGATCGGCGTGCTGATGATCATGGTGATCATTCTGGCCGTGCTGGCGTTGGTGGTGGTGAAGGCGCTGGTAGGCAGCCCGTGGGGCACGTTCACCATCGCGATGACCATCCCGATCGCGCTGATGATGGGCGTGTACACCCGCTTCGTCAGGCCGGGCAAGATCGGCGAGGTGTCGGTGATCGGCTTCATCCTGCTGATGCTGGCGATCGTCTACGGCGGCAAGGTCGCCGCCAACCCGGACATCGCACCGCTGTTCACCTATAGCGGCACGGCGCTTGCCTGGGCGCTGATCGGCTACGGTTTCGTCGCCTCGGTGCTGCCGGTGTGGCTGCTGCTGGCGCCGCGCGACTACCTGTCGACCTTCCTGAAGATCGGCACCATCGTCGGCCTGGCGGTCGGCATCGTGGTGGTGCTGCCGAACCTGGAAATGCCGGCGGTGACCCGCTTCATCGACGGCTCAGGCCCAGTGTTCTCCGGCAGCCTGTTCCCGTTCCTGTTCATCACCATCGCCTGCGGCGCGGTGTCGGGCTTCCACGCGCTGGTGTCGTCGGGCACCACGCCGAAGATGGTCGAGAACGAGCTGCACATCCGTCCGATCGGCTACGGCGCGATGCTGATGGAGTCGTTCGTCGCGATCATGGCGCTGATCGCCGCCAGCGTGATCGACCCGGGCGTGTACTTCGCGATGAACAGCCCGGCCGCGGTGGTCGGCCACACCGTTCAGGAAGCCAGCCAGGTGATTTCCAGCTGGGGCTTCGTGGTGACCCCGGAAGCGCTGCAACAGGTGGCGCGTGACGTCGGCGAGACCACCATCCTGTCGCGTGCCGGCGGCGCGCCGACCTTGGCGGTGGGCATGGCACACATCCTGCACCAGGTGATCGGCGGCAAGGCGATGATGGCGTTCTGGTACCACTTCGCCATCCTGTTCGAAGCGCTGTTCATCCTGACCGCGGTCGATGCCGGTACCCGCGCGCTGCGTTTCATGTTCCAGGACTTGCTGGGCACCTTCGTCAAGCCGCTGGCCAATACCGAGTCGCTGACCGCCAACCTGCTGGCGACCGGTCTTGCGGTGGCGAGCTGGGGCTACTTCCTCTACCAGGGCGTGGTCGATCCGTTGGGCGGCATCAACACGCTGTGGCCGCTGTTCGGCATCGCCAACCAGATGCTGGCCGGCATCGCGCTGCTGCTCGCCACCGTGGTGATGGTGAAGATGCAGAAGGTGCGCTACGTCTGGGTGACGCTGGTGCCGGCGCTGGGCCTGCTGCTGGTGACGCTATACGCCGGGTGGCAGAAGCTGTTCTCGGCCAGCCCGAAGATCAGTTTCCTCGCGCACGCCGACAAGTTCTCGGTCGCCTACGCTCAGGGCCAGGTGCTGGCGCCGGCCAAGACCTTGGTCGAGATGCAGCGCATCATCTTCAACGATTACGTCGATGCGGTACTGATCGGGCTGTTCATGGCGGTGGTGGTCGCGATGGCGCTGTTCGCGCTGCGCGTGGCGCGTCAGGCGCTGGCGGTGCGCTGGCCTACCGTCAAAGAAGTGCCGGCGGTGTACCGCGAGGAGGGTGGCCGTGCTTAAGCTGATGCGCCAGGCGGTGCAGACCGCCCGGCTGATGGTGGGGGTGAAGGACTACGACACCTATGTGGCGCGGCGTCGTCGCTACAACCCGGATGCGCCGGTGATGACGCGCGACGAGTTCTTCCGCGCCTGCCAGGAAGCGCGCTTCGGCAAGGGCAACGGCCGTTGCCCGTGCTAGGCCGTTCGGCCGACTTTTGAATGCAGTGCAAACCGCCCGGTGAACCCGGGCGGTTTTGTTTTGTGCGCGCGGCTGTGCATACAATCGAACTACGCTGTCCTTAACGCCGATGAAACGCCATGCATCTTGGTCTGCTCGATTACAGTCTGATCCTGCTGGTATTGCACCTGACCGGCCTGGTCGCGGCGATCCACGCGGCGCTGACCGTGCGCACTTCGCAAGGCGCGGTCGCCTGGGTGGTGGCGCTGGTGATGATGCCGTATCTGACGCTGCTGCCCTATCTGTTCCTGGGGCGGCGCCGCTTTGCCGACTACGTGACCGCGCGGCGCTACGTGATCGAGGAGATGTACCGCCAGGTTGGCCGAAACGGCTGGCCGTCGCTGGAGGCGGTCACCGCCGAGCTGGCGGTGGAGGCGAAGCAGCCGTGCATCCGCACCCTGTCGCGGCTGGCCAGATCGCCGACTACCGGTCACAACCGGGTGCGGCTGCTGGTCAACGGCGAGGCGACATTCACGACGATCCTCGCCGCCATCGCCGCTGCGCGGCACAGCGTGATCGTGCAGTTCTTCATCGTGCACGACGACACCCTGGGCCAGGCCTTGCAGCAGGTGCTGCTGGAGCGCGCCGCCGAGGGGCTGCACGTGTATTTCCTCTACGACAGCATCGGCTGCCATGCGCTGCCGCCGGCTTATCTCGAGCGGCTCAGTCAGGGGGGCGTGGAGGTGCAGGCGTTCGCGGTGACGCGCCGCTTCGTCAACCGCTTCCAGGTGAATTTCCGCAACCACCGCAAGCTGGTAGTGATCGACGGCGCGACCGCCTATGTCGGCGGCCATAACGTCGGCAACGAATACCTGGGGCTGAAGCCGCCGCTGGCGCCGTGGCGCGATACCCATATCGAGCTGGCCGGCCCGGCGGCGGCGATCCTGCAGCTGAGCTTCGCCGAGGACTGGTACGCCGCCGCCGGCAAGCTGCCGCTGCTGCACCGGCCGAGCAAGGCCGATGGCGGCCGGATGCTGTGCCAGGTGGTGCCGAGCGGCCCGGCCGATAGGCTTGAGACCGGTTCGCTGTTGTTCGTTGAGGCGATCAATGCGGCGCAGCGGCGCATCTGGCTGACCAGCCCCTACTTCGTGCCGGACGAGGCGGTGTCGGCGGCGCTGCGGCTGGCGCTGCTGCGCGGGGTGGAGGTGAAAATCCTGATTCCGAGCCGGCCCGACCACCGCATGGTGTTCCTGGCATCGCGGCTGTACGCGTACGAGGCGGCGCGCGCCGGCATCCGGATGTATACCTACCGTCCCGGCTTTCTGCATCAGAAAGTGGTGCTGATCGACGAGGAGATCGCCATCATTGGCAGCGCCAACCTCGACAATCGCTCGTTCCGGCTCAATTTCGAGCTGATGGTCGCCACCGTCGATCGCGGCTTCGCCGCCGAGGTCGAGGCGATGCTGGAGAAGGATTTCGCGCTGGCCGAGCAACTCGACGGTGCCCGACTCGGCCGGCTGCCTTTGTGGCGGCGGGTGGCGATGAGCCTCGCGCGCTTGTTCGCCCCCATTCTCTAGGACGCCGTTGGAGCAGTACGTCGCTGAGGCGCGCCGTTCGTTAAGGCGGCGACGGGTTTGATGCTGCTAAGAATGCTGGCTTGTGCCGGAACCCCGCACCACCCGTCAAGCTCCTGGCCCCGCTAGCGAGGCCGGACATTCCCCCGATTCAGCTCTCGGCGCCCTCGACGTGCCAGTCGGCGCTGCCGGGCAGGTTGGGGTAGCTGAAGCTCGCCTCGCCGTGGTCGCCCTGTTCGACCTCGTCGGCGGTCAGGCCCATCAGTTCGCCGATGCGCAGGCCGCCGGTATCGGCCAGCGAGATGCCGGCCTCGTCGCCGGTATAGTCGCCGTTGGTCGGGAAGTGGGTGCTGCCGTTCTCCAGCCGGCGCCAGTGGCCGGTCAGGCCGTTGCCGCTCAGCTGCAGCACGGTGCCCAGATGGCTGTCGAGGCCGAGGAAGTTGTCGAAGCGGATGGTCAGTAGCATGGTGCAGCCCTCCGGCCGGGCGAACGGTGCCGGCCCATGCTCCAGCGTAGAAGCGCATGGCCGCTTCGGCCAGCCCGCCAAGCAAAAGCCGCCCGCGCGGGGCGGACGGCGTGGGGCACAGAGGATGGTTTTTAGTGCAGCAGCGCACTGACCCCGAGATTGATCAGTCCACCGCCGACGATCAGGTAGACAAACAGGATGGCCGCCAGCGCCAGCGGCTTGAGCCCGGCCTGGCGGATCGCCGACACGTGGGTGGTCAGGCCCAGCGCGCCCATCGCCATCGCCAGCAGCAGGTTGTCGGCCTTGACCAAGCCACCTACCAGCTGGATGGGCAGCAGGCTCAGCGAGTTGAGCCCCGCCACCGCCAGGAAGCCCAGTGCAAACCAGGGGATGGTGATGCGACGGGCTTCCGCCTTGTCGCCGGCGTGGCGCTTGGCGAGCCAGGCCGACAGCATCACCAGGAACGGCGCCAGCATCATCACCCGAATCATCTTGGTGATCACCGCGCTGGTGGCGGCCTGCTCGCTGACCGCGCGGCCGGCGGCCACCACCTGCGCCACCTCGTGTACGGTCGAGCCGGTGAAGATGCCGAAGGCGAAGGCGTTGTCGCCGATCAGGCCGAGCTGGCGGGCGGCGTCGAACAGCAGCGGGTAGACGAACATCGCCAGCGTGCCGAACACCACCACGGTGGCGACCGCCACCGCCACGCGTTCGGCGTGCGCCTTGAGTACCGGCTCGGTGGCGAGGATCGCCGCCGCACCGCAGATCGAGCTGCCGGCGCCGATCAGGATCACGCTTTGCTCGTCCAGGCCGAATACCTTGCGGCCCAGCCACCAGGCGAGCGAGAAGGTGCTGCACAGCACCAGCGCGTCGATGACGATGCCGGCCACGCCGACCGCGGCGATGTCCTGGAAGGTCAGCTTGAAGCCGAACAGGATGATGCCCAGGCGCAGCAGCGTCTGCTTGGAGAACGCCACGCCGTGGTGGCTGCGGCTGGCCAGCCGCGGATAGACGGTATTGCCCAGCAGCATGCCGCCGACGATGGCGAGGGTCAGCGCCGACAGGCCGAGATGCTGCATCAGCGGCAGGTCGGCGGCGTACAGCGAGGCGACGGCCAGCGCCAGTAGCAGGGCCAGACCGGGGAGTCGTTCGCGCATTGTGTTCATATGCTTATTCCCAAAAAATCTATTCGGCGATGGCTGAACGATACGCGCTGCGTGCTAAGTAGAAAAACGGATAAAATCTATGTAATTAATTAGTAAAACCGATTGATTGAGTCGGCCCCGCTGCAAGGCGATGCGGTCGGCTCGGGGAGAGTAGCAATGGCGATGCGGCTGACCTTGCGCGAGCTGGAGGTCTTCACCACGGTGGCCGATGCCGGCACGGTGACGCGCGCCGCCGACCTGCTGGCGCTGACCCAGTCGGCGGCGAGCCAGGCGCTGGCGTCGCTGGAGAGCGGGCTGGGGGTAACCCTGTTCGACCGGGTCGGCCGGCGCCTGCAGCTGAACGAGCACGGTCGGTTGCTGCTGCCGCGCGCGCGGGCGCTGCTCGATGCGGCGCATGGCGTCGAGCAGCTGTTCGACGGCGCGGCGGCGTCGTTGCGCCTGGGCGCCAGCACCACCATCGCCAACTACCTGTTGCCGTCCTGGCTGGCGCGCTTTCGGGCCGCGCACCCGGACGCCTGGGTCGAACTGGAAGTGGCGAACACTCGCGACATCGTGGAGGCGGTGGCGAGTTTCGCCGTCGACGTCGGTTTTATCGAGGGGCCGTGCCATCACCCGGAGCTGCAGGTGGTGCCGTGGCGCGACGACGAGCTGGTGGTGTTTGTCGGCGCTGGCCATCCGCTGGCGGGTCGCCGGGTGAGCTTGGCCGAACTGGCGCAGGCGCCGTGGATCTTGCGCGAGGCGGGTTCGGGGACGCGTGAGGAGGTCGAGCGCTTGTTGCTGCCCGAGCTGGGCGCGCTGCCGGTGGCGCTGGAAATCGGCCACTCCGAGGCAATCAAGCATCTGGTCGCGGCCGGGATGGGGGTGAGCTGTCTGTCGCGGGTGGTGGTGGCCGACTTGCTGGCCGCCGGCACGCTGGTCGAGATCGACGCGGCGCTGCCGGCGCTGCACCGCTCGTTGTACCGGGTGATGCACCGCGCCAAGGCGGTGACGCGGGGGTTGGCGGCGTTTCTCGACGAGGGGGTGTGAGGGTGTGGGAAAGCGCCATTCGGGGGGCAGGCCGAATCTGAGTCAGGCGTGGTATATGCCGGCGCCCATCGACCATGTCTGCGGCTTTCTGGGCGCCGATTACCTCACGTCGAATAGGAGTGCAACCCGGTTTTTCCGCGCCTCACCACTGGCAATCTTGCCGCTTACTGTCTGACCCATTCCACGCGTCGGTTTCAAAATTCGGGTAGATAAAACGGCTTCGGCCAACCTTGCCGGGTGGGCAGGGTTGGCCGAAGCGTTCGGACGGCAAGCGGGTGAGCTTACAGCCAGAAGTCGGTGCGGTCGCGGTGGCGGGCGATCAGGCGTTGGAACACGCCGGGGTCTTTAGTGAAGGTCAGCTCGCCGTCGGCCGGATGATAGAAGTCTAACAGACGCGACACCCAGAAACGCAGGGCGCCGGCGCGCAGCATGACCGGCCAGGCCTTCAGTTCGTTGTTGTCGAACGGCCGTACCGACTGGTAACCGGCCAGGAGCGCGCGGGCGCGGTCCGGGTCGATGTCGTCGTCGGCCTGGCGCGCCCAGTCGTTCAATGCGATGGCCACGTCGTAGATCAGGAAATCGTTGCAGGCGTAGTAGAAGTCGATGAAACCGGCGATCTTGTCACCGTCCATCAGCACGTTGTCCTTGAACAGGTCCGCGTGGATCACGCCGCTGGGCAGATGGGTGAAGCGGTGGCTGTCCTGGTACTGCACTTCCTCGCGCAGCATCGCCGCGTCGATGGCCGGCATCTTGTCGTACAGCGCCGCCGCGGTCTTGCTCCACCAGTCCGGGCCGCGCGGGTTGGCCATCTTGTGCCGGTAGGTCGCGCCGGCCAGGTGCATCTGCGCCAGCATCTCGCCGAGCGCGCGGCACTGCGCCGGGCTGGGCTCGGCGACGTCGCCGCCGGGCAGGCAGGACACCAGACAGGCCGGCTTGCTTTCCAGCAGCGAGGCGAACGCGTCGGTGTGATCGGCCACCGGCGCCGGGCAAGCGACGCCGTGCCGCGCCAGGTGGCTCATCAGCTCCAGATAGAACGGCAGTTCCTTGAGTTCGAGCACTTCGAACAGCGTCAGTACATAACGGCCATGCGTGGTGGTGACGAAGTAATTGGTATTGGTGATACCGGCGGCAATGCCCTTGAGTTCGACCAGCTCGCCCAGCGAATAGCGGCGCAGCCAGTCGGACAGCGCCGACTCGGATACCGAGGTGTAAACCGACATGCCGACTCCGCTCAGAAACGCTTCAGAACCCACTGCGGGGTAACGATGCGCCGGTTGGGGTCGACCTGCTTGAGCTGGCCATTGCCTTCTTGATCGATCAGGTAATAGGCCGGACCCACCGCCGGGGTCACCTTGACCATGTACAGCTTGCCGTTAAGACGGTACTCCTCCCATTTTTCGTTGCCCTTCTGGATGATGCGCACTTCCGGCTCGGCGCCGGAACCGGTGCCGTCGTCGGTAACGGTCGGCGGCGGCGGCACGTCGGCCTTGGCAGCGGGGGCTTGGCTCGGAGCCGGGGTGGCGGCGAGGGCGGGCAGTGCGGGCAGGGTGGCCGAGACGAGCAGGGCGACCAGCAGCAGGCGACGCATGGTGAATCCTTTGTATGGGTTACAGATTGAGCAGTTGCTCGCGTTCTTCCGGCAGCGCGTCGAAGCCGCGTTTCTCGTAGTGGCGGAAAATCGACTCCACGATTTCGGTCGGGTCGTCGATCAGCTGCAGCAGGTTCAGATCGTCGGGGTTGATCAGTTTCTCGCCGATCAGGCGATCGCGGAACCAGGTGATCAGCCCTTCCCAGAACGGCTTGTGCACCAGGATGATCGGAATCTTGCGGCTCTTGCCGGTCTGGATCAGCGTCAAGGCCTCGAACATTTCGTCCAGCGTGCCGAAACCGCCTGGCATCACCACATAGGCGATCGCATGCTTGACGAACATGACCTTGCGCGGGAAAAAGTGGTTGAACTTTACACTCAAGTCCTGATACTCGTTGGGCTTTTGTTCGTGCGGTAGCACGATGTTCAGACCCACCGACGGGCTGGTGCCGTAGTAGGCGCCCTTGTTGGCGGCTTCCATCACGCCGGGGCCGCCGCCGGAGATCACCGAGAAGCCGGCGTCGGACAGACGACGGGCGATCTCTTCGGTGAGCTTATAATGCGGATGGTCGCGCGGGGTGCGGGCGCTGCCGAAGATGCTGACGGCAGGATGGATGCCTTGCAGTTCTTCGCCGGATTCGACCATCTCCGACACAACTTTCAGTACATGCCACGCCTCGCGTGAGCGGAACCGTTGCATGGCGTCGTAGCGGTCGCTTGCTTGCGGCAGTTTCTCGAACAAGCTCATAGCGTTTGCCCTTTTTATTATGAAAACATTGTTATTGATCGACGGCTCTTCTTATCTGTATCGGGCGTTCCATGCGATGCCCGATCTGCGCTCTCCGGAGGGGCTGCCGACCGGGGCGATCTACGGTGTGGTCAATATGCTGCGGCGCTTGGAAAAGGACGTGCAGTTCGATTATAGCGCCTGCATATTCGACGCAAAAGGCAGGACCTTCCGCGACGACCTGTACCCCGAATATAAGGCGAATCGGCCGTCGATGCCCGACGACTTGCGCACGCAGATCGCGCCGGTGCACCAGCTGGTCGAGGCGCTGGGTTGGCCGCTGTTGGCGGTGGAGGGGGTCGAGGCCGACGACGTGATCGGTACTCTCGCCACGTTGGCCGAACGGCAGGGCTTCCGGGTGATCGTGTCGACCGGCGACAAGGATATCGCGCAGCTGGTCACGCCGAACGTGACGCTGGTCAACACCATGACCAACGAGACGCTGGACGAGGCCGGCGTGGTCGAGAAGTTCGGTGTGAAGCCGGGGCTGATCATCGACTACCTGACCTTGATCGGCGACAAGGTCGACAACGTGCCGGGCGTGGACAAGTGCGGGCCGAAGACGGCGGTGAAGTGGCTGGAGGCCTACGGCTCGCTCGACGGTGTGATCGAACACGCCGCCGAGGTGAAGGGCGTGGTCGGCGACAAGTTGCGCGAGGCCTTGCCGCGCCTGGGCCTGTCGCGCGAGCTGGTAACGATCAAGCGCGATGTCGACCTGAAGAAGGAGCTGCCGCTGGGCCTCGACAACCTGGCGCACCGCCCGCTCGATGCCGCGACGCTCGCCGACGCGTTCCGCAGCCACGGTTTCCGCAGCTGGCTGAAGGAGGCCGAGCAGTGGCTGGCCGAAAGTGGAGTCGCGGTGCAGGCGGCCGAGCCGGCTTCGGCCAACGTTGGCGGGCCGCAGAGCGATCTGTTCGGCGAGAGCCTGCCAGCCGCTGCCAGCCCGGCTCCGGCCGTCGCGGCCCCAGCGCCGGCCAAGAGCGACGTGGCGCGCGACTACCGCTGCGTACTGACCGCCACCCAGCTCGACGAGCTGTTGACCGGCCTCGCCAGCGCGCCGGTGGTGTCGTTCGACACCGAAACCACCAGCCTCGATCCGTTCGGCGCGCGCCTGGTCGGCATGAGCTTCGCGTGGCAGGAAGGTTTGGCCTACTACCTGCCGCTGGCGCACCACTACGCCGGCGTATCCGACCAGCTCGACTTCGATACGACGCTGGCGGCGCTGAAGCCGTGGCTGGAGGACGCCACCCGGCCCAAGCTCGGCCAGAACCTGAAATACGACCGCCACGTGCTGGCCAACCACGGCATCGCGTTCGCCGGCGTCGTCGACGACACGCTGCTGCAGTCCTACGTGATCGAGAGCCATCTTACCCACAATATGGACGACCTGGCCGAACGGCACCTGGGCGAGACCACCATCAGCTACGAGGAAATCTGCGGCAAGGGCGCCAAGCAGATCGGCTTCGCCGAGGTCGATATCGACACCGCTACCCGCTATTCGGCCGAGGATGCCGACATCACCTTGCGCCTCGACCACGCGATGAAGCCGCAACTGACTGGCCGGCTGATCGACGTGTACCGCGACATCGAGCTGCCGGCGTCCGACGTGCTGTACGCGATGGAGCGCACCGGCGTGTTGATCGACCGCCAGCTGCTGGCGACGCAGAGTCACGAGCTGGGCCTGAAGTTGGTCGAGCTGGAACAGCAGGCGTACGAGCTGGCTGGTCAGCCGTTCAACCTGAATTCGCCCAAGCAGTTGCAGGAAATCCTATTCGGCAAGCTCGGCATCGACACCAAGGGGGTGAAGAAGACCCCGTCCGGCGGCTACTCGACCGACGAGGGCGTGCTGGAGAAGCTGGCGCTCGACCACCCGCTGCCGAAGCTGATCCTGCAGAACCGCAGCCTTGCCAAGCTCAAGTCGACCTACACCGACAAGCTGCCGCTGCAGATCAATGCCGACACCGGCCGCGTGCACACCACCTACTCGCAGGCGGTGGCGGTGACCGGGCGCCTGGCCAGCACCGATCCGAACCTGCAGAACATTCCGGTGCGCACCGCCGAGGGCCGCCGGGTGCGCGAGGCGTTCATCGCCTCGCCGGGGCACAGGATCGTGTCGGCCGACTACTCGCAGATCGAGTTGCGGATCATGGCGCACCTGTCCGGCGATGCGGGCCTGTTGGCGGCGTTCCAGAGCGGCGAGGACATCCACAAGGCGACCGCCGCCGAGGTGTTCGGCGTCGCGCTCGACGCGGTCAGCGCCGACCAGCGCCGCGCGGCCAAGGCGATCAACTTCGGCCTGATCTACGGCATGAGCCAGTACGGGCTTGCCGCGCAGCTGGAGATCGACAACGCCCAGGCCAAGCAATTCATCGACCGCTATTTCATGCGCTATCCGGGCGTGGCCGAGTATATGCAGCGCACCCGCGACGCGGCGCGCGAGCAGGGCTATGTCGAGACGGTGTTCGGCCGACGGCTGTACCTGCCGGAGATCCGCTCCAGCAACGGAGCACGCCGCGCCGGCGCCGAACGCGCGGCGATCAACGCGCCGATGCAGGGTACTGCCGCCGACCTGATCAAGCTGGCGATGATCAAGGTGCACGCCTGGTTGGCCGAACAGGGGCTGAAGTCCAAGCTGATCATGCAGGTGCACGACGAACTGGTGCTGGAGGTGCCGGACGCCGAGCTGGAACTGATCCGCCGCGAGCTGCCGCGCCTGATGGCCGACGCCGCCACGCTGGCGGTGCCGCTGCTCGCCGAGGTCGGCGCCGGCAACAGCTGGGAAGCGGCGCACTGAGCCGGATGGCTTGATCCGCAGTGACGACGCCGGGGCCTGCCCCGGCGTTTTTCTTCATATCGAGTAATTCCACGTATTTCCAAGCAGGGCTGCCGGCCGTATCGTCTTTGATTATTTCATTGTCATTTTCAGCGATGCGCTGCGAGCTGACCCCATGCCACGGTTTCACCCTGATCGAACTATTGCTGACGATGGCGCTGGCTGTCCTGCTGTTGACGCTGGCAGCCGACGCGATGCCCGCCTGGCTGGCCCGTCATCGGCTGGGGCTGCTCGGCCAGCAGCTGGTCGGCCAGTTGCATTACGCGCGCAGCGAGGCGCTGCGAGGCAACCGCCCGGTGTATCTGTGCGCACTGAACGCCAAGAGCAATTTCGACCTGCAAGGCTGTCTCACTACCCGACGGCGCAACCAATATGTGTGGGACGAGGGGGCGCTGATCTTTGCCGACAATCCGCTGTCGGCCAGCAACCGGCCGGCCGTCTACGATTCGGGCGACCGGCTGCGCGCAGTGCAGTTTGCGCCGGACATGGTGGTGAGCGCGCCGCTGGCGCAGCTGCGTTTCGACGCCGACGGCCGCCCGGCCGCCGCGTTGGCGTTCCGCTTGAGCATGGCGGCCGGCGGGCAGTGCCGGATGGTGATGTTGTCCGGTGCCGGTCGGGCCAGGGTGTGCAGTGCCGGTGAGGTCGGCTGCGATGGCTGCTGAACGCGGTTTCTCGCTGGTCGACTACCTGATCGCCTGCGCGCTGGTGACCGGCGCTTTCTACGCGCTGGCCGCGTCGCAATTGCGCAGCCATGTGCAGCTGCGCGAGGCGGAGCAGCAGACCCAGGTGGCGCTGTTGGCCGAAGCGGTGCGCGAGAGCGTGCTGGCCGGCATGCCGCCGCAAGAAGCTCATGCCTGGTTTCGCGCCGAGCTGCAGGCCGCGCTGGGCGACAACACGCCGCTGCGCTCGGCGCTGTGCCCCGAGCTGGACTTGGCCACGCCGCCCGATTGGCAGGCGCTCGGTTGCGACGCAAGCGGTGCGCTGACGGTGAAGGTGGTGTGGCGGCAGGCCGGCCGCGGCGCCGAGGTGCTGCGTTACGGCGCCTACCAGTTGCGGGTCGTCCCGTGAAGCGGGCCCAGCAGGGACGGACGCTGCTCGAATTGATGCTGGTGATGGCCCTGACGATGCTGCTGTTGGCGCTGATCCTGCCGGTGTTGCTCGGCAGCATGCGACTAGCGCTGGAGCAGGAACAAGGGCAGGCGATGCAGCAGGATGCCCGGTTGGCGTTGACGACACTGTTGCGCGATCTGCGCATGGCCGGCCAGTTCGGTTGTTTCAATCTTGCCAGTGGCGATTCGCTCGCCGGTAGCCCGCCGTGGCCCGGGGCCTCCGGTTTTGGTGGCGGTGGGGCGCTACGCTTGCAGTACGGTCAGGCCGGTGCGGTGCTGACCGCTTTGGAGCGCGATGCGGCCGGTGGGCAGTTGCACCGCCTGACGGCCCGGCTTAGCGATGGCGGCTCCCGGCTCGGCGATGCGCGCTTTCTGGTGCTGGCCAGTTGCCGAGGGGGGCTGCTGATTGATGCGGCAGGTATGGGGCAGCGAGTCGGCGCCGATGGCTACCGCCTGGAGCTGGGCGGCGTGACTGTTTCGCCGGCGAGCGGCTCCGGGGCGGGCCATCCGGCCGAGCAGCTGGAATTGCTGCGGCTGGTGTCGCGGGTCTACGCGGTGGGCCGCTATGGCGGGCGGCAGGGCCTGTATCTGTTCGAGCTGGGCGACAACGGCAACTGGCAGGGGCCGATCGAGCTGGCCCCCGGGGTGAGCGCGCTGACGGTGGTGCCAATTCGCAGCGGCGATTGCCCCGCTGCTCGGCTCTGGCAGGTGACGCTGGACATCGAGGACCAGGACGATTCGCCAGCCAGTGGCGGCCATGCGCGACCGCGCCGCTACATGACTCGGGTCGCCGGGCGGGGAGAGGCGGGATGCGACAGTTGAGGCAGCGCGGTTCGGCTTTGCTGGCGATCACGCCGCTGTTGCTGGTGATGGGTTTGATGCTCGCCGCGAGCAGCCAGCGGCTGGCGACCGAGCGGCGCAGCGCGGCGAATCAGGCCGATCGCCAGTCCGCCTTCCAGGCGGCCGAAGCGGCGCTGGCCGAGGCCGAGCAGCAGGCGGCGCGTCTCGACCGCGAGCTGGGTATTGCCAATCAGCCTGATGCGACGCTGTTCGGCGCGGCGGGGCTGTTCAGCGACGATTGCCGCAACCCGGCCAATCCGGCCGGCTGGCAGAGCGGCCTGTGCCGTCCGGCGCAAGCGGGTCAGCCGGAGCGCGAACCACCCTGGCAGCGGCTGGTGACGATAGGCGGGCGGCGCTGGCCGCTGCTGCATCCCTGTGGTCATGGCCGCGAACTGGTGCTCGACGGCCGTGCCACGACCCGCTGCGGCAGCGGCGACGTGCTGGCTGGCGGCGCGCTATGGGCCAACCCGCGCTATCTGGTCGAGCTGCTGCAGCGCGACTACAGCGACGGGCAGGGCAATGTCGGGCGGCTCTATCGGCTCAGCGCGCGTGGCTGGGGGCGCAACCGCAACAGCCAGGCGACCTTGCAGAGCTACGCGCTGGTGCCGGAGACGACGGTAGAGCGCGCCGCCCGGCTCGGGGTGCCGGTCCTCCCGCCGGCAACGGCGGTCACGCTGCGGCGGCTAGCTTGGCGCGAAGTGTTCTAGTCTAGGGAGAGCCATCATGTGGTATCGCGGTTTCAGCCTGATCGAACTGATGATCGCGCTGGCGATCGTCGCCAGCCTGGTGACGCTCGCCTATCTGTCTTACCAGGACCAACTGCGCCGCAGCCGCCAGACCGAGGCGCGCGGGGCGCTGCTCGAGGCCGGGCTGTTTCTGGAGCGCTGGTACGCCGAGAAGGGCGGCTACAAGCTGGATTCGACCCACTGGCCGGACCTGCCCAGCGACGGTACCGAGTATTACCTGGTCAAGTTCAACACCAACGCCAAGAACACCGACGAGGGCGAATACCGGCTGCGCGCTCTGCCGCGTGCCGGGCAGGACTGGCTGGGCACCGAGTACCTGGAGCTCGACCAGGACGGCAATCTGCGCATCTGCGACGAGCAGGGTGGCACGCGGCGCTGCCGGCGCTAGAAGCCGTTCACGATCTGCCGCACTCGGGTGATTCCGTGGCGAATTGGCGCCCAATCGGCATGTCTGGCCTATGGGTACACGCTGCTTTGTCGCGTCAGTGCGCCTTGCGGCCCCTGTGTTCGCGAGACCGTGCACGGGCAGCTTCGCTCCACCCGCCGATTCGGCCGGCCCGGTAGCCAGCCACCCCGCTTAGACGGTAACCTGCGCGATTGTCTCATTGCTGATTGTCTCCATGACTGCCTTCACCCCGCGTCGCCAGCTCGGCCTCGCTCTGCTGCTCGCCGCTTTGTCGGCGATCGGCCCGTTCTCGATCGATACCTTCCTGCCGGCGATGCGCGCGATCGGCACGAGCCTGGGCGCGAGCCCGGTGGCGATCCAGCAGGCGCTGACCGTTTATCTGTTCTGTTATGCCTTGATGATGCTGTGGCACGGTTCGATTTCCGACGCGGTCGGGCGGCGGCCGGTGGTGCTGGTGACGACGGTGCTGTTCGGGCTGACCTCGATCGGCTGCGCGTTCGCGCCGAACCTGGAGACGCTGCTGGCGCTGCGGGCGGTGCAGGGCCTGTGCGGCGGCGCCGGACTGATCGTCGGCCGGGCGGTGATCCGCGACTGCTTCGACGGTGCGGCGGCGCAGCGGATGATGTCGCAGGTGACGATGCTGTTTTCCTTGGCGCCGGCGATCGCGCCGGTGATCGGCGGTTGGCTGTTCGGCGTGTTCGGCTGGCACTCGATCTTCCTGTTCATGGCGCTGGTTGGCTTCACGCTGTTTGGGCTGTCCTGGTTCGCGCTGCCGGAAACGCACCCGCATGAGCGTCGTCAGCCGCTGGCTTGGCGTTCGCTGCTGGCCAATTACGCCAAGGTTGGCCGAACCCCGGCTTTCTTCCTGCTGGCCGCGGCGGTGTCGTTCAACTTTGCCGGCTTCTTCGTGTACATCCCGTCGGCGCCGGTGTTTCTGATGCAGCACCTGCACCTGGGGCCGGAGCAGTTCCTCTACATGTTTGGCCCGGCGGTATCCGGCATCATGTTCGGTGCCTGGCTGTCCGGGAGCATGGCCGGGCGGCGCGGCGCGCGCGAGACGGTGACGATAGGCTATGCGCTGATGCTGGCGGCGACCTTGGCCAACGTCGGCTACAACTTGTTCTTCCCGCCGAGCCTGTTGCCCTGCGTGCTGCCGCTGGCGCTCTACACCACCGGGATGTCGCTGGTGGCGCCGACCATCACGCTGAACCTGATGGACCAGTTCCCCGAACTGCGCGGCACGGTGTCGTCGCTGCAGGGTTTCATTCAGACCATGCTCGGCAGCATCGTGGCCGGGGTGATCTCGCCGCTGGTGTGGGGCAGCCCGCTGACGCTGGCGCTGACGATGGCGGGTTTCCTGTTGCTCGGCAGTGCGGCCTTGTTCGGCTATCGGCAGCACATGAGCGCTTTGCGTCGGTAGGACGGCGAAGAAAATGCGGAAGAAATACTGATAGCGTCCGTTTGTATCTGTATGCAAATGCGAGTTATTATTCTTACTGTTCTCAGCTAGCACTGAGTCCTGTCGGTCGATAAGAACCCGCCGCCTCGTGACGGCAATCAGTAAAAATATTTCCCAAGGATATCGAAATGAACCGCGTTGTCGCACGCCTCTCCCTGTTGACGCTGGCGCTGGGTGTCAGCTCCGCCGCCATGGCCACCGAATACCCGATCGGCAAGCCGCAGATCAAGAACGGCATGGAAGTGGGCGCCGTCTACCTGCAGCCGACCAAGATGGAACCGGAAGGCATGATGCGCAAGGCAGAGGAGTCGGACATCCACCTGGAAGCCGACATCCATGCCGTGGCCAAGAACCCGAACGGCTTCGCGCAGGGCGACTGGCTGCCGTACCTGATGGTGAAGTATGAAGTGGCCAAGGTCGGCAGCAACCAGGTGATCAAGGGCGAGATGATGCCGATGGTGGCATCCGACGGCCCGCACTACGGCGACAACGTGAAGCTGGCCGGCCCGGGCAAGTACAAGGTGAAATTCACCGTGCTGCCGCCGAGCGCCAATCAGCACGGTCACTTCGGCCGTCACGTCGACAAGGAAACCGGCGTGGGCCCGTGGTTTAAGTCCTTCGACCTGAACTACGAATTCGTCTACGCCGGCATCGGCAAAAAGGGCGGTTACTAAGCGTTACACAAATCGGTATCGCTTGTGATAACGCGAGTCGTTATCATAAATGGGATCGAACGACAGCGTTGGCACCTGCCGGCGCTGTTTTGCATTGTGAGCCGCTAAGCGAAGCTGCCGACGCCAGCCCTGCCGCGATGGGCAAGGCAGCGGTGGGCGGTTTGGCTTAGCGACTCCGACATACTCCAAGGAACACACCATGCGGAACTGGCTGATCGCCCTGCTGTTCGCGGCCCCCCTGTTTGCGCAGGCCGCCGACCTGCCGACCTTCAAGCTCGAAATGAAGGACGGCAAGCTGATCCCGATGCGGATCGAAGTGCCGTCGGGGCAGAAATTCGTGCTGGAAATCCACAACACCGGCAAGATCCCGGTCGAATTCGAGAGCCTGCAACTGCGTAAGGAAAAAGTGTTGGCCCCGGGCGCCTCGTCGTTCGTGGTGATCGCCCCGCTGCAGAAGGGCGAATACAAGTATTTCGACGACTTCCATCAGGCGACCACGCAAGGCGTGATCGTCGCCAAGTAAGGAGCGCGCGATGGGTCAGGTTGTGTTCGTGATGTGGCGCGAGAGCGTCGAGGCGCTGTTGGTGATCGGCATCCTGCATGCCTGGTTGTCGAACCATGCCGAGGCGCAGGGCGGCAAGCGCTACCTGTGGGGCGGCGTGCTGGCCGGTCTGGCGATTGCCGGCCTGCTGGCGGTGGGCTTCTTCGAGGCCAGCGAATTCCTCGGTGATGCACAGGACTATTTCCAGACCGGCATGGTGCTGATCGCCGCCGCGCTGATCGTGCAGATGGTGTTCTGGATGCGCAAGCACGGCCGCACGCTGAAGAAGGAGCTGGAGTCCGGGCTGACCGAGAACGCCAAGCAGCAGAACTGGTGGGGCGTGTTCGTGCTGGCCGCGCTGGCGGTGGCGCGCGAAGGCAGCGAGGCGGTGGTATTCCTGTACGGCCTGATCGCCGGCGCTGACGGCTCGACGCTGCTGACCATGGGCGGCGGCGCGGTGCTGGGCCTGGTGCTGGCGATCGGCACCTACTGGCTGCTGCAGGTGGCAGGTTCGGCGATGGGCTGGCGCCTGTTCTTCAAGGTATCCGAAGTGCTGCTGCTGCTGTTGGCGTCCGCGATGCTGGTCAACGGCGTCGACCGGCTGATCTCGATGGACGTGCTGCCGGCGCTGGTCGACCCGATCTGGGACAGCTCGGCGCTGCTCGACGACAGCACCCAGGCCGGCGGCCTGGTGGCGGCGTTGACCGGTTACCGTGCCCACCCGGCGCTGATGACGTTGCTCGCCTGGCTCGCTTTCTGGGTCGGGGTGACGCTGCTGCTCAAGCGCGCCGCACCGGCGCCGCAGAAGAAGGCGGCCCAGGCATGAAACCGGCTCTGGCCGCCTATGGCAACTGGCTGCGCGAGCATCAGTCGTGGCTGCGTACCATCCAGTGGGTGGTGGTGCTGATGTACGCGGTGCTGATCCTGGTGCCGGTGTTCATGCCGCTGCCGGACGACTCGGCGCGGATGGTCAACAACCTGACCGTGTTCGCCCAGTTCGTGTTCTGGGGCATCTGGTGGCCGTTCGTTCTGGTGTCGATGGTGCTGTTCGGCCGACTGTGGTGCGGCGTGCTGTGCCCGGAGGGCGCGTTGTCAGAATGGGCGGCGCATCATGGCAAGGGGCGGCCGATTCCGCGCTGGATGCGCTGGGGCGGCTGGCCCTTCGTTGCCTTCGTGCTGACCACCGTGTATGGCCAGATGGTCAGCGTCTACCAGTATCCGAAGGCGGTGCTGTTGGTGCTGGGCGGCTCGACCGTGGCGGCGATGGTGGTCGGCTACTACTACACCCGCGGCAAGCGCGCCTGGTGCCGCTACCTGTGCCCGGTGAACGGCGTGTTCGAGCTGCTGACCAAGCTGGCGCCGATGCATTACAAGGTCGACGAGCAGAAGTGGAAGCACTCGCTCGACGTCGGCATCCGCATCCAGGCGGTGGACTGCGCGCCGCTGCAGCCGATCCGCCACATGAAGGGCGGCAGCGGCTGTCATATGTGCGGGCGCTGCAGCGACCACCGCGGCGCGGTCGAGCTGGCGGCGCGGCCGTTCGGCCAGGAGGTGGTCGAGGTAGCCGAGAAGGAAGCGACTCACTGGCAGACGTTGCTGATCGTGTTCGGCCTGTTGGGCGTGGCGATCGGTGCCTTCCACTGGACGGTCAGCCCGTGGTTCGTCACCGCCAAGCAGTGGGCGGCCGAGTGGCTGGTCAACCGCGAGGTCTTCTGGCCGCTCGACGACAATGCGCCGTGGTGGCTGTTCACCCACTACCCGGAGCTGAACGACAGCTTCACCTGGCTCGATGGCGGCCTGTTGATTGGCTACATCTTCGCGACCGCCGCGGTGATGGGCTCCGCGATCAGTGCCTGTCTCGCGCTGGCGGTGGCGGCGGCCGGGCGTTGGAGCACCCGGCGCTTCCATCACCTGGCGCAGGCGCTGATCCCGCTGGCCGGCTGCGGGGTATTTCTCGGCCTGTCGGCGACCACCGTGTCGCTGTTGAAGCACGAGGGCGTGCAGCTGTACTGGGCGAACAATCTGCGCCTGGCGCTGCTGTCCGGCGCGATGCTGTGGTCGCTGTGGCTGGCGGCGAAGATCGTGGCGCGTTGGGGCGGCGGCCGCGCCTGGTTGGCGTTGGCGCCGTTCCTGGGTACGCTGGCGACGGTGGGTGCCGCCTGGGGCTTCATGTTCTGGTGGTGGTAAGGTTGGCCGAAGGGTCGTGAAAAAGCCGCGGGCGATGCTCGCGGCTTTTTTGTGGGTGTTAGGTGGGGGGGATGTTCGGCCAATGTGGGTGAGGGCTGCGACTTTGTCGGTTTCGCCCGACAGGCGACCTACTTTTCTTGCTTCGCCAAGAAAAGTAGGCAAAAGAAGGCGACCCCGCGACGCCGGCCCGCTAGCGCGGGCTGCCCTGCGGGCGCCACGGCCAACGGGCGGCTGCGCAACTCGCACCGGCGTTGCCGGCACTCGGACAGTGCTCGCCGACATCCCCCGTTGGCCGCGTCGTCCTCGGCGGCGTCGAAGGGGATGAGGTAGTCGTTTGCAACTGACGTGAAGAGGCTTGATTTACCCCCTTGCTTTATTGCTAGTGACGGCGTTTCCTGTGGCTGTGGATAAAGTTCAGGTTGGTGGCTTTTCTGTGGGTAAACCAAGGTTGGCCGAACAGGATAGTGCCAACTTCGATCAGGTGTCCGGTCGGTGAAAGCGTCGTTTTATTCGGCCAACGTCGAGTGCGCACAGAGTAGACGTGCCGTTTTCCTCTCGGAGTCACAACCACCGCAGTCGACCAGCCCATCCCCCTTCTGCGCTGCCGAGTGATCGTCAAGCGGCCAGGTTTTAAGCCGCCGCATGTTCGAGTGGGCGGACGTTAGCCGCCCGCGAGTTCGGCGGCGCCTGGCCGCTTGGCAGACGCGAGGGAAGCCGCAGGCCAGCGCGGTGGGGTCGTCTTTCTTTGGGTACTTTCTTTGACGAAGCAAAGAAAGTACCTCGCCAGTCGGGCGAGACCGACAAGGCTGCAAATCTCACTAACGTTGGCCGAAAGACTCCCACCGAAAAAGCTGCAGGCCCACTAACGTTGGCCGAACGACCCCAGCTAACAGAACGGAAAACCCCCTCAGGCCACACTCTCCAGCAACTGCTGCAACGTCGCCAGATCCCGCTCCACCCACTCCGCATCACGGGCGAACTCCTCCGTGCTCATGCTGCCGCTGCGAAACAGCGTGAACACCAGCTCGCAACCGGTGCCGTTCGGAATCAGCCGCATCGGCACATACAGCTCATCGCCGTGCGGCGTCTGCACGTAGTGATCGAGCACGCCGTAGTCGTTGGGGGGGGTGAAGCGCACCCGCATCATCCCGTGCGGCGTTTCGGCCAACCAGGCCTCGTCGGTTTCGTGGATCGCCGAACACAGGCCGGATGCCCATTGCGGGAAATGGTGCGGCTCGGCGAGGAAGGCGTAGACCTCGGCCATCGGCCGGGCGATGCGCACCGACAGGGTGCGCGACTCGACGGTGTCGTTCATGGGTGAAGTCCTCTGGAGATGGGCATTGCCGACGGTACGTCAGACGCTGTTTGGCTCGCGGTGCAACACAGCCAAGGCATGACGCAGGCCTCGCTCAATCGGCAGCGTCAGTCCGATGTACCGCTGAACGGGTCTGTCTTGGTCGGTGCCACGTCGCGCTGCAGAGGTTTCATTATCGACGAAGCTGACCGCTTTGCCGGCCTCGGCCGGGCAGAAAAAGCATCAGCGCAAGGGCCCGAGCAGACGCGCATGCCAGGCTTCGATCGAGGTGCGGTAACCGTCGGGCAGGTTGGCCGGCAGTGCGTCGAGCGGGAACAGCCCGAGCTGGGTGTGTTCGTGACTGAGCCGCGGCACGAACGGGCCGTTCAGCCGGCAACCGTAGCTGACGATGAACACCCGCTTGCCCGGTAGCACCTCGAACAGATAGCTGTCGAGCGGCGCGACCACCTCGACCTCGACGGCCAGCTCCTCGAAGAACTCGCGGCTCAGGCATTCGGCCGACGTTTCGCCGATCTCGATCCGCCCGCCGGGCAGCTCCCACTCGTCGCGCTCGTTCATCAGCAGCACCACCTGCGCGTCGGCGGTGATCAGCACACCTTTCACGGAAACGGGATACATCGCAGCTCCTCGCTAGGGGACAGCGGTTAAGGGGCGCTAGCACCTTGGCATTGTGGCGCAGCCTTGCCCGTACGACTCGTACTGTCTGGGGCGGCACGGCGAGCAGGACCGCTACGCTAAGTCGTTTCAGGCTTCGTAGAGTTCCAGCGGCAGGCCGTCCGGGTCGGCGAAGAAGGTGAAGCGCTTGCCGGTGTACTCGTCGACGCGGATCGGCTCGCAGGCGACGCCGTGGCCGTCGAGGTGGGCGACGGCGGCATCGAGCGCATCGACCCGGAACGCCAGGTGGCGCAGCCCGCACGCCTCCGGGCGGCTCGGCCGCGGCGGCGGCGCGGGGAAGGAGAACAGCTCGAGCTGCACCCCGCCCGGCACCAGCAGGTCGAGCTTGTACGAGTCGCGCTCGGCGCGGTAGGCCTCGGCCAGCACGGTCAGCCCCAGGATTTCGGTATAGAAGTGTTTGGATCGGGCGTAGTCGGACGCGATCAGCGCGATGTGGTGGACGGCGGTCAGGTTCATGCGGTGATGGCCAGGCAGGGGGAGTTATATGAAACGCGGTAGGTCGGCCGAAGCCGCTTATCCACAGGCTTCGGCCAACGTTGGATTGGCGCAGCGCTTCAGCCCGCCGCCGCGTGCACCAGCGTGGCGCCCAGCAGCCGCTGCGCGTCGGCCGGCGCGACGCACACCTGGAAGCCGCGCTTGCCGCCGTTGAGGAAGATCTGCGGAAGCTCCAGGATGCTTGCCTCCATATACACCGGCATCGCCTGCTTGGTGCCGAACGGGCTGGTGCCGCCGACCAGATAGCCGGAATGCTTGTTGGCGACCTCGGGGGCGCACGGCTCGATCTTCTTCGCGCCGATCTGCTTGGCGAGCATGCCGGTGCCGACCTCGCGGTCGCCGTGCATCAGCACCACCAGCGGCTTCTTGTGCTCGTCCTGCATGATCAGCGTCTTGATCACGCAATGTTCATCGACGCCCAGCTCGCGCGCCGAGGCGCGGGTGCCGCCTTTTTCCTCGTAGACGTACAGGTGTTCGGTAAACGGCACCTTGGCGGCGCGCAGCGCGCGGATCGCCTGGGTGACCGGGAATTTGTCCTTGCTCATGGTCTGAAAAGCGGTCGACAGCGAAACGGCAAGTGTACGCCGGGCTCGGCGTGCCCGGTAGATGCCCTGGGCATGGATAAGGTGCGCACGGGATGGCCAGCGCTAGGTCGGGGGCTCAGACGTGGATGCCGATCAGGAACAGCGCCACGATCAGCAGCGAGCTGATCAACAGCGAGATCGCCAGCGTGTGCGCCCAGTCGCGCAGGCTGCGGCGCTGCTCGCGGTCGAAGACCCAGCGCGCCAGCGCATACAGCACGAAGCACAGCACGAAAAACTTGAACAGACGGCCGAACATGGGGCAGGGGCGTAAGGGATGCAGGTGGCGCGATTATCCGGGCCGGTTTGCCTTGCGGCAAGGTGATGACGATATAATCGACGCGAAGAGACACTACCCGATCGCGCCCGCGATCGGCCATAACAACAGGCCGCATTCCAACCATGTCGCACACCGAACACTCCGTCGGCATCGTCACGCCGGAAGACGCGTTTTTCGACACCCCGCTGACGCTCGCCAGCGGCGCGGTGCTCGATCACTACACGCTGCGCTTCGAGACCTATGGCACGCTCAACGCGGCCAAGAGCAACGCCATCCTGATCTGCCACGCGCTGTCCGGCCACCACCACATCGCCGGCCGCCATCATCCGGACGAAAAGGCGCCGGGCTGGTGGGACAGCATGGTCGGCCCAGGCAAGCCGATCGACACCGAACGCTTCTTCGTGGTCGGCGTCAACAACCTGGGCGGCTGCCACGGCAGTACCGGCCCGTCGAGCGTCAATCCGGCCACCGGCCAGCCCTACGGCTCGGCCTTCCCGGTGGTGACGGTGTGTGACTGGGTACGCGCGCAGGCGCGCCTGGCCGACCGGCTCGGCATCGACGCCTGGGCGGCGGTGATCGGCGGCAGCCTGGGCGGCATGCAGGCGCTGCAGTGGAGCATCGACTTTCCGAGCCGGATCCGCCACGCGATGGTGATCGCCTCGGCACCGAAGCTGACCGCACAGAACATTGCCTTCAACGACGTGGCGCGCCAGGCGATCCTGACCGACCCGCAGTTCCACAGCGGCAACTTCTACCAGGAAGGCACCATCCCGCGGCGCGGCCTGCGCCTGGCGCGGATGCTCGGCCACATCACCTACCTGTCCGACGACGGCATGGGCGAGAAATTTGGCCGGATGCTGCGCTCGGGCGAGTACAAGTACGGCTTCGACGTCGAGTTCGAGATCGAGAGCTATCTGCGCTATCAGGGCGACAAGTTCTCCGACCGCTTCGACGCCAACACTTATCTGTTGATGACCAAGGCGCTCGACTACTTCGACCCGGGCCAGCGCTTCGACGGCAGCCTGGTGAAGGCGCTAGGGCAAGCCACCGCCAAGTATTTCGTCGCCAGCTTCACCTCCGACTGGCGCTTCTCGCCGGAGCGCTCGCGCGAGATCGTCAAGGCGCTGCTGTCGGCGAAGAAGCCGGTGTGCTACGCCGAGATCGCCTCCGAACACGGCCACGATGCCTTCCTGATGACCGATGCACCGTACGTCGCGGCGATGCGCGCCTATCTGAACAACGTCGCGAAAGAGGTGGGAGCATGAGCTTGCGCGCGGATTTGCAACTGATCGCCGACTGGATCGAACCGAACAGCCGGGTGCTCGACCTCGGCTGCGGCGACGGCACCTTGCTGGCCTACCTGGGCCGGGACAAGCAGGTGCAGGGCTACGGCGTCGAGATTGACGTCGACAATGTGGTGCGCTGCATCGAGTCGGGCGTCAACGTGGTGCAGGCCGACCTGGAGGCGGGGCTCGCCGAGTTCGACGACCAGGTGTTCGATCACGTGGTGCTGTCGCAGACCATCCAGGCGATGCACCACACCGAGGCGATTCTCAACGAGATCCTGCGCGTCGGCCGCGAGGCGATCGTCACCTTCCCGAATTTCGGCTACTGGCAGAACCGCTGGCAGATCCTGCAGGGCCACATGCCGGTGTCGGACACCATCCCGTACCAGTGGTACGACACGCCGAACATCCACTGGTGCATGCTGGGCGACTTCGAGCAGCTGTGCGCGAAGAACCGTATCCGCGTGGTGGAGCGGGTGGTGATGGACGGCGAGCGCCAGGTGCGTTTCCTGCCGAACCTGCTGGGCAGCCTGGCATTTTATCGGGTGGCGCGGGGATAGGGGTTGTTCGGCCAACGTTGGCCGAAGGCCGTTGTGGATAGGGGAGCCGTCGGGCTCCCTTTTTTGTTGCAGGTGTCGTTGCTCGTTCGGCCAACGTTGCTGAGGGCTGTAGCAGCGCCGGTCCCGCCCGGCGGGGCGGGGTACTTTCTTTTGCGTCGCCAAAAGAAAGTACCCAAAGAAAAGGCGACCCCGATGCGCTGGCCTTCGGCTTCCCTCGCGCCTGCCAAGCGGCCAGGCGCCGCCGAACTCGCGGGCGGCTAATGTCCGCCCGCTCGAACAAGCGGCGGCTTAAGACCTGGCCGCTTGACGATCGCTCGGCAGCGCAAAGGGGATGGGCAGGACGATTGCGGCGGAGGTGGACTCGGTGGGTTTTAAAACCGGTACCGGGTTTGGAAGAGGCTCAAGCTCGTTAGGGCAGGTCGCATTCGGTCTGATGTGACTCTAGTAGGCCGTTCGGCCAACATGCGGGGTTATCCACAGCTGGGGCTCCACGAGCTGATTTGTCCACAGTCGATGTCAAGCCATGCGCTCCACTGTTTTTCCAAACAATCTGTAGGGATTGCTACCGACGACCTTCCCAACTCCCTTCGACGCCGCCGAGGACGGCGCGGTCAACGGGGGAAGTCGGCGAGCACTGTCCGAGTGCCGACATCGTCGGCGCGAGTTGCGCAGCCGCCCGTTGACCGTGTCGCCCGCAGGGTAGCCCGCGTAGCGGGCCGGCGTCGTGGGGTCGCCTTTTCTTTGGTTCCTTTCTTTTGGCGAAGCAAAAGAAAGGAACTCGCCTGTCGGGCGAGACCGACGAGGCCACCATCCCCACTAACGTTGGCCGAAAGCTAAGACTTGCGGTCTGTCCTGGTGAAGGGCACGCCTCAGTCCACGCGTCGACCGAGTTACAACCAACCTTCCCCCTCCCTCAACTCACCAAACTCGCCGCCACATTGATCGACATCGCCAGGATGCTGGTGTTGAACACGAACGACAGCACCGACTGCGCTAGCACCACCCGCCGCGCCGCCGGGCTGCCCACTTCCACGTCGGCGGTCTGCGAAGCCACGCCGATGGTGAACGAGAAGTACAGGAAGTCCCAGTAGTTCGGCGTGGCTGGCTTGTCGGGGAACAGCAGCGGTGGCGTGTTGGCACGGGCGCCGTAGAACAGGTGGGCATAGTGCAGTGCGAAGATGGTCGGCAGCAGCAGCCAGGAGCCGATCAACGTCACCGCGCTCAGCACCAGGTGACCGAACTTGGCGTCGCCGGACAGCCCCTTGACGCTGGTCAGCTCCAGCAGGATCGCGACCAGGCTCATCACCGCGGCGCCGGTGATCAGCGTCAGCGCCATCGCCGCGCTCTCATCCTGCTGGCGGGCGATGTGACGGATGCGCTCGGGCTGGGCGCGCACCATCATCAGCCACAGCGACAGCAGGTAGACCCAGGAGGTGACATTCCAGCCGAGCAGCAGTCGCTGCAGGCCGGAGGCGGCCGGCAGCAGCGCATAGCCGGCGAGGCCGGCGGCGAAGGCGACGACCAGGCGGGGGCGGGTGCGGACGAGGTGACTGAGACGGGGCATGGAGGGCTTTCGGCGGCAGAGAATGCAGACAGGATAGCCCAGCGGCGCCGGGCGGTAAAAAGCCGCTATCTGCCGGCAATCGGCAATGCCGCCGTTCGAGCGGAGGCGAGACTACGATCCCGCCGCAGGGTCGGAAGGCTGCCGGAAATGGGGGGCGCGGTAACGGTATCGCGCTGTGCAATAGAAAAAGCCGTGCCCTCAGGGAGCACGGCTTTTCTACGTCGAGGTCGGCCGCTGGGCCGAAGCGCTCAGGCGAACAGGGTGTAGAAGATCGCCGAGATCGCCACCAGGCCCAGCACGGTGACGAACACATTGCTGGCCTGGCCGGCGTAGCGGCGCATCGCCGGCACCTTGCGGATCGCGACCATCGGCATGATGAACAGCAATAGCGCGATGACCGGGCCGCCGAGCGTCTCGATCATGCCGAGGATGCTCGGGTTCAGCGTGGCGACGACCCAGGCGGTCACCCCCATGATCACGGCGGTGAGGCGGTCGAGACGCTGCGGCGCGATGGTCTTGCCGCGCGCGCGCAACTGCTGCTGCACCAGGCCGTTGAAGCCTTCGCTGGCGCCCAGGTAGTGGCCGAGGAAGGACTTGGTAATCGCGACGAAGGCGATCAGCGGGGCGGCGTAGGCGATCACCGGGTTGCTGAAGTGATTGGCGAGGTAGGACAGGATCGAGATGTTCTGGTCCTTCGCCGCCATCAGGTCGGCCGGGGTCAGGCTGAGCACGCAGCTGAACACGAAGAACAGCACGGTGACCACCATCATCAGGTGGCTGAACATCAGGATGCGCGCGCTCTTCGGTTCGGCGGCGTCGCCGTAGGCGTCCTTCTGCGCCACCGCGAACGACGAGATGATCGGCGAGTGGTTGAACGAGAACACCATCACCGGGATCGCCAGCCACAGTGTCTTGAGCAGGCCGCCACCGCTGGCGGCGCCGAGCGTGGCGGTGTCGAGAATGGCGCCGTGCCAGTTCGGGATCAGATACAGCGCCAGCGCCATCAACACCGCCACGAACGGGAACACCAGCATGCCCATCGTCTTGACGATCAGCGTCTTGCCGCAGCGCACCACCCCCATCAGGCCGAGGACCAGCCCCGCCGCCAGCAGCGCGCGCGGCGGAGC
Organism: Neisseriaceae bacterium JH1-16; assembly: GCA_025989215.1. Lineage (GTDB taxonomy): Bacteria > Pseudomonadota > Gammaproteobacteria > Burkholderiales > Chromobacteriaceae > Crenobacter_A. Next base: position 256,909 of record JAPDNP010000003.1, on the reverse strand, counting down.
GGCCAGCTGCAGCTGGTGCTCGATGAAGGAGGTGACGGTATTGGTCAGCGCCACGCTGTACACCAGCAGGATCGGATAGATCGCCAGGAAGTACAGCAAGGTGATCAACTGGCCGGCGCGCGCGCCGAAGTGCTCCTCGACCACCGCGGTGATGTCGCCGCCCTTGGCCGAACCCGACAGCACGAAGCGGGTCAGGCCGCGGTGCGCGTAGAAGGTCATCGGGAAGGCCAACAGCGCCATCGCCAGCAGCGGCCAGAAGCCACCGATGCCGGCGTTGATCGGTAGAAACAGCGTGCCGGCGCCGACGGCGGTGCCGTAGAGGCCGAGCAGCCAGACGGTGTCCTGGCTTTGCCAGCGGGAGGGGGCGGTGGCGGTGACCGCGTTGTAGGTGGTTTGCGACATGGTGGTACCTGTGGATGAGAGTCCTGTGGCGCCGGCTTCGCATCGCTAACAACACCCTCCCGGCGTTGTTGCTCTGCCTTGCCGTACTAGCGGTACTGTCTGCGGCAGAGCGCCTAGTCGGGGTCGCGATGCTGGGTCTTGTTGCGTGCTCGAGCCGGTTGCCTGCACCGCCTGCCGTGGTGTGGACGGCGGGGTGTCGTTATCGACCGTGCGCTCGGGCTGGGTGCGCTGGGCGCGGGCAGTCCTGGCGTCGGCGTTTTGTCGAACTCGCCGCATTCCTATCTTTATATAAAAATAGAATCGCGTGCTAATGTTCTGTTTTGGTGATTTTACCGGTCTTAAACGAACTTGTAGTGCGTGTTTGAGCCAGGTGTTGATCTGGCGCAGCTTTGGCCGATCAACGGTCGCATGATGGCTGCCCTTGCCATGGCGGGCCATCAGGGAAATCCCGCATCATCTGCGGTGGTTTGCGATGCATTACGGTGAAGCATCGGCGCGATTTCGCATACAAGAATGTTGTTTTACGGTTGGTCGGGGAGCAAGAACGGCCGGGCGGGTACGCGCTTGGTCGGCGCCGCCGCGCAGTGGCACAATGCCAGCTTGATTCTCTTCCCGGCCTGCCCATGCTGATGACCGACTCCGCCCCGACACTGCGCCAGGCGATCTTTTCCCGCACCATGCTCACCTGCGTGTTCACCGGTTTTGCCTCCGGCCTGCCGCTGTACGCGCTGATCAACCTGCTGCCGGCCTGGCTCAGGACCGAGGGGGTCGACCTGAAGGCGATCGGCCTGTTCGCGCTGATCCAACTGCCGTTCACCTGGAAGTTCGTCTGGGCGCCGCTGATGGACCGCTTCGTGCCGCCGTGGCTGGGGCGCCGCCGCGGCTGGATGCTGGTGACGCAGCTGGCGTTGATCGCCAGCATGGGCTGCTTCGGCCTGTTCACGCCCAAGACCGAGATCTGGGCGATCGCCGCATTGGCGTTCGGCGTGGCGTTCTTCTCGGCGAGCCAGGACATCGTGCTCGACGCGTTCCGCCGCGAGATCCTCGCCGAACGCGAGCTGGGGCTGGGCAACACCATCCACATCAATGCCTACCGGCTTGCCAGCCTGATCCCCGGCTCGCTGTCGCTGATCCTGGCCGACCACCTGCCCTGGGCCACGGTGTTCTGGATCACCGCGCTGTTCATGCTGCCGGGCGTGGCGATGACGCTGCTGGTGTCCGAGCCTCGGCTTGCTGCCGCGGCGCCGAAGACGCTCAGAGAAGCGGTGGTCGAGCCGTTTCACGAATTCCTCACCCGCAACGGCTGGCGCGGCGCGGCCTGGGTGCTTGGCTTCATCTTTCTCTACAAGCTCGGCGACAGCATGGCCACCTCGCTGGCGACGCCGTTCTACCTCGACATGGGCTTCACCAAGTCGCAGATCGGCCTGGTGGCCAAGCATGCCGGGCTGTGGCCGGCGGTGATCGGCGGCCTGCTCGGCGGGGTGTGGATGCTCAAGCTCGGCATCAATCGCGCGCTGTGGGCGTTCGGCGTGGTGCAGGTGGTGTCGATCGTCGGCTTTGCCTGGTTGGCCGAACAGGGGCCGTTCGCGCAGATCGGCGCGCCGGAACTGACCCGACTGGCGCTGGTGATCGGCTTCGAGGCGCTCGGCGTCGGGCTGGGCTCGGCGGCGTTTGTCGCCTACATCGCCCGTACCACCCACCCGGCCTATACCGCGACCCAGTTCGCGCTGTTTACCAGCCTGGCGGCGGTGCCGCGCACCGTGGCGAACGCCGGCACCGGCTATCTGGTCGACGCGTTCGGCTGGACGACGTTTTTCTGGCTGTGCACCGCGCTGGCCTTGCCGGGCATGCTGATGCTGGTGAAGGTGGCGCCGTGGAACGGCAAGGAGGAAAGGCTATGACGATGAAACCGATGTTGCTGGCCGCGCTGTTGCTGGGCGCGATGGCGGCGCAGGGGAGCGAAGCCGCAGAGCGGGGGCAGACTCCGTTCAAGGTCAGCTACCGCTGCGCCGACCACCGCGCGCTGAGCGTGGTCTATCCGGCCTATGCCGACGCCGAGCGTGAGCCGATCCGGCTTAACTGGCGCGGCAAGGTCTACCGGCTGAAGCCGGCCAGCGCCGGCAGCGGGGCGCGTTATGTGAACCTGCAGCTGGTGTGGTGGAGCAAGGGCGAGACGGGTTTTCTGACCACCCGCGGTGGGCGGATGCTGGTGCGCGACTGCCACGAGGTCAGCAGCAAACCGCTGGGCTGAGCCCGGCGGCCGGGCCGTTCACAAGGGATAATCGAGCAGGTGCTGGGGGCCGATCGGCCCGGGGATCTGCCGGCCGGTGTCGCGCCAGCCGCAGGCGAGGTAGAGCCCGAGCGCAGCGAGGTTGCGCATGTTGACCGACAGCATCAGTTGTCGCGTCGCCGGCCAGTCGCGGCGCGCCAGTTCGGCCAACGTCGCCAACGCGGCGCGGGCATGGCCGCGGCCCTGCTGACGGGCATCGATGCGAAAGGCGTGCAAGGTCACCGTGCCGTCGTCGGCCCAGTCCGGCGTGGCCGGGGCGGCCTTCAGGATGAAGAAGCCGACCGGTGTCGCCGCGTGGTAGACCGCGTAGCCGCGCAGCGCGGCCGGGTCGGCGTGACCGCAGACGGCGATCGCCTCGGCCATGCTGCCGGCGAACGGCTCCTGCTCCGGCGGCAGCGCCAGTGCGCGCACCGCCTCGCGTTGCTCGTTATCCAGCTGCCGCCATTCGCGCAGCGCGACGCTCATCGGGCGGCGGGTTGCGCGAGTTTCCTCGCCGCCTCGGCCAGGCGCTTGCCCTGGGCAATCGCCAGTGTCTTTTCCGCCTCGCTGATCGGGTTCTCGTTCTTCAGGCCGGCCACATGGCTGACCCCGTATGGCGTGCCGCCGCTCTGGGTGCTGGACAGCGCCGGCTCGGTGTAGGGCAGGCCGATGATCAGCATGCCGTGGTGGATCAGCGGCAGCATCATCGACAGCAGCGTCGACTCCTGGCCGCCGTGCATCGAGCTGGAGCTGGTGAACACGCAGGCCGGCTTGCCGGACAAGGCGCCGGACATCCACTCGCCGCTGGTGCCGTCGAGGAAGTACTTCACCGAGGCGGCCATATTGCCGAAGCGGGTCGGGCTGCCCAGCGCCAGGCCGATGCAGTCGACCAGGTCCTGGCGCTCCACATAGGGCGCGCCGCTGTCCGGCAGCGCCGGCTCGGTGGCCTCGCACACCGTCGAGACTTTCGGTACAGTGCGCAGCCGTGCGCGGCAGCCGTCGACGCTGTCGATGCCGCGGGCGATCATGCGGGCCAGCTCGCGCGTGGCGCCGTGCTGGCTGTAATACAGCACCAGAATATCCTGCATCATTTTCCCTGGATCCGAGCCGATTGCGAGAGAACCGTACCGGACGGGCCCCGAGGCTCTATCATGACAAGGCCTGAATATTACCCGTGACACGATGACCCCGACGAGTTTTTCCCGCGCCCGCTCCCAGCTGGGCTTCCTGCGCTTTCTGACGCGGCGCATGGCCGAGCTGCATATCAACCAGGTCGCCGCCAGCCTGACCTTCACCACGCTGCTGGCGCTGGTGCCCTTGCTGACGGTGACGCTGATCGTGATCTCGGCCTTCCCGGTGTTTGCCGAGTACAGCGTGCGCTTCAAGATCCTGCTGCTGACCACCCTGGTGCCCGAGTTCGCCGGCAAGGTGATCACCGTCTATATGCGGCAGTTCACCGAGAACGCCAGCAGCCTGACCGCCGCCGGCATCGCCATGCTCGGCGCATCGGCGCTGATGCTGATGGTCACCATCGAGCGCACCTTCAACGGCATCTGGCGGGTGGAGCGCTCGCGGCCGTTCCTGCAGCAGATGCTGGTGTACTGGACGGTGCTGACGCTGGGGCCGCTGCTGCTGGGGGTGGGGCTGTCGAGCTGGAGCTGGCTGTACAAGACTTCGGGGCTGAAGCACAGCCACCCGGTGGTGGCGCTGACCATTCAGATCACCGGCTCGATCGGCCTGACCACGCTGGTGCTGTGGCTGCTGTACCGGCTGGTGCCCAACCGTTTCGTGCCGGCCGACCACGCCGCGCTCGGCGGCTTCGTGACCGCGCTGTTGCTGGAGGTCACCAAGCGCGGCTTCGGCTACTACATCACCCAGATGGCGTCGTATCAGCTGGTGTACGGGGCGTTCGCCAGCGTGCCGATCTTCCTGATGTGGGTGTTCTGCCTGTGGTTCGTGGTGTTGGCCGGGGCGATGTTCACCGCCTCGCTGTCCTACTGGGAGGGCGCGGCATGGCGACGCCGCTTCGATCCGCGCCGGCGTTTCCAGGATGCGGTCGAGGCGCTGCTGATGCTGCACCATGTGCAGGCGAGCGGCGGGGCGCTGCGGCTGTCCGACCTGCGCCGCGAGATCCGGGTGGGTTACGACGAGCTCGGTCAGCTGCTCGACAAGCTGGCGCGGCTGCAGTACGTGCAGGTCGGCGCCGACGGTTGGGTTTTGAAGCAGCGCGCCGAGAGCATCCAGCTGGTCGAGCTGTTCCGCCAGTTCGTCTACAAGTCGACGCCGGATCAGGACGACGAGGTCGCCGAGGCGCTGGAGACGCTGCTGTCGCCGGCCTTCGATTCGCTGGACATGACGCTCGACGAGTTCGCGCGCCGGCTCGGTCGGAAGTAGTCGGTATTGGCGTAGAACGCCGGGTCCTCGTTGGCGTCGCTCCAGCCGGGAATGCCCAACAGCGGCAAAGGCATCAGCTCGCGCGGCCGCGTGAGCCAGCCGTCGTCGGCGAGTCGTTCGGCCAACTTTGCATCCAGCTCGGCCCGCTGTGCCGCGTAGGGTTGGCCGAAGAAGGCCGGCGTCACCGTCAGCAGCAGCGCCTTGCCGCACCAGCCCAGATGCGGCGTCAGCCCCTGTTCGAACAAGGCATGGCCGAGCACGAACGGGGAGATCGTGCTGCCCCAGCCGTTGCGGCGGGTCAGGAACAGCGTCTGCCAGTCCATGCCCTCCAGCGCCGCAGCCATCTGCCCATCGCTGACCGCCAGCACCACCCCGCATTCATCGAACAGCGTCGCCGCATCGCGCAGCGGCCCGCGCTTGACCTCGCCGCGCCCGATCGCGCGCAGATGGCGCGCGTTCAGCGCCGTTTTGGCGCGCGGCCAGGCGCACCAGGCCAGTGCGTTGAACCAGTCGTGCCAGTTGCCCAGCCGGGTCGGTACCTCGCCGGTGGCGCCGATGTGCGCCTCGTAATACAGCTCCGGCTCCAGCTCGGCGGCGAAGCGCAGCGCGGCGGGGAAGTCGGGCTGCTCGGCACGCGCGGCGGCGGTGAGCCGGTCGTAGTCGTGCTGATCCGGCCAGCCGGTCAAGTCGAGCCAGCCGGCGACATGGCGGATCGGGCGATAGAGCGGGTGGTCGAGGTAGGAGGAATGCCAGTCGGTCACGGGAATGCAGGGTCGGGTTGATCGGCGGCGCAGCCAGTGGCGCGCCGCCGCCATTGTCGCGGCAAAGTGGACGCTCGGCCAAGCGCGGCGGGATCGGCGGAGCGCCCGCCACCTTCGTGGGGCCGGCGCTCAGAACCCTTTTACGATCTGCGCTGCTCGGGCGATCCGGCTTTGGCGCTTGCGGGTCCACTCGATGAGTGCCTCCCGCTTCTTTGCGCCGTTTCGGCTTGTCTGGTTCTTAGTGTTCGCGAGCTTGCGAACCGGCTCTCAGGGCCGAGCCGACGGGGTCGGTGCGCCGGGCTGGTCGTTGGCGGCGTCGATTGCCGGCGGGTCGCTGTAGATCTGGTTGACGCCGAGGTGCTGCGCCAGGCTCAGATAGTGCTCGGCGCGGCGTTGCAGCGTCTCGAACTGGTTCTCGGTCGGCAGGTGGCTGGCGATGCCGATGCTCAGCGTGTAGTTGAGCGGCGGCAGCGGCGGCAGTTGCAGCGGATGCTGCGCTAGGCGCGCGATCAGCCGTTCGGCCAGATGGCGCGCCTGTTCCGCGGCGGTGGCCGGCATCAGGATCGCGAACACCTTGCCGTCGAGCCGGCCGATCACGTCGGCCTTGCGCGCCTCGTGGCGGCATAGCTCGGCGAAGTGGCGGATCGCCTTGTCGCCGGCGTGTTGGCCGAAGTTCTCGTTGAGGCGCTGCAGGCCGTCCAGCTCGATCAGGCACAGCGACAGCGCCCGATCGTAGCGCTCGGCCACCTGTAGCTCGCGGCCGGCCACCTCGAAGAAGTGGTAGCGGTTCAGCGACCCGGTCAAGGGGTCGTGGCTGGTCGCGTGCTGCTGCTCGGCGTCGTGGCGGTCCTGCTTGATCGCGATCGCCGCCAGGTGCGAGGCGCGCGCTAGCAGCTGCTTGTCCTCGCCGCCCATCGGCAGCGGCTGCCCGGACAGCAGGCACAGCGCTCCGAGCGCCGCTTGCTGCGGCGGCTGCAAGGGCAGCAGCCAGCCGGCGTTGAGATCGAGCTGGTCGAGCAGCGGGGCGAACGGCTGCCACAGCGGGTGGCTGTCCAGCGGGTTGACCAGGCTGGGTTGCAACAGGCGCAACAGCGTTAGGGTAGCGCTGTCGTACTCGGCCGCCAGCGGCGGCAGCGCCGGGGCGACCCAGTCGCCGTGCCCGTCGCCATGCGGCGCCAGCCAGAAGGCGATGCGCGCCTTGGGAAACTGGCTTTCCAGCAAGCGCGCCAGCCGGGTCAGGATGTCGTGCAGCGGCGCACGGTGGGCGATCATGTCGAGCACCGCGTGCTCGCCCGTCGTCAGCCGCTGCTGGCGGCGCAGATCGGTGACGTCGCGTGCCACCGCCAGGATCGATTCGAGCCGGCCGGCCGGGTCCAGCTCGGGGAAGAGTCGTACTTCGAAGGTGATGGTCAGCGTCGACAGCGCCACATCGGCATCGAACATGCGCGCGCGGTTTTGGCGGATCACCTCCTGGCATTCGTTGTTGAAGCGGCTCGCCAGCGCCGCCGGCATGCCGTTTTCCTGCAGCGTCTTGCCGAGCAGCTCGCCCTCGGGCTGCGCGACGCAGCGGGTGATGGTCTGGTTCAGATACAGGCAGCGGCCCAGCGGGTCGACCCGGGCGATCAGGTCGACGCTATTGTCGACCAGGCCGCGGAACGCCTGCTCGCGGCGGCGCTGCATATCGCTGGCGTCCTTGCGCTCGGTGATCCGCTCGCCGACGCCGCAGATCTGGTGGTGGCCGTCGTGGCGCGGGTAGACCTGGGCGGTGATCGCCACCCATTCCCACTGGCCGTTGCCCTGGCGCACGCGAACCTCCAGGCTCAGGTCGCTACCGGCCTGTTCGGCCGACTGGCGCAACAACTCGGTGATCTGGCGCTGGTCATCCGGGTGGACGCGGCCGAACCAGCGCTCCAAGGGCAACTCGCCCCAGTCGGCCTCCAGCCCGTAGGCGTGCTGCAGCGCCTGCGGCGCCAGGCGCAGCACGCCGCTGGCCAGTTCCAGCGTGAAGAACACCAGATTGGCGCTGTAGAGCGCATTATTTAATTGAGCGACCTCGGTTTCGAGCTGCTCCAATTGGTCCTGCCACGGCGCCAGCGAGGTCAGGTAGCTGACCTGCCAGGCGCGCGGGTCCGGGCCGGGCTGCTGATGCAGCAGCCAGCTCGCGCCGTCGTCCTGCACCAGCGGGTTGTCCGCCAGCAGGGTCTGGCGCACCAATGCACTGCGGGTGGCATGTGGCAGCGCCTGCGCCGCCGGGTTGAAGTACAGCTCCTGCCCGTCGCTCTGCACGACGGCGGCCGGGAACGGTAGCGGTTCGAGCGCCTCGCGCTGGCGGGCCAGCGGCTGGCGGCGGTAGAGCAGCAGCGCCAGCGACACCGCCAGCGCGAGCAGGAGGGCGATCTCGAGCGCATATAGCCAGAGCGGTACCTCCGACAGCAGCGAGGCGGCGTTGGCGGAGTGGTGTAGCAGGGCGAGCGGCAGCGAGGCGGCCAGCGCGCGCTTGGAGTGGGTCAGCGTCATGATCGGGCTTCCGGCAGGTCACGGCATCCTCTTCATCATGGCAGTTTTGGCGCGCCTGTCAGCCTCGTCGTGACGAGAGCCGGCCATCACGCTGCGGGGGCGGTACGCGCCAGGCCCCGGTATTGCAGCAAATGCAGTATGCTTGGCGCATCGATTTGGAGTGTGGCATGGAGTACTTCCCCCTATTCATGAACGTCAGGCAGGCACCCTGTCTGATCGTTGGCGGCGGCGAGGTGGCACTGCGCAAGGTGCGGCTGCTGCGCGCGGCCGGCGCCGAGCTGACCGTGCTGGCGCCGGTGCTGTGCCGCGAGTTGGCCGAACTGGCCGCCGCCGGCGAGCTGCGTCACCAGGCGGCCGAGTTCGCCGCCGATGCCGTCGGCGGCCAGCGGCTGGTGATCGCCGCCACCGACGACCGCGCGGTCAACCAGGCGGTTAGCGACGCGGCAAAGGCGGCCAATATCCCGGTCAATGTGGTCGACGATCCGGAGCTGTCGACCTGGATCAGCCCGGCGATCGTCGATCGCTCGCCGCTGTTGATCGCGGTGTCGACCGGCGGCTCGGTGCCGGTGCTGGGACGCCTGGTGCGTGCCCGGCTCGAGAGCCTGATCCCGGCCGGCTTCGGTCGCCTCGCCAGCTTCGGTGCGCGCTTTCGCGATCGGGTCAAGGCGCGCTTCGGCGATGTCGAGCAGCGCCGCGCGTTCTGGGAATCGGTGCTGGAAGGCCCGGTCGCCGATGCGGTGGTGGCCGGTAGCGACGCTATTGCCGAGCAACTGATGGAACAGCGCCTGGCCCAGCCCGACGCGCCGTCCGGCGCGGTCTATCTGGTCGGCGCCGGCCCCGGCAACCCGGATCTGCTGACCTTCCGCGCGCTGCGGCTGATGCAGCAGGCCGACGTGGTGCTGTACGACAACCTGGTTGCGCCGGAACTGCTGGAACTGGTGCGCCGCGACGCCGAGCGCATCTTCGTCGGCAAGCAGCGCGCTAACCACACGCTGCCGCAGGAGGACATCAACGAGCTGATGCTGCGCCTGGCGCAGGAAGGCAAACGGGTGCTGCGCCTGAAAGGCGGCGACCCGTTCACCTTCGGCCGCGGCGGCGAAGAGATCGAGAAGTTGGCCGAACACGGCATTCCGTTCGAAGTGGTACCGGGCATCACCTCAGCCTCGGGCGCCGCGGCGTATGCCGGCATTCCGCTGACGCACCGCGATTATGCGCAGTCGGTGACCTTCGTCACCGGGCACAAGCAGGACGGCACCATCCAGCTCGACTGGCCGGCGCTGACCCGGCCGAATCAGACGGTAGTGGTGTACATGGGCGTGTCGACCGCCGCCGAACTGTGCGCGGCCTTCGTTGCGCACGGCAAGCCGGACAGCACCCCGGCCGCGGTGGTCGAGTGGGCTACCACCGAGCGCCAGCGCACCGTGGTCGGCACCCTGGCGACGCTGCCGGTGCTGATCGGCGAGCACGGCATCGCCTCGCCGGCCTTGATCATCGTCGGCGAGGTGGTGGGGCTGGCCGGTCGGCTAGGCTGGTTTCGCCGTATCGAAAACCCGATTGTTACAATCTGAAACATTGTCACCAGGGAACCGCGCATCATGGTCGGCCTCTTACTGATCACTCATTACGGCCTCGGGCAGAGCTTCACCGAGTGCGCCCGTCATTTCTTCGGTGCCGATCCGGGCAATATGGCGGTAATGGCGGTCGACAAGAACGATGACCCGGACCAGCTGCTCGCCTACGCCCACTCGTTGATCACCCATCTCGATCAGGGCGAGGGGGTGCTGATACTCACCGACATGGTCGGGGGCACGCCGTCGAACGTGGCGAGCCGGCTGGTGGTGCCGGGCCGCATCGAGGCGGTGGCGGGGCTGAGCCTGCCGATGCTGGTGCGGTCCTTGTGCTATTGCGGCCAACCCTTGGCCGATTTGGTAGAAAAAGCCCTGGCCGGTGGCCGCGAAGGGGTACAGAACATCACACAGGGGAATACCTAATCATGATCAAGACCCAGATCGAAATCATCAACAAACTGGGCCTGCACGCGCGTGCGTCGAGCAAGTTCACCCAGACCGCCAGCCGTCACAAGAGCGATATCTTCGTGTCGCGCAACGGTCGCCGCGTCAACGGCAAGAGCATCATGGGCGTGATGATGCTGGCGGCGGCCAAGGGCGTCGTCATCGAGCTCGAGATCAGCGGCGAAGACGAGCAGGCGGCCACCGACGCGCTGGTCACGCTGATCAACAACCGTTTCGACGAAGCCGAATAACCAGCCGGGCCGGCACGAGCGGCCCTGAGGGATACCCGCTAGCATGAGCATCAGTCTGCACGGAGTCGCCATCGGAGGAGGGATCGCCATCGGGCGCGCCCATCTGGTGCGGCAGAGCATGGAAGACGTGGCCCATTACGGCCTCGACGCGGCCGAGGTGCCGGGCGAAGTGGCGCGCTTCGAGGAAGCGATCCGCATGACCCGCAAGCAGCTCGAGCAGCTGCGCAGCAGCATCCCGGACAATGCCCCGGCCGAGCTCGGCGCCTTTCTGTCGCTGCACGTGATGCTGCTGTCGGACATCTCGATTTCCGGCGACCCGATCGACATCATCGAGGCGCAGCGCTGCAATGCCGAATGGGCGCTGAAGCTGCAGGCCGACCTGTTGGCCGAACAGTTCGATGCGATCGAGGAGGACTACCTGCGCGAGCGCAAGCACGACGTGCTGCAGGTGGTCGAGCGCATCTTCAAGAACCTGGCCGGCCACGACACCGAATTGGGCATCGCCGAGGACCTGTTCGACGACACCATCCTGATCGCACACGATCTGTCGCCGGCCGACATGGTGTACTTCAAGGACAGCCGCATCGCCGCCTTTGTCACCGACGTCGGCGGGGCGACCAGCCACACTGCGATCCTCGGCCGCAGTCTCGATCTGCCGTCGGTGATCGCACTGCATCACGGCCGCACGCTGATCCGCGAGGACGAGTGGGTGATCGTCGACGGCCAGCAAGGCGTGCTGATCATCAATCCGGAAGAACTGGTGTTGGCCGAATACCGCCAGCGCCAGCGCGCCTGGCACGCCGCGCGGCGCAAGCTGTCGAGCATCCGCAAGGTCAGCGCCGAGACCCGCGACGGCGCGCAGATCGAATTGCTGGCCAATATCGAACTGCCCGAGCATGTCGACGTCGCGAAGAACTCCGGCGCCGCCGGCATCGGCCTGTTCCGCAGCGAATTCATGTTCCTCGGCCGCGATACGCTGCCGAGCGAGGACGAACAATACGAGGCCTACCGGCATGTCGTCGAGGCGATGAAGGGCGCGCCGGTGACGGTGCGCACCATGGACCTGGGCGCCGACAAGAGTCCGCGTTGGCTCAGCCACGGCGTGGCCGACAATCCGGCGCTGGGCCTGACTGGCATCCGCCTGTGCCTGGCCGAACCGCTGATGTTCCGCGCCCAGCTGCGCGCGCTGCTGCGCGCCTCGCTGCACGGCCGCATCCGCATCATGTTTCCGATGCTCACCGCACTGCCGGAACTGAAGCAGGCGCTGGCACAGCTGGCCTACGCCAAGGAAGAGCTGCGCGACGAGGGCATCGCCTATGCCGACAAGATCGAGATCGGCGCGATGATCGAGATCCCGTCGGCGGCGCTGGTGGTGGGCAGTCTGCTCAAGCATGTCGATTTCGTATCGATCGGCACCAACGACCTGATCCAGTACACGCTGGCGGTCGACCGCAACGACGACTCGGTAAGCCATCTGTACGACCCGGTGCATCCGGCGGTGCTCAAGCTGATCGCCCACACCATCAAGACCACGCAGCGCGCCGGCAAGACGGTGGCGGTGTGCGGCGAGATGGCCGGCGATGCGCGGATGACCCGGCTGCTGCTCGGCATGGGGCTGCGGCACTTCTCGATGGACCCGGTGCACGTGCTGTCGATCAAGCAGGTGGTGCGCAACAGCCATCTCGACGACGTAGTACCGCTGGTCGGGCGCATGCTGCGCACCGAAGACCCTGATAGAATCGCCGACCTTCTCGACCAACTGAATGCAGAGCCGGCCGTCTGAGCCGGCCCCTCTCGATGCTGAACGATCCCATCGACCTGTCCACGGTCCGTCGTGTGCTGGTGATCAAGCTGCGCCACCACGGCGACGTGCTGCTCGCCTCGCCGGTGCTGAGCGTGCTGAAGAATCACTTGCCACATGCCGAGATCGACGCGCTGGTCTATCACGACACCCGCGAGATGCTGTCGCTGCACCCGGCGCTGTCCGAGTTGCATACCATCGACCGGCAGTGGAAGAAACTCGGCCTGCGCGGCCAGCTGGCCGCCGAGTCGGGCCTGCTCGGCCGCCTGAAGGCGCGCCGCTACGATCTGGTCATCACCCTGACCGAGCACAACCGCGGCGCCTGGTATGCGCGGCTGTTGAAGCCGCGCTGGGCGGTGGCACCCGACTGGCCGGGCAGCAGCCGTTTCTACCGCAAGAGCTTCACCCATCGCTACTCGCTGGTGCCGGGCAATACCCGGCACACCATCGAGGTGCACCTGGACGCGCTGCGCCGGCTCGGCATCTATCCCGAGCGCGGCGAGCGGGCGCTGTCGCTGGTACCGGGTCGCGACGCCGAGGTGTCTGTCGCGTCCAAGTTGGCCGAACACGGCGTCGAGGCCGGGCGCTACATCGTGGTGCACCCGACCTCGCGCTGGTTCTTCAAGTGCTGGCCCATCGACAAGATGGCGGCGCTGGTCGACGCCTTGTCCGCGCGCGGCGAGCAGGTGGTGCTCAGCGCCGCACCGACCGAGGCCGAGCTGGCGATGGTGCGCGACATCAATGCACGGCTGACTCGTCCGGTGGTCAACCTGGCGGGGCAATTGACGTTGAAGGAGTTGGCGGCGCTGATCGCCGGCGCCCGGCTGTTTGCCGGCGTCGATTCGGTGCCGATGCACATCGCCTCGGCGGTGCAGACCCCGGCTGTGGCGCTGTTCGGCCCATCTGGCGACATCGAGTGGGGGCCGTGGCAGGTGCCGCATCGCATCGTCAAGCTCGACGAGTTCACCTGTCGGCCTTGCGGCAACGCCGGCTGCGGTGGCGGCTGGCAAAGCGAGTGCCTGCAGCGCATCGAGGTCGCGCCGGTGCTGGCCGCGATCGACAGCCTGCTGGCCGAAACCGCCCGCGTTTGAGTCCGACCATCCCGCCGCAGCGAACAGCTGCGGCGGATGCCGTATAATCCCGTGTTTTCCCTGAATATTTAGGTACCGCGTCCCCGATGACGACACCTTCTCATACCCCCAGCAGCATGGACTTGTACCGTCGGCTGCTCGGTTATCTGCGCGGCGACTGGAAGGTCTTCAGCATCTCGCTGGTGGCGATGTCGATCGCCGCGGCGACCGAGCCGGCGTTCGCCCGGCTGATGAAACCGCTGGTCGACGCCATCTTCGTCGACAAGAACGCAACGGCACTGATCTTCGCGCCGCTGGCGCTGGTCGCGTTGTTTCTGTTGCGCGGCATGGCGAGCTTCGTCAACGACTACACTACCAGTTGGCTGTCCGGCAAGCTGGTGATGCGGCTACGCGAGGCGATGTTCGCCAAGCTGATGCGCCTGCCGGTGCACTACTACGACGATCACCCGACTGGCCGTACGCTGTCGCGCGTCACCAACGACGTCAATCAGGTCACCGAGGCCGGCTTCAACGTGATCACCGTGGTGGTCAAGGACGGCATCACCGTGCTCGGCCTGTTCGGCCTGCTGCTCTACACCGACTGGCAGCTGACGCTGATCTGTATCGCGGTGATGCCGCTGGTGACCTTGTGCATTCGCATCGTCAGCAAGCGGCTGCGCGGCTTGTCGCGTGAGAACCAGCAGCACATGGGCAAGCTGACCCAGGTGCTCGGCGAGACCATCGATGGCCAGCGCGTGGTCAAGGTGTACGGTGGCGAGCAGCGCGAGGGCAGTCGTTTCGCTCAGGTGGCCAATTCGCTGCGCCGTAACAACATCAAGCAGACCAGCATGTCGTCGCTGAACACTGGCGTCACCCAGCTGTTCATCGCCTGCGCGATCGCGCTGATCCTGTACTTCGCCGGCCTGCGCGCCCGCCACAATGCGTTCACCGCCGGCGATTTCATGTCCTTTCTGACCGCGATGTCGCTGCTGTTCCCGCCGATGAAGCGGGTCACCAGCATCTCGCAGGCGCTGCAGCGTGGCCTGGCCGCCGCCGAGAGCGTGTTCGAGCTGCTCGACGCGGTGGAGGAGCCGAATCAGGGCACCCAAAGGTTGGCCGAACCGCGCGGCCGGCTATCGTTCCAGAACGTCGGTTTCCGCTATCCCGCCGCCGAGCGCCAGGCGCTCAATGGCGTGACGCTGGACATTGCCGCCGGCGAGACGGTGGCGCTGGTCGGCGCCTCGGGCAGCGGCAAGAGCACGATGGCGAGCCTGCTGCCGCGCTTCTACGAGCCGAGTTCCGGCCGGATCTGCCTCGACGGCGTGCCGCTGCCCGAGATCGAGCTTGGCAGCCTGCGTGCGCACATTGCACTGGTCAGCCAGGAGGTGGTGCTGTTCAACGACACCGTGGCCGCCAACATCGCCTACGGCCGGCTCGGCGAAGTCGGCCGCGACGAGGTGATCGCCGCCGCCCGCGCCGCCAATGCGCTGGAGTTCATCGAGCATCTGCCGGACGGCTTCGACACGCTGATCGGCGAGAAGGGCACCAAGCTGTCCGGCGGCCAGCGCCAGCGTATCGCCATCGCCCGCGCGTTGCTGAAGAACGCACCGATCCTGATCCTCGACGAGGCGACCAGCGCGCTCGACACCCAGTCCGAGCGATTGGTACAGGGTGCGCTCGATCGGCTGATGCAGGACCGGACCACCCTGGTGATCGCGCACCGCCTGTCCACTATCGAGAACGCCGACCGCATCGTGGTGATGCAGCAGGGCCGCATCGCCGAGATCGGCACCCACGATGAGCTGCTGGCGCGCGATGGTACCTATGCCAACCTGTACCGGCTGCAGTTCAAGGAAACTGCCAATGAGTAGTTGCCATCGCAGGGGATGGGCGCGATGAAGAAACAGAGCCGCGTGCCGGGCAGGCTGCTGATCTTCATCAGCCTGCTGCTGCGCCTGCCCTTCCAGCTGTTCCGCCGTCGCCCGGCCGATGCCGAAGTGCGTCGCATCCTGATCCTTCACCATCTGCTGCTCGGCGACTGCATGATGACCACCGCGCTGGTCGCCAAGTTGCGCGAACGGTACCCGGATGCCGAGCTGGTGATGGCCATGCCGAAGCTGGTGGCGCCGCTCTATGCCGGCCGCCCATACGGGGTAGAGCCGCTCGGCTGGAACCCGCGCGACTTTGCGTCGATCAAGCAGTTGTTCCGTCTGCCACGCTTCGACCTGGTCTACCTGCCGGGCGAGAACCGGCTGAGCTACCTCGCCCGTGCGATCGGCGCGCGCTGGATCGTCGGTTTCGCCGGCGAGTATCCGGCCTACAAGAACGTATTCGTCGACGAGATGCGACCGTACTCGAGCGAGCCGACTGCCTGGTGCGACACCGTCGCCGAGCTGATCGACGGACCGCGCCCGGCTCCCTACCGGCCGAGCGACTGGCCGTTCCCGCCCGAAGTGCTGCCGTCGTTGCCGGAAGACTTTGCCGTGCTTCACCTGGGGGCCAGCTCCGCTACCCGTCACTGGGGCGCGGCCAATTGGCAGGCCGTCGCCGCCTATCTGCGCGAACGTGGCCTAACCATCGTCTGGTCTTGCGGTCCCGGCGAAGCGCACCTGCTCGACGGGTTGGAGCGCCAGCCGGACGACTTGGTGATTGCCGGCTCACTGTCGTTGCCGCAGTTGCGCGCGTTGCTGGCGAAGGCGCGCCTCGGCATCTGCCCGGACAGCGGCGTTACCCACCTGATGCGCATCGCCGGCACGCCATCCATCACCCTGTATGGGCCGGGCACCGATCAGCTATTCGGCGTCGGCGAGTTCTTCGGCCAACTGCGATACCGGCCCGCCGGGCTGCCACTGTTCCCCTGCCGCAACCAGGTGATGATGCTGTATCGCGATGTGGATTGGGTGAGGCGCTGTGGACGGGGAGCGGGGGCCTTTCCTAACCGTTGTCCTCAAGCACAGTGCATGCTCGCTGTTTCTCCTTCTATGGTGTTTGAGCAGATTGATTTACTGCTTGGTTGAGTGAGTCGTATATGAAGAATTTCCTTGCAGTGCGGCAGGATTGTGCACTTTTCCTTGGCGCCATTTTTCTAGCCACGGCCAATGTGCCACATACCGTCGCTCTACGTTATTCTATTCTGGCGTTGATGTTGCTTATTGTGATTGCAGATCCTGCTCGCATAAAAGATTTTGTATCGAGTAATCGTCAGGTAGTCGGTGCATTGCTGTTGTTTTTTATTTGGGCACTATTGCATACCTTGGCTTTTTCTGATTGGCGGGCTGCTTCATTTAGTGAGTTGCAAGGGCAGTTGTTAGTCGGTGTTCTATTTTTCTTTGTCGGTGGTGCTTTATTTACGGGGCAACATCCACTGTCCGTCATTGATTTAGTCATTTGCGCGACTGTCGCCGTGGTATTCAGTGAGTTTTCCCACGGGATCCACGAATATTTGCAGACCGGGGTTTTCCCATATCAAGTGAGTGCAACTACCTCAGGTAAGCTTGAGTACACCTTTTTCATGAACATTGGCCTGACTTGTATGCTGGTCAGCCTGGTTGTTGGCGGATTGCTTGGCTTCGGACCGGCTAGCCGTCTACCTCCATGGTGTCTTTGGGTCACGGTTACATTGGTTTTGGTAACGAGTTTGTGGGCTGGTGCCCGGAATGGCTTGATTGGGTTGGTTTATCTAGGTTTGTCGATGTTGGCGGTGTTCTTGATCGTTGGGAGGCGCCGTTTCGAAGGAAAAAAGGTATGGGGAGCAGGGTTGCTGGCTGCAGTGGCTCTGGTTAGCGTGACGAGTTATTCGGTCAATAAAGATCCCCGTTGGCACAGTTTTTATGACTCAGCGAATATGGGGTTCCATTATAAAACAACAGATGGGTGGCTAACTCGAAATAACTACCCATTGCTGCCAAATGGAAATGTTGTAGATGAATCTGCTTATGAACGGGTGGCATGGATTAGCAAGGGTTTAGATCTGATTTTGCAGAACCCACTTGGTTTTGGCTATGCAAGGGATGCGTTCGGTTATGAGTTGAAGCAAGAGTCGCCCAAAGCCAATGTCGGCCATAGCCACAGCGGCTTTATCGACTTGGGAGTTGGTTTGGGATGGCTGGGTATCGCGTTGTGGTTGTTCTTCTGCGGGGCCATGATCTATCGAGGCTTGGTCGCATTCTTTCGATATGGGCAGATACGGGGGTTGATACTTGGGCTGCTTTGTACGGGCTTCCTGGGCAGGATGGTTCTAGACAGTGTTAATAAGGATCATATGTTACATATGTTTCTATTCATTGTAGGGGCATTGCAGGCCGAATTGGGGGGGGTGAAGGAAAAGGAAGAGCCGTTACGTTCTTCAATAAAACGGCCTGTCGTAACTCGTAGTTGAAATACTGAGCGTCAATAAAAAAACCACCCAAGATTGTCCTGGGTGGTTTTTTTATTCAAAGGTCAAAGCTTAACTCTGATACAACGGATTGCCTGGATCCATCACCTTACCTTCGCACTGGATAGTCTGCCACAGCGGCTGCCCCTCCAGGCGATGTTTCACGTCGCTGGCCAGCGTGGAGTAATCGCGGTGGTTGCGCTGGTAGGAGTAGGCGCGCAGCAGGGTGACCTTGGCGGGGAGGTTCTCCGGTTCGTCCTTGACGGTGTCGCGTAGCACTCGGATTGCTTCGTCGACCTTGCCGTAGGCCAGGAACACTTCCGCTTCGCCGACTGGGTCGATGCCCCGCTGTCGCGGCTTCACGTAGGTGGCGCGACGCCAGGCGCGGCGGCCGACGTAGTAGGTGAGCATCAGCAGCAAGCTGCTGCCAAAGGCGGCCCCGGCTTCAAGGATCATGATCGTTCTCCAGTGCTTATGGCTGTTGTGTCACCATTATTTTGGTTTGCCGGCACAAAGACAATCCGTAGAAATCCTTAGTATTTCCCCGCACTTAGCACGCTTGGATATGCCCGCCTCGTAGCACCGCGCCCAGCTTCGCTTCCGCGACGTCATCAGCGATCACTGCCTGACCGAGACTACGTAGAAGTACGAAGCGTAAACGGCCCGATTCGACCTTTTTATCGTGGCTCATATGAGACACCCAGGCGTCGATACCCAAATCGGGAGCCTTGGCGGGCAGTCCGGCGGCCTCGATCAGGCTCACCGTGCGGGCCACATCGGCATCGCTGAGCCAGCCCAATTCGCGCGACAGGTCGGCGGCCAGCACCATGCCGGCGGCGACGGCTTCGCCGTGCAGCCAGGCACCGTAACCCAGGCCGGCCTCGATCGCGTGACCGAAGGTGTGGCCGAGATTGAGCAGAGCGCGCACGCCTTGCTCTTTCTCGTCCTGGCCGACGATCTCGGCCTTCATCTCGCAGCTGCGCCGTACCGCGTAGGCCAGTGCTTCCGGGTCGCGAGCGCGCAGCTTGGCCATGTTCTGTTCCAGCCAGGCGAGGAAGTCGGCATCGCCGAGCAGGCCGTATTTGATCACTTCGGCCAGGCCGGCCGACAGTTCGCGGTCCGGCAGCGTGTCGAGCAGGGCCATGTCGGCGACCACCACCTTGGGCTGGTAGAAGGCGCCGATCATGTTCTTGCCAAGCGGGTGGTTGATCGCGGTCTTGCCGCCGACCGAGGAGTCGACCTGCGAGAGCAGCGTGGTCGGCACCTGGATGAACGGGGCACCGCGCTGGTAACAGGCGGCGGCGAAGCCGGTCATGTCGCCGATCACGCCACCGCCCAGTGCGATCAGCGTGGTCTTGCGCTCGGCACGGTTGGTCAGCAGCGCGTCGAAGATCAGGTTCAGCGACTCCCAAGTCTTGTGTTCTTCACCGTCAGGCAGGATCACCGAGATCGTGCGCACGCCAGCAGCGTTGAGGCTCTGCTCGAGACGTTCGAGGTAGAGCGGGGCAACGGTGGTGTTAGTGACGATGGCGGCGGACGGTTGCGCCAGATGGGGGAGCAGCAGGTCGGCCCGGTCGAGCAGACCGTGGCCGATGTGAATGGGGTAGCGGGTGTCGGGAAGGCTCAGGTCTAGCGTGATCATGCAAGCGGGCTCCGGCGCGGCGGGCCCTGCAGGGCGAGCAGTTGTTGCTCGAGCCGCGCCACCAGATGGGTGACGTTCTGTTGAGTGGTGTCGACAATCAGGTCCGCCACTTCGCAATACAGCGGATCGCGTTCGGCGAACAGCGCGGCGAGTTTGGCGCGCGGATCGGCCGTCTGCAGCAGCGGACGATTCTTGTCGTGCTGGGTCCGGGCGAGCAGGTCGTCGATATTGGCCCGCAGGTAGATGACCGTGCCGTGGCTCTGCAGGTTGCGGCGGGTCTCCGGACGGAGCACCGCGCCGCCGCCGGTGGCGAGCACGATATTGTTCATCTGCACCAGGTCGGCGATAACCGACACTTCACGGTCGCGAAAACGGGTTTCCCCTTCGATGTCGAAGATGGTCGCGATGCGCACGCCGGTGCGCGCCTCGATCTCGTGGTCCGAATCGTAAAAGGTCTTGCCCGCGCGCCGCGCCAGTGCACGTCCCACGGTGGTTTTGCCGGCACCCATCAAGCCGACCAGAAAGAAATTGCCTGCCAGTTCCATGCGGGCCATTGTAGCGGAATGTCCTGAGCGCTGTCCCGGCGCCGTGATCAGGCGGGTGGTGCACCTTGTTCGACAATGCGCGGCGTGATGAAAATCAGCAGTTCGCGGCGGTTGTGGCGGCGCGAGCTGTTGCTGAACAAGGCGCCGAGCACTGGCAGGTCGCCCAGATAGGGCACCTTGTTGGCGATCTCGGTCTGTTCCTCCACGTAGATGCCGCCGATCACGATGGTGTCGCCATCCTCGACCCGTACCTGGGTCTGGATCCGCTTGGTGTCGACCGCCGGGGTGCCGCCGACGATCAGCTTGTGGTTCGGCGTGTCCTTGTTGACCTGCAGGTCCATGATGATATGGCGATCCGGGGTGATCTGCGGCTTGACATTCAGGCTCAGCACCGCCTTCTTGAACGACACGCTGGTCGCGCCGCTGGAGGTCGCCTCCTGGTAGGGAATCTCGGTGCCTTCCTCGATGCTGGCTTCGGTACGGTCGGCGGTCAGCACCCGTGGGCTGGAGATGATCTTGCCCTTGTCCTCGGCCTGCAGTGCCGAGAGCTCCAAGCCGATGATGGTGCTGGCGCCGCGAAACACCGTGGCTATGGTGGCGGCATTGTGCAGGCCAGCCGGCAGATTGACCGAGGGGCCGAACGGAATCGGATTGCCGGTGCCGGTCAGCGCGGCCGTGCCCAGCGTGTTGTTGACCGCGGTGTCGCCGCCGCGCCGGGCAAAGGCGAGCTTCACCCCGAGATCGCGCTGGAAGTTGTCGCCCGCTTCGACGATGCGCGCCTCGATCAGCACCTGGCGGACCGGCCGGTCGAGCCGGGCGAGCAGGTCGCGCAGCTTGTCGAGTACCGCCGGCGTGTCGTGCACGATCAAGGTGTTCGATTTCGGGTCGATCAGCAGACTGCCGCGCTCGGACAGCAGGCCCTGGCGCCGTCCGCCTTCACCGCCTTTCGGCGTGTCGAGCACGCGTTGAATGTCCTCGACGCTCTTGTAATGCAGCACGAAGCTCTCCGGGCGCAGCGATTCCAGCGCGGCCAGTTGCTGCTTCGATTCGAGTTGCTGCTTGTCGCGCACCAGCCATTCCTCGCGCGGGGCGATCTGTATCACATTGCCGTCGCGGCGAGCTTCCAGGTGCTTACTCTTCAGAATCTGCGCCAGTGCCTGCTCCCAGGGCACATCGTTCAGGCGCAGCGTGATCGTGCCGCCGACCGAGTCGCTGGCGACGATGTTGAGGCCGGTGAATTCGGCGATCACCTGCAACACGCTGCGTACCTCGATGTTCTGGAAATTCAGCGACAGCCTGCCGTTCTTCGATGGCAACCGGATGGGCGTGCCGGGCAGGGGTGCGCCCGCAGTAGCGTTGGATCGGGGCATGCGGGCCGCGGGAGCGGTGAGGGCAGCACTGCCGGGGGCTGGCACCTGGGCCAAGGGCGCCGACGCCTTCGTTGTGGGGTGTACGGTACTGGCGGGTGCAGCCCAAGCTTGGCCGAATGCCAGTACGGCAGACAGCAGGATAGGCAAGACAGGTTTCATGGCGATCCCAAAGCGGCGTCAAAAGGAAGAGCGGTTCGGCGCTGCACCCAATTGCCGTCGGGATCGGCAACGGTTTCGTTCAGGGTGATGCCGTCCTCGGCGATGGCCTCGATGCGGCCGAAGTGCGGACCGAGATGATGACCGACCCGCACCGGGTAGATGCCGCCTTCCGGGGTGCGCACCAGCGCGTAGCGGGTAGTGCCGTCGCTCAGGGTGCCGACGATCCGCAACTGGTCGAGCGGATAGTGTTCCAGCGGTTCGCGTGGGCGCAGCAAGTCGGGGGCCCGACCCTGGCGTGGCAGTCGCCACAGCTTCTGCGGATCGAACGGCGAGCTCAGTGCCTCGTCCGGCATGGGAAGGGCGGGAGCGGCTCGGCTGGCCGGCAAGGGGGCGATACGGCTGCGCTGACCCCGGCTAGCCTGGCGCATCCACTCGTCCAACTCCGCGGCATCGCGACGGCCGCAACCGAGCAGGACCATGGCGGCTGCCAGCAGGACGATGAGCAGTCGGCGTTTCATCGTGGCGCGCCTTTAGTGGATGGCGCCGCAGGCTCTGCCGAATCGGGGAGGCGATAGCTGAGCAGGGTGGCGTGCAGTGCCAATCGTTCGGCGCGTCCGTCGAGCGTTTGCAGCGCCAGATCGGTGAGTACGACGGGGCGGGGCAGCCGGGCGAGGTCGCCGGTGAAGGCTGCCAGATCGGCATAGCCGCCAAGGAGTTTCAGCGCGATCGGCCGTTCGACCGCTTCGGCCAACCTGGCCTCTTGTCCGGGGCGGATCAGCTCGACTTGCAGGTTGCGGGTGGTCGCGGCGCGGTGGATGTCGCCAAGCAGGTTCTGCAGCGTGATGCGGGATGGCTGGGTCGTTGCTCCGGCCTCGTCGGCGCGACGCAAGGTGGCGAGCTGGCGTTCGAGCTCGGCAAGATCGAGTGCCGACTGCTGCCGGTCGGCGTAGCGCTGCTTCAACACGGACTCCTCTGCATTGGCCGCGGCGAGCCGTGCGAGCGGTTCGGCCAACCATAGCCGCCCGCCCAGCAGCGCCAGCGGCACTAGGAGCAGGCCGAGCGCCAGCAGCTGCGCCGGCAGCGGCCAGTCGGGCAGCCGTTTCGGATCGAGCCGGGCCAGTTCGGCAAGAGTCATGGGCGGGTCTCCTCTGCGCGGTGCAGGCCGACGGTCAGCACGAATTCGCTGACCGGCAACGCGTCGACCACGGCGCTCTTCTGTTCGATCAGCTGTGGCGCGGCGAACGCGTCCGACTCGTCGAGTGCGAACAGCAAGCCGGAGACGCCGGTGGCGGCGATCGCATAGCCCGATAGGGTGAACCTGCCTTCCTGCTGTTTCAGTTCGCGCAAGTAGAGGCCGTCCGGCGTCAGCCGCGCCAACTGCTCGAGTAGTCGAGCCGTTTCGCCGCGGCGCACTTGCAGCGCCGCCAGCCAGTCCCGGCGCTCCAGTGCGGCCTGATGCTGCTGTTTCACCGTAACGAGGCGGCGGGCCTGCTGGTCGCGCTTGGCGATGGCCTGCTGCAGGTAGGCGTTGCGCGCTTTCTGGCGCTCCAGACTGGCCGATAGCACCGTCTCGGTGATGCCGATCAACAGGATGACGCTGCCGAGGCCGGCGATGAGCAAGTACCAGAAGCGGCGTCGGTGGGCGAGGCCCTGCGTTTCGCGCTGCGGCAGCAGATTGAGGCGGATCATCGCCGGTCTCCGTGTAACGCTAGCCCGCAAGCGGTGAGCAGCGCCGGTGCGTCGTGGCGTAAGCGGTCGGGGGCGATCGCCGGCGCCAGCGTCATTGCGGTGAACGGGTCGGCGAGCCGGCAGGGGCGTTGGGTCAGGGCGCTGACGGCCGCGGCGAGGTTGGGGGTGCGGCTGGCGCCGCCGGACAGCCACACGGCATCGAGCGACGACGGATTGTCGCCCTGCTGCCACGCCGGCAGCAGCCGCTCCAGCTCCTGCGCCAGTGCCTCGGTCGGCGCGGCTATCGGCGGTGACGCGTGAGCTTCGGCTGATCTTGGTTGGGACCAGGGCGAGGCGGCGAAGGCAGGTGCTTCGAGCCCCTGCGGTGCTAGCGACATCGTGTGTTCGCGGTACTGCAAGGGCAGGCCGCCACGGCTCAGCAGGCAGCGCAGTTGCCGACCGTTCAGGTCGATCAGCGCGACGGTGTCGTCGTGCGGGGGCGCCAGTGCGCCGAGGGCGGCAAAGGCGGCGAGTTCGACCGCCACCGGGGTGAGGCCGGCCAGTTCGACGACGGCGAGGCGTTCCTCGACATGCTCGCGGCGGGCGGCGCCGATCAGCACCTCGCACAGTTCGGGCTGCAGGGGGCTGGGGCCGAGCACTTGGTAGTCGAGGCTGGCATCGTCGAGCGGGATGGGCAGCAGCCGGGCGGCATGCTCGCGCACCAGGCTGTCCAGCGCTTCGGGTGAACAAAACGGCAGGCGCAGAGTCTGGTAGAGGGTTAGGGAGGTCGGCATGGCCAGTGCGACGTTGCTAACGCGACTGTCGAGTTGCTCGCAACTGCGGCGCAGCCGCGCGGCCAGCCGTTCCAGTTCGACCGGGCGGCCGTCGACCAGCAGGCCGGCGGGCAAGGGCTCGATTCGGTAGCGTTCCAGCCGATGATGCTGACCCTGCCGCGACAGCTCGACCAGCTTGATGGCGTGCTCGCCCAGGTCGAGGCCGAGTCGCGGCCTGTTGTCGCGCAGCGGCGAAGCAAGCCGCTGCAGCCGCTCGATTCCCCTGGTTAGTTTGCCTAAAAGCATGGTCTTCCCACCGTTAAAAATGACGAAGTCATTGATGTTGGCCGCAGTTGTTGCACTGGCGCGGCAGCACTGGGCTTATAATTGTCGATCCAGCGAACCACTGAGACACTATGCTCAAACGATTCTTTGCGATTCTGGCCGGGCTGGTCCTGGGCCTTGGCCTACTGGGCGCCGGCGCCGCCGCGATCGCGGTAATCGTCACCTATCCGCGGCTGCCCAGCCTCGATGTGCTGACCGATTACCGACCGAAAATCCCCTTGCGCGTCTATACCGCCGACCAGCAGTTGATCGGCGAATTCGGCGAAGAGCGCCGCTCCTTCGTGCGCATTCACGACGTGCCGCAGCTGATGAAGCAGGCGGTACTCGCCGCCGAGGATGAACGATTCTACCAGCATAGTGGCATCGATTATTCCGGTGTCATGCGTGCGGCGATCGGCAACCTGATGTCCGGCCACACCCGTTCCGGCGCCAGTACCATCACCATGCAGGTGGCGAAGAACTTCTTCCTGTCCAGCGAGAAGACCTTCACCCGCAAGTTCAACGAGGCGTTGCTGGCGTTCAAGATCGAGCACACGCTGTCCAAGGACCAGATCCTCGAGCTGTACTTCAACCAGATCTATCTGGGTCAGCGCGCCTACGGCTTCGCCGCGGCGTCGCAGGCGTATTTCGGCAAGTCGCTGAATGAGCTGACGCCGGCCGAGATGGCGATGCTGGCCGGTCTGCCCAAGGCGCCGTCGGCCTACAATCCGATCGTCAACCCGGACCGCGCCCGCCTGCGCCAGCTGTATGTGCTGCGTCGCATGCGCGAACTGAACTTCATCACCGAGGACCAGTACGAGGCCGCCAAGGCGCAGCAACTCAAGTACGCCCGTTCCAGCGAGGACGCGCCGCTGCCGGCCCACTACGTGGCCGAGATGGTGCGCCAGGCGATGTACGAGCGTTACCGCGACAGCGCCTACACCGAAGGCTTCAAGGTCTACACCACCATCGACAGCCATCACCAGCAGTGGGCGTTCGACGCGCTGCGCGCCGGCCTGATCGATTACGACCGCAAGCAGGGTTATCGCGGGCCGGAATCGTTCATCGACCTGAGCGCGCTGCCGGCCGACGTCGACCAGGGCGAGGCGCTGGACGACGCGTTGTCGGAAATCCGCGACAGCGGCGACATGCTGGCCGGGGTCGTGCTGTCCGCCAGCCCGTCGCAGGTGAAGGTCTATCTGCGCGGCGGCAAGTCGGCCGAAGTGAAGGGCGCCGGGCTCGACTTCGCGCGTCGCGCGCTGAGCAGTCGCCTGCCGGCCGACAAGCAACTGCGTCCGGGCGCGGTGGTGCGGGTACGCGCCAATGCCAAGGGCTATTGGGAGATCGTGCAGATGCCGGAGGTGGAGGGGGCGTTCGTGTCGGTCGACCCGCGTACCGGTGCGATCAAGTCGCTGGTCGGCGGCTTCGACTTCAACCGTCGCAGCTTCAACCACGTCACCCAGGCCTGGCGTCAGCCGGGTTCCGGCTTCAAGCCATTCATCTACTCGGCGGCGCTCGAACGCGGCCTGACCGCGTCGACGATGATCAACGACGCGCCGATCACCGTGCCGGCCCCGCCGGGCGGCCAGGTGTGGAACCCGAAGAACGACGACAACAAGTACCTGGGCATGGTGACGATGCGCCGCGCGTTGTCGTTGTCGCGCAACATGGTGTCGATCCGCATCCTGATGTCGATCGGTACCGACTATGCGCAGCAGTACATCCAGCGCTTCGGCTTCTCGCCCAAGCAGCACCCGGCCTACCTGCCGATGGCGCTGGGCGCCGGCTCGGTGACGCCGCTGCAGATGGCCGAGGCGTACTCGACGTTCGCCAACGGCGGTTTCCACGTCAAGCCGTACTTCATCGACCGCATCGAGGACCAGACCGGTCGGGTGCTGGCGCAGACCGCGCCGCAGGTGGCCGGCAAGGGGGCACCGCAGGCGATCGATCCGCGTAACGCCTTCATCATGTCGAGCATGCTGCGCGACGTGGTGCGCTACGGTACCGCCAACCGGGTGATGAGCCTGGGCCGCATGGACCTGGGCGGCAAGACCGGTACCACCAACGAGTTCCGCGATGCCTGGTTCAACGGCTTCAACCCGAACCTGGTGGCGATCACCTGGGTCGGCTTCGACCAGCCCAAGAGCCTGGGCCGTTACGGCTACGGCGCGACCGCGGCGCTGCCGATCTGGATCAACTACATGGCCAATGCGCTGAAGGGCCAGCCGGAAGTCGAGCAGCCGGTGCCGGCCAATGTGGTAGTGAGACCGGGCGCCGGTCTGCGCGGCGGTGACGAGTACTACTACGAAGAGTTCCAGCGTCCGAATCCGGAGCTGAAGCTCGACAACTCGGGCTCGGTGCCGCGCGGGCCGGAAGAGAGCTCCGATGCCGCCAGCGAGGCGCAGGACGAGAGCCAGAAGGCGCCGCCGAAGGATGCGGTGGAGAACATCAAGGACCAATTGTTCTAAGCACCGTCCCGCCGTATTCGGCCAACCCCGTCCCTGCCGGACGGGGTTTTTTCTCCCCGATGGGGTCTAGGAGGACAAACGATGCGCAAGATTTCGATCGTGGTGGTACTGGCGGTGCTGGCCGTGTTTGGCTGGGGCTGGTACTCGCCGTACTACACGCTGACCAAGCTGCGCGATGCGGCACGCGCCGGCAATGCCGACTATGTGAACGCCCATATCGATTACCCGGCGGTGCGCGACAGCCTGCAGGCGTCGATGACGGCGGTAGCCACCCGCAAGCTTGGCGGTGCAGAGGCGGTGCAGCACAATCCGTTCGCCCGCTTCGGCGCGGCGATTGCCGGCGCGGTCAGCCGGCCGCTGACCGAGGCGCTGGTCACGCCGGATGGCATGCGCGAACTGCTGCAGCAGACCGAGCACCGCAGCGGCGACGAGCAGGCCGAGAACAAGTCGGCCGAACCGGCCGATGGGGAGGCTGCGCCACCGCCGAACGAGGAGAAGCCGCTGCGCAATATCGGCGCCGGCTATCGCAACTGGCACGAGTTCCGCGTCGGTGCCGACAGCCGTATCGGGCCGCTGGCGCTGGTGTTCCAGCGTCAGGGACTGTTCGAGTGGAAGTTGACCGCAGTGGAAGTCAGCGGCAACTGAGTCGGTAGACAGCAATGCAAAGCGCCCCGCATTTGCGGGGCGTTGTCGTTGGTGCTCAGAACCTGCTCACGATCTCGCGCACGAAGGGTCAATGACGCGAAGAGGCGGAGTGTGCTTATCGAGTAGACCTGCATGTTGAGTGGCATTTCAACGCAGGATCACCCAAGTGCAGCAGATCGTGGGTAGGTTCTCAGGGCAGCGTTAGGCCGAGCCGTTCGGCGAGGCCCGCGCGGCCGGACTCGGTCAGCGTCACTACCCGGCTGTGTTTCTGCCGGGTGATCCAGCCGTTCTCCTGCAGCCGTTCGGCCAAGGCGGCGCCGAGCGCGCCGGCCAGGTGATCGCGCCGTTCGCTCCAGTCGAGACAACGCGGCGCGAACTGGCGGCGGCGCCGGCGCAGCGTGGCGAGATCCAGGCCGAAGTCGGCAAACCACGTCTCGCCGGCTGCGGTGGGGATGAACTCCTGCTCGGCGATGGTGAGCAGCTCGCGCTCGACCAGCGCCTCGGTCAGCGCCAGGCCGAGTCGGCCGGCCAGATGGTCGTAACAGAAACGCGCCTGGCGGATCGGCTCGACGGCTGCCGGGCCGGTCTGGGGCTGGGCAGGGGCGAGCACCATCAGCGATTCGACCAGCCGTGCCACCTCGGGCGAGGCGAGGCGGAAATACTTGTGGCGGCCCTGCTGGCAGACGCTGACCAGGCCGTCCTGCTCCAAGCGGCGCAGGTGGGTGCTAGCGGTGGCCGGCTCGATGGCGGCGCCGTAGGCCAGCTCCTTGGCGGTCAGTGCGCGGCCTTCCATCAGCAGGGTCAGCATGCCGATGCGGCTGGCGTCGCCGATGGTCTGCGCCAGTCGGCGCAATTCGGGATGTGCATTCATGGTTAGATCGTAGGCAAACTGTTTCGGGGCGACAAGCGCGGTTGTCATGCCGACAATAAGGCCATCGACCCGACGAGAGACTGCCCGATGACGCCACCCCGCGACCCGCTGCAAGCGGTCGGCCATCCCGACCCCTATCCGTATTACCAGCAACTGCTGCGCACGCCGCTGTACCGCGACGCGACGCTCGGCCTGTGGGTGGCGAGCAGTGCCGCCGCCGTCGGCATGGTGCTTGAACACCCCGCCTGTCGGGTGCGGCCGTCGCAGGAGCCGGTGCCGGCGGCGCTGGCCGGTACGCCGTTGGGCGACTGGTTCGGCCGACTGGTGAGAATGAACGACGGCGCGGCGCATCAGCGGCTCAAGCCGGCGCTGGCCGGTGTGCTGGCCAGCCCTGCCGTGACTAGCCTGGCCGACACCGCGGCGCGTTGCGCGGCACGGCTGTTGGCCGATAGGTCGGTCACCGAAGCGGGTGCACTCGACCGCTTCATCCGGCGTCTGCCAGCCGACAGTATCGCCAGCCTGTTCGGTGTGCCGGATACGGCGCTGCCGGCGCATGCCGAACACCTGGCTGCCGTCGCCGCGGCGCTGGCGCCGCAGGCGAGCAGCGAGGTGATCGCGAATGGCAACGCCGCGATCATTGCACTGCATCGATTGTTCGACGAGGGGTTGACGCATGCCGCGCCGGGCAGCCTGCTCGCCGGGTTGTTGCAGCGGCTGGGCGATCGCGACGCGGTGCTGGCCAATGCGATCGGTTGCGGCTGGCAGGCGTTCGATGCCACCGCCGGGCTGATCGGCAATGCCTGGGCCAGGTTGGCCGAACAGCCGCACTGGCAGGACTGGCTGGCGGCCGATTCGGCGCGCTGGCCGGGCTTTCTCGCCGAGGTGGCACGCTGCGATGCGCCGATTCAGAACACTCGCCGCTTCGTCGTCGCCGATTGCCAGGTCGACGGGCAGGTGTTGCAGGCTGGCGACGCGATCCTGCTGCTACTGGCCGCCGCCAACCGTGCCTCTGCGCTGAACCCGCAGCCGCAAGTGTTCGACCCGACGCGTGCGGCAGCCCGCCAGTTCAGCTTCAGCCATGGCCTGCATGCCTGCCCGGGCGAACCGCTGGCGCTGGCGATCGCCGCAGCGGGGTTGCGCGCGCTGCTGGAGGCCGGTGCGGTCCCTAGCCTGCCAAGTGCTTATCGAGCCTCGCCGAATGCGCGGCTGCCGTTGTTTTCTTCGTCAGGAGTCCCCGCATGATTGCCGTGATCTTCGAAGTCTGGCCGGCCGACGGCCAGCGCGACACCTATCTCGACCTGGCCGCCGCGCTTCGGCCAACCTTGGTCGAGATGGACGGTTTCATCTCGATCGAACGCTTCGAGAGCCTGAGCGAGACGGGCAAGCTGCTGTCGCTGTCTTATTGGCGTGACGAGGCGGCGGTGATGGCGTGGCGCCAGACCGAAGAGCATCGCCAGGCCCAGGCGGCGGGGCGGGGCGGCGTGTTTCGCGACTACCGTTTGCGGGTGGCGGCGGTGCTGCGCGACTACGGCCTCTCCGAGCGCGCCGAGGCGCCATCGGACAGCCGCGCTCGCCACGGTTGAGCCGTACCGCGCCCAAATCGTGTCGCTGTGGGTAGAATGGGCGTTTTCCCCTTTCCGGCCCCGGCCGGCGATACGCGATAGATGAACAGCGAGATCAGTGACAGTAAGCCCCAGCAGAGCGAGAGCGAGGACGTCGGCTCGCTGCTGGTCGATGAGATCGTGCAGTGGGTTGCCAAGGCGATCATCGAGGGCCATCTGGCCCCCGGCGCCGACCTCAACTCGGTCGAACTGGCGCGGCGCTTCCATACCAGCCGCACCCCGGTGCGCGAGGCGCTGTTGATCCTTAGCCGCGAGGGCCTGGTCGAGTGGTCGCCGCGCCGCCGTCCACGTGTATCGGCGCTGACGCTGAAAGAGGTGCGCGAGCTCTACCAGCTGCGCGCCACGCTGTTCTCGATGGTGGCGGTGTCCATCGTCGAGCAGGCCAGCGAAGCGCAGTTGGCCGAACTGTGGCAGGTACAGGCCGAGCTGGCCGCCGCCGCCGCGGAGGGCGATGTCGACCGCTACTTCTGGGCCAATGTCGCCTTCCGCGACAAGGAGTTGCTGCTCAGCAACAACGCGGTGATCAAGCAGGTGCTCGACTCGCTGCGCTTGCGCACCCATCGGCTGCGCCACCTCAGCGCCTCGTTACCCGGCCGCCTGCAGCGCTCCTGCGCCGATCACGAACGGCTGTGCCAGGCCTATAGCGACCGCGACGCTACCCTGGCCTCGGCGCTGAACCGCTCGCTGGTGATGAGCGCGCTGCAAGGAGTCGAACAGGCCTGGGGCGAGCCGCCGGTGGCCGGTCGGCACGGCGAAACCTGGTAAGCGGCGGACGCGATTCGCATAAGCCCGGCTTGACTCCCTGTGGCGGGTGATTTAATCACAATTTATAGAACCTGCCGGCAAGCACCCTGACATAGGGTGCGCATGCCGCGCGCAGGCGGCCGGGCATCCTGCCAAGCCGCCATTTCGGCCTTGGGCCGCGCATGAAAAGGGGATGGCATGGGGAACATGACGACGCGACGCCGCGCCGCGGGCTGGGCATGGTTGCTGTGCCTCGGCCTGGGGGCCTTGAGCGGCCCGGTTGCTGCCGAACAGAACTGGTTCTATACCGGTGCGGCCTTCTCCGGCCAGGGGGGGCGCTACGAGTACGCCGGCCTGTGGGCACCGCTGTTTTCCAGTTCCTGGCTGACCCAGCGCTACCTCGTCAGCGACTACTACTACCGCTACGGCCTCAACGGTGTCAGCGTGCAGGTCCGGGGTCAGGCGGTCGAGGCCGAACTGGGGGCCAAGACCGGCTGGGACAGCGGCTGGGCGGGCGCCTTCGCCGGCCCGCGTTATCGCGACAACCGGGTCAGCCCGGACGGGGCCGACCCGCGGGCGGACGGCAGCGAGGTGGGCGCGGTGGTTGGGCTGGAGGGCGAACAGCGTTTCGGCCAACTCTGGGCACTGAACGGGATCGCCACTTACACCTTCGGCCCGGCTTCGTACTGGGGGCGCGCCCGCTTGCTGCGCCAGGTGCTGGGCGGCAAGGCCATGGCTGGCGTCGAATGGGTCGAACAGGGCGACCCGAGCTACCACGCCTACCAGGGCGGGCTGGTGCTCTCCAAGATCAAACTGACCGACACGCTGTTCCTCGGCTTCAACGCCGGGGCGAAGAAGAGCTCCGGCGAGTCGCGCGCCTTCTACGGCGGTATCGATCTCGCCGTCGGCTTTTGAGCGAACGGCGACACGGCTTGCCGCACTTCGTTCGGGGATAAGAGCCGGGCAGCGAACAAGATCAGCGAAGTCGCCTTGGCATGCCGCACCAGGCAGTACGGCAAGGCGACACAACAGGGCCGAGGCGTTTTTGTTGGCGGCTACGCCGCGCTGAATGCGGTGGGTGGCGAATAGGGGAAGCCGCGAACCTCTTCGCTCCCGTTCGCTGGGTCCGGATGCCGATAAGGCCATAGAAACCCCCGCAAGGCATAGGGCCGTGCGGGGGTTTTACTTGCTTGTACTACCGTGGAGCGGCGGGGTGGCTGCCTCCCACGGTCTGTCAGCGCCCAGCACCTGTTCGCGCAGCCAGCGTTGCGCCGGGTCGGTATGGTTGCGCGGGTGCCAGCCCATGGCCACGGTAAACCCGGCCACTTCGCAGGGCGGCGCCAGCACGGCCAGCCGGTCGTTCCAGCGTTGCGCCAGCTTGGCCGGCACCGTGGCGATCAGGTCGGAGCTGGCGATCAGTTCGGGCGCGAGCAGGAAGCTCGGCGCCGGCGCCCCAGCGCGGCCAGTGCATCATCTACCGCTCCCCAGAAGCCACCGCCGGCCGGCGACACGATCAAATGCTCCAGCGCGCAAAAGCCCTCCAGGTCGAGCGGCTGTCCGGCGGCCGGGTGATCCTTGCGCAGCAGGCACAAGAACGTTTCTTCGTACAAGATGCGGGTCTTGAGCCGGTCGGGCAGAGCCGCCGGGGTCAGCAGGGCCAGGTCGATCTCGCCGGCACTCATTTGCTCCGACAGGGTCGCCAGATTGTGCTGCAGCAATGCCAGCCGGCAGCGTGGGGCGGCGGCTTGCAGCCGGCGCAACAGCTCGGGCGCGACCACGCGATGAATGGCATCCGAAGCGACGATGCGAAAGGCGAGCTCGGCCGTGGCTGGGTCGAAGTTTTGCTGCTCCGCCACCAGTGCCAGCAACTGGGACAGGTGTTCGCGCAGCGTGTCCTGCAGCGCCAGAGCCCGCGAGGTGGGGATCATGCCGCGCGAACCGGGCAGCAGCAATGGGTCACCAAACAACGCGCGCAACTGCTTGAGCTGGCTCGACAAGGCCGGCTGTGAAAGGTTGAGCCGGCTCGCCGCACGGGTGACGTTGCGCTCGGCCAGCAGCACATCCAACGACTTGAGCAGGTTCAGATCCAGGCGATGCAGATTCATAGCTATCCATTGGGTGAATACCGTGAATAACCATAATCCATTTCATGGATTCGTGTCGGGGCCCTAAGCTGACGCTGCAACCTCAACCAAGGAGAGCAGCATGCAAAATCTGGCACATCAACGGATTCTGATCATCGGTGGCAGCGCCGGCATGGGGCTGGGCGCCGCCCAGCGTTTGGCCAAGGCGGGCGCCGAGGTGCTGATCGCCGGTCGCTCACAGCAGCGCCTGGACCAGGCGGTAGCGAGCATCGAAGGCCACGCGGCCGGCTACGCCGCCGATTTCACCAACAGCGCTTCGCTGACGGCCTTGTTCGCCCGCATTGGCCGTATCGATCATCTGGTGCTGGCCGCATCGAGCTCGGCGGCATGGGGGCCGATCGCCCAGGTCAGCGGCGACGCACTCTCCACCGCGCTCAACCAGAAGCTGGTCGGCTACTGGATGAGCATCCAGGCCGCCATCCCGCAACTGCGGCCGGACGGCTCTATCACCCTCTTGTCCGGGGCCGCCTCGCGCACACCGATGCCCGGTACGGCCGCCCTGGCCGCCGTCAACGGCGGCATCACCCAGATGGCCCAAACGCTGGCATTGGAACTGGCCCCGCTGCGGGTGAACGTGATTTCACCCGGTCTGGTCGATACTCCGGCTTACGACGGCATGTCGGCCGAAGCCAAGGCCGGCATGTTCGCTGCGGCGGCTGCCCGCCTGCCGCTGGGGCGCACCGGGGCAGTGGACGATATCGCCCAGGCCGTCGAGTTTCTGATTGCCAGCAGTTGGACCACCGGCGCCTTGCTCGACGTGGACGGCGGTGCGCGCATGCCGGTCCAGCCGGCGCGATAAGGAGACGCAGGCATGAGCCTGATCGTCTATGCCTACCCGGAATCGCAAAGCTTCAACGACGTACTGCTCGACTCGAAGCGGCCGGCCAGCTAGCCCGAATTAACCAGCGGTCCTCGGCTGAAGGAGGCATAGGAGTGATGTGGTAGCGACAGCTATGATCAGGAATCGTCACTCTGCAGTCCGAGTGCCTGCTTCTCGGCCGAAGCAGGCATAGAGCGCTAGCAGACCAACGTCCACTGTTGCGCAAAAGCGGTCTTCACTCAATTGTCACGTAGTCAGCCTTACATGGTGTCGAGAGGTTTCAAGGCGATTCACTTCCTCATGCCATGCTGATGAGTTTCCGGAATGAGGTCAGCAGAATGCATCGCTTGAGAGACCAGAAAGGAAGGCCGAGACTGGGTTTCGGGTACACGCGATCATGACATCCACCCCGGCGAACGATGGCTGACCCCAGCCGCACAACGTCGCACCAGGATCGCGCTTCTTTTGAAGATTGGAGAGAGTTGCCATGCAAGACACTAAGGTGCCGCGTAACGGCGGGCGAATTCTGGTCGATTCACTGGTCAAGAACGGCATTGAGGCGGTGTATTGCGTTCCCGGCGAGAGCTACCTGCCGGTGCTTGACGCACTGCGTGATGAACCAGATGTGCGCACCGTCGTAACCCGCCATGAAGGAGCGGCATCCTACATGGCCGATGCCTACGGCAAGTTGACCGGCCGCCCGGGGATCTGCTTCGTTACGCGTGGGCCGGGCGCGACCCATGCCAGCAACGGCGTGCACACCGCGATGCAGGACTCGACCCCAATGATCCTGTTCATCGGTCAGGTTGAACGCGCCTTCCTTGGCCGCGAAGCCTTCCAGGAAGTGGATTACCTCAAGATGTTCGGTGGTCTGGCCAAGTGGGTGACGCAGATCGACAGTGCTGATCGGATCCCCGAGGTGGTGGCACGCGCCTTCCACGTGGCGATGTCCGGTCGGCCTGGCCCGGTGGTGGTGGCCTTGCCGGACGACCTCTTGTTCAATCAGGTCGTGGCCGGTCCCGCCGTGCAGGCAAGGCCAGTGCAGGCATCGCCTAGTCCGGTCGATCTGGTTGAACTGCGCAGGCTGTTAGCAGCGGCCCAGCGCCCGTTGCTGATCGTCGGTGGCAGCGGCTGGAACGCCGACGCCAGTCAGGCGCTGCGCCGCTTTGCGACGAGCAACGCGCTGCCGGTGGCCACCGCCTTCCGCCGCCAGGACCTGTTCGATAACGCGGATCCACACTACGCCGGCCATCTCGGCTTCGGCTTGTCACCGCACCTGGCCAAACGGGTACGCGAGGCCGATCTGATTCTGGCCGTTGGCACCCGTCTGGGCGAGATCACCAGCAGCGGCTACAGCTTGCTTGAGTGCCCTGTGCCGCAACAGACACTGATCCATGTTCACGCCGATCCCGAAGAACTCGGGCGCGTTTACCACGCGTGTTTGCCGATCAACGCCGGCGCGCAGGCCTTCGCCAAGGCGCTTGCCGTACTGGAACCCGTCGAGAGCACAGCGTGGCATGAGTGGACGCGCGATGCTCACGCCGAGTATCTCGCCTTCAGCACACCGCCGGAGACGCCGTCCGAACTGTTCGGTGTCGATTTGGGCAAGGTAATGACATACCTGCGGGAAGCCCTGCCGAAGGACGCCATCGTCAGCAACGGGGCCGGCAACTACGCAGTCTGGGTACACCGTTTCTACCGCTACCGCCAGTCCGCCACCGAGCTCGCACCGACCAACGGTGCGATGGGCTATGGCCTACCGGCTGCGATCGCCGCCAAGCTTCAGCACCCCGAACGCCAAGTCATCTGCTTCGCCGGCGACGGCTGCTTCATGATGTACCCACAGGAGCTCGCCACAGCATTGCAATTCAGTGCGGCGGTGGTGGTCATCGTCGTCAACAACGGCATGTACGGCACCATCCGCATGCACCAGGAACGCGAATACCCTGCGAGGGTCTTCGCCACCGAGCTCATGAACCCCGACTTCGTCGCGCTGGCGCAAGCCTGCGGCGCCCATGCCGAGGCGGTGGAACGTAGCGAGGATTTCCCGGCAGCATTTGTGCGCGCCACCCAGGCTGGCCGTCCGGCGCTGATCGAATTGAAGGTGGACCCGCTCCAGCTCACCCCGCAGATGCGACTGAGCTGAACCATTTACCTGGGAGGGTCACAAATGCACAAAGCTCCAGTTCGGAGAGCTGGGGCTAGTTGTGTGGGGGGCTGGCGGTGACCTACTTTTAGTCACACCATCCGGCGCAGAGGCGTTTCACAGCCCTGTTCGGGATGGGAAGGCGTGCTCCTACCTCGCTCTAGACATAATCTGAAACCGTTCTGTTGCGTAAGGCATCCGCCTGGCTTTGGCAAACGTGGCCATTGTAATCACTGAATCGCCCTTAGTTTGCTAGATGCCTCGGTAGCTGCTTCCCGATGTGAAAGCGGCTATTCGTCATTGAAGGGGACGAATGGCCGCTTTGGATCATTAAGCGGATGCTGGCAGCTTTGCCGGCCTATGTCCGCTTTGGCCGAGGAGCGGTCAATTGGGCGGTGCCGGCACTACAGTGTTCGAGCGAGCCTCGGCGTGAGAGTTTGGAGTGTCCACTAACTGGCTACCTAGGTGGCAACTCGGTCGGTAGCGTCTTGTGCCAAGCGTAGCCTTTTACGCCCTGCCCATAGGCGTAGTCGAACAAACGGTTCATGTACACAGGATCAAAGTCTTGATGTGCACCGGGGGCGAAGTCGGTGCTGATATAGGCGAGGTTGAAATCCGCGCCGTCTTTGCGGGCTGTACGGTCGATGTACTCAAGATCTCCAATGCCCTGCCACTGTAGCAGGATGCTAATGGCGCGACTGCCGATGCTCAGGGTTCGCCGTGGAGTTGCAAGCCACTCGGGAGCAAGCTTGCTATTGCGAATGGCATAGATGCGAATTTTCCGCTGGTAGGGCTGCCCCAGCTTTTGCCCCAGCGCTTCTATGGTATTGGACGGATAAGTGAAAACCTGATGGATCACGGCCCCATCGACATGCATTTCTTGGTAACGCTTGCCATCGACTTCGACATCGATCATTACAGGGGGTACGGCACCGGGAATACTGGCTGAAGCCAGCATGACTTTGCGAAAGAGCCCTAGGGCTCCGGGGGCGCCACTCGTGGCAATTGCCCCCATATTCCAGCTGACAGCACGGCCTGAGTCCAGGTCGGCGGTGCCAATCACCAGTGCCCGACCCTTCGCGTATTCGGCAGCAATGGCGGTCAGCACTGCCGGGGTTACATATTGGGCAATCAATCGTGCCAGCGGAGTGCTATCGGCCATACCGTCGCTCGTTAAGCCCGCGAGCAGCCCGCGCGATCTAAAGACGCCATCCGAGCCGACTGAGGTGGCAACCTCGCGCAGCACTGAATCATAGGCAGACCCCAGGTAGGCGAAAGGCGCGATCAAGGCACCTGCACTGATACCCGTGACGACCCTGAATTGTGGGCGATCACCGTGCTTGGTCCAGCCGGTCAACAGCCCAGCGCCGAAAGCACCGTTATCCCCGCCACCCGAGATAGCCAGCAAATCGATCGCTGGCAGCGGATCGGTAATCAGGCCAGCCTTGGCGCGCGCCTCCAGCTCCCTCTGATTGTCCGCCATGACGCCTTTGATGAAGGGGGTGATATCGGAGCCCAGCCAGTAACGCGCATTCGGAATTCCAGGCGGCGCCGCACGGTCGACCAGGGCCGCCGGTACGGCATCAAGCCGAGTTATCGTTCCACAGGCCTGCAACGTCGCAGCAGTGACAAGCGCGATGACGATGCGCAAATAGTGCATCGAGCCCCCAATCCAAGGCCAACTTTTCTTGTGATGCCCATTCAAGGTTTCTGTCAAGGCATCAAGGCGCGCTGGCAGTCTGACTACCGAGAGCCAACTTCTCCATAATAGCTGCGGGCGGCATGATGCCATATTGGCAGCACTGCCCCAGTGCCAGCATCGGCCCAGTAGCAGACATCTTCCTCGCAGAGTCCGAAGGTCCGCTCTGACCGAAAAGCAGGGCACTCGGTGACCATGTGTGGTTAACCGTATCGAGCTTGCCGCTTTCGTGGGGCTTGGCCGTTTTGCAGGCCGTATCGGTCAAAGGCATGTCAGCAAGCTCGGGGCAGGGGGCATTAAAAAATGCCCTGTTAGTACATGCCCCCGGCTTTCATATGGATGTGCTCGGACTGCTGCGGACAACAAAAAACCCGCAAAGCCTTGTGCTATGCGGGTTTGGTGGATTGCTTGGGATTGCTTTGGAACGAAATTTGGTGCCCCGACAGGAATCGAAGTGTTGCCTGTAAGGCACGCCAGGTAAGTATTTGTCAGGTTGTGTTATTAAATGTGCCCCCAAATATGCCCCCTTCTTGGTCCTGTGGCCCTCTCTTATTGTCCTGGTGGCGCTAACTTCTAGCATGAAACCGTGCGTACCGAGCGCGTACCTCTGCCGTGCATACCGGGTGGGCTCGTTGTTCACGCCCGGCTCACCTACAGGATCATTTCCCTGTTGACTCTTCCTGCTTTCCCGCGCTCGTACTGCTCCCGAAACTCAGTCTTGCCTATTCCCGACCCGCTGCCGATCTCTAACTGGCTGATGTATGGTGACACCAGCATGGTTCGATCGCAGGCGGGGTGTGGGGCCTTCGTAAGGGGCGTTTTCACGGGATGCTTTCAAGGACACGATGCGGAGGTGCGGAGGTGCGGAGGTGCGGAGATAAGGAGAGGGGCGTGTACACCATGTATTAAGCGTGAGCTGAGGGGGGGCTATCGCGTGGAACGTGGGGGGAGGGCGGTCAAAAGAGCCCGTCCCATACAGGGGGCCCTTCCATCGCATCGGTTTAGTGGCGCTTGCGGTAGTGGTCGTTCGTTGCCTTGTTCTTGTAATGGCCGCCCTTGTGCGACGAGCCATGGCCGCCGGCATAGTGACCACCTCCATAGGAACGAGCCTCGGCAACAGCCGGCAATACAAGGGTCAGAGCAAACAGCGAAATCAGCAGAGCCTTCATGGGCATCCTCAGGGTTCATTTGAGTAGATGGCATGCCGATTGTATATTCTGATATTCCATTCAGCTACCGTCTACGTCATGAAGCTCGTCACCGCTCTATTCCTCGCGGCCCTGGCCATTCAACCGGCCTTCGCAAAGGCTCCACCTAAGCATGACACTTACACTCAGACCGATGAGTCCGATCTGGTCGAGCATGGCACTTACACTAACAAAAACGGCCGGTCTATACACAGTCCAGCTCACACTCGCAGTGGTAAGGCGCCGAAAGGGGCTACCGCCAAGTGTCGGGATGGTTCCTTTAGCTTCAGTCAGAACCACCGCGGCACCTGTTCGCGGCATGGGGGTGTAGAGAGCTGGTTGAATTGAGAAGAAAACACAGGCGTAGCTAGCTTTATCAGTAGCTCTAACGTTGCCTAAATATAAATCTATCCAAATATTTATCCGGAAAAATCTATTTCATAATATGAAATATAGAGAGCTAGAAAAATTAATTGACGGAGGTAGCTCTGAACATAAGCGCTACCTTGATTTCCTCCGCGAAAATACGATGTCTCGTTCATATAACCTTGCCGATGCAGGAAATCAGTATGAGATTGAGGCAGTTAAACATCTTGCCATTCTAAATTCGGCAGGTGTAGCTGCTGTGGTTGCTCTTATCTCAGCAGGGAAGTCGCACAGCTTGCCATGTCTGATGACCGCCATATGGTCATTTGTTTTTGGACTTATTCTTGCAGCCATAGTCATGATTTCGGCAGCATACTTACTGTACCGCTGCTCAAGAACGATTATCTCTAGCTGG
Source organism: Neisseriaceae bacterium JH1-16 (assembly GCA_025989215.1). Lineage (GTDB taxonomy): Bacteria > Pseudomonadota > Gammaproteobacteria > Burkholderiales > Chromobacteriaceae > Crenobacter_A. Next base: position 217,449 of record JAPDNP010000003.1, on the reverse strand, counting down.
AATAAATTTATCAGGGGGGAAATTGACTCAGAAGAAATAAGGCCAAATGAAAAATTAGAAGACTGCTGGCACTTAGTCAATATCGCTCTTGGCGTTACGTCACTGCTGCTTTTCTTCTATGGCGTATTTAATGTCTGGGAGGCGTTGCATTGAAGACGGGGCGAGCATCGTGCGATGTCAGGTTCGCGCACGTGTGCGCGTATTGATCCGAGAATACGGTCAACGCATCCGCCCTAACCGCTCTGCTGTCCGTATCAGCCGGGCGTCCACATGGCCGACGACCGACGCTACCAGTTCATCGTGTTCGGCCTTCAGGCGGTAGTACGTCCGCCAGTGCATCCCGGCTGGCTTCCTGTCATCGCCATTCAAGAAACCCGGCTCCCATGCCAAGCGGGCACGGATCGCCTCCAGGCGGCGGCATTCGCGGTAGTGGCGATTCTCGCGCTGTACTTGGTAGGCCATGCCAAAGCAGCGTCGACAGGCTACCTGCCGGCCGATGTAGAGCAGCGCCGCCCGCTTGCCCCAGTACGGGAAATCGAACCAGTGCCGCGATCCGCCATAGGTGCACGGCGTGGTCAGTAGCCGCGCCCGCTGGTGTGGGGTACGGCAGGAATTCGGAGTCCCCGGTTTGGGTATAGGCGGTACGGCGCGGAATGGATGCCAACAGGCAGGCAGCAAAAACCCGCCACGGGAGCGGGCTGGCGTCATGGGATTCAAGTTCTGTCGGGCGGCGTTTCAAGTTGTTCAAGTCGCGATGCCGTTCTTCGAATTTCGAGCATGCCGGCCACAGCGCGGCTTTCCGGCGGGGCGTTATAGATGTTGGACGCGAGCCAATAAAAACCCGCCATCAAGGCGGGGGTGTTGGGGCTTCTTATGCTGCTAGCGATCCGTCCCCTGAGACGAGCCGGCCGGAGCCGCTACGGTTGGCCGGAGGGTGATTGGCAACGAATGCTTGCTGACCTTCGCCCCATCCCGAACGCTGACGTCGATAGTGCCGCGCACGGTGCCGGTGAGCTGGGGAGTGGCCTGCTGCGCGGCCGCGGCCTGGCGCCCCCCGGGCAGCATGTTGAGTGCACTATCGAACTGATTGGCGCTGTAGGGCATCGCGCCATTCTCGAACTGGATCATCGAGCGCATCATCTTGCCAATGGTGTCCCGATCAGACAGGTCGAGCTTCTGTCCGGGCCGAACCCCCATCTGACTGGATACGAAGCTGATGTAGTCGGCGGTCTTGTTTTCGTTGGGAGGCGCCCAGGCACCGACGACGTCCTGCACCGTCGAGCCATTCTTGCGGGCGCGGGTGCGCAGGTTCATCGCCATCGCGCGCAAACCGTACTCCGGTGACAAGAACTTAGCAAAGGCACCATCGTCGCCGATCTTGCCCAACCAGTTATCCCGTCCCGATCGGATATTGCCCGGGTTGTTATTGCGTACGCCACGCATGGATGACGGCACCGATGCCCCTGCCGCGGTTCTCGGCACCGCCACAGTACCCGGCACTTGGGCTTTTGGCTCCTGCTGCCCATACATCAGGTACATCTCATCTGATTTGACCGGCATGCCGGCTTGGCGGCGGATCTCCTCCCACTGAGCTATGCGACGATTAACCTCAGTTTCGTCACCGCGCAGATCGGCTCCCTGTGGCTGATAGATGCGGTCGATTGTCTTCTGCGACATCGGCCCCATCGCCTGACGGTCCGAAATCAGCTTCTGCGCCGCATCGTCGTGAATCTCTTGCGAGGTGGCACTGTCGAATAGCGCCCTATGGCCGCCAGCGGACAGCTGCAGAGCCGCCGCCTGTGCTGCACCACGCTTGGCGTAGCCACTTTCCGGCGCAATCTTGTTGACCATCGTAAGCACCCCTTCCTTGATGGCGTTGACCCCGGACAGCAGGTACGACCCCGAGTTGGTGAGCACTTGGTTGATGCTGGCGATGTCGTTGGCCGTTTTCTTGCCTTCGGTCATCTCCTGTTCGTACTTGGCGGTCAGCTTCACCAACTCGGTGCGCAGCGCGTCAGTGCCGCCAGATCCCGCCTTTCGCAGATCGGCCTTGTCGCCGTCGCTGATGTCGGCTCGCCCCAACATGGCGGTCGAGATACGGTGCAACCCAGCATCGTCGGCCGAACCGACCTGGGCGAGCTGGCTGTAACCGGTGGCGGACAGCTGATCGATCTTGATACCGCTCTTTGCCAGCATCGGCTCCAGGTTGCCCAGCTGCTCTGGTTTCACATTGAGGAACGCTGCGGCCTGGTTGTAGTTCAGCCCGAAGTAATTTTTTGCAGCGTCGAGCTTGAGCGACTTGTTGTTGCCGTACTGCCGGTCGAGCTGCTCGCGGATGCGCGACAAATTGGTGCGGCTGGACAGCTGTAGGTTGTTCTTGCCGTAATACTGGCCGAGCGCGCTGTTCGTGCCGAACATGCTCATCGACGAGCCGAACAGACCTCCCTCGGCCAGCGCCATCGCCTGTACCGGATCCATGCGACCCTTGCCGCCACCGAGCGCGTAGAAGGTGAAGTTCTTGCCGGCCTCGCCCATGCCGCCGCCCCGCGCTACCGAGTCGTTGGCACGCGAGATTATCGAGGAGGCGCCACCAACGTCGAGACCGGGGATGCCTTCCTTGGTCATGCCGGCCAGCATGCCGGCAAAGCCAGAGGCATTCGGCGGTGCCAGCGACAGCCGGGCTACCTGCGTCGAGAAGTTGGCGACCGCCGAAAGCACCTCGTCGGACTTGGCGGAGTTCTTCCCGCGGTCGATCGACTCGGCGATCATCAGCGCCAGCCGCCGACTTTCGGTCTCGTTTGAGGTCATGTGCAACTCACGGGCCTGGGCGAAGAACTGCGTACCGACACCGGTATCCATGCCGTAGGAGCGCGAGAAGCCGGCCGCTTGCCGCACCTCGGCGCCCATATTGGTACCGGGCCCCGCGTTGGAGACACGGGAGAACTGCTGAGCCAGGCGCACCGCCTCGACCGAGGCGAAGCCCAGCCCCTTGCCAGCCTCGCGCAGCTGGTCCTTCAGATTGTCGAAGTCGACGCCCAGGTCGCCCATCGATCGCTTGAGTGTGTCGGTACCGGTGGACTCCTCGGTCGCCATGTCGAGCGAACGACCTGCCATACCCATCAGCGAGTTGACGCCGGCCAGCGCCAGCATGCCCTTGCCGAACGCCATCCCGGCATTGCCTGCCTTGTTGACCCCCTGTTCGAACAGGTTCGGCGGTCGCAATGGCTCGTCGTTGGGGGTCGGCGCCGACGGTTTCACCTCCAGTTGCGCCCCGCTGGCGGCCATCGACAGCACTCGGTGCTTATAGCGGGCCGCCTCCTGCTGATTGACGAACATCTGCCGGTTGCCGGAGAGCCACTCCTCGAAGGTGTCGAACTGACGAATTTTTGAGCCACCGGACAGGCTCTTGTTGGCGCGCATGCGCTCGAACGACTGGAGGAAGCTTTTAGCCTGATCCGGGGAAACCTTCTGGCCGAACTCCTTGCTCAACGTCTTCGACACCGCGCCAAGGCGCTTCGCCGACAGATCGAGCTTGTTGATGGCCTGCTCGACCTTGCCTAAGCCGGAAGCCGCGGCGTCACCGGCCTTACCGAGCTCGCTGACAGCCTCGACGAGGTCGACCGCTTCCTTCGCCGTTTGTTTCAGCCCGGTGGCTGCAGAGGTGCCAGCCTTACCAAGATTCTCGACGGCCTCGACAGCCCCTGCCGCATCCTTAGCGGTCTGTTTGAGTCCAGCGCCGGCTGCTGCACCGGCCTTGCCTAGTTCCTCGACCGAATCGACCGCGCCTTGGGCCGCACGATCGATGCCATCGAGCACGGCCTTGGCATTACCCGGCGTCGCCGAGACGCCAATCTTGATATCAGACATTTAACTTCCCCCTTCTTAATTCCATGGTTTTGTAACGGGACAACGCGACCACTTCGATCTCGGCAGGACGATCCACCGACCTTACCGGATTCGGCGCGCAGCGCAGCCCAGCGTCACGGCAGGTAGCGCCAACCGTAGCCCCGCATGCGCAGAGCACGGCAGGAGATGGGCCAGACGCCTCGGCACCGCAACTCGAGCAGCGGTAGAGGAACAGCACGCCGTCGAAACTGGACAGCACTCGGGCGCTGCAGCAGTGGGAAAGGTGAGATTCGATATTCCAGGGCATCAGGCATGCCCTCCTTGAGACGGTACCGGCGCGGCAGGACAGGCAGACACGGCGATACCGGGTCCGGCCTGCTGGAACACGCGGATAACGGCTTCACGGTACGACGTGCACCCCTGGACTACCTGAATTGGATTGGCGCGAGGCTTGGCAGGGTCGAACACCCGCAGGCGCACATCGAACAGCGGCGGGTGCTTAACGGGCGGCTTGCCCTTGGCGTTACGGCCGATGCGGTACTCGCGCTCACGGTTGTAGCAGGAGATGCACAAGTAGCCGCGAATCATCCGGTCGGACTCGTGCAGGCAGCGCGCGCAGATTCGCATTTCGGAGAGCGCCGGTGGCAAGTCGTCGGCACCGACACCAGCATGCAAGGCGCCTGTCGCGCAGCCGGAACAGGAAACCCAGCGCGGGTGGCGGCGGCCTTCGGGCTGTTGGTTAACCTCGCGCCACTGCCGGGCGCACCAATCCGTGGACACGGATCCACGGAGACGCGGGCATTCGAAGTGTTTCCCGGGACCGAGCTCCGGGCGGGAGAAGTAGGCAATAGAGGACACGGCAGCACGAGGCGAGTAGCGACGTGAGGCAGTCTAGCTAGGCGTCCAACAAAGGCGTTACGGAAGGAGTAGGCGAGGCGTAACCGGTGTAACAGGCGAAACCGCCGATGGTTTCAAGATTGGTTACACCCGGTTTTCCGGTCTGGTAAGGGTTTTAGCTACCTCTGTAACCATGTAACCATCTTTTCCAATAGACATACATATACATATACATACATGCACGTAGCGCGCGATACGTATCGTTTACGTATATAGGTGTGTCGACGAAAGTTACCGGTTACAGGTTACACGCTAGAAATCAATGGCTTACGCGCAATAACCTGTAACACACCTCCGCAGTGGTTACAGAAATCGGGGGAAACAGGCAAAAAAATGGCCGCTCAAGGCGGCCCAGGGGGAGGGAGAGGTCAGATCGGCGGCAACTGCCCGGTGGTCTTCAGGCAGAACAGCTGCCACTCGGCGGCGGGGATGCCCGTCAGCGCAGCGCCGTGGCCAGCCTCAGAATCAGCCGGTCCACCTCCGGCGACACCGGGTCGTCCAGGATCGCCTCCATCAAATCGGCCTTCAACTCGGCCACCAGCACATCGGCGTGCACGGTCGACGGATCGGGTAGGACCTCCTCGTGCTCGAGCGCCGCCGGCGTCTGCGCGTCGTGGCGCGTATCGAGCTGCGCCAGATAGTCGGCCGCACCGCTCGGATCGCCGAGCAGATGGTGCTCGACGTGTTCGGCCGACACCCCGCCGAGACGGGCCAATCCGGCAATCAGGGCGGTGCGCTGGTCAGGATCCATGCCAGACAACAGCTCGACCATGCCTTCTGGGCCGCCATGGCTGTCGAGCAGGCCGTGCAGTGCCGCGGCTCGATCGGTTTGGCTCGGAACAGAGAGATCTCCCAGGTAGGCAGGGAAGTCATCGACCTCCGGATCCCAGGTCGGGCCGATGTCATTGTCCGGCTCGAGGAACTCCGCCATGCCGTCGACGTCATCCAGCCCCAGCGGGGTGCTGCCGTCGTTTTCGAAAATCACTGCCATCGTAGTTCCTTGAGTTGGTGCGACACACGGCACAGATACACTGATTTACAGCTGTACGCACGTACACACTCCTACACGCTTGAGCAGAAACACAGATGCACGGCGAACCGTGCACCCGTGGAAGTGGGACCAGCTAGCTCCGGTCGATCACGATGGTTCGGCCGCCCTCGCCCGGCGTATCCAGCCCGTAGGCCTTGCGCTCGCCGTCCTGCACGTTGCGTAGAATCTCGGACGAAATCTTCGCCAGCTTGGCGGTCTCGAAGTCGCGCTTCTGGATCGCCTCATAGGCCAGGGCACGGACTGCACCCCACTCGCCACGATGACGTTTGAGTAGTTCGGCATCGCCGTCCACCACGAGGTGACCAGGCAGCGTGCCCAACTCTTTCAGGTCGCCAAGCGCCTCTTTTTTAGGCTGGTCAAAACCCAACTCGTAGGTTGCACTGTGCGGTCCATGCGCTGTTTCGGAGCCGGCTTCCGGCATGCGCGGCTGCGGCGTCAGCTCGAGGTCCGCTAAGAGGTAGGCTTTCGATGCCAGCACGGCCAGATTGTCCGGCTTGCGCCAGTCATCCCGTAGACGGCGCTTGCGAATGGCCTCCTCGGATATCTCGAACGGCCCGCCGTGCTTCACGGTCAGCCAGGCAATCCCCTGCCTAGGCGATGCCTCCCATAAAACTCGAATCTCGCACCACTGCTGGTGTGTTAGCGTCGCCATTTACATTTGCTCCATCAAGTTTGGCAGGGGAAGGTAGTAGACGCCGTACTCACGGCAGGCGGACATCACCGCCAGGACACGGCCGGGGCCCGGGCGCTCATGCGTGGCCAGGCCAGCACGAACCTGTCGGCCGAAGCGTTGGCCCAGCTCACCAGCACGGCGTCGGACCTCGGCCATGCACGAGAGGAACTCGGGCACATCGAGGTCACCCATCGGCGCCAGCAGCAGCGTGACCGTGCCATCGGCGTGCAACATCACCGCAGCGTCGTGCAGATCAGTCTCATCTGGGTCTAGCGCTTCGACGGTGAGCACCTCATTGCCACCCGTACGGCGGGCTAGCGCGGCGGAGAGCTGCGGCGAGGCCACCAGGTCGGCCAGCTTCGGGGCGGTTGCATCAGTGCGTTGCAGGTTGAACCGCTTCGTCCCCCGCGAGAAACCTTCACGTCTGCCCAAGTCCTCTATCCACAAAAGGCCAGCGCGACGGAGGTGTCCGAGATGGTGCTTCAGTCCAGCGGGACTCAGGCCGGTCAGTGCGGCAACATCGGCCATCGTTGCGATCGCCACAAATGTGTCGTCAGCCTGACTGGCCACCGCCATGAACACGGCTCGCCGGCCAGCACGGTCGATGCTGGCGGATTGCCGCATGGCAACCGCCTCGACGCGGGCAGACCTGAATGTCAGATTGCGGACTCCGTAGCCACTCACACGCCGCCTGCTCATGCGGCCCCCCCGATCAGGCGAACGAGCGTCAGAGCGCTGATAGCACGACGGCGGTACAGGATGAAAACAAAGCGACGAGTAACAGGGAACAGAGCGCGGAAAGCACGCAGGGCGATAGCAGGCATGGAGGCCTCCAACTTGAGCATTAAGCCCGCCCCTCGACGCCAATCGAGGGTGGCAGGCACATGGCAGGATTGGCGTACCGGCAAGTTGGAACCGGCGCGTGCAAGCACGCTCCCACCACGGCCCGCCATAGAAGAAGACGCGCCAATGGTGTTGCAGACGGACGTAAAAATAGCCGCAAGGCGGCTGTCCGCCAACTTGTTCGGGACGCCAATCCCGTTCGCGCTATTGAACGCGACGGCCCCATGGTGCCGATGGCAGATTGCTCGGTCAAGGGGTATGTTCATTTCTGCTATGTGTACTCAAAACGTGGTGGAACCGGTGGAACGGTGGAACAAACTTCGCAAATCCTCGCCGTTATTGACGTTGAGTGGTTCCACCACGGTCCCACTGCCCCGATTTTCCCGTGGAACCGCCTGCTTTTTCTTGCGCAGGTTCCACCGGTGCTGAGCGCAGTGGAACCATGGTGGAACCGCTCAAATCCACGCCAAATAAGGCTTTCAGCGACAGGTTCCACCGTTCCACCAGTTCCATCTATTTTTTACGTGCGTGTAGCGAACTCATTCGCCATCGGACTCTCGGACGGTTTGGACGAACTTGAAGAACCGCCTAGCGACTTTGGGGACGTCCGGAGTCCGGTGCTTGCTGGTGGCGTTGCCGTCATTGCCCTTCATCAACATTCCCGCCCTGGCAAGTGCATCAGCTGCCGCCGTCTTGTCGAAACCCTCAGCTATTTCCTCCCTGAACACAGCCGGGAACACCAGCCAGTGCAGCCCGTCGGCATCGCGCTTGCGGTAACCGGCGCAGTTGAGCATGTGTGGCTCGCTGTGATCGTCGGCAGCCCTGGAACAGTCGATGAAACGGCCGAAGGCGTGCAGAGCGAACCAGCCCTCCGCTTGCTCGATGATTTGGGTTACCTCACGGTTGCCAACTCCGTAGCGGGCCAGCCAGTCGGTAAAGCAGCTCATCACTGCGGTGCGTCCTTCCCCGGGCGGCCAGCCGGTCAAGCCGGCATCGGTGGCGATTTCCAGTGCCTCGGCGGTGACAGCAAAGCGGGCGGCGACTCGGCGTACCTGCCCGGTGGCTTCTTTAGGGAGGACATCGCGAGTGACTTCGATGGCATGGTGCAGGCGGGCGGCTATCGTGGCCGGCTGGCCGGCGACATGGGCAACGAACACCCGACCCACCGCGCCGTGGTGCTGGCGTGCGGCGTCCTCCAGCGCTTCGGCCAATTGGCCGCTGCTGGGGTGGCCGTTCAGCGTGTCGAACGCCCCCAGCCCCTTGCCTGCGTCTGCAGGGAGACTGGCCAAGCGCACTTCCTGCCCGGCCCTGGTACGCCGGCCGCCACCGCTCATGAAGCCGGCCAGGTCGATTTCCCCGGTAGACAACACCAGCACCCGCCAGCGGGACTGCTCGCGGTTGCCGCCCTCCTTGGCGCCCTGCATCTTGCCGGCACCGTTGAACAGCCGGTACGCCGCCATGCTCACCGCGTCCGGGTTGCCCTGTCCCATCTCATCCAGCAGCATCAGGCCATCATTGCGCGCTGCCGCCGCGTTGGCCAGAGCTAGGGCGGTGCTGTCCCAGTTCAGCACCTGCTCGCGCGGCTCGCCCCATACCGAGGCACCGATCTTGGCGCTGGTGGTCTTGCCGCAACCGGAGGGACCGAACAGGTGGAAACCTCCAGACTCCAGATCCACCAGGTGCAGCAATGGGGCCGCCAGCGCCGCGCCGATGGCGAGCATCGGCCGGCTGTTGCCGCGAGCCAGCCGGGCGACGCTTTCCCGCCAAGCCTCGGTACTGCCTTGGGCCAGGTAGGCGCTGGCGCTATTCTTGTCGCCGGCATAATGCACCGGCCTCGATGGCGTGCCGATCAGCTCACCGCTGGGCAGCAGGTAAGCGCCATGCGTCCAGCCGCCGCGCTCGGTGACGTGGTGCATCTCGTCGCTACCGCGGGTTTGCAGGTACATCGCCAAGTGCTCGAGCATGCGGCGGTTGGGAGACAGCGCCAGGCCCCGCGAGCGCAGCGCGGCCCAAGCCTCCCGCTCACCAATGGCGCTGAGCGGCAGGGCGAGGGACTGGGCCTGCTGGTCCCCACGACTGCGCCAACGCAGTACTCTGAAATGGGTGCCGCCATCGTCGACACCCCGACCGATGATGTCGAGGCGGTCGCACAACCATACCGGTGGCGACTCGACCCTCTCGCCAGAATCTCGGCACGGCATGGTGCCGACGTAGAACACTCCATCCCGCTTCACCTCGAAGCGCGGTTTGAGCGGCTCAGGCGGTAGCGTGGCGGCCTGCTGCAGGGTTGCCATGTCGTTGCTGCCCATTAGGCGCCCCCCTCTTGTCGGGATTGGTACACGTCGAGCCAGTCGGTGCCGGCTTGCTCGGGAATCACTACACGTACCTGGCGCGCTTCGCCGATCAGTCGGCGAGCCAGGGTGTCGGCGGCCTTCTGGCCGGTGCCGCTCACGTCGTGGTCGGCCATGATGTAGACGCCGGTGACGGACTCGGGCAGGGCGGCGTTCTCTAGCCCCCAGGCGGACACGGCAGCCCAGCACGGCAGGCCACTGCCCAGTCGCACCGCCAGCGCCGTCTCAATGCCCTCGGCCAACGCCAATCCCCCGCCTTCCGGCTCGTACAGCCGCACCGCAGCGCCGCGCATTGCTCCCTCATGGGCGGTTAGCAACTTCTTGGCGTCTAAGGGCTCGCCGGTCGTCGGATGCACCAGGCTGGCCTTGTGCCCATCCGGGCTCAGGTAGACACGATGCAGCGCTACCCGGCTGCCATCCGGTGCCGTCACTTCGGCCAGCATGGCCGGGAAGTTACCCAGGCAGACAGGTTTGCCCGCCACCTCGCACCAGTACGGCATGGCAGGGTGGTGGCGCAGCGCATCAGGGTAGGTGCTCAGATCCAGACCACGCTCCGCCAGGTAATGCGCCACCGGATCACCTGCCTGAATCTGCAACGCTTCGCACCACAGTCGGGCAACAGTGGTGCTGTTGTCGCGTTTGGATGGTGCTGGCGCGGCCGGTGGTGCCGGTGTTCTCGGTATCGTCACACCAGCAGACTCACTGGCCAGCCCCAGCACGCCCGCCACGGCCCGCAGCGCGGTCGGAAAATCGGCATTGAGCCAGTGCATGGCCAGCGCAAAACCGTCGCCGCCCAGGCTATCTAGCGAGCGGCAGACAAAGCGGCCTTGCCCCTTGTCGATGAATTGAAAGCGATCACGGCCACCGCAGGCCGGACAGGGCTGGTTGCGCTTCTTGGCGAGCACGTTGGCAGGAATACCCAGCGCCACCAGCACGTCAAACCAACGCCCGAAGGCAGCGCGGCGCACGGTATCGGCATCAAGCGGACGGACCTTTCCCCCCGGAGTGGTACTTCCCGGAAAATTTCTCATAGTGTTGTGTCTCAGCCGCGATGTTGTGAGTTGGCGCTCAGAGCGAGTCCTGCATAAGCGGCCTCGAGGTATTCGTCGCGCCCAAGAGCCGATTCGATAACACCGAGGGGAAGCCAGTATTCAACGACGGTAACTATTCGGCCTGATGACGTTTTGATATTGAAAGTACCCGAAAGGACGCTCCAGCCGTAATCCGTGGCAAGGCAACAAACCACTGCACGCAAGGCCTCACCCCCGATTTCAACGCCGGTAGCGGGATCTTTCACAGGGAAATAATGGCTTTCTAACCCCGTTTCGACACCGCGCCCCATCAAGTGGCGCCCTTCCAAAAGTAGTGCCAAGGTACGAGCTGCGAGTGAGCTCATCTGGCTAGGATATGCTTGCGTCGATACCGAAACGGCTGCTTGCACGATCCTGACTGCCCTGCGATCACCATCGGTCCATTGAGCGAGTATGTTTTGCATCATGCCCCCTTAAGCTGCACGACGGCTGGCTTCGATACACGCAGAGATCCAGCTCGATACTTCATGCTCGAGCCAGCCGACAGCGCCCGTTCCTAGGCTAATAGGCTTGGGAAACGTTGGGTCGTAATACTTGGACTTCGGATCGATGCGGGCGTAGATCGCCGAGCGGGAAAGGCCCGTGCGGGCTTCTACCTGTTTGCGACGGATAACGACAAGCTCGGATTGGAGCTGTGCGGCCATGTTCGGTCCTTATCGGGCGGCCCCGGAACAGCCCGGAACGCATGGCACCATTGTTTCGTCACGACTAACCGATCCTGCATCGACGATGAACTCGTACCTTTTTTGCAGTATTTCCCATGTTGTCAGGCGGCTCGACCTGGGAAAGGAATCACCTTGCCGCCTGCTTTAATGCTCACGATGTAGTCCGCCCACCATTTCAGCATGATGCGGCGTTCATCCATGTACTCGGCGCGGTTATAGGCGGCCCGTACCTTGTTGCCTTCGGTGTGGGATAGCTGGCGTTCAATAGCGTCCGGGTTGAAGCCGGTCTCATTGAGGATGGTGGAGGCTGTCGAGCGGAAGCCGTGCACGTCGGCCTTGCCCTTAAAGCCCATGCGGTGCAGTGCGCGGCGCAGTGTTTCTGGCGACATGGGGCGGGTCGGGTCGTTGCGGTTCGGGAAAACGTGCACACGACCCCCGTTGATGGCTTGCAGCTCGCGCAGGATTTCCAGAGGCCGGCTAGACAGCGGGACAAGGTGTGGGGAGGCTGTCTTTTTGACCTTCTCCGGTAACTTCCGATGTTCGGGTGGGATCGTCCATAGAGCCCCATCGAAGTCGATCTCTTGCCACTGGGCAGAAGCCATTTCTCCGACACGGGTAAAGGTCAGTAGCATCAGCTCCATCATCAGCTTCGTTTGTCGCGTGCCGTCGTACTTGTCCAGAGCGTCGAGAAAGTTGGGGATTGCTTCGCGCTTGAGGGCCTTGCGGGGTTCCGGCTGAGGTGTTTTGAGAGTGTCGACCAGAGGTGCGGCCGGGTCATTGATGCATCGCCCGGTCAGGATCGCCAGACGAAACACGGCAGAGCAGCGCTGGCGTAGTCGCTTGCAGGTGTCGATGTTGCCGGCCTTTTCTACCTTGCGCAGCACGTCTAGCAGCTCAAGCGGCTGGATCTCCGCTACCGGGCGATGGCCGATGAATGGGAACAGGTGTGTTTTCATCGCGCTGATGACGCGCTCAGTGTGCACCGCCGACCATTCGTGGCTTTCCTTGTCGATCCACTCCAGGGCGATGGCTTCGAAGGTGTTGGCGGCGGCCACCTTGGCAGCGATCTTGTCGGCCTTCTTCTTCTCGCCAGGGTCGAGACCTTCGGCCAGCAGCTTGCGGGCAGCGTCGCGCTTCTCTCTCGCTTCTTTCAGGCTGGTGTCAGGGTAGACCCCTAGGGCTAGCCGCTTTTCCTTGCCGGCGAAGCGGTACTTCATCCGCCAGTATTTGCCCCCGGTTGGCAGCACCTCCAGGTACATGCCCTTTTCGTCGGCCATGCGCAGGGGCTTTCCATCGTCGCGAGGCTGGGCTCTTTTGCACGTGGTGTCTGATAGAGGCATGGGGGTTTCTCCAGGTGATTGGGGGCATAAGAAAAAGCCTCCTGCTGTGATGCCCCCAAGTATGCCCCCATGTGCCCCCGGCTTTCAACGGTACGCTTAGGCCTTCTTTGGACGACAAAAAACCCGCAGAGCCTTACGCTGTGCGGGTTTTGTGGACTGCTTTGGATTGCTTTGGAACGTGTTTTGGTGCCCCCGACAGGAATCGAACCTGTAACTGCCCCTTAGGAGGGGGCCGTTATATCCATTTAACTACGGAGACGAGAATCAGGCGGCGCGCTGTACCGACAGCAAGGCCAGTTCGGCCAGCGCATTCTTGGCCGGGCTGTCCGGCAGGCAGGTTAGCGCGTCGACGGCGCGGCGGGCGGCGGCTTCGGCTTCGCCGCGGGCGTAGTCCAGTGCGCCGCAGGATTGTACCGCAGCGAGTACCGCGTTGAAATGTTCGCGGCCGGCGTGTTCCAGCGCGTGGCGCACCAACTGGGCCGATGCTTCGTCGCCCTGGCGCATGGTGTAGATCAGCGGCAGCGTCGGCTTGCCTTCGGCCAGGTCGTCGCCCAAGCTCTTGCCGATGGTGTCGGCGTCGCCCGAGTAGTCGAGCACGTCGTCGATGATCTGGAAGGCGGTGCCCAGGTGCATGCCGTAGGCGGCCAGTGCCTGTTCCTGTTCGGAATCGGCGCCGGCGATCAGCGCGCCGACGCGGCAGGCGGCTTCGAACAGCTTGGCGGTCTTGTACTGGATCACCTGCAGGTATTCGGCTTCATCGATGTCGGTGTTGCCGATGTTGAGCAGCTGCAGCACCTCGCCTTCGGCGATCACGTTGGTGGCGTCGGCCATTACCTGCAGGATGCGCATGTCTTGCGGCGCGACCATCATCTGGAAGGCGCGGGTGTACAGGAAGTCACCGACCAGCACCGCGGCGGCGTTGCCGAACAGCGCGTTGGCGGTGTCGCGGCCGCGGCGCAGGTCGGATTCGTCGACCACGTCGTCGTGCAGCAGCGTCGAGGTGTGGATGAACTCGATCATCGCGGCCAGCGAGTGCAGATGCGGCCCGTCGTAGTCCAGTGCCTTGCCGGCCAGTAGCGCCACGGCCGGGCGCATGCGCTTGCCGCCTGCGGAAATGATGTATTCCGCCACCTGGCGGATCAACACCACGTCGGAGTGCAGTTGCTCGCGGATGACGCGATCAACGGCTTGCATGTCTTCGGTAATCAGTGAGCGAAAAAGCGGGGCGGTGGACACGTTGGAAACCAGTAAAAGCACGAGCCAATAAAGCGGCGATCATAACAGATCGGAACCGATTGCGGCCAAGGTGAGCGGGGTGACGAGGCGTTGCGGTGAAAAAATTGACAGCTATCAGGTACTTGCGTACTATCACGGGCTCTTCGCGCGCATCTGGCGCGGAGATAATTCATTAGGAGTTCCATCGAATGTACGCGGTCGTAAAAACCGGCGGTAAGCAATATAAAGTTGCCGTTGGCGAAAAACTCAAAATAGAACAGATACCTGCCGACATCGATAGCCAAATCGTACTTGAAGAAGTGCTGATGGTTGCTGACGGTGAACAGGTTGAAGTTGGCGCCCCGCTGGTAGCTGGCGCTACTGTCAAGGCTACTGTTGTTGCCCACGGTCGTGGCGAAAAGGTTCGCATCTTCAAGATGCGTCGCCGTAAGCACTACCAGAAGCACCAGGGTCATCGTCAGAACTACACCGAAATCCGCATCGACGCGATTTCGAAGTAAGGAATAACTAGCTATGGCACACAAAAAAGCAGGCGGTAGCTCCCGCAACGGTCGCGACTCCGAAGCCAAACGCTTGGGCGTTAAGGTTTACGGTAGCGAACTGATCCCGGCTGGCTCGATCATCGTGCGTCAGCGCGGTACCAAGTTCCACGCTGGCGACAACGTCGGTCAGGGCAAGGATCACACCTTGTTCGCTAAGGTTGACGGCTACGTACAATTCACCGTCAAGGGCGCTCTGAAGCGCAAGACCGTGAACGTGGTTCCGTACACCGGCGTAGACGGCGAGTAATCCCCGTAACGTCTGAAAAAGCCCTGTCCTCGGGATAGGGCTTTTTTGTTTGTATTGAGGCGCGAGGTGTGGCGGGTTGGCCGAACGACCCCTCACACCTCGCTCCTCAGGCAAGGCAGGAGAAATCATGAAATTCATCGACGAAGCTCGCATCGAAGTGGTGGCGGGCAAGGGCGGCAACGGTGCCGCCAGCTTCCGTCGCGAAAAATTCGTGCCGCGCGGCGGCCCGGATGGCGGCGACGGCGGCAAGGGCGGTAGCGTTTACGCGATCGCCGACGAGAACATCAACACCCTGGTCGAGTACCGCTTCGTGAAGCGTTATCAGGCGCAGCACGGCGAGAAGGGCCACGGCGCCGACCGCTACGGCAAGGGCGGCGACGATATCGAGCTGCGCATGCCGGTGGGCACGGTGATCATCGATACCGACACCGACGAGCTGATCGCCGACCTGACCCACCACGGCCAGCGCGTGTGTCTGGCGCGCGGCGGCAAGGGCGGCCTGGGCAACATCCACTTCAAGACCTCGACCAACCGCGCGCCGCGTCAGTGTACGCCGGGCGAGGGTGGCGAGATCCGAGCGCTGAAGCTGGAGCTGAAGGTGCTGGCCGACGTTGGCCTGCTCGGCATGCCGAACGCCGGCAAGTCGACCTTCATCCGTTCGGTGTCGGCGGCCCGCCCGAAGGTGGCCGACTATCCGTTCACCACGCTGCACCCGAACCTGGGCGTGGTGCGCATGGACGACACCAAGAGCTTCGTGATCGCCGACATTCCGGGCCTGATCGAGGGCGCGGCCGACGGCGCAGGCCTGGGCCACCGCTTCCTCAAGCACCTGTCGCGTACCGGCCTGCTGCTGCATTTGGTGGACGTGGCGCCGTTCGATCCGGACGTCGATCCGGTGCGCGAGGCGCGTGCGATCGTCGAGGAGCTGCGCAAGTTCGACGAGGAGCTGTACAGCAAGCCGCGCTGGCTGGTGCTGAACAAGGTCGACATGCTGCCGGACGAAGAGCGCGAGCTGACCGTGTCGGCGTTCCTGGAGGCCTATGGTTGGCCGAAAGAGCAGCCGGACGACCGCTTCGGCTTCGATATCACCGCACCGCGCGTGTTCGTGATCTCGGCGCTGACCGGCGACGGTACCCGCGAGCTGACCTTCGCGATCCAGGAGTACCTGGAAGCGTGGCGTGCCGCTGAAAAGGCCAAGGCCGAAGCCGCTGCTGCTGCCGCTGCGGTGATCCAGCCGGTGCCGGAAGCCGAGCCGTCGCGCTCTGCCGGCCTGGTGATTCGTCCGGTCGCTTCGGACGAGTAAGCCGTACTGCGTAGACGTAACACGGGCCGCCCCAAGGGGCGGCCCGTTGTCGTTTCCGGGGCGGATTCAGTTGCCGCCGTTGTGGAACGAGGCGTTCCAGCGCAGGCCGAGCAGGGTCTGCCAGCCGCTCTGGTAGCCGTCGTCGGGGCGCGCCTCCCAGCGGGTGCCCGCGCCGGCTACCAGCTGCCAGCGCGCCTTGCTCGGGTAGGTGGCGGTGATCATCCAGTTGCCCTGTTCCAGCCGGTAGTCGCCGCCGTAGCTGGCGTTGCCCAGGCTCTGGCGGCGGGTGCGGTCGGCGGCGGTGCCCCAGTAGCTGAAGCCCCATTCGGTGTTGCGCCAGGTGGTGACCGGCTGGTCGATGCCGAACACGGCGAGCTTGCCCGGCGTGTGTGAGCCAATCCGGTCGGCCAGGCCCACCGACAGCGTGCCGTCCTGCGGCAGGTCGATGCCGTAGCGCAGCAGCGCCACGTTCGACGAGCTCGGCCCGCCGTAGCCCCACAGCCGCTCGTTGGCTACGCCCACCGCAGCGAAGCCGCCCGGCGCCGGGAGCGCCCAGCCCAGCTCGCCATTGTCGATGTAGGCGCGGCCGTAGGCGGTGTCATGGTGCGCCTCGACCATGGTCTGCAGGCGGGTGGTGACGCCGTCCGGCACCTTGCGGCTGAGTGCGCCGACGGTGATCGCCAGCGCGTCGGGTTCGTCGGCCAGGGCGGGAAGGCAGAGGCCGGCGCAGAGCACGGCGAGCAGGGAACGGGTCAGGGGCAGCATGATCGTTGGCGCAGCGGTTGGCCGAAGCGCCAGAGTGTAGCACTGCTGGGGGAAGGGGCGGGAGCTGCGCCGCGCGGCGGCTGAGGGGCATGCCGCCCGCGCGAGGCGAGCGGCGTGGCCTTGTCGGGCTAGTGCTGCGGCTCGCCGGCGGGGCCGGGCAGGCCATCCTGCCATTGCGCGGTGACGTGGCTGCCGTCGCAGAACGGCTTGTTCTGCGAGTGGCCGCAGCGGCACAAGGTGACACGGTTGCGAATCTCGTAGACGCTGCCGTCCGCCGCTTGGATGACGATTCCGCCGCGTACCCACAGGGGGCCGCTGGCCTGGCTAGGCGGGTCCTCAAGCAGCCCCAGCTGCGGGGTGTCGACGGCCTCGAGCGGTGCGCCGCTGGCCTTGTCCCAGGCGAGCAGACGCCCGGACGGACAGTGCTGTGCCTCGTGCAAGACCAGCGCTACCGTCTGCGGGTCGTCGCTGCGCGGCACCAGCTGCCAGATGCTGCCGTGCCCGTCGCAGAAACGGGCGTTGGCGCAGTAGTCGGGGTTGTCGCTCAGTTGCAGGGCCGGACCGTCGAAGCGCTGTGCGCCGTCCAGGATGGGCGCGAGCGTGGCGGTCTCAGTGCCGTCGAAGCCGACCCGCTGGTGGCTGCCGTCGCAGAACGGCTTGTGCTGCGAATGGCCGCAGCGGCACAGCGCGGCAGGCTCTTCCAGCTCGAAGCGTTGTCCGGCGCGGTAGCTCCACGACTGTCCGCTGTCGTCCAGGGTGATGAATAGCTGAACGAGCGGAGGCTGGCCGTACACCAGGAACGGGCCGTTGTCGGTGATCTCGATGCGAAACTGGGCGGGCGCCGCTTGCGAGCCCGGCGAGACGGGCGCGGCGCTTACAGGGG
The DNA here is from genome assembly GCA_025989215.1 of Neisseriaceae bacterium JH1-16. Classification (GTDB taxonomy): domain Bacteria; phylum Pseudomonadota; class Gammaproteobacteria; order Burkholderiales; family Chromobacteriaceae; genus Crenobacter_A. Next base: position 199,716 of record JAPDNP010000003.1, on the reverse strand, counting down.
GTGTGGGAGAAGTGGCCATGGCAGTGCCTCGGTAGTCGGACAAGATGGTGCACTAAGCTTTAGCCCCATCCCGGCAAACATCAAGCACGCACAGAGCGTGCCTACGAGGGGGCTATGGCCATCTTCGAGCGCGTTTCGACGCCGCACTGCTTGCCCGACTCCCGGCGGGGCGCCCTTCAGCAAAGAGAGGCTGGGTACGTTGCCGAATCGTGCAAGGGGCGAGCTGTCCCACACTGTCGATCGGCTCACAAAACCAGCAAAGCCGGGCCCCGGCCGTGGGCTGTCAGGTTAATCCTGGCCTGGCCAACAAGGCCGGGAGGAGCTTGTTCGCCGCTTCCGGCCCGTGCTAGTGCACGGCAATCTTCAGGGCATAGCTGGATGCCTTGCCTTTGCGGGACGCGGCGCGGTTGAGGTAGACGCGTACCCGATAGTCGCCGTCGGCGGGCAGTACGCCGCTCCAGTGCTGATCTCCGTGAACTTCGCCCACGTAGAGGGCCTCGTCGCTGTTCGGCGGCAGGATGTTGAAGTAGGTGGAGGTCGACTTGGTTTGCAGCTCCACCGTCATGGTCTGGCCGGTCTTGGCGCGCAGCACATAGTCGCGGCCGTCGCTATTGGGGCCCTTGAGTTGCCCTTTCAGGGTGGCGCTGCTGCTGCCTTGCTGGAAGTGCACCGGTTGTGATGGGATGGATGGGGCAGCCTGGACCGCGCTTGGCAACAGCGCGACGGACAGCCAGGTCGCGGCGAGCAGGGCGCGAGCGGTCGCGGTGCGGCGCTTGGTCGCGATGGAACGGGTCAGCTTGGCGGTGGGCATGGAGGCTCCTGGTCTTAAAGGTGTGTGGGTGGCGGTCATATGCGCGGCGCAGGCTGATCCGGGTGGCGGGATACGCATGTTAATGCTTAGAGCCGCTAACAAACCCCTCCTGGCGTTGTTGCACTGCCTTGCCGTACTGCTTGTACTGTCTGCGGCAGTGCGCCTAGCCAGGATCGCTGTGCTGGGTTTTGTTAGCGGCTCTTAGGGCACTGTCATCGGCTGCAAAGCCAGCGTAAGTGATTTCATCTGCCATTATCCCCGCGGTTTGGGCTAGTGATGTCTCTAATGATCGCGCCATACCGCCTGGCAGCTGTCGCATCGGCCTTGCCGGGTCCGCACTATCATGGCATGGTCATGCGTTCATGCCAGTCTGGAACAAGGAGCCGTGATGAGCGAGCAGGACAAAGCGCAAGGCATCGCCACCCGCACCGCGGTGATGGGCGAGGCCTTCGTCGAGCGCGCGATGGGCGGGTTGGACGGTTTCAGCCGACCGCTGCAGGACTGGCTGAATGAACACGCCTGGGGCAGCACCTGGCAGCGCGAGGGCATCGACCTGAAGACGCGCAGCCTGGTGACCTGCGGCATGCTGGCCGCGCTGGGGCGCAGCACCGAGCTGAAGGGCCACATCCGCGGCGCGCTGAACAACGGCGCGACCTTGGTCGAGCTGCGCGAGGTGCTGCTGCATTCGGCGGTGTACGCCGGTGCGCCATGTGCGGTCGAGGCGTTCCGCGCCGCGCGCGAGGTGTTGGCCGAACAGGGGCTGACGCTGCCGGATTAGCCCTGAGACGCGGCAATCGGTCAGTTGGCAGGGGGTGGACCAGGGGCGATGCCCCGGTCTGCCATGCCCTGGCGGAGATAGTGCGCGAGGCTTTTCCTTTACGATCAACGGCTTTTGGCCAACCCTGCTGCCGGCAGGGTTGAAATGTCACACGGCTGCGGCAAACTGCAAGCCGCTGCATTCACACATGACCAACAAGGAGACATCACCATGGCAAGCGTTACCCTGAAAGGCACCCCGCTGGAAATCGTCGGCAACCTGCCGGCCGTAGGCAGCAAGGCCCCGGCTTTCACCCTGACCGGCGGCGACCTGGCCGACGTATCGTTGGAATCGTTCGCCGGCAAGAAGCTGGTACTGAACATCTTCCCGAGCATCGACACCCCGACCTGCGCGACCTCGGTACGCAAGTTCAACGAAAAAGCCGCCGCGCTGGCCGACACCGTGGTGCTGTGCATCTCGGCTGACCTACCGTTCGCGCAAGGCCGTTTCTGCGGTGCCGAAGGCATCGAGAACGTGAAGACCCTGTCGACCTTCCGTAGCCCGGGCTTCGACGAAGCCTACGGCGTGAAATTCGCAGGTGGCCCGCTGCGTGGCCTGACCGCTCGCGCCGTGGTGGTGGTTGACGCCGGTGGCGTGGTGAAGCACGCCGAGCTGGTAGGCGAAGTGGCCGACGAGCCGAACTACGACGCCGCCCTGGCCGCGCTGTAAGCGACCTAGCCGTCCACGACAAACGGAGCCCGCGGGCTCCGTTTTTTCGTTGGCCGAAGGGCCGGCGGGTAGCCGGGCCTTAGCCGGTAAATTCGACCGGGCGCGTGCCATGCTGCTTCGGCCGGACCACCACGGTGCCGGCCAACTTGTCGTGCCAGCCCTGCTTGCGCGCGTCGAAACCGGCCCAGACATAACCCAGCCCGAGCGGTAGGGACGAGACGATGTAACCCAGATAGCGGATGAGGGCTTGCCGCACCGTAATCGGGGTGCCGGTTTTGGCATCGACGATCCGGGCGGAGATCGCCATCTTGCCGGGAGTGGCCGCTTTCTTGCACCAGAACACCAGCGCCCAGACCACCGGAAACACCCAGCCGAGCAGCAGATCGATCGGGCCGCGGCTGAATGTGCCACTGTCAGAAAAGATCGAGCCGTAGGCCAAGTACAACAAGGGGTAGCTGATCAGCGCTATCAGTAAGGCGTCCAGTAGTTGCGCCCAGGTACGGGTCCAGAATCCGACGTATTCCAGTTCTTCCATGCCAATGTTCCGTTTCTAAGCTAGGAGGTACGGAATGTTTTATTTCATTGGCATGGGTTTGTCGACTTATTCGTCGTCCAGGCTCGCCTTGTGCTTGGCCGCCAGCCGGATGTAGTGCTGCGCCGAGTATTCGAAATTGGCCAGCTCCGCCTCGCTGAGCTTGCGCACCGGCTTGACCGGGCTGCCCATGTACAGCCAGCCCGACTCCAGGCGCTTGCCCGGCGGCACCAGGCTGCCGGCGCCAATCATCACGCGCGGTTCGATCACTGCGCGGTCGAGCACGGTGGAGCCGATGCCGACCAGTACCTCGTCGCCGATGGTGCAGCCGTGCAGGCTGACATGGTGGCCGATGGTGACGTGGCGGCCGATGATCAGTGGCGCGCCGTCCGGATCGGACTCGCGCTTGTGGGTGACGTGCAGCATCGCGAAGTCCTGCACATTGCTGCCCTCGCCGATGTGGATGTGGTTGACGTCGCCGCGCAGCACCGCGCACGGCCAGATCGACACGTGTTCGGCCAACTTCACCTCGCCGATCACTACCGCGCTCGGGTCGACAAAACAGGAGTCCGGCACTTCCGGGGTGTGGCCTTCATAGCGGCGGATATTGCGAATCATCGGAACTGTCCTTATCTAATCGGTCAGACTTCAAGCGCCTATGATACAGGCGAACCCGCGGGCCGTTGGCCCGCCCGAACAAGGACGCCCCATGACTGCCAATCCGCTGCTGTCCATCACCGATCTGCCGCGTTTCGCCGACATCACCCCCGAGCACATCGGCCCGGCGATTGACACCCTGCTCGCCGAGGCGCGCGCCACCGTCGAGCGCATCACCGCCGACAGCGCCGCCGCCAGCTGGAGCAACACCAGCGAGCCGCTCACCGACGTCACCGAGCGGCTCGGCCGCGCCTGGGGCGCGGTGCAGCACCTCAACAGCGTGGTCAACACCCCGGAACTGCGCGACGCGTACAACGCCAATCTGCCGAAGCTGTCGGTGTTCTGGACCGAGCTGGGCCAGAACCTCCAGCTCTTCGAGCGCTACAAGGCGCTGGCCGCCAGCAGCGAATTCGCCACGCTGAGCCCGGCCCAGCAGAAGCTGCTGGACAACGATCTGCGCGACTTCCGCCTGTCCGGTGCCGAACTGCCCGACGCCGAGAAGGAACGCTTCGCCACGATCCAGACCGAGTTGGCCGAACTGGGCGCCCAGTTCGAGCAGCACGTGCTCGACGCCACCGATGCGTTCGAGCTGATCGTCACCGACAAGGCGGAACTGGCCGGCGTACCGGACGACGCGCTGGAGATGTTCGCCGCGGTGGCCGAATCGGAAGGCAAGCAGGGCTACAAGATCACCCTGCAGTTCCCGTTCTACTTCCCGGTGATGCAGTACGGCGACAACCGTGCGCTGCGCGAACAGCTGTACCACGCCTACGTGACCCGCGCGTCCGAATTCGGCCCGGCCGAGCTCGACAACACCCCGGTGATCCGCGCCCGCCTGCCGCTGGTGCGCGAAGAGGCGCAGCTGTTGGGTTACAAGAATTTCTCCGAGCTGTCGCTGTCGACCAAGATGGCCGACAGCCCGGAACAGGTCGCCGCCTTCCTGCGCGACCTGGCCGCGCGCGCCAAGCCGTTTGCGGCGCAGGACCGCGCCGAGCTGGAAGCGTTCGCCAAGGCCGAACTGGGCCTGGATAGCCTGGAAGCCTGGGACGTCGCCTACGCGGCCGAGAAGCTGCGCGTGGCGCGCTACGCCTTCTCCGACCAGGAAGTGAAACAGTACTTCCCGGAACCGCGCGTGCTGGCCGGCCTGTTCGGCGTGGTCGACACCCTGTACGGCGTGAAGGTACAGGCTGCCTCCGCGCCGGTATGGCATCAGGACGTGCGCTACTTCGAGCTGGTGAAGGACGGCGCGGTGATCGGCGGCTTCTACCTCGACCTGTACGCGCGTGAAGGCAAGCGCGGCGGCGCCTGGATGGACGACGCGCGCGGTCGCCGCGTCAAGGCCGACGGCGTGCAGACCCCGGTGGCCTTCCTCACCTGCAACTTCACCCGTCCGGTCGGCGACAAGCCGGCGCTGTTCACCCACGACGAGGTGACCACGCTGTTCCACGAGTTCGGCCACGGTCTGCACCACATGCTGACCCGCGTCGACGTGCTCGGCGTCGCCGGCATCAACGGCGTGGAATGGGACGCGGTGGAACTGCCTTCGCAGTTCATGGAGAACTTCTGCTGGGAATGGGACGTGCTGCAGGGCATGACCGCGCATGTCGACAGTGGCGAGCCGCTGCCGCGCGCGCTGTTCGACAAGATGCTGGCGGCGAAGAACTTCCAGAGCGGCATGGTGACGGTGCGCCAGATCGAGTTCGCACTGTTCGACATGCAGCTCTACGGTGACTTCGACCCGGCCGGCGACTGGCAGGCGCTGCTCGACACGGTGCGCGCCGAGGTGGCGGTGAACATTCCGCCGGCCTACAACCGCTTCGCCAACAGCTTCAGCCACATCTTCGCCGGCGGCTACGCGGCCGGCTACTACAGCTACAAGTGGGCCGAAGTGCTGTCGGCCGACGCCTATGCGGCGTTCGAGGAGGCCGGCGGCGCCAATCCGACGACCGGTCAACAGTTCTGGAACGAGATCCTGGCGGTGGGCGGTTCGCGCCCGGCGATCGAGTCGTTCCGGGCTTTCCGCGGCCGCGATCCGCAAATCGACGCGTTGCTGCGCCACAGCGGCATGGTGGGAGAACCGCTCGTCGCCTGAGCCGCGAAAAAAAATGCAGGCGGTCGGAACTTCCGATCGCCACTCGCGCTCTTACCCGTGTTGCTTTCTCCAGAGCAGCAGTAGCAAGCGAGCTAGACGCATTTCCCCCTTTGTGTGGACATTCATGTGTCGTTGAGAACCCTCCGGTGAACCCGGAGGGTCTTTTTTTGTCCGCGATCCGGACGGGGGCGCTTCGGCCAACGTTGGCCGAACCCATAGGCGTAAAAAAGCCGCCTGGCGGCGGCTGCTTGCATATAGCTGGCTAGGAACTCACACCACGCCCTGCGCCAGCATCGCCTCGGCGACCTTGACGAAGCCGGCGATATTGGCGCCCTCGATATAGTTGACTCGGCCGTTGCGGCTGCCATGCAGCACGCAGGCGTCGTGGATGCCGAGCATGATCTGTTGCAGGCGGGCGTCGACCTCGTCGGCGCGCCAGTTCAGCCGCATCGCGTTCTGCGCCATTTCCAGCCCCGAGGTGGCGACGCCGCCGGCATTGGCGGCCTTGCCCGGCGCAAACAGCACGCCGGCCTCAATCAGCGCATCGGCCGCTGCGGCGGTGGTCGGCATATTGGCGCCCTCGGCGACCGCCTTCACGCCATTCTTGATCAGCAGTTCGGCATCCGGCAGGCCCAGCTCGTTCTGCGTCGCGCAGGGCAGCGCGATGTCGACCGGCACGCCCCACGGCCGCTGGCCGGCGTGATAGGCGAGGCCGCGTTCCTCAGCATAGTCGGCCACCCGGCCGTAGCGGTGGTTCTTGGTCTCGGCCAGGTGGGCGAGCTTGTCGCGGTCGAAGCCGATCGGGTCGTGCACGAAGCCGGCCGAATCGGAGCAGGTGACCACGCGCGCCCAGGCTCATCGCCTTGTCGATGGCGAACTGCGCGACGTTGCCGGCGCCGGACACCGCCACGGTGGCGCCGGCGAAGCCCAGGCCGTGCTTGGCCAGCATCGCCTCGGTGAAGTAGACCAGGCCGTAGCCGGTGGCCTCCGGGCGCATCAGGCTGCCGCCGAAGGTCAGCCCCTTGCCGGTGAACACGCAGTCGGCGCGATTGGACAGCTTCTTCATCATGCCGGCCATGTAGCCGACCTCGCGCGCGCCCACGCCGATGTCGCCGGCCGGCACGTCGGTGTCGCTACCGATGTGGCGGAACAGCTCGGTGACCAGCGCCTGGCAGAAGCGCATCACTTCGCCCGGGCTTCGGCCCTTGGGGTCGAAGTCGGCGCCGCCCTTGCCGCCGCCCATCGGCAGCGTGGTCAGCGCGTTCTTGAAGGTCTGCTCGAAACCGAGGAATTTCAGGATCGACAGGTTGACCGAGGGGTGAAAGCGCATGCCGCCCTTGTACGGGCCGATCGCGCTATTGTGCTGCACGCGCCAGGCGCGGTTGACCTGCACCTGGCCGCGGTCGTCGACCCAGGCGACGCGGAACTGGATCACCCGTTCGGGTTCGACCAGCCGTTCGAGCAGGCCGTGATCGGCGTAGCGCGGGTTGGCGTCGATGAACGGCCAGATCGAGGCGAACACCTCGTGGACTGCCTGGAGAAATTCCGGCTGCTGGCCGTCGCGGTGGGCAGGGGTGTCGAGAAAGGCACTGAGGCTTTGGTGATGACGTTGCATGGTTGTCCCTGATTATGAGTTGGTCGCGCAGCATGGGTGCGCTGCCCCGGATGCATTGTCCGGAGTCGGTAATAATATCAGTGTCATTAATGTTGATTGCGTTGATGGTTTGTCGTGCCCGCACGACCTGCTACGATGCGCCGCATTGGAACCCCTCAAGGAAGCCGCGATGCAATTTGCCACCTGGAATGTCAACTCGCTGAAAGTGCGCCTGCCGCAGGTGCTGCAATGGCTGGCCGATACCTCGGTCGACGTGCTGGCGCTGCAGGAGCTCAAGCTCGACCAGGACAAGTTTCCGCTCGAGGAGATCGAGGCGGCCGGCTACCGCGCCGTCTGGTTCGGCCAGAAGACCTATAACGGTGTGGCGATTCTGGCGCGCGCGCCGCTGGAGCTGGCCGACGTGGTGCTGGGCATTCCCGGCTACGACGACCCGCAGCGCCGGGTGATCACCACCACCGTCGGCGGCGTGCGGGTGATCGGTGCCTACTGCGTGAATGGCGAGGCGATCGACTCGGAAAAATACCCGTACAAGCTCGAGTGGTACGCGCGGCTGACCGAATTCGTGCGCGAACAGATGGCGCTGCACCCGCAGCTGATCCTGATGGGCGACTTCAATATCGCGCCGGCCGATGCCGATGTGCACGACCCGGCCGCCTGGCAGGACAAGGTGCTGTGCTCGGTGCCGGAGCGCGCCGCGTTCACCGGCCTGCTGGACCTGGGTCTGACCGATAGCTTCCGTCATTTCCACCCGGACGAGGTCGCCTACAGCTGGTGGGATTACCGGATGATGATGTTCCGCCGCAACCTGGGCCTGCGCATTGACCATGTGCTGGTCAGCGACGCGCTGAAGGCGCGCGCCGGCGACTGCCTGATCGACAAGGTGCCGCGCAAGTGGGAGCGCCCGTCCGACCATGCCCCGGTGGTGCTGACGGTCAACGACTGATTCGCGGTTCCGGCTTGGCCGGGATTAAGCCCCGGTTAAGCCTCGTGGGGTTCAATGGGGGCGTGGCATGTCGTCACGTCCCATTCTCCTGGAGGTGTTGCTGATGAAAAAGCCAAGCTGGATCCTGTGTGCCGCGCTGGCGGCCGGTGTCGCCGCCCCGGTGTTTGCGGCCGACTTTAGCTGCCCGGCCCACCCGCAGGCGCAGTGGCTCAAGCCGTCCGACTTCATCAAGAAGGTGGAAGACCAAGGCTACTCGGTGCGCGAATTCGATACCAAGCACGACTGCTACAAGATCGAGGGCACCGACAAGGCCGGTCAGCGCGTGAAGGTGTATTTCGACACGGTCAGCGCCAAGCCGCTGATGAGCAAGCCTGCCCACTGAGCGTGCCTGTTACGCCCCGTCCCTCAATCGGCAAGCCGCTGATGAGGACGGGGCGACTTGCGAGGCGAGAATCCCTTGAACGAGCTGAGACAGCCCGAAGAATCGGGCAGCGATCCCTACCTGCGGCTGGTCGATTACAGCCTGGGCGCCTGCGTGCTGCTCAATCTGACGATGATGGTGCCGGCCGCGATGCCGCACCGGATCATCGGTTATCTGGCCGCCGGCCTGCTGCTGGCGCGCTGCCTGTACCGCGTGAGCGGGCAGGCGGCTTGGGCGGCACCCTGGCGGCGGCGCGGTGTCGCGCTGCTGTTGGGCGTGCTGGGGCTGCTGCTGGCGAGCGGTACTCTGCTAGCGACCGATACCTGGCACGAGCAACCGTGGCTGGAAGGCCTGCACCTGGTGTTGGCGCTGGTGCTGCCGCTGGGTCTGACCGGCTTGTTCGGCTACGGCCTGCTGCGGAGGCGCGACGAGCCGGAACCTTGAAGAGAGCGTATGCGCATTCTGGTAGTAGAAGACGATAGTCTGATCGGCGACGGTCTGCAGGTCGGGCTGGCGCAACTGGGCTTTGCGGTGGACTGGTTCAGGACCGGCCGCGATGGCCTCGCCGCGCTGTCGGCGGCGCCGTACGATGCGGTGGTGCTCGATCTGGGCCTGCCCGGCATCGACGGCCTGGACATCCTCGCCGCCTGGCGCCGAGCCGGTCAGCAGGTGCCGGTGCTGGTACTGACCGCCCGCGACGCGCTGGCCGACCGGGTCGGCGGCCTCGATGCCGGTGCCGACGACTATCTGACCAAACCGTTCGCGCTGGCCGAAGTGGCGGCACGGCTGCGCGCGCTGATCCGGCGCAGCCACGGTCAGGGCGACCCGCTGCTGTGCCACGGCAAGCTGGTGTTCGACCCGACCGCGCGCCGCGCCACCTTGGACGGCGTGGCGCTCGACCTGACCGCGCGCGAGCTGGCATTGCTCGAGCTGCTGCTGGCCGGCAAGGGCAGGGTGCAGCCGCGTGCGCTCTTGGAGGAGAAGCTGTACGGCTGGGGCGAGGAGATCGGCAGCAACGCGGTCGAGGTGCATATCCACCACCTGCGCAAGAAGCTCGGTGGCGACTTCATCCGCACCGTGCGCGGCCTCGGTTACACCCTGGGTGACGAGACATGAAGGTGCGCAGCCTGCGGCTGCGGCTGTCGCTGATCCTGCTGGTGGTGGCTCCGCTGGTGTGGGCGCTCGCCACCGTCGGCGCGTATTTCCAGACCCGTCACGAGATCAACCTGTTGTTTGATACCCAGCAGACCCTGTTCGCGCGTCAGCTGCTGTCGGCCAACCTGGTTACCCATGCGGTGCCGGCACCGGAGTTGCCCAAGACCAAGCGGCTGATCCGCGGTGGCGAACACGGTGGTTTCGACGACGACGCGCTGTCGTTCGCGGTATTCGATACCCACGGCCAGCTGCTGTTCAGCGGCGGCGACGGCAAGCACTTCCCCGCCGATCCGGCGCAGCGCGGCTTCGTGGTCGCCGACGCCAAGCACGACGAGCCATGGCGGCTGTTCTACCTGCCCGCGCCGGATGGCCAGCACACCGTGGTGGTCGGCCAGAAGGCGAACTATCGCCGCGAATTGGTCTGGGAGGTGGTCGGCGTGCAGTTGGCGCCGTGGCTGGCGGCGTTGCCGCTGCTGCTCTTGGTGCTGGTGTGGGCGATCGGCCGCGAGCTGGCGCCGCTGCGCGCCGCGGCGCATCAGCTGGCGGTGCGGCGCGCCGACGACGCCAGCCCGCTCGAGGTGGAGCGCCTGGCATCCGAAGTGGCGCCGCTGGTCACCGCGCTGAACCAGTTGTTCGCGCGCACCGCCGCCACGCTGGCGCGCGAGCGCCGCTTCACCGCCGATGCCGCGCACGAGCTGCGCAGCCCGCTGGCGGCGCTGAAGGTGCAGGCCGAGGTGGCGCAGTTGGCCGAACGCGACCCGGTGGCGCGCCAGCGCGCGCTGGGCAATCTGTCGGCCGGCATCGACCGCGCCACCCGCCTGCTCGAACAATTGCTGGCACTCTCGAGGCTCGACCCGCTGTCGGGCCTGGCCGACGCGCAGCCGGTGCGCTGGCAGCGGGTGGCCGACGCCGCCTGTATCGACGTGGCACCGTTGGCCGAACAGCGCGGCGTGGTGGTGGAGCGTGCCGGCGAGGCCGCGGCCGCGCTGCCGCTGTCCGGTGACGAGACGCTGCTGACGCTGCTGTTGCGCAACCTGCTGGACAACGCGCTGCGCTACGGCCCGCCCGGCAGCCAGGTGGTGCTGAGCCTGACGCCGACGGAGATCCGCGTCGAGGACGAGGGGCCGGGCATTGCGCCTGACGATCTGCCGCGGGTGCGCGAGCGCTTCTTCCGTCCGCCTGGGCAGAGCGAGCCGGGCAGCGGCCTGGGCCTGTCCATCGTCGAGCGAGTGGCCGATTTGCACGGCCTCGCGCTGACGCTGGCCAACCGGCCCGGCGGGGGGCTGATGGCCAGCCTTACCCGGCGCTGAGCGCCTGCGACACCATGTCGCATGGTCGGATCCCACCGGCTGGCTTACTCTGGCGTTGCCGAGTCTTTTCGGTATCCAAGGTTAACCCCGCCCATTCGGCGGGGATTTTTTTGGGAGCCGTCAGCAATGACAGCGGGGCACCCTTTCGTCGGCTAGCTATGGTGAGAACTATGCCGAGGCGCGGGCTCGATCGTGCTCGACGCCGTTCCATGCCACCGCTTCGTCTGCCCTGATGCTTGCCGCCATCAATCTAAGGGGGCCGCATGTCGCGTCTGCCCTCCCGGCTGGTTCGGGACGCTCTGGAGCTGCTGATCAAGCGTGTGCTGATCGCGGTGATCTGGCCGCGGTGGTTTAGCGATCGCGCCCCGGTCGACCCGCAACGGGTCGCCGCGCATCTGTCCGCCAATCAACAAGGGGGGGCGCCATGACCGAGTCCCTGGTCGATCTGTCGCGGCTGCAGTTCGCCGTCATCAACGCGGTGATCGCGGAGAACCTGCAGCACGACAGTGATTGATGCCGGTTACCACCACGTCCGGCCCGGTGCCGGGCGCGATGCTGCCACAGCCCAATGCGCGTCCACTTGATGCGCGTCAACACTTGGGTGGAGGGGGCGGCCGACAATGATGCTTTTCCTTTCTAGAGTTTCCACTCGAAAGCAGCGTCATGACCACCACCCCCACCGAATTCTCCCCCTTGCGCCTGAAAGGGCGTGAACTCTTACCCGTCGTGCAGGGCGGCATGGGCGTCGGCATCTCGGCCCAGAGCCTGGCCGGCGCCGTCGCCCGTGAAAACGCCGTCGGCACCATCGCCAGCGTCGACCTGCGCCACCTGCACGATGACCTGATCGCCCAGTCCCATTCGGCCGACGTCGACGAACTGAACCGGCTCAACCGTATCGCGCTCGACCGCGAGGTGCGCGGCGCGATCGAACGCGCCGACGGCCACGGCCTGATCGCGGTCAACGTGATGAAGGCGGTCGACGACCACCCGGCGCTGGTGCGCCAGGCCTGCGAGTCGGGCGCGCACGCGATCGTGATGGGCGCCGGCCTGCCGCTCGACCTGCCGGAGATGGCGGCCGGGCACCCCGATGTCGCGCTGATCCCCATCCTGTCCGAGTCGCGCGGCATCGGCATCGTGCTGAAACGCTGGATGAAGAAGAATCGCCTGCCCGACGCGATCGTGATAGAGCACCCCAACCACGCCGGCGGTCACCTCGGCGCCGCCAGGATCGACGACCTCGGCGATGCCAAGTTCGATTTCAAGCGAGTGCTGGAGGAGACCTTCGAGCTGTTCCGCGGGCTGGGGCTGGAACGCGAGAGGATCCCGTTGATCGTCGCCGGCGGCATGAGCCATTTCGACAAGGTGCGGACCGCGCTGACCGACTGGGGCGCCTCGGCGGTGCAGGTCGGCACTGCCTTCGCCGTCACCCGCGAGGGCGACGCGCATGACAACTTCAAGCGCACCTTGGCCGAAGCGCGTCCCGAGGACATCGCCGAATTCATGTCGGTGGCCGGCCTGCCGGCGCGCGGCGTGCTGACGCCGTGGCTGAAGAGCTATCTGAAGCGCGAGGCCAAGCTGCAGGCCAATGCCAAGGCCGACCCGCGCCGCTGCACCCAGGGGCTGAACTGCCTGTCGGTGTGCGGACTGCGCGACGGCCTGGGCAAGGTCGGGCAGTTCTGCATCGACCTGAAGCTGTCGGCGGCGTTTCGCGGCGAGGTGAGCAAGGGATTATTCTTCCGCGGCGCCGATCCGCTGCCGTTCGGCGAGGCGATGCGTTCGGCCAAGGAGACCATCCACTACCTGCTGACCGGGGAGAAGCCGCTGGGCTTGCGGCTGGGATGAGATCGTTCGGCCGACGTTGATGTCGGTCGAGGTAGTAATGACGGGCGCCCTCGGGCGCCCGTTTTGCGTCATCGTTTCCAACTGCGAGACCGCTTGGGGCATGGCTCATGCCCTGGCTGGCCGAACCGCATGAGGCCTACGGTGCGAGCGCTCCGACTCCTGCACCAGCTGACAAACTCGCCACAGCTTGCAGAGCGCCATGTTTGCCCACGCGACATTTTTCTTCCGTTTCAGCCGTGTCGCACCGCGTTGATCCGATCCGCAAAAGCAACGAGTCAATTGAATGTTAGTATGCTGATTCGTAAGTCGAATACAAAAAACAATCGCTTTACCCGAAGTAAAACGACATCCGCATGAGTCTTGCCGGCCAAGCGGAGCACAGAACGACCCAGGGAGGAATGACGTGAAAACACTCAGAAGCAGACTGATCGGTCTCACGGTACTGTTAACGGCACTGTTCGGCCTGGTATTGGTGAGCTTTGCCTATTTCCAGATGCGCAGCGCAGTGCAGCAGGGCATCGAACAGGAATTCCATAGCGTGCTGTCGGGGCAGGGCGGTGTCGTCCGCACCTGGCTGGATGAGAAACGCGCGCTGATCGCCAGCGAGACCGACGTGGTGCAGCGCCCCGACGTTCTCGAATTCCTGAAGCAGGCTACCAAGGGCGGACGCTTCTCCGATACCTACATCGGCTACGCTGACAAGCGCGTGGTGTTCTCCGATGGCTGGGTGCCCCCTGCCGACTACCAGGTGACCGAACGGCCGTGGTTCAAGCAGGCGCAAGCCGCCGGCAAGCCGGTGGTCACCGACCCCTATATCGATGCCCAGAGCAAGAAGCTGACCGTCACCGTCGCGGCCCCGTTCCAGGCCGATGGGAAGTTTGGCGGTGTGGCGGCGGGCGACGTGTTCGTCGACGACGTGGTCAAGTCGGTGCTGTCGCAGAAAGTGCGCGGCGACGGCTACCCCTTCATCGTCGGCCGTGACGGCACCATCATCGCCCACCCGCAGGCCGACCTGACGCTGAAGCCGATCTCGCAGATCGCGCCGGCGCTGACGGCCGACTCGCTGGCCGCCATCGCCGCGCAGGGAGCGCCCAGCGATGTCGATGTCCAGGGTGAAACGATGCTGGTCTCGCTGCAGCCGATCGAGGGCACCAGTTGGTATATCGGCGTGGCCGCCAAGAAGGCCGAGCTGATGGCGCCGCTGTCGACCCTGCTCTACACGCTGAGTGGCATCTCGCTGCTCGCCTTCGGCCTGATGGCGCTGCTGGCGAGCGTGGTGATCGGCCGCATGCTGCTGGGCCTGATCCGGCTGCGCGACGCGATGGCCGACATCGCGCAGGGCGACGGCGACCTGACGCTGCGCCTGAACGACCAAGGCAGCGACGAGATCGCCGCCACCGCGCGCGCCTTCAACCAGTTCGTCGGCCAGCTGCGTAGCCTGTTCGGCCAACTGCAGGGCGAGGCGCACACGTTGATTGGCGGGGTACGCGAGGCGAGCGGCCAGCTGGCCCAGTTGGCCGAAGGCTCGCGCCAGATGGCCGACGTGTCCTCGTCGAACGCCGCGACGCTGGAGGAGATCACCGTCAGCATCGCGCATATCGCCGACAGCGCCGGCCAGGCCGACGACCTGGTCAAGAGCACCCACGAGGAGCTGGCCGACAGTTCGACCAAGATGCAGCAGCTGTCCGACGGCATGGAGGGCACGGTCAGCGCGGTGCGCTCGCTGGAGAACATGCTGACCTCGCTCGACCGCCGCTCGCAGGACATCAGCAGCATCACCAATGTGATCCGCGACATCGCCGACCAGACCAATCTGCTGGCGCTGAACGCGGCGATCGAGGCGGCGCGCGCCGGCGAACAGGGCCGCGGCTTCGCGGTGGTGGCCGACGAGGTGCGCAAGTTGGCCGAACGCACCGCGCAGGCGACGCTGGAAATCGCCCAGCAGGTCGACACCATCCGTAGCGAGACCGGCCGCGCGGTCGGTGACGTGAACCAGACGGTGCAGTCGGTCGACAGCGGCGTGGCGCTGACCCAGCAGGCGGTCGGCGACATCCGCGCGATCCGTACGTCGATGCAGTCGGTGGTCAGCAAGATGAACGACATCACGCTGTCGACCACCGAGCAGCACAATGCGTCGACGCTGATCGCGCAGAGCACCGAGGCGATCAACAGCCGGGTGTTGGAGAGCGACGACCAGCTGCAAAGCGTCAGCGGCACCTTGCGCGGCTTGGCCGAATCGGCGTCGCGGATGGACGCGGCGTTCGGGCGATTCAAGCTCTGAGGCGGATCGAGTGGCATGCAAAAAGCGCCCTGTGGGGCGCTTTTTTTATTGCGTCACGCTGACATGGGCCGTGAGTGCTGAGGCTTTGTCGGTCTCGCCCGACCGGCGACCTACTTTTCTTGCGTCGCCAAGAAAAGTAGGCAAAAGAAGGCGACTCCGCGACGCCGGCCCGCCTTGCGGGCTGGCCTGCGGGCGCCACGGCCAACGGGCGGCTGCGCAACTCGCGCCGGCGAAAGCCGGCACTCAGACAGTGCTCGCCGACGTCCTCCGTTGGTCGCGTCGTCCTCGGCGGCGTCGAAGGGGAGGGGCTCTCCATTGGAACCAAGCTCGCGATGCAGGGGAAAACCTTAAAACCCGATAGGGCTCGGTTCCATGGCGATGGTGCTTTCGGTCGACCCGGCACTGCGTAGTCGAGCCTGAATCGGCTCGCTCAGTACAGCTTGCCCGGGTTCATCAGCCCCTGCGGGTCGAGCAGGCCCTTGATGCGGCGCATCAGCGCCAGCGCCGCCGGGTCCTTGTAGCGCGCCAGCCAGTGTACCTTCAGCTGGCCGATGCCGTGCTCGGCGGCCAGCGTGCCGTGCTGCGCGTACACCGCATCGTAGACGATGGCGTTGACGCGCTCCTCGTCGTCGAACAGCTCGGCGTTGCCGGGGCGGGTGCAGGACACGTTGTAGTGCAGGCTGCCATCGCCGACATGGCCGAAGGCGACGATCTGCACACCGGGGAAGGCGGCTTCGAGCCGCGCGGCCGCGTCCTGCATGAAGGCCGGGATCGCCGATACCGGCACCGCGATGTCGTGTTTGATGCTCGCACCGTGCGCCGCCTGCGCCTCGGAGATCGCTTCGCGCACCGTCCACAGCGCCAGCCGCTCGGCCTCGGACTGGGCGATCACGCCGTCGAGCATCGTCCGTTCGGCCAACCAGGCGACCAGCCGCTCGTTCAGGTCGGCCGAAGCGCCGCCGTCGGACAGCTCGATCAGCAAGGCCCACGGCGTCGTGAACGGTACGCGCGCCTGCGGCTGGTACGCATCGACCAGCTCAAGGCAGCGCTGCGAGATCAGCTCGAACGTGGTCAAGCGGTCGCCGAACGCCGCCTTCAAGTCGACCAGCCACGCCACCGATTCGGCCGACTCGGCGATGCCGACCAGCGCGGTCGCGCGCGCGCTCGGGCGCGGGAACAGTTTCAGCGTCGCGGCGGTGATCAGGCCGAGCGTGCCCTCGGCGCCGATGAAGAGCTGCTTCAGGTCCAGCCCCGTCGTGTCCTTGCGCAGCCCGGACAACAGGTTCAACACCTGGCCGTCGGGCAGCACCACCTCCAGGCCCAGCGCCAGCTCGCGCATGGTGCCGTAGCGCAGCACCGCCAGGCCGCCGGCGTTGGTCGACAGATTGCCGCCGATCTGGCAGCTGCCCTCGCTGGCCAGCGACAGCGGGAACAGCCGGTCGACCGACGCCGCGGCCTGCTGCGCCTCGGCCAGCGTGACGCCGGCCTCCAGCGTCATCGTCGCGTTGGCCGCGTCGACCTCGCGCACCCCGTTGAGCCGGCGCAGCGCGATCACCAGCGCCCGGCCGGAGCCGTCCGGCGTGGCCGCGCCGCAGGTGCCGGTATTGCCGCCCTGCGGCACGATGGGGATGTTATTCGCCGCGCAGACCTTCACCAGCGCGGCCACCTCGGCGGTGCTGCCCGGCAAGGCGACCGCCAACGGCGTGCCCCGGTAGCGCTTGCGCCAGTCGAGGCAAAACGGCGCGACGTCGGCCTCGGCGGTCAACAGATGCGCGTCGCCGACGATGGCGGCCAGTTGCGCGAGCAGCGGGTTCATTACTCGTCCTCTTCCGGTTCGGCCAGGTCCGGCGCCATCAGCGTGTCCGGATGCGCCCAGCCCGGCAGCGCCTCGATGCGGGCGAGCCAGGCGGCGACGTTCGGCCAACGTTGCAGGTTGAGCCCGGCATCGGGCAGCCACCACAGGTAGGCGGCGCAGGCGATGTCGGCCACGGTGACGTGCTGGCCGACCAGCCAGTCGCGCTCGGCCAGGGTGGCATCGAGTAGGCTCAGATCGTCGCGCAGTCGCGCCGACAGCCAGTCGCACACCGACTCGTTGGCGCCGCCGGTCAGGCGCACATAGCGCAGGTTCGGCAGCGAGATGCCGATGCGGTTGGCTTCCCAGCTGAGCCACTCGCGCACCGTCTGGCGCTCGCCCGGTGCTGCGGCGAGCACGCCCTCGCTTTCGGTCAACCATTGCAGGATCGCGTTCGACTGCACCAGCGGCACGCCGTCGACCAGCAGCGCCGGCACCTCACCCCAGCGGCTGGCGGCGCGGAAATCGTCAGGGCGGGCATCGCGCGCCACCGCGAGGTCGACATGCTCGTAGTCGTGCGACAGATCGCCCAGCATCAGCGCGAGACGCACCTTGTAGCTGTGGCCGGAAAGACGGTTGCCGTAGAGCAGCAGGCGGGACATAGACAGGACTTTCGATAGTTAGGTAAACAACGCGGCGCGCCGGGCCGCGCGGTCGGTCACCGAGCCGAGCCAGGCAGCGGCGAACGCCAGCGGCACCGAGAACAGCGCCGGGTTGGCATAGGGGAACAGCGGGGCCTTGTGGCCCAGCACCGCCACCCACACCGCCGGGCCTGTGACGATCAGGCCGACTGCGGCGACGATGCCGGTGACGCCACCGGCGATCACCCCGCGTGCCGTCAGCTTAGGCCAGAATAGCGCCAGCAGCAGCAGCGGAAAATTGCTCGACGCGGCCAGCGCGAAGGCGAGGCCGAACAGGAAGGCGACATTCTGGTCGCGGAACGCCAGCGATAGCGCCACTGCCAGCGCACCGAGCGCCACCACCGCACCGCGCGCCAGGCGCAGCTCGGTACGTGCCGAGCTGCCGCGCAGCAGGCCGGCATAGAGGTCGCGGCTGATCACGCTGGCGCCGGCCAGTGCCAGGCCCGCCACCACCGCCAGGATGGTGGCGAAGGCCACCGCGGCGACGAAGCCGGCGGCCAGCTCGCCGCCCTCGACCCGTGCCAGCTGTACCGCCGCCATATTGCTGCCGCCGATCAGCTTGCCGGCCGGGCCGAACAGCTCGGCGTGCGGGGTGAGCAGCGCCACCGCGCCGAAGCCGATCAGCATGTTGACGACGAAGAACAGCGCGATCAGCCCGGTGGCCCACACCGCCGAGCTGCGCGCCGCGCGTGCATCGGGCACGGTGACGAAGCGCATCAGCACGTGCGGCAGGCCGAGCAGACCCAGGGTCAGGCCGACGCCGAGCGACAGCACCTCGACCGGGTTGGCCAGCGCGCGGCTGGGCAGGAACAGCGCCGCGCCGTGGCCTGCGCGCGCCGCCGCATCGGCGAACAGCGCGGTGACGCTGCCGCCGTGCGCGGCCAGCACCCCGGCCGCCAGCGCGCCGGTGCAGCCGAACAGCAGCAGCGCCTTGATCATCTGCACCCAGCTGGTGGCGAGCATGCCGCCCACCGCCGCGTACAGCACCATCAAGGCGCCGACGATGCCGACCGCCGCCGGGTAGGGCAGGCCGAACAGCAGCTCGACCAGCTTGCCGGCGCCGACCATCTGCACGATCAGGTAGAACAGCGTCACCGTCAGCGAGCTGGCGGCGGCGAGGCCGCGCACCGCGGGGCTGTCGAAGCGCTGCGCCAGCACCCCGGCCAGCGTGTACTCGCCGCGCTCGCGCAGCCGTTCGGCCAACAGGATCAGTAGTAGCGGCCAGCCGAACAGCGTGCCGACCGCGTACACCGCCGAGTCGTAGCCGCTGGTGAAATAGAGGCCCGCCGCGCCGAGAAAGGCCGCCGCCGACAGATAGTCGCCGGCCAGCGCCAGGCCGTTCTGCCAGCCGGCCAGCCGGCCGTCGGCCGAATAGAACGCGGTCGCCCCGGCGCCCTGGCGGCGCGCCGCCAAGCGGGTCACCGCCAGCGTCAGCAGCACGAACAGGATGAAAAACAGCGCGGCCGGGTTCATCGCGCGGCTCCGTTGCGTTTGGCTGCCGAACAGGCATACAGCACGGTGATGGCGAAACCGAGCGCGAACAGCGCCAGCACCACCAGGATGGACAGCGGCCAGCCGGCCACGCTGCCGGTGAGCAGCGCGGGCGCGAAGGCGATCACGCCGTAGTAGCCGGCCACCAGGGCCAGCAGCAGGATCAGGCAGAAACGGGTCATCGGGAGCTTATTTCTGCCAGTAGGTCTTCACGTTGACGAATTCGTACAGGCCGAACTCGGACAGCTCGCGGCCGTAGCCGGATGCCTTCACGCCGCCGAAGGGCAGGCGCAGGTCGGAGCTGGTGTGACGGTTGAGGAACACGCTGCCGGCCTCAATCTGGCGCGCCAGCTGCCAGCCGCGCTCGGTGTCGGCGGTGTAGATCGACGCGCCGAGGCCGAACGGGGTGTCGTTGGCGAGGCGGATCGCGTCGGCGGCCGATTCGGCGCGCAGAATACTCGCCACCGGGCCGAACACCTCCTCGTGGTAGACGCGGCAGGCCGGGTTGACGTGGTCGAGCACGGTGGCCGGGTAGAAGAAGCCCGGACCTGCCGGCATCTGCCCGCCCAGCAGCAGCTCGGCGCCGTTGGCCTGGGCGTCTAGCACCTGGGCGTGCAGCGCCTCGCGCAGGTCGGCGCGGGTCAGCGGCGCCAGCGTCGCGGCCGGATCGCGCGGGTCGCCCGGCTGCAGCGCCACCGCCTCGGCGAGGAAGGCCGCGACGAACTGGTCGGCGATCTCCGGCACCACGATCAGCCGCTTGGCGGCGTTGCAGCTCTGCCCGGCATCGCGGAAACGCGAGTGGCAGGCCTCCTTGGCCGCCGCGGCGATGTCGGCGTCGGCCAACACGATGAACGGGTTGCTGCCGCCCAGCTCCAGCACGGTCTTCTTCAGATGCTTGCCGGCGAGCCCGGCGATCAGCCGGCCGGTGGTGGTGGAGCCGGTGAACGCCACCGCGTCGCACAGCCGCACCGCTTCCTCCACCTGCTCGTTGGCCAGCCAGCCGATGTCGAGCACCGCCAGGCCCGCCTGCTGCGCCAGCTCCAGCAGCGCGGCGCTGGCCTGCGGCACCGACGGCGCCGGCTTGACCAGACAGCCGTTGCCGGCGAACAGCGCCGGCACCGCGAAGCGCAGCACCTGCCAGATCGGGTAGTTCCACGGCATCACCGCCAGCACCAGTCCCAGCGGCTCGAACGCCACGCCGCTCTTGCTCGCGCCGGTGGCGATCGGCTGCGCCGCCAACAGGCCCGGCGCCAGCTGCGCGTAGTAGCGGATCAGCTGGGCCGACTTGTCGATCTCGGCCAGGCACTCGGCGGTGCGCCGGCCCACCTCGAGGGTGACCAGGTCGGCGAGGCGTTCGCGCTCGGCTTCGAGCAGGTCGGCCAGTTTCAACAAGGGCGGGATGCGCTGTTCGACGGTCAGGCCGCGCCAGTCGCGCTGCGCCTGTTGCAGGGCGGCGATCTGTTCGGCCAGGCGGATGTCTGATTCGGCGGGACGGGTATACACGACCTCGCCGGTGGCGGGATTGCAGCTGGTGTAAGCGGTCATGCCCCAAGGGTAGCAAAAACGGGATAACGGCGTCAGGAGGGGGAGACGAGGGAGGCATGTGTTTTCGCGACGGATTGTTATGCGGCAGGGACGGGCACCCGTCGTGGACGGCCGTCGGTCGGCGCGCGGCGACGGATCCTAATGCCAGGCAGGGGGCTGGTCGGCGCAGCGGCGTTGAGCACTTCGCTCGCGGTGGACAGAATGTGCGTCCGCATGCGCCAGCAGGCGCGCTCGTGGTCCGAGGCGATGGGGACATTAGGCCGCTATCGGAACTAGCCAAGCGATAGCCGGTCGCAGGAACGGACACAAGAAAAGGACAAACCGTGCAGATTATCCGCGCCGAACGAGCCGGCGACGAAGCCGCCATCGCGGCCTTGCTCTATCAGGCGTTTCACAACCACCCGCACCATGCGCCGGGCAGCGAGCCGGTCGAAGACGGCATCGTCGCGGCGCTGCGTGAACAGAGTGCGCTGACCTTGTCGCTGGTGGCCGAGCTGGATGGCGAGCTGGTCGGCCACCTGGCCGTGTCGCCGGTGACGGTGGCCGGGCAGGTGTGCAACTGGTTCGGGCTGGGGCCGGTCGCGACGGGCCCTGCGTGGCAGAACCAGGGCATCGGTTCGGCGCTGATGCGCCGCTCGATCGAGCTGATGACCGAGCAGGGCGCGGCGGGGCTGGTGGTGCTGGGCGAGCCGGCGTTCTACCAGCGTTTCGGTTTCCGTGCCCGGCCGGGGCTGAGCTATCCGGGCGTGCAGGCCGAATATTTCATGGCGCTGGCGCTGAACGGGGCGCCGCTGCCGCAAGGCGAGGTGGGGTATCACCCGGCTTTTGGGGGCTAGCGGGTGACCCCATCCCTACAAAACAGTAGATATTGATCGAAGGAGCAGTAACCATCATGTTGTTCGGCCAACCTTGGTGGAGACTGTGGCCTTGTCGGTCTCGCCCGACAGGCGAGTTCCTTTTAGCTGCGCAGCAACTTCGTTGTCTTGCTTCGCCAAGAAAAGGAACCAAAAGAAGGCGACCCCACGACGCCGGCCCACTAACGCGGGCTGCCCTGCGGGCGCCACGGCCAACGGGCGGCTGCGCAACTCGCACCGGCTAAAGTCGGCACTCGGACAGTGCTCGCCGACGTCCCCCGTTGGCCGCGCCGTCCTCGGCGGCGTCGAAGGGGGATGTGGTGCTTGTCGGGGGCAGTCGTGAATGGAGCTAGGCAAACCTGTGAATGCCAGGGACTGTCGCTCCCTGTGGATAAAGCGGTCGATTGGTGTTTGCCTGTGGGTAAGTACCAAGATTGGCCGAAAGCCCGTAAGTCACCCCCTCAAGCCGAGCCGGTTTCGGCCAACCTTGGAGCGCCCCAGTCGTTGATCCATCACTGCGTTTTTACGCGCCCGTATTTCAGAATCGTCACAATCATCCTGCCCATCCCCCTTTGCGCTGCCGAGCGATCGTCAAGCGGCCAGGTCTTAAGCCGCCGCTCGTTCGAGTGGGCGGACGTTAGCCGCCCGCGAGTTCGGCGGCGCCTGGCCGCTTGGCAGGCGCGAGGGAAGCCGTAGGCCAGTGCAACGGGGTCGCCTTTTCTTTGAGTACTTTCTTTTGGCGACGCGAAAGAAAGTACTCCGCCCCGCCGGGCGGGACCGGCGCTGCCGCAGTACCTATTAAGCTTGGCCAAAGAGGCGAAGGGTTACGGTACAAGTACCCTCATGGGCGAACGAGCGGCACATCGTCTAGGCTCCCGGTCCTCATTACATACCGCGCCGACAGATTCAATACCACCACCCCAGCCACTACCAGCAACAGCCCCTCCAGCCGCAACGACGGCAGCGGCTCGCCATAGCGCAGCACCCCGATCAGCACCGTTAGCGCGGTGCCGCTGCCGGCCCAGACCGCATAGCTCAGCCCCATGCCGAGCCGCTTCATCGACGGCGACATCAGCCAGATCGCCAGCATGAAACAGCCGCTGGCGGCCAGCGTCGGTAGCCACAGACTGAATCCTTGGGAGTGTTTGAGGGCCATATTGCCGATGGCTTCGGCGGCGATGCTGGCGGCGAGCCAGATCCAGGCGAGGGAGTAGGAAGGCAAGGCGATGGCTCCGTGCAGGTCGCGGCGCACTTATACCAAGTGACGCGGACAGACGACGGGAAGCGGTACCTTGCCGTCCTAGCTTAGACGGGATAGTTCGAGGGCGGGATGTCAGGCGCTCAAAACGGCCACACCATCTTCGTCTTGGCCACCGCGACGATGTACAGCACCGTCAACAACGCCGCGAAGAACGCGCCCCAGCGCACCGCCGGCGTCTTGCCGCGCTTCAGCGCCACCGTGCCGAGCACGATGTAGACCACGAGCGCGACGATCTTCGCCTGCAGCCACGGGATATGCAGCGGGTTGAGCTGGCCGACCACCAACAGCGCGACCGCGCAGGCCAACAGCAAGGTGTCGATGACATGCGGCGCGATGCGTACCGGCTTGGCGGCGAGCCAGGCGGGTTTGGCCGTCATCATCACGCCGCGCGCGGCGAAGGACAGCACGGTCAGGTAGGCGAAGCCGGCGTGGGCGTGCTTCAGCATCAGGTAGTCGGGCATGAGGGCTCCAGAGGTCGGCCGAACGGCGATTCTAGCGCGCGGCCAGCAGGCCGCCATCCACCCGGATCAAGCACCGGCTCATATATCCACACCGTGCCGGGCCGGCGTAGGTGCGCGGCCGCGCGACACGCTCTCCCAGATCGCCACCACCATCAGGATCACCGTGGTCAGCCCGCCGACCATCAACAGGTCGGTATGCGGGCCGAACGGGGTCAGCGCCGCCAACAGCGCCAGCCCAACCAGGTGCGACAGCGGCAGGCCGCCGTAGATCAGCCGCTTGAACAGCGCGTTGGCCAGCAGATACAGCGCCGGTCCGCCGATCAGCACCGCCAGCGTGCGCGGCTCTATATGGCCGTCCGGATGGGCGATCACCAGCTCGTTGCCGACCGCGTTGACGATGATCGCGCCGACCAGCGCCACGTGCACATAGTGAAAGCGTGCGCCGAGCCTGCCCGGGTCGTCGGCGTGGGCGATCGCCTCGGTCGCGGCGTGGCAGCCGGTGTCGAAGTACACCCACCACATCGCCAGGCTCCCGACGAAGGCGACCAGGGTGGCGATCAGCACCGGCGCGTCCCAGGCGGGCAGGGCGCTCAGCGTGGCGCCGGTGATCAGGATCGCCTCGCCGAGCGCAACGATGACGAACAGCTGGCAGCGTTCGGCCAGGTGCCCGCCCTCGATGGTCCATTCACGGCGGGTGTCGGAGCGGCCGAGGCCGGGCAGCCAGAAGCCGACCATCGGCGCCACGTATTCGGCCAGCACCGCCAGCGCCCACAGCGCCAGTCGCGTCGCCTCGCCGCTGATGCCGCCCGCCAGCCACAGTGCCGCCGACAGGCTCTGCCAGCCGAGGATGCGCTGGTAGTTGGCGGTAAGCTGATGCTCGCTGCCGAGAAAGACCAGGATGCTCAAGGTGCGGCCGAGCTGGATCGCCGCAAAGCAGGCGCCGACCACCAGTGCGCGCCCGGCGAACGCCTGCGGCAGCGCCGCGGCCAGCACCAGGCCCACCCCCATGATCGCGAACAGCAGCAGCCGCACCGGCTTGCTCTCCGGGTCGAACCAGTTGGTCATCCAGGCGGTGTACTGCCAGGCGAGCCACACCGCAAACCACAACAGCAGCGTCTCCAGCGCCCCGGTCAGCGACAGGTCGGCGAGCAGCCGGTGCGACAGCTGCGTCACCGCGAACACGTAGATCAGGTCGAAGAACAGCTCGGCATTGGACACGCTGGCCTCGTGGCCGTCGCGGGCGCGCAGCAGCTGGTGGAAGGCGCGGGGCATGGCAATCCTTTCGGTGGTGTCCTTGCTATATGGCATATCCCGGCGGAGTAGGGAAAGGCGGCTTGCGGGCCGGGTGGTACACTGCGGCTCAGTCCATCCGCCGCGGGCTCGCCCATGCTGTATCTCTACCAGTCCAACCGTCTCGAAGCGCTGTCCGAATTCCTCGCCGCCTTCAGTAGCGCGGTGCCGCTGTCCGACCCGTTCGCGGCCGAGACGGTGATCGTGCAGAGCCGCGGCATGGGGCGCTGGATCAGCCTGGACCTGGCGCGCAACAACGGCGTGGCGGCGAATCTCGAGTTCGTGCTGCCGGCGGCGTTCGCCTGGCGGCTGATGCAGCGGGTGATCCCCGGCCTGCCGAAGAAATCGTTCTTCTCGCCCGATGTGCTGGCCTGGCGGCTGATGGAATGGCTGCCGACCCTGAGCGACCCGGTATTCGCACCCTTGCAGCGCTACCTCGCCGGCGGCGAGGCGGCTGCGTTCGAGCTGGCCGGCAAGATCGCCGACGTGTACGACCAATACCTGGTGTTTCGCCCCGACTGGATCCGCGCCTGGGAGACGGGCCAGCTGCTCGACCTCGGCGAAGACGAGGCGTGGCAGGCGGCGCTGTGGAAGCAGTTGGCCGAAGCCGACGACGCGCGCCACCGGGTGCGCATGCTCGACGAGGTGCTGGCCGGCCTGCGCCCCGAGCACGTGCCGGAGCGGGTGGTGCTGTTCGGCATCGCCAGCCTGGCGCCGATGTATCTGGCGCTGGTGAAGCGCCTCGCCGAGATCACCGACGTGCTGATGTTCGCGCTCAACCCGTCCGAAATGGCCTGGGGCGACATCGTCGATGCGCGCCGGGCGCTGGCGCTCGGTGAAAACGCCGCCGACGCGGCCGGGCACCCGCTGCTCGCCTCGCTCGGCAAGCAGGGCCGCGACTTCTTCGACCTGCTGGTCGCCGAATGCGCCAATGAGCTCAAAGACCTGTTCGTCGAACCGGCCCCGCAGACGCTGCTCGGTCGCCTGCAGTACGACCTGCTGACCTTGTCCAATCCGCAGTCGCCCGATTACGACCATCTGCCAATGGACGCGGATGACCGCTCGGTCGAGGTCCACGTCGCGCACGGCCCGATGCGCGAGCTGGAAATCCTGAAGGACCGGCTGCTGGCCCGCTTCGCCGCCGACCCGACCTTGACCCCCGCCGACGTGGCGGTGCTGACCCCGGACATCAACACCTACGCGCCGTTCATCCACGCGGTGTTCGGCCGACGCGACGATGCGCCGAGCCTGCCGTACAGCGTGGCCGACCGCCGCGTCAGCCGCGAGCATCCGCTCTTGTCCACCTTCGCCGCGCTGTTGGAGCTGGCCGACAGCCGCTTCGAGGCCGAGCGCCTGTTGGCCTTGCTCGACTGCGCCGCGCTGCAGCGCCGCTTCGGTCTTTCGGCCGACGAGCTGCCCTTCCTGCGTCGCTGGCTGCGCGACGCGGCGATCCGCTGGGGGCGCGACGCCGCGCACAAGGCGAGTCTCGGCCTGCCCGCCGATGCGGCGTTCAGCTGGCGCCAGGGGCTGGATAGGCTGTTGCTCGGCACCGTGCTGCCGCCCGAGCTGCTCGGCGACGGGATGCCGCTGTTCGAGGGCCTGCTGCCGCTCGCCGGCGCCAGCGGCAGCCTGGCCGACACGCTGGCGGCCTTGGTCGGGCTGTTCGACGCGCTGTCGGGTCTGGCCGAACAGTGGGCGGTGCCGGCGAGCCCCGCCGACTGGGCGGTGCGCTGCCACGACGCGATCGAGACGCTGTTCGAACCGGACGACGAGGACGAGGCGGCGCTGTCGCTGTTGCGTGACGCGCTGGCGGAACTCGCCGGTGACGCGGCACTCGCCGGCTTCGGCCAGCCGGTGGGCCTGGCGGTGCTGCGCGACTGGCTGGAGCGGCGCCTGACCCTGTCGGTCGACTCGGGCTTTTTGACCGGCGGGGTGACCTTCTGCGCGATGGTGCCGATGCGCAGCCTGCCGTTCCGCGTGCTGTGCCTGGTGGGCATGAACGACGGCGTCTACCCGCGCGACGAGCGCCCGGTCAGCTTCGACCTGATTGCCCGCCACCCGCGCCGCGGCGACCGCTCGCGCCGTTTCGACGACCGCTACCTGTTCCTCGAGGCGCTGCTGTCGGCGCGCGAGGCGCTGTATCTCTCTTACGTTGGCCGAAGCGCGCGCAGCGACGAACCCTTGCCGCCGTCGGCGCTGCTGTCCGAGCTGCTCGACACCTTCGCCGCGATGGCCGGCGAGGGCGTGCGCGACACGCTCGTCACCGCCCACCCGCTGCAGCCGTTCTCGCCGCGCTATTACGACGCCAGCAGTCCGGCCCTGTTCAGC
The DNA here is from genome assembly GCA_025989215.1 of Neisseriaceae bacterium JH1-16. Lineage (GTDB taxonomy): Bacteria > Pseudomonadota > Gammaproteobacteria > Burkholderiales > Chromobacteriaceae > Crenobacter_A. The sequence goes on along the minus strand of JAPDNP010000003.1, from coordinate 172,848 downwards.
TACGAGCCGGCCTACGCCGCCGCACTGGCCGCCGAGCGCCACGAGCCCGTGCCGTTCGCCACACCCTTGCTGTTGGCCGAAACGCCGCGCGTGCTGCCGTGGCCCGACCTGCTGCGCTTCTGGCAAAACCCGGCGCGCGCCTGGCTCGCCGATAGGCTTGGCATCCGCGTCGCGCGCGAGGAGGACGAGCTGCCAGAGCGCGAGCCGTTCGCGCTCGATCGCGAGGGGCGCGAACGGGTGCGCGGCGCGCTGTTGGAAGGGCGTCTGGCCGGCGCGGCCAACGACGCCACCGCCACCCGGCTGCGCGCCGCCGGCGCCCTGCCGCCGGGCGAACTCGGCGAAGCCTGGCTCGCCGCCGAGCAGGACGCCACCCGCAGGCTGCTGCGCCAGCTGCCCGCCGCGCTGTTCGAGCCGCCGTTGCCGCCGTGGCCGTTCTCGCTGGAGATCGCCGGCCTGACCTTGACCGGCACACTGTCCGGCCTGCGTCGCGACGGCCAGTACCTGGTCAAGGTGCGCCGCGCCTTCGCCGGCGAGAAGATAGCCCTGTGGCTGCAGCACCTGCTGCTCAATGCGCTGGCGCCGGACGGCCTCGCCACCGAGTCGACCCTGCTCGACGACGAGGGCCGGCTGACGCTGGCGGCGCTGCCGGCGGCCGACGCACGTGCGCTGCTCGCGCCGTGGCTGGAAGGCTGGCTGATCGGTCAGGAGTCGCCGCTGCCGTTTTTCCCGCGCACCAGCTGGGCGGCGGCCGCGTCGCTGGCCGATGCCAAGCTCGCCCGCGAGGCGGCGCTGACCGCTGCGCAGAACGAATGGGCGCCGGCCTTCGACGGCAACGGCAAGGTCGCGCAGCGCGACGATCCGGCCATCGCGCTGGCGTTCCGCCATCTCGACCCCTTGGCCGATCCGGCCTTCCTCGATTGGGCCGAGCGGCTGCTGTTGCCGCTGATGACCGCACTGGAACAAGCCGCGGAGGGCGAGGCATGAGCGCGCTGCTGCCGTTCTCCCCCCTGGACGTGCCGCTGACCGGCGTGAACCTGGTCGAGGCGTCGGCCGGCACCGGCAAGACCTGGAACATCGCCGCGCTGTTCGTGCGCCTGCTGTTGGAAGCTCAGCCGGGCGAGGCTCAGCCTGCCAGCGTCGAGCAGATCCTGGTGGTCACCTATACCAAGGCCGCCACCGCCGAGCTGCGCGCGCGGCTGCGCGCCAGGTTGGCTGAAGCGCTGGCGGCACTCGATGCGGACGAGGTGGGTGACGCCTACCTCGTCGAACTGTTGGCGCCGTATCGCGAAGACGACGAGCTGCGCGGGACCGCGCGTGCGCGCCTCACCGCCGCGCTGACCGGCTTCGACGCCGCGTCGATCTATACGATTCATGGTTTCTGCCAGCGGGTGCTGACCGACGCGGCGTTCGAGTCCGGCCAACCGTTCGACGCCGAACTGGTCGCCGACGACGAGGCGCCGCTGTTGGAGCTGGCCGACGATTTCTGGCGCCAGCGCGTGCTGGGCGATCCGCTCTACGCGCGGCTGCTGGCGGCGCACGGCGACACGCCGGACGCCTGGCTCGCTGCGGTGAAGCCTTATCTCGCCAAGGATTATCTGACCTTGGTGACACCGCCGCCCGGCCAGTTGGCCGAACGCGAAGCGGTGCGCCGGGCGGCCTGGCAGGTCTTGTGCGCGGCCCCGGCCAGTATCGACGCCGGCGCCGCCGCGTTCTGGGACGGTTTCGCGGCGCTGAAGGGCAATCTCTACAAGCAGCCGACCTATCAGCGGCTGTTTGGCTGGCTTACCGGCATCGCCTTGCCCGATACCGCGCCGCCGACGCTCGGGAGCGATACGCTGAAGGCGCTGGGCCGTCTGACGCAGCAGGGTCTGGCCGACGGCGCGAAGAAGGGCCAGACCCCACCCGAACACCCGCTGTTCGCCCGCATCGGCGACTGGCTGGCGGCCGAGCTGGCCTGGCAGGACGCGGTGGCCGAGGAGGTGGCGCGGCTCAAGATCGAGCTGATCCGCTGGATCGACACCGAGCTCGCCGCGCGGCGCCGCGCCGCCCGGCAGCGCCGCTTCGACGACCTGCTCACCGACCTCGCCACCGGCCTGCGCGATCCGGTATCCGGCCCGCTGTTGGCCGAACACATGGCGCGCAGCTGGCAGCTGGCGCTGATCGACGAGTTCCAGGACACCGACCCGGTGCAGTACGCGATCTTCCGCGCCGGCTTCATCGAGCGCGGCCGGCCGGTGTTCCTGGTCGGCGACCCGAAGCAGGCGATCTACAGCTTCCGCGGTGCGGACATCTTCGCCTACCTCGCCGCCCGCGACGACGCCGGTGCGCGCTACACGCTGTCGACCAACCACCGTTCCACCGACCAGCTGGTGGCGGCGGTGAACGCACTGTTCGCGCGCGAGCAGGCCTTCCTGCTCGACATCCCCTACCAGCCGGTGGCGAGCGCCGGCGGACGCGGCACGCTGACGCTGGACAAGGACCTGGCGCCGCTGACGCTGCAATGGCTGTCGCCCGAGCAGGACAAGCCGCTGTCCAAGGACCGCGCCGCGAAGCTCGCCGCCGCCAGCTCCTCCGACGCGATCGCCGGCCTGTTGGTCGACGCCGCCGAGGGCGGAGCCAGGTTAACGCGCGACGGCAACAACCGGGCCTTGAAGGGCGGCGACATCGCGGTGCTGGTGTCCACCCACCGCCAGGGCGAGCTGGTGCGCGCGGCCTTGGCCGAACGTGGCGTCGCCAGCGTCGCGCTGACCCAGGAGAGCGTGTTCTCCAGCCGCGAGGCGAAGGAACTGGCGGCGCTGCTGCGCGCCTGGGTCGATCCGGCGCACGAGGGCCGGCTGCGCGCGGCGCTGGCGACCGAATTGATCGGCCTCACCGCCGCCGAGCTGGTCGAGTTGATCGACGACGAGACCGGCTGGGAGACGCGCCAGGGCGCGTTCGCCGCCGACCATGCGCGCTGGCGCGACGCCGGCTTCATGGCCGCCTGGCGCCAGGCGTTTGTCAGGGAAAGGTTGGCCGAACGGCTGCTGCCGCTACCGGACGGCGAGCGGCGCCTGACCAACCTGGCGCAGCTCACCGAGCTGATCCAGCAGCAGTCCGAGCAACTGGCCGGCCCGGCACCGTTGCTCGCCTGGTTCGAGGCCTGCGTGGTCAATCCGCCGGCCGGCGAGGAGGCGATGATGCGGCTGGAGAGCGACGCCGCGCTGGTGAAGATCGTCACCATCCACGCGTCGAAAGGCCTGCAGTACCCGCTGGTGTTCTGCCCCTTCCTGTGGGACGGCGCACTGTCGCGCCAGGACACCGCGTTCTGGCGCTACCGCGACGGCGGCGAGACCCGGCTGGTGCCGGACGAGCTGGCCGGCGACGCCGACCACCTGGCGAGCGACAGCGAAACCTTGGCCGAAAAGCTGCGATTGCTCTACGTGGCGCTGACCCGCGCCGAGCACCGCCTGGTGATCGGCTGGACCCGCGCCAGCGGCATGGAGACCGCCGCGCTCTCCTGGCTGCTGCACGGCGAGGGGACGAATTCGCTGGAGGGGCTGCGCGAACTGAAGGACGAGCTGAGCCACGACCGGCTGGTCGCCGACCTGCATCGCTTCGCCGGCGCCAACCCGGGCGCGGTGCGCCTGCAGAGCGAGTTGCCGACGCCGGCGCGGCTGGCGCGTGAAGAGAGCGACGCGGCCGAATGGCATGTCGAGCGGCTCGAGCGGCCGATCTTCACCCCGTGGCGGGTGACCAGCTTCACCGGTCTCGCCCAGCACGGCAGCCGCCACGCCGCCGAGGCGCCCGACCACGACCGGCTGGTTGCACGGCCCGTCGAGTCGGCCGACCCGGCGGAGCCGGTGTTCGACCGCTTCAGCTTCCCGCGCGGCGCGCGCCCCGGCACCTGCCTGCACGCGATCTTCGAGAACATCGACTTCACCGCATCGCCCGAGGCGCACGCGCCGGTGATCGCCGAGCAGCTGGCGCGCGCCGGCTTCGGCGAGGAGTGGCATGGCGCCGCCGCCGACATCGTCGCGCGCACGCTGGTGGCGCCGCTCGACCCTGGCGCGCGGCTCGCCGAGGTGCCGAACCGGCGCCGCCTGGTCGAGCTGGAATTCCTGCTGCCGCTGCAGCCGTTGCAGGCGGAGAAGCTGTCCGAAATCCTGGTCGATCCGGCGCACGGCCTGCACCCGGCCTGCCGCGCCGCGGCGGCGACGCTGGATTTCCGCCGTGTCGAGGGTTATCTGAAAGGCTTCATCGACTTGGTCGCCGAGGCCGAAGGCAAGCTCTATCTGGTCGACTACAAGTCCAACCACCTGGGCGATGCGCCGGATGACTACGGCACGGAACAGTTGGCCGAAGCGATAGCACGGGAGCATTATTACCTGCAGTACCTGATCTACACGGTGGCGCTGCGCCGCTATTTCGCCACGCGGGGCTTGGATTTCGGCCAACGTTTCGGCGGGGTGCGCTACCTGTTCCTGCGCGGTCTCGACGAGACCGGCCGCGGCGTGTGGCGCGACATGCCGTCCGATGGCCTGCTTGCCGCGCTCGATCAGCTGTTCCAATAAACGCCGTCAGCCATCATCCCCTGGCGTTGCTGCGCCGCCTTGCCATACGACTGGTACTGGCTGCGGCAGCAAGACCGCTACGCGATGATGGCCGGCGGCTGACGAATACTTCCAAGGAGCGACCATGTTCGAATCCGCCGAAATCGGCCATACCATCGACAAAGAGACCTACAAGGACGAGGTGCCGGCGCTGCGCGAGGCGCTGCTCGACGTGCAGTACGAGCTGAAGGAGAAGGGCGACTTCCCGGTGCTGATCCTGATCCACGGCCTCGATGGCGCCGGCCGCGGCGAGACGATGAACCTGATCAACGAATGGTTGGACCCGCGGCTGATCGACAATGTCGCTTTCGCCGAGCCGAACGGGGACGAGACCGAGCGGCCGTGGATGTGGCGCTACTGGCGCGCGCTGCCGCCAAAGGGCCGCATCGGCATGTATTTCGGGTCCTACTACTCGGACGCGCTGTTCCCGCGCGTGTACGGCAAGAGCGACAGCGCCGCCTTCGACAAGCAGCTGTTCGACATCCTGCGCTTCGAGCGGATGATGACGCTGGACGGCGCGCTGGTGCTGAAGTTCTGGTTCCACCTGACCAAGGATCGCCAGAAGGCCAAGCTCAAGGCGCTGGAGAGCGACCCGGACACCGCCTGGCGCGTCACCACCAAGGACTGGAAGCACTACGACCGCTACGACAAGATCCGCAAGCACGGCGAGCACATGCTGCGCCTGACCAACACCGCCCATGCGCCGTGGATCGTGGTGGAGGGCGACGACGCCAACTACCGCAACCTGACGGTGGCGCGGGTGCTGCTCAATGCGCTGAAGAGCCGGCTGGAGGGCAAGGCGCGCGTCGAGCCGTCCAGCGACGTGCCGCCGATCCTGGCGCCGATCGACAACAAGCTGATCCTCGATACCCTCACGCTCGACCAGAAGCAGGACAAGGACGCCTACAAGGAAAAGCTGAAGAAGCTGCAGGCGCGGCTGAACCGGCTGACCCGCGACCCGCGCTTCGCCAAGCGCTCGCTGGTGCTGGTGTTCGAGGGCAACGACGCCGCCGGCAAGGGCGGCAGCATCCGCCGCCTGACCCAGGCGCTCGACGTGCGCCAGTACCGGGTGATCCCGATCGCCGCGCCGAACGACGAGGAACGCGCGCAGCCGTGGCTGTGGCGCTTCTGGCGCCAGGTGCCGGCCCACGGCGGCATCACCATCTTCGACCGCAGCTGGTACGGCCGGGTGCTGGTCGAGCGGGTCGAAGGCTTCGCAGACGAGGCCGACTGGGGCCGCGCCTATTTCGAGATCAACGACTTCGAGCACCAGCTGCACGGCAACGGCGCGGTGGTGCTGAAATTCTGGCTGGCGATCAGCAAGGACGAGCAGCTGGAGCGCTTCAAGGCGCGCGAGGAGACCGGCTTCAAGCGCTTCAAGATCACCGACGAGGACTGGCGCAACCGCGACAAGTGGGACGACTACCGGCTGGCGGTGTCCGACATGATCGACCGCACCAGCACCAGCCGGGTGCCGTGGACGCTGGTCGAGGCCAACAACAAGTACTACGCGCGGCTGAAGGTGCTGCAGACGGTGTGCGACGCGGTGGAAGCGGCCCTCGATGGCGGTAACTGAAGCGCGCCTGCCGGCGCAGCTGGCCGGCCTGTTTGCCCGCCTGGCACCGGAGGCAGCGCCGGCGGTCACGCCGTATCTGGCACGACTGGTGTCGGCCAACCAGGCCGGCCACGTCTGCCTCGCGCTGCCGCCGGCCGAGGCGCGTTTGCTTTCTAAGGCGCGACCGCTGGTCGGCCGCCCCGGCGAGGCGGCACCGCTGATCCTCGACGGCGCGCGGCGGCTCTATTTCGCGCGGCACTGGCGCGACGAGGCCACCTTGGCCGAACGCATCGAAAAGCTCGCCGCCGAGCAGTTGCCGCTGTCGGCCGAGAAGGCGCGCGGCGTGCTCGACGCGCTGTTCCCGCCGCGCGCCGACGGCAAGCCGGACCGACAGAAACTCGCCGCCGCGCTGGCGCTGAGGCAGCGTTTCACGGTGATCTCCGGCGGCCCCGGCACCGGCAAGACCACCACCGTGGTGCGGCTGATGGCGGCGGTGGCGAGCCTTGCGCCGCGGCCGCTGGCGATCGCGATGGCGGCGCCCACCGGCAAGGCGGCGGCGCGGCTCACCGAGTCGGTGCGGCTCGCCCGCGCCGCGCTGCCGGTGCCGGAAGACATTCGCGTCCAGCTGCCCAGTTCCGCGCAGACGCTGCACCGGCTGATTGGCCTGGTGCCCGGTCAGGCGGCGCCGCGCCACCATGCCGGCCATCCGCTGCCGCTCGACCTCCTGGTGGTCGACGAGGCGTCGATGGTCGACCTGTCCTTGATGAGCCGCACGCTGGCGGCGCTGCCGCCGTCGGCGCGGCTGGTGCTGCTGGGCGACCGCGACCAGCTCGCCTCGGTCGACGCCGGCGCGGTACTGGCCGACCTGTGCCGCGAGCAGGTCTACAGTGCCGACATGGTCGGCTGGTTGGCCGAAGCCGCCGGCACGGTGCCGTTTTCGGCCAACCCGGCGCCGTTGCCGGCGCTGGCCGACTGCGTCGCCCTGTTGACCGAGAGCCACCGCTTCGGCGCCGACAGCGGCATCGGCGCGCTGGCGCGCGCGGTCAACGGCGGCGACAGCCGCGCCGCGCTGGCCACGCTCGATGACCTGTTCACCCCCGACATCGGCTGGGGCCCGGCGCGCGAGCAGCTGGCCGACGCGCTGCTGGCGCGCCGCGACAGTTATTTCGCCGCGCTGGACGACGGCCCGGCGGCGGCCTTTGCCGCCTTCGGCCGCTTCATGCTGCTCGCCGCCGAGCGGCGCGACGTGGCGGCGCTGAACGAGGCGGTCGAGGCGCGGTTGCAACGTGCCGGGCGCAAGCGCCATGACGCCGACTGGTACGCCGGCCGGCCGGTGATGATCCGCGAGAACGACTACGCGGTCGGCCTGTTCAATGGCGACATCGGTCTCGCGCTGCCCAGCCCGGACGGGCTGCGGGTGTGGTTCCCCACCGCTGATGGCGGCTACCGCGCACTGTCACCCGGCCGGCTGCCGCCGCTCGACACCGTGTACGCGATGACGGTGCACAAGAGCCAGGGCTCCGAGTTCGACGAGGTGTGGATGCTCTTGCCCGGTGGCGACAGCCAGGTGCTCGACCGTGCCTTGCTCTACACCGCCATCACCCGCGCCAAGCGCGAGTTCCGCCTGTGCGGCGACGCGGCCACGCTGAGCGATGCGGTCGGCCGGGTGTTCCCACGCACCAGCGGCCTGGCCGAACGGCTGTGGGCGACGGCCGGCTGAGCCGGGCAGGGTACGGAGGCGATCGTGGTTCCGTCCGACAGCCTGTTCGGGCGGGCTGTTTGCCAGGCGCCACGGCAATCCTCGATGTGAAGCTAGTGCTCGGAAAACGAAAGCGTTTTCCGTAAAAACCACGTAAGATGGCGCGCTTGTTGCTATTGCCACATGTCATGGAGGGCGCCATGCCTCAGCTGGACCGGGTACTCGATTATCTTTCGCGCATCACGCAGTTCGACCGCACCGCATTCACCCCACTGACCATCGCCGGAGAGCGGGTCGGTTGCGTCAATGCACTGTGGAAGGAGCGCCTGCTCGGCAGCGAAACGACCCTGTTCAGCGACACCCCGGACGGCCTGGTCTGCCAGGCGGGCGACGGCTATGACGAGTTGAGCGCCGCCCTGTATGCCGGGGCACGGCGCTGGCACGACGCCGGCTGGCTCAACGGCTGGCGCAACGAGAACTTCACCGCCTTCCGCCCGGACGGCCGCGAGTTGTTCGAACTGGAACGCGCCGCGTTCCGCCCGCTCGGCCTGACCAGCCGCGCCGTGCACCTGAACGGCCTGGTGCGCGATGCCGACGGCACGGTACGCATGTGGGTGGCGCGACGCAGCCCGCACAAGGCGGTCGACCCCAACCGTATGGACAACCTGATGGGCGGCGGCATCGCCGCCGGCGAGAGCATTGGTCTCGCGCTGGAGCGCGAAGGCTGGGAAGAGGCCGGCATCCCGGCCGACAAGCTCGAGCTGCTGCCCCAGGCGGCGCTGTTGTTGGCCGAACGCCCGGTCCAGCGCGGCCTGCACCGCGAGTGGCTGTACGCCTTCGACCTGTGGCTGAACCAGGGCGAGATCCCCTGTAATCAGGATGGCGAAGTGGCCGAACACACGCTGATGACGCTGGCCGAGGTCGAGCAGCTGCTGGTCGACGAGCGCTTCATGATCGACGCCGCCCTGGTCGCCAGCGACTGCCTGGCGCGGCTCGGCTACTGGGGCGCCGACAACGCCCGCGTCGAGGCGGTGCTGTCCGCGATCCGCCGCCCGGTCGGCACCGCGGTTCACAGTCTCTGAGGCTACGGTGACGGCGCCGCTGCCCAATCACTACGATTGCATCGTCGCCGACTTCCTGCGCGTGCGCGGCTTCCGCGAGCGGGCCTATCTCGACCGCTTCCTCGCCGCCTTGCCGGTGACCGCCCACGTGCTCGATCTCGGCTGCGGTACCGGCGTGCCGATGGCGCGCTACCTGCTCGAACACGGCTGTCGCGTCACCGGCGTCGACGCCTCGTCCGGCATGTTGGCCGAAGCGCGCCGGCAGCTGCCGCAGGCCGACTTCCACCTGGCCGACCTGAACGGCTTCGTCGCCTCGCAGCGCTACGCCGGCGTGCTGCTGTGGGACGCGCTGTTCCACCTGCCCAAGGCCGACCACGCCGCGGTGTTCCGCCAGATCTTCGACTGCCTCGATGCCGGCGGCTGGTTGCTGCTGTCGGCCGGTGGCTCGGCGGGCGAGGACTTCGTCGCCGAGATGTTCGGCCAACCTTTCTTCTACAGCGGCCACGCCCCCGAAACCACGGTGATGCTGCTGGAGCAGGCCGGCTTCGCCGTGCCGTTCTGGGAGATCGATGACCCAAGCTCCAAGGGCCACGCGGTGTTCTTCGCGCAGAAGCCCGCCTAGCGCCGTCATCCTTTCGATAAAGAAAAACGTAGCCGAGTGGCTGCGTTTTGCATGGCGGGGCCGGATGCTCAGTCCAGCAGGTCCATATAGTCGCGCTGCTTGTAGCCGGCGGTGTCCTGCCAGGGCCGCTTGGCCGGCAGCGCCTGCGGGCTGACGGTGACGCGGCGGCGGTCGCTGCTGTTGAGCGCGCCGCTCTCGATGCGCAGCGCCAGCTGGCGCTCGGGCGACCACAGCACGCGCAGGTAGCGCTGCTTGCCCTGCTGGCCGTACCAGACGGCGCCGGGCACCGGCGAGGCCTGATTCAGGCGCTTGAGCTGGGTGAGGGCGCGGGCGTCGAACAGGGTGCTGGCGGTTTCCCAGGAGCCGTCGAAGCCGGCCTGGGAGAAATCGGGTTGGCCGACGCGGATCTGCTCGCGCTCCTCGCGGCGCACCATGCTCAACTGCAGCTGGCCCTTGCCGTCGCGCCAGACATGCATGGCGGCGGTGCTGAAGTCGAGCTTGTGATGGTCGTGCCCGGCGTGGGCGCTTTCGTGTTGGGCGTTGGCCGGCATCACCCGCTCGCGCCAGATGTGGCCATCGCTGCGAAGCCAGCGGTCCTGGTAACGTACGTCCTTGGTGACGCCGTCGGCGCCGATCACCTGCTGCTCGACGCTGATCAGCGCGGCTGCGTCGGGCAGGCCGGCGGCCTGGCTGAGCGGCACGGCCAGCAGCAGGCCGAGCAGGGCGGTGTAGCGAATCTTCATCATCGTTCATCCTGCAGCGGCGGCGCAGCCGGGCCGCGCCGCCGTCGTTGCGAGTCGCCCGCTTACAGGCCGCTGGCCTGGCGGACCAGACCGAACACCTTGGTGTTGTCGAGCGTACCCTTGAAGGTCTTGGCGCCGGCGCCGGTGGCGAACAGCATCACATCGCCGCCGCCGTGGGTCTCGGAGCCGGTCTTGACCGCGGTTTCCTGCAGGTAGTCGTCGTGCAGCACCTGGGTCGCGTCGGCCGAACCCTCGACCAGCGGCGTGCGCACCGGCTTGCGGTTCGGACCGTTGCCGAATACCAAGGTGGTGTAGTTGTTGCCGTCCTTGTCCTTGGCCTCGTTGCCGGTCCTGTAGTCCTTCACCGTGCCCAGGATGTTGCTGCCGCGCTTACCGTAGCCATTGATCGTCATGGTGTGGTCATGGTCGGCGGTGACGACGATCAGGGTGTTCTTTAGCCCTGGATCGCGCTGCTGCATCGCGTCGACCGCCGCCTTGATCGCGTTGTCGAAGGCGATGGTGTCGTCCATCACCCGCTTGGCGTTGGTGCCGTGCAGCGCATGGTCGATGCGGCCGCCTTCCACCATCAGGAAGAAGCCCTTCGGGTTCTTGCCTACCACGTCGAGCGCCTTCAGCGTCATGTCGGTCAGGCTAGGCTGGTCGAGGTTGCCCTTCACCCGATCGAGCTCGTAGTCCATGTGACTGCTGGTGAACAGGCCGAGCAGCTTGTCGGTGGCCTTGCCATCGACCGCTTTCAACACGGTGCCGCTGCCGGCGAAGGTGTAGCCCTTGGCCTGCATCTCGGCGACCAGGTCGCGGCCGTCGGTGCGCTTGCCGCCCTGCGCAATAGGCTTGAAGAAGCGCAGGCCGCCGCCCATCAGCACGTCCAGCCCGTCGCCGAGCTTGGCGTTGTAGCCGGCGCCGCTCGGCACCGCCTGTGCGGCGATGCTGTTTTCACCGTCGCGGTGGCAGATGTGCGCATAGGTGGCGGCCGGGGTGGCGTGGGTGACGCCGGTGGTGGTCACCGCGCCGACCGCCTTGCCGCCGGCCTTGGCCAGTTCAAGCAGCGTGGTCACCGGCGTGCCGTTGCCGCTGGTTGGGCAGGTGGAGTCGGTGCCGCTCAGATAGGACTTGCCGGTGCCGTCAGTCGCTTTGGTGTCCGGCGACATCGAGATCACCTCGTTGTTCATCTTCACGCCGGTCATATAGGCCGACATCGACGGCGCCGAGTCGGTGGTCTGCGCGTCATTGGAGTAGGTCTTGATCCGGGCGGTACGCGAGGCGCTGCCGTCCAGCTTCTCCATGTTTAGCAGGCCCTCTTCCTTGTACTTGTAGATGCGCGCGGCGGTGACGGTGGCCGGGCCCATGCCGTCGCCGAGGAAGAAGATCACGTTCTTGGCTTCGCCGGCGGCGTAGGCGGCCGGGGCCAGGGCGGCGGCAACGAGCGCGCCGATCAGGGTGGGTTTCAACATCGTTCTGGTCCTTGATTCAGTCGGTTCCGGGTGGTGCCGTGAGTGGGCACGGCTACCGGCCCTGGCTGCGTTACCGGGAGATGTGGCCGCGATGCCAGGGCCGGTAGTGGCTCAGATGCCGCTGGCCTTGCGCAGCAGGCCGAATACCTGGGTGTTGTCGATCACGCCGCTGAACAGCTCGGCGTTGGCGCCGGTCGCCCCGAGGAACACATTGGTGCCGCCGTGCGTCTCGCTGCCGGCCGATACCGGTACCGCCGCTTCCTGGTGATAGGTGTTGCCCGACACGGTGGCGTCGTCGAGGTCGGCCACGCTCTTGCGGTCGCCCGGCACGCGGTTTTCGCCGTTGCCGAAGCCGATGATGGTGTAAGGCTTGCCGTCGGCATCCTTCGCGACGCTGCCGTCGCCGTAGTTCTTCACCAGGCCGGTCACGCCGGGGTTGCCCGGGGCGGTCTTGCCGGTGCGTGCCGCATAGCCGTTCAGCACCAGGGTGTGGTCGTGGTCGGCGGTGACGACGAACAGAGTGTTCTTCAGCGTCGGATCGGTCTTCTTCACCTCGTCGATCGCGGCCTTGATGGCGGCGTCGAACGCTACGGTGTCCTGCAGCGCCTTCTTGGCGGTGGTGTCGTGCAGCGCATGGTCGATGCGGCCGCCTTCCACCATCAGGAAGTAGCCCTTGTTGTTCTGCTTCAGGCGTTGCAGCGCCTTCACCGTCATCTCGGCCAGGCTCGGTTCCTTGTTGGCATCGCGATCGAGGTCGTAGCTCATGTGGCTGGAGGTGAACAGGCCGAGCAGCTTGCCGGTGGCGCCGACGTTGGCCGCATCAAACTCGGCGCGGGTGGTGGCCACCGTGTAGCCCTTGGCTTTGAACTCGGCGAACAGGTCACGGCCGTCAGCGCGCTTGCCGCCGTTGGCGGTGGTCTTGAAGAACTGCTGGCCGCCGCCGAGGATCACGTCCACGCCGTCTGCGAGCTTGCTGTTGTAGCCGGCGCCGCCCGGGGTCAGCTGTGCGGCGATGTCGTTTTCGGCGTCACGGTGGCAGGTGTGGGCGTAGGTGGCAGCCGGGGTTGCGTGGGTGATGCGGGTGGTGGTGACCACGCCTGTGCCCATGCCGCGCGCCTTGGCCAGCTCCAGGAAGGTCGGCACCGGGGTGCCGTTGGCCGCGCCGCAGTTGCCGGTCAGGTTGGCGTTCGGGTCGACCGCGCGGGTGTCCTGGCTCATCGAGATGACTTCGTTGTTCATCTTCACGCCGGTCATGTAGGCGGACATCGACGGCGCCGAATCGGTCACCTGCGCGTCGTTGGAGAAGGTTTTGACGAAGGCGGTTTCGGTGAACTCTTTGTCTATCGTCAGCTCGCCGTCCTCGCCGGCCCCGTAGATGCGGGCGGCGGTCAGCGTGGTCAGGCCCATGCCGTCGCCGAGGAAGAACACCACGTTCTTCGGCTGGGCCGGGGTGGTGACGGCGGAGTCGTCGGCATTGGCGGACTTGCCGGTTTGGGCGGTGTCGTTCTGGCCGCAACCGGCCAGGGCGGCGCAGGCAAGGCCTGCAGTGATCCAGCGTTTCATTGTTGTCTCCATGGCAGCAAGAGCCGTGGAGCGTAATGCGAACATATTGCAATTGCAGGACGGCAACATGACAAATTAGATATATGGAATAATTTTTATGAATAAATATTATTTTGTCATTTTTATTTGTGCCGTTATGTGGCTGAGACGGTAATGCCATGTCGCAGTAACTGACTGTGAATGAGTCGGGCAAATGTCACCGCATAGGGGCTGTCGCCGTGCAGACAGAGCGTATCGGCGTGAATCGCGATGTGTTGCTCGTCGATGCTGGTCACGCTGCCATTCACCAGTTGCAGCGCCTGCGCCAGCGCCTCGGCCTCGTCCTCGATCAAGGCGCCGGCGGCGCTGCGTGGTACCAGCGTCCCATCGGCACGGTAGCGACGATCGACGAAGGCTTCGTCCAGGGCGACGAGGCCGGCAGCGCGGGCGTGCTGTACCAGTTCGCTGCCGGCCAGCCCCACCAGTCGTAGCGCCGGGTCGGCCGCCTGGACGGCGGCGACGATCGCTTCGGCCAGCAGCGGGTCGTGCGCCGCCTGGTTGTAGAGCGCACCGTGCGGTTTGACGTGGTGCAGCCGGGTACCCTCGCCGCGAGCGATCGCCTGCAGCGCGCCGATCTGGTAGAGCACGCTGGTGTAAACGCTATCCGGTGGCAGGGTCATCTCGGTGCGGCCGAAGTACTGCCGGTCAGGATAGCTCGGGTGGGCGCCGATCGCCACGCCGCGCGCCAGCGCCCAGCGCACGCACTGGCGCATCGTGTCGGCGTCGCCGGCATGCCAGCCACAGGCGATGTTGGCCGAACTGATGTATTCAAGGATAGCCTCGTCGTGACCGGCGCCTTCGCCGAGGTCGGCGTTCAGGTCAACGACCATACAGCCCCCATTCCAGTTGCCGCAGGTAACGGGCCTGCGCGTCGCGCGCGGCGGCGGCTTCGGCAAGGCCGCAGCGGACAAAGCCCAGCCGCGCGCCGGGCCGCGCCTGGGCGAGCAGCCAGAGGTCCGCTTCGATCACCACCGCCAGGCAGGGGTAGCCACCAGTGGTCGGCGCGTCGGCCAGCAGCACGATGGGCTGGCCGCTCGGCGGTACTTGCACCACGCCGGGCAATACCGCGTGCGACGGCAGCTCGTGTTCGAGCTCGCAGTGCAGTGTGTTGCCGAGCAGGCGGTAGCCGACCCGGTCGCTGTCGGCGCTGACCTGCCAGGCCTCGCCCCAGAAGCGCCGCTGCGCGTTGGCAGCAAAGGCCGGATAGTCCGGTCCCGGCAGCGCGCGCAGCAGCGGCGACCAGTCGGGCAGCTTCACGCCACGGCGCGGCCAGTGCGGATTCGGCCGACCTTGCGGCAGACGGTCGCCCACGCGCAGTGCCCGTCCCTGTAGTCCGCCGAAACCGGCGCCGAGATCGGTGCCGCGCGCGCCGAGTACCAGGGGCACGTCGATGCCGCCGTCCACCGCCAGGTAGGCACGTTGGCCGAAGCGGGCTGCCGCCAGGTGCAGCCGTTGGCCGGCATGCACCGGCGTGCGCCAGCCCGGCCACACCGGCATGCCGTCGAGCGTGGCGTCGAAGTCGGCGCCGGCCAGTGCCAGGCTGCCGTCGCGGCCGAAGCGCAGTTCGAGGGGGCCGAGCGGAATCTCCAGCCCGGCGGCGCCGAGCCGATTGCCGACCAGCCGGTTGGCCACCATCAGCGCCAGCGCATCGAGCGCGCCGCCCGGGCCGATGCCGAGATGGCGCAGGCCCGGGCGCCCCAAGTCCTGGACGCTGCACAGCGTCCCGGCCTGGATCACCTCGAGCATGGCTCGGTCACCGGCACGAAGCGGACGGTGTCCCCCGGCCGTAACCGCGTCGGCGGCTCGGCCGTGGCGTCGAACAAGGGCTCGGTGCAGCGCCCGATCACCTGCCAGCCGCCGGGCGAAGCGAGCGGGTAGACGCCGGTCTGCTCGCCGCCGATGCCGACCGAGCCCGCCGGGACCGTCCGCCGCGGTTCGGCGCGGCGCGGGGTCGACAGCCGCGTCGGCAGGCCGCCGAGATAGGCGAAACCCGGCCGAAAGCCGAGGAAATACACCTGATAGTTGGCGCCAGCATGCAGCGCAATCACCTCGTCCGGACTCAAGTGCGCCAGGCGGGCGACCTCGCCGAGATCCGGGCCGTCCGCGCCGCCGTAGATCACCGGCAGGCTGATCTCGCGGGTATCGGGTAGCTGCGCCGCCTCGGCTTGCTGCCACAGTGCCTCGAGCTCGGCGAGGAAGGCATCGGGTGCTGGGCCGGCCGGGTCGAGCAGCACGGTCAGGTTGTTCATGCCCGGCACCAGTTCACACACCGCAGCGTGGCTGGCGAGCCGCTGGGCCAGCCACCAGATCCTGCGCTGGCAGCCGACGTTGACTGGCGGCGGCGAGGCGATCACCGCTGCTCGTTCGCCCAGTGTGTAGAGGCGGATGGCGGAAGAGGGCAAGGTGGGGACTCCGGCAGAGCCGGCGACGTACCGGCGGTTCTTGAGCGTCGCTAGAAGGTCTCCCTTGCTGTACTAGCTCTGCAGGCAGGGTCAGGCCAGAGGATGGCCTATTGAGTTTTGCCGGCGGCGCTTAATCCCGTTGTACGGTGCCACCGGCACAGCGCAAGGCCGGCGCGCCGACCGGCCAGGCGACGCGCGCCACAATGCCTATACTGCTTGCGCCGCTGGCTTGCATGCACATCCACTCAGTCGGCCCATTTCCGCATTCCGTTATCCGCAAGGAGATCGAACATGGCAATCCGCATTGGCGACGAAGCGCCTGACTTCACCGCCGACAGTACCGAAGGGACGATTCGTTTTCACGACTGGATCGGCGATCACTGGGCCATCCTGTTTTCGCACCCGAAGGACTTCACTCCGGTCTGCACCACCGAACTCGGCTATCTGGCCGGGCTCAAGCCGGAATTCGACAAGCGCCACACCAAGATCGTCGGGCTCAGTGTCGATCCGGTCAGCGACCACCGGGCCTGGGTCGGCGACATCGCCGAGACGCAGGGGCACGCGGTCAATTACCCGCTGATCGGCGATGCCGACCTGACGGTGGCCAAGCTCTACGACATGATCCACCCGAACGCCAGCGCCGGTCCGCGCACCGCGGTGGACAACGCCACGGTGCGCTCGGTGTTCCTGATCGGGCCGGACAAGAAGGTCAAGGCGATGCTGGTCTATCCGATGAGCGCGGGGCGCAATTTCGACGAGGTGCTGCGCCTGCTCGATGCGCTGCAGCTGAACGCCAAGCACACGGTCGCCACGCCGGTGAACTGGCGGCCGGGCGAGGACGTGATCATCCCGACCTCGGTGTCCGACGACGAGGCGAAGAAGAAATATCCGCAGGGCTTCAAGACACTGAAGCCGTACCTGCGCGTGGTGGCGCAGCCGAAATAGCATCATCCCTTGCTAGAGCATGAAGAAACCCGCCAGATGGCGGGTTTTGCTTTGCATGGTGGGGCTTACTGCGGTAGCAACTTCGCCTTGTAGTCCAGCGCGTAGGCGAGCTTGCCCGGCTTGGCGCCGCTCAGCGGCACGGCCAGCTTATCGTAGGCAGGTTGGCCGAATACCGTCAGGATGCTGACGTTGCCGTCGGCATTCTGCCTATAGCTGCGAGGCAGTGCGCCGGCTAGGCCGAACTGGGAGTCGAGAAAACTGAGCGTGACCTGCCTTTGCGCGGCTGGTCGAGCTGCAGCGAGACGCTGCCACCGCCGCAGGCGTTGAGCAAGGCGGTGACAAGGCTGCCAAGCCGCAAGGGGCGCAGCGAAGAGCGGGAGATGTCTTTTTGCCAACCAGGTAGATACAACGATGCTGATTAATCCCGTGAGGCGGCTGCACAAAAAATGTCGATCGAATTGCTGGGCGGACGAGTGGGATGCAGCAGGGAAAGGCAAGTGTGGCAGGTGGGTGGCAGAGAAGCCGACAGTCTGGAGCGAAATACAACGAATGGGTAATACTGGAGCGAAGCGGCTAGCCAAGAGTGGGCTTTGGCGCGATGATGCCGCTTGGCATGGATTTGGCTGGTGCACCCGACAGGGATCGAACCTGTGACCTTCAGCTTCGGAAGCTATTCTAACTAACTGCTGTCAAAGCCAATCTCTATAAAAATCAGCAGTTTGTTATCTTTGCTGATCATTCATTCTAACCCTATCTAACTATCTTGTGTCGGAGATTTGTCGGAGCCGGTTTGGGCCGCCACAGCTCTGTGTTGACAGTCATTTTCAGTATGGATAATGTCGATCTCGCAATGAGACGATCAATCCACGGTCTGATTATATCGGTTCGGCGGTCGTCGCCGTTTTGGGCGGATAAAAATACGAATAAGCACCCACGCAAACATAGAAATTTTGGCAGTTTGCCAAGGTGGTATGCGTGCACCCATACCCATGAACAAGGTTGTCAGCAACCTCTTTCCTCACGTCGGGAGAAGGAGCCCTGACGGCTAGTTGGACGGTGAAAAGGATCACTTTTCCATTACGGGGAAAGGCGATCGCTCATGCGCGCCAAAAACAGATCAACTGATTCCATTCTTCAGTCTTTCAGCAAAACTGAGCTTCTCCTTGCCCTTCGCTATCCTGCAGTGCTTTCAGTAAGGCAGGCGTGCGAAGAGCTCAGCCTCAGCTATGCTGCAACGTTGAACTCCCTATCTAAAGGGAGCTGTCAAATTCCCTTCTATAAAAATGGTCGGCGCTGGTATATCCGCCTTGCCGATCTAGCGTCTTATATTGATCGCTCCCCCTTGCATGATGTTTCGTCTAAGTGCTCACCATCGACCAAAAGGCGGCGTGGTCGTCCGACCAAAGTAGAGCAAGTTCGCCAGCGTGACTCTTTGCCGATTGCGACAGGGTGGAGCGAAAAATGAGCTTAGATACCTCTACTCATGTTTCAAGAATGGCAATGCTCCGTCGGCAAACTGGACATGTTCCTTATTTAAGGGAGCTGGTGGAGCCTGCCGGATCTATTACTGCCGCTATCCTAATGGCTCAATTAGAGTACTGGTTTGAAAGAAAGCCAGATGGGTTTTATAAGTACCAGGTACCAGTGTTGTCAGAAACCAGCAAGGGTTTTTATCGGGAGGGTGATAGTTGGCAAGAAGAATTGGGGATGAGCGCTAATGAGTTTCGTACGGCATTTGATCGAATAGGTGTTCGCTATAATTCAAAGAGTCAGTATTATGGTGCTGCCGATAAATTTAAAGGTAAATTTTATTGTTCGTATATTGATAAAAGATCAAACGTTACGCGGTATTTTCGGAATAATCAGGAGGTGGATGGCCTATTGGAGCGGTTGATACGGGATTTTAGCGAGAAGTCTAGCTGCCGGAGGCCAACTCTTGTAGGAAGGCAGGGTTGTGAACTTACGGGAGATGCGCATTATAAATCTGTAGAAGTCAGGAGATCAAATTTCCTAGAAAGTGGGGTTTCTGATGTCGATATCACAGAAATTACTACATCAAAAAAAACACATACACTACAACAACAGAGACCCAAGAGCATGCCTTGTGGTGTGGCGGGTTATGCTGATGTAAAATTTGAAAAATCCTTGGAGGATGGGCGCTCATTGTTGATCGAAATAGCCAAAAGACATCAGCTCACTGTGAGTGTCACGCAGGACCTTGCGGATGAGTATTGCCAACGGCGCTTGGATGCGCGTAATGGTGGCGGTGTAGAAATTCGATCAGCTAGGTCTTGGTTGTCAAACCTAGCAAAAAAAGCAGCAAATAATGAGCCAATTTTGGATCGCGGTCGTTTACAAAAGGTAAAGAGGCTGCAGGCCGAACAATCTGAAAAAGAAGCTGAGCGGCTGGCTGCTGCTGAGTCAGAGAATCGTGAACAAGTTGCCTTGATGAAAACTGATTTGGCAACGAAGCTGAAAGCGGCACCGATCAAGGGAAAAGAACAGATTTTGAAGCATGCTCAGAAATCATGGTTAGGAAAGAGTTCGGAAGATCAAATCCGGCTTGAAGAAGCTATAAAGATCGGCGATATATCCTCCTTGAACGCTAAACTATTTTCTGTTGCCATAGAAGCTACCAAAGCTTGGCTTGATGAGCAGGAGGGACGAAGTGGAAGCTAGGCGTCACGCAAGCCAGTAGGTCCGGAGGCCTCAGAAGTCCGCCCAGATTGGACTTCATGGGGCCTGTTGCAAGGGAGAGAGGTTAGCTGCGAATAGTCATCAAATTGACTGATATCCGACAGTTAGGCTTTGTTTTCTTTCGCGGATAACTTGTGTGTCTATATGGCTAGGAAAAACTGGAACCTCTAATAATGCTGTCGCCGCAGATGACTAAATTTATGCTTCTAAAACCATTGATTTAGCCATGATGTCTCTTTATGCTGTCACGGTGCTTAGTCGGTTTTATGTTTCTCTTTGTGCTGAGCGCTGTGCAGTGTGCAATAGGTAATGTGCAGTGCTCAATGTGCAGTGTGCATCGACTAGATAAGGGCATTACCAATGCTTTATCCGAACAGTCTGGTATTCATGCAGCGCCTGCAGCAGGCTGCTGGGTATGGTCAGTATTACTACGTAGAAGGCGAAGCCGATCTGCCAGGTTACGAGCGACTGGCAAAAAAATTTGCCATCGCTTATGAAACTGATTTATCACGACAGACTAAACATCGACGTAGACGATCTGGCGAAACAACATCGACCTTCTTTGCGATGAAATTGTCCATGTATCCGAATGGCGAAGGTCAAATCCCGGTGCGATGGGTGTTGCTGGCGACCGATGGCATTGGCCGAGTACATGAACGCGAGCAGCTCCGCGATTTGCGTAAGCCACAAAGCCGTCTGACAGCCGGTGGCAGGCGGTACGAGCTGATTCATGATGGCAAGTGCTGGACTTGGCGTCTGTCGCACCGGGCCGAAAATGATTACCTCAACCGCATTCATCGCATTGCTGCACTCCCCAAACAGCGCCGACGTGTCATTGAGATTGATGGCGTTCGGCGGGATGCGGATGCTGAAAAACTGCTCGACGAACTGTACTCGGTACCGGGATTCAGGATGGTGCGTCGTCAAGTCGGCCGCTTGGTGAGTGAATTTCGCAGGGAGTGGAAGCGGCTACGTGCTGACAGCGGTGTACGGCTCTCGGAGCGGACTTTCTTGCCCTATGTCAGGTTTATGGCGAATGAACCGCACGCCGAGTGTCTCGCTCCTCCCCGCCTTACCCAGGCAGAACGCGAAGCGCTTTTTCAGCTGGCGTTTAGTGGAAAGTAAGCTTCAGTGTGCCTGTTAGACATCTCCGGTAGCAAGGTCAACCTAGCTACCATAGGAGATGCTAAATGTACAATGAGTCGAATATTATCAGGGCAGTATGGACCTTGTTTGACGTAGAAGTCGTGGAGGTCAACGCGGGTTCCGCCATGCTTCATCAGAACGGTCTTGATTTTGAGCTAGCTGTACGACTGCCTGAAGACGTGATCGGAACGATTGGTTATCTTTGTGGCTATTCCAGTCTGGGCACCGAATGGGTATGGTTTTATCCGTATGAGCATCAGGGATGGCGTCGGGCTCCGATGTTCGACCAAGAGGAAAAGTGGGCTTGGCAATGCTGCTACAGTGGTGAGGTCATAGTGGCGATGGCGGGGGTGTACCCCGATCGCTATGAACTTCTGCATTAATGTAGAAAGGGGAGGTCGCTTGGCCTTCCCTTTTTCTTTTCATTCGAAAGCCTTCGATCATTAGAGCCTGAGAGCGTTATGACGCCAATCATTGTCACGAGCATCGTCGATCTTCTCGTTGGTGGCGGGTTGGGTTTCCCTCAAGTGGCCGGTTCTCGGCCTAAGCAGAAGGTTGCGCGCCAGATAACAGATGGCCGCTTTCGTCTTGGCAGCAGCCCAAAAAATATCTAGAAAACGAGGGGCGATTCAGCGCTCTTCCCGGCGTCTTACAAGGAATCCAGCTATGTCGTCAATGAGGAGCAGGTTTCACAACCAATCGGCCCACCTGAGGGCCTTATTGGATAACGACCCTGCCGAGGCAGTAAAACAAGCCCGGGAAATCAATCTGGATACACCGGAACCCGAGTGTTTCAATCTGATGGTTTTACGAGCCAGTATCTTGGTGGATGGCGGCGCCTTGACTCAACAGCAAGATGCGATTGAGGAAGGGCTGGTATTGTTTCGTAAGCTATATAGTCGATTTCCAACTGCAAATATCGCCTACAACTTGGCAAATGGTCTGGTTGCCGCGACAGGCACTCCACCTCACGGCTCAGATTGGCTGAATCATCAGGAACGCACCAGAGCGTACCGTGCCGAAGCACGGAGATGTTTCTGGCAAGCTGCACAGGATGCAGATGCCGATTCCGAGCTGAGAACCCAAGCCTGGACCAACCTCGCCAACCAGTTCAGCAACAGCTCCCGATTTGGCGAGGCTCACGACGCTTGGCTTGCGGCCCTGAAGGCTGATCCCGAAAACGGCGTTGCGGCAAGTTCTGCAGCCCGCAATTTGATATGGCTTTATAGTCAAGGTGACTGCTCAGAACTCACCCGGACTGAGGCAATCATGTTGGCCAAGATCGCACATCGGCATCATGATCGGGTCATCCAATACGCTGGCGCACAGGTTGCTGAGCAGATCGCTGCATTTGCCAGTGCACTGGAAGATCCACCTCCGCGATCACCACACACAGATCCATTCATCAGTTGGGTCGAGCGCCAGCGCCTGACACTTGCACCAGCGGTCGAACTCGTTGATACCGCCTTGGGCAAGCTGGACTGGCTCATGTTGCCAGGGATTCTGGAGCGCGATCCGGACACGAGTGGCATGCCCCCACCGATATTCGCCATGTTTAACGTGCTC
This sequence comes from Neisseriaceae bacterium JH1-16, assembly GCA_025989215.1. Classification (GTDB taxonomy): domain Bacteria; phylum Pseudomonadota; class Gammaproteobacteria; order Burkholderiales; family Chromobacteriaceae; genus Crenobacter_A. The sequence continues at coordinate 150,749 of JAPDNP010000003.1, read as the reverse complement.
AAGAGCGATTTCATCCTTGCGCGCGACCTGGCTTGGCGGGCCGCCGATAAAGACGTGTGGCCAGCAACTGGGCGTTTTGGAGACACCCTCGACTATGCGACCTATGGTCCTGATGCATCTGCGCTGATCTTGGCGCACCGCACGGCACTTGATCTACTCGACAAAATTGCCGTTACGGCAAACCACTATTTCGAGTTTGGGCAGGCACCGGATAAGGTCTACTTTGGCAAGCTATGGCGAGGAATTCCTGACAAGGCAACTAGAGTTCGTCCTCTTGTCGACAAGGTGGAGAAGGCGATTCGCGGAGGTGCCACTGCCCTCTATGGCCTAGTTGAGCTTGCCGAGGACTATGACAGCAGTGCGGGTATCCTGCGCTCTCAAAAAGACCTCCGCAATGCAGGCACACACCGATTTGTGGTGCTGCACGATTTTGGCGATCCCACGCATAGCCGGCAGGCACCGGAAATAGAACACCATCGGCACGAACAGGTCACTGAGGAGGTATTGCGTGCGCTGCGCGTCGCCAGGTCGGCCATCCAAATGCTTGTGCTCTCGATTTCACAGCACGAGCAAGGTTTGACTGAGCGGACAACCGGTCTGGTGGGATCTTTGATTGTCCCCGACCACTATTGAATGAGTCGATAGCCAAGTTGAAAGTGACGCCATGTTACTTCCCGCTTGAGTCGTGAGGACAATGTCGCGGAGCTTGAGAACGGCGAGGTTGATGGTGGCACGTGTGGATCGATCGCTACGAATGCCCACAGCTATCCCATCACGCAGCTACGAACCGGTTACCTTCCATCAGAATTCAAGAAGGTCGTTCGGTCGCCCGACATGGGTTCCTTCCAGTGCAGCGATCTGCGACTGCGCGTAAGCGACTGGGGAGGCACCACTGAAGACAAGCCAGGATACAAACTCAGGATCTGTCACGGACGTGAACCGAGACATGTCAGTGTGGTTCTCCCGTGCGAGTGCTACACGCTTCAAATGCTTTTTTAGTTTGTCCGGTTTGCCCTTTATGTCATCACCCTGGTACTCGGAGAGCTGGGAAGCGACTTCCGAGTAGTTTCGAGCAAGTGAAAGATCCTTGCATTCGATTATGAGCACCTGATTGCGGTCCGGACGCCAAGCGAGAAGATCGATGTCGCCTGGGTCTGTTGCCAATTTTCGTCTAAGGATTTCCGGAAAACCGATGCCTCGCCGAATAGTCCATCCAGCGTCGCGGAGTTCCCTTTCCAAGGACTTCTCAAACGTGTGTCCTTCCCGAGCCTCCCCCAGCCAGATGTCCCGCATCTCCTCCGTACGGAAGAACTCTCGTTTGAGGCGCCCCTTGTGCGCCCCTTCGAGGATGTAATTTAGGGAATTGCGCAGGAGCCCGGGCGCTACGATCACCAACGGGTCATGGCTATCATCCATCTGCAACAAGGGGCGGGCTGCAACTGACAGGCGTCGACCAAATCGCCAGGGATAGATGTCGGAAAGGTCAAACCCGTCTGGCACCTCATCCCACTTCGGGCGCGTTTTGAGCACGAACTGGTCGAGGAACGCACCAGCGACATTATCGTCGAGTCCGGCCGATTTGCTGGCGACCTCCAGCTGGCTCCAAGGCATCGCGAAAATCGCTGAGTGTTTCGCCATGCCGATTGACTCGAGTGCATGGACGAAGCGGAGGCCGTCTTCGGGCGTAAAGCCCATCTCCGCCTTCCAGAATGCAAGGAAGGCCTCGGTATCACCATCGACCTTTACATCGTCAGCACGGCCTTCCTTGTCGGTCACGTTTTCCGTCTCGTCCGCATTTGCGTAGTGCTGCTCGAATCGTGCGGCATGAGCTTCGAACCGCTCGTTGGTCACCTTCGACAACAGGGGTTCGAGCACCATCTCCTCTAGCTCGTCTCGGAAGAGAAGGTCACCCAGGGGTGATATGCCGACGACAGCCGGCAGCGCGCCGAAGCGCACCGCATCCGACATGCCGCCGATGCGAAAGAGCAGCGAGGCACGTGCAAGGAGCCGACCGAGCGCCATGTCGGAGGGCTCAATTCCGTCGTCTGTGGGGCATGCGCAGAGGGCCAGTTCGATGACCAGCCGGGAGGTCAGTGCCGCGCCGGCAAAATGTCCCAATTGGTTGGCAATCGTCGCCTCGACACCATCCTCCTCGGCATGCAGGCCAAGGACGGCTGCGGCCGTGCGGTGCCAGTTGTTCTCGTCGCCGCGTGCCCGCTCGCAGTTCTCAAGAAGGCGCATGAGGGTCTTCTTGCGATCAAAGCGGGAAAGCTCGCTCTGCATGTCATGGAGGAGCACATCAACCACGTCGTTGAGGAGCTTCCCGACCGCCTGCTTGCCCTCGTACCGTGCTGGTGCATCGGCAGCAACCGCACGCCACCCGAGCTCAATCCGGGCCGCACCCGACTCGACGTTCTCGATGGTCAAAAGACGTCGGGTCAGCGAGCTGCGCACGTGGTCACTGAAGTCGAACGTCTGCATGAGGTGGAGGCTGCGCGCAGTGTCATTAGGAACCGCCATCTGCTCGACTGCGATCGCCTTGTCGACCGGTGCATCGATCCGAAGAAGGGTGGCAAACGCGGTGCCGAGTGCACGCACAAGGGCGCGTTCTGCACGGTTGTCCGGCGCACGAAAACCGGCAAGGTACCCGTCCTTGAACACCGCTCGAAGCGCCCCCTGTTCACGGACGCGCTCGAGGCGCCAGAAAGTATTCAGATCGCGGGGAATCGCCTCCTCCTCGAATCGGTCGATGTCGTCGCCATCTGCAAAATGCAGGTAGACCTTTACAGACTTGCCGGTTGTCCGCTCTCCAAAAGTTTCCAGCGCCTCGCCAATCCGCCCAATCCATGTGCGTACCATTTTGGCAAGTTCGCTGAGGAGCCCGCTATCTTGCATGCCGGGAGCCTCAATCGTCACCCACAGGTTGCTCTGTCCTTCATACACAAAGGTCAGACGTTGGGTGTAAAGCTCATCGATGGACGCGTAGCATTTGCGTTCGCTTTCGGTCGGGAAGAAATCCTCCGCTGACGGCCGCATCACCCGGTGCCACTTGCCACTGTTGTCCCGGATGCGGTGCCGGTCATACCCCATGTCTGCCGCCATGCGCACGTCACGAAGCAGATTCGTTGGAATCGTCAACCTCAGTGGGCGCTCGGGCGTGATGCGCCCATCCGGCAACTGGTCGTGGGGGACCATGTGGCCGTCATTGCTGCGTACCCAACCAAGAAGGTTGAGGATGCCGTTAATGTTGAAGATCTGCACACCGGCTCGCGCAATTATCTCTTTCGCATCCTGCACACGCCAGAAGGCAAGCGGGGACATCTCAGACAGCGACCCTATGCGGACAAAATCCGCACTAGACATCCATTCGAACTGCCATCCCTCAGGCAATAGGGGCTCCGTGCCGGCAAAGCCCGCCCCCCAGCCACAACCGACGCGCACGACCATGCCGCGCTGGAAGTCGGGCTGGCTGGCGAGGTCAACGCAGGTCTTTGCAACGCGGGCGTCGAGGAAGCGCACAGCTTCTTCATCAAGCCGGAGCATGCTGCTGAAGCCTGTGCCCTGGTGCTGCTGCATGGAGGGCAAGACGAACTGGAGCACCATAAGATGCCCCACATCGACCTTGGAGACGACGATTGCCGACCGGGTCGTCTTATGCAGCTGCCAGGAAAACCGCAACCGCCCGCTACTGCCGAAAACCCGCGTTTCGAAGAAGGTGCGCGCATGGGCATTGGCCAGCGCCATGTCGAGATTACTCAGTTCCCCCGTCTTCACGGCGAACGCAATCACCGCATGGCGAAGAGCGATGGAAAGGGCGGTGGGCAGAACGACGATTAGGCCCTCCCGTGTTCGGAGTAGCGGCCGCTCCTCTAGCACTCCTGCCCCGGGCTCCTGGCTGCCGAGGGTGGAGATCTGCGCGTGGTCGAGAATGAAGGGAGCAAGGTCTGCGACTGCCACGCCCGCCGCTTTTAGCACGCCATTGGTCAACATGACACGTGAGCGGAGCACGTCCGCATCAAGGTCACCGGTCTCAAGCGAGTCGGAGGTGTTTTGACCACCGGGCTCGAAACGGTGGAGATCAGAGCGAGCACAGACTACGTCCGAGAGAAGAAGGAGCGCCTGAACGGCGCGCTTGAGCGGACGATAGCGGCCGGCATCGGGCATGTCGAAGACAATGTCGACCATCAGCTGTGTATAAAAGCCTGCAGCCTCCCACACCCCTTCCAGTACGCGGTAATCGCCTCTCTCGTTCCCAACAAGGGAGACAAACACATCTTCTGCCGGGTCCTCCCCACTGACACTGTTCGACGCGCCGATGGCTGCATACCAGCGCCGCGCATCGTCGACCGTGGCAACCCGCTGGCCCTTGCAGTAAATGAGGGCAAGGACAGCGAGAAACTCAAGTCTCAAACACTCGGACTGGTGCGCAGGGAGGGTGAGAAGGCTGGCAAGCAAAGCCACTGTGCCGTCCCGTTCGAAGCTGGCCAGCTCGGCGACAAGTCCAGTGTTGTCCTTCGCGATACCATCGAACGAGCGCTCTGAGTTTGCCCAAGCGACCTGCTCGAACATTGTCTCAAGTAAAGAATGCAAATCCGACGGAGGGAGGTGCTCGTTCAAGTGGGACTCCAAACAAGATGATTGTGCTAGCTCGACATTACGTGAGGCAGCAATCAGGGGGAGAGGGCAATTTAAAGTTGGCCAGGCGGCTGCTCCTAGCTGGTAGCGGCTATTGTAATTCTTTGGCATAAATGCCCGCAAAGGCCGAGAAGCCGTCTATTGGGATCACTCCAGGAGACGGCTTCTCGGCCAAAGCGGCCTCTTACCCAATCGGACAAATGCGACCGCTCAAGCTATCAGAGCAGACGTTTGTCAGCTAACCAACACTGGACGACTGCTTTCAAATTCTGAGAGTGCGGACACACGGCTCATTACTGTCACTCACCTGCGTGTCGGTGAAAGGATCGTTTCTCTGGTGTAACGCTGGGACAGTCGGGACGAGAGGCACTGGCACAGCAGAGGTGGATGACTACACTGATGGGATTGCAGGGAGGACTGGCAATGGACACTCACCCGATGATCGCCAAATTTTCAGGACAGGCTGGGCTTTTGGATCTGATGGGCGATCAATCTGATACTGATGATGCAGTAGCCCGGCTGGCCGCCTGGATGGAGTTGGCCGAAGAACGGCTAACGAAATCGGACATGGCCGTTTTGGTCGGGATAGGTGGAGTTCTGTACCGAGACAGTTTGAACAAACTCGAACGTAGCAAGCTTGCATCGATGGGGAGGCTACGGCGGGGCGGAAAAGCGGCAACGTAGACCGAGCGGAAAACCACCGGTGGGGTAGCTCTGCTACATGCCTGATGCTTTTCTAGGACGATTTTTGCTCCTATGCCACCATCTTGATCAGGCTACCGTGCGGTATCGTGTGGCTACTTTCCGCTACATGTCGGGTACGGCTGGGCTTGATTCTTATAAATAGCCCACCAATTGGTGGGCTAGATCGTTAAGACAACGTTAGTGTTCATATTTCCGACAATGACCGTTTGACCATTGCCAGTTAGAGCCACGTTGATGGCATTTGTGCCGCGCATCGCGGTCATGGCCTCCCTGCATATGCGAGCGGTTGTCGTTCTGTCGGTAATTCTGGTCTGAGTGTTGGTTGTCGTTCTGCCTGTAATTTTGGTCCGGGTGTTGGTTGTAGTCTTCGGCGGTAGCATAACCGCTGGCGCCAGTCATCAACGCGACTACGGTGAGAAACACCGTGAGGGGTCTGTTCATCTTGTTTTCCTTTCCCTACGAGCAGTGGGTAATGCCAGCATAGGCGATGACGGGGTAGAGAAAGAATGAACAAAAACCGTTATATGGGCCGCTTGTCCGGCATAGGGCCTGCCATTGATTGATAGTGGTTTGTGTCGTGCCTTTCACCCCCTTCAGGTTTGCTCGCTGACCATAAGATTCCAATGTCCTCTGCTTCGATGGCCAAGCACCAACGTGCGATGGCGCACCGACACCCCCACTTGTTCGTTCCATAGTGACCGTCCCGACATCCTGCACCACCGCGGGGAACGGGATACCCAGAGGTCATCATGGACAAATCCAGTCACCAAAACCCAAGTAGCGGCATTGCCAAGAATGCCGATCAGGCCCAGAAACCATCGTCCACCGAACCGACACAAAGCAAATCGCCACAGGCAGCCGTCAAGACACCCGTCGCGGCCGACTCATCCGTTCACCATCCGGCCAAAGGGGCCGCCAAAGAGCCGGCCGCACCGGCTCCGACAGCTAAAGAAGCCGCTGCTGATCTTCAGCAGCCGAAGGCTGCGCCAAAGTCCTGAATCAGGCTTAAGCCGGTTTGATAGTTCCCTGCGCGATTGATGACACCACCAAGGCGGACACAGCGCTTTCGCCAACATCGCCTGGGACAAGGGGGGCTGGCATCACGGCACCGGCCGTTTCGCTATTGCGGGGCGGTCGGTGTCTACTCAGCAAGTCCTCTGCTCTTGTTGTGGAGAAACCAAATGAATAGCTCTTTCCGCAAACTAATGCTTGCCTCCAGCATTCCGGTGGTGTTGCTCACATGGAGCGTTGGAGGCATAGCGGCGACCCCGTCGCAAGACGTCATTGATGCACGGCAGGAAACGCAGATTGCGACAACCTATGCGTTGAATCCTTACCTGCGCTTCAGTCACCTCAACGTGTCCGTGCAACGAGGGAAAGCCACGTTGTCAGGGAGCGTCGACGACGAGGTCAATCGGGATCTGGCCAGAGAGGTCGCGCTCGGAGTAAACGGCATCCGCGACGTTGACAACCAGATCGTTGTTCAGGGCAATCACGACATGCAGTCGACGGCCAATGCTAACCGTTATGGTGAAGCGATCGATGACGCCACGATCACGGCCGCCATCAAGTCGAAGCTGCTGTGGAGCAAGCACACCGAAGGCTTGGCCACCAGTGTGGAAACCCGCCAAGGGCGGGTGACACTGCGCGGAACAGCAGATAGCCTTACGGTCAAAGACCTCGCCGGGCGTCTGGCGCTGAACACTCGTGGCGTGGTGTCGGTTGATAATCAACTGGTGGCCGATGGGGTGAGACCCGTTGCCATGGCTCCGGCCCAGGATCCTCGGGACGGTGCCAGTACTGAGATCGCCGACAGCTGGATCACCGCGAAAGTGAAATCTACCTTCCTGTACTCCAGCAACATATCCGGCTCAAATATCGCGGTCAGCACGCGCCGCGGCATCGTCACATTGAGTGGACGAGTGGATAGCGGTGCGGAACGAGCGTTGGCTATTGAGCTCACGCAGAATGTACGGGGGGTCAGAAGTGTCCAGTCGTCAGACCTGACTTTTTAGGACCGTTATTCAATGAAAAAGGATCACCCTGCGCGGTGATCCTTTCTTTATCGCCCGATGTGATGCGTCAACCGTCTCGTTGGAGTGCCACATAAGGGAGCAGGCGATCGGTCTCCTTCTTGACCACCGCGTAACACTCGCAGCAGAGCTGCTCTAGTTTGGGGCGGTCCAGCACGGTGATATGGCCACGACTGTACTCGATCACGCCGAGCTTCTGCAGCTTCCCAGCGGCTTCGGTCACCCCTTCACGACGCACCCCCAGCATGTTGGCGATCAACTCCTGCGTCATGGTCAATTGATTACTCGGCAGGCGATCCAGCGACAGCAGTAGCCAGCGGCACAACTGTTGCTCGACCGAGTGGTGGCGATTGCACACCGCGGTTTGGGCCATCTGCGTGATCAGTGCCTGGGCGTAATGCAGCATCAACTGCAGTAACTCGGTGTGGCGATTCACCTCATCCTTGAAGCGCTGCCCACCCAGTCGAAAAGCCTGGCCGGCGCTTTGTACGATCGCGCGACTCGGTGTGCTTTCACCGCCCATGAACACCGCAATGCCCACCAAGCCCTCATTACCCACCACGGAGATTTCAGCCGAAGCGCCGCTCTCCATTACATAGAGCAGCGACACGATGGAGTCGACCGGGAAGAAGACGTGGCGCAGCGCATCGCCGGACTCGTACAGCACCATGCCCAGCGGAAAAGACACCACTTCAAGGTGGGGGTTCAGGCGATCCAGAACATCGGCAGGTAAGGCCGCCAGGAGATGGTTCTGGCATGGTGTGGGAGGCTTAGGCATAGTGTCCCCCTGACGAAAAAGCTTCCGTGTTCACAGTATAGGCAGGCCTCCAGCATCATTGTAGAGCGGCAGGACAAGCGATTCAGAAGGGCGCCAACAGGCGTATCTCCCAACCGCCGCAGCATAAATTCAACAGGGATGCGTGTTCTAGCGTACAGACTCAATCCACTCTCTGCGTTCATTCTAGTTCTGTACAGTTTTCTGCCAAACATCACCTGGAGATAAAACCATGCTCGAAACAGTCATTGTTATTCTGTTGGTTTTATGGGCGTTAGGGATGCTGACATCCTTCACAATGGGCGGGCTCCTTCATCTCTTCCTGGCCTTGGCGGTCATCATGTTACTTGTTCGCCTCCTTCAAGGCCGCAGGACATAAACCCTTCCTATCAAATTTTCGTATTTCCTATCGAGACAATAAATTCCAAGTTGCTTCTAACTCGGTAGAGCATCACAAAAAAGGTAATCACATGAAAATTATGCAGAGATTCATATCCAGTGCCGTTGCGGTGGCGTTACTACTCAGCCTTAATGGCTGTGCCGGTATGTCGAGGCAGGGACAAAACACGGCAATTGGTGCCGGTGTCGGTGCAGTGGGTGGTGCTGTATTAACGGGAGGCAGTACCATGGGAACCATTGGCGGAGCAGCCGTAGGCGGCATAATCGGCCATGAAGTCAGATGACAGATTTGACACGATTAATCAGGCAAGCTGATTGGTAGAGATCTGCTGCCCGTTCAATGCACTACACACTTCAATATCGTGCACAAAAAACAACAACACGCGATCGGTAAAATAACAGATAAATCTACTACCAATTAGAATAATTGAGCAGCGCTATGCGCTGCTCAGGCTTACTTTATTTCATACTAAAATAAACGTCAAAATCATAATTGGCGATCACCAAATATGTCGATCGCCAAATGATGGTCCAGATTGGTAATAGTCATTGATCTCCTGTTGCCAGGATGGGTCCGCCATATTTGGCCAACGACCTTTATCGAATCCTGGTGCATGAGCAAGGCGACCTTTCTCAACATTAAGAATAAAATTCTTGCTTTCGGTGTCTAGTCTGAGTGCCCCCCATGGTACGGCGAATAGTTTCTTTCCCATCCCCAAAAACCCACCGAATGATAGCACCGCATAGCTAATTCTGCCGCTATGCATGTCCAACATGATTTCCTTCACCTCTCCCAAGTTTTCGTCATTATGATTGTGAACCTCGTTTCCAATGAGGGTGGCCGCTCCCATCAACTCTGGCCCAGGACCCCTTCGGGTGTCAGGCCCCGCTCCCGTTATGGAATCACTCCTATACATCCCATGGGGGTCGCGATCTTCATAACTCATGCTTGTCTCCCTGCAATAATTAGACGAATCATTTCTTTAGATCGTTCTTAAGGTCACCGAGACCTGCTTGTACTTTCCCTGCATTTTTTTCCAGCTGCCCTTTTTCTTCCAGCTCTTTATTACCGATGGCCTTGCCTGTGACTTCCTTGACGGAGCCTGTTGCCTCTTTGATTCTTCCTTTGACTTGATCTTTGTTCATGATGACCTCCTGTTAATTTATTCCTGTAAAGAGCCCGCGCCCCAAGCATCATTGCAAATGCCTGCCTCAAAGATGATCGTCGCAATAAGGCGCGTGGTCTGTACGGCAACGTACATAAATGCCAATAATCGATAAATGCATCTATTCTAAGTTGCTGGTCACGATGAGTCACAGCCGCTTTATCGCCACATGTAGCAATTATGCTAATACTTCACTGCCTATCGCCAATGGCCATTTATTTTGAATATTACGGAGATGGACTTGCCAGTAAAATTTTGGGATAGATGTGAAAGTGACTTTCTGCGTACGCTGACGTACAGACGATCCTGTACAAACGAGTAGCCTATTCTGCAAGGGATAGCCATGCCGGACTGGCATAACCAGTTGCAATCCCCTCAAGCTTGGGAGGCATAACTCACTTTCAGGAGAACGAAATGACGATTGGAATGGTTTTGCTAGTCATCTTGCTTCTTCTGCTGATCGGCGTGTTTCCAACTTGGCCGCACAGCAGGGGATGGGGGTACGGGCCAAGCGGTGGTCTTGGGCTGGTGCTGTTGGTCTTGATCGTCCTATTTTTTACAGGCTACTTGTAACTCAACTGGATAAGCAGTTTAGCGCAATGCTTTTCTTGTAAAGTTTTTATAAAACCAGCCGCTCAGGATGGTTTATTGCTCCTGTGCATCTCTTTATTTATATATGTCGTAGCACTCAGAGTCCTGCCAACTGTGAATCATTGTTAATTTCAACACGGCAGGGACGCAGACTTGTAATGCAGAGTAGACGTATATGGCGTTTTGGCAATAGCTAAGGAGATTCTATTCATGACAATTAGCTCACTGATATCCTTGTCCCGCTGGTTGACTATCGCTGCCTTTGCTGTCGCGACGGCAACATCCCCGCTACCGGTACAAGCGCAGAACAACCATTACGGCGAGCATTATAGGCAGCCGACTTATCACAGCGGTTACCGTGGCGGTTATCGCGAATATAACGGTGGTGGCGATGGTCTAGTCGTTGGTGCCCTGTTGGGAGCTGTTGTAGGCGCTGCAGTGGTGGGGGCCATGCAACCACCACCAGTCGTGATTTATTCTGAACCACCACCGCCTCCTCCACCAGGGGCGGCTTACTACTATCCCGACCGTCCCTCCCCCGGTTACTGATTTCGATCGCAGAAAATCTAAGCGAGCGGCTGCCAGCACGACGCTACCAATGCAGCCGCGATCAATCTGACAACTCCATTTGGGAGTGTAAGCTATGAAAAATTCCGTTCTTAACACTGTGGCTCCAGCGCTATTTATCTTAGGCCTCCTCATAGTTCCTGCTTCGGCCCAAACGGCTGTGGTGAACCATTCTAGTACACCTTGGGTCATACAAACGGCTACCAGTCACGCACAAAAGCATGCGAGCTTTGTAGAGAATCGGATCACCGACTTGCATGCTAAGTTGAGGATCACTGACAAGCAGTCTAAACAATGGGATGCCTATGCGAAAACCATGCGTGATAATGCGAGCAGTACTGACAAATCCTTTCAGGACCGTAGCCAGAAACTTTCCTCAATGAATGCCGATGATGCAATGAAGTCCTACGCTGAACTAGCTCAGCTCCATGCCAAAAACATGGAAAAACTGGCTTCTTCATTTGACACTTTGTATGGCACGTTCTCCGATGAGCAGAAGAAGATCGCAGACAAGCTTTTCCAGAATGAGCAGGCAAACCGACATGGGGAGATGCATAAAAGCCATTGAAGACTACCACCCTCATCCAATCGAATAAATTACAGTGAAATCGTTGTTATCCAAGGCATAGAAGACAATCAACTCTGCTGCGAGCTTTGAGGTTGAAGCAACGAATCGTGGCGACCAGTCAGCCTTTTTTTGCGCTGAAAACATGATGATCTGCCATGGTGTAAAGCTCTATTGAGCATCTAGAAAAGTGAAATTTCACCTATTAGTACCCATGCACCTCTTTAGAGGCACTTGGAACTGTTTTTCTTCTTAGATTTGTGGGTCAGCCCGAAATGCTTCTTGGTCGTTTAGCGCACAGACGAAAAGGTAGTTATGTGGGCATACTACTTTCAGACAAGAGAGGTAAAGGGGTCTGTATATCGTGGACCAATTCGCCGAGCCAACCATCATGACCCCGCCTTGTGCGGGGCCTTTTCATTAGGAGGGCATCATGAAATTCATAGTTGAATTTCAACACAAGGTTACTGGAAACCTGATGACCTTCGTGGCCGTAGGAGCCATCAATGATGACGATGCTGAAATTGATGGTCGTCACCAGCTAGTGCGAATTGGCGAGCGCCAGGTCGATTACCTCTGGCCACGGGTGCAAGAGATCAGCTGCTTTGAAGGGGGCGTGACCGAGCAGGACGAGGGTAGCAGGTCAAAGCCAGAGCTAGCCGCCAATTCGGTTGTGGCTTGCCTTTAAGTTATGTGCGTCAACTGCCACGTAGAGATACTGAATCGCCACTGATTCAGTTGATAGGTAAATGGCTGCTTACTTGTTAGTAAGCAGCCATTACTTTTCTAAGGCCGAACTGACCGCTTTGGCCGAAAAGCGGCCTAGTGCTAAAAGGTAAAAAGACCGCCGGGTGAACTACCCCAGCGGTCTGTTGCGCCTGTATGCAGGCGTCTGTGGCGCAATGCCGTTAGTCGCATGTTTGTACTACTTGTTTCTCCGCAAAAAGAGAAGGGCGGCCAAGCCCCTCCGGTTGGTCAGAGCTCACTCACATCACTTCTCTGTACCGCTCCCGGCTTTCGCTCCCCTTGGACATCCGTCAGGTCTGCCCGCGTATCATCGCTACTCACCGAGTCTCCCTCACCTGTGCCTTGCCTGGTGCCATCCAGACTCAATCGGCCGTCGGTGATTCCCACGTTAGCCGCCTGTGTCGGCGTGGGACGCCGCCGCGCTCGCTATTGCAGTCATGGCCCAGAGGGCCTACCCCACCTTGCGGTGGGTTTCACGGGGGCGAGGTTCCAGAGCCCCTCCGCTACTAACAGCAACGCTTCATCACGCTCCTGACTAACTGACACACCTCCCAGCGTGCCAGTCAGCGGCTTCCCACGTCTTACCCAGATGCACCCTCATGGGTGCAATTAGTGGCTTGAGCTATCCAGCGATCTGACCGGCTTGCGCCAATCAGTACCGAGCGATCCAGATTTCTCCTCACGCTCCTGACGCATTACTGCGCCCTCAGCAGCCCACCACCCGGGGCACCGTCCGACTCTCCCGAGCCGCCCGTTGCCGGGATTTACACCCGTTCACACACGACAGGGTTGGCTTGGTCACCCAAGCGCCCGTTTCCGTGTCGCCCAGCCCCGCTGCTCACGGCGGATTGGGTCGAAGGAGGCATTTCAGCCTCCAGCGCCCATCGCAGCGCAGCGAGCCCGATTAGGGGCACTGCGCTACAGCGGTTACCTGCTCCTGATTGGCGATCGAGAGCAGGCGAAGTGATGCGAATGGTCTGGGGTTGGCGGCCCCGTCACATTCAATGGAGTGTGTGGTTCCGCCACCCTTTCACGGATCGCAAATCGATTCTACATTAAGCATATTTGAAAGATAAAAATATTTTAAATCAATTATTTATACGTGTTATGAGGATGTGCGCTGAGGGGGCTGGGAACGGGAGGGGGTGACAAGGCTGCGCTTGTTTGGCTATTGCAGCTGTGGGTATTCGTCGGTGGCGTGTTGCTAGAGATTGCCCGTGATAGTGGGATGGGCCGGGAAGCAGGGGGGCGTGAGCAGGATTCTTAAAATAGATCGCCTGCTGCGCTTCTAGACTAGGCAAGAAGGGGGCTGGCTGAAGACGGCCCCCGCCTTGAGTTGTCGATCATTTTTCTTCGTTTCTGGATGATGGGGCTCGTTTGCTGTGCTCTACTTCCTGATGAGGATCGCTCAGTGCATCCTGCCATGCCTCGCGCGTGCCTTGGACTGCACCGATCAAGGGAGCGAAGTACAGGCGAGGGGCCTGCTTAGCCGCACGCAAAAACTCTGAGATAAATGCATTCATGGTCACCCTCCAAGCGGGCATCACTTCAGGCGTTATCAATTTTAGGTCTGTTTCAGTTGTAGGGGGCTCGCTATTTCAACAACATGCTTCGGGGAAACCCCTCCCTGGCATTGGCTAGACGTAGCTGATCAGCTGTGACGGCTGAGTCATACGCTAGTGCCACGGACAAGGCGCATGACCTCCCCTGAATGGTGCAGAGTTTGCTGATTACCATCGAGGTGGCCTTGTTCTGCTCATCAAGCAGATTTGGTCGTGTGAGATGCAGTGTCTCGGCCTGTGCATAGTCAAGGTTATCGAAGGCGGCATTGGCCGCCACAACAGGATCGTTGCAGGCACGCAAGGCCGCACACATCAAGCCACTTCCTATTAAATGGAAGAGTGGAAACTGCAATCCAGTGATTTCGCTTTCTCTGGGAGGGGTATAGTCCTCCGGCTTGCCGGCATACACTTCTTCAATCGTGTACAGCTGTGACTTTTCCTGTGGTGCCGCAACTAGATAGCCAGCCGCCGCCACCTCTTCCAGGAATGCCTTTGCCAGCTCAGGATGATCCTCATCGACAGCACTGATTTTGCTTTTGAACAACTTCGTCAATGATGTTGGGTGGGTACCGATTTCCGACGAAAAAACCTGCACCTTGCCAAGGTCCGCATGGAACGAATCCACTGCAAAACTGGCTTGGCTGATCAGGTATGCAAGTCCAAAGAAGAAAACTTTCTTGATCACCGTGTGCGTCCTTTGAAGGTTTGACCCTCTGCGAAGGCAAGCGCGGCTCGCTGGTCAGCAATGCTGTGCATCGCCTTTAGCTGTTCGTTCGTTGGCTGGCTCATATCGTTCCCCTTACTGGATTGCACAATTCACAATCAATCGTCGCGACCTACGCCCATCCCGATACCGATGTCGGACCAGTGGCTGTTGTCGTTGTACTTACCAGCGACATCATCGTCACAGAAGCTCATACCACGGCGACTCCCATCTTGCGGAGAATCGTTACCAGCCACCGAATTCCAAATCAGGGCGCTCACCGTGGCACCAAACAGCACCAGCGGCCATTTCATCCAACCGGTGAAGTGCAGAAAGAAGGGCAGAGTCCCAACTACCAGACCGATCAGAAACAGAGCGAGTTTCAATGCCGCGACTTTCGCCTGCTTGTTCATCCTGGATTCCTTCGTAAGCGTTTGGCCATCAACACACGGAGCTTTCACATGGGCCTTCAATAAGACTAGATTAGACCTTTGTTAGGTAAATGACATTATCCCGTTTTGGGATAATCAAGGGCAAGTGCTGCCATCTCTGGATGAAGACCATCCATGATGATCGCTACCGTGCCTTGATCAAATTGCTAGTCACGGAGCGAGAGCAGCGAGAAATGACCCAGATCACACTGGCCCAACGACTCAGCCATCCCCAATCATACGTAGCCAAGGTAGAAAACCTTGAACGCCGCTTGGATGTGATCGAATTGGCCGATTGGCTCAGTGCACTCGGGGTCGAACCGAGTGAGTTCATGCGCGGTCTTGCTTGGTGGTAATGCCTTCGTTAGGGCCTTCTATTCCCTATGCAGTGGGCCGGATTTGTCCTTTCCACTGATGCAAGCCCAAGTGGGCGGTCTGTCGACGCGTAACTCGCCCTCGTACAGGTCTTCAAGAGTGATGTCCCTATCGATCTTCTGCGATGACTTGAGAGACTGGATGGCGAAGCCGAAGCGTCCTTCCAGCAGATAGGCGATCGCTCCATGGGTTGATCTTACCGTGTGGGAGATGGCCAAGCGGCTGCTCTCGATATGCAGTTCTGTTAACTCTGCCATTTCGAGCCAGTTCACATCGGTGCTGCGCGGGTAATCTACGGCTTCACCGGAGCAGGTCAGCCATAGCGGTGCCTCTGTCCCTTGAATGGTGCACTTGAATGTCTCCAGTGGGATGAAGTCATTCTGAGTCGTTGAGGCCCACATCGCGTGCACGGCATTTTCGTAGTCCCCATTTAGAATGAAGTTGGCAGCCAAGTGCCGGTAACGAAGGGAGGCAGGCCGACGGATATCAGCGACCAGGGCGAGGTGTCGTGTCGACAGCGGGGTGTGTGTTGGCTTGTTCATTGTCGTACGCATCCTTTGCTACGGGCACGCAAGAGACCCGCTAGTTGCCTTTCTTAGGAGGAGGTTCTTGCGTGCTGACAGACCGTATCGATAGGGGGCTTATCCCAGCTTCTTGGCTAGTTCGGTAGGCGACAAGTGCGTGTAGCGTTTGAGCATACGCAGATCCTTGTGACCGGTAACCGAGGCGGTCTCCATGACGTTCAGGCCCTTCTCGAACAGCCGACTGGTCGCCTCATGTCTCAGGTCGTGTAAACGCAGGTCAGTGAGGTAGCAGGGGTCCGGTTTGATGCTCCGTTCTTGGCATTCGTCCTCATAGTGCTGTCTGGCACGTTTGATGGCTCGGATGAAGGCTTGGGTGACAGAGTCTGGGCGCATGCTGAACAGATGGCCTCCCGGCTGGCAGGGCAGACTTTCTAGGATGCCTAAAGCACGGATGGAGAGGGGGACGTCTCGTCGTTCTCCATTTTTTGTAGTGTCCAAGCGTAAATAGCGGCCATCGAGATTGACGTCTTTCCAGCGGAGGCGGCATATCTCGCTTCTGCGCATTGCCGTTTCAACAGCTAGGTACAGGATGGCTTCAAGCTCTTCGGACTCTGATGCGATCAGTAGCCGGTCGAGCTCGCCAGGCAGGAGGCGGCGTTCACGCCCCCGAGGTTTGGTGGGTTTACGGATGGCTGCGGTGGGGATGCCTGCAGGAAGGGCGATTCCCCAGTCGATCACGCACGCTTTCAGGATGCGATTGAGCAGACTGAGTTCGTGGATCACCGTCTGGGCTGCAACGACCTTCAGGCGCTTGTCGCGATAGTTCGCGACAACGGACGTTGTGATGGCCGCCAAGGTGTAGTCACCAAGCAGAGCCTTCAGTTTCTTGGCTTGGGACAGGTAGCGGATGTAGCCCTTCTTGCTGGGAAGAACTTCACGCTCATAGCGTTCAATGCATTCCCTGAGCAGGGTGCGTTCGGCCTCGGAGCGGTCAACAAAGACGCCGCGGGCCATTTCCGATTCAATGGTGGCGGCCCACGCTTCGGCCTCGCGACGCGATTCGAAGGTACGGAACTGTCTAGGGAAGCCTCTGCGGCGGACGGTTACTTCGTACTGATAGGAACCGCGTTTGTAGATGGTCGCCATGCGCAATTCTCCTGTTTGTCCGAAAGTGTCGGAAAAAAGTCGGAGAAATTGGCTATGACCAGTAGAATTAGCGCGTTAGCTAGGGGCAACTGCTTGAATTTATTGGCGCACCCGACAGGGATCGAACCTGTGACCTTCAGCTTCGGAAACTGACACTCTATCCAACTGAGCTACGGGTGCGCAGAGGCCCAGAGAATAGCCGAATGCGTCTCCCCTGTCCAGCGTAGGGTTTTTGCCATGCCGCTGGGCTTACCGTATAATCGCAAACAATAATTTTGAATGTCATGAGATGTTTTTCAGGCGAGGCTTAGTGCGATGAGTAATGAAAACAACATGGCGCCCGGCACGGTCATCAAGGTGATCGTGGGCATTATTGTCTTCGTGGTGGCCGCAATCTGGCTGCTTGCCAAGCTGGCAACCAGCGGCTACGAAGTGGATGCGCAGGTGATGACCAAGGAGGCCATCGCAGCTCGCCTGAAGCCGGTTGGCGATTCGGTCGCCAGCGATGCCTCGCCGGGACAGCGTACCGGTGAGCAGGTATTCAAGGCTGTCTGCATCTCCTGTCACGGCACCGGTCTGGCCGGTTCGCCGAAGTTCGGCGACGCTGCCGCCTGGGCGCCGCACATCGCCAAGGGCTTCGAGACGCTGGTCGATCATGCACTGCACGGTTTCAATGCGATGCCGGCCAAGGGCGGCTCGCCTGATCTGTCCGACGACGAGGTGAAGCGCGCGGTGGCCTATATGGCCAACGCCGGCGGCGCCAAGTTTACAGAGCCGCCGGCGGCCGGCGCCGAAGGCGCTGCCGGTGGAGCTAGTGCCGCGCTCGACCCGCAAGTGGTCGGCAAGAAGATTTTCGACAGCGTCTGCACCGCCTGCCATTCGACCGGCGCCGCCGGTGCACCGAAGTTCGGCGACAAGGCCGCCTGGGCACCGCGCCTGAAGCCGGGCATCGACGAAGTGGTGAAGATCGCCACCAAGGGCCTGAACGCGATGCCGCCTAAGGGTGGTTACACCGGCAGCGACGCCGAGTTCCGCGCCGCCGTCGAGTACATGGTGAACGCGTCGAAGTAAGCTTGTCTCATCGCAAAAACGCACTGCCTCGGCAGTGCGTTTTTTTATGGCGTTCGGCCAACCGGGTCGCAAAGGTTGGCCGAACGGCGGGGGGCGAGATGCGATCCACGGTGCGGCTGGAGCGAAGCGCCGCTGATCCTGAACGGTGGTGATGTACCCGTGGTCGAGCAGCGGTGTCGCCGTTATTCGGTGGGTTTGTTCTTGTCGGCCAGCAGGGCCGACAGGCTGGCCAGACGCGCCTTGCCCTCGCTGCGGCTGACGATCGGCTCGGTGCCGGGACGACCAAACAGGCGCAGGTCGTCGCTGTCGATTTCCTTGATGAAGCGCGATGCTTCGACGAACAGCCATTCGCCGGCGCGCTTGCGCTTCACGCAGTGGGTCAGCGTCAGCATGCGCTGGGCACGGGTAATGCCGACATACATCAGCCGGCGCTCTTCCTCGACCATGCCGTTGTCGACCGATTCGCTGTGCGGCAGGATGCCTTCCTCGCAGCCGACCAGGAACACATAGGGGTATTCCAGGCCCTTGCTGGCGTGCAGCGTCGACATGTGCACCGCGTCGACCTCGCCCTCGTCGCGGCCTTCCAGCATGGTGATCAGCGCGATGGTCTGTACCAGCTCGATCACGTTCTTGCCGTCGGCCTCGCCCTTCTTGGCCAGCCAGCCGACCAGCTCCTGCACGTTCTTCCACTTGGTCTCGGCCGGGCGCGGTTCCTCGCTGTCGTACAGCCAGGCTTCGAAGCCGATTGCCTTGAGCATCTCCTGCACCAGTTCGCCGGCCGGCTCGCTAGTGGCGCGGTAGGTCAGGGTATTGATGAAGCGGCAGAATTCGTCGAGCTGGGTGAGCTGCGCCGGCTGAATCTGGCTGCGGAAGCCTTCCTCCTGGGCAGCGAGGAACAAGGCCTTGTGGCGCTCGCCGGCGTAGGCGCCGAGCTTTTCCAGCGTGACGTTGCCGACGCCGCGCTTGGGAGTGGTCAACGCGCGAATGAAGGCCGGATCGTCGTCGGGGTTGGCGACCAGGCGCAGGTAGGACAGCACGTCCTTGATCTCGGCGCGGTCGAAGAAGCTCTGGCCGCCGGCCATCTGGTAGGGGATGCGCTGGTTGCGCAGCGCCTGCTCGAAGATGCGCGCTTGGTAGTTGCCGCGGTACAGGATGGCGTAGTCGGCGAAGCGGGTGCGGTTCTCGAACTTGTGGCTGAGCAGGCGGCTGATCACCGTCTCGGCTTCATGGTCCTCGTCCTTGCACTGCACCACGTGGATCGGCTCGCCCAGGCCCAGTTCGCTCCACAGCTGCTTCTCGAACAGCTTGGGGTTGTTGGCGATCACCGAGTTGGCGGCGCGCAGGATGCGCGCGGTGGAGCGGTAATTCTGCTCCAGTTTGATGATCTTCAGTTTCGGGAAGTCCTGCTGCAACAGCCGCAGGTTTTCCATATTGGCGCCGCGCCAGGCGTAGATCGACTGGTCGTCGTCGCCCACCGCGGTGAACATGCCGCGCACCCCGGTGAGCAGTTTCACCATCTGGTACTGGCAGGTGTTGGTGTCCTGGTACTCGTCGAGCAGCAGATAGCGCAGCCGGTTCTGCCATTTTTCCAGCACGGCCGGGTGGTTGCGGAACAGCTCGATCGGCAGGCGGATCAGGTCGTCGAAGTCGACCGCCTGGTAGGCGGTCAGTGTGGCCTGGTAGCTCAGGTAGACCTGTGCGCACACCCGGTCCCACTCGGTTTCGGCCAGGGTGACGCGCTGGTCGGCCGACTGGAAATCGTTTTTCCACAGCGAGATCTGCGAGGCGACCCGGCGGATCTCGTCCTTGCTGGTGGTCTTGAGCAGGTCGGCGATGATCTTGCCGGCGTCGTGCGCGTCGAGGATGGAAAACTGCGGCTTGTAGCCCAGATGGGTGGCTTCCTCGCGCAGGATACGCATGCCCAGCGAGTGGAAGGTCGACACGGTCAGGCCCTTGGCCTCGGCCGGCGACAGGATCTTGCTGACCCGCTCCATCATCTCGCGCGCCGCCTTGTTGGTGAAGGTGATCGCGGCGATGTTGCGTGCCGAAATGCCGGCGTGGCGCACCAGATGGGCGATTTTGAAGGTAATTACCCGGGTCTTGCCGCTGCCCGCCCCGGCCAATACCAGCAGCGGGCCGTCCAGGTAATGGATGGCCGATCGTTGCGGGGGATTGAGGTCAGGTGCGCTCATGGGCGAGGGGGCCATCAACTGTCACGGAGGCCGGGCATTGTAGCACGCGGGCTTGGGGTATCATTTGACTCGGGGCGACGCAAACGGGCGGTCGCCGACACTGATAAGGATAGTCATCCATGGCAAGTTACGCGATTGGCGACATTCAGGGTTGCTTCGAGCCGTTCCAGCAGCTGTTGCGTCAGATCGAGTTCAACCCGGGCCGCGATACGCTGTGGCTGACCGGCGACTTGGTCAACCGTGGGCCGGCCTCGCTCGAGGTGTTGCGTTGGGTGATGCGCCACGACGACTGCGTGCAGATGGTGCTGGGCAACCACGATCTGCACCTGCTGGCGGTGTCCGAGGGCTTCGGCCGTCTGAAGGCCGACGACACGCTGACGGCGGTGCTCGACGCTGCCGACGGCAAGCTGCTGCTCGACTGGCTGCGCTGCCAGCCCTTGATGGTGGCGGATCAGGAGTTCGCGATGGTGCACGCCGGGCTGTTGCCGGAATGGACCATCGGCAAGGCGCTGAGGTTGGCCGAAGAGGTGGAGAACGAGCTGGCCGGGCCGGGCTTCCGTCGCTTCATGGCGCAGCTTTACGGCAACAAGCCGGTGCGCTGGAACGACGAGCTGCGCGGCATGGACCGGCTGCGGCTGGTGGTGAACGCGATGACGCGGATGCGCTTCGTCACCCGCGACGGCGAGCTGGACCTGTCGTTCAAGGGCGAGCTGGACAAGGCGCCGGCCAATCTGGTGCCGTGGTTCGATCTGCCGTCACGGCGCGGCACCGAGCTGCCGATCATCTGCGGCCACTGGTCGGCGCTAGGGCTGTATCTGACCGACGAGGTGCTGGCGATCGACACCGGCTGCCTGTGGGGCGGCAGCCTGACCGCGCTCAGGCTGGAAGATCGTCAGGTGTTTTCGTTGGCCTGCGTGGCTGAGCGGGCGCTGGTAGTGTGATGCCGAGGCCGCTCGCTACTTCGGCGCGGGCGGCTTCGGCCAACTGGAAGCGGCTACAGGACTCGTCGGTGTGCGCCTGCAGCGCCTGGCCGAACACCAGTTCGATGGTGCCGGACGGCATGGTCAGCACGCGACCGAGCGAGCGTATGAAGCTGACCTGGTCGATGTAGGCGGGCAGGGCGGTCAGCCGGCCGTTTTCGTCGAGATAGCGCAGCGCCACCGGTTGCACCCGGCTTTCGGCCATCCGCGCCGACTCGAACAACGAGGCCTTGAACGGCAGCAGGTCGGTGCCGTCCGAGGTGGTGCCCTCGGGGAACACCGCCATGCAGCTGCCGCGGCGCAGCGAGTCGGCCAGCTGCTCGTTGACGCGGGTGGCGTCGCGGCGGCTGCCACGGTCGATGAACACCGTGCCGACGTTCTTGATCATCCAGCCGATCACCGGCCAGCGGCGCAGCTCGCGCTTGGCGACGAACTGCGACACGGTGACGCTGTTCAGCGCGAAGATGTCCAGCCACGACACATGGTTGGCCACCAGCAGCGTGTTGTGTGCCAACAGCCCCGGCGGCTTGCCGAGCACCCGGATTTCCATGCCCAGTATGTGGATCAGCTGCGCCGACCAGCGCTGGTTGATCGCGGCGCGTGCCGTATGGCTCAGGCGGTGGTAGCGGAACGCCAACAGGCCCAGTCCATGGAACAGGTGGCCGAGCAGGCGGACGGTGCGGCCAATGCGGCTAGCGAACGAAGAGGTGGAACGACCGGACATGCGTGGCTTCAGTCAGCAATCGGTGAAAAAACAGGCAGCCACTCTAGCACGGCTGGCACAGCGGGCAATAGTAACTACTGCGTTGACCTTGACGTAACTGCCGTATCGGTGTGCCGCAGTGGCGGCAGGGCTCGTCGTCGCGTGCGTACACATAGTAGGTCTGTTGGAAGTAGCCCGGTTCGCCGCCGGCGCCGACGAAGTCGCGCAGCGTGCTGCCGCCGGCCTCGATCGCGCGGGCCAGCACTAGCTTGATCGTATCGGCCAGGCGTGCGCACTCCTCACGGCTAAGCCGGCCGGCGGTGCGGGCCGGATGGATGCCGGCGTGGAACAGCGCCTCGTTGGCGTAGATGTTGCCGACGCCGACCACCAGATGGTTGTCCATGATCGCCTGCTTGATGGCGATGGTGCGGCCCTGCACGCTGCGGAACAGGTGTTCGCCGTCGAAGGCGTCGGACAGCGGCTCCGGCCCCAGCTTGGCCAGCAGCGGATGCAGCTCGATCGGGCCGATATGCCACAGCACCGCGCCGAAGCGGCGCGGGTCGCGGTAGCGCAGCAGCTGCCCGCTCGACAGCTGCCAGTCGACGTGGTCGTGCTTCTCCGGCGGGGTGCCCTGCGGCACGAAGCGCAGGCTGCCGGACATGCCCAGGTGCACGATCAGCGTGCCGTCGGCGAATTCCACCAGCAGGTATTTGGCGCGCCGCGTCACCCCCAGCACCCGCTGCCCGGCCAGTCGCTCGGGCAGGTCCGGCGGCAGCGGCCAGCGCAGTTGCGGATTGCGCACCGTGACGCGCTCGATGATGGTGCCGACCAGCCCCGGCGTGACGCCGCGACGGGTGGTTTCGACTTCCGGCAACTCCGGCATGAACAAGCCCTCTAATCAGTCGCTAACAACACCCAGCATGGCGACCGTGCTCGCCGGCGCTGCCGAAGACGATAGAAGCGTACGGCAAGGCCGCACAACTACACCGGGAGAGTCTTGTTGGCGATGCTAAATGCAATGAAAAAGCCCGGCCGGACCCAAGCGGCCTGTGGCGGACATGGTATTCTATCCTTTGGCGCGAAACCGCTGAACCGCACTGGATCACGATGACTCTTTCCCGGACCACCCTTTCCCGCACGCTTCCGTTACTGCTGGTTTGCCTGTTGGCGGCCTGCGCCCAACTTCGGCCGGGGGCACCGGCCAAGCCGACTGCCGGCGCCGAGGAGTCCGCCGCGGCCGGAGCGGCCGAGGCGAAGAGCAAGGCAGAGGCTGAAGCCGAAGCCGAAGCCAAGCTGCCCAAGGTCGAACTGACCGACCAGCTGCTGTTCGGCGTGCTGGCCAGCGAGATTGCCGCGCAGCGCGGCGTGCCGGCCAGCTCGGCGCTGACCTATCTGGAGCTGGCGCGCCAGACCCGCGATCCGCGCCTGGCGCAGCGCGCCGCCGAGTTCGCGATGGTGTCCGGCCAGCTCAAGGTCGCCTCGGACGCGATGAAGCTGTGGGTCGAGCTTGATCCGAGTTCGACGACCGCGCGTGAGCAACTGTTCGTTACCCTGCTGCGCGGCGGCAAGCTGGCCGAAAGCCGGCCGCTGATCGAGGACCTGCTGCAGCGCGAGCCGCAGCGCGCCGGCGCGATCTTCGTGCAGCTGGCGCGGCTGACCTCGCGTCAGTCCGACAAGCAGGGCGGCTTTGCGCTGGTCAAGGAACTGGCCGCGCGCTATCCGGACCTGCCCGAGGCACGGTTCGCGCTGATCGCGGTGGCGAGCGAAGTCAACGACCAGGCCACCATCAATGCCGAATTCGACCGCCTGGCGGTGCTGGCGCCCAAGTGGGACCTGCCGGTGGCGTGGGAAACCGACAGTCTGCGCCGTACCGATCCGAATGCCGCGATCGCCTTCCTCAAGCGTGAGCTCGACCGGCGCCCCGAGGCCAGTCTCGACCTGAAGATGGCCTACCCGCGGCTGTTGGTCGGCGCCAAGCGCTTCGAAGAGGCGCGCAACGCCTTCGCAGCGCTGCTGAAAGACGACCCGAAGAATCCAGACCTGCTGTTCGCCTCCGGCCTGCTGTCCTACCAGCTCAACGATTTCGACAGTGCCGAGCGCTACATGAAGGGAGCGCTCAACGCCGGCTATCCGGACGCCGACTTCCTGCGCTACACGCTCGGCCAGTTGGCCGAAGACCGCGACCGTCCGTCCGATGCGCGGGGCTGGTTCGAGATGGTCGGCCAGGGGCTGCAGTACCTGCCGGCGCAGGCGCGGTTGGCGGAGCTCGACGCCAAGGGCGGCAAGCTCGATCAAGGGCTCGCCCGGCTCGACGGCCTGGGTAAGACCGAACAGGACCGCATCCAGGTGGCGATCATCGCCTCGCAGATCGCCCGCGAGGTGAAGCAGCCGCAGCGCGCCTATCAGGTGCTGAGCCAGGCGCTCGCCGCTGCACCGGGCACGCCGGAGCTGCTCTACCAGCGCGCGCTGATCGCCGACCAGCTCGGCAACGTCGGCGACACCGAGCGCGACCTGAAGGCCTATCTGCACGAAAAGCCGAACGACCCGCAGGGCCTGAATGCGCTCGGCTACACGCTGGTATTGCGCACCACCCGCTACAAGGAGGCGCAGGGCTATATCGCCCGGGCGCTGAAGCAGGAACCGGACAATCCGATGATTCTCGACAGCATGGGCTGGGTCGAATACAAGCTCGGCCACCTCGATGCGGCGCAGAAATACCTGCAGCGCGCGTTCGATCTGCTGCCCGAGCCGGAAGTGGCCGCCCACCTGGGCGAGGTGCTGTTCAAGCGCGGCCGTGCCGACGAGGCGCGCGAGGTGTGGGCCAAGGGCAAGGCGCTCGACCCGGATCACGAAGTGCTGGATGAGACCATGCGCCGCCTGGGGGCAGAATGAGCATCCGCAGCCTTCGCCAACTGGGCCGTGCGCTGCTGGTCACGGCAACGCTGTTATTGGGCGCCTGCGCCACCCAGCAGCCGTTCCAGCCAGTCAATCTGCCGAGCCAGGCGGTCGATACGCCGTTCAGCGCCTCCGGGCGCTTGGCGGTGAAGGTCGACGACAAGGGCAGCTACGGCAACTTCGAATGGCAGCATGCGCCGGCGCACGACGTGGTGTCGATCACCACCCCGGTCGGCAGCACCGTCGCGCGGCTGACCCGCGACGCCGACGGCGTGTTGCTGGAGGCCGACGGCAAACAGACCCGTTCGGCTAACGTCGAGGAGCTGACCAACGAGACGCTGGGCTGGACCCTGCCGCTGGACAACCTGGTGTGGTGGATCCGCGGCCTGCCGGCGCCGAATACGCCGAGCGAACGGCTCGCCGACGGCGCGCTGCAGCAGCAAGGCTGGACCATCCGCTTCTTCCGCGACGAAGGCGACACCGCAAGCCAGGTGCCCAAGCGCGTCGAGCTGGTGCGCGACCGGCTGTCGATCCGCCTGGTCACCCACGGCTGGCAGCAGCCCTGAACCCGTTCGGCCAACCTTTACCGTTACGCAGTCCGCATCATGACCCAGTTCCACTCCTATCCGGCCCCGGCCAAGCTCAATCTGACGCTGAAGATCACCGGCCGCCGCCCCGACGGCTACCATCTGCTCGAAACGGTGTTCCGCTTCATCGATCTGGCCGACACGGTCGAACTGGCGGTGCGCGACGACGGCGTGATCGAGCTTGAGACGCCGATTCCGGGCGTCGATCCCGACACCGACCTGACGGTGCGCGCCGCGCGGCTATTGCAGCAGGCAAGCGGCGTTCGGCTCGGCGCCAGCATCCGTCTGACCAAGCGCATCCCGATGGGCGGGGGGCTGGGCGGCGGCAGCTCGGACGCGGCCACCGTGCTGCTTGCGCTGAATAAGCTGTGGGGGACCGGCCTCAGCCGCGAGGCGCTGATGGCGCTGGGCCTGCGCCTCGGCGCCGACGTGCCGGTGTTCGTGTTCGGCCAGAATGCCTTCGCCACCGGCGTCGGCGAGGAGCTGACCGCGCTCGAATTGCCAGAAAACTGGTACGTGGTACTGCGCCCGGACGTGCATATTCCGACTGCACAAATTTTTTCGTCACCGCTGTTGACAAGGAATTCGCCCCCCTCCATAATGCGAACCCTCGAAACAACGCAGCAACGTCGCAACGACATGCAAGGCGTAGTTCGACAGATTTACCCGGTGGTGGACCGGGCGCTCACGGAGTTGAGCGAATATGGTCCGGCACTGATGACCGGCTCGGGAAGTTGCATTTTCCTAGAGTGCGAGACGCAAGACCAGGCAAGCAAAGTTTTTGAGCAGTTGTCGAAAAAATGGCGCGGATTCGTCGCAAAAGGGTTAGCTAACCATCCGCTGTTCGACAAAGGCTGACAATCTGTTTACTGGGGAGTCGCCAAGTGGTAAGGCACCGGATTTTGATTCCGGCATTCGTAGGTTCGATCCCTACCTCCCCAGCCAAGAACTTCACATATATGAAGTGAATAAAAGCGTGTAAGTTAACCCTTACACGCTTTTTCTTTGTTCACCGACAGGCAAAAGTATCATGGCGGCATACGACAGTTTGATGGTCTTCACCGGAACGGCCAATCCGGAACTCGCACACAATGTGGTCAAGCACCTCGACATCTCGTTGGGGCGTGCCGACGTCGGCCGCTTCTCCGACGGGGAGGTGGCAGTGGAACTGCTGGAAAACGTCCGCGGTCGCGACGTGTTCATCCTGCAGTCCACCTGTAACCCGACCAACGACAACCTGATGGAGATCCTGACCATGGCCGACGCGCTCAAGCGTGCCTCGGCCGGCCGGATCACCGCGGCGATTCCGTATTTCGGTTACGCCCGTCAGGACCGTCGCCCGCGTTCGGCCCGTGTACCGATCTCGGCCAAGCTGGTCGCCAACATGCTGGCCACCGCCGGCATCGACCGCGTGCTGACCGTCGATCTGCACGCCGACCAGATCCAGGGCTTCTTCGATATCCCGGTCGATAACGTCTACGCGACCCCGGTACTGCTGAAAGACATCGTCGCTCAGCGCTTCGAAGACCTGCTGGTGGTCAGCCCGGACATCGGCGGCGTGGTGCGCGCTCGCGCCACCGCCAAGGCGTTGAACGCTGATCTCGCGATCATCGACAAGCGTCGTCCGAAGGCCAACGTGGCCGAAGTGATGAACATCATCGGCGACGTGTCGGGCCGTACCTGCCTGATCATCGACGACATGATCGACACCGCCAACACCCTGTGCAAGGCTGCCTCGGCGCTGAAAGAGCGCGGCGCGGTCAAAGTGGTCGCCTACGCGACCCACGCGGTGTTCTCGGGTCAGGCGGTCGACCGCATTCAGAATTCCGACATCGACCAAGTGGTGGTGACTGACACCATCCCGTTGTCCGCACAGGCTCGCGCCTGCTCGCGCATCCGCGCCGTATCGATCGCCGGCCTGATGGCCGAGACGCTGCGCCGGATCAACAACGAAGAGTCGGTGTCCTACCTCTTCAACGAGGAACTGGTTTCGACAGGCGCCTGCCTGCCGTAACATCGCTCGCGCTGGTCGCGGCGGAGCGGTGATTTTCAATCGGGGCGACGATGGTCGCCCGTAAAGGAGTTTTACCATGGCATTCGAATTGATTGCTGCCAAGCGTGCAGAACAGGGCACTGGTGCGAGCCGCCGCCTGCGTCACGCTGGCCAGACCCCGGCCGTTGTTTACGGTGGCGAGAAAGCCCCGGAAGCAGTGACCATCGATCACAACACCGTGTTCTACGCGCTGAAAGACGAAGCGTTCCACACCAGCGTCATCGACCTGGTTGTAGACGGCGCCAAAGAGCCGGTGCTGGTGCGTGACTTCCAGATGCACCCGTACAAGCAGCAGGTAATGCACGTTGACTTCCAGCGCGTGAACCTGAACGAAAAAGTACATGTTAAGGTGCCGCTGCACTACGTCAACGCCGACGTATCGCCGGCTGTGAAGCTGCACGGCGGCCGTCTGTCGTACATCCTGAACGAAGTGGAAGTCCGCGCTCTGCCGGCCGCTCTGCCGAACTTCATCGAAGTCGACCTGTCGACCGTGGTTGGTGGTCAAACCATCCACCTGTCCGACGTGAAACTGCCGGAAGGCGTGGAAGGCGTATCGCTGCTGCGCGGCGAAGACCTGGCCATCGCTTCGGCTTCGGGCAAAGTCAAAGCCGAATAAGTCTGCCTTTGGCACGACCCCAGCCCGTTGTGAGCCTCGGCCACAGCGGGCTTTTTCATTGAGCGAGCAAGATGAGTGGGATTCGATTGATTGCCGGCCTGGGCAACCCGGGCCCGGACTACGTGCGTACCCGGCACAATGCCGGCTTCTGGCTGATCGACGAGCTGGCCTGGCAGCTGAAGGCCAACTTCAAGTCGGAGAGCAAGTTCTTCGGCGAGGTGGCGCGTGTCAATACGCCGGCCGGCGAAGTGTGGCTGGTCAAGCCGATGACCTATATGAATCTGTCCGGTCAGGCGGTGGTGGCGCTGGCGCGCTTCTACAAGATCCTGCCGGAAGAAGTGCTGGTGGTGCACGACGAACTCGACCTCGACCCGGGCGTGGCGCGCTACAAGCAGGGCGGCGGTCACGGCGGCCACAATGGCCTGAAGGACATCATCGCGCGGCTCGGTTCGCCGAACTTCTGGCGGCTGCGCCTCGGCATCGGCCACCCGGGCGATCGCAACGAAGTGGTCAACTTCGTGCTGAAGAAGCCGCGCAGCGAGGAGCAGACGCTGATCGACGAGGCTATCCTGCGCGCGCTGGACACGGTGCCGACGGTGCTCTCCGGTGACTTTGCCTCGGCGATGAAGACGCTGCATACCGCGCGTTAATTATCACGGCAAAAAGCTTTTTAAGAAGATAGTGCGCCGCTGCTGATCCAGGTCAAGGGCGCCCGCTCGGGGGCGACCGATAATGACGTTAATCGAATTCGTCATTGTCAGGAGCCCATCATGGCAAACCGCACTCCCACCCCGACCGAGCAGCGCAGCAGCGCCAACACCGAATACGGCTACGGCTACTTCGTCGATATGTACGCGAGCAGCCGGGCGCATTGTTCGGCCAACCTGCAGCGCGACGCCAGTGGTCGCTGCACACCGTGCCAGCACTACGCCTGCAGCCGCCAGTGCGACGGCGGGGCAAGCGGCTCGCCTTGAGGCGCACCGCGAGACGTAGCGAGGCCGGGGCAACCCGGCCTTTTTTCATGCGACACGCGGTCCCCGCCCGGCAGCAGACGGCGGGAGTCGCCGCGCAAGCTGGTATACTTATCGTTTCGTGAATTTCCGTCTGCGGGTGCGCGGCCGGCCAGAGTTGGCCGAAGCGCGGCAACCGGCAGCACAGACCCGTTTCAGAAGGACACCCCCATGAGTCTCCAGTGTGGCATCGTCGGCCTGCCGAACGTCGGCAAGTCGACCCTGTTCAACGCCCTGACCAAGGCCGGCATCGAAGCCGCCAACTACCCGTTCTGCACCATCGAGCCGAATGTCGGCATCGTCGAGGTGCCGGACCCGCGCATGGCGCAGCTGAGCGAGATCGTCAAACCGCAAAAGATTCAGCCGGCCATCGTCGAGTTCGTCGATATCGCCGGCCTGGTAGCGGGCGCGTCGAAGGGGGAGGGGCTGGGTAACCAGTTCCTGGCCAACATCCGCGAGACCGACGCGA
The DNA here is from genome assembly GCA_025989215.1 of Neisseriaceae bacterium JH1-16. Lineage (GTDB taxonomy): Bacteria > Pseudomonadota > Gammaproteobacteria > Burkholderiales > Chromobacteriaceae > Crenobacter_A. Next base: position 121,249 of record JAPDNP010000003.1, on the reverse strand, counting down.
TCGTCAACGTGGTGCGCTGCTTCGACGACGACAATGTGGTGCACGTGGCCGGCAAGGTCGATCCGATCTCCGACATCGAAACCATCGTGACCGAACTGGCGCTGGCTGACCTGGGCACGGTGGAAAAGGCCATCCTGCGCGACGGCAAGAAGGCCCGTTCGGGTGACAAGGAAGCCATCAAGTCGGTGGCGGTTCTGGAAAAGGTGCGTGCTCACCTCGACCAGGGCCACCCGGCGCGTTCGCTGGCCCTCGATGCGGAAGAACTGGCGCTGCTCAAGCCGTTCTGCCTGCTGACGATCAAGCCGGCGATGTATGTCGCCAACGTGGCCGAAGACGGTTTCGAGAACAACCCGCACCTGACCCGCCTGCAAGAGCTGGCGGCGAAAGAGGGCGCGCCGGTAGTGGCGCTGTGTGCGGCGATCGAATCGGAAATCGTCGAGCTCGACGAGGCCGACAAGGCCGAGTTCCTGTCCGAGATGGGACTGGAGGAGCCGGGCCTGAACCGCCTGATCCGTGCCGCCTACAAGCTGCTGGGCCTGCAGACCTACTTCACCGCCGGTGTGAAGGAAGTACGCGCCTGGACCATCCACGTCGGCGATACCGCCCCGCAGGCAGCCGGTGTGATCCACACCGATTTCGAGCGCGGCTTCATCCGCGCGCAGACCATTGCGTTCGACGACTTCATCGCCTGCGGCGGCGAAGCGAAGGCCAAGGAAGCCGGCAAGATGCGTTCGGAAGGCAAGGAATACGTGGTCAAGGACGGTGACGTGATGAACTTCCTGTTCAACGTCTGAGTCAAACTAGCCATTTCAGGCGATTGCATCTGCTTGCAGAGAGTCGCCAAAACTGACACAAAGCCCCGTAAATACGGGGCTTTTTCATTTCAGCTCATTGCATGCAACAACATTTGATTGCGCTGCGCAAGTGAATACGGGCGTGTATATGATTATTGCCATGCACCTCATAAGGTGTATACGATGAGCGCATGACCACCTGGAGAGCCCCACGATGCTGACAGATGCCCAGTGCCGAGCTGCCAAGCCCAAAGAGGGCATCTACCGCCTCAATGACTACAAGGGTCTGTACCTGGAAATCAAACCCAACGGCATCAAGGCGTGGCGCTATCGGTTCAAGCTCAATGACAAGGCTTCGTGGTTCGCACTCGGCGACTACCCCAGCGTGACGCTCGGGGAGGCCAGGGAAAAGTGCGAGGCCGCGCGCAAGCTGGTCAAGGAGGGCATCAATCCCGTCCGGAACCGTCAGATCGAGCGCATCAAGCGCGAGCAGGACGCAGCAAATACGTTCGAGGCCGTCGCCAAGGAGTGGCTGGCCCTGAAGGACTGGGAAGAAATGACGAAAAAGCGGCGGCTGGACATGTTAGAGCGCGTGGTCTTCCCGTCGATCGGCAAGCTGCCAGTACGCCAGATCACACCGGCTCACGTGCTCGACATCCTCAACAAGACGGTCAAGCGTGGCGCTCCGACGGTGGCCGCCGAGGCCATCTGGAGAGCTTCACGGCCGACTGCCTCGATGCGTTCCTTCTGCGTCTCAACTTCCGACAGCTGGGCACGGAGTTGCTCGATCAGGGCATTGGCATTCACCACAAGCGTCTTCAACACCTCATTCTCGGCAACATGCTCTCGCGTGAATGCCAGCTGCTTGAGGATTTCCTCATTGCCGCGAGCAATACCCGCGTTCCACCCCGCCAGGCGGCCAGCCTCGTGGCCTTCGGTATAGCCATCCGCGTGTCTCGCGTTGTAACCGGCGTGATGGCCTTCCTGGCGACCGCGCTCACGGCCTTGGAGCTCTCCGGCCAAGTGACCCATGCTGTAGCCATGCTGCTCGGTGACTGCCTGGTCATTGAAGTATTCACCGACCATCGTTATCTCCTCGGCGGCAGGTTGATGTTGCGATGTTCGTCATCCCTGCCTTGGCCCCTTAATTTGACTCTCGTCATTATGGTCACTATGAGTGACATAATTTGCCAGTGTTTCCTGTCTTTGTCACTCATAGGGCGTGGCCCGATAGTGGCTCTATTCATAGCATCTTTTTCTTTTGGACAAGAAGAAATCGATGCAGACAGACCCGCGCATCCTCTTCGGGCGCAGGTTGGCTCAGGTTCGGAAGCTGAAGGGCTGGTCGCAGGAGAGGCTAGCCCTCGAAAGTGGCATAGCCCGGAGCTACCTGGGGGGCGTCGAACGTGGGCAGCGCAACATTGCATTGATCAACATCTGCAAGCTCGCTGAGACGCTGGAGGTTCCGGTGGGCGAGCTCTTCTTGTTCGAGCCCCCTGCAGACGGAGCACCCTGATTGTGCGAAGCTGCCGTCATTTCGAGCGCCACCAGCCAAGGTAGCGCCGCGAAAAATGTATATGGAAGTGACTACGAAATGGCCGATCAATCTGCAACTGCATGTGGAAACAACGCTCCTTGGCGCATGTTTCGGTTTAACGTCTGAGCATTGCCACGCCATGAAAAAAGCCCGGTTTATACCGGGCTTTTTTCATGGTTGCGCGCCTGGAAATGCTACCGTGGGAAATCAATGCTACCGTTCGCCGCACGGCGATTGACGAGGACTTTCTTTACGTTAAAGTGGCGAGCTTGTGTGCGTCTAACGGCTCGGATGTCTTTGATATGCTGACGATTTTTATAAAAAGATTGGCGTTGTTGCTGTTGCTGCCTTTGCTGATGGCGAGTGCATATTGCCATGCCGACGAGTCGCTCGACGCTTCGTTGAACGAGCAGGTGATCAGCGTGCCGGTGGGCAAGGCGCATCCGGTGCTGTTGCAGGCGACGCTGTTCAAGCCGTCTGGCCCCGGCCCGTTCCCGCTGGTGGTGATGAACCACGGCAAGGACGTCGGCCATGCCGATGAGCAACCGCGCTACCGTGCGCGCTACGCGACCCGCTACTTCCTGTCGCGCGGCTACGCGGTGGTGCTGCCGATGCTGCGCGGTTTTGCCGGCTCGGGTGGGCGCTTCGTGCTGCACGACTGCGATATCGAGGCTGACGGCCGCCAGCAGGCCGCCGACATCGGCGCGGTCATCGACTACATGAGCAAGCAGTCCGACATCGATCCGCACCGCATCGTGGTGGCCGGCCAGAGCTTCGGCGGCTGGAACGCGCTGGCGGTGGGGACGCTCAACCACCCGGGCGTGCGAGGCCTGGTCAATTTCTCCGGCGGACTCAGCGAGCCGCAATGCCCGTGGTGGGGTTCGCATCTGGCCGACGCGGCGGCCCACTACGGTGCGGACACCCGTGTGCCGTCGATCTGGTTCTACGGCGACAACGACAGCCTGTTCTCGACCTCGACCTGGCACAGCATGCACGAGCGCTACACCGCCTCGGGCGGGCAGGCCGAGCTGGTCGAAGTCGGCCGCTTCATGAACGACTCGCACAATATGATGGCCCATCTGGAAGGCATGCCGGTGTGGGTGCCGAAGATGGATACCTTCCTCGGCAAACTCGGTCTGCCGAACCGACTGGTCCAGGCGCGCTATCTGCCGGCCGAACTGCGGTCCGGCACCGAGTATGCGGCGGCACAGCCCGGCCAGGCCGCGCCGGCTGAAGCGCGTGCGGGTCAAGCATCGGACCTGGCCGAGGCGGCGACCGGTCATTCCGAATGAGTGAATTGTGAATAGGGGATAGCAGCCGAGGCAGCGGGGTAGCCGATAGCGACATAGAATGTCATCGATAGGTATTAGCAACTGGTCAGATCGATGTGGAATTGATAAATTCCGCATTGTTATGTTGTTATTGCTATTAATAACTAAAGGTTCTATGTAAATGAAAAAGCTGCTTGTATCGCTGGCCCTGCTGGCCACCGCGTCGTCGGCCTTCGCTGCCGACCTGCTCGACACCGTGCATCAGCGCGGCACGCTGAAGATCGGCCTGGAAGGCACCTACCCGCCGTTCAATTTCAAGGACAGCAAGCAGCAGCTGACTGGCTTCGACGTCGAGGTGATCACCGAGGTGGCCAAGCGCCTGAAGGTGAAGCCTGAATTCACTACCGCCGAATGGAGCGGCCTGCTGGCCGGTCTGCAGGCCGGCAAGTTCGACGTGGTGGTCAACCAGGTTTCGGTGACCCCGCAGCGCCAGCAGGTGTTCGATTTCTCGGTGCCGTACACCATCTCCAGCCCGCAGCTGATCGTGCGCAAGAACGAAACCCGCACTTTCAAGAGCCTGGATGACCTGAAGGGCAAGAAGCTCGGCGTCGGCCAGGGCAGCAACTATGCCGACATGGCCAAGAAGGTCGCCGGCGTCGAAGTGAAGACCTACCCGGGTTCCCCCGAATACCTGCAGGATCTGGCCACCGGCCGTATCGATGCGGCGCTGAACGACAGTCTGCTGATCCCGTTTGCGATCAAGGAATCGAAGCTGCCGGTGAAGGCCGGCGCCCCGGTCGGCGACACGGTGACGATGGCGATCCCGTTTGCCAAGGGCAACCCGCAGTTCAAGGGCGCGATCGACGGCGCGCTCAACGGCATGAAGTCCGACGGCACCTTCAAGAAGATTTCGGTGAAGTGGTTCGGCATCGACGTATCCAAGGCCCCGGCGGCGAAGAAATAAGCGCGGTTTCGCGTTAAAATAGTCGCTGTGGATTTGCGCCCCCGCCTAGTGCGGGGGCGTCGTATTTGGGAGAGGGCATGGATCATCCTTGGTGGGGGCTGGCCGAGTTGGCGTGGCCGGTATTGCTGAAAGGCACCGGCTACACGCTGGCGTTCGCGGTGGTGTCGATGGTGCTCGGCCTGGCGCTCGGCTTCGTCGTGGCGCTGCTGCGCGTGGCAAAAGTGCCGGTGCTGGCGCAGATCGCCGCGCTATACGTCAGTCTGATCCGCGGCACGCCGCTGTTGGTGCAGATCTTCGTGATCTATTACGGCCTGCCGAGCGTCGGTATCGAGTTCTCGCCGGTCAGCGCCGGCGTCCTGTCGCTGACGCTGAACGTGGCGGCCTATCTGTCCGAGAGCATGCGCGGTGCGATCGCCGGGGTGCACAAGGGCCAGTGGGATGCGGGCCTGTCGCTGGGCTTCACCTGGTGGCAGACGATGCGCTTCGTGGTGGCGCCGCAGGCGCTGCGCCTGGCGGTGCCCAGCCTGTCGAACAGCCTGATCTCGCTGATCAAGGACACCTCGCTGGTGTCGGTGATCACCGTCACCGAGCTGATGCTGGGGACCAAGGAACTGATCGCGCAGACCTTCCAGCCGCTGCCGCTGTACCTGGCGGCGGCGCTGGTGTACTGGGTGCTGTCGGCCAGCTTCGAGCGGCTGCAGAAGCGCGTCGAGCTGCGCCTGGAGCGGGCGCATCAGCGCTAGCCGGGGCCGGCCCGGACAAGCGGTTCAAGCGGCCCTCAAGGTTGGCCGAACCGAACGAGGTCCCATGCAAAACGCCCCGCAATGCGGGGCGTTGTCGTGTCCGGTCGACGAGCTCAGGCCGGCGCGTACAGCCGGGCGATCTCGTCGCGGCAGCGTTCGACGATCACCTTGCGCCGCAGTTTCAGCGTCGGCGCCAGCTCGCCCGAGTCGACGCACCAGGGCCTGTCGAGCAGCGCGAACTTCTTGACGTGCTCCCAGTGGCCGAAATAGCGGTTGAAGCGCTTCACCTCGCGGTCGATCAGCGCCTGCACCATCGGGTTGCGCGCCATTTCGCCGTCGCTGGTGTAGGCGATGCCCTGCTCGATGCACCATTCCTTCAGCTTGGCGAACAGCGGCACGATCAGTGCGGCGGCGAATTTCTGCCCGTCGCCGACCACCATGATCTGGTCGATGAACGCCGATTCCTTCAGCTTGTTCTCGATCACCTGCGGCGCGATGTACTTGCCGTTGCTGGTCTTGAACATCTCCTTCTTGCGGTCGGTGATGCGCAGGTAGCCGTGCTCGAACACGCCGATATCGCCGGTGTGCAGCCAGCCGTCACGCAGGGTTTCGGCGGTCAGTTCCGGCTCCTTGTAATAGCCCTGCATCACCATCGGGCCGCGCACCAGGATCTCGCCGTCGTCGGCGAGGCGGAACTCGACACCGTCGAGCGGCACGCCGACACTGCCGATGCGCACGCCTTTGGCGTTGAACGGGTTGGCGGTCAGCGCCGGCGAGCTCTCGGTCATGCCGTAGCCCTCGCTGACGGTCACGCCGCAGGCCCAGAACAGCCGGGCGAGGCGCGGCTGCAGCGCCGCCGAGCCGACGTTGATCGCCATCAGCTCGCCGCCCATCGCGGCACGCCACTTGCTGAACACCAGCTTCTTCGCCAGCGCCAACTGCAGCGCCAGCAGCGGGCCGGGCGTGGCGTTCGGCTCGTAGTGTTCGGCCAACCTCAGTGCGCGGCGGTAGATGCACCGCTGCAAGCCGGACAGCTCTTTTTCCTTGGCGTGCAGCCTCTCGTAGACCTTCTCCAGCACGCGCGGCACCGCGCTGAAGGTGTGCGGCTTGACCTCCTGCATCGCGCTGGACAGGCCGTCCACCGAGGAGAAGTACACGCCGGTGCCGGTATACAGGTAATAGAGCACGCCGGCGCGCTCGAAGATGTGCGACTGCGGCAGGAAGGACAGCGCGCGCTGCGAGCCGTTCAGCGTCCGGCAATGCTTGTCGACCGCCAGTACGTCGCTGACCACGTTGCCGTGGCTGAGCAGCACGCCCTTGGCGCGTCCGGTGGTGCCGGAGGTGTAGATGATGGTGAAGACGTCGTCGCGGCCAATCGCATCGCGTCGTTCGGCCAACATGGCCCGGTCCTCATCGCGGCCGAGTGCATCGATCTGCCGCCAGCTCGGCGCGTCGTCAAAGTCGGTCAGGCCGTAGATCGGGCAGCTGAACTTGCCGAGCGCCTCGGCCAGCTTGCGTGTCAGCGCCGGGCTGCCGGCGAATGCCAGCTTGACCTCGGCATGGGTCAGAATATAGCGTGCATCGTCTAGGGTGGCGGTCGGGTAGATTGGGACGCTGATCGCGCCGACTTGCTGCAGTGCCAGGTCGACCAGCGTCCAGCTGATCGAGCTGTCGGCGGCAATCGCTACCTTGTCGCCGCGCTCGATGCCGAGCCGGATCAGGCCGAGACTCAGCCGGTCGACGCTGGCCGCCACTTCGGCGGTCGACAGCGCCTGCCAGTGGTTGCCTTGCCGGGCGGCCAGACAGTCGGCGCGCGGCCGGGTGGCCAACTGGTGGTGCAGAAAGTCGAAGGCGCGATCAAGCTTCATGCGGCGAATCCGGAAAACGAAACTGCCGACCATAGCGATTGACGTTGGGGCTGTAAAGCGAGTTCGCCGTTTTATTGAGAAAGATCAAGTACGTTACTGGTGTTTTCGCGGCAGATATCGGCTTGTTTGCCGCCGGGAAAATGAATCTGGAATTTGAATGGCGGCTTGTCGGCCCGGTTTTGGTTGGGTTGTTGGACAGCGGCCGTTCGTCGAAAAAATAGCGGGAGAACAGAATGAAATTTGCGACGCGGGCGATCCATGCCGGCCATGACGCCGATCAGCACAACCGCGCGGTGATGCCGCCGCTCTACCAGACCTCGGTGTTTGCGCACCATCATGTCGGCGAGACGCTGCCTTATTCCTACGCGCGGACCGGCACACCGACCCGCTCGGCACTGGAGGACTGCCTGGCCAGCCTGGAAAACGCCAAATACGGCCTAGCCTTCGCCAGCGGCATGGCAGCGATCGACGCGGTGCTGCGCGCCAGCCTGAAGCCGGGCGATGCGGTGCTGGCGGTGGCCGATCTGTACGGCGGCGCCTACCGGCTGTTGACTCGGGTAATGGCCGAGCAGGGCATCGAGGTGCGCTTCGCCGACCTGACCGATGCCTCGACCCTGGCCGATCAGCTCAGCAGCAATGTGAAGCTGCTGTGGCTGGAGTCGCCGACCAACCCGCTGCTGGCCATCGTCGACATTGCCGCGCTGTCGGCCGAAGCGCATCGCCACGGGGTCGCGGTGGCGGTCGACAGCACCTTCGCGTCGCCGTATCTGCAGAACCCGCTCGACCTGGGCGCCGACATCGTCGTGCACTCGGCGACCAAGTACTTGGGCGGACACTCCGACGTGTTGCTGGGCCTGGTGGCGCTCAACGACGAGGCGCGCTACAAGGCGATCCGCTTCATCCAGAACTCGACCGGCGCGGTGCCGGGGCCGCAGGACTGCTTCCTGACCCTGCGCGGCATCAAGACGCTGCCGCTGCGCATGGACCGCCATTGCGACAACGCCGAGCGGGTCGCCGCCTTCCTCGAATCGCATCCGGCGATCGAGAAGGTGTTCTATCCGGGCCTGCCGGAATTTCCGGGCCACGCGCTGGCGGCCCGGCAGATGAAGCGTTTCGGCGGCGTTGTGTCGATCTACCTGAAAGATGACAGCCGCGAGGCGGCCAGCCGGGTGGCGGAGCGGCTGAAACTGTTTGCGCTGGCCGAGTCGCTCGGCGGCGTGGAGTCGCTGGTCAACCACTCGGCGACCATGTCGCACGGCTCGATGCCGGCCGAGCAGAAGCAGAAGCTCGGCATTCGTGAAGGATTGCTGCGGCTGTCGATCGGCATCGAGGACATCGACGACATCCTGGCCGACCTGGCGCAGGCGCTGGGCTGATCGAGCGCAAGTTGGCCGAAGCGAGCTGACGCTTCGGCCAAGCAGCCAAGGACTGGCCATCGGTGCGGCGCTTGGATTGCGGAGAAGATGAGGCGATGCCGTTCTGATTGGCGAGGTGGCCGATGTGATCCGGAGGATGGCAATGCAGTATGGGTGGCGAGGCGTCGCGGCGCGTGCATCCGGCACGCCGATGCTAGAATGGCGGCCATGCGATTCACCATGTCCTCTTTCTCCCGGCTGCGCGCCGGTGTCAGCGCCGTGCTGTTGGCCGGCCTGGTCGCCGCCTGCGCCAGCACCAATTACAACGCACCGGTGCCGGTCGGCTATTACCGGGTCCAGCCGGGCGATACGCTGTTTCGCATCGCCAAGAACAATGGCCGCAGCGTCGCCGAACTGAGCCGCTGGAACAATCTCACCAATGCCGCGCAGATCGACGCCGGCCAGGTGCTGCGCGTGGTCCCGCCGGGCGGCGCGACCGCGTCGAGCAAGCCGTCGTCGAGTGGCGGTGGTGCGGCCAGCAAGCCGGCGCCTACACCGGTCCCGAGTCCGAGTCCGACCCCGGTGCCGTCCAAACCGGCGCTGAGCTTTGCGCTGCAGTGGCCGGCGAAGGGGCCGCTGCTCAAACGTTTCGACGGCGGTACCAGCAAGGGCATCGATATCGGCGGTAGCGCCGGGGCGCCGATTGTGGCCGCCGCGGCCGGCAAGGTGGCGTTCGCCGGCACCAATATCCGCGGCTACGGCAATCTGGTGATCATCCAGCACGACAGCAACTACCTGACCGCCTACGCTAACAACCAGTCGCTGCTGGTCAAGGAAGGGCAGCGCGTCACCCAGGGGCAGAAGATCGCGCTGATGGGTAGCACCGCCGCCGACCGCACGCAATTGCACTTCGAGTTGCGCTACCAGGGCAAGGCGATCGACCCGCAGCAGTTCCTGCCTTGAGCCTTATGGTTCGCTTGTCTCCTGAAGCAGACCAAAATGAAAACGGCCGCCCGATGGGGCGGCCGTTTTCATTGTCAGGCGCTCTGTGGCGCAGCCGTGCTGCGCTGCCGGCCCAGCCGGCGCCGGTACCACAGCGTCCACAGGGTCAGCGCGCCATAGAGGCCGTAGCCGATCAGCGGCGATATCGCCAGGAAGCGGGTAGTGCTCCAGTTCCAGGCCATCCAGCTGCGCAGTGCGGTCTCGCCGCTCAGCCCGACGCCCCACATCAGGGTCATCGTACGCATCGCCTGCTGTAGCATCGGGCTGTCCTGCCAGCGCTGCCGGAAGCTCTCGGCATGGTTGTCGTCCTCGCGGCGCAGTGTGGCATAGGCCAGGTGGTAGATCAGCGGTCGGCCGAACAGCAGAGATACCAGGAATACCAGGCCGATCAGGCCGGAGACCAGCGATTCGCGCAACAACAGCAGCCGCGGGCTGCCGCCGAGCGCGAGGCCCAGCACCGACAGGGCGATGCCGGCCAGCGCCAGCGCGCTGATCGGGTCGAGACGGCGGAACCGCGCCAGCTCGACCAGGCTCCACGCGAGCGGCGGCAACGCCGAGGCGAGCAGGCCGCCGAACTCGCCAAAGCGCGCCACGGTCAGCGTGTAGGCGAGCCAGGGCAGGGCCAGGTTGACGATCAGGTCGAGGATGAACACGACGCGCTTGGACATGGCTTGGATTCCGGGATGGCTGAAGGTTGGGTGAGGCAGATGGCAAAACGGCGCGGAGGGATCCGCGCCGTGGTCGTTTACTGCTTCACGCAGTCGACACCGTACACCCGGCGTCCGTCGCGTTCCTCGGCGATCAGGCCGTGCACGTCGGTCTCGAAGCCCGGCAGTTCACGGTTGAAGTCCTCGGCGAAGCGCAGGTAGTCGACGATGGTCCGGTTGAACTGTTCGCCCGGTACCAAGAGCGGGATGCCCGGCGGGTACGGGGTCAGCATCACCGCGGTGACGCGGCCTTCCAGCTGGTCGATTGCCACCCGCTCGATCTCGCGGTGCGCCATCTTGGCGAACGCGTCCGACGGCTTCATCGCCGGTACCATGTCCGACAGGTAGACCTCGGTGGTCAGGCGGGCGATGTCGTGACGGCGGTAGACGTCGTGGATCTTCTGGCATAGGTCGCGCAGGCCGACGCGTTCGTACTGCGGCTGCTTGGCGACGAACTCCGGCATGATCCGCCACATCGGCTGGTTCTTGTCGTAGTCGTCTTTGAACTGCTGCAGCAGCGAGATCAAGGTGTTCCAGCGGCCCTTGGTGATGCCGATGGTGAACATGATGAAGAAGCTGTACAGGCCGGTTTTCTCCACCACTACGCCGTGCTCGGACAAATACTTGGTGACGATCGCCGCCGGGATGCCGCTGTCGGCGAATTCGCCGTCCATGTTCAGGCCCGGGGTGATCAGCGTCGCCTTGATCGGGTCGAGCAGGTTGAAGCCCTCTGCGACCGGGCCGAAGCCGTGCCAGCGCTCGTCGGCGGCCAGCGTCCAGTCGGCCGGATCGCAGATGCCGTCGTCGGACAGCTTGTCCGGGCCCCACACCGAGAACCACCAGTCGTCGCCGTATTCCTCGTCGACCTTGCGCATCGCGCGGCGGAAGTCGAGCGCCTCGACCAGCGACTCTTCCACCAGCGCCTGGCCGCCCGGCTGTTCCATCATCGCCGCGGCGACGTCGCAGCTGGCGATGATCGCGTACTGCGGGCTGGTCGAGGTGTGCATCAGATACGCTTCGTTGAAGCTGTGGGTATCGAGCTTACGGTTGACCGGGTCCTGCACCATGATCTGCGAGGCCTGGCTCAAACCAGCCAGCAGCTTGTGGGTGGACTGGGTCGAGAAGATCATCGATTCCTGGCAACGCGGCCGGCCCTCGCCGATGGCGTGGAAGTCGCCGTAGAAGTCGTGGAAGGTCGCGTGCGGCAGCCAGGCTTCGTCGAAGTGCAGCGTGTCGACCTCGCCGTCGAGCAGGCCCTTGATCTCTTCGACGTTGTACAGGATGCCGTCGTAGGTGGACTGAGTCAGCGTCAGGATGCGCGGTTTGGCGTTCGGGTTCTTGGCGAGGATCGCGCGCGCGAACGGGTTGGCCAGGATCTTTTTCTTGATGTTGGCCGGCTCGAATTCCGACTTCGGAATCGGGCCGATGATGCCGTAGTGGTTGCGGGTCGGCATCAGGAACACCGGCACCGCGCCGGTCATCATGATCGCGTGCAGGTTCGACTTGTGGCAGTTGCGGTCGACCAGCACGATGTCGCCGGCAGCGACGGTGCTGTGCCAGACGATCTTGTTCGATGTCGAGGTGCCGTTGGTGACGAAGAACAGGTGGTCGGCGTTGAAGATGCGCGCGGCGTTGCGCTCGCTGGCCGCTACCGGGCCGGTGTGGTCGAGCAACTGGCCCAGTTCGTCGACCGCATTGCACACGTCGGCGCGCAGCATGTTCTCGCCGAAGAACTGGTGGAACATCTGGCCGACCGGGCTCTTCAGGAAGGCCACGCCGCCGGAGTGTCCCGGGCAGTGCCAGGAGTAGGAACCGTCGTAGGCGTAGTCGACCAGCGCGCGGAAGAACGGCGGCGCCACGCTGTCGAGGTAACTCTTCGCCTCGCGGATGATGTGGCGCGCGACGAAGTCCGGGGTGTCCTCGTGCATGTGGATGAAGCCATGCAGCTCGCGCAGCACATCGTTGGGGATGTGGCGCGAGGTGCGCGTCTCGCCGTACAGGTAAAGCGGAATGTCCGGGTTGCGGCGGCGGATCTCGGCGACGAAGGCGCGCAGGTTGGCGAGCGCCTCTTGGGTCTCCTCGGGGGAGCCAGTGCCGAATTCCTCGTCGTCGATCGACAAGATGAAGCCGGCGGCGCGGCTTTGCTGCTGGGCGAACGAGGTGATGTCGCCGTAGCTGGTGTAGCCGATCACATCCATGCCCTGGGCTTCGATGGCGGCCGCGAGTTCGCGAATGCCGGAGCCGCTGGTGTTTTCGGAGCGGAAATCTTCGTCGATGATGACGAGCGGAAAGTGAAAACGCATACCTGAGTCCTTAACTGTCTCGGTGCGCGAGGGGCAAGGAAACACCTGCCTTGGGGCGCTGGGGAGGGGGCGCTTTGCGCCGCGGTGCGTACTGGATGCGTGGTACCTGCGAGGAGCGGACTGAGTCTCAGCCTGTCCCCGGGCCCGATTCGGCAACCGTCCGCCAGCCGGCCTGGAACTACCCGGAAAAAACGGCGCGTAGTGTAGCCGTTTTGTCGGGGCTATTGTTGTCGGATTGCGTTACAAAGTGTGTTCCGGCGCCGGGTGGCGTGCGATGCGTCCGGCACGAACGTTGTCGCAGGGAAACCGGCTGGCGATATATGCGATCAGCGTGTTTGGTAACCGTATGATTTTTAATCGGATATTGTGATCATTCGTCCTGCGGGTTTGCCGGTGCGGCCAACTGCGTTGCCTGTTGTTTTTTGCGCCGCCGCGCCCGGTAGAGGCCCAGCGCCTTCACCGTCACCGCCCCTCCGGTCAGCACCAGCACCAGTACCAGCGGCACCGCAACCAGATAGGGGAAGAAGCCGATCGCCAGCGCCAGCGCCAGCAGCGACAAGCCGATGGTCAGAAACGACGAGGCTTCGCTCGCGTCGACGCTGCGGCTGCCGCGCACCACCGCGCCGACCGCGTCGCTGATCCGCGCCGCCTGACGCGCAGCGGCCGAGGCGCCGGCCACCGCCGAGCCGCGCGGCGAGATCGGCAGCAGCACATCGCGCGGGCGCCGCCGCGTCAGCATCGGGCGCTGGTGCGGCCCACCCAGCACCACCTCGGTGGCGTTCTGCAAGTCCTTCAGAAACTGTTCGGCCAACTGGCCGGCCAATACCTCGTCCTCGATCGCCACGTCGATCTCGCGGTTGGCAAGCCAGCTCGACACGTTCAGGTTGGTCGAGCCGATCCGCGCCCAGCGTCCGTCCGCCACCGCGGTCTTGGCGTGGATCATCGGCCCGTTCCACTCGAACACCCGCACGCCGGCTTCCAGCAGCGGCCGGTACAGCGTGCGCGAAACGGTGGCGATCCAGCCGATGTCGCTGGAGCGCGGTACCAACAGGCGCACGTCGACGCCGTCGCGCGCCGCGTTCTGCAGCGCGGACAGATAGGTGCCGGTGCCGATGAAGTAGGCATCGGTCAACCACAGGGTGCGCCGGGCGAAGCTGGCGATCATCAGGTCCAGCCGCATCACGTTGGCGGTGGCCGGCGTGGTGGCGATCAAGCGCGCCGCCACCTGGCCTGCCTCGGCCGGTACTTGGTGCAGCCAGTCGTCCGGCAGCGCCGCGCCGCAGGTCGCCCAACTGTCGGCGAATGCCTCGACCGCATCGGCCACCAGCGGGCCGCTGAAGCGCACGCCGGTATCGCGCCATGGCGGACGCTGTCGCGCCGCATCGCCTTCCCAGGCGCTGGACGCGCACAGTCCGGCGACGAAGGCCTCGCGCCCGTCGACCAGGATCAGCTTGCGGTGGTCGCGACCGAGCAGGCTCAGGCCGCCGGCCAGCGACGGCGGGTTGAACGCCCGCACCTCTCCTCCGGCTGCGACGATGGGCTTGAAGAAGCCGGACAGATGCTCCTTCCACGAGCCCAGCCAGTCGTACAGCAATTTCACCTGTACGCCGGCTGCGGCGCGTTCGGCCAACAGATCGCGCAACCGCCGCCCGAACGGATTATTGGCGAAGATATACATTTCGATCAGCACCGAGTGCTCGGCGGCCGCGATCGCCGCCTCCCAGGCCGGAAAGTTCTCGGTGCTGTCGAACAGCAGTTCGATGCGATTGCCTGATACCAGTGGCGCGCCGGCCGATCGCGAAAATGCCTGATCGGCCAGTTGACGGATCAGCTCGTGGCGGGGCGAGGCTAGCTCTGTCTTCTGCATGTATATTGTCTGGCAATGAACGAAGTGAGATCGTTTTCAGTGGATTGGATAGTTTGGAAAGATTTTCCGGTGGGTCGTGTTTTCGAATCTCAATGTCGGAAAAATGGAAATAAAACCGTCAAAAAAGTCTAAGAAATTTCGATAATTTCGGCAAAAAATGCGCGCAAATGCTTGTTTTTAATAGGGTAATGCGACGCACAAAAAGCGGTTGCGGCTGAACTTGCCTTCCCTTTAGAATCGAATCATTCGTTTCACAAAAATCAGCAGGTAGAAGGTATGGACAGACAGCGCTGGCTGCAGGGTACCCTGTACAGCCCGGATTTCGAACAGGACAGCTGCGGTTTTGGTCTGATCGCCCAGCTTGACGACAAACCAAGCCACTGGCTGGTGGAGACCGCAATCTCCTCGCTGGCCAAGCTGACCCACCGCGGCGCGGTGGCGGCTGACGGCAAGTCGGGCGACGGCTGTGGCCTGCTGTTCCGCAAGCCGGACGGTTTCCTGCGCACCGTAGCCCAGGAGGCCGGCATCGGCCTGAAGGCATCTTATGCCGCTGGCTTGGTATTCCACCACCCCGACGAGGAAGCCGGCAAGCGTAGTTTGCGCCGTCTGAAGGAATACCTCGAGGCGCAACAGCTGGAAGTCGCCGGTTTCCGTACCGTGCCGACCGACGTGTCCGCCTGTGGCGACGCGGCCTTGCAGACGCTGCCGGCCATCGCCCAGGTGTTCGTCAACTGCCCGTTCGGCATGGACGAGCTGACCTTCCAGCGCCGCCTGTACATGGGCCGCCGCCAGGCCGAGAAGGCCAACAAGGCCGACGACGCCTATTTCTACCTGCCGACGCTGTCGCCGCACACCCTGTCGTACAAGGGCCTGGTGACGCCGGACAACCTGGCCAACTTCTTCCTCGACCTGAAGGACGAGCGTTTCGAGTCCAGCCTGGCGGTGTTCCACCAACGCTTCTCGACCAACACCTGGCCGCAGTGGAAGCTGGCGCAGCCGTTCCGCTTCCTCGCCCACAACGGCGAGATCAACACCGTGCAGGGCAACCGTAGCTGGGCCAAGGCGCGCGAGCAGATCATGCACTCGCCGCACCTCGACATGGACACGGTGCGTCCGATCGTGCAGACCGACGGCTCGGACTCGATGAGCCTCGACAATATGCTCGAAGGCCTGCTGATGGGCGGCATTCCGCTGTTCCGCGCGCTGCGCCTGTTGGTGCCGCCGGCCTGGCAGAACGTCGACTCCACCGACAAGGACCTGCGCGCCTTCTACGAATTCAACTCGATGCACATGGAGCCGTGGGACGGCCCGGCCGGCATCGTGCTGACCGACGGCCGTTACGCCGCCTGTCTGCTGGACCGCAACGGCCTGCGCCCGGCACGCTGGGTGCTGACCCGCGACAATGTGCTTACCATCGCCTCGGAAGTGGGCGTGTGGGACTACAAGCCGGAAGAAGTGGTGCGCAAGGGCCGCGTCAAGCCGGGCCAGCTGTTCGCCGCCGACCTGTCCACCGGCGAATTGCTGATGCCGGAAGACATCGACGCTCAGCTGAAGAGCGCCAAGCCGTACCGCCAGTGGATCAAGGACAGCGCCCAGTACCTGGAACTGTCGATCGAGGACGACAGCGGCATCGAGGCGCTGAGCGCCGACGAGCTGCTGCAGCGTCAGAAGCTGTTCAACCTGACCTTCGAAGAGCGCGACCAGATCCTGCGCGTGCTGGCCGAAGACGGTCAGGAAGCGATCGGCTCGATGGGCGACGACACCCCAATGGCGGTGCTGTCGCGCAAGATCCGCTCGCCGTTCGACTACCTGCGCCAGCAGTTCGCCCAGGTGACCAACCCGCCGATCGACCCGATCCGCGAAGCGGTAGTGATGTCGCTGAACACCGTGTTCGGTCCGGAACGCAATATGTTCGAGGAGTCGGCCGAACACGCCAAACGCCTCGAAGTGCGCAGCCCGGTGCTGTCGCACGAGAAGTTCATCCGTGTGACCACCCGTCCGGAAGCGCACCTGAAGGCCACCACCTTCGACCTGTGCTACGACCCGCTGGAAAGCGATCTCAAGACCGCGATCGAAAAGCTGACCCAGCACGTTGCCGACGCGGTCCGCGAAGGCACTGTGGTCGTGGTGCTGTCCGACCGCACCATCTGCCAGAACCGCCTGCCGATCCACGCGCTGTTCGCTACTGGTGCAGTGCACCACGCACTGATCGACAGCGGCCTGCGCTGTAAGACCAATATCGTGGTGGAAACCGGTTCCGCCCGCGACCCGCACCAGATCGCCGCGCTGATCGGCTACGGTGCGACCGCGGTCTACCCGTACCTGGCCTACCAGACCATCGTCGACCTGGTGACCCGCGGCGAAGTGCAGCAGAAGATCAACGAGGCGCTGCAGCACTACCGCAAGGGCATCAACAAGGGCCTGCTGAAGGTGCTGTCGAAGATGGGTATTTCGACCATCGCCTCCTACCGCGGCTCGCAGCTGTTCGAAGCGGTCGGCGTGCATCCGGAGGTGGTCGAACTGTGTCTGAAGGGCACGGTGACCCGTATCGCCGGCGCCAACTTCGATGACTTCGAAACCGACCAGAAGCAGCTGTCGCGCTTCGCCTTCAACGCGATGCGTCCGCTGGCGCAGGGCGGCCTGCTGAAGTACGTGCACGGTGAGGAATACCACGCCTACAACCCGGACGTGGTCACCATGCTGCAGAAGGCCGTGCAGAACGGCGACTACGATGCGTACAAGACCTACGCGCATCTGGTGAACGACCGTCCGGTGGCGATGTTCCGCGACCTGATGAAGCTGAAGGACGTGACCCCGATCGCCATCGAACAGGTCGAGCCGGTCGAGAGCATCCTGAAACGCTTCGACTCTGCCGGCATGTCGCTGGGCGCGTTGTCGCCGGAAGCGCACGAGGCGCTGGCCACCGCGATGAACCGCTTGGGCGGCCGCTCCAACTCCGGTGAAGGTGGCGAGGACCAGTCCCGCTACGGTACCGAGCGCATGTCCAAGATCAAGCAGGTGGCCTCGGGCCGCTTCGGCGTCACCCCGCACTATCTGGTGAACGCCGAAGTGCTGCAGATCAAGGTAGCCCAGGGCGCCAAGCCGGGTGAAGGCGGCCAGCTGCCGGGCGACAAAGTGTCCCCGCTGATCGCCGAGCTGCGTCACTCCAAGCCGGGCATTAGCCTGATTTCGCCGCCGCCGCACCACGACATCTACTCGATCGAAGATTTGGCTCAGCTGATCTTCGATCTGAAGCAGGTGAACCCGGAAGCGCTGGTCTCGGTGAAGCTGGTGGCTGAGCCGGGCGTGGGCACCATCGCCGCCGGCGTGGCCAAGGCCTACGCCGACCTGATCACCATCTCCGGCTATGACGGCGGTACTGGTGCTTCGCCGCTGACCTCGGTGAAGTACGCCGGCACCCCGTGGGAGCTGGGCCTGACCGAGGCGCAGCAGGTGTTGCGCGCCAACGGCCTGCGCGGCCGGGTGCGGATGCAGACGGACGGCGGCCTGAAGACCGGCCTCGATGTGATCAAGGCGGCCATCCTCGGCGCCGAGAGCTTCGGCTTCGGTACCGCGCCGATGATCGCGCTGGGTTGCAAATATCTGCGTATCTGTCACCTGAACAACTGTGCGACCGGCGTCGCCACCCAGGAAGTGAAGCTGCGTTCGAAGTACTTCACCGGCCTGCCGGAAATGGTGATGAACTACTTCAAGTTCGTCGCGGAGGAAACCCGTGAGCTGATGGCGCAGCTGGGCGTGCGCACCATGGAAGAGCTGATCGGTCGTCTCGACCTGATCGAGCTGGCCGGTGGCGACACCGCGCGTCAGCAGAAGCTGGACCTGAGCCCGCTGATCTCGCAGGGTCACATCCCGGCTTCCGAGCCGCACTTCTGCGTGTCCGAGCGCAACCCGTCCTTCGACAAGGGCGAGTTGGCCGAACAGATCCTGGTCGACGCGCAGAGCGCGATCGAGAACAAGCAGATGCTGACGCTGGAATACGGCATCGAGAACATCCACCGCTCGATCGGCGCGCGCCTGTCCGGCGCGATCGCCAAGCGCCACGGCGCCGCCGGTCTGCCGGATGGCTGCCTGACGGTGAAGTTCCAGGGGTCGGCTGGCCAGAGCTTCGGTGTGTGGAACGCCCAGGGTCTGAACCTGGAGCTGGAAGGCGATGCCAACGACTACGTCGGCAAGGGCATGGCCGGTGGCCGCGTGGTGATCTACCCGCCGAAGGCCGCCAGCTACAAGTCGAATGAAGCGACCGTTATCGGCAACACCTGCCTGTACGGCGCGACCGGCGGTCAGCTGTTCGCCGCGGGTATCGCCGGCGAACGCTTCGGCGTGCGTAACTCGGGCGCCCTGGCGGTGATCGAGGGCGCGGGCGACCACTGCTGCGAATACATGACCGGCGGCTGCGTGATCTCGCTGGGCGAGACCGGCTACAACTTCGGTGCAGGCATGACCGGCGGTTTCGCCTTCGTCTACGACCCGAGCGAGAAGTTCGCCTACCGCGTCAACAATGAGCTGATCGACATCCACCTGATCAATGGCGAAGCGATGGGCATGTACCGCGCGTTCCTGCTCGACAAGATCGCCAAGCATGTGGAACTGACCGGTTCGGAAGCGGCGCGCGCCATGCTGGAGAACTTCGACGACTACGTCGATTACTTCTGGCTGGTGAAGCCGAAGGCCGCCAAGCTCGACAGCCTGCTCAAAGACTAAGCCGCGTGATCGCAGGTTGGCCGAACCGTCGTGTTCGGCCAACCCCAAGTACAGGCAAGGATAGCAATGACCTCGGCGCGGACAAGAGTCCGGCGCCGATCACCGGAAGACCATCATGGGTGATGTATTCAAGTTCATGAATCTGCAGCGCAACCCTGGCGACAAGGTTGACGTGGCAGTACGCAAGATCGAGTTCAAGGAAATCTACACGCCGCTGGCCAAGGCCGACGCGGCGGAGCAGGCGGGCCGCTGCCTGTCCTGTGGCAACCCCTACTGCGAATGGGAATGCCCGGTACACAACTACATCCCGAACTGGCTGAAGCTGGTGCAGGAAGGTCGCCTGTTCGAGGCGGCCGAGATGTCGCACAAGACCAATAGCCTGCCGGAAATCTGCGGCCGCGTCTGCCCGCAGGACCGCCTGTGCGAGGGCTCCTGCACACTGAATCAGGGCGGCTTCGGCGCGGTGACCATCGGTTCGGTGGAGAAGTACATCACCGATGAGGCGTTCAAGGCCGGCTGGCGTCCGGACATGTCCAAGGTCGTCTGGTCCGACAAGAAGGTTGCGATCATCGGCGCCGGCCCGGCCGGTCTCGGCTGCGCCGACATCCTGGTGCGCAATGGCGTGAAGCCGGTGGTGTTCGACCGCTACGAGGAAATCGGTGGCCTGATCACCTTCGGCATCCCCGAGTTCAAGCTCGAGAAGGAAGTTATCAAGACCCGTCGCAAGATCATGGAAGAGATGGGTGTCGAGTTCCGCCTCAACACCGAGATCGGCCGCGACATCAGTATCGACGAGCTGCTGGCCGACTACGACGCGGTGTTCATGGGCATGGGCGCCTATCAGTACATGAAGGGGGGCTTCGACGGCGAAAGCCTGCCGGGCGTGCTCGAGGCGCTGCCGTTCCTGATCAACAACGTGCGCAACAGCATGGACACGCTGCCGGAAGGCGAGGCTCACCAGTCGATGGAAGGCAAGCGCGTGGTGGTGCTCGGTGGTGGCGACACCGCGATGGACTGCAATCGCACCTCAATCCGCCAGGGCGCCGATAGCGTGATCTGTGCTTATCGTCGCGACGAGGCGAACATGCCGGGCTCGAAGCGCGAAGTCGCCAATGCCAAGGAAGAGGGCGTCGAGTTCCTGTGGAACCGGCAGCCGCTCGGCATTGAGCAGGCCGCCGACGGTTCGCTGCGCCTGAAGTTGGCCGAAACCCGCCTCGGCGCCGCCGATGCCAAGGGCCGTCGCAACGCCGAAGTGGTGCCGGGTTCGGAGCAGGTGCTCGAGTGCGACCATGTGATCGTCGCCTTCGGTTTCCAGGTTGAGCGTCAGAGCTGGTTCGACCACGCCAAGATCGACACCGACCCGCGCGGCCGTACCATCGCCAAGAGCTGCGGCGAACACAAGTTCCAGACCAGCAATCCGAAGATCTTCGCTGGCGGCGACCAAGTGCGCGGTGCCGATCTGGTGGTGCGCGCAGTATTCGAAGGCCGCGAGGCAGCCGAAGGAATGCTGGCATATCTGGGCGTTTGGTAAACGCTCGGTAAAGCTGGTGCGTTACTATCGAGAGCCCACCTTAGCGTGGGCTTTTTCTTGGTTAGCACAGGCCTCTTCATGGGGGTAATTCGCTAGCTATTCTGTCGGCATGCGGCGGGGACTGGCATAATGGCTGGCTGCGTCTACTCAAAAAGATCTAAATAGCTTTTATGTTGATGATTGTGTTTGGTGCGTTGCTGGCCTCTTTCCTCATGGGTGTGCTGATCATTCGCTTCCAGCACGTGCATGCCAAGTTCACCGCCGATCACGACTTGGATGGTGTGCAGAAATTTCATGCGACACCCGTGCCGCGTATCGGTGGCGTGCCGGTGATGGCCGGAATTATGGCGGGCGCCTGCGTGGCCAGCTTTAAGTGGCCGAATATCGAGATGTGGTTGCTATTGGCTTCCTCGCTGCCGGCTTATCTCGCGGGATTGACCGAGGACGTCACCAAGCGCATCGGGCCATTGCCTCGCTTGTTGGCAACCTTTGTCGCGGCTCTGCTCGGTTTCTGGTTGTTGAAGGCGGGCTTGAATCGCCTGGCGATTCCAGGGCTCGATACTGTCCTGGAGCGTTACTGGTTCCTGTCCTTGCTGTTTACCATCGTGGCAGTGGGCGGGGTCGCGCATGCGATCAATATCATCGATGGCTACAATGGCTTGGCCGGTATGGTATCGATCTTCATCTTCCTGGCTCTCGCCTATGTCAGTTTCAAGGTCGGCGATACTTCGCTGCTTGGACTCAGTTTGGCAGCTGCCGGCGGTGTGGTGGGCTTCCTGCTGTGGAACTTTCCGAGAGGCCTGATCTTTGCCGGCGACGGCGGCGCTTATCTGATTGGCTTCTTGATCGCCGAAATCTCGGTGCTGCTGGTGGCGCGCCATCCGCAGGTTTCACCGTGGTTCCCACTGTTGCTGGTGATCTACCCCGTGTTCGAGACGCTGTTCTCGATCTATCGCCGAAAATTCCTGCAGGGTCGTTCGGTTGGCTACCCCGATGCGCTGCACTTGCATCAGATGGTCTACAAGCGCTTGGTGCGCTGGATGGTCGGTTCGCGCGAGGCGCGCCACCTGACCAACCGCAACAGTCTGACCTCGCCCTACCTCTGGGTGCTGACCTCGTTGGCGGTGGTGCCCGCGATGCTGTTCTGGGACAACACCATCGCCTTGCTCGGCTTCACCACGTTGTTCGTGCTTGCCTATGTCGGGCTCTACCGGATGATCATCCGCTTCCAGACACCTGCCTGGCTGGTGTTGCGGAAGTGTCGCAAACATTGATGCATTGATCGTCTAGCAGCCGGCCTCGTGCCGGCTGTTTGCATCTTGTCTCCTGTTCGCTTGAAATCGGTTGGCTTCGCCCCACCTCGCTTGACAGTGCTCTGCTGGGCTCTTGAAAACCTTCCGGGTCGTCCCTATTATTAGCACTCGATACCGTAGAGTGCTAAAGCACCCGGTCAATCCGCTGATTTGATTGAGCTTTCATTCTCAACGCCAACGCTTATTTGGAGAGATCAATGGCAATTCGTCCTTTGCATGACCGCGTGGTTATCAAGCGTCTGGAAGCTGAAGAAAAAACCGCTTCCGGCATCGTTCTTCCCGGCGCCGCCGCTGAAAAGCCGGACATGGGCCAAGTGCTCGCCGTCGGCAACGGCAAGATCCTGGAAAACGGTGAACGCCGCGCGCTCGACCTGAAAGTGGGCGACAAGGTGATCTTCGGCAAGTACTCGGGCCAGACCGTCAAGATCGACGGCGACGAAGTACTGGTGATGCGCGAAGAAGACGTGATGGGCATCGTGGAATAAGCGACACCCCGCGCAGCACGATCAACCGAATACAGAATTTGGAGAGCAGCAATGGCAGCTAAAGACGTTAAGTTTGGTGATTCCGCCCGTCAACGCATGGTCGCTGGCGTCAATGTCCTGGCCGACGCGGTCAAAGTGACCCTGGGCCCGAAGGGCCGCAACGTGGTGCTGGACCGTTCCTTCGGTTCCCCGACCATCACCAAGGACGGTGTATCGGTCGCCAAGGAAATCGAACTGAAGGACAAGTTCGAGAACATGGGCGCGCAAATGGTGAAGGAAGTCGCTTCGAAGACTTCCGACGTAGCCGGTGACGGCACCACCACCGCGACCGTGCTGGCGCAAGCCATCGTGCAGGAAGGCATGAAGTACGTGACCGCCGGCATGAACCCGATGGACCTGAAGCGCGGCATCGACAAGTCGGTGATCGCCCTGGTCGAAGAGCTGAAGAAGATCGCCAAGCCATGTGCGACTTCGAAAGAAATCGCTCAAGTGGGCTCGATTTCGGCCAACTCCGACAGCGACATCGGCGAAATCATCGCCAATGCGATGGAAAAAGTCGGCAAGGAAGGCGTGATCACCGTTGAAGACGGCAAGTCGCTGCAGAATGAACTGGATGTCGTAGAAGGCATGCAGTTCGACCGCGGCTACCTGTCGCCGTACTTCATCAACAACCAGGACAAGCAGATCGCCCAGCTGGACAACCCGTTCGTGCTGCTGTTCGACAAGAAAATTTCGAACATCCGCGACCTGCTGCCGGTACTGGAACAAGTAGCCAAGGCTGGCCGCCCGCTGCTGATCGTTGCCGAAGACGTTGAAGGCGAGGCGCTGGCGACCCTGGTGGTCAACAACATCCGCGGCATCCTGAAGACCGTTGCCGTGAAGGCCCCGGGCTTCGGCGACCGCCGCAAGGCCATGCTGCAAGACATCGCCGTTCTGACCGGCGGTGTGGTGATTGCCGAAGAAGTCGGCCTGACCCTGGAAAAGGCCACCCTGGAAGACCTGGGCCAAGCCAAGCGCGTCGAAATCGGCAAGGAAAACACCATCATCATCGATGGCGCCGGTGTAGCCGACACGATCACCGCCCGCGTTGGCGAGATCCGTCGTCAGATCGAAGAAGCGACCAGCGACTACGACCGCGAGAAGCTGCAGGAACGCGTGGCCAAGCTGGCCGGCGGCGTGGCCGTGATCAAGGTTGGCGCTGCGACCGAAGTCGAAATGAAAGAGAAGAAGGCCCGTGTCGAAGACGCGCTGCACGCGACCCGTGCTGCCGTTGAAGAAGGCGTGGTGCCTGGCGGTGGCGTTGCGCTGCTGCGCGCCCGTGCCACCCTGGAAACCCTGAAGGGCTCCAACGCCGATCAGGACGCCGGCATCAAGATCGTGCTGAAGGCGATCGAAGCACCGCTGCGCCAGATCGTGCAAAACGCCGGCGACGAGCCGAGCGTGGTGGTAGCCAAGGTGCTGGAAGGCAAGGGCAACTTCGGTTTCAACGCAGGTAGTGGCGAATACGGCGACATGATCGAAATGGGCGTGCTGGACCCGGCCAAGGTGACCCGCACCGCGCTGCAGAACGCCGCGTCGATCGCCGGCCTGATGCTGACCACCGACGCGATGGTTGCCGAGCTGCCGGAAGACAAGCCGTCGATGCCGGATATGGGTGGCATGGGTGGTATGGGCGGCATGGGCGGCATGATGTAATCAAGCCGTTCGGCCAACCCGCCGACCAAAAACCCCGCGGATTTCCGCGGGGTTTTTTCATGCCGGCGCGGTGCGTGCGACAATGCGCCCATCGCGACAAGGAATAGACCATGCAACTGACCGAACTGATCCGGCTGCTCGACGCCCAGCTCGAACCCTGGCGTTTCAAGGACTATGCACCGAACGGCCTGCAGGTGGAGGGACGCGCCGAGGTGAAGAAGGTGCTCACCGGCACCACCGCCTCGCAGGCGTTGATCGACGCAGCGATCGCCGAGGGTGCTGACGCAATCCTGGTTCATCATGGCTATTTCTGGAAGAACGAGGACGCTCGCATTGTGGGTATCAAGCGGGCACGGCTGAAGGCGCTGCTCGAACACGACATCAGTCTGATCGCCTACCACCTGCCGCTGGATGCGCACCCGACGCTCGGCAACAACGCGACGTTGGCCGAACGGCTCGGGCTGATCGTCGAAGGCCAGACCGGCGAGCAGGGCTTGCTGTGGTATGGGCGCTGCACTGTGCCGACCACCGCACAGAGTCTGACCGAGCAGGTCGATGTGGCCTTGGCGCGGCCGCCGCTGTTGCTGGGCGATCCGGCACGGCGCATCGAGCGGGTGTGCTGGTGCACCGGTGGGGCGCAGGGCTATTTCGAGCAGGCGATCGCGCTGGGCGCTGATGCCTTTATCACCGGCGAGGTGTCCGAGCAGAACTATCATATTGCCGAGGAAAGCGGTGTGGTGTTTCTCGCCGCAGGCCACCACGCGACCGAACGCTATGGGGTGAGGGCGCTTGGCGACTGGCTGGCACAAGAAACAGGACTGGACGTGAACCATGCCGAACTGAAAAACCCCGTTTAAAACATGGGTTTCTGTTCGGCTGGGCACTTTATTTAGATAACATCTTCAAGTCCACACTGTTAATCGGGTAAAATTGCACGGTTTATATGCTCGGTTGCCAAGTTTAGGGATGACTGAAAATGACTGAAAAGCAAGTGGATACGGGACGCCGCCGGTTTCTGACGGTGGCAACCAGCGCGGTCGGAGGTGTAGCCGTGGCTGGTGTGGCGACGCCGTTTCTGATGAGCTTCTTCCCTTCGGAGCGGGCCAAGGCGGCCGGGGCTCCGGTGGAGGTCGACATCAGCAAGATCGAGCCGGGTCAGAAGATCAACGTGGAATGGCGCGGCAAACCGGTATGGCTGCTCAACCGCACCCCGGAGCAGGTGAAGAACCTGCCGAAAAACGACGACCGTCTGGTTGATCCGAAGTCCGAGGTGGATCAGCAGCCCAAGTATTGCCAGAACGAGACTCGTTCGATCAAGCCGGAAATGTTGGTCGCAGTCGGCATCTGTACCCACCTGGGCTGTTCGCCGACCTTCCGCCCGGACATCGCACCGGCGGATCTCGGTCCGCAGTGGCTGGGTGGTTTCTACTGCCCGTGTCATGGCTCCAAGTTCGACCTGGCTGCCCGCGTGTTCCAGGGCGTGCCGGCTCCGAAGAACCTTGAAATCCCGCCGCACAAGTATCTGTCGGACTCGCGTCTGCTGATCGGCGAAGACAAATAAAGGCTGAGGGCGAACTCAATGAGCAGCAGCAAAGGACAAACCATTCTCAACTGGATCGACGAGCGCTTCCCGCTGACATCCACGTTGAAGGCGCACATCACCGAGTACTACGCACCGAAGAACTTCAACTTCTGGTACTTCTTCGGCAGTCTGGCGATGCTGGTCCTGGTGATCCAGATCGTCACCGGCATCTTCCTGACGATGAACTACAAGCCAGACGGCACGCTCAACGGCGCCGGCCTGCCGGTGGCGTTCGCGTCGGTCGAATACATCATGCGCGACGTGGCGGGTGGCTGGATCATCCGTTACATGCACTCGACCGGTGCCTCGATGTTCTTCGTCGTGGTCTACCTGCACATGTTCCGCGGCCTGATCTACGGCTCGTACAAGCAGCCGCGCGAACTGATCTGGGTGTTCGGCTCGCTGATCTTCCTGTGCCTGATGGCCGAGGCATTCATGGGCTACCTGCTGCCGTGGGGACAGATGTCGTTCTGGGGCGCGCAGGTGATCGTGAACCTGTTTGGTTCGATCCCGGTGATCGGCCCGGACCTGTCGGTGTGGATCCGTGGTGATTTCGTGGTGTCCGATGCCACGCTGAACCGCTTCTTCGCGCTGCACGTGATCGCCGTGCCGCTGGTGCTGCTGGCGTTGGTGGTCGCCCACCTGGTGGCGCTGCACGAAGTCGGCTCGAACAACCCGGACGGCGTCGAGATCAAGAAGAACAAGGATCCGGCGACCGGCATCCCGCTCGACGGCATCCCGTTCCATCCGTACTACACCGTGAAGGACATCTTCGGTGTCGCGGTGTTCCTAGTGGTGTTCTCGGCGATCGTGTTCTTCGCACCGGAAATGGGCGGCTTCTTCCTGGAGCACCCGAACTTCGATCCGGCAGACCCGCTGAAGACCCCGCCGCACATTGCGCCGGTATGGTACTTCACGCCGTTCTACGCGATTCTGCGCGCGATTCCGTCCTTCCTCGGCACCCAAGTATGGGGTGTGCTGGGCATGGGCGCCGCCGTGGTGCTGATCGCGCTGCTGCCGTGGCTAGACAAGTCGCCGGTGAAGTCGATTCGCTACCGCGGCCCGAAGTTCAAGATCATGCTGACCTTGTTCATCATCAGCTTCATCGGCCTGGGTATCCTCGGCGCGCTGCCGCCGACTGCCGGCCGCACGCTGATCTCGCAGATCTTCTCGGTGATCTACTTCGCGTTCTTCTTCGGCATGCCGTTCTACACCAAGAACGACGTCGGCAGCACGCCGGTGCCGGAGCGTGTGACCGACACCAATAGCCGCCGCCAGATCGTGTTCCTGATCCTGGTCGCGGTGACCGTGATCGGTGCGACGCTGTTCGCCAAGCTCGTGTAACCAAGGGGATGACCGATATGAAAACCAAGATTCGTCATCTGCTCGCCGCCGTCGTGCTGATGCTGCCGCTGGCAGCGCACGCGGCGGAGGAAGGCCCGGCGCTGGACAAGGCGCCGATTGACATCCAGGACACCGAGAGCCTGCAGCGCGGTGCGCAGACCTTCCTGAACTACTGCCTGTCCTGCCACTCGGCGAGCATGATGCGTTACAACCGTCTGCTCGACATCGGCCTGTCCGAGCAGCAGGTCAAGGATAATCTGCTGCCGGATGGCGCCAAGATCGGCGACCAGATGAACATTGCGATGAACAAGAAGGATGCCAAGGTCTGGCTGGACAACACTCCGCCTGACCTGTCGCTGACCGCGCGTTCGCGCGGTGCCGACTGGCTGTACACCTATCTGCGCAGCTTCTATCGCGATCCGAGCCGTCCGACCGGCTGGAACAACCTGGTGTTCGACAAGGTGGCGATGCCGCACGTGCTGTGGGAGCTGCAGGGCGACCAGGTGCTGAAGACCGAGAAGGATGCCGAGGGCCACGAAGTCAAGAAGCTCGAACTGGTGAAGGCCGGCAACCTGACCAAGCTGGTCGACGGCAAGGCCAATACGCTCGACTACGATCGCCGCATGGCCGATCTGACCAACTATCTGGTGTATATGAGCGAACCGGCCCAGGTGACCCGCCGCCAGATCGGCTACGTGGTGTTGATGTTCCTCGGCCTGCTGCTGCTGCCGTTGACCTATTTCCTGAAAAGGGAATACTGGCGCGACATCCACTGAGCACGGTGTGCCAGACAAGCAAAGGCGGGGTTTCCCCGCCTTTTTTGCGTCTGGGTCCTTGGCGCTGGCCCTGAGGCGCTGGCTTGGTCTGGAATGGCGAATTCCCTTTGTGTGTCAAGGGTTTGCTGGGCAAAACTGGCAATGAAGGCCCGGCTAATGCTACAATCGGCCAGTTAAACGATTGCCATTTCCAGGGATAACTACTTCACCATGATGACCTTGTACTCCGGGATTACCTGCCCGTTCAGCCAGCGCTGCCGTATCGTCCTGTTCGAGAAGGGCATGGATTTCGAGATCATCGACGTCGACATCCACAACAAGCCGGAAGACCTCGCGGTGATGAACCCGTACAACGAGGTGCCGGTACTGGTCGAGCGCGATCTGATCCTGCACGAATCGAACATCATCAACGAGTACATCGACGAGCGTTTCCCGCACCCGCAGCTGATGCCGGCCGATCCGGTGATGCGCGCCCGTGCTCGCCTGTTCCTGTTCCGCTTCGAGCAGGAGCTGTTCGTGCACGTGAAGACGCTGGAAGGCGGCGCTACCGGCAAGGAAGCCAACAAGGCACGCGAGGCGATCCGCGAAGGTCTGACCATGATCGCGCCGATCTTCACCAAGCAGAAGTTCATGCTCGGCGACGACTTCTCGATGATCGACGTGGCGATCGCCCCGCTGATGTGGCGCCTCGAGCACTATGGCATCGACCTGGGCAAGGCGTCCGCGCCGATCCTGAAGTACGCCGAACGCATCTTCCAGCGTCAGGCCTTCATCGACTCGCTGACTCCGGCCGAAAAGGCCATGCGCAAGTAAGGAACGCTAATGTCCGGCAGTACCAAACCGTATCTGGTCCGCGCGCTGTACGAATGGTGCTGCGACAATGCTCACACGCCGTATGTGGTGGTGTGGGTCGACGAGCACACCGATGTGCCGCGCGAGTTCGTGAAGAACAACGAGATCGTGCTGAACATCGGCCCCGGGGCGACCAAGAACCTGCATATCGACAACCAGTGGCTGTCGTTCTCGGCCCGCTTCGGCGGGGTGGGGCGCGAGCTGTGGGTGCCGATCGGCAACGTGATGTCGATCTTCGCCCGCGAAACTGGCGAGGGCATGGGTTTCGAGGTTGAAAAGGCCGAAGAAGCCCCGCTGCGCGAGCCGGTGGCGCTCAAGCCGGTCGAGTCGGGTTCGGCACCGGTGGAATCCACCCGTTCGCCGGACGACGAGCCGCCGCCGCGTCCGAGCGGTCGCCCGGCGCTGCGCATCGTCAAATAGCCGCGCCATTCGGCCAAGCAGACACCCGCCTCAGGCGGGTGTTTCCTATCTTGCACCGTGCGTGCAAACCCCAATCCGCCGTTTCGGGTGGCAGAGGCCCGGAACCGCAACCTTGATGGAGAGTGTTATGAACGAACCCCAGTTGATCCAGTCCCTGCAGGCACGCGGGCTGATCGCGCAGACCACCGATGCGGCCGCGCTCGACGCGCTGTTGGCCGAAAAGTCGGTGACGCTGTATTGCGGTTTCGATCCGACCGCCGACAGCCTGCATCTGGGCCATCTGGTGCCGCTCCTGACGCTCAAGCGCTTCCAGCTGGCCGGCCACCGCCCGATCGCGCTGGTCGGCGGCGCCACCGGCATGATCGGCGACCCGAGCTTCAAGGCCGCCGAGCGCAAGCTGAACACCCCGGATGTGATCGCCAGCTGGGTCGACAAGATCCGCGGCCAGGTCGAGCCGTTCCTGTCGTTCGAGGGCGAGAATGCAGCCATCGTCGACAACAACTACAACTGGTTCGGCCAACTGAACGTGCTGGATTTCCTGCGCGACATCGGCAAGCACTTCTCGGTCAATGCGATGATCAAGAAGGAGTCGGTGCAGCAGCGCATCAACCGCGACGATGTCGGTATCTCGTTTACCGAGTTCTCCTACAGCCTGCTGCAGGGCTACGACTTCGCCGAGCTGAACAAGCGCTATGGTTGCCAGCTGCAGATCGGCGGCTCGGACCAGTGGGGCAATATCACCGCCGGCATCGACCTGACCCGCCGCCTGAACCAGCAGCAGGTGTTCGGCCTGACCCAGCCCTTGGTCACCAAGTCGGACGGTACCAAGTTCGGCAAGACCGAGAGCGGTGCGGTGTGGCTCGACCCGAAGAAGACCTCGCCGTACAAGTTCTACCAGTTCTGGCTCGGTACCTCGGACGCCGACGTGTACCGCTTCATGAAGTTCTTCACCTTCATGGCGCTGGACGAGATCAACGCGATCGAGGCGGCCGATCAGGCCAGCGGCACCAAGCCGGAAGGCCAGCGTATCCTGGCCGAGCGCGCCACCGAGCTGGTGCACGGCCATGACGCGTTGGTGGCGGCGCAGCGCATCAGCCAGAGCCTGTTCTCGGAGGACCAGGGTTCGCTGACCGAGGACGATTTCGAGCAGCTGGCGCTGGACGGCCTGCCGACCGTGACGCTGTCGCGCGAGCAGGGCAGCCTGATCGACGCGCTGGTGGCCGGCGAGCTGGCGACCTCGAAGAGCCAGGCGCGCGGCTTCATCGAGAGCGGTGCGGCGGTGGTGAACGGCGCCAAGGTGACCGAGCTGACCTACGCGATGGGCGATGCCGACCGTCGTTTCGGTCGCTACACCTTGCTGCGTCGCGGCAAGAAGAACCACTGCCTGGTGATCTGGCAGTAACGATGGCTTCGGCCAACCTCAAGGTTGGCCGAACAGCGAAAACGCGCCGTTGGCGCGTTTTTTTGTGCCCGTCGACTGCGCCGGCGGGCACCGGAATAAAAAGCGGGGCACGAATCGTGCCCCGAGAAGACAGCCCCACAACATCGTTATGCGCGGCGCGCTTACTCCACTCGCTCGCCGTGCAGGATCACATCCAGGCCTTCGCGTTCTTCTTCTTCGTTGACGCGCAGGCCGATCACCAGGTCGATCGCTTTCAGAATCACCGCAGTCACGACGCCGGAGTAGATCAGGGTCACCGCCACGCCCATTGCCTGAATCGCCAGGCTGCCCTCGGCGCCGCCGATCTCCTTGACCGCGAACACGCCGGTCAACAGCGCGCCGATGATGCCGCCGACACCGTGCACACCGAAGGCATCCAGCGAGTCGTCGTACTTCAGCGCGTGTTTCAGGCTGGTGGCGCTCCAGAAGCACACCACGCCGGCCACCAGGCCGATCACCAGTGCCCCCTTGGCATCGACGAAACCGGCGGCCGGGGTGATGGCTACCAGGCCTGCCACCGCACCGGATGCGATGCCCAACACCGACGGTTTGCCCTTGCTCAACCATTCGGCAAACATCCAGCCCAGCGCGGCGATACCGGTGGCGACCTGGGTGGTCAGCATCGCCATGCCGGCACGGCCGTCGGCGGCGGCGGCGGAACCGGCGTTGAAGCCGAACCAGCCCACCCACAGCATCGAGGCGCCGATGATGGTCAGCACCAGGTTGTGCGGTGCCATCACTTCACGACCGTAGCCGGTACGCTTGCCCAGCATCAGGGCGCAGACCAGGCCGGCGACACCGGCGTTGATGTGCACCACGGTACCGCCGGCGAAGTCGAGCACGCCCTTGCCGGCCATCCAGCCGTTCGGCGCCCACACCCAGTGCGCCACCGGCACGTACACCACCAGCGACCATACCGCCATGAACACGATCATCGCCGAGAACTTCATCCGTTCGGCGAAGGCGCCGGCGATCAGCGCCGGGGTGATGATCGCGAAGGTCATCTGGAACATCATGAACACCGACTCGGGAATCGTCGTCGCCAGCGGGTGCACGGTCAGCTTGTTGGCATCTTTCAGGTAGCTCAGGCCGTCCATCATCACGCGGCCGAAACCGCCGAGGTAGGGCGTGCCGCCGGTGAACGCCAGGCTGTAGCCGACCACGGTCCACAGCACGGTGACCAGCGCACAGATGGCGAAGCTTTGCATCAGCGTGGCCAGCACGTTTTTCTTGCGCACCATGCCGCCGTAGAACAGCGCCAGGCCCGGGATGGTCATGAACAGTACCAGCGCGGTCGAGGTCAGCATCCAGGCGGTGTCGCCGGCGCTGATGGTCTTGGCATCGACCAGGGTCGGCATGATGGGGGTGTCGGCCAGGGCCGGAACGGCTGCAAGCAGCAACAGCGGGAGCAAGGCGAGCGATTTTTTCATGATGGGTCCCCGTTCTTATCGTGTGCTTACACCGCGCTCGCGCCGGTCTCGCCGGTGCGGATGCGGATCACTTGTTCCAGATCGACCACGAAGATCTTGCCGTCGCCGATCTTGCCGGTGCGGCCCGCGTTCTCGATGGTCTCCAGTACCTGGTCGAGCAAGCCGTCCTCGATCGCGATGTCGAGTTTGATCTTCGGCAGAAAATCGACCACATACTCCGCGCCGCGGTACAGCTCGGTGTGGCCCTTCTGCCGGCCGAAGCCCTTGACCTCGGTGACGGTGATGCCCTGGATGCCGATGGCCGACAGCGCCTCGCGGACCTCATCCAGTTTGAACGGCTTGATGACAGCTGTTACCAGTTTCATGACGGCTCCTTGTTGAGCGGTGAATTCGGTGTTCCTGTCACCGTCTAAGCGATAACCGTGCCAGCTTGCTGTGCGGTGCAAAGATGCGCCCAAGCAGGGCAAAGCGGTCCCGTTAACCGCTGTTTTGCCCCGAATGCAGGCATGATGGCCACGTCATGGCACCAGCTTGGTGCACGCGATGCTGCAAGCGCACCTTGGCGCCACGTGTCAAAATAAGACAGGGCCGAACGCGTAGGGCGTGCGGCTTTTTGCTACACTCAATCCGTCATGAAATGACAAAGGCAAGGAGAGAGCCGATGCTCAGCCAGAAACTGTTCGATGAAATTAGCGCCAAGATCAGCGAAACGATCGCCGCGAGCCCAGCCAAAGATCTGGAGAAGAACGTCAAGGCGATGATGGCGTCCACCTTCACCCGGATGGATCTGGTTACCCGCGAGGAATTCGACGTACAGCAGGAAGTGCTGGTGCGCACCCGCGAAAAGCTGGAAGCGCTGGAAGCGCGTCTGGCCGAGCTGGAAGCGCAGGTGTTCCCGGACAAGGCCGCCGAGCTCGAAGCCGCCCAGGCCGCTCAGGGTCATTCCTGAGCCCCCATGTCGCTATCGGTCGTCTACAGCCGCGCGCTCGCCGGCCTCGAAGCCCCGCCGGTGCTGGTGGAAGTCCACCTCGCCAACGGGCTGCCGGCGTTCAACATCGTCGGTCTGCCGGACACCGAGGTGAAGGAGAGTCGCGACCGGGTGCGGGCGGCAATCCTGACTTCGGGCTTCGAATTTCCGGCGAAGAAGGTCACCGTCAACCTGGCGCCGGCCGACCTGCCCAAGGAGTCCGGCCGTTTCGACCTGCCGATCGCGATCGGCGTCTTGGCTGCCTCGGGTCAGATCGACGCCAGCCGGCTGGAGCGTTATGAGCTGGCCGGCGAGCTGGGCTTGACCGGCGCACTGCGCCCGGTGCGCGGCGCGCTGGCGATGGTCTGGCAGGCCAAGCAGGCCGGTCGGGCGTTCATTCTGCCGAGCGACAGCGCCGCCGAAGCCGCCTGGGTCAGTGCCGCGACGATCCATCCGGCCGACAGCCTGGCAGCGGTGTGCGCGCACCTGAACGGCCTTGCCGCCTTGCCGGTGCAGCAGCGCGGCGCGAGCGAGCTCGAACTGAATTACCCGGATCTGGCCGATGTGAAGGGGCAGGGCACCGCACGGCGCGCGTTGGAGCTGGCTGCGGCCGGCGGCCATAGCCTGTTGCTGGTCGGCCCGCCCGGCACCGGCAAGTCGATGCTAGCAGCGCGCCTGCCCGGCATCCTGCCGCCGTTGGCCGAACACGAGGCGCTGGAGAGCGCGGCGATCCGTTCCCTGTCGCACGGTGGTGTGAGCGCCGCCACACTGGCGGTGCGCCCGTTCCGCTCGCCGCATCATTCGGCATCGGCGGTGGCGCTGGTCGGCGGTGGGTCCGACCCGCGGCCGGGCGAGATCAGTCTGGCCCATCATGGCGTGTTGTTCCTCGACGAATTGCCCGAGTTCGACCGCAAGGTGCTGGAAGTGCTGCGAGAGCCCTTGGAAAGCGGCGAGATCCACATTTCGCGAGCCAACCGCCAGGCGACATTCCCGGCGCGTTTCCAGCTGGTGGCGGCAATGAACCCCTGCCCCTGCGGTTACCTCGGTCATCCGGCCAAGCGTTGCCGCTGCAGCAACGAGCAGATCCAGCGCTATCGCGGTAAAATCTCTGGCCCTCTGCTCGATCGCATCGATCTGACCATCGAGGTGCCGAGCCTGAGTCCGAGCGAGCTCGACGCAGGTGCGCGCGGCGAGAGCAGCGAGCGGGTCAGGGAACGGGTGCTGGCGGCGCGCGAGCGCCAACTGGCGCGCCAAGGCAAGGCCAACTTTCTGTTGTCCGGCCGCGAACTCGACGAGGTGGCGGCAATCGAAGTCCAGGCGCGCGAGATGCTGGTGCAGATTGCCGAGAAACTTGGCCTGTCGGCGCGCAGCTATCATCGTTTATTGCGGGTTTCCCGCACCGTGGCCGATATGGAAGACAAGCCCTGCGTCACGCGCGAACATGTGCTGCAGGCCGTGCCGTTTCGGCGCGCTATGCAGGACAGTGGGTCCTGACGATAAGATTCTGTTGACTTGAGGGCGGGCTCTGGCCTGCCGAGGGCGTTAAAGCGTTATTTCTGATGAGCAATCGCGATTATAAGAACACCCGTTCCAGCCGTTCACGAGGCGCCTCCAGCAAGAGTGGCGGCGGTGGCGGCATGATGGCCGGGGTGCTGATCGGCCTGATCGTGGGGATCGGCGCCGCCGTGGGGCTGGCGATGTATTTGAACAAGTCCTCCACACCGTTCTCCAATATGGAGAAGTTCGACCGCAAGGCGGACGCCAGCACCACGGTGGCCAAGCCGGAAGTGCTCGAGCCGGGTACGCGCATCACCGATCAGTCCGCGACGCAGGCCAAGCAGGAAGCCGCACCGGCGCCGGCGACATTGCCGCCTGCCGAGGAGATCAGCCCGGCACCGGCCACGCCGGCGCCTGCCCCGACTCCTGCGCCTACACCGGCTCCGGCGGCGAAGCCCTCGCATGAGCGTGCCAAACCGGCGCCGGCCCAAGCGAAGAGCGATGACAGCAGCCCGGACTTCGACTTCTACAAGATTCTGCCGGGTCAGGTCGATGCGGTGCCGAACAATGCCAAACAGGGCAAGTCGTCGGAACCTTCTGCGTCGGCACCGGCCAAAAAGACCTATCTCCAGCTGGGCGCGTTCCAGCACGAGAACGAAGCGGACAACCTGAAGGCCAAACTCGCGCTGCTCGGCATCGAGGCGAAGATCCAGTCGGTCAATGTGCCCGACAAGGGCTTGGTGCATCGTGTGCGGGTCGGCCCGTTCGGCAGTGGTGCCGAGGCGGACCGGATGCGTAGCCAGCTCAAGCAGAGCGGTATCGATGCCTCGCCGGTGAAGGCCGAGTAAGTAACTGATCTCACCCCCCATCAAGGAATGACAAGAATGAAGAAGTGGCTGCTGATTGGACTGATGCTGGTCGCCGGCGTGGCGAATGCAGCGATTGTGCAGGGCAAGGATTATGTCGTGCTGGCCAAGCCGCAGCCGGTTGCCGATGCGAAGAAGGTCGAAGTGCTCGAATTCTTCTCCTACACCTGCATCCACTGCTACAACCTGGAGCCGGTGCTGACTCCGTATCTCGACAAGCTGCCGGCCGACGTGGCGTTCAACCGCATCCAAGTGGTGTGGGGCAAGCCGATGGAGGGCTTCGCCCGCCTGGTGGCCACTGAGGCGGCTACCGGCACCACCGCCAAGCTGCATCGCCCGGCCTTCGAGGCGGTGATGAAGCAGCGTATCGATCTGTCCAAGCAGGACGTGCTGGCTGACTGGCTGAAGAAGCAGCCGGGTGTCGATGCGGCCAAGTTCATGCAGGTCTACCAGTCGTTCGGCGTGAATGCGCAAGTCGCGCGCCAAGCCAAGATGACCCGTGACTACGCGATCGAAGGCACGCCGACCATCGTGGTGGCAGGCAAGTACGCTACGCTGCCGGCCGAGCCGCAGCGCCTGGTCGAAGTGCTGAACGAGCTGGTTGCCAAGGCGCGTACGGAGCTGAAGAAATAAGACTCGTGTAAAATCGATGTCATGAGCTAACGGCAGCATTTAATGCTGCCGTTATTTTTTGCTGTTCGAGTCGAGGGTCTGTTCGTGGACATGTTGTTGTACGCCAAGGCGCTGCTGTTGGGCATCGTCGAGGGCATCACCGAATTCCTGCCGATTTCCAGTACCGGCCACCTGATTGTGGTCGGCGATCTGATCGACTTCCACAGCAATGGCAAGGTATTCGAGGTGGTGATTCAGCTCGGCGCGGTGCTGGCGGTGCTGTTCGAATACCGGGCGCGCTTCTTCAAGGTGGCGCGCGGGCTGGGCCGCGAGCCATGGGCCAACCGCTTCGTGCTGAACCTGGCGATCGCCTTTCTGCCGGCGGCGATTGTCGGCATGCTGTTCATCAAGGGGATCAAGGCGCACTTCTTCAACGCGATCAGCGTCGCCGCCGCGCTGGTGATCGGTGGCCTGGTGATTCTGCTGATCGAGCGCCATCAGAAGCGGGTGACGCCACGCGTCACCTCGGTCGACGCTATGACCTGGCGCGATGCGCTGGCGGTAGGTGTGGCCCAGGTGCTGGCGCTGATGCCGGGCACGTCGCGATCGGGCTCGACCATCATGGGCGGCATGGCCTTCGGTCTGAGCCGCCAGGTGGCGACCGAGTTCTCGTTCTTTCTGGCGGTGCCGGTGATGTTCGCCGCGACCTTCTACGACATCTATAAGCATTACGCGCTGTTCAGTGCGGCGGATATCCCGGTGATCCTGATCGGCTTCGTGGCGGCCTTCGTCAGCGGCCTGATCGCGGTGCGTAGCCTGCTGCGCTTCGTGTCCGGCCATAACTATGTGCCGTTTGCCTGGTATCGGATCGGTTTCGGTCTGTTCATTCTGCTGACCTGGAAAATGGGCTGGGTGGACTGGTCGCTGTGATGGAATGAGCGGGGAGCGGGTCTTTCCGTGCGACGCAGCCGTCGGGTATTTATCACTAATTTGCATTAAGTCTTGACGGACAGTAAACGCTCGGTTATATTTCGTTCCCTCAGACGCGGGGTGGAGCAGTCTGGTAGCTCGTCGGGCTCATAACCCGAAGGTCGTAGGTTCAAATCCTGCCCCCGCAACCAAGGTTATTAAACGTGTGGCTCGCGACAGCGGCACGTTTCGGCAGCAAGGCAGTCCAAACAGTACAGTCGCGGGGTGGAGCAGTCTGGTAGCTCGTCGGGCTCATAACCCGAAGGTCGTAGGTTCAAATCCTGCCCCCGCAACCAAATAAGAACGTGTCGCTCGCGACAGTGGCACGATTCGGCAGCACAGCAGTCCAAACAGTACAGTCGCGGGGTGGAGCAGTCTGGTAGCTCGTCGGGCTCATAACCCGAAGGTCGTAGGTTCAAATCCTGCCCCCGCAACCAATAAGAACGGTCGATTCGAAAGAGTCGACCGTTTTTGCATTGGCGTTTCCGCTTAGCGCATCTCTAGCAGCGTCGTGAGCTCGGTGGTGATCTGCGCCGACGAGTCGGCCTGCTGGCCGACCGCCTCGGAAATGTCACTCACCAAGCGGCTGACGGCCTCGATGTCGATCAGGATGCTCGATAGCGCGCCGCTGGCCGACTGGGCGGCTCCCTCGCCGCTGCCGGCATGGCGCTGTCCCAGCTCGATCGCGCCGACCGCGCTATGGATGTCGCTCTGGATCGTGCGGATGGTGGCGTCGATTTCCTGGGTGGCACCGGCGGTACGCTCGGACAGCTTGCGCACCTCGTCGGCCACCACGGCGAAGCCCCGGCCTGCCTCGCCGGCCCGCGCCGCCTCGATGGCGGCATTGAGCGCCAGCAGATTGGTCTGGTCGGCGATGTCCTTGATCAGGCCGACCACCACGCCGACCTGATCGGAACGCTGGCTCAGTGCCGAGACGATCAGCCCTGCCTGGCGCACCCCTTCGGCCAACTGACGCATCTCCCCCGCCAGGTGTTCGACCTCTTCGCGTCCCTGTTCCGCGCTTGCCAGCATGTGGCTGGCGCGCTCCTTGCCATCGCGGCTGCGGGTGCTGATCTGCCCGACCCGGGCCATCAGCTGTTCCATCGCGACGGTGATCTGGGTTACCTGCTCGTGCAGCTGCGTGCTGCGCTGTTCGCGGGTCTGCTGCAACTGCTCGTGCCGGCGCTGCAGTGTGATGTCCTGCCAGCAGGCCAGGTGGCCGAGCAGGTTGCCGCTGCCGACTGCGTCGAATAGCGGATAGGCGCGGGTACGGAACAGCAGCTCGCCCATTTAGATATCGGCGCCGTGCTCGCTGCCCGGCTGGCCGGCCAGCCTGTCCAACAGGCCGCGCACCCGGTCGGGGTCGCGATGGAAGCTGTGGATGGAGCGGCCTTCCGCCTGTCGCGGGTCCTGGCCGCCGAGGCGCCGGCTGAGGCTGGCATGGTGTTCGGCGAACAGCTGGCGAGCCCGCCGGTTCATATACAGGATGGTGTGGTCGGCATCCGGCGCGGCGATCATCACCAGGTTGTCGACATGGTCGAGCGCCTGGCGCAGCAGGGTCAGGGTGTCGTGTTGCTCGGCGCGCGGGCGGGTCGGGCGAAACCAGTGCAGCATGTGCGGGTGTTCCCTTTAACGGTTCATGGATGGAACCCGGGCCGCGAGGTGGAACAGCAAGCGAGCGGGCGCTGGGCGGTTTTGCCTTTGTCGATTTGTCGGGCAAAAAAACCGGGCGATTGTACGGAGGATGAATGGCTATTCGTTTGTCGTAGATCAACGCGGCGCTACTGCTATGTCGTTTACGACACCTGGGGGAGCTCTTCCCAGCGGGTGGTGTAGCGTGGGGAGCGTTGTTCGCAGCGCATGCGCCAAGCGTCGCTCGGCAGCGCGGCGCGCCCTAGCCCGATGCTGTCGCGGCCCCAGCGCCGGCTGATCGCATCGAGTGTGGCCATCAGCTGCTGTCGCTGCGGTGCATCATCGTGGTCGAACAGGCTGGCCTGTTGTGACTGGCGCGGGCTGAGTTCCAGCAGTACCACCCCGGTCTTGTGATAACGGTAGCCTCGCCGGTAGAGCTGCCGTAGCGCCTGTCGCGCCGCGCGGTGCAGCAGCAGGGTGTCGTCGCTGGGGGCGTCGAGCGGGATACAGGCCCATTGCTGCGACGGGCGTTGCAGCGCCTGGGCACCGACCCGCAGGCTGACGCCGACCAGCGCACACAGCGATCCCTGCGCGCGCAGTTTCTCGGCGGCCTGGGCGGTATGGTGGGCGAGTGCGGCGGCGATCAGTTCGAAGTCCTGCAAGGGTTGGCCGAACGAGCGGCTGACGATCAGCTGCTGGCGCGGCGCGCAGATGGCATCGAGGGCGAGGCAACTGGCGCCGTTCAGTTCGGCATGGGTGCGCTCCAGGGTGATGCCGAACTGGCGGCGCAGCCAGTCGGGGCGGGCATCGCGCAGTTGGGCGACGCTGCTGATGCCAAAGCCGGCCAGCCGTTCGGCCAACCTGCGCCCGACCCCCCAGACGGCGCCGACTGGTAGCGCGGCGAGCTGCTGGTCGACCTGTTCGGCCGGCAGCTCCTCCCAGTCCACGACACCGCCATAGGCCGGGTCCTGCTTGGCCAGATGGTTGGCGAGCTTGGCCAGCGTCTTGCTCGGCCCGATGCCGACGCAGGCCGGCAGGCTGAGCCAGCGGTACAGGCGACGGCGGATTTCTCGACCCAGCCTGACCGGGTCCGGCTCGTCGGCGAGGTCGAGGAAGCACTCGTCGATCGAATAGACCTCCTGGCGCGGTGCCAACTCGGCCAGCAGCCGCATCATCCGCCGGCTCATGTCGCCGTACAGCGCGTAATTGGACGAGAACACCGCCACGTCGAAGCGCTTGCACAGACCGCGCACCTCGTGGAACGGCGCCCCCATCGGGATGCCGAGCGCCTTGGCCTCGCGGCTGCGCGACACCACGCAGCCATCGTTGTTGGACAGCACCACCACCGGGCGGGCGACGAGGTCGGGGCGAAATACCCGCTCGCAGCTGACATAGAACGAGTTGGCATCGACCAGCGCGAAGCGTGCCATCACTTGCGGCCGAGCTTGCGCACCATGCCGGTCACCACGCCCCAGATCTTCATCTCGCGCTCGCCGCGGATTTCGATTGGCGGATAGGCGGGGTTTTCCGGCAGCAGCGCAATGCGGCCATCCTTGCTGTGGAGGCGCTTGCAGGTGAACTCGGTGCCGTCGAGCAGCGCGACCACGATGTCGCCGTGCTGCGGGCGCTGGCGGCGGTTCACCACCAGCAGGTCGTCGTCGAACAGGCCGGCGTCTATCATCGAGTCGCCCTCCACCCGTACCATGAAGGTGGTCTCGCCATCGCCTTCCAGCAGGTACTGGTTCAGGTCCAGCTCCTGGTCGACCTCGTCGGCCACCGGTGCCGGGAAGCCGGCGCGCACGCCCTGCAGGAATAGCGGTACCGCGCGGCGGCTCGGCTGCAGCGGTGCGCGTAATGCATGTTCGGGCAGCTCGCGTCGCTCGGTGAGCAGCGTGGTGTCGTGGCGCTTCGCCAGCCGGGCCACCGCGAAGTCGATCACTTCCTCGCGCAGGCGCGCCGGCAGTGCCACTTTCACCAGCGGTTCGTCGCCGAAGCGGCCGGTGCCGCTGGGGCGGCCGGCGCCATCGCGGCGTCCGCCGCGTCCATCCTTGTTCATCGCTCTTCCTCCCATCGGGCTATTTAGATTATTGTACCTTTAAATCAAAAACGCCATAATGGCTTCGTAACCCCTTGATCAGGAGTCATTCCCATGCAACTTAGTGCCCCGTCGTTTCGCATTCCATCCGGTCGTGCGCTGTTGGTGCTGGCATTGCTGCTCGGTTGCATCGGTATGACCTCGAGCCCCGCCAGGCAAGGCGCGGCGTCGCCGCTGGCACCAGAGCCGCAGCAGGCTATTGTCCCTCAGGATGCCACGCCGCTCACCGAGGAAGTGGCCGACGAACCGAACGTGGCGGTATCGCTGGTGTCGGGGCCGGCGGTCGGGCATCGCCGTCTCGACGAGGCGCGCCAGTTGCTGGCGACGCGCTTTCGTGGCGAAAAAACCACGCTGGCCGGCGCGATGGTGAGTCAGGCAGGCTGGCAGCCGCTGGTCGACCCGGCCGAGCTCGGTCGCGAGCGGCGTTGCTGGCAGCAGGGTGGGTTGGCCGCCTGCGAGCGCGACGACGGCGTGTTCCAGATGGCCGAAGGGGATCTGGTCAACCTGGTGCCGGTGAAGAGTGGCGCGGAATTGGAGGGGGACTCGTTGCCCGCCGCGGCGCGCGGTCGGCTGGCGCGCATTCGCTTCTATATGCACGAGCGCTACGACTGGCCGCTGGCCCAGGGCGAGCGTCAGCAGCTGTGCAGCTGGGCGGCGGCGCATCCGGTCGACGACTGGGAGCGGGCGCGCAACCAGGAGATCGCACGCTGGCAGGGTTCGGCCAACCCCTTCGTCGACGATCCGGACCAATTGGCACTGCGTTGTGCCTGAGCATCCGCATGAGGTTGCTAAGCCTGAGCCAAGGCCCGGGGCTGCACGAAGTGGTGAGTGGTGCGGCGCGCTGGTCGTTGAGTGCTTGCTTGGCGTCACCGTATTGCCGTAGGCGCGTTCTGGCTGTCGCCACGTTCGGGAGGTCTCCGGCCCCGCCCAATAAAAAACGCCACCGTCGAAACGGTGGCGTTGTCGTATCGGCGGTAGCCGGACGGACTTAGATGCGGCGGGCCAGTTCGGTGGCCTTGCCGATGTAGCTGGCCGGGCTCAGTTCGAGCAGGCGGGTCTTCTCGTGCTCCGGAATCGCCAGGCCCTTGATGAAGGCGGCCAGTGTGTCGCGGGTGATTCCGTCCTTGCCGCGGGTCAGCTCCTTGAGCTGCTCGTACGGGTTGGCGATCGCGTAACGGCGCATCACGGTCTGGATCGGTTCGGCCAACAGCTCCCAGGTGGCGTCGAGATCGGCAGCCAGTGCGGCCGGGTTGGCCTCGAGCTTGTTCAGACCGCGCAGGCAGGACTTGAATCCCAGCAAGGTGTAGCCGAAGCCGACGCCCATATTGCGCAGCACGGTCGAGTCGGTCAGGTCGCGCTGCATGCGCGACAGCGGCAGCTTCTCGGCTAGGTGGCCGAGGATGGCGTTGGCGAGGCCGAGGTTGCCTTCCGAGTTCTCGAAGTCGATCGGGTTGACCTTGTGCGGCATTGTCGAGCTACCCACTTCGCCGGCTTTGACCTTCTGCTTGAAGTAGCCCAGCGAGATGTAGCCCCAGATGTCGCGGTTGGCATCGATCAGGATGGTGTTGACGCGCGACAGGGTCTGGTACAGCTCGGCCATGTAGTCGTGCGGCTCGATCTGGATGGTGTACGGGTTGAAGGTGATGCCGAGGCCGGTGACGAAGCGGCCACACAGGCTTTCCCAGTCCACTTCCGGGTAGGCGGACAGGTGGGCGTTGTAGTTGCCGACCGCGCCGTTGATCTTGCCGAGGATCTCCTGGCGCACCAGCTGCTCGCGCTGGCGCTTCAGGCGGTAGGCGATGTTGGCCATTTCCTTGCCGAGCGTGGTCGGCGTGGCCGGCTGGCCGTGGGTGCGGCTCATCATCGGCAGGTCGGCCAGCGCGTGCGCCAGCTCGGTGAACTTGCCGATCAGCTCGTCCAGCGCCGGCAGCACCACGGTGTTGCGCGCGGTCTTCAGCATCAGCGCGTGGCTGAGGTTGTTGATGTCCTCGGAGGTGCAGGCGAAGTGGATGAACTCGCTGGCGGCCATCACTTCCGGGTTGTCGGACAGGCGTTCCTTCAGCCAGTACTCGATCGCCTTCACGTCGTGATTGGTGCGCGATTCGATCGCCTTCACCGCTTCGGCGTGTTCAACGCCAAAATTGGCGATCACGTCGTCGATCTCGCTGATGGTGGCGGCGGAGAACGGTTTGACTTCTTCGATACCCGGCTCGGCGGCGAGCATCTTCAGCCATTCCAGTTCCACCTTGATGCGGAACTTCATCAGGCCGTGCTCGGAGAACAGTGCGCGCAGCGGTTCAACCGCGGCCGCGTAGCGACCGTCGAGCGGGGAGAGGGCGGTTAGCGTGTTCAGCATGCTAAGGGCTTCCATGTGGCCGGCGGTGGGGCCGGCGTGTTGCGTCAAAATCGTTCAAGGTTGGCCGAAAGGCTAAGCTTGGCGCTCTTTCATACGCCGCTTCAGCCCGGCTGCCAGCCGGTCGGCGGCGGTGGGGTTGAAGCGGAAAAACAGTTCGGGTTCGATCATCTCCAGCTCCATGATCGCGAGCCGGCCATCGTTGTCGCGGATCAGGTCGACGCGCGCGTACAGCACGTCGAACGGCACCGCCGCCACCGCCGCTTCGGCGAAGGCGATCTCCTCAGCGCTGGCCTCGTAGCGATGCACGGTGCCGCCGTGGTCGTCCTGCACGCGAAAGTCGCCGGCGCGGGCGGTCTTGCGGATCGCGTGGGTGACCGCACCGTCGATCACCATCAGCGACAGCTCACCCTGGTCGACAATCTGGTGCTGGAACGGTTGCAGCATTAACGCTTCCTGCTGGATCAGTTCGGCGTATACGCATTCGTAGCGGGCTGCATCGGCGGCGGCGAAGCGATAGGTATGGCGTGCCGAGCCGGACACCGTGGGCTTCAGGATCAGCTCGCTCCAGCCGGTGTCGGCTACCGCCTGCGCCAAGCTGTGCGGCTCGTTGATTTCCAGATAGCGGGTCGGCACGATGTTGATGCCGGCCTCGCGCAGCACCGCTAGGTAGTGCTTGTCGATGTTCCAGCGCAGCAAGCCCGCTTCGTTATATAGCGTGGTCTCGGTGCTGACCCGGGCTAGCCACGGCGCAAACTCACCGAAGCGGTCGAAATAGTCCCAGGTGGTGCGAAACAGCAGCGCACCGACGTCGCGCCAGTCGATCGACGCATCATCCCAGGCGTGACGACTAACTTCCAGACCCTGGCGGCGCAGCGCATCGACCACCAGACCATCCTCGTGATGCACCTGGCGGCTGTACCAGTCCTGCTCGTCGAGTGTCACCCAGCGGGCGTCGGTCAATACCACCACGTCGTCATGCATGTCGATTCCTTGCCATCAAGAAAAACGGGCGGAGAGTCCCCGCCCGTTCGGCCAACCTTACATACCCGGCATCATGCCTTTCATGCCGCGCATCATCTTCATCATCCCGCCCTTGGACGAGAACTGTTTCATCATCTTCTGGGTCTGTTCGAACTGGTTGAGCAGGCGGTTGACTTCCTGCACCGTCACGCCGGCACCGGCGGCGATGCGGCGCTTGCGGCTGGCCTTGAGCAGCTCGGGTTTGCGGCGCTCTTCCATCGTCATCGAGTTGATGATGCCCTCGATGCGGCGGGTGGCCTTGTCGGCCTCGGCGCCCTGGATGCCCTTGGCCATCTGGCCGATCTGCCCTGGCATCTTTTCCATCAGGTTGGCCATGCCGCCCATCTTCTGCATCTGCTGGATCTGTGCCTTGAAGTCTTCCAGGTCGAAGCCCTTGCCCGACTTGAGCTTCTTGGCCATCTTGGCCGCTTCGTCCTGGTCGATGCCTTTCTGCACTTCCTCGATCAGGCTCAATACGTCGCCCATGCCGAGAATGCGGCTGGCGATCCGGTCCGGGTAGAACGGCTCGAGACCGGTCAGCTTCTCGCCGACACCGATGAACTTGATCGGCTTGCCGGTCACT
This sequence comes from Neisseriaceae bacterium JH1-16, assembly GCA_025989215.1. Classification (GTDB taxonomy): domain Bacteria; phylum Pseudomonadota; class Gammaproteobacteria; order Burkholderiales; family Chromobacteriaceae; genus Crenobacter_A. The sequence continues at coordinate 76,650 of JAPDNP010000003.1, read as the reverse complement.
TGGCGCACGGACAGCGCGGCACCGCCGCGCGCATCGCCGTCCATCTTGGTCAGGATCACACCGGTCAGCGGCAGTGCTTCATTAAAGGCCTGCGCGGTGTTCACCGCATCCTGGCCCTGCATCGCGTCGACCACGAACAGCGTCTCGACCGGATTGATCGCGGCGTGCAGCGCCTTGATCTCGGCCATCATCGCCTCGTCGATCGCCAGCCGGCCGGCGGTGTCGACCATCAGCACGTCGAAGAAGTGGCGCTTGGCGTGGTCCAGTGCGGCCAGTGCGATGTCGACCGGCTTCTGGCTGGCCTCGGACGGGAACCACTCGACGCCGACCTGACTGGCCAGCGTTTTCAACTGCTCGATCGCCGCTGGACGGTACACGTCGGCCGACACCACCAGAATCTTCTTCTTCTGGGTTTCCTTCAGCAGCTTGGCGAGTTTGCCGACCGTGGTGGTCTTACCGGCACCCTGCAGGCCGGCCATCAGCACGATCGCCGGCGGTACGGCGGCCAGGTTCAGGGCGTCGTTCTTGTCGCCCATCAGCTTGACCAACTCTTCGTTGACCACGCCGACCAGCGCCTGGCCCGGGGTCAGGCTGCCCATCACCTCCTGGCCGAGCGCGCGCTCCTTGATCTGGGCGATGAAGCTCTTGACCACCGGCAGCGCCACGTCGGCCTCGAGCAGCGCCATGCGCACTTCACGCAATGCGTCCTGGATGTTCGATTCGCTCAGCCGCGCATTGCCGCGCAGCGTCTTGATCACGCCCGACAGGCGCGAAGTCAGGTTGTCTAGCATGGAACGGGATCCTTCACTCTGCCTATGGCGAGTCTGCTTGGTGTAGACTTCAAACTTGCTATTTTACACGAGCCGCCGGGCTTTAGCCCTACCGGCCATCTGCTTGCTGATGACCCCATTGCTTCTGGCCCTCTCGCTGTTACTCATGGTCGCCTACGGCGCCTTCTCCTGGCACTTCTTCAGCCACTGGCGCGGCGCGCCCACCTGGCCGCGCGATCCGCGGCTGGAACACTCGCTGCTCGGCATTTTGCTGCTAGCTCAGGCCGTCTGCGTGCTGGTGCCGCTGGTGCACGGCCATTTGGTGGAAATCGGCGTCGGCCACGCACTGGCGTTGGTGGCATGGCTGATGCTGACCATCTACTGGACCGGCAGCTTCTTCTATAGATTGGAGGGGCTGCAGCTGTTCCTGATGCCGCTGGCGCTGGTGACGCTGGGCCTGGCACTGCTGTTGCCCGGTGCGCACTCCGGCTACGCACTGAGCAATCCGGCCTTCATGCTGCACCTGTTCGCCTCGATGCTGGCCTACAGTTTGTTCGCGATCAGCGCGCTGTTGGCGGTGCTGATGCTGGCGCTGGAACGAGCGCTGCACCGCAAGCACTGGACCCCGCTGGTCAAGACGCTGCCGCCGCTACTGACGCTGGAAAAACTGATGTTCCGGGTGATCGGCTGGGGCTTCGTGCTGCTGTCGCTCACCTTGGTCAGCGGCATGCTGTTCTCGGAGCAGCTGTTCGGCAAGCCGGCCACCTTTACCCACAAGACGCTGTTCGGGCTGATTTCCTGGCTGCTGTTCGGCGCGCTGCTGTACGGCCGCAGCCGTCATGGCTGGCGCGGCAAGCTGGCGATACGCTGGACCCTGACCGGTTTCGTGGCGCTGATGCTGGCCTATATCGGCAGCAAAGTAGTTCTCGAATTGATTTTGCAACGCGTTTAATTGCGTGTCATAGTGACTTTGCCGTGTTTTCACTTGTAACCGGGAGTCGCATATGAAGAAACTGCTTGCACTGTTCGTCGGACTATTTCTGTTTGCCTCGGCCGCCTTTGCCGCGGTCAACGTCAACACTGCCAATCTGCAGGAGCTGGAATCGCTCAATGGCATCGGCCCGAGCAAGGCCCAGGCCATCATCGATTACCGCACCAAGAATGGGCCGTTCAAGAGTGTGGACGACCTCAAAAATGTAAAGGGGATTGGCGACAAGACGCTGGAGAAGCTGCGCAAGGACGTCGCCGTCTCGGGCAAGACCAGCGTGCCGACTCCAGCCGGCAAGGGCGCCGCTCCGTCGAGCGCGAACGGCGCAGCCAAGTCGACCGCCAAGGCCACCACACCGGCCACGACCGCCGCGACCAGCAAGAAACCACCGGTCGACCCGACCAAGAAAACCACACCGTAAGTTCGATCAGCTGAACACCCCCGTCGCCCTGCATTGCAGGGCGTTTTGTTTTGGCGGATCAGCCGGCGCGCTTGAACAGCGCCAGCGCCGCTTAGCGTTGCACCGCGTGATCGACCAACGGTGCCGGGTAGTCGTGTCCGAGGCGGAATCCCTCCGGCAGCGACTTGGCCAGCCAAGGGGCATGAATCGCCTTGTTGTCGAGCGCAGCCAACTCGGGCACATAGCGGCGAATGAAGGGCCCATCCGGGTCGAACTTTTCCGACTGGGTCACCGGGTTGAAGATGCGGAAGTAGGGCTGGGCATCGCAGCCGGTCGACGCGGCCCATTGCCAGCCGCCATTATTGGAAGCCAGTTCAAAATCGAGCAGCCGCTCGGCAAAGTAGTGTTCGCCCCAGCGCCAGTCGATCAACAGGTCCTTCACCAGAAAGCTCGCCATCACCATGCGCAGACGGTTGTGCATATAGCCGCTGTGATTGAGCTGGCGCATCGCCGCATCCACCAGCGGGTAGCCGGTACATCCCTCGCACCAGGCGGCGAACCAGGCCTCGTTATTCGGAAAAATCAGGTCGCGGTAGATGGGCTTGAAACTCTGCTGCGCTACTTGCGGGAAATGCCACAGCAGTTGCTGATAGAACTCGCGCCAGATCAACTCGTTCAGCCAACACGCCGCCCCTTCGCTGCCGTGCTGTCAAGCGAAGCGGGCCAGTTCGCGGATCGACACCGTGCCGAAGCGCAGGTGTGCCGACAGGTAGGACACTCCTTTGACGGCGGGGAAGTCGCGCTGCGTCTTGTAGCGGTCGATACGTTGGCCGAACGACTCGAACAGAGCCATGCCGCCGTCCATGCCCGGCACGACCTTGAGTGCATCCCGATCGCTGGGCTCGAAGCCGAGCTCGGCGAGCGAGGGCATTGGTTCGACCGAGCAGGGTGCCAGCCGGCCCAGCCGCTCCCGTATCGGGTAGCTCGTCAGGTCGGCCGAAGTCAGGCGCTTCAACCAAGTATTCTTAATAAGGTGTGAACACGGTATAAGGCTGCCGTGTGGCGGTCAGGATTTCGTCGCGTTCGAAGATTACCTGGTCCTTGTACTGCTGAAAGGCAATGCCATGTTCGGCCAAGCGCTCGGCCACTTGCGCATCGCGTGCCCAGCGCCAGCGGCTCGTAGTCGCGGTTACAGTACACCGCGGAGACACCGAGTTCGCGGGCCAGTCGCGGCACTTCTACGATCGGATCGCCGTGCCGCACCAGAAGATCGCCGCCTGCCGCCTGCCGCCTGCCGCCTGCAGTGCCTGCTTCAGCTCAAGCACACTGCGCCAGATGAATTCGACCCTCCGGTCGGTGCGCGGCAAGTCGGCCAGGATCGTGCTGTCGAAGATAAAGGCGCAATGGACCGTTGCGACATCGTCGAGTGCATGAAACAGCGCGGCATGGTCGAAGTTGCGCAAGTCGCGCCGGAAACACACGAGGTGACACGAGGGCATGGCAAGGTCCTTGTGGATGTCGTTAACCCGATTTTCGGCGTGTTGTCTGTGCTTGGCTAGTTGCGCCAAAACGGTGCATGAACGTCATATTGTCCATTTTTCGCAACACTTTCCCTGGGGGTGTTGTTTTTGTTGCACATGAGCAACAATCAGGTTTAATGCGAGAAGTGCTGTAAATACAGGGGTTTGTGGTTTTTTTGTCGCGTTCGTGATGCCGGTGACGTTTTTTGCTGGGCTCCGGTTTTGTATTTTCACAACGGCCGTTTTATAGTCGTCGCAGAAATCGCTGGATTACACAGCGGTGAACCAACGCCCGGCCCTTCAGGCCACAACGCAGGATCCGGGCAAGTTATGACTGACTTGAAAGGAACGAAGCGATGAACAAGAAGCTGATCGCTCTGCTGCTGGCTACTCTGCCGGCTGCAGCCATGGCCGACGTAACCCTGTACGGCGATATCGAAGCTAGCATCGAAAACGGCAAAGCACTGAACTACAACCAGCGTGATGCTGCAGGTAACCCGACCCTGAAGAACGTCAGCAAGATCGACGATACCGGTTCCTACATCGGCTTCAAGGGCAACGAAGACCTGGGCAACGGTCTGAAGGCAATCTGGCAAGTTGAGCAAGGCCTGAACATCGACGGCACCTCGGGTGACGGTTCGGGTAACGGCTACGGTGGTACTTTCGCTACCCGCGACAGCTTCGTTGGCCTGAGCGGCGGTTTCGGTACCGTGAAACTGGGTAAGATCAGCACCTACCTGAACTCCGACATGGAGAAGATGGATCCGTGGATCTACGGTGCCGGCAACAACGGCCTGTACACCATGACCTTCAATGATGGTCGTCTGAAAAACTCGATCCGCTACGATGCTCCGGCTATCGTTCCGGGCCTGAAGATCTCGGCTCAGTACGGCTTCGACGAAACCCGTACCGTTAACCCGATCAATGGCAAGCGTGCTAACGCCGGTCAATACGCCTTCGGCCTCGGCTACGAGAACTCGGGCTTCTACGGCGACCTGGGCTACGTTGGTCAGCGCGACCAAGGTACCGACAGCGATCAGACCGCCTACTACTGGCGTGCTGAAGCTGGCTACAACGCCAACAACCTGCTGGTGGCTGCAGCTTACCAACAGACCAAGACGTTCAACGACGCAGCTTTCGCGATCCAAGGCGTGAGCCCGACCATCGCTAACGTTGCAGCTGGTCTGAATGCTCTGAACGGCACTGCTAACGCTGATGTTAAGCAGAGTGAAGCTGCTCTGACCGTTGGCTACACCATCGGCGCCTTCACCCCGATGGCTACCTACGCCAAGGGCTGGGATGCCAAGGTTGGCGGCAACAAGCTGAACGACACCGGCTACGACCAGTTTGTTGTTGGCGTGAACTACGCTCTGTCGAAGCGCACCAACACCTACATCTCCTACGGTCAGAAGAAGTATGACTCCGCCTTGGCTAACTTTGCCAATGTTGGTGGCGACAAAGAGAACACCGTTGCTGTTGGTCTGCAACACAAGTTCTAATCTGTCCTGACAGATTGAACCTTCTAAAAGGGCTGCTTCGGCAGCCCTTTTTGTATTTATCGCTTGTGTATCGGCATGGGCACAAGCGTATGTCGTAGTTGGTGTACGGCAATAAAATTGCCAATGGCATATTTTAGTGTCGCTTCTATACTCATCGTTGAGGTTTCCGTTCGGTTCAACAGAGTGGAGGAGTATGGAGGACGTGTTTGAATTGGTCGGTTTGGCGCAAACGTTGGTGCAGCATCAGCGGCTCTCGCTGCAAGTGGCCATGCAAATCCAGCGGCAGGCGGCTGCGGTAGGTATCAGTTTTGTCGAGCAACTGCTTGAAAGCGGGACAATGACGGCGCTAGAGGTGGCGCGGTTTGCCTCGCAGGCCTTCGGCTATCCCTTGTTCGACCTGCAAGAAGTCGACATGGTGCAATTGCCGCAGGCGATGGTCAATGAAACGCTGCTGAGCGATAACCGCCTGCTTCCGCTGTCTCTGCGTGGCAATCGGCTGTGTGTAGCGACGTCGGACCCCACCCAAAGTGCTGTCTTTCACACGCTTGCCTTCAAGACGGGCCTGTCCGTCGATGTCGTCGTTGTCGAAGACGATAAGCTGGCCCGCTTGATCGAACGACTACATGGGCATGCCCGATCCATTGCGCCGACACTGGATGGCGACGTAGGGGAGGCTCGCGAACCTGCCGGTTTTGCCAGTGTTTCTTTAGAGACTGATGATGTCTCGGTAGTGAAGCTGGTCCACCAGCTCTTGCTTGATGGCATTAATAGCGGTGCATCGGATATTCATTTCGAGCCGTACGAGAAGATTTACCGGGTCCGCTATCGCATCGATGGCCAGCTCAAGGAGGTGGTACAGCCGCCGCTGGGTCTTAAGGAGCGGATTGCCTCGCGCTTGAAAGTGGTGTCGCGGCTCGACATTGCCGAGAAGCGGGTGCCACAGGATGGCCGACTGAAACTGGCACTGCCCGAGGGGCGGGCCGTCGATTTTCGGGTCAGTACCCTGCCGACGTTATTCGGCGAGAAGATAGTGCTGCGCATCCTCGACTCGTCGGCCTCATTGCTGGCCGTCGACCGGCTCGGCTTGGAACCATCACAGCTGACGGCTGTGCATCAGGCGATTGCCAAACCTAATGGCATGGTGCTTGTCACTGGGCCCACCGGCTCGGGCAAGACCGTATCGTTGTACGCTTTCCTTCATCTGCTCAACCAGGCCGAGGTCAATATTGCCACCGTCGAAGACCCGGTCGAGATCAATCTACCCGGTATCAATCAGGTGGCTGTCAACGAGAAGGCCGGCTTGACCTTTGCGTCGGCGCTGCGTGCCTTTCTGCGGCAGGATCCGGACATCCTGATGGTCGGTGAGATTCGCGATATCGAGACCGCCGATATCGCGATCAAGGCGGCACAGACCGGGCACCGGGTGTTTTCGACGCTGCATACCAATAATGCACCGGCGACGTTGACCCGTTTGTTGAATATGGGGATGGCGGCATTCAATCTGGCAAGCTCGGTGTCGTTGATTATCGCGCAGCGTTTGGCCCGGCGCTTGTGCGAGCACTGCAAGCAGCCGGAAACCATTCCGCGCGAAGCGCTATTGAGTGCCGGTTTCGCCGAGGAAGAGCTCGATGGTAGTTGGCTTCCATTCGGTCCACGAGGCTGTGCACAGTGCCGAGGCAGCGGCTACCGTGGTCGGATCGGAGTGTTCGAGGTGCTGCCGGTCAGTGAGGCGATAGCTCGACTGATCATGCAGGGTGGCTCCGAGCTCGACTTGGCGGCACTGGCGCGTGCCGAAGGTATGCTCGATTTGCGTCGTGCCGGCTTGCTGAAGGTTAAGCGTGGCAGCACTTCGCTGGCCGAACTGGTCGCCGTGACCAGTGATTAGCGAGGGGGCATGATGGAGTCTCGACGCGAGGCATCGTCCACTTCTGGGAAGTTGTGGGCGTGGGAAGGGCTGGGCCGTAGCGGTCAAGCGGCTAGCGGTGAAATCCGTGCTCCCTCCGAAACGGTGGCCAGAGTGCTGTTGAGCCGGCAGGGTATTCGGTCGATTTCGTTGCATCGCCGCCGCCGGGGATTTGGGCAGCGTGTTAGTGACCGGGAAGTCGCTGTGTTTGTCCGGCAGCTGGCGACGATGCTGAAGGCGGGCGTGCCGCTGTTGCAGGCTTTGGATATTGCCACCCAGGGGCATGCCGCGCCGGCATTGGCGCGACTGCTGTCCGAGGTGAAGGATGATCTGGAGGCGGGGTCATCGCTGGCCGAAGCGTTTCGCCGGCATCCACGCCATTTTGATCGACTGTTCTGTAGCCTGGTTGCGGCCGGCGAGGCCGGCGGAGTGCTGGATACCTTGCTCGACAGACTGGCGACTTACCGGGAGAAGATGCTGATGCTCAAGAGCAAGCTTCGCTCGGTGCTCGTCTATCCGGCGACGATCGTCGTGGCTTCGTGCCTGATCACTGCTATGGTTATGCTCTACGTGGTCCCGGCGTTCAAGGCCCTGTTTGCGGGGTTCGGGGCCGAGCTACCCTTACCGACCCAGCTATTGATCCGTCTGTCCGATCTGCTGCTTGCCTGGCACTGGCCGATGTTGGCGAGTTTGTTGGCGGCCGTTGGCGGGTTAGGGTATGCCTTTCGGCGTTCTCCCCACTTTATCGAACGCTTCGACGGTTGCTTATTGCGTCTGCCGGTGCTCGGCGCGATCGTGCGTCGCGGCGTTATTGCGCGCTGGTCGCGCACGCTGGCCATCTTGTTTGCCGCCGGGGTGCCCATCGTCGATGCGCTCGACTCGGTTGGTGGAGCTGCCGGCAACCGGGTGTTCCAGGCGTCGACCCGGCGTATCCGGGCCGAGGTCAACAGTGGAGTCAGCCTGAACCGGGCGATGCAGCGCAGCGCCTTGTTTCCGCCGGTGGTATTGCAGATGACGGCGATCGGCGAAGAGGCCGGGGCGCTCGATACGATGCTGCTCAGGGTCGCGGACTTGTACGAGGATGAAGTCGATAATGCGCTTGCCTCGTTGTCCAGTCTGCTGGAACCGGCGATCATGCTCGTTCTGGGGGTATTGATCGGGGGGCTGGTCCTCGCGATGTACTGGCCGATATTCGAGATGGGGCAGGTGGTCGGTTGATGCAGGCGTTGTTCATTTTTCTTTCGGCCAACCCGGTCGGGCTTGCCGGTGCGGCATTGTTGTTTGGGCTGCTGATCGGCAGTTTTCTGAATGTGGTGATCCACCGCTTGCCGATCATGCTGCAGCAGAGCTGGCAGCGGGACTGTGCGCGATTGAGCGGTGCGCCGGATCATGTCGCACCGCGTTATGACCTGTGCCTACCGGCTTCACATTGCCCGGCCTGCCTGACTCCGATCAAGCCATGGCAGAATCTGCCGCTGATCAGCTTCATGCTGTTGCGCGGGCGCTGTGCGTCGTGCGAGATGCCGATCCGCCGGCGCTACCCGCTGGTCGAGCTATTGACCGGCCTGATGTTTGCGTGGCTGGCCTGGCGTTTCGGGCCCGGCAGCATGCTGGCCGGGGCGATGCTGTTGTCGTCGATCTTGCTCGCGCTGGCCTTCATCGACGCCGATACCCAGCTGCTGCCGGATTGCCTGACCTTGCCGCTGCTCTGGGCGGGGCTGCTGTTCAACCTGCTGACCGGACAGGTGGCGTTGTCCGCCGCGGTACTTGGCGCTGTGTTCGGTTATCTGGCGCTGTGGTCGGTGTACTGGATATTCCGGCTCGTCACTGGTAAGGAGGGTATGGGCTATGGCGACTTCAAGCTGCTGGCTGCGTTGGGGGCTTGGCTCGGCTGGCAGGTCCTGCCGTTGGTGATCCTGTTGTCGTCGTTGGTCGGCGCACTGGTCGGTGTAATATTGATTGCGACACGTCGCGCCGAGCGTCAGCAGGGAATTCCGTTTGGCCCTTACCTGGCGGCGGCGGGTTGGATCGCGTTTATGTGGGGAGATCGGATCATGATGTGGTATCTGCATGGCTGACAAGGTAGTGGGGCTGACCGGCGGCATCGGTTCGGGCAAGAGCACGGTGGCCGATTTGTTCGCCACGCACGGCGTAGCGGTAATCGATACCGACAAGATTTCTCACCAATTGACCGCGGCAGGTGGTGGCGCAATGGCGGCGATCGCCGCAGCGTTCGGCCCGCAAGTGGTGGGCGCGGACGGGGCGCTGGATCGCGCGGCGATGCGGGGTATCGTGTTCGCCGATCCGTCGGCACGCTCGCGGCTCGAGGTGATTTTGCACCCGTTGATCCGCTCCGAGAGCGAGCGGCAGCTCAAGTTGGCCGAAGGGCCGTATGCGCTGCTGGTGGTGCCGCTGTTGTTCGAGACCGGCCACTACGATGCGCTGCTGGCGCGGGTGCTGGTGGTCGACTGTGATGAAGCCGTGCAGCGTCGGCGGGTGATGCAGCGCAATGGCATGGACGAGGCGACGGTGTCTGCGATCATGGCGGCGCAGCTGCCGCGGGCCGAGCGCCTGGCCAGGGCGGACGACGTGATCGACAATAATGACGGCCTGGCTGTGTTAACGCTTCAAGTCGACGCGAAACACCGCTATTATCTTGCCAACCTTATTGCCGATCCGGCGTAAGGTAGCCATTCACCAAAAGGGCCGTCGTCGTTGTGATCTGCTTCGAGTTTCCCGTCACCGAACGTACTCGCACGCTGCTCCGTCTGGAGCAGCTCTATCAGCGGCTGGCCTTTTTCATTGAGCGGGATGATCCGTTCGAGCACCACGCCGCCTTGCTGGTGTTGTTCGAGCTGATGGAAACCGCGTCGCGTGCCGACATCAAAGCTGATCTCTTGCAGGAACTGGAGCGCCAGAAGCAGGTGCTTGAGCAGCTGCGCAGCAACCCGGCGATCGACGAGGGGACGCTGGAGTCGGTACTCGACGACATCGAACAGTCGTCGGCCGGTTTGCTTGGCCTGACCGGCAAGTTCGGCCAGCATCTGCGTGAGAACGAGTGGCTGATGGCGATCAAGCAGCGTGCCGGTATTCCCGGCGGCACTTGCCAGTTCGACCTGCCGTCCTATTTCCTGTGGCAACAGAAGTCGGCCGAGGAGCGTCGCGAGGATCTGCTGCGCTGGTCCGGCCCGCTGACTCCGACGGCGTTGGCAAGTACCGTTCTACTCAAGCTGTTGCGCGACAGCGGCAAGACCCATCGTTATCTCGCCCGCGGCGGTGCATTTCAGCAGATGTCCGGCGGCAAGATCGTGCAGCTGGTGCGCGTCGGTTTCGACAAGACGCGCAATGTGCTGCCGGAGCTGTCGGCCAACAAGTACATGCTCAATATCCGCTTCGTTTGCGCCGGCACCGGGGAAGTGCGCGCGCGCCAGAGCGAAGAGGATATCGAGTTCGACCTGACCTATTGCAAGTTCTGATCATGAGTAGCTCTACCCCACGCCAAGTGACGTGCCCGACCTGTAAGACCTTGATCGACTGGACGCCGGAGAATCGATTCCGGCCGTTTTGCAGCGAGCGCTGCAAGCTGATCGATCTGGGCCAGTGGGCGACCGAACAGTATCGGGTCGCCGCCGAAGAGGACGACCTCGACGAGCTGACCCGCAACAGCCTCAACTGAGGCGGGACCAATGAAAAAAGCCGGCATCGCCGGCTTTTTTGCGTGCTACGTAGGCTCAGGCGCGTGATGCGAGCGAGGCGCCTTGAGAGAAATAGCTCTTTACCCCGGAGAGGATGGACTGGGCCATCTTCTGCTGGAAGTCCGGGTCGAGCAGACGGCGCTCCTCGTCCGGGTTGCTGATGAAGGCGGTCTCGACCAGGATGGACGGGATGTCCGGCGCCTTCAGTACTGCGAAACCGGCCTGTTCCACCTTGCCCTTGTGCAAGGCGTTGAGATCGCCGATCTGGCCGAGCACCGACTTGCCCAGTTTCAGACTGTCGTTGATGGTGGCGGTTTGCGTCAGGTCGAACAGGGTGTGGGCGAGGTAGCGGTCCTTGCTCTTCAGCTTCACCCCGCCGATCAGGTCGGAATCGTTCTGCGTCTGGGCGAGGAAGCGCGCCGCGGTACTGGTGGCGCCTTTTTCTGACAGCGCGAACACCGATGAGCCCTTCGCCGCCGGGGTGATGAAGGCATCGGCGTGGATCGAGATGAACAGGTCGGCGTTGAGGTTGCGCGCCTTGGCGACGCGTACCCCCAGCGGGATGAACACGTCGTCGTCACGGGTCATGTGCGCCTTCATGTTCGGCTCGCGGTCGATCATCTGCTTGAGCTGACGGGCGATCTTCAGCACGATGTCTTTTTCGTGCGTGCCGCGCGGGCCGGTGGCGCCCGGGTCCTCGCCGCCGTGGCCGGGGTCGAGCATCACCATGATAGGGCGGTCGGTACCGGCCTTGCCCTTCTTCGGTTTGGTCGGTTCCGGCGGCGGCGCGGTGTTGTCGAGCTGCCCCTTGTTGTAGTCGTCGAGCAGCGCCAGCAGCGGGTCATTGCTTGCCTGGGCCGGGTACAGGTCGACCACCAGCCGGTGCTTGAACTCGGCGACCGGCTGCAGGGTGAAGATCTGCGGCTTGACCTCGGTTTTCAGGTCGAGCACCAGCCGCACCGTGTCCGGGGTATTTTGGCCGGCGCGGGCGCTCTGGATGAATGGGTCGCCGTTGCCGATCTGGCCGCCGATATCTTTCAGCAGGCTGTTGAGCTGCACGCCTTCGACGTCGACGACCAGCCGGTTCGGATTGTTCAGCAGGAACTGCTTGAACTTCAGCGGCGCGCTGGATTCGATGGTGACCCGGGTATAGGTCGACGACGGCCAGACGCGTACCGCGACGATCGTGGCGTCGGCGGCAAGGCCGACGCGGCTGACCGACAGCAGCCAGGTGGCGGCAGCGGCGCCGATCAGGCGGCGGCGCAGGGGATTGTGATTCGACTCAGGCATGTGGTTCCGTGCTCGCTATTGGCCGACAAAACAAAGGTCCGACCGTCGCCGGCGACATCGAGTTCCACGACGAGATCCGCCGTGGGTAATAGGCCGGCGGCCTTGTCCGGCCATTCGACCAGGCAGACACTGTCGGCATCGAAGTAGTCGCGAAAACCGGCGTCTTCCCATTCGTCCGGGTCGGCAAAACGATAAAGATCGAAATGGTGGGCAGTCAGCCGCGGCAGCGGGTAGCTTTCCACCAGCGTATAGGTCGGGCTCTTCACCCGACCGCTGTGACCGAGCGCGGCAAGAAAACCGCGCGTCAACGTGGTCTTGCCGGCACCGAGGTCGCCTTGCAGGTAGATCACCAGGCCGGGCTCGATGGCCGCAGCCAGCGCCGCGCCGAGCGCCAGCGTGGCGGCTTCGTCCGGTATATAACCGGAGCGTGAGCGGGTATCATTCATGACCATGCAGGCAAGTACCTCCGAAAATCCGAATTATCCCGAATTGGCGCGCCAAATCAAAGACTGGGCACGCGAATTGGGTTTCGCCGACGTGCGCATCGGCCGTGCCGAGCTGCCGCCCGAGGCAGGCGAGCGTCTGGCCGCGTGGCTGGCGGCCGGCCACCACGGCGAAATGGACTATATGGCACGACACGGCCAGCTACGGGTGCGCCCGGCCGAACTGGTACCTGGCGCACTGTCGGTGGTGTCGCTGCGCATGCACTACTGGCCGGCTGAGGCGCGTTCGGCCGACGCGGTGCTGGAGGACGGCGCCGCCGCCTATATTTCACGCTATGCGCTGGGGCGCGATTACCACAAGGTGATTCGCAATCGCCTGCAGAAATTGGCCGACCGGTTGGCCGAAACGATACAGCCCCTGGGCTACCGGGTGTTTACCGACAGTGCGCCGATCGCCGAAGTGGCGCTGGCGGCGCAGGCGGGCCTGGGCTGGCGGGGCAAGCACACGCTGCTGCTCAACAAGAACCAGGGTTCGTTGTTCTTCCTCGGTGAGCTGGTCACCGACCTGCCGCTGCCGGTCGATGTCGAGGAACCGGAGCACTGCGGCCGTTGCACCCGCTGCCTGGACGTCTGTCCGACCGGGGCAATCGTCGAGCCGTATACGGTCGATGCGCGTCGCTGCATCTCCTACCTGACCATCGAACTGAAGAGCGCGATCCCCGAGCCGCTGCGCCCGCTGATCGGCAACCGGGTGTACGGCTGCGATGACTGCCAACTGGCCTGTCCGTGGAACCGCTTCGCGGTGCATACCGCCGAGCCGGACTTCGCGGTGCGTCACGGCCTGGACGATGTGAGCCTGGTCGAGCTGTTCGGCTGGAGCGAGGACGACTTCAAGGTCCGCATGGCCGGCAGTCCGATCTACCGGATCGGCTACCTGAAGTGGCTGTCGAATATCGCAGTCGGCCTGGGCAATGCGCCGACGTCGGACGCGGTGATCGCGGCGCTGCACGCACGCGCCGATCATCCGGACGAGTTGGTGCGCGAGCCGACCCGCTGGGCGCTGGCTCGCCACGGCGTGGTGCTGGGCTGAACCGTCTGGCTCGCGAAGCCGGCTCCGATCCGTTTCGATCAACATCGATCGATTCCCAACCGTATATAAAAATGAACTCTTCGATCCGCTGGACCATCCGAGAGGCCCGCTCCGATGAGCTGCCCGCACTGCAGGCGATCGAGCGCGCTGCCGCCGAGCGCTTCCGCGACGACCCGGTCGGCCCCTTGTTCGCGGCGCATGGCCTGAGTCTGGCCGAGCTGGAGCGGGGTCGTGCTGCGAACTTGTTGTGGGTCGGCGTGGCATCGGACGGTGAGCTGGCCGGTTTCGCGCTGGTGTCACGTCATGGGGCGGAGGCGCATCTGGACGAGATCGACGTGGGGCCCGCCCACGGCGGGCAGAGGCTGGCGAGCGCGCTGCTCGAAACGTTGTGTGCCGAGTTGGCGCAGGCCGGATGCCTGGCGCTGACGCTGTCGACGCTGGCGGATGTGGCGTGGAATGCACCGTCCTACGCGCGCCGCGGGTTTGCTACCTTGGCCGAAAGCGAGTGGGACGAGCGCTTGCGCGTCTGTCGCGAGGCCGAACGCGCCGCCGGTTTTCCGATGGCGCGCCGGGTGCTGATGCGGCGTGAACTGGCGTTGGGGGCTGGCCGCTGAGCAAGCGTGCGACCCTGGTGAGACTTGCCGCTGCTGGCGGTTCAAGGAACGCGACGAAGCAGTGCGGTGGCGCCAGGGAGTAAGCCCGGCGCTGCCTCGTGTTGTTTAGGGTACTCAGCCGTTCAGTCGAGCTCGCGATCGAAGTTGAAGGCGTTGATCACCAGGCCCTCGCGGAAGTAGAAGCGGTGGGCGTCGGTGCGCTGCGTGCCGGAGTCGAGCGTGAGATAGCGGCAGCCGGCGGCGTAAGCCAGCGCCTCGCAGCGCGCCAACAGCAGCGAGCCGACGCCCTGCGAGCGGTGGGCCTCATCGGTGACCAGATCGTCGACATAGAGGCGCCGACCCTGATAGGTGTTCTCGTAGACCCGGTACAGCGCCAGGCCGACCACCTGGTCGCCCTGCAGCGCCAACTCGATCCGTCCGCCGTCGGCGCAGACCCGTTGCAGGGTCGCGATATAAGCGGCCTCGTCGGTCGGCAGGCGCGGGCGCAACTGGCGGTGTACCGCCAGCGCCTTGGCCAGTTGGGTCGGGTCGACGATCTGGCCCTGGTCGTCGGTAGCGGCGTAGAGCCGCACGCTGTTCATTGCGGCACCCGCGACGGTGCGACCAGCACCGATTCGCCCTCGAGGACCAGCTGGCCCTTCACCCGGCACTCGGTGCTGAAGCTGACGCGCCTCTTGGCGGGGTCGAGCGCGCTGACGGTGGCGATGGCGGTGACGGTGTCGCCGATGCGCACCGGCGCCTTGAACTGGGTCGATTGCGACACGTAGATCGCGCCCTCGCCGGGCAGCTTGGTGCCGACCACGGTCGAGATCAGGCTGGCGGTGAGCATGCCGTGGGCGATGCGTCCGCCGAAGCGGGTGGTCTCGGCGTACTCCTGGTTGATGTGCACCGGGTTGTCGTCGCCCGACACGCCGGCGAACAAGAGGATGTCCGCCTCGGTGATGGTCTTGGCATAGCTGGCCGACTGGCCGATCTGGATGTCTTCGAAGAATACGGTCGCCATCTTGTGTTAGCCCTTATCTTTATTCGAATGGGATTGCACGGCCATTGTGGCAGCAATTGTCGTTGCATGCCAAAGCGGCAATTCGAGCGGGTTCGCTTACGGTACAACCGGTCCGACCGCCTGTCGTGGCAGGCGTTCACGCCATTGGCCGGGTAGCGCGGCCCTTGGCGCGCACCGTGCAAAAAGACTGTCCGACAGGTAGACTTGGGCGAACCCGAATTTGCCGGGCAGGCGTCGCGTGCATCGCGCGTTGCGTTTTGACGACGCCGGCCCCGGAATTTGTTGGTTAAACGCTTGTTTGAATCCGCTTGCTGGCCGACAATGGCCCGGATGCCGGCTAAATGGCGCCACACCAACACTCCGATCATCCCTACGTGAGAGGTTAGCAATTTCCCATGAAAGCTTTAGTCGCTGTGAAGCGCGTTGTTGATTACAACGTGAAAGTCAGGGTCAAGGCCGATGGTTCCGATGTGGACATCGCCAACGTCAAAATGTCGATGAACCCGTTTGACGAGATCGCGGTGGAAGAGGCGGTGCGCCTCAAGGAAGCCGGCAAGGTCAGCGAGATCGTGGTGGTGTCGCTGGGCGTGAAGCAGTGTGAAGAAACGCTGCGCACCGCGCTGGCGATGGGCGCCGACCGCGCCGTGCACGTCGAGACCGATGCCGAGCTGCAGCCGCTGGCTGTGGCCAAGCTGCTCAAGGCCGTGGCCGACAAGGAACAGCCGAGCATCGCGATTCTCGGCAAGCAGGCGATCGACGACGACGCCAACCAGACCGGCCAGATGCTGGCCGCGCTGCTGGGCTGGGGCCAGGGCACCTTCGCCTCCAAGGTGGAGCTGAACGCCGAAACCGCTACCGTCACCCGCGAAGTGGACGGCGGCCTGGAAACCGTCAAGCTGGCGCTGCCGGTGGTGATCACCGCCGACCTGCGCCTGAACGAGCCGCGCTATGTGAAGCTGCCGAACATCATGGCCGCCAAGAAGAAGCCGCTCGACAAGCTGTCCCCGGCCGACCTGGGCGTGGACATCGCGCCGCGCCTGAAGACGCTGAAAGTGGCCGAACCGGCCAAACGCTCCGCCGGCATCAAGGTGGCGAATGCCGCCGAGTTGGTCGCCAAACTCAAGAACGACGCAAAGGTGCTGTAAATCATGGCTATTCTCGTTATCGCTGAACACGACAACCAGAGCCTGAAAGCAGGCACCCTGAACACCGTGACCGCCGCCGCCAAGGTCGGTGGTGATATCCACGTGCTGGTGGCCGGTCACAACGCCGCCGCCGCCGCCGCCGCCGCCGCGAAGCTGGCCGGTGTGGCCAAGGTGCTGCATGTCGACGCCGCGCAGTACGCCCACGGCCTGGCCGAGAGCCTGTCCGCGCTGGTGGTGGATCTGGCCAAGAACTACGGTCATGTGTTTGCCCCGGCGACCTCGTTCGGCAAGAACCTGCTGCCGCGCATCGCCGCACTGCTGGATGTGGCGCCGCTGTCGGACATCGTTGCCGTCGAGTCGGCCGACACCTTCGTGCGCCCGATCTACGCCGGCAACGTGCTGGCGACCGTGCAGTCGAGTGATCCGATTAAGGTGGTGACCGTGCGCACCACCGCGTTCGAGCCGGCCGCCGAGACCGGTTCGGCCAACGTCGAGAGCGCTGCCGCCGCTGCCGACAGCACCCTGTCGCAGTTCGTCGGTCAGGAACTGACCGTGTCCGACCGCCCGGAACTGGCTTCGGCCAAGGTGGTGGTGTCGGGTGGCCGCGCGCTGGGTTCGGAAGAGCAGTTCAAGGCGGTGATCGAGCCGCTGGCCGACAAGCTCGGCGCCGCCGTCGGTGCGTCGCGCGCCGCGGTCGATGCCGGCTACGCGCCGAACGACTACCAGGTCGGCCAAACCGGCAAGGTGGTGGCACCGGAACTGTATGTCGCCGTCGGTATCTCCGGCGCGATCCAGCACCTGGCCGGCATGAAAGACTCCAAGGTGATCGTCGCGATCAACAAGGACGAAGAAGCGCCGATCTTCCAGGTGGCAGACTACGGCATCGTCGGTGACCTGTTCACCGTGGTGCCGGAGCTGATCGCCGAGCTGTCCAAGTAAGGACGGCAGCGCAGCAACAAGAGCACAACAAGGCCGGCGCTAGACCGGCCTTTTTTTACATCACGAGAAAACTCACGAGAAAACCGAGGAGCTGACATGATCTATCACGCCCCCCTGAAAGACATCCGCTTTGCGCTGAACGAGCTGGCCGAGCTGCCGGCGGTGTGCAGCCTGCCCGGTTACGAAGATGCCAGCGTCGAGCTGGTCGATGCCATCCTCGAGGAGGGCGCCAAGTTCGCCGAGAACGTGCTGGCTCCGATCAATAAGCAGGGCGACCAGGGCGCGCGGCTGAACGGCGACGCCGTGACCAGCGCGCCGGGCTTCAAGGACGCCTGGCAGCAGTACGTCGAGGCCGGCTGGGTCGGCCTGCGCGCACCGGCCGAGTTCGGCGGCCAGGGCCTGCCGGCGCTGGTGGCGCTGGCGGCCGAGGAGATGTGGTGTTCGGCCAACCTGGCGTTCTCGCTGGCGCCGATGCTGACGCTCGGCGCGATCGAGGCGCTGAACCACCATGCGTCCGACGAACTGAAAACCGTCTACCTGCCGAAGATGTCCACCGGCGAGTGGACCGGCACGATGAATCTGACCGAGCCGCAGGCCGGCTCGGATCTCGCCCAGGTGCGCACCCGTGCCCAGCCGCACGGCGACGGAACCTATCTGATCAGCGGCCAGAAGATCTTCATCACCTGGGGCGAGCATGACATGGCGGACAACATCGTCCACCTGGTGCTGGCCCGCCTGCCGGATGCGCCGGCCGGGGTGAAGGGCATCTCGTTGTTCGTGGTGCCGAAGTTCTTGGTCAATGCCGACGGCAGCATCGGCGCGCGCAACGACGTGCGCTGCGTGTCGCTGGAGCACAAGCTGGGCATCCACGGCAGCCCGACCGCGGTGATGAGCTTCGGCGACAACGGCGGTGCGGTCGGCTATCTGGTCGGCGAGGCCAACAAGGGCCTGTCCTACATGTTCACGATGATGAACCACGCCCGCCTCGGCGTCGGCATCGAGGGCATGGCCTTGTCCGAGCGCGCCTACCAGGCGGCGGTGAACTACGCCCGCGACCGGGTGCAGAGCCGCGCGATCGGTTCGCCCGATCCGGCCGGCGTCGCGATCATCAAGCACCCGGACGTGCGCCGCATGCTGATGACGATGCGCGCGCAGATCGAGGCGCAGCGCGCGCTGGCGTTCTACGCCGCCGCCGCGCTCGACCGCGCCGCGCGCCACCCGGTGCCGGACGAGCAGGCGCGCAACCAGGCGCTGGTCAACTTCCTGATCCCGATCGTGAAGGGCTGGAACACCGAGCAGGCCAACGAGATCACCAGCCTGGCGGTACAGGTGCACGGCGGCATGGGCTACATCGAGGAGACCGGCGTGGCGCAGTACTACCGCGACGCGCGCATCACCGCGATCTACGAGGGCACCACCGGCATCCAGGCGCTCGACCTGGTCGGCCGCAAGACCGCGAGCGAGAGCGGCGCCACCGCGCGCTGGTTGCTGAACGAAGTGGCGGCCACCGCCGAGCAGCTGAAGGCGGCCGGCTTCGCCAGCCTTTCGGCCAACCTGGCCACCGCTGCGGCCGAGGCCGAGCGCTGCGTGGCATTCATCGTCGAGACCTTCGGCGATAAGCCGCAACTGGCCGGCGCCGGCTCGGTGCCGTTCCTGAAACTGATGGGCATCGTGCTGGGCGGCTGGCAGCTGGGTCGCGCTGCGCTGATTGCCAAGGCGCAGTCGGGCGAAGAGGGGGCCGATGCCGAGTTCCTGGCCGCCAAGCAGCTGACCGCACGTTTCTACGGCGAGCATCTGTTGCCGCAGGTGGCGGGCCTGGCCGCCGCGATCGTGACCGGTGGCGACAGCGTGCTGGCGCTGGACGATGCGCTGTTCTGAGCCGATCAGGCAGCGCGCACGGCCGGTCTCCCGTTGGGCTCCGGCCGTTTTTGCGCACTCGCTACAGGCATGAAAAACGCCACCCGCTCGGGTGGCGTGCGACCGACCGTGTTCCCGTCAGAGCGTGTCGGCAACTGACTGTATGGCGGCAAACAGCAGATCGAACCGGCTGCCGTCCGCCAGCGCATATTCCTGGCCGATGGTGGCGGCCGGTTGCAGCTGGCCGCGCTTCAGGTGCCCGTTGTGCAGGGCGACGATCACCTTGCCGCCTTGACGCAGCAGGTCGGCGTCGTAGAGGTCGCCGATGGCAGACTGGTCGGTCAGCGGGATGCTGACCACCAGCACATTGCTGTTGCGTGGGTAGGTGCTCCAGCTGACCGGTATCGAGTAGGCGTGGCTCGGCCCGCCGCTCAGCGTACCTTTGCCGTTGCGATTGAGGACCAGATTGGTGCCCTGATCGCCCACGCTGAACGGCTGGCCCAAAATCTGGCTGACGCTGGTGTACGCGGCCGCTGGCGGCGGCATGCTGGCCAGGTTGTTGCAGTGGGTCACGCCGTCTTCGGTGATCGTGGCGACCGGGATGGTGCCGTTGCCGGGGCAGTTGCTCGGCGACGGCAGCACTAGCCGGTCGCTGGCGGCTAGCGGGTTGGTGACATAGAGCGGCCCGCCGCTGCCGATCGCGTCGGTAACCGCCGTCACGGCACCGACGCCGGCGAACTTGTTGCGCAGCAGATAGCCGCCGATGCCTTGATAGCCCACCGGGGTGGCCAGCGCGTTGCTGACGCCCAGCTCGAAGGTCAGCTTGATGCCGCTGTTCGGGTCGGTGACGAGGACGCGGTTGTTGATCACGCTGTGTACGCCATATGGCTGGACGAGGTTGGCCGCCGCGATGAAGCTGCTCCAGCTGCCGTTGTTCTGCAGCGTGTAGCCGCCCTGGGTGTTGTCGTAATCGCCCGGAGCAGTGCTGCCCCAGTTGCCAGAGACGTAGGTCTGCCGGTTGACGCTGTACTGGTTGGCGGCCAGTTGGGCGAGCGTGCGCACCGGGGCCTGGCTGCCGGTGAGACCGAAGTAGCTGTAGAGCGGGCTGCCGAGCGTGTTGCTGGCGCTCAGATTGATGGTGAACACCGGGCGCGACTTGGCGATGGCGACACTGCTGGCGTTGACGCTGCTGAGCGTGCCGCTGTCGACGATGGCGCTGGCGATCGCGCGTTGGCTGGCGAGGTCGATCGTCGAGGCGCCGGCCAGGGTCGCGTTGGTCAGCTTGGAGACGATGGCGCTGGCGAGGTTGGCAGTGGCGGTGTCGCCGTTGGCCAGGTAGTCGTCGTACAGATTGCCCGGGTTCGCACCGCTGGCGCGCGCGACCTGCTGCACGGCCATTTCTGCCGCCGTCTTGCTCCAGCCCTCGATGCGCTTGGCGGTGACCAGAGTGGTGATCGGTGTGATATGGATCGGTGTGGTTGGGTCCTCGATCACGGTGGCCAGGATGAACGAGGTGGGGAAGTGTCCGCCGCTGCTGATGTCGACGGTGTTCGGGCCGATTTCGGCCAGCATCTTTTTGCCCCAGGCTTGCTGCGGGTCGACGGTCAGACTGTAGGAGCCGTTTGCGCTGGTCGTGGTGCTGGGGTCGCCGGGATCGCACTCGCCGTTATCGTTCAGGTCGACGCAGACCTTGGCGCCCTGCAGATAACCGTCGATCGCTCGGCCGGAGATGGTCATGCTGCTCGGCAGTGAGGGGATGTCGACCCCGCCGTTACCGCTGCCGCCGGGTTGGCCCGAGCTGCCGCTGTTGCTGCCGGTATTGCCGGCGCTGCCGCCGTTGCTGCCGGTACTGCCCGTGCTGCCGCCGTTGGCTGGCTTGCCGGGAATGCTGCTGCTGTATCCGCCGCTACCACCCCCACCCCCGCCACAGGCGGAGAGGAGTAGGGCGCCGCCGAGGGTGAGTGCGAATACGCTGAGTTGCGATGGTGTCTTCATGCTGGGACCTCCGCGTCATCGGTTCATGAGCGCCCATCCCCGAGGGGAAGGCAACTAGACGATGTAGTTGTTTTTTTCCAGCATAGTTGCTTTTGTCATCAATAGAAGGGATTTGTGATAACTGTCTTAACTTTAAATTGTCAATATGAAATGTTGGGTTCATGCTATTGTAATGCCTTCAAACTAGAGTCTGACGATTTGAGTCGTTCAATACCAAGGTAGGTCGCCGATGTTGCCGTTCGCTAGTCTTCACCCCTTGTCGCCGATGCAGGCCGGCGCGCTTGTACCGTTCGTGATCGATAAGAGCGCCGTGCGGTGACGTTGCGCCTATCCGCGTTGCGCCTGCGCCGCCTGCCGGTCGATGCGCTGTTGACCGGTGCACTGCTGTTCGGTGGCGCATTCTGGCTCGGCCAGACCGTGGTGCGCCTGGTCGGTGGCACCACGCCGCCGCTGCCGCAGCTGGCGCCGGCCGATCCGCAAAGCGCGGTGGGCATCACGGCTCAGGCGCATTGGTTCGGTGATGCCAGCATTGCCGCTCCGGTGGCCGCACCGCCGCTGACGGTGATCGGGGTGTTGTCCGGCCCGGCCAGTCAGGCTTTCGCCATCGTCGTGGAGAACGGCCAGAAGCTGCCACTGCTGGTGGGCAAGAGCACGCCCGGTGGCTGGACGCTGGTCGCGGTGACGCCGACCAGCGTGGTGCTGAATCGTGCCGGTAGCAGCGATAAGGTCGAAGTGCCATTGCTCAGCCGCGATGCGGCGGCGCCGCCCGCACCCCCCGCCGCTCTTGGTGGCTTTGCAGCACCCGGGGGCAATCCGGCCAACGGCATGCCGCCACAGGAGGCCGCCCAAGCGCCTTCGGCCAACCCGGCCTTCTCCGTCCCGCCGACCATCTCGTCGCCGGACACTATTCCATCTTCCAGCCATTAAGATTTCGTCCATGCGCTTTGCCCGCCTTGTCTGTCTGCTTGCTCTGACTGTCGCCTGCCGCAGCTTTGCCGCTCCCGCCGAACCCGTGATGCTCAACTTCGTCAACGCCGACATCGAGACGGTGGTGCGCGCGATCGGCGAGATGACCGGTAAGAACTTCCTGATCGATCCGCGGGTGAAGGGCACGGTCAATATCGTGTCGAGCCGGCCGGTGCCGGGTTCGCTGGCCTACCAGATCCTGTTGTCCAGCCTGCGCCTGCAGGGTTTCGCCGCGGTTGAGAGCAACGGCGTGGTGAAGATCATGCCCGAGGCCGACGCCAAGCTGCACGCCAAGGCCGGCAGCCCGCGCCGCACCGACGGCGACCGCCTGATCACCAAGGTGTTCACGCTGAAGCAGGGCAGCGCCACCCAACTGGTGCCGGTGATCCGGCCCATCGTGTCGCCGAACAACACCGTGGCGGCGTTCGCCCAGTCCAATGCGCTGGTGGTAACCGACTACGCCGACAATATCCGCCGCATCGAGTCGATCATCGAGACGGTGGAGAGCGCGGCTTCCGGCGACGTGGCGGTGCTGCCGGTGACCTTCGGCTCGGCGGTCGAGATGGGCACGATGCTGAACAAGCTGATGCAGGAGTCGGCCGGCGCCGGCGGTAACGAAAACGGCAAGATGACCATCATCCCGGACGCGCGCGCCAACGTGTTGCTGGTGCGGGCCGACACCCCGGGTCGGCTGGGCAAGGTGAAGAGCCTGCTCAAGGTGCTCGATCAGCCGAGCCAGGCCGGCTCTAACGTGCGGGTGGTGTACCTGCGCAATGCCGAGGCGACCAAGGTGGCGCAGACGCTGCGCGTGCTGCTGACCAGCTCCAGCGGCGACAGCAATGGCGCTGCGGCCGGTGCCGCCAGCGCCGCACCGGCGAGCAACACCATTCCGTCGGCCAGTGACAGCGCCAGCAACGGCGGCAATGCGATCGCCAGCACACCGATCGCCCGCAACAACGTACCGGCCGCACTGGCTCCGGCCCCGGCCGGTTCGATGATCCAGGCCGACCCGTCGAGCAACGCGCTGATTCTCAACGTGCCGGAGAGCATGTACAAGAACCTGCGCAACGTGATCGACATGCTCGATCGCCGTCGCGCGCAGGTGCACGTCGAGGCGCTGGTGGTCGAGCTGTCGGCCGAGCGGGCGATGGAGCTGGGCGTGCAGTGGCAGACACTGTCGAACGGCAGCGGCGGCGCCACCGTGATCGGCGGCACCAACTTCCCTGGCACCGCAGGCACCGGCGCGATTCTCGGTGTCGCCGGCAATGCCGCCAACCTGGCGAGCCAAGGCGGCCTGAATATCGGCGTGGTGAAGGGCACCGTCAACATCCCGGGGCTGGGCCAGATTCTCAACCTCAGCGTGCTGGCCCATGCGCTGGAGACCGAGGCGCAGGGCAACATCCTGTCCACGCCGAACCTGATGACCCTCGACAACGAGGAGGCCAAGATCGTGGTCGGCCAGAACGTGCCGATCCTGACCGGCTCCTACAGCACCACCGGTACCGGCAACGGCGGCTCCGGCACCACGCCCACCCCGTTCCAGACCTTCGACCGCAAGGACGTCGGCCTGACGCTGAAGGTGAAGCCGCAGGTGTCCGAGGGCGGGCTGATCAAGCTCAACATCTTTCAGGAGGCGTCGAGCATCGATCCGACCTCGCTCAGCAACCCGGCCGGCATCACCACCAACAAGCGCTCTATCGACACCACCGTGCTGGTTGACGACGGCAGCATCATCGCGATCGGCGGCCTGATCCAGGAGACGGTCAGCGATGGCAACAACCAGGTGCCGCTGCTCGGCGACATCCCGGGCCTGGGCTGGCTGTTCAAGTACAAGAAGCAGGACCACAAGAAGACCAATCTGATGGTGTTCCTGAAACCGACCATCGTCCGCGACGATATCGGCGCGCGCACGCTGGCCGGCGAGCGTTACGACTACGTGATCGGCGACCGCCAGACCAACGGGCAGGCCAAGATCCCGCTCGACATCCGCGGCATGATGAAGGCGCCGCCGATCGCCAGCGGCATCCAGCAGGGTCTGGACGCAATGCGTCCGGCGCAGCCGCCGATCGCGCCATGAAGACGCTGACCAGTTACTCCTTCGCCCGCGCCAACCGGGTGTTGATGCTCGACACGCCGAACGGACGGCGGCTGCTGGCCGCCGCCGGTGCCAGTCCGACCGCCTGCGCCGAGGCGCTGCGTGTGTTCGGCGCGGCCGAAGCGGAGCGATTGAGCGACGCCGACTTCGACCAGCAGTTGGCCGAACGCTACGCGCAGCGCGATGGCCAGGCGGCCGAGGTGGTCGACGACATCGGCCAGACGCTCGACCTGTCGGCGATGGTCGAGTCGCTGCCGGCGGTGGAGGACCTGCTGGAGAGCGAGGGCGACGCGCCGATCATCCGCATGATCAACGCGCTGCTGACCCAGGCGCTGCGCGACGGCGCCTCCGACATCCACATCGAACCGTACGAGACCCGCTCGCTGGTGCGCTTCCGCCTCGACGGTACCTTGCGCGACATAGTGGCGCCGCACCGGGCGCTGCACGCGGCGATGGTGTCGCGGATCAAGATCATGGCGGCGCTCGACATCGCCGAGAAACGCATCCCGCAGGATGGTCGCATCTCGCTGCGCCTGGCCGGCCGGCCGGTGGACGTGCGGGTGTCGACGCTGCCGACCGCGCACGGCGAGCGGGTGGTGCTGCGTCTGCTCGACAAGGAAAGCGTGCGGTTGGATCTCGCGACGCTCGGCATGGCGCCGGATACCTTGGGGACGCTCGACCAGCTGATCCGCCAGCCGCACGGCATCGTGCTGGTGACCGGGCCGACCGGCTCGGGCAAGACCACCACGCTGTACGCGGCGCTGTCGCGCCTCGACGCCAGCCAGACCAACATCATGACGGTCGAAGACCCGATCGAGTACCAGCTGCCCGGCGTCGGCCAGACCCAGGTGAACGCGCGCATCGACATGAGCTTCGCCAAGGCGCTGCGCGCCATCCTGCGCCAGGATCCGGACGTGATCATGATCGGCGAGATTCGCGACCTGGAGACCGCGCAGATCGCGGTGCAGGCCAGCCTGACCGGTCACCTGGTGCTCGCCACGCTGCACACCAACGACGCGGCCAGCGCGGTGACCCGCCTGACCGATATGGGGGTCGAGCCGTTCCTGTTGGCGTCCAGCCTGCTGGGCGTGATGGCGCAGCGGCTGGTGCGCCGGCTCTGTCCGGCCTGCAAGGAGCTCAACCCGCTGGCGCTGGCCGAACGGCCCGGCCTGGCTCACTACCGCCCGGTCGGCTGCCCGGCCTGCGGCGGCAGCGGCTACCGCGGCCGCTACGGCATCTATGAATTGCTGCCGGTCGACGACGCGCTGCGCCGGCTGATCCACGACCGGGCTTCCGAGCAGTCGCTGCGCGACGTGGCGCTGCAGGATGGCATGTGCACGCTGCGCGAGGACGGCCTGCGCTGGTTGGCCGCCGGCGAGACCGCGCACGAGGAAATCCTGCGCGTGACGAGGAGCGGCTGATGGCGGCGTTCCGCTTCGTTGCGCTGGCGCCGGACGGCCGCGAGGAGAAGGGCTTCGTCGAGGCCGATTCACCGCGCAGCGCGCGCGCGCAGCTGCGCGAGCGCGGCTTGGTGCCGGTGTCGGTCGATGGCGTCGCCGCGAAGGCCGCCGCGGGCAGCTTCGGCCGTATCGGTCGCAGCCTGCCGAGCGCCACGCTGGTGTTGCTGACCCAGCAGCTGGCGACGCTGCTCGACGCCGGCCTGCCGCTGGAAAAGGCCTTGGCCGCCGTCGCCGACCAGAGCGAGGACGCCCGCGCCAAGACGGTGGCGGTGGCGATCCGCAGCAGCATTCTCGAAGGCCATAGCCTCGCTCAGGCGCTGTCGGCGCAGCCGGCGGTGTTCTCGCCCTTGTATCGCTCGCTGGTCGCTGCCGGCGAGACCAGCGGCGAGCTGACCCGGGTGCTGTTGAAGCTGGCCGATTACCTGGAAAACCGCCAGCACACCCGGCAGAAGGTGATCCTGGCGCTGGCCTATCCGGCGGTGGTGACGCTGGTGGCGGTGCTGGTGGTCGGCGGTCTGATGAGCTTCGTGGTGCCGCAGGTGGTCGGCGTGTTCGCGCAGACCAAGCAGACGCTGCCGCTGTTGACCCGACTGTTGCTGATGACCAGCGATTTCCTGCGCCAGTGGGGCTGGCTGGCCGGCCTCGCGCTGGCCGGTGGCGGCTACGCGGCGTTTCGGGCATTGAAGACCGAGGCGCTGCGCCGTCGCTTCGATGCGCGCTTGATGAAGCTGCCGGTGCTGGGGCGCTTGCTGGTCAGCCTGGACACCGCCCGCATGGCCAGCACGCTGGCGATCCTGGCGGGCAGCGGCGTGCCGCTGCTGTCGGCGCTGGATGCGTCGCGCAATCTGCTGACGCTGCTGCCGCTGCGCGAAGCGTTGGCCGAAACCCACGACAAGGTGCGCGAGGGCGCGTCGCTGGCGCGTTCGCTCGGCGCCAGCAAGCGCTTTCCGCCGGTGCTGACCCATCTGATCGGCAGCGGCGAGGCCAGCGGCACCCTGCCGACCATGCTTGAAAAGGTCGCCGAGCAGCAGCAGCGCGAGGTGGAGCGCAAGCTCGCCACGCTGACCACGCTGATGGAGCCCTTGCTGATTCTGGTGATGGGTGGCGTGGTGCTGTTGATCGTGCTGGCGATCATGCTGCCGATTATCGACATGAACCAGATGGTGCATTGAGTGAGCGCCGCCCATCGGTCCCGTCGGACGTTGTTGCGCGGCCTTGCCGTACTCACCGTACTGTCTGCGGCCGCGCGCCTAGTCCAACAGAACCGCTGAACGACGTAGTGGCGTTCGAGCGTGCCGTTTTGAGAATGCAATTGAACACCCGCCCACAAGGCAAGCTGTAACACGGAGAAACTATGAAACCAATCCGCCATGCCGCCCAGCGCGGCTTCACCCTGATCGAGATCATGGTGGTGATCGTCATCCTCGGCGTGCTCGCCGCGCTGATCGTGCCCAAGGTGATGGGCCGCCCGGACGAGGCGCGTATCGTCGCCGCCAAGCAGGACATCGGTGCGATCAGCCAGGCGCTGAAGCTCTACCGTCTCGACAATACCCGTTACCCGACCTCGGAGCAGGGCCTGAAGGCGCTGGTGCAGAAGCCGACCACCGGTCCGGAAACCAAGAACTGGAAGCCGGGCGGCTATCTGGAGCGTCTGCCTGACGATCCGTGGGGCCACCCGTACCAGTACGCCAACCCGGGTACGCACGGCGAGATCGACATCTGGAGCCTCGGCGCCGACGGCGAGCCGGGCGGCGAGGGCGTCGATGCCGACATCGGCAACTGGCAGCAGTAAGCCGTTCGGCCAACCTTGACCATGCCCTCGCGCTCCGCCGGATTCACGCTGATCGAGCTGCTGGTCGTGATGCTGATCATCGGCATCATGGCCACCACGCTGACGCTCAGCCTGACGCCCGATACGCATCGCGCCGCCGAGGACGAGGCCTGGCGCTTCGCCCGGGTGCTGGAGCAGGCGGTCGACGCCGCCGAGCTCGGCCAGCCGCTGGCGCTGGTGTGGAGCAGCGACGGCTACGCGTTTCGCGAGCTCGATGACGACGGCCGCTGGCAGGCGCCGAGCGATGCCTTCTTCGCGCCGCACCGCTGGCCGGATGGCATCAGCAGCGAGGCGGTGACGCTGTATGGCGCGGCGCAGCCGGCCGGCCGGCCGCTGTGGCTGGTCGAGCAGGGCCAGGCGCGGCCGTATGCGCTGCTGCTGCGCGCCGGCGAGCGGCTGCGCCGGGTGCAATTGTCGCCGTTGGGCAAGGTCAGCGTCGGGGCGCCGTCATGAGCCGGCAGCGCGGGTTCACCCTGTTCGAGGTGTTGGTGGCGCTGGCGATCATGGCGATCGCGCTGGCGGCGCTGCTGCGCGCCACCGGGCTGGCCGCCGACAATAGCGAGGGGCTGCGGCTGAAGATGCTGGCGACCTGGGAGGCGCAGAACCAGCTGGCATTGATGACGGCGCGGCGCGACTGGCCGGCACCCGGGGTGTCCAGCGGCGACGCCACCCAGGGCGGAGTGCCGTTTCGCTGGGAGCGCGAGGTGATCGAAACGCCCGACCCGCGGCTGCGCCGGGTGCTGATGAAGGTGAAGCGTGGCGACGGTGCCTATGTGTTGGCCGAACTGAACGGCTTCCTGCGCGTGCCCGGAGGCGGTGGATGAGGCGGCAAGGCGGTCTGACCCTGATCGAACTCCTGGTGGCGATGAGCCTGTTGGCGATCCTGTCGGTGCTCGGCTATCGCGCCTTCGGCAATCTGCTGATCGCGCGCGAGCGCTTGATGGACACCGGCACCCGCTGGGTGGAACTGGCGCGTGCCTTTCGCCGCCTGGAGGGCGAGCTGGCCGAGCTGCCGTCGGTGCAGCGGGTGAACAATGGCGTGCCGCCGCTGCTGTTGCAGCAGGACGGTCCGCGCCAGCAGCTGGTATTGACCCGTTTTTCGGCGCGCTACCAGGGGGGCAGCGAGGCGCTGCGCTACCGTGCCGACGGTCAGGGCTTGAGCTGGTCGGCCGGTGCGCCGGACGTGGCCGCGTCGTTTCTGCCGCTGCTGCTGGCCGACAGCCCGGTGCATTTCCGGGTGCTGACCGCCAGCGGCAACTGGGTCGACAGCTGGCCGGTGCCGGGCGAGAGCGCGCGGGCGCTGGAGATGGCGGTGACGCCGCCGGGCAGTGGGCCGGTCCGCCGGCAATGGGCGTTGCCATGAAGCGCCAGGACGGGATGGCGGTGGTGATGGCGCTGCTGATCGTGGCGCTGGCGGCGAGTGCGTCGGCGCTGGTGCTGTGGCAGCAGGGCTTGTGGCTGCGCCAGGTCGAGCAGGACCGCTCGCGCGCCGGGGTGCGCCTGGCCGCCGACGGCGGTCTCGCCTGGGCGATGGACCTGTTGCGCTTCGACGGCATCAGCAGCAGCACCGATCACCTGGGCGAATTGTGGGCGCAGCCGCTGCCCAAGCTCGACGCGCAGGGCTTCAGCGTGGCCGGCCAGATCAGCGATGCGCAGGGGCGCTTCAATCTGAACAACCTGGTCGACGGTGCCACCGGCAAGATCAACCGGCCGCAGTTGCAGTTGTACCGGCAGTTGCTGATGGCGCTGGATCAGCCGCCGACCTTGGCCGAACCGCTGCTCGCCTGGATGGGCGCGCGTGGCGACGACGACAAGAGTACCGAGGGCAGCGCGCCGCGTCGGATGGCGCGGGCCAGCCAGCTCGCCTGGGTGCCGGGTTACCGCCCCGAAGTGCTGGCGCGGCTGCTGCCGCAGGTGGTGGCATTGCCGGAAAACGGCGCGACCGCGATCAACGTCAACACCGCGACGCCCGAGGTGATGGCGGCGCTGGTGCCGGCGCTCGACAGCGGGCGGCGGCTGGCCTTGCTCAACCAGCGCCGGGCGCTGCCGTTCAAGGACCAACAAGATTTTCTGACCAAGCTCGTCCTGCCGGACAACCTCAAGCCCGACAGGGCGCTGTTCGATGTGAAGAGCAGCTATTTCCTGCTCGACAGCGAGGTGAGCCGCGCGCCGGTGCGGCTGAAGCAACGCGCGTTGCTGAGCCGTTCCGGCGAAGTGAGCCTGGTCTGGCGCGAAGAAGGCGGCTTGCCGCCGAGCACAACGGATAACCATGACGATACTGCGACTCCTACTGGCGCCGGGTTGGCCCGATAGCGCTGCCAACCTGCCCTGGGCGCTGCTCGATGCACACGGGGCGCGCCGCGACAGCGGCGACTGCGCGCCGTCCGGCTGGCCGGCGGCGACCGAGCTCGAGCTGGTGCTGCCGGCCGGGCGCACGCTGTTTACCGCGGTGAAGCTGCCGGATGGCCAACGCGATCCGACCCCGCAGCTGATCGGCTTCGCGCTCGAGGATCAGCTCGCCAACGACCCTTCGGCCAACCTTTACCTCGCCGGCAAGCTGCTCGGCGACGGCCGTCGCCAGGTGATCTTGACCGAGGCGGCACCGGTCAGACGCGCGGTGGCGATGCTGCGCCAGCTCGGCCGCGTGCCGGACCGGATCGTGCCGGAAGAAGCGCTGTTGCCGCTGCCGGCCGCCGGCTGGGCCTTGGCGGCGCTGGCGAGCGGCTGGCTGGCGCGGCTGCCGCAAGCGCCGTGCTGGCTGCCCGCCGGAAGCGAAGCGGCGCTGTTACCGACGCTGGCGGCCGAGGTCGACGGCCCGCTGACCCTGCACGGCGAGGCTGAGACGTTGGCCGAATGGCTGCCGGTGCACGAGGCGGTGCGGCTGGCGCCGTTCGACTGGCGCCACGGCCTCGCCGACGGCAGCGCCGACTTCGCCACCGGCGAGCTGGCCGCGCGCCATTTCAGTCGGCGCTGGGCACCGCTGGCGCGCAAGCTCGGTCTGGTCGCCGGCGTGCTGATCGCGGCGCAGCTGACGCTGTTGCTGGGCGAGCTCGGCTGGAGCGCCTGGCAAAAGTCGCGGCTGACCGAGCGCAGCAAGACGCTGAGCACCGCCTGGCTCAACTCGCCGGCGCTGCCCGGCATGGCGACGCTGCCGGTGACGCGGGCGGTCGACAAGCTGCGGCTGGCGCGCGGCCTGCCGGCACGCGACGACGGCTTGGCGCTGATGGGAGCGCTGGCGCGGGTGGCCGGTACCGAATTGACCGTGCAACGACTCAACTATGAAAACGGCCGGCTGGAGCTGTCGGTTGCCGCACTGCCGCCGGCGTCGCTGCCACGCTGGCGCGCGCAGTTGGCCGAACGGCGCATCGCGCTGACGCAGCAGCGCGGCGAAAACGGCAGCCAGCAGCTGATCGTAACGAGGGAACCATAATGGCAACGATGGCATGGCAGGCGCAGGCCGGTCACTGGTGGACGGCGCGCAACCCGCGCGAGCGGATGTTGTTGTCGGTGCTCGGCGTATTGCTGGCCATCGTGTTGGGCTATCTGCTGGTGTGGCAGCCGGCCCAGAAACAGCTGGTCCGCAACAAGGCGAGTATCGTCAGGCTGGGGGCCGAGGTGGCAACGCTGGAGAAGCTCGACGCCGAAGCGCGCCAGCTGAAGCGCCAGCCGGCCGCCGCTCCACGCAAGGCGGCCGAGCTGCAGCCCTTGCTGCAGCAGATGCTGGCCCAGCACGATTTGTCCGGGCTGACGCTGGCAGCCGAGGGTGATTATGGTGTCACGCTGAGCGGCGAGGCGGTGTTCGACCGCTGGCTGCAGTTCGCCGGCGAACTGGCCGCCCAGCAGCAGGTGCGGCTGGTGCGGCTGCAGGCCGATGCGATCGGGCCGGGCCGGGTACGGTTGAAGGCGCTGCTGGTGCAGGGTGGGGGCGAGGTATGAGGCGGCGTTATCGTTGGTCGCTGATCGCGGCCGGCTTGCTGCTCGGCGGAGCGGCGGCGGCGCCGGCCAGCCTGATGGACCTGGTACTGGCCAGCGCCAGCAGCGGACAGCTGCGCCTGGCCGAAGCCAGCGGCAGTGTCTGGCAGGGCGGCGGGATGCTCTACTATCAAGGTGAGCGCGAAGCGCTGCCGTCGAGCCGGCTGGCTTGGCGCTTCGAACCGCGGGCCTTGCGCAGCGGCGAGCTTGCCTGGCAGGTCGATTCGCCGGGGCGGCAGGGGCGGCTCGCCTTGGGTGTGCGCGGCGTGCGGCTCGAGCAGCTGTCGCTGGAATTGCCGGCCGAGGTGATCGCCGAGGCGGCACCGGCCTGGCGCGGTGCAGGGCTGGGGGGCGTGCTGGCGCTGCAGCTGGAATCGTGGCGCTGGCAGCGCGGCCAGTTCGAAGGCCAATTGCAGCTCGACTGGGATGGCGCCAGCGCCAATGTCAGCACGGTGCGACCGTTCGGTCGCTATCGCTTGAGCGTGTCGGGCACCGGCAAGGGGGTAGGGCTGAACCTGGCGACCTTGGCCGGGCCGTTGACACTGCAAGGCGGCGGACAGTGGCAGCCGGGCACGCGTCTGATGCTGGCCGGCAACGCCAGCAGCACGTCGGAACAGGCCGAGGGGCTGCGCCCGCTGCTGCTGCTGCTGGGGCGGCCCAGCGGCGAGAATCAGTACACCTGGCAGCTGAAATAAGCGAATTCGGCCCGTCGGCTGTTGTGCCGAAGAGAAAATCGCGTTATTATTGAAAGGTTTAACCAAACGGGACAAGTGCCAGCGCACTGCGTCCCGTTATTCGCATCAAGCCATCATAAAAGCAGTAAATGCAAACAGCAAACAGGAGCCAGCCAATGTCCATGCCCGCACTTCTTGCCTTGGCTGACGGTACGATATTCAAAGGCACTGCCATCGGTGCTGCTGGTTTCACCGTTGGCGAAGTAGTCTTCAATACCGCCATGACCGGTTACCAGGAGATCCTCACCGATCCCTCGTATACCAAACAACTCGTCACTTTGACGTATCCCCATATTGGTAACGTCGGCGCGAATTCGGAAGATACCGAATCCCGCGCCGTTTTTGCGTCGGGGCTGATCATTCGCGATCTGCCGCTGCTGCATAGCAACTTCCGCGCTGAAAACTCGCTGTCCGGCTACCTGGAAGCCAACAACGTCGTCGCGATCGCCGACCTCGACACCCGCAAGCTCACCCGTATCCTGCGCGAGAAGGGTGCCCAGGCCGGTTGCATCATGGCCGGTGCCGATATCGATGAAGCGCGCGCGGTCGAACTGGCCCGCGGCTTCGGCTCGATGGCCGGCCAGGATCTGGCCAAGGTGGTCAGCTGCGAGCAGGCCTATCACTGGGATACCAGCGAATGGCGTCTCGGCGAGGGCTATGTCGCCCAGACCGAGGCCAAGTATCACGTGGTCGCCTACGACTTCGGCGTGAAGCACAACATTCTGCGCATGTTGGCCGAACGCGGCTGCCGCCTGACCGTGGTACCGGCTCAGACTTCGGCGAAGGACGTGCTGGCGCTGAATCCGGACGGCGTGTTCCTGTCGAACGGCCCGGGGGATCCGGAGCCGTGTGACTACGCGATCGACGCGATCAAGGCCATTCTCGATACCAAGCTGCCGGTATTCGGCATCTGCCTGGGTCACCAGCTGCTGGGCCTCGCCACCGGCGGCCAGACTTCGAAGATGAAGTTCGGCCACCACGGCGCCAACCACCCGGTGCAGGACCTGGACAGCGGCCGCGTGATGATCACCAGCCAGAACCACGGCTTCCAGGTCGACGAGACCAGCCTGCCGGCCAATGTGCGCGTCACCCACCGCTCGCTGTTCGACGGTACCGTGCAGGGCATCGCCCTGACCGACCGTCCGGCGTTCTCCTTCCAGGGGCACCCGGAAGCGAGCCCGGGTCCGAACGACGTCGCCTACCTGTTCGACCGCTTCGTCGCACAGTTGGCCGAACGCAAGGCCTAAGGCAAACGCAGGAGGAACCATGCTAGGCATTACCGATCCGCTGACCTATCTGATCGGCACCATCTTCATCGTGCTGCTGCCGGGCCCGAACTCGCTGTATGTGCTGTCGGTGGCGGCGCAGCGCGGGGTGAAGGCCGGCTTCGTCGGCGCGCTCGGCGTGTTCGCCGGCGACGCGCTGCTGATGATCGCGACCGCGGCGGGGGCCGCGTCGATCCTCAAGGCGCTGCCGGGGCTGTTCATGGTGCTGAAGTACGCCGGTGCGGCGTACCTGGCGTGGATCGGGGTCAATATGCTGAAGGGCGCGTTCAAGAATTGGTTCAGTCCGATCGAGGCCGGCGCGGCGGCGCCGGCTGCGGTCGATACCCGCAACCCGTTCACCCGTGCCTTGTCGATCAGCCTGATGAATCCGAAGGCGATTCTGTTCTTCCTGTCGTTTTTCGTGCAGTTCGTCGACCCGAACTACCCGCACCCGGCGCTGACTTTCGCGGCGCTGGGGCTGATGCTGCAGGTGTGCAGCGCCACCTACCTGACGGTGCTGATTCTGGCCGGGGTGCGGCTGGCGGCCGCGTTCCGTGCGCGGCGCCGGCTGGCGGGGGTGGCAAGCGGTGGGGTGGGCGTGCTGTTTCTGGGCTTTGGGGCCAAGCTGGCTGCGGCCAGCCTGAATTAAGCCATACCGAATTGAATATCGAGATAGAGCGATGCCGAAACGTACCGACATTAAAAGCATTCTGATTATTGGCGCCGGCCCGATCGTGATCGGCCAGGCATGTGAATTCGACTATTCCGGCGCACAGGCCTGCAAGGCACTGCGCGAAGAGGGTTACAAGGTGGTGCTGGTGAACAGCAACCCGGCCACCATCATGACCGACCCGAACATGGCCGATGTCACCTACATCGAGCCGATCAACTGGCAGGTGGTGGAGAAGATCATCGCCAAGGAGCGTCCGGACGCGATCCTGCCGACCATGGGCGGCCAGACCGCGCTGAACTGTGCGCTGGACCTGGCGAAGAACGGCGTGCTCGACAAGTACAAGGTCGAGCTGATCGGTGCCACCGAAGATGCGATCGACAAGGCCGAGGACCGTGGCCGCTTCAAGGAAGCAATGGCCAAGATCGGCCTGTCCTGCCCGCTTTCGTTCGTCTGCCACACCATGGAAGAATCGCTGGAAGCGCAGACCAAGGTCGGCTTCCCGACCTTGATCCGTCCGTCGTTCACCATGGGCGGCTCGGGCGGCGGCATCGCCTACAACAAGGAAGAATTCCTGGCGATCTGCGAGCGCGGCTTCGAAGCCTCGCCGACCCACGAATTGCTGATCGAGCAATCGGTACTCGGCTGGAAAGAGTACGAGATGGAAGTGGTGCGCGATAAGAACGACAACTGCATCATCATCTGCTCGATCGAGAACTTCGACCCGATGGGCGTGCACACCGGCGACTCGATCACCGTTGCTCCGGCGCAGACGCTCACCGACAAGGAATACCAGATCATGCGCAACGCCTCGCTGGCGGTGCTGCGCGAGATCGGCGTCGATACCGGCGGCTCGAACGTACAGTTCGCGACCAACCCGGATACCGGCGAAATGATCGTGATCGAGATGAACCCGCGCGTATCGCGTTCGTCGGCACTGGCCTCCAAGGCCACCGGCTTCCCGATCGCCAAGATCGCCGCGAAACTGGCGGTGGGCTTCACCCTCGACGAACTGAAGAACGACATCACCGGCGGCAACACCCCGGCTTCGTTCGAGCCGTCGATCGACTATGTCGTGACCAAGATCCCGCGCTTCGCCTTCGAGAAATTCCCGCAGGCCGATGACCGCCTGACCACGCAGATGAAGTCGGTCGGCGAAGTGATGGCGATGGGCCGCACCCTGCAGGAATCGATGCAGAAGGCACTGCGCGGCCTGGAAACCGGCCTGTCCGGTTTCGACCCGGTCACCACCGACCTGGAAGTGATCCGTCACGAGCTGGGCACTCCGGGGCCGGAGCGCATCCTCTACGTGGCTGACGCCTTCCGTGTGGGTCTGACCCGCGACGATATCTTCGCGATCAGCAAGATCGACCCGTGGTTCCTCGCCCAGATCGAAGACATCGTCGGCGAAGAACAGGCTCTGGCCGGTCGCAAGATCGAAGAGCTCGACTACGCCGAACTGCGTCGCCTGAAGCGCAAGGGCTTCTCCGACCGTCGCCTGGGCAGCCTGTTGGGCGTCGACCAAGGCGCGGTGCGTGCCAAGCGCTGGGCGCTGAAGCTGCACCCGGTGTACAAGCGCGTCGACACCTGCGCGGCCGAGTTCGCGACTGACACCGCCTACATGTACTCGAGCTACGAGGACGAGTGCGAGTCGCAGCCGACCGACAAGAAGAAGGTCATGGTGCTGGGCGGCGGTCCGAACCGTATCGGTCAGGGCATTGAGTTCGACTACTGCTGCGTGCACGCAGCGCTGTCGCTGCGTGAGTCGGGTTTCGAGACCATCATGGTCAACTGCAACCCGGAAACCGTGTCGACCGACTACGACACCTCCGACCGTCTGTACTTCGAGCCGCTGACGCTGGAAGACGTGCTGGAAATCTGCCGCATCGAGAAGCCGTTCGGCGTGATCGTGCAGTACGGCGGCCAGACCCCGCTGAAGCTGGCGCGTGCGTTGGAAGCCAACGGCGTGCCGATCATCGGTACCAGCCCGGACATGATCGACGCCGCCGAAGACCGCGAGCGCTTCCAGAAGCTGCTGCAGGAACTGGGTCTGAAGCAGCCGCCGAACCGCACCGCGCGCAACCCGGTCGATGCGATGAAGTTGGCCGAAGAGATCGGCTACCCGCTGGTGGTGCGCCCGTCTTACGTGCTGGGCGGCCGTGCGATGGAAATCGTCCACGAGCCGGCCGACCTCGAGCGCTACATGCGCGAGGCGGTGAAGGTATCGAACGACAGCCCGGTGCTGCTCGACCGCTTCCTGAACGATGCGATCGAGGTCGACGTCGACGCGGTGTCCGACGGTGAACAGGTGGTGATCGGCGGCATCATGCAGCACGTCGAGCAGGCCGGTGTACACTCGGGCGACTCCGGTTGCTCGCTGCCGCCGTACAGCCTGTTCCCGGCGGTGCAGGACGAGATCCGTCGCCAGACCGTGGCGATGGCCAAGGCGCTGAACGTGGTCGGCCTGATGAACGTGCAGTTCGCGATCCAGGGCGACACTATCTACGTGTTGGAAGTGAACCCGCGCGCCTCGCGTACCGTGCCGTTCGTCTCCAAGGCGACCAGCGCACCGCTGGCGAAGATCGCCGCCCGCGCGATGGCCGGCATCAGCCTGGCAGAGCAGGGCTTCACCAAGGAAATCGTGCCGCCGTACTACGCGGTGAAGGAAGCGGTGTTCCCGTTCATCAAGTTCCCGGGCGTCGATACCATCCTGGGGCCGGAAATGAAATCGACCGGTGAAGTGATGGGCGTGGGTCGTACCTTTGCCGAGGCGTACGTGAAGAGCCAGCTCGCTGCCGGCGACCGCCTGCCGAAGACCGGCAAGGTGTTCCTGTCGGTGCGCGACAGTGACAAGAACGGCGCGGTCGAAGTGGCGCGCGAACTGCAGCGTCTGGGCTTTGGCGTATGTGCAACCCGCGGTACCGCCAAGGTGCTGCAGGAGGCCGGCATCGTGGTGCAGGTGGTCAACAAGGTGGCCGAGGGCCGTCCGCATATCGTCGACATGATCAAGAACGGCGACATTGCGCTGGTGCTCAACACCGTCGACGAAAAGCGCCAGGCGATCCAGGACAGCCACTCGATCCGCCGCAGCGCTCTGCAGATGCGCGTGCCGCAGTACACCACTCTGGCCGGTGCCAAGGCGGTGTGCGTCGGCATGGGCCATGCCGACGACTTCGACGTCTACAGCGTGCAGGGTCTGCACGCCCAAGTGGTCGATGCCAAATAAATGACGGACGGCGTTCGGTCACGCTTTGAACCGGACGCCGTTTCCCGTTACAATCTTTGGCAAATCAAGTATCAGCCAAGCCGCCGTCCCGTACGGCGGCTTGCGTTTTTAGTATCGCGGCGGCCTGGCCGCCCTGGAGAGAAACCCATGATTAAAGTCCCGTTGACCGTGCATGGCGCGGAACTGCTCAAGGATGAGCTACAGCGGTTGAAAAGCGTGGAGCGCCCCAAGGTGATCGAGGCCATCGCCGAAGCGCGATCGCACGGTGACCTGTCGGAAAACGCCGAATACGACGCCGCCAAGGAACGCCAGGCCTTCGTCGAAGGTCGTATCGCCGAACTGGAAGCCAAGCTGTCCAACGCTCAGGTGATCAATCCGGCCGAGCTCGACGCCGACGGCCGCATCGTGTTCGGCACCACCGTCGACCTGATGGAGCTGGAGTCCGAAGACAACGTGACCTACCAGATCGTCGGCGACGACGAGGCTGACATCAAGCTGGGCAAGGTGTCGGTGAATTCGCCGATCGCCCGCGCGCTGATCGGCAAGGAGGCGGGAGACGTCGCCGAAGTGATGGCGCCGGGCGGCATCCGCGAATACGAAGTACTGGACGTTCACTACCGCTAACACTGCGCCCGGGGAGACTGCATGAACTGGATACGCGCCATCGCCGCCACCTTGTGGATCGGCGGCATGTGGATCGTCGGGCTGCTGGTGGCCCCCTTGCTGTTTGCCTCACTCGACCGGGTCACCGCCGGCATGGTGGCAGGGCGGATTTTCGCCGTGCTCGGCTGGGTCGGGCTGATCTGCGGGATTCTGCTGCTGGTCGACATCATCTGGCGCGACGGTGTCAGCGGCGTGAAGGGCGCGCTGTTCTGGGTGGCGTTCGGCATGCTTGCCTGCACGGTGATCAACCAGTTCGCCGTCACCCCAATCATCGCCCAGCTCAAATTGGGCATGAACCACGCGGCGCAGGGCATGTTCGGCGGCGGCTTCGCCACCTGGCATGCGATCTCGAGCCTGATCTATCTGGTGCAGAGCCTGCTCGGCCTGGTCTACGTGCTCAAGCGCGACAGTTGAGTCGTTTCGGCCAAGCCGGGGCGCTTGGGTTGGTCGAATGGGCAAAACAAAAGCGGTGGCTCAGCCACCGCTTTTGTCATCAAGACGTCGGGCGCTTACTTGGCCGCTTTTTTCTTAGTCGGCTTCGGCAGGACGATCTTTTCTTTGTCGGACGGACGCCACAGCACCAGCAGCTTACCGATGTGTTGCACCGGCGCGGCGCCGAGTTCGTCGCACAGTTGCTCGTACATGGCGACGCGGGCATCGCGGTCATCGCCGAGGACGCGCACCTTGATCAGCTCGTGGGCATCCAGGTTGACGGCCACCTCGCGGATCACCGCCTCGGTCAGGCCGTTGTTGCCGATCATCACCACCGGGCTCAGGCCGTGAGCCAGGCCCTTCAGGTGCTGGCGTTCGACCGTAGTCAACTCGATTTTCATGGGTAGGGTATCCTCAATAAAAGCGGATTCTACTAAATTTTGACCTGTAGCCCCAAGGCCGCCGATGAGCGCGAACAAAAACACGACAGCGTCGTGGGCGACTTTCCGTTACGATCAGGGTTGTCCGATCACCGAATTACCCGGACGGTACCCCGTCCGAGCAGGCAAGAAACCGTATGGCAAGAACCAAGACCAGCAAGGCATGGCTCGTCGAGCACGTGCATGATCATTACGTCCACCAGGCGAAAAAGGACGGCTACCGCTCACGCGCCGCTTACAAGCTGCTGGAAATCAACGAGAAGGACAAGCTGATCCGCCCCGGCACCGTGCTGGCCGACCTAGGCAGCGCGCCGGGCAGCTGGTCGCAGGTGGCCGCGCAGATCGCCGGCGACAAGGGCAAGGTCTTTGCGCTCGACATCCTGCCGATGGATCCACTACCTGGGGTCGACTTCATCCAGGGCGACTTTCGCGAACAGGAAGTGCTCGATGAATTCGTGCGCCTGCTCGGCGGTCGCGAATTAGACCTTGTGATTTCCGATATGGCCCCCAATATCTCGGGAATGAGCGCGATCGATCAGGCCAGAAGTTTCCACCTGACCGAGTTGGCGCTGGAGTTCGCCCGTGAGCATCTGAAACCGGGCGGCCATTTTCTCGTCAAAGTGTTTCAAGGCAGCGAATTTCAGGACTACCTGAAGGCGATGCGCGAACTTTTCGGTGAAGTGGTCAGCCGCAAGCCCAAGGCTTCGCGCGACCGTTCCAACGAAATCTATCTTCTGGGCAAGGCTCGGCGCTGACATTCCAGAGGGGCGGGTTTACAATTCGTTAAATGACACGGGCCACAGAGAGCGTCAGGGCGCAAAGGAGTCCCATCGAGTGAACAATATTGGTAAGAATATCGCCATCTGGGTGATTATCGGGCTGGTACTGATGACAGTATTCAACCAGTTCAATAAGCGCCAGGATGCACAGAACCAGGTCGAATACTCCCAGTTCATCAGTGACGTGGAGTCCGGCAAGGTGCAGTCGCTGACCATCGAGGGGCACCCGCTGCGCGGTCAGTGGCTCAAGGGCAAGCGTAGCGACGGCACCACCTTTGCCACCTACGCACCGTATGACCCGCAGCTGGTCGACGACCTGATCAAGAACAACGTGCGCTTCGCCGCCAAGCCGGAAGAAGAGCCGAGCCTGTTGATGAACATCTTCATCAGCTGGTTCCCGATGCTGCTGCTGATCGGCGTCTGGGTGTTCTTCATGCGCCAGATGCAGGGCGGCGGCAAGGGCGGGGCGTTCTCGTTCGGCAAGAGCAAGGCCCGCATGCTCGACCAGGACACCAATACCGTGACCTTCCAGGACGTCGCCGGTTGTGACGAAGCCAAGGAAGAGGTGAAGGAGATCGTCGACTACCTGCGCGACCCGACCCGCTACCAGAGCCTGGGCGGCCGCATCCCGCGCGGCATCCTGTTGTGTGGCTCGCCGGGTACCGGTAAGACCCTGCTCGCCAAGGCGATTGCCGGCGAGGCCAAGGTGCCGTTCTTCAGCATCTCCGGTTCGGACTTCGTCGAAATGTTCGTCGGTGTCGGTGCCGCCCGCGTGCGCGACATGTTCGAGCAGGCGAAGAAGAATTCGCCGTGCATCATCTTCATCGATGAAATCGACGCGGTCGGCCGCCAGCGCGGCGCCGGCCTCGGCGGTGGCAACGACGAGCGCGAACAGACGCTGAATCAGCTGCTGGTCGAGATGGATGGTTTCGAAACCAACACCACGGTGATCGTGATTGCCGCGACCAACCGTCCGGACGTGCTCGATCCGGCGCTGCAACGCCCGGGCCGCTTCGACCGCCAGGTGGTGGTGCCGCTGCCGGATATCCGCGGCCGTGAACAGATCCTGACCGTGCACATGCGCAAGGTACCGGTGTCGGCCGATGTCGATGCGCCGATCATCGCACGCGGCACACCGGGCTTCTCCGGTGCCGACTTGGCCAACCTGGTGAACGAGGCTGCCTTGTTTGCCGCGCGCCGCAACAAGCGCCTGGTCGACATGGAGGACTTCGAGGCCGCCAAGGACAAGATCATGATGGGGGCCGAGCGCCGCAGCATGGTGATGACCGAGGAGGAGAAGAAGAACACCGCCTACCATGAGTCCGGCCACGCAGTGGTCGCCAAGCTGTTGCCGAAGTCCGATCCGGTGCACAAGGTCACCATCATCCCGCGCGGTCGCGCGCTGGGTGTGACCATGCAGCTGCCGGAAGAGGATCGCTACGCCTACGATCGCGGTTATCTGCTCGACCGAGTCGCCATCCTGTTCGGTGGCCGGATTGCCGAAGAGCTGTTCATGAACCAGATGACCACCGGCGCCTCGAACGACTTCGAACGGGCGACGCAGATGGCGCGTGACATGGTGACCCGCTATGGCATGAGCGACAAGCTCGGCCCGATGGTGTACGGCGAGAACGAGGGCGAGGTGTTCCTCGGCCGCTCGGTCACCACGCATAAGAACCTGTCCGAGGCGACGATGCAGCAGGTCGACAGCGAAATCCGTCGCATCATCGACGAGCAGTACACGCTGGCGCGCCGCCTGCTCGACGAGAACCGCGACAAGGTTGAAGCGATGACCGCCGCGCTGCTCGAATGGGAAACCATCGACGCCGAGCAGATCGACGACATCATGGCCGGCCGTCCGCCGCGCCCACCGAAGCCGGGCAATGGTTACACCCCGGCCGGTGGCGGTACGCCGTCGGCCCCGGCCCCTGAACCGACCACGATGCCGGCGCAGGAACTGTAAGCTAGTTCTACCCGTTCCCGCCAAGGCGGCAGCGCACGCTGCCGCCTTTTGTTTTGCTACGGAATTGTCCGATGAATTCTTTGCTGTGCGGCCGTTTCCGGCTCGACCTGTCCCAGCCGCTGGTGATGGGTATCCTCAACATCACCCCCGACTCCTTTTCCGACGGCGGTCGCTTCGAACGGCTCGACGCCGCGTTGCATCACGCCGAACAGATGGTGCAGGACGGCGCGGCGCTGATCGATATCGGCGGCGAGTCGACCCGGCCGAACGCGCCCTACGTCAGCCCCGAAGAGGAACTGGAGCGGGTGCTGCCGGTGCTGGAGAAGCTGGCCGGTCTCGGCGTGCCGTTGTCGCTCGATACCCGCCGTGCCAGCGTGATGCAGGCCGCGCTGTCTGCCGGCGTGGTCGATCTGATCAACGATGTGTCGGCGTTGGAGGATGAGGGGGCGCTCGAACTGGCCGCCGCTTCGGCCAACGTGGCGGTGTGTCTGATGCACAAGCAGGGCAACCCCGACACGATGCAGAACCGCCCGGACTACGATGATGTGGTCGATGAGGTCGGCGACTATCTGGGGCGCCGGGTACGCCTGTGCCTGGAGGCCGGTATTGACCGAGATCGACTGCTGGCTGATCCGGGTTTCGGCTTTGGCAAGACGCTGGAGCATAATCTGGCCTTATTGCGTCAGCTACCCGAACTGGAGCGCCGTGCCGGCGTGCCGCTGCTGGTGGGGATGTCGCGCAAGTCGATGCTCGGTGCGATCACCGGCGAAACGGTCCCGGCCGAACGGCTCGGTGCCAGCATCGCGGTGGCGCTGGAGTCGGCACGACGCGGTGCGCGGATCATCCGCGTGCACGATGTGAAGGCGACCCGCCAGGCTCTGCAGGTGCTGGCGGCTCTATAAGCGACGTCCAAACCCACTGCTTTAACCAGTTTGTCATATACTGCGCAGCGCCCCTACCGTTGGCTAGCATGCTGGTAGGGCGGTGGTGCACGGTAGACTTAGCGTTGTAGTTTTTTTCAGGATAGTGCTTCGATGGCTCGTAAATACTTTGGAACCGATGGCGTGCGTGGCGAGGTTGGCCAGTTCCCGATCACTCCGGAATTCGTGCTGAGGCTCGGTTACGCGGCCGGCCGGGTGCTGGTGAACCACGAGTCACAGGTGCGCCCGACCGTGTTGATCGGCAAGGACACCCGTATCTCCGGTTACATGCTCGAAGCGGCGCTGCAGGCAGGCTTCACTGCCGCCGGCGTCAACGTGCTGTTGACCGGTCCGCTGCCGACGCCGGGCATTGCCTACCTGACCCGCGCCCTGCGCTTGTCGGCCGGCGTGATGATTTCTGCGTCGCACAACCCGTTTCAGGATAACGGCATCAAATTCTTCGCCGAAGGCGGCAAGAAGCTTGACGATGCACTCGAGCTCGAAATCGAGGCGATGCTCGAACAGCCGATGGACACTAAGCCGTCACCGGAGCTCGGCCGGGCGCGCCGCATCGAGGGTGCTGCCGATCGCTACATCGAGTTCTGCAAGAGCGGTTTCCCGAACGATCGCAATCTGCGCGGCCTGAAAATCGTGGTCGATTGTGCCCATGGTGCCACCTACCATATTGCACCGAAGGTGTTCCACGAGTTGGGGGCCGAGGTGGTGGTGATCGGGGGCGAGCCGTCCGGCTACAACATCA
This sequence comes from Neisseriaceae bacterium JH1-16, assembly GCA_025989215.1. Taxonomy (GTDB): domain Bacteria; phylum Pseudomonadota; class Gammaproteobacteria; order Burkholderiales; family Chromobacteriaceae; genus Crenobacter_A. The sequence goes on along the minus strand of JAPDNP010000003.1, from coordinate 33,323 downwards.
ACGACAAGGTCGGCGCGACCTATCCGGTGACATTGCAGCAGGCGGTGCGCGAGCATGCGGCCGACTACGGTGTGGCGTTGGACGGCGACGGCGACCGTCTGATCATGGTCGATCGCGATGGTGCGAGCTACGACGGCGACCAGCTGATCTACGTGATCGCGAAGGCTCGCGCCGCGCGCGGCGAGCTGAAGGGCGGCGTGGTCGGTACCGTGATGACCAATATGGCGATGGAACTGGCCCTGGCCGAACAGGGCGTGCCGTTTGCGCGGGCGAAGGTCGGCGACCGCTACGTGCTGGAACTGCTGCATGCCAATGGTTGGCTGGTCGGCGGCGAGGCATCGGGACACGTGCTGTGCCTCGACCAGCACACCACCGGCGACGGGATCATCTCGGCGCTGCAGGTGTTCAACAGCCTGGCCGAGCTGCAAATGGAACTGGCAGACGTTTGCCGGGACTGGCAGCCGTTCCCGCAGACGCTGATCAATGTGCGCCTGAAGGGCCAGGACTGGAAGAGTGCGTCGGCGCAGCGCTTGGCCGAAGCCGAGATCGCACTGGCAGGGCGTGGACGGGTGGTACTGCGCCCGTCGGGTACCGAGCCGGTGGTAAGGGTGATGGTGGAGGCCGACGAGGCCGAATTGGCCGAACGCTGGGCACGCGATATTGCCGAAGTGATCGAACAGGCGGCCGCCTGAGTCAGTCGCTCCTATTGCGCGGTGAGGCGTGAATCAGCACCGATCTCTCGGTGTTGATCGCCCTCCGCGACATGGATCGATGCTTGGACCAAGATGACGCCTTTCGTATACAGATCAGATGGTATGTGCCACACGGACCTTGTGCCGTGTGGTGGTGTGAATAGGGCGAGGCATGGCAAATTACGCGCAACGTGGTGTGCTATTATAAGCCGCTGTTAATGTTGGCATACCCAGGCCTGCACAGCAGGAAACGCAACTTCACCGGCCGGCGGCGCGGCGGATACTAATGGACATTCTTCAGCTCTTGCTCGATTTCTTCACGAGTTACGGTTATTTCGCCGTGTTCTTCGTGCTGTTGCTGTGCGGTTTCGGCGTGCCGATTCCAGAGGACATCACGCTGGTTGCCGGCGGGGTCATCTCCGGGCTGGGCTATGCCAATGTGCATGTGATGTTCGCGGTCGGCATGGCCGGCGTACTGCTTGGCGATGCCGTGATGTTCACCGTTGGCCATGTGTTCGGACCGAAGGTGCTGCGTTTCCGCCTGATCGGACGGATTCTGACCCCCGCGCGTTTCCAGGCTGTGCAGGAAAAATTCGACAAATACGGCAGCTGGGTGCTGTTCGTTGCCCGGTTCTTGCCGGGCTTGCGCTCGCCGATCTTCATCACGGCGGGGATGAGCGGCAAGGTGTCCTACCTGCGCTTTCTGGTAATGGACGGGCTGGCCGCACTGATCTCGGTGCCGGTATGGGTATATCTGGGTTACTTCGGTGCATCCAACCGCGAGTGGCTGCTGACCATGGTCCACCGTGGCCAGGCCGGTGTGCTGCTGGTGGTCGGCCTGCTGCTGTTGACGGTCGGCATCGTGTTCTGGCGCAAGAAGAAGTTGGCTGCGGCGATGCATCGCAAATAAACGAACTGCTGTTCATCACGCAAAACGGGCTGCCTTTTGGGCAGCCCATACTGTTTCTTGCCGATGAAATAAGCGCTTAGCCCACCGACAGCAGTTCCACCTCGAATACCAGCGTGGCTTCCGGCGGGATCACGCCGCCGGCGCCGCGGGCACCGTAGCCCAGGTGCGGCGGAATGGTCAGCTTGCGCTTGCCGCCGACCTTCATGCCAGCAACGCCGTCATCCCAGCCCTTGATCACGTAGCCAGCCCCGAGCGGGAAGCTGAACGGCTGCGAACGGTCCTTGCTCGAGTCGAACTTGGTGCCGTCGGTCAGCCAGCCGGTGTAGTGCACGGTGACTTCCTGGCCCTTGACGGCTTCGGCGCCGCTGCCCAGTTCCAGTTCTTCAATGATCAGTTCATTGCTCATCGCGAGTCCTTTTGTTGCATCACAGTCGAGTGCTGATTGTAGCAGGCCTGGGACAAGGACTCGGAAGAGGGCGAGTTGTGTTTTCCGTTCAATGGCTTATAACGGAAAAATACTGGGGCATTTGCCTCGGGACTCGTCAAGAAGGGGGCTGTAATGGAGATTACCCACCTGCCATCACGGGACCATCCGGTGGTCCATCATGTGAAACCGTCCGATGCGGTCGCCTGGCTGAAACAAGGCTATCGCGATCTGCAGCATGCCCCGGCCGATGCGATGCTGTATGGCGTCGCCTTCGTGGTGATGGGCTTTCTGCTGACCTTCTATTTCGACCGAGCTCCCGAGTATGTGATCACGCTGTCGACGATGTTCCTATTGCTCGGGCCGTTTCTGGCGATCGGACTCTACGACATCGCCCGGCAGCTGGAGATGGGCGGTCGGCGCATCAACCTGGTGCAGAGCCTAACCTCGTGGCGCGGCAACATCCAGAGCTTCTCGCTGTACGTGGTGCTGCTGACGGTACTGGTGTTCGCCTGGTTCCGCGTGTCGCTGCTGATGTTCGCGCTGTTCTTCGAGGGGCCGTTGCCGACGATAGACTCGCTGGTCGCCAACGCGTTGCATCCGGAGAACTTCGCCTTCCTGGTCGCTTATTTCGGCACCGGCTTCTTCTTCGCGCTGTTCACCTTCGCGATCAGCATGGTGTCGATCCCGATGATGCTCGACAAGGACGTCGATGCGATCACCGCGATGATCACCAGCTTCCAGGCGGTCTATAAGAACCTGCTGACGATGGTCACCTGGGCGGCTATCATCGTGGTGTTGACGGCGGTGGGCTTCCTGACCTACTTCATCGGCTTGATCTTCATCATGCCGGTGATCGGCCTCGCTACCTGGCATGCCTACCGCGCCCTGATAACCTACGAGCGCTGACCTGACTCTTCATGACCCACTCGATCGTGTTTCTCGACCGGGACAGCTTGGCTGTCCCGGTTCCCGTTTTTGACTTCCCGCATCGCTATACCGAATACCCGGCAACGTCGGCCGAACAGCTGGTGGAGCGCGCCATTAGTGCCGATATCCTGATCAGCAACAAGGTGCCGGTCAGCGCCGCACAGTTGGCCGAACTGCCCGATCTAAAACTGATCGCGGTGGCCGCGACCGGGGTCAATCACATCGATCTCGAGGCCTGCCGTGCTCGCGGCGTGGCGGTGTGCAATGTGCGTCATTACGGCGACGATACCGTGGCCGAACACGCGTTCATGCTGATGATGGCGCTGCGTCGCAACCTGCCGGCCTATCAGCGGGACGTTGCCGCCGGGGTGTGGCAGAACGCGGCCCAGTTTTGTCACTTCGGTGCGCCGATCCGCGATCTGGCCGGAGCGACCTTGGGCATCGTCGGTGGCGGTGGTATCGGCCAGGCGCTGGCAAAGCGCGCCGAGGCCTTCGGCATGACGGTATGGCAGACCGAGCGCAAGGGGGCAGCAACGGTGCGGCCAGGTTACACCCCGTTCGAGACCGTGCTGACCCAGGCCGATGTGATCTCGCTGCACTGCCCGCTCAACGACGAGACGCGCGGCATGATCGGCGAAGCGGAACTGGTGCGGATGAAGCCGGGCGCGATCCTGATCAATACCGCCCGCGGCGGGCTGGTCGACGAGGGCGCATTGGTTGCCGCACTGAAGTACGGTCAGCTCGGCGGCGCCGGCTTCGACGTGCTGTCGGTCGAGCCGCCGCGCGACGGCAATCCATTGCTGAAAGCGCGCTTGCCGCATTTGATCGTCACTCCGCATATCGCCTGGGCGAGCGGCGAGGCGATGGGGCGTTTGGCGCAGCAGGTGGTCGACAATATCGCCGCCTTCGTCGCGGGGCGAGAGGCCAACCGGGTGGTGTGATTCAAACGGAGTTCGGTAAAAAGGGATGGCTGACGACTGGCCATCCCTTTTTCATTGCTTCGAGGGGGGGAGGGCAAGTCCGGTTTTGACAAGCCGGGGGCGCTGGGCAATAAACAAGCAACCAGCCGCAGCCTCGTATTGGCACACTTGCACCGGCCGGCTATTTCATCTGGTCCGGGCTACAGCCATGAATGCAGTCCTGCCGCCACCTCGCCTGGTTCGGCGACTTGTCGACGACGACCTTGGCGCAGGGCGACACGGTGTACCACGACGTTGTCACGTTCAGCGATCCGTTCCAGCAGATGCGGGGGCTTCTGGCGATCCGCGAGGTGTACGAGACGATATTCCAGAGCTTGGCCGACCCGCGCTTCTCCATCGGCGAGGTGATCGCGGATGGAGAGAGGGCCTTCATGGCCTGGGACGTCAGCTTTGCCGTGCTCGGCGAGCGCAGTAGATCCACGACGGCAGCTGGCTGCCTCTGGTTGGATCTCAGCACACCGCGACTACCTGGATGCGGCCGAGAAACCGCCGGGCCTTGGCAGGCTGCTGCGCTGCGTGAAACACCGTCTGGCCTGACAGCGGCTCAGTCCGGAATCTCGTTCGGATTGAGACGCGGCGTGTCCTCGGGATCTAGCCCCAGCTTCCGACGAATGCCGGACAGGTAGAGGTTAACGTCCGGGCCGCCGCCGTAGCGCTGGGCGTGCCAGATCATCTCGCCCAGTGCATCCATACAGGCGTGCTGTGCGTCGTGCTCGCTGCCGAGTCGCAGCGCCAGCTGCGCATACAGCGAGCGGATGCCGAACGGTTGGTCGATCGAGCGCTGTTCCTCGATGGCCAGATGCAGGCCCAAATGCAGGAAGGGGTTGGTCTCGCCCAACTCTGGAGTCCATTCGCGTTCGAGATAACGCGCAGGATTGTCTAGGATGGGATGGTATTCGGGATGTGCGACCAGGATCGCGAGCGTCATCTGCTCAAGATCGGTCAGCGGCTGTCCGGCCTGGTGCTTGGCCCAGGTATCGAAGAAAAAGCGCCGCGCATCCTGCCGACTGGGTGTAAACATCGTCAAAAACCCGACTAAAAAACTCGGGTAAGATTATAGCGATAGCGACGGAGACCCGCCATGACTACGCTTCACGACTTCCGCGCCATCCATCTCGATGGTCACGAGGAATCGCTGTCTGATTACGCCGGGCGCACCGTGCTGGTGGTGAACACCGCCAGCGAGTGCGGTTACACCCCGCAGTACCGGGGCCTGCAGGAACTGTATGACCATTTCGGCGCCGAGAAGCTCGCGATCCTGGCGTTTCCGTGCAACCAGTTCGGCGCTCAGGAGCCCGGTTCGGCCGACGCGATCGCGCAGTTCTGCGAGGCGCGCTTCGCAGTTCGCTTCGACCTGTTCGACAAGGTCGAGGTGAACGGGCCGAACGCGCACCCACTGTGGCGCTGGCTGACCGGGGTCGAGAGCGCCAAGCCGCAGCCGATCAAGTGGAACTTCACCAAGTTCCTGCTCGATCCGAAGGGGCGCTTGATCAAACGCTTCGAGCCGGCAGTAGAACCCTACGAACTGCTCGACGATATCGCCATCCTGGTCAACAAGGCGGGCAGGTAGGCGCGGTTCGGGAGCCGGAAAAGCGTTCGGCCAACCTTAGAAGGTTGGCCGAAGCGGGATTGAGCGCCTGTTGAGGACTTGGCGTCGCCAACAAAACTCAGCGAAGCGGTCCCGGCTAGACGTGCTGTCGCAGACGGTACAAGGAGTACGGCAAGGCAGCACAACAACGCCGGGAGGGTTTTGTTAGCGGCTCTTAGCGGCGAGTGAAGATCACATCCCAGACGCCGTGGCCCAGCTTGATGCCGCGTGCCTCGAACTTGGTTAGCGGGCGATAGTCCGGACGCGGGGCGAAGCCATCGGCGCTGTTGGCCAGCTCCTCGTTGCCCGACAGCACTTCAAGCATCTGTAGGGCGTATTCCTCCCAGTCGGTGGCGCAGTGCAGGTAGCCGCCGGTCTTCAGCTTTTTCACCAGCTTGGCGATCAATGGCGACTGGATCAGGCGGCGCTTGTGATGGCGCTTCTTCGGCCATGGATCGGGAAAGAAGATGTGGATGCCGTCGAGCGAGCCGTCCGGCAGCATGTGGTCGATCACTTCGACCGCATCGTGGCGAATGATGCGCAGGTTGGTGATCTCCTGTTCGCCGATCAGCTTCAGCAGGTTGCCGACACCCGGCGAGTGCACTTCCACACCGAGGTAGTCGTTATCCGGGCAGGTGCGGGCGATCTCGGCGGTGGCGGTGCCCATGCCGAAACCGATCTCGAGGATCTTCGGCGCCTGGCGCTCGAAGGCGGCGGTCAGATCCAGCGGCTCGGCGCGGTAGGCTATCCCCCAGCGAGGCATGCCCTCGTCCATGGCGCGCTGCTGAGCCGCCGTCAAATGCCCCTGGCGCAGCACGAAGCTCTTGATGTGTCGCTGGTAGGCCGGATTTTCCATGATTCCTGTCCGAAAAACGCAAAAAGAACGCGATGTTACCGAATCTGCCGCCGGCAGGCGAGCTTAACGGGGCGGAGTCCAGCCAGCGAGGAAGGCATCGACGTTCGGGTAGGTGAGCCGCACGCGCAGTTCGGCCAACCTGGCGTTGCTGAGCCGGCGTGATTCGGCGAGAAACGACCATAGTGCCGGCGACACCTGCTGGCGCACCTGCTCGCGTGATAGGCGGGGTGGTCGCGCTCGGCCGGTCGCATCGGCCAGTCGGTCGTACCAGTCGCCGACCGGCAGGGGCTGCTCATCACAGGCATTGTAGATGCGCACACCGCCACGACGCTGCAACGCGGCGGTGCAGAGCAGCGCCAGATCGTCGGCGTGGATGTGGTTGCTGATGCTGTCTTCGGACGGGACGATATTCGGTGCACCGCTGGCGAGCCGCGCCAGCGGCAGCCGTTCGGCGGCATAGATACCCGGTGCGCGAAGGATGGTCAGGCTGCTGCCGTGGTGGATGGCGAATCGACGCAATGTGGTTTCGGCGTCGTAGCGGCGTTGCGCCCGCGCGCTGCTTGGCCGGCAAGGATGGGTCTCGTCCACCCAGTCGCCGCCACAGTCGCCGTACACGCCGCTGGTACTGATGTACACCACCCGCTGTGGTATGCTGCCCGCTTTCGCCAGCGCCGCCAGACAGCGCCGCAAACGCGGATCGTATTGCCCCTGATCGGGTGGCGGCGCGGTATAAAGCAGCGCATCCGTCAAGCCCGCCAGGCGCGGCAAACTGTTCGGCTGATCCAGGTCAGCCAGGATAGGGATGACCCCGAGCGCACGAGCCGCTGCGGCCTGTTCGGGGCGTCGTACTGCGGCGAGCAGCCGCCAGTGGCCGGTCAGCCGGGAGACGGCGCGACGTGCCACGTCGCCGAAGCCGATAATCAATAAGGTAGGCATGCTGGCATTGTAGCGAGCAAACACCAAGGATAGAGAAAACATGACGTGTCAGGTCAAGGTGCTTCCAAGCGGCCACACCTTCGCCGTGGAAGACCACGAAACCATCCTCGACGCCGCGTTGCGTCATAGCGTCGGCCTACCGTACGGCTGCCGCGACGGAGCCTGTGGCGCCTGCAAGGGCAAGGTGGTCGAGGGGCAGGTCGAGCAGGGCGCACACCAAGCCAAGGCGCTGAGCGAACAGGAAGCGGCACAGGGTCTGGCGCTGTTCTGCTGCGCCAAGCCGCAGGGCGACCTGACCATCGAAGTGCGCGAAGTCACCGGTGTCGGCGACATCCAGATCAAGACCTTGCCGTGCCGAGTCGAGAAGATCGAGAAGGTGCACGACGTCGCGATCCTGAAGCTGAAGCTGCCGGTATCCGAGCGCTTGCAGTTCCGCGCCGGCCAGTACATCGACATCCTGATGCGCGACGGCAAGAAGCGCAGCTTCTCGATCGCCAATGCACCGCACGACGATGCTTTCATCGAGCTGCATATCCGCAATCAGCCGGGCGGCAGCTTCTCCGAATACGTGTTCAACACGATGAAGGAGCGCGAGATCATGCGCTTCAAGGGGCCGCTGGGCAGCTTCTTCCTGCGCGAAGACTCGGACAAGCCGATCATCTTCATCGCCAGCGGTACCGGTTTCGCACCGATCAAGGGCATCGTCGAACACGCTATCTATAGTGGCATCAATCGCCCGATGGTGATGTATTGGGGCGCTCGCACCAAGGACGATCTGTACCAGGCCGAGCTCGCCGGCTCCTGGCAGCAACAACTGCCGGGATTCAGCTTCATCCCGGTATTGTCCGAGCCGCTGCCGGAAGACAACTGGGTTGGCCGAACCGGTTTCGTGCACCAGGCGGTGCTCGACGACTTCGACGATCTGTCCGGTTATCAGGTCTATGCCTGCGGTGCGCCGGTGATGGTGGAGGCCGCGCATACCAGCTTTACCACCACGCGCGCGCTGCCGGAGGACGAGTTCTTCTCCGACGCTTTCTTCCTGGCCAAGGACATGAAGGGCGCCAACCCCGCCTGATCTGTCTTCGTCATCCCAAACAGCCCCGCTGGCTTTGCCGCGGGGCTGTTTGTTTTGGTACGCGTCATGGGCTTGATATGGGTCAAACGCCCAGATCGTCCTCATCGTTATGCTAATGGCGTTGATGGTAAGCGCGGGAGGATGGGCATGGAACTGTGGAAGGAATTGCTGAGTTCAGATGTCGGGCTGCTCAGTCTGATCACTATCGTGTTGACCATGGTGGTCGTCGGGACCTGCATCGCGCTCTTCGTCCGTAAGGTGCGCAATGCACCGCAGCCGCTGGAGTGACGGGCGCGGTGCGCGATGCGCTGTGATGCTTCTTGATGTGTGTTCGGGGCAGGGGAATTTCTGTCCTATTTTTTTTTGCCGCGAGAGATTGGCAATCGTATCGTTTAAATTGTGCCAATAATGTGTTACTTGCTATTGATATTTAACAATATATTCCAATTGAGTTAACGGTTGCACCTCTAGACTTGATTATGAATGTGTTCTAAAAACAAACCTCGCTGAGCTTTCAAGTCGGAGAGGCTCTTCATGGTTGACCCAGGTCAAGTAAGTCTCGGCGGCCGCTGGATTCTCGGTCTCCAAAGCGCCTATCATTGGATCAGCTAATGAGTATTTAATAATATTAAAACAGTTTTCAATATTTGATTTGCTAATCGGAGACCGATTATGTCCACTGAAACTGAAGTGCAACTAGGCAGCGCAGCACAGGCAACGGGTCCAGCCAAGCTGAAGCTTGGCGCACTCACCGCTCTGGTGGTGGGTTCGATGATCGGCGGCGGTATTTTCTCTCTGCCGCAGAACATGGCGGCCAGCTCCGGCGCCGGTTCCATCATCATCGCTTGGGCGATCACCTTCGTCGGCATGCTGACGCTGGCCTTCGTCTTCCAGAATCTGGCCAATCGCAAGCCGGAAATCGAAGGGGGTGTCTACGGTTACGCCCGCGCCGGTTTCGGTGACTACATTGGCTTCAACTCCGCCTGGGGTTACTGGATCTCGGCCTGGATCGGCAACGTCTCGTACATGGTGGTGTTCTTCTCTGCCCTCGGTGCGTTCGGCGTACTGTCGTTCTTTGGCGAAGGTAACACCCTGCCGGCGATCATCGCGGCCTCGGTGCTGCTGTGGGGGCTGCATACGTTGATCCTGCGCGGTGTGCAGGGCGCGACCTTCATCAATACCATTACCACGATCGCCAAACTGGTGCCGCTGGCGCTGTTCATCGTGATCGTGATCTTTGCCTTCAACATCAAGACCTTCAACACCGACTTCTGGGGAACCCCGGCGCTCGGCTCGGTGATCGATCAGGTCAAGGGTTCGATGCTGGTGACCGTGTGGGTGTTCATCGGTATTGAAGGCGCCTCGGTGTTCTCCAGCCGTGCCGAATCGATGAAAGAAGTCGGCAAAGCCACGGTGATCGGCTTCCTGCTGACCATCGCGCTGCTGGTTGCCGTGTCGCTGCTGTCGATGGGCGTGCTGACCCAGGCGGAACTGGCCACGCTGAAAAACCCGTCGACCGCTGGTGTGCTCAAGGCTGCCGTTGGTCCGTGGGGAGCTTCGCTGATCAATATCGGTCTGGTGATCTCGGTCGGCGGCGCGCTGCTCGCCTGGACCCTGCTGGCTGCTGAAATCCCGTACCTGGCCGGTAAGGATGGCATCTTCCCGAAAGTGTTCGGCAAGCTGAACCCGAACGGTTCGCCGGCCGCCTCTCTGTGGCTCACCAACGGTTTGATCCAGCTGTTTCTGATCATCACCCTGTTCAGCTCGGCCGGTTACCTGGCGCTGTTGTCGCTGGCCACCTCGATGATCCTGATTCCGTATCTGCTATGTGGCTTGTATGCGTTGATCGTTGCCGTGCGCGGCGAGGGCTACCCGGCTGGCGATGCCGCCCGCAACAAGGATCTGCTGATCGGTCTGGTCGCCTCTGTCTACGGTATCTGGCTGATCTACGCCGCCGGCCCGAAATACCTGTTCCTGTCGATGGTGCTCTACGCGCCGGGCGTGCTGTTCTACCTGAAGGCGAAGAGCGAGCGTGGCGAGAAACCGTTTAAAGGCTTCGAGGCTGTCATCGCCGCCATCGTGGTTGTCTTCGGTATCTACGCCGCCTATCAACTGGCTACCGGTGCCATCAGCATCTGAGTTGGTAGCAAGCGTTTCTCGCGCAGCCGCCTACCGTGCGGCTGCCGACATCTCCTGAAACCACCTAATCAAGGAGTTCGATATGAGCAAGTTTGGTGTCCATTCCGAGTGCGGCAAGCTGCGCACCGTGATGGTGTGTCGCCCGGGGCTGGCGCATAAGCGGCTGACCCCGGCCAACTGCCAGGAGCTGCTGTACGACGATGTGATCTGGGTCGAACGCGCTCAGAAGGACCATGCCTACTTCGTCGAGCAGATGCGCGCTCGTGACATCGAAGTGATCGAGCTGCACGGCGCGCTGGCCACCGTGCTGGACGATCAGGCCGCCCGCGCCTGGATCCTCGACCGCAAGGTCAAGACCGATAACGTCGGTGTCGGCATGCTCGGCGACCTGCGCAGTTGGCTGGACGAAATGGCGTCGGCGCAGTTGGCCGAACACCTGATCGGCGGCATCGCCAAGGCCGATCTGCCGTTCGACCCGAAGGGCCTGTTCGGCGGCTACCTCGACCGTTCCGACTTCGTGCTGCCGCCGGTACCGAACACCCTGTTCCAACGCGACCCAAGCTGCTGGATCTACGAAGGCGTCACCCTCAACCCGATGTACTGGCCGGCGCGCCGCCAGGAAACGCTGATCCTGCAGTCGGTGTACCAGTTCCATCCGACCTTCGCCGGTCAGGTGAAGGTGTGGTGGGGCGATGCCGATACCGACTTTGGCCCGGCCACGCTGGAAGGTGGCGACGTGATGCCGATCGGCAACGGCGTGGTGCTGATCGGCATGGGCGAGCGCACCAGCCCGCAGGCGGTGGTGCAAGTGGCCAAGCGCGTGCTGGGCAAACCAGGCGGCGCCACCCGGGTGATCGCCTGCCAGATGCCGAAGTCGCGGGCCGCGATGCACCTGGACACGGTGTTCTCCTTCCTCGACATCGACCTGCTGTCGGTGTTCCCGGACGTGGTCGACGAGATCGTCTGCACCAGCATGTACGCCGGCGAGCGCGACGGCGAGATCCGCTTCGAGCGCCATGAAGGCATCCCGTTCCTCGATGTGGTGAAGGAAGCACTGGGCCTGCCGGCAATCCGGGTGATCCAGACCGGCGGCGACCTGTACCAGCGCGAACGCGAACAGTGGGACGACGGCAACAACGTGGTGGCGCTGGACCGCCGCGTGGTGGTGGCTTACGACCGCAACACCTACACCAACCGGCTGATGCGCGAGAACGGCGTGGAAGTGATCGAGATCCCGGCGTCCGAACTGGGCCGCGGCCGTGGCGGTGGTCACTGCATGACCTGCCCGATCGTCCGTGACGCAGTGACGCTGTAACCCGCCGGAGCGAGCAGGGGCGGGTTCGGCCTGCGACGTTGGCCGAACCCGCCCCGCCCGCTCAACCCGACGCATCGTCTTTCAGTACCGATTTTCAAAACCGACCGACAGGTCGACCGCCCGGCGCGACTCAGCCGGGGCGGCCGCTTGCCCAGACAGACTCTTATCAGGAGCAGCACCATGGCTTTCAATCTGCGCAACCGTAGCTTCCTTAAAATGCTGGACTTCACCCCGCGTGAAATCCGCTACATGCTCGACCTGGCGCGCGACCTGAAGCGCGCCAAGTACAGCGGCACCGAACAGCAGCACCTGAAGGGCAAGAACGTCGCGCTGATCTTCGAAAAGACCTCCACCCGGACCCGTTGCGCCTTTGAAGTGGCGTGCTTCGACCAGGGCGCCAACGTCACCTACCTCGGCCCGTCCGGCTCGCAGATCGGCATCAAGGAATCGATGAAAGACACCGCCCGGGTACTGGGTCGCATGTACGACGCGATCGAATACCGCGGCTTCGACCAGGACATGGTCGAGCACGAACTGGCCAAATACGCTGGTGTGCCGGTGTACAACGGCCTGACCGACGAATTCCACCCGACCCAGATGCTGGCCGACGTGCTGACCATGTGGGAGAACAGCGACAAGCCGCTGTCGGAAATCAACTACACCTACCTCGGCGACGCCCGCAACAACATGGGTAACTCGCTGCTGGTGATCGGTTGCAAGCTGGGTATGCACGTACGCATCGGCGCGCCGAAACACCTGTGGCCGACCGACGAGCTGGTCGCCGAATGTAAAGCCATCGCCGAGAAGACCGGCGCCAAGATCACCCTGACCGACGACGCGCAAGAAGCGGTCAAGGGCACCGACTTCATCCACACCGACGTGTGGGTGTCGATGGGCGAACCGGCCGAAGTGTGGGCCGAGCGCATCAAGCTGCTCAAGCCGTACCAGGTCAACGCCGAACTGATGCAGGCCTCGGGCAACCCGGCGGTCAAGTTCATGCACTGCCTGCCGGCCTACCACAACGCCGAAACCAAGGTCGGCAAGGAAATCGCCGCGCAATACCCGGACCTGGCCAACGGCATCGAAGTGACCGAAGACGTGTTCGAGTCGGAAGCGTGCATCGCCTTCGAGCAAGCAGAAAACCGCATGCACACCATCAAGGCCATCCTGGTCTCCACGCTCGCGGGCTAATCCCGGCTAGCCACAGGTAGCGCCATCCCGGCCGATCCCCCCGCACCGGGCGGGTCGGCCGGTCTCATTCAGCTTCACGCCGGTGGGCTCAACGCCCGCCGGCCCCCGAAAGGACTCATCATGCGAGTAGTCGTCGCCCTGGGCGGTAACGCCCTGCAACGTCGTGGCGAAGCCATGACCGCCCAAAACCAACGCGCCAACGTGCAAGTGGCCGCCAAGCAGCTGGCCGCCGTCACCCGGCTCGGCCACAACCTAGTGATGTGCCACGGCAACGGCCCGCAAGTCGGCCTGCTCGGCCTGCAGAACGACGCCTACGCCCGTCACGTCGACGGCACCGTCACCCCGTACCCGCTCGACGTGCTCGGCGCGCAGACCGAAGGGATGATCGGCTACATGATCGAACAGGAGCTCGGCAACGAGCTGCCGTTCGAAGTGCCGCTGGCCACCATCCTGACCCAGACCGAAGTCGACGCCGCCGACCCGGCGTTCCAGAACCCGACCAAGTTCGTCGGCCCGGTGTACAGCAAGGAAGAAGCCGACCAGCTGGCCGCCGAACACGGCTGGACCGTCAAGGCCGACGGCGACTACTTCCGCCGCGTGGTGCCGAGCCCGAAACCGAAACGCATCTTCGAAATGCGCCCGATCAAGTGGATGATCGAAAAAGGCGCGGTGGTGATCGCCGCCGGCGGCGGCGGCATCCCGACCATGTACCAGGGCGACAAGCTGGTCGGCGTCGAAGCGGTGATCGACAAGGACCTGGCCTCGGCGCTGCTGGCGCGTGAAGTGGATGCCGACTACTTCGTCATCGCCACCGACGTGAAGACCGTGTTCATCGGCTGGGGCACCCCGGACGCGAAGGCGATCAAGCGCGCGCACCCGGACGAGATGGACAAGCTCGGCTTCGCCGCCGGCTCGATGGGCCCGAAAGTGGAAGCGGCGTGCGAGTTCGCGCGGCTGACTGGCAAGCGCGCGGTGATCGGCGCGCTGGAGGACATCGAGGCGATCGTGAAGGGCGAGGCGGGTACGGTGATCTCGACCGAGGTGGCCGGGATCGAGTGGTACTGAGCCGGTAGCGCGCGAGCGTGAGACGAGAGAAGGGCGGCCTGCGGGCCGCCCTTGGTGTTGAGGGGGTCAGGTTGGCCGAACGGGGCGTAAAACAAGCCGGCCTCGCGAGGCCGGCTTGTTGTCAGGCTTGCATTAATGTCCCTGAAAAGAGCACACGGTGAACAGCGGCAGCTTCGCATCACGAATCAACTGGCCGCCCTTCAGTTCGGGCAGCTCGATGATCGCGCCGGCCTCGACCACTTCGGCACCCAGGCGCTTGAGCAGTTTGTAGCCGGCCATCATCGTGCCGCCGGTGGCGACCAGATCGTCGATCAGCACCACTCGGTCGCCCGGCTTCACCGCATCGGTGTGCATCTCAACCGTGGCATTGCCATACTCAAGCTCGTATTCCTCTTCCACCGTGGTGTACGGCAGCTTGCCCTTCTTGCGGATCGGCACGAAGCCGACGTTCAGTTCATAGGCGAGTACCGAGCCGATGATGAAGCCGCGCGCATCCAGTCCTGCCACCACATCGATCTGCTCGCCCATATAGCGATGCACGAAGATGTCGATCAGCATGCGGAAGGTCTTCGGGTTCTGCAGTAGCGGCGTGATGTCGCGGAACATCACGCCGTCGTGCGGCCAGTTCGGCACGGCGCGAATCCAGCCCTTCAGGTAGCTGGAATAGTCGAGATTGCTGAGATTTTCCATGGCTCGAATTGTAGCAGGCTCGTCGGCCGGGCGATGCCGGCAGTGACAAAGGCGGGCCGCCCGTGATGGGCGGCCCGCGGGGCAGGTTAGTGCAGGAAGGCGAGTTTCAGGATCCACAATACGGCGATGACCCACACCGCCGGCTTCACCTCGCGGGCGCGACCGGCCAACAGCTTCACCAGTGCGTAGCTAATGAAACCGAAGGCGATACCGTCGGCGATCGAGTAGGTAAACGGCATGGTCAGGGCCGTCATCACCGCGGGAGCGGCCTCGGTCAGGTCATCCCATTCCACTTCGGCCAAGCCGCGTGTCATCAGTACCGCGACATAGCACAACGCCGGGGCGGTGGCGTAGGCCGGCACGCTGGAAGCCAGCGGTGATAGCCATAGGCAGGCGATGAACAGGATGGCGACCACGGTGGCGGTCAGGCCGGTGCGCCCGCCAACCGCGGCGCCGGCAGCGGATTCGATGTAGGCGACCGTCGACGAGGTGCCCATCGCGGCACCGGCGATGATGGCGGTCGAGTCGGCCATCAGTGCGCGCTTCAGGCGCGGCAGCTTGCCATCCTTGGAAATGCCGGCGCGGTGGGCGACAGCGACCAGGGTGCCGGTGGTGTCGAACAGGTCGACGAAGAAGAACACGAAGATCACACCGATCAGCGAGGCGGACAGCGCGCCTTTCAGGTCCATCTGCAGGAAGGTCGGTGCCATGCTCGGGATCGGCGCGGCGATGCCCTCGAACTTCGACAGGCCGAAGGCGATCGACAGCGCGGTCACCGTCAGGATGCCGATGATGATCGAGCCGTGCACCTTGCGGTACTCCAGCGCCAGGATCATGAAGAAGCCGAAGATCGCCAGCAGGGTGGTCGGGGTGTGCAGGTTGCCCAGGGTGACGAAGGTGGCCGGGCTGGCGACCACGATACCGGCGCTCTTCAGTGCCAGCAGGCCGAGGAACATGCCGACACCGGCCGAGATCGAGAACTTTAGCGACAGCGGAATCGCATTGATGATCTGCTCGCGCACCTTGGACAGGCTGACCACGACGAACAGGCAGCCGGACAGAAACACTGCGCCGAGCGCGATCTGCCAAGGCACCCCCATGCCCTTGACCACAGTGAAGGTGAAGTAGGCGTTCAAGCCCATGCCTGGAGCTAGGGCGATCGGGTAGTTGGCGACCAGACCCATGATCGCGCTGCCGATCGCCGCAGCGATGCAGGTGGCGACGAATACGGCTTTGAAGTCCATGCCGGTGATCGACAGGATGGCCGGATTGACCACCACCACGTAGGCCATGGTCAGGAAGATGGTGATGCCGGCGATCACCTCGGTGCGGACGGTGGTGCCGTTTTCTGTGAGTTTGAACAGCCTCTCCAGCAGGCCGCTCGGCGCGGTTTCAGTAGCTTGCATCCCGATCTGATCCTCTCGTGCTATGTGTTGTTGTTAAAAAGCGTGCGTAGCTTAGCGAAAAAGATACTTCTTGTGATGCAAATTTATCTTGACATGAAGTTGCTTTCGTGAAAGCTCAACCCCGTCGAGCTGTCATCGCCGGTTTTATTGCCTTGTCGACATTTCGCGCCAGGGTGGGGTCTGCTGTCGCGGTGTCATCGAACGACCAAGCCGGGTAGACTTTCCGGCACTTTCGCAACACCGCTTAGCTTGGCTGCTCCCAGCAATGTGGAGTGTAAAAGTGGAATGGCTTTCCACTTTCCGGATGAAAGGTTCGGCATATGGTTGCAAGATTAAGAATCTTGCTTGTAAGATAGTTGTAAGGTTCTGCCCCCCAACTAGGGATGCCGGATCTACCTGAGTCGCAACGGAAACGCGTTACAAAAAAGATTTCCGTGCGGAAGCGGGTTCTGCAAAAGGAGAGAGGCAGCCATCTACAAACAACAAAGGCTGCCGACGGATGTGAGGAGAAGGAACTGCTGCTTGCCCTACCCGGCGAGGAGTGGCGCGCCTGCGAGTCGGCCCGGTGGCCGCCGAGGGGGCGTGATGTGGTACGGCAGCCCCGATGCGTATTCTGCGCATCTCTGCCCGTCGCCAACCCGTTGATCCTTACCTGCCTTACCTGCTGCAATCGCTTCAAGCTGAACCATATGTGGTGTGTTTGGGGTAGACCCCCCTTCACGACGTACATGGTTGTTTTGCACACAGCAGGGAATAAGAGAGGTGCGGGCCGCATGGCTTTCTAACCTTTCCCTTGTTCACCAACACATAGACGCATGAGAGCAAACCTGATGACGGGCGGGAGTCTGGCCGTTTCAGCACGCTGATAAAGGAGCTGTATCATGATTGAACAAGCTGGCATTGGTGCTGGAGTTTCTGAAGGTAAGGGTAAGCTCGACCGGTATTTCCAGATTTCGGCTCGCGGCAGTACCCAGCGTCAGGAAATTCTGGCGGGCATCACTACCTTCATGGCGATGGTTTATTCGGTCATCGTCGTCCCGGGCATGTTGGGTGAAGCCGGCTTCGACAGGAGCGCCGTTTTCGTTGCCGTCTGCCTGACCACCGCGTTCGGCTCGCTGCTGATGGGCCTGTGGGCCAAGCTGCCGCTGGCGATCGGTTGTGCTATTTCGCTGACCGCCTTCACCGCCTTCGGCTTGGTACTGGGCCATCACCTGTCGCCGCAGGTGGCGCTGGGTGCCGTGTTCCTGATGGGCATCGTGTTCACCGCCATCTCGGTAACCGGGGTGCGTTCGTGGATCCTGAGTAACTTGCCGGCCGGTGTGGCGCACGGCACTGGGGTGGGCATCGGCCTGTTCCTGCTGCTGATCGCTTCCAACGGTGTGGGTCTGGTCGTCAAGAACGCCCATCCGGGTCTGCCGGTGGCGCTGGGTAACATCACCGCCTTCCCGGTGCTGATGTCGATCCTGGGTCTGGCCGCGATCTTTGGTCTGGAGCGTCGCCGTGTACCGGGCGGCATCCTGCTGGTGATCGTCGCGATCTCGGCCCTCGGCCTGATCTTCGACCCGGCGGTGAAGTTCACCGGCGTGTTCGCCATGCCTAGCCTGGGTGCCCCGGGCAAGTCGCTGATCGGTTCGATGGACCTTCACGGTGCGCTGAGCTCCGCAGTGATTCCGAGCGTGCTGGCCCTGGTGATGACCGCGGTATTCGACGCAACCGGCACCATCCGCGCCGTAGCAGGTCAGGCCGGTCAACTCGACGAGAAGGGCCGGATCATCAACGGTGGCCGTGCTTTGACCGCTGACTCGCTCAGCTCGATCTTCGCCGGCTTCTTCGGTGGTGCCCCGGCTGCTGCCTATATCGAATCGGCTGCCGGTGTGGCTGCTGGTGCGAAGACCGGTCTTGCTGCCGCTGTCGTGGGCGCACTGTTCCTGGTGGTGATCTTCTTCTCGCCGCTGGCTGCTCTGGTACCGTCCTACGCTACCGCTCCGGCACTGATGTACGTCGGTCTGCTGATGCTGGGCAATATCAGCAAGCTGCACATGGACGACATGGTCGATGCGATGGCCGGCCTGGTGTGCGCAGTGTTCATCGTGCTGACCTGCAACATCGTTACCGGCATCATGCTCGGCTTCTGCACCCTGGTGATCGGTCGCATCATCGGTGGCGAGTTCCGTAAGCTGAACGTTGGTACCGTTGCAATCGCGATTGCGCTGGCCGTGTTCTACGCCGGTGGCTGGGCGCTCTGATCGCTGGCCAATTGGTTTCTCGAGCCTTGCTCGCTGACAAACCCTCCGCCTTGGCGGAGGGTTTGTTTTTGTAGGGAGGGCGGGCAGCGATGAGCCTGGTCGCGGCTAATTCGAATGCGCACGCTTAAGTGCTTTGCCTTATTGTGGTACCCTGAAAGATTGATTTCTCCGACAGGGAACAGCGCCATGGCCCAGCAAAGCGGCAATATCTTCATCGTCACCGCCCCATCGGGCGCGGGCAAAACGACGTTGGTTGCGGCGCTGCTGGCGGCCGAACGCGCAGTACAGCTGTCGGTGTCGTACACCACACGCCTGCCACGGGAAGGCGAGGTTGAGGGGCGGCACTATCACTTCATCTCCCGCGACGACTTCGAGGCGCGTATCGAGCGTGGCGAGTTTCTCGAGCACGCCGAGGTGTACGGCAATTACTATGGCACCAGCGCTCCCTGGATCCGCGAACGGTTGGCCGAAGGGCGCGATATCCTGCTCGAGATCGATTGGCAGGGGGCGCAACAGGTGCGCAAGGTCTTCCCCGAGGCGATCAGTATCTTCATCCTGCCGCCATCGCTCGAAGAGCTGGAGAACCGCTTGCGCGGTCGCGGCACCGATAGCGACGAGGTGATCGCCCGTCGTCTGGCGATGGCGCGCAGCGAGATCGATCATGCGGAAAGTTTCGACTACATGCTGATCAACGATGACCTCGGCACTGCGACGCTCGATCTGATCAGCGTGGTGCGTGCCGAACGGCTGCGCCCGGCATGCCAACTGGCACGGCACGGCGAGGCGCTGCTGCAATTGCATACTCCGGGCTGAGCGTTGGTCGCAGGTCGGTTTTTCTATATAGTGGGACGCTGGATCTCCCGGCATTTCTGAAAAGAGGATTGTATGGCTCGTATTACTGTTGACGATTGTCTGGATCGCATCCAAAACCGTTTCGACCTGACCCTGGTCGCTGCCTATCGTGCCCGTCAGATCGCCTCGGGTTCGACCTCCTTCGTCGAAGGCGGCCGTCACAAGCCGACCGTGGTGGCGCTGCGCGAAGTCGCCGCAGGCCACGTGGGCAAGGAAGTGCTGAGTCGCAAGGTCTGATCTTTCTTGGACGTCATGAGCGCAGAACCCGTCATTCCCGTGGATTACGCCGCGCAGATCGCGGCCGACGCCGAGACCTTTTTCGGGGTTGCCGGCCGCTATTTGAAGCCGGAGGACGTGCAGCTGCTGCGTCAGGCGTTCGAAGTCAGCCGCAATGCACACGAGGGGCAGACCCGCAAGAGCGGTGAGCCCTACATCACCCACCCGTTGGCGGTGGCGTCGATGTTGGCCGAATGGCGCCTGGATGCCCAGGGGCTGGCGGCTGCATTGTTGCATGACGTGCTGGAGGATACCGGCGTCACCAAGTCGACGCTGGCCGAAGGCTTCGGCAGAACCATCGCCGACCTGGTCGACGGCTTGTCCAAGCTGGAACGGCTCGAGTACGCCACCCGCGAGGCGGCGCAGGCCGAGAACTTCCGCAAGATGGTGCTGGCGATGGCGCGCGATATCCGCGTCATCATCGTCAAGCTGGCCGACCGTCTGCACAATATGCGCACCCTCGACGCGATGCGCGAGGACAAGCGCAAGCGCATCGCGCTCGAAACGCTGGAAATCTACGCGCCGATCGCCAACCGCATCGGCCTGAACCAGGTCTATCGCGAGTTGCAGGACCTGGCGTTCAAGCATCTGTACCCGACCCGCTATTCGGTGATCGCCAAGGCGGTGAAGGCGGCCCGCGGCAATCGGCGCGAGGTGGTGAACAAGATCACCCAGGCGATCCAGCAGAAGCTCACCGACTGTCACGTCGAGGCCGCCATCAAGGGGCGCGAGAAGAACCTCTACAGCATCTACAAGAAGATGCAGGAGAAGCAGCTGTCGTTCTCCGAGGTGCTCGACATCTATGGCTTCCGGGTCATCGTCAACGACGTGGCGAGCTGCTATCTGGCGCTCGGCGCCTTGCACGGCCTGTACAAGCCGATTCCCGGTAAGTTCAAGGACTACATCGCCATCCCGAAGGGCAACGGCTACCAGAGCCTGCATACTACCTTGTTCGGTCCGTACGGCACGCCGGTGGAGATCCAGATCCGTACCCAGGAGATGCACTCGGTGGCCGAGGCGGGCATCGCCTCGCACTGGATGTACAAGAGCGGCGACGCCAGTCTGGATGCGGCCAAGCAGCGTACCCATCAGTGGTTGCAGAGCATTCTGGATATCCAGGCCGAGAGCGATGACGCGATCGAGTTTCTCGAGCACATCAAGATCGACCTGTTCCCTGACGAGGTGTACGTGTTCACCCCGAAGGGGAAGATCATGGTGCTGCCGCAGGGCTCGACCCCGGTCGATTTTGCCTATGCGGTGCACACTGACGTCGGCCACCGCTGTATTGCCGCGCGCGTCAATTACGCGCTGGTGCCGTTGCGCACCGAGCTGCGCAACGGTGATACGGTCGAGATCATTACCGCCACCCAGGCTAAGCCGAATCCGTCCTGGCTCAACTTTGTGGTCAGCGGCCGGGCGCGCTCTGGTATCCGCAGCTACCTGAAGGGCTTGCAGCGCGAGGAGTCGCAGCAGTTGGGCGAGCGTCTGCTGCGTCAGGCGCTGGCCGCGCTGGCGGTATCGCCGCTGGTGCTGACCGACTCGCTGCGCGACGCGTATCTTGCCGAGTACGGCGAGAAGGTCGAGTCGTTCGCCCAGGTGCTGGCCGAGATCGGCATGGGCCGGTTGATGCCGATCGTCGCCGCGCGTCGACTGGTTGAGCTCGCCGGTGAGAAACTCGGCGAGGAAGTGCGCGTCGGTCCGGTAACGATCCGTGGCAACGAGGGCGGGTCGGTGCAGCTGTCGAGCTGCTGCAACCCGATCCCGGGCGATGCCATCGTCGGCGTGATCACCAAGGGGCAGGGCCTGGTGATTCACCGCAGCAGCTGCCCGAACGCCAAGCGCGTCGAGCCGGACAAGCTGCTCGACGTGGCGTGGGAGCCGCAGAAGGACCGTCTGTTCGGCGCGGTGATCAGTGTGCTGGCGCGCAATCAACGCGGCATGTTGGCCGAAGTGGCTTCGGCGATTTCCAATGCTTCGGCCAACATCGAGACGGTGGACACGCAGGATACCCATCGCGGCGACGGTTTCATTCATATCATTTTCCGCATCCAAGTGGAGAGCGTTTCACACCTGGAGCAGACGCTGGCGATCGTGTCGCAGATCGGCGCGGTACAACAGGTCGAGAGGAGATAGCACGTGGTGTCGATTACGCTGAACGGCGAGGCGCGGCAGTTTGCCGAAGTGGCGACGATCGCCGATCTGGTCGGGGCGCTGGAATTGGCCGGCAAACGACTGGCGGTAGAGCGCAACGGCGAGATCGTGCCGAAGAGCCGCCACGCGCTCGAAGCGCTGTGTGACGGTGACGCGCTGGAGATCGTGGTTGCGGTCGGTGGCGGTTGAGCTGCGCTTAGCGCAGCGGTGCAGCGAACGACCATAGAGCCGGCGCTGCGGAAGGGGTAGGGCGAGAGGGCATCCGCTTAAACCTGCAATGTTTGATGGAAGGAGTAAGGGATGGAAGACCAACTCGTCATCGCCGGCAAGGCGTACGGCTCGCGTCTCTTGGTGGGCACCGGCAAGTACAAGGATTTCGACGAAACCGCGCAGGCGCTCGACGCCTCGGGCTCGGAGATCGTTACCGTGGCGATTCGCCGCGTGAACCTCGGCCAGGATCCGAATTCGCCGAATCTGCTCGATGCGCTGCCGAAGCAGCGTTATACCCTGCTGCCCAATACCGCCGGCTGCTACAGCGCCGACGATGCAATCCGCACCTTGCGGCTGGCGCGCGAACTGCTCGACGACCACCGCCTGGTGAAGCTCGAAGTGCTCGGCGATCCGACCAATCTGTTCCCGAACGTCAAGGAAACGCTGAAGGCTGCCGAGGTGCTGGTGGCGGAAGGTTTCGATGTGATGGTCTACACTTCGGATGATCCAATCATCGCACGCGAGTTGGAAGACATCGGTTGTTGTGCGATCATGCCGCTCGCTAGCTTGATTGGTTCCGGGATGGGCATCCTCAATCCGTGGAACCTGCAGCTGATCATCGAGCAGTCGAAGGTGCCGGTGCTGGTCGATGCCGGCGTCGGAACCGCGTCGGACGCGGCGATTGCAATGGAATTAGGCTGCGATGGGGTGTTGATGAACACCGCCATCGCCGCAGCCCGCGAGCCGGTGCGCATGGCGCACGCGATGAAGCTTGCGGTGGAAGCCGGGCGTGCCGCCTATCTGGCCGGGCGCATGCCGAAACGTTTTTACAGTGCCACACCAAGTTCTCCACGTGAGGGGGTGATTTCGAGTCGGAGCTGATGCGCAAAGCGCACAGTCTGGCCGTTGTTTTGTCCGGTGGGCTTTTCCTGCCCGCCCAGTTTTGTTAGAATTCCGTCTTTATCAAGCATTTAGCTTTCAGAATTTAAGGATTCGAGTCAATGCCGAACATTCGCGTTAAAGAGAACGAACCGTTTGAAGTGGCGATGCGCCGCTTCAAACGCGCTGTGGAAAAAACCGGTCTGCTGACCGAACTGCGCGCACGTGAGTTCTACGAGAAGCCGACTGCTGAGCGCAAGCGCAAAGCCGCTGCTGCTGTGAAGCGTCACTTCAAGCGCCTGCGCAGCCAAACGCTGCCGCCGAAGCTCTACTAAGCTTCACGCTTGGCGCACAACGCAGGACCGCAGGCCATGCCTGCGGTTTTGCCATTTGTGCGTACCGAATTTTACGGCCCGCCTAACGCGGGCCGAACCCCGCCAGCAGAGAGCATCATGAGTCTGAAGATCCGCATTAGCGACGACATGAAAGCGGCCATGAAGGCCAAAGAAACCGACAAACTGGCGGCAATCCGTCTATTGCTGGCGGCGATCAAGCAGAAAGAAGTCGACGAGCGCATCGAGCTCGATGACGCCAACGTCATCGCCGTGATCGACAAGATGCTCAAGCAGCGTCGCGATTCGGTCGAGCAGTATGAAGCCGCTCAGCGCCAGGATCTGGCCGACAAAGAGCGCTTCGAGATGGACGTGCTGAGCGTGTATCTGCCGCAGCCGCTCTCCGACGACGAGGTCACTGCGCTGATCGAAGAGGCGGTGGAGGCGACCGGTGCCGCCGGCATGCAGGACATGGGCAAGGTGATGGGCGTGTTGCGCCCGCAGTTGGCCGGCCGCGCCGACATGGGCGCCGTGTCCGCCAAGATCAAGGCGCGGTTGAGCGCCTGACCGCGCGCCGAGGATGATCCCGCAGGATTTCATTGATCAGTTGCTGTCACGCGTCGACATCGTCGACGTGATCGACCGCTATGTGCCGCTCAAGAAGGGCGGCCAGAATTACCTCGCCTGCTGCCCCTTCCACAAGGAAAAATCGCCCTCATTTACTGTGAGTCCGTCCAAGCAGTTTTATCACTGCTTCGGTTGCGGTGCGCACGGTTCGGCGATCGGCTTCGTGATGGAGTACCAGGGCCTCGGCTTCATCGATGCGGTGAAGCTGCTGGCCGAAGGCATCGGCATGCCGGTGCCGGAAGTGCGTTCGGCCAACCCGGAGGCGGCCCGAGCGGCGCGCGAGCGGCAGATGTCGCTCGAGGAGTCGCTGGTACTGGCGGCAAAGTATTACAAGCAGCAATTGAAATCCTCGCCGCAGGCGGTCGCCTACTTCAAGGGCCGCGGGCTGACCGGCGATGTGGCCGCGCATTTCGGCCTCGGCTATGTGCCGGACGAATGGCAGCCGCTGGCGGCGGTGTTTCGCGACTACCAGGACGAGAAGCTGGTGGAGGCGGGTCTGGTGATCGCCGGCGACGAAGGCAAGCGCTACGACCGCTTCCGCGGCCGGGTGATGTTCCCGATCCGCAACCAGCGCGGTGCGATCGTCGGTTTCGGCGGCCGGGTGCTGGGAAAGGGCGAGCCGAAGTATCTGAACTCGCCGGAAACGCCGCTGTTCGAGAAGGGTCGCGAGCTGTACGGCCTGTACGAGGCACGCCAGGCGATCCGCGACAAGAACCGGGTGCTGGTGGTTGAAGGCTATATGGACGTAGTGGCGCTGGCGCAGTTCGGCGTCGGCTACGCGGTGGCCGCGCTCGGCACCGCGACCACGGCCGAGCATGTGAAGAAGCTGCTGCGCCACGCCGATGCGGTGTATTTCTGCTTTGACGGCGATGCCGCCGGGCAGAAGGCCGCCTGGCGGGCGCTGGAGAACGCACTGCCGATGCTGGTGGACGGCAAGGCGCTGCACTTCCTGTTCCTGCCGACCGAGCATGATCCGGACAGCTATGTGCGCGAATTCGGTGCCGAGGCGTTCGAAAAACAGTTAGTGGAAGAAAGCCTGCCGCTGTCGGCGTACTTCGTGCGCGAACTGACCCGGCGGGTCGATATGAATACCCCGGAGGGGCGTGCCGACCTGATTCGTCAGGCGACGCCGTTGCTGGCGCAGATCGCCGCGCCGGCGCTCGGCTTCATGATCCGCCAGCGCTTGGCGGAGCTCGCCGGCGTCAGTGTCGACGACTTCGAGCAGCTGACCGGCCAGGCCAAGCCTGCGCCGCGCGGCGGCAAACGCGAATACCGGCTGCCGGCCGAATCGAACCGGCAGATCAATACCCCGATCGCGCGCAAACAGATCAAGTGGTTGCTGATGAACCCGGCCTGGTCGCGCGATGTACAGATTCCGGACAGCATGGTGCTGTCGGACGAACTGGCCTGTCTTGCCATGTTGGCCGAAACCGTTGAGCAACACGTCGAACCGCTATCGACCGCACAGCTCATTGAGAGCGTACGCGGAACCCCCTATGAGGGGCTGGTGGACAGTGTGCTGCAACAGGCAATGGAAGACCCGGCCGAGTTTGATGCGCCCAGTGATGAGGCGCGTACGCAGTTTCAAGAGGGCAACGACAAGCTGCTCAAGATTCTGCGGAACTCACAGCTTGAGCGTCTAAAACAAAAGGACCGTAGTGAAGGTCTAAGTGCTCAAGAGAAACGCTTATTGCTGGAGCTGCTGTTGCCCAAGTAGCGGCTGCCCCGGCGCACCAAACAGTGCTTGACGTGTTGTGATATAATCAAGTGTTTTTTCGGCTTTATTTTTGAGCAGGAAACCAAATGGCGGCCTCCCACGATTTGAACAACGACGAGCAGGACAATCAGGCTCCCGAGCAGATGACTCTGGAAGAGCAGCGCAAGCGGCTTCGCCAGTTGATCGCGCTCGGCAAAGAGCGTGGTTACCTGACCTTTGCGGAAATCAACGACCACCTTCCGGAAGATGTCTCGGACGCTGAGCAGATCGAGAACATCATCGGCATGATCCAGGGTCTGGGTATCCAGGTGACCGACGTCGCCCCGGATGCCGAGTCGCTGCTGATGTCCGATGGCACCCCGACTGTGGCCGACGAAGACGCGGTGGAAGAGGCTGAAGCAGCCTTGTCGTCGGTCGACGCCGAATTCGGTCGCACCACCGACCCGGTGCGCATGTACATGCGCGAAATGGGTACGGTCGAGCTGTTGACCCGCGAGGGCGAGATCGAAATCGCCAAGCGGATCGAAGAAGGCCTCAAGAACATGATCGAGGCGATCTCGGCCTGCCCGGGCACGATCGCCGAAGTGCTCGAACTGGTCGATCGCATCGAGCGGGAAGAGACTCGCGTCGACGAAGTGATCGACGGTTTCATCGACCCCGACGCCGAGACGAGCAGCGAAGAAGTCGAGTTCGCCGAGCCGGTCGCCGCTGAAGAAGAAGCTGACGACGAGAGCGAAGACGACGAGGAAGTCGACGAAGAGGCCGCTGCGGCCGCGCTCACCAGCGCCAACCTGGAAGAACTCAAGCGCCAGACGCTGGAGCACTTCGGTGGCGTGCGTGTGCTGTTCGACAAGCTGGTGGTGGTGCTGAACAAGCACGGCAGCCAGCACAAGCAGTACCTGGAGCTGCAGGAAGCGATCACCGCCGAATTCATGAAGGTGCGTTTCGCGACCCGTCAGATCGAGAGTCTGTGCGAAAGCCTGCGCAGCAAGGTCGAAGAGATCCGCAGCTACGAGCGCGAAATCCAGGACATCTGTGTCACCCGCGTACGCATGGACCGCGCGCACTTCATCGACCGCTTCCCGGGCAACGAAACCAATCTGGAGTGGGTGGAAGACGAGATCGATCGTGGCCGTGTCTGGAGCGAGGCGCTGACCCGCTTCAAGTACTCGATCATCGAGAAGCAGACCAAGCTCGGCGAGCTGCAAGAGCGCGCGATGCTGACGATCAAGGAGCTGAAGGAGATCAATCGCCAGATGTCGATGGGCGAATCCAAAGCCCGTCGCGCCAAGCGCGAGATGATCGAGGCCAACCTGCGTCTGGTGATCTCGATCGCCAAGAAGTACACCAACCGCGGTCTGCAGTTCCTCGATCTGATTCAGGAAGGCAACATCGGTCTGATGAAGGCGGTAGACAAGTTCGAATACCGTCGCGGCTACAAGTTCTCGACTTACGCCACCTGGTGGATCCGTCAGGCGATCACCCGTTCGATCGCCGACCAGGCGCGTACCATCCGTATCCCGGTGCACATGATCGAAACGATCAACAAGATGAACCGGATCAGCCGGCAGATTCTGCAGGAATCCGGTCACGAGCCGGATCCGGCCGAGTTGGCCGAACGGATGGAGATGCCCGAGGACAAGATCCGCAAGATCATGAAGATTTCCAAGGAGCCGATCTCCATGGAAACGCCGATCGGCGACGACGACGACTCGCACCTGGGCGACTTCATCGAGGATCAGAACAACCTGGCCCCGTCGGAAGCGGCGATGTACGCCAGCTTGCGCGAAGCGACCAAAGAAGTGCTCGACACTCTGACGCCGCGCGAGGCGAAAGTGCTGCGCATGCGCTTCGGCATCGACATGAATACTGACCACACGCTGGAAGAGGTCGGCAAGCAGTTCGACGTGACCCGCGAGCGGATTCGTCAGATCGAAGCCAAGGCACTGCGCAAGCTGCGTCACCCGACCCGTTCGGAGCGTCTGCGCAGCTTCCTGGACAACGAGCCGGGCAACCAGTAAGTCTGCCTGCCTCTCGAGCCCGTATCGGAGCCCTAGTTCGCTAGGGCTCTGTTGTTTTTGCCGGGAGGCTTTGACCTAGCCGGCATACAGTCGGTAGAATCGCTGCTCTTCGGGCCTCTAGCTCATGCTTGGTTAGAGCAGCGGACTTAACAGAAGCGGTTCCTACGGCTCGCAAGGGTACGGAATCGCGTCGTATGGGTTGCCCTGGGGTAAGTTGACTCTGCCCCCGGGTAGAACTGCTCAAAGTCGGGGAAGCCTCTGGCATGGCCGTGGTAATCCCGAGCGAAGCTCTCACTTGCGAGAGAACGTGTAGAGACTGTACGGGCAGGTCGTAAAGACAAGAGACAGTCCAGACCACAAACCCGAAAGGGGCGGCGAAAGCCGTAGCTGGTAAGCATAATCCGTTGGTGCCGGGTTCGACTCCCGGGGGGCCCACCAAACATATGAAACCGCGCAGGATTCGTCCTGTGCGGTTTTTTTATGCCCGTCGTTCGGCCAACTTGAAGCGTTGTAGCATTGGGCGACGAAGATTCCGTTGATCGTTCGACGGCGTAGGCTGGGCGGCAGCCCCCGTCCTGTCTGGAATAGACTTGTTTCGACTTTCGTATTAAGGAATCGGTATAACCCGGTTATATGGTGCTGGGTTAGCATCGACGCCATTGAGAAGTGTCGAAAGTGGCGCAAATGGAACTGGGTTATGTGGTGGCGGGGCTGGTGGTGGGATTCATCGTCGGCCTGACAGGGGTCGGCGGTGGTTCGCTGATGACACCGATCCTGCTGTGGTTTGGCATCAATCCGGCGACGGCGGTAGGTACCGACCTGCTGTACGCGGCGGTGACCAAGGCCGGCGGCGTGCTGGTGCACCATCGGCAGCGCCATATCGACTGGCGGCTGGTCGGCTGGCTGACCGCGGGCAGCGTGCCGGCGTCGCTGGTGACGCTGTTCTTCCTGTCGAATGCCCATCTGGCCTCGCACCAGCAGGACTCGCTGATCAAGACTATGCTCGGCGTGGCGCTGATCCTGACCTCGGTGGCGATCCTGTTCAAGCCTTGGTTGCTCAAGCGGGTGCCGACGCGTTTCCAGAATGCCTCCTTCGAGACCCTGCGTCCGCTGATCGTGCTGACCGGCGTCATGTTGGGGACGCTGGTGACGCTCAGCTCGATCGGAGCCGGCGCGCTCGGCACCTTGGCGCTGTTCCTGTTGCTGCCGGCGCTGCCGACCACCCGTCTGGTCGGGACCGAAATCGCCCATGCGGTGCCGCTGACGCTGGTCGCCGGCCTCGGTCACGCCAGTCTCGGTAATCTCGATGTGCCGCTGTTGGTCAATCTGTTGATGGGTTCCTTGCCGGGCATCTGGCTGGGCAGCAAGTTGACCCACAAGATGGCCGAAGGTGTGCTGCGCCCGGCCTTGGCGCTGATGCTGGTGGTGATCGGCGCCAAACTGGTGGCGTGAGAAATCGGCGCGCCGTCCGCCTTGGGTGGTGGCTCGGTTGTTTAGAAAAGACCCGTGTCTGTGACGCGGGTCTTTTCTTTTGGATGTTGGCTTCGCCTATCGCCTGTGGTGCTTTCTTGTCGCCGATATCTACCGCAAGGTGTTTTCACCCTGCGAATCCATTGCGGTAGTCCAGGTCGTCAGGCTTCGAACTTGGGATAGAGGTGTGCGTGGCAAAGCCTCGCTTGGCGTGTGGCGCTCAGCGATCCCAGTACGGCTCGGCACCGAAGCGCTCGGCCAGGAAGTCCAGCAGGCTTTTCAGGGTGGGCGACAGTTGCCGGCGCGAGGCGTACACACCGTAGATGCCCAGCGTGTCCGGGTGATAGTCGGGCAGCAGCGCGACCAGTTGGCCGGCATGGATCAGCGGTAATGCCGCATAGGTCGGTTGCAGGGAGATGCCGGCCCCGGCCAGCGCCGCCTGCAGCAGGACGGTCGATTCGTTGGCCGAAAGACTGCCGCCGACCGGCACCGACAACGGCTCGCCGCCGCGTTCGAAGCGCCACAGGCTCTTGCCGAAATAGCTATAGGTCAGGCAATTGTGCAGCGCCAAGTCCTCGACGCGTTGCGGTGTGCCGGCGCGCGCCAGATAACTGGGCGCCGCACACACCACCGAGCGACACACCGACAGCTTGCGCGCGATCAGGTTGGGGTCGAGGTCGTTGCTGATCCGTACCGCCAGGTCGATGCGTTCCTCCACCAGGTTCACCGCGCGGTCGAGCAGCAGCAGGTCGACCGCGGTCTTCGGATAACGGGTAATGTAGTCCGCCAGCGCCGGTGCCAGCACGACTTGGCCGAAGCCGGTCGACACCGTCACGCGCAGCAGCCCCTGCGGGGTCTCGTGCGGCGCACGGCTGGCCGCCAAGGTGTCTTCGGCCAACTCCAGCATCTGTCGGCAGCGCGGTAATGCCTCGTCGCCGGCGCCGGTCAGGCTCAGTCGTCGGGTGGTGCGATGCAATAGCCGTGCGCCTAACCAGTCTTCCAATTCGCCCAGATAGCGCGACACCATCGCGCGCGACATATCGAGCTGCTCGGCGGCGGCGCTTTGGCTGCCGCGTTCGACGACGGTGACGAAGACCCGCATGGCGGTGAGTCGGTCCATGATTCGCTCAATTCGTGCAACAAACAAACGCGTTGTACGCGGTTTTTCGCGCGGCGGCCAGTTGCTAGACTGGCTCCATCATCACGGTGGAAGATCCCGCCGTCCCTGAATGCTACGAGGCCCGACCATGCAGACCGCTACCTTGCACTATATCTACGATCCCTTCTGTGGTTGGTGTTACGCCGCCGCGCCACTGCTGCACGCCGCTGTGGACCTGCCGGGTTTGCGCATCGCGCTGCACGGCGGTGGCATGATGACCGGCGCGAATCGGCAGCCGGTCACCGACGCGCTGCGCCGCTACGTGATGCCGCACGACCAGCGTATCGCCACGCTGACCGGTCAGCCGTTCGGCGATGCGTACTTCGATGGGCTGCTGCGCGATCCGGAGGCGGTATTCGACTCGGCGCCGCCGATCACCGCAGTGCTGGCAGCCGAGGCGCTGGCGGGGCTGGGCTTGGCACTGCTGGAGCGCCTGCAGCGTGCGCACTATGTTGAAGGGCGGCGCATTGCCGAGCCGGCGGTGTTGATCGAGCTGGCCGGAGAACTGGGGCTCGAGCCGGAAGCCTTCGTCGCAGCATTGGCCGACATCAGTCGGGATGGCTTGCCGCAGCATATTGCCGCCAGCCGCGAGCTGTTGGCACAAGTCGGTGGCCAGGGATTTCCGACACTGGCGCTGGAGCGGGATGGCCGCTTCGAACGGTTAGAGCTTGGCGCTTATCTGGGCAAGTCTGCAGCATGGCTTGCCATGCTGCGGCAGCAACTGCCGGCCGCAGCGATCGATGCTGATGGCCCGTTGTGTGGAGTGGATGGCTGCGTCCTGCCAAGCTGAGGGCATCTGCAATGAAAGGTTGGCCGAATCGTTCTGCGCTTCGGCCAACTCTCTATATAGAGGGAAGTATCGGGATGGCGGGGCTAGGCTGGGTTGCCCTGCTGCCGGCGGTATTGGTCCGGCGTGGTGCCGCATTGGCGCTGAAACATGGCGATGAAAGCCGACGAGGTGCTGTAGCCCAGCTCCAGTGCCACCGTCTGCACCGATTGTCCCGCCTCCAATAAGGGCAGGGCAGCAAGGAAGCGCTGCCGTTGTCGCCACTCGCCGAAGCTCATGCCCAGATCGCGCTGGCAACGGCGCGCCAGCGTGCGCTCGGTTACGTGCAGTTGGCGGGCCCAGTCCGCCAGCGAGCGATTACCGCCAGGCTCGCGCTGCAACTGGGTCAGCAGCTCACTCAGCACCGGATCGTCGCTGGCCGGCAGATAGTTGCGGGTACAGCGCGCCATCATCAGCTGGTCGACCAGCACCTCGGCCAGGCGCCGGTCGGCCGGGCTGTTGGGGATGGCTACCTGGCGTTCGGCGAAATCGGCCAGAATCGCCTTCAGGATCGGGCTGAGCATCAGCGAGCACGGCTTGTCCGGCAGCGTGGCGCACAGCGGCGCATCGATATAGGCCGAGTGGTAGATCACGTTCTGATGGATGCGCGCATCGTGCGGCAGGTCGGGCGGGATCCACACCGCGTATTGTGGCGGCGACAGGAAGCGCTGCCCGTCTATATTCAGCTCCATCACCCCGGCTGCCGAGTAGTTCAGCTGCCCCCAGGGGTGGCTGTGGCTGATGAAGTGCGAATTGGCAGCGAAGTCGTCGATGCGGAAGTACACCGGGTAGGGCAATTCGGTGAAGGTCGGCGGGCTGAGTGGGGCATTGGCGGACATGTCTGGATCAGTGCATGGAATGTCTGGTTCTCATTATATCCATCCAATGCGACGGTGCGAGAATGAGGGCATCAACTTATCGCTCGTCCCCCGGAGCCGGAATGAATCTAAAACACTATGGACTACCGCTGACCGCGGTGCTGATCTGGTCGGCCAATGCCGTGGTCAGCAAGCTGGCCGCAGGCGTCATCGCCCCCTCGGCCATTTCCTTCTATCGCTGGTTGCTCGCCGGCCTGCTGATGGCGACGGTGCTGCTCGGGCCGGTCTGGCGCCAGCGTCGTGAGATCCGCCCCTATCTGCCCAAGTTGTTCGTGCTCGGGCTGCTCGGCATGGTGATGTACCAGTGTCTGGCCTATATCGCGGCCGAAACCACCACCGCGACCAATATGGGCATTCTCGCTTCGCTGATGCCGCTGCTGGCCGTCGGACTGAGTGTGGTGCTGCTCGGCGAGGCGCCGACGGTCGGCGGTGTCGCGGGGGGCGTGCTGTCCTTGGTCGGACTAGGCTATCTGTTGAGTCATGGCAATCCGGCAGCACTGTTGGCGCATGGCGTCACCACCGGTGACGGCCTGATGCTGCTCGCTTGCCTGTCTTATGCCGCCTATGGAGTATTGCTCAAGCGCTGGGCCATCCCTCTCAACAACTGGCACTCGCTGTTCGTGCAGATCTGGTGCGCCAATCTGGTGCTGTTCGTTTATTACCTGCTGCAGTCGGCACCGCCGATTACCGCTGCCGGCCTGCCGCTGGTGTTGTTCGCCGGCATTCCCGCTTCGGTGATTGCCCCATTCCTGTGGATGCATGGTGTCGGTCAGCTGGGGCCGAGCCGTACCACCACGCTGATGAACCTGCTGCCGGTATTCACCGTTGCGATCGCCATGTTGTTCCTCGGCGAGGAGCTGCATCCCTACCATCTGATTGGTGGCGGCATTACCTTATTCGGCGTGGTACTGGCGCAGAAGCTGAAACAGCCGTTGCGTCGCCGCGCGGTAATCGCCTGATCGGCCGCTACGCCCTATATATGTCATCAAAGCTTGGCCGAACGGTAGTTCGGCCAAGCTTTTTGGCTTTTCGGGGTAGTCGTGCCGGTTTCACGATTGTTATCGAGGGCGGTTTCGTGGCCGAGAAGGTTGTCACAGCAGGGTTTTCGAGGGTTTGTTGAGCTGCTGTTAAAACAGTTCAAACAGATAATTCCTGGCCGATCAGCGACTTGGCGGCAGGTTGGGGTGGTGGAGGTCGGTTTTCGGTATTTTCTTCGCCACTAGGTGTTGACGCGATGGGGTCGGGCCGGTATAGTTCGCCTCCTCTGCTGCTGACACAGCAAAACGAAGCCGGTCAGCAACAACTGCTCTTTAACAGAACGAACAACCGATAGGTGTGAGTGCCTGGTTTGAATGGGTGCTCATGCCGCAAGATTAAGGAAATCGAATGGTTTCTTTGAGCTTGCAGCCAAGTACGAAATTAGCGAAAGATTGAACTGAAGAGTTTGATCCTGGCTCAGATTGAACGCTGGCGGAATGCTTT